>NZ_CP019645.1 GCF_001999985.1 Helicobacter bilis | reverse complement strand
TCTATGGTGGGGGGCGTATGGCTTTGCGGTGGTGGCAGTGGTTATTTTCGCCCTTTTGCTTGTGTGCTATGGTGCAAAAATGCTTTATCATTTCAATGCGTTTAAAGCAGACTTAAAACACCAAGTAAAGATTAACTTCCTATCAAGCATTCCTATCAGTATGCTTATTATCGTGGCGTTTTGGAGTGATTTAAGTAGTGGGGTAGATGTGCTATGGCAAGGGATTTTGGGGCTATTTTATGTAGCAAGTGCTTTGCAACTTATACTTAGCCTTTATGTAATGTCTTTTTGGTTTAAAGAGAGTATGAAGAGTGCTTTGCTATCCCCTGCGTGGTTTATACCAATTGTAGGGAATCTAATCGTGCCTTTAAGCGGTGGTTTAATCAACGCACCAAAGGAATTATTACTCTTTTTCTTTTCTATCGGTTGCTTTTTTTGGATACTTTTGAGTGCGATGATTATGCAGCGATTAATCTTTGAGCAGAGTTTGGAATCTAAATTTATCCCCACACTTTTTATTTTTATCGCTCCACCTAGCATTTTTGTGGTGGATTTTCATAGCCTTTTTGGATTCCATAATGCGTTGAGTTTTGTGGGCTTTGATGTGGCGTTGTTTTTCGTGCTATTGCTTTTAAGTTTAGGTAATATCTTTACTAAGCTAAACTTTGCGCCATCGTGGTGGGCTTTTACCTTTCCGCTGTGTGCCTTTGGGATAGCGAGTTTTGATTTATATATGATTGATTTTAAGTGCTTTTATGGACTTTTGGGGATTTTAGGGCTTGTGATGGCATTTTTTGCAGTGGTGTTTATCTCATATAAGACTTTAAGGGCAGTGGTGAGCGGAGCAATTTTTAAAGAGTAGGTTATAATACTTTAATATTTTTATAAAGGAAATTTATGCTCATTATCCACACCACAACGCCCACAAAAAAGGAAGCAAAAAATCTTATTAAGATTCTTTTAGAATCTCGCCTTATTGCCTGTGGGCAGTATTTTAAGATAAAAAGTCATTATGTTTGGAAAGATTCAAAAGGTAAAAGGAAACTTTGCAAGGAGAAGGAATATTTGCTGATTTTAAAAACCTTGCCAGAATGCTATGAAAAAATACAATCTTTAATCCACTCTCATCATAGCTATGAAGTCCCAGAGATACTATCCTTTGAAGCAAAGGCTGAAAATGCGTATAATGCGTGGCTTGTTGAGAATCTTAGCTTATAAGCAAGTGTTAAATATCACAAGTCTTTGCATAATCTCTACATCAAACAAGGGGTAAAATATGGCAAAAAACAACAACAGAATCTAAAATTGTAACAAAATAAGATTCTATAACCTTATTTTTCATATATGTATCTTAAGGTAATGTAGCGTTTGTAAAATTTGCATGAAATAAATCTTGGTTTTTGTGCTAGAATATACGCTTATTTTATTATTAAGGAGCAGTTATGAGAAAATTTGTAAGCACAAGCATATTAGTTGCAGGTTTAGCTTTAGGTTCGTTACAAACGATGTTTGCAGGAGAGGTGAAAGTGGGGGCTACGCCCGTGCCACATGCCGCGATTTTAAAGTCAGTTATCCCTATGTTAGATAAAAAGGGAGTTCAGCTAAAAATCGTGGAATTTACAGATTATGTAACGCCAAATCTAGCCCTTGCAGACAAATCTTTAGACGCAAACTTTATGCAGCATTTGCCCTACCTTGAAAAGATTAATAAGGATAAAAATCTCAATCTGGTAAGTGTTGGACAAGTGCATGTAGAGCCGCTTGGTGTGTATTCAAAGAAGCTAAAAAAACTTGATGAATTGCAAAGTGGTGCAAAGATTGCTATCCCTTCTGACCCTACAAATGCGGCAAGGGCTTTGATACTTTTACATAATAATGGCGTGATTGTGCTAAAAGACCCCAAGAATCTAACCGCAACCTTGCGTGATATTAAAAAGAATCCAAAGAAGCTAAAGATAATGACTGCAGAAGCAGCTCTTTTACCCAAAATGCTTGATGATGTAGCATTTGCTGTGATTAATGGTAACTTTGCTATGCAAAATGGCTTATCAAGCAAGGATACAATCGCGATTGAAGATTCTCGCTCACCTTATGCTAATATCCTTGTAGTGCGTGCTGGTGATGAGAATAAACCAGATATTTTAGAGTTGAAAAAAGCATTGCAAAGCCCAGAGGTGAAGAAATTTATAGAAGATACTTATAAAGGTGAAGTTGTCCCTGCGTTTTAATCTATATAGGTTTTTATTCAAAACCTAACTAGCAAAATAAGGGCTATGAGGCTACTACCCTTAAATAGCCTTAAAAAGAAGTCTTGTTAAATTTATACATAGAGACTTAGAATTGTAAATAAGATTCTAAGTCTAGCTTCCTTACAGCAAAACACTTAAAAAAGCACGATACAACTATTTACACATTCTCTAAAACATTAGATTCTATAATTCTTAGCAGCTAAAAAATATGAAAAGCTTCATAGATAGAATCTTGAATCAAATATTAACACACGCTTGAGAGTGTTTTTGCTAAACCGCCAAGTGAAGTTTCTCTATATTTTGCGTTCATATCTTTGCCTGTTTGATACATTGTCTTAATCACTTCATCAAGGCTTACAATCGGTATGCTTTTTCTTGTCATTGCCATGCGAGCCGCTGAAATCGCCTTAATCGCACCAAATGCGTTTCTCTCAATACAAGGAATCTGCACTAGCCCACCAACAGGATCGCAAGTAAGCCCTAAATGATGTTCCATTGCCATTTCTGCGGCATTACATGCGACTCTTGCTTCTGCCCCAAGCACACTTGCCATTGCTGCTGCTGCCATGGAGCTTGCCGAGCCTATCTCTGCTTGACAGCCTGCTTCCGCACCGCTTATACTTGCATTTTTCTTATAAAATGAGCCAATAAGCATGGCAGTAAGCAAAAAGTCAATCGCCTCTTTATCGCCAAAACCTATTGTATGATTCTTAAGATACAACATAACAGCAGGTATAACCGCACATGCACCATTTGTTGGGGCGGTAACGACTTTTGCACCGCTGCCGTTTTCTTCAGCAATGGCTATTGCATACAACGAGATAAAATCAATTATACCCATAGGATCTGTTGTAGCTTTCACTCTTTCATGCAACCCTTTTGCGCGTCTGCGTAAATGAAGCTTTCCGGGTAGATACTCTTGCGTAGGATTTGTGCCATTTTCATACACTTCCTGCATAACCTGCCAAATCTCAAGGCAATATGCCTTTATGTATTCTTCTGTGTTAAATTGCAATTCATACATCAGTGAGAGTTGTGCGAGATTAACCCGTTTTTCATCGCATAGATACAAGGCTTTTGTAGCATTTTCAATACTCATATCTATATTATTAGAATCTGATTCCATATCGCCTTCTTTTAATTCCTCTTCAGTTTTTACAAAACCACCACCAACAGAATAATATACTTGACTTGCAATCTCTTTATTATGAGAATCAAAGGCTTTTATACACATGCCATTTTCATGTAACTCTAAAAAGTCATGAGAAAAAATTATATCCCTATCATAAGAGAAAGAAATCTCTTTTTTACCGCAAAGATTGAGTTTATTTTGATTGAGTGCTTTCTCATTTATCTCTGCTTGCAAGCTTGCCTTTAACGATCTTGCCTCCACATTGCTTAATCCCCAAATCACTGCCCTATCCGTTAAGTGTCCCCTGCCTGTAAGTGATAAAGAGCCATAAAGGCTTACTTCGACTCGTTCTACATCTTGCAACACAGAATCTAGCTTTTTACAAAAAAGATTTCCAGCTATTAATGGTCCTAAAGTATGCGATGATGATGGTCCTACACCGATTTTAAAAATATTTAAATTACTCATGAAATCCCCTTTCTACTTTAGTCTTTATAGCAATCCATGAATTGCCGCTGAAATTGCTATAAGCCCCATAACTACGATAAATCCATCACAAATTGGATTTCTAAATCTCTTTAACACATCAAATTTATAAATACAATATACAGGCATGATAAATAGCAAGATAGCAAGCACAGGACCGCCAATAGATTCTATAATGCCAATGACACTAGGATTTTTATATGCCACATACCATGCGATAAGAAAGGTAAATATACCGGTGAGCGTGTTTGCAAGTTTGCCAGTAATTTTTCCATTTGATGCCTTATAAAGCACACCATTTAATCCCTCTTGTGAGCCTAAATAATGCCCCAAAAAGCTCTTACTCATAGCAATCAACGCAACAATAGGCGATACATACGCTAGAAATGTAGCTTCTGGGTATTTATTTGCAATATAAGTAAGAATATTTACATTCTCTGCCTTAGCATTTGCAAAGTCTTGCGGACTAAGACATAATGCACATGAAAACACAAAAAACATAACTACCACAACCATCATAATAACCGCATAAGAAATAATTTGTGAAGACTTCTTCTCCGCACAATCAGGGTATTTTTCCTTACAATGACATGCAAGTGAAGAAATAATCGGCGAGTGATTAAAGCTAAAAACTAAGATAGGAAACACAAGCCAGAGTGTAAGCCAAAAGTTTGAACCTTTCATATCAGCGACAACAGAATCTAGGCTAAGATGTGCAAATAAAGCCCCATTCCAATGCGGTATAAGAAAAAGTGAAATCGCAATAAGGATTAATACAAAAGGAAATACAAGCATACTCATCGCTTTTGTAACGATATTAGACCCAGAAATAGACACAAGCACAAGCAATGCAACAATGATAAATGAGCTGATAAGCCTATTTGGTGCATCTAAATGCAGCTGATTGACAAAAAACTGCTCTAGTGTCGTTGTAAGATTTGCACTATACACAAGCAAAATAGGCAAAATCGCACAAAAATACAAAAGTGTAACCAAAAAGCCACCGCCCCTGCCAAAGTAAGTTTCAGCAACAAAAGTGATATCATCACTAGGTTTATCGCTACCAAGCACAAAGCGACAAAGCCCTCTGTGAGCTAAATAAGTCATAGGATAAGCAAGTATTAAAATCACAAAAAGCGGTATCAGCCCGCCCAAACCAGCATTAATAGGCAATAGCAAAACGCCAGCCCCAATCGCCGTGCCAAAAAGACTAAGCACCCATATCATATCTTCTTTGGTAAAACCTTTCATATCCACTTCTCCCTTAAGATAAATGTAGAAAGTATTATAATGCGTTTTATGCGATTTTATCCGTTTAATATGACAAAATTTCGCTTTTATTGCATATTGTGGCAATCCTTATAATATTTATTTTTTAAAAAACATGTGGTATAGAAACGCTTTGAGACTATCGTTGAAATTTAGTTTCTAATTATCATGTTAAGAGTAAGCAAACACTAATACTGGGATTTAAAAAGATTCACCTCCACATTCATACCAATATTATAAGATTTCTTGTGTCTCATTCGCTCCTAAATTATGTATATTTTATACGACTTTTTGACTTCTTGTTCGCTATTACCATTGTATTCCCTCACCACACACCTAGCTTTTTATTCTCTTAGTTTTTTTGCATTCCTTGAAATTATTCGCATGTAGGAGAAAGAAAGGAGTAGCACCGCACAAAAACGCCTGTGCTTTATCATATCCTTATTTACATTTTTTAAATCCTATAGACTAGCCCTTGTCTTACACTACAACAATTAGATAAAGCTAAAATTCTATAAAAAACAAACATCAAGCTAAATTTTATATCCTTATGTATATATAATCACGCTTTATTTTATCATTATGAATACAATAAAACAATCTATATATAACGCTAAGCATAAATATAAAACCTAAAAACTTAAACTTCACACCTATAAACATTTTGCATATCTAAACAGACAACAAGGGACAGAAATGAGCATAAAGACTTTGGTTTTGTTGATATTTAGCCTAAAAATTACAGTCAGCGAAAATAAAATTCAGTCTTATAATACAATTGCTTCAACATATTTCATTATCCCCACTACTAATAATTCTAAATTTCATATAAGCTAGGATATAATTATCACAACCCCAAATTCTCTGCAATCAACTCTAATGGGTGTTTAAAACTCACATCAACATTATTTCTAGCCATAGAATCATCTATTTGCATACGACACGCACTACATTCCGCACTTACGATTTCTGCTCCACTTTGCTTAATATTTAACGCCTTTTTATCGCCTACTGATTTTGCAAGATCATATCTCTCACTCTGGATTGTAACCCCGCCAAAGCCACAGCATACATTGCAGTCTTTCATCTCTTTTAGCTTAAAATTTTGCAAAAGTTTTCGTGGCTCTTGATAGATTTTTAGCACCTTTCTAGCATGGCATGGGTCATGATAGGTTATGCTTCTCTCTTCTTTTTTAGAATCTTTTAGTAGCTCATTTAGTTGCGTTCTATCATGCAGCCATTTGCTTGCCATATAGGTCTTTTTCTCTAGAATCTTTAGCTTTTCGATGTACTCACTATTATCGATACCATGTGCTTCACTCTCAATCTCTAAGGCATTGCCCCAATCATGCAAAAGCATAGCCGCACAAGTCGCCTCTGGCACTAGCAGGGCTTCTAAGTCATCAAGCAAGGGCAAAAGATAGTTTAGATTTTTTTTAATAAGCTTTGTGGTATTGCAAATATCACCACTAAAAAATGCAGGCGCACCACAGCACTCCTGCCCCTTTGGCACAAGGGTATCAATGCCTAGTCTATCTAGAATCTTTAATAAACTCACGCCAACATTTTTGTAGTTATAATTACTCAAACAACCAATGTAAATGCCTACTTTGCGTTTTTTATCGCTTGAATTTTGCTTTGATTCTATAAGTCCATGATGTGTTTGCAAAAAGCTTTTTGCATGAAATGGCATGATAGTCCTATCGCCTATTTTTGGGAGTTTAAAACGCATTTTTTTAAAGCCATTTTGCGTTTTAAAAAGGCATGGATTAAAATAATATCCCATTGAAAAGACAAGATTTAGCACACTTCTTTTGCCAAGCAGATAAAACATGATTTTTTTATACAGCGGGATTCCATACTTTTTAGCAATATCTACGCGAGTTCTTTGTATCACCACATCAACAGGCAGGTGCATGGGACATTGCTCCACGCAGCTTGTGCAAAGAAAGCATGATTCTATAGAATCTTTTAGCTGCTTATCAAGTAGTAATCGCCCTTTTGCATAGGCATTTGCTAAGTCAAGATAACCACGCGGAGAAGTTATCTCATCTCTATTTACACCATAAATCGTGCATGTTGGGACACATTTAGCACATTTGACGCAACTCAAGGCACTTTTTTCTAAAATGCTTGGGTGTTTTATCTCTGTTTGTGTAGTGGTTTGATTAAGTTTTGTTATCTCATTTTGACTTGACACATGCTTCCTTTATATTTAATGCGTGGATTCTAAAATATTTTAGTTAATGTGTTATTTGGGTGGGGAAATATTAGTTGGAATTTATGGTTATTTGAATGTTTATATTTTAGTTTATATTTAGCGGTCAATCTCGATTCTACCTATAAGCTATTGTGAAAATTTGTGTGCTCACATGGTTTCAATAAAACTAAAAAACCAAATAAATCAAGATTTTATAAGGCTTAGACACATCATTTAGTGGCAAAAGCAACATGTTGCTAGAAGTATATAGGTATGTGATAAAACATTTATAAATGGGAGTTTAAGTTTAAAAAACTAACCCTACAAATTTAAACCTATTTAAGAATATAGTTAGATACCAATAGAATATCTAAATACAGATTATTTGGCAGTTTAAAATAAAGATAGGAATAAATACTGCATACCCACATTCATCAATCATCAAAAAAACTAAATTCTAGACATACACTCCCATCTATCTTAAATAACCCCAAACCCTTATTATGCTATCCCCACGCGTTTTGCAAGGAAATCATAAAGATGCATGGATTGGATATCCACGCCCATTTTTGCCATAGCCCCGCTGATATTCATAAGGCAACCCGCATCAGCAGATACTAGGCAATCAATATTTCTAGCCTGTATATCAGCAATCTTTTCGCTTACCATAGCATGGCTGATTTCTGGTTCTTTCACACTAAAAGTCCCACCAAATCCACAACACTCTTCTTCTCTCTCAAGCTCTACAAGTTCCACATTACTAAGGCTTCTTAAGAGATTTTTAGCACTTGTTATACATTTTGCAACACGCAAGGCATGGCAGTTTGAATGCCATGTGATTTTTATCGGCGCACCGACATCGAAGTATCTTACCTGCAACACTTTATCTAAATATTCGCTTAACTCATAGATTCTAGAACTAAATTGTTTGACTTCTTCTTCATATTTTGTGCCACAAAAAAGCTCTTTATAATCCTCTCTCATCATACCCGCACATGAACCACTAGGGATTATAATGGGATAATCACCCTTAAAAAGCTCTAAATTATGTAATACTACCTCTTTTGTCTCATCATAATAACCACTATTATAGCTTGGCTGTCCGCAACATGTCTGGTCTTTTTTAAAAATCACTTCCACACCCTCTTTTTGCAAGAGCTGTATCGCATGCAAACAAGTATCAGCATAAGCAGCCGCACCCAAACAAGTCGCAAAAAAATACACTTTTTTCATACACATTCCTTTCACACTATCTTTACATGGCTAGATTCTAACCTTAATTTTGTGAGTTTATAGAGAATCATATTGTTTTTACAATATGGATATGAAAAATGTTTATTAAGGTTACATGCTGTGTAACTTGTGGTTTTTAGTTTTGCTGTGATTGCAATAAAACTTATAGAAAAATAATTACAATGACTCATAAATTAATAATCTATTTGAAACTCTAAGATGTAGTGAAATGGGTTTTATTTTAATGGATAATTTACGCAATTACACACCCCTAATGTAATGGCGTGGGCTAACAAGGGCCTTCCATAAAATCATTTTTGTGCTACAATTAGCATTTTTATTTATTAAAAAACAAAGGATTATTATGCCATGGTGGTTGGTAAAACAAATACGAAGAGCAGTGAGAAAGATAGCGCGAAAAGTTGGGGCAGTATCGCCTTATGATTTTTATGATTGGCGAGTGCCTTGGGCAAGTAAGAAAGATATACAGCAAGATAGGGAGCGTTATAATGCGTTAAATACTGATGGAAGATTTGTCATAGATTCTAAAAATGAATATATTGTTCGCGATCTTAAATACATTAATACAGAACATGGGATCAGCTATATTCCAACTTATGTGAGGGATTTATGGGGAGCAAAGCAAGTATATAAACATAAGCCTTCAAGCCATTATGATTGTGGGTCAAGCTTTTGTGGTTTCACCACACTGCTTATACCTATGGGAATAAATATTGTGCTTATTGATATTCGAGATTTAACAGATAGATTCAATACTTCGCTATTTAAAGATATATGGGGGGGGGGGGGGTAAGTTGCCTTCAATCCGACATAACAACACTGCATGGCATAGAAGATAATAGTATTGAATCTTTTTCAATCATGGGTGCACTTGATGGCTTTGGGCTTGGCATGTATGGAGAACCTATTAATCCAGATGCGTGGCGGCTTGCATTATTATCAGTTCAAAGAGTGCTAAAGAATGGTGGTAGATTTTATCTAGCTGCACAGATTGGCAAACAAGACAAATTGCGTTTTAATGCAGGTAGAATCTTTAGACTCAATACAATTTGTGATACGCTTAAAGAAATGTCTCTCAACGAGTTGCATTTCCTTAAAGGGCATGATTTAGATACTTACCCCTGCATATATCAGAAAGATGGTAAGACTATTACAGATGATTCCAATCTTCATTTTTTATGTAATCAAGATTCTGCAACAGCACTGATGATATTTCAAAAACTATAAGAAGTTGTTGAAAAATTTGAATGTAAGAAACAAAAATAAACAAAATACATATAGGCGCATATACTCTTTAGTGTTGTGCCTAAACACCATGCATTTTGTTTATGCTGTAATTTATGACACTTTAATATTTTATACATTATGTTGCAAATGAACAATCATGCTGACGCACCAAACAGGACTTTAACACATTTTAGATCTCAAGCATAAGTAATTTTGGAATATTTGATACATTTTTGTGCTTTTCATTATAAATTTCATGGGTATAAAAGTAACAATATCTTACTTTTAGTTTTTTTCATTGTTAATTAAGTTGCATTTTTTTGAATTTGAGATTATATTAAATTAATCAAGTGTTAATAAAAAAGCACGGATAAGGAGAACATAATGCAAAATATTGATGAAGACAAGGCGTTTGCAAAGCAGATATTTAAACCAAACAGAGAGTTTGCCAAACAAGCACGAATTAAAAATATGTGTGAATATGAGGACTTGTGCTATGAAGCAGATACTGATTATGAGGGCTTTTGGGCGAAACAAGCTAGAGAGAAGATTCACTGGTTTAAGGATTTTAATCGTGTTTTAAATGATGATAATGCTCCGTTTTATAAGTGGTTTGAGGGTGGTAAGCTAAATGTTTCTTATCAATGTATTGATAGACATTTGAAAACAAAGAAAAATAAAGTTGCTATCATTTTTGAGGGCGAGATGGGCGACTATAAAGTCATTACCTATCGCAAACTTTATACAGAGGTCAATAAAACTGCAAATTTATTGAAAAATCACTTTGACATTAAAAAAGGCGATAGGGTCGTGCTTTATATGCCTATGATCCCAGAGGTAGCTATCGTTATGCTTGCATGTGCTAGAATCGGGGCTATTCATAGTGTTGTATTTGGTGGATTTAGCCCAGAAGCACTAAGGGATAGAATCCAAGATGCAGAGGCAAAGCTAGTGGTTACTGCTGATGGTGCGTTTAGGAAAGGGAAGCCCTATATGCTAAAACCAGCGGTAGATAAGGCGTTGGAAGATAATGCATGTCCTAGTGTGAAAAAGGTGCTTGTAGTAACGCGTAATGATTGCGATATAAACTATGTGAGAGGTAGAGACTACTCATATAATGAGATGGTAGCCCATGAAAAAAGCACATTTGAACCAGAACCTATGGACTCAGAAGATCCGCTATTCTTGCTTTATACAAGCGGTAGCACGGGTAAGCCAAAAGGTGTGCAGCATAGCAGTGCGGGCTATATTTTGTATGCACAAATGACTATGGAATGGGTGTTTGATATTAAAGATTCTGATAATTTTTGGTGCACCGCTGATGTTGGGTGGATTACGGGGCATACTTATTTGATTTATGGTCCTTTAGCGTGTGGGGCCACGACTATTATTTATGAGGGAACACTCGCATATCCAAACTATGGCAGATGGTGGCAGATGATAGAAGAATATATGGTAGATAAATTCTACACTTCGCCGACTGCCATTCGTATGCTGCATTCACATGCAGAAAATGAGCCAAAAAACTATGATTTAAGTTCTTTAAAAGTTTTAGGCACGGTGGGTGAGCCTATTAACCCTACTGCATGGAAATGGTTTTATGAAGAAATCGGTGGTAGTAAATGCCCTATCGTTGATACATGGTGGCAAACAGAAACAGGTGGAAATATGATTACCCCATTACCCGGTGCGACACCTATTCGCCCCGGTTGTGCTACTTTGCCATTACCCGGAATTATCGCAGAAGTCTTGCATGAAGATGGGACAAAAGCAGCCCCCGGAGAGCAAGGGCTACTTTGTATCACAAAGCCATGGCCATCAATGATTAGAGGCATTTGGGGCGATCCAGACAGATATGTGGATAGCTACTTTAAACAAGTGAAAAAAGATGGCAAACCCGTATATTTCTCAGGCGATGGGGCGATCATTGATGAAAAAGGCTATATCACTATCACAGGTAGAACTGATGATGTTGTGAATGTTAGCGGACATAGAATCGGCACCGCAGAGATTGAATCTGCCATTGCAAAGCATCCAAGTGTCGCAGAAAGTGCATGTGTGAGTAGATTAGATTCTATCACGGGTGAGAGTTTGTTTGCTTATATCGTGCTGCATGAAGGTGTGGTGGATAATACCGCTGAAGAGCTTGAGATTATGAAAGAGATTAATCGCATTTTAAGTAAAGAGATAGGCAATATCGCAAAGCTTGGGGCAGCCCTATTTGTGCCGGGCTTACCAAAAACTAGAAGCGGTAAGATTATGCGTAGAATCTTAAAAGCAATCGCTAGAAATGAGGTAGTTACACAAGATGTAAGCACACTAGAAGACCCACAAATCGTAGAAAAGATAGCACAAATTGCAAAAAATGCAGAGTAGTTTAAAGTAGCTATGTAGTGTTTAATGTATCCCATGCTAAACATGTGGCATTGTGGCAATTCATCATTGTAAATTGTAAATAAGTTTTATTTTCTTAAATTGCAAATAAAGCTAAAGATTTACTGCAATGTCTTATATGCTGTTTTGATGTAATTTAGAATTTATTGCATTTGAGTGAGTGTGGGCTTACAGGGTGTGGAAAATGGAATTTAGTCTCTTGTCATTTTGAGTGCGTAAGCACGAAAAATCGTTTTTAGATTTCATATTAGCTATTTCGCTTCGGTCAACATGACAATTTTTAGACTCTAAATGCCACGCTTCCATAATCATTATTAGAATCTTGCAATTTTGCGATAATTAAGGCTTGTTTCTTATCACTTGCTTGTAATCCTATAAAAGCATTTTGAAAGACATAATCGCATAAATCTTTGGCTTCTTGTGGATTGGCAAAGTATTCAGGGTGCTTTTGTGCGAGTTTGACAAAATCGCCTTTTACAACACCACTTAATCCTAAAGTATCTTTTATTTTTTCGTTTGGTTTCACTTGTGCGTTCCTATAAGTTTTTTCTAGCTCTTTTGCAACTTCAAATCATGGCTCTGTGTATTTTTGCTTATTGATAAGTGGGATTATTCACTGTGGTTTCTTTTCTAAAAATCTTTTGTATCCACTGCTTACTGCCTTACTTGCAACACTACCACCAATTAAGCCTAAGACAAAGTTTTGCGGATTAAAGCCTACAATGTTTCCATTCTCATCAGTCTCAATTCCTGCTACACTACCGCTTATCAATCCACTTCCCAAATGTTTTGGATTAGCATACATGATGTTAGGGCTTTTATCATTAAAGTAGGTATGTGTAGATTCTTTATTTTTTGGTTTAGTCTTAGTGATATTGCCTTTTGTATCTGTATAGCTTCCTTTTATTATCAATACAATATACTTGATTTGATTGCTATCAAAGACTACAAAATTTAAAATTCCTTTTACCTTTGTTCCCAAGACAATAGTATCATAGCCCCCCCCTACTCCGAAAAAAACTTTTAAAAAATAAATCTTGTTAAAAACCCTATCTTTAACTCTACTTTTTTAGTATGCTGTCAGCCTCCTCACCATAAGCTATTTTCCATTTTGTTTTTCATCTGCTAGATAAATTAGGGTTTTTAATTTTAAAAAACTGCATAAACATACCCCTTACTTTCGATAAAATATTCTGCCATAACTGCTCTATTGGTAAACCCCGCTTATCTTTTGTTGAAATGTGAAGTTTTGTGTCATTCTAATAAATTTTTCGCCTGATTGTCATTGTAGTTAAATTTTACATTATGGTTCTAGCGTTTGTTGTGTCTCAATGTCTTTAGAGTGTAAGAGATCCTCGCCTCTTTTGCAGAATGGTTGGCACGGGACTGTTTTGGTGGTTTCCTCTATATTGTTATCAAATGCTGTTCCCACGCACTTGTTTTCTCTCTACTTGTTAAATCCCTTATTAAGCAGACTTTAAAGCCTTTGGTTCTATATTATCAGTTTCTTCTCTATCTTGTCGCTTCAGCACTTCATCATTTTGCAGACTTTCTATAATTAAAGTGGCTCTTAGCCCGTTATTGCCATAAAAAAATCAGGGTTTTGCTCAATCTTTTTTATAGGCTAAAAACATCACTTGGCTTCTTGACTAGTTTTTGTAAAACCGCATATATTTCACCTTCTTAAATTTTGCAAGTTTCTTACATAAAGTTCTATGTCATTATTGCTTTATGGTCTATTGTATGCTTATCATTGTATACTTATGCAACACTCATAAATTCTTTATAGAAATTATGGAACACAAACCTCCAATCCATACAATACTGCGGTAGATGTGTTTATAGCTCTTGAGTGATTATTCGCCTTCTAACACCCTATGTAATCAATCTGTATCCATATACCTTTCATCGCAAAAGCTTTGTGCGTGAATATTACTAAAGGCGTTTTTGAGCGATTTAAATAGATTTGGATTTTTAGATTCTAAATCTTTTAATAACTCTTTATTTGCAGCTCTAGCCTTTGGTCGTTTATCCTCTGGTAGCCAGTTTATAGGGCAGTTACAATCAGGTGCAATATAGATATTATTACTTGCGATAAAGTCTATAATTTGCCTCTCACGCACAAAGATAAGCGGACGGATAACGCCTAGCCCATTTTGTGCCTTGTAGTATGGAGGCATGGAACGCAAAGCACCATTGTAAGTGAGATTCATCATAAAGCTTTCTGCGGCATCATCTAAATGATGTGCCAATGCGATTTTATTAAACCCCCTTTCTAACGCCATGCTGTAAAGCTCACCGCGTCTCATACGCGAACAAAAAGAGCAATAAATCGTGCCTTCTTTCTTGTGATTCTCAAGTATTTTAAATATCTGCGTGCGATTAAGCTCATAAGGAATATTTAGCTTTTTGCAATACTCAAAGATATACTCATACTCACCACCCCTGCCATAATCAATCGTCATAGCAAGAAACTCAAACTTAAAAGGTGCATGTTTTTTCATATATGCAAAGATAGTTGCAAGTAGCATGGAATCTTTACCGCCACTCAGTCCAAGCAAAATCCTATCACCCTCTTTAATGAGATTATATTTTGCATTTGTGCGACCAACGATATTTAGAATCTTTTTGCTAATTATTGGATTTTCTTTATTATCTTTGCGTTTCGTGTTTATTATATGCTGTAAGATTTCTTCGTGCTTAAAAGGGGAGAGTTTATTTGCCTGTGGATTATTTTGTATTTGCCATATTGCTTGTTTTGTTGCTTGCATGTTTAGACTTCTTTATATTGTGATGTAAAAGCCGTAAGTGTAGCATAAAAACATATAGAAATGCAGGAAACAATGCAACAATAAGGAATAAGAACCAGTCTTGAGGTAATTTTGCTAAAAAGATTCATAAATCACGCCCTAAAAAGGAACTAGAAGTCCTTAATGAAATAAAAAGAGATTAGCGACACAGCAAAAAAAGCATATCAAATACTTATGGAAATGCTAAAATCTAGAATAAAACTATCATAAAAATAGCAATATGGAATCTAAAATGATAATATTTCATTGAAATTAGTTTCTAAATATTATTCAAAGCAATTAGATTCTAAACATAAATACCTTACAATACAAACTAAAAAATGGAAAAACAATGCAAAAAGAAAACCCACCACATATTCCTGTATTGCTAGAGCATGTGCTTGACACTTTTGATAGAATCTTTCTTTCTACCCATTCACACTATATAGCAAAAAAGTCGCTCATAAAGAATAAAGAAGTGCTTATAGACTGCACTCTAGGCTTTGGTGGCATGAGTAGGGCATTATTAGAGCGGTATTCAAACCTGCATATTATAGGCATTGATAGGGATAGCTATGCGTTGGAGTATAATAGGGAATCTATGGCAAAATTTAAGGATAGATTCCAAACTAGACACGGGGATTTTGCGACTTTACTACCACAAATCATCAAAGAGATAGAAGCAAATGGGGATCATCTTTGTGGAATCTTGGCTGATATTGGCGTGAGTTCATATCAGCTTGATTCTATTGATCGTGGTTTTAGCTTTCATTCAAGCACGCTTGATATGCGTATGGATAGGACGCAGAGTTTAGATGCGGATATGATTGTAAATACTTATAGCAAGTATGAGTTAGAAGAGATTTTTAAAAATTATGGCGAGATAAGGGAGTATAAAAAGTTAGCAAATCTCATCGTGCAAGAGCGTCAGAGAGGTAGAATAACTGCTGATAGCCTGCAAAATATCGCGTTAAAACTGCATTCAAAAGCCAAAATCCACCCAGCAACGCTTATCTATCAAGCCTTAAGAATTGCTGTGAATGATGAATTAGGACAGCTAAAAAGTTTGCTTCATTCATGTCAAAATCTACATGAAGTTTTGCTTTGTATTATCTCTTTTCACTCACTTGAAGACAGAATGATTAAGGAATCTTTTAAGCAATTTGCAAAAAGCTGTATATGCGATACCACAAGCTTTAAATGTGTTTGCGGGAATAATCATGCCAAAGGATTCTCACTTTATAAAAAACCACTCATAGCAGATAGCAAAGAAATCGCACAAAACAAACGCTCTCGTAGCGCAAAACTTAGGGCTTTTTATTTTGCATAATTATGTTTTGTAGGCTTGGTAAAAACTTGTGTTTTGTTGGGAGATTTGGAATCTTTGGGGAGTTTGTGGTTATTTTTCTGTTTTAGTGAAGTTGAGATTCCATGTATTAAATTTGTGACACACAAAAGTGGTAAAATTTTAGAATCCAGCATGTTGTCATACCGAGTCTTTAGGCGAAGTATCCAAAAATCTAGAATCCATCAAAACCAAGGTATTTTATCACTTTCTGTGCGTTTGCGAATTTGTTTGAATCTTATAAATACAATAAATAAGATAATTATCAACCAAAATTCAATACCAAAAGATATTACATCAAACTTTTCAGTATCCTTTCTACCAAACTCCCAAAACAATTTAACAAAAAGATAGCTTCCAAAATAAAACAGCCAAAGGATACTTCTCTTTTCTATAATAAAAGCTAATTCCCGTATATATAACAATAAAAAAATAAATGCAGTAATTACAAAACCTACAAACATTATATATAAAGTAGTATCCCAATCTCTATTATTAATCAGCCAATTTGCAATTAATGGTGTTATTATTAAAAGTGCAGCAACTACTAATATGAGTATCACAAAAGATATTATAAGATTTCTTAATAATGTCTTACTACCACTTGCACGATTTAAGCCGATTGTAGCAAATAGCCAAAACAAATAACCAAGAATAAGGCATGTATTGTTTAAAATATCAAATATCGTAGTATCTTCTAAACCAGACTTTTATATTCCATAAGTGATACAAAGCCAAACAGATTCGATAAAAAATAGAGCGATAAAGCGATAAGAAAATTTCTTCTTATGCTTTTTATATCATCTTGTGCTATTCTACTCCAAAATGAAGCTTTATTGAGTATGAAAATATCTTTTACCTTATTCCCTTCATCGATTTCAAAATCCACTTGATACCTAGCAAGATTGCGTGAATTATATCCACTTAGATTTGCAATATCATCTAAGCTAAATGAGTATCTATTGTCATCATCACCACGGATAACACCTAAACCAAGAATTTTACCCTGCATAAATCCACCTTATAAAAAACAAAATTATATCAAAAATAGAATGCAAAGTCTTAAGTAAAACAAGAAAATAATAAACTACACTCAATATTATATAAGCATACAAATATTGATCAACACTAACTTTTATTTATTTTAAATTCTCATTTCCCCCTACCCTATTAGCATTTTTAGTTTGTAATGGATTTGTAAGGCAATTTTCATTCTTAGATTCTGTATGCTTAGATTCCATATCTTTAGATTCAAGCACACTAGTTTCAACTACTCTAGATTCTAATAAGCTAGATTCTACTTTACAATTTTCTATTACGCGATTTTCTGGCATACTAGATTCCAATAAGCTAGATTCTCTATCAATAGACTCGCACCCTGCCCTATTCTGCTTATCTTCTTTTCTATGAGATAAAGCATTGATCTTTTCTAAATATCGCTCTAGAATCACACATGCACTAATGCTGTCTAGCACGCCATTTTTTCGTGCATTTTTCCGCTTATTGTATCCCCTATCAAGTAGTCGCTCGTTTGCTTCCTTACTACTATATGACTCATCGATATAGACCACTTCTCCGCTAAAATCAATAAGGCTAAGAAAATGGCTAATCCTTTTTCGCATGACTTCATGTCGCCCTGCTCCGCTAGATTCTGTATCTGAATCGGATTCTATATCCATATCACGGGGCATACCAACTACAAGCGTGATTTTACTCATATCGCTTTCATGTGCTAATAGCAAGTTGGCTAAATCTCTGCTTGCTTGATTGCGATTTTTCCGCATGATAGGGGCTAAAGGCACGATGATATTTTGCACCACTTTTGCCACACCAAGTCGCTTTAATCCAAAGTCAATACCAAAAATCATGTACTAACCCTGCATCACATTATAGCTAAGCCCGACATTATACCGCTCCGCAATCTCGTATTTATCGACACTCACCCACTTGCCTTTTAAATCTAAGTTATCTTTAATAGGCAATATCATCTTATTAAAATACTCATCTAAGCCCACAAAATAGCTAGAATCTCTCTCTTTTATCGCCTTTTTACCCTCTATCAATACGCTTAAAGGCTTTTTAAGATTATGTCTAAAGACTAGATTTTTTCTCTGCGTTATCGTTGTGATTTTACGCAAACGCTCCTTTGCCACATCGCCTTTTACTTGTGCTAATTTCAATTCATTTTTCGCTGATTTTGTGCCAAATCTAGGGCTATAAATAAAGGGGTGGATATGCGTTAGGGGCAGCTTTTCTAAATTACATATCGCTTCATCAAAAATCTCTTTTGTCTCTCCATAATGCCCTATAATATAATCTGTCCCTAAGCTAAAACCCTTACTTGCAATCGCATTAAAAAGCTCTAAATCACGCTCAAAAGTATTCTTTCTATTCATAATCTTTAGCATTGATTCACTTGTATGCTGCAAGGCTATATGCAAGTGTCTCTCTAGCTTATTTAATTCTAAAATCTCTAAAAAAGCAGAGTCAATTTGACTTGGCTCAAGGCTGCCTAATCGTATGCGTAAAATACCAGAAATATCATGTATCTTTCGTATAAGTGTCGCAATATGTGTCTTTGTATCAAGCCCATAGCTACCGATATTTGTGCCTGTTAGTATCACTTCTGTAACGCCACTTTGCTCCAAAATCTTGATTTGGTCTAGTATATGGGCTTCACTAAAGCTTCTAGCACTCCCACGCACGCTTGGTATAATGCAATAGCTACACGCAAAGTTACACCCCTCTTGAATCTTAATAAACGCCCTAACCTTCCCCACAACTCTAGGCAAAAGCGTGGTATCAACATGCTTATTTACCCGCTCTTTTGGCAAAAATACCCGATTTTCACTTGATAAAAAGTCATTAATACTCTCTTTATGACTATGTGCAAACACCCCATTTACAAGCCCACTCTTAAAGAGATTTTCACCAGAGTGCTTCACTCCACAACCTGTAAAAAGCACCTTTTTTCCCTCACTGCTATACTTTCTTGCATACCCACGCACTTCTCTATCAGCTTTGTTTGTTACCGTGCAGGAGTTGATGATAATGGTATCTGCCTCCATCTCATTTGCTACTATTTCATGGTTTTTAAGGTTACTAATCATTACTTGTGTGTCGTAGAGATTGCTTCTACAACCAAAGGTCTTAAAATATACTTTTGCCAAAATGTTCCTTAAAGTTTAACTTATTTTATGTGTTTAACTTGATTTTATTATGTTGCTAAAGTTCACGCTTCTTTACTATCGCCCTACGCTCAAGCAAGATTCTATAACCTTAGAATCTTATCACCCTGTCCCAATTAATGCAAAATCAAGTTTAGCTATTTTGCTACTAAAACCGGTATAGGTGATGAGTTGATAAAACCATTTTGGTGAGAATTAAAGATTCGATGAAGAATTGAAGACTCACTAGCCCCAATCACAAGCAAATCATATTGATCTGCAATCTCAAGCACAACATCAATAGGATTCCCATTTTTTAGAATCTTTTTACACGCAATGCCTTCATTATTAAAGACCTTTGCAAACTCTTGTAAAATCGCATGAGATTCTTCTTCTTGCACATGCTCTAGTGAAGCATAATCCACAATGCCACTTTCTGCTAAAACAATCGTTTCAGGTGTAACATGCAGCAGTGTCAGCTCAATCTCACTGCGTCTTGCAAAAAGCTTTATAATCGTTGGGATAGCCTTGCGACATTCATCTGTATCACTCACGCCAAATAGAATCCTTATTGCATCTGCCATAGAAACTCCTTTTTAATAACTCAAAATAATTGCAATTATACACTTTTATAAAGAAGTTTTATACCTAAACTTTATTTACTAGGAATAGCTATTTTGTTTTGTGATTAAATCTTAATTTCATGGCTATAAAAATTACCAATATGTTTTAGGGTATATTTATACTATCTCTTAAAGCATCATCGCACCAATCACACCAGCGACTAAAAGCGGGATATTATACACAAAAAATGTAGGGATACAAGTATCATAAATATGATTATGCTGTCCGTCCATATTTAGCCCAGAAGTAGGTCCCAAAGTGCTATCACTCGCAGGACTTCCCGCATCGCCCAACGCCCCAGCTATGCCGATAAGCAAAATTATGGCAGGGACACTAAAGCCAAGTGAGATTCCAAAAGGCACATAAATTGCCGCAATAATGGGTATCGTCCCAAAGCTCGTGCCAATGCCAATGGTGATTAAAAGCCCCACAAGCAGCATTAAACTCGCCCCTATAAATTTCGCCCATAAAGACGCCCCATTAGAATCTAAAGTCGCAGGATTTGAAGCCATAACCGCATTAGAATCTAGCCCATTTGAAGCGATAGTATTCATAGCACCATCGCCGACTTGATGTGTGAAGTTTGCCACAACTTGCACGAGATTCTGCACTTCTCCACTTGCACGCAGCACCTCCCCATATCCAGCCGCCACAAGCATAACAAAGGCAATGAAAGCCATCATTTTTAGCCCACCCTCCATAACAGAATCTATCTCGTTCCATCTAACCCCACGCAGCACAATCATACACATAAGCCCAGCAAATGCCCCAAGCGCTAGAGAATGCGTAACAAGCTGCACGACAAAAAGCACGATAATGCCAAAAAGTGTCGCATATTCACGCCAACCCATACTCGCATCGCCCATAGAGCATTCCTCTTTTTGTGCGTATTCACGCGGCTTTGCATACAGCACAAACACCGCAAAAAGCAGCCCAAGCAGCATAGCCACCCCGCCAATCCACATCACAGAGCTAATCTCACCAAGACTTACAGGCATACCATTTGCCTTCATCTGCTCGCTAATAGTCGTGTGAAAAATCAGCCCAAAGCCCACGCCAAGCGTTACATAAGGGGCTTGCAACCCAAAAGTAAGCGCACAAGCAACAGCGCGTCTATCAATTTTCAAGCGATTCATAAGACTTAGAAGCGGGGGGATAAGAATGGGGATAAAAGCGATGTGGATAGGCACAAGATTCTGCGAAAAACACGCAATGAGAGCAAGGCTAAGGATAAAAATAAACTTCCTATTGCTTATCACATTTGCAATGGCGGAGAGCAAAAAAGTCATTAAATGTGTGCGAGAAATCGCCACAGCAATGCCACCCAACAAGATATAGCTTAATGCGATATTGAGATTACTTGCCATACCTTTGATGAGAATCTCACCCGTTGTGGTAGTTTTAAGCAAGAAATATTGCCAAAGTGAAATTTGTGAATCTACCCCAGAAGATAAAGATTCTAAAGGTAGTGGAGATAGCCACCCCGCTACAAGTGCAGCTATAATGATAGATAGCAAAACATTGAGACGCAAAACGCACAACACCGCCATAACAAGCACAGATAACACCACCGCATTTGTGAGAAGAGACATTAGATTCCTTTAGTGAATTAATATGTAGATATTTAAAGAAAATAAAAGTGTGATTATAGCTTATTATTAAAAAGATTGAAAATCTAGGTTTTTTAGATTCTAATTTCTTATGCTTTATATATTAACTCTTTTGTTTCATCTACACTTTTTCCACTTGCCTTTGTTTGTTTTATGATTTCTTGTGGGGTTTGTGGCTTATAGAGTTCATCAACAAGTCCTTTTAGTAAGTTGTATTCATCACTTACTAAAACTTTTGCATTGTTATCAAAAGCTAGCCGTTAAATTATATTTTTTCTCTACTTCTTTGTATTGTGGTTTTTTGCTTTCATATGCGTTTAGTATGTCTTGTTTTTTGTTTATTAAGCCTTGTGCTAAGACTTGTTGTTCTTGTGGCAAAATATTATAATTCTTTTCTGCATAATCTAAAAATTGCCTTACTTTTTGACAGAGAATGTTCAACATCATATTTATTTGTGTGATCTAGCACTTGTTTTATCTCATCTTTCTTCAATCCTATGTCTTTTAATATATTGCTAAACTCATCTTTTACGGTGTTTAATAAAGCTTGTTGTTTTGCTTGTATATTCTCTTTTGCATAGAATGAGAGATAATTTGCCATTGGCATGTGTCCATCGTGAAAATCTAAAACTTTAGGATATTCTTTAATAAAGTCATCTTTAAAATATTCAAAAGTTTTTAATGGGTCGCTGTTATCTTTTGGCATTTGTGGTATAATGTCGGTATCGGTTTTAGCAATAGTAGTGGTTTCAGGGTGTGCGGTCGCCACCGATTGAGCTTTAACCGCCGATTCTGCGTTACGCATACTAACGCTTAAGGAATCGGGTTTTTCTAAACCTTCTAATTCTAAAGTATAGATTCTGTTTTTCCCTTCTATTTTTTCAAATAGTGTGATTTTTGCTTGTGCTTCTTTATCATTTATACTTAAATCTTGTATAAATCTATGCACTTTTATATGCTCTCTTTGCTTATTGTCTGCGTGTGATTCTTTTAATTTACTATTTTCAAATAAACTTTTTAAATCTTGTGCTACTTTAAAATGCTCGTCTCTACTAAATCCGTTTGCGATACTTTTATCTATTGCCTTTTTACTTGATATTTTATTAATCTCATCAGTCGTTATAAAGCCTTGCATTCCTGTTTCTTTGTTTGTTATGGGCTGGGTTTTATATGGGCTCAATACTCCTATTAAATCATTTCTTAAAACTTTTATGTCTTTTGTTTCTTGTGTGGTGTATGTGAAATTAGATTCTGTTATTAAATCTTTTTCTTTTGCTTTAGATTCCATATTTGCGTATAGATTTGTTTCTTTATTATTTCCATATAGATTTTTTAGTAAATCTGTGTCTTTTATATTGTCATGTTGAGACTTTGAAAAAGTAAAAACATCTTTATTTCCATTCAAAGAAGATGTTTCGCCCTCATTCAACATTACAAGTAAAAGCAATGAGGCAAGGCTTTTTTATACTATCTTAGAGTTAATCCCACTACGCATATGCTAATAATGGGGGCTTATGCTTTATTGCGTAAAACTGCTTAAAACATAAGCGACACCTTTTATTATATTTACTTTTTTAATTGAAATATAGGGGCTTGTTTTATTTGGGATTTTGTGGTATGATGTCGCGTAGCAAGTAGGCGATGCTCTCAGTGGAAGAGGCATAAGCGTTTCGCTTATGGTATGTGCGGTTCGATTCCGCTCCCTACTTGCTTATAATGCCTGTCATTTAAAACTTCTTTATTTGTCTTTTTTGTGGTGATGATATAATTTCCCAACTCATCAGTATTAAAATGTATAAAGTTTATTTTTGTGTTGTCTTGTTTCTCTGCAAATACGATGAAAAAATTCTTATGCCTAGTGTCAATATAGGCGTTCTTTGCATTTGCTATAACGCTTGGAATCTCTAAAATTTCATTCTCGCTTAATGCTTGATTGTAGTTTGCCTTTCGTGCTGTCCTAAAATGGCTTAAATCTTTTTTAGTCAAAAACACTTCATCAAACTTAACACCCAAAGCGTTTTTTAGCTCCTGTGGTAAAGTAGCAATTTTTAGAATATTTGGGGCTTTTTCATAACCTTTTTTATCCCATACATCAGCCACAAAGTCTCTATATTCTTGCTCTTGTGCGATTTCTAGCGATTCTATATTGTATTTTTTCAGTGTTTTATATGTTTTTAGTTGCACTTTTTGACTTTCTTTTTCTGCTAATTTTAGCATACTCTTAGCTTGGATTTTCCTGCCCCTTTCATTCTGCACAATATATCTAGGCTCTAGTAAGCTTAAAAGCGGGTATTTTTGCCTTGCTTTGTCAAAGCCTAGTGCTAGAGTATCGGCAAGTTCTTTTACAACTGCTTCTTTAACTTGCGGATTTTCTTTTAGATATTTAAAGCCTTTTGCTACCGCCTTACTTCCTACCGCCCCACCTAAGAATCCAGCGGCAAACTTAGCAGGATTAAATCCTACAATGTTTCCATTCTCATCAGTTTCAATTCCTGCTACACTGCCACTTAAGACTCCAGCTCCTAAATGTTGTGGATTAGAATACATAATATTAGGGCTATTTTCATTAAAATATTTATGTGTAGATTCTTTATTTTTTGGTTTAGTCTTAGTGATATTGCCTTTTGTATCTGTATAGCTTCCTTTATTGTCAATATGTTTTATTTGGTTAGAATCAAATGCTACTATTTCCCTATCATTAAACAATATGCCATCATATCCTGCTTTTTTATAAAATTGTTGCAATGGATAGATTCTAGCTGTTTGATACATTCTTCCATAACCGCCATATACACCATAGTGTCCGCCCACTACTTCCTGTAATTTCTCATTCTCTCTTGCAGCGGCTAGGATATAAAGCTCGGTTTCATTTTTAAAAAATTCTTTTTCAAACCCAGCTTCATATAATGTGGGCGAATCTTTTTTTAAGAGAGAATCAAGCTCTTTTAACTCTTGCAAACTCTCATCTAAATTAGGATTATGTTTTAAATCTGCCTCGTAAGCTCTTATGCTCTCATGCAAATTTTCCTTTTTTAGATTATAAAGCGGTGTGCTAAACTCTTTACCACTTTCTATATGCCTTATCTTAACGCTTTCTCTGTCATATTGCAAAAACTCAAAGCCGCTTTCTTTTAACTCTGCTTTTGCTTGTTTTAGATTTTCTATTGCCCTTAATCCCCTTTCTTTATCTTTTTTAGTGAATTTAAAAATTTTATCAATCTCTTTTATTTTTTCTTGTGTAAGCTCTTTTTCCATAATAAAGGGCTTTTTGATATTTAAAAATACTTCATATATAAAGTTTCCTTCATCATCATCTGCATAGTTTTTAGCAAGGTTTTTATCATTGGAAAACCAATTGCCTATGCTAAAATTAGAAACTGAATTATCTTTAGTATTAAAGACTTCAAAAGGTTTTTTAAGTTCTTTATTATGCAATCTTTTCATACTGCTTAGTGTTGTGCCATGATAAAACACTTTAGGCAGTCCATTTTCATCTTTTGTTAAAGGGCTAGAATCTTTATGCCATTCTAGTAAATCTTTTGCCTTTTTCTCATCGTAATTAAACTTTTGCATGGTAGATTCTAGGGTTTGTTGTGGTATAATGTTGGTAGTAGTTGAGTTAAGAGTCTCTAACTCATTAAATTTGCCTTGAGCGGAAAGGACTTAGGCATCGCTACTGAATAGCTTATCCACTTTTTCTTTTTGCAAATTTGTAATATTATCTTTCTTGTAGCTTGTTATAACCCAATTGTTATCACCTTGTTTATTAAATCCTTTTGAGATTCCCACGAGATAATACTCATCGCCATTTTTATACCATAGCGTATTTACTCCATTTTCAGTAAGTAGTTTGCCATTTTGTATAATCTCATTGATTGCATTTGACATTTTTTCATAAGGATTATTTCCTGCAAAGTCTGCAAAATCGTTTAAATGTTTTTCTACTATTTTTTGTAAGCCTATTTTCTCATTCCCCCATACTAAATCAATATCCCCCAATTCTTTACGATGAAATGCCCCTGCAACTTGTCCTTTATACTCGCCCTTAGCTCCGCTTTCTTTATGTGCTTGTGCTTCATTTATGAGTTTTTGTATAGCAGTCTCGCCGCTGTGATAATGTTCTGCATAGTTTGTGCCAAATTCTTTTATGGGTTTAATGTTTAGCTGTTTTTCTATCAACTCTCTTGCTAATGGTACATCTTTTATCTCTCTATCTAGTAACTCTTCCCCTCGCATTAACCTAAATATAGTGAAAAGCCTATCTTGTAAAACTCTGTTAGCTTTTCCTTCTTTCTCTAAAAGTTTTTCTACTGATAATAATTCGCCTAAAAGTTCTCGTTGTTTTATATCTGTCTGTTCTAAAAATTTTCCAAAAAACCCAGTTTTTGTGAATGTCAGTTTGTTAGCAAATCCAAATTCAGGCTGCTTCATAAATGCAAGGTATCTGCCTAATTTATGGAAATTATCAATGCTAACATCTGCCTTGTTTGCAATATCAATAGAGTCAATATCCTTTTTAAGTATGGCAATGATTTCATTTACTTTAGAATCCCGTTGCTCACTCATCTCAAAGTGAGTATCCCAATATTTTTTATCTACAGAATCAATTTCTTTCGCCATCTTTTCAAAAACAGGATTATTTACAATATCCATATATTCTTTAGCAAAAGAGACATATTCATTTATGCTTACATTTTTATCTTTTAAGGCTTTTAGATTCTGTGTTGTAGCTTCCTTATAGTCTTGTTGAGTAAAATTTGGATATTTAGCTAGAAAGGCTTTTTCATCTAAAGTAAAGAAATCATATTGCGTGTTGTATCGCTCTAAAAACTCGTTTTTAAAGCGTTTAAAATAGATATGTGTATTTATATCTCTTTCATTGTAAAACTCTTTCATTATTGGATATTTATCAAATAAAGGACTTACTATTTTTTCATATTTCTCTGTCTCTTGCTTTTCTAAAGTGTTGCGTATTAAGTTGGCTTCATTTGTAAATGTATCAATCTCTGCTTGTTTATTTTCTAATTGCTTTAAACTTTTTAGCATTTCTGCATAATCGTTAGAATCTAAATCGTTTTTTATGCGTTCTGTTAGCTTTTGTGGTATAATGTCGGTATCGGTTTTAGCAATAGTCGGTAAGTTTTGTCCGCCTTGTCCATTTAGTGAGTTAAAACCGCCCTTGTTAGCTTCTATATCTGTCGGGCGTGTAGAAGTGTTGAAGCGAGGGGTTAATTCTAACTCTACACTATATATTCTATTTTTATTTTTATCTAGGCTTTCTTTTGTCGTTATCAGTGCATTAGATTCTTTAAAAGGTGCGTTTAATCTGTGAATGATTACGCCCGGGTTATTCTCTCTGTGGCTGTGTGCGATTGCTTCTTTAGAGATGCTAAAAAGCCTTTCTATATCCGCCACCGCTTCTAAGTGTTCTTGCTTACTAAATCCGTTTTCTACGCTTTTTGTTATGGCTTTATCGCTTATCATTTTATCGATTGAAGCGTTATTTAAATAGGCTTGTAAGCCCTGCGTATTTCTCAAAGGTTTGTCTAAAATCGGCTTTAAAATTTGCGACAAGTATTCTTTTATCTCGCCTCTTTTTGCTGTATTTAAGTTGATTTTAGGTAACACTTTTATTTTTTCATCTACGCCTTTTTCTATTGTTTCACTAGCTTTCGCAACTTCTGGCTTATACTCTAACAACAATTGCTTCTGTGCTTGTGCTTCTTTTATCTCTGCTATATCTGCATATTGGTCTCTGTATGATTCTAGTGTTGCGTTTTCGTTTTTGTCTCTTTGCATTAACTCATCATAAGTTTTTGGCTGTGCTAGCTGCAATTCTTGTTTTTCTATGGCTGTGATGTTGTTTTTATCTGTTGTTATGAAATAGGTTTCATTATTTGCCTCTGCTTTTATTATGCTTTTATTTGGCGTGTGGATTGGGTTATTGTGTGTGAGTTGTTGGGCTAGTTGTTTTAATAACTCTGTGTTTTGCTTTATCTCTTGTGTGGCAACAACTAGATTATTTAATATATCTTGTTGAATGTTTTCTTTATTTGCTTCAAATTGGCTTATTTTTTGTGTGAGTTCTTCATTATACTTTGCTTGTCTCTCCATGTTTTGAATGAGTGGATTACTTGCAATGGCTTCTATCTCGCTTGTATCTTTTGGGGTTAATATCTGTGTATTACCTCTTATTTGGCTCTGTAATTCTTTATCACTTAAAGGTGTGTTTGCCTTGTATTCAAATCTTGGTTTATTCTCTTTATCTTTTATGGGTTTAAAGCCTTTGTCTAAATCTGCTTTATTTAGCACTTTAAGCGTTTCTAGTGTGATTTCACTTGGGTATTTTAAATCTTTTATAGCACTTTGCAAGGCTTTTGTTATGGCTGCATTATCGCCTATGTAAGGGATAAAGGCAAAAAGCTTTTTAAATAATCTATTGGTTAAAAAGACTTTTATTCTGCCCTCTAGTGTTGTGGCTAATGCACCGCTGCCTACTTGGTTTTCTAATGCTTTTGCTTTGCTTATTTCTTGGGCGAATTGATAGCTTTTAGCATAGCTTTTAAAAGTATCGAGTATAGGATAGATTTCAGGGTGCAGTGTAAGCTTTTCTAGATTCTCAATATCGCTTAAAATCTTAGTAAAATCAATTGGGAATGTATCATCATTTAGCTTTACATTTCTGTCTAATGCCCTAAGTATTGTTAGCATTTGTGTGTGTTTTTGCATTCTTGGATTAAAGTTTTTAAATATTGTGTTCTCTAGCCCTTTTATGCTATCACCCCATTGTGTGTCTAGCACTCTTTGTTTCCATTGCTCTATGGTAAGTCTTGAATCTAAGTCTTTTTTATTCATGCCTTTGGTTAGGGCTTTGGCAAATTTGTCATTTAAAGACTCTTTTATTTGTGCGTAGTTTTTATTTGCTTGTTGAAAGTTTGAAAAAAGTTCGTCTGCTTCTTGACGCGTTAATGTTTTTTGGGTAGGATTGTTTGCTGGAGTTGGCGTATTATCAATAGGACTTTGTGCGGACGAAACCACGCCTGAATCTCGTGCTTCTATAGCTTCCGCATTGTTTATTCTTTTTCTTACTTCTCTTAATTTAGTTGTTGGCATTCCTGTTAAAAGAAAGTTTTCATTATCTCTAGCTGTTATTAATACATAAAATTTATTTCTCTTTTCGGCTTGAAAAACTTTTATAAACTCTTTTGTGGGCTGCCCATCTTTATTGATTGTATCTAGCGTAAAATCTGGTCTTTTTTGTGTTGGTTCGACTAGATTTAGGGCTTCTATTCTTTGTTTTGAATCTGTTGCTTTTTGCAAGTGAGTTACAAAGTTTTCTTTATTTACTATATGACTAAATCCGTTTAAAAACTCATCTGTGCTTAAATGTGCTGGGATTGGTTCGCCTTGAATTTCATCAAGTAGTTTAATGGCTGTTTCTTTATCTAATGCGTTTGCATTGGGTGTATTTTGCTTTAGATATGTTTTTACTTCACTCAACGAGACATCTTTACTTTCAATATTACGCCCTAAATGTACTTCATTCTGTGCGACTTTAGAATCTAAGGCATTTTTAATAGCATTATCGATATTATCTTTTATGTTATCTAGGTGTTTATTTGCCCTAAATTTCTTTAAATCACTGCTGCTTTTTTCATAATTTCGCATGATTTCATTTATATTTTTGCGTAATTCTATCGCTTCGCTTAGACTTATATTTGGTTTAGATTCTAGCTTTTGTGTTTCTCGTATTAAAGTATTTGTGAGTTGATTATCAAGTCCTAAGCTTTCAATTGCGTCATCTGTTACTTGTTTGTAACCTTGCAGTAATGTGGCTTTAAAGTCTGTATCATTTAGGGCGTTTTGCAAGTTATCAATGCTTGTTTTATAATCTTGTTTTGCTTGTTTGTCGATTTCATCTAACATGTGTTTATAGACTTCTGGCAGGTTTTGTGGTATAATGTGGTTATTTGTTAAAGGAGTTTGCATGGATTCTAAAGATTTGTTTCCACTTCCGCCAGAGAGATTATCTTTTTGGCTTAATGTAGAATCTAATCGGTTGTATGCTTTATCGGGTTCTGATAATAGGGGCTTTGAGTTTAAAAAGGATTCTTGGCTTGAGTATGATTCTACTTCTTTTAGTCGTAATACTGATTTTTCAGAATATGAAGATGTTGTTGAGATTGGCTCAAACGAAGCAAAATCATTTATAGAAAACTCGTGAGATTCGCCTAGTCTCTTGCTTTTACGCATTAGATTTTGTCTTTCCTCAAAACTCAGCGTTCCTTTAACTTCCTCTTCCCTCAAAACTTGATAAATCTCATCTTGCTTCTTTTTAATTTCCCAGCCTTGTTTTGTGTGGAGTTGTATCTCGCTTTTAATGCCATTAAATTCAAATTGTAAATGCAAACCTTTATAACCGCTTGTTCTGTGCTTTAGCTCGATATTTGGGCGTATGCCTTGCTTTTCTAGTGCATTGACTAGATTTAATAATTGTGTATCTAAGTCTTTGTTTGTATCCACTAAAATACTAGCCCTTAAGAAGTCTGCCATGTCATCTGTATTTCCATTTTTACGCCTTATTTTACTTTCTATTGATTCTATTGATTTTGTTATATGTGTGTCTATTATGGCGTTATTTTCGGTTTTTAAACCTTGTAAAAAGCCTTTGAAATTACTCTCTTGTTCTTTTGCTTGTGTATGTAAGTGATTTGAAAAATCTTTTACACTATGTGTATTTCCTTGCTTATCTGTGAAAGTTTCGGTAGTTTTGTTTTTGTCTATTAATTCTTGTCTCTCTCTTACACTCTTGCCACTTTGTTTTACTTGTTTAACTATCTCTTGTGTGCTTTTAGATTCTATATTTTTATGCTTTTGTGATTTTGTTGTATCTCTTTTTTGATTGAATGGATAGTCATCAAGCAATTTAGTTTGTATTTTTTCTATTGCTTCAAGTGCTTCATCACAAGCTTTAAAATCATCAATAATGTCTAAAGCAGCACGATTGAGAGAGTTTTTGACTTGTTCTGTTGCAGCTACATAATCATCATATTTGATTGATACATTATCTCTAACTTCATTAAGGTGTTTAAGTGCTGCATAAACTTCTTCTCCATTATCGCTGTATTCAAGTTTTGCATGTTTCATAAACCACAAATCATCATCAGGGTCGTATTTTTTTCGAAAATCAATCATTATGTCATCGTAATAGACACTATAAACACCCCTGTGCATTCTTTCTTTTTTTTCTTTTTCTTGTGTGCTTTTAGATTCTATCTCTTTACTTATTTCTTGTTTTGTGGTAGGATTAGTCTCATTGTTTGGTAGCCCATTCAACGATTTGTCGTTTTTGCTACCTTGTTGGGTGAAAGTTTGGATAATACCAACGCTATCCGCAAATTTATCACTTACCTTTTTTAATCTTATTAAATCTTTCTCTCTTACTTTTGTAGCATGTATAACTTCGCCATCATCTTTTTTAACTCCCATTTTGCCGATTTTATTATCACTTAATCTTTTTACAATTAAAGCGGCATCTAGCCTATTGTTGTTATAAAAGAATTCAGGGTTTTTCTTAATCTCTTTTATAAGCTTAAAAACATCGCTTGGCTTGTCAAACATTTCTCTATGTTTATTCACTAGGTTTTGTAAATCCGCATATATTTCATTGCCTTTAAGCTTTGCTAAGTCTCTTACATAAGGCTCTACTTCCATTGTTACTTGATAATCTGTGATAGGTTTATCATTGTTTGGCTTTGTAGTGAAATTATCCCCCAACACATTCCTAAACCTATCCACTGCTACTACTTCATTTTCACTAGGTTTATTATATGGCAATAGCTTTATCTCTTTTGTAGTGTTTTTAAACTCCTGCATAGAATCTAAAAAGTCATTAGTCTTAGCATTAATATCTCTTAAATGTGCTTTTAGGTTAGCATTAGCTTTATATGGCAGTGCTTTTATCTCATTACTTAAAGGTTTAAAGTCTAGCTGTGCTAAAGGCTTATTTAATGCTTTTGTAGCACTCATAAACTCTTTATAAAGATTATGAAATATAAAATTCTTTATAGCTTGAGAAGTTAAAGGCAGGGCATTACCTTTAGAATCTACAATAATGCTAAAAGGCATACTCATAAAGTCTTTAAAGCTTTTGTCTAGCTTTTGCAGGGCGTGTAGTGTCTCTTTATACTCTAGTAGCTTTGTTTCATTATATGCTAGTAGTTTAGTGTCTTGTGGTGTGTTATAAGGGATTAAGCCTTGTGTATCTTGTTTCATTAAGTTTGTAGCAAAGCTTGGTTTCGTTTGTGTTTGTGTTGGGACTAAAAGATTACTAAAAGCATGGATTTCTTTTTTAGTCTCTGCATGAGTATTTAAAGGTATTAAAGCTTTATTACTTGTGCTTAATTCACTCTCTATATCTTTTATAGCTTCTTTGGTAAAGCTAATATCATCTTGTATTTGATGTAATACCCTTTGTGTTTGTGCTATAAGAGTGCTATTTGTCTTTAAGATATTGTTATCATCAAAGGCTTTAAAGCTTTGCAAGTCTTTCTCTAGCAGTTCTCTTTTTTGTAATAAATGATTATATTGTGAATAGGCATTCTCTAGTGTCTTTTGAGTAGGTTTATCTAGCTGTATTTCCCCACTCTCTATTTTTCTTTGAAACTCTTGCATACCGAGTTTATCAAACTCTACTTCCATTTTATAAGTTGCTTCATTGTCAAAGTCATCTATTTGTCTAGTAGGCATGAAGTTAGGATTAGATTCTATAACTTCTCTTTGTATAGTCTCTATATCTTTTCTAGCTTCACTCAAAGCATTATCTATAACTTCTTTTCTCTCTTGTAATTCTTGTTTATTGGCTGTGATTGCAATTTGAGTTTCTTGTGCGTCTTTTATGGTGTAGAAACTTGCTATATCATCTTTGTCAAATTGTGTTTTCCAGTATTCTAACTCTTTTAATACCTTGCTTGTTTCTTTATCCTCTTTTGGCAAGTTCTTAGAGATAGAATCTATGCTGACATATATAAAGTCTTTTGTATCTCTTTAAATTAAATGCGTTGTCTTGCGGACACTTTTAAGGGAATCTTCGCTCAAGGCTTGGTCATGTATGCTTAATACACTCCCTTCGCCTTTCACTCGATAACCCTTAAAATTGCCTTGCAATACTTCCGCATAGAATCTTTACCTTTCTATAAAGGCTTAGTTGGTCTTCTAAGCTTTGATGTGCTAGATTTTCACTTAAAGCCCCTGCAAATCTAGCCATTATCTTATGCACGAAGTTATAGAATAATAAAAGCGTTCTACCAAATAATCCATTAGCACTGCTTATTAATACATTTGCAGGTTTGCTTCCTACACTTCGCTGTATTGCTTGTAAAAACTCATTATCGCCATTATATAGCCTTTGTGCTTGTTTGAGATTTGAGACTAGATTCTTTAAGCCTTCATCTGTAATGCTATGTTCTATCTTCTCTAAATCTTGTATTAATTCCTGCCATTTAACCGCCCTAAATTGTCCATTCCCATTGGCTATATTTCTTTGTATGAGTTCTTTTATAGCTTGGGCTTGTAAGTTTGTATCAGTATTATTTGCAATGCGATTAAAGACTTTGTTATTAAAGCCTTCTTCTCTTTGTGCTTGTTTGAGTATAGCTTTATTAAAGTTATCTTCGCTTAAGTCTTTTTCTCTCTTTTTAGTCTTTACACTATCTTTATAGAAATCACTCTCTTTAAACTTCGCATAGTCTGCATACTCTTTGTTTATATCTTTATAATTCTTTAAAAGCTTTGCTGTATTAATGCCACTTTGCTGTGCTATATCTTGCAAGGCATTCTCTACTGCTGAATCTATCTCTTTATTAATGGCTTGTAAATGTTTGAAACTTGCATTTTTAAAATCTTTACTTCTTAATATATCATTGTAGTATTTGCGGATATTGAGTAAATCATCAATATTTAGATTTGGCTCTATGAACTCAAGCATATCATCATCAAAGCTTTTAATACCCCTTGCTTGTAGCTTTTGTAGCATTGCATTAATAGTCTGCCCTGCGTTTGTTACATGTGGGATACTCTCTTTTAAATCCATTAAAATATCAGCTATTTTTGTGCCAGTGCTACTAAAATTGATATTATCAAGTGTCCTTTTAATATCATATTCTACCTTACCATATCTATCCTTTAAGCCTTTTGCATAGCTAGAATCCATATCTTTAAACATTCTTTGCGTAAGGGCTTCACTCTCTATGCTTTTTGCTACTTGTGCTGCCCTTTTATCTATAAACTGCCCAAAGTTTAGTGCAAGTGTAGGATTCTTAGCTAATACACCACTTAAAGCAGATTGCAAAGCTTCATTTTGACTTACAAAGCGTAAAAACTTCTCTCTTTCATGTCTTGTAGCCTTGCCCTCAAACATATCTTGCATTAAACTCATAATAGGACGATTAGATTCCATACTTGTAGTTTGAAAGCTTTCAAACTCTTTACTTAAGGCTTCTAGCTTGTCTTTACCTTTTGTCATACTCTCTTTATTGATAAACTTTTCATACTGCCAAGCGTTTTTAAGCCTCTCTAGCTTAGGAATGCTTGAATCACTCTTATAATCAGCAAGACTTTTTCCATTTAAAAACTCTTTTTGTGCGGCTTCTTTTATAGCCTCTCTCTCGTTATTATCAAGTGCATTTTTAGCTAGGAAGTTTGTAACTGCATTTACATTGCCATTTGCTAACTTTTGAGTTTCATTTACAATCTTATTGCCAATTCCACTTAAGCCATCAAGGTTAGCATTTTTAATAGCCTTGTAGCCTTGCTTTATACCAGCTCCAGCACCTACTATAATAATATCCCCTGCTATGCTTAATGTAGCTGCTTCTGCTGCCCTTTTTAATCCGCCATCTTTATTTTTATAACCTGTCGTCCATGAGTTTATTTCTTCATCTGCAATAGCACCAGCCGCAGCACCCACAGCAGCTCCAGCACTAGAATATACTCCAGCCTTTGCAGCAGTCTGCCAATAATTTTTGCTCGGTTTTTTAAGGGCTTTTTTAAGTCCCCACCAAGCCCCACCTAAAGATGAAGTAATTTCTGCGGCACTATCATGTATTCCGTGCAGTATGCTTTCTAAAAAGCCTTGTTCTAACGCTTGATACTGGTCGCCCTTTCTTATAACTACCTGTCCGCTTCTTGTTAGTGCTACTTCATCTACATCTTTAAAGTTATCATCTGTTTTTAAAATATATTCTAAATCATTGATATAGCTTTGTGCTAATTCCATATTTTTTTCAGGCTCTTTAAGAAGATTGAATACAAATCTGCCATAATCATGCTGATTTTTCATCGTCATAGCTTTAGCGATTAAATCACTATCTGCTAAGACTTTAGCAGGGGAGTTATCCCATTCTTGTTTTAGCTTAGTGATTGATTTATCCAAGTTTTCCCATGCTTTTGCTTCTTTAGGGCTGCCTTGTGCTTCTACATATTCTATTAATTTATCTCTTGTTTCCTTATCCCATATCTCTTCTGCCTTTTTACTTGCTACTAGTGAGTTTTGAAGGCTTCCTACAAAGGTTAAAAAATCATCATAATCACTGCCTTCTTTTCTGCTTTTAGCTATATACTCCCCCATACTAGTATCACTCCAATTTGGCAGATTATATTCATCTAAGACTAATTCAGCCTTATTTTTAAAGGCATCTCTTGTCATTCCATGAAAAATAGTATCAGCCGCACCTTCAAGTGTCATAGCTGCCCCATCTAATGCTAATTTAGTCAAACCACCTGCAGCATTTCCTGCCGCAGCGGCATAATTTCCTTTATTGAAATTATCAACTACATTTATATCTTGCCATGTTTCTTGCAAGTAGTTAGGCTTTAAACGCTTTGCTATCTCTTTGTTATATTCTTGTTGTGTAGCGTCTTTTTCATCTTTATGCCTACCTTGTGTTTTATTAACCTTATCTAAGCCTTGCTTTAAGGCTTTATCTATTTCTTCTTTTTTTAATATGCCAAGTTGCCTATCAACACTTAATCCAGCTTTATTTTGTTCTATTGAGTTTTCAACTGAATCACTACTAAACTCGTCTAGCACTTTATCTTTCAATAAATGATTAAACCAACCATTAGCATAGCTTTTATCTTGCTCTCCTTTCATAAAATCTCTTTTTTGTTCTGCAAAGGCTTTAATGCTATCATTGCCTATTGTATTTTTACTCTCTTTATCATCAACAGAATCTAGCCCACTTGCATTGCCCTCACTTCCTTTAAACTCTGTCTTAATCCCTACATTACCGCCCTTATTATAAAACTCTGCCAAACTTGCATAATCTTTAATGCCATTATCTTTTAATATGCCATATTGCATATATTGGTCTAAAATATCTTTATATGCTTTAGAGTTTTCCCCATGTATCTTTTTAGCAGTCTCTAGGGCTGCTACTGCATTATCTATTATGTTATATCTTTGAAAGACTTCATCATCTATATTTGCATTACTATCGAAATTTTCTAATAGCCTTAATTTTGCTGCCATAGCTAGTTTATGATTGCTAAACTCATGCGGTTTGCCTAAGAATGCAGTTGTATTTCTTGTATATGCTGATTGATTAAAGTTTGTTGCATACTTTGTAGATTCTATCTCTCTTTGTAGTCTGCTTTTTTTAGGTGGTGTTTGTATTTGTGGAATCTGTGTTTGTTGTGGCATTTCACTTTGTGGTTTGAAATCTTTATCACTACTTAGGGCTATTTGAGTATTAAAGGGCTTTTGTGTAGTCTGTGTGTTATTTGCGTTAGTCTTTGCTTGTGTAGGTGTGGTGTTTGTATGTGTTTGTGGTGTTGTATTGTTAGCTTGTGGGAGTGTATTTTGGTTTGTTTGCATAGATAAGACATTGCTACCCATACTGATAGCATTACCGATATTTTTTTGTGTGTTGCTATGTTGTGGATTTTGTGTATTTTTTGTGGAATCTGTGTTAATTTGTGGGATTTTTCCTTGTGGCAATTTTGGTGGTAATTGCAATGATTGTGTTGTTTGTGTATTCTGTGTGCTTAGATTAGGATTAATGGTAGTATCTTGTGATTGTTTTAAAAGGTTTGTAGTCTTTAAGCTTTCAAGTGTATTGTTAATGAGTTTATTATCATTTTCTGCTTGTGTTGGTGTGAGTATGTATCCCATGCAATGCCTTTTTTAAGTATTTGCATGAGAATAGCAGATGTTAAGAATTAAATATATGTCGGTTATTATCCACATCAAGTAATACTATGTGTGGCAATATTGCGAGACAATTTTAAGGGTTATTAAGCTTTTTGTGAGGGAGTGTATATATAATACATGACCGAAACAAAAAGTGAAAATTCCCTTAAAAGTGTCCGCCAAGATTGCCACACTAAGTTTTACTTATCGCATACACCTTTTGACATGCCCTAGTAAATAACTCTAGCAAGTCTTCTTTACTTAATTGATAGATACTCTCTTTTAATCTCATCTTATAAGGTGCTACATCATAAGCTTCAAATAGCTCATCTTTCATATCAGTAAAGTAGGCTTTTCTAAATATCTGCCCTATTGCCCCTACTTGAATATTATTTCCTACATTGATAAAATTTTGTCTTTTTTCAGGCGTATTAGATACATTCTTATCCCCAGCATGATTTTTTTGTGTTATCCATGTTTCTTTTACCTTTTGCATATCAAAACCTACTTTAGCTTCATCATATACAATAAACCAAAACAATTCATGTATATAATCAGTCTCTAGTGGGTCTTCCCAAACACAATTAAATCTATCTATCTTTAACTCATCGCTTGTTTCATTCCTTGCAATATAGCTATTTGGATTCTTAGAGAAAACTACATTTAAAGAGTCTAGCCCTTGTGGTGTTTGATTTATAGGGTCTTCAAGCCTTGTCCTTGTTATAACCCCTTGTGCTTCTTTAATCCATACTTCTAAATTATCTGTAAAAGTTTCATTACTCATATTTTTTACTGCTTCGCTAAAAGCATGTGTAAAGGTCATGCCTTGTTCTACACTCTCTTTTTCGATAATAAGGCTTTCTAGTGTTTGCAAATGTGCTTCATCTTTGCTTTGTAAGAATGGATAAGCACTTATATGTGTAGAGAGTATTTGATAGCCAACAGGGGCATAACCTATTAGCGTCTGCTTTTGTGTGTAGTTTATTCTTTGTGTATCATATAAATCTTGCAATTCTTTCTTTCTCTTTTCAGTGATAGTTGTATGCAGCAAAGTCATATTATTATCATTTTGTGCGATTTTAAATAATTCCTGCCATACAAAGCCTATAACATACATAAAGCTTAATTGTTCTGTATTCATTGTTTGCAAGTTAGGTAAAAGACTTGTGAAATTTATGCTTTTAGGTGTGTTTTGTGGTGTGGTAGTTGGTGGTGTAGGATTGATTATTGTTTGTTTTTCAATAACCTTTATTGCTACCGCCCTTCTTATACTCTCATTATCTCTTATGCCCTCAATAGTTAGCATAGTATCACCTTGAAGATTTGCAGTGATTTCTTTTGTAGCTTCATTGAAACTTGCAATAGTATCATCTTGCATATTACTTGTATAACTTGTAGCATTTGTGATAATCTCTATTGTTTGTGTAGTCCCTACTTCTAATTCTAGCTTTTCAGGTTTTATCCCCAAAGTTAAAGGCAAAGGCGGCGGCGGTGTTGGTGTTACTTGTGGTGGAGTAGGTGCAGGTAAAGGAATACCAGCAGTTACATCATTAGGCTGACTTGGTTTAGTAATAGCTTCATCATTGCCATTTCTTAATTCAAAATACACTATATCTACATGCCCTTTTACAAAGCCTTCTCCAACAGATATATTGACTACTTCATTAGGATTAAGTTTAAATACGCCAAACTTTACCTCGCCACTTGTGCCTAACAAATCCCCATCATACGCCCCACTAGAGAGTTTTACATTTTGTGTTTCATTCGCCCAATATGACCTTTTATATCTATCCCCTATTGCCCACCAGCCGTCCCAACCAGTGCAGAGCCATTGTCTATAAATCTGCTTATTTGTTATTGTATTTGCTTCTATACTCAATCCAGCATTAGAGCTAAGATAGCTTCCAAAGATTAAAGTGAAATATCTCTATTGCTGTATTTATATATCATTGTTTGCGTTGTGATTGCATTCGCAAGCCTTATTGTGCTATACTAACTATAGAGCCCCTACATTTATTTTCATGCATTACACTTTAACCACAATACAGCATTTAAAAAGTTTAGTTATAATCCAAAGAAGCTTTAAGCTGTATTTTTTGTGTCATTGTGTGCCATGTGTATGTTATTTGCCAAAAAGTGCATAAAGCTACAACGGACTCAAAGGACATAGAATAATGCTTGTAGATTCCAAAACAAATTTAAATAAAGATAGTCTGCCTTTTTCAAAAGATCAACACAACAAGTCCTTAGAATCTAAACAGGATGTACTTCTATGCCCTGCATATACCCAAATGATTGAGAGGCTAGATTTTAGAAATGGTGTAGATAAAACACAGCAAGAAAAAGATTCTAAAACAACTTGTCATGTTGGACATCGCGAAGCATCTAACATGGAATTTAAACGAGGTTTTGTTTCAAAGACTCAAAATAACAATGAGTTGGAATCTACAAAAAACACAGATAAGACACCACAAGAAGAAAACTCCAAAGAAAGAGATTCTCAAAACGCAGATTCTAAAGATGGTAAGATAAAGACTCTAACTCGCAGTGCCAATGACCTATCACTTGGAATCTCAATGATTGTAGCAGTGCTTTTAGGGCTTGGGATAGGCTATCTATTATATAAATGGCTTGGGTATTATTGGCTTATATGGGTGGGGCTTGGCTATGGTGTGGCAGCAGCTATCCTTAATGTAGTAAAAGCATATAAAAGGCTTTATAAAGACTTAGATTCACTCAAACATGAAGAAAAGTATAAATACATGCAGGATAGAATCCTAGAAAAAAGAGAGAGAGAAGCTATGCAGAGAAAAGAAAAGAAGGATACATAAAATTAACATTAAATTTTATAAACATTTACTATATATATATATATATTACTATCTACATTTAATTTTATTTTTAGGAGATTTTTATGGCAATAAGTAGTGAAAAAGAGTTAGCAGCAGCTATTGAAAGAGGTGATGATTATATTGAAATTGAGTTGGGTTTAGGTGGCAAGGTAATAAAAATTAAAGCAGCAGGTAAAGTGGCTTGGGCAATAGCGATAGGTGCAATTGGTTTTGCTGTTGTAGCGATTGTTGCAGCTCCAGCAACAGGTGGTGTTAGCTCCGCTGCAGTAGCAGCAGCGGCTCCAGCGGCAGTTGGGGTATTGGGAGTGGGGGCAACTACTACAGCGGTTGCTATTGCCGTAGCTGCAGGTGGTGTTGGTGTTTTAAATAAGTTGAGAGGTTATGATGTAGAAAAAGTGGGAGATAAAGTCATACTAAGGAAAAAATAAGCTATATCTACATTCTTAGTATTTTATTATTGCTTAACACATTAGGATTATGTATCAAATCATAATCTTAACACTATCACAACGACTCTAGATTCTCACATTCCACAAAAAGCATATAAGACCAAATAATTCTTAAATTTTTGTTATAATTTCATCTTTTTATAAAGGAATATCATGCTAACACTTAAACAAGCTATGGCATTACATGCTAATGAGATAGAATCTCTTAAAGAACAAATGATACAAGATATTAAAGCTAAACAAGAACTAAACGCCTATATAGAGACGCCTGAATTAAACGAAAATGATAAAGGCAAGATTCCCATTCTAATAAAAGATAATATTTGCGTAAAAGATTCTAAACTCACTTGTGCGAGTAGGATTTTGCATGGTTATGTATCCCCATATAGTGCAACAGCGGTTACTAAACTACAAGATTCTAATATGTGTGCGTTTGGTAGGGCAAATATGGACGAGTTTGGCATGGGTAGCACGACTGAGAAAAGCTGCTATGGTCGCACGAAAAATCCAATTGACACAAGTCGTGTGCCGGGTGGGTCTAGCGGTGGGAGTGCCGCAGCAGTCGCCGCTAAGATTGCCATAGCTAGTCTAGGCAGTGATACAGGTGGAAGCATTAGGCAGCCTGCTAGCTATTGCGGTGTGGTGGGCTTAAAGCCAACTTATGGTAGAGTGTCTCGCTATGGACTTGTGGCATATAGCTCAAGTTTAGAGCAGATTGGACCGATTACGCAAAATGTAGAAGATGCAAGCATTTTGCTTGATATTATTAGCGGAGTTTGCAAGAGAGATTCGACAAGTGCAAACCTTGCACCTACAAAGACTTTTGATAAGCTTAATCCCAAAAGGATTCTAAAGATTGCTATACTAGAAGACTTTGTAAAAGATGCAGATGAAGCGGTGCAAAAAGCCTATTATGACACGATTAAGATTCTAGAAGATATGGGGCATAGCATCATAAAAGCACAAATGCTTGATACCACGCACCATATAAGTGCGTATTATATTATCGCTATGGCAGAGGCAAGTGCCAATCTTGCGCGTTTTGATGGTGTGAGATATGGCAGTCGTATAGAGGGGCAGAATTTGCAGGATTTATATTTCAAAACACGCGCGCAATTTGGCGATGAAGTGCAAAAACGCATTTTGCTAGGCTCTTTTGTGCTAAGTAGTGGCTATTATGATGCTTACTATCTTAAAGCTCAAAAAGTGCGAGAACTCATTAGACAGCAATATGCAAGTATCTTTAGCGAATGTGATACAATCTTGCTTCCAGTAGCCCCCAATGTCGCCCCAACATTTAATGCTACAAAAAGCTCCCTTGAAATGTATCTAAGCGATATTTACACTATCGGTGTGAATCTTGCAGGACTTCCAGCTATAAGCCTTCCAGTTGTAAAATCGCCTTTACCCATAGGAATGCAATTTATAGGCAGTGCCTTTAGTGAGCAAACAATACTTGATGCTGCCTTTGGACTAGAACAGAATCTAGGGATATAGCGTTACTTTTATATAGATTCTAATATTTGCAAGGCATGAAAACTAGTATTAGAATCTTTGTGATTAAGAGATAAAACCATAATATTTTGTTAATAAAACACTACTAAAATTCACACATTTTTAAAATAATAACCCCATAATTTTTAAGGAATATCATGCCTATCATCACAAATAAAACTAGATTCTATAATCTCATGCTTTTATGCTTTCTATGCCTTTATATATTTAGCTTCATAGCATGCAGTGATAAAGAGAAAAAGCAGCAAGAGATAAAAAAAGATTCTAAAGTTATAGAATCTAAGATAAATAATGAACTCACACTTATAATGGGTGGTGATGCACTTTTGCATACCGCAGTATATAATGACGCAAAATACACATTGTCACAAGAAAAAGATTCTAAAGCAAAGCCCATAATTAGCTATGATTTTAGTAAAATGTTTATACACACAGCCACGCTTATCTCACAATATGACCTAGCTTTTTATAATCAAGAGACAATTCTAGGTGGAAAAGAGCTAGGGCTAAGTAGCTATCCTGCATTTAACTCACCGCAGGAATTTGGCGACTGCATGATTAATCTAGGATTTAATCTCATCTCACTTGCAAATAATCACACACTAGATCGTGGCGAAAAAGCGATTATAAACTCACGAGAGTATTGGAGTAAAAAGCCTGTGATTGCCGCTGGAAGCTATATAAGTGAAAATGAAAGAAACACAGCAAAAATCTATGAAAAAAATGGTATAACCTACACGCTACTTGCCTACACTTATGGCACAAATGGCATACCTATCCCAAAGAATAAAGAATATTTAGTCAATGTGTATAATAAGGAAATGCTAAAAAAAGACATAGAAAATGTGCGTAATAAAGTGGATTTACTCATGGTTTCAATGCACTGGGGCAATGAGTATGATTTTAAGCCAAATAAAGAGCAAGAAGAATTCGCACACTATCTCTCAACACTTGGTGTGGATATAATAATCGGTCATCATCCCCATGTCGTGCAGCCTATTGAGTGGATTAATAACACGCTTGTAATCTATTCGCTTGGCAATATGATTTCTGCACAAAAAGGCTTGGAAAAACGCGTTGGAATGTTTGCTGGGGTAACAATCAAAAAAGATTCTAAAAGCAAGAAGATAACCCTGCATGACCTGCATACACATCTCATCTATACTTATTATGATAAAAATAGAAAGAATTTTAGCATTTATCCCTTTACAAAGCTAAATGAAAAGATTTTGCCAAACTATAAGCAAATCTATAATGACTATCTAAAGATAGTTACACAAAGAGATATGACAGATTCTATACGCACGACAAGGCTTTAAATATTGCGTGTGAAATACATGTAACATAATCTCTATTTATCATATTACCACAATGAAATTGTATTGTAACAGCTATCATTACTAACACAAAGCAAAGGAAACACATGCAAGAGCTAGAAAGCAAGATTGAAAGGGTTGTGCTATCTGCGATTCTTTTTAGTCCAGATAAGTTTGATGAGATATGTGATAGTCTAGTTGCACAAGATTTTTCACTGCCCTTGCATGTTGAAATGTTTAAGGCATGTGAGAATCTGCATAGAAATGAGACGCCCATTACCCCCGAATTCCTTTGTATAGAAATGCAAAAAAGCATGAAAGTAAGCCTTGATGATATTGCATTAATTGCTGCTGAATCTCCCATTGCCGACATAGATACCTATGTCAAAATGATTAAAAATAGTTCTATTAAAAGAAATCTTTTTTCTCTAGCAAGCTTTATGCGAGATGAGAGTATGAAGCCAGATTCTATCGCACAAAATATCCTTGCAGATATAGAGCAAAAAGTCTATGCCCTAAGCATACAAGATACAAATAATGCGTTTAAAAATGCCTATGAAGTTGTAGAATCTACCATGCGTCTTATTAAAGAGAATCAAGCAAAGCATGGTGCTTTAAAAGGTATAGATACAGGCTTTAGTAAGCTAAATAACGCTACCACAGGCTTTAATGCAGGTGAGCTAATAGTCATTGGTGCAAGACCTGCGATGGGTAAAACTGCCCTAATCCTTAGCATGACCTTAAAGATTCTAAGCAGTCAAAAAGGTGTAGCAATCTTTAGCCTTGAAATGCCAGCGGAACAACTTATGACAAGAATGCTTTCGGCAAAAAGCATGGTGCCACTGCAAAATGTGCGTTCAGGTAGTATGGATGATAATGAATTTACAAAGCTTTCAAAATCCGCTCAAGAACTCTGTGAAACACATATCTATATTGATGATAACCCACATTTAAGCCTTGCAGGACTCCGCACAAAGCTAAGGAAGCTAAAGATTAAAGACCCTAGTGTAAGCATTGTTATGATTGATTATCTCCAGCTTATGTCTGGCATGTCAAATGCGAATGCAGCGGCTAGACATGAGATTATCGCTGAGATTAGTCGCGGATTAAAGAATCTTGCCCGTGAGTTAAAAATCCCTATTGTTGCATTATCACAACTTAATCGTGCCTTAGAGCTAAGAGATGATAAACGACCGATTATGTCGGATTTACGCGAGAGTGGGTCTATCGAGCAAGATGCTGATGTGATTTTATTTTTATATCGCGATGAGGTGTATAAAGAAAGGGAGTCGAGAAATCGAATCGCAAAGCAGAAAAAGAGTAAAAGCGAAGATTCTAGTGTTGAAATAGAGGAGCAATACAAAGCCCCAGAGGTGCATGAAGCAGAACTCATTCTAGCAAAAAATCGCAATGGCGAAACACGCACAATAAAGATTGAATACAATAGCAAATACACGCTTTTTGTAGATAGAAACGAAGAGAGAGAAATCAAAATGGCAGCACAATCTAGCACCGCCCTTATAGGTGATGTGCAAACTATTAATCTTAATGATGGAGTATTGCCTAAATTTTAGGTGTATTTCTGGGACGAATAGCTTTTAATCATTGCATGAAATCTAAACTAAGTGAGTCTAATGGTGCCACAATATGCTTTTTCTTATTGTTACCTTGCGGTAATTAGTCGTTAGAAAATGCCAGTTACTATTAGAAACTAAAGTTGATATTTTCGCTATTTATATGATAGTTATCACAATTACATGGGACATATATTTCACTTTTACATTGAATGAAACTCAAGACGCTGTTAGGTTGATGGAGATTTGGTTACATTATTATAGCCTAGAACCTGGTTTCTAAATTATTAGGCAGTCCATTAAATTAAATATTCACGTTATAAAACTCTACTATGTGTTGTATTTGCAATTTTCGCAATACAAGCAAAATAACTTAACATAAACTTATGGAAATATAAGCAAAAAGTCTGTATTGCTTTGAATTTTAAATTCTTGCTATCTCGCACCCTAAACCCTGCGCTCACCTATAAGGGCAGAAATTCTAAAACTCTAATCCCTATAATGAAAGCCCTTTTGGTTGTATCAAAATATCATAAAGGGCTTTCATTTTATTACATGTTTCAATATATTCATTCGTAGGGATAGAATCCATGACAATGCCTGCTCCAGCTTGTAAATAATAGATCCCATCTTGCAATACCGCAGAACGCAAAGTAATCGCAGAATCTAAATCGCCATTTCTAGTAAAATACAAAATCGCACCAGAATAAATAGATCGTTTATGTGTCTCATATTGTGCGAGTTTTGTGATCGCTTCAATCTTTGGTGCTCCACTCACCGTTCCAGCAGGGAAACATGCCTTAAAACAATCATTATTATCCCGCCCTTCCATAATCTCACCGCATATCTCTGATACAATATGCATAACGCTTGAGTATCGCTCAATAACCTTAAACGCATTTACTTTCACGCTTCCAATCTTAGCATTTCGCCCAATATCATTTCGCCCTAAATCAACAAGCATTAAATGTTCTGCATTCTCTTTCTCATCTTCTAGCAATTCTTGCTCTAAGATTCTATCCTCTTGTGCGTTTGCCCCCCTTTTTCTAGTCCCAGCGATAGGTCGCAAAGTCTGTATATTATCCTTGCATTGCAGCATGACTTCAGGGCTAGCCCCAATAACGCTAAATGTCCCAAAATCTAAATAATACATATATGGGCTTGGATTATTATGTCTTAATGTCTCATAGAAATACAGCGGATTCATATTGCTTTTAATGGCGATAGCTCGACTAAGCACACATTGTAAAAATGTGCCCTTATAAATCTCATCTTTAATCCTTGCTACATTCGCTTCATACCATTCTTTAGAATCTTCATACACAACGCTAGATTCTAAAACCTTATGCCCGTTTAAAAGCTCATTTGTCTGTGTATTTTGTAGTGATAGAATCTCTTGCTGCAATGCTTCCAGCTTTGCCTTAGCCCCATTATCTAGTGAATTTATCACAATATACATAGAATCATAAAAATGATCAAATACAACGCATTCTTGCGGGAATACAAGCAAGGCTTCAGGTGCATTATATAGGCTTTCTTGCTGAAATACCACATTTTCACATTCACTAAAAAATTCATAGCCAACATAGCCTAGCCCACCAAGTGGCAAGGGCAGAGATTCTAAAATCTTTGGGATTTTAGGCAAAGCATTTCTAAACACCTTTGCAAGCTCTAAAAAATCAAAACTAGGCTTATCTTTTATGCGGTTATTTTGTATAGAAAGAATAGAATCTTTTAGCTGCATTAAAAAAGGGGGTAACTCTTCATAATCTGTAAGATTTGACAAAGAAAAACTATTTGCCCCATTTTTTGGAGAATCTTTTATATAGGTTTCAAATGTATAGTCTTTATCTCTTTTTTGTAAGCCAAAATTTACATTACGAACGATTATAGAATATCGCCCCTTACCACTTTCAAGTGAAGCAGATTCTAATAAAAAATGTGCGTTAATGCCCTTATATACTGCAAGTGGTGTATGCATATTCGCATTCATATAAGTATAGGCAAACTGCGTATCTTCTTGTTTTACCATAAATCCCCTTTATTGACTACTTGTGTTTCTTTTTTGGAATCTAAACTCTATTTGGATTTTATACTAAAAATTTTACTTAACACAATATTTACTTTATAGAGATTCCAAATATCAAAAATCATAAATTATAGCAAAATATTATGAAGTGTTTAGCCCTATCCCCTATATAAAACACTCTAAAAATATCATCAAACAAAACTATCACATAGTTTTCTAGTTTAAGTTTTATTGTATAATACACAAAGTTTTTAACCAAAATCTTTAACACAAAATATTAGGAAATAAAATGTCTTCACTCGCCATTCTTACTCAATGTATTGCTTGTGATGCGTGTCGCGATGTATGTCCTACACAAGCCATTAGCATTGGAGAGCCCATTTATATCATCGCACAAGACAAATGTATTCTTTGTGCGGGTTATGCAGAAAGCCCAAATTGCATAGAAGTCTGCCCTGTTGATGCGATTATTGATACAAAAGATATGGGGCATTGACCTTACTTATAAAGGATAACTATGGCAAAAATTACAACGATTATAGATATTGGATCAAACTCGGCAAGAATGGCGATCTTTCAAAAAACAAGTCGCTACGGATTCCACCTTATCCATGAGTTAAAGTCAAAAGTGCGTATTTCTGAAGGAAGTTACGAGCATGATTCTTACTTGCAACCACAAGCAATGGCAAGGGCTTTAAACGCATTAAAAGAGTTTAAAAAAGTAAGTGATTCACTAAAGAGTAGAAAGCTTATCTGTGTGGCGACTTCAGCCCTGCGAGATGCACCAAATAAAGCCGAGTTTATAGCACAAGTGAAAAAGGAATGTGGCATTGCTATAAAGGTTATAGACGGCACGAAAGAAGCCTATTATGGAGCATTAGCTTGTGCGAATCTATTGCATGAAAAAAGTGGTGTTACCATTGATATTGGCGGTGGTAGCACAGAGCTTGCCTGTATTGAAAATGGCGTGATACAAACGATGGTATCACTCAATCTAGGGAGTATCCGCTTAAAAGAGCTATTTTTTGATCACAATAACATGCAAGAAGCATATAGGTATGTAAGAAAGTATGTAAAAGAACATATCAAGGATATTAAAGCCTTTTGTGCGAGTTCATCTTTTATGAACAATCTTAATGTTTTTGGGATAGGTGGCAGCATTCGCGCGTATGCAAAATATGAAATGGATTTAGAATCTTATGCGTTTAATTTTCTGCATGGCTATGAGCTTTGTGTGGAGAATATCTTAGAGCATTTAGAGACCATTACACATGCAAGTAATGAATGGCTTTTAGAGAGTGGCTTTGAAGAGGGGCGTATAGATTCTATACGACCGGGCTTACTTATTTTACAAGTGATTTTAGAGGAATTGAGTGCGAAAAAGCTTATTATAAGTGGTGTTGGTGTGCGTGAGGGGGCGTTTTTAAACGATATGCTTCGTTATCATCATGGAAAGCTTCCAAATGATATTAACCCAAGTGTAAGATCCTTGCAAGATATTTTTCTCACAAGCCTTGATGATTCTAAAACAATCAGCAAACACACAAAAACACTTTTTAATCTTTTAAAAGAGCCTTATGACTTAGAAGATTCTCACCTGCAAGCCTTGCAGGTTGCTAGCAAACTCTATAATATTGGTGCAAACTTTAACTTCTATCAAGCACATAAACATAGTGCCTATATTGCATTGCATTCCCTGCATTATGGCTTTGGACATAAAGAGCGTTATACGATTGCCACACTTTTAGAATCCTCACATAAAAAGCGACCAAAAATCATCACACAAACACTTGAGAATCTTTTGCCAGAACACGATGCCCTGCAGATTCTAAGCTTTATTTTTGCTTTAAGTGTCGCCCTTGCCAAAGAGAAAAAGATAACACTAGAATTTAGAGATTATACCCTTTCTATCGGCATACACGCCCTGCCACTGCAGCAAGCATTAAAAGAGATTGTATTGCCACGATTAGAAGAGTATCCGCGACTAGGTTTTATTGTCAATGAGATATGATTGTGAAATCTTATTGCCTTGATAAATTTATGTTATAATAAGCATTTTTATTTTAATAAAAACATAATGCAAATGGTTCTAAATAGGGGAAATCATGAAACTAAAACCACAACACGCACAATTCTTAGCAGAACGCATTATCCTTGAGTTAAGTCGCTCAAATCTAGTCCAAATTAATGCCGCTTTACCGAATCTAAACCGCCTTACCACAACACTCATAAAAGAAGATATGCAGCAAGAATACGCTATAGAATCTAAAGCAAGGGAATTGCTAGAAGCACACCAAGATACAATTGAAGAAGATGAGGTCAATGAAAAGCAACTCTTTGCAATGATAAAAAAGCAGCTTGCAAAAGAAAAGGGCTTTCTACTTTCATATAAAGAGCGTTACAGCCAATTAGCACACGACATTCTAGACGCACTTTTTGAAGAAAGCTATATTGATTTTAATGTGCCAGAAAATGTTGTGAAAAACTTTGTTATAGAATCTATTGATTCCTATTTTGATTTCCACGAGCATGCTTATGATAATGCGGTTGAAAAAATCAAAAATTATAAACGAAAGTTAATTCCGGGTAGTGAAGAGTATGAGTTAATTTTTGCAAAACTCTATGAAGAAGAACTCAATAAAAGGGCTTAAGCAATGAAACTACATGATATATGGCTCTATTTTGCGAATGGGCTTTTATTACAGGCAAAAGGCTTTGGCAAGGAAGGCACAGCTATTGGTGAAGCAGTCTTTAATACCTCTATGACAGGCTATCAAGAGATTATTAGTGATCCAAGCTATGCGGGGCAGTTTATTGTTTTTTGTATGCCAGAGATTGGCATTGTCGGGTGTAATCCGCAGGATATGGAGAGTAGAAAGCCCTTTGCAAAAGGTGTGCTTATTAGAAATCTAAGTAGCATTAGCTCGAATTTTCGCTCTACGCAGGATTTGCAGTCATTTTTCATTGAGAATAATCTTATAGGGATTTGTAATGTCGATACGCGGGGCATTGTGAAAATGTTGCGTGATAATGGGGCTATGATGATGATCGCATCAAGTGAATTAAAAGATAGAGAATCTTTGCAGAAAGCCTTATTATCGGCTAAAAGGATAGAAGAGATAAATTATGTCGCAGAAGTTAGCACAGAAAAACCCTATATACATGATGAAAGCACTTTTGATTTTACTAACTTTTCATATCCAAAAATTGATATTAACGATAAAAATAAGAAAAAAATTATAGCCATCGATTATGGTATAAAGCGAAATATTCTAAATGAACTTAGCCAAGTAGGACTAATCGTAGAAGTCGTGCCGCATACCTTTGATGCAAAAACTTTAATAGAGAGATACAAGCAAAAAGAGATTAGCGGTATTTTTTTAAGTAATGGTCCGGGAGATCCTGTGTTATTGCAAGACCAGATTGAAAAGATCAAACTATTTATTAAAGAAAAGATTCCAATCTTTGGAATCTGTCTAGGACACCAGCTTTTAAGTAACGCGCATGGATATACTACCTATAAGCTTAAGTTTGGACAGCATGGTGGCAACCACCCAGTGAAAAACATGCAGACAAACACACTTGAAATCACCGCACAAAATCACAACTACAATGTGCCAGAATCTATAATAGAAGTCGCTACTATCACGCATAGAAATCTCTTTGATAATACGATTGAAGGGGTCTATTATAAAGATTCACCAATCTTTTCAGTCCAGCACCACCCAGAATCAAGCCCGGGACCACGCGAAGCAAGTAAGCTTTTTGCTGAATTTAGGGATTTAGTGGATAGGGTGTAGATTTATTAGAATCCTTGGTGCTATTCATATTTTCTATGACTTTAAAAAATATGAGAGTTTCACAAGTCTTACACGCACACAAAAAATATAAATCCATATCGCTTCTCTTTTAAACCTTTTTGAATAAGATTCTAAAAAATATAGATCTCATCACTAGGAACAAAACATTATGGACTTTTCTTTAATTGAAACAATGCTGCTACACAAAGATTCTGTATTTCTTTTGCATTCTCATTTATATAGGCTTTATAGTAGTGCAAAAGCATTGGGCTTTAACTATGCAGCCATAGAATCTGCTTTGAAACACTTAGATATAAATACACCGCATACCCATAAAGATTTAAATATATTAGAATCTTTAGAGATTTTAGCTAAATCTAGTTTGCCAAACAGAGACATGCAATATCATATTATGAGATTAGAATCTTTTAGTTATTACACTCAATATAATAAAACAAACATGCTAGATTCTACACTTTATAACGATAATACAAACGCCACTCTGTGTTTATGGGATTCTATACATACGCTACAAAAGTTACTGCAAACAGGAAATAATGATTTTATCGCAAACGACTTCTCATTTTGCCGCCTACTCTTAACAAAAGAAGGGAATCTTACATATAGCATTCAAGCATTACAACCCATAAACAACACTAAAGTAAGATTAGCCACACTTGATACTATAACGCCACTAAGCTATCATAAAACTACAAAAAGAGAGCATTTCAAAGACGCTACGACAAGCATTGCTAAAAATGAATGCTTTGATTATATCTACATAGATAAAAATGGCAAGATACTTGAAGGCTCAAGAAGCAATATTATAATTGCTAAAAATGGTAAATACTACACACCACCACAAAGTTTAGGAATCCTTGCTGGGACACTGCGTAATACTCTTATAAAATGTGGTATATGCACTGAAAAGATTCTATATAAAAAGGATTTATATGAAGCAAGTGAGATTTATTGTATCAATTCCATTCGGGGTATTATCCCTGTAAATCTTGCATAATTTACACGCCATTGACGCACAAAGCGATGAAATCTACAAAAATAGGCTATAATCCTTAGCTAGATTCTACATAAAGGCATTTTAATGGATACAAATCCAAATATTTTATTATATATATGTGCGTATTTAATCGGTAGCATTCCTTTTGGTGCATTGCTTGTAAAGATTTTTGCGAAACAAAATATTTTAGAGATAGGCTCAAAAAGCACAGGGGCTACAAATGTATATCGTGCTTTTGCTGCGATTTCTCCGCAAAAAGCAAAGTTTTTCTCGCTGCTTACCTTATTGCTTGATGCGTTTAAGGGGCTGTTTGTCGTGCTTGTTGCAAAGATTATGGGTTTAAGCTTTGAGACACAATATGCCATTGCTATTCTTGCGATACTAGGGCATTGTTATAGTCCATTTTTAGGCTTTAATGGTGGAAAGGGTGTCGCCACTGCTATTGGTAGCGTTTTGCTTTTAATCCCAGTTGAGGGGGTTTGTGGGCTTATTGTATGGGGGATTGTTGGCAAGGTGTTTAAAATCTCTTCGCTTTCATCATTACTTGGGGTTTTAAGCGGTATTGTTTTAACCTTTGTTATACCAAATATATTTAGTCTGCCAGAATCTATTAATATCAACGCACAAATTGGCACACATGTCCCCGTTGTCTTAATTGGAATTATCATTATAAATACACATTGGGAGAATATCAAGCGTTTAGCATTAAAGCAAGAACAACAATTTACAGATAGTACTAAGACTGCATAGTATTATGTGTTTTAACCATGCTAGATTCTAATAAAGGTATTACAAGTAGCAATTCTCAATATAGCTTAAAGATTTAAGGATTTGGAGTTTATATGCCAGAGATTCCACAAAATAGACTTGAACAGAAATTATACACCATTACACATCGTCCAACTTTTATGTTTGCTCTCTTTTCAAGCACATCTATGACGGTGCTTGGTGGGACTATTATTGCTACTTCAATACCTGCTATTGAGAATCACTTCGCACATATTCCACATATTGAGACACTTTCAAAACTTGTGCTTACTTTGCCTGCTTTGTTTATCATGCTATTTTCGCCTTTAAGTGGAGTTTTAATCGATAAGTTTGGCAGGTTAAAATTCCTTATTGCTTCTATGTTTTTATGGAGTGTGAGTGGTGTCATTGGTGCATTTTGGGATAATATCTATTGGATTTTATTTACAAGGGCGCTTTTTGGCATTTCAACCGCATTTGTTATGACAGCTGCAAGTGCTTTAGTAGCAGATTATTATGTAGGGGAAGAGCGGCAAAAAGCCCTTGGATTGCAAGGCTTTGCTACTGCTTGTGGGAGTGCGTTATTTATGTCGCTTGGGGGGATTTTAGCCCATTTTGATTGGCATTATCCTTTTTATGTATATGGACTTGGAATCTTTTTAATGCTTTTTGTTGCTACCACACTTTTTGAGCCTCGCCCTCTTAAGAAAGTCGCACATGTAGAGACTTCTAGCAAGGAATTTAAAATTATATCTATACTGCCTTGCTATTTCTTTGGCTTTGTTATTATGATTGCTTACTACACTTCACCAACGCAGATTCCCTATCTCATCACACAGAATCTAGGACATAGTGAAATGCTTGTGGGATTCTGTATCTCTGCATCTGCCTTTGCGTATGGCACTTCATCGCTTCTCTATCCACGCATACGCAACTTTTTATCTGTTAAAGGGATTTATATCGTTGGATTCTTATGTATGGGGAGTGGTTTTTTGCTCATTTATGTATTGCATAATATTTATGCGGTGGTGCTGGGACTACTTTTAGTTGGCATTGGCGGCGGGGCAATCATTGTTAATAACTCTTCATTTCTGCTTTCAATAGTCCCAAAAGAACACATTGGTAAAGCCATTGGAATCTTGAGTGCTACGGCTTGTTTTGGGCAGTTTGTATCGCCATTTTTCTCACAGCCTATCGTGCAGCGTTATGGTATTATAGATTTATTTTTATATGTTGCATTATTGCTATATGCTATGTCAATGTTATCTCTTATAAAGCCAAAATAAAAAGATTCTATAAAATATTATGCAAAACTTGTAAAAAAAGTAAAAAATGTGAAATTTTACATTACAATTCATACTTATTTTATTGTAAAGGATTTGATATGCGTAAATTTATCTGCGTTATGGCAATGTTAGGATTTTGTGCTACTTCTATGTTTGCAGCAACTCTTGATGAAGCAAATAAGGCATATAATGATGGCGACTATGCAAAGGCTATAGAATCATATAAAAAGCTATGTGATGAAAAAGAAGCAAAAGCATGCACGGCTTTAGGCTATATGTATCGCAACGCAAAAGGTGTGAGTGAGAATACAACACTAGCCCAAGAATATTACAAGAAAGCGTGTGATTTAGGTGATAAAGAATCTTGCACAAATGCAAACTGGTAATCTTTAATAATTTGATTATGTTGTAGTTTGTATAGAATCTTTCAAGCATTTTACACTAAGCCTACTCTCTAACTATAAATCCACACTAAGCCCTATTGCTTAGTGTTGTCTATTAGCTTATTATAAAGGCAAGATGATTTATATAATGCGTTTAGAATCTATTGTCTCTATGCTAAGCTATACTACTATTTTCACTTATGTAAGTTATAGGTTTTATCAAGGAATATTATGGATCTAGAAATTTCGCCAATACAGCAAGAAATACGAGCAGACTTAGACATTTTAGCAAGTGATAAATCCCTATCGCATCGTGTTTGCATGTTTAGTCTCTTTGCAGATTCTACATGTAGAGTAAAGCACTTTTTACGCGCAGAAGATACACAAAGAAGCCTTACTATCGCACAGAATCTAGGACTTAAGGCAAAATTTGAAAAAAATGGGGACTTGCTACTTACCCCACCAAAAAAGGGGCTACAAACCCCAAATGACATTTTATATTGTGGTAATTCTGGGACTTCTATGCGACTTTTCACAGGCTTATTAGCAGGGGCAAATCTCTATGCAGTGCTATGTGGAGACATATATTTACATGCTCGTCCAATGGGGAGAATCCTTAAGCCACTTCGCTCAATCGGGGCAAATATTACTTCACGCATAATTAAGACTAAAGATAGCGTAAAAGAAGTTGCCCCACTCTGTGTTATCCCAAGCAAAAACAAATTGCAAGGATTCACATATCATTCACAAATCGCTTCAGCTCAAGTAAAAAGCGCATTGATACTAGCCGCATTACAAGGCAGTGAAAAATCAATCTTTAGTGAATGTGAGTTAAGTAGAGATCATACAGAAAATATGCTATATGCCCTGCAGAAAAATCCCTATTTACAACAAAAAGATGATAAATTACATATCACACCCTTTGGTGCTTTTGATATGAAAAATAAGCCGCTAAAAGCCTTTGATATATCAATCCCAAATGATCCTTCATCAGCATTTTTCTTTGCTGTGCTTGCTTGTATTATGCCAGAGACTTCAATCACGCTAAGGCGTGTAATGATGAATAAAACACGCATTGAAGCATTTAAGATTCTAGAAAAAATGGGCGCAAAAATACGCTATGAAAATGAAAGAAATGATTTTGAAAAAATAGCAGATATTACAATCTCTAGCACGGAACTAAAGGCAGTTGATATTACAGAAAATATCGCATGGTTAATTGATGAGATACCCGCCCTAAGCATTGCTTGTAGTGTTGCAAAAGGGACTTCAAGGATACGCAACGCCGCAGAATTACGCGTAAAAGAGAGTGATAGAATCTCTGTTGTCGCACAAGGCTTAAAAAGCTTTGGGATACAATGCGTAGAATATGATGATGGCTTTGATATTATAGGCGGCACACTTCAAAAAGGCGTGGTAGATTCTAAAGGTGATCATCGCATTGCTATGAGTTTTGCTATCGCTGCTTGTATGTGCGGCGGTAAGATACTAGATACTGAATGTATCCAAACTTCTTTTCCAAACTTTCTAGACTTACTTTCATACTTTGCTAAGATACAATAAGATACAACATGTCTAAAACATGCCCCATAAATCTTATGCCTTTAAGCCTAGATTCAATACATAATGCAGTAATACTTGCCCAGACAGATACCACCATAGGACTATTATCAAAAGATTCTAGAATCATTAATCAAAAAAAGGGTGCAAATCTCAACAAACCGCTTTTAAAAGAGATAGCAAAGCTAGATTCTATCCCACACCGCACACCCACTTCTATGCGAAATATGATAAGAAGGGCTAAAAAAACTTCATTTATACTGCCAAATGGAAGTAGCTTTAGAATGATAAAGAATAACTTACATAATGACTTTTTACAAGGCTTTAAATGGCTTTATTCATCATCAGCAAACCCCACAAATGGTGATTTTTCCATGGAGTTTGCAGGGAGTGTAAGTGATATTATCGTACTTGATAAACGCGGCATTTTTGCCACAAAAAGCAGCATGATTCTAAAAATAGGGCATAATAGGATAAAAAAGATTCGATAACACATAAAATATTAATATCTTTTATACAAAACAATAATAAATCGTTGCATTAACGAAATATGTTTAATCTAATCCTGATAAAACATTTGCTTTTGTGTCCGGGAATATCATAATTTTTGAAAATCATTGATAATACACCACAAGGACTTGAGTTTATTATCTATTAATTACTGCGTATTTGTAAGCATAGATCCCAATTTATTATCATCTTGGGCAGGCAAGATATCTAAAATTTCAACATCCCTTAGTGTTTAAATAATATGCAAATCATGTTAATGATTAAAAAATATTAGATTTTTGTTATAATCACACTTTTATATGTGTGATGTGTTTGGATTAAAGGCTGATTTAAGATGGGCGTTCTCAATAAACAAGATTCACACAAGTGGTAAGATAATATAAGGATAAAGATATGCAAACGATTTTACATAGTATCAATGCGTTTAATGAGGCAAAGCAGGTTATACCCGGTGGGGTGAATTCCCCTGTGCGTGCGTTTGGCAGTGTGGGTGGCACACCGCGATTTATTAAGGAAGGAAAAGGGGCATATATCATTGATGAGGATAATAACAGCTACATTGACTTTGTGCAAAGCTATGGACCGCTTATCTTAGGACATAGTGATAGTTTCGTGGTAAAAGCTGTGCAAGAAGCGGTAGCAAAGGGCTTAAGCTATGGCGCACCAACGGAGTTAGAGACAAATCTTGCTAAAGAGATCATAAGTATATGTGAGGGTGTAGAAAAGATTCGCTTTGTAAATAGTGGGACAGAAGCGACTATGAGTGCCTTGCGACTTGCTAGGGCATTTAGCGGGAGAGATGATATTATTAAGTTTGAGGGCTGCTATCATGGGCATAGTGATAGTCTGTTGGTAAAAAGTGGGAGTGGGCTTGCAACCTTTGGCGAGACTAGCTCAAAAGGCGTTATACAAGATATTGCAAGGCATACGCTTGTAGCAAAATATAATGATTTAGATTCTGTAAAAGAGTGCATAAAGCTAAGTGGCAATGTGGGCTGTATTATCATAGAGCCTATTGCTGGTAATATGGGACTTGTGCCATCACACAAGGAATTTTTACAAGGTTTGCGAAAGCTTTGTGATAAAGAGAATATTGTGCTAATCATCGATGAAGTGATGAGTGGATTTAGGGCTAGTTTGCAGGGGTCTTATGCGTTTTATGGCGTGAGGGGAGATTTAAGCACTTATGGTAAGGTTATAGGTGGTGGTATGCCGCTTGCTGCATTTGGTGGTAGGGCTGATATTATGGATATGCTTTCACCAATTGGTGGTGTGTATCAAGCAGGCACACTAAGTGGGAATCCAATCGCTGTTAGTGCTGGACTTGCTACACTAGCCATCATTAAACAAGATAAAGGGCTTTATGAGGGATTAGAATCTCTAGCAAATAGACTGGCAAAAGGCTTAGAATCTGCTGCAAAAAAATATGATATTGCCCTGCAAACTTGTGTTAGAGGCAGTATGATGGGCTTCTTTTTTGCAGAAAATGAAGTGAGAGATTGGGATAGTGCGGCAAAGTCTAATACAGAATTTTACGCAAGATTCCACGCAAAAATGCTTGAAAAAGGTGTGAATTTCGCACCATCTCAATTTGAGACAAGCTTTATGTGTAAGCCTTTTAATGAAGCAATCATTGATGAAGTGATTGAAAAAGCAAATGAGAGTTTTAAAGAGCTAAAAGCTTAATTGTTTGATTTGGTGTGTTTTTAGCTATAATAACGACTTTATTTAGAATCTAAAGAGAGGTAAAAATATGAATTACATTCCTTATGTTATTGAAAAGACAGGTAGAGGGGAGAGAAGCTATGATATTTATTCTAGGCTGCTAAAGGATAGAATCATTATGTTAGGCGGTGAAATTGATGATTCTGTATCAAGCTCGATTGTAGCCCAGCTGCTTTTTTTGGAGGCAGAAGATCCGCAAAAAGATGTGTTTTTGTATATTAACTCACCCGGTGGTAGCGTTACAAGTGGGTTTAGCATTTATGATACGATGAATTATATCAAGCCAGATATTTGCACTATATGCGTTGGACAGGCAGCATCTATGGGTGCATTTCTGTTAAGCTGTGGCACGAAAGGAAAACGCTACGCCCTGCCGCACGCAAGGATTATGATACACCAGCCTTTGGGTGGGGCTAGAGGACAGGCAACAGATATTGAGATACAAGCAAAAGAGATTCTAAGACTAAAAACTATCATTAATGATATTCTAGCTGCAAACACAGGTCAAAGTGTGAAAAAAATCACACAAGATTGTGAAAGAGATTTTTATATGAGTGCAGATGAAGCACAAAAATATGGCTTAATTGATAGCGTTATGACTCGCTCTAGTAAGAGTTAATGTAGGGTCAAAATATAAAAGTTTATTGTAAAAAAGTATGGAATCTTACAGCAAGAATGTCTAGCGAAGAAGTAAATAGCGTATAGTCTTGCTTGATACATAAGGGTTTGAATCTTAGAGTATTTATTTTAAAATGTGTGTTTTAGTCTTGTGGTAAATGAATTTTGCAACTATTTGCTTTACAATGTTTGCTAGATCAGATTCTATATTTTACTTACCAACTCTAACTGAAAGCTATTTAGAATCTCTGAAGCATTGGGGATAATTTTACAATTCATTATATATTACAATCACTCTATTTCTTCAACATTCCTAAAAGTTCTTTTAGTTTTGTTTTAATCGTATTTAAAATATCATCATCATCTTTTGTTGGGGATTGAAGTGTGATTCTAGTGTCATCGTGCCCTATAAGGCTTATATTATATCCTGCGTTGCTAATAGCCTTAATGCCAAGTTGCAAAGCTAGTGTTTTAATAATAATAATCTCTAAAAATTGCAAACTATATATATCAAGCTTGCCAAATCTCTGCTCTATCTCGCCCTCAATCTCACGCACTTCAAATTCACTCTTCACCTGTGATAAACGGCGATATAAATCAAGTCGCATACGCTCACTTGAGACTAAACTCTCATTTAAAAATGCTGAAACTGATAGCTTAATATCTACCTTTTGTTCTTGCTGCTCGTTTTGCAAAAGGCTTTGCAAGGTATCTTCTAACATACGCACATACATGCCAAAGCCTACTTGTTTAATATGTCCGCTTTGTGCCTCGCCAAGCAGATTCCCACCGCCTCTAATCTCTAAGTCATGATATGCAAGGGCTGCTCCACTTCCAAGATATGAGTTTTTCTCTAAAGAAAGTAGTCTTTTTGCTGCATCTTGCGTGATATTCTCGCTTGTTAAAAGATAGCAAAAGCCGACATGTTTGCCCCTGCCTACTCTGCCTCTTAGCTGGTGTAAATCTGCTATGCCAAAGTTATGTGCATCATCGATTATAATCGTATTTGCATTTGGGAGATGAATGCCAGATTCTACAATGGAGGTGCAAAGCAGTAAATCATACTCTTTTTTTAAGAATGCAAGCATGCCTTTTTCTGTGTCTTTTGGATTTATTTGAGAATGTAATATTAAGATTCTAAGCTGTGGTAATAAATCATGCAAATAGCTTTGTATTGTGGTAATCTTTGCTATGTTGTTAAAGATATAAAAGATTTGTCCGCCTCTTCTTAACTCTCTTAGAATCACTTCCTTAATGAGAGAATCTTGCTTGACTTTCACAAAAGTTTTACTCTCTTGTTTAAAAAATGGTGGTGTTTTTAGCTCACTGATTGATTTTAGTTTAGAATAAGCCATGTTAAGTGTGCGAGGGATTGGGGTTGCAGACATGGATAGAATATGTGTTGTAAGGCTTTTTTGCTTTAAAAGCTCTTTTTGTTTCACGCCAAATTTATGCTCTTCATCAATCACCATTAGCCCAAGATTCTCTATCTCAAGGTTAAAGAGTGAATGTGTGCCGATTATAATTTGTATATTGTCTTTAAAGTTTTCTTGTATAGCCCTTTTTTGTGTTGCGGTTGTGAATCTATCTATTTTTGCAATATAGAGAATCTTACCATTAGGCAATTTTGTATTATGCAGTCTTTCTTTAAAGCTTTCAAAATGCTGATTACAAAGCAGGGTTGTAGGCACTAGCACAATGCTATTAAAATCATTTAATGCACTAGCAAAGCAAAGACTCATCGCAACCTCTGTTTTCCCAAAGCCTACATCGCCATTTAACAATCTATCCATAATCATGCCACTTTTTAAGTCTTTAAGGCTTTCTTGTATCGCATGGGTTTGGTCTTGTGTGAGTGTAAAGCCCCTGCTAGATTCAAAAGCGTTAAATGCGGTGATTTGGTCTGGTGTCTCAAGCTCTATTTTTACGCCTTTAGCTAGAGTTCTTTGAGCTTGTAATCTAATAATTTCATTAGCAATAGCAAATAGCTTTTCTTTTATAGAATCTTTTAGTTTCAAAAAGCTTGATTTCCCAAGCTTATCTATCCTTACAACTGAATCATAAGCACTATATTGCTCTATCATATTGAGATTTTCAACAGGTAAAAGCAGTCTATCATCATTTGCATAAATAATGCTTATGAAGTCTTTCAAGCCACCCATAATGCTTACTTGCTTTATAGCTTCAAAGATTCCAATGCCATATTCACTATGCACGACATAAGCGCCGACTTTTAGCGCGTCTAGCTCTAGCTTTACCTTTCTTTTACGCACTATTTGTGGTTTTTGTAGGCTTAAAAATAGCTTTTCATTAGAAGTGATATTAAGATAAAAGGGGGTGATTATTTGCTTTGTTTTTATCGATAAAGATTCTAGATTATAGCTTTTTAGCATGGCATTTGTAGGGCTAAATATTGTTATATCTTTATTGCTATTTAGCTTTAATGTGTTGTGTATTTGTGATAGCTTTAGCGGCTCAAGGTCTCTAAAATTTATAGAATCTTGTAAGATATAAAACTCTGTATTAGTTTCTGGCAATACTTCTGGCATAACAAACTCAAGGTTTAAAAGATACTCGCTTAATGCCTTTGGTGTGAAAATATGGCTATAAGTTTTTAGAAAATCAAGTCCGCCAATGTCCTTTAAAAACCAGAATCCAAGTGAGTTTATACTACACTCTAGCGTATTATCTAACTCTTTTATACGAGATTCTAAGAGTGTGTGCTGGGATTCATCGAGGCTAAAGATAGCGGGGTATATCTTTAAATTCTCTATCATTTCATTTTGACTTAATTGTGTCTCATGATTGAAAAAATTAATCTCTTCAATCTCTGTGTCAAATAGGCTTATTCGTACAGGAAACTCAAAGCTAGGGATAAAAATATCAATTATGTCTCCGCGATGTGAAAACTCGCCCTGCATCTCAACAATCTCTACATGCTCGTAACCATAATGAATGAGTTTTGCTATAAAATCTTTCACAACGATATTTTCACTCTTTCGCACACAAAAGCTGTGTAATAACTCTTTGCTTGGCATAAATGCCATGAGTGTATGTGGTGGGCTTATTAGAATCTGTTTGCAATCATTCTCATACCATAGGGCAAGCTTTGCAAAAAGCTCATGAAACTCTTCATAAAAACTTTGCGTGCTATCAAATGGGCTAAGTCTAATATCTGGCAGGACAATTGGAAGTGTGCTTTCTTTTACTTCCTTTTTTGTTTTCTGCATGGAAGTTAGATTTAAGGTAGCACATAGGGCTTCTTTTGCTAATAGAATCTCTTCGCTAGAGCAGATTAAAATTTGTGGGGTATTTTTATTTTTCGTGTGATTTGTGAGAGTTTGATTGAGTGATGAAATCTTTACATGAGTTAGGATTTCTGTTAAATGTTTTGGAGACTTACTAGATTCTAGATTCTCTACCAAATCTGGGTGGGTGCAGGGTTTAGGATGCGTTATTTTAGAATCTAGAATCTTGCCATATTGAGACAAAGTCGAAAAATCTTTTTTAGAATCTTTTGTGGATTCTAGATTTTTAGATACTTCGCCTAAAGACTCAGTATGACAAATATTAGAATCTTTTGAAAGATTAAGTAGCAATTGGATATAGCTATTATCTTGGTTTGTGTGATTTGTGCTTATAGCTGATTTGATTTGCGTTTGCAAAATATCACAAGCGATTAAATCCTGCAAACTGCATTGTATATACTCGGGGGCTTCTTTTATAAAAGTCTCATAAATAGCACTTTGAATCTTAAACATATAATAACCAAATAGTGATATAAAAAGTTTGAATTATACTGAAAAATTAAAGATTTGTAGTATTACCTAAAATATTAGTATTCACAACAAGCTAAAAGCCATATAGAAATATTATCAACACAAATCAAAAATACCATGCAATTCCTGTGTTATATTGTAAAATCTCTGTTGCCTCGTATGGAATCTTACTTGTTTGCAGTAAGGTATGATAATATTTAGATTCTATAAAAATGTCAATATTTTTTAGCACCGACATGCCAAAATACGCATAAAGCATACCATCATATCCACGATTATTACCCATAAAATCATAAAAATATGTGTAATTAAAAATTCCTTTAAAATCATAATCATGCCATCTAAAACTTGTAATAACACCACTCTCAAATCCCATATACACATTATGTATAACTTCATAGCGATAGCCTATCCTTGGCAGTATATACCATCTTGTATGCTTTGTGTATTTGCCAATGCCAAGCCCAAACTCAATAGTAGGCATAATGTGTGAACTCGTGTTTGCTGCTGTAAGAAAGCCGCCATTATTATCTGGCTGATAGAGATTACTCTCAAAAGAGATATTCATAAGCTTTGAAAAACTGCGAGTTTGTGCTATATCAAGCACAGATTTCAAACGCAATAATTCAAGCTTATTAATATAAGGTTGTAATGTTATAGAATCTAATCCAACACTAAATGCTGCTAGTTTTGCCTCCATAAATTCCTTATAAGCAGTATCTGCGTTGCGACCATCAATATATATGGGATTAAACTCAATTTGTAAATGATGATTTGTAGGTGTTACAAATGGCGTAAAACCAGCATAGGAAAATGATAGGCGAGAGTTTTTCTTTGTATCAAGCACATTATTTTCTCCATGTCTCTTAACAAATTCTTGCTTTTTTTCTGGCAGGGTAATATCTTGCTGTGTGATTAATCCTTGTTTATGCAGTAGTGAGAGATATTCTGTAGGTGTTTGCAATATCTTTTTACTGCGAATATCAAACGCTCTATTTGCTACCCCAAGAATCTTACGCATAGCAGTATTGCAATTATAAGTGATAAATTTATAATGTATTTCTTTATCTTTTAGCTCCCATAAATGCTGCTGCAACAACCGCTTTTGATATGTATTGAGTAGCAATTTAAATCTATATAATGTGCGTTTTTCATCATCTAAATATTTACTTCTTGCACTTTTTGCAGGCATAAGCACGACATGACCCCTTACACCACCGATAAATACGCGTATGTAGTTAATGGGATTAAAACCTAAATTTGTAGTGGCAAAAAAGCTAATTGTATATGCCCTGTCTGCATGAAAAGATTCTTGTGTGCTAAGATAGATATGCCCCATTGCACTATTTGGATTAATATCACTCTCACCTGCAAACTCTAATGATATAAAATCAAAACTTGCACGATTATAAAATGTCTGCAAACCAATACATTTCTTTGTGTCAATATAATCTAATAGCCGCTTTCTCTCTATCCCTTGAAGTTGCGTAGCAATAAAATTTAGTCTAGCTGGATATTGACAGATAAGGCTTTTATCATCATTATAGCTTTGATTTTTTACTTGTTTTAGTGCGTGTAATTCCTCAAGCAATATGCTATAAATAAAGGCATTGTATTCTGCTAGTGGGTTAATGTAGCCTTTTGGACTTATAAAAAAGCGTGACTTTTTATTAATAAGTGATTTATTATTTTCATAATGTAGTAGTGAATGCCATTGCTTTGTATTTGCAATATCTTTGTGCTTTGCAAGTGAAGTATAGATAGTATAAATTTGTCGTGCTTTATTTTGTGAATCTAAAAATGATACAGATTCTATATGTTTAGATATATTAGATTCTGTCGTTAAAGTATCCGCATAACAAATCATAGAAGATATTAGGGATATTAAAAACATAAAGCATATAGACAGGGAAAATTGCAATGCTAATAATCCTATAACTTCATGGTTTTAAAACTCTAAAACTTGTAACTACACATAATCTCATAACTTTATAAACATGCTAAAATCTTAACTACACGCTAAACTTATTTTTTAGACTTTTGCTTTTTAGTATCTGTTGTCTTAGCTTTATCTTGTGCTTTATCGTCTTTTTGCTTAGCTTCTTGCTTGTTTTCTTCTTTAGCTTTTTTGTCTTGCTTAGATTCTGTGCTTTCTTTAGATTCTGTAACTTTTGGTTTAGCAGGTGGTGTGCAGTTTGGCTTTTTTGTTACTGGGACAACGAAGTTTGGATCATTAAACTGCCACATACCACCAGAAATCGCATCTGTTGTAGAGCCAAAAAAGCCACCAGAAAAGATATTAATCCAAAATACGCCACTAACCTTACCTTTTCCAGAAATAGAATAATTTGTAGTTTCAAAGCAAGGATTATCTTCTTCTAAAACCCTAATATCAGCACCCTTTTTACGACTAACCGCTATATCTTTGGCAGGAATTGTTACCTTTTTCCCATCAACTCTAGCAACAACTTGCTGTCCCGTGCTAGTGCTTATTGAAACCTTTTGCTTTGTGCCATTTGTAATTGTGCCACAACCAGTAATTAATAATAAACTAAGGGCGAGACCCCCCCCCCCCCATAACTGAATATTCTTTAACATGGAAAGCTCCTTAAAAAAATGATAATAAATCCGCGTTATATCGTTATGAAAATGTAAATGGTAAGATAACAAAACTAAAATCGCATATTTTATTTTTTATGTTACAAAAATATACACATTATATTATCTAACATTAAGACATATTTTTACCCACTACAAGCAGTGAGCCACCAAATGGGGCGCTAAGATTTTGTGGGAGATAGTGCTGAATCTTATTTTCTAGCCGACAAATTCCTAGTAATACTTTATTGATAAGTGCGGGCGGTGGCGTATCGCGTAGTTCTTCTTTGTGAGATTCTGCCACAGATTCTGTGTTTGTGCTAGATTTTTCGCTAGATTCTGTATGAGAATCTAATGTGTTATTTTGCTGACTTACTTGAGATTTTGCAATGCGAGGATCTTGCGTTGGATATGGTGCAGAATGCAGCAATGCCCTAACCCAAAGCAATGGCGTAATAGAAATGAAAAAATACTTCGCACATACAATCTCAAAGCCACTTTGTTTCATAAGGCTGACAAGCTCGTTTTTAGTATATCGCCGCTTATGATGCACACTCACATCGTGGGCATTCCATAACCATTTATGTGCAGGGACACTTAGAGCTAAAAGGCTTTTTGTATTATTTTTTAGCATACTTTTCATATTTTTTAACGCTACTAAATCATCATCAATGTGTTCTAACACATCAAAGGCAAAAATGCAGTCAAACTCATTCACAAAAGGCACATCAAGCAAGTCCATACAATATAAATCCTTTATGCCATAGGTTTTAGCGTATTCTAAGCCTTGCGGGTGGATTTCACCCAATGCGATATTATTAAAACCTTGCGATAAAAAATGCCTTGTAACACTCCCTGTGCCAGCACCCAAATCTAAAATCTTTGTGCTTTTGCCATTATCTTGCGGATATAAAGAAGCTAAAATGCGACTTATCTCTTGATAGATAAACTCTCGCCTTGCAATATGCCAAAAATGCTTATTTTCAGCCAAATATAGCATATCCATACCTTCACTTGGGAAGTGAAAGTTTGCATTAGATTCTGTATTTAAGCTAGATTTAGAAGTGTCGCTAGTGTCTGTGTCTAGCGTGTTTGATACAATGGGGGGGGGGGGGTAAAGTATGTGATACCATTTATAGTATGAGAATCTTTTATCTGCATAATCACTCCGTATTAAAACTCAAAAATATCTTGCATACTATAAAGCCCATTTTGCTGTCTAACAAGCCAAAGGGCTGCATGCAAAGCACCTTTTGCAAAGGTAGCCCTTGAAGTTGCATTATGCGTTAGCTCGATATACTCACCATCTGCATAGAATCCAACGACATGCCGACCGACAACATCGCCACCACGAAGACTTAGCACGCCGATTTCATCTTTATTACGCAATGCTATGCCCTCCCTGCCAAACTTAAGGGCATTTTCATCTAGGTTTCTAGCACTTGCTGCAGTTTGTGCGAGAGTTAGGGCTGTGCCTGATGGCGCGTCCTTTTTATAGCGATGATGAATCTCTGTGATTTCAATATCATAGTTGCGAAGTTGCACACTCAGCAGGGCAACAAGCTTATTTAGCATAGCCACACCCTCACTCATATTTGTCGCATAAAGAATAGGCATAGCTTTGCTACATTCATTTAAAAGCTCAATGTGCGATGGTTGTAAGCCTGTTGTGCCGATTACAAGTGGTGTGGGGTGTGTCTTTGCATACTCTAGCAGATTCTTAGTTGCCTCTGCGCTTGAAAAATCAATGATGGCTTGACTTGATTCTAAAAAATCAGCCATGCTACTTGTAACAAGCGTATTTGATGGAATGTTATATTGCAATTCATTCCGCACATACACACTTGCCAGACTAGCTTTTTTAGATTCTAGAATCTCATCAATTAATAATTTACCTACTCTACCTGTCGCCCCAAAGATACCAATTTCTAGCATAGCCTACCTTTTTAAATATTTTTGCCTTTTAATATTTCGCTTTAATGTTTTTGCTCTAAATATGCAATAGCTTCAAGCGCAGCTTGTGCGCCATCTCCAGCAGCACATACAACCTGCTTTGGTGCATCTATGCGTATATCACCTGCGGCAAATAGACCCGCCACATTTGTGTGCATTTTTAGATCCACTATCACAGAACCATAGGAATCTACTTTGCAAAGAAATGAGCCATCTTTCTGTTGTAATATTTGATTATTCACTTCATAGCCAACAAACTCAAATATAACCGGCACTTCTAGCCTCTCTTCTTTGTTTGTATTAAGATTCTTAATCGTTAGACCGCTTACACCATTTTCATCGCCACAAATTTCTGTAACGACATAGGGGGTTAGGAAATTTATTAACTCATTGCTTTTTGCGTGTTGAACCGTTACCGGTGCGGCTCTAAAGCCATCTCTTCTATGGATAAGATGCACTTTTGAAGCAAACTTTGTAAGATATATCGCTTCTTCTAATGCGGTATCCCCACCACCAAGCACAGCAACTTCTCGTTTCTTATAAAAAAACGCATCGCAAGTAGCACATGTGCTAACGCCCTTACCCCAAAACTCTTGCTCGCCTTTAATATTTGACTTTTTGGGGCGACCACCTGTTGTGATAATCACACTTCTTGCTTCCTGTGTCTCTTCACCTTTACCTTGATTATGGATAATATGAAAAATATCGCCATGCTTCTCAACGCGTATGACTTCTGACATCGCATGTTTCAAACCGAAACGAAAGCATTGCTCCTGCCATGGCTCCATAAAGTCAAGCCCCGACTTTATCTCTCTCACACCCGGATAGTTTTCAATCTCACTGCTACCCGTAATCTGTCCGCCCGGCATTCCCTTTTCATATAGCACCACATCTTTTATACCACCTCGTGTAGCGTATAGACCTGCGGATAGTCCCGCAGGACCGCCACCAATGATTGCTAAATCTATCATGGAATCTTCCTGTATGTTACGATATTACAACAAAGCGTTAAGTTTATCCGCAAGGACTGCCTTTGTAGTAGCACCAATGACTTGATCTACTATCTCACCATTTTTCATAAATATAATGGTTGGAATACTGCGGATTCCAAATTGTGCGCTCAACGCTTCTTCTTCATCTGTATTGACTTTACAAATATTTGCACGACCAGCAAAATCTGCTGCTAATTCATCAATGACTGGTGCTAACATGCGGCATGGACCACACCAAGGCGCCCAAAAATCCACAAGAGAAATGCCATTTTGTGTTACTTCTGCAAAATTACTTTGATTTAACTCAATATATTGTCCCATAATATGCTCCTTAAATTAACATAAATTACAACCGCATATTTACTCAAAATAAAGCGGTGTTACATTGTAGCGTTTTAATATAAATATTGTATATTTCATGGATATTTATTTTATCTCTCTTAGTCCTATCAATATAAAAGGTAAAGATTCTCATTTAAGCTCTATTATAAACTCACTTTCAAGGCTTCCGCCATAATCTTTGCTATATGTTTAAATTGCATGTCTTGTATCTCCATATCATGAAAATACATTAGAGCTAGAGCACCTTGATACACAAGCATTGCTTTACCATCTAGGGCTTGTGTATAATGCTTTGCTAAAGCACAAAATAGCGTATCGCCAGCTTGATACATTAAATCATAGGCAAGCCTGCTTTGCTGCAATAAGGGAATTAGAATCTCTTCTTGCATTGGCAACACACCCTTAACACTAGCACTTGTTGCATTCACTATAATATCATAGCACTCTGTCTTGCCCCCTAAATCAGCAAAACTTAGAGTTTCGCCAAATTGGCTAAAATATGCGAGTTTCTCTGTGCTGCGATTAGCAATTGTAAGATTGATATTTTTTCTAAATAAAATGGTCGCAATACTTCTTGCACTGCCACCTGCACCAAGCAATAAAACATGCTTTGGATTATGACTTTTTATCGCATGGTAAAATCCCTCTGCATCAGTGTTGTATCCTATTAACTTATCATTTTTACGCACAATTGTATTGACTGCACAAATCTCATTTGCAATACCTTGAATGCTATCTAATGCCCTAAAACATGTCTCTTTAAAAGGCAGAGTAACATTCACACCTGCTAAATCACTCGATAGAATAAAATCAGCCAAATGGCTAGAATCTATATCTTGTGGAAGACAAAAGCGCGTATAAAATGAGTTTAGCCCTAACTTTTGCAAGGCATAATTATGCATAAGTGGTGATAATGAATGCTTGATAGGATTGCCAATAACAGCTAGAAGTTTTAGTTGTTGTGTGTTTTGCATAAAAGATTCCTTAGCTAAAAACATTAAAATAAAATATTTTTATAAATTAAACATCAAAATATTACACAAGAAATTGAAAAATATCAACACACTATTTTATTGAAGATACATCGATAATTAGCATATTGAGCCTAATTTTACTGAAACATATTTTAGCTTACACATTCTTAAAAATAATCAAAACTATAATACAAAGAGTTTCTTATGTAGTTTTACATTATTAAATCCTTCAATCATTACAAGAATAATTAAATCACACCAAAAAATCTATGGAAACAAAGGCAATTGCCCCAAAGCTTTATGTTCTGTAAATCCAAAGCGGATATTAAGATTCTGTATGGCTTGTCCTGCTGCGCCTTTTACAAGATTATCAAGGGCTCCCATCATAATTAATCGCTTATTTCGTTTATCAAGGCATACACTCACATCGACAAAATTACTCCCTTTAACCCAGCGAGTCTGCGGTGCTACGCCATATTCTAGCACTCTAATAAAATAGCTATTGGCATAGAAATTTGTAAGAATCTCTTGTATCTCTTTCTCTGTAATGTTCTCATATTTATTTTCTAATTGTGCGTAAGCAGTGATTAAAATGCCGCGATTCATGGGGATTAAATGCGGTGTGAAACTAAGTATGATTTCACTATTTGAAATGATAGAAAGATTTTGCTCAATCTCTGCTGTGTGCCTATGATTTATAAGCCCATAGGCTTTCACATTTTCATGCACTTCGCAAAAGAGATTATCTAGCTTTGTGCTGCGACCAGCCCCTGATACCCCACTTTTTGCATCGATTATAATGCTTTTTTTATCAATGATTCCATGCTTTAAAAATGGAGCGATACACAATGTGCTACAAGTAGGATAGCAGCCCGGATTTGCTATGAGATTTGCTTCTTTAATGCTATCTCTATAAAGCTCACTTAGCCCATATACAGAATCTTGTAGTAAAGAAATATTTGGGTGAGTGAAGTTATAATACTCTTCATATTTCTTAGCATTTTTCAAGCGAAAGTCTGCGGATAAGTCAATAATTACGCATTTTTTTAGCATATCTTTTGTAAGTATTTTTGCTAAAAAATCATGCGGGGTTGCCGCTAGAATGCAGTCATTTTCTTCACACACAGATTCTAAATCTTTATTATCCATGATAGAATCAAAGTGTTTATAAAAATGCCCTAAGCTTTTATCTATCCTTTGTCCAGATTGTGTATTTGCCCCAAAATAATTGAGTTTTACCTCATCATGTGCGTTTAAGATTCTAAGAATCTCTGCACCACCATAGCCACTTGTCCCAAGAACCGCAACTTTTAACATATCATTTCCTTATTTTTATCTACAAATTCATGCTCATACACACGCAATAAAGCGATAAAAAGCGCTGTAATCGCAGGTCCAATAATAATGCCCCAAAAGCCAAACGCCCCAATACCCGCTAAAATCGCAAAGAATATCACAAACTCATTAATCTGTAAAGGCGTGCGTAAAATCCGCTTATTCACAATGCCTATAAGCCATGGCTTTACAATATTATCGATTATAAAGCCGATAAATACCGCACTATAAAGCCCTACAATTACCGCACCTTTAAAATCGCCCTGATACACAAGTATAGCACATATTGGCAGCCATACAATCACCCCGCCAACAATTGGAATCATAGAGCAGATTCCATACAAAATACCAAGCAAAACCCCATCAAAGCCAAAAAAATACGCAATAATCCCAAATGCAGTCCCCTGCATAACAACATTAAAAAAAGTAGAGAGAAATACAAGCCGCAAAGTCCCGCTAACTTCCATTGCCACTTCATTAATCTGTGCTTCTTCAAAAGGCAATATGCGTTTCATATACGCATAAAGCCGCTCTCCAAAGTAAAAAAACACAAATAAAAATACAATAATAACAAAGCCATCGATAATAAATTTTAAGCCATTCTCTCCCACTATGCTAGATAATTTTAAGACTATGCCAGAGATTTTAGCAAATGAGATTTCATTCAATAATGAAGGCAAATAATCGTGTATAAAAGGTAGTTTTTCAGCAAGATTCTGTAATGCTAGTTTTGATTGGTCAAACATGCTTTGCAAACTCAACCAATTGATCATTTTCACACCTAAAAACGCACGATAACACACAAATAATACGGGTATAAATACTAGTCCTATCATAAGCAAAAGTGCAAATAGAGATGCTAAGAGTGCATTTTTTACATAGTTTTGCAACCAATGTTTTAACCAAATCGTAGCAACACAAAGCAAAAATGCAATCAATATATTAAATAAATAGGCTTGATACAGCATAAGTGTCGCCACACATACACCACCAAACAATAAACCAAAAACTATTTTGCTTTGCATTTTTTTGTCTCATATCTTAGAATCTAAAGCTGACATTATAGCTTAGATACATATAAGATAAAACAATCTAGCTAAAAAACAATACTAAATTTATCACATAAAATATAGACGCACAAATAAGACTTGCAACATACGCCCATAAAAATCGCATAGCAAATAGACATAATAAAAGATAAAAGAGCAAAAACCATAAAGGTGTATAAAGCATGGATAAAGAAAACTCATGTGATATAACCCATAAAATTACAGAATCAAATATATCTCCAAAGCCAAAAATATGTGCGATGATAACAAATGGAAAGATTAGGGCAAAAAGAATGCTAAGCGGTATTGAGATGATTTGATAAGGTGAGAATTGCGGGAAAAAGTAATGCGTAATAGGAATCATTTGCAAAAAAATAATGCAATTAAATAGCACAACGCCAAATACAAACTTTTTTAGCCCCTTATAGTTTGCACTCATACTAGCAAAATGCCGCATAAATAAAAAGATACAAAACACCCCCGCCACAGAGAGCAAAAAGCCAATATGAAACAAAAGGCTAACATTCCATGCAAGTCCAAATAAAACGCATAAGAAAAGATTCAAAAAATTTGTAATTTGCAATCCAAAAAGAAGTATCATGTATGCAAAACATGCCATGATAAATGCCCGTAAGAAACTTGGCTGAAAATCAATCAATACAAGATAAAAGAATACAAAAATAAGCCCCAACAAACCTAAATCATACACCGCATTACGATAGCAAAAATAGCGATGAAATATAAAATAGATAGGGCAAATAAGAGCATAAAATATAAAGCTTAGGATAGCAAGATGAAAGCCACTAATAGCAATCAAATGGGCTAATCCAAAGACAATAGCCCCTTGCCTTAAGGGCTTTTCTAAATGGTCTGCAAAAAATAGGGCATTATATAGATTTGCTGCTAGTTTATCTTCATGTTGAGCGTTGATAAAATGTCGCAAAAATTGCTTTTTATCAATGCTTGGGAGAAGTGAAAGGCTTGAGTTATAGATATTACAACTACGCAAAAATTGCAAAAAACTGCATTTATAAATCTTGCCATACACAAGAGCCTTTTTGCCTGCTATTTGCTTAAACTTCCCCTTATATGTCGCATAGAATATGTTGCCTTGTGAATCTTGTAGCTTAAATCTCTCGCTATTTTCCTTTTTTGTGTAGTGCAAAAGTATTGTCGCCTCAAAGACATGCCCTTGCTTTAGGGCTAGAAAAGTTTGATATTTTGTAAAAAGATTGTAAGAACAAAGCACAAGTAATATGAAAATAAGAATAATGTAATGCTTTAATGGAATCTCTATGGCAAAAAAGTTTGTCTTATTCTGTCTTGTGTTTATAAAATAGATTTGTCGCAACTTGTGCTGGATTGTTTGTGAGATGGTTTGTAAAAGACTTTGCAAAGACTTCATTGCTTTATCCTATTTGGATTCTAGTTGATTAAGATTCTAAATCATAGTAGAAGCATAGAATCCATATCTTTCAAATAGTATTGCTAAATCTACTTTCATAAAGAATACTTAAGAAAGACTTTAAAGTGTTAATTTTAAAACAAAACTACTTTCTAATCTTAGCTAACTTTGCTTGATAGTCATTATCACTAATTCTTTTAACTTTCTCTTTTGTTGATGGTTTAGGGTAGCGTCTAATATAAAGCATATAAAATCCATCTAAATCCATTGATAGTTCATAAGAGTGCTTTGTCTGCAAGTCATAGAAAGTATAACCGATAAGATTCTTAGAGAGTGAGCCAACTATTGGCTCACCGCCTTCAATGACAATTGTTTTTCCATTGCTTTTACTTGTTTGATTATAGGTAACACTCGTGCAAGTTGTGCTTTGCTCTGGACACCTTGAGCTAATCCAAATCAAATAGCTATCACTCTCAAATGCAGCCCCACCATAAGAAAATACCATACTCACGCATAATGCAAATAACATTTTAAAACGCATATAAACCTCCAGAATCTAAAGCCTTTCCATTAAGCATAAAATATACCCTTTCATATTACCCACTTGATACTATCGTTTAGGGCGTTTTTTTGCACTCTCTAGTGTGTTTTGTAATAGAGAAGCGATAGTCATAGGTCCTACACCGCCCGGCACAGGTGTAATGTAGGAACAATGTGAGCGAAGATTCTCTAAATCTACATCGCCTACAATCTTTCCATTCTCTAAGCGATTGATACCTATATCTACTACGATAGCCCCCTCTTTTATCATATCTTTTGTAATGAGATTTGGCTTACCAACACCAACGCATACAATATCTGCATTTTTTGTATAAAAACTCAAATCTTTTGTGAGAATATGACACACGCTAATTGTTGCCCCTGCATTCAGCATTAAGGCTGAAAGTGGCTTACCCACGATGTTACTAGCACCCACAATACACACATCTTTACCTTTAATATCAATATTATAATGCCTAAGTAGCGTCATAACCCCAAGTGGTGTAGCGGGCACAAAGCCCTTTAAACCACTATGCAATTTACCGCTATTTTGTGTATGGAATCCATCTACATCTTTATGCGGTGCTATCATATCAAGAATCTCTGAAGCATTAATATGCTCTGGCAGGGGTAGCTGGACTAAGATTCCATCAATTTGATCATTTTTATTTAGGCTATCAATTGTTTGAAGTAGGTCTTGCTCACTTGTATTTGTAGGCATTTCATAAAGAATAGAGGTAATGCCAACCCTTTTACACGCCTTTGCTTTCATTGTAACATAGGTTTGACTAGCACTATCATTGCCTACTAGAATCACCGCAAGACTCGGGACAATGCCCTTTATGGCTAATTCTTTTGTTTCCTTTATAATGTCTTCTTCGATCTTACTTGCAAGCTTTTTGCCATCCATTAAAACCCCATCTGCTAAAACCATAGATTTCCTTATAGTGTAAAATAAAGCAAGATTCTAGCACATTTTCATTTGATTTAAAAAAATGAAAAACTAATCATTATTTTTTATAAAGTAAAATATTTGCATTCATTCCACATTACAAGAGAGGCACATTATGAATCTAATCACAAAGGCATTAACATTCGAAGATATTCTACTCATTCCCGCATATTCTGAAGTGATACCAAAGGAAGTTTGCACGCAATCCATGCTTACACGCAATATAAGTCTTAACATTCCATTTGTAAGTGCTGCGATGGATACCGTTACCGAGCATAAAAGTGCCATTGCTATGGCAAGGCTTGGCGGCATAGGCATCATACATAAAAACATGGATATAGAATCTCAAGTAAAAGAAATCCGCAAGGTAAAAAAGAGTGAAAGCGGCATTATCAATGACCCTGTGTTTATCACTGCTGATAAGACTTTAAATGATGCGGAACTCATTATGCAAACCTATAGTATCTCTGGTGTGCCTGTGGTAGATTCTAATAAATGTCTTATTGGAATCTTGACAAATAGAGATACTCGATTTGAAACAGATTTTAATAAACTTGTGGGCGATGTGATGACAAAATCCCCTCTTATTACCGCACATGTAGGCATTAGCCTTGAAAAAGCAAAGGACATTATGCATAAAAATCGTATTGAAAAATTACCGCTTGTTGATGAAAATAATGTGCTTCATGGCTTAATCACGATAAAAGACATTCAAAAATGTATTGAATATCCAAATGCAAATAAAGATTCTCTAGGTAGATTAAGAGTTGGGGCTGCTGTTGGTGTGAATCAAATTGATAGGGCTAGTGCGTTGGTTGAAGCTGGAGTTGATGTTTTAGTGCTTGACTCAGCACACGGACATTCTAAAAATGTGATTAATACGCTAAAAGAGATTAAGTCAAAGCTTGATGTTGATGTGATAGTTGGCAATGTCGTTACAGGTGAAGCGACTAAGGATTTAATCCTAGCAGGGGCTGATGCAATAAAGGTTGGCATAGGACCGGGTAGTATTTGTACCACAAGGATTGTAGCGGGTGTTGGTATGCCTCAAGTCTCTGCTATTGATGGTTGTGCTAGAGTAGCAAAAGAATATCAGATTCCAATCATTGCAGATGGTGGGATTAAGTATAGTGGCGATGTAGCAAAAGCCCTAGCAGTTGGTGCATCAAGCGTTATGATAGGCTCACTGCTTGCAGGCACAGAAGAAAGCCCGGGTGATTTAGTCATATTTCAAGGACGACAATATAAAAGTTATCGTGGTATGGGAAGCATTGGAGCAATGCAAAGGGGCAGCAGCGATAGATATTTTCAAGAGGGAACAGCCCAAGAAAAGCTTGTGCCAGAAGGGATTGAAGGCAGAGTGCCTTATCGTGGTAAAATCGCTAGTGTATTACACCAGCTTGTTGGTGGATTGCGTTCATGTATGGGTTATCTCGGTGCAAAAGATATTCCTGCGTTGTGGGAGAATGCACGCATTGTTGAGATTACTTCAGCAGGTTTAAGAGAAAGCCATGTGCATGATGTAGTGATTACGAAGGAAGCTCCAAATTATCATGGATAGAATCATTGTTTTGAGAGTATGAAAGAAGTATTCATGGGGGAGATTTATACTTATATTTCCTTGCTGTTTTGATTTGATAGCAGCATCTATTGTAGTCAAGGTATATGAAAACAATCGTTATGTTCCAAAGGATATGAGATATGATAATGGAAGACTATAATCTACTTACTAAACCAAGTGATAAGGTTATCTACATTGTCTTAATGAGTATTGCGAGTGTAGTATATGCGATATTCTTTGTTGTGTTGTTTCTTTACATAATTCAAATTGTAGATTCTTATACACGAAAGGATTTTATATTTTTTTCTATATCAATAAATTTAACGGCCGTTATGAGTATATTTTTTCTTATGTGCTGTATGTATATGATACCCATTCTTGGCGGTGCAAAGATTATAAAAGTTGCCATAAATGCCTTATGTGTTAGTGGTTTTCTTTTAAGTTTGCCTTTACTAGATTTTATATTTAAATTTCAGTTTGGTTTGCTTGTAGTATTGTTTGGTCCCTTTGTTCTTATATTACCTAATATATTGCTATTACTTAATAAGATTCCAATTAGAATATTTTTGGGATTCTTTTTTGCAGTAAATATTCTTACTTTTGGTTTAAACTTTTTATAACCTAGTGGAGCTTGGGTATAACTATGATTATTTTGTATTTTCTCTACAAGAAACATATCAATACATTGGCAGAATCTACAAGGCAAGTTTTTTATTTTGCTTACAGATTTTTGGTGGTTATTTGCTTATAGTCTTGCTGATGGCGATTTCAGCAAATAGCTAAGGATTCTCATGCAATACGATGAAATATCCCAAACCAGAATATCATGTATCCCAAGAATAATAAAAAATAGAATCTAAATCAAAGCTTCATTTTGCATAAACACTATGTTTTTCGCTTATGTAGTGCAGAAAAATAATCAATTTAAAAATATTTTGTGTTACAATTAGCCAAAAATTTTCACTTTTTAGGGTTGCCACATGGATAATGAAAAACAACTACAAACTTATGAGAATCTAAATATCGACAAAATAATGCAAGTTTTACCGCATCGCTACCCCATGTTGCTTGTAGATAGGGTGCTTTCTCTTAATCCACATAAAGAGATTAAAGCCTATAAAAATGTAACAATTAATGAAGAGGTATTTTTAGGGCATTTTCCAAAAGAGCCAATATATCCGGGCGTTATGATTATTGAGGGAATGGCACAAGCTGGTGGAATCTTAGCTTTTGTTAGCACTTGGGGGCTTGACTTTGACGCGAGTAAAGATAAGATTGTGTATTTTATGACAATTGATAATGTGAAATTTCGTGTGCCTGTGCGACCCGGAGATCGCTTGACTTATCATATGGAAGTGATGAAGCAAAGAAGTAATGTATGGCAGCTGCAAGGCAGGGCTTATGTTGATGATTCTCTTGTGAGTGAGGCGGAATTAAAGGCTATGGTAACAGATTCACATAATAAATAAGTTTAAGATTTTAAAAGGTTTTATATGACTAATAATGTCGTTATACACCCAACTGCTGTAATCGCAAAGACAGCGGTTATAGAGGGGAATGTTAAGATTGGAGCAAACGCAATAATAGGGGATTATAGTGTAATTAAGGGTAATGTAAGCATTGGTGAAAAAAGCTATCTTTATAATCATGTAACAATTATGGGAAATACAACTATTGGTAAAAATAACAAGATATTTCCTAATGCTGTGATTGGCACACCACCGCAAGATTTAAAATATAAGGGCGAAGAGAGTGTGCTAGAGATTGGAGATAATAATACGATTCGAGAATCTTGCATGTTTAATCCGGGCACAGAAGGCGGTGGCAATATCACAAAAATAGGCAATGATAATCTTTTCATGGCATATGTGCATATAGCCCATGATTGCATTGTAGGTAGTCATAATATTTTGGCAAATAATGCAACACTTGGCGGACATATCCATGTCGCAGACCATGTGAATATAGGCGGTATGACACCTGTGCATCAGTTTGTAAAGATTGGCGAGGGGGCAATGGTAGCTGGGGCTTCTGCCCTGTCGCAAGATATCCCGCCTTATTGTATGGCGGAGGGCAATAGAGCGCGTATTATCGGGCTTAATAGATTCCGTATGCGAAAGATTATGGAAAGAGATGAAATTGATATGATTGATGCACTCTATAAGCGTTTATTTTCTGGAAATAAAAGTTTGCGTGATTTAGCCGCTATGGAACTTGAAGTAGCAAAAGGTATGGAAAATAATACGCATATTATTAAAATCTGTGAGTTTATATTAGCATCTGAGAGAGGCATACCCTATAAAAGAGGTGAGTTAAATGAGTGAAACATGTAGCTTTTGTGGCAAAAAGAAATCTAAACCAAATCCTATAGTATCAAGTAATGAAAAAATTACTGGAACAAAAGCTTATATATGTAAGGCATGTGCGGTTTTTATCTATACAACGCTATTTAGTAGTGAAAATAGCATTACAAATTCAGAATCTTGGGGCTTAGATGATGTGCCATCACCAAAAGAGCTAAAAGCACATTTAGATGAATATGTAGTGGGGCAGGAACAAGCTAAAAAGGTCTTTAGTGTAGCAATCTATAATCATTACAAAAGGTTATTGCACCAACAAAGAGTAGCCGCTAAAACAGATGAAAATATCGTCAATGTAACAGATTTAGAAGAAAATGTAGAGTTATCAAAGTCAAATATTTTACTCATAGGTCCAACAGGTAGCGGTAAAACTCTTATGGCTCAAACCTTAGCAAGATTCCTTGATATTCCTATCGCAATCTCTGATGCGACTTCTCTTACAGAAGCTGGATATGTTGGCGAAGATGTGGAGAATATCTTAACGCGTCTTTTACAAGCCGCAGACTATGATTTAAAACGCGCTGAAATGGGCATTGTTTTCATCGATGAGATTGATAAAATCTCTAGACTTTCTGAAAATAGATCTATTACGCGTGATGTATCAGGCGAGGGAGTGCAACAAGCTTTATTAAAGATTATTGAAGGAAGTGTTGTAAATATCCCTCCAAAAGGTGGGAGAAAGCACCCAAATCAAGAGTTTATCAAAATGGATACAAGCAATATTCTTTTTATTTGCGGTGGTGCATTTGATGGGGTAGAAGATATTATTAAACGAAAGCTAGGCAATAATGTCTTAGGTTTTGATTCTAATCCTAAACAACAAGCGGACGAAGATAATATCCTGCATAAGATTGAAACTGATGATTTAGTGAGTTTTGGTTTAATACCAGAACTTATAGGGCGACTACATGTCATTGCAACGCTAGATTCTATAAGTAAGGAAGCTATGATTTCAATCTTAACACAGCCAAAAAATGCGATTATAAAGCAGTATCAAAAGCTATTTGAGCTTGATGGGGCAAAGCTTGTATTTGAAGATGAGGCGATAGAGCGTATCGCAGAGCTTGCTATGGAGAGAAAGACGGGTGCTAGAGGTTTGCGTGCTATTGTTGAAGACTTTAGCCTTGATATTATGTTTGATTTACCTAATCTTAGCGGGTATGAAGTCATCATTACACGCAAATGCGTAGATAAGCTTGAACAGCCTATTTTAATCAAAAAGAAAAAGACAAAAGCTATATAGTCATTAATAAGGAGATTACAAAGTGTTTTTAAATAAATTAGTCGGTTGGTTTTCACATGATATTGCGATTGATTTGGGGACTGCAAATACGATTGTGATGATAAAAGGACATGAGATTCTAATCAATGAGCCTTCCATCGTAGCAGTGAAAGTTGATAAATATCGCGATGGAGAGATTCTAGCAGTTGGTAAAGAAGCAAAGGAAATGATAGGAAAGACGCCTGATAATATCCGTGCTATACGACCTTTGCGTGATGGTGTTATCGCAGATTTTGAGATTACTGAAAAGATGATACGATACTTCATAGAAAGGGCGCATAAAAGAAAGTCATTTGTTAGACCTAGAATTATGGTATGTGTGCCTTATGGGCTTACCTCTGTTGAGAGAAAAGCGGTTAAAGAATCTGCTATGAGTGCTGGGGCTAGAGAAGTATTTCTTATAGAAGAGCCACTTGCAGCAGCCATTGGTGCGGGATTACCTATACAAGAGCCACAAGGCAGCCTTGTGGTTGATATTGGCGGTGGGACGACTGAAATTGGTGTGCTTTCACTTGGTGGGATTGTTATCTCAAAATCGATTAGAATCGCCGGCGATAAACTCGATACAGCGATTATGGAATATGTCCGTAAAAAGTTTAACCTGCTTATTGGTGATAGAACCGCAGAAGAGATTAAGATAGAGATTGGTTGTGCCGCACCACTTGATACACCACTAGTAAAATTAGTAAAGGGTAGAGATCAAGTAAGCGGGCTTTTAAACTCTATTGAATTAACAAGTGAAGATATAAGAGAAGCGATCAAAGACCCTATTAAAGAAATGGGAAATGCCCTAAGGGGCGTGCTAGAGGAAGTCCCACCAGATTTAGCAGGGGATATTGTAGAAAATGGCATTGTGCTAACTGGTGGTGGTGCTTTAATACGCAATCTTGATAAATATTTTTCAGATATCGTAAAGCTTCCTGTATATGTCGGTGATGAGCCTTTACTCGCTGTGGCAAAAGGCACGGGTGAGGCAATGGGAAATTTAGATATGCTTGAAAAGATTGCAGCAAGAAGTTAGATTCTAAAATAGGCATGTAGTGTGAGAAGATTCTATGTTATTATTGCTACACTATGCCTTATTATAGCCATAGCATTTGGATATGTGCCATTTTTACAGCAATACACCCTTAACATTTCACTACAAATCAAAAAATACTACAATGATAAAAAAGAGGGCATAACACTCTTTATTAATGATTATATGAATCAAGCCGCACAAATAAAAGATATGCGAGCAAAAATCACACAATTAGAAACAGATTCTATAAAATACAAAGCCTTGCAAGCAGAGTTTGATAATCTCTATTACGCCCTTGAGAGTGAGAGACATTATCTAGACCCTGATGTGCATTTAGTAAAAGTGCTATCCTACAAGACACTTGGGACATATACAAAGATTTGGATGGATTATACACATGTAAGCGATGAGCCAAAGATATTTGGACTTGTAAAAGATGGCTATGCAATCGGCATTGCTAAAATGGTGGATAATCACATGCTTGGAATCTTAAATGGCGATGAAGATTGCAGTTATAGCGTATATATTGGGGAAAATCGAGTCCCCGGGACCTTACGCACAATGGAGAATGGCGAGATTGTCATTGATTATATCCCTGCATGGCAGAGCATTAAAAGTGGGGATAGTGTGGTAACAAGTGGGCTAGATGGAATCTTTTTTGAAGATGTGCAAGTTGGCACAATCGGCAGTATTAAACCAGAAAATGGCTACTTACACGCCGAGTTAAAACCACATAGATTTAGCAATCGCTTGAGTTATGTATGGCTTATTGATACAAAAATCCCGCAAACAACAAATTTAAATACAAATATATTGAAACCAGAAGATAACGACTAAAATCGCTTGACTTGTTTTTTTTTTTTGTAAAATCGCTGCTTTAATATTTTAACACAAGGATTAAAGCATGGAAAATACGGAAACGCTAAACTCAAATCAAGCATTTGATTTAGATAATTTTGTCTCTAAAAAGTATGGCATATCTTTTATTGCATATGTAAAAGTTGGTCTTATACATGCCTTTTTGTTTCTCATTTTATCGTCTATATTGCAGAAAAACATGGTTGCTGTTATTGGTGTGCTAGTTGTTCAAATTATTATCGTTGCTTTATGTTTTATATCATATCGTGTGCAGTATGTCTATTTTGACACAAGGGGTGTGTGGTATTATAGTGGCTTTTTACCATGGACTAAGGGCATTCGTGGTATTACTTGGAGTGATTTTGGCGGTGCTTCATTTTATCAAGGATTTTTTGCTTATATATTCCATGCTTACAAGATTTCAATAAATAATAAATACACAGAATCTAGCAGAATTTTCATCAGCAATATACACAATGGCAATGAATTTGTATCAGCAGTAAATGAATGCCGAGATATATTAATACAAAATGGAAAAATCTAAGATTCTAAATATGCACCCACTTTAGATTGTGTAAGCTTATATATACAATTCCTAGCCTATTTTCTAAACTCATTTAAATTTAAGGATTTTATCCTAAAATCCTGCCAAAATACACAGGAAGCCCCATGCCACCTATAAAGGCGTAGAATCTAAAACCCTTACTCACAAAAAAGTATGTTTCTAACACAGAACTTAAATATTCTCTATTTCAAAGTGCCTTCAACTTGCGTGCAAACTTGATTACATTCTGTGTTGCTACATACCATATCGCATTTTGTGCTGACAAACACGCCAGAAGGCTTTTGCTTTTTTGCAGCACAACCAGAGAGTGCTATAACACTTGCAATACAACCAATAATAAAAAGTAGTCTCATCACATATCCTTGTTTATAAAATCTCACTCATACAAGCAAAAAATAATCCAAACTTATCACATAAAGAAGAAAACTAAAAAATAGAATCTATGCAATACAATAACTCGTATAAAGAGACAGCACAGCTTGAATATATACGCAAAGCTATCAAACAAACCCTATTCGAACTACACTTTAGCATAACTTTTACATTCTAAAATTTAAAATCTATCGCAAATTTTTGTATATAATAACACTTTCAAAGACATAAATAGAATGAAAGTAGATTCTATACATAAGGAATAGTATGCGGTTATTTATCACATTTTTTGTAAGCATGCAGATCATGCTTGGAGCAGAGGTTTATGGGGTGTTTAATGTGGCAGCAGTAAGAGATTCTAATCTCATGATGGATACAAGTGGCATTGTGTCAAATATTTATGTCGATGTGGGGACAGAAGTCAAAAAAGATGATGCACTTCTCTCACTCTCAAATGAAGATAAAATACAAAATGTCAATATGCAAAAAGCACAGCTAGAGGGCGCAAAGGCACAATACATTTTTGCAAAAAAACAATATGAAAGATTCAAAAAGAGTGGAAATGCTATCGATAAAAATACGCTAGATCAAAACTACTCAAACTACAAGAATCTTGAAAGCACCTATAACAACCTGCAATATAGCCTTAAATATCAAAGTGAGCTTTTACGGCGGACAACACTTATCGCACCATTTGATGGGGTGATCGCTAGTCGTAATATCGAGCTAGGCGATGGTGTGGGGGCAAATCAAACGAAGCTTTTTCGCCTGATTAGCAATGAAAAAAAGATGATTATCCAGTTTGATTCTAAATATTTACCAGATGTAAAAGTCGGTGATATTTATCGCTATAGAATCGATGGCAAAGGCGTGGAGAGAGAAGCAAAGATTTATAAGATATACCCAGCTGTTGATGTGAATACAAGAAAAGTGAGTGCTGAAGCTATTGTGCCAGATTCTATGCAGCCCGGTCTCTTTGGAGATGGATATATTATTACAAAAAAGTAGAATGAGCAAAAAACATATTTGAATCTTAGGAAATATTTTAGAATCTGTTTAGATTTGATAGATTGTCATTAGGCATAGCTAAATATCTAATATAGAATCTAAAGGAGATTTTTCAACCATAGCTTAAAATAACAAAAACTTAAATCCACAATTTTATAAGTGTGTGGTGTAAAGATGAATTTTAGAATCTTTCATTATAGTTTAATCCGTTTAATATAAAGGAATTTACAATGCAACACATAATTCTAAAGGCTTTTTATATACTTTTGTTTTTACAAAGCCCAAGCGCATGGGAATATCAAAACTTAAACGAATACCAACAAGAATACCACAGCTTAAAAGAATGTCAAAGCTATAACGACAAGCAAATAGGCTGTGTTGAGCGAAAATTTTATGAAAATGGTGTGATTGAGGAAGAGTTGCCATTTAAAAACAATGAAATAAATGGCATTTTTAAAGCATATTATAAAAATGGGAAGTTGGCAGATATGATACCCTATCGCAATGGCAAAATACATGGTGAAGCAATATTTTATCATGAAAATGGGAATATCGAATGCAAGGCTACTTATCATCATGATATGCTTGATGGTGTAGTGACATGCTATTATGAAAATGGTAATATTGCTAGTGAAACAAGATATAAAAATAATAATAAAGAAGGTATTGAAACTCTCTATTATGAAAATGGAGAGATACAAGAAACAACTATATATAAGAATGATAAGGCAGAAGGTGTGAGAAGAAGTTACTATAAAAATGGAATCTTACAAGAGAGTGCAACATTTTCTAATGATAAACTACATGGGCTTACAATAACCTATGATGAAAACGCAAAGATGATAATAGAACAAACTTTTAAAGACGGAAAACTAAACGGCGTTACAAAATCTTATGATGAGAATGAAAAACTTAACATTGAGATTCTATACAAAAATGATGAGATAATACAAGCAGTATGTGGTAATGGCAAACTAGTCTCAAGCAAAGATTTTCATAAGATAAAACAGGCAGATTATAGCATGTGTTTGGAATAGCCAATGTGAGAGTTTGCTTGTAAATATTGCAATTTTTATAAGACATAATAACTACATAGAATCTAAACATAAACCCTAACGCTTTCTTCTGTTTCTTTTGTGTATTAACACATTCCTTTTTGCTTTGGATATAATTACAAGTCTTAAATACCCAAAAAGTATTCAAAGGAAATAAAGGAAAAATATGTATGAATCTATTGATTTTTCAGCATTAGCAAAGCACTCAAAGCCCGGACCAAGATATACAAGCTATCCTACTGCAAATGAGTTTCATAAAGACTTTAATGCAACCACTCTTTTAGAATCTTTTAATCGAGCAGATTCTAAATATAGAGACAAGGATTTATCACTTTATACGCATTTGCCATTTTGTAAAAGCGCGTGTTATTTTTGTGGTTGTAATGTGATATATACGAGCAAAGAGGATAAAAAAGAGCGTTATATAAAATACTTAGAAAAAGAGCTAGCTTTGCTTAAAGATTCTATGGATACAAAGAGAAAGGTGGCACAATTTCATTTTGGTGGTGGCACGCCGACATTTTTTGATGCAAAGCAGTTACAAACTATTACGCAAATGATAAGACATACTTTCCCAAATTTTAGTGAATCTTGTGAAATAAGCTGTGAGATAGACCCTCGCCATTTTAGTGAAGACCAAATGCGTGTGCTAAAGGATTGTGGCTTTAATCGCATAAGCTTTGGTGTGCAAGACTTTGATGACAAAGTGCAGCAGCATATTAATAGAATCCAGCCCTTTAGCCTTGTAGAAAGTAGCGTGGCGTTGGCTAGAAAATATGGTATAGATTCTATTAACTTTGACCTTATCTATGGTTTGCCCTATCAAAGTGAAAAAAGCTTTGCAAATACTTTAGAATCTGTTATAAAACTTAGCCCAGAAAGACTTGCAATATTTAACTACGCACATGTCCCATGGGTGAAAAAAACTATGCGTAAAATCGATGAGACAACTCTGCCAAGCCCAGAAGAGAAGCTAAAGATTCTGCAAAATACCATTGAATTTTTACATGCTAATGACTATGAAATGATAGGTATGGATCACTTTGCAAAAAAGAGTGATAGCCTATCTATCGCAAAAAATAAGGGGGAATTGCGTAGGAATTTTCAAGGTTACACAACAAAGGGCTTTTCACAGACTATTGGGATTGGGCTGACTTCTATTGGCGAAGGGGTGGATTACTATACGCAAAATTACAAAGACATGATGAGTTATGAAAATAGCCTTGATAACAACACTTTGCCTGTCGCACAAGGCATTCTTTTAAGCCCTGAAGATATATTGCGTAAAGAAGTGATTATGAGTTTAATGAATAATGCAAAGCTTGATTTTAAAGCGATTAATGAGAGTTTTGGTATCGATTGTATCACGCATTTTTCAAGTGAATTTGAATCTTTAAAACCTATGTGTGAGCTTGGGTTGCTTACAATAGATTCTAATAGCATTCAAGTGAGTGCAACGGGAAAAATGCTGATTAGAAATATTGCAATGGTTTTTGATACTTATCTTGTGAAAAATATCACAAAGCAGTTTAGTAAGACTATATAATCTCTCTTTAAGATAGAATCTCATAACACAGAGTAAAACAATTAGCCTTTTGCGTATAACTATGGAATCTAAAGTCTGTGTTATGTAGAGAGCAAAGATATTCAAAGTACTTTTCAAAAGATTCTAATGCAGATTGATTGCGCACAGCTTGTGCGATTGAGTGCAATATTTTTCCGCGATATAGCTTTGCATAATGACTTATGGTTTTTCCATTTTTTTGAAACTCAAAAAAGAAATGGGGTAACTTTGGCTTAAAAAGTTTCGTATAGATTCCAGCACGCAAATCAATCACATATTCTTTTGTTTGCATTGCTTTTTCTAAATGTAGGATAAATGGGGTATAAATGTCTTTTAATGTGAGAGACTTTGTCTTTGTGCCTTGCTTTAGTTTATAATAGGGGATCAAATCACTAGCCCTTATCACACCAAATAGATTGCTAAAAATAAGCACATTTTCTAAGATAAAATCTTTTTCATTCTGTGTTAATGTGCTAAAAGATAATCCTTGAAATGCTACGCCACTATAAAGCTCTATCGCCTTTAATAGTTTTTTAGAATGCAAGGCAGCATATAAATCAAAAATATTTTTATCATTAAATCCTTTTGCACCATACATAGATTCTAGCAAAGCCTTATCTCTATGTTCTAAAATCTTACATAAGTTTTCATAGTAGCATTGCATAATATTTGTTCTATGAGTATTTAATATCTCATTTTCCCATAAAGATTCTAAAAAAGCGGGTGGCATTATCTCTGGCATAGATACTTCTTTGAGAAAATCATCATTGTTTAGAATCTTATCTTTTTCTAGAATCTTATCTTCACTGGGACTAAATAAAATGATAAAGTTCATGTCTTTCCTTAGTGTTGTGTGAAAACTGATATTATATAAAAGCTTCAAAATTGCATGAGAGTTTGGAGTAAATCGGGGCGATAGCAGATTTTGCTATCTTATGGTTGTGTGTTGCGTATGCTAGGCTTTTGGATGGGCTTTTCTATGCTCAAGTATCATTGCATAAGCTTGGTCTTTCAAATGCAATTTTTGCTTTTTTAGCACTTCGACTTCTTGATTGCTTAGATGTTCTATACCATTTTCCGCATTTTGTATCTTTTGGTCTAAGTCATTATGCTCATTAAAAATCTTTTCAAAATGTGCGTTGTGCTGTTTGAGATATGTGATCTCTTCTCTGTATTCATGAAACATGACTTCTCCTTAAATTTAAATTCACATATTGTAGAATAAAATAATTAATAAGCTACAACATTAAAACTACTTTTTAGGGCTTTGTGGAACATAGTGTAGAAGATAAGCCCTCCATATAAGCAATACGCTTAAGCCAAACATTAAAGCTTTAAAAACCCATACGCTTTGTTCGTGCATACTCGCAAAATTTTCACTCAAAAGATTCTGTGTGTCTAAAATAAAAGGCGTATAATAATACACAAACAATGCGATAAGCACAATATTAAACACACCCAAAATAAGCCAAAAATTTGAATACAAAATATCAAGTTTTAGAATCTTAGCAAAGAAACTAAAGCCCTCATATAACGCCATAATAATCGCTAAAAACATCAAATACGCATTCAAACGCACAAATATTTTCCCCATAACAAGCCCACTATCCATCTCTGAAAATGTAGGGATAAACTTATTGATATTAAAAATAATCGGTGCAGCAAACGCCCCACAGGCAATAATACCGCCAACTCCAACACCAAGCAATAATAAATAAAAAGAATCAAATATCCGCATGTATCTTGTCATAGCATATCCTTAGAATAATAATGAGATTAATTATAGCATATTTATTGTTAGCCCGACTAAAATAGAATGGAAACTCTACCGGAAAGGCGACATGAGATATTATAGGACTTAAATACAAATAGCTTTAATCCTAGTCTTGATTCGGTAAAAACTACATATAAAGTATATAACTTTTATATTCCACACTCACACTTATGTAACCAAAACATAGCAAAATCGGATTTCCAAACGCCTATTTTCGCACGATTAATATAGAGCTAAACTACCCCATCACCTTTTTCTTTTTTTCGCTCATTTCATCAATGTATTGATTGTAGAGTTGAATGTTTTCTTGCATTTTTGGCAAGGCGTTGATTCTAAAGTTTTGTGTATCCTCCATTGCACTTAGCACATCATCAAATGCTTTTTTGAGTTTTTCCATATCAAGCATTGCATTTGCAGCACCCTGCTGTATAGCTACGCCTTGTTGTTTGAGATTTGCGGCATTTTGTGCGAGTAAATCACTTGTTGTTGCGTTAATATCATTGACTGCTTTTAGCACTCTTTGCTGCTGGTCTAGCCCTTGTGCGGTAATAATTGCGACATTTAGGGCATTAAGCGTTACGCTTTTTGTCCTATCTACGCTATTTGCAAGCTCTTTATTATTATTAATAAGTGTTTTAATGGCGATTTCACCTTGCGTATGGACTAGGATTTGTTGCTGAAAGTCTGTGATTTTTTGCTTCAATGGAAAAAGGATTTGATTTTGTATTTCTAGGCGTTTTTCTGGGCTAATCTCTTGTGAGGTAACCACCGCATAAATATCCTGCATAGAATCTTGTGTGCTTGTCTGCGTGATGGCTGTGCTAGATTCTGTATTTTGTGGAATTAGATTCTGTGCGAGTAGTTGTGTGTTTTGTGTAGCTATGTTTTGATTATTTGCCCCTTCAGCCAGTAAAGATTCTATATAGTTATTAGCTTCTAGGGCGAGTTGTAGTTGTGCTTTTATTTTTTCTGCAAGTTCTGCGTTTTTTGTTGCTTCAATCTCTAGGGCAACATTATCTCTTAAAAGGATTTGCTTACCTTCTTCAAGTTTTTTTATCAGCTCATCAAGCAGGGCTTGATTCTCTTGAAATTTATCAAAATATTTTTGCATAAAATTATTTTTACCAAATAATTTATCAAAAAATGAAAGTTTGAAATTACTTGGATTAATCTCATTTACCGCATTTTTCAACGCACTAAGTGCGTTATAGACAGGCTTATCTGTTGCTTCAAAATTCGCTAGATTTCCACGCACCATTTGACTTATTTGTATGCTTTCATTCTTTTCTTGTTCTGCGAATCTATCAACCATATCACGATTTATTGTATTGCCTTTGATTGCTGATTGTAAATCACTTAGAAGTGTATTTGTCTGTGCCATTATAGCCCCCTTTATCCTTTAAATAAAAAAATTATAGCAGAATTCAACCTATTTTCTATAACATGTGTGTTAAGGTTGTATTTTTAATAATTGCGATAGAATTTAAGCTATAATTGCATTCTTATATTCTACGATGGTGAAAGGGGAAAACATGCTATTTACATTAAAGACATTGCTACTTTCTAGTGCGATTTTAACACAAGATGACATGGCTTTACAAGCTAGGGTAAATACATTATTATCGCAAAATAGAGTGCAAACCTTACATGATGAAAAGCGTGATAAGGCAGCAAAACTTGTATCGCAAAGCTCGTATGCAAGTGTGATAGAACATAATGAAGATCTTGGATTGGAGTTATTGCGGGAAGCTTGTAATCTTGAATATGGTCGTGCATGCTGGTATTATGCCTATGAGACGCTGGAAGAGGCCGATATTTCACACGCACAAGCAGTGCTACAAAAGTCTTGTTTTAGCCCATCAGCAAATAAATATAATGGGGAATCTTGTACTTATCTTGGCATTATGGTATCGAATAATAAGGCGGATATAGTGGAGAGTGAGCAAGAGCTTTATAATCGTGCGTGTAATCTTGGCGATGGCTGGGGCTGTTATCGTTTAGCAAGGGATTTTGTCATTGATGAAGATATAGAAAAAGCAAAAGAGATTGAAGAAAAGGCTTTAAGCATTCTTTTGCAAGATTGCAGTAAGAGTGAAGCGACAAGTTGCTACTTTGCTGGTAGTATGTATGCAGAGAAAGGGAGCGAAGATGACATAGTTAAGGCGCATGAGTTTTATAAGAAGGGCTGTAATCTTGGCGATGGTGTTTCGTGTTATGAATTACAAATGAATAAACATGAATAAAGCTAGCATGTTTGCATATTCTGCTTGTTGGTGTAAAGGTAATTTCTTGGCGTTATACAAGCGTTTTCTATACTCTTTGCTTGGAGTGTGGTTAAAACTGCTAAATTTGTTGTCAAGGTTTTAATACGCTAATACGGCTTAGAAAATCATGTTTCATCTAAGCATATTTAGGGATTAATGTCATATTCTCATCAACACCTACTACATTATAGCTAAACTCATCGCAATCAAATACGCTATGTGCCTTTACGCTCAACTTGCTACGCTTTGCTAACTCTAACCAGCCTTTATAACCAATATCAATTCTAGCTTCTGTTACATAACCATTGCCTTGCCTTACACTGCGTGGCACAATATAAGCTTTACCTAAATTCTTATTTAGATTTAGCTTCAATCCTGCTATATCTAAACTCGCTTTTACTATGCTTTGCATACTACAAGCAGATAAATTAGAATCTAATGCAATATTTAATAAACTTGCTTTAAATTTATCCTTACTTGCTTCATTGCCACATAAAGCACATAAACGCTCCTGTATCTCTTTATTCTCAAGCAAAACCATAACTTCGTTTTTGCGTTGTTGTATCATGTTATTACTCATTGTTTTTTCCTTTCTCTAGCTTGTCTTTGAGTTCTTTAATCTCGTTACCTAACTTTTTAATTTCATATTTATTAAAAAAATATAAAACATTTTGCACCACCATAAAAACAAATATAAGTATTACGACACTATGTTCCATATTATCCCTTTTTATGATAAAATTGCATTGCCCCTCTCCTAAGGGGCTTTTTCTTTAGTATCCTAATAATACTTTTAAGCCTGTTAGTATAGTAGTTATTAGAGATACAACTTCAAAACACAAAACCAATAGCTTAAGATTTTTCTTAAGCTTCTTTCGTTTTTTCCGCTTCACATTTTTAATCCTTTTTAAGAACCCATAACAAGCTATCTCTAACTTGTTACAATGTAAATAAAGGATTATCAACTTCCCTCATCATGCCGTCTATTGCTTGCCTCCTTTTCAAGTTTTTCTAACCACAACAATTTTAAGCTAAAAGTATAATCTACAACAATATAAAAATATTTTGTTAAACCCAAACTATCACAATGGATTAACTTCTAAAACCCCATTCTTTTTTAAGTGCTTCTAAGGCAGCTTTGTCAATCTCTACACAAAGCATACCTTCTTCATTTAATAGAGAATCCATAATATCTTGCCCTAAACTCACAAAGCTATGTCCGTAAAAATCCCATGTTTGCCCATCGCTTGCATGATGTGTGCCTATGCGATTTGCCCTAAACACATAGCAGGAATTTGTAAAAGCATGTGTTGTGAGTAGATTCTGCCAACGCTTTTGTGAAGTAAAGGTGCTTGCACTTGCGACCAACACAACATCAACAGAATCTTTCTTAAACTCCATCCAAAACTCATCAAAATGCGCCTCAAAGCCAAATAAAACACCAAACTTTATACCATTTGCCATGAAAGTCATGGGTAACTTTGGCAGCTTTTTTGTATCATTAGAAAAAAAGTTTGCTTCATTCCAATGTGGATATTGTATCAGTCGCTGTTGTGTGTAGGTGGCAAAGCCATCTTGCGTGATTATTGCCATTTGCTTATAATAGCCCTTGTTTTTATGCTGTATAAAAGGCACGATGAATGTATGCCCATATTCTTTTGAAAATTGTATAAATATATCAAGTTTATTTTTATCTTTAAGGCAAGATTCTGGCTTCATTCCCCAATCTTGTGAAAAAAAGTTATCGACAACATATTCTCCAATAAGCACAATGCTGTGTTTTGGTATGCTTTTTATATATGTTGCTATCCGCTCTTTATTCTGTAAATCACCGAGTTGCAATATCGCAACAGATCCGCTAAAATCCTGTATATTTACATCTTTCATGTTTTACCCTTAGCTGACATTTCAAAAAATTTATACAAAAGGGTTAGTGTAACACAAAGCTAAGGATAATAGGCAAATATCACATATCACTAGAATCACTCACACCTTACGATAGCTTAGGGCTTCTAAAATATGCTCTTTTTGTATGTTATTAGAATCTTGCATATCAGCAAGGGTTCTAGCGACTTTTCTTATTTTTTGTTCGCCTCGATAGCTTAGATTAAACCTTGCTTTTGCTTGGTCTAAAAGATTCTTGCACTCTAGGCTAAGCGGGCAGTATTGCTCCACTTGCAAAGGCGATAGCTTACCATTAAAGATAATATTTCCTTTTGTATCCATTTGCCCTCGCTCAACTTGGCGTTTAAATACGCTAAAGACAATTTTTTGCATATCTTTAGATTCTATAACGCCAGTTTGTTTTGGTGTATCTATATGCTCTTGCATTTGTATATAAAGGTCTATTCTGTCTAAAAATGGCTCACTTAGATTATTTCGATAACTTCTAATTTCAGAATCCTTGCATCGACACTCTTTTGTGGGTGAGAGTAGATTCCCACACGGGCAGGGGTTCATCGCACCGATAAAGAGAAATGAAGTATCATATATCACCTTTGAATGCACCCTTGAGATAGCCAACTGATTATTCTCAAGTGGCTCTCGCAAAGATTCTAAAATATCCCTTTTGAAATAGGGCAATTCATCAAAAAATATAATGCCATTATGTGCTAGGGCGATCTCGCCCGGATTTACTTTAAGATGTGTTGCACTGCCTAGAATACTAGCTTTTGATGCGCTTTGATGGGGCGATCGAAAATTCCTTATAGGCTTATAACATAGTGTTTGCTCATTATATGCTTGTAGTTTTACACTCTCTATCATCTCTTTTAGACTAAGTGGTGGAAGAATGTATTGCATACGCTTTGCGATCATGCTTTTACCACAGCCCGGACTCCCCTCAAACAAGATATTATGGAATCCACACGCAGCAATCAATGCCGCTTTGACCGCTCTTTCCTGACTTTTCACATCAGCAAAATCTAGCTCAAAAGAAGTGTTATAATAAAATGGCATATCATTAATCTTAAAGGATTTAAACTCAAAATCACTACTTGTGTCTGCTTGTGCTATATTCCCCCTTAGAATCTCAAGTGCCTCTAATATATCACTAGCAAAATACATAGATAGATTTGGAATCTTGCTATAAAGCACCCTTGCCTCACTTGGTAGAATCACCTTTGCGTTTGGCTTTTGCAGGGAAATATCAAGTAGCATAGGATAGATTAAAGGCACATTTTTTATCACACCAGATAGCCCTAACTCACCAAAGGCAAACCATGAATCAAGCACAATACTCTCTTTACTCGCAGCTATCAAAAGTGCGATGGGTAAGTCAAAATGGCTGCCATTTTTTGGTAAATCTGAAGGTGAGAGATTGATGGTTAGCTTTAGCGGTGGAAAATCTATGGAGAGATTAGCAAGTGCGCTTGTAACGCGGTGTTGAGATTCCTTAATAGAGCTTGAAGCAAGCCCTGTGATATTAAAGGTAGGTAATCCACGCGTAAAAGTCGCCTCAACTTCAATGATTTTAGAATTTAGTCCATCTTGTGTCGCACAATATATTCTATTTACCATGTTTTTCTTACCACTATTTTTGAAACAATGTTTGGATTATAGCATAAGTCCTATGAAAAGAGAGATGATTTGTAACGCAAAGTCGTCTCAATAGTCTTTTATGTAAGACCGACACAGCTTATCAGCCCAATATGACTTTATGCTTAATCTTTCATATTATTTTCAGAGTCAAACATAAATTCGTGTTTTCTACGCATGATATATTTAAAAAATTTATACTCACACAAAAAGAAGTGTTAATCTTATTCCGCATTAAAATCAAATAATTACTAGAAATTTTATTTTATTTTAAGTTTATTGCGGTATAATCTCACTTTGTTTTTATGCGGAAGTGGCGAAATTGGCAGACGCACTAGACTTAGGATCTAGCGCCGCAAGGCATGGAGGTTCGATTCCTCTCTTCCGCACCATTTTACATTTTTTTGTAAAATATCGTTTTTTATGTTATAATTCTTCACTCTCATTTGTTTTGCGGGAATAGCTCAGTGGTAGAGCACAACCTTGCCAAGGTTGGGGCCGCGGGTTCGATCCCCGTTTCCCGCTCCATTTTTGTTGATTTTTTTGTAAGGATAAGATGATGAAAAAAGGGTTGTTAGTTGCTTCTTTATTAGCTGGTTCGTTGTTGATTAGTGGTTGTGCTGCACCATATCCTATGGGTTCTTTATATACAGGCGTAAAACAAGGTGTTGGTGGTGATAGTGCTAAGTATTCTAAAGAGGGCGCACAGCTACATGCACAAGCATTTTAAGTCTTGTGGCTTTGGGTGATTGTTCGGTAGAGGCTGCCGCTAAAGCTGGTGGTATCACTGATATCAAGCTTATAGATCAAGAGGCTAAAAATTATCTTGGTCTGTATGGTCAATACACCACTATCGTAAAGGGTAACTAATATACCCCATTATTATTTGAAAATATGACTAAAGAGTCTATGATGGTTTTTATCATCATAGACTTGTTTGCCCAGGTGGTGGAAATGGTAGACACAAGGGACTTAAAATCCCTCGGACCTAGTCCGTACCGGTTCAAGTCCGGTCTTGGGCACCACTTTTGTATGTATGAGATAATCGGCGACATAGCCAAGTGGTAAGGCATGAGCCTGCAAAGCTTTGATTCCTCGGTTCGAATCCGAGTGTCGCCTCCATAAAAAGTGTTTGCTAGGTTTTAGAATATGCGGGAGATGGCTGAGTGGTCGAAAGCGGCGGTCTTGAAAACCGTTGAGGGTCACACCTCCGGGGGTTCGAATCCCTCTCTCCCGGCCATTTTTTGTTAGATCTTAATAAAATCATTATAACTGCGATACTTTATGATTCTAGCTATCCTCTCTCCATTTTTTTCATGATTTAGCAGTTTTCTTGTAAATAATTAATAACAAATATTTGAATATATTGTGTCTGCATTCGCACACAAGAAATTCCAAAAAGACTTGACTATACAATAATACTACTCACTTATATGCTATCATTAAAAGTATGCAATGATCATAAAAGGATAAAGAATGGAATTACATGGTAAGCTTGTAAGATTCTTAGATAAAGGCATTGAATTTTTGGGAATCTTATGTGAGAATGATACAATGGTTATGCCACTTGATATAAGCAATAATATGAACGATTTTATCGTGCATTATGACAGCTTCAAGCAATATCTAAATAAGCCAAATCCACTCATACCACTTAGCGATATAACGCTACTCGCACCTATTAAAACGCCAATGCAAGATGTTATCTGTCTTGGCATTAATTACATGGAACACGCAGTAGAATCTATGCGTTTTAAGAATGAAGCATTCGATGGCAAACGCGAAGAGGCAGTCTATTTTAGCAAACGCATTAATGAATGCAACGCACCAAATGGTGATTTTTTCATCACAAATAATACAAGTCAGCTAGATTATGAAGTAGAACTTGTGGTAATCATCGGCAAGGATTGTCGCCATGCAACAAGAGAAAATGCACTCGATTTTGTATTTGGATACACGATAGGCAATGATATTTCCGCAAGGGATTTGCAACAAAAGCATAAGCAGTGGTATGCGGGTAAAAGTTTAGAGGGTGCATTTCCTATGGGTCCATGTATTGTTTTGCGTGATGATTTGGATATTACAAACCTTGATATTAAAAGTTATGTGAATGGTGAGTTGCGGCAAAATAGCAATACTTCTAAGCTAATTTTTGATGTACCACATGTCATTGCTGAATTATCCTCATATTTTACACTAAAGGCGGGTAGTATCATATCTATGGGGACTCCAAGTGGCGTTGGCATGGGATTTACACCACCTAAGTTTTTAAAAGCAGGCGATGAAGTCGTATGTGAAATACAAGGTATTGGGACTTTGAAAACAAATATTAAGAAATAGAGTTAAGATTTCATAAAAGCACCAAGAGAAAACGCTGTCTATACCACATGAATCTCAAATAAAATCATGTGATGTTTATTCTTGATGCTTGTTTTAACATGTTTCACAAATGATGGAAACAAATTAAAAGCATCAAATACCCAATCTCTTTTCAAAATTTTTCTAAGAAATTTTCTAAAGACGCTTCGTTTTGTGAGTCGTGAGGTTTTTATGCTTAGTAAAAATAAATACACAACCTACCTCTTATTTTTCGCTATCCAGTTCAAATACCCATTTGCATTGATAATCTCTTGTATAAAAGGCGGAAAGGGCGTTGTGCTAAAGCTTTTTTGGCTTTTAGATTCTATAATCTCACCTTTATCAAAGTCAATGCTTACCTTATCGCCATCTTGCAGGAAGTCTGCTATCTCTTCAGATTCAATAATCGCTAAGCCGATATTAATGGCATTGCGATAAAAGATTCTAGCAAAGCTTTTTGCGATAATGCAGCTTATCCCACTTGCCTTAATCGCAATAGGTGCGTGTTCCCTGCTACTCCCGCAGCCAAAGTTCCACCCACCAACCATAATATCGCCATTCTTTACCTTTTTCACAAAATCCTTATCAATATCTTCCATACAATGACTTGCAAGCTCCCTATGGTCTGCGGTGTTGAGATACCTTGCAGGAATAATCACATCAGTATCTACATTATCGCCATATTTATGGATAAATCCTTGTGCTTTCATCGCTTTTCCTTTTAATGTGCGTATGTTTCATGTTTTATATTCTTTACATTTCTAACATTTTATCCTAAAAATTCAAAAAAACATAAATTTATGTTTTATAATGTTATATAACTTGCATTTAATATCGCAATTTACGCTCAATATAATCATTTAAAATATAAAAATAATTGCAAAAACTAAGTGAATTTTTGATAAAATAAAGCTTCGTTGAATCAACAAGTGGAGTTTATAATGCCAGATAATAAATATGAATATTCAGATTCTGCTAATTTTGAAACATTGCATGAGGTAGAGATAGCCCAGCCTAGAATGCAAGAGATTATCCTGCTTAATGATGATTATACAAGCGTTGATTTTGTTATTACCTTGCTTATGCGTGTGTTTAATAAAAGTATGCTTGATGCACAGACTATTACGCAGTTTGTGCATAACACAGGCGAGGGAAGTTGTGGCGTATATCCCTATGATATTGCGGAGCTAAAGTTTAGCATGGCGACAAATTTTATACGAGATAGCGGTATGCCATTGCGACTTGTTTTGCGTGATGTTATGTAGGGGTTAAAATGGGTGAGCTAAATTCGACTTTATCAAACATTTTTCAAAAAACACTTCATTTTGTAGAAGATATGCGACACGATGTCTTAACGATTGAGCATGCTTTTTATGTCATGCTTGATAATCCTTTAGGTAGAGAACTCGTTGAGGCAACTGGGGCAAATACAAAGATTTTAATGGATTCTCTTAATGCGTATTTAGAAAAGCATATACCAAAGGGAAGAGCCCTAAAAGAATTAGAAGCACCACACCAAACACCAGCCTTTATGCGTGTATTTGATCACATGATTTCACATGCAAAAAACGCACAAAAGGCTAGTGTTGGAATTGGTGATTTTTTTGTGGCTCTTATGCAAGAAGAGGATTGCTATTGTGCGAGATTATTAAAAGCACAAGGCATTCAAATAGAAGATGTAATGCGTATTGTGGTAGATTTTGATGAGCATGTCTCTAGGGAAAAGGCAAAAGATTCTCAAAGTCAGCTTGAAAAATACGCAAAAAATCTTAATCAATTAGCCATTGAAGGCAAGATTGACCCGCTTATAGGCAGAGATTTAGAGATCAATCAAATCGCACAAGTGCTATGCCGTCGCAAGAAAAATAACCCTATGTTAATAGGTGAGGCTGGAGTTGGCAAAAGTGCCATTGTAGAGGGCTTAGCATTGCGTATCGTAGAGAGAAGTGTGCCTGCAAAATTGCTTAACAATGTAATCTATGCGGTTGATGTAAGCTCTGTTGTGGCAGGGACAAAGTATCGTGGCGAGTTTGAAACGCGTATTAAAAAGATTCTAGCTGAAGTGGAGAAAGATAAGAATATCATTATTTTCTTTGATGAGATTCACATGATTGTTGGTGCTGGGCAGTCAAATAGTGGTGGCATGGATTTTTCAAATCTTTTAAAGCCTATGCTTGCTAGTGGGAGACTGCGTTGTATTGGTGCGACTACAAGTCATGATTATAAAAACTCATTTGATAAAGATAAGGCATTAGCACGCCGCTTTACACAGATAAAAGTCGAAGAGCCAAGTGAAGATGAATGCCTATTAATCCTTGAGAAAATCGCACCGCTTTATGAAAAGTTTCATAATGTAACTTATGAAAATGAAGCGATAAAAGCCTGTGTGAGCCTATCAAGCAAGTATATCACAGAGAGACATTTGCCCGATAAAGCCATAGATTTAATGGATGAGGCTGGAGCAAAGGCACAATTAAATGAATTTTTACACAATAATGAGAGAAAAAGTGAGACTTTAGAGAAGCTAACAAAAACAAAGAAAACAAAAAAAGATTCCAAAACACAGCATAAGATCATCACCAAAGAACATATTGAATCTCTTATGGCTTCAATCACAAACATTCCAAAATCAACGATTAATGCCGATGAAAGTATGCTATTAAAGAATCTAGAATCAAAACTTAAAAAACGCATTTTTTCTCAAGATAAAGCGATTGAAAAAATTGTAGAAAAAATAAAGATTAATAAGGCTGGTTTGGGTGAATTGCACCGCCCAATTGCAAGCTTTCTCTTCACTGGTCCTTCTGGTGTTGGCAAGACTGAGTTAAGCAAGGAATTAGCAAAAATACTTGGCATTAAATTTGAGCGAATCGATATGAGTGAATACGCAGAATCTCATAGCATTAGTAAGCTAATTGGCTCGCCTGCAGGATATGTGGGCTATGAAGAAGGCGGGCTTTTAATCAATAAGATTCGCATAAATCCACATTGTGTATTATTGCTTGATGAGATTGAAAAGGCACATAGCGATGTGTATAATATTTTGTTGCAAATCATGGATTCTGCGACATTAACGGATAATCAAAACAATAAAGCTGACTTTAAAAATGTAATTTTGATTATGACAAGTAATGCAGGGAGTAAAGAGGGCAACTCTGTGGGCTTCCTTGATACAAGTGAGCATAGAGTTAGCATGGCGATTAAGGATACTTTTAGCCCAGAGTTTCGCAGTAGGCTTGATGCGATTATCCCCTTTATGCCACTTGGTGTGAATGAACTGCAAAAAATCGCACAAAAATATATCACTGATTTAAACGAAACACTGAAAGAAAAGCATATTACGCTAAAGCTTAGCACAAAAGCCGCACAATTTATAGCACAACAATCTATTGATAAGGCACTTGGGGCAAGGGAGATTAAAAAAACTATAGATTCTGCTATTAAGCTTCCTTTAAGCAATGCTATGCTATTTGGAGAACTGCGTAAAGGCGGAGTAGCCCATATTAATGTAAAAAATAATACCCTTGTGTTTGATATACAAAAACAAAGGCAAGAGATTATCTAAAAAAGATTCTTATACATGTAGTAAGTGGCGTGTATTAGGGAATCTAACCTATGGTTGTATAAGGCTGGAGAGTGGGTTGGTATGATTTTAGAATCTATGGTGTAAAGGAAATCTTATGCGTTCTATTTTGATTGCGACATTATTGTGTTACTATATTGCTATTTTAGGTTGTGTGAAAACTGCAACAACAGACATTAAAGAAGCCGATAGTAAAGCCACCCTAAATACAAAACAAGATTCCAAAACTCATTCAAAGTCAAACTCAAATGAAATGGATTCTAAAAATAGTATAAATAAAAATGACAAGAATACACAAAGCAATACAGAATCTAACGCAACACAAGACACAAGCACAAAATCTAAGCTAAAAGATACACGAGAAAAGCTAGATGCTAAATCAGATTCTAAACCAAAAACTACAAAAAATCTTTACTCACCACAAACAAAAAACGAGCTAAAAGCCCTTGTGGATAATAATACCATAAAGCTAGGCGACATTGATACAAGTGCGATTACAGACATGAGTGCGTTGTTTAAAAACTCGATGCGGAGAGATTTTAGCGGTATAGAATCTTGGAATGTCAAAAATGTTACCAATATGTATGCAATGTTTGATCATGCAAAGTATTTCAACCATGATATTTCTAAATGGAATGTAGAAAATGTTACAAATATGGACTTTATGTTTGCTGATGCCATGCGGTTTAATCAGGATATTTCACGATGGAATGTAGCTAAAGTTGAAAGTATGAATAATATGTTTGCAAGAGCTAAAGCTTTTAATCAGCCTTTAGAATCTTGGAATGTAGCAAATGTGCGTTATATGAATGCCATGTTTTTTGAAGCAGAAAGTTTTAACCAAAGTCTAAATAAATGGGATACAAGAAATGTTGAAAGTATGCGTGAGATGTTTTATGGTGCAAAGTCTTTTAATGGTGCTTTAGAATCTCTTAATGTGGCAAATGTCATCAATATGAATGCCATGTTTGCTTTTGCTACTTCTTTTAATCAAAATATTAACGCTTGGAATGTAAGCAAAGTAAAATATATGGAAAATATGTTTGAAAATGCGATAAGCTTTAATCAACCCCTAAATTCTTGGAATGTAGGTAGAGTGGAAAGTATGTTTGCTATGTTTAAAAATGCAAAAGAGTTTAATCAGCCCCTAGAATCATGGAGTGTATCAAAAGTGCGTGAAATGCGATCTATGTTTGAAGGGGCATTGAAATTTAATCAAAGCTTAAATACATGGAATGTAAGCCATGTAACAAGCATGAGTGCTATGTTTAAAAATGCAAAAGAGTTTAATCAGCCCTTAAATAAATGGAATCTTGCTGATGTGTGGAATACTAGCGAAATGTTTAGAAATGCAACTTCTTTTAATCAAGAGTTAAGATTCTGGAGTATGCACAATGTAAGATATATGGATAGAATGTTTGAGAGTGCTACAAGCTTTAATCAAGACTTAGATTACTGGGAGATGAATGCTAAAAGCAAAATAGATATGTTTAAAGATTCTGGTATGGAAAAGCTCCCTAAGTGGTATAAGTGATAACAGCAAATTTTGCATATAAAAAACATACACAAGTAAGCTAAAATTGACTTGAAGCACCATTTTATTGCTATTGTTATAGAAAGGGTGAATTTATAGATTTGAGATTAAACTCCGCCTAAGTTACAACTATAAAAAGTCTATATCCAGTCTAAAAGGATATTATTTGCACCAGCCTCTGTGATTAACTCTCTTAGTTTGGCAAGTCTTTCTTCCCCATCTTCAAAAAATCTAGCATGTGTTTCACAGGCGATATAGTCAATTTTTTTCAATAGTGATAGTTACCAATCCACCATGATGATCGCCCATATAGCTTGTATTTAGGACTAATTTCTCTAGCTTATCGCTTAAGTTATAATTAGAATTCATTTGACTAACGCCGATATTTTTAAAGTTTTTGATTACCAAAACTCTTTGCTGTGTTTCTTTCTTTGCCATAATATGCTCCTTATAATAAAATTAAAGTTTTAAACCAAGACTTTCATAAAGCTTTAAAAGTGGTTGTAAAAACGCCCTGCTTTCATCGCTCAATGTGTCTTTCTCTAAAAGTTCATAACATGAAATAAAATAGCCAAGTAAGTCATCAAAGCGATTAGATTCTAAAAGCAGGGTAATGAAGGCATCTTTTTGTGCGTTGCCTGTGATTGCTACCTTGTTCTGAAAATCTTTCTCTTTAAGTCTTAAGATATTTTGCGTGATATAGATAAACACATTTTTCGCGTTGATAAACTCATTTTGCGTAATATAGTTAAACAATGCGATATAACTAGAATCTAGATTTTCTAACGCATTTGTCTCATAAGATTCTATATGCTTATAGAGTGTAGGGCGTGATATATCTAGCATGTTTGCTAAATCTACAATCTTTATGCCTAACTCCCGCAGGCGATCTCTTAATGTGCTATTTTTATCCATATTATGTCCTTTATGTTTGAAATCTTAGCACGCTTTACATATATTGTCAATATAAATGTAAAATATTTTTACAAAAATAGTAAAAACTTTACATTATTAGCTATCAAGGTTTATTACAATCTGTTTGTATCCATGTAGATTCTATCTCGTTATAGTCTTGTTGTAGGCAAAAATTTAGGCTTTGCTTATCCAAGAGATTTTTGAAAAGTCGTTCATACATGAGTGGATATTGCTGCTTTTTGTGATAGAGAGAATCTATTTGCGTGCTATGTGTAAGGGCTTCATGCCTTAGATATTGAAAATACTCATATTTATGATAAAAAAGTGCTAAAAAATAGAATATAAATATACATAAAGTTGCAAATAAAAGCATTTTTAGGAATGAACGCATACTATAAAATGCCCTTGCATAAAAGTGAATATAAGCTGGTTTTGTGCGGATATACTCTAGTGCGAGTAGCCGCAAACATTCTTTCAAAGGCATGTCAAATAGGGTCGCAATGTCCTTAAAATCTAGCAATAAATCCGCCTTACCGCTAAAATCACAATAAAAAATCTCACCAAAATCCTCAATCAATGAGTAATAATTCTGCAAGGCTTCTGTGCGGTCTAGCACAATGCTTATGGTTAAAAAGCCCTGTGCGTAATGGCATAAGGCATGTTTGCTAGAATCTTGAAAAATGATGGTGTAGCGTTTTAAATGCGGGTAGAGTGTGAAAAGCGATGAAAACATTTCAAGTGGGTTTAAGCATAGAATCTTGCCTGAATACTTTAGGGCATAAGATTCTAGAACTTCGCTCTTTATCGCAAAAAGCTGAAAGTTAAAATGTGTTTTGTTTTGATTCTGTAAGAAATATTTGCATTCATGATTGTAGGGTATTAATCCATTGCTTTTTGCTTTTAGTGGCACGATGGAATCTAGCACATTTGGGCTTTTTAACTCGCTTTTTTCAATGTCAATATTGCTTGCTTCTAATGAGTTTAGCGGCAGGATTGTATAATACATTCGCATACTTTTCTTGCGGTGAAATGTATTTGCTAATGTGTGTGGCTTTGTGTGATTGCTATTTAATTGATCTAATGTGATATAGGGCTTTTTTAGGGCGTGGAGTAAGGGGGTTAGATTTGCTTGAGTTAGATTCTGTGTGGAATGGATTGTATCTTTTGTGTTGGGATTTTTATTTGTTGTTTGTGTGGAGTATAAATTTCGTGTTAAATCTGCTTGGGGCTGGGAGTTTAGGGCATGATTTTTGGAATCTAGGTTTTGTGCTACTTGTGCGGATACTGGACTTTGTGGCATAGATTTTATAGAATCTAGATTTTGTTTATTGTCATTTTGAGCGTTAAGCAAAAAATCTGTTTTAGATTCTATATTAGATGTTTCGCTACGCTCAACATAACAAGGTGGTTTAGAATCTAGATTCTGTGCTGAATTTGGGTGGGCTGCGGGGTTTAGGGCGTAATTTTTAGAATCTAGATTCCGTTGTAGCTCTATGCTAGATACTTCCCTTTCGCTTTGCTCAAGGTCAATATGACAAGCTGTCGTATTGAAATCTAGATTCTGTGTTGATTTACTTATGGAATCTTGCGATTTGCTGACACTAAGGCTAGGTTTTAGATTTTCCCTATTTTGCACCACTACACCCCGCACCCAACCATTTGGATTAAACTCTAAATTCTCTGTTGTTTGCGTGATAGTTGTATTCTGTAATGTGGAATGTATAGAATCTAAACTTTCATTATTATTTAAATTAGCACTAAATCTTAAGTCGTAATTGCTAGATTCTAACTTCTCATTATTATCCTTAGAATCACTTAAGCCTTCTAAACTCATGCTAGATTCTAGACCTGTTTCATTTTGTGCTACATAAGGCTGGATAGATTCTATAGTGTCTCTCTCCTTATTGTAGGCAGTATTACATGCAGATTTTTTATTTGGTGTAGAATTATTAGCATCTAAAGAAGTCTTTAAATGCGGATATAAGTCAATGTAAGTATAAGTAGCAATATGCGTATGCCAAAAATCCTTAAATGCCCTATACTTGCGTATAATTGCATTCAATACCTGCATTATGCACCCAAAATACACACTTTAAAACTTCAATCTTACACGAAAGTTGTGCCACCATCAATGACGATTGTCTGCCCTGTTAGCCAAGAGCTTTGCGTATTATCACAAAGGAAGAATGCAGCCCCCGCTAAGTCATTTGGCGTTCCCATTCTTTTTAATGGACTTTGTTCTTCAACCTTTGCTTTTACCTCATCATAGTCCGGAAAAGCTTTTAGTGCGTCTGTGTCAATAGGTCCGCCACTCACTGCATTTACGCGGATATTAAACTCGCCTAAATCTTGTGCGGCGTATTTTACCATTGTTTCTACTGCATTTTTAGAGTTGCCATGCCCTGCATAGTTTGGCATATAGACAAGATTCCCTGTGGAGCTAAGTGTTACAATATTTCCACCGCCTACTTTTTGCATACGCTTAACCGCCTCCTGTGCGCCAACGACAAAGGCTAACACGGTTGCTGTGTAAATATTATTTAACCCCTTAGGCTTTAAACGCATAAATGGTGCAAACCCACCAACAACACTTCGTCCATAAATAATAGCATTTGATATAAAGAAATCCACTCTATCAAAATCTTTATCAATCTGCTCAAATAGCCCTACATACTGCTCTGGCTCTAATACATTTAGCGGATAATATCTTGCTTTGATTTGATACTTAGATTCTAAATCTTGTGCGATTTTTTGCGCTTCCTCTTCATTCTTATTATAAGTAAAAGCTACATTTACACCTTCTCGTGCAAAGCGATAAAGAATAGCCTTGCCGATACCCCGAGTAGCACCACTTATAACTAGAGTCTTGCCTTTCATGTATTCACTTGTCAGTTGTTCTTTCATTTTTGCACCTCATAATGTTGTAAAGTTTTCTCAAGCAACGCTTTGCATTCCTTGCTTGGCTCACACAATGGCAGTCGATATTCTAAAGTAGGGATAAGCCCCTGCAAAAACATCGCCGCTTTGATAGGGATAGGATTGCTCTCAAAAAACAAAGCTTTATTTATACCATAAAGTTTATTAGAAATAGCTAAACTCTCATCATTTTTTTGCTCTATTGCAAAATGACAAAGGTTAGCAATATCTTGTGGGAAAATATTGCCCGTTACTGATACAACGCCACTTCCACCACTGCATAAAATCCCATAATTAAGTGCATCATCACCACTTAAAACATGGAATCTCTTCTGTGAATCAGCCTCTTGCATATTCATAAGCGAATACACTTTATCAAGCATACCGCTTGCTTCCTTAATTGCATATATATTTTTCACTGATTTAAAAAGCCTTATCGCTGTTTCTACCTCGATATTACAGCCTGTGCGTGATGGGACATTATAAAGCATAATAGGTATATTTACAGAATCTGCTATTGCCTTATAGTGCCTGTAAATGCCCTCTTGCGTGGGCTTATTGTAATATGGGGCAACTGATAATATAGCATCTGCCCCGCATTTCTCTGCAAATTGCGCTAACTCAATGGCTTCAGTCGTATTATTGCTCCCAGCCCCTGCTAATACCTTTATGCCTGTGCCTCTACATGTTTGCACGGCAATTTCTATACACTCTTTATGTTCGCTATGACTCATAGTCGCACTCTCGCCTGTCGTGCCTGCTGGCACACATGCGTCCATACCATATTTGATTTGTCGCTTGATAAGATACTCGTAAGTCTGCGTGTCTATTTTTCCATTCTTAAATGGGGTGATTAATGCACTCATCGCACCTAATGGCATATATTCCTCACTTTTCATAGGCAAATAGTCGTTATGATACCTAAAAAATGTTAGAGTTTTGTATATTTTTACTTTTTCTTTATTTTGTATTAGCTTGTGTAAAAGTGGAATTAAAAAAAATCGAATCCACATTGCTTTAAATGTGAGTTTAGAAGTAAATATATGAAATTTTATGAACAATAAAGCAAAATTGCAAAAAGATAGCAAAACATGGAATTAAGTGTAAGAAACCATAGTGATAAATCAAACTAGAGAATCTGCAAAAAATAAGCGTCTAAAGCAACACTTATTAGCCCCTAATCCTGCATGTTTGCTTTGCCAACTGCCTTGATATTTGACATGCCATAGATATGATTTGCCGCACTAATGAGTTCTTTTGCTATATTGTGAATAAATGATAAATCATTCAAAAGCGAAGTGCCATTAGCTGCGTTAATCGCATTTTCTTGTATCAGTTTTTCTACGACATTAAAGGCATCTTTATCCTGTTGTTTAAAAAACTTCTTTTGTTTTTTAAGGTCATCTTTTAGGGCTTCCAGACTTTCTTTTGGTGCGTGTTTAATCTCTTCAATCATACGCAAAAGCTGTCCTAACTCCAAACGCATATCATCATATTCTTTTTGCAATGCGGGGTTATTGCCTGTTGCATGTTTTTTCATGTTTGCTTGTAATAAACCGATATTTTTGGTTGCTTCTGCGATTTTCCTTGAGGCAATCTGTAATGCTACAATGCGTTCAACATATTGCGTTTCATTTGCAAAAGTTTGTAACTTTGTGGAAAAGTCCATAATCGCATTAAACAATACTTTAATTTGCGTATTATAAAGCTCAGTAACATTAAAGGTTTGTTTAAACCAATCTTTATTGTTCTTTATCTCATCAAACTCTTTTGTAGAGCGAATGTCTGCCCTAGAGAATCCTATCGTATGAGAAATAATCGCAAAAGCATTATCATAGAGATGCTTGACTTCATTATCAAGTGCTTCAAGCGCAGTATCTTTATATGGCAATATGCTATCATTAATAAATAAAGGCACACTTTCACCTGTATTGTGTCCTTTTAAAGTTTTAGTGAGAAAATTAGCAATCTTTGGTATAAATGCGATAAGCAATATCACACCAAAAAGGTTAAAAAGTGTATGAAATACAGCGAGTCTAAGAATAGAATCTTGCCCCAAACCAATAGCATCAGAAATCGCATTATTTATCATCACAAAGTAGTTAAAAAACACTGCGACAATAAACACGGTCGTAAAGTTAAAAATACAATTTGCAACCGCTAATCTTCTCCCCTCAATATTTGTGCTAAGTGAAGCTACAAGGGCAGTTACCACCCCACCAACACTTGTGCCAAGCACCGCAGCTAAAGCCTGCTCATAACCTATCTGCTGCTCAAAATATGCGGTAATAATGATCGCAAGTGTAGCATGTGAGCTTTGGATAATAGAAGTAATCAATGCGCCGATAAAAAGGAAGCCAAGCACTGCCTTATAGCCTTCAAGCTCATATTGAGATAAGTCCATAACATCTTTAAAGCCCTCAAAACCAGCCTTAATATAAAACACGCCCAAGAAAAAGAAGCCAAGCCCCGCTAGAATCTTGCCTACACCTTTATAAAGTAAATTCCCCTGAAAACTAAAAAGCAAACCACCAACAATAAGCGGCAGGGCAAGTGATGAAATGCTGATCGAAGATGCCCCAGCGATAAGCCATGAACCAGTCGTATTGCCAAGATTTGCCCCAAACATCACGCCAATACCCTGTATCAAAGTGATTAAAGAGGCACTCACAAATGAGATAGATAAAACTGACACAAGGCTTGATGACTGCATAAGCGTGGTAACAATCGTGCCAAATATTACGCTGCGAAGTGATGTCTTTGTGGAATTTGTAAGCGTCTTTTCCAAAAATCCACCAGAAAATGCCTTAAACCCATCGCCTAGAAAAAGCATACCAAAAAGCAAAATAGCAACCCCGGCACACAATTTCCCAAGCTGCTCATTCACTGACAACGCATAGATTACAATAATCACCATTATAGTTATAGAATATTGTCGTATTAAAGATTGAAACCTAGCCAACATAGCCACACCACCATAGTTTAACATTACACATAGTCATAAAGTTGTCATTATATCGAATTTTTTGTAATTATTGCTTGAATTTTTTATGAGTTTGCATTGTGTTTAGAATTTAAAGTTCGTTTTTTGTGATTGTTTGTTTATCTTGTGGAAATTATCGTTATCCCATCACAGCAACGGAGCAAAAGCAAGGGATATAGAAATGCTAGATTCTGGCATAGCATCTTTATTTTGATTAGAATCTAGCTTTATAAAATCTTTACTGGATTCTGCATTAGTTTCTAAACTTGCTTTAAAAATCCATTTTTTATCTTTCCATAACTTTTCTATGTCTTTTGTTTTATCACATTGTGGATATATAAGCACTACGCTAACTTTTTTAGATTCTAAGCGATACTTACTCGCATACGCCCACATTTGATAGAGATCGCTTTGTGAGATTCCATACTTTTTCTCATCAAGGCTAGAATCTGGGATTTTCCACTTGGTATCCACAATGATAATTCTATCCTTACCACGCATTACAATATCAGGCTTTAAGCAAAATATATTATTTTTATTCTCATCTTGTAGTAGATATTTTCTACTCTCTTGTGTTTTTACTTTAAAGTCTTTCGCACATTTTTTGAGCCAAAAACTCACAAAAGTTTCAAAAAGCTTCTCCATAGGAAATAAAAATGCGATCGCCTTATCACTTCCAACATAAGGGCTAAAAGCTTTTTGTCCCAAAAATACCTTGCACCATAATAAAATCACTTCATATTCTTTAGCCCTATTCATATTATTACATTGTATAAAATCAGATTCTACATTCTCGCTTGGGTTAATATCAGCAAAGATAAACCGCATAAAATCTAGCTTTGTTTGTGTGCTAGGGCTAAGATTTAGGCACGCTAGAATCTCAAGGCTTGATTTTATCAAGCGGTTTGGGGCTATATCTTGTGTGTATTCATCGCTACTTGTGAAAAATCTCTCTTTATGGATAAGGTTTTGCGTGATGTGTCCTTTAAACTCTAGCTTTCCTTTAAGGAATGCCCTATTTTGTGCTATACAAAGATAATCGCTTTTTAACCCGGCTTTTATGAGTCGCTCACATTCATCTAAAAACATACGCACAAAAATTTCTACAAGTGGGAGTTTAAGCGTATGAAGATTGGCAAAACTATTTTGCTTAAAAGGTGTGTCTTTAAGTGTAGCAAGGCAATTTAATAGAATCATTTTAGCTTCACAAACATTACAAAGCTTTTTACTTTCTTTGTTGTTAGGGGGATTTTCATTAGATTCTATCTTACTAGATTCCATATTGTTTGATTGTGAGTTATTTTGTGCAGATTCTCTATGAGTAATATTCTCACTCAAATACTCAAAAGCTTTTTTAATCCTTTCTTTTTCAAAGCGGATTTTACATTCGCATTTTTTAGAATCTTGTATTTTTTCACCATTAAAAGTCTTAGGCAAAATCTCTATACAAAAGCCACTTTTAGTTTGTATTGTGCCGACATAGTTTTTAGCTTTGAGTGCGTGCTTTGTTTTATAGGCTAGAAAGTCGCTGTGCTTTTCATCACTAGCAAAGTCTTTTAGCTCATTAAAAATCTTTTGTGCTTTTTGCTTGGAATCTTCTATCTTACAAGTTTCTAAAGTCTTGTTATATTGAGTGCGTAAGTGCGAAATATCTCTTTTAGATTCCATATTAGATATTTCGCTACGCTCAATATGACAACTTGTTGTAGAATCTAAAATCTTTTGTATATCTTCTACTCCAAAGCTTTGATATTCAGCGATATAAAGTGTAGGCACAGATTCGCCTTAGCTAGATTCTGTGTTATCTGGGCTTGGATTTTTCTTAGCATTATTATCATAGATTTTTTGGAAGTTCCACCACTTCCACTGACTAGAATCTGTGATTTTCCATACTCTTTTATCAATATCCACAAAATCATCACTTAAAGAAATTTCCATATCACGCATTGTTTTAGATTCTAGCATTCCATTATCATTTAGCACCGCATTTATCTTGGCATAATCATCATAAAAATACTCTTGTAAAAGCGGTAGAATCTTGTTTTTAAACACAGCTTTTAAATCATTAAGATTTTTTACATCTATAAAAAATGCGTGTCCTATTGTTCGCTCTCTATCAAGCAAAAATTCTATGCGGTTATTCATTGCTTTTAAAAGCTCTTTTAAGTCTATTTCTCCATCATCACAAGAGATTTTTTCTAGCTCACTAGGATTTGGCATCATCTCTATAAACTCAAACCGCCTACGCAGTGCGGTATCAAGCAATGCGATACTTCTATCAGCAGTATTCATCGTGCCGATAATGTAGAGATTATTTGGCACACTAAAAGGCTCTTGGCTATAGGGCAGCGTAACTTCAAGGGCTTCTTTTTTGCCTTTGCGTTTGCTAGGCTCAAGCAAGGTAATAAGCTCTCCTAAAATCTTAGAAATATTCCCACGATTGATTTCATCAATGATTAGGACATAAGGTTTTTTAATGCGTTCTAAGATCTGTATTGGTTTAATGCGTGTGAGTTCATAGGTGGTTTGCTGTGTAAGTGCTGTATTTCCATTTAAGGCATAAATGTCAATCCTATCATCTAAAGTATTAAGCCACCTTACTTTTCTAAAGCGTTTAAAATGATCTGTGCTGCGATTGCTTAATTTCACTCCTTCATCTCCTTTTACCTCACCCGATATGACACCAACTAAGCTAATTGTTTTATTATCATACAATACACACACTATGTCATTAACATTCATCGCAAAAAAATTCGGCACACTTGTTTTATCATCTATATTATCAAAACCTATTCGTATTACTCCGCTATCAAAACAATGTTTTTGTAGTTCCTCTGCTTCGCCCCTACTCTTTTCCCCAAGAGACATTTTCCACACTTTTGTTTTGTAGGTTATTTTTACCCCCTTAATTTGTGCTTCTTTGCACATACTCTTAAAGATTCCATCTCTAATCTCATATTCCATTTTTTCGCTTATTTGACTCTCATCATTTTCGCCACTAAGTCGCGGTCTAATCCCCTCTACAAAATCCTCATATCCATAGCTTTGATGAAAGGTTACAAAGCCAATTTGTCCTTGCTCCATAAACTTATCAAACAATGCCTTTTTCTTGTCTCGCTCACTCATTGTGCCTATATCAAATGGTAAGTCCTTAAGCTTCTCTAAAACTTTCTCATTAAGCTCAAACTTTTTCTCACTTTCATTCCATTCTACATAACCTAAAATCTCCAATGCCTTATCAATGGTATGATAAGTTTTCCCCGTCCCCGGCGGTCCATAAAGGATTTGATTGAGTGGGATAGATTCTGTTTGTTGGGCTTGTGGTTGCGATATATCATTACCACTTATTTGTGGATTGATAGCGATAAAATCATTTAGACTAAATGTGTTAAAATAATTCATTGCTTCTAAAAAATCATTTATAATTCTTTCCCAATCTAATGAATCAGCAGGATAAACATAAGAATATCTCTCCAATGCTCCACTTTGCTCCATATCATTCACCGCCCTACATCTTGCTACTTCAATCCCGCCATCATCTGGAAAGCCAAACTTCAAAACAAAATGTGGATCGTTCTCAAAGTATCCCTGATAGGCAATAAAAAGATAAACACCATTTCGCACTGAAAATTTTTCAGTATTAATAAAACCAGCCCTTACAATATCCTTACGCACAAATGCTATCCAGCTATGCGGATTTAAAAAACCTCCCATACTACCAATACCAACAGAATATGTGTAGCTTCCATTTAAAAAATCCAATAAATTTTTAATGTTTTGCGATGTTGTCCCCTTACTGCTAATTTTATCAAATCGTATCTTTATATCGCGTGTAAGGCACTCATCGACCTGCTTTTTTAGCTCTCTTAAAGCATTTTGAAACAATTCTCGCTCTTCTTTACTCCACTCAATTTTATCCACTTCACACCTCGATTTGTTAAACATAACTTAAATATTCTTACCCCTTAAAAGATATCACCATTATACTCAACATATTATAACTTTATATTTAAATTTTTAAACTCTTATATAGGCTTGCTTAGTTAAGTCTTCTATGTATTGCGTTTGCTTTTCCGTTGAAATGCTTTTTGTATCTTCACTTAGCCATAAAAGAGATTTTATTTTGTTATGAAGTGCAAGCTGCAACGCTATTTGAATGCTTAAGAAAGATTTGCTTTTACCACCCCATTACCACTAAAATCATTCCATTTTCACAAAGTGGCACAACATATTGGCATAAAAAGCTTTGCTCTTGAATTGCAACCTTACTCATTGGCTCTATTGAGTGTTGAATGTATTTAAACATGGAATCCTATCTACTTGCAATTTTATATTTTAATCAATCATTAATTAAATAATTTTATGCGAAAATATTCTGCCATTGTTAAATGTCCTTCACTTGCAAGTTTCTCTAATTCATTAATCTCATCTTGCGTGCAATAGAATGTATAGGTTTTATCGCGTTTATTGGCAATCTTATTTCTGCTTATTTAAAAACCCATCAAATTCATCAATAAATGTTTGATTTTTGCTTATATCTTTATTTATAAAAAATGGTAAAGATTCTAATGTCAATATTTGATTTGTATCTGTGTCAAGCTTTTTGCCCTTTAGCATTGCTAGAAAATCCTCTTTCCAACCATCTTTAGGGGCTAAATGCTCTCCCTTTGTCTCCATAAAACATTGAATACTTAAAAACTTATCATTCCTTTCACTCAATTTTTTGCCAAAGAAAATAAAATCAGGCTCAAAGCCCATTCCATAAGTTACTTCATTTACGCGATTATCATAAATTTTAAATTCTTTAAATCCCTCATTTCTTATAATAAACCATTGAGAAAACATCTTATCAATATCATCTTTTCTGCTCTCTATAAATTCCAAAAATTCTCTTTCTAGCTTACTATCATAGCAAAATGTCTTATGATATAGCCAAGTGAATCTAGAATCTTCAAAATTATCATCATTTTTAAAGATTATTCTATCGCCTATATTAAATTTATGAGACTGAAACTCACTTACTTCATATTCGTGCTTGATACTTTGCTTTAAGGATTTAAAATTTTCCAAAATATACTTTGCTATTTCAATATTATTTTCCATATTAAATGTTTGTTTCTTTGAAAAGCATACATATATTTTTTTTAAATAATTTTCTATAAAATCCCTTTTGCTTTTAAAGTCAAGATTCTTATTAATTTCTTTAAAACTAAGCCCTAACATATTCATTGCTTTAAGAAAATATTTAGTATCTATAATAGTTTCAAGTGTTGAAGAGTTTTGTAAATCATATTCTTCTTTCACAATCTCAAATTTCTCTTCACTTTCTTTTATAGAGTTTGAAAAAAGTGGAATTTGCAGTCCTTTTATTTTCTGCTCTATCTCAGCTCTTGTCATAGAGAAAAGTTGTAAATCCCCTCTTCTAATCCTTTTATTATTGGCATAATAAATTTTGTTATCATCAATAATAGGCTTTATCTTTTCATTGACAATTAAATCTACACGCCTTTTTTCTTCTTCAAATAACAAGCCTTGCTTATTCATACTTTCATTAAGGTTCTTAATAAATGCGACATCATTAATGGTATGATAGCTTAGTCTCTCTAATGCGTTTAGCTCATTATCTAAGTCGTTATCATATTTTCTTATATAAACAGAATCACTATCAAACTCAAATGAGTGGTCTTTAAAAGGATAATATCTAGCACCTCTTCCTATGAGTTGCACTTCCTTAGTCGTAATAGCCTTACTAGCTTTATTACTACCAAGTCTAACTATATCAAAAAGGTTTAGCACATCCCAACCCTCATTGAGTTTATCTACTGAAAAAATCACTCTTATTTCATTGCTTGTATCCTCCAAAGTATTTAATAATACTTGATTTTTTTCAAGCTCTTTTTCATCATTTGTATTTAATATATACAATGATTTAAAATTATTCTTTAAAAAGTTGATAATGCTATTTGCATACGACAAACCATATTCTTTTTTAAAAAATTCTAAGCTTTTATGTAAAAGCTCACTCTCTTTATCAATATTTTCATAAAAGCTACTTATTTGAGAAGCTTCTAAATTTTCTAAAAAATTTATAAAAAACTTTTGATTTTGCTTTGATTCATTTATAGATTCACTTTTATACATTATTACAGGTTTTAGTATGATATTATGCTTTTGTGCGAGTAGCTCTCTATAAAGACTTGTTAGCATACTGCCTAAGATTCTATACTCTAAAGTTTCATTGTTATATTTTGTTAGAAATATCCGTTTAGAATAGCCGTCTTTGCAAAACTCTTTTAAAGCATATTCATAAATTATTTTATTTGTATATTTTTCTAAAACATTAGCCTCTTGTGGTATTGTAGCACTAAATTCAAATAATAAATTTTCTTTATTGCTTTCATAAGCCTTTGTTATGATTGTCTCCCAACCCTCTTTATTTTCTTTTTCACTTTTACTTTTAGTATCGCTATTTAAATGATGTGCTTCATCAGCTAATAACACAATCTTTTTATCCACTAAATCACTAAAGCTTAAAGAATTTTCCCTTTCTGTTTTAAATAAAGAGAATAGAGCCTGTATGGTCGTAAAATGTATATTGATACATTCATTTTTACTTTCACTTAGATTATTAATAATATTAATCTCTACATTTTCAGAATCTATATTGATACTCTCTTTAAAAAGGTATTTACTTGAATATTTATCAGCAAAATTCGCCTTAGTTTTTTCCAATATAGAATTAGAATTTACAAAGAAAATAAAATCTCTATATCCCCTTTTATAGCAATCAAGTATTAAAGCAGCCATTATCAGCGTTTTCCCACTGCCTGTTGCCATATTAAACATTAAATGATTTTGTTTTATAGAATCTACATTAGCATAATAATATTTCAGTGCTTTTTCTTGGTAGATTCTTAGCTCTTTAGATAAATTTTCTTTGATATACAAAGGTATCTCTATATCTTCCAGCCCTCTTTTTCCAAACTCTTCTAGTAAGGTCTCATATAACTTTTTATTAAACATTATCATCACCATAAAATATTTTATTAAGTTCTATAACTTCGCTAGATATTGCATAATCCTTATCTTCTATATCCCCATATAGCACATAGTCCATATTAGAATCTAAAATGTCTAGCAAAACTTCTTTTTTCTCTTGTAAATCTAATTCTTTAAACTCTTTATCTTTTAAAATACTATCTAAATCTATACGATAATCCAAAAAAGCTTTAGATTCTAAATCTTTGTAAATAGAATCTAGCGTTTTTTCATCATTTATATTTTTTATTCTCTCTTTATATATTGCATTTAAAGGCATAAGCTCTGCATAAATAAAGCTCCCACCTCCTTGCCAATCTACCGCCTTACTAATTCCCCCTTGCTCTCCATTTATCACCTTTTTAAGCCGCTCTTTTGTGATAGATTCTATATACTCCATTTGCTCTATCCCTATAAATCGCCTTTTCATCTTATGGGCTACCGCTAAAGTCGTCCCGCTTCCAGCAAAAAAGTCCATTACTAAGTCGTTTTCTTGTGTGGATATTTCTATAATGCGTTTTAAAAACTTTTCACTTTTTGGATAGTTAAAAACTTTATCATTAAAAATTTCTTTAATTTCAAGTGAGCCTATTTCAGTTCTTGCAATATCACTTGTTATAACAGAATAAGGTAATTTGCCTTTATCATCTTGTCTATAATTTTTTTTATGCAAAACATATTCGTTATTAACCTTTCTAATAATAAGCTTATGTTTCTCGTTTAACATTTTTTCTTTACTCCAAGTCCAACGCCCTAAGACCCCTTTTGTTTGATATGGAATAATTTTAATTAAATTTTTAACATTTTTTGCTTCGCTATCAATGTAAATTTTATCTTTTATCTCATCATAATAAACAGGAAAATGTAGCGATGGCACATCTTCTTTTTTGCCACCTTGCCCACGCTTCCATAATCGTTCGCTATAATAAAATCCATATTTATCTTTTTCTTTATATTTTTCTTTTAATTCTTGCTCGGTATTTGCAATGTTAAATAAAGTTAAATTGCTTTTATTTTTGGCATATGCTAAACAATAGTTGTGTTGTTGTGCTACAAAAACGGAACTTTGTGTTCCTGCTGGTGCTACTATACAAGCAAAATTACAAACAAAATTCTCCCTCCCAAATATCTCATCACATAGCACTTTTAAATATGCCTGTTCGTTGTCATCGCATTGTATAAATATCACGCCATCATCTCTTAGAAAATCTCTTGCAATTTCAAGGCGATTTTTCATAAAGGTAAGCCAAGTGGAGTGATTGAAGTTGTCATTATAGTTAAAGCTATCGCTGGTTGTATTATAGGGCGGGTCAATGTATATGAGCTTTACTTTATTTGCAAACTTCTTTTTTAAAGAGTGTAGAGCTAAAAGGTTATTGCCTTTGATTAAGAGATTAGCATTGTTAAGATTTTCTTTTAAATCCCCTTGCCCTATAAACTCAAAATTTTGCAAAGCTTTTCTAGCAAACAACACATCTATTTCATCTTTTGCTAGAATCTCATTGAAAAATATCTCATTCTTTTTATCCTCATCTTTACTTTGTCCGCCTTTTATCACGCCATCTTTGTAAGCAAAGTTTAGCACGACTTCATTATTTGTTTTTAAAAAGCTTTTTGTTTTAAATCCTAGTCCTATTTTATTTGTATAACTTGTGAAGCTACCGCTTAAATTTCTAAGGTCTAAAAAGGTCAAAAAGTCATTAAGCTTAAAAATATAAGTGTTATTTCGCACAATAAAAAATCTATTCTTAAACTCATCTTTATATGTGCTTTGCTCTAAAAGATAACAAAACAATTTTTCATCATAGCTTTGTGCTAAATTTCTAATATGCTTTAAAGTTTCAAAGCGATTTTCTAAATCTTGTAATAATTCATTTTTCATAACTTCTCCTGCTTGTAGTGTTATTTATAGAATCTTGCTATCTATGTGTTTAGCCATATTTATATTTTAATAAAAGCATAAGTATAGCTAATATATCTTTAAACTATCTTTTATAGTCTTTTGTTTTGTGAATAGTATTTTAAATTATAGTGAAGTGTTTTAGCGTAAATAGTGATAAACAATGCTATAAGTAATCTAAAAAAATAGCTTAAAGGATAGGCAAAAAGAAATGGAAATTATGGAATATACATGGAATCAAATAATAGTGTGGATTAATGCTCTTGCTAATAGGTTTCACACTTCTTTTATAAACAATACAAAATCTTAAAAGAAGATGAAGAAAAAGAAAGCAGACGAAAATAAAAGCAAGTATAATCGCCTTTTTGGTTGCCATTCTTTACCATAGGTGAGTTTTATCCATGTCTTTTAAATGTGTGAATAACTTCACTAGGTGTTATGCTTCTTATGGTTTTTTGTAAGATTCTAAAAATTACAATTATGTAAAGATCGAGAATAACTAGATTGTAAAGTAGAATCATCTAGTCTATAATCTCTAGCACTTCTTTTAAATCTTTTGTGTCAATGCAATGTGTAGCACTCTTTTTTAATATATCTTTTGCACAGAATGCAATCTTTGTATCAGCATAGGCAAACATAGATAAGTCATTTGCACCATCACCGATAACCACGCAATCTTTAGAAGTTAAGCCTAAAACACCTTGCAAGTTCTGCAACATATTGCCCTTAGAATCTGCAAACATCATATCCCCGCCAACTCTTCCTGTAAGCTTAGAATCTTTATGGTGCAAGATATTGCTAAAAGTAGCATTTAGTCCCAAAATCGGCTTGAAATATTCTGTAACAATGCGAAATCCACCACTAAAGCAAACAACAATATGCCCCCTTTTTCTTAGCTCTTTTACGCATTCAATAGCCCCGCACATGAGATGAAAATCCTTTTCTACACTCTCTTGCACCAAACTTAAAGGCATATTCTCTAAAAGTGCCACTCGTTTTAACAGACTTTCAAAAAAGTCAAGTCTGCCCTCCATAGCCTCTCTAGTGATATAGGCAACAGCAGATTCTACCTTATATCGTTTCGCAAAAATGTCAATACTCTCGCCATCCATAAGCGTTGAATCAAAATCAAAAACAACAAGCATAATACTCCCTTTTATAATCTCGTGTTATTAAGTAAGTCTTCAAACTCACTTAAAAGATTCTTTACTTCATTCATACCGATTTCCCAAAATGCACTCTCATTGACATCAAATCCAAAGGTAAGGATTAAATCTCTTGGGCTTTTACTCCCACCTGCACTTAAGAAATCTATATAGGTTTGTATAAACTTTTCTTTATCTTCACTTCTTTTATAAAGTCCAAAAAGCGCTAAAACCAAAAGCTGTCCGTAAGAATAGGCATAGCAATAAAAGGGTGAGTGGATAAAATGCGGGATATAGCTCCACCATTTTGCGTATTTTTTTGTCAAATGCACGCTATCCCCAAACATTTTTTTATTTTCATCAAGCCAGATTCTATCAAAATCTTCACTTTTTAGCTCTCCCTCTCTTTCATGGATTGCCCTTTCAAAATTTGTCATTACAATTTGTCTAAAAAGAGTTGAAAAAATATCTTCTATCTTACCTGCATATATATCAAGCAAGTCTCTGCCTTTTAAGGTCTTTTTCATGCTATCAAATAAAAGCATTTCAGCAAATACTGAAGCAGTCTCTGCGGTTGTAAGCGGTGTGTCGTGATTGAGTGTGCCTTGAATCTTGCTTAGTTCCTGATGGATTGCATGTCCTAATTCATGTGCGATTGTGAAAGCATCGCGTCTATTGCCTGTGAAGTTTAGCATAACATAGGGGTGGGCGCTTGGCACACTTCCATGACTAAACGCCCCGCCTCTTTTTGCGGGTTTTGGGTGAGAATCTATCCAGCCATTAAAGATAGCTTCTTTTGCAATCTCATAGAATCTTGGGCTAAATTTATAAAAAGATTCTAATGTATCATACAAGGCGTCTTGAAACTCGACTTCCGCTTTTTTAGAGTTTTCCTTAGTAAGTCCTAATGGTGCATAGCGATCATAGTCTTTAAGCTTATGTCCTAAGAGTTGGGATTTTACACGATAGTATCCATGCACGAGATTCATATTCGCATTGACACAATCAATCATGCTATCAACGCTTTCTTGTGTCGTTTGATTGCTAATATGGCGGAAAGATTCTGGCTTTTCATAGCCTCTTAGATTCTGTGTTATAGCGACATCTTTACGCACCATATTTAAAATGTAAGTTAATAAATGCGAGTTTTTGCGCAAACCTTTTGTAAAGTTTTTTTGCGCGAGTTTTCTTAGCTTTCTATTCCTTACATGTAAGAATCCTAGTATCTCTTCTTCGCCTATCTCTTCATCATTTAATACACCTTTAAAACGCATATTTGCAAAACTCTCATCAAATAATCTTGAGAAAGCATCAACGCCAACAGGCGATACATTCAGCAATATTTGCTCTTCTTTTAAGCTTAGCTTATACTTTTTATTTGCTTCAATGGTTTGTAAGAAGAAGGCGTATTTTTCATTTGCTTTTATAAATTCATTCATTTTAGTAGAATCTAAGTCAGCAAACTCAAGCTCAAAAAACATAACCTTTGCATACATAGCATTGCATTTCATTTCATAATCAGCATATAATGCCCCGTATTTCTTACTATCTATGGCAAATTTTAAAAAGACATAGGTCATAATAGAGCCTAAGCCTTCACTAAGTGAATCATAAGTTTGCAATGCTTTAGAAAACTCTTCAGTCTTTAGTGTAGATAGCTTACCTGCATAGTTATCATTAAAATTTTGCAATTTTTTATCAAGCTCTTTTGCGAAAGATTCTAAAGATTCTTCATCTTTAAAAAGCGCATTTAAATCAAAATCAAGTGTTTTTGGTAAAGCCTTTTTTTCAACAATTTTTGCCTTTTTATCACTGATTTTAGAATCTTTAGGCTTAGAATCTTGCTTTTTATCTTTTGGGGATTTTAAGTCTTTTTTATCTCTACCTAACTCATTTGGTGCTACTTTTTCTTTTTTTAGAATCTCTTTTGTGCCTTTGTCCTTAGTTTCTATGCTTTCCTTATTATTCATGGAATCTTTTGCCATATCCATACCCTTTTAGTAAAATCTCATAATCTACATTATAATATGTTATAGTTTTGTTTTAGCTTAAAATAGGGTTGCAATATGCAAAGTCATAATCAATTTGGTATAGCAAATAATATGGGTAATAGCCGTTTGGGTTTTACCTTTTATGCGAAGTTTCTGCCTTTTGTTTTTTCTATCGGGCTTTTTACATTATTTCTTGTCGCATATTTATCGATTAAGGGGTTAAAAGATGATTTTGATGGGAGTGTGCCAGAGCCATTGAGTGAATTAAGCCTATTAAATGACTTTCAAAGTCAATATATGCTTGAAACAATTGATATACTACAAGATAATCCAAAAGGGACTAAAACCTATGCTACAAGCTTTTATCAATGGAGTCTTTATAAAAATCTCTCACAATCTTTAAATGAGCAAAGAGGTGTATTTAGCTTTTTAAGACATATTTATAAAACTACTTTTTTAACAAAACAAAATGAAATGATTCTAGCATATCAAAAGAAAAAGCAACAATTGGTGGAAGAAGTAGAAAAAACCATTACCCTTGAGGCAGCAAATATCCTAAAAGCAGATAGAGATCTCTTATACGAACATGCAAAAAAGGTAAATAGCATTAGTGCAAATATCATTAATACACAAGTTGCCCTGCATACACTTGAAAAAGAAATAACAGATCATTTTCACAATGCAACAATAGGGCTATTATGTATGATAACACTGCTTGTATTTATTATTGTTGTATGTATTGATATTGTTGTGATTGGTTTTATCCGCCGATTAAATCAGTATTTAGAAGAGCAGTTTAATAATGCAACGGCAGATTTACGCAAATTAAACGCACATTTGCAAAATGAAATCGCAAAAAAAGTAGAAGATATACGCAAAAAAGATATAGCCATATACGCACAATCAAAACTTGCAGCAATGGGAGAAATGGTGCAAAATATCGCACATCAATGGAGAAATCCGCTAAACTCGCTAGGCTTAGTCATGCAGGATATACAACAAAAATTTAATAGAAACTCTCTTACAAAAGAGATATTAAATAAGCATATAACAACCTCTCTAGCACTCGCAGATAATATGAGTAATACCATTGATATTTTTCACAATTTCTTCCGCTTAGATAATAGTTTTGAGCACTTTGATATAAAAGACGCAATTCATGAAGTAGTCGTTATTTATGAGCCATTATTACAAGCCTTAAACATACAGATACATATCGAATATGATACACAAGAAGAATATAGAATCTTTGGCAATAAACATGCGTTTATGCAGATTGTGCTTGTGCTACTTGGCAATATAAAAGATGTGTTTGCTGAAAGAAAGATAAAAAATCCATATTGCTTTATCACACTTGGAAAAAAAGATTCTATCCTGCGTTTAGATATATATGATAATGCGGGTGGGATTAATCCACATATTATTGATAGAATCTTTGATATTTATGTTACAACAAAAAAGATGGGAACAGGCATAGGACTCTATATGGCAAAAGAAATGCTAACAAAATATTTACAAGGCAATATCCATGCTAAAAACATCACCTTTAATTATAATGGCGAGTATTGTAAAGGGGCATTATTTGTGCTAGAATTGCAGCTTAATGACACGATGGAGGGAGAAGTCGACAATGAACGAGAGATTAAAAGAGATTGAGATTCTAAAACAGCTCACAATCCTTTATGCAGAAGATGACTATACAGCAAGGCAGACACTTGCTTCAATATTGGAGGATTATTTTGGCAATGTTATGGTTGCAAAAGATGGGTTAGAAGCATGGGAGATATTTCAGGCAAATCATATTGATATTGTTTTGACAGATATTGTCATGCCACGCTTTGATGGCATAAAGCTTATGCGTCAAATCCGATATAATGCGAAGAAAGATATACCTATCGTGCTTATTAGTGCTTTGACAGAGACGCATTACTTTCTTGAGGCAATTAAGCTTGGTTGCAATGGCTATTTATTAAAACCTATAAAAATAGACGAGCTGACAGATACGCTACATAATGCGGTATTGCCCTTTGCACAAAATAAAATTATTGAAATGCAAAATCAATTACTTCTAGCCCTAAATACACTTTTTGGTGGTAAAAAGGTAGAAATCGTGCAGTATCTCTTCACACATTGTGATAATGAACAAATCTTTTATGGCACACATGATGAGATTGCCGAACATTTAAATACGACACGACAAACTGTGGCACAATGCTTTAAAGATTTAACTCAAAAAGGCTTGCTACAAAAGATTCGAAACAAAGCCTATAAACTAGGACATATAGAAGATTTTACACATACAACCATATTAGAATCTAATTACGATGAGGAGCAAATATGAAGCTATCATATTTCTTTACACAATCTTTTAATCATCTAAGATTCTATAAAAGCTATTGCTTTCAGTTAAATGCTTTTTCAAATGCTTTTTATAGAGTCTTGAATAAAATCTCTCAAATACTTGCCCTACTCTTCATATTACTCTTAAGCACTTTTTCATCTATATATGCAAAGGATACTGAAAAAGGGCTTAAAAATTCACAAGAAAAAATTACAGAGGCAAATGGCTTAATAGGCATACCAGAAGATGATAGGAAAATAGAAGTATTTAATCACGATCTTTATATATTGCCCTATTTTCATGCACAAGTTGGCATGGGTGCGGCTAATACAGAAAAAATAGCACAAAAAAATAGCACAATTACAGAATCTACTATCCCGACATTTATGATTGGCGTAGGCTTTCAACAGCAATATTATATGTTAGGTGTAAATATAGGCTATAAAATACAGCTATCCTATGAAGTTGGCGTAAAATCTCTTGGTGAAAATACGATGGCATTTCGCAGTGGCGGGGCATTTTTCCAAATCCATGCGGGATACAAATATGTCTTACCGCATATAAATATTGGCTATGAAATGCTCTCTGTTGGCAATGATTTTCTCCCAAGCTCAAAGGAAGAAGTTATCTATGCGGATAAAGGCATGGCATTTGGTTATGGAGTAACATTCCTACTAAACCGCTATAATGCACTCGAACTTGGTATAAGACACTCAAAAATATATGGCAACAAACCCCGACTTCTCTTTAACTATGAGTTTAGATTCTAATAATATGTGCAGTATTTATGATTCTCGTCCTAGTATTTGCAGGGTGGATATAATGTTTGAAAAAGTGTATTTCAAGCATTATAGTAAGGAAGAGTTTTATAGGTTAAACATAGAAGCTTGTAAAACTTTGCAGGAAAAAGAGTCGGTAAAAGATGAGTTAAGATTGTAGAAATTTTGATTTATTTTTTACTAAGTTGTGTTTAAGAAAGGATAAATTATGGCATTACCATTATTAGCTGCTGCGGCTGCTACAACGATAAAGATTGGAATTGACATAATGATAAAAAAAGGTCGATAGATTTATCTTTTAACATAAAAAGGAGATGTTATGGCGTTACCAGTAATAGTTGCAGGAATAATTGCAAGTAAAGTGGCACAGATTGGCGTTGAAGCATTATTGAAAAAATAATGTTTCTTAGTGAAAATTGTTTATGTTTGAATATGAAAGGATAGACTATGGCATTACCAATGTTGGCTGCAGCAGCCATTTCAATGGTTGTAGGTAAAGCAGCAGAATCTGCAATAGATTCTATTTTGAATTAGGCAATAAGTTTATTAATAGTGATATAAGGAGAAAACATGGCATTACCATTGTTAGTAGCGGCACTTCCTATGGTAGCTGGTGCTGTGGCAGGAGCGGCTGCTCGAAGTGTTACTAAAAAAGTGCTTAAATAAAAGTATCTTTTATATAGCAAAGCTAAAGGTTTAGGGTTTTAGGTATGCAAATGATATTAAATAATATTGTTTGCATTATGATTGGTTTTTGATAAAGGAGAGTATTATGTTTGGAACAATTAAAGATGCGGTATGTGGTTTTACAAGTACTGGAAATGGAACCATAACGACAGACAATCCATTAGTAGAAGGTGCAATAGCTGGTGCTATAATACTTGGTGCTGCTGGGCTTTGCTGGAGAACTATCACGGGTGGAAAATAATCCCCCCCCCCCCCCATTTATATGTGAAATAAAGCTGGAATGCTAGATATTTCACTTGCTACAATTTCATAGCATTTATAAGGTTAATTTCACATTTTTAAACACTAATATAAACAATGCGGTTTTATTAGCCATATTTGTTATGCAGAAATTGTAAATATGGTTAAGCTATTTGGGCTTCTTATTTACCCTTGACTTGTTTTTTTTTTTTTGTAGAATGCAATCCCACAAGACTTGTTCTTGATAGATTATTTTAGGAGTTTTTGTATGTTTTTGAATCTACTTGAAAAAGATGAAAAAGTGGCGTTTTTAGAGATAGCACACCATCTTGCATGGAGTAATAATGACTTTTCTGATACGCAAAAAGCAGTAATTGCGACTTATTGCTTAGAAATGCAGATTGATGATATTAGCTATGATAAGAATTGTGAAGATAGCTTTAGTCTTGCAAAAACACTTGCAAAAGTAACAAAACCGCAAAGCCAACGCATTATGTTGCTAGAAGCTATGGCATTGGTATTTGCAGAGCATGTTGTGCATGTGGATAATATCCACCCAGAAGAAAAAAGAGTGATTGATGAGATGATAAAAGCCTTTAATCTTACAAAAAATCACGCATTAATCTATAGTGAATGGACTAAGGCTGTGTTGTCTCTCACTACGCAAGGCAGGGCGTTAATCGCTCTATAAGGTTATACTATGAAAGAGATTCATAATACAGGTTTTCCATGCACTAGTTGTGGTGCGTGTTGTAAAAATATAGCTGGTATCAAGGAGTTAGAATCTTATGATTTAGGCAATGGTGTATGCAGGTTTTTAGATTCTAATAATATGTGCAGTATTTATGATTCTCGTCCTAGTATTTGCAGGGTGGATATAATGTTTGAAAAAGTGTATTTCAAGCATTATAGTAAGGAAGAGTTTTACAGGCTAAATGTAGAAGCTTGTAAAACTTTGCAGGAAAAAGAGTCGGTAAAAGATGAGTTAAGATTGTAGAAATTTTGATTTATTTTTTACTAAGTTGTGTTTAAGAAAGGATAAATTATGGCATTACCATTATTAGCTGCTGCGGCTGCTACAACGATAAAGATTGGAATTGACATAATGATAAAAAAAGGTCGATAGATTTATCTTTTAACATAAAAAGGAGATGTTATGGCGTTACCAGTAATAGTTGCAGGAATAATTGCAAGTAAAGTGGCACAGATTGGCGTTGAAGCATTATTGAAAAAATAATGTTTCTTAGTGAAAATTGTTTATGTTTGAATATGAAAGGATAGACTATGGCATTACCAATGTTGGCTGCAGCAGCCATTTCAATGGTTGTAGGTAAAGCAGCAGAATCTGCAATAGATTCTATTTTGAATTAGGCAATAAGTTTATTAATAGTGATATAAGGAGAAAACATGGCATTACCATTGTTAGTAGCGGCACTTCCTATGGTAGCTGGTGCTGTGGCAGGAGCGGCTGCTCGAAGTGTTACTAAAAAAGTGCTTAAATAAAAGTATCTTTTATATAGCAAAGCTAAAGGTTTAGGATTTTAGGTATGCAAATGATATTAAATAATATTGTTTGCATTATGATTGGTTTTTAAGTAAGGAGAATGTTATGGTGGTTGGTTTGACAAAAGGAGAGGGTCCTTGGGGACCATTTGAAACAGATAATCCATTAGTAGAAGGTGCAATAGCTGGTGCTATAATAATTGGTGCTGCTGGGCTTTGCTGGAGAACTATCACGGGTGGAAAATAATCCCCCCCCCCCCCCCATTTATATGTGAAATAAAGCTGGAATGCTAGATATTTCACTTGCTACAATTTCATAGCATTTATAAGGTTAATTTCACATTTTTAAACACTAATATAAACAATGCGGTTTTATTAGCCATATTTGTTATGCAGAAATTGTAAATATGGTTAAGCTATTTGGGCTTCTTATTTACCCTTGACTTGTTTTTTTTTTTTTTGTAGAATGCAATCCCACAAGACTTGTTCTTGATAGATTATTTTAGGAGTTTTTGTATGTTTTTAAATCTACTTGAAAAAGATGAAAAAGTGGCATTTTTAGAGATAGCACACCATCTTGCATGGAGCAATAATGACTTTTCTGATACGCAAAAAGCAGTGATTGCGACTTATTGCTTAGAAATGCAGATTGATGATATTAGCTATGATAAGAATTGTGAAGATAGCTTTAGTCTTGCAAAAACACTTGCAAAAGTAACAAAACCGCAAAGCCAACGCATTATGTTGCTAGAGGCTATGGCATTGGTATTTGCAGAGCATGTTGTGCATGTGGATAATATCCACCCAGAAGAAAAAAGAGTGATTGATGAGATGATAAAAGCTTTCAATCTTACAAAAAATCACGCATTAATCTATAGCGAATGGACTAAAGCTGTGTTATCTCTCACTACGCAAGGCAGGGCGTTAATTGACTTGTAATTTTCCTTGCACGCAATGTGGGATATGTTGCAAAAATATCTCACACATCATGGAGTTACAAGCATTTGATTTAGGCAATGGGGTGTGTAAATACTTGGATTTAGATTCTAATATGTGTAAGATTTATGACAATAGACCAGAGATTTGCAATATAGAATCTATGTATGAAAAGCATTTCTATAGATTCTATACAAAAGAAGAATTTATACGACTAAATATAGAATCTTGTAATGCCATGCAAGAGCGTTTTGGGATAGAGGATAGGTTTAGGATTAAATAGTTCGCTATAGCTATACTTTAGGTTATAGCTTGTTTGTGAAATATTATTGAAAGGATGAATATGCCATTACCATTTTTAGCAGCTATACCAGCACTTATTGCCGCAGCTTCTACTACTACGCTTGTAGTAGGAGGTGCTGTTGCGGCAGTAGCTGTTGTGGCAACCATTGGTGCGTTTCTCAATGCAGTTAAAAAACTCATAAGAAAGTATGGTGGGAAAAAAGCTGTTGTTAATAAGATAAAGCGAAACCTAAACAACAAAGCCTACAACGATGTGGATATTGGTATTTATGATGATTATGACAACTATCTTGGAATAGCAGAGATTCAAGTTTCACGAGATGTAGATGTAAGACGCGGTGAAGTAATTTATTCTTAGGCTGATATATGAAGTGTGAAGTTATAATTATAGAAAATGACTTTTCTGGGCAAGTCGATAAAGTGCAGTTAGATAGCTTTTCTGCGGATATTAAGGCAGTGCTATTAAGAGAAGATTACGATTTTGTTGGGATTAAAGAGTTAGGCTTCTTTGTGCTATTTGATAGTAATGCAGATAATAAACTACATATCGACAGGCAAGGCTATAAGGCAAGTAAGGAAGAAGATGTTAGCATATCCCTTATGAAAAGTAGGCTAAATAATGTAATCAATAAATACATAGTAGATTCTAAATTTTTAGGCATAAATGCTAGATTCTATCTAGGTATAAACTGCACGCAGACTTTACACGATAGATTAAATGGCATAGATACAAAATCTAATCTAGCCACCATGAAGCAGCAGCAAGGTGAAGATAAAGCTAGTATAAATCTAAAGCTAGAAACTCCACGCTATAAAATGGGACAAATAGAGTTGGATAAAAAGACTAGAAAAAGCATTGAAGAAACCATTTTGCTTGTGCGAAAGCAGGGTTTAATCTATGATGAATGGGGCTTTAAAGAAGTAGATGGTATCGCAAAAACCATTATCAATTTTCATGGGAAGCCTGGGACTGGTAAAACAATGAGTGCGCATATTATCGCAGATGCACTGGATAAAAAGATTATAAATAGCAATTATGCAGATATAGAATCTAAATATGTAGGCGATGCACCTAAGAATCTAGTAGCAGCCTTTGACTTAGCACAAAAGCATGATGCCGTGCTATTTTTTGATGAAGCAGATAGCTTTTTAGGGAAGCGAATCTCAAATGTAACTCAAGGCTCAGAACAAGCTATGAATGCCCTAAGAAGCGAGCTTTTAAAACTTTTAGAAGATCGACCTGTGATAGTTATATTTGCGACAAACTTGCTTGATAACTACGATAAAGCATTTCATAGCAGGATTTTGCAGTCAGTTGAGTTTAAATTGCCAAATAAAAAGCAAAGGATAGCCATTATTAAAAAGCATATCCCTGCTAAACTTTATGAGAAAGGAGCAAAAGAGCTAGATGAAGATGAGTTAGAAAAATTGAGTGAAATTGCAGATGGATTTTCTGGGCGTGAGATTAAAAACTCTGTGTTAAATGGGCTTATTAAAGCGGCAAAAGAGGATACACTTCCTACTTTTTTACATTTTAAAAAGGCGTTTAAGAAGTATAAAGAAGAGTTTGATAAATCTCATGAGTCTGAAAACAAACGGAAAGAGTTAGGAAATCAAGTAAGAAAAAACCTAAAAAAAGGTAATTACAAAATGGTTAAGGAGAAAAAATATGGTAAATAATGCGATGATGGAGAAATTGTTGAAGTTTATCAAGGAAAATGACATTGACTTGTCGGCTTTAAATGAAATGCTTAATGCAGATACTTTTTTAATGGCTTACTATCATGAAGACAAAGAGCAAGAAAGCTACTCATTTATGGAAGCGATAAGTTGGATAAAGAAGTATTTTGATCCCAAATTACATACTTCTGCAAGTATTACAAAGGAGGTTAGGCAGGATGGAACTATAATTCTAAATTGTTGTTTGATAAACAAAGATGGCGAGGCATTGACAAGACCTAAAGATCGATTCTTAAGGGTAACAACAAGGAATATTTGCCAAGATTTAAAAGATAATTTTGGTGATAAAGATATGATTATCATTCAATAAGGAGACGACTATGTTTGATAGTATGATTAGTAATGTTGTTGAGTTTTTTAGGGCGGTGTGGGAGTTTGTCAAAAAGAAAACTGTAGAGATTGTAAATTTTGTTAAAAATATTGTTTCGTGGTTTAGAGACCCAAGCATATACAAAAAGTTACAAGAAAATAAAAAACTAATCGCAACCTCCATTAAACAGAATTTAGAAAATGGGCAATTCAATGTTATTAATTGTCTTTATGATACTGAGAAAGAGGATATTGTGGGTGATTATGATGTTAGCAATCAGTATGCAGATGGTATTGAGAGTAAAGGCTTAGATTCTGAAACTAAGAATAGTTTTGGCGATAAAGATATGATTATTCTTAAATAGTAAAGAGGTATGTATGGATAGTGTTGTATTAATAAGTGTCGTATTAGTTGTTGTAGTTGTCATAGTTGCTTTTATGTTTTTTAAGAATAGGAAAGATTGTCCTTTTGAAACTATAGAGCAAGATACTCTTACGATGAAAGAAGTTATAGAATTTTTTAAACAAGATGAGGTTTTAAAGATATTAAAGGAAAATAGAAAGTTGTTGGCTGTTGCTATACGAAAAAACTTACCTGACAATAAAATGCGACTTATTTTAACACTTTTTGACACAACCAAAGAGGATGTGATTGAATTTCCAAGCGCAAAAGCTTATATTGTAAAAACGCTAGATTCTGACTTAGAGCAAAATTTTGGTGATAAAGAAATGATTATATTAAAGTAGTCAATATAAAAATTATTGCAAGATGAAATTGCAATAATTATCGCTTTAAATCTAAAGAGATAAACACTCTTTTTAGATACACTAAGATTTGCAAGATTAAGATTCACAAAAATTCACATTTTATAAGCTAGATTATTTTCATATATTTTTAATTTTTGCTTTTAGTAAAAGTATTGAGTTTTATCTCCCATATCGTAATGCTTGTGCGTGAGTTAGGGCTACGGCTAGGGCATCGCTTATATCTAGTGGTTTAATATCGCATTGCAGTCGTAACAAAACTTTTACCATATAGGCGACTTGCTTTTTATCGGCTTTGCCATTACCTGTTAGAGACTTTTTAACTTGAAGTGGCGTGTATTCTGCAAAGTTACCTAAATCTTGCAGGATTTTTAGACTGATTGCCCCGCGAAATTGTGCGAGTTTAATCACGCTTTTTGGATTATACGCATAGAAAATATCCTCCATTGCTACCTCATCGATTTCATAATTCTTTAAGATAAGATCAATGCCCTCGATAAATTCTACAATCTGGCTTTGAAGCTCCCTTGTCTCAATCTTAATAATACCCGCATCAAGCAGACTAGCCTTGCCAGATTCTACACTAATCACACCATAGCCGCAATTCCTGCTGCCCGGATCAATCCCTAAAATAATCATAAGTCTAAATAATCCGTGCCGCCAATTTTAGCAAAGCTTACTTCCATATTCTTTGGGATAGCCTTTATAATCTTATCAAGGAAGCACTGCTTAAGCAGTAAATCCCCGCAAATAAAGACTTCTTGTATCCCATAATTTAGCATCATATCGCCCGCTAATGTGCCGATAAACTCCGCTAAAGAATCTATAACCCCATAGCATAATAGCTCATTTTCCACTCCAGCAAGCTGAAAGCTCATCACACTACGCAAGATTCTCGCATAATCTAGCACGATAGAATCGCCCATTCTAATAAGCTTATAATCAATGCGTGGTCCCCTATCTCTTACACAGCGATTCGCATACTCTAGCACACTCGATTCTATCCCTAGAATCTGTTCGATAAGGGTTGAAATATCAAGTAGGTTATTTGTTATTACGCTTTCTCTAGTCGCATTTGAAGGTATGATAAGATCAATTATGCCAAGCTTTTCTAGCTCGCTTTGTGCTAGATTCCATTGTGATACAATGTCTTTGTTTGCCTTTGTGAAGTTAGCAATCAATTTATCACCATTTTTATAGCTATGCAAAGTCTCTAAATGCGTGTATAAATCAGTGGAAAAAGAAATATCTAGAATCCGTTGCAGACTAGATTCTGTATCTTGTAGTTTCTCAATCAAAAATTCACTCTTATGTGTAGTAGATAAAAAGGGGATAAATCTAGCAGATTTTGCCTTATTGCTTTTTAATAGGGAAGAGAGATTTTTATGCGTTTGTAAATGACTTAAATAAATATGTTCTGCTACGCTATAAGTAGATTCTAACATTTTAGTTTTATCTGTATAGCTGTATGGATAGGCATCTTTGTAGCACAAAAGGGCTTTAGATTCTAAAGGATTTTTGTTTGAGTTTTGTTGATTAGAATCTTGTGTTATAGAATCTGATTCTATAAAATCTACTTGGGGCGTATAAAATAGATAGGATATTTCATGATTTTTTTGTAGATATGAAAGCAGTAAAAGCACTATAATATCACAAGATAATCCTGCAAATATCGTATTTGAGCCAAACTCTTTTGTGAAAACTTCTTTACATTGTATGCTTATAAATGGCTTTTCAAAACTTGCTAACATGCTTTTTTGTGCTTCACTCATACGCAAGTAGCTTTGAGCAGAATCTAATGTGCTAAAAAGAATGAATGGAATCTCTTTTTTGCTTTGTGCTGTATTTTTTAGCGAGAGTGTGAAAGAGATAGAGTTTCGCTGTAATGTAATCGCTGTATTATCTAAAAGTGTCTTAGCAAGTGATTCTATAAGTTCGTATTTTATGAAATGCTGTATTTCTGCGTTGCTTAATGTGTTTAATGTGCTTGTATTTATTATGTTTAGATTAAGTGATTCTAAATGTAAAAAGTCTGTAAGTTGTAGCGTATTTTTAGTGGTGCAATTTGGTGATTCTAGATTCCTAGATGTTTCGCTTTGCTCAACATGACAAGCATTAGAATCTAGATTTGTATTATTTTGTGTTCTAAAATCCGCACTCAACCCATAAGGAATAGATTCTAAATTCTCATAAATCAATGCGTGCATTTCATCTACATTTGGTATCAAAAGAGATGGGGTTTGTTTAGATTCTAAAGATTTGCAATCCTTAGTATGCGTTTTTGTAGTATGAGATTCTAAGTCATTTTTACTTGTTTGTATCATTATGCAATCTTTAGAATACAAGCCATTAAATTCATCTATACCAAGCTGTGTAATGTCTTTAAAAGTAAAGTCAAGCCCTAGTGGTAATTTGGAGCTAAGAGTGTCTGCTAGATTTAATATAGTATTAGAATCTGCTTGTATATAAATGTGAAATTTGCCTTTTTCATTATCGCTATAAAATAATTCTCTAATATTTTCACTCTTAAATTCACATAATAAGCGGATAAGAATGCCCTTTAATGCCTTGCTATATAAGCTATCTTGACGCACAAAGGTAAAGACGCATTGCAGTATTTGCGTATTGTCTAATGAATTTTGTGTGTCATATTTATGGATTTGGATCTGTTGTGATGGATCGCCGATAAATAGAATCTCTTCATTTTCTTCTTTTGTTTGCTGCATTACTTCCTCTAAAGATTATAAAAGTTATGATTTATAGACTTTTTGCACGATTTGCATTTCACTATTACTACCAAAAAAGCAAGGCGTGCTATCATGTATAGAATCTGTGTGTATATCAAGCAGCCTTTTACTACCATTACTCGCCATGCCACCAGCACACTCAAAGATATAAGCAAAAGGAAAGACTTCAAAAAGATTCCTAAGCTTTCCTTGTTTAGAATCTGTTGTAGCAGGATAGCTAAAAATGCCCCCGCCCTTACATAGAATCTGATGCAAGTCTGCTACCATGCCACCACTATATCGCAGTCTATACCCTTTGAGAAAAAAGCTTTCTACTAACTCTTTATGCTTTGGATACCAATGTTTTTGTGTGCCACCGGGCGAGTTTAGTTTGCCCTCATCTCTTAGCTTTAGATTCTGTATAAACTCCCATGTATGCTTTGTGTAGTCATACAAATAGTGCATACTTTTAGAATCTTTTGCTACAACCATTTCTAAACGCGGACCATAGAGAAAATAGAGTGAAGCTACAAGATTTTTCCCTTGAAATTCATTTGCATAGATTCCAAAAATACTGCCAATAGTGAGATTGCTATCCATAAGCGATGAGCCATCAAGCGGGTCGTAAGCGACAAGAAGCGATTGTGATTTATTCAGCGTATCATTATCATAGCCGTATTGATTCTGTTTTAAAAGGGTAGCTTCATCTCTCTCTTCACTAGCAAAGCCTTTAATATTTAGCTCCCCTAAAATATCGCCAAAAAGTTTGTCTGCAAGGATATCAACTTTTAGCTGATTATCACCGCTTGTATTCTCCGTATCGCTGTATTCGACATTTCTTTTTTGTAGTAGATTTGCAACTTGGACTGCACCTATTTGCAATGCTGCTATAATCTCATCGATCGCATAACTCATTGTATTCCTTTCACTAGCTTTTAAATCTGTAATATTAGCATGTTTATGTGTGTTTCATGTTTTTAGTTATGACTTAAAAATGCTAGATTTACAACGCTAGATTAGTAGGGAACGCTTACAAGATTCTAGACTACATATACAACCCACCATTTACTTTCAACACTTCGCCTGTGATATATGTGGCATAATCACTTAACAAAAACGCAACTGCATTTGCGATCTCTTCTGGTTTGCCAAGCCTTGAAAGCGGTATATTTTTTGCATATTCAGCTCTTACTTCTTCGCTTAGTCCAGCAGTCATATCTGTCTCAATAAAACCGGGTGTAACGACATTAAAGCGGACATTTCTAGAGCCAGATTCAAGTGCAAAGCTTTTAGTCATGGCTATCATACCGCCTTTACTTGCTGCATAGTTTGTCTGCCCGGGATTTCCTTTTTCTCCAACGATTGAAGCGATATTTACGACACTTCCATGTCTTTGCCTACTCATAATTTTTAATGCTTCTCTACAACCAATAAAGCAAGACTTCAAATTCGCATCAATCACACTTGAAAAGTCATCTATACTCATACGCAAAGCAAGTTTATCATTTGTAATACCCGCATTATTCACAAGATATGAAAGCTCCCCATCACTCTCTTTAATGAGATTTAAAGCCTTAATGAAAGCCTCTTCATCTGTCGCATCAAAGGCGATTACTGCTGCCTTTCCGCCTTTAGATTCTATCTCGTCTTTGAGTGCGTTTGCAATCTCTGGCTTACTACGATAGTTAATCCACACTTTCAAACCAAAACCCGCTAAAGTCCGTGCGATTTCTGCACCAATACCCTTACTTGCACCTGTGATTAAAACATTCTTACCGCTAAACTGCATTATATCTTTCCTTTAAAACAAAATATCTTTTTGCAAATTTTTACAAAAAAAGGATTATAGCATAGCAAAAAAAATAAAATACCCTTTATAAAATGCAAGAAAAAATAGTAGAAAACATAATGTTTTATCGTATAATTGCATACATTAAACCACATAAAAAGCGTAGAAATAAAGGATACTTACTTGCGACTCACACATTCTATTATTCTATTATTATGCTGTTTTATGCCGCTTTTTGGCTTAGATATGAAACTGAATTATGGCAAAGAAGATAAAGAGACTTTTGCGGTTTTAAACCTGCGTAATGAGCATCCATTCAGCTGTGAATCTAAGCTAAAAATAAATGGTGATGTAGAAAAGATTCTATGTAGAATAGTAGGTATCCCACAAAGTGGATTTAACCCCACAAAAAGCCCAATGCTAAGCTTTAGCTACACTATGGAAGCAAAAAAAGAAGATGATGAAAAAAGGGCTATGATTATAGAGATTACCCCAGCAAAAGGGGTAAAATTACAATTATTCTCTGTCTTTAGCGATTTAAAAACAGAGAATCCAATCCCTGTAACAAGGCAGACAGATTCTAAAAGCTATCAAATAGTAGCCTATTATAAAAAACTCCCATTTTTACGACCTGATGAGAATCTTGAAAAAAGAGATTCCATTAACTTCCCTGTATCTATACCAAAGACTGCAACGCCTACTATTAGTGAGCTTGATATAAATCGCAAACCGCTTGATTATATCGCAGGTAAAGACCTTGATGCGTTTTTAGAAATACGAGAACTTATGAATGCTAGAAAGTATCCAGAAGCCCTTGAGAAAATCGCAAAAGCATTGAAAATGTATCCAAATAGCCTTTTTGCAAAAGACATGGTGTATTATACAATCATTGCCCTAAGTCATTCTAAAAGTAAAGAATCTCAATCTTACTTAGCAGAAGCCGCAATCCCATGGATAAAAGCCTATGCAAGTGATGATAAGATTCCAGAGGTTATGTATCTCTTATCTAAAACTCTTTTAGCACAAAATAAGATGAAAGAAGCTTACTATTATCTTAATAGAACCATTGAAGAGTATCCAAAAACTCGCTATGCCGCACTCTCAAAAATGCAAATCGCAAATACGCTAAAATCTCCAAGCGATATAAAACGCGCACCACTCATTTATAGGGAAGCCTATCAAGAGGCACAAGACCTTGAAGCCGCAGGAGAGATAGCTGTATCATGGGCGAAATTTAGCTTAAGAGATGAAGATACAGAATATGCAAATGAGCTATTGCATAAGGTATATAGCGTATTTCCCGCATTTTTCCTTATCGACAAAGACGCTACAATGGAGCTTTTAGATGAGTTAGAGGAAGTAGAGCAATACACTATGGCAGCACCCATTGCTGCATATCTAAGTGGAAATGTGCCTTATAATAGCGAGTTACACGCAAAGCTTTTAAATAAATCTTCAGAGTTTTACACAAAAATCGGGGATTTTAATATGGCACACAAATTGCATTTAGACTTCCTGCATTATCACCCAAATGATAAATTAGCCCAAAAAGTGAAAGAAAGAGATGATTCTTTATTATTCCAAGTAACAGGCGATTATAAAACAAAGCTTGAGCGATATGACTATGTCCTTGCCAACTATCCAAATACAGAGAGTGCGAAAAAAGCCTTAGAATTAAAAGCAAAACTCTATCTTGAAAACAAAAAATATGAAGAGATACTGCAAATGCAATCTCTTTTGCCAAAAGATTCTGAAGTCGTCCAAGCCGCTATTGATAATCAAGTTGCAATCTTTTTGAAAGAGAATAATTGCGATGGTGTAGCAGGTGTGCTTAGTCGTGCAAGTAAAGTAAAACTTAGCACAAGCGAGAGTTTGCAAGCCTTTGAATGCCTTTATAATCAAACTGCATTTAAAAAGGCACATGATCTTTTCTCTGGATTATATAAGCATATACAAGATGGTGGAGAGCAGCTAAGATGGCTTTATTTAGAATCTAATACGCTTTTTGCACTTGGGCAGAATAAAGAGGCGATTAAAGCGGGGCGAGATGTTATGGATTTAGCCTTTGCTATGGGGCAAACGCAGTATTATGATATTAGCTTTAAAATGTTTCATGCCTTTTATAATGATGAGGCAACAAGGCATGAAGCGATAAATTTAAGTAAGAAAATGGATAAATGGTTTCCAACAGATAGAAGAATGCTAGAGGTGCATTTCACATTATTAAATGAAGCCGAACATAAAAAAGACCCCCTTGCCACAAGCACAGAGGCACGCATAATTATGGCTTTGCAGGATAAGATAAAAGAATATGATTACAGCCCTTATGTAAATTTTATTTATGTGAATACTTTGATGAATGAAAATAACTACACAGAAGCCCTAAAGCAGCTAGACCGCATTAAAGATTTCAAAATGACAACTGATGATAGACAGCAAAGATTCTATAAAATCGCTACGATTAACTATACGCTAAAATACATGGATAATAGCAAAAAAGCCCTTGATGCTTGTGTAGAGCTTGGCACAACTTCTGCTTGGGGGACTCTCTGCAATAACGCCCTTTCTTTGCATGATAATGGTTTTGAGTAGGCTTGTAAGTTTTGTTATGTTTAGTATAGTTAAACATTTATTGGTATAGATACAAATGGAATACTCACTTTTTTAAAGAATTAAAATGACAAATTTCTACAATCCATATTATTTAATATATTCCGCGATTCTCATGCCTAACTTAATATGAAAAGCTGTGTGTTAAGCCTGATCTCACATTAATTTCACGAAGCTAAGAATGTGGGTGAGATTGACTTAGAGATTCAATAAGGTATATAAAAACAACCATGCCTAAAGACTGAAATAAACATTAAAAGAAGTTTTACAATCATGAACAACAAAAGAATCTCAAACAAAACTTGCATAAATATACGCACGATTGGTATTTGTAAAGACTTGTGTTTGCATATCATCTAATAAATCTTTTTCATTTGCAGTATTTGTGCCTTTGTAAAGCAGATAATGTCCGCTAGATTCTAATAAATGTCTGCTATCACGCACTAAAGTATCACTTCTACACACCGCACGAGAGGTGATTAAATCCCCCTTTATATCCTTGATATTATATGAGTAATCTGCAATCACTTTGACATGTGATAAGCCCATGCTAATAATCGCATTTTCTAAAAATGATACTCTTTTCTTACGCGGCTCTAATAGATAAAACTTGCTATCAGTATAATAACACGCAAGAATCAAAGCAGGGAATCCAGCCCCACTCCCTATATCAATGCAAGTATGAAATGGCTTTAAAAATGATATAGGAAGTAAGCTATCTACTATTTGATGATATAGCTCTTTAGAATCTTTTATAGCGGTTAGATTATGAATCTTTGCCCATTGAAGCAAGATATTACTGAATCTTTCTAGCGGCTTTGCCATGTGTGGTTGTGATATAATGGCTTGTATATCATGGTTAATGTGCTGCATTATATTTCCTTATATTATGCCTAATTTGCTTTTATTGTATTGATTAAGGCTTGATAGATTCCATGTGCGATGAGTTTGTAGCCTTGCGGGGTTAAATGCACATCTTGTTTTGATAGATTAAGCTCGGTCCATGCGGGTTTTGTGCCATTTTTTTCAATAAATTCATCAATGTCAAATAGCATGATATTCTCTAGCTTTGCAACCTTTAGTATCGCCTCTTTTACCGGCATAAAGGTTTTTGCACTCTTATATCGCTTTTTTGAAGCATCAACAGGGAGTAATACAGGTGGTGGCGACATTAAAATAATAATTGCATTTGGATTATACCGCTTTAGCATAGATATAAATTCTCTATAATTTTCAATAAAGCGATCTTCTTTTAGCACATTATACATCGCATCATTTGATCCATAACAAAGCATGATAATGTCATAATCAAGCACTTGCAATTCTTTTTCTAGAATCTCTTTATTCCACTTTTTCCAAATATCAGAACGCACCCCATTAATCCCCAAATGCTCGATAATATTACTCTCTTTTTCCTTATAGATAAAATAACCCCCAAGTTTCACCTCTTTGCTTAAAGCATGAATAGTGATAGGAAATCTAAGCTTTAGCTCTGCAATCTCCCAAGTATCATTTTTATCTGCACGCAATATATGACTTTTAGAATCTGCATCTTCTATCCTTAATGCCTCTTTTGTGTCATTATTTTTAAATACAATTTGTGCGATAAAGTTATTATTCCAAGCACGGATTTGCTTTGGATTTATGCTAAGCTTGATGCTTGCTGGTAAAGATTCTGGATAGGCTATCACACCGCCCATAGGATAGTCTGTATAATCGCTAGGTTTTCTTGAATCTAGCACTAAAAAGCCATCATTTTGGTATTCTAAAAGCAAAGTTTGATGATATGAGGGCATAAGCGGATAGGTAAAACCTATGGCATTGATATTTCCCAATATATTTCGCAACTCATTTGTGATAAAATCACTTGCAACATGGGAATCTCCAAATACACGGATACGCAAGTCCTTACGCCTTTTCCATTTGTGTTTTAACTGCTTTAATAACACAGAATCTTCCATATAATTTTGCAATACTGCATGTTCCATGTATGGTTTATATTGTGGATTAAGCTCTAAAAAAGTAGGCGTTTGAGCATTTATAACACTAATTAGGGCAAGATATGCGATAAAACACATTGTATACTTTTTCATATTTGTCCTTTGTAATTTTTGTTGTTATAGTTTTAACTCGTTTTATATATTTTGTAGAAACTTAATCAAACTTATCGAATTCGTAATGATATCTATTTTTTTTAAATTTAGGAATTATAGAATCTATATGAAGAAGCAACAATATTTGTAGTAGCTATTTCAAAACAATCCTTTTTAATACTAATCTTTCCTAATTACTTAGATAGAGATACAAAATTTTATAAGCCTTTTCAAAACACACAAAAAGTTTCTAAGGAAACCTTATACAATTCATAATCAATACAATCCCCTTGAGACTACAAATCAAAAATGCTATGATTCTAAGACAGGCAATCCATTAAAAACACAACAATCTATATCTATAATCATGGATTCCAAAGAGTAGTGGTAAAAGGCACAATAAATTCTAAAGGTTCTCTAAAAATAGATAGAGTTAGTATGGGACAAGAAATAAGCATTGATAAACTAATCTTTATAGTGGGTAGGGATAATTATAAGTGAGAGTAACTTTGAGCTAAGTAAAACACAATATGCCGCAACAACCAACATTCAAACAAAACACAAAAAACCAAAGAATATAAATCTAGTAAGCTATACTTAGGATTTAACAAGATGCAGGGTAAGCTAAAATCTAATTATGAAGTAATAAAACTTGTAGTGCAAATTGGAATCAATGTTATAATTCTCACGCCACAGATAAACATTACTGATGCAAGATATAAACAATCACGCAATTTTCCTATGTGGTGTTTGATATAATGGATAGCAATATAGATGAATATATCGCCGATACAGGCATTCTCTTTTAACCACGAATACCGTATGCAAAGAGTAACCAAAATGTTGTTGCGATTGAATACCACATAAAATACCAAATCCACTACTTCTTGTGTCAAATATACAAATCTTTCCTATTAAACAATTCAAGGGAGATAAAGTTCAGTAATTTAATGCCACAATCAGCAACCAATAAGCCTATACTAAAATTGATAGCGACTAGAAATAAAAAACTTAAAAAGAATGCAATGGACTTTTATCCATAAACCGCCTTGTCATTAGAATCTAAAGCTAAAAGAATTTAAATCTATTCTCCCATTCATAATGTGTGGGATATAATTTTATATGTTTGTGCATAGCAAAACTTAATCTCATATCTACAATTTTATTATTTCTTTAGAATCTTAAGGGCTATACACAACAATATAAACCACAATATGTGCCACAAAAATACGAATTGCAAGAAAAATGCAAGTCTCATAGATCCATTTTTATATGCCACAAATGCCAATATAAGAAAGCCCAAGAGAATGATGGGTAATTTTATTATATTGAGCAATTATAAACTCAAAACTTGAAAAGCCAAAGCCACTAATGTGATAATTATCGACATCATAGGGATTTTAAATAAATAAAAATATAGTGTAAAAAGTAGAATTGCTATACACAAGGCTTTAAACTTTGTCAAACTGCTAAAAATAATTGCTACTACAAACCCGCAACACACTGCCAAAATATCATAAATTAGGGAGTAGTCTATATTAAACAAGATTCTAATAGGCATTAAAACAACCACAAAGCACAAGCCAATAATCATCGAAAAATAATTTTTTTTATAATATATCTTTCCAAGAGAATCCTTTGACAAGTTTTATATTGGATAGTTGGTAATTTTTATATCTTTCTTGCCTGACTTGTAAAATATTATCTATTACTATTGTTTGTTCTCTATCTTTAAAGTTTTGATTTTGATTAATAAATCAGCAACTCTCAGAGTTTTTATGAGAGTTGCTAGTATATTCTGCAAGTCATTATAAAGTTTGCAAACATTAACATTAAAGGTAATATTCTCTTCTCTTTTAATTGTGAAGCATTGTTTCTTTATGTCATAAAGTATTATATTGCTACTAGGGCTACAATAAGTCGATATTTCTTTGCAACTCATCTATTAATCTCTCCAATCCAACGCACAATATTGCCTTTATCATCTATTTCTACTTCTAAATCTTTGTATTTTTCGTAGAATCTAGGGGATAGAATCTCATTAAAATATTTTGTGCCTTTTTCTGTGCGGACTACCCAAATATTATATTGACTCCAATACTTTGGTATATCCCAAGAAGCATCACCTAAAATAAGACTATATCCATTCTCATCTATTGTTTCTGGTTCATCTAAATCCCTATTGAATCTATTTGCATAAAAGAAGTTATCTCTAAAGTGAATCCAAGCTTGATATTTATCCTCTTTGTAATATGAGAGATTGGTAGGATAATCTATCCGATCCCTATCATTATCACAATATGAGCCAAAGTCAATATATCCTGCCAGAAACAATTGCCCTATAATATTTATGTATTCACTTATATAGGTGGGTTTGGGGGTATTTGGAGAGAGAGTATCATCTAGGTGGTCGATGTGATGAGTCCATATAACTATCTCATCGCCCTCAATCCTTGAAGCCCAAAACATACTAAATATTAAAAACTCAAATAACTCCAAAATATCAGCTTTTGTAATATTGGGGATTTGTAAAAATATAAGCAAATCACTTTGGTCATAATTATACTTATCATACCCAAAATTTATAGCGAATTTTTCAAACCATTTATCATCATCGTAAAAAAATATTAAATAATTTTTTTTATCATAGATTACACATTTACTTTTCATTACAATCCTTTTTTTGATGTGGATTCTGCGTATATTTTTCTCTGTAGGTGCATGTATATCAATAGTTTCTCCACCACTTCTTGAATCCACCCTATAATTTATTTGCGTGCCATCATCTAATATTCTTTTATAAATCGACTTACCATGCCTTTTATCAGTTTTTAGCTCTAGCTCTCTAGCATTTTTGGTTAATCTCTCCCATAGCTTATTTAATTCTTTTTTTGGATTTTACAAGCCTTATCCTCGGATTAACTTCACCATTAGATTTTAAACCCATAGGCAACTTATCCACTTATCCCCGAAACCTCCTCTCTACTCAAAACCTTTGTTGCTAGAGTTTGGTAAGCCTATTGTAATACCTGCTGTGTTGAGGTTGTTACTATTGTGATTCATTGGTTATTCCTTAATAAAACAAATAAAAAACATATTAAGGTTCATAGAATGAGTATCAATGCTTTTAGATTCTAAGGCTATTTTACTCTTTTTTCTTATAAAATCCCATATCTCATAAATTTTCTCATCATCATTTAAGAAAAAAATTAAAAAATGTAAGCGATAAGTATTTTTTCGCCTATACCAACCTTTTGAATTAAAGGGGGCAATAAAGATTTCGTTGTGATTACATAAAACAAAGACTTCATATTCTCCTATACTTACTTCAACTTCTCCAAATTTAATTTTTTTTGGATTCCAAATAGCCTTCTACGCTCAAAGCCTATACCACTATTTGCAACATAAAAGCAAACCGTTCCAAATAAAGTATTATAAATATGATAAATGCTAAATCCAAAAAATATGCTCCACACAATCTCATCACCATTAGAATCTAATCTCACTTCATTTTTTTTGTTTTTAGAATCTCTTTTAGATTCTAGCCTTGTGGATTCTGTTTGTATTGTTTCATGCTTAGATTCTCTATCATTTTTTAGACTCTTACTAAAGCTTACATACCCTCTAGAATCTGTTGTTTGTGTATAGGTTTGTTTAGAATCTATATTAGTGAGTTGGATTTGTTTATTAGCTAGAGTCTTGGAGGCTTTGTAGTCTTTGAGTTGGAGGGAGAGATTCATTTTTTATTTCCATTTTTTGTATTGATATGCAATCTGCTTTCATCTAAGATCAGTTCATTGTATTTTATCTTAAGTCTTATAGAATTTCTATGTATCTCAATACTTGAAGAATCCCCAACACAAAGCATAATACTATTGCTAGCATTATAGCTCATATCCTGCTTACTTGTGACAAATAAGTCTTTAGTATTGATGATAAAATTCTCATCACTCCTTAAACCAAGTGATTGTTTTGTGAGATGGGGGCTAACTCATCATTGGCACTCACATGTGGATTCTGATTACTATGGACACTTAATGTTCTCCACCACCTCACTCCTATTTTCTTTTATATTCTTGCTAGAATCCCCCTGTATAGATTCTGTAAAACTCCCCACCACCTCCACACTCTTATCCCCTCCAATAGATTCGCTAGAATCTTTTCCTACTCTTAGCGTATTATCTACACCTACATTTAAGGTATGAGATAAGCCCTATTATTGTATCTTTAGATAAAGCTACATTTGCAAGGTATTCTGCACCAACTCGGACATCTTTTAAACCTAGTATTGCTTGTTTATGATATTTAGCAATAGATTCTGTATAGCTTCCTAAAACTAGAAAATCTTTATTATTTTGTATCCTTTGAGAGAAGTTATGCTTTATATATTCATTATAGTCTTTCTCTGCTCTTACATAGATTTCTTCGTTGTCTTTTATGTTGGAGAGAGTTATTTCATTTAATCTGGATTCTAATGGATTGTAATGAGAGTTTGTAGTCCCTGCTTCCTTTGTATTGCTTTGTAAGCCATTAAGAGTTCTTGCGATTAAACTTGTTTAATGAGAAGCTAAGGGCAAAGAAGACAAGGCAGAATTACTTTTATTATAGAGATTATCACTGATATAGGGCTTATCTATATCATTATTTAAGAAAAATATTATAACTTCATATCCAACTCTTGGTGTATGGTGGAATCCAGAACTTACATTTGCAATAGGATAGGCTACTTTAAGGAATGGAATGTAATAGCATCTTTTGTTATTGCTAGAATGTGTTTGTATAGCATTTGTGTTGGTGTTATCTTTATTTTGTTGTGTTTGGTTGGTTATTGTAATAGTATGTTCTTGATTGGTGTTTGTTTGATTTGTGCCATTGTTATTGCTACTCACAATATTGCTAACATTGCTAGCAACTTGATTGTTTTGTAAATAATTATTTCGCAGTATTTCACTCACATATCTCGCAGTATTTTTTGACTATGTGATATACTTTAAGTCGATACTCTTCTGACCAATATAAGCTCAAGCACCTATCAAAACGATAAGTATTCATAGGCTCTTTAAAAAAAGATTTATCATCAAAATATTTTTGTAAATCTAATTTGCCCAAAGCAACATCTTCGCGCAAAAATCCATATTGATTGGGTTTAAATAAATTTTCCTTATCATATTGCAAACAATATTGCAATCCCCATTTAGCTAGGATAGAAGTTTGCTCCCCATTCGTTATTGCGTTAGCTATAGCCAAGGAATCTGAAGCTTATATGAGTGTATGACTCATAACCAAATATTGTAAAATAAATTTTTTCACAGAAACTCCTTGTAGTAAATCCCAAAAATATAACTCTCGTATTATATATGTGGGGTGATTGAGAAAATCGACACTTACTCCTAGTGCTGTATCCACAAAATCGTTTCCATTCCACAAAGTTGTAGCCGCAATCCATCTGCGCCAATCATCGCCACAATGCCCTTTCTTTGAATAGATTGTAATTCTTCGAAAAAGTTTTCATTTTCTTTTTTTTGAATTCATACTTGTATAAAAATCTTCAGAACAACCACACTTAATCTTTTCTATAATTTGAGTGTAAGTGGATTTCTTCCAAGACAATTCTTTCCAATTTAATTTTAAAAGCTCAATAATATCAAAGACACCTAAATAAGAAGTTTGCTTATCTTTTCCTTGATAACCCCTTCCTATAACTTGCTTATCCATAGTATTTATGGGGTGGGTGCTATGATTAAGTGCATAGCTAATACGCAAAGCACAGGTATTTACATATGCTCTTTGATCGCTATTAAATAGCTCTTCTGCTTTCCCGCCCACTTGTTTTTCAGCAAATTCTATTGATACAAGCCACAAAGATTCATTCTTTGCAAATTCGTGTGCCAATTCATCACTTTTTCCTTGATTTTTAGCCCATTTATATAATTCATTATATAAATCCTTTTTGCGCTTTTCATAAATTTTAATGTCAAACTCACTTATTTCCTTATACTTCTTTTCTAGACAATCAAAACTTGGTCTTTGAATCTTAATACTTGCTTCCATATTGCCACATTTTACTCTGCAGACATTTGACATTCTGCCCTCCTTAGACTTTATTGAGAATATTTATAATGATAGCTTGATTATCTTGTATAGTTGCAGAAGTTTGAAAAGATTCCCCTTGAAACTCCAATGTCACATCTACAATCTCTCCATTCTCATATCCTTGCGTTATGATATGTAGGTTTATATCATCTGTATGTTTGGATATAGAATCTAGCTTTTGCTTATTTTCACCATAGGAATAATACATTTCTAAAATTTGTTTTTCTTGGATTTGCTTTGTTTGTTGGAAGTTTGTGTTGTTTTCTGTTGCATTATCTTGCATATTAGAATCTTTTGCATTGGCATTTGTGTTTGTTGCATTTATAGCAGTGCTAGATTCTGTATTAGCATTGTGTGGATTATTAGAATCTAGTGTTTGTTCTATTTCACATAATCCTTTTGCTTTAGGACTTTCTTGTAAGAATAAAGGAGAGCCTTTATCAGTTAGGACTTGATTAATATATTCTGTTAGAACAATCTTTTCTTTATTGACTTCAAGGAGAGTGGAAGTAATAGATTCTGGTATGCTTATTATGAGTTTTGTGCAAGGAGCAGATACACCTAAGATTTGATTTTGACAGCCTAGAATCTTAGCTTGTGCTAAATCTTGTAAAGTAATAGCACCTGCATTATTGATTGAGAGTAGATTGCTTATGCTAGATTGTAATAATACTTTACCCTTATGGATACATTCTAGTTTATCAGATTCTAAGAGTGGAATGGGCATAGGAGGTGTCCTTAAGATGAATACATTTTACCGCAAGGCATAAAACACTTAGCTCAATCGTGCAGATAAACACCGCACAGATTCAAGCTATCTTAAATTTTATCCAAAGGTAATTACAAGGTAGGCAAAACTAAAAGCAATCCCTCGCAAACACATAAAAACAATGGGGCTAGACCCTTGTCTCTCTCCAATCATCACTCCCACTTGTTCCAGCAGCAATATGCTCCCAAACCACTTTTCTATAATTGAGAGAAACTTTAAAAAGTTCTGTTTTGTCGTTATTGTCTTGGTCTTGCGCATTAGGCATTACAAGATTAATATCTGTAATGATGGCATCTTCTAATCTTGTTGTAAAGTAATGCTCCTGTCCTCCGCTTGTGGAAGTCCTAAACCAATGAACTTCCACAATCGGCAATCTTTCTCCATTTGTAAGAGCATTATAAAGGAGTGGAACAGCCTCATTTAATGAACAAGTAAAAGAAAATGGCTTATACACTCTTTGTCCGCTTGGCTGTCCGCTTTGTGGGTCTGTTGGGACGGTTACAATATGAGCGACTTCTTGAGCCATAATTTCATCTTCGTGTCCTAATTGGTAACGATTCCCTATACTTTCTGGTGTGGAAGCACCACTTGAAATAAGTCCTTGAGTAGAACCTTCAATCTTTATGTAAGCTGGCTGTGCTATGTGTATCCTTTGTGTGTGTCTCTGTTCCTATATTGGATACATATAACAAGCTACTGCTATTGTAATATTTTTTATAAAAAAGTCAAGATAAACTCTGCGGAGTGTAGATAAGTATTTAAAAAATTATTTTAATTTGTTTGAAAGTTGGCATTTTCATATTTACAGGGGGGGGGGGGAGGTGCGCTTTGTTAAAAATGCATTTTTTGATATGTTAGTAAAAGCAATGATAAATTGATAATTACCTATCTTGCCAAGATATTTTTTAAACAATACTTATTAGAATAAGTATTGTTTAAAAAAGTCATAAATAAGCTTATATTTTAATTCGGTCTTTTTTCGATATAATTTAAGTCGTTTGTGTCTATTCAGCTTACACACTATATTGCTGTATATTGCTATCTTTCTTAGAAAATGATTGAAACAGCTAAACGACATGAAAATATACTTAAACTATTACAGAGCAGAATACCCAATTCAATAAAAAGATGAAAATAAAGAAAAATTAAATGTGATGTATATATTAATGATAATCCATGTAAAAAGATGATGACATAAAATAACAAAAGTAAGGCAAAAAGTGGATACACAAGAAGTTATAAAATGCTAGAAATAAGCCCACAAAAAGGAGATGATAAGATTTTTATTGGTGCGGAAAATCTTAACGCTGAAGTGATTGCTTAGGCGATAGATAATAACAAGAAAACACCAACTTAACACATTGGACGAGACAAAGGCAAAACAATTGGTTTTAAAAACTTTACCATGTAAAATATGCGTTAAAGATCTATCTTGCCACTCTTTCATAAGCGCAGGTGTGCTAAACCAAAACAGCGGAAATTGAAAGATGATTTTTGTGGATCTTTGAGTAACGCCATTTCAGATTCTGCGTTTATCACGCCATCTTTATAAGTCTCGCTGAGATTATGAATCTTTACATTTGAGAGTGTTTTAGCAGATTCCAATAACGCCCTATTGACTTTAGAATCCTTCCAAAATGCGTGTGAAAAAGTAGTAGTGTTTGCATAATTTCCCTTTTTATTACAGCATAAAATTGCATTGTAGCATGTTGTTTTATAGTTGTTATTAAATTATATATTTTATATAATGTAGTGATATAAAATATGTGAAGAATATTCTATCATATTTTAGTTATACCAAATATAAGAATAAAATACATTATAACATGGGCTATAACATGTATTTAGTGATATAAGATATTATGAATATAGCATTTAGGTTTTTAATTCATATGGAGAAAAATACGCATTATTAAAATACTATTTGGATATTAATGAAGAATATAAACTCACAAAATATGCTTGATGATGCCAACATTTACCGGATATTATGAAACTATATTTTTATAAAAAAAGTTTGTATAAAAGCTAACAACCCACAATCGTAATTTCTAGATTATAACTTCTTGCCTTATTTTCGCCTAAAAAAGACTGGAATCTATCCTTCAAACTATTCTTAGAAACCTATTCTTTCATAGAAGCGATTTGTTCTTTTGTGATAAGTGAGATATTTGCCTCTTTATTATATTTAGATTCTTTAGTGTCAGCCAAAATGCGTTGCAAGGCGGTTTTATCCAACCCTGTTGTATCAATATAAATACCCTCAAACTTCTCTTTATTTACAGCGACAAAAAATTGTGAATCTTTTTTAGCAATCACGACATTATGATTTTTACTTTGACTCATAATGTCAATTTTTACATTGACTTCTACTTTTGGCTGATTTGTTAAAATAAGAAACTTTTTGACATAGTTTTTTTGATGGCTTGTGTAGTATTTATACATAGCCTGTTCGTTTGCTGCGGTAATTTTTCCTTTATCAAGCTTTTTAATCGTTTGTCCTAAGAATGTCATCATGCAATAAGGCTCATTAATGTCATGCTTGAAAAATACATTGCGTATAGAGACTGACTTCATGCCAAGTTCCCATATTTGATTATCAAGCTGTGTAGCGGTAACATTCAATGCTTCTTCTGTTTTTTCTCTTAGCATATTGATAGTTTTTCTAAACACGGCTTCAAATATCTTTAGATTTTTCTCTGCAAAGCTTTTGCATAGCCCCTCTAGATTCTCATGTGCTTTTGTAAGCGTTTTTGTCTCTTCATGCGCTTTATCGGAGTTTGCCCTCATTCTTGCGATTTTTTCTTTTATCTCGTTTTCATCGCCCTTTTTTGCTTCAAGTCGTTTATAAAGGATTTTTAGGTCATGTGCGGTTGTGCGGATTTTATTTTGAAGTTGCATAATGCGTTCTTTTATGCCATTTGCAGCACGCACTGCCCCTTTATAATTAAACTGATATTCAAGAAATGCTTCTTCAAAGATTCTCTCTGGATTAAGCTCGTTTTTTGTAAAAAAGTTATGAGAATATTCAAGTGTGCCAAGCCTTGAGTGATACTCTGCAAACATATCAATATTGAGTTTTCTATCCGAAAAGATAAGGTGATCTAATGCCTTATTTAAGAATCTTTTGCTAATTGAAAAATTAATAAGTGGCGTTAGCGTTGATAAATCAAGCTCTTTTAAAAACTCTACACTTCTAAGCTCTGTACCAAAAAATTCCTTGATACAATCTTGCACACTGCGATTGATTTCAATCTCTGTTAATTTCAAATAGTTTGTTTGTGCGAAAATCTTTTGCACTTCTTTTGCGCGCAATTCAGATTCTTTATTTTGCAACTCTTCATCAGTATTACTTTTCCAAAAGTCTATCTCTCTAATAAGCGCATCAGGCGGAAAAGATTGATATTTTGAAGCACGCGCATCGGTTACTTGAATGCCACCATCATTTGTTCTAAATTCCACATACATACCAACGGCTGGACGATTTCTGCCATCATGCCAACTATCTTTTTTTAGCTCAAAAATCTTTTTTGAAGCATTCATAATGACGCCTGAACCAGTCGTAGCGGTATAGCGCGTTATTTTTCCGTGCATCAAAACTCCTTATCAATCTAAAAATCGTAAATCATTTAAGACAAAAAATTGCTATAATTTTAACAGAAAAATTACATTTTGCAACAAGGATTTATCATAAAAAAAATCTATATATTCGTTTTCATTAGCTGTTGTGTGTTGTATTTATGGTTAGCAACTATCTTTGGTTATACCCCGCCTGATGCGGCTTTAAGCGGTGCTGCATTGACAAATAGTTTCTTTAAAATAGGTGGCTTTGGCAATAGTTTTGCAAACTTTAATCGCGGTATGTTTGGTTATCTTGCTTACATTTATTTGCCTTTGCTTTTATTGCCTATTTATAGATTCCATGATGATACAAGCTATTCTTTTCGCAAGATTCAGTTAAGCTTTGCATATTTACTGCTTTTTATCGGGCTATTACTCTTGCAATCGCTTGTATTTCACAGCGGTCAGTTTGGCAACTATTTGCAAGAGGTGCTAACGCCCTATATTGGTCTATTTGGGGTTGCGATACTTACATTTATTTGTATTAGCACTGCATTACTGCTTATTGCTGAACGCACAGCGACTTTTATTTTAGGCTATCTTGGCGGAAGTTTGCAAATGGCTTATTCTGCCACAAGTAATTTTGCAAAGAGAATGTTTCAGCAACTCAAATCAAAATATACTGATTTTAAATTAGATTCTATACAAAGGGAAAAGAGAAAGATAGTCAATCAAGAGTTAAGTGAGAAAGCCACGACGACAAAAAGTAAATATATAGATCGTGAGCCATTACTTGAGACTGCCCTTGATGAATATCCACGCACAAATACCAACAATGGTTACACAGATACAAATATGCAAAATCTAGCAAAAAATGAGAATCTAGCACATAACAAAAATAAGCACTCAAGCAACACACAAACAACAAACAAACAAGAAATACCACAAGATTCTAAAGAATTTAGCATTCAAGTAAAACCTAGCAATAACATAAATACGACACAAACACTCTCATATCAGCAATACGATGATAGCAATATCTCACCTATCACACACACACCACGCACACAAATGCGAAATAATGATGAAGAACTTTTAAAAAGATTCCAAAAAGCAAATCTCTATCCAAAGCAAAAGGACCAACAGGCATTTCATACAGACTCTCCAATGACTTTTAGACTAAAACAAGAAATGAGTGAAGCAAATCCACTTGAAAGCTTTGCAAAGACTCAATCTCCAAAAATACTACCCACAATAGATGATTGGCAAACCACAGATATGCCACCACGAGAGGTAAAGACTACAAATCTAATCAAACCAAAGACACAGGAAAGAGAGCAGCCAAAAACAGAGACTTTTAGCGTAAAAGAGGGCATTACAACACAAGATAATGCAACACCCACTACACCAAAAATCTTAGAATCTTTTAAGGAAGATAGCACAGCCCAAATACAGCCAAAAACCATCACGCAAGAATCCCCTACTATACGCATAAAAGAGCCAGAAATAAAGGATAGCACCAATACTCATTTAAACACGCCAAAGCCAGAAATAAATCCAAACCAACAGCACACCGAGCAAAAAAAAACGATAAAAATCCAAGCGATTAACACACCAAAAATAGAGCAAATGCCAACACAAGCAAACTACAAAACGCTTGACATGAGCTTCACACAGAAAGAATACAAAACTACAAATCCTAGTATTAATGAAAGCACAATAACGCTAAGTCAGCCTAATAGCACAGACTTTAACCAAACTACACAAGAGATTACAAATCTTAATCAAACACAAATTACAGAATCCAATCTCAATGTAGCACAGACTTTAGAGTCGCAACATATAGATTACACTTCACAGCAATATGATTTAAACACACAGACCTTACAACAAAACACATTAGATTCACAACCAAGTGAGCTAGTTTTACAACAAGATATATTAGAAACAAATAATCTACAAGATAGCCCTTTTATAACACCTTTAGAATCTACCCAAAACAATATAGACTATACAGAAACTACCACGATAATAATCCCGCCTTTGCTAGATTCCAATGAAGATTCTAGAAATGATTTTAGAGAGGAATTTCGGGAGGATTTTAATACACAAGATTTAGTTATACAAGATTCTATAAGCAAAGATTCTAGTATAAACAACTCACAGGATTCTATAATTATAGAATCTATCCCGCAAGAATCCACACATTCACTAGATTCTACAGAATCTAATCATACTTTACAAGATGATATAAGAGAAGAGATAAAAGAAATTTTTATTGAGCCATTAGAGTCGCTTGAAGCACACGCACAAAGCATCTCGCAATCTAGCCAAATAGATTCTAAACAGACTGATTTTATATCAACAGAATCTAATATGCTAAACTCCAACAAATTAGACACTATTCACATAGATTCTATACCAACAGAATCCAATGTATCAAACCTTAATCAAATAGAATCTAGCCATACAGATTCCATAGATTTGCTTAAGACAAACTCTAGCGTAGAATCTAAACAGGCAGAATCTATCCCACAAGATTCCATATTAATAGAAACTACTCAAATAGAATCTAATATCCAAACACAGCATACACAGGATTTTGAGATAAAAGAGATTACACAAGAGAATACAGAACATGTAGAAAATATAGAATCTAGCATTACAGATTCTAATCTCACAAAAGAGTTAAAAAATAAAGATTATTTACAACAAAGCACCATGCAGGATTTAGAGCAAAATCGCACAGGCAGCAAAATCGCACAGGAAATAACACCAGCACAACAAAACATTACAATCAATACATACACACCGCAAATGACACATTCACATTTTCCAACACACACAAACCCGACAAATTACTTCACAGGCATACCAACGCACTCTCAAGCACAACCTATGAATTATATCTTTGATAGCGCGACACATACACAAACAAGCACAATAAAGCCAAATGTAGAATCTAGCACAATAGAATCTAATAACCAACAATTTCATAACACAGAATCTAATCTAGCACAACCAAATAACACACAATCTAACGAAATAGAAAACAACACAACACAACACAATCTAGCACAATCAAACAATATAGAATCTACACATACAAACCCCACCACACAACCAATAAAAATAAAACTCTACGATGATACGCAAGCAAGTCGCACAATCACACATAAAGACATAATACAGAACAATATATCTACACAAACAAAAGACACAGCACATTCTTTTACAATCAAAGATTTAGTCCCACATATAGAATCTAAAACAACACAAATCACAGAATCAAACGATAATGAAAACAGGGAAGATATGATTATAAGGCAAATCGCACAGAAAAAAGAAGAGGCAAGACAGGAAAATAGCATTCTCATTGCAAATCACGACACAAATATAGCAAATCTCACACAAAGCACAAATCTACCGCCTTTCATACTCCCACCGCTAAAGCTACTCCAAGAGCCAATCGCCCAAGATAGCATACAAGATGTTGAGCTAGATTCTAAGATTGATAAAATGCTGCAAATCTTTAACGCACACAAAATCCGCGGTGATATTATCGCCACGCTTACAGGACCGGTTGTAACGACCTTTGAGTTTCGCCCAGAAACCCATGTAAAAGTCTCAAAAATCCTAAGCCACAAAAATGATTTAGCAAGGATTCTAAAAGCAAAAAGCATTAGAATCCAAGCCCCGATACCCGGCAAAGATGTCATCGGTATCCAAATCCCAAATAGCAAGGTAGAGACGATTTATCTGCGAGAGATTTTGCATTCACAAGCCTTTTTAGATTCTAAAGACCCACTTACTATTGCTTTAGGCAAGGACATTAGCGGCACGCCAATTGTAGCAAATCTAGCAAAACTGCCCCATTTACTTGTAGCAGGGACCACAGGTAGCGGTAAGTCAGTCGGGGTAAATGCGATTATCCTTTCACTTTTATATCGCAATGACCCAGATAATCTAAAGCTTATGATGATTGACCCAAAACAAGTAGAGTTTGCCCCTTATGAAGACTTACCACACCTAATCACACCTATCATAAACGCCCCAAATAAAGCCATAAAAGCCCTGCAAGTCGCAACGATTGAAATGGATAAACGCTATGAGCTATTCTCACAGATTAAAGTCAAAAATATCGCTTCATATAATGAAAAAGTAAGTATCAAAATGCCAAATTTTGTAATCATAATCGATGAGTTAGCAGACCTAATGATTACAGGTGGCAAGGAAGCAGAAGCCTTTATCGCAAGAATCGCACAGATGGGAAGGGCAGCTGGTATGCACTTAATCATTGCTACGCAAAGAAGTAGCGTAAATGTTATCACCGGACATATCAAGGCAAATCTTCCCTCACGCATTAGCTATCGCGTCGGTAGTCGCATTGATTCTAAAGTGATATTAGATGAAATGGGTGCTGAAGACTTGCTAGGCAATGGCGATGGGCTTTTCACAACAACAAATGGGCTAATGCGTATCCATGCCCCATGGGTGAGTGAACAAGAAGTAGAGCATATCGTAGATTTTATCAAGGCACAAAGAGAGCCACAATATGATGAAAGCTTTCTTAGTGAGACAAAGCCCGGGGCAGTTTCTGGTGATAAATTTAGCGGTGATGGCAGTTTGCTTGATAAGGCAAAAGAAGTTATGATGCAGGATAATAAAACCTCTATTAGCTATCTACAAAGAAAGCTAGGCATTGGTTATAATAAATCCGCATCACTTGTAGAAGCACTAGAAAAAGAGGGATTTCTCTCTCCACCAAACAGCAAAGGCGAGAGAAATATCTTAGTTTAAACTTGCTTGTATCTTAATTTTATTTGAATTGCAATTCTATTTCATTTTTATTTGAAGTTGAATTTTAATTTCATTAGCTTCTAAAGAAATTTTGAGAATAAATGCAATATGAATTTTTAGAGTCTAGCTAGGAAAATCCATAATTGTTTGTAGTGCAATCTCATATCATCGCATTTTGTAATTTTAGATTCTATGTGTTGTGTAAAATATACACAATATTATGCTTTTAATATAATCAGGTAAAATTAGTATTTAATATATTGCCTAACTTCAGTTTATTGTTTTATGATTTTGGTATTTTTAATGATTTAATCTTATTGTAAATACATGAAATCTATCTGGTTTCTATAAATCACGCAAAACGGCGTAACGACAGATACATAACCTTGCAAGGATTCTATCCAAATAAAAGTGGCATTAATAAACCCCATGCACACTCTACAATGCATATAAATTACCTATGGATTGGGTAAGAATTCTACTATTCACAACAGAGTAATCTTATCCTATTTTGTAATTACGGCAAAGCTTAGGTTTGCAATCTCTGCATGTGTACGGATAAATTCATTCAGAGTCTCTAAATCAAGCGAGGCGACTTTCTGTAAAAATTCCTCTCTATAATCTAGGGGCAAACCATTATAATAATTCATAAATTTTGCATTTAGTCTCTGCCCTAGCGTTTCTTCCTGCAATGGTTTATTGCCGAGTATAAACTGCTTTGCAGAATCTAGCTCTTTTTGGGTAACCCCTTTTGCGACAAAATCTTTTAGGATTTGCTGTGTTAGAGCAATCGCTTCATCTTGTTTATCAAGTGCTGTTTGCATATAACCTGCAAAATAAGTGCTAGTTCGCGTAATGTTTGGACGCATGTAAGCAGAGTATGCAAGTCCTCTTTTTACCCTGATTTCTTCCATTAAACGACTGCCAAAGCCAGAGCTACCGAGTATAAAACCAGCGACTTGTGCCTTATAGCCATCATCTTTTATACTTTGGATATTTAGAGGGCTTGCGAAGTAAATATAGGCTTGTTGTGTGTCTTTTTTGGCGGTTTTCATAGCGATCGTTTTAATTTTATATTGCGGTATGCTAACCTTTTTTCCTTGCGGTAAATGTGAGAACACTTTTTGAAGTTTTGCAAGGCTATTTTTTATGTCTAAATCGCCACCAATCACAATCACCATATTTTCAAGTGTGAGCGTTTTATCAAGGTAGTTTCTAATATCGCTTAGACTTACAGAATCTATTTCTTGTGTTGTGTTGCCAAGGGCTGGATAGGCTAAAGGCGTCTTTGCAAAAATACCTTTTTGAAGCAACAAAGTAGCCTGATAGTCAAAATCGCTGCTTTTACTCATAAGGGCTGCGTGAAGCTTTTTTTGCACATCTTGCAATGTGCTTTTTGTTAAGTTTGGATCTTTTATAAGATTTTCTAATTGTGTATAGGCAAAGTCTTCATATTCCTTTAAAAAATCAAGCGTAAAAGTCAAAGTTGCTTGACCTACACCAATGTCTAAATCAAGAGCCTTGCTTTCAAGCAGTTCTGCAAATTTCACATTGCCAAGCGTTTTTGTGCCACGATTTAACACAGCACTTGCTACTCTTGCTAAGGGCTTTTTAGGTGGATTAAACATATTTCCACCACCAATGAAAATCACTTCTACATGCCCAGTCGGTATAACACTTGATTGTTCGCTAATGACTGGAATCTTGATATTATTGATTGTGAGATGAGAAAGTGTATTTGCCTGCATTATTTGTGCTCCTAGAATAAGAAAAAATAACATTACAATGTTTTTTATCATGCTAAAACCTTGCATACTGAATCTTGTTTTAAAAATGCTAGAGATTATACACAAACTTTGTCAAATCTTAATATTATAAAGACATACAAGATTGTGTTTTAGATTCTAAAGCGATGACTAACAAATAAGTTAAAAAGAGATATAGCTGTGTTTGCACTTGCTTGTAGGTTGTAACCACATAAATGCAAACTACAATAGTAAAGAGAGAGCCTTACTATATGTAAGGTAAGAGCGTATATTAGATAAGATTCTATTACTTAGCTTTAATTACACCAACGATAGCAACTGATGGCTTCTCAATCACGCTAACACCAGCAATCTCTGGTAAATCACGCACAAGGATCGCATGTCCAACATCAAGACCACTCACATCAAGTGTATAATCATTTGGTAAAACCGCCGCATCACATTTTACTGCAACTCTTTTGCGCGAGAATACAAGCACACCTTTGTTTTTCAAGCCAATAGGTGAGCCTGTAACTTTCACTGGCACTTTATATTTTGCCACACAACCCTTTGTTGCAAACATCATATCTACATGTAAAATATCACTTGTTACTGGGTCTTTTTGATATTCTTGCACAACAACATCATATACATTGCCATCGATTTTCACAGGAAAAATAAGTGTTTGCTTCGCACGCATGTATTTGATAAAATCATTGCGTTTAAACGCACAATGTATATTTTCCTTGCCTTTACCATAGATATTAGCAACTAGATAACCATCTCGCTTCAATGCTTTCGCATTTGTTTTGCCAATACTATCTCTAAGTTTGCCTTCTAACATAAATGTCCTTTTTGATAAAATAAAGGCTGACATTCTAGCATTTAATGCTAAATTTGTAAAGCATAACACCATAAAATATAGTAAAATCTTAGAATCTGTTGAGCTAATATGCAACATTACACAGCATAGATTCTTTTATGCAATACAAAATAAAAATATTTATCATTTTTATTTATTCTTGTGTTACTATGTAAAAATATTTTAAATTTTAGGAGATTTACATGAGTGTTACAAGTATTATAGAGCATATGAATAATCATCATTCAGCGGAGTTGCAGGGCTTAGTAAAGCTTTATGGTGGCTTTGAGGCAAAGGTGGCAACACTAAGCGGGGTGAATGAAGATGGCATGAAAATACAAGCAGATGGCAAAGAAGTCTTTGCGCCATTTCCTGCGAAAACTGAAGAGAAAGACTATAAAGATGCTATTATTAAGCTTTGCATGGCAATCAGCAAAAAAGACGATCAGGTTGCAAGTGAGATAGAATCTTTTAAAGAAGAGTTTAATACGATTTTGCTTACTTCATTATCAAAGGATAATAAACCGCATATTAGCTACTCGCCGCTACTAAGATATGATGGAGAGTATTATTTATATGTGAGCGAAGTCGCAGCACATTGCCAAAATTTACGCACAAATCCTAATGCAGTCCAAGTCATGTTTATAGAAGATGAGAGTAAAACAAAAAGCATTTTAGCAAGAAAGCGTTTGACTTATGATGTAAGCGTGGAGTTTATGCCTAGAGATAGTCTATTTGATAAAGTGTATGATAGTTTTGAATCTCGAGTAGGAAAAGGTGGTGGTGTAGCCCAAGTCCGCTCGATGCAGGATTTTCATTTGGTAAAGATATGCTTCAAAGAAGGGCGCTTTGTAAAAGGCTTTGGTCAAGCATATAATATTGATTCTCATGGCAAGATAGGACATATCGGTGGTAATGGCGGTATGCCACATGCAATGCCGCATAAGCATAAGTAAGCCCCAAAAAGCATAATTGCTAAAATTTTGATATAATTAAGGCTTTATTAACATGTAAAAGTCCAAAAGGAAATAACATGAATCTAGCCTTAATCCCAGCGAGGGCTGGCTCTAAAAGCATTAAGAATAAAAATCTTGCAATGCTTTGTGAAAAACCCCTTCTTTACTATACAATAGAATCTGCAAAGAAAGCACAATGTATAGATAAGATTGTAGTGAGTAGTGATGGAGATTTGATACTTCAATATGCCTTATCTCAAGGAGTAGAAGTGCTAAATCGTCCAGAAGAAATAGCTAGAGATTCTACTACAAGTGATGAAGTTATATTACATGCAATAAAGCATTATAAAGACTTTGATAATATTATATTATTACAACCTACTTCGCCCTTAAGAGATTCTAATGATATTGATAAAGCATATAGAATCTTTAAGGAGAAAAATGCGAATGCACTTATTAGCGTTACACAAATTGATAATAAGATTCTAAAAGCCTTTATCGCAAAGGAAGATGGTAGTCTGCAAGGCATTCATAATAATACCTATCCATTTATACCCCGTCAAAGTCTGCCACAAACCTATCAAAGTAATGGGGCAATCTATATTGTGAAACGAGATTTATTTATAGAAAATCCTAGCTTTTTACCGCAAAATACGCATTATTATCTTATGAGTGAAGAACATAGCATTGACACTTTAGCGGATTTAGAATATGCAAATAAGATAATGCAAAATAAGACTTTATAATAAAGGAAAAACATGTATATAGCACATATTGATGAGCTAGATTCTGGCTTAAATGAAAGAGTGATTGAAGGACATAAATTTTTTATCTATAAAGATGGCAATGATATAAAAATATATGATTCGGTATGTCCGCATCAAGGAGCGACACTTCATTGTGATAATAAAGATTTAGTATATTGTAAGGTGCATAATTGGCGTTTTGATGCAAAAAGTGGAGAATCTCATAATATACAAAATGCAAATCTTTTCACACATAAAGCAAATATCGATAAATCTGGTAATATACATATTGATAATTATGTATTTGATACGAAACAACAAGCAATCACCCCCCCCCCCCCGCAAACCAATAAACTAGCAAATATCACAATAAATATGCACGCACATGCTTGTTTAGAGTTTATATATAATAACTTTAGCTTAGTGTGTGATCCCTGGATTGATGGATATGCGTTTTTTGGAGCATGGAGACATTATCCTAAGCCTTTAATTAAAGCAAAGGATATAAAGCCGAATGCTATATGGATTTCACATGAGCATAGCGATCATTTTCACGCACAAACGCTACTTTCTTTTGATAAAAAGATTCCCATATACATACCCGCTTTTGCGAATACTAGACTTGAGAAGAGACTAGAAGACTTAGGATTTTTACATATTTATAGCATTCCTTTTGGCAAACGCACAAAAATAAATGATGATTTTTATATTACAATCTATGAGCCTGCTTCTCTTTGGAATGACGCACAAGCCTTATTTGAAATTGGCGGTTTTAGAATCTTAAATATTAATGATGCGGGTATAAATCATAGAATCCACAGAGAGATTAAAAGCCTAGATTGCATTTGTGCGGCATTCTCTCCCGGGGCTTCTGGCTATCCTGCGACCTATACACACTTAGATAGAGAACAAAAGGTTGATATTTATGAAAAAAGTAGAGTTGCTACCCTTGATATGTTGGTAGAAGTGTGCAGACTTTATAAAGCAAGGTATTTTATCCCATTTGCTTCACATTTTATTCTAAATCACCCAAAGCATATTGAATATATGAAAATTGTGCGAAAAAATACTATTTATAATGTATTAGAAAGATTCAATAAGGAGGATACAGAAGTTATTGCCATGCTTGCTGGAGATTCCTTTAATGTAGGGGATAATAAGCTAATACAGCATGAAAGAAATAAGAATCTCTATCATACCGATACAATTACTAAATACATTGAAGATGATTTTGATGAAAAGCAGTTTTTAGAGTATTATCCAAATAAGAATGAATATGTATTTGATAAAAAAGTTGTGTTAGATTATTTTGTAAATCTTAATAAGATTCCAGAAATGACATTTTGTGAAGATTTAAGTGTGAGTGTATATCCAGATTCTAAGCTAGATTTAGCATTTTCCTTTATAGTTGAAAAAGGATGGCTACAAATACAAGATGAAGTTATAGAATCTCCAAATCTTACTATGAAGATTCCAAGTGAGATATTAATGTATATTTGTAAAAGTAATGAATCTTGGGACGAGGCAACCATTGGCTATTGGTGTGAATTTAGCAGAAATCCAGACATTTATCACACAGAATTTTGGAGAATCTTGCAAACACCTTATTATGTAAAGAAACCTATATATAGCCTGAAAAATACTTGCAATATGATTAATGAAAGCAGTAATATCGCAGAAGTTTTAGAGACATTGGGCGAGATTAGTGAGAAAATCTTTGCGCGTTATGGTCTATATTGCCTTACTTGTAATAAAGCGGCAATGGAGAATATAGAACAAGCCTGTCTAGCACATGGCATTGATACCTTGCGAATGCAGAGAATGATTAAAGAGCTTAATATACATGCGGCTATGTAACTTTATTGCCACCTTAAAAAAGTTGTAGTGCGACACATTCCTTTATATTTAAAGATTATCTATAATATAGCTTTTATTTTTTTATAGTATCTTTTAACATTGTAAAAAAGTTACATTTTTAGCTATATCTCCCATATCCCTTATTTTTGCAAAAAATAGCCATTTTTAGATAGTTTTTTGAAATATTATGTGTTAAAAAGTAACATAATTTTATGATTTAGGGCATTGTAGAATCCTTTTATTGCAAAATATAATTCCGTGTTTATTATAAAAAAAGTAATGTAGCAATTATTTTTGTAATTTTTTTGCTTTTTATGTTACATTATAAATACATTTACTTACATATCTGGTTGTGAAAGTAAATATTCTGTGATATAAGGAGTTAGCATGGGTAAGGCAGTCGCTTCAAAAGAGGAAGTGAGAGCGAGATTCTATAAATTTGTGTCATTTCGCAATAAGTTTTCGCTTTATCTTTCTTTGATTATTCTTGTTTGTTATTACGCATTTATTGCTAGTGTTGGATTTTTCCCAGAAATTCTTGGATACAGATTAGGTCCTAGTGCGATCAGTTTAGGCATTATCTTAGGTGTGTTTATTATTGTGTTATCGATTGTAAGCACAGGGATTTATACGCTGTTTGCGAATAAATATTTTGATAAAGAGCAAGCCGAAGTGCTAGAAGAGATGGATCGTGTAGGTTTGGTTAAGGAAATGCAAAATGAGAAATAGTTGTGTTATGGAGTTTGGATTTTGTGCTTTAGATTCTAGATTGTCGCCTTTATGGGTGCATTTTACAAGATTTTAGATTTTAGTGATTGTTATATTGCAATGAAATCTAAAGGATTAGATTCTAATAGCTTAAGATAGCAAAATACTAAAGTTTTAGAATCTAGCCTCATTTAGATAAGCATAGAATTTAGAGTGTAAGTGAAAAATTTAGATTCTATAACATTGTCATATTGAGCGTAGCGAAATATCTAGCATAGAATCTCAACAAGATATTTCGTGCTTACGCACTCAATATGACAAGAATAGATTCTAAGTTTCAATACAGAATCTAATCGCAATAAAAGCGATGAAAGACATACAGAATCTAGCTCTATAAAGCAAAGCAGCTTTTAATAAGGAGAAAGTTATGAGTAAAAAAGGCATTTTATTTGGAATCATATTTAGCTATGGTTTATTTATGCAGTGTGTAGCAGCAGGTATTGATGTAGGCAATGTGGAGAAAGCCCCGATAAACTACATTGCTATCAGCATGTTTGTAGCGTTTGTATTAGCAACGCTTGGCATTACTTATTATTCAAGTAAAAAATCACAATCAGCACAATCTTTCTATACCGCTGGTGGTAACATTACCGGTATGCAAAATGGCATCGCAATCGCTGGTGATTATATGAGTGCAGCAAGCTTTTTAGGTATTGTTGGACTTGTGTTTGTGAATGGCTTTGATGGACTGATTTATTCTATTGGATTCTTAGTTGGTTGGCCTATTGTGCTATTTCTAATCGCTGAAAAGTTTAGAAATCTTGGTGAATACACTTTTGCAGATATTATCGCCTATCGTTTAGAATCTAAAAAGGTGAGAACAATCTCAGCAATCTCTGCTTTAAGCGTTATCGTGTTCTACTTAATCGCTCAAATGGTAGGGGCTGGTGGGCTTATACAAGTGCTTTTTGGTCTGCCGTATAGCACGGCTGTAATATTAGTTGGAATCTTAATGATATGCTATGTTACCTTTGGGGGAATGCACGCTACAACATGGGTGCAAATCATTAAAGCATGTTTATTGCTTGGCGGTGCAAGTTTTATGGCTATTATGGTTTTGTATCTTACTGGCTTTAACTTGCAACATTATTTTGAAATGGCAATACAAAATCATGCAAAAGGTGAAGCCATAATGTCGCCCGGGACATTTCTACCTGATCCAGTATCTGCTATCTCTCTTGGTTTAGCATTAATGTTTGGGACTGCTGGATTACCACATATTCTTATGCGATTTTTCACGGTTAAAGACGCAAAAGAAGCAAGAAAGTCAGTCTTCTTTGCTACCGGACTTATAGGCTATTTTTATATACTTACCTTTCTTATTGGGTTTGGTGCTATTGCTTTATTAATCGGGAATCCAGAATTTATCGTTGATGGTAAATTCAGTGTTGCTGCAAACATGGAAGCCGTCGCATTGTCTAAAGTGCTAGGTGGTAATGTGCTTTATGGTTTCATTTCAGCGGTGGCATTTGCTACAATTTTGGCAGTTGTAGCGGGACTTGCTATTTCAGGGGCAAGTGCGATTAGCCACGATTTATTTGTAAATGTTATAAAAGATGGTAAATGCGATCCAAAGCTTGAAATGCGCGTTACAAAAGCTTCGACTATTGGACTTGGCGTGTTGGCTATACTGCTTGGGATTGTGTTTCAAGGGCAAAATGTAGCCTTTACCGTTGGACTTGCATTTGCTATTGCTGCAAGTGTGAATTTTCCTATTATCTTGCTTTGCATTTATTGGAAAAATCTCACAACAAATGGCGTGCTTTATGGTGGTTTAATCGGGCTTTTATCAGTGTTATTACTCGTGCTACTTAGCCCTAGCGTATGGGTTGATGTCTTGCATTTTGAAGAGGCAATTTTCCCATATAAACACCCTGCTATCTTTAGTATGCCTATCGCATTTTTATCAATCATTATTATCTCTAGGTTAGATTCTAGCGAGAGATCAATCATTGATAAGCAAGGCTTTAAAGCACAAGACTTTAGAGCTCAAACAGGCATTGGTATAAGTGAAGCTGTGGCGCATTAGAATCTGTTAGTCTAAATTTTACAACATAAGATTCTAAACCAAACTTACCTGTAAAGATTCTTTACTGACTAGCTATTTTCTCTCTCAAAATAGAGTTGCAAAATAGCTAGTTTTTTGCTACACTTGTGCGGAATTATCTCATAATCTACTTATCATAAACTCGCCATATAAGGATTATAATGTTGCTTGATATTTCCACCTCAACACCACTTGCAAACTATAAGATTCTAAGCAATTCTATCACACCACGACCCATTGCATGGATAAGCACAAAGAGTAATGCCGACATAATAAACCTTACACCATTTAGCTTTTTTGCACCACTTTGTGCTACACCTATGATATTTGGTATAAGCATTATGAATAAGAGTAATGGCGATATGAAGGATACCTTGCTGAATGCAAAACTCACAAAAAAGGCGACAATATGCACGGTGCAACCAGACTTCTTAGAATCAATGCAGCAAACAAGCACAGAATTGCCTTATAATATAAGTGAAGCATCAACCTATAAGATTCCAACAATAGAGATTGCAAAAGATTATCCCCCATGTGTTGAAGGTGTGAAAGTTGCATTTTTCTGTGATTTTAAGGATATTTTGCAGTTTAGCCAAACTTGTTCTACTTTGATTTTACAAGCACAAAAAGTTTTTATTGATGATGAATTATATAGCGAATCTCTAAACTTTTCCCTGCAAAATGTTGGTCGCTGTGGCAAGGGATTTATATAAAACTATATATTAAAATATTGCTTGTTGTAAATAAATATGCCTTAAACCCTTGTATCAATAACTGGGTGTTATAATAATGTAATAATTAAGGTTGCAACCGACTATCAAGCCTCTGCAACAGCATCTATGGAATACAGCTTCAAAAATTTAACTCCAGCCTGAATGGAACTTCAAAGCTTGATAGCGTGAAGAAAAACATCTGATTTTTTTTACCATCATTCCAAACAAATCAGTGTCATGTCTCACAATAAACAACCTTAGAATCTAAAAACTATAAATTGTCATATTGAGTGCGTAAGCACGAAATATCTTTTTTAGATTCTATATTAGATACCTTGCTTTGCTCAACATGATATTTTGTTACAGAATCTAATTTCTTGTTAAAATGCACCCCAAACCCTGCACCCACCCATAAAGGTGTAGATTCTAATATACCCCTATTTTCTCGTATAGTAAAGATAGTATTAGAATGGATTTGATTAAGATACAAAAGCGTTTTATTTTCATAGTATTTTTGCATGATATATGCTCGATTTTTCTTTACAGATTCTAAGTTATCACCGACATGATAGGCGAGATTGAGATTATTATATGGGGCATTACTTACGCCATGATAGCGATTTGTTAGCACAAAATGTAATCCTGTGTTGCAAAAAAGCTTACTATTTTGACTTGTAAAAAAATCTTTTTGCATACCTTCCCTTATATCTTATTAGTCATTCTTAGTCTTTATGAAATTTAGGATTCTAGCATGATTTAGGGCATAGTAGCTTTTTGCTGTGCGTGGATTTCTATTGCCAATTTTTGTAGCAAAGTTTAGAGAATCTTGCTTTATTTCTTGCATGATATATGTTATCATCTCTTGTGATAAATCGCTATTTTCTTCTCTTATTAAATGCTCTAGTATTTCTAAATACTCTTTTTGCCCATTGTCATAAAAGCCAATCTGCAATGGGAATCTATCGCTTAAAGCAAGGACTTCATGTATAGAATCTTGTGTATGCAGCATGTTTAAATCCGCCTTTTCTGGCATTAAATGCCGCAGATTTGAAGTAGCATATATGAGTATATTTTCTGCTTGTTGCTCCATAGAACCATCAAGTGTGCTTTTTAACCCATGATATGTGGAAGTATTTGCATTAAAAGTCAAGTCATCGCAAAACACAATGAATTTATATTCCCTAAGCAAACGCATACAATCAAATAAAAGCGGCAAAATCGCAATATCTTTACTCTCAACCTCAAGCACACGAAGATTTGGATATTTATTTGCGTATTCATAGCATACCGCTTTTACAATAGAGCTTTTACCACAGCCCCTTGCACCCCATAAAAGTGCATTTGCAGCAGGGCTATTTTCACAGAAATTTCTTGTATTATTTTCTAATAACTCATAATTTTCTCTCACGCCTATTAGCTTTTGTGCGTCTATCTTTGGCAATCTCTCTATCGCATGAAAATAGCAAAAACCATGTGAGTAGCGAAACACTGCGGCTTTATGTGTATTCCACTCTATGTCTGTGCTAAATAGATTCAATAAGTCATTAAAACCAAGCATATTATTCCTTTCGTATTAGTATAATCAAAATAATTGGTAATATACCTTACTCTATTAAACTTAAACATAAAAAGTTTTATACTACGCAAAGTATGTTAATCTTTTACTTTGAAATCTAGAAACTTAGATCTTCGCTACCTTTTTAAAGCAACTAGCAAAAGAGTCTGTTTTGTCATTTTAAGCATAGCGAAAAATTTTTGCTTAACTAAATTTCAAAACTTTTCGTCCTAAAATCTCAAAATAAAATAATAATCATTAACACAAAGTTTCATCGCAAAATAGGGCAAGATTCTGCAGAAAATCGTTTTTTTTTTTTTGTTAAACAAACATGGCACAAAACATGCTATCATCGCATAATTTTCATATTTATTTAACCAAAACTATATCAAAAGGACATATATGTTGCAGAAGAAAAAGTGGATCGCAGTAGCCCTTGCTGGTTATTTAGGCGTGATGACTAGTCTAAAAGCACAAGACATTCGTAACGAGCATTTTTTCTATCGTGATTTTTTGGATTTTGGACAAAATAAAGGCGTATTCGGTGCAGGGGCACAAAATGTGATATTGCATTCAAGTAAAACACCGGGTGTGTCCGTTGATTTCCAATCACCTATAATCGATCAATCCGCACGCAGTAATAATGGAAACTCTACTGCACTAGGGCGGAATTTTGCCATTACCGCTACGCATGTGAAACAAATAACTGATCCAAATACACTAAATGGAGAGGGACAACTCAAATGGGGAAATAGCTACTATGGTAGACCTAAGGAATATAGCAATAATGGACTTGATGTAAAATTCTTGCGTTTTAATAAGTATATTGTAGAGGGTGAAACTGAGTTGTTTGATGCTAAACTGCCAGAAACAAATGGAGGCAATAAGCTATCACCTGAAGAAGAAAAAAAGAATCTAGAAGCCTTAAAAAAAGCATTAGAAGATTATCAAAATAGCGATGGCACATATTATATTTTTCAAGCAGGACAAGGGCGTTTAAGCCTTAGAGATGGTGCTCACCAAGATGGAGAAGGCTTTGATAAAGCTGGTATTTTCGGTGGCACAGGACTTCGTGGAGGGAGCTTTGGAGCGATAAAATTTGATGAGATTATTTACGCACAATCAAAGGTAACGGGTGCTTGGGGGCTTAAAGCAGCACAACGCACGGATTTAACATGGTATAACGGCATAACCCCCGGTGATAGTGGCTCAGCATTTTATATCTACAATCAAAAAGAGAAAAAGTGGCAAGTTTTTGGCGTTACTTCATCGGCGGACTTATTGGGTGCTGGATATGCCGGTGTGGCAATAGCGACTAAAGCAGATTTTGAGAAGTTTAAAAAGGAACATGAACAGGCTTTGGATTTAGGGGGGAATTCATGGACTTATGAAAGCAATGGCTTTCAAAATGGACGATGGACGGGCAAACAAAACGATAAAGACATAGTCTTTAGTGGTGGTGGGAATCTTACAGCAAAGGAAAATATACGACTGGCAGATAGCGGAAATATCGGTGGCTTTGTATTTAAAGCAAAAGAGGGGCAAAGCGAAACCATATATAAAGTTACAAGCGGCAGTGCTAACGGCAATAGTCAAGCCAATGGCGGTATATTTGGCTTTGATGGTGCAGGGCTTGATATTGATGAAAAGGTAAAGGTAGAGTGGGAGCTAGGCTTTGTAAATGGTAAAACAGGGGTAAATGACTCTTTACATAAAGTCGGTAAAGGCACACTAGTCATTAAAACTAAATATACACAAACCCCAAGCGAGAATAAATACGGCTATTTACGCGTAGGCGACGGAAAAGTCATCTTTGATACTGATTCTCAAGCCTTTAATGGCGTATATCTCACAAGTGGGCGTGGGACTTTAGAGCTAGTAAAGGGCAAAGCACAAGCCTTTGGTGCGGAATATAAACCACCGAAACTGGATACAGATTTTCAAAACCATTTTGAATTAAAACAAGACACAACAGAAAATCTTGGAATCTACTTTGGCAATGGCGGTGGGAACTTAGACTTAAAGGGTAACACGCTAACACTAAATACTATCTCTAGTAACGACGCCTTTGCAAATATTATAAATACTGAAACGGGAGATACTAATAAAAGCAATATAGTCATAGAGGGTTACGGCTACGGCACAGATAAAAATAAAACACAAGAAAAAGCGGATACCATTATCCATGCAAGTTTTGGACAAAGCACAGATTCCAAAAAAGATAATTCAAGCAGTAACAATAATATAAACCTTATCTATAAAGGCGATGATAAACCATTAACAGATGAGAACAAAGCTGCACTAATCTTTGATGGGAATGTGAATGTCAAGGGGTTACAAGTAGATGATGGTAAAGTCGTGCTGCAAGGACACCCTACAACTCATGCATATATTAGAGAAGATATAATGGTGAGTCTCGGCAGCTCAAGCGTAAAACATAATCTTTTGGAACTTGTAAAAAAAGCAGAAGGCAGTCTGTTGCCTAGCTGGATGGACTTAAGTCGCCCTAGCACACTAGAGCAGCCCGACTGGGATCATAGAGTGTTTAAAATCGGCAAAGTCGATCTTAAAAACTCAAACCTTGATATAGGTAGAGAAGCAACACTTGAAGCAGACATTAAAGCAGACAATCAATCTACTATAAACTTTGGCGGAAATATAAAACACTATATTGATAAAAAGGACGGCGAAAACACCACCGGCAATGGCTTTGAGTATCAGCAACAAGTAGAGAAAAAAGAACTTTCAATAGAAAGTCAAAAAATTGCAAATCAAACAATCCACTTTAAAGGCAGTATTGAAGCGGACGGCACAAAGATAAACTCAAGCATTTATGACTTTAACGCTAAGCTTGATTTGAAAAATAAGGCAAGTTTAAAGGCAGACTTTTTAACACTTGATAGAGAAGCACATAAAACTGACGCAATCTTAAAAATTGATAAGGACAGCACCGCTGAAGTTAAGAATCTTATCTTTAAAGGTTTAAAAGGGAATGGCAATGACAACAATATTATTACTGGAAACAATGGCGGAACAAACGGCAATGGCAAACTAAGCGTTACAGAATCTCTAGGCTTTGAGAAATCTACTTTTAACTTAGATAATCTCTCTTCTTTGGGTAGCTTTGATAAAAAAACAAATTATGATCTTTTTGTAAAAGATAAATCAAATATTACCGGCACAAGCACAGATATTACCGGCAATGTCGGCGTAATGAATGAATCTAGCCTAACCCTAAAATCTATCACGCTAAAAGATATACAAAACGGCACAAAAGATATACAAGATTCCAATATTAAAAACTCTATCTTAGTAGAGGGTAAAAACTCAAAGCTTGAAGTAAGCGACAAAATCACTTCGCAAAACCAAGATAACACGCTAATCATTGTCGATGGATTCAAAGAGACAACAGGCGGTGGGACACGCGATATAGTGCAAGGCACAAGGCAAGAAGTTATACGCGAAGCGACTTTAAAAACCACGCAAGGCATTGAACTCACCGGCACAACTCAACGCGGACTAGATACGCAATGTAATGGTAAAAGCGGGGTAGATTGCTTTGCTGATGAATCTATGAATGGTAAGATTAGCAATATCGTGCTAACAACTGGGGGAAAAATAGATTCTAACCTAAAAGCGACAAATTTACAGCTGAATGTCAATGTAGATAAAGATTCTAGCTTTTTGGGGAATGGTAAGAAGTTAGAATCTAATAATTCAAGCGTGGCGTTAAACTTTGAGTTAGGCGGTAAAGAACAAGAGTTTAATATTGACGCTAAAGGAAAAAGCCATATCACGCTAACAGCCCACGCTAAAGAATCTCTCACAAAAGATTCTGAAGCTTTTGGCAAAGCTTTGCAAGATTCACAATATAAAGGTGCTATCACAGCAAGTGATGGCTCTAAAATAGATTCTAATCTTAGCAATATTACTGCAAGTGTGGATTTGAAAGGTGGAGCTAGTCTCAATATCGCAGAGGGTGGAATCTTAACACTGAAAGATAACTTTAATAGCATTAAATTAGATGGAGAAAATACAGCATTAAATGCTAATACAATCATTGCGGATAATTTAAGCAGCATAACATTTGATATAAAAGATACAGCGAAATTTAATGTTACAAATTTTGTATTTAAAAATGGGAGTGTAGAAGCTCAAAAATTCTACGGCGAAAATGTATGGCTACAAGATTCTGCAAATGTAACGCTTAAAGGCACAGATGGAATCAAGCATAATCTCTATATAGCTGATAACTCAACTTTTAAGACAGATTCTAATAATGCTTTGAAAATTGATAAAGGTGGTGATACTAAGATTCAAACCGAGATAGGCTCAAAGCTAGAGATTAAAAAGCTTGAAGCAACTAGTGGAAGTAATGTATATATTGCCCTTGATTTAGAAAAAGTAAATGAGAATCCTTTGACAAAGCAAGTTACACAAAGCACACAAAAAAACTTTGATATTGACGCAAAAGGTGGTAGCAATGTCTATGTCAATAGCTGGGATATGAATCGCGAGGGCTTTGGAAATAATGGTAATAATACAACAAGCCTTACAACTGACGCAGATTCTAGAATCCACTTTGGAATCTTAAAGCACGATATGGCAAAACAAAATCATATCACTTCGCCTATACAAGCAAATCTTTCTATCTCGCAAAGCTTGACTTTAGAGCATGTGGGCAAACCTACTCAAAACAATAAGCCTATATCAAATATGGCAAGTAATAGTGCGAACTCAAGAGATATTACAAGCGAAAATGCTACAAACCCTACAAATCAAGCATATTCAGAATCTGACCCTGCAAAACTTGCCGCACAAGCAGGCACAAATGATGATAGATTCCATGCGTTGAAATTGCAAGGTAATACTATGGGGCAAGACGGAGTGGTGCAAAATGATGGTAAAAATCTCACGCTAGATAATGGCACACGCATTGATGTAAAGCTAGATGAAAGCATAAAAGCACCAAATGGTAGCGGTAATGGCAATGGAGACTTTCAGCTCAATAAATACTACACACTTATTTCTGCTGGAAGCATTACGGATAATCGCACGGATAAGAGAATCTATTTTGAATTTGCGGAGAATAACACGCCGTTATATTGGGTTACTATCGTAGAAGATGGACAAGTAAAAGTGAAATTTACCAAAGAAGATCCTAGTAGCTACAATGAGTTAAAAAACTATATCAATGATGATAAATTGCTAGAGATTGTCATACAGCATAATCCTAAAAATGATTTCGTGCAAATGGCAGGTATGGCAAATCAACACCAAGAGTTAAATAGCTATCTTGCAGGTGTAAATCAAAATATGAATAACATGGCTACAAACAATGGCTCTGCGATGAGTAATAAAGTCCTATACGCAAATAATGAAGCGATAAATACAAGGGTTATGCAGGTAAAAGTCATGCAGCCTACCTTTTCAAAATATAAGCTAGTGATGAATACCGCACAAAACACACAGGCAAACGCAGAGGTAGCAAGTGATACAGAGCCTAGTGCCTTTGATGAAATACGCATGATTATAGAATCTATCGAAGAACAGAGAAAAAAGAATAATGCGTGGGTAAATGTCGGTGGCGGCTACTTTGGACAAAGTGGTGGGAATCTCGTGTTTTATGGCACAAACTTAGGCTATGATAGACTCTTTAGCTTTGGTAGTAATGACTACTTAATCGGTGCTATGGCTGGTATCGGTGGGTCAAACTATAGCCTTAGTGGTATCAAAGATACTTCGTTGTTTTATAATGTCGGATTCTATGTCAATACTGATATACAAGAAGTGCATGAAGTCCAAAGCAATATGAACTTTAGCTATATGGATAGCAATAAAACTATAGAATCTCAAAATAACATGCCAAGTGATAGCATGAGAGCTGGGACATTTGGCTGGTTGTGGAGCTCGTATTATAAGTATAAGTTTGACTTTGGGACACTTGGAGAGTTTAAGCAGGTGTTAAAGCCAGTGGGGCTTATTAATATCGGCTTTAATGGTATCGGTGCGTTTAGTGGCACGACTTATAAGCAAAAAGCATATAATGATTTTAATCTTGCGATTGGGGCTGGTGTGGAATATAGCATTGTAAAAGAGAATGCGATATATAGCGCACAAGTCATCGCAAAGCAAGGGGTGTATAGCTCTGGTGATCAAATCTTTGTAAGCCTTAGCAACGCACAAAACTTTATGGGCTATGATTTGCGTAATAATACGCTTGGCTTTCAGCTGAATTTCACTGGGTATAATAAGTTTGACTATGATTTATCCCTGCAGTATGGAATCTCTAGCCTATTTGATATACAAGGTAACTTTGGTGTTAAAGGTGATGTGAGATTGCAGTATAAGTTTTAGGGGGCTTATAGCTTCTATGTTTGAGGCTTGGGTTTTAGATTTTTTTGTGTTTCGGTGTTGATTAAAATCTAAAAAGATAATATAGGGGGGTTTATGTTAAAGGGGATTTTGGATATTAAAAAATATTTATAGGTTTTTTAGAATCTAGTCGGCATAGCCTTAATGAAACTACAAAGAAGCATGAAAGCACTTTGCTACCAAATCAATGCGATGAAATTCTTGTAGGTGATGGCGATGGAATTATTTGTGATAATCCAAACCTTGTGCTTATGAGTATGGTGGCAGATTGTAATCCGATTTTAGTCTATGCAAAATCACAGAATGTATTTGCAGTCTTGCATGCAGGTAGGCTTGGTGTGTGCTCTAAGATTCTCACACATGCACTTATGCTTTTTATGCGTGATTATGGGGTAAAGACACAGGATATTTGTATATTTATTGGTGCATCAATCCGCAAATGTTGCTATAAGATTGATAAAAATCTAGCATTGAAATTAATACAAGAGTTTGGGGAAAAATATGTGATATGTGAGAATAATTCCTATAAATTTGATATGATAGGACTTTTATGCGATGAGATAGAATCTTTTGATATTTCCTTATCGCAAGTAGAGATTTATCCAAACTGCTCTTGCTGTGATGAATCTTATTTTTCATATCGTAAAGAAAATGTAACAGGGCGTTTTGGACTTTTTGCAAATCTTTGTGATTAGGGTGTTAAATGTGATTTTGTGTATTTGCATATAAAGATCATTTTATTTCATGAAATATTTGACATATAAAGCTCATGTATTGATGCAGAGCTTTTAGTTGCACTAATATAATTTCTTGCTCTTGCTTTACTTTTATCACCCTTTTCTTTTATAGAACTTTTTCCATTTTCTTTTTATATAATGTTTTAGTTTTGATGTATTGTCCTTAGTATTATTATCTTCATATAGGTTTTTTATTATTGGGGCGTGTTCTTTCCAGCTTTGATACGATTCTTTATTTTTAAAAACAATCGCAGTGAGATTTGGTGTTAATATGAGATTTTCTAGCCCAAACTCATGTCTATATAATCTTGCCCATGGTGATTTCAGGGCTTGTGTTTCAAGACTTTCATTATGTGTAGGTTGTATGCAAAAGTCATGAAATCCAGCGTTATGTAAGAGAAAGCCTAGTGAATGTTCTGTATAGCTTATTGTATGTGTAAAATCATTGTAGCGAAAATATGTAGCAGTAGGTGCGAGTGCATTTGGCACTTGTATGACAAGCATACCATTGTCATGAAGCTGCTTAAAAATAAGTTGTAATAACTCAAGTTGCTTTTCTTTATTAATATGTTCTAACACATCAAATGCATAAACTGCATGATATGATGATGTATTGTTGGTTAAAAAAGTGGTAGCATCGCTTAAGAAAACATTTAATCCTTCCCTTTTTGCGATTTCATATTGACTTTTATCAATATCAATGCCAGTGAGATTTTTATAACCCCGCTCTTTTAAATGCAGCAAAAATCTCCCCATGCCACAACCAATCTCAAGTATATTTGAATCTAATCCTATGGGGGGGGGGGGTAGATACCTTGCGTTTGAAAAAGCCAACTTGCATAATCTATATCATTTTGTCTTGATTCTGCTGTATCTGAGTGCCAATGGCTGTAATACCAAGAATAATCAAATATGTTATTATTCATGTGAAGTTCTCCCAATGCTAAATTTTATAGTGCTGTATCCAATGAGTTGTATAGAAGTATTGAAACAGGGTGGAAAACGGGGTAAAATATGAAGCTCAATATTCTTTATCCCACGCATTTTTACATCAATAAGATCAAATGCGGTAAGCATGATGGATTGTTTCTTTGTTATCCAATCTGTTTGCAACAATCGCTTTTTTGTCTTTTTATATGATATGAGAAAATCTTTAAGCTCTATTTTTTGTGTAAAAAGCGGCGTGTAGTTGTCATGCGTGTTATCACAACAATGATAGATAGAATCCATATTTTCAATATCTTCATTCGTTGGATTTTCATAGAAATAATCAAGATACGCCGTTACAAGTTGTGCAGAAAAATATACATTTGTATTGCCGAATATATTGCGAATATCTTGTGCAAACAAAACTGCATGTTCAGAAATGTGGGGATATACACTCTGTCTTTTTAACTCATGTTTGTTTGGTTTGTCATCATAGATTGGTTGATAGTTAGAATCTATGCCTTTTATGGGTAGCTCTGGGCTTGTTAAAAGAAACTCTACAAAATCCCACCTTTGTGGATGATAGCTTGATAGATATTGTTGCGCGCTAAAGAATGAATGCGGTGGTAGTTTATTTCGTATATGTTCATATCCCCAATATAGCCAGTAGTTTGCGTATATATTCGGCGTATTTTCTTTGTTGCCACATAAAAATTTGAGGGTTTGTTGCAATAGATTCTGTGCTGAAAACTCGATTGTTGCTGTATCAACCATACCGATGGTAATCTTTGTGTTTAAGTTTTTAGAATCTATACTCATAGTCTCTAATATCTTTTGTAAATAGTTTGCATAAAGCCCAAACTCTTCTTGTGCCGCATTTTCAAAGATTTGCTGATTGTTTTTTAGAATCTCCAACGCACTACTATGGATATTTTGCTGCTTGAGATTTTGAATATCCTTATATTTATTTGCGAGAAAATTGAGAATAGCCAAGGCTTTATTTTCATCATTTTTATGTTGCAAAGTATAGATTAGGTTAAAAAATCGTGGGGCATATACATATTTTGTTTGTATATCTGTTTGCATTATATCAAATATTTTTTGTAGCGTATAGCCATCTCTAGCGACAAAAAGGATGTGTTTTATATCATGTTGCTTTGCTTTCATTGCAACAAACTGCATATAGGCATACCCTATTACCCCTGCATATTCATATCCTATATTTTCCCAATAATTTTCTTGTATGAGATTAAGGCATTTTTTCTGCCAATGCAACGCCTTTAGTCCTAATAAAATCGAAGCACCTAAATCTTTTGGAAAATGTGTATATAAGAGACTAGATCGCTTATCCTCATGTAAATATCTCTCCATTATCTTTTGATAGAAGAGGGTTTGGAAACCATGTTTTTGTGCTTGAATTATGTCTGAATGATAATTGTCGCCTATGTGTAGAATCTTGGATGGCTGCATGGATAAATCGCGTTTAATATAATCATAAAGTAAGCCACTTGTTTTTGTATATCCAATATCGCTTGACACATAAAGGTGTTTATAATCTATGAAACCATTTTTATGTAATAGCTTTGCAATAAATTGTTTTGGTAGATACATGTCGCTTGTTATAATAATTTGCATACCTAAAGATTTAACATACTGCCAAACCTCCAGCATTTCAGGATTTGGTTGCAATGTTTGTAATTCTAGTTCTAACTCTTTATCTTTTAAATCGTAAAATTTAGATTCTATGTTTTCATAAATTGAATCAAAAGTAATTTCGTTGCGTCCAGTCTGCTCTACATCATGACAATGGGGGGGGGGGGGTAATAGCTAATGTATCGCGTGCATACGCCTCTGCACATATTCTAGCCACAGTAAAGTTTGGTCTATTATAAAGATATTCTAAATGGAGAAATAAATCTGTGGGTCGTATATATGGACGCAAAAGCAATGTATCAAAAATATCAAACGATATAATCTCTACATTTTCACACATAGCTTTAACTTGTTGAAGTAAAAAATGATAAGCCACTTAAAATCCTTAAATTTTTTGGCATTCTACTTTATGTTTGTAAATATACATATGCACGAGGGATTAAAATTGACATTATTTTTGTATCACAATGAATTTTTCTTATATTTTAATCTGGGTATGGATTTCGTGTTGAATTTCAAAGCAAGATAATTTCCTTAAGTAAAAAGTTCGTGTAATTATTGTTGTAGTTTTTACATTTGAAGGGTGCTTATATTAAAAATAAACACAATGCAGTGATAAGCCATGTTTGCTAATGTTTATGTGCTGAAAAATTTCCATAAATATCCTATAATTAAACTTGAAATATAGGATTAAAAAATATGAGGTATGTATGATTTGGAATGCGATATTGCTTGCTTTTCAGCAGATTTCACGAAATTATTTAAGGGCATTTTTGACAATGCTAGGGATTATTATTGGCGTTGGTTCTGTGATTGTTATGATTTCTTTAGGGAATGGCACGACAAAAAAGGTGCAAATGCAAATCGCAAGTATGGGTAGCAACCTGCTTGTTATACACCCAGCTTTTAGGCTGAATACAGGCGGTGGCTCTCTTAGTAAGAAATTTACGCATAAAGAAGTTGAGATTCTAGAATCTAGACTAGCTTCATCGATAAAAAGTATCGCGCCCATTGCAAGCACGAGTGCTATCGCACAATATAAAGGCTTAAACACTAGGACTACAATTAGCGGTGTAACAAATAGCTATTTTGAAGTAGCGGATTGGCAAATAGGGCTTGGTCGCCTTTTTAATACTGAAGATTCTAGCTCCAATGTGTGTATTTTGGGGCAGAGTGCGCGTCTTGCTTTATTTAAAGATTCTAATCCGCTTGGGGAAAAAGTGCGTATTGGTAAAAGCATTTGCGAAGTAGTTGGTGTATTTAAGGCAAAAGGGCAAGGGGGTTTTGGCAATGATCAAGATGATTTTATCGCACTCCCCTTTAAGACTTATTTGCGTGATATATCGGGTGCCACAAGTAATTATAGTATCGATAGAATCATGGTTTCGATGAAAGATAATACAGATTCTAGCAGTCTTAGCAATGAGATTAGGCATATATTAAGAGAGCATAGAAATATTAAACAGGGGCAGATTGATACCTTTGATATTATGGATACAAAGCAGTTTGAAGAGAATATGACGGCTACTATGCGTATTTTATCTATATTTTTGAGTTCTGCTGCGGGCATTAGCTTAATTGTGGGGGGAATTGGGATTATGAATATTATGCTTGTGTCAGTAACGGAGCGGACAAAAGAGATTGGCACTCGCCTTGCTATTGGGGCATTAGAGAGAGATGTGTTGTTGCAATTTCTTATAGAATCTGTTGTAGTCAGCGCGCTCGGCGGTAGTATTGGGATCATTTTAGCCTTTTTTATCTCATGGGGTGTGGCAATAAAGATGGATATACCTTTTGTGTTTGATATGTGGGTGGCATTTGGTGCATTTTTATTTTCAGCTATTATTGGTGTGATTTTTGGATATTTACCAGCAAAAAGGGCATCAAAGCTTGATCCTATTGACGCCTTGCGTTATGAGTAGTATTTTATTTAGGGCTTTAGGCTATAATCTCTTATTTTTTCAAAGAAGGACATGAAAAAGGAAGGACATGAAAAAAATATCTTTTATCAGTGTAATAATGGCTTTTATGTGTGCTTTGCTACTTGCAAAAGAGCAAGTAAAACATGTGGCATATAGCATACAAGTTGGAAGTTTTAGTGAGTTAAAAAATGCTGGGAATCTTGCTGATTATCTTAATAAACAAGGGCTTGATGCGTTCTTTTTTAAAGAAAAAGGAATGTATAAAGTCCGCTTTGGCAACTATAAAGATTCTGAAACTGCAAGAAAAATCGCAAATACATACAAAAAAAAGTCTATTATTGATGACTTTTTTATCATTAGTCCCCAAAGCTATGCGATAAATCAGCATAAGCCAAAGACACATGATAAGGTGAGAAAAAATATCGCAAAAGATGCACATCAATATATAGGCGTGCCGTATAAATGGGGAGGGACGACTTCTAGCGGTTTTGATTGTAGTGGATTGGTTAGGGCAGTATATAGGCTAAATGGGCTGACGCTACCTAGAACTTCAATTGAGCAATATGGTAGCGGTAAGTTTGTAGCAAAAAATAATCTAAAGGTGGGAGATTTAGTATTTTTCACAAACAATGGGAAACAAGTCAATCATGTGGGAATTTACATTGGCAACAATCAATTTATCCACGCCCCCGGAAAAGGTAAAAAGGTAACAATAGCAAATCTCAACACGAATTATTGGGTAAAAGCATATCGCGGGGGTAGGACTTATTTGTAGGATATGATTTCTGGATTTGTATGATTTATGCAGAATTGTAGAAAATATTTAGTTCCTAAAATAAATCAAATATCTTTATTCATAAAGCTATTAAAGAGATTCTGCCCCGCTTTTTTGATTATCAAATCAAGGCCATACATTTATTTCACATATGAAACCACAACCTTAAAATCTAACAATTATTTTACAAAACAAACATTACCTATCTTCCCAATTAATACTCTAAAACATGGAAAAATATGAATGCTTAGAATTCAAAGTGTAGAATCTAAGAAGTTGCGGTTGGTTTATTAGTATTTGCGTTGCCGCCAAAGAAGCCGCCTTTTGCATTTTGTGGTGTTGCTTTTGTGGCTGTTGTATTGCTACTTGGGCTAGTAGTTCGCGGGGTGCTAGTTTGTGGTCTTTGATAGGCTGAAGGTGAGCTATATCCTCTTTGTGCGTTTGCTTTATAATTTGCATTATTAAAAAGTTTATTACCAATATAGCTTCCAATCAACGCACCAGCCGCACTCGCAAGGATAGCCCCGCCAATGCCAAGCCCACCGCCATCACCGCTTGTGAGCGTGCTTGTGCCATTATCAATCTTTTTTGCTTCTTCAGCGACAAGGGCATCAACTTCTTCTTTGCTTAAAATTCTCTTATTGCCTTGCATATCTTTTACAATAATTGTCGTATCGCCATCACTACTTGGTTGTTCATCAATAATCTTGTAGCTACCATCAGCTTCTTCTTGCAGGGTAACAGTAACGCCCTGCTTTTTGCTTACTTGCTGTGCTGTGTCGGCATTATTTGAACCACTATCACAACCAAGCAGTCCTGCGACTAGCACTGCACTCATACCACCCAAAATCGCTGCATCAGAGATTTTTCGTAAATAACTTTTTGGTTTTTGCTTTTCCATATATTGTCCCTTTATTTTTGCATTGTTTTTTCAAGTTTTTCTATGCGTTCCCAAGTTTTCACAACAGAATCTGGATTGAGTGAAATGGAGCTAATGCCTTGCTGCACTAAAAATTCGGCAACTTCTGGATAATCGCTTGGTGCTTGACCACAGATTCCACAATATTTGCCATGCTTTTTACATGCTTGTATTGCTTGTTTAAACATTTCTAGCATAGCAGGATTTCTCTCATCAAATATATGACTGACTAAATCGCCATCTCTATCCACGCCTAGTGTAAGCTGCGTTAAGTCATTCGACCCGATAGAATAGCCATCAAACATGCTTAAGAAGTCATCAGCTAAAATGATATTTACTGGTAATTCACACATAACATAGATTTCTAATCCGTTTTTGCCAGATTCTAAGCCATTTCTTCGCATAATCTCAAGCACTTTTTTGCCCTCTTCTGGTGTGCGTAAGAATGGGATCATAATCCGCATATTTGTAAGCCCCATATCATCACGCACCATTGCTAAGGCTTGACACTCCCATTCAAATGCGGTGCGATATTGTTCAGAGTAATATCTACTTGCACCACGATAGCCAAGCATTGGATTTTCTTCTTGTGGTTCGTAATGCTCCCCTGAAATCATACCGCGATATTCATTGCTTTTAAAGTCGCTTGTGCGGACAATCACTGGATTAGGATAAAAGGCTGCTGCGATCATACCCATGCCCTCAGCGATCTTTTTAATGAAAAAATCTTTAGGATTATCATAGCCATGTATGAGTTTTGATACCTCATCATGATTATGTATAGGTTTATCATTCTGTAAATCTAGCAGGGCTAAAGGGTGTGCTACAATCTGGTGTAAGATAATATGCTCCATACGCGCTAAGCCAACACCATGATTTGGAATCTGTGCAAAGCCAAATGCTTTAGCGGGATCGCCAACATTCATATAAATCTTTGTTTTTGTTTTGCCAAGATGATCAAGCGATATAGTCTCTATTTCATAGGGGTGTATCCCTGCATATACAAGTCCTTCTTCACCCTCACTACATGATGCTGTTACTTCCATACCTGTATAGAGCCTTTCTGTTGCACCATGTGCACCAACGATTGTTGGCACACCAATTTCACGCGCAACAATAGCTGCATGGCAAGTCCTACCACCACGATTTGTAATAACTGCTGCTGCTTTTTTCATTACTGGTTCCCAATCTGGATCGGTATTATCAGTTACTAGAATCTCGCCTTCTTTAAAGGTATTCATGTGCTCTATGTTGTTAATGATTCTTACTTTACCATTGCCAATTTTTGTGCCAATCGCCATACCTTTTAAAACGACTTCACGCTCTTCATCTGGATTTTTAAAGTGGAATTTCTCAATCTTAGCACCACTTTTTGTCTTTTGACTCTGCACTGTTTCTGGTCGTGCTTGCACGATGAAAATCTCGCCACTTTGTCCATCTTTTGCCCATTCCATATCCATAGGGCGATACTCACCTGCTTCTTTTGTGTAATGTTCTTCAATACTTATAGCATATTTTGCAAGTGTTAAAACATCTTCATCAGTGATTGAGAATGTTTCCATTTCCTGATGTGTTGTTTTTACATTCATTGTAGGCTTTTCGCTACCTGCTGGGGCATATACCATTTTTACATCTTTTGTGCCGAGTTTGCGTTTCAGTATAGGTCGCTTCCCTTCTTTTAATGTTGGTTTGAATACATAAAATTCATCTGGATTCACGGTCCCACCAACGACATTCTCCCCAAGCCCCCATGATGAAGTGATGAATACTGCATCTTTAAAGCCCGTCTCTGTATCAATACTAAACATAACACCTGCTGCACCTTTATCGGAACGCACCATTTTTTGCACACCAACACTTAAAGCAACTTTAAAATGATCAAAATTCTTACTCGCACGATAGCTTGTAGCTCTATGTGTAAAAAGTGAAGCAAAGCAGGATTTAATATAATGCACTAAATCTGTTTTCCCTTTAACGCTTAGATATGTATCTTGCTGCCCTGCAAAACTTGCATCAGGTAAGTCTTCAGCAGTAGCCGAACTGCGGACTGCAACATCTGCTTCTGCCATATTGTATTCTTGGCTTAACATATCATAAGCTTGAAAAATCTCATCTTTTAAATCTTGGGGTAATGGGGTGCTAAAAATAAGTTCTCGAATCTTACTGCAACGATTACGCAATACATCCATTTCTGTATAATCTATATCTTTTAAAAGATCCTTTATCTTATCCTCAATGCCACCACTTTTAAGCAAATACCAATACGCATCACTTGTGATTGCAAAGCCATCTGGGACTTTAATGCCAACGGGGACAAGCTCTTGAAACATCTCACCAATGCTTGCATTCTTACCACCTACAAGGGGAACATCTCTATTATTCAACTCTTTAAAGAATTTAATATACTTCATTGCTATGGACTCCATTTAATGTAAAAAGGTTATGCTTATTATTGTAGTCAAAAAAAAGTCAAAAAATGATTAAAAATTTTTTAAAAACCAAAAAAATATAATTTTGCATATCTATTTCCTTGCAAACTTTAGTTAAAATCCTTGTTTTATTTTGAGTAAATATTTGCACTTTCAAAAAGGGATAATATGGGCGAATGGAGTATTAAAAAGGAACAATTAGATTCTATCCTAAAAAAGCATAAACTAGATTCTAGTGATTATGAAAAAATTGTAGAAATTTTAGAGAGAGAGCCAAATCTCATTGAGCTTGGAATCTTTTCTGCAATGTGGAGTGAGCATTGCAGCTATAAATCAAGTAAGATTTATCTAAAAGGCTTTCCAACAGAGGCTAGCTGGGTGTTACAAGGTCCCGGAGAGAATGCAGGTGTTATTGATATAGGCGATAATCTAGCTGCTATCTTTAAGATAGAATCGCATAATCACCCAAGCTTTATTGAGCCAAATGCTGGAGCTGCAACTGGAGTGGGTGGAATCTTGCGTGATATTTTTACAATGGGGGCAAATCCTATAATAAATCTTAATAGCATTCGCTTTGGAGATATTTTAGATTCTAATATGAGAAAAAAGCATATCCATTTATTGCATGGTGTTGTAGAGGGTATCGGGCATTATGGTAACTGCATGGGGATACCAACTATTGGCGGTGAGACTAGCTTTGAATCTTGCTATAACGGCAACATTCTTGTCAATGCGTTTAGCTTAGGCATTGCAAAGCAAGATGAGATTTTCTATGGCAAAGCAAGTGGCGAGGGCAATCCTATTATGTATGTTGGGAGTAAGACAGGTAGAGATGGCTTAGGTGGGGCTGTGATGAGTAGTGATAGCTTTGATTCTGCTAGTAAGGCATTGCGACCAACGGTGCAAATTGGCGATCCATTTGTAGAAAAATCGCTTTTAGAAGCATGTCTTGAAGTCTTCCAAAAAGATTTAATCGTAGGCATTCAAGATATGGGTGCAGCAGGGCTTACAAGCTCAAGCTTTGAAATGGCAAGTAGAAGTGGTAGCGGTATGATAATGTGGCTTGATAAGATTCCTATGCGAGAGGGTGGCATGACCCCTTATGAGTTAATGCTATCAGAATCACAAGAGAGAATGCTTTTGTGTGCGAAAAAGGGGACAGAAAAGCAAATAAAAGATATTTTTGCAAAGTATGAATTAAGTGCAGAGATTGTCGGCGAAGTGCGTAATACAGGCAAAATGGAGCTTTTATGGCATGGAGAGTTATGTGCTACATTGCCTATTGCTCCCATTGTAGAAAATGCCCCTATGCTTAATCGAGCTATACAAAAGCCAAAATATCTAGAATCTTGTAAAAACCTAGATTTAAATATTACAAACCAAGCCTTACAAAAGCAGTTAAATACAGATAATATAAACACAATGCAATGCAGTAGCACTAATTTAAACACACTAACTAAAAGTATGCTAAAAAGCCTTGATATATGTGATAAATCATGGATTTATAATCAATATGATGATAGTATCAAAGCTAGCACGATTAAAGGGGCTGGTATGCTTGGCTCTAGTCTTGTAGCCTTGCATAACTACGATTCAAAAAAAGCTATTTCAGTAAGTGTAAAATGTAATGTAAGATACTGCTATCTAGACCCAAAAATAGGGGCTAAAATCGCAGTGGCACAAGCTGGAAGAGATGTCGCGCTAAGTGGGGCAAAGCCTTTAGCAATTACAGATTGTCTAAACTTTGGTAGCCCTGAAAATCCAGAGGTTATGTGGCAGTTTAGAGAATCTTGTGAGGGCATTAAAGAGGCTTGTAAAGCGTTACAAACACCTGTTGTAAGCGGTAATGTTTCACTTTATAATCAAACAAATGATGAAGCCATATATCCTACACCAAGCATTGTAAGCGTTGGGCTTTTAGAAGATTCTAATAAGGCTATTGGTAGCCATTTTGTAAGCAAAGATTCTTATATTTGTATGCTAGGTGTTATGGATAATTCATTGCAGCTTAGCGGCAGTATATTACAAAAAGTAATCGGTGCAAAAAATAGCGGTATATTGCATGATATAAACTTAGAATCTGAACTCAAACTTTGGGAGATTCTAAATCAAAGCATAGCAAACAAGTATATTTTGAGTGCTAAAGATATAGCACAAGGCGGACTTGCTATCACTCTATGCAAAATGGCAATTTTAGGGAAAACTAGCATTGAAGTCTTAACAGATAAGATACAAGAAGTTTTAGCGAAAGACTTTATAAATAATGAGAATCTTTTGCAAGATTCTAAAGACTATATGAAGTTAATCTCACAAAATAAACTCATGCTATTTAGTGAAAATCATACACAAGTTATCTGTGAAATAAAAGATATAGAATCTGTAAAAAATCTCTTCGACACAGCTAAACAAAAAGGGCTTTCATTGTGTGTAATTGGCAAGGTAGCAAATAAACACATAAACACAAAAGATATAACAAATAAAGATTCTATAAAAATACATGATATAAATCTATCCTTACAGGAAGCACACGATTTATATTATAAAAGCTTTGAAACATATCTATGATTCTTATATCTTTAGCTTATTTTGTTGTAAATTAGGGGTTTTAATCTCTAGTTATAGAAATGCAAACTAAAGATTCAATCAATTAAAAGTTACTTAACACTTTTACTATACACTACTTTACTTTAAAACAAATAATTACACTTTTGGAATCTACATATTATGAATCTTAATAATTTTTTAGATATAGACTTTATTATTAGCATATTGCCATTATTTTGGAAAGCATTATTGCTTACACTAGAAATCTCATGTTATGGAATCTTTGGGGCAATATTGCTTGGCTTTATCGCTTCACTTGTGCTTTACTATCAAATCCGTCCATTTGTGTGGATAACGCGTATATACATAGAGGTATCACGCAATACCCCGCTTATCATACACTTATTTTTTCTCTACTTTGGCTTGTCGTATTGGATTGAGATTCCAAACTTTTGGTGTGCGGTTATTGGTGTGATATTTCTAGGTGGTAGCTACATGGCAGAATCTTTTCGCTTAGGCTTAGAATCTGTGCGACATTCACAGATAGAATCTGCCTTGTCTCTGGGATTTAGTAAAATGCAGATTTTGCGTTATGTGATTTTCCCCCAAAGCATACCTTTAAGCATACCCTCAATTTGTGCGAATGTGCTATTTTTGATTAAAGAGACTTCTATCGTGGGAGTTATTGCCCTGCAGGATTTAATGTCTATCGCAAAAGAAGTGATTAGTAACTACGGGCAGACAAATGAAGCTCTTTTTCTGCTTATTGTTGCATATTTAATTGTGTTGTTGCCTTTAAGTTTTATATTCTCAAAGTTAGAGCATCATTACAGACGCAATATTCTATAATGCTGTATATCTTTATATAGCGTTTGAAATATTATTGTAATAAGCAAATAAAAATTACGAAAAATGTTATTAAATTGTGTTTTTAAGAAACATTATTATTTATTTTTTCTGCTACAATGCTACAAATTTTTACAAGGGAGCAGTATGCAGAGTATAAAGTCAAAAGTGTCGCTTATCGTTATGTTGTTAATGCTTATTGGGCTAGGTGTGCAGCAAACAATCAATATGATTTCAAGCAAGAATAATCTTTTGGAAAAAACCATAGAATCAGAGATAGATTATGTGCAAATGGCAAGTCTTGCTACTGATATGTTTAGTCAAGATAGAATAGACTCGCTAGAGCTTATGGCAAAGCACATTCTCTCACTCCCTGAAGAAAAGTTAGAATCCACAGAAGCACTGGTAAAAAATGTGGGACCACTTTTATTTGGATTTAAACTCGGTGGGGCTCATCTAGCCGCATATATAGGCGTGGCAGATGGCAGTATGATTGTAAGTGATATAGATCTGATGCAGCAAAAGTGCTTTTTAGAACCTATGGAAAAGGCACGGGTAAAGTGGAAAGCTATGATTCTAGGACAAGAGGTTGGTATAAGAGTGCACTGCAAAGTAATTCAGCGATTATGACGCCTGTGTATGAAGACTTTGTAAGCAAACTACCTACTTTTACTTTCTCTATCCCCTTAGTGAAAAATGGCAGAGTGTTAGGGGTGCTATCCATTGACACGCCGCTATCAAACTTACAAAGTCAGTTTGATAAAATGCCTGCTAGAATCTTTGGGCTTGATTCAGAACAAGCTGTATTTGTATCAACTGATAAGACCATGAGCCTATTAAACACAACAGAGGGACTTAAAAAATATTATCAATATGCTGTTGAAGCAGGGGATATGCAGCCATTTACCTATATTTCCTCAAGTGGAGTTGAGCGGCTTGGAGTATGTCGTCATGTCGATAAAAATAGTGTGCATTATTCCATTTGTGCGGGTGAAAATATGGATAAGGTTGTGGCTAATTCACGCAAGGGCTTAGAGATGAGAATCCTTGCATTAGTGATTATAGGGCTTATCATGATAGTAGTTATTTATGTTGTAATCCAGAAATTCTTAACACCTATTAGCACAATATCTGAAGGGTTACAAAATTTCTTTGCATATATTAATCATAAGAGCGATAACGCACCATTAATAAAAGTCAAATCAAAAGATGAGTTAGGCAAAATGGCACAAGAAATCAATGAAAATATTTTACTCATACATAAAGAGTTAGAAGAAGATAAGCGATTCATTGATGAAGCACTGCAGGTAGCAAATGAAGCTAAACATGGTAACTTTGCAAATCAAATCAGGGCAAACACTTCTTCACCGCAGTTTAATGAGCTAAAAAATATCTTTAATGATTTATTAAATATCCTTGATTTACATCTTACAAAGGTGTCCAATACGCTAAGCACTTATGCAAATAACGATTATACAATGCGTGCAAATGTTGATGGCTTAGAAGGAAAAATACTAGAAATGGCAACAAATATCAACCACTTAGGGACAAGCATAAGCACAATGCTTGGAGATTCTAGTGAGATTGCAAAACAGCTTGGCAGCAATGCAGACCAGCTATTTAGCATGGTGCAAAGTCTTATTTCAACCTCACAATCTCAAGTTACTTCCTTGCAAGAGAATACAAAATCTGTTGAGAACATCAACTCATCTATGCAGCACATTGAAGATTCTATGGGAGAGCTAACACGCGAGGCTGATGAGATAAAATCTGTAATTAATATCATTAAAGACATAGCCGATCAGACAAACCTACTTGCATTAAATGCTGCTATTGAAGCAGCAAGGGCAGGAGAGCATGGCAGGGGCTTTGCAGTCGTAGCCGATGAGGTGAGAAATCTAGCTGAACGCACAAATAAATCTTTAGGCGAGATAGAGCAAAATGCAAATGCACTCATACAATCAGTAAGCGATATGTCTCAATCCATTAAAGACCAAACACAAGGTATAGCACATATTAGAGATATTACAAATCAATTAGAATCTATTACGCAGGAAAATGCAGCTATTGCAAATCAAACCGATGCAATCGCACAAAACATGCAAAGCATAGTCCAAGATATTGTAGAAGATTCTAAAAAGCATAAGTTTTGATAATATAAAGTTTTTACAAAAAATCATAAAGAGAAATATGAGAGAGGCTAGCAAAATCTAATTTTGATATAAAGTCAAATGTAAAAATGCCCTTATGTGAGTTTTTTCATATTGAATCCATGCGGTTTAGAATCCCAATTTGTCTTTTGGGACTACTTACAGCATAAAAATTTTTTGCTATGGGATTTTTTACCAAGTTAGAATCTTGTTTAATGGATGGCTATTTGGAGTTTCATCTGTTATATGTATTTGCTTACCAAATAGGCTTTCATATTGCTCTAGCGGATAGTTAAAATCCTTTGGTGCAATATTATTAAATGTGATATATCCATGTTTCGCATTTTTGATAATTTTTTCAATATAGATATCTTGTATATTGCTTCTTAGCTCACTAAAAGCATAATTGCTTATAAAGAGATCGTAATCCCTTTTTTCTAAATCCTCCATACGCTTAAAATGTAGCTTGTTTTCCAATCCGCTAAAATGTGATAGGTATTTTTTACTAAGAGACAGAACAGAATCCAAATCCACAAATGTGTAACTTTTGACATCAAACATTGACATAATAATCCTTGCTTGTCCACCATAGCCTATGCCAATCTCACAAATATCCTTATTGCTTAAATCACCAAAAGATTCTATTAAATCCCCTAAGACTTTAATATAACGCAGAGTTGATGGAGACATATAGCCTATTTCCTTATAATAGCGAATGCTTGCCCCACCATACCAATCGTTTTGTCTAAATCCCTCAAAGTCTTTAGGTTCAAAACGCCTTGTTTTCAGGATATAATCAAGATATTTTTGTCCCATAATGTCATCAACATGTTCTAGTATTTGCATATATACTGGATTTGTCCTAAATGTTGCAAATACAGAATCATTAGTCGCTGCTCTTGCACAAAATGATGGATATTCATTGCTGATTGTATCTGCTAGACTTGTATTGTAATTATCTGCTTGACTAGCTTTTTTGGGTCTTAGCATTTTTTTAATAAGCTTCATATATGCCCTTTCCATAAAAGATTCTAAGTGCGATTTATACATATTTCGCAGTGTCGCAATCCTACAAAAAAAAAAAAACAAGTCAAGGCATTTTTTATCACTGCTATTTATTGAGATTCTATATCTTTGCATGAAGGCTTGACTTACACATAGAATCTAGTAAGGGCTTAAACATAATGTATCTTAAAGAAGCACACAAAAATATGTTATGATTTTATGTATTTTACGAGATAAAGGATAAAAATGGAGTTAGTCGTTGTAGGTTATGGCAATATGGCAAAGGCGATTTTAGGTGGGTTAATACGGCAGTCTAAAGAGATTCTAGGCATTACAAAAATCGTTATTACAGGTAGAGCACCACATAAAATAGAATCATGGCTTAAAGAGAGTATGCAGGCTTGTCGCAGTGAGTTTTTGCACGATGTTACCTATGAGGCTACCTGCAATATTGAGTGCGATGATAAGATGGTGTTACTCGCTTGTAAGCCGCATAATCTAGATTCCTTTATATTTCATGGGCGTGCTCATATTGTGTATAGCGTGCTAGCAGGTATTAATGCTAATATCTTACACAATTATATTCAGTCATACCACTACGCCCTTATTATGCCAAATGTCGGAGCGCATTATAATCTAAGTTCAAGTGCAGTATTATGGCAGCAAAATGGCGCAAAAAATCAAAGTATTAAAGAAGTAGGCAAAGTGCTAAATCTTATGATGGATAGTCATAACATGCAAGAAGCACATGAGAAAAATAACGCACACATTCAAACCCAAATCACGCAATTTGTATCAAGTTTTGGCAATTGTGAGTTTGTTGCAAATGAAGAAGAGTTATTTGCAAGTATCGCAACAAATGGCAGCAGTCCAGCCCTTTTAGCCCTTGTAGCACAAGGACTTATAAATGCAGGTGTCAAGCAAGGCTTAAAGCTAGAAACAAGTCAAAAACTCGTGCAAAAAACCTTTGAGGGCATGGCAGCATTACTCAAAGAAAAAAGCCCGCAGGAGATAAAAGATCTCGTTACAAGTCCGGGTGGGACAACAGCGGAAGCACTTCTTCATTGTGATGAAAATAGCGTGCAAGGCGTTATTACACGCGCATGTGTCAAAGCGGTAGAAAAGGCAAAGCATATAGCCTGCAAACAAGCTGACTAGAAAAGACAAATCTCAAAAATTACTATTTTAAGATTCTGTAAGCATATTTGCAGTCATTATGCCAAGTTGTTGCAAAGCGAAAAACTTTAATCCATGCTCGAAAACACAAGATCTTTTCTTGTCAATATGGATGAGTTTTATTTTATTACATTGGGTAATAGCGATTATCTCTAATTCTGCTAACCCTTTTTTACACTATAACTTAAAATATAGATCTTTTTATGTGCTTTTGAGATCACGATTACATTTAATATGCATTTGAATACAACAATTTCATAGTTAAGTATTCAGTACAGAATATTGCATAGATATACTTTCTTTAAACCTTACAGGGTCTTGCAAACTAAGTCGAACAATACTTAACAATACACAATGCAAATACATTAATGCTTTTTTGAGTAGAGGGGGATTTTTGTGAGTTGCTAGATTAAGATTGATTGCAATAAAGTAGCAAGTATTAACATATATCAATTTTTATTTTGAAACTATTGTTTATTATTACATCACATTTTATTATAAAGGATTTTTGATGTTAGATAAACAAACAATAGAGATTGTAAAAAGCACAATACCGGTTTTAAGAACACATGGTGAAACAATCACAAAGGAATTTTATAGAATCTTATTTGATGAATATCCACAAGTTAAAACTATGTTTGATATGACAAAGCAACAAAATGGTAAGCAGCCAAAGGCACTCGCCATGGCAATACTACATGCTGCAATGAATATTGAGAATCTAGATACAATTCATTCGCAAATAGAATCCATTGGCAAAACACATGTTAGATTAAATGTAAAGAAAGAGCATTACCCAATCGTTGGAGCATGTTTGATAAAAGCGATTGAAAATGTGTTGCAAGAAAATGCAACTAAAGAGATATTGCAGGCATGGGAGAAGGCATATCAAGAAATTGCAAATTATTATATACAAGTAGAAGAGAAAATGTATAATTCGCAAATAATCTAATTACATTTTAGATAATTTATTGCATTATTATGTTTAAAGGATCCATACTTACTCGCGAGGTAATTGTAACTTTATAGAGCATGAGATACGGAAAGTGGGTTGCAAATTTTATATTACTTTTATACTTTACATGTAAGATATTGTTTATCGTGTGTCATGCTGGGAATATTAACACAAATGTGATATAATCTGAGGCCATTTTGAGTGCAAAAAAGGGATTAATAATGAAAGTTAAAAAGCAATTTCTAATCGCAATGTCTATATGCATTATCTTATCAATACTCTATGTTGTGCTATATTCAGCACAAGGTAATACGACCGCATATCTGACAAAGATAAACATAAACAAGCATGAGACAATAGATCTTTATAATAGAGAGCATAAAGACACAAAGAAATTTGATGATTACCCTGCAAATGAAGATATTTTTCTTGATACCCAGATTGATAAATATGTATATAGTTTTGTTTTATCACCAAATAGTAAGATTTTTAGGAAAAATTTTATTTATAATATATATCCAGATTTCTATAACTTGCATGAAGATATAGAATATGCTTACATGAATACTCATGGCGATAAATATGGAAATCTAGTTAGCATACAAAAGATTGCAGAAGATAGTATAGGACCAGTTGCAATTATGCGTTCTATGAATGATGAAGTGTTGTCTTGGCTTCTTATAAGTTTTGTGGTTGTGGTTTTTTGTTTGTGTGGTTTGCCCATTTGCGTAAGTAAAACACAAGACTATATAAACAAGATTTATGTAAATAAGAATATATATAATCAGTATACAAAGATACAGGCATTTACCCCCCCCCCCCCGTATATCCATATCTATTTATTCTTTATGTTATATTGTTATCGCTTTTTCTTGTCGTTCAATACGGTATGGTGTCGCTAGATGGGGATAATTGGCTTATGAGCTCAGTATATGATAGCTTTTATATGCCTTATGACACAACAATTGGTTGGCAAAGAGGAAGACATTTTGCAGATCTTTTCATGTCTCTTAGTATGCGACCATTTGGAGAAATGCTTGTTGCTTTAGGTGTGAGTCCCATCCGTGCATTTAATATTTTTGCTTCATTTTTTACGCTTGTTTTTTATGGAATGTTTTTTATTGGCTCTTCTGTGTTTATTTGGCTGTGCAATGGTAAACAACAATTTAAAACTATTTTTATACTTGTTTCTCTAGTTTTTTTATTAATTATCAATGGCAGGTTTGATTATGTAACGACCGGGGCATATATTGGCAGTGCCGGTATAGCATTACTTGTATTTTTGCCTATTTTATATTTTTTTATGTATAAAAAAGTTTTTCTTTTAAGCAGCAATATTTACCTGCAAAGCGGTTTGCTATTTTTTCTAGTTTATATGGCGAGTTTTCAAACAGAACCATCAACGCTACCTATATTTGGTTTAACCTTGCTGTTATCATTTTATATGTATTGGAGACGCGATAATTTTGGAATCTCATGTTTTACATATTATCACATGGGGTTATTCTTGATATTAGTACCAACTGCATTTGTTTTAACAATGATTTCTGGCAGAGGGCAAACTCAAGTGGGTGTTATGGAAAAAACAACACTTTTTGGAAATATGATGCATGTTTTTAAGGAAATTAACGCATTCAGCATATTTGTAGTTAGTGTTGGGTTGTTGTATTTTATATACCTTGTGGTGTATTGCATAAAGCATGCAAAAATAACAGAGATTTTGTATCTCAAGATTGCCGCATTGTTTGTGGGATTATTGGGGGTTGTGGGATTTGCATGTATTAAAGTTCCTGGTGTGTGGTTTGAGGTTATGCTTATTGCACTCGTCTTAATTCTAACACTACTAGAGATTGCTAATGGTGATAATATTGTAAAAGCATGGTGTAGCAATTTTTTACTTGTTGGGTTTGTATTTTGTGCGATATTGCAAAATGTAAACATCTTCGAGCGCAACTTTATAAAATACTATAATCTCAACACACAAGATACACTTATTTCATTATTTCAACATGCAGAAACAAATAATTTAAAAGAAATTGTATTAACGCCGCAAGATGTTGAAACCATGTTGTTGTCATTTCAGAGATTAAGTGATGATGAAAGGGCGTGGCCAAATAGAGATATATCCGCATGGATGCAACGCTATTATGTTCGTACATATATTCCCATTAGAGTCAGCAATGAGAAATAGTCGTATTGGGTAAAATTTTATAGATAAGGAAAAATAATGCAACATACAAAGACAAATAAAATAAATGAGGATGTAGAATCCGCATTGGAATCATGGGACTTTGATAAAGTATATACTCTATATAAGGACAATATAACGCAAGATTCTAGTGAATTGAAGATGGATTTTTGTGTATTTCTACATGATATTGGGAAACTCGATGAACTATTGCAATTTATAAAAGCGGATTCTAAAAATAATAGCGACGCATTGCAATGTCCACAATTTTGGGATAACGCTAAATTAAATTGGGGGGGGGGGGTATTGCCCTAACACAAACACATATAGAAGTAGACACAGCAACATTATATGCAAATTTTCAATTAAAACAAAAAATAAATCCTAATTTTTTACTCAATAGATTTATTGCAGTTGATGCTTTAACTGCTGATATCGCATTTTGCATTATGCAAAATTGCATGAAAGACATAGGCAACAAAACAATGCGAAACTATTTTCTTAAAAATACATTGCAATATTTCTATAAAGCAGATATAGCAAAACAACAAGACTTTTTTACCCCAGTAAGCCCACCATCTTTTACAATATTTTTAAAGCTAATCAATGAAGAAAGAAGTATTGGTGCAGCACAATGTTATAGGGAGTATATAGGGCATTACAGAAATATATTACTTCAGCAGTGTAAAGACTTATCTCATCTTATTCCACAAATAACTGCTAAACCACACACGGAATATAAAAAGTTTGCAATTTGTTTATATGGAATCTTGCGTGGTGATTATATAGCCACACTTGAAGATATTATTACAAACCTTGCTATACCCTTAAATGCTGATGTGTTTTTATTTACTTGGGATATGCAACAAGTTTGGCCGGGATTATGTGGATGGACAAATTGGGTAATGCGTATGCTAGAGCCTACCCTACATGATGAAATTCCAGATGAAATTGCTTATCATTTAAATTTTCATGAATTTTTTCCAAATACATACAAAAAGCTCAATACGGAATACTTAGCAAAATTAGATAAAGGTGATTTAGAATCTTTGCAAAAAAAATACCCATGTTTTAAACATTGCGAAATTGTTAATCAAGATTCAACAGATTATGAAGGTAAAACAAGGGGTGGGGCATATCATTTTTACTATGGCATATATAGAATAATTGAGATGATGAAACAATATGAAGTAGCCCATAATATTACCTATGACTTTATTTTTACTCTAAGGAATGATGGGGACATAAAATATCATCAAAACGACAGAGAGGCGACTTTGCAAGAACTTCAAGAGTGTGAATCTAATGAGATTTTTGATACCCTGGATATTGGAGCGTCAAATATTTCAATCTATGGACCAAGAGATGTTATGCTGTCTCTTGCTTCGCTATATAACTTTTTAACCATTTTGCCAGATCGCATATTTCCAGATAAATGTTTTAATAACCATGTGGTAACCTTTGTTTATCTTACGATGTGTGGTGTAGTAAAAAATAGAGATTCTCATATTGAACAACAATATGCTAGAGGCAATAAATGTCAAATGGGTATGTCATTCCCTGATATACGACAAGAATTGCAACTTGATTTAAATGAGATTACACGATTAAAGATGTTTAATAACCATAAAATACAAAGTTTTACAGAAGCATTTGAAAAGATACGCGACAAGCATCCGTTTAAGGATGTAGAACGCTTTATAGCAAAAGAAGTCAATTTGCGAAAAAACGAGAGGTTAAAAAATATAGCTTGGAGGTGGTATGTGGCTGAAGAAGAAAACCGCTACATTCCCCCACAAGACTTAAAGCCTCTATTTAAGGTTATAAAATTCATGGGAAAATATTTTCCAAATGCAAAAGTGAGACGACAGGCTAGGCGTTTCACTGATTTTTTCAACTTTTTATACAAAAAAGTTTATGGAAAACATTTGTAATTGTGTAGTTTTGACATTATCTTGCCCCCTCCTTTTTTTCAAATAATATAGAATCTTGTGGCTTTTGCTCTAGATTGGCTTTATATAGATTCTATATTGTGCTTATTTTTATGACTTCTAAAAGATAATTTTATGATTATTAACATATATCAATTTTTATTTTGAAACTATTGTTTATTATTACATCACATTTTATTATAAAGGATTTTTGATGTTAGATAAACAAACAATAGAGATTGTAAAAAGCACAATACCGGTTTTAAGAACACATGGTGAAACAATCACAAAGGAATTTTATAGAATCTTATTTGATGAATATCCACAAGTTAAAACTATGTTTGATATGACAAAACAACAAAATGGTAAGCAGCCAAAGGCACTCGCCATGGCAATACTACATGCTGCAATGAATATTGAGAATCTAGACACAATTCATTCGCAAATAGAATCCATTGGCAAAACACATGTTAGATTAAATGTAAAGAAAGAGCATTACCCAATCGTTGGAGCATGTTTGATAAAAGCGATTGAAAATGTGTTGCAAGAAAATGCAACTAAAGAGATATTGCAGGCATGGGAGAAGGCATATCAAGAAATTGCAAATTATTATATACAAGTAGAAGAGAAAATGTATGCCTTAAAAACAGAGTAGCCATACCATGCAGGTCATTATTGATAAAATATGTTGCTACGCAATATATTTATTGTGGAGTAGAGTAATCATTTTTATCTAATAATCCAGTATAATACCCATTTGCATTGCGATAAAACTACAAAAGCAAAAGCATAAAGGCTATATCATGCAAACATACTGGCTACATAAAAATACAGATAGCAAGATTCTTATACTCTTTTTTGCGGGTTTTGCAAGTCATTACACGCATTACACGCATTTAGATTCTAAAGCTAATGTGCTTTTATTGCATGATTATACTGACTTTACATTCGATATAAATTTAGAGTTAGAGAAATATGATTCAATCTATCTTGTAGCCTATTCTATGGGGGTTAGCATAGCTGCCAGATTGCCTTTATCTCACATACCTTTATCTCGCAAAATCGCCCTTAGTGGCACAGAATCTGGCATAGATAAACTAAAAGGCATTAATCCCGCTATATTTCGCCATACGATAAAAAACCTTAATATAGACGACTTTAAAAGGGCTATTTTTGGAGAGAATCTAGACATGGCTAAAGATTTTCACTTCGCTTCTATCTCGCATTTAAAAGATGAATTGCAATGTATTTATGATTTTTGCATGACTACACCACACACACCACTTACATGGGATAGAATCTATATTGCAAAAAATGACACACTTTTTTTACCGCAAACCTGCCACAAAGCCTTTGAAAATAGCAAAAGTGCAATATGCGAGTTGGCATCATGGCATTATCCCTTTTTTGCCTTTGATACATGGGAGGGGCTATGTGCTATCAACTAGAGCGTTTCTTAAAAGCCCAGCAAAGCTATAAAGACAACACGCCCATTCAAGCCTATATGCGAGAATGCTTGCTAACCATGCTTTTGGATACACAGAGAAAAGATTTTCCACATATTTTTGAATTTGGTTGTGGGCAGTGTGAGCTTACCTATATGCTGACACAAAAGCTAGACTATAAGCAATATATTTGCAATGATATAAATGAATATAAAGACATAAAGCTACCGCAAAATACACAGAATCTTTGCTTTGATATGCGTAATATTGCACTCACAGAGATTTACTCACAAAAGTTTAATCTAATCACTTCAAACGCATGTTTGCAATGGTTACCTTTCGCTGAGACTATACAGAATCTAAAACATATGTTGCTTTCACAAGGCTTTCTACTGATTGGTACATTTGGTATTGATAACTTTAGGGAGATAAAAGAGATTACAGGCATAGGACTGCCTTATATAGAATCTTGCGTTATGAAAAAGCATTTAGAGAGTGATTTTGAGCTATTATCATGGCATGAAGAGCGTATTTCTCTGTCGTTTGAAAGCCCACTTGAAGTCTTTCGCCATATCAAAAAAGGCGGTGTAAATGCCCTGCAAACACGCTTTATCAAAAAATCATGGCTGACACAATATACAGATTTTTATAACAACACACTAACTTATCATATCATCTGCTTCCTTGCTAAAAGATGCTAACTTTTAAAGATTCTAAAATGCTTTGGATTGTAATAATTCATAAGATAGATAGTAAAAATAGATATGATTCCCCCGATAATTGTATGTGTTTGTGGCATCTCATCTAAAATCAGCCATGCAAATAAGAGTGCAGAAGGCGGTGTCAGCAGGGCATAAATCCCACCTTGTGTTACACCCAGCACATATAAGCCGCGATAATAAATCGTTGTTGAAAAAGTCGTGCAAAAAAGTGCAGCAATAAGGGCTAGAATCCAAAAATTCATACCCACTTCCCCCAAAGGTGCAAGACCATAGTATAAAAAACTAGGTAGCAAAAAAAGCGCTGTGCAAAGACTAGAATAAAAGCTTAGCGATATAGCAGATACATATTCTGTTGCATAACGAGAGCTAATAATTAGCATAGCCCATGCTAATGCTGCAAGTAGAAAAATGACATTAAAAGGCATAAATATTGCACGCCAGTTTTCAAATAAATTAATGAGAAAAACACCTGCTAAGATTCCAAAAAATAACGCCCATTTCTCCCTTTTAAGCAATGTCGTTTGCTTCATAAAGCTATACAAAAACGCCGCAATAATGATTGGCAAAACCTCCGCGATAACCCCCGCACTCCCCGCATCACCATACAATAGCCCCATATACATAAGATAGCTATAAGCAGTGTTAAATATGCCTGTAAGTAGCACAGGTATAAGAGCTATTTTTGGAATCTTAAAGGGGATTTTATAGATATACATAATCGGTAAAAAGCTAAGGCTTACGATAATAAAGCGGATGCATGAAGCTTGCTCGGGATTTAGCGTTTCACTCATAATCTTTGATAGGGGCCACACAAGTCCCCAACCCATCATAGCAAGTATCATAAGAATTTTCATAGAGATAACTCCAAAGCGTGACAGAAAGAGAATTTAGATTCTAAAATCGCAGTAAATAGTAATGCAGAAAAACTTAAATCATGCTTAAGAATCTAAGTTTTTAAATCGCATTTTTCTACATTGAAATAAACTTCTACAAAGTAGCTAGAGTGTGTTATTTTTTATTAAATTTTTATGTCTTACTAGAATGTATATGCATGGAAAGATACTTAATCTCACAAAACACATACAAAGCAGAAAAAACTTGTTGCTAACCCACGATATGAAATTCTTCGTAATTTGCAAGGTAGATAAAATTTCATTAGGTTTTGCGCTATACACACTTTTACATTATCCCTTATAATTTACATGATTTTTTGCTAGAATTATAGCAATACTTTGCATTCATAATTAAGGAGTAATTTTGACTTTCAATCCATATCCATTTGAGAAATTAAGAGCATTACTAGAAACTTGCGATACAAATGACAATAAAACTGAATCTTGCAAACTACATTCAAGCAGCGGTTTAAATTTAAGCATAGGTGAACCAGCGTTTCCATCGCCTGAAAAAGTCGTGAAAACCCTATGCGATAATGCCAACTTAATCCGCTATTATCCCACACTAGATTCTAAACTACCAGAAGTCCAGCGAGAGTTTTTTTATAAGCGATTTAATATCGCGTTGAAAGAAGATGAGTTAATCCCAACATTTGGGTCAAGAGAGGTGCTTTTTAATTTCACACATTTTATATTCACAAGTGATATATGTAAAAAGCAAAATACGCCAACACTAGCTTTCCCAAATCCATTCTATCAAATCTATGAAGGCGCGCAGATTGCAAATCATGCCGATGTGATTTATATGCCACTAAATGAGCAAAATGACTTTAAACCCAAACTTTTAGAATCTGATTTAAGAAAAGTTAGCATGGTTATCCTTAACTCGCCAAATAATCCAACAGGACAGATTCTAAATAGAGAAGAGCTTATGGAGTGGGCAAAACTCGCACTTGAATATGACTTTATTTTAGTAAATGATGAGTGTTATAGTGAGATTTACAAAGATAATGCCCCGCCTAGCTTACTTGAAGCATGCAAGGCTATTGGCAATACTTCGTTTAAAAATAGCTTTGTTATCAACTCTATCTCAAAGCGGCTTTCTGCGCCGGGTTTAAGAAGCGGCTTTATAGCTGGAGATTCTAATATCTTAAAAGATTATAAGGTGTTTCGCACCTATGTTGGTATCAGTATGCCTCTAACCTTACAAAAGGCAAGTATAATCGCATGGCAGGAAGATGAATACGCGCAAAGCATACGCAAAAAGTTTGCTAAGAATCTAGAGATAGCACAAGAGATTTTCCCAAATACTCATGTATATCCTTATACATTTTATTTGTGGCTATGTGTGGCAAATACAAGACATAAGATTCCAAAAGATTTTACTAGTGATATGCTTTTCACACAGGAGCTATATAAAAGAAGCGGACATAAGGTATTGCCCGGCTCGTTTCTTGGACGAGAGAAAAGCGGCATGGGATATGTGCGTATCGCCCTAACACATGAAGAAGATATAATGAGAAAAGCCCTATTAGATATAAAAGAATGCTATGAAGATTTCATAAAAAGAGATTAGCTATGAATACAATATCTATGGGATTAGCAAATATCGCAAGTAAGCCATGCAAGGAACAAATAAGCAATGCCGCAGGACTGCTTATCATATCGCCGCAAAGCTTTGCAAACTTTATGGCAGATTCTACACATACAAAGCATATCCACATAGCCATCGCTTCAGGCGTGGAAGCTGCAAAAAGGACTAGCGAGATTTTTACACTATGCTATCAAATCGCCCTGCAAAGCATAGATATTGAGATACAGCCAACAGATTCTATATTTACAGATTCACTGCAATATTATACAAATTTTCTCCCAAGCTTTAAGCCCAAACGCTTTTCTCTTAAAAAAGATAAAGAGACACAAAAAGCCCAACCAATACAAGATAACACAGAATCTAATATGCGTCTAAGATTTAATCAAGCAGTAATGAACTTTCAAGATAAGCAGATACGCATTGATAAACAACAAACAGAAGCGACTAAAGCACAGGGGCATTGTGGCTTTGAAATAAGAGTGTGCGTGAAAGCAAACGCACAAGTATCCCCAGACATAGAATCTATGTATGCCTTGCAAACTGCATTGCTTAGTCTTTTTGGAATCTTTAAGCATGATGAGATGGCAACTATTGCTCAAATGCGTTTAATGAGATAGGTTTTAGTAGAGATTTATACCAATTGTGTTTTATTTTAAGAGATATCTATTGATTATGTTTTTTGCAATTCTATTTTTACATAAAGTAACATTTGTATATTCTATTAGTTTATAATTGTAACTATTTTTCCATAATACAAAAGTGCTAAAAAGTGTATTTTATATACTTTTTATCGTAAAATAGGCTTTTTTCTGTGTAATTTTATAGAATCTCGCAATGTCCTATTTTTTCTTCTTATTATTTAGCTAATAATGATAATTTTATACTAAAACTTGTAAATATGTAACAATTTATAATTTTTACAAAATAAAAAAGTGTATATTATTATCAATTTAAGCTAAAATTAATGTTTAAAATGCAATTCTTACTTTCAAGGATTTAAATCCTCAAACACTCTTGCAATCGCAAGTATTTCAATTTTAGGAGAACGACATGGCAAGTATTTTTGAGAATAAGCAGTTTAAGGTAACACCTTCTAAATATTCACCAAAACTTTTGGAAATGGTTTTTACGAAAGAGGTTATTGCACAATTTTTGAAAGAAGTGGAGCAATATCCAGTGCAAGCACTTGAGTATAAATCTTTCTTGCGATTCAGAGTGGCGGAGATTCTTAATAAACTATGCGATAACAAATTGCAAAAAGTATTGCAAAACACGCTAAGCAATAGAGATCAAGGGGCATTGCTTGTGAATCCAGAGGGCATTAATGATGTAGCACAAGGCGATGATATGGTAAAAATTGCTACCGCATTCGTGCATTTAATAGGTCGCTCAAACTTTGATGACATGACAGGCAAATATTATGCTAGATGGGCTGTTGTTAATACTGATAATTCAGATAGCTATTTACGCCAACCACAAAAGCCACTTGAATTGCATAACGATGGCACTTATGTGAATCAAACCACAGATTATGTATTAATGTATAAAATTGATGAGCAAAATATGAAAGGTGGAGATTCTCAACTTTTACACCTTGATGATTGGGAAGATTTAGATAAATATTTCAATCATCATTTAGCAAAACGCGTTATTAAATGGTCTGCACCACCAAGTAAAAATGTAACAGAAGATGCTTATCATCCAGTATTTGAAGTCGATGCTGATGGTCGTCCCGTTATGCTTTTTATCGATCAATTTGCACAGCCAAAAGATTATGAAGAAGGCACTTGGCTTGCGGATATGGGAGATTCACTAGAAAATAGCAAGAATAAGCTATCATTCCCTGTGCCAGTGGGACAATTCCTACTTATCAACAATCTTTTCTGGCTACATGGTAGAGATAAGTTTGAGCGACATGAGAATTTGCGTAGAGAGCTTATGCGTCAAAGAGGCTATTTCTCATTCACTTCAAACCCTTTTAAAGCCTATCATGGATTAAAAAAAGCAGCTATATAATTGTTGCATTTTATAAAGTAAGCAAAGAAATTCATCAGTCAATGAGAGATTTTGTTTGCAAGACTTATTTCTATCTACATAAATATTGAATCAAAGTGTGCTGGACATGATTTTATTTTAAGTCTAGCATGTCTCTAGATCTAGTGTTTTGAAATCTGATAAAATCTTGTCATTTTTGGTATTTTGGTGGAAAATCTAAGATAGACATTTCAACTAAGTTTTAACATGACAAGAGATGAGATTCTATAAAACCATTTATAGTGGTTTTTAGGTTACAGATTCTTTTTTAATGATCTTTATTGTAGTGAGTAATTTGGGATTTCAATCTTTAACATACAATTTTAAGCTATAATGCAGAATCTTAAACTTATAGATTCTAAGTCAGAAAAATGTGTGTTACACATGCGTTGTAAAGGGAAAAATATGATATATGATTTTGTTATTGTTGGTGGTGGTATTATCGGTATGTCTGTCGCTATGCAGCTTATGGACGCATATCCGGGCATGAAAGTCGCGTTGCTTGAGAAAGAGGCAACTGCCGGGCAGCATCAAACTGGGCATAATAGTGGCGTTATCCATGCGGGTGTGTATTATACACCCGGGAGTTTGAAAGCGAAGTTTTGCTTTGAGGGAAATAAGGCAACAAAGGCTTTTTGCGATGAAAATGGGATTAAATACGACATTTGCGGTAAATTATTGGTAGCAACAACACCGCTTGAAATGGAGCGTATGAAGGCATTGTGGGAGCGCACAGAGGCAAATGGATTAGAGCGCACATGGCTAGATTCTAAAGAATTGCAAGAGAGAGAGCCAAATATCACTGGGCTTGGGGGTATTTTCTTCCCATCAAGCGGCATTGTAAGCTATGTGGAAGTAACGCAAGCTATGGCAAAACGCTTTCAAGAAAAAGGTGGAAGTATCTTTTATAGCACAGAGGTTGTGGGCTTAGTAGAACACTCGCAAGGCATGATAGTCCAAACCACAAAAGGACAATATGAAAGCCGCTATCTTGTTACTTGCTCTGGGCTTATGTCGGATAAACTTGTGAAAATGCTAGGTATTACACCGGATTTTGTTATTTGCCCTTTCCGTGGTGAATATTATCGTTTGCAAAGTCAGCATAATCAAATCGTAAAGCATCTCATCTATCCTATCCCTGATCCTAGTGTGCCTTTTCTTGGAGTGCATTTGACACGAATGATTGATGGGAGCGTAACGGTTGGTCCTAACGCTGTGCTTGCTTTTAAACGCGAGGGATACACAAAAACTGATATTTCTATCGATGATATTGCAGAGATGATAACACATTCTGGCATTAGAAAGGTGATATATAAGAATCTAAAAACCGGGCTTGTTGAAATGAAAAATTCATTCTGCAAAGGTGGCTATCTCAAACTCGTGCAAAAATACTGCCCAAAACTCACAAAAGAAGATTTAAGCCCATATCCTGCTGGTGTGCGTGCGCAAGCTGTGAGTAACTCTGGTGAATTAATCGAAGATTTTCTTTTTGTGAATACACCAAGGTCTGTGCATGTATGTAATGCCCCAAGCCCAGCTGCAACCTCTGCTATCCCAATAGGTGCACATATTTTAGAAAAAGTAAAAGAGATGCTTGAGGCATAAAGTTGATGACGCATGGTGCAACAAAAACCAGTTTCTCATGGTTGTCATGTTGAATGTAGTGAAACATCTAACGGGGATTTAAAAATTTTTGTCTAACATCTAAAAAATAATGACCTAGATTTTACAAAATACCTCGCTTGAGAGGATCTAAAGCCCACACGTTCGGACTTAAGCGATCTCTGCTCTCAACAAAAACTTAAAATAACATTAATGGTTTATAAAAATCTTTATAATTTCATAGTATCATTACCTATTTGAAAGATAAATTGCAACAAAAAAGGAATACAATAGTATGCAAGCAAATAATGCCAACTCTACGCTACAAGCAAAAGTGCAAGAAGCCATGCGAGAAATTGAACGGGGCTGTGTGGAGTTTATCGGTAAAGAGTATATAGAATCTTTAGTAACAAGATTCTATGAAAAGGGGGAAGAGTTTATTGTAAAGGCTGGTTTTGATCCCACTGCACCAGATTTACATTTAGGGCATTCTGTGTTATTGCAAAAGCTTGCGACTTTTCAAAACTATGGTGGTAGAGTAAAATTTTTAATCGGCGATTTCACTGCGACAATAGGCGATCCTTCAGGAAAAAGTGAGACAAGAAAACCGCTAACTTTTGAAGAAGTAGCACAAAATGCTAAGACTTATGAAGAACAAGTCTTTAAGATTCTAAACAAAGATAAGACAGATATTTGCTTTAATAGTAAATGGCTAGGTAGTCTTACAAGTGTCAATATCATGCAGCTAACCGCTCAATACTCTGTTGCAAGAATGATGGAGCGAGATGACTTTACAAAACGATTTAAAGAAAATCAGCCTATTTCTATTGTGGAGTTTATGTATCCTTTATTGCAAGGTTATGATTCTGTGGCACTAAATTGTGATATTGAGCTTGGTGGTAATGATCAAAAGTTTAATCTCTTAGTAGGCAGAGCATTGCAAAGGGCATATAATTGCGGTAAAGAACAAAGCGTGATGACTATGCCTTTACTTGAAGGGCTAGATGGCGTAAATAAAATGAGTAAAAGCCTTAAAAACTATATCGGCGTAACAGATTCCCCAAATGATATGTATGCCAAGATTCTAAGCATTGATGATACGCTTATGTGGCGTTATTATGAGCTTATTAGCACAAAAAGTTTAGCAGAGATAGCAAAGCTAAAAAGCGGTGTAGAGACAGGTGAGTTGCACCCAAAGGCTGTGAAAGAGGAGCTTTCTTTAGAAATTACTACGCGTTTTCATAATGAAAATCTAGCATTGCAGGCTAAAGAAGCCTTTAATGCGATATTTAGCAATAAAGAGATTCCAAAAGACATTGAAACAAAAGAGATACAAAAAGGCGAGTGGATATGCAAAGTGCTAGTAGAGCTAGGTTTCAGCCCATCTACTTCACAAGCAAGAAGAGATATTAAAGCTGGGGCTTTAAGTATAGATCAAGCAAAGCAAACAGATGAGAATTTTCACTTTTTACAAGAAGGCGAATTTATTATAAAACTCGGTAAAAGAAAATTTGCTAAAATTATTATTGTAAATAGCATATAAGGTAGGATAATGGGCAATTTATTTAAAAGCTTAACAATAGGAAAACACACGATAAAATATCCTATTTTTCAAGGTGGCATGGGTGTTGGCATTAGTTGGGACGAGTTAGCGGGCAATGTATCAAAGGAAGGTTGCTTGGGCATTATCTCTGCAGTTGGCACGGGCTATTATAAAAATATGGGTTTTGTAGATAAGATTTTATCAAGTAAGCCTTTTGAGGCGATTAACTTTTATAGTAAAAATGCGTTGAATGAAATCTTTAAAAATGCGCGTAAAATATGCGGTGATAAGCCTTTGGGTGCAAATATTTTACATGCAATTAATGACTATGGCAGAGTGGTAAAAGATGCGTGTGAAGCGGGGGCAAATGTGATTATCACAGGTGCAGGACTGCCTACAAACATGCCAGAATTTACAAGGAATTTTCCAGAAGTAGCATTAGTCCCAATCGTATCATCAGCAAAAGCCCTGCGTGTTATATGTAAGCGTTGGAGTGAGCGATATAAAAGAGTGCCAGATGCTGTGGTCGTAGAGGGACCTTTAAGTGGCGGTCATCAGGGCTTTAAATATGAGGATTGTTTTAAGCCAGAGTATCAGCTTGAAAACATTCTGCCACAAGTTGTTACAGAATCTATGCAGTGGGGGTCTATGCCAATTATTGCTGCAGGTGGTATTTGGGATAGAAATGATATTGATGCCATGCTTTCACTAGGGGCTAGTGGAGTGCAAATGGGGACAAGATTCTTAGGGACAAAAGAATGTGATGCAAAAGCTTATCAGCAAATCTTACCACATATTACTGAAGATGATATTGAACTTGTAAAATCGCCCGTTGGCTATCCAGCAAGAGCTTTAAAGATCGGTGTAATGCAGAGATTAAAAGAGGGAAATGCCCCAAAAGTGCAGTGCATTAGCAACTGCGTTAGCCCATGTCAAAGGGGCAAGGAAGCAAAAAAAGTGGGTTACTGCATAGCTGATAGCTTAGGCAAGGGACATTTAGGGAATCTTGAAGAGGGTTTATATTTCAGTGGTGCAAATGGCTATCGCGTAAAAGAGATTTTGAGCGTTAAAGCATTAGTTGATGAATTAACACAACGCTAAATGGATATGTATGCGTTGCATTGTGCTTTTTTTCTTGCTTATAAGCAGTTTGCAAGCCGACACACTGCGCGTTTTAAATACTATTCCTTTTGGTGCATCAAGCCTTAGGATAGATGCAAACAGAGCGTTCAAAAAAGATGAAATCAGCGTTCATAAGCTAAATGATACAAGCACTTTTATAGATATATACGGCATATATGTGCCAACAGGTAGAAAAGAGTATAACTTCCCAAATAACACTCAAATCACAATCGCACAAAACAACAAACAGCGACTTCGTGTGCTTATCACTCTCACCTCAAAAACTGAATTTGAATACAATACCAAAGGCAACCATCTCTATATTGCAATCAAAGAAAAAAATACAAAACGAAATGTAGTCCCAATCGCAAGTTCAAAAAAACCTGAAAAGCAACCAGAAAAAAAGCCCATACAACAAGCAAAACCCACAACACAAAAACCACAAGCACCAAAGTCCAAGCCAAAACCAGCTGCAAACACAAATCAGCCAAAGCCAATACTTGTTTCAAAAGCAACGCCAACGAGTAAAAATCGCAAAAAAATTATTATCCTAGACCCCGGTCATGGCGGTAAAGATTGTGGCACACAAGGCATTTCTAAAACTTGTGAAAAACATATTGTCTTAAGCGTAGCCAAACTCACCGCTCAAGAGCTTTCTAGAAGAGGCTATGTGGTCTATATGACAAGGAACACTGATATATTTATTGAGCTGCAAAGACGCACAGAAATGGCAAATGAGATACATGCGGATTTGTTTATATCTATTCACGCAAACTCTATACCAGCAGGTTCAAGTAGACAGCCAAAAGGCGTAGAAACCTATTTTCTATCAACTGCAAGGACAGAGAGGGCAATAAATGCCGCTGCTATTGAAAATCAAGGCATGGCGGAATATTCGCCAACAACCATTGCTTCATTCCTTACTTCACAAAGGATTATCGCTTCAAATAAGCTTGGTATGGATGTGCAAGCAGGTATCCTAAAGCAAATCCGCACAAAATATAATGAGAATCTTGATGGTGGTGTAAGGGAGGGACCATTTTGGGTGCTTGTAGGTGCTCTCATGCCCTCAATCCTTATTGAAATAGGCTATAACTCTCACCCAGTAGAATCAGAGCGATTAAAGGATACAAGCTATCAAACCCTAATCGCCAAAGGCATTGCAAATGGTGTTGATGGATACATAACAAAGAATCCGTAAATTACTATAATCTATTACTTAAGTGTTGCATTAATATTTTTAACACAAAATATTATTTTCTATCTAAATCTCATTGAAGTCTATCGTAGTTTTTTTGCAATCTATTCTTACCTACACAATACTTACACGATGCAGAATCTTAGTAATATTTAAAACCAAAAGCTGTAAAAAACACAGAGAAAGGACATAGGTATGGACTAAGAAGAAATTAAAATAGGTTAAATATATAGGCAATAAGGCTAATAAGATAGAAAGTTTAATCCTTCTGACTTACCTGTATCTCTAATACTTTGTTTTAAAGGCACAGGAGACTTAATGATGTGCCATGCAAAGTAGATCAGTAAGGTATCATATCGTATTCGTTTCATAAGTGTTTGGATGGATTACCATGTCGCCTTCTAGTGAAGGCGTTATGCCCAAAGTTGGGATTTTAAAGCCAAGATCAAATCTATGGTGATTGTTTGCAATAAGACTCAAACCAACATTAATTAGATAAGATAAAGCCATCTGCCTTAAGCATATCCTTTGTTGCACTTCTATTGTTGCTTGTATCAAGCAAATTTGAAAAGGTATTTGCGATATTTTGCATTATCTCTTTTTCATAAGGCTCCATTACAGAATCTACAAGCATACATTCTACAATATCATTTGTCAATTCATTGATAAAAGATCGTGCATCTTCACTATCAAGCACACTTACAATTTCTTGTAAGTATCGAATGTAGTTTGTCTCATCAAGCTTTACAAGGCGATCTTCTGCTAATATATTTTCAAAAAGCTCTGTTGCCCCAAGTTTTTCAGCTCTTTCATACATTTTTTCTTTTTGCAACTCAATCTGTTTTGAAGTATTTTGCGGATGGTTTAATAGCATTTTATATATGCTAAAAACTGCACGAAATTCTTCAATTATTAAAACCTCTTTCGTAACACCAACATTACCCTTTTGCACTTCATCAAGCAATTCTTTCTTTGCTGCTTGATCTACACGCGGCGTAATATACTCATTATTAACCTCTACAAATGCTATATATCTATTAATGATATCTTTATTTGTAGTTTTGTATTGTTGTTTTATTTTTTCACAATATTCACTCAAATAGGATTTCAACTCATTACGCATAGCTTTTTCTACGCTATCACGCCCAGTTTTTCTTCCAACTTGCACTAAATTTGCATTTAACATAACACTAGCATCAAAAATCTTTAAGAAATCCTCTATATCCTGCTGACTTCTTGAAGGCGAACATGCTAAGATTTGATATGCTTGAGCGATATATCTTTTTTCCTCATCATAAAGCACAAAGGGATTAAATGTCCTTACAGGGTTGATACGATATCTACCTTGCTGCTTTGTCTCTTTAAAATGCTCTTCCTTACCTTTATCTTTTGCAGAACCACTTATAAGTTTATATGCACTATATCCAAGTGCAATCCCACCTAGTGTAGCCCCAGCCACAAGTGTCACAGGTGCAGCAACTGTTGCAACGGTGGTAGTCGCAAACAAGCCAAAGATACCACCAGTGGTAGTAGCTACTGTGCTAGTCCCAAGTGTCGCTGCTGTCAAGCCGCCAGCAGCCCCACCAATAGCTGTTGAAGCAGCACCACCCACATATTCAAAAAATCCAGTAGTAGCCTCTGTGCCACAAAAAAGTGTATCAAACGCTTTATCTTGATAATACCCTATTTCATCACTAGAAGCATTGCCTATAATACCTATAATCTCACTAGCGTCCATTGTTGTCATAAGTGTCGCGTAGTTTTGATCCCATTGCTGTTGTGAATCGAGTGGTTCGAAACCCATAGTACCTATTTCTCTCTCTGCCATAGTATTCCTTTCAATGTTAAATATGTAGTTTAAAAATCATTCCTTAATGCCTGAAAAATCTCTACTATAAGCTTAAAAAACTCTTTTGTAGCATGTGTTGCACCTGAGATAACCTGCTGAAGAGTGCTATCTAGCTCTCTACCCCCTTTATTCACATAGTCAATATATCCACCGATAGCTGCACCAAGAAATGGGGATATAAGGGATAATATATCACCAATAAGTGGCATCATACCAAGAAATGAGCCAAACACTGCGCCGATGATAGTGCCTAATGTTAAGTTTGGGTTATCTTGTATAAATTGATAGATCTTTGCAAATACGATTCTACCGATATTAATCAGCTTACCTGCTATTATCTTTGTTTGCTGAAAAAGCGTTACCATTTTACGATCAAATTCTGCTTTCATGGATTCTGGTAGTTTTAAACCACTAGACATTTCATCAATTAAACCACGCGCATTGTCTTCATTAAAACGCGGATTATCAAATCTTTGTAATTCCTCAATCGCTACTGCTTTTGTCATAGCTTTGCTCCTTGTATTAATATTGCCAAAACAACTTTGCTACTTTACAAAAAAAAAAAAAGAAATCAAGGGTAAATGTATAATAAATATGAAAAGTTTAAAATGTGAGATTCTACATCTCAATCTTGTCATAGTTTCATGTTATGGATAATATTTAGAATTAATGTTTAAAATCAAAGCAGCATAAAGCAATATCAAGTTATCAAAAATAAATAATTTTTTGTTAGAATAACATTAGTTTCAGTATATGCGAACTATATTTTTATATAAGATATAAATTTTATAGTTTATTATATATAAAAATATAAATTTGAGAGTTTTATAAAAAGGATTTCTATGCAAAGCACACTTGATACCACACTAATCCACGGGGGACTTACCACAGACCCACGCACAGGGGCGGTAAATACGCCCATTTTCCAAACCTCCACTTACGCTCAAGATGAGCTAGGCAAACACAAAGGCTATGAATACTCTCGCACCAAAAATCCCACAAGAGATGGGATTGAAAGCCTTATAGCCGAATGTGAAGGCGGGAAATATGGCTTTGCCTTTGCTAGTGGTATGGCAGCCCTTGGCACGATTTTAAGCCTATTTAAAAGCGGAGATTCTATCATCATCTCACAAAATGTCTATGGTGGGACCTTTAGAATCTTAGATAAAGTCTTTACAAACTTTAATATCACTTACAAAATCGTGGATACAAGGGACTTAGATGCCCTAGATTCTGCCCTAACCCCTGAAGTCAAAGCTGTGCTGATTGAAAGCCCAGCAAACCCACTTCTAAGCGTTACGCCTTTGGCAAAAGTCGCTGAAATTTGCCGACAAAAAGGCGTGTTAAGTATCGTGGATAATACCTTTATGACGCCCTATTTGCAACAGCCTTTGAAGCTTGGCATTGACATTGTGGTGCATTCTGCGACAAAGTATCTTGGCGGACATAGCGATCTTGTAGCCGGGCTTGTAGTGGTGAATGATGAGAGTTTGGCTGAACGCATAGGATTCTTACAAAATAGCATAGGCGGTGTATTGGCTCCATTTGATAGCTTTCTACTTATCCGCGGTATGAAAACTTTGGGCTTACGAATGCAGCGACATTGTGAAAATGCCCTGTTTCTAGCAGAATCTTTAAGCGAACACAAGGCGGTGGAAAAGGTGTATTACCCCGGACTAAAAAGCGATAGTGAATATGAAGCCCAAATTTCTCAAGCGCGTGGTGGCGGGGGAATGCTAAGCTTTATATTAAAGCCAGAATATGATTATAGAATCTTTTTTAAATCCACGCGTATCATCGCGTTGGCTGAGAGTTTAGGGGGTGTGGAGAGCTTACTCTGCCACCCTGCGAGTATGACCCACGCCTCTATCCCCAAAGACTTGCGTGAATCTATGGGGATAGCTGAAAATCTTATCCGCCTATCCGTTGGCATTGAGTATGCTAAGGACTTGCTTGAAGATATACATCAAGCGATTGAAAAAAGTCGTGCGTAATCTTTAGCCTTATTGGGCTATTGTATATATTGGTCATTAGCACTTGGTCTAACTATTTATTTCACTCTCGCTTTTAGATTCTATGTAGAATCTACTTAGCACTCTTTTTTTTACTGCACTCTTTACATAATATTTGTCAGTTATCTCCCTTGTTTTTCCACCTTTGTTCCAAGGGATTATATGGTCGGTTTCCATTTGATTTATATTAAGCCTTCCATTTTCATGTGGGCGTTTTATGCATTTTATATCCCCATCGCTATTGGTACCGATTTCTTTTTGCTTCTCATATGTTGCCCTTTTTATGTTATTACCAAACGCCCTTAGACTTAATGCCTTTTATTACCACCTAACAGGTATGCATACACGCTTTTTTGTTTCTCATTTCATCATCTTGCATAATCTCTGTGATTGTAGATTTTAGTTCTCATTCCTTGCTGTATTCTTAACATGCTCTATCACACGCTTTGTTGCTAGATTACATATTATACATGTTGTCCCATGAAGTAAAATCTATGTGGCTTAAGTCTAATATTCATGATGTATATGCAAAAAAGAGTTAAGAACATTAAGACTATAATCAACAAAGTTGTTGGGGGGGGGGGCAAATATCCTTTAGAATGTGCAATACAATACTTTTTAAGCTATCTATCCCCTTTTTTTGTGCATGAAATCAAACTAGGATACTGGATTTACCCATTGCAAATTCATCGTAATTGATAGTATTCAAGTTGTATCCTAAGCCTTTAAACTAGCACAAATTGCTGATTTATTAGCCATTATCATGCGTGACAGAATGAATGATAGCAGCATAAAAGTCATCTCATACCATGTAACTCAAAATAAAAAGTTATCACAACATCTAATGCTATATTTTGTCATTTTATTTTTCTTTTCTACTTAATTTGTTATGCAGAAATTGTAAATATGGTTAAGCTATTTGGGCTTCTTATTTACCCTTGACTTGTTTTTTTTGTAGAATGCAATCCCACAAGACTTGTTCTTGATAGATTATTTTAGGAGTTTTTGTATGTTTTTGAATCTACTTGAAAAAGATGAAAAAGTGGCGTTTTTAGAGATAGCACACCATCTTGCATGGAGCAATAATGACTTTTCTAATACGCAAAAAGCAGTGATTGCGACTTATTGCTTAGAAATGCAGATTGATGATATTAGCTATGATAAGAATTGTGAAGATAGCTTTAGTCTTGCAAAAACACTTGCAAAAGTAACAAAACCGCAAAGCCAACGCATTATGTTGCTAGAGGCTATGGCATTGGTATTTGCAGAGCATGTTGTGCATGTGGATAATATCCACCCAGAAGAAAAAAGAGTGATTGATGAGATGATAAAAGCCTTTAATCTTACAAAAAATCACGCATTAATCTATAGCGAATGGACTAAGGCTGTGTTATCTCTCACTACGCAAGGCAGGGCGTTAATCGCTCTATAAGGTTATACTATGAAAGAGATTCATAATACAGGTTTTCCATGCACTAGTTGTGGTGCGTGTTGTAAAAATATAGCTGGTATCAAGGAGTTAGAATCTTATGATTTAGGCAATGGTGTATGCAGGTTTTTAGATTCCATAAATTTTGCACCCACACAAATGGTTGAAAATCTAGAATCTACTCAATAAGATTCTATTCCAACACAAAAAAATATAGAATCTACCACGAAACCTTGCTATTTGGAGCTACTTTTATAATATGTGTATTTTCGTCCCACTCCACCATGCCTGTTTTTATGTTTGTAAGTGTTAGAGTGAATGAATAATCTACTCTTTGTTTTTTGCCTACCTTTGTGTTTTTCTGCACGATAATGCCTGATAGTGAGAGATTTGGTGCGATGAGTGTGCCTTTCTCTGTTGTTGTGTATTGATTAAACTCATCATTATCCCTTAAATCCCTTGCATTATAAATCATATTATCAGTTTGCCCACCACTACCGCTAATTGCATTTGTAAGCTGAAATTTCCCACTTTTACGCATAGCTCTTGCTACCTTGCTTGTTAGTCCTCGCACATCTACTTGCTGCATAGTATCATTGACTACATCAGAGATAGCAAGGACTTGCTTTTTCTCTAAACTCAATACATATTCACTATTTAAAAGGCTTTGAACACTTTTATGCACCGCTGCTTCAATATCGTGATAATCTATACCTGCACTCGTATATTCTACTGAATCTTGCGTATCAACATAGCTTACCTTGCCACCGCAACCAACTATACTCAAAGCTACAACGCTTGTTACTACAACTTTTGTCCATTTATACATCTAATCTCCTTTAATAATAGTATGAGAGATTGTGCCACGATGCACACGCACATACATGATATTGTCTGTTAAGACACACAATCTATCTTCATTGCCATTTTCATAGTATTGCTTAAAAAGCTTGATTCTAGCGGAAATGTCTTTAGGCTTTGCTTTAATGAGTGAATCTAGCTCATTTTTACTTGCCATTCTCGCTAGTTTTGCATTGCATTCTTTTGTTATGGGAATCTCTAGCAACTTTTCATTATTACCATAAATTTTGACACTAGATTCTGCATTTGAGATTCTAGCAATCCATACGCTATTTGGCAAAATAAGACTTGAGCGTAAGTCAGCCGCAGTAGTCGCACTAAAAGCTAAAGTGCTTGCGAGTCCAATAATCGCACCATAATCCCCACCCACTGCATTAATGGTCTCTGTAATGCCAAACTTTAGCATTGCTCCAACTATCGCACGAGTGATTATTGATGGAAGCTGCTTTTCAAACTCACTTGCAAACAGATTGCTTGTATTGCTTAGAATCTCCGCATTTGTAGTATTGATTCTATAATCGCTGTATGTAGGCTTTCCATTAACAAAGTTTGGCAAAGCTAGATTTATTGCATTAATACCGCTACCGGTTACAAGTGGTTGTGAAATGATTAACCCTTCTTTTCGTGCCAATGTGCCATCTTCAATAATTATCCAAGTAAATTTTTGATAATCGCGTTTGCCTTTACGAGATTCTAGAATCTGCATATCCTTTGCTACAAATGGAATCTTACTGATACCATAAGATTCTTTTAGTAAATCAGTCGATTTAGCAAAATCTCTCTCAATCATAAAATATACGCCAGAAACATAAGGGATAAGCGGATTTATCATGTCTCTATATACTGCAAACTGCTCTAGATTTGTATATCGCGTTTTTAAAATGCTATCGATTTCAGAATCTCTTGTATTTGTTTCATAGAGTGTGCTTTGTGTTTTCTTATTTGCCTCTTCTACCACTTTATCATGTGCTTTTTTTATCTCTTTTGCATAATAATCTTTTGCCCTTCTTTGCCTATCATTCGCACGATTAAATTCAATCCTTGCTTGTGTATTATCCCCCAAGCTAGAGAATGCAAGGGCTTTGTAAAAGTTTAGCAATGCCCCCTCAAAAATCATGCCACGATAAGGCATAGCCATATCATTGCTTAAAGTCGCTCCAACATTTGCACCTATGTTTGATAATAGCCCTTTTGATTCATAAACTTTAAATTGTGTTTCTGCATTTTCTAAATCATTAATACTAAAATGTGCTCCAAAATATGAAAATGTGAGAAAGCCAGACTGCATTTTCCACAAAAGCCAGTCGTTTGATTTATCTTTTGTAGCTTTCTGTAATGTTTTATAGGTTTGTGTGTAGTGCTGTGTATCGTATTCTCTCTTAATTTGTGTGCTATATGGAGAACAAGCGGATAAAAAAAGCCCAATTAACACAAAAAAAATAAAATTTTTCAAAGTTTCCTCGATACTATTGCAAAGTTTTTCTCTAAAACCATGAAATACTAATATAATTTCATATAAAAATCAATTGTTTGGGAGTAAATATGATGAAAAAGTCCTTTATGGTATTTGCCATTATATCGCTTTTTGGAATCTTGCATATTGGAATATTGCATGCAAAAAGCTACTGGGGGCAAAGCAACTCTTATTATAAGCCAAATTTTTATGGACAAAACTCATACCAAAACTCATATTATGATGATCAATATAACGCACAAGCTGATTATGATTCTGCATATAATCTCTACAAAAGGGGCAATTTAGAAGCAGCCCTGCCTATCTTTGCAAGGCTGTGTGAGCAAGATAACTATATCGCATGTTTATCGGCTGGGATTGTGCAGGGAAAATTGCTTGATAGCCTAGATTCTGATAAAAGATTTTCTCGCTCGGAGCGAAAAAGAAAAAAGGCAGAGTATTATAACGCGATGATGGCATTCTATACAAAAGCATGTAATGGTGGCAATTATGATGCGTGTAATAACCTTGCATTCTACGAGCATAGCACAAAGGCAGAAAGAGAAAAAGAGAAGAAAGAAGAAGAAAATGCAAGGATAGAAAATAATAGGGCAATGGAGCTTTACGCAAAGTCATGTAAAGCTGGGAATAAGGAAGCATGTCAGAATCTAGGCGTTATATATAGTGGGAATCTTGAGGATAAAAACGGGCAAAGCACAAATCTAATGCAAGCACAAAATTATTATGGCAGAAGTTGTAATATGGGAGATAATGTAGCATGTTTTAATCTTGGTGTTTTGCGTTATAACTATGCAAAAACTACAAGCGATTACGCACAGGCGATTCATTATTTCAATCAAGCGTGTGGCGGCGATTATCCCGCAGCATGTCTTAATCTTGGGATAATCTATGAAAGGGGCGTTACACAAGATGTAAATGAAGATGTAGCAAATGCTATGCAATATTACACAAAAGCATGTTATTTGCAAAATGCTGATGCTTGCACCTACCTTGCAAAACTTGCAAATAAACGCAAGAAAATGCAGTAACATCTTGCAAGATTTTTATTAAGACTTAAAGAAGTTTGTGATAAAATAAGCCCTTTATTTATGATTTTTGTGAAGTTTAGTTAATTATAGAATCTTTTTGTAAAAGGTTATGGTATGAAGATTCAAAAATGTGCGTTTGGAGAATATCAAACAAATGCCTATATATTGCAATTTGATGATTTTGAGTTTGTAGTAGATCCCGGCTTTAATGCAACTGAATGGGTATTAAAAAACACAAAAAATCTACAAGCAATCCTTATCACACACGGGCATTTTGATCATATTTGGGATACCGCCAAGCTACAAGAGCAAACAAAGGCAAAAGTGTATTGCCCCATTCAAGATTCCTTTATGTTAGAATCTGATTGTTTTAACTTGGGATTAACACCATGCAGGGCGGATATATATATAGAAAATGATAAAGATTCTAAGAGTCTCAATATAAATGGCATTAATGTAACTTATTGGCATTTTCCCGGTCATACACCCGGTTGTAGTATTATAGAAGTGTGTGGGCATATTTTTAGCGGCGATTTTATCTTTCAAAGAAGTATTGGTCGATATGATTTTCCATATTCAAATAGCAATGATATGAGAGAATCTTTAGAAAGATTCTTGCAAATCAAAGAAGACTTACCTATACACCCCGGACATGGTGGAGACACTTCAGTATTTGCAGAATCTCGCAATATACCCGCATGGATAAAGTATATTGCATAAAGTTTAGAGTAGGATAGTATGGAAAAAGAAGAAGTATTAAAAGAGCGTTATCTAAGACATTTAATGCTTGAAGATGTCGGTGAAGAAGGGCAAAAAAAGCTTAGTAATGCAAAGGTATTAGTGATTGGTGCTGGTGGGTTAGGCTCACCTGTATGTTTGTATTTGGCAGCCGCTGGTATAGGTCGCATTGGCATATTAGATTATGATATTGTAGAAGTGAGTAATTTACAAAGGCAAATCATACATGCGACTTCAGATATAGGCAAAGCAAAGATTACATCAGCACAAATAAAGATGAAAAATCTCAATCCAAATATAAGAATTGACACTTATTTTGAAAAACTCACAACAAATAACGCCATGCCGATTATGCAAAATTATGACTTTATTGTTGATGCTACTGATAATTTCGCAGGTAAATTTCTTATCAACGATGCGTGTGTGTTGCTTAATAAGCCTTTTAGCCATGCAGGTGTTTTAAAATATCGTGGGCAAACTATGACGATTTTACCACATGAAAGCGCATGTTTTGCATGTGCTTTTGATGAGCCGCCCGCAAAAGAGCTAAATGCTATATTTCGTGCAGGACTTTTTGGCGTAGTTCCGGGCATTATTGGCTGCATACAAGCAAGTGAAGCGATTAAATATGTTCTAAATCTTGGTGAATTACTCACAAATACGCTATTAACCATGGATATTAAAACGATGAATTTTAGAAAAGTAGCAATTCATAAAAATGCTGATTGTCGCGTATGCTCTAAAGAAAATGGCATTAAAGAGTTAAAGGCTTATCATGAATGACAAAAAGAGAAATCAGTCGATAGACAAGAAACCACAAAGCATGGTATATAATTTGCTTAATTCAAATCTAATTGTGAAGAGAGGATAGGTATGGATTTAACGAGTATTTTAGGTATTATTTTGGCGATTACAAGCCTTTCTGTTGGGGATATACTAGAGGGCGGAAACCCTGTTCATCTAGTGCATTTAAGCTCTGTTATCATCGTGATTCCGACTGCGGCGATGTGTGCGATGACAGCCACACACGCACATGCGGTAAAAGCGGCATTTAAGGAATTAAAAATCGTTTTTGTGAATCCAAAGGTAAATATGAATAATACCATTAGGCAAATGGTAGAGTTTAGCTCAGAAGCGCGTAAAAATGGACTTCTAACACTTGAATCAAGAGTATCGCAACTAGAAGATGACTTCACACGAGAAGCAATGTCAATGATTATTGATGGACGCGAAGCAAAAGATGTGCGTGAAGATATGGAGATTCAAATCGAGCAGCTAGAGCATTACTATCATAGTGCGGCACACTATTGGATTCAGTTTGGTGAGACATGTCCTACGATGGGGCTTGTTGGTGCGGTGTGCGGTCTTATCCTTGCGCTTACGCTACTTGATAATCCGGCGGCTATGGCGGCTGGTATCGGTGGTGCATTTACGGCGACTGTTACAGGGATTATGGGTGCGTATGCGATCTTTGGTCCATTTGGTCAAAAAATGAAGGCAAAATCACATGATATCATCATCGAAAAAGTAATGATATTAGAAGCGGTTGTAGGCATTGCAAATGGAGATAACCCAAGAAACCTAGAAGCGAAACTTTTAGGATTTATCCCACCGGGTGAGCCAAAAATATCACAATTTGAATAGTATGTAATGCTACATACAATACAAAAAGATATATCGCAAAAGGCATGTTGAATATGTGGCTAGATTCTATAAAACTTTAGAATCTAAAAGCTATACATATTTAGTATGCAATAATTTCAATGTAATAGAATTTAAGGATATAAACAATGGCAAAGAAATGTAAATGTGAAGAATGTCCAGCGGGAGAGAAATGGGCTGTTCCTTATGCGGACTTCCTTTCACTGCTACTCGCACTTTTTATTGCGCTTTATGCGATTTCAGCGGCTAATACTTCAAGGGTAAAGGCAGTTACTGAAGCATTTATTACCATTTTTGACGCAACGCCTATGCCAGAACGCACTATGCCTGTAATGATTATCCCACCAGACCCCGGAACCGTTAGACAGGAAACAAAAGATACGCTAAAAAATACTTCTACAAACCTTAATGCACCAACAACGGTTGTAACTATCACGCAGTTATCAAACCTTATACAAGATGGTGGTTTGTTAGAGCAAATCGAGCAAGGAACGACTCTAAGACTTCCTTCAGACATTCTATTTGAGCCCGGCACTGCAGAGCTTGTGAATCAAGACAGAAAAACAGAGCTTGATCTACTTGCAACAGCGATTGCAAAAATGCCACCAGAAGTTACGATAAATATTAGGGGTTATACGGATAATTCAAGCCCGGCAGGCTATCGTAATAACTACGAGCTTGCAGCCGCTAGAGCATCAAATGTTATGGAATACCTAATGAGTAGGGGTGTCGATCCTGCTAGACTTTCTTTCACTTCCTATGGGCAGTATAATCCTATCGTGCCAAATACAAGTGAAGTCAATCGCCGTGCAAACAATCGCGTTGAAGTATTCTTTGCGACAACAAAAACTTCTGTCCATGAAGTGCAAGGCGTATTAGAAGATATGCAGCAATAGCAAAGGGGCATGCTTGCTAGGATTTGGAATCGGTGAAATTATCCTTATAGTGATAGTTGCCATTATTGTGCTAGGACCTGATAAGTTGCCAAATGCACTGATTGAAATGGCAAAATTTGTGCGTGTTGTAAAAAGGACCATGCAAGATGCAAAAGACACACTTGATAGAGAAGTAAATCTAGCAGAGATTAAAAAAGAGGCACAAGCCTATAAAGATAAGCTAGAACAAAGCGTAGATATTAGCAAAGAACTCAATGTAGATGACATACAAAAGGATATGCAAAAGGGCATAAATGATGTGCAGCATTTATTTAAAGACTACAATCCAAAGCCAATCCAGCTTGACACACAGACAAATAATACAGAATCTACAAGCACTAATAATGAAAATCTAACAACAAATCATGCAGATTCTATAAATAATCTAGATTCTAATCCACTTGGGTGGGATATGGAGTTTAGGACGCAACAAAATGGAGAGAATCTAGATTCTAAGATAACGCACCCTAAACCCTGCACCCACCCAGATTTGGTAGAGAATCTAGATTCTAAAAATTACAACCTAAATCCCGCCACCAAAGAAGCGAATAGAAATCTAGCTACAATAAACTATCATACTGAGCGTAGCGAAATATCTAGCATGGAATCTCAACAAGATTCTTCACCTTTTTCAAAAATTCAAAATGATAATAAGTTAGATTCTAATCCCGCACAAAGCACAGAAAAAACAGAATCTGCAAATAAGGCAAATCATGCTTAATTTTGTTCTAACTACAACCTATTATAGAATCTCATCTAAAATCACAAGCCATACAAAAAGATTCTATAAAATCATAAAACATTTGGGGTATAGATATGTTTGAGGAGTTGAGACCACATTTGCAAGACTTGAGAAAGCGACTTATGCTTTCTCTCTTAAGTGTTGTGATTTGCTTTGTAGCTTGTTTTAGTTTCCATGAAGAGATTTTTACATGGGTGCAAACGCCAATTTCACACGCTTTTAGCAGTGGTATCAAAGGCAAACTTATACAAGTAGCCCCAGCAGAATACCTTTTTGTAGCCATTAAAGTCAGCTTTTTTGCAGCATTTGTAATTTCTGTGCCGATTGTATTTTGGCAGTTATGGCTTTTTGTTGCACCGGGCTTATACAAGCACGAAAAAAAGCTTATTTTACCCTTTGTATTTTTTGGTAGTTTTATGTTTGGCTTGGGGCTATTTTTTTGTTATCAAGTCGTATTTCCACTTATCATTCGCTATGTGCTTGCCTTTGGTAATGAAGTCGTTGAAGCAAACATTGCAAGTGATGAATATCTATCATTTTTTATTCGCATTATGCTTGCTTTTGGTTTTGTGTTTGAATTGCCTGTTATGGCTTTTTTCTTAGGTAAAATTGGGCTTATCACAGATAATACGCTGAAGCGATCATTCCGCTACGCAGTTGTAGCTATCTTTGTAATCGCAGCGATTGTAACGCCCCCGGATGTCATTTCGCAGCTACTACTTGCCGTGCCTATGGTTGTGCTATATGGTGTTGCCATTATTATTCTTAAGTTTGTGAATCCAGAGAAAAAAGAAGAAGCCCTGCCACCAGATAACACAAAGCAAACTCGCAAAGATGAGATACAAGCACAGATAGAAGAGCAGTTAAAACCTTGATTGAATAGCTAGTTTTAAAACCCCTAGCTTAATCTAGTTTTTTAACTCCATTTATTCATACCAAATAAAACAAGATTTCTTTTTTAAGAATAAAATCCATTCATACTGAATCCACCTTGTCATGTTGAGCGATAGCGAAACATCTTTTCTTAACTCAAATACTTGTCATGTTGAGCAAAGCGAAACATCTAAGCATAGAATCTAGTATCATTTGTCATTTTGAGCGTAGCGAAAAATCTAATATAAAACCCATTTTTGTCATATTGAGACGAAGTCGAAATATCTTTTTTCAACTCAACATGACAAGATTCCAGAAACCGCACAACGCAATCTCTCAAATCACTACAACATATCAAAAAAGTGTAAAATCTATACAAAATCCACACAGATTCTATAAAACTCGTAACTTTTACCTACTTTTTATAAAATTTGCTTGAATTTGTTTTTTTTTTTTTGTTAGAATGGCTTCATTATTTTATTTGCAACTGCAAGTAATTAACTTTAGTAGAAGTGAGCTATATACTATGAGTGGGACAAATTGGGGGATTTTAAAAGGAAGGGCTTTTGTGCTAAGTGCTATTTTACTTAGTCAAATGTCATATGCTAATGGACATTGTAGTAGTTCTTACACTATAAACGATAATAGTACGACTTGTGATTATAACGGCATAAAAGTTGATAGTATTAGCTTCGAGGGTGCCGATACAATTTTTGGAGAACAAAATAGAAAACTTACAATAACCAACAATTCAGGACATGGTTATGTAAGTATTGGCTGGATAACAAATAATTGGAAGTTTTTTGGCAAAGGCTATTCAGCAGAGTTGGAAGTAAAAGGAGCACAAAATGTCTCTATAGATAAAATTCATCATAAAAACTACACAGGTGGGAGTTGGCTACATATAAAAGCCGATAATAAACTTACTATTAACGAAGTGTTCTTTAATGATGATGGGATAGATGGTTCACAAGGGCATATTGAAATACAAGCAAAAGAAGTAAATGTAACAAATCTCACAGGTAGAAAACAGCAGCACATTAACATAAAGGGAATGAATGGAAACGCGGATAAAATAGTAGTTGATAATCTCGCTTTTGCAGAAGACATTTGTATCACAGATAGTTGCGGTGGGACAATCACACTTGAAGGTAAAGATGTCGTAATCAAAAAGACTGCAGGGGGTAATGGAAGTGAAGGTGGTATTCGAGCAGGAAACTTTGTAACGGTAAAAGGTGATAATTTTTACGGCGGCAACATAGAAGCCATAGGTTTGCCAACGGCTGGGAGTAACTCCACACTTGATTTAAGTCAAGTAACTGGTAAAACCTTTATTGATAGTTTTTACATACGCACAGGCACATTAAAGGCGAATAATTTTCACATCAATAACCTTACCGTGTGGAAAAGCAATTCCCACTCTGTAATAGATACAAATATCGGTAAAAGCTTCATCAATAATCTCTCAATGGAAATAGGCACAAGTCATACTTCAGATGGAGCAGATATTAGATTCACTGGTGGGGGTGAGATTCTAAACTTTAACTTCATCGATGCGAGACCGACTTCATTTGTGCGTATGGGTGAGATTAAGCATGTCAATGTTAATGAAATGAAAATCAAAGAAGCTGAAGTTAATATTAAAAATGGAATCTTTAATACAATAGTTTCACAAAAAGGGCAAACTGCTATCACAAACGGCGCTTCAAAAATCACGGCTAACGCCCTAAATGTCAATGAGCTTTTACACTTAAAAGACTCAAGTAAGCATAGTGGTGTTATGAAAATTGAGCTAAATGGCAGTGAAGAGATAAAACAGGAATTTGACAAATACCTAAATGTTGGCATAGATTCTAAAGATTTAAAAAATATGAGTGGGAGTGAAATAGCTGAAATCATTAAAAAAGCCGAATCAAACGGCGGTGCAAACAATAATGGCACTAAAGCAGAAGACTACAAAAACGCAAGTGGCACATATATCACAACAAGTGATGGCAAACATTATCTAGTCTTACCAGATATTATGACAAATGAGAATATTCAAAATAGCACAGGGCAAGTTGCAAATGGTGGTAATATCTTAATAGAGCAAACCGAACTCACAAAAGGTGCATTAAATAACTATGGAAAGATTCTCATAGATGATGGCTTTGTAGATGGAAATAAACCGACACTCTATCTCACAGGTAATCTCAATAACTACAATACAATAGATATGGGAGCAAATGGACATATAGAAGTAACAGGAAACTTTAATAACAAAGGTAAAATCCTTTTTAGCATTCAAGCAAATCCAAATGATTCTAATAATGAAATAAAAAATGCAAGTATGAATATCAAAGGCAAAGCAACACTTGATATATCACCCGGAAGCACAGGGGCATTACAAGCAGATATAGCAGATTCTAAGACTTTAGCAAGTATAAGCAGTCAGCTTAATAACAAAGGCGACAAAGGTGTAGAATACAAATTAATCACAGCAGAATCCATAAGCTACACCTACACACAAGGGGATTATACGACTACTTTTGAAAAAGACAAAGATAAAACAACCATAAGCACAACACATAAAGACGGCAACAGCGGTTGCAAGAACAATAACTGCCAAACAGGAAGCAATGGCAATACAAAACAAGAAACCGACTTCACAACAAATGGCAAAGATAATCCATGGGATATGGATAAAGCCCAAACAGATTCTAATGGCAATGTAGTAGAAAATGGCATAGGCTCTACTGATAATGAAGGCAATCTCATACAAAAGCCAAGCCAGCAAGATAAACAAGAAGAATGCAAGAAAGATGGTTATTGCGGCTTTGGTAATGATAAGAATGCTACTGAAGCAGACAGAGGCTATGACTACGCACAGCAAAAGATGAAAAATAGCTTTTCACTCACTTATAAAGGTGGTAGCATAGATGGTAAATATATCGATATAGAAAAAGTGGTAACAGATAAAGAGATAGGCTTTAAAATCAATAAAGTAGATATTAATAACTTTATAGAAGGCAATACAGAAAAGCCTTTATGTAATGCAGAATCTAGCACATTTGATTGTGCCTTGTATATGGAAGCAGGTGGGAATAACTCATGGATAAATGCTATTAAAAAAGAGAGTGCAAATAGCTATGAGATTCTAAAAAATCTATTCTATGATGATAAATCTTCACTTGTGTTTTTAATAAACCTAGACCAAACTCTAGCTGCTTCAAGAAATCTAGATTATTTCCTAGAAGTAGGAAGGACTCTAGATACAGCAATAGATCATGTCTCAAACCTAGAGAATAAAGCATCAACACTTCATACACTTACACTATCAATGGAGAGTGCAAAGCTAAATCGTCTAGCAAGAGTAGCTAGCATTCATGGGAGTGCTAGTAGCTATATTGCTATGCAGAACTATCAAAAGAATTTAGAAGCAGCGTTGAGGGAAGCAGAGAAACTAAAACTAGCAAGTCTAGATTCTAATACAAACACAAGAATAGCAGCTATTAATAATATAGTAAGTGGTAATACAAATAGTAATGCAGTTTATAGAAGCAGTGTAGCTACTCTAGCAAGTAGCTCAAATCCTAAAGGGGCAACAGATATACAAACGGACATAGGGCATGGGGTGCAAAATAATACACAATATGCTATGCAAAACACACAAAATGCAAACAATGGAGTAACAGATATACAAAGTGATATAACAACTGATAACAATTCAAATGAAGTATGGTTTGATACCTTAGCAGATTTAATCATGAGATTTAATAATAGAGAAGAATATCCAAATCATGCTTGGGTTAATATGCTAGGGAATCTTAACTTCTCAAAAACAGGGACAGCCCAACTTTATGGCTTTAATGCAGGATATGATTATTTTGTAGATAAACTCCAAACTGCATTTGGTGCGTATGGTGGTTATGGCTATGGCACATTTAATGGAAATAATAATGGCTTTACTTCAAATAACTCAAATAATGTGTTTGCTGGAATCTATACAAGGACTTTCATTGAAAACCATGAGATAGATGTAACGCTTAATACTGCCTTTAGCTTTACAAACGAGAGACAAGGATCACAAATTCCTAACTTTGATTTACTTAATCTCTTTGGTGATGGATATGCTTATACTCTTTCTAATGTAGAGTTAAATGCAACTTATGGTTATGCCTTTTTAATGAAAAAGGGCTATATAGTAAAACCTTTTGCAGGATTATCGTATTATGTATTAGGCTCAACTAATTTTAAAAGAGATGATAATACGAAACCTATATTTGCTATGAATACAGATGATAATATAAGACAAACTATAAGTGTAAATATAGGCATAGATGGTCGTAAATACTTTGCAAATCAAAGCTATATCTTTATAGTCGCACAATTAAAACAAGATGCAATCATTTTACAAAATAATGTAGATTCTAGTGGGACTACAACTACAAGTATAGGCAATATAGGTGATTCTGTAAATAACTTTAATATGAGATATAAAGCTCAAGGCTATAAGTCTTATGTATTCCTTACAGGTGGTGGAGAATATAGCTTTGGTAGATGGTATTTAAATGGAAGTTTGAGCTTACAAAGCAGTGTATTTGATAAAAACTTTGGCTTAGGATTTAATATTGGTGGTAGGGTTGTGTTTTAAAGCTAGGATTGTTTTGCTTTAGAGACTAGACCTCTATTTGCACCCCTGCACCAACTCATAAAGGTCTAGAATCTAAGTTTTAGATTCTAGACTCCCATACTCCTTTAATCCTCTAATTTATTTCATGGCTTAGAATTAAGTTATAGAATCTAAGTGTGATGAAGTTACTCTTTTTAGATTCTGTTTATGATAATTAAAACCATTTATTAACCTATCATTTAAATTATTAAAACTTTTTTCGCTATAATTCTCCGCACATAATACTACTTAGCTTTATCCATTTCTCCAAAGCAAAGTGATATTTCAATGTAAAGCATACACAACATATAAAGCTTATTGTAATTTTTATATATTGCTTGTATAAATATTATTTCAAGTTAAGGATAAACATGTTACAAACACGCAAGATACTTGCGGGTGTGGCGATATGTTGTGTAGCTCAAACCTTAAGCTATGCACTAGATTCTAACACACCGCAAGAAGACAATACAGAATCTTACAAGCTAAACGCCGTTACTACGACAAGTAAGCTAAAAGGCTATGAAACAAGCACAAAGACTTTCATCACTGCTGATGATTTGGAAAAGACACAAGCCCTAAATCTTAGAGACATTTTCAAAAAAGATCCTAGCATTGCTGTGGGTGGTGGTGCGAATATGGGACAAAAGATTTATGTGCGAGGGTTTGAGAGCTTTATGATGAGAGTAACGCTTGATGGGGCGGCACAAAATGGCAATGCCTTTCATCATCAAGGCAATGTTATGGTTGATCCATCGTTGTTAAAAAGAGTGGTGGTAAGCAAGGGCGTAAGCGATGCGAGTAGCGGACCGGGTGGGCTTGCTGGGTCTATTGCCTTTGAGACAAAAGATGCGAGTGATTTTTTAAAAGCTGGGGAGAAGTTTGGTGCTGAAATTGGCACAGGCTTTTTTACAAACTTAGGCTATAAGGCAAATCTTAATGTATATAGTCGGCTTTTTAGTGATGTAGGCATTTTGGCAAGTATAAATCATCAAAATGTGCTAAATTATCGCGATGCAAAGCATACTTATAAAAACTTTCTCACGATGAATAACCCCGTGCTAGGCAGTAACTCAATGCAAACGAATGTGCTTTTAAAAGTTGGGGGACAAGTAGATTCTAATCAAAGGTTTTCGGTTGGTTATAGTGTGATAAATGATGATGCGACTCGCCCGTTTCGATCAAATGTCGGCGATGTGGCAGGGGAGCATTTTGCAGATCATTTATTTCGACATAAGAATCAAAATCAAAGCTTTACTGCAAACTATGAATACAAACCAGAGCATGGCGGCACTTCTATAAAACTTGCCGCATATCACAATGCAAAGAATGTGAATCTCACACCACTTTTTACAGAAGATCACAATCATGGTAGTGGTGGCGGGACTGGCGGACATGATCATGATGAAAGTTCATCTCGTGCTATCGTGCTTGATAACTATGGTGCAAATGCAAGACTAAGCAATCAGCTAAATGAAGATCATTTGTTTGAATATGGCTTTGACTTTCAAGGTATGAGTGTGCGTGATGATAATATGCAAGATAGTGAAAAAAATCAAACTAATTTAAAACATAATAGAGGCAGGGAAGAGGCATATATCTATGGTGGATTTGTGCAGGATAGCTGGCAGATTCTAGACAATCTTACTTGGGGTTATGGTAGCAGGGCGGATTTTTACTACTATTTTGATAAGAATAAACAGGATCATTTCACGGGCGGGGTAAGCCCTAGCACCGTGCTTACTTATAGTGTGATTGATGGGTTTGATATCAGTGCAAAGTATGCTTTCAGCACAAGAGGGGCAATGCCCGGCGATGCGACACTTTTGCGTGATACAAAAGTGGAGATAAGCCCAAATCTCAAATCAGAATACTCAAATCATGGTGAAATCACACTTGATTATGTAAATGACTTTATGAGTTTTAAATTTGCAGTGTATGCAGGAAATATTCTAAACTTTATTAATAGCTATGCAAAAGGTGCAACAGGGGGTGGCACAAGACAAGGGGTAAGAGAGAATCTAAACTTTCCACTTATTAATTACGGCTTTGAGATTGGCTCGGCGTTTTATTATGATAGATTCACACTTGATTTAGGTGTAGCTAGAAATTGGCTTACTGCTGGAGGTGAGGGCAAGGGGGCATTACTTGCTGATACTTACGAGCTTGGGGCGACTTGGGGTTATACCTTTATGGTTGGATTGCGATATGATGCGGATATGTTTGATATAGCTTGGGTTACTCGATGTGCGACAGGCTTTAAGAAAGGCACAATAGGCTATAATATCTATCAAAAGCAGTTTGAAGACATTGGTAAAGATGGGTATAGTGTGTCAGATTTATATGTGAATTACTATCCGCTTGGCAAAGACAAGCTTACTTTGCGATTTAGCATTTTAAATGTTTTTAACGCTTATTATATGGATCCTACTTCGCCACTAAAAGTTGAAGCAGATAATAGTGCAAATGAAGCTATTAATAAAATCCGCACGGCTTTATATGAACCCGGCACAGACTATCGCTTTGAAGTGAGATATAGGTTTTAACGGAACTGATTTTTAATATTTTAGCAGGATTTAGATTTCTTAGCATTTTGACAAGTCAGGGCGAGTTTTTGGAATTACAACACTCTATCCAATAGTAGCCCACAACTTAATATGTGTCATAAATATCTCTTGTGTTTTATCTAAATCAAAAAGACATGGGATGGCAAAGGATTGTGAGAAATTGGTTATTTAATATAAGGTTCATCACAGAAAGTTAAACTACATTTGAATATAGACTCATAAACTTCACTTTAAGTTATGCCTACACCTTATGCAACATAATCATAACTCACATGAAAAGCAAATGCAACACGAAAAAACATTAAATCCCAACTACCAAAACTGAACCTATCACATAGATAAATCATTTGCTCACAAAAGATTCCAAAATATATTTGTTAGGTTAATAACTCTTGACATAAGAGCCACTAGAAGATTTATATTTCTTTTACTTTGCCATTAACAAGTCTTATAGCAATGCTACCACCGCCCACATTTACACCTACAGCATCTCTATCGGGGTATGTCCTTTTATAAGATCCACTTATACTATACTGCTTGACTACATTTTTTCTCTACACATGCCACCCACTCATCATCACAATCACATGCAATTACATTTGACCCGACCGATCTTTTATAAGATCCACCATCATATATTTTTGCTTTGCCTTGTTCGACTTTTACGATATATGCCATTTCCAACTCCCTATTCGTTACTAATCATTACAGAATGGAATCTAGCCAAGTTTATATTCCGTCTCTAAGTATTTTGTATAGATTCTGGAATCTTCAAAGTCTTTATTATCCATCATCTTTATGTGGAATGGAATAGTCGTTTTAATCCCTGCGATTTTAAACTCTTTTAGGGCGCGTTTCATGCGTTTTATAGCTTCTTGTCGTGTCGCACCCCACACAATGAGTTTGCCAATCATAGAATCATAAAACATAGGCACGACATAGCCACCATAAGCATGTGTATCAAGCCTTACATTCGCACCACCCGGGGCAATCCACTCTGTGATTTTACCCGGGCATGGATAAAACTTCTCTGGATCTTCTGCTGTGATTCTGCACTCTATGCTATGCCCTTTAAATGTAATAGAATCTTGACTAGGTAGCTTCTCGCCTTCTGCTATGCGTATCATCCACTCTACCAAATCAAGTCCGCTTACCATCTCACTCACGGTGTGTTCGACTTGCAAACGCGTATTCATCTCCATAAAGTAAAAATCTTTATTATTAGAATCTAGTAGAAATTCAAAAGTCCCTGCACCTACATATTTAATATGCTTGGCGGCTTTAATGGCGGTATCAAGCAAATTCTTCCTTACCTCATCACTTAAGACAACTGCAGGAGTCTCTTCAATCAATTTTTGCTGTCGTCTCTGCATAGAGCAATCTCTCTCGCCAATATGCACGACATTGCCATGCTTATCAGCTAGAATCTGCACTTCAATATGCTTTGGCTTATTGATAAACTTTTCCATATAAATTGTGCCATCGCCAAATGCACTTAATGCCTCGCTTTCAGCAGCTAAATATAGATTCTTTAAAAGCCCTTTATCAGGCACGACACGCATACCCCTGCCACCACCACCTGCTGCGGCTTTGAGTATGACAGGATAGCCGATTTTATCCGCTACCTCTAAGGCTTCTTTATAGCTTTTTAATGCCCCATCACTCCCTACAATCACAGGCACACCTGCTTCTTTCATGCAGTCTTTTGCCTTTGATTTATCACTCATTATCATCATTACTTCTTTGCTAGGACCGATAAACTCAATATTATGATGTTCGCAAATCTCAACAAAGTTTTGATTCTCACTCAAAAAGCCATATCCGGGAAATATCGCATCTGCTTCAAATAAATCCGCTGCACTCATAATCGCTGGGATATTGAGATAGCTTTCACTGCTTTTTTCCCCACCAATACACACTTTCGCATCGGCTACTTCAAGATAATGTGTATCTTTATCAGCGATAGAGTGTATCGCAATAGCTTGTTTTCCCATCTCTTGAATCGTGCGTATAGCACGCAGGGCAATCTCACCACGATTTGCGATAAGAATGCGTTGCAATTTCTTTTTTACAACGCCACTATTTTCATTTGTGTCTTGCTGCTTACTCTCTGTTGTCTTTGCATTACCCATAAGATACCCCTAGATTCTCTCAACCATAACAAGCTTTGTGCCATACTCAACAGGCTGTGCGTCATTTACCTCTATCTCTACGATCTTGCAGTCAAACTCTGCTTCAATCTCATTCATAATCTTCATCGCCTCAACAATGCCTATTGTCTGTCCTTTTTTGATCGTATCACCCACACTTACATAAGGTGCTGCACCCGGGCTTGGTGAGCGGTAAAATGTGCCTACCATAGGAGAAGTGATAAAATCAGCATTATTTGCATTTGCAGGTTTTGGACTAGATTCTATTGTTTGTGTTGCAGGTGCAACTTCTATCTTTTGTGCGGGTGTGGCTTGTGCTACTTGCTGGATAACTTTGTCTGCTTTTAGCTTTTTACCTTCTTTATTTAGTTTTAGCAGAAAGTTTTCTTGCTCCAAGCGAAGTGAAGCAAGATCTGAATCATTAAAGAGCTGGATGAGTTCCTTTATCTCGGATAATTTCATATGAAATCCTTCAAATGTAAAATAATAATCGTTTATGATAACATAAACTTGTAAAGTTTTTGAGAATCTCTATATTTTAATGCTTACTCTCACTAAAAGCTACCCTTACCCCCTCTCCAATAAATACAAGCAAAGATAGCACAATAGACATAACAAGAAATCCAGCTATACCCAAATGTGGTGCTTGTATATTATTTTTACCTTGATTGAGTAGCTCCCCTAAACTTGCACTCCCAAGTGGCATACCAAAGCCTAAAAAATCAAGCGTAGCAAGTGTCGTAATACTACCGATAGTAATAAAAGGCAAATAAGTAATAGTCGCAATTAAAGCATTAGGCAGAATATGCACAAACATAATATGTAAATCACTAAAGCCCAAAACCTTTGAAGCCTTAACATAATCCTGTGTCCTTGCCCTTAAAAACTCCGCACGCACCACACCCACAATACTAGTCCAGCTAAAAAGCAGCACAATACCCAAAATAATCCAAAATGTCGGCAGTATAAAGCTTGATACAATAATAATCACAAATAGTGTCGGCATACCACTCCAAATCTCTAAAGCCCTCTGCCCAAATAAATCAATAAGCCCACCATAATAGCCCTGCATACCACCGATAAGAACGCCAATACACACGCTACACACACTCAAAATTATCCCAAAAAGCAGTGAAGTGCGTAAGCCATATAATAATCTCGCACAAACATCTCTGCCTTGATCATCAGTCCCTAAAATATGCTCCCTGTTTGGTGGTGTAGGCGGTATGCCTTTTAGATCCCAGTCGATACTATCAGCAGCATATTCTATCAAAGGATAAAGTATCAAATCATTTGCAAAAAGATTCCTAACATATGGGTCTTTATAATCTGGTGTCGTATAAAAATCCCCGCCAAATTCAACTTCACTATAATCTATAAAAATAGGAAAATAAAACGAATTGTTTTTATAAATAAGTAAGGGCTTATCATTTGCTAAAAATGGTGCGAATAAACTCATAATAAAGATAAAAATAAAACAAAAAAGCGAGAATCTAGCCATTTTATGTGCGTAAAATGAACGCCAACGCATAAAAAGTAATGATGGTGTTTTGCTGTTGCTGTATTGCATAATATGCCTTTTGTGGTGAATAATGTAGAAGTATATTATATAATGAAATATAAATAAAGATTTTCAGGAATAAAAGTTTTTTGGATATTAGAGTTTGAATTCATAAAGAATTCGTATTTCTAAAATAATACGGAATAATTTTTAATATGGGTTTTAAACTTTATGTGTGCCTGGCGTTACAAAATTAACTCCAAAACCCTAACCCTAAACACTAAGCAAATTTGAGATTAAATACTTGGTAAAGCAGTTATTGAATCATAGTCATGAATATTCGTGTTATATTAACATTTATGAAATATATTTTAATTGATGTATTAAAGTTGTGGAAAAAACGCTTATCTAAAAAAACCTTAACCTTCTCGTATTGCATGAATAAGTTTGCAAGTTCGTCTCTTTTTTCCTGTAAAACACCCTTGCATTATAACTTAAAATAGCAATTGCATTTAACATTTCATGTAGAGTATTGCATAAACATAATCACTCTTTTACCTTACAAAGCATTACAAAATCATTAAAAACTTGATACAAACTCAATAAAACTTTATACGGCATTACCAACAAGTAAAAGCTTAAAAGACGCATTCTAAACACAAAGGGTATTAAAATATTTAAAAATATGATTGGCTTTACATACTGGAGCCAAACATAACACACACCTGCAGTCTTATCATTAAACAAAGCCATAATGTTTATATTACATAGGGCTAAGTAAATCCAAACACGTCACAACGCAATCAAAGCACACATAAATACTTACATACGCACATATACATACGACAAAAAATCATAAGACTTAAGTATTGGTTAGCATTGCTTGCTCTCCGTTCTCTATATTTGTTGCCCCGGTTCCTTGAACCCGCCATTATCCTAATTGCTATCATGTTTGTATTTATATGTAAATTCTATTTTCATTTGATTTAAGAATTAGAATTCCTTTTCATATCTTTTAATAGCATTTCATAATCATGTATTGCCTGTTTATCATTAGGATTAATTTATGACATTATTAAGCCTTGTTCAATTAGCAATTAAAGTGCCTCATCGGATATTATTTTCTCTTATATAGCGTTGAACTTGTCTTATAGTTCACCATGCTTTGTGGTATTATCGGTCTCATTAGCCATTCTAACAAAAGCCAATGAGACATTAAATCATTTTTAACCCGTTTTAAATCCCCACTTCACTATCAATACCACTTGACAAAGCGTATAATTTTATATTAAAGCAAATATACCATTAAAGGCTAATAATATCGTCTTTTTAAGTGATAGGGGATTAGAGGTTGAGAGTTGTAAAGTGTAATCTTGAAAAAATGCGGATTTTAAAGAAATAAAGCCATAATACACAACAAATAAAATCCCAGCAGATGCGATGCAAGTTTAAAACTTTATTTTTCGCTAAAAACTCCCCTACCCCAAAAATCCCAAGTCCCATTAGAATCACATCGCAGATAAAGCAGATTCCACTCACCACAAAAACATAATTACGAGTTACGCCCTGCTTAATAATAAAAGCGTTTTGTGCCCCAATAGCAACAATAAGCGAAAGAGATAAAAGAAAACCTTTTAGGAAAATCTCCATAAACCTACCCTATTAATTCTATCATCTTATTACAAATACATTGAAAGGCAAACACAACAACAAAAAAATCCAAAAAGAAAGAAAATAAAAAAGTAGCTAAAAAATAATTATAAGAAGAATTTAAAATTTCCCTATCCCTGCATCGACCTACATTCCCACACCTGAAAGGTGCAGTATCATCGGCGAAGAGAAGCTTAACTGCCAGGTTCGGAATGGAGCTGGGTGTTGCCTTCTCTCTATAGACACAAGGAAAAGGGAAATAAAGACAAATTGATTAATAAGCTAAAGCTCTACAATTTAAAAAAGTAAAGCTTGATAGCCCTAAAAACTTACACAAGCTCCAAGCTCTATGCCATGTTTGTTTTTATGTTTGAATCTGTCTTAAACCTATCTTTTTAAATTAAGCTCATTACAATCAAACTTCATAGAAACAAACAAAAAAGAGATGAATACTAAACTCTCAAGCTAGAATCTCAACCCACACCGACTAAGATTCTACAACCAAGCATTTAAAAGCATTTTCTACATAGCTTAAAACTCTTAAAGAAACTTTTCTTTTGTCCTTATTTCCATTTTCCTTATAGGGTAAATGGTGTTAATAGCCACACAAGTGATTTTACACTGCTTACACTACCGCATTTTCTAACATAATTGCATTAGCATAAAAAAACATTTTGCTAGCACAACCACTAAGAATCTATTCAATACATAAAGTCTCAATGTTATTCTTTTGTATTTAGTAACTCACTATATCAATTACGCTTCTTACTTCTCTCTTATTAAAGCAGATTCTGTAAAAGCTTTTAGAATCTTGCACTCAATAAGGCAGTAATCCTTATATAAAAAGCCAAACGGTCTATTAGTAGTAGTCAGCTGAACATATTACTATGCTTACACACCTACCCTATCAAGCAGCTAGTCTTGCTGCGACCTTCAGGGAAAGTTAATCTTGGAGTTGGCTTCCCGCTTAGATGCTTTCAGCGGTTATCACATCCACGCGTAGCTACAGAGCGATGCTCTTGGCAGAACAACTCTTACACCAGTGGCGTGTCCATCCCGGTCCTCTCGTACTAGGGACAGCTCTCCTCAACTTTCCTACGCCCACGGCAGATAGGGACCGAACTGTCTCACGACGTTCTGAACCCAGCTCGCGTACCGCTTTAAATGGCGAACAGCCATACCCTTGGGACCTGCTCCAGCCCCAGGATGCGATGAGCCGACATCGAGGTGCCAAACCTCCCCGTCGATGTGAGCTCTTGGGGGAGATCAGCCTGTTATCCCCGGGGTACCTTTTATCCTTTGAGCGATGACCCTTCCACACAGAATCACCGGATCACTATGACCGACTTTCGTCTCTGCTCGACTTGTTTGTCTTACAGTCAGGCTGGCTTATGCCATTACACTCTACTTGCGATTTCCAACCGCAATGAGCCAACCTTTGCAAGCCTCCGTTACTTTTTAGGAGGCGACCGCCCCAGTCAAACTACCCACCAGGCATTGTCCTGCTAGAGGATAACTCTAGCCAGTTAGCAGACAGAAACATTAAGGGTGGTATCTCAAGGATGGCTCCATCTCCACCAGAGTGAAGACTTCAAAGCCTCCCACCTATCCTGCGCATAATGCTCCCATCGGCAGTGCCAAGCTGTAGTAAAGGTCCACGGGGTCTTGCCGTCTTGCCGCGGGTAGGAGGAATTTTCACCTCCACTACAATTTCACTGAATCCCTGGTTGAGACAGCTCCCATCTCGTTACGCCATTCATGCAGGTCGGTATTTAACCGACAAGGAATTTCGCTACCTTAGGACCGTTATAGTTACGGCCGCCGTTTACTCGGGCTTCAATTCAACGCTTCGACTTGCGTCTAACGAATCCTCTTAACCTTCGAGCACCGGGCAGGCGTCACACCTTATACTTCCTCTTACGAGTTTGCAAAGTGCTGTGTTTTTGGTAAACAGTCGGGAGGGACTCTTTGCTGAGACCTAATTACTTAGGCACACCTTATCGCGAACTTACGGTGCTAGTTTGCAGAGTTCCTTAACCAGAGTTCTTTCACGCGCCTTAGAATACTCATCTCATCTACCTGTGTCGGTTTGCGGTACGGGCAACATTAGCTAAACTTAGAGGCTTTTCTTGGCACGACGGCGTCAGTAGCACTCATCTTGATCCGAAGATCGCAACAAGCTATTCAAGTTTCGAATACAAGAGCGGATTTACCTATCTCTCAATCTACGCTTTTAAATTAGCACTTCCATCAGCTAACGCTACTTAGCCCTATGCGTCCCCCCATCGCACACTAATGTTGGTATGGGAATATTAACCCATTTTCCATCGACTACCCATTTCTGACTTGTCTTAGGACCCGACTAACCCTACGATGACGAGCATCGCGTAGGAAACCTTAGACTTTCGGCGAAGTGGATTCTCACCACTTTTATCGCTACTCATTCCTGCATGCTCACTTCGCATCGCTCCAGCACTCCTTACCGGTATGCCTTCAACGCTGATACGAACGCTCTTCTACCACTGTGCATCAGCACAATCTACAACTTCGGTGTCTATCTTAGCCCCGTTATATTTTCTGCGCAAAATCACTAGACCAGTGAGCTGTTACGCTTTCTTTAAAGGATGGCTGCTTCTAAGCCAACCTCCTGGTTGTCTGAGTAACTTCACATCATTTTCCACTTAGAATAGAACTTTGGGACCTTAGTTGGTAGTCTGGGTTGTTCCCCTTTTGACGATTGATTTTATCACCCACCGCCTGACTCCCAAGATACGGTAATAGGTATTTGCAGTTTGACAGGGGTTGGTACCGCGGTGAGCAGCCCTAGCCCAATCAGAGCTCTACCCCCTATTACTATCACTTGAGGCTATACCTAAATATATTTCGAAGAGAACCAGCTATCACCAAGTTTGTTTGGCCTTTCACCCCTATCCACAGCTCATCCCAACCCGTTTCAATGGGTACGAGTTCAGTCCTCCACGAGCTATTACACTCGCTTCAACTTGGCCATGGATAGATCACTTGGCTTCGGGTCTGCAGCATCTGACTAAACGCCCTTTCAGACTCGCTTTCGCTACGGCTTCGCGTGTGCTTAACCTTGCCAGATACCACAACTCGCAGGATCATTATGCAAAAGGCAGTCCGTCACCCTGATAAATCATAGGGCTCCGAATGATTGTAGGCAGATGGTTTCAGGTTCTATTTCACTCCGCTCACTGCGGTTCTTTTCACCTTTCCCTCACGGTACTTGTTCGCTATCGGTGTGATAGTAGTATTTAGGGTTGGAGAGTGGTCTCCCCGGCTTCAGCCCGGATTTCACGTGTCCTGGCCTACTCTGGATCCTGCTACCTATGAATAATATTTCGCATACGGGACTATCACCCTCTATGATGTGTTTTTCCAAACACTTCTGCTACATTATTCAAGTGGATATTGCAGTCCTCAACCCCAGTAGCAAGCTACTGGTTTGCCCTTTTCCCCGTTCGCTCGCCGCTACTAGGAGAATCTCGTTTGATTTCTTTTCCTCTAGCTACTGAGATGTTTCACTTCGCTAGGTTCGCTCCATTAAAGGTAATACATATCTCTATGTATTGGGTTGCCCCATTCGGAAATCTATGGATCAAAGCTTCTTAGCAGCTCCCCATAGCTTATCGCAGCTTAGTACGTCCTTCATCGCCTCTATCACCCAAGGCATCCACCATCTGCCCTTAAAAGCTTTTTACTTCCAAGGATACTGCCTTATTGAATGCAAGAGTTTTTTATCAAACTCTGCCCCAATAAGACAAGTATGTCGCGTAATTGTAGTTAATTACTATTTAGGCTATTAACAATAAAATTTCAAATAAACATCATTCTGTCTTGTAATTAATAGAATGGAGACGAAATTATATAATAATAAACTTAAAATAAGCTTAAAATATAAGAAATTAATGACAAAAATATAAAAAACATGATTAAAGCAACAAACACATCAATTACTCTAGCCATTTTCACAAGCAATGAGCTTAATTTTAAAGCACTATATCCCAAAGAAAAAAACCACAAACAAGATGCGCCAAGCGACCCACACGCAAAAATCATCTTTTCTTCAACATTAAACATCAAAGCAGAAGCACCTACTACAAAAACAGTATCCAAATACACATGGGGATTCAAAAGCGTAACCATCAAGGTTAACATAACAGCTTTTTTAAGTGATGTAGGATTAGATTGAGAAAAATTAACAACAGATTCTTTAGAAAAAGCGGATTTCAAAGCAACAATTCCATAATAAAAAACAAACATGCTTCCAAAAATCGCAATACATAAATTTAGAATGCGATTTTTTGCCAAAAATTCTCCCACTCCAAAGATTCCCACAAACATTAAAATCACATCGCATAAAAAACAAGTCAAACACACTGCAAAAATATGATTTTTAAGCATAGCCTGCTTTATGATAAAAATATTTTGAGCGCCAATAGCAACAATCAAAGAAAGAGATAGCAAAAAACCTTTAAAAAAAATAATCTCCATAAATTAAACCTTTAGTATATTCTTTGCGTTTTCATAGTCTAATTCATTAACAAAAATATAATCTCTGCTAAAAGCAGATATCACCAATACGCTAATATTGTTTTCCTTTAAGGGCTTTAAGACTTCAAACAAGACTCCACTTTGAGAAAAATCAAATATATTATCTATATAAAACGCCCTAAATTTTAATTTATCTGTATTATGTTCTGAAGCAAACTCAATTAAACTTAAACAATCAAATTCATTAACGATACAAAAAATATTATTGTTCAAATTAATTTTAAGATTCTTATCCACTCTTTTGATAATAAAAGTCTCATTGCAAAGCTTTAAATTCATTGCAGAACCTTTACATCAAAACCTATGCTGGAACGATAAGCCATCTCATTTAAATCAATTTGTGAAATTTCTGTGACTTCGTGCCATAAATCTGTATTTAAATCAGCCTGCAAGATTCCCTGACCATCTTTTAATGTGCATTCAAAAAGCTTATTTTTCTTATCCCCACCATATATAATGCTTTTTGCACCTTTAACATTCTTTCTCTCCACAACAAAAGCAGACATTATAAAATCCATGCCATCCTGATGCACACCTTCCGGAGAATTAGTAGCAATATTAGCATTTTCACAAAAAATAAAAGTATGATGAACAATGAGCTGAAAATTACTAAAACCAGTAAAAGATCTAATTTTATTTAAAACAAAAAATATAATCTTTCTTAAATCATCATCAAACAAGGCATCAGGCAACTCCTTAAACACTCTATCCATTTTTCTATAGTCAAAAGAGTCATCGTCCACAAGAGCTAAACTTTGCGCAAAAACGCCAGAATCAACCCTTTCAATCCTATTCTTATCTAAGGTTACAAGATACTTTGAAATTAAACGCTTTCTATATGACTTAAAATTGATAACATTTGTAAGGATATGATTTTCTAAATTAAGACTAGAAAAATCAAAATATATATCATTATAAATATCATCACTTGGTATTTCCACAAATTGCTTAATATAATCTATTCGATTTCTATGCAACAAATACAAATCATCTTGATATTCCGCATAATAATTTAAGAATTTATTCTGCATAGCCTTTAAATTTAAGCACATACCAATAGAATCTACAACAGAAATAGGACAAGGCAAATAAAGCATAACTAAGTCTCCACGCACTCACTAAAAAATAATTTTATCTTTAGAGTGCTTTAAATTTAATACTAAAAACACATGGTGGAGAATAGCGGGATCGAACCGCTGACCTCCTGCGTGCAAAGCAGGCGCTCTCCCAGCTGAGCTAATTCCCCCTAACGATGATAGTAAAACTAGAATCTAGTTTCCATATTCAACTTTAGTTATTTTCTAACACTCTACAAAGCATTAAAAAGAATAATTTATGGTGGGCTTAGGAGGACTTGAACCTCCGACCTCACCCTTATCAGGGGTGCGCTCTAACCACCTGAGCTATAAGCCCTTTACTAAAGAGAAAGCTAGTTAAAAGCAATAGCAAAATATGACATAAATTCGATTTCAATATTTAATATTTATAAAATACGCAAATAATCTCTGAAAACTAAGCAAGATGCAATATCATAGCCAAACTATCACTACCACATAGCATACAACTATAAAAAGACATAATTTATAGACTATATAGCAACTATATCTAAACAACTTCATAATGATTAAGATAAACAAATATCTTAACATATCTCTAGAAAGGAGGTGATCCAACCGCAGGTTCACCTACGGTTACCTTGTTACGACTTCACCCCAGTCGCTGCATCCGCCGTGGGCGGTAACCAATTTAGTATCCCGACTTAAGGCGAATACAACTCCCATGGTGTGACGGGCGGTGAGTACAAGACCCGGGAACGTATTCACCGTGACATGGCTGATTCACGATTACTAGCGATTCCAGCTTCATGTAGTCGAGTTGCAGACTACAATCCGAACTGAGAGACATTTTAGAGATTTGCTCCACCTCGCGGTATTGCATCTTTTTGTATGTCCCATTGTAGCACGTGTGTAGCCCTAGGCGTAAGGGCCATGATGACTTAACGTCGTCCTCACCTTCCTCCTCCTTACGAAGGCAGTCTCCTTAGAGTGCTCAGCCGAACTGCTAGCAACTAAGGACGAGGGTTGCGCTCGTTGCGGGACTTAACCCAACATCTCACGACACGAGCTGACGACAGCCGTGCAGCACCTGTTTTCAAGCTCTGGCAAGCCAGCACTCCACTATCTCTAGCGGATTCTATCAATGTCAAGCCTAGGTAAGGTTCTTCGCGTATACTCGAATTAAACCACATGCTCCACCGCTTGTGCGGGTCCCCGTCTATTCCTTTGAGTTTTAATCTTGCGACCGTACTCCCCAGGCGGAATGCTTAATGCGTTAGCTGCATTACTGCCCTGACAAGCAGGGCAACAACTAGCATTCATCGTTTAGGGCGTGGACTACCAGGGTATCTAATCCTGTTTGCTCCCCACGCTTTCGCGCATCAGCGTCAGTAATGTTCCAGCAGGTCGCCTTCGCAATGAGTATTCCTCTTGATCTCTACGGATTTTACCCCTACACCAAGAATTCCACCTACCTCTCCCATACTCTAGATGGTCAGTTTCAAATGCAGTTCTGTAGTTAAGCTACAGGATTTCACATCTGACTTGACCACCCGCCTACGCGCTCTTTACGCCCAGTGATTCCGAGTAACGCTTGCACCCTCCGTATTACCGCGGCTGCTGGCACGGAGTTAGCCGGTGCTTATTCGTAAGATACCGTCATAATCTTCTCTTACAAAAGGAGTTTACAATCCTAAAACCTTCATCCTCCACGCGGCGTTGCTGCTTCAGGGTTTCCCCCATTGAGCAATATTCCCTACTGCTGCCTCCCGTAGGAGTCTGGACCGTGTCTCAGTTCCAGTGTGTCCGATCACCCTCTCAGGCCGGATACCCGTCATAGCCTTGGTGAGCCATTACCTCACCAACAAGCTGATAGGACATAGGCTGATCCTTTAGCGAAGGCTTTCAATAAAAAATTCGTCTTTGGACGATAAATCGATGGGTTCGCAATTTGCTTGTGCGACAGACACTAAGTCTAGTCTCCGCACAAATTGCTTCACAACATCAATTTCTCATTCCAAATACTAGAATTTTGTGCCAACAACACAAAGCACTAAAAAGAGAAATTCTTTATTGAAAGCCCCTTTCCCCCGTAGGGAGTATCCAGTATTAATCACCGTTTCCAGTGGCTATCCCAGACTAAAGGGCACATAACCTATGCATTACTCACCCGTGCGCCACTAATCCACTTCTAGCAAGCTAGAAGCTTCATCGTTCGACTTGCATGTATTAGGCACGCCGCCAGCGTTCACTCTGAGCCAGGATCAAACTCTCCATAAGAATTATGGAAGTTTGTATCTATCAAAATTAATTAATAGTAGCAAACTCTCCATAAATAATGAAAACCCAACAAAATACACAATAAACATATAGCTTAAAATATATCAGTTAGAATCTTCACAAATAATCTCAATATCAAACAACATTTCATATTTAACATAAGTTACATACAAAATGCCATAACATTAAAGATTATTATTTAAAGAATTTGTCCTAATCTCTAAAATGTTTCACAAAGACTAAAACTTACTATGCCCTGCCCTACTCTCTTACAAAGACTAAAGCAAAACATAATAAATCAGTTATAGTCGAGTTGTATAGATTAACAATTTAAAGACTTGGTTGTTAAAATAAAATTGAAGCATTTAAAACATAGTAAAAAGCAATATTCAAATTTCATAATAATTTTACAAAACTAAGATATTAACTTTAAACAATCTAGCTACAATATCACAATCAAATCTTGCTTAGTTGTCAAAGATCATTGCTTTAAAAATATCAAAATTTCCAAAGTCAAATAACGCAAGTATTAACAAAAACACAAAAAAGTAAAACAAAATATAAAAACTCTAAAATCTAAAAGGATAAAAAGAGTTTGATAAAAATATTACTGATTTTAATGAAAAAATGCTATAATATTCGGTATATTTACATCTTGTAAATCTTTAATTTGCTTTCTGCAAACTTGAGAAACAGAATTATATGCTAATAAAGCTTAAATAAAGCTTAAATTTAAAAAAGTTTTTGATTTTTTTTGAGTTTGTTTTTTAGGGGGGATTTTTTAAGGCAATTCTAATGACTATCATGTAAATTAAAATTACATTGTATTAGATATTAGGTGATAGTAACGACACTTATTTCCAACAATAAATGCAACAAGACTCTTTTGCCATTCTCAATCAAATGAAAGATTATTCAAGCCTACATAAAATTTTCATTAATACTGAATTCATACCGCTTGTAGTTGCATATTCAAGATAATTAACAAACACTCATTATTAATTTATCTTATTAAGAGTAATATTTCTCGCAACACGATTTTCTTTCGATGATTGAAAAATATAGAATCAAATCTCATATTTAATACTACTCACAAAATAATGAAGAATCAATATGAAACCTATACATAATGCTATATATGAAGACATAGAAATCGCTAAGTTTGAAAAAACTTGTGTAGAAATTGTGTGGATTAGATCATGGAAAGTATGAACTATTTTCTAGCCACACTCCAAACGAATAAAAGCTTTTGTGAAACAACAAACTAAAGATTAAGCATCCTGAAAATCACGCAAGGTTTCAAGATTTAATCGCATCTCTTCAATCATATTGTTGATTGTTTCTGAGTTTTTCGCGCTCTTAGATTCCAGCTTTTCAAAGTGGCTTTCAAGCTCATCTAATGAATCTTGAATCTGCTCTATAATCGTAGAAATATCTTCCTTTACAATGTCATCCATCGCTGTCTCCTTAAAATAAAATTAAATTAAACCCACTAAAGACTTTGCCCTATCATAAGTGCTTTGGGCTAGGTCTCTAATGTATGTTTCATCACGCGTGATTATATCATTAATATAAGTTTTTTCCTGCATGAATTGATGATATTTTTGCTGTATTGGCTCTAATTCTGCAAAAATGGCTTCAGCAAGTGCAATCTTAAACTCGCCATAGCCCTTAAAACTATTTTCAATCTCATTGCGACTTTTACCTGTGATACATTCATAAATACACAAGAGATTATAAAGCCCTGCCCTTTCTTTATCAAACACAATCTCATTAAAGCTATCTGTGGTGGCTTTTTTGACTTTTTTTATAATGCTATCTTTAGAATCAAGCAGATTTATCACACTATATTCACCTTTATTTGACTTACTCATCTTTACACTTGGGTCATCAAGCGACATGATTCTAGCACCAACCTCTGCGATTAAGGGCTCTGGCACTTTAAAGCATTCTCCATAGCGTTCATTAAATCTCATGGCAACATTTCTTGTAAGCTCTAAATGCTGCTTTTGGTCTTCTCCAACTGGCACAAAATCGCTTTGATACAATAAAATATCAGCCGCCATCAACGCTGGATAATTAAAAAGTCCGACATTTATATTTTGCGGATTTTTCTGTGATTTATCTTTAAATTGAGTCATGCGACTCATCTCGCCCATACCGATATTGCAATCTAGAATCCACGCAAGCGCACCATGATAGTCAATTCTACTTTGCACAAAAAGCTTTGTATTCTCGCTTGTAAGCCCACACGCAAGCAGCATAGCAAAAAGTTCTATAGTATTTTGCTGCAAAACCTTTGGGTCTTGGTGTATCGTTATAGCATGAGTATTTACAACACAATAGATATTTTCATATTCTGCTTGATTTTTTACCCATTGCTTGATGGCACCAAGATAGTTACCTAAATGCAGACTGCCTGTTGGCTGGATACCTGAAAATGCTTTTTTTTTCATATTCGTTATTATGCCCTTTTGTTAGCTACTCTCTGTAAAATATGGTTTCGACCTTTTAATATATAGCAGATTCCAAACTGCGATAAATATTTGCTTATTAATTTTGAGTTTGTTATTCTATCATTTTCTGCGATAAATACCACAAACTTTTGCGATTTTTTCTCTATTTTCTCTAAATCGATAGCATGAATATCCCATAGATTCCTTAAGGTTGTGAGTTTTTCAAATTGTGTAAAAACTCTACATTCCTTGTTATTATGAGAATCTAATCTCATTATATCGTCTGTTATGTGAAATCCAAGTTGTTTATACAGCGTAGTATGATATTTTAGCTTATCCTTTTTATATGAATGAATACATGCTTTTTTAAACAGATTCCATAATGTGTAAATATTGATATGAGAAAATTCTCTGGCAAAAGATTCAAAGCTTACATGGGTTATGATTTGTGTGTTGTTTTTAGAATCTAGATTCTCTACATTTCGTTTAAAAGATGTAATCAAATCAGAATCGAAACCTGCGATATTTAACACAGAATCACTAGAAATATGATGTGTATAAAGTAGCGGTGATAAGAGAATCACTCTGCCAACCCTTTGTTTATTGACAATCCTTTGCATAGCATATTGTAAAGCAGACAATGCCCCAGAGCTAAAACCTATAATGTCATAATGATTTGGCACATAACCAAAATCATATAAAAGCGACTCAAATAAAGCATAATCACCATACAAACCAAAACTACTAAAATATCGCATAGCATTCTCATAAATTTATAAAATCAAAACCAAATTGTATATATTTTCTGACAAGTTCTTTATAACAATACAAAATGAGTTATAACTCATACTTTAAGCATATTGACACATTGAGAGTAAAAATTTATTAGAATCTGCTATAATTTAGCCCATTTAGTTGAAATTAAAACAATAAGGAATGATTATGCTGATTTTAGACAAAAATTTTCAAGTAGTTGGTGGGATTGGTGTATGTTGCTCTGAAAGGGGTGATGATGTGCTTATTAAATGCACGAAACATGTAAGAAACTCTGGCATTACATCGCAAGTGATCTATCTAAAAGCAGAAACTCCAAGTGATAGAAAATGGCTTTGCGGTAATAGTGAAAAATTCTATTATAATGGCGTAAGTATCACAGAGATAGATGAAGATGACTTTATCTAAACTCTAGTTTGCAATGAGTTAGATGAAACTTTTATCTCTTTTATTGAAGTAAATTGTAAGATTTAATCTGCGTATAGTTTGCCTTTTTACACACAATGCCTATTTGTTCTTTATTTACAAATTTTTAGGATATATTGTCTCTGGTGTATGGACATGGGCAATTCTACAAAGTTATATCATTACAAATACTTCTAGTCAAAGATTGAATAAAGGATTCTAAACGGCTAATAACATATATCATCAAAAATCTTTATTTATAAATATTTATTTCGATAAGCTAGAGTAAAACTCTAGCTTTTTTATGGTAGCATTACAGAAAAAATTAGTAGCTGTGGATTCTAGTAATGATTATTTTTGGGAAGCAATGTTTTGAATATGTGATACATCATGCACCTACGCATATTCAAGAGATTTATTTAGCAAAAGACATAGAAAAGCCTTTGTTTGCTAAACTAAAAAGGCTAAATGTGCCAATCCTTAGGATAGATAATAAAAAAGCACAAAGTCTTGCACGGGGGAAAAATCATCAAGGTGTATTTGCAAAAATCAAGCCCATTGAGCAAACTCCATTTAAAGCCTTGCTTGATTTCTCAAGCCTAGTTGTATTATGCGGCATGAGTGATATTGGAAATATTGGGGCTATTGTGAGAACCGCTTATGCACTTGGCGTTGGCGGGATTGTAATCAGCGATAGAGACACTTTAAACACGCAAGCATTAGAGGGGATTTTTAGATCAAGCAGTGGGGCATTACTCAATATGCCCTTTTCTTTTCATAAATCAAGCCTTAGTGTTGCCAATGAAGCAAAAATGAAGCAATTTACACTCATTGGAGCAGGTAAAAATAATAAAAATATTTTAGAATCTACACCCAACAAATGGGCTATTTTTATCGGCAGGGAAGATACAGGGCTGCCACAAAAGCTACTTAATAAGCTTGATTACACCTTGCATATTGCTATGTGTAATGGCTTTGATTCTCTAAATGCAAGCGTTGCAGCAGGAATACTCATTGATAGAATCCAACACATAAAAAAGGAATATTATGGCTGATTTTGACAAACTAAAACAAATGGATACAGAAGAAATTCATCGCAAAACAAGGATTACGCTAGTAAGACTACATGATATTTTGGATAAAAAATTTGATAATATTGATCCAACTAGAGCACATGGCTTTATAAAGATTCTAGAGCGTGAATTGCAACTTGACTTAAGCGAATGGGTAAAGGAATATGATGAATATAAGCAAATAAATACTCAAAAAGATCCTAATGTTTTAGAATCTGATACCATGCAAACAGAAAAACTACAATCAGATTCTACTAACACAAAAATAAGTAGCCCGCAAGTTTCCAAACAAGATTCTTCTAGACAAGATTTTGGAAATAAAGATTCTAAACTAGAAAATACAGATAAAGAGAATCCTATAAACACACAGCAAGTAAAACTTCCAAAATCAAAACAACAAACAACAAACAATAAGCAGCAACTAAGCAGCATGAATATAGAAATCAGCATGCCAAAGCAACAAGTATCCTATAAAACGCTGATTATTGCAGTATCTAGCGTTAGCGTTGTGCTACTTGTGGCTTTTGGAATCTACTTTGTGGGTTCTAATAATACGCAGGCAAGTCATGTAGCAGAACAAAACAACACACAAAAAAGGATTGTTGAAAAAGATATAAAACAAGCCTATCCTACAATCTCTCTTTATGACGCATTAAATGATAATGAAGAAAAAAGAGAGCAAATAGCCACAAAAAACAATGAAGCAAAAAATATAGACCAAACACAAGGAAAAGATTCTAAACAACAAGACATAAAAGAAGATTCTAAAATAGCCCAACAAGAAGTAAAACAAGAGAGCAAAAATACAAAAGAAATAACCCTTACAATCACACCGAAGCAAGATGTATGGTTTGCATGGGTGGATACTATCACAAAAGTGCGTGGAGAAAAATACACAAAGAAAACACCTATTACCCTTACGATTAAAAATCCTACGATATTTCATTTTGGCTATGCAGTCTTAAGCATAGAAGCAAATGGACAAACCTTTGAATACAATCAAAGAGGGGTAACCTACATGTTATATGATAAAGAAAGCGGCATGAAACTCATCACACAAAAAGAATACAAAGCATTAGGGGGCAAATAATGAATATATTTAGAATCTGTATAACCGCATTGCTACTTTGTAATATGCTTATCGCAAGTGAATTACAACAAAAAGTGCAAAAACTAATGACAAAAAATAGCTATCAAGCAAATGAGAAATTTATAAAAAAAATCTTTGCTAATGAAAAGGCATTCTATCAAGGCGGTAATCTTAATGTAGTTAAGGTGCTTAGTGCATTAAAAAGCAATGGCTTACTCTCTCTCAAACTCACAAAGCCTAGCAATGTATCTGTTACCTTCCGCCTTAACGCACAAAAGCAGACTGATAGAGAGCCTAGCTTTACTTTCCTTGCGTATAGTGCAAGTAATATTTTAAGCAGTATTGGCTACTCATATTTTTATGTAACCGAAGCAACAAAAGAAGATGAAAAAATAAAACTCACATACACGCTCAATGCAGAATCTAGTGTCGATCCAATCGTTATGGCTACAAATCTAACTAAGCGAGGTTATGCAATCATTGATGTCAATCGCTACTCCGCTACACACTGGATATATGATATAAGCTTATTAAACTCAAATATCGCAGCAGCAAAAGTCCTTGCAAAAGGCACAAATACGCTTACACAAATTAATGGCAAATACTGGCTTACAGCCATAACCACAGGCACAATCCAAATCACACCAAAAGACAACACAGAAGCATGGTATCCAAAAATCCTTATTTTTGACAACGCTATGAATCCACTTGATGTGATTATGCTTACAGATTCTAAAACAACATATAAGATAGACTTGCCACAATCAGCAAGACACATTCTTATCACAGATAACTATAATGCGACAATATTGCGTAATGGGATAGAGGTTAATCATGTGCCAAAATGATGGCTTACAAACCTTATATACCTTTAGAATTTTATGATTTTTAGGATTTAGTGATGAATAGAGAAGGTGTATTAGCAGATACAACAAAAGATTTACTTTTATCTATCAAAGGTTTATGTGCTTCATTTAGCACAAGCACAAAAGATTCTAAATCTCATAAAACCCATATAGAATCTAATAGACACGCAATGTGGGATACAGATAATAAAAATCTAGATTCCAAAAATTACACCTCAAATCCCCTAACCCACCCAGATTTGACACAGAATCTAGAATCTACACGCAATCACTTTTGCTTACAAAATATCAATATAGAAATAAAGCAAGGGCAGATTCTAGGACTTGCGGGTGAGAGTGGAAGTGGTAAAAGCCTGCTTGCAAGAATTATAATGGGACTTGAACCAAATATCAACATACACAAAGGTGAGATAAGATTCTGTAATTATGATTTATTGCAATTACAAAAAGAGAGAAAATCTAAAACCATAACAACGCAAAATCTCTCAATGCAAAATATTTTGGGCAAAGAAATCTCATACATACCACAAGACCCGCTAAGCTCACTCAACCCACTCCATAAAGTATATAAACAGATTGAAGAAACGCTTATCATACATAATCTTATGAGAGATTCTAAACAAAGAAAAGCACATATAGAATCTATTTGCAATGAAGTTGGGCTTGATTGCAGCTTACTTACTCGCTATCCACATGAGCTAAGTGGCGGTCAAAGACAAAGGGTGGCAATCTCTCTAGCCCTTGTTGCAAATCCAAAGCTAATCATCTGTGATGAGCCTACAACCGCCCTTGATATGTCGCTAAGTATGCAGGTGATAAACTTGCTGAAACAAATTGCAAAAAAACACCGCGTTGCAATGCTTTTTATCACACATGATTTAGGCATTTTACGCGCTCTTTGTGATACCTATATCATTATGCAAAACGGACACATTATAGAAACTCTCACGCTTCATTCTACGCCAAAACACAGCTACACGCAAAAGCTTTTTCAAGCAAACTTTCTTGAAACAAAACAATACAACACCACACAAACACCAACTATAATGCAGCTAAAAGATTTTAGCGTAGGCGTTAAAAAAAGTAAATACTTTCGCAAAAAACTATCTATAATTACAAAAAATGTTAATCTCACCTTGCAAGAAGGTAAAACTTTGGGTATTATAGGGGAAAGCGGTAGTGGTAAAAGTTCCTTAGCAAAAGGTATATTACATCTCATGGATACACAAGGCATAGATTCATATTTTAATCAGACTTTATCTTACAATGGAAAAGTTGATAAAAGGTATTTAAAAGAAATGCGAAAAAACATGCAAGTCGTTTTTCAAGATTCTATGAGTTCTCTTAATCCAAGATTTCGTGTAAAAGATTTAGTGAGCGAGGGGCTAAAATTGCAAAAAAAGAGTGATGAATCTATTATGCAAGAGATTGAAAAAATCTTTAATGTGCTAGATTTGGATAGAAGTTTGCTTACTCGTTATCCAAGTGAGCTAAGTGGTGGTCAAAGGCAAAGAGTAGCTATTGCGCGTTCTATGGTGCTAAATCCAAAGATTCTAATCCTTGATGAGCCTACAAGCGCACTTGACAAATTCGTGCAGAAAAATACGCTAAAACTCTTGCATGATGTGCAAAAAGCTTATAATGTGAGCTATATACTCATCACGCATGATTTAGGCGTTGTTGCAAATTTATGCGATAATGTAGCAGTCATATTTCAAGGTAAAATTGTCGAATATGGACATACACAAGCTATAATGTCAAATCCAAAACATGACTACACAAAAAAGATGGTATCTATATACCAAGATTTTTATATCGCTTAAATCTATTTGAAGGAGATAGTATGGCAAAGAATTTAGCATTGTTTATTGATTGTGATAGACTCGAAGCGGCGTTTATGACACTTATTTTTGATTATTTGCAAAATGAGGGTTACAATATTTGTGTAAAACGCGCATATATCACAAAAGACAATCTTGACTTATGGTATAGTCAGCTTGATAGGCATTATTTTAGAATCTCAATAGGCAATAGTCAAGCAAACAATAATATGCGTTTAAGTGTAGATGTGTCAAAAGCACTTTATTCTGGCAACTACGATAGCATTGCAATCGCGTCAAACTATCGTGAGTTTGGCGTTTTAGCAAGTGAAGTGAGAACAAAGGGATTAGAAGCTTTATGCTTTTATCAGTTTTCAAAAGGTAATGAAGCATTTTTGAAACGAGCCTATAATATCATCTACAACCTAGAGCCAAAAAATGTGAGTGAGCAAAGTAGCGAAATGACCTCAACAGGTGATATGCTTGATATATTCGCATCAGCACTTGAGGGCTTAGACACTCAAACACTTGGAGAAAAAATAGGCGATCAAACCACTTCAGCAAAAACCACTACAAGAAAACCTAGAGCTACCAAAAGCACAAAGGCTACAAGCACAAAAGCAACCGCAAAGAAGAAGTAATTACAAAATAAAATAACCATAATGTGCTTAGTGTATATAAAGGAACGACTTTATATACAAAGTGTTTTTATGTAAGACAAGGCATGTATTAGGCAGATAGATTTGGCATTTTTAGAGTGAAGCAATGAAACAAAGTCTTACCAAAGCTATTATAGTAATTTTGCTACTTTTTTGTATCCTAACCTTACTTTATCAAATAAGCATTGCGACAGAAAGGGGACAAGAATATCCCATAGACTTAAGCTTAAAAGGTAGGGTAGCAAAGATTGTCGTGCATAAACAAAAAAGAATATTAGAACTCTACGATGATAAAAATAAGCTATTAAAAAGTTATCCGCATATCGCATTGGGTAAAAATCCGCAAGGACACAAAGAGTTTGAAGGTGATAGTAAAACGCCTGAGGGCTTGTATTATATTGATTCTAAAAACCCAAAATCACGCTATTTTCTCAATCTTGGCATTAGTTATCCAAATAAGCTAGATATTGCCAATGCTAAAAAACACAATAAAAATGCGGGTGGCGATATCAAGATTCACGGATTACCAAATGGCATGAATATTGCGAAAGAACTTTTTAAACAATATGGCGATTGGACTGATGGCTGCATAGCCCTTGATAATGCAAGCATGAAAGAATTATATGAAGTGATTAGTATCAACACACCCATTTATATATTACCTTGAAGATAAAAACAGCAAAATATACCCACCTAGTTTTTCTTAACTTTTCAAAGTCTTTTAAAAGTTGTAATAATCCCACTCTTTGAATTATTTTGTATTTTTATGATAATATATAATATTAGAAACTTACAAAAGGGATTATAATGAAGTTTTATAAGAATCTCTCACTTAAATCAAAATTCCTAAGCCTTGTTATCGGCTTTTTTATAGCATTTGTCATATTTTTAGTGCTGACAATACTAGGGGAAGCAAAGTCCTCCAAAGCTACACAAGAACAAATCGTCGCAATGTTACAGCAAGAGATTGAAGCAAAAATCAAGCTTAGCACAGATTCTATGGCGAGTGCGCTTGGTGAGATTGTCAAGGGATTGAGTGAAAAGGAGCAGATACAAATCATTTCTAAAGCCATTAGCAAGATGTATTTTGAAGATGATAAATCAAGCTATTATTTTGTGTATAAAGAAGGGGTTGCTTTAGCATATCCGCATCAAACAGACATTATAGGCAAGTCTTTGTGGGATACAAAGGACATTAATGGCACTTATTTCATAAGGGATCTTTTTGAGAGTGCAAAAGATGATAGCAAAAGGGGTAAATTTGTCTATTATGTTTTCCCTAAGCCCCTGCCAGATGGAAAGTTTGTTGATGCACAAAAAGTATCTTACGCACAGCTTATCCCCAACACCGCAAATATTTGGATTGCAACAGGTGTGTATATCGACACGCTAGACACCTATACACACGCCACTTCACAGGGGATTTTGAGTAATATCTCTCAAACGATATACAGCAATATCGCCATTTCAATGGTAGCATTTTTGCTTATCTTTTTCCCATCAATGTGGCTCTTTTACAGCACACATTTGCGTGGAATCTTAAACTTACAGCACAATGTCTTTGCCTTTTTTGCCTATCTCAACCACGAGAGTAAAACAATGGATTCTATCCCACTAGATTCTAAAGATGAGATCGGGCGTATGGCAAAGGCGATTGATGAGAATGTCAAACGCACACAAGATGGGTTGAGACAAGATTCCAACCTTGTGTGATGTACTAGATGTCGTAGCAGAAGCAAAGGAAGGGCGATTTGGCTCTGTGATAGAAAATACAAGCCTAAATCCGCAAATCAATGAGCTAAAAGATGCGATAAATCAAATGTCGCACACGCTTTTAAACCTTGTCGGCGAGAATCTCAAAAATACAGCTCGTGTATTTGACGCCTATAAAAACAATGACTTTACCGACAGGATAGAAAATCCCAGAGGGCTTGAAAATGCCGTAAATAGCTTGGGGGATTCTATGGTGAGTATGCTTTCAGTCTCTAAAAACTATGCCAACGAACTTGAAGTAAAATCTAAAGAGTTAGAATCTTCTGTCCTTGAGCTTACAGAGAGTGCTAACACTCAAAGTGCATCACTTGCACAAACTGCCACTCTCACAGAAGAGATTGCCCAATCTATGCAAAATGTGAGTGATCGCACAAATGAAGTCATCGCACAAAGTGAAGATATTAAAAATGTCATCGGTATCATACGCGATATTGCAGATCAAACAAATCTTTTGGCTTTGAATGCCGCTATTGAAGCCGCAAGGGCAGGAGAACACGGCAGAGGGTTTGCGGTTGTTGCTGATGAGGTGAGAAAGCTTGCCGAACGCACACAAAGAAGTTTGGGTGAAATTGAAGCAAATACAAATCTTTTGGTGCAGAGTATCAACGATATGGCAGAATCTATTAAAGAACAAGCTGAAGGTGTCAATCAAATCAATGATACTATCTCGCAACTTGAAGACATCACGCAGCAAAATGTAAAAATTGCCAATCATTCACGCGATATAAGCACCGCACTAGATAATGTGGCAGTAAAAATTTTAGATGATGTGAATAGTAAGAAGTTTTAAGGTAGCTATTAGAGTCTCGTTGTGCTGACATAAAAAAACATTTTTTTTGGAGTTTTGCAAAAAAAAGACTGGTCCTATAAATGATTCTGCTTTTATTAAATCTTTTAATTCGTCTTTATATCTATTTTGCATAAGTCTGTATATTTCTAGTTTTATAGCTACCCATATTAAAATGCTTATGTTAAAGGGTGTTGTGCCAAGTAAGATAATGGCTACAAGTTGCAAGGTTTGATATTCTTGCAGGGCATCACTTTTAAACATAGCAGAAACGCTTAAAATAACAACTAAGCTAACGAAAAATTGCATTAAAGCGCAAAAGCTTAAAAATCGCCACTTCACACCCTTTTCATCAACAAAAAACTCTACACCCCGACTCATATATTCCATAGCATAGAATATACTTATGCTTAAGAATGGGAGTATAAAGAATTGATAATAATCATAAATAATATTTCCAATTGTTTTTAGCATTTTGCTTTTTATCCTTATGGTTTATTGTTGAGTCTCTCACTTGTCATGTTGAGGCAAAGCCGAAACATCTTTACTTGTAAATAAAAAGGATTTTACCCGCCTTGCAAAACTTGCGAGATGTTTCGTGCTTTGCACTCAACATGACAAACGCAACATGACAAGAGAAAGCAACGAGGCAAGGCTTTTTTATACTATCTTAGAGTTAATCCCATTACGCATATGCTAATAATGGGGGCTTATGCTTTATTGCGTAAAACTGCTTAAAACATAAGCGATACTTTTTATTATATTTACTTTTTTAATTGAAATATAGGGGCTTGTTTTATTTGGGAATTTGTGGTAGAATCTAACTTAAGGGCTTTACAATAGGCGTGGGGAAGTTTTCTTGCATATCTCCCACATTTAGTGAGTTTAGCTCCCCCTTGCTTGTGCTTCTTTGGTATGCGGTTGTGCGTTAATGCTTGGGATTAATTCTTCTAATTCTAATGAATAAATTCTATTCCCATGTTCGATACTTTCTTTTAAAGTCATTTTTGCTTGTGCTTGTTTGTTATTTATTATTATTTCTGCAAAAAATCTGTGCATAGCCATCACATCGTTACTTTGTTTTTTATCTGCATAGCTTTCCTTTTTTGTAGCATTTTCAAAAAGCGTTTTTAAATCTTGTGCTACTTTAAAATGCTCGTCTCTACTGAATCCATTCGCTACACTTTTATCTATCGCTTTTTTACTTGCGATTTTGTTTAAACCTGTGGTGGATATTTGTGCGGTTATACCTGTAGCTTTATTTACAATCTCTTTGTTTAGATATGGGCTTAACGCCTCTTTTAAATCTGTTCTTAAAGTTGCTATATGTTTTGCTTCTTGTGTGTTATATATTAAGTTCAAATCTTGCCCTTGCATTTTTACTTTAGATTCTAGCATATTTGCGGATTCTTTTATATTGTTATTTTTAACTATTTCTTGTGAGGTTTGTGGTATAATGTTGTTGTCGGTTGCGTTAAAAGTCTGTAACGCATTAAGGCTTTCATCAGCAGAAATAGTTTTGTTAGCACCGATTTTTTCTAATATATCAGGGCTTAGATTATTTGCTTCATAACTTGTGATTATCCATTGATTTTCGCCTTTTTTATCCCAACCTTTACTTAATCCTACTAAAAATACTTTGTTATCTTTTTGTAAATAAAGCGTATTTACGCCATTTTCAGTAAGTAGTTTGCCATTTTGTATAATCTCATTTATAGCGTTTATAAGTCCAGCTTCGCCCTTACCGAATGCTTCAAAATCCCCTGCGTTTAAATGCTTCTCAATAATCTTAACAAGTCCATAGCCTTTTGCATGTTGTCCGCTACCTTCAACTTCTCCCCAAACTAAATCAATATCCCCCAATTCTTTACGATGAAATGCTCCTGCAACTTGTCCTTTATACTCGCCTTTAGCCCCGCTTTCTTTATGTGCTTGTGCTTCACTTATGAGTTTTGCAATAGCAGATTCCCCGCTGTGATAATGTTCTGCGTAATTTGTGCCAAATTCTTTTATAGGTTTAATGTTTAAAGTTTGTTCTATATATGCTCTGTTCTCTTTAAAATATTGTATAGAATTTATGTCATCTTTATATTCTTCCCTAAATCTTAAGGATTTAATCGCTTCTCTTAATTCATCATTATTAAAGGCAGCTTGTGGGATTTTATCTTTTATCCACATAACTAAGTTTTGCATTCTAGCTATTACTGGAAATGGTATATCGCTATTTTTACTATTGCTTTTACTCCATAAATCGCCTTGAATATTTTCTAACTCATCTTTACTCTTACCCTCTAAGCTTTTAATAAAAGATTCTTCATCAAATGCTTGTAGTTGTTTGTCTTCTAATTCCTCTTGTTGTTTTTGTAATTGGCTAAATCTTGCTTCTGCTTCTAGTCTTTCATTTACAAGCTTGTCTAGTGCCTTGTTTCTCTCTTTTAAAGGTGCGTTTTCTTTGACTAATTGTAAATAGTTGTCTAAAGATTCTTTATTAAAACCATCATATAAATAGCTTTGTTTTTCCTTATCGGTTTCTAAATACATTTTTGTTGTATATCCGCCTTTTTTTCCTATCTTTGCATGATGGCTGCTTACTATGTCTATGTATCCTTGTTCTATGTTTTTTTGCCTTGTTGCAATATCTTTTCTAATCTCTGTTCTTATGCTCTGTATCTCTTTATTATGTTTTTGTAGTAATTTCTTTGTTTCTGCTACACTTTTTCCGCTTGCCTTTGCTTGTTTGATTATTTCTTGTGTTGTTTGTGGTATAATGTTGGTAGCATTTGCTGAAGTAGTCTTTTCAGCTTCACTTTGTGAGCTAGGCAAGTCCGTCCTGCGTCTAGCAATGCTTTCATCTCTTTCTAAGGCTGTTAATACCCAGTTTTGTTTTTGTCCCTCAAAATCTTTTCTAATGCTTATAAAAAAGTCGCCATTATCTAGCTTATATCTATTTTCAGTTTCCTTTACAATGGGCAAATCTTGTATCAATTTATCCAATTTATCTAACACTTCAGGGTGATACTCTACAATTTTTGATAATCCCCAGCCATCACTTTTGCCCGTGCCTTTCTCTCCCCACGCTAAAGTTATATCCCCAATGTCATCTCTATGAAATGCCCCTGCAACTTGTCCTTTATACTCGCCCTTAGCTCCGCTTTCTTTATGTGCTTGTGCTTCATTTATGAGTTTTTGTATAGCAGTCTCGCCGCTGTGATAATGTTCTGCATAGTTTGTGCCAAATTCTTTTATGGGTTTAATGTTTAGCTGTTTTTCTATCAACTCTCTTGCTAATGGTACATCTTTTATCTCTCTATCTAGTAACTCTTCCCCTCGCATTAACCTAAATATAGTGAAAAGCCTATCTTGTAAAACTCTGTTAGCTTTTCCTTCTTTCTCTAAAAGTTTTTCTACTGATAATAATTCGCCTAAAAGTTCTCGTTGTTTTATATCTGTCTGTTCTAAAAATTTTCCAAAAAACCCAGTTTTTGTGAATGTCAGTTTGTTAGCAAATCCAAATTCAGGCTGCTTCATAAATGCAAGGTATCTGCCTAATTTATGGAAATTATCAATGCTAACATCTGCCTTGTTTGCAATATCAATAGAGTCAATATCCTTTTTAAGTATGGCAATGATTTCATTTACTTTAGAATCCCGTTGCTCACTCATCTCAAAGTGAGTATCCCAATATTTTTTATCTACAGAATCAATTTCTTTCGCCATCTTTTCAAAAACAGGATTATTTACAATATCCATATATTCTTTAGCAAAAGAGACATATTCATTTATGCTTACATTTTTATCTTTTAAGGCTTTTAGATTCTGTGTTGTAGCTTCCTTATAGTCTTGTTGAGTAAAATTTGGATATTTAGCTAGAAAGGCTTTTTCATCTAAAGTAAAGAAATCATATTGCGTGTTGTATCGCTCTAAAAACTCGTTTTTAAAGCGTTTAAAATAGATATGTGTATTTATATCTCTTTCATTGTAAAACTCTTTCATTATTGGATATTTATCAAATAAAGGACTTACTATTTTTTCATATTTCTCTGTCTCTTGCTTTTCTAAAGTGTTGCGTATTAAGTTGGCTTCATTTGTAAATGTATCAATCTCTGCTTGTTTATTTTCTAATTGCTTTAAACTTTTTAGCATTTCTGCATAATCGTTAGAATCTAAATCGTTTTTTATGCGTTCTGTTAGCTTTTGTGGTATAATGTCGGTATCGGTTTTAGCAATAGTCGGTAAGTTTTGTCCGCCTTGTCCATTTAGTGAGTTAAAACCGCCCTTGTTAGCTTCTATATCTGTCGGGCGTGTAGAAGTGTTGAAGCGAGGGGTTAATTCTAACTCTACACTATATATTCTATTTTTATTTTTATCTAGGCTTTCTTTTGTCGTTATCAGTGCATTAGATTCTTTAAAAGGTGCGTTTAATCTGTGAATGATTACGCCCGGGTTATTCTCTCTGTGGCTGTGTGCGATTGCTTCTTTAGAGATGCTAAAAAGCCTTTCTATATCCGCCACCGCTTCTAAGTGTTCTTGCTTACTAAATCCGTTTTCTACGCTTTTTGTTATGGCTTTATCGCTTATCATTTTATCGATTGAAGCGTTATTTAAATAGGCTTGTAAGCCCTGCGTATTTCTCAAAGGTTTGTCTAAAATCGGCTTTAAAATTTGCGACAAGTATTCTTTTATCTCGCCTCTTTTTGCTGTATTTAAGTTGATTTTAGGTAACACTTTTATTTTTTCATCTACGCCTTTTTCTATTGTTTCACTAGCTTTCGCAACTTCTGGCTTATACTCTAACAACAATTGCTTCTGTGCTTGTGCTTCTTTTATCTCTGCTATATCTGCATATTGGTCTCTGTATGATTCTAGTGTTGCGTTTTCGTTTTTGTCTCTTTGCATTAACTCATCATAAGTTTTTGGCTGTGCTAGCTGCAATTCTTGTTTTTCTATGGCTGTGATGTTGTTTTTATCTGTTGTTATGAAATAGGTTTCATTATTTGCCTCTGCTTTTATTATGCTTTTATTTGGCGTGTGGATTGGGTTATTGTGTGTGAGTTGTTGGGCTAGTTGTTTTAATAACTCTGTGTTTTGCTTTATCTCTTGTGTGGCAACAACTAGATTATTTAATATATCTTGTTGAATGTTTTCTTTATTTGCTTCAAATTGGCTTATTTTTTGTGTGAGTTCTTCATTATACTTTGCTTGTCTCTCCATGTTTTGAATGAGTGGATTACTTGCAATGGCTTCTATCTCGCTTGTATCTTTTGGGGTTAATATCTGTGTATTACCTCTTATTTGGCTCTGTAATTCTTTATCACTTAAAGGTGTGTTTGCCTTGTATTCAAATCTTGGTTTATTCTCTTTATCTTTTATGGGTTTAAAGCCTTTGTCTAAATCTGCTTTATTTAGCACTTTAAGCGTTTCTAGTGTGATTTCACTTGGGTATTTTAAATCTTTTATAGCACTTTGCAAGGCTTTTGTTATGGCTGCATTATCGCCTATGTAAGGGATAAAGGCAAAAAGCTTTTTAAATAATCTATTGGTTAAAAAGACTTTTATTCTGCCCTCTAGTGTTGTGGCTAATGCACCGCTGCCTACTTGGTTTTCTAATGCTTTTGCTTTGCTTATTTCTTGGGCGAATTGATAGCTTTTAGCATAGCTTTTAAAAGTATCGAGTATAGGATAGATTTCAGGGTGCAGTGTAAGCTTTTCTAGATTCTCAATATCGCTTAAAATCTTAGTAAAATCAATTGGGAATGTATCATCATTTAGCTTTACATTTCTGTCTAATGCCCTAAGTATTGTTAGCATTTGTGTGTGTTTTTGCGGGATTAGATTCTATATTTACAATTACGAAGAAAGCTTTTGGTAAATAAGCTGTATTTAGAACCACAACTTAAGTTTAGCGATGTCTAAAAAATCTCTTTTATATTCTTATCTGTTTAAAGGGTTTGTAAAATTTCTCAAAATGAATTTAATATTGCTTTCTAAAAGCAAGCATGTATGTTAAACCCCAATATGACATATTAGAAAGCTTATTTATTCCACACTTAAGCAAAAATAGATAGAGTAAATAAGCAAAGATTCTAAATCTTCTCTTTTTTAATAAGATTGAAACATACATTTATCAGCAAGATAAATACAAATAACACGACAGCATTTGCGATTAATACTTCTCTATGTAAGCCTTCTGCATAGCTCATCTCAAGCACGATATTTGTCGTTAATGTCCTTACACCATCAAGCACACTACTTGGAAGCTGCACCTGATTCCCAGCAACCATAATAACAGCCATAGCCTCGCCAATAGCCCTACCAACGCCAAGTATAACTGATGCTAGAATGCCTGATTTAGCCGCAGGTAAAACCGCAAAAAACACACTTCTTTCACTACTAGCTCCAAGCGCTAACGCCCCTTCATAATAGCTTGTTGGCACAGAATCTATCGCAGCCTTTGATACAAGAATGATCGTAGGCAATATCATAATGGTAAGAATGAAAGACGCCGCCAATACACTTTTGCCCGGTATGCCATCAAATATACCAGCAAGTAGCGGCACAATAATCACTAAACCAAAGAATCCATACACAACAGATGGGATAGCCCCAAGCAACTCAACCGCCATGATGAGATACTTCTTTGGACCTTTTGGACAAAACTGCGATAAATACACAGCGCTAAAAATCCCAAGTGGAACGCCAAAAAGGATAGCAAGAGCGGTTACACACAGGCTGCCTATAATCATAGGGAAGATTCCAAAAAATTCCTGTTCTGGATACCAATCTAGCCCGAATATAAAATCCATAAAGCCAATCTGCTTCATCGTAGGGATTGCATTTGCAAACAAGAAAAAGCAAATCGCACAAACTGCAAAAATAGATCCCATCGCACAAAGTGCAAATAAAGTGTGAAAAAATCTTTCTTTAAACATTTATTTCCTTTAGAATCTTTATAATAGAGCTTAGCGTTGTATTTAGATTCTTAAAACAAAACTTTGTTGCAATAAGTGTTGTTGTAAGAATCTTTACTCTCTGTGATGAATTCTTTGCTTACTTAACTTAAGGATAGATTCTTGTCATATTGAGTCATAGCTGAAATATCTCTTTTAAATTATACAATGTGAAACATTTCACTACATTCAACATGACAATTTGTTTTAGATTACAGATTCTAATCCCTTATTGGTGGTTGCATGGCGTAGAGATAAAATAGCAAAACTCTAAATCTTTTTTGCTATTTTAAATGTCAATCAAAATCTCTCTTAGAATCTAAGCTAGATTCTAAAACAACCCAAATCCTACACCACAACTCATGAGATTAATCTCATTATTTCACTTGATCCCAAGTCGTCATTTCACCTGTGAAAATCTTATACACGCTATCTTTTGTGATATTTGTGATAGGATTTGCTTTATTCACAATAATAGCTAAACCATCAATCGCTAATACACGCACACTAATGCCCTTTTTCAACTCCGCTTCTTTTACCTCACGAGATACCATACCAATATCTGCAATGCCCTCTACCACAACATTTACACCTGTTGTAGAATCTGATTGCTGAATCTCAATCACTACATTTGGATTGACACTTTTATAAGATTCTACAAGCTTTTCCATAAGTGGTGTGATAGAGCTAGAACCAGCTATTACAAGCTTTCCTTTAGGTTTTTTACTCACAAATTTTTTAGTTTTTGTCGCAATGTAGCCAGACTTTTCAATAATTGCTTTCGCATTAATGCTATATGCTAAAAAGTCTTCAATGAGTGGATTGCTTTTCTTGATTACCACATTAAATGGACGAGAGATTTTATAACTCTTATTATTAATGTTTTCAACACTTGGCATAACACCTTCAACACTTATTGCCTTCACAGTGTCATTCAGTGAGCCAAGCGATATGTAACCAATAGCATTTTTAGAGTTTGCCACCGTTGTCATCATGACACCCGTTGAGTTTGTAACCTCTGCTTTCGTTGTGGTAGCATCGATTTTCTTACCTTTTAATTCTTTTTGAATCCCAAAGATTTCAGTAAAAGCACCACGAGTTCCAGATCCCATTTCCCTTGAAATAGGGTAAATATTCTCTGCTGCCATAGCTATATTTGCACCAAGAGTTAAGCCTGCCACAAGCCCTAATATACACTTTTTCATCATAAAAAATCCTTTCAAATAAAATGTGCTGCAAGTATAGATATAGCTTGTAAAGTTGCAAAATAAAGAATGTAAATTTTTAGTAAAATTGATTTGTGATTATCTTGGTAATTGCATACATAATTTTCTCACATGGTTGAATGTGGTGTGGCGAATATACTCACATTCACATGTAAATACATGCAAGTCCTTATATTTTCTTGTGTAAATCCCACATAAACATAAATTCTCACTTCTTGCTATCTTGCACACTCTTAAAGATATGGGGTTTGAAGTCTAAATTTCACCTTTAACCCTATACATCCATATCATCTAAATGGTTTAAGAATCTGTTATATCAAATTGATGAAATTAATTTCTAGTAATATCCATCAATTACACACAAAAATATTACAATATACATTGCAATATTTGAAATAGTAGCAACACATCATCACCCCATTTTTAATTTATAATCACGCTTGAAAGGAAATAAATGGATTCAATAAGCTTTAAATTTCAACGCATACAAATTGATCCGCAAGATTATGATGATGAACTACTTGCTGAATATACGCATGAGCTTATTTTGCAACCCTACATTAATAATCAATATTTTCATTTTGAAAACAATGAGTATTATTTAAATATTTCTCGTTTAGAGTATTCCTTGCAAGAGAGTTGTAAATGTCCAATTTTTGTGTGTGGTTGCGGCGATGAAGGGTGTGCTGGGATAGTCAATACACCTAAAATTATCGTTTTAGATTCTGTAATTGTGTGGGAAATTTATGAGCCTAAAGAGTTTAGCTTTACTTTTGATAGAATACAAATTTTAACCGCTATTAAAGATTTGAAAGATTCAATGTTGCAGCATTGTAGCCTTGAGGAATGGCAAAAAACTATGCATTTGGGAAGAGAAGATGCGGATTATTTCTTACGCAAAAGCCCTATACACATATATAAAGAAATAAAATAAGCTTTTATCACACATATTCACAAGCCTAAACTAAGCAAAGACTATGATCGCAATAAATATCAAATCTCATACAAACACAAAAAACCAAAACGACAACTTAAGAGAAATGATGGGGCATTGCACTTTTTACATACTTTTATTTTATAATTGCATTTGAAAAATAGACTCGAAAAAAATAAAAAGGTGTTATATGGATACAAAATATATCTTTGTTACAGGTGGTGTTTTAAGCTCTCTTGGGAAAGGCATATCATCATCATCTATTGGGACTTTACTGAAACATGCTGGGTTTTCTGTATCCATTTTAAAGATTGATCCCTACATTAATGTGGATCCGGGGACTATGAGTCCGCTTGAGCATGGTGAAGTGTTTGTTACCCTTGATGGGGCAGAGACAGATTTAGATATAGGACATTATGAAAGATTCTTAAATACAAGCTTTTCAAGGAATAATAATTTTACAACAGGGCAAATCTATCTATCAGTAATCGAAAAAGAGAGAAAGGGCGAGTATCTAGGCAAAACTATACAGATTGTGCCACATATTACAGATGAGATTAAAAGTCGTATAAAGCGTGCTGGTGTTGGCTTTGATGTGCTTATTGTAGAGCTTGGTGGCACGGTGGGCGATATTGAGGGTATGCCCTATTTAGAAGCCATGCGACAATTAAAACATGAAAAAGGCGCACATAATGTATTAAGCATACATGTTACACTTGTGCCCTACATTAAAGCTGCTGATGAGCTAAAGACAAAGCCAACGCAACATAGCGTGCAGGAATTGCGTAGGATAGGCATTAGCCCACAAATAATTATCGCAAGGTCTGAAGTCCCATTATCAAAAGACACAAAGCAAAAAATAGCTCTTGCATGTGATGTTGATACGGATAGTGTGATTAGTGCTGAAGATGCACAAAGCATTTATAAATGCCCTATAAACTTTATGAGTGAGGGGATATTAGCCCCATTATCACGCATTTTACAATTACAGATTACACCAGATATGAGAGAGTGGGATTTACTTGTAAAAAAGATTCTATCCCCTACAAAGCAGATTACAATAGGTTTTGTAGGTAAATATCTCTCCCTTAAAGAATCTTATAAATCACTCTTAGAAGCCCTAACTCATGCGGGGGCAAATCTAGATACAAAAGTTGAAATTGTATTTTTAGATTCTGAACATATTGAAGAGTCTAAATTAGAGAATCTAGATGGCATATTAGTCCCCGGTGGCTTTGGTGAAAGGGGTATTGAAGGTAAAATATTTGCTATTAAATATGCTAGAGAGAAGAATATACCTTTTCTTGGTATCTGTCTTGGCATGCAGCTTGCCTTAATTGAGTTTGCAAGGAATGTATTAAAACTAGAAGATTCTAACTCCACAGAGTTTGATAAAGAATGCAAGAATCCTATTATCTACATGATTGAAGACTTTTTAGACACAGAGGGTAATAAGCAGGTAAGGACGCATAACTCCCCGCTTGGTGGCACAATGCGACTTGGCGAATATGAATGCTATCTAAAACCAAATACAAAGATTTCTTCTGCCTATAATAACTTAAAAGTTGTGCGAGAGAGACATAGACACAGATATGAGGCAAATCCAAAGTATAGATCTTTATTTGAAGAGAATGGCTTAATCATTAGTGGTGAGTGTAATGGGCTTATTGAGACAATAGAGATTGCAAAGCATAACTTTTTTGTTGGCGTGCAGTTTCACCCTGAATTTACCTCAAGATTACAGAATCCTAATGCCATTATCCTTGCATTCGTGCAGCAAGCCCTAAAGTATCACAAATAAGGTGTAATATGCCTAGTGATTCTGCTATAAACACGCAGCATGACTTTAATGCGATCAAAAAAGGCTTACAAACCTTTAGTCATATTAATGAGATAGAATCTATTTTAAAACAAAGATTCAAAGACTTTTGCTTTCATACATTAAAAGATATACCGCACCCAAAAGAACTTCATAATAATATGGAAGCAAGTCTTTTTGTATGTCAAAGCATATTAAAGAATGAAAAGATTGTAATCGTTGGAGATTATGATACTGATGGGATTTGTGCGACTTCTATTATGCTTGATTTTTTTAATGAGCTTTCATACAATAATGTAGCCTTTGCTATGCCTAATCGCTTTATACATGGCTATGGCTTTAGTGTGAAGCTGTTTCATGAGATTCTAAAAGACCATAGCGATGTAAAAGTGATTATAACCGTTGATAATGGTGTGAGTAGCTTTCAAGCAGCAGAGCTATGCAGAGAGCATAATATAGGATTGATAATCACAGATCATCATACACTTGAAGTAGATAGCAATAAAGACCAAAAGATTCCATATTGTAACTTTATGATTAATCCGCAACAAGCAATATGTAACTTCCCTTATAGTGAGATTTGTGGAAGCTTAGTGGCGTGGTATTTTTGCTGTGCGATAAAGATTAGTATGCTAAATCTTTGTAGTGATTCTAACACTAAGAATAATCAAACAAAAAAGCTTTTAAATTGCTATGAAAAGAATCTAAAAAATATAAGAATGGAATCTTTTCTACTGCTTGTAGGTATCGCAACAATCGCTGATGTCATGCCGCTAAATGCGATAAATCACACGATTTGTAAATACGCCTTAAAGCACATTCCACATAGTAAGAGATATGCCTTTCAAGCCCTTATGGAGAATCTAAAAAGTAGTATTGACTCTCAAGTGCTAGGCTTTAGAATCATTCCGCTTTTAAATGCGGCAGGTAGGATTAGCGATGGTAAAATCGCCCTATCTTTCCTGCGCTCAACTTCATTATCAAATGCTAGATTCTATCTCAAGCAGTTAAAAGACCTAAACACACAAAGAAAACTTTTACAAGATGAGGTAACTAATAAAGCCTTTCAATCCATTAGCCAAATACCTCAAAATGAGAATATGCTATGTGCGGTGGGTGAAGACTGGCATGAAGGTGTGCTAGGGATTGTAGCGGGTAAAATGGCTGATGAGTTTCAAAAGCCCTGCTTTGTTTTAACAAATACAAATGGCGTATGTAAGGGCAGTGGTAGAAGTGCTGGTGATGTAGATCTCATCTCTAGCATGCAAAAAATAGGACATTTAATGCAGCGATATGGGGGACATGTGGGAGCTGTGGGGCTGGAATTAAAAGATTATAATCTAGAATCTTTTATAAAATCTTTCAAGCCAATTTCTCATAATATAGAGAAAAAAGAGAATGTTTTAGGTATATTAAACTCACATTTAATTAATTATGAGCTTTTTTCATGTATCACAAGTTTTGAGCCTTTTGGAAATGGGAATCCACTGCCAAAATTTCTCTGTGAAATGGAGATACTTGAGTGTAAGAAAACCGGGCAAGGCTTTCGTGAATTTCACTTTAAACGGACAGAAAATAGCAGTATTAAAGGCATGTTTTTTAATCAAAAGTATGCAGATTATAACTTTACTATCGGTTCTATATTATGTTTTCGTGCAACAATAGCCCTTGATTCTCAAAGCTTTTATACTACGCAAAATAGGCAAATCATGCTTATAATCGATAGAGTTTATACAGAATAGAATCTATTATTTTAATCTATGCGAAATATTTATAAGGGATAGAATCTGTGGGCTTTAAGACAATCTCACTTCAAGTAGCAGAACGCATAAAAGCTACACATTTCTTACTTCAAAATGGATATAGCAAAAAGGACACACAAAAGCTACTTGATAAAAACCGCATAAAACAAGATTCTAGAATCATTCATAAAAAAGACTTTTTAGAAAAAGGATATGTAGAGATTCTAAGCTTTATGCCAGATGATATTAATCTTATACCATTCTTTGCTTGTGTGCCGCCAAATCATGCGATTTTACAGCAAGATATTCCTAATTTAGAGATAAAAATCTCACAAAATCCCCCTTATTTTTGTGTGTTTAATAAGCCTTCAAAACTTCTCACTCACCCTAAAAACCTAGCAGATTCTAAAAGCATACTTGACTCTTTGCGGTATTATTTTGGCAAACATGCTAATCCCTGCCATAGACTTGATTATGAAACAAGCGGGCTTTTAGTGTGTTCTATCGATAAGCAAAGTGAAGTCATGCTAAAAAATCTTTTTTTACAAAAGGGCGTAGAAAAAAGCTATATGGCTATTTTGCATGGCGAAGTTAAAGAATCTTTACTTATAGAATCAGAGATTATTTTTCCAAAAGATTTTGGGAATCTTTGCATTAAAGGTAGTGTAAAAAATTTAAAAGTAAAAGCGATTAAAGAAGATGAAATAAAAGTTATCACAAAAGATTCTATACAACAAGACCAAAGCAGGGCTACTACCATACTCACACCACTTCATGTATTTCATAACTTTAATGAAGTTTCAAGCTATCTTTATAAATCTAGCAATCCGTTTTTTTCACATAAAGCACTTTTTTCACTTGCACCGCAGGAAAATTTAGCTGATATTTCTAGGGGTTTTATACAAGATTCCATGCTTTTTACAGAGTGTGATTATGATAAAAAAATTAAGCAAGATTCTATGGCTAGAAAAAGTGATGATTTTACCTTGCAATATAGCGATTTTTTTAATGAAAAGAAGTTGTTGCAATGTTATGAATCTTTTCTTAATGTGTGGGGTGCGGGGTTTAGGGCACAAAATAATATTTTAGATTCTCATACTTGTCATACTGAGTCTTTAGGCGAAGTATCTAAAAAGCTAGATTCCACAACCGCTTTTCATACTGACTTTAAGCAAAGCAAAAAAGAAATATCTAAAAACTTAGAATCTAAACAAAACGAAAAATTTACACTTGTAAAACTTTTTCCCTTAAGTGGCAAAACACATCAGCTCCGCATTCACACTTCAAGTTTGCAGCATAAAATCTTAGGTGATACCCTTTATGGCTTATGCCCTGTTGTCGCAAGTTTATTCCTTGATTTACAAAGCAAGAAGTTGAGGGCAAATATAGAATCTTATCTCTTTGAAACTCTCACAAAAAAGCATTCTAGCAGTATTCAAAAATATGTTTATGCTATCCATTATTTAAGGCGAGATAAAAATATAGCACAAACAATGCTTTATAATGCAATGCTAAATTTTAGTGTAGTTTGTAAGACTATAGAAGCTAAAACAGCTTGTCATGTTGAGCAAAGCGAAACATCTAATATGGAATCTAAACAAAGATTAAATTCTAAAATAGATTTAAATACAGATTCTAAAAACATTCAAGTTGCAGAATCTAAATATTTCGTTCTACCATTTTGTAAGTTTCTATCTCTATCACTTAGTAAGTTTCTAATCTCTTGCTTTTTTTCTCAAAAATATAATAAAACAAATCGGGCGAGTTTTCTCTCATGTTTCCTGCATGATGATATAGAATTTATATCGCAATGCTTGCACCCTAAACCCTACTATCGCTCAAATGAGATAGATTCTAAACTCTCTCAACCACATAGCAAAACACAAGATTTTAATAAAGATTTTGAATCTTTCTTCTTTACATTTCTGCTTTTTTATTATGCCCTGCCCTCACATCAAGAAAAGATTCTAAAAGATATAAGGCTTCATTATTGCAGCACAGATAGGCTATTACTACATGCTTCTAGTCTTAGCTTTTTGGAAGAGTGCTTTATATGTGAATAAGCAATAAAAACACAGATACAATATGAGTATAACAAGAGATTACTATGGCTTTTGCTTTCTAGTCTTACGCAATTCGCGTAATACCTGATAGATTGGAGTCTTTTTAGTCCCCCTTGTCATTGTAAAGTTTTGCTCATGGAAAATAATAAATATCACTAATACACCAGCAACAAGGGAAAGTGAGACAGATAGCATTGTCGTAATATTATTAAAAAATGCGAGTAAATAAGTAAGCTGTTCTGGCTTATCGGCATGTTGCGTAAAAGTGAGAAGTGATAAAATACTTCTATATCCATAGCTACCCGGAAACATAGGCAAAAGTGCGGGAAATACAATAACTTCTACGGGGACTTTTGTATATTTTGCAAGCAATACAACGACAAACCCCATGCAAACTGCCGCACAAAAAGTAGCACCAGCAAGGCTAAAAATAGGGCTTTGCAAAAGAATGGAGCGGATAAAATAGCCAAATCCAGCAACAATAATGATTCCAAAAAATACCTTTTTGGGCGGATGAAGTGCATAGGCAAAGCCAAATCCAGCAACCATAGCAAATAGCATTTTATAAAATATATGTGGCAGAGTGTTTGTATTAAAAAAATCAGTATATAAAAACTCTTGTAATTGTGGATATAACTCTAAATTAAACATCAAACACACTCACATGGGCGATACTCAAGGTTAAATACGCACCAACTGCAATACAAGTCAGTAAAATAATCATATTCACACCGCGACTTAATGCCATTAAAGTGTATTCATGCAAGACATCTGCTAGGGCATTAATGATTTGTATGCCGGGTATTAGATATACAATGCTTAAACCAATGGCAATTCCGGGCGTTTTTGTAATCCCAAAATGCACGCCAATATAGGCGACAAACGAAGAGATAAAAGATACTAATACATAGATTCCGCGTATATCAACCTGTAAATTTGTTAGTATATGCTTGCTTGCAAATCCAGCAAATGTCCCCATAAATACGCATATCAATGCACCAATATCACCTTCAAATAACTTGCAAAATGCCGCATTCGCAAGGCTTGCAAAAAAGAGTGTAGCAAAAAAGCCATTATGCTTATTTTGCATAATATGCTCAAATCTTATACGCGCTTCTTTGAGCGTGATTTTACTATCATGTATTTGCCAGCTTAATGCGCTAAGCTCTGATATGATTCTAAAATTTGTATTCATAGGAGGGTTTGAGCTGACTTGTGTGCGGCGATATTCATAATTATCTTTTTGTGCGATACTAAGATTAATGTATTTAAGCCAAATAATCATAGATACATCATATCCATAACTCTCACCAATACGCTCTGTGCAACGAGACACACGCGAGGTATAAGCACCACTTGATAATAATGCAGCAGCATATTTTGCTAAAAATATGCTTAACTCTTCTATATCTTCGCCGTTTTTATTCATAGTCTATTTACTCACTTTATTTTAACTTTACAGGGATAAAATGGGAATCTTTAACGCCATAGAATCTATTATGATATATCACTTGATTGCCTTGCAAACTTTCCGAGAAAAAACGCTGATTTGCTTTACTGCCTTGTGTTAAGAATATGTCAAGAGACAAAGCCGTTGCATAATTTACCCAGTCATATTGTAAGTCAGCAGATAGAATCTCATTAAATAGCAATAAACGCGTATGTATAGGGCTTATTGCACTCACGACAAAAAGCTTTTTAGCATCTTCCTTTGGCATTAAAGTAAGAAGTGATGGGTTATAATTAATCTGTGTGGAAAGAAAGACAGAGGGCATAGCTCGTGCGTTACCCATTTGAGGGATAATTAAGCCGCTTTTTATCACAGAGGTATTTAGCATAACCATAGAGTTTCTAATACCTTGACGATATTTTGCGATGATAGGGGCAAAATTAGTAGATTTTTTGGAATCTATTATTTCTTGTCTTACATTGCCAGCACGCGATTGCACGATTGCCCCAATCATTTTTCCAATCATGCCATCATCATTAAAGCTTATAATCGCATTCTTTTTTTGCTCAGCAAGTGTTACCATCATATTTACTTGACTTTCATAGTCAATACCACCAAAATATACATTTTTATTCGGTGCAAACTTCATAGCTTGTTTTTCATTAATGGTAGGGATAAAAAGCGGGGTTGTGATATTTACATTTTGCAGTAGATTCTCTAAGCCTTTTGGTGTGAGAATGCCAACTATAAGATCAAACTCTTCTTCATGTATTTTATTATAACCCGCGACAAGGTTTTTTATCTCTTCATTTTGTGTATCAAAGACTTTAAAGGAAAAGTTATCGCCATGTGCGATGAGATAAGCAAGGATTGCATCAGCACTTGCTACAGAATATCTACCGACATTTTTTTGCGGAATCATTAAGGCAACCTTAAGCCCATTACTAGAATCAAATAAAGGAATAAAAGCATTAATGCCAAGCTCTTCTACAACAGCCTTGTATCTCTCATTTAAAGATTTATCTTTTGTGGAGCGATAATGTGAAGCAAAACTAAAGAATTGCTCACTTTCATAGAGTTTATTTAAACATGATTTAGAACATTTTTTTATCTCAATATCTACAATTTCTTGTTCAGGGACTGGCAAGGGGGACATAATATGCTCTTTTGCTACTGCTAAATGCGTTACAAATATAACAAGGCATAATGCTATTTTTTGTATGATTTTGCTATGTAACATTCCTATCCTTAAATACAAATAATGAAGCAATATTTTAGCATGAAATTGCATAAATTGCATTTCTTAGCAATACAAAATTAATAAAGGCATCTTTTTTTAACTTTGGTTTCATAAGCATTTGCATAATATCTGGCACACATACACAAAGCACTTTTTTGCCCTGTGCTGTATGATATTCAAGTAACTTACCACTTGCCTCTTGCAATGAAATCTCAAAGAAATCAAAGCATATATGCTCACCAAAAAATACCGCATAACTCATATTTTCAAGTTGAGCTTTGAGATAATTGCTACAAATGCGTCTTTGTGTGGCAAGGGGCTGTGTGCGGATTTGCATACTTATTTGCTGATTATCACCAACCTCAGCACATTTAAAAAGCGGAAAAAGAAATACACTTTCTTTATGAAGTAAAAAGACTTTTTCTATAATGTCAAAAAGCATTTCATTACTTCTATTTAACTCAAGATTCTCTAATAAAGCATAGCTATCTTTTGGAGCTTCCCTAAGATGCAAGGAATCTGTGATAAAGGCAATATTTGGAAATGCTTTTGTGTGATTTTGTATGGTTTTAGTGGCAATAGAATCTTTATTTGTAGTCTCTTTTGCATTGTTAGAGAGCGTATCAATAGGATAATCTCTTTTTGTAGGTAAAATAGCACATAATCGTTCAGAATCTTTTACAGATTTAGAGAGAGAGCAAAGATTGCATTGTATAACTTTTTGTGCGATTTGTTGCATGTTTTGCTGTGTGTTTGTATGATTTGAAGTAGTTGCTTCATAGCTATTATATTGCTGATTTGCTTGTGTGGCAAGAGTGATTTTTTGCTTGTGTGTATTAGAATCTTGTTTTGCTAAATCCACAAAATTATCACCAAGCATTGCATGTCTATACAACATATCCAATGCCTTCACATGCTTATATAAAATCGCCATATCATCTTGCATAACACAATCCAAATTTTAATAAATTTTACACACAACTTTGAGAGAAGATTCTAATAAAAATATATGCTGTTTTAATAAATATATTTCATTCGATATCAATATTTGCCGATATGTGTCCTATCGTGGTTGCAACTTTCAAGGTTTAATGGAATCTTTAACTAACATTAAGAATTATAAAGGATTTAAGTTCTATATTACTTTCTTATTTTGAGTGTTAAACAAAAGATTTTTTAGAATCTTTAGGTTGTCTGTCTTACTACACTCAATATGATAAGTTATTTTAGATTCTAATGATTAAATTGTATAAAGCCTGTTTATTGAAAAATCACTTCATCATGGATATTTCCATCTAAAAAGTGAATTGCTCTGTGTGTGTATTGTGCCATGTCTGGCTCGTGCGTTACCATAAGGATTGTAATATTCATATCGCGATTTAGTCGTATTAGAATCTCCATAACTTCATTACTTCTTTTTGTATCAAGATTACCTGTTGGCTCATCAGCGAGTAAAAATAAAGGCTTCATAACGATTGCACGCGCTATGGCTACACGCTGACACTGCCCACCGCTAAGCTCTCCGCTACTATGATGCGACCAGTCCGCAAGTCCCACCATATCAAGTGCTTCAAGTGCGATTTTTTGCCGCTCTCTTTTGTGCATACCGCGATATATGAGCGGTAACTCCACATTCTCAAGCGCAGAAGTCCTTGATAAAAGATTAAAACCTTGAAAGATAAATCCCATATAATGCCGCCGCAATAATGCCCTTTGTGTCCGTGTCAGCGTAAAAACATCAACACCATTGAAATAATACTTGCCCGTTGTAGCAATATCAAGGCAGCCAAGTATATTCGCCATTGTGGATTTACCTGACCCAGAAGGACCCATGAGGGCTACAAACTCACCTTTTTTAATCTCTAAATTCACACCATGTAGGGCTTGAAAAGTATTTTTACCCTTGCCATAAGTCTTTGTTATAGAATCTAGCTGTATGAAACTCACAATTTTCCTTTACAAAATCTTTTATAAAATCTAAATTCTTGTCAAAATGCACCCACCCAAATGAATTAGATTCTAAAATTCTATCATAAAAGCTTTTCTGGCATAATCTTTGCCAATGTTTTATAGAATCTAAGCCATACGCTTGTATTTGGTGAGACGGAGAATTTTTGCACACCATTTTCATCTTTTAGCTCCCAATGGCATTTTTGCGTATTTGTATCACATACGATTTTATAGGAATCTTGCATTTGAGATTCTGTAATCTTATGTAGTTGGTCTGCTAACTCTTTGTTTTTAAAAAATACAATGCTTTCAGTATTTAGCATAGCTGATCTATAATCAAGATTAAAGCTACCCACAGCAATGGTGTGAGAATCTATAATCATGTATTTTGAGTGAAGGCTTACTTTACCTTTTGATGAATGATAGAATTTTACCTTATCCTTTAGCCTTGCCTTTTTAGATTCTAAGTTTGGATACTCATAGACTTGCACGCCCATCAAAGCAAGTTTATCTCTATAATTTTCCCAATGTGAATACACAGGTATCACATCAACAGAGGCAAGTGAGTTTGTAAGAATCTTAATGGTAATCCCCCTATTTTGTATAAAATCACGCCATATATCCATAGCCGCGACACCCGGAACAAGATATGATGAAGAGATGACAATAGATTCTTTTGCATGGCTAAGATTATAAGATAGGGCTTCAAGGATAGGTGTTGTAAAGGGACCATTGCCTTTATCAATCTTTTCTGGTGAGTCTGCTAGGAATGTGCCCTCACCCCAAGTCATGTTAAATTCTTTATTTTTATATTTTGCTTTAAACACTTCCATATCGCTTAGGTATTCTTCCCAATCAGCTTTACCTACATTATATTGTTTGGCTTGTTCTTCTGGGCTTTTTGCTTTTTTGCGATATTTTTCTAATTTTCTCTTACTTGGGAAGAGATTTACAGGGATACTTCTTTTGTAATTCCAAAATTCTTCAAAGTTTAGTTTCGCATCTTTTGCGATATTGCCGATAAATAATAAGTCTGTATCGGTAAAATTCACACTTGCATTTTCAAAATATTCATCAGCAATGTTTCTACCACCCATGATTAATGCGGTATCATCAAAGATAAAAAGCTTATTATGCATGCGTTTATTAATGCGACTGAAGTTAAATATCGCCTCAAATGCATGCATAGGACCAAAGCGAAAAAAGTATGGATTAAAGATTCTCACTTCAATGTTTTCATGATTATCAAGCATCATTAAGTCATAAAAGTCTGATGAGATTCCATTATCATCGATTAAGATTCTAATCTTTACACCGCGATTTGCCGCCTCATAAAGCTCTCTTGCAAGTAGCCTTGAAGTGAGTTCATTTTTATAGATATAGGTTTGAATGTCAATGGTTTTTGTAGCCATCTGCACGAAACCTAGTCTATGTAAAAGCGCACTTGAGCCATCAGCAATGATTAATGCGCCATCTTTTTTTTGCTCTAACTCTTCTTTGTATGGCTCTGCAATAGGGCTTTTAAAGCTATTATAATGGGGGGTATAATGTGTTTTGACACTATGATTCATAGAAGTTAGCGGCGAACACGCACTAAAGATAAGTAGGACCAAGATACACAACAAAAGCGCACCAAGCAGTGATAAACTCACGCTTAGCATTGTAGTAAAGTCTGGCATTGTTTTTCCCATATACTTATATCGTTTCCATAAAATCTTGCAAGATCGCTACTATAACCCCAGCACTCTCAATCCATACTTCTTCATTGATAGAATGTGGTGCGTTGATTGATGGACCAATGCTTAAGGCAATGATATCAGATAGCCCCAAATCTTTAAATCTTTTGAGTAAGATTCCACACTCAAGCCCTGCGTGTAACTCTACTATTTTTGGCGTTATGTTGAATGGCTCTGTGTGTTTTTGCATACTCATACACATTGCTTTTAGAATCTCTTTTAGACTGCATGAATCTTTCATCTCTTCTGTTTCACATAAAGTTTTATTTATGCTACTAGATGCTATGCTTTTATCCTGCTTTTCCCATGGGGCATAATATTCACTCATTTTTATTTGCAGACTCTCTTTTTTTTGCTTTGGCTGCTCTTTTTCTAGAATCTTTTTTAGTTGAGTTAAGTTATCTTGCAATAAATCATTTGTATTAGCACGACCCATGAAAGCAAGAGATAGATTCCCATTTGCAAATGAGATATGTGAGAGACTACGAGAGTTTTGCACCGCATTTTCTATACTATCAAGCACACCTATATTTAAACTTAAAAGTAGATTGTATAGAATCTTAAACTCTATGCCATTTGGCGTTTGTAAAAAGACTTCATTTGTTTTATCAAGCATTTCATTATGCTCTTCTTTTAGCTCTTCAAATACAAAAAATTCATTTGATTCTATACTTAGTTTTTGCTTACTTGCGATGATTAGCTTTGAGTGCATAGGGATTGAGTTGCGTTTCTCACCACCTTTCCAGTTAATCACATATAAGGAATCCTTTTCACTCTCATTTAAGGCTGTATTTAAAAAATATGTGCTTTGCAGGATTGCATTTTGATAGTTTGGCAAAGGATTATTAATATCTAATCCACTATGACCACCGGCAAAATTCCTTGAAGATAGGACATAATAATGATAATTTAGCGGAATCTCTTGTGTGATAAATTCACTTTGATAATTTAGGTCAAAGCCGCCCGCACAGCTTATAGTAATCTCACCTAAGACTTCAGAATCAAGATTAAGCAATATCTTAGATTGAATAGGAATCTCTAGCCCTTTTGCCCCTATCATGCCTACCTCTTCATCATTTGTGAAAAGAAACTCTGCGTGAATACCCTGCTGCATGAAATACATCATAATCGCCATACCCATGCCATTATCAGCACCAAGACTAGAATCTTGAGCTTTTAGCCAAGTTTGCTCGATATTGTTGTATCTTCTCTTTGTTTGCAAAAGATTTAACGCTAGATTTTGTGCTGCAAGTCCAACGCACACCATATCATAATGACATTGAAAACATACTCTAGATTCTGTATTTTCTTTATATGCAAGTATATTGCCAACAGAATCTTTTTTTATTGCATAGCCATTTGATTTGGCAAAAGATTCTAAAAATGCTGCCATCTCGTTTGTATTAAAGCTACCATGCGGGATTGTCGTTAATTGATAGAAAATATTTAGTATTGCCTGTGTGAAAGAGCTTATTGCAGACATTATGCTATCCTTAAAGTTCAATATTTATTCATAACAAGACTACATTATAACCTTGAAAATTATATTTTTGATAAATCTTTTTGTTTAATAAAAGCCCTTTAAATTTTGATAGAATCTTGCCTTTACTTTGTAATAAGGAGCATACATGAAAATATTAGTCATTCAAGGACCAAATCTAAACATGTTAGGACACAGAGACCCAAGACTATATGGGACTATGACGCTAGAACAAATCCATAATAATATGAGTGCGTTTGCTGCGACACAAAAGGGTGCAAATGGTGAGTCTTTAGAGCTTGAGTTTTTTCAAAGCAATTTTGAAGGGGAGATAATTGATAAATTGCAAGAATGCGTTGGTGGTGAATATGATGGCGTGATTATGAATCCGGGTGGTTTAACGCACACTTCTATTTGCGTAGCCGATGCAATCGTAGCATCTGGTGTGCCTGTGATTGAAGCACATTTAAGCAATATCCATGCAAGAGAGCCTGAACGCAGAGTAAGTGTAACTGGTGCGGTGAGTGTGGGCATTATCTCTGGCTTTGGACCACTAAGCTATCATTTAGCACTCATTGCTATTATGAATGTGATAAATGAACTCAATATGCTAAAACAAAGTCAGCAACAAGCACAACAGCAATCTTAGTGTATTAAAAACATTAGCACTAGAGTAAATAAAGTTATTTTTGTCAAAACCTAAGATAGCTTTATATCGCCTTAAATAGCATATAGCTTAATTTGTCGCATAAAGCCCTTAATTGCTATATACTTAAAAGCTTAAAGGGCTTTGAATATTATCTCTTCAGTGCTATTAAAATCTTATGTCTTTATATTCTCTTTCAATTTAAATTCATTACACATAAAAGATAGAAAAATGGTAACAAATACAGAATCTATTTATTTTTATCTAAATTTGTAAGGTATGTAAGGATTGTTTGTGCGTGTCCTTTTGCTTTGACATTATAAAAAGATTCTATAATTTTTCCTTTTTGTATGATAAAAGTGCTACGATAGATCCCCTGCACTTCTTTACCATACATTATCTTCTTACCATAGGCATGATATTTCATCGCTACACTTTTATCACTATCGCTTAAAAGCACGACATTTAAATCCTTGCTTTGTATAAACTTTTTATGTGTTGCGGGTTTATCTGGGCTAATGCCTATAATAATGGCATTATGCTTTTCAAAAGATTCTTGCAATGCGCTAAACTCTTGTGCCTCTGTGGTGCAGCCACTCGTATTATCCTTTGGATAAAAATATAAAATGATTGTATAATCTAGCAAATCCTCTAAAGCAATCACCACATTATCTTCATTTGGTAAGCTAAATAATGGGGCTGTATCTCCTGCTTTTAACTGCATTTTTTCACTCATCTTTTTCCCTTATATATAGAATCTATTTATTACCTTGCAATGCTCTTCTACCAAGATTCCCATATCTATGGAATGCAATACTTGCGGCACGCTCTGTATGATAGTATAAAAGCTCAAAATATCCATTCGCATAGGGCTTATGATATGCGATTAACTTTCCTTTCGCCCTGCCCTGCCCTATTAGCTCTTTATATACAAGATTTTCATTATCCGGCGATTCAAGATAGCGGATAAGCTCATACTCCCCTGCACTCTCAATAAACTGCTCTAGGCTTTGATACTCAATAGCGATATTTTTTAGCTGCAATGTTTTTATATGTTCTAGCACAAAACCTAAAGATTCACTCATTTCTGTGGCTTTAAGGCTTATAGTAAGCTTAGCACTAATTAATTGAGTGCTAGCAATAACGCTTAAAATATCACTTAGAGAATCTTCTTTTCTAACACGATAAATGACTGATTTTACCGGCACATAGTAAAAGAGATTGTCTTCTCCCCTTATATGCACGAAATCCCTTTTTTGTAAAAACTCATTTTCATGGAAATACGCATAGCTTTTTGCAGTTTGTAAAAACGCCTTTAATTCATTTTTAATACTTTCATCTTGCGTAATATTAATAAGATATTGCATACTATCAATAAAGCTATGCCCCATATGTAAATTTGTGTTTAAATCTGTGTTTTCTTGTGTGCTATTATTAGGGATAATATCTACAAATTGTGCCACATAGTTATAACTTCCAGCCTTTCTGCCAAAGCCAACTGCTGACTTTTTAATCCCACCAAATGGCTGCCGCAGGACAATCGCCCCTGTCGTAGATTTATTAATATAAAGATTCCCTGCTTCAATGTGCTTTAGATAATAATCCCATTCCCTTTCATCAAGAGATTCAAAACCGCTTGTTAAACCATATCCAGTAGAGTTTGCGATATCTATGGCATGCTCTAAATCTTTCGCACATATAACTGATAAAATCGGCGTGAAAAATTCACTCTTATGTGAATAGCTACCCTCTTTTACACCATATTTAATACATGGTCTCATCGCATAGGGATTTTCATCTTCAAAACTTGGGGCTAATACCCACTCTTCACCTTGCTCTAACTCTAAGCCCTGCTTTACTTTCTCATCAATAGTGCTGCTTAGATACCCTAACTTATTCTTAAAGTCAAATGGATTCCCAACATGAAGGCTATTTGCCGCATCAATCAATGTGCGTTTAAACTGCTCATCTTTATACACTTCCTCTTCAAGTATGAGTAAAGAAGTAGCACTGCATTTCTGCCCAGAGTTAGAAAAAGCTGAATGGATAATGTTTTTTACCGCTTGGTCTCTATCTGCCATTTTGCTTACAATAGTCGCATTTTTACCGCCTGTTTCAGCACTTAAAAATAGTGTTGGATTCTCTTTTAAAATCTCATAAGCCGTATCTTCCCCGCCTGTTAAAATCGCAAAATCCGCTTCTTTTAATAGAATCTCATTTACATCCTTGCCACTTGCAGGTAAGAATACAAGATAATCTTTCGGTAGTCCCGCATCATAAAAGCACTGCGTTAATATACTGCCTGTAACAGCAGAAATATTAGATGGCTTATAAATCACCCTATTCCCACTAGCAAGACTAGCGGCAATGCCACCAACAGAAATAGCAACGGGGAAATTCCACGGCGTAATCACTACGCCAACACCCTTTGGCTTTAGCATAAAATCTTTATGTGTTTCTAGCAATTTATACATGCTATGCGGATAGAATCTAAGAAAATCTATCGCCTCACTTACCTCAGCGTCTGTTTCTGCAAAGGTTTTACCCACTTCAAGGGCTGCTATACCGATTAAATCATTACGCCTTTCTGCTACAATCTCTGCAGTTTTCAACAAAATCTCGCCAAGCTTTTCATAGCTTAGTATATTTTGTGCTTGTTTTACATACGCCATAGCCGCTTTTAAACTATCTTTATTTGCTAAATACACATTAGCAATGACTTTATCGCCGCCTTTTTGCTTAATCTCTCTTTTATTATCTTTTGGAGTTTTATCGCCAATTATTGGTGTAACCTCAATAGATTCTGTATTTAGCCACTTTGTCTTAATCGCCTCCGCCCATTCTCTATTTGGTTTCAATATAAAGTCAGTATCAGGCTCGTTAAAGAAAGAAGCAAGATTTGCTTTTTGTGTAAATGGGGCTTTAAGTCTATTTTGCTGCCTATAACTTGTCTCTTGCACACTTTTTATACCCTCGATTGATTGTAAAAAGATTTGTTCCTGCTGTTTCCACGCAATAGAATCAATCTCTAAATCAAAGGCATAACGCATAAAGTTATCTTTACCTGTATTTTCATCAAGTCGCCTTACAAGATATGCAATAGCATTATTAAAATGCGCATCATCGCATACCGGGGCGTATAAAATAAGCTTATTTCTTGAAGCTACCTCAAAACTTGCTTTTAAATTCATACCCTCAAGCATTTCAAAAGTAAAGCTATCTTGCGCCCCTGCCCTATTTATCCTTGTCATCGCATAAGCGATTTGAAAGATATTATGCGATGCGATACCTATATCAATGTATTTAAAATTAGAATCTTGCAGGATATAATCAAGCATTTTATTATAGTTAGAATCTGTATCAACCTTTTGTCTAAATGTCGGCAACTCCCAACCCTTTACACTTGCAATAGTCTCTTCAGCCTCCATATTCGCTCCTTTTACAATGCGAATCTTAATCGGGGGCTTACCGCTCTCTACTCTCGCTTTAGAAAAGGCTACTAAAGTTTTTAAATACTCATAAGAATCTGGTAAATACGCTTGTAATACAATCCCAGCTTTAATATCAAACTTCGCAAGAGATTCCATAAAGGCTGCCACCGTGAGTTCCAAGTCCTTAAACTCTTCCATATCAAGATTAATAAACTTTGAGATACCTGCCTTTTGCTTTTCTTCTGCAATGCCATAGAGTTTATCAAGCCTTGCTACTATCTCACGCTTTGAGTATTCAAAATCTAGGATATTGATTTGAGAAAAAATAGTTGTAATTTTGATAGAGATATAATTAATGTAGTTTGAGTTTAGAGCGTCTTCATACTTTTGCAAACGATAGTTTGACTCTAGATTCCCAAGCACCTCTTCACCGATTAGATTCACATTTAAGCCAATGTTTTCACTAGCCCTTTTATCTGCATGTTTTTTCAGGGCAATAGGCGAGGCATCTAGCACCATAGCTTTTGTATCTTTTTTTAGATTCTTTATGAAAAAAGGCACACTCACACACGGCATACTTTTACCCATACCCAAAAATAGTTGCAATAATACCTTTTCAAACGAAGAGAAAAAATCAGCAATCCCATATTTTTGCAAAGTATGCGAGATGAGTTCGTGTGCCATTTCATTATCTTTTGAGCGAAAACTTCTATCAAGCAACTCAATAAGCATAACCTTACTGCTTGGATTTTCAAGCATTTTCATCATCTTTTTACGGAATCTTTTTTCTTTACAACTTAAATCACTATTGATTTTGTGCTGCAATGTCTTTGCTAAGGACAAACTTGCCTCAATTATCTCTTTATTATCAACGGATTGCATAATATCTCCTTTCAAACTAAGCATAAACGCATATTGTAACCCAAAGTTATGCAATAAAGAGTAAAAAATATAAAAATTTATATTTTATTTATAGGGCTTTTAGTTTATTTACTATGCAACACCCAATCATATACAAACCTGCAGTCTCTAACTTCACAATCACACATAAACTTTTATTGATGTGTGATTTTTGTATTTTTATTGTCTTCTACCAAAAGTGATCGAATATACATCATTGCGTGTTTCAAATAGCGGGTCTTTTGGAGCTTCTACACCATTAGGCAATACATTTGGCATAAACACATCGCCATTACATACATCACCATTATATTGTTTTACAAGCAATGTGCCAACCTCAATTTCCTTGTGCTTACCACTCCAAAGGGCTGTAGTATCATCGGTTTTATCCTTTGGATTTGCTAGGACTAGAATCATCTTATAAGCAATCGGGGCTTTTTTGCTCTTTTCTTTAAAATCAGATTCTAAAAAGTCATTGCTAACTTTTTGCAGCTCGTTTTCTTTGAGATAGGCTACGCCATTTGCTGGGACAAATTTAAATCTTGCCGGAATGAGTTTATTCTTACTATCCTTAAAATAAAAAGTGTGAATGCTGTGATACATTGTATTTGCCACACTGCCTGTTATACCGATATTTTTCATATATTCTTCAAAGTTTTTGTATGATGCGACCTCGCTTGTTCTCTTAGCGATATAGGCAGTATCCACCTTGCCATCTTTTGGGATTCTCATCGCAAAAAACTCGCCAAATTCCTGTGGATTTTTTGCAAAGTTAATCTCAGTATTTAGCATAACAATTTCCCATTCATCTTTTTGCCCTTGAATTTTCAAAGCCATGCCTCTAGGCTTTGATTTATCGCTTGCCACTCTGCTTCCACCACCAAGTGAATATCGCACTTCTGTCTTAATGCTTTTTTCTTTTAACAATGGTATATTTAGCGTTTTTGTAATGTTATTTGCTGGGATAAACTCTCCATTCGCACAAAAGCCTTTTGTATGATTAATCTTTTTATGTGGATCTTTAGAATCTCCATTCAACGCATAAAACACATCAGCAATACCTTCCGCATCGTATTGCTTTGCATCATTTCCATAAACACACATTGTGCTAACAAGCAGAGTGCTAACAAAGAATTTTGAGATGATAAACTTAGTAGCATTTTTCATATAAAACATTGACATTCCTTAATATTAAAATAAAACTCTAAAATCTTACAATGTTTTTATATTAAATCTGTAAATCTGGTGTTATTATGTTTGTATTACTTACGACATAATAAGCTATAAATAATAATAATTCCTATATATTTTAAAATAAAATAATACAATTGATTATTAATTTATAAATTATTATGATACAATATGATATTTTTAAACACAAGGATATTTAATGCTAACAAAATCTATGCAAAATCGTGTTATCTCGAAGCGTATTTCACACTATTCTCTACTCTCTTTGGTGTTATCTGGCTTTATGCTCGCAGATACACAAGACGACAAAATACAATCAACCACAAACACAGAAGCAAAAAACTATAAACTACAACAAGTCGTAACGACTGCTCGTGGCACAGAACAACTACTAAAAGATGCTCCCGCTTCTATCACCGTGATTAGCAGAGAAGAGTTAGAGAATAAGCCTCATAGGGATTTAGCGGAAGCTATTGCTGATATTCCGGGCATTGATGTCAATACAGAGTTAGGAAAAACAGGTGGATTAAAGATTTCTATCCGCGGTATGCCAGCAAACTATACTTTGATTCTAATCGATGGCAAACGCACAAGTGTCGCAGGGGATATTAATACGACAAATGCGGGTTGGAGTCAGGCTGATACGAGCTTTATGCCACCTTTGAGTGCGATTGAGAGGATTGAGGTTATCCGTGGTCCTATGAGTACGCTTTATGGGAGTGATGCGATTGGCGGTGTGATTAATATCATTACAAAAAAGAGTTTTGATAAATACGCTGTGAATATCGGGCTAGAAACAACGCAAAATGAAGACAGACAATATGGCTCTGGCTACATGCTAAATCTCTTTGGTGTCGCACCTATTATTAAGGATAAACTTGGGCTGCAGCTAAGGGCTCGTTACTACTTTAGAGAACCCTCCGATGTAAAATATCAATATACAATTACACAAAATAAGCCGAATAATAGCGCAGGCTCACCAACATTCCCAAATGTAGGCGATATAGTAACCGATAGCGCAGGCTTTATCGGTAATCCCACTATGGCACATATCTATGATATTGGTGGCAGACTTTTATGGAATCTAGATTCTAATAATCATATTTATTTTGATACAAGTTATGCGAGTCAATGGTATGATAATAGCAAAGAGCAGTTAGGGCAACACACAAGCACAGCGAACGCCTATATTGTAAGTAGAAACAACAATATCATCGCACATAAAGGCAACTATGGCACATGGAGTATAGAAAATTCTTTGCAGTTTAATCAAAGTAATAACGATGGACGCATGACAAATACAAAGCCCAATAATCCACGACAAATAGCTGGTAAAGATGTGATTCTAGAATCAAAAGGCTTTATCGACCTGCCTTATGAAAACTATCTAAGCGTTGGGGCGCAATACTGGTTTTCATGGATGCAGGATATGGTAGCAAAGCCTAGTCAGTTTTCACAGCACACTCTCGCCCTTTTTGCAGAAAATGAATGGGAAGCCTTTGATGGATTTCGTTTTACTTTAGGGCTAAGGGAAGATTATAACTCACGCTTTGGTTTTAACACTTCGCCAAAGGCATATTTGGTTTATGAGGCAATCCCTGATTGGCTAACGCTTAAAGGTGGCGTAAGTATGGGGTATAAAGCACCATATCTTAATCAGCTCATAGATGGACAATATGGTTTTGGCGCACAAGGGCAACTCGCATTTTTAGGGAATCCAAACCTAAAACCTGAAACAAGTTTAAGCTTTGAGCTAACCGCTCTTACAGATAATGACTATTTTGAATCTGGAATCACCTATTTTTATAGTCTCTTTTGGGATAAGATTAGCTCGGAGACTTTAGCTAGTCAAGCAAATGCAAGTATATGTGGTAGTGCGGAATTCACTAGAGGTTGCTCTCGTGCGATCAATGTCGATAAATCCTATATACAAGGTGTAGAACTCTATGCGGGGATAAAGCCACTTTATGGGGTGAATTTTGATGTGAGTTATACTTTTACAAGCAGTGAGCAACTAACAGGCAATCTCAAAGGTGCACCACTCACAGACACGCTAGACCATAGATTTAACGCAAAGCTTGGCTATACATGGGAAGATTTACATGTATATTTACGGAGTGAAGTGCAAGGTAATCGCTTTAGAGGTTTGAGACCGGGCACAGATGCAGCACAACAGCAAGTGCTAGGGGCATATTATAAACCTTTTATGCTTTTACATTTAGGGGCTACTTATAGAATTAATGAGAAATTTAAAGTAAATTTTGCTATCTATAACCTTTTAGATAAAAACTTCGCAGATTATAGACAATATGGTTGGGAGACTAGCGGTGGTGGCGGAAATAACTACACCGGCAATGCACTAGTTGGTAATATGTATAACTACATTGCCGAAGGCAGAAGATATTGGTTTAGTGTAAATATGGATTTTTAGATTCTATTATGATTGTAGCATGAGTTAAAATGATACCTACAATTATTGCAAGTGTTTAACCCTGTAGCTTAATGGTTAGCTTAGTAGCAGATAGCAATCTCACACAATAATAATAAAGTCTAAAGGCAAAGTTAAAACTCATATCCAAAGTTTGCTTGCACACCAAAGATATGACTACTACTCATATCTGCCTTATAAAAAGCATTAAGACTTGTTTTCATATTGCTATTTATCTGCCAGTTTGCACCCATTTGCATGTTAAATGTATGAAGTGATGATAGTGTGTCAAAGGTGAGATTTTGCTGATTTAATATAACACTTGTGCTTTTTTGTGCATGATAGAGTATCGGTTCGTATGCTAAGTTTATAAAAAATGTGCTTACTTGATTGAGATTATATGCTAGATTTAGCCCTAAAATCATGCTTGTGATATGGTTTGTATAGCCATTACTCTGTATCTCTAGAGCTTTGTTATTTTGATATGGGCTTTGTGTGATTATGCTTTGTCTAAGCCCTGCAACTGGGGCTATGGAGAAGCTTTGAAAAATAAATGGATAGCTTATATTTACATTTGCGTTGAGATTATACGCGTTAAAATCGCTATTAAAAGCTGTGTTTGTGCTAGAAAACTGCAACATATCTCTTGTTGCAAAAAAGCCAAATGTCCCATGCAAGCCTATATCGATATTGATTTTTTCTAATAAGATTCTATCCATGAGAGAAAAACTTAATGCATGGCTTTGAAATGTGCCCTTATAAGTTTCAAAATGCTGATTCATCGAGCCATATCCATAGGCAAAATGTGTTGCAAGTAAATGGGAGTATAAACTTGTGTTATAACTAGCCTTAACGCCACTCATCACACCGCCCATACTCTCACTCATAATACCGCCACCAAATGCCCCTATACTAAAGCCTTGTGTATGAGAAAAATCTGCACCATGAGTTTGCATAGAATCTAAAATCGCTAAAGGTGCATTAATAAATGAGTTTGCCACGCCATTTACAGAATCTCTAGCGACATTTCTTAAAAGAGAGCTGCCACCATAGGTATAGATTCCATTCATCTGCTTATCAAGTGCGTTTATCATGCTTTTTTCATTATCTGTAAGCGTGTGCTGAAAATCTTGTATCTTTGCGGAATCTGCCTTGATTTCTAAAGCACCATTTACAACATTTGCACCGATAAATTCATTTGCCCCACCCCTAAAGATAATATCAAACTTCGTATCGCCACTTACTTGCCCTGTAATAAGACTATGGCTGCCCATAGCCACACCGGCAGTATCAACGACTACTTTACCATTATTTGTAAGATTGCCTTCTAGCTGCCCCATTTGTCCCTTATATGCACCAAAGATTAATGTGCTATTTGCATCATTTGTCATGCCACCATCAACCTTAATCTTTCCGCCATAGATTTGCACACTAGAATTTTGTGTCCTACTTCCCTCTACCCCTTGCTGATTTATAAGCTTTCCTGTAATGTGTATAGTGCCACCATAATTGATGAGATCCCCGCCACCAGGGCTTGGCGCGTCATTCTGCCAAAAGCTACCAGCTATCGTGTCTGCTGTTGGCTTACCACCATTATTAAAATCTCCATTAACTTTTACATTGCCTTCAGTATTACTAAAGCGTGAAGTTGCAAGGTCTATGCCGTTTGTGCTTTGTCCAACATTCCATACAACTCCATTTAGCTCTAATGTGCCACTATTTTTTACCACATTCTGTATTCTTATTGTGCTAGATTCCACTTTCAAAGTCGCACCACTATGGATAGTGGTTTTAGAATCTATGATAAAAAAGTCCATATTGGTTGCATTCAATAAAGCACCACTATGTAAAGTCAAATCAGCATTGCGTGAAAATATAACTTTTGATGATGGACCAAACTCGCTTGCATTAATTTTTTTGCCTTTTTGCAGTGTAAGTTCTAAAGTCGCATTAGCCCCTAAGGTTAAACCTTTTTGTATTGATAGGGTATGAAAGTCATTTAAACTAAGTTTTGAGTTACTCCCTACACTAAGATTCCCAACATAGAAAATAGACAGAGTTTGCGTTGTGCCTTGTGGCATAGCGGCATTTATGGTAAGGCTTGAGGTGCCGTTATTGGTAGAATAGGAAAAATCATAGGCATTTGGATTAAACGCGCTTGGCAAACCAACATAGCAGTATTGATTCCCACATGTTGCGGTGAGATTATGACTTGCGTTCTCCCCATTTTGCAACACAATAGAGCTGGGTAAATGCCCCGTGTAGTCTGCGTGCAAGGCATGGCAAGACAATAAGACTAATATAACGACTTCCTTTTTCATGCGAGAGATTCTAATCTATGAGCATTTACAGATGATTATGATAATAAGATGTTTTTAAAAAAGTTTGCTAAAGATTACCAATAGAAACATTGTTTAAAACTTTGTGTATCTTATTTTCCTATACATTCATGTGTGAATAAAAATAGTATTGTTAAAGTTGCTGATTAAATATCGTTGTGTCTAGACTTGTTGCCATTAACATGATAAACACTAGAAACTCAAATTGGTTTCTTATTATATTGAGCCTTTATGGTGAAAGCAAAACATATTTATTTTTAAGTTATTTTGCAATCCAGATTCTGTAGCTTTTCTATACTGTACTTCAAGTATAAAATTTTTGAAACCACACATCATAAATCCATGAAATCAAATCAATGTCGCGATAAATAAAACGCATAAAACACTAAGTAAAGCCAAACACGCATAAACCAATCAAAGCATACACAACTAAAACCTTAATGTTTCGTCGTTATCAGTAGGTTTAAAAATTAAATCTTTACTATTAGCTAGGTGTGTTATTTGATTTATTTGCTTGTATCATTTCTACATACTTTAACTTTTTTAACACACAAAAACACACTTAATCACAAATACAAAACACACCAACACATAAAAGTCTTATATAATAGGGACACATACTTTGTATTTTGCAAAAGATTCATTGGTGTTTGTGAAAACACGCGTAAGCATTAATGTTATTATATATGTAATGCGTATGCTAGTATTTATGTATGCTTTGATTGTCTTATGCCTTATATGTTTGGCTCTTAGTGTGGCATACATGCAAAACAATAATAACCTTACATGCAAACACTTCTAAACATACTTTGATAAGGTAAAAATAATAAACACTATTTTATAAGGAATGATAAACATGTAATATACAATATTACACGATATAAAAAGGATTATAATAGGCTTTGAAAATAGCATAAATAAGGTTTAACAATAAAGCTAAAGCTAATAACAAAATAAACAAGTAAACAATGAAATTAGCTTATTTGACAACTTTACATATGATAGCAATATTAATGATATTAATGTTTAATGTTATGCATGAAATAAATAATATAAATACAACAAATACCACATATCAAACAAATAAATTTAATAATACAAGTAAAGTATTAGCTTATTCAATACCACATAAGACATAAAAGCAAATAAAGATTTATTAGTAAGTGATAGACTTGCGAGGGCCTACATCTCTACTTAAGACAAAACGAGCAAGGCATATCTAACACTGCCTTTAACTTCTCAAGCTATAAAGAATTTTATATTTCATAATCTTTATAAAGAGTTTCTAAATACTACAAAAGCATTAAATAAGCCTTTAGCACAGCTAGACTTTAAACCTTTAAGTAATGAGATAAAAGCACTGCCATATAAAGCTAATGCTAACCTAAAAGCACATTTAAGAGATATTAATGCTAAGACTAATGACTTTTTAGATTCTATGCAGGAGTTTAAAAACACTACAAAAGAGATAAAGCTATTACCATATAATAAGCCTAGTGAAAATAAAGCAGTGGAAGTGGATAGGTTTAGGAATGTGTTAGATTCTAAGCCTTTGCAAGAATTACAAAGCTTAAGAAATAATTTATCCGCTATTCTTACCCCAATTCTCAATAAAGACATTACAAATATATCAAGCGGCATTACAGCCCAAGTGTCAAAAACAAGTATTAAGAAAATGGGAAGCGATAAGGCAGTTAATAAAAGTATAGAAAATGGCTTTAGTTTGCAACAACATTTTAAAGCTAGTGCAGATATAGAAAACCTTTATAAGAATGCCACAAAAAAAGCAACAACAAAAGATTTAAAGAATGGCGACCCTGCAATACAAATACACACTTTTATTTCACAAGTAAATGATAATGCTAATGCAAAGATTTTAGTTAAAGAAAGTTTAGATAAAGATTCAAGGCGAATTTATACTTTGGAATTAGAGAGTTTAGAATCAACTAAACCTTTAGCCCAAGTGCCGAATGGAGATTTAGCCGACCATTTAACTAAGTCTAAACAAAAGAGCGACACTTCTCTTACGCCCTTAGAAAATGTTAGTGAGATTATACCACAAACAGCACCAAAAGAACAAATTAATAATACACTCGATGATACTGCTGATACTCTTTTTTGGATATGGAGTGATTTTGCAAATGAATTAGATACATTAAGCAAAAAAGCTTACTATGATATTGACTTTAAGAACATACAAAATTTAGCGAGTGGATTAAGGCTTTATGGCGATTATGATGATGTGTTAAATGATATTAAAGCAGATATATTTCAAAGATATATAAATAATGACACAATGGGAAAATATCATATACTTACCCCTCACCCAAATAGTAAAAAACCTAAAGAATTTTTAGAAAAACTAAACATAAGATTTACTGATAAGAAAATAGAAAAAGAAGTAAAAAGTCTGTTTAAACAAGCCACAGAAAAAGAGGCAGAACTTCTCAACAAGGCAAATAAAGACTTACAAGAATTATTTCAGCAAAGAGATATGCCAACACAAAAAGAGTTAAGCAAAGAATCTAAAAGCACACAAGAACCTGTAACACAAAAAGAAACAACAAGGGCAAGTGGTGAAAAAAGCAGTAATGAATCTTTAACACAGGCAAAAGAATACACAAATCTAATAGATGATTTCTTATATCAATATGACCTTAAAGACGACCTATGGTTTATGAAACATGCAAAACTTGAATACAGCGATAATGGAGAAGAAGTTTATGCAGCACTTAAACACCTTAATGAAGTTAGAGATAATGTATCAATCAAATATGATGATTATGTAGCTGCAACAGAACAAGTCAAAAACTCTCTCAATCGTGCTGCTTTAGACATTATTGATGATTTTAAAGCTTGTGATGAAGCACTTGAAGCAATAGAAAAAATACAAACTAAATTGCTTGATGACTATCCATTCACACAATCACAAAAGCATAGATAAGCCAAAAGAGAAAACACAAATCGAAACACTAGCTAATATGCCACACCACCCTGATGATATTAAGCAAATTGAAAATCTTCAAGCAGAAAGGCAAAGTCTATATGATGAATTAGCCGAGATATTTGATAGAGGTGAGAGACAATATTTTTTAAATGGTGTTGGCACATGGTATCACACAGAAGAAGATGCGCTAAAAAGATTCAATGAAATAAAGCAGGATTTAAGAGAGGGCAAAGGAATACGAGATGTCTCAAGTAACACTTTTAATAAAAATGAATATGTTACGAAAGTGAGACAAGCTGATGTTTTAAACATAGAGATAGACTACTTACAAATACCAAGAGGCTTAAGGGAAAAATATCCTAAAGTTGATAAATGGCTTATGGGCGTTTTGGATAATTATACGAGAAAACCTGAAGTATTTAAAGAAAGATTTGGTGATGTAGAAAGTTTTTTTGAAGATGCCGCTAGTTCAAGTATAGAAAAAGCATTAAATCTTTATCCTGTTAATATGATTGGGGGTATTGGAAAGAAAATGGGATATGACTATGCAGTTAAAGACAAAACATTCAAAAAAAGACTTGGAGAATTAGAATATCACAGAGAGCAAATAGAAGCACTTTTAGATATAACACCAATAGCAGAGTTTGGAAAAAACTATGCGGAGTTTTACAGAAAAGGACAAGAAGCTATTCAAAAGCTTATGGCAGAAAAAGAAGGACAAGTGGCAGGGGCATTTTATCGTAAAGAATTAGGCGATATTAATTTAGTTTGGGGACAAGTTAAAGGAAAAGGTAAAAATACAAAGGGCTATGGACTTGCTAAGATTATTGAGAAGCACGGCGATGAGTTTGAGGACATAGCAAAAGAGCTAGATAAGATTATACAAGATGGGGAAGTAGTAAAGCGACAAGGCAGAGATGAAGCCTATAACAATAGAATATAACGGATTTAAAGTTGGTATAAATAAAGGATTTAATAAACAAGGGGAAAATAAGTGGATAGTAACTGCGTTTGATGATAATATAGAGAAAACCGCTAAGACAGCACCCGCTAACGATTCTACTAAAGGGGCGAGTCTCCCTTTAAACTCAAAGGACATTATACCACAAACCCCACAAGAAATAGTTAAACAAGCAAGAAAAAGCGGCAAAAGTGTAGCAGAGACAAAAGAATTACTACAACAACACAAAGATATAGAATCTAAACGCAAAGAAACACAAAAACTAATCACACAAGAAAAGAAAGCAAAAGAAAAGCTGCACAAAGAAATAGGCATATTTGAGAAAGAAAAGCAAAACGCATTAGAAAAACTAGAATCCATTAAAACACAAATAAATGAGCTAGAAAAGAAAGATTTATCAAGCAAACAAGCACAAAAGCAAATGGATAAACTACAAACTAATCTTAGCTTTTTTGCAAATGAGATAGAAAAGACAAGAAATCTAATCAAACAAAGAAAAGATAAACTAGCTACCACACAAGAAGTCTATATACCGGAAAATCATACATTTAGCTATGATGGTAGAGAATTTAACACAAGAGAACATTTCTCTATTCTAAAGCAAAGAAGTCTAAATAACCAAGATGATGACTTTAATGGCTTTGATACTCTTATGCGTGAAGCAATAGAGAATGCACTCAACATTAAACCCATAAAAGAATTTGGCACAAATTATGCCGAGCATTATCATAGTGGGGAATCTGCTATACAAAAACTCATAAATGAAGCACAAGCACATAAAGAAAGCGGAGCTAAAGGTGAGTATAAAGGACAAGTCGCAGGGGCATTTCATCGTAAAGAATTAGGGGATATTGATTTAGTTTGGGGAGAAGTTGAAGGCAGCGGACAACATGCAAAAGGCTATGGACTTGTTAAGATTATTGAGAAGCATGGCGATGAGTTTTCAAGTTTTAGCGGAAATACAGAAGAACAAAAACTTATAAATGGTATAAATGAGATTATACAAAATGGCAAATTGCTTACCGAAAATGGCGTAAATACGCTTTACTTACAAAAAGATAACAAAGTATTTTTAGTAGGATTAAGTAAAGGTTGGCATAATAAAGGCGATAATCAATGGGTAATAACAAGTTATGAAGCTAAAAATTTACATGCGGATATATTAGAAAAAATCGGTGCTAACAAAACTATTTCTGCTGATGAAAGCCTTAATGCGTTACAGACTTTTAACGCAACCGACAACAACATTATACCACAACAAACACTAGAATCTACTATGCAAAAGTTTAATTACGATGAGAAAAAGGCAAAAGATTTACTAGAGTGGCATAAAGATTCTAGTCCTTTAACAAAAGATGAAAATGGAATACCTAAAGTGTTTTATCATGGCACAAGAGAAAGCATAGGCAATAAAGAAATACTCACCCCAAAACATACAGATGATACAGGAACAAACTATCCTGCTAGATTTTTCTCTAGCTCTCATAATGTTGCCCTAAGCTATACAAAAGAATTACCAAATAGTGATAATGGAATCTATAAAGTATTCTTAAATGCTAAAAATCCTTTAGTCATAGACTTTCAAGGTAAAGACTTTGTAGATAGAAGTGAATTAGCAGATAAGATTTATAAAGGGGAACAATATTTTGATTTAGCTATAAGAAAAGCACTAGATGAAGCTAAAGAGAGTGGAAAGCCATTTGATAGTGTTATTTATAAGAATGTGCGTGATGAGAGATATGGCAGAAGTAAAGAAATAAGTGATACCATAGCTATATTTAATCCTAACCAAATAAAGCATATTGACAATAAAGGAAGCTATACAGATACAAAAGGCAATATTACAAAGACTAAACCAAAGAATAAAGAATCTACACATAAATATTTTAATGAAAACAGCCCTAATATCATGTATGCTAATCCGCAACATTTAGGAGCTGGAGTCTTAAGTGGCAGTGCAGCAGGAATTGAGACTGATGAGAATGGGAATCTCACCTTTAGCCCTGAAAAATTTGCGTTGGGATTGCTAGGTGGAGCGATAGGAAGCAAGGCGGTAAGCAAGATTTATAAGAATAAATCCGCACAAAGATACGCTACACTAGCTATTAAAAGCATACAACAAGACTACAAATCTTTGAGTGAGAATAATCCAGCTATGTTTGCTAAAATAATGCAAAAGTTTAATCCTAGAGATTTTTTAAAAGGCAAAAAGGAAATAAATAGCTTGAGTAATGAAATATTTAACAAAGAGTTAGCAAAAGCCATAGAATCTGCCTTGCAAAATGGTAAAAAGTAGAGACAATGCCGCAAGCAGAGTTTAGAAACTTTGATGAGTTTAAGGGGCAATTTGAAATGGTTAAAGGTAATATAGGCTTTATTAAAACGCCATATAAAGATGTAAAAGTGTCTATCTCTTATGCGTGGAAACATTTTAGAGAGAACACTTACAATACAAACAGAGACAATATAAAAGGTGGCTTCTTTAAAACCTTTAAAGACCCTTTATTTATCGTAGAACAAGCACGAGAAGGACAAAGTAGCCCTAGTGTGTATTTCTATAAGCCATTTTTTGATAATGATAAAAAGCTAATAAATCTGTTTGGAATAGGGATAGATTCTGTTGGAAATATAGATTTTAAGACATACTACTTTGACAAAAAAGAAAATCGATTAAAAGAAATGTTAATGAGCGATAAGATTAAAATTGTATATATGCAAGAAAACCCTTGAGCCCCACCTCTCTCTCACAATCTACCCTATGAGAGCGTGTTTAGCTACATGTCCTCTAGTAGTATTGAGTTAAAACATATAGCAAGGCTTAAAGATACTCGAATTATACCACAAAAAAAGGATTTAAAATGATACAAACAAAAAATCTCACTTTAAAGAAATTCCAAGAGAATTTCGACTTTATAGAAGCTAAGATGAAAGATAGTCAAATATATAAAGATGCCTTAGATAGTTTTGTAAAGTATATGCCAAATGCTCCCATACAGCAAGTTTTACAAGATTTAAGCAAGAAAAAGATGGAGTAAAAGCAAGCTATGGATATATTCAAATTCCTTATACGCAAAACAAAGAAGTTAATGACTTTATCAATAAAAGCTGTGAATGTATTCATATAGGTGGAGAAGAGCCTTATGATGAACAACGGATAAGCGAACTTGAAAAAATGGCACAAGGTTGTGATGATATTCCTACAATGCGTTCAATTTTGCAGACAAAATACAAAGGCGATATAAATCTTTTAAAGCTTCTGCAAAGAGAGGCACAGAACTATAAAGAAGCATTTGGTGAGTAGAATTGTTTATGCTCAACAATCTTTTCAAATAAACAATACCATAATGTCTCGTCTTATAAAAGATTTTAAAGAATATAAGCAATATGAGCTGGGTTTTAATAAAATTATTTATTTCTAATCTTCAAATAAAAGTAGGCAAAGAATACAAACTCTCATCATAATCTAATCAAATTTATCTTAAATAAAACAACTTTCTAACATACAAAGATAGTGAAGAAATCTATATACAAGCACATAAAACTATATAGGATCTATTAACAGCAATCTCTCTCAGGCTATACAAAATAAGAAAAACTGCAAACTTAAAACTAAACTATTGCCCTCTAAATTACCCCGATAATCCACCTGAATGTTTGAGCATCTAGTTTTCTAAACACACAAACACCATCTTAAAAACATTCTAAGCTATAATACAAAAATTAGATTCCAATAAGGCATAACATGATTGAAATATTAAATGCGTATAGAAACCCGATATTTGGCATACTTGCGTTGCTATTTATGGTAGCATTTGTATTTTTTTTAGATTCTTTAAAGCGGACTAGAGCGCATAAGCGAAAGCAAGATTTAATCGATAATTTAGGTAAGCAGTTTGATAGTATTGGTTTGCAGCAAAATATCGATGAGTTTATCGCTCATGCTAAAAATGCTACGCAAACACTCATATTAATCGCACAGACTTACGCAAAAGCAGGGGATTATGAACAAGCTATTGCCATTTATAAAACCTTGAGTGAAAAGCCACTTGAGATGCACGAAAAGCTAGAGATTCTAGAGTTACTCGGTGATAGTTATTATAGGGCTGGTTTTTTGGAGAGAAGTAAAAATATCTTTTTGGAAATTTTGCGTTATTATCCGCATAATATCCGTATTCTTGAATACTATATGCGAACCTGTGAGAATCTAAAACATTATGATGAAGCCATAGAAGCATTAAATAGCTTAGAAGAGATTGTGAGCGCAAATGCTGATTCTAAATTCTCCATGAAAAAAATATGGCATACTAAAAATTATCTAAAAGTTATGCAGCTATGCAGTAGTCATCATATTTCTCTAGCAGACCAGCAAGAAAAGCTACTCATGTTTTATGAAAAAGACCCTACGCTAAGAAATATTATCCTGCGGCATTTTCGGCTTTATAATGTCGGGCTATTTTGGCAAAAGATTCTATTATTACAAGATATTATGCCCTATATTGATATTTTATGGCATTTTCAAAAACATGAAGTGCCTTTTGATTTTATTGCGAATAGAAGTGATTTAATGGCAATTTATCATGCAAAAGGCTTTGTGAGTGGATACCAAAAAAGTGAAGATTTTACGCTTGAAGTATTGCAACTTTTATTATTATACTCACATATAAAGGCAGATATTAGCTTTACTTATAGTTGCAATTCATGCAATACGCAAACGCCTTTCTACACCTATCGCTGCAGTGCTTGTGCAGAAATCGCTACGATAAATCCCATCGCTATTCCCGCGCAAACACCCCCCCCCCCCCATTTAGCCACTAGAATGGATCTCTTTCGTGTGTGATTCTATTACGCAAATCCCTTCTTGTAAGCTCGATAATCCATATCCAAAGTAAAGATTCTATAAAGCTGCATACATAATAGCTAAACATAGAATCTACTCTTACAAATCCGCACAAAGGCAGAAATAAAACATACACACATAGCCACAACATAATGCCATAAAAGATTCCATGTGCAAATTTTAGCTTTTGCCAAAATTCCGCAAATAAAATATAAAACAAACTAAAAAAAATCGAAAATAAAAACTGCCATACAAGATAGACTACACTCCACTCGTAGCCATCACTAAACACATATTTCAAACTAAGTAGATTCAAATCAATACATAATAACTGCAATATATACTCTGCGTTAGAATCTAAGGGCATTTGTAAAGATAGGGGGAATAGCACCTCCCAGCCAATCCTCACAACACTCCCAATACTCCCTACAATCACGCCGATAAAAAGGCTTATCCATACGCGATATATCTTACTAAGATTTGTATAAACCTGCATACTATTCCTTGCATATCTACTTTTTGCAATTATACACAAATACTTCAAGTAGCACCCAACAAAGCCATTATTGAAAATAGAGTATAATACTAGCCCTATATTTACGCAAAGGATTATTATGCAAATATTTCATGTGTTATGGAAGGGCATTAAGGGTATTTTTGATTTTATTAATACTTATTTTAAGGTTGTGGTATTACTTCTTATTGTGCTTTTTTTAGCCACTCTTGCAAGTGATGAAGAGATAGAATCTAAACCAAATCTAGCAAAACTTTATCTAAACTTCCCTATTTATGAGAGTGAAAGCTTTGCCGCACAAATAGAAGCTATTAAGAAAAATGATGATATTAAAGGGGTTTTACTGCTTATAGATTCACCGGGTGGGGCTGTGGGAGCGAGTATTGAAATAGCAGATATGATAAAAGAGCTGAATGAAAAAATACCCGTTGTTGCTTATACGCAATCGCTTATGGCAAGTGGTAGCTATTATGCAGGAATGTATGCACATAGCATTTATGCAAATCGTGGTGCATTAGTGGGGTCTATCGGTGTCATCTTTAGTGCGCCAAACTTTGAAGAAGCAATGGATAAAATAGGCATAAAAATGCAAGGGGTTAGTGCTGGTGAATATAAAGAGATAGGCTCAATCACGCGTAAATGGAAAAACACAGAAAAAGAGTTTATAAACAATCTCACACAAGAGCAATACAAAATGTTTTATAGTGATGTGATCGCCGCAAGGGGTGAAAGACTGAAGGCTAAAAATCATCTAGATTTTGCTGAAGGCAAGATCTTTAGTGCAAGTAATGCCCTAAAACTTGGTTTAATAGATGGTGTAAATAGTATGAGTGAAGTAGAAAAAATATTACAGAATCTAAGTGGAGTAGAAGAGATTGTATGGCTAAAAAAAGATAAAATGGAAGTATTGCTTGATAAACTTACAGATAGCATAGCGACAAAAGCACAAAGCATTTTTATGCCAAAATTTATGTGGGGTGTGTAGGACAGCAATATGATGTGTTGTAATCGCAATTTCAATTGAAATAAGGACTTTTTATATGTAAGTAGTGTATGCTTAAAAATCGCGATCTATTCTTAATATATAAAGGTTTTTTACATTTTATGCTTAGACATGGCAATCTGTTTATATGATTTAGAGAATATTTGCTACACTCCCATGTGAGAATACTTCAAAGTTAAAGGGATAGTATGCAAATTTATATAAGCGGAATACATACTGATGTTGGTAAAACACATGTGAGTGCTGCTTTTTGTGCGAGTTTTAACTACGCATATTTTAAGCTTATACAAGCGGGCACACCAAGAGATTGTGAAGTCGTGCAGCGTTTTAGCCCTAATACAGAAGTTTTGGGTGAGGGTATTTGTCTTAAAACACCGGCTTCACCACATATTGCTAAATTACATGAGAATGTGCAATATAAGGGCTTAGATATTGCATTACCAACAAGGGATAATGTGGTAATTGAGCTTGCAGGTGGCTTATTTTCCCCGCTTGATGAGTATAGCTGTATGTTAGATTATATGCAAAGCTACAAGCGACCAACGATTTTAGTTGGTAAATATTATCTTGGGGCAATAAATCATATTATATTGAGCATTAATACCTTGAAACAGCGTGATATAGAGATTCTCTGCCTTGTTATGAATGGTGTTATTGACTTGAATGTTGATAAGTTTATTTATGAATATACAGGCATTAATATCATACATTTAGATACATTTGATACTACGGACTTCACACAAAGGATTCTAAACTTTAAACATGCTATGCAGCCTTATCTTGTAGAGAATGGTTTGCTAACAAATGGCTTTTAAGAATGTGTAAATTCTCTCCATTTTTATCAATTATACTTATATCGTTTCCATAAAATCTTGCAAGATCGCTACTATAACCCCAGCACTCTCAATCCATACTTCTTCATTGATAGAATGTGGTGCGTTGATTGATGGACCAATGCTTAAGGCAATGATATCAGATAGCCCCAAATCTTTAAATCTTTTGAGTAAGATTCCACACTCAAGCCCTGCGTGTAACTCTACTATTTTTGGCGTTATGTTGAATGGCTCTGTGTGTTTTTGCATACTCATACACATTGCTTTTAGAATCTCTTTTAGACTGCATGAATCTTTCATCTCTTCTGTTTCACATAAAGTTTTATTTATGCTACTAGATGCTATGCTTTTATCCTGCTTTTCCCATGGGGCATAATATTCACTCATTTTTATTTGCAGACTCTCTTTTTTTTGCTTTGGCTGCTCTTTTTCTAGAATCTTTTTTAGTTGAGTTAAGTTATCTTGCAATAAATCATTTGTATTAGCACGACCCATGAAAGCAAGAGATAGATTCCCATTTGCAAATGAGATATGTGAGAGACTACGAGAGTTTTGCACCGCATTTTCTATACTATCAAGCACACCTATATTTAAACTTAAAAGTAGATTGTATAGAATCTTAAACTCTATGCCATTTGGCGTTTGTAAAAAGACTTCATTTGTTTTATCAAGCATTTCATTATGCTCTTCTTTTAGCTCTTCAAATACAAAAAATTCATTTGATTCTATACTTAGTTTTTGCTTACTTGCGATGATTAGCTTTGAGTGCATAGGGATTGAGTTGCGTTTCTCACCACCTTTCCAGTTAATCACATATAAGGAATCCTTTTCACTCTCATTTAAGGCTGTATTTAAAAAATATGTGCTTTGCAGGATTGCATTTTGATAGTTTGGCAAAGGATTATTAATATCTAATCCACTATGACCACCGGCAAAATTCCTTGAAGATAGGACATAATAATGATAATTTAGCGGAATCTCTTGTGTGATAAATTCACTTTGATAATTTAGGTCAAAGCCGCCCGCACAGCTTATAGTAATCTCACCTAAGACTTCAGAATCAAGATTAAGCAATATCTTAGATTGAATAGGAATCTCTAGCCCTTTTGCCCCTATCATGCCTACCTCTTCATCATTTGTGAAAAGAAACTCTGCGTGAATACCCTGCTGCATGAAATACATCATAATCGCCATACCCATGCCATTATCAGCACCAAGACTAGAATCTTGAGCTTTTAGCCAAGTTTGCTCGATATTGTTGTATCTTCTCTTTGTTTGCAAAAGATTTAACGCTAGATTTTGTGCTGCAAGTCCAACGCACACCATATCATAATGACATTGAAAACATACTCTAGATTCTGTATTTTCTTTATATGCAAGTATATTGCCAACAGAATCTTTTTTTATTGCATAGCCATTTGATTTGGCAAAAGATTCTAAAAATGCTGCCATCTCGTTTGTATTAAAGCTACCATGCGGGATTGTCGTTAATTGATAGAAAATATTTAGTATTGCCTGTGTGAAAGAGCTTATTGCAGACATTATGCTATCCTTAAAGTTCAATATTTATTCATAACAAGACTACATTATAACCTTGAAAATTATATTTTTGATAAATCTTTTTGTTTAATAAAAGCCCTTTAAATTTTGATAGAATCTTGCCTTTACTTTGTAATAAGGAGCATACATGAAAATATTAGTCATTCAAGGACCAAATCTAAACATGTTAGGACACAGAGACCCAAGACTATATGGGACTATGACGCTAGAACAAATCCATAATAATATGAGTGCGTTTGCTGCGACACAAAAGGGTGCAAATGGTGAGTCTTTAGAGCTTGAGTTTTTTCAAAGCAATTTTGAAGGGGAGATAATTGATAAATTGCAAGAATGCGTTGGTGGTGAATATGATGGCGTGATTATGAATCCGGGTGGTTTAACGCACACTTCTATTTGCGTAGCCGATGCAATCGTAGCATCTGGTGTGCCTGTGATTGAAGCACATTTAAGCAATATCCATGCAAGAGAGCCTGAACGCAGAGTAAGTGTAACTGGTGCGGTGAGTGTGGGCATTATCTCTGGCTTTGGACCACTAAGCTATCATTTAGCACTCATTGCTATTATGAATGTGATAAATGAACTCAATATGCTAAAACAAAGTCAGCAACAAGCACAACAGCAATCTTAGTGTATTAAAAACATTAGCACTAGAGTAAATAAAGTTATTTTTGTCAAAACCTAAGATAGCTTTATATCGCCTTAAATAGCATATAGCTTAATTTGTCGCATAAAGCCCTTAATTGCTATATACTTAAAAGCTTAAAGGGCTTTGAATATTATCTCTTCAGTGCTATTAAAATCTTATGTCTTTATATTCTCTTTCAATTTAAATTCATTACACATAAAAGATAGAAAAATGGTAACAAATACAGAATCTATTTATTTTTATCTAAATTTGTAAGGTATGTAAGGATTGTTTGTGCGTGTCCTTTTGCTTTGACATTATAAAAAGATTCTATAATTTTTCCTTTTTGTATGATAAAAGTGCTACGATAGATCCCCTGCACTTCTTTACCATACATTATCTTCTTACCATAGGCATGATATTTCATCGCTACACTTTTATCACTATCGCTTAAAAGCACGACATTTAAATCCTTGCTTTGTATAAACTTTTTATGTGTTGCGGGTTTATCTGGGCTAATGCCTATAATAATGGCATTATGCTTTTCAAAAGATTCTTGCAATGCGCTAAACTCTTGTGCCTCTGTGGTGCAGCCACTCGTATTATCCTTTGGATAAAAATATAAAATGATTGTATAATCTAGCAAATCCTCTAAAGCAATCACCACATTATCTTCATTTGGTAAGCTAAATAATGGGGCTGTATCTCCTGCTTTTAACTGCATTTTTTCACTCATCTTTTTCCCTTATATATAGAATCTATTTATTACCTTGCAATGCTCTTCTACCAAGATTCCCATATCTATGGAATGCAATACTTGCGGCACGCTCTGTATGATAGTATAAAAGCTCAAAATATCCATTCGCATAGGGCTTATGATATGCGATTAACTTTCCTTTCGCCCTGCCCTGCCCTATTAGCTCTTTATATACAAGATTTTCATTATCCGGCGATTCAAGATAGCGGATAAGCTCATACTCCCCTGCACTCTCAATAAACTGCTCTAGGCTTTGATACTCAATAGCGATATTTTTTAGCTGCAATGTTTTTATATGTTCTAGCACAAAACCTAAAGATTCACTCATTTCTGTGGCTTTAAGGCTTATAGTAAGCTTAGCACTAATTAATTGAGTGCTAGCAATAACGCTTAAAATATCACTTAGAGAATCTTCTTTTCTAACACGATAAATGACTGATTTTACCGGCACATAGTAAAAGAGATTGTCTTCTCCCCTTATATGCACGAAATCCCTTTTTTGTAAAAACTCATTTTCATGGAAATACGCATAGCTTTTTGCAGTTTGTAAAAACGCCTTTAATTCATTTTTAATACTTTCATCTTGCGTAATATTAATAAGATATTGCATACTATCAATAAAGCTATGCCCCATATGTAAATTTGTGTTTAAATCTGTGTTTTCTTGTGTGCTATTATTAGGGATAATATCTACAAATTGTGCCACATAGTTATAACTTCCAGCCTTTCTGCCAAAGCCAACTGCTGACTTTTTAATCCCACCAAATGGCTGCCGCAGGACAATCGCCCCTGTCGTAGATTTATTAATATAAAGATTCCCTGCTTCAATGTGCTTTAGATAATAATCCCATTCCCTTTCATCAAGAGATTCAAAACCGCTTGTTAAACCATATCCAGTAGAGTTTGCGATATCTATGGCATGCTCTAAATCTTTCGCACATATAACTGATAAAATCGGCGTGAAAAATTCACTCTTATGTGAATAGCTACCCTCTTTTACACCATATTTAATACATGGTCTCATCGCATAGGGATTTTCATCTTCAAAACTTGGGGCTAATACCCACTCTTCACCTTGCTCTAACTCTAAGCCCTGCTTTACTTTCTCATCAATAGTGCTGCTTAGATACCCTAACTTATTCTTAAAGTCAAATGGATTCCCAACATGAAGGCTATTTGCCGCATCAATCAATGTGCGTTTAAACTGCTCATCTTTATACACTTCCTCTTCAAGTATGAGTAAAGAAGTAGCACTGCATTTCTGCCCAGAGTTAGAAAAAGCTGAATGGATAATGTTTTTTACCGCTTGGTCTCTATCTGCCATTTTGCTTACAATAGTCGCATTTTTACCGCCTGTTTCAGCACTTAAAAATAGTGTTGGATTCTCTTTTAAAATCTCATAAGCCGTATCTTCCCCGCCTGTTAAAATCGCAAAATCCGCTTCTTTTAATAGAATCTCATTTACATCCTTGCCACTTGCAGGTAAGAATACAAGATAATCTTTCGGTAGTCCCGCATCATAAAAGCACTGCGTTAATATACTGCCTGTAACAGCAGAAATATTAGATGGCTTATAAATCACCCTATTCCCACTAGCAAGACTAGCGGCAATGCCACCAACAGAAATAGCAACGGGGAAATTCCACGGCGTAATCACTACGCCAACACCCTTTGGCTTTAGCATAAAATCTTTATGTGTTTCTAGCAATTTATACATGCTATGCGGATAGAATCTAAGAAAATCTATCGCCTCACTTACCTCAGCGTCTGTTTCTGCAAAGGTTTTACCCACTTCAAGGGCTGCTATACCGATTAAATCATTACGCCTTTCTGCTACAATCTCTGCAGTTTTCAACAAAATCTCGCCAAGCTTTTCATAGCTTAGTATATTTTGTGCTTGTTTTACATACGCCATAGCCGCTTTTAAACTATCTTTATTTGCTAAATACACATTAGCAATGACTTTATCGCCGCCTTTTTGCTTAATCTCTCTTTTATTATCTTTTGGAGTTTTATCGCCAATTATTGGTGTAACCTCAATAGATTCTGTATTTAGCCACTTTGTCTTAATCGCCTCCGCCCATTCTCTATTTGGTTTCAATATAAAGTCAGTATCAGGCTCGTTAAAGAAAGAAGCAAGATTTGCTTTTTGTGTAAATGGGGCTTTAAGTCTATTTTGCTGCCTATAACTTGTCTCTTGCACACTTTTTATACCCTCGATTGATTGTAAAAAGATTTGTTCCTGCTGTTTCCACGCAATAGAATCAATCTCTAAATCAAAGGCATAACGCATAAAGTTATCTTTACCTGTATTTTCATCAAGTCGCCTTACAAGATATGCAATAGCATTATTAAAATGCGCATCATCGCATACCGGGGCGTATAAAATAAGCTTATTTCTTGAAGCTACCTCAAAACTTGCTTTTAAATTCATACCCTCAAGCATTTCAAAAGTAAAGCTATCTTGCGCCCCTGCCCTATTTATCCTTGTCATCGCATAAGCGATTTGAAAGATATTATGCGATGCGATACCTATATCAATGTATTTAAAATTAGAATCTTGCAGGATATAATCAAGCATTTTATTATAGTTAGAATCTGTATCAACCTTTTGTCTAAATGTCGGCAACTCCCAACCCTTTACACTTGCAATAGTCTCTTCAGCCTCCATATTCGCTCCTTTTACAATGCGAATCTTAATCGGGGGCTTACCGCTCTCTACTCTCGCTTTAGAAAAGGCTACTAAAGTTTTTAAATACTCATAAGAATCTGGTAAATACGCTTGTAATACAATCCCAGCTTTAATATCAAACTTCGCAAGAGATTCCATAAAGGCTGCCACCGTGAGTTCCAAGTCCTTAAACTCTTCCATATCAAGATTAATAAACTTTGAGATACCTGCCTTTTGCTTTTCTTCTGCAATGCCATAGAGTTTATCAAGCCTTGCTACTATCTCACGCTTTGAGTATTCAAAATCTAGGATATTGATTTGAGAAAAAATAGTTGTAATTTTGATAGAGATATAATTAATGTAGTTTGAGTTTAGAGCGTCTTCATACTTTTGCAAACGATAGTTTGACTCTAGATTCCCAAGCACCTCTTCACCGATTAGATTCACATTTAAGCCAATGTTTTCACTAGCCCTTTTATCTGCATGTTTTTTCAGGGCAATAGGCGAGGCATCTAGCACCATAGCTTTTGTATCTTTTTTTAGATTCTTTATGAAAAAAGGCACACTCACACACGGCATACTTTTACCCATACCCAAAAATAGTTGCAATAATACCTTTTCAAACGAAGAGAAAAAATCAGCAATCCCATATTTTTGCAAAGTATGCGAGATGAGTTCGTGTGCCATTTCATTATCTTTTGAGCGAAAACTTCTATCAAGCAACTCAATAAGCATAACCTTACTGCTTGGATTTTCAAGCATTTTCATCATCTTTTTACGGAATCTTTTTTCTTTACAACTTAAATCACTATTGATTTTGTGCTGCAATGTCTTTGCTAAGGACAAACTTGCCTCAATTATCTCTTTATTATCAACGGATTGCATAATATCTCCTTTCAAACTAAGCATAAACGCATATTGTAACCCAAAGTTATGCAATAAAGAGTAAAAAATATAAAAATTTATATTTTATTTATAGGGCTTTTAGTTTATTTACTATGCAACACCCAATCATATACAAACCTGCAGTCTCTAACTTCACAATCACACATAAACTTTTATTGATGTGTGATTTTTGTATTTTTATTGTCTTCTACCAAAAGTGATCGAATATACATCATTGCGTGTTTCAAATAGCGGGTCTTTTGGAGCTTCTACACCATTAGGCAATACATTTGGCATAAACACATCGCCATTACATACATCACCATTATATTGTTTTACAAGCAATGTGCCAACCTCAATTTCCTTGTGCTTACCACTCCAAAGGGCTGTAGTATCATCGGTTTTATCCTTTGGATTTGCTAGGACTAGAATCATCTTATAAGCAATCGGGGCTTTTTTGCTCTTTTCTTTAAAATCAGATTCTAAAAAGTCATTGCTAACTTTTTGCAGCTCGTTTTCTTTGAGATAGGCTACGCCATTTGCTGGGACAAATTTAAATCTTGCCGGAATGAGTTTATTCTTACTATCCTTAAAATAAAAAGTGTGAATGCTGTGATACATTGTATTTGCCACACTGCCTGTTATACCGATATTTTTCATATATTCTTCAAAGTTTTTGTATGATGCGACCTCGCTTGTTCTCTTAGCGATATAGGCAGTATCCACCTTGCCATCTTTTGGGATTCTCATCGCAAAAAACTCGCCAAATTCCTGTGGATTTTTTGCAAAGTTAATCTCAGTATTTAGCATAACAATTTCCCATTCATCTTTTTGCCCTTGAATTTTCAAAGCCATGCCTCTAGGCTTTGATTTATCGCTTGCCACTCTGCTTCCACCACCAAGTGAATATCGCACTTCTGTCTTAATGCTTTTTTCTTTTAACAATGGTATATTTAGCGTTTTTGTAATGTTATTTGCTGGGATAAACTCTCCATTCGCACAAAAGCCTTTTGTATGATTAATCTTTTTATGTGGATCTTTAGAATCTCCATTCAACGCATAAAACACATCAGCAATACCTTCCGCATCGTATTGCTTTGCATCATTTCCATAAACACACATTGTGCTAACAAGCAGAGTGCTAACAAAGAATTTTGAGATGATAAACTTAGTAGCATTTTTCATATAAAACATTGACATTCCTTAATATTAAAATAAAACTCTAAAATCTTACAATGTTTTTATATTAAATCTGTAAATCTGGTGTTATTATGTTTGTATTACTTACGACATAATAAGCTATAAATAATAATAATTCCTATATATTTTAAAATAAAATAATACAATTGATTATTAATTTATAAATTATTATGATACAATATGATATTTTTAAACACAAGGATATTTAATGCTAACAAAATCTATGCAAAATCGTGTTATCTCGAAGCGTATTTCACACTATTCTCTACTCTCTTTGGTGTTATCTGGCTTTATGCTCGCAGATACACAAGACGACAAAATACAATCAACCACAAACACAGAAGCAAAAAACTATAAACTACAACAAGTCGTAACGACTGCTCGTGGCACAGAACAACTACTAAAAGATGCTCCCGCTTCTATCACCGTGATTAGCAGAGAAGAGTTAGAGAATAAGCCTCATAGGGATTTAGCGGAAGCTATTGCTGATATTCCGGGCATTGATGTCAATACAGAGTTAGGAAAAACAGGTGGATTAAAGATTTCTATCCGCGGTATGCCAGCAAACTATACTTTGATTCTAATCGATGGCAAACGCACAAGTGTCGCAGGGGATATTAATACGACAAATGCGGGTTGGAGTCAGGCTGATACGAGCTTTATGCCACCTTTGAGTGCGATTGAGAGGATTGAGGTTATCCGTGGTCCTATGAGTACGCTTTATGGGAGTGATGCGATTGGCGGTGTGATTAATATCATTACAAAAAAGAGTTTTGATAAATACGCTGTGAATATCGGGCTAGAAACAACGCAAAATGAAGACAGACAATATGGCTCTGGCTACATGCTAAATCTCTTTGGTGTCGCACCTATTATTAAGGATAAACTTGGGCTGCAGCTAAGGGCTCGTTACTACTTTAGAGAACCCTCCGATGTAAAATATCAATATACAATTACACAAAATAAGCCGAATAATAGCGCAGGCTCACCAACATTCCCAAATGTAGGCGATATAGTAACCGATAGCGCAGGCTTTATCGGTAATCCCACTATGGCACATATCTATGATATTGGTGGCAGACTTTTATGGAATCTAGATTCTAATAATCATATTTATTTTGATACAAGTTATGCGAGTCAATGGTATGATAATAGCAAAGAGCAGTTAGGGCAACACACAAGCACAGCGAACGCCTATATTGTAAGTAGAAACAACAATATCATCGCACATAAAGGCAACTATGGCACATGGAGTATAGAAAATTCTTTGCAGTTTAATCAAAGTAATAACGATGGACGCATGACAAATACAAAGCCCAATAATCCACGACAAATAGCTGGTAAAGATGTGATTCTAGAATCAAAAGGCTTTATCGACCTGCCTTATGAAAACTATCTAAGCGTTGGGGCGCAATACTGGTTTTCATGGATGCAGGATATGGTAGCAAAGCCTAGTCAGTTTTCACAGCACACTCTCGCCCTTTTTGCAGAAAATGAATGGGAAGCCTTTGATGGATTTCGTTTTACTTTAGGGCTAAGGGAAGATTATAACTCACGCTTTGGTTTTAACACTTCGCCAAAGGCATATTTGGTTTATGAGGCAATCCCTGATTGGCTAACGCTTAAAGGTGGCGTAAGTATGGGGTATAAAGCACCATATCTTAATCAGCTCATAGATGGACAATATGGTTTTGGCGCACAAGGGCAACTCGCATTTTTAGGGAATCCAAACCTAAAACCTGAAACAAGTTTAAGCTTTGAGCTAACCGCTCTTACAGATAATGACTATTTTGAATCTGGAATCACCTATTTTTATAGTCTCTTTTGGGATAAGATTAGCTCGGAGACTTTAGCTAGTCAAGCAAATGCAAGTATATGTGGTAGTGCGGAATTCACTAGAGGTTGCTCTCGTGCGATCAATGTCGATAAATCCTATATACAAGGTGTAGAACTCTATGCGGGGATAAAGCCACTTTATGGGGTGAATTTTGATGTGAGTTATACTTTTACAAGCAGTGAGCAACTAACAGGCAATCTCAAAGGTGCACCACTCACAGACACGCTAGACCATAGATTTAACGCAAAGCTTGGCTATACATGGGAAGATTTACATGTATATTTACGGAGTGAAGTGCAAGGTAATCGCTTTAGAGGTTTGAGACCGGGCACAGATGCAGCACAACAGCAAGTGCTAGGGGCATATTATAAACCTTTTATGCTTTTACATTTAGGGGCTACTTATAGAATTAATGAGAAATTTAAAGTAAATTTTGCTATCTATAACCTTTTAGATAAAAACTTCGCAGATTATAGACAATATGGTTGGGAGACTAGCGGTGGTGGCGGAAATAACTACACCGGCAATGCACTAGTTGGTAATATGTATAACTACATTGCCGAAGGCAGAAGATATTGGTTTAGTGTAAATATGGATTTTTAGATTCTATTATGATTGTAGCATGAGTTAAAATGATACCTACAATTATTGCAAGTGTTTAACCCTGTAGCTTAATGGTTAGCTTAGTAGCAGATAGCAATCTCACACAATAATAATAAAGTCTAAAGGCAAAGTTAAAACTCATATCCAAAGTTTGCTTGCACACCAAAGATATGACTACTACTCATATCTGCCTTATAAAAAGCATTAAGACTTGTTTTCATATTGCTATTTATCTGCCAGTTTGCACCCATTTGCATGTTAAATGTATGAAGTGATGATAGTGTGTCAAAGGTGAGATTTTGCTGATTTAATATAACACTTGTGCTTTTTTGTGCATGATAGAGTATCGGTTCGTATGCTAAGTTTATAAAAAATGTGCTTACTTGATTGAGATTATATGCTAGATTTAGCCCTAAAATCATGCTTGTGATATGGTTTGTATAGCCATTACTCTGTATCTCTAGAGCTTTGTTATTTTGATATGGGCTTTGTGTGATTATGCTTTGTCTAAGCCCTGCAACTGGGGCTATGGAGAAGCTTTGAAAAATAAATGGATAGCTTATATTTACATTTGCGTTGAGATTATACGCGTTAAAATCGCTATTAAAAGCTGTGTTTGTGCTAGAAAACTGCAACATATCTCTTGTTGCAAAAAAGCCAAATGTCCCATGCAAGCCTATATCGATATTGATTTTTTCTAATAAGATTCTATCCATGAGAGAAAAACTTAATGCATGGCTTTGAAATGTGCCCTTATAAGTTTCAAAATGCTGATTCATCGAGCCATATCCATAGGCAAAATGTGTTGCAAGTAAATGGGAGTATAAACTTGTGTTATAACTAGCCTTAACGCCACTCATCACACCGCCCATACTCTCACTCATAATACCGCCACCAAATGCCCCTATACTAAAGCCTTGTGTATGAGAAAAATCTGCACCATGAGTTTGCATAGAATCTAAAATCGCTAAAGGTGCATTAATAAATGAGTTTGCCACGCCATTTACAGAATCTCTAGCGACATTTCTTAAAAGAGAGCTGCCACCATAGGTATAGATTCCATTCATCTGCTTATCAAGTGCGTTTATCATGCTTTTTTCATTATCTGTAAGCGTGTGCTGAAAATCTTGTATCTTTGCGGAATCTGCCTTGATTTCTAAAGCACCATTTACAACATTTGCACCGATAAATTCATTTGCCCCACCCCTAAAGATAATATCAAACTTCGTATCGCCACTTACTTGCCCTGTAATAAGACTATGGCTGCCCATAGCCACACCGGCAGTATCAACGACTACTTTACCATTATTTGTAAGATTGCCTTCTAGCTGCCCCATTTGTCCCTTATATGCACCAAAGATTAATGTGCTATTTGCATCATTTGTCATGCCACCATCAACCTTAATCTTTCCGCCATAGATTTGCACACTAGAATTTTGTGTCCTACTTCCCTCTACCCCTTGCTGATTTATAAGCTTTCCTGTAATGTGTATAGTGCCACCATAATTGATGAGATCCCCGCCACCAGGGCTTGGCGCGTCATTCTGCCAAAAGCTACCAGCTATCGTGTCTGCTGTTGGCTTACCACCATTATTAAAATCTCCATTAACTTTTACATTGCCTTCAGTATTACTAAAGCGTGAAGTTGCAAGGTCTATGCCGTTTGTGCTTTGTCCAACATTCCATACAACTCCATTTAGCTCTAATGTGCCACTATTTTTTACCACATTCTGTATTCTTATTGTGCTAGATTCCACTTTCAAAGTCGCACCACTATGGATAGTGGTTTTAGAATCTATGATAAAAAAGTCCATATTGGTTGCATTCAATAAAGCACCACTATGTAAAGTCAAATCAGCATTGCGTGAAAATATAACTTTTGATGATGGACCAAACTCGCTTGCATTAATTTTTTTGCCTTTTTGCAGTGTAAGTTCTAAAGTCGCATTAGCCCCTAAGGTTAAACCTTTTTGTATTGATAGGGTATGAAAGTCATTTAAACTAAGTTTTGAGTTACTCCCTACACTAAGATTCCCAACATAGAAAATAGACAGAGTTTGCGTTGTGCCTTGTGGCATAGCGGCATTTATGGTAAGGCTTGAGGTGCCGTTATTGGTAGAATAGGAAAAATCATAGGCATTTGGATTAAACGCGCTTGGCAAACCAACATAGCAGTATTGATTCCCACATGTTGCGGTGAGATTATGACTTGCGTTCTCCCCATTTTGCAACACAATAGAGCTGGGTAAATGCCCCGTGTAGTCTGCGTGCAAGGCATGGCAAGACAATAAGACTAATATAACGACTTCCTTTTTCATGCGAGAGATTCTAATCTATGAGCATTTACAGATGATTATGATAATAAGATGTTTTTAAAAAAGTTTGCTAAAGATTACCAATAGAAACATTGTTTAAAACTTTGTGTATCTTATTTTCCTATACATTCATGTGTGAATAAAAATAGTATTGTTAAAGTTGCTGATTAAATATCGTTGTGTCTAGACTTGTTGCCATTAACATGATAAACACTAGAAACTCAAATTGGTTTCTTATTATATTGAGCCTTTATGGTGAAAGCAAAACATATTTATTTTTAAGTTATTTTGCAATCCAGATTCTGTAGCTTTTCTATACTGTACTTCAAGTATAAAATTTTTGAAACCACACATCATAAATCCATGAAATCAAATCAATGTCGCGATAAATAAAACGCATAAAACACTAAGTAAAGCCAAACACGCATAAACCAATCAAAGCATACACAACTAAAACCTTAATGTTTCGTCGTTATCAGTAGGTTTAAAAATTAAATCTTTACTATTAGCTAGGTGTGTTATTTGATTTATTTGCTTGTATCATTTCTACATACTTTAACTTTTTTAACACACAAAAACACACTTAATCACAAATACAAAACACACCAACACATAAAAGTCTTATATAATAGGGACACATACTTTGTATTTTGCAAAAGATTCATTGGTGTTTGTGAAAACACGCGTAAGCATTAATGTTATTATATATGTAATGCGTATGCTAGTATTTATGTATGCTTTGATTGTCTTATGCCTTATATGTTTGGCTCTTAGTGTGGCATACATGCAAAACAATAATAACCTTACATGCAAACACTTCTAAACATACTTTGATAAGGTAAAAATAATAAACACTATTTTATAAGGAATGATAAACATGTAATATACAATATTACACGATATAAAAAGGATTATAATAGGCTTTGAAAATAGCATAAATAAGGTTTAACAATAAAGCTAAAGCTAATAACAAAATAAACAAGTAAACAATGAAATTAGCTTATTTGACAACTTTACATATGATAGCAATATTAATGATATTAATGTTTAATGTTATGCATGAAATAAATAATATAAATACAACAAATACCACATATCAAACAAATAAATTTAATAATACAAGTAAAGTATTAGCTTATTCAATACCACATAAGACATAAAAGCAAATAAAGATTTATTAGTAAGTGATAGACTTGCGAGGGCCTACATCTCTACTTAAGACAAAACGAGCAAGGCATATCTAACACTGCCTTTAACTTCTCAAGCTATAAAGAATTTTATATTTCATAATCTTTATAAAGAGTTTCTAAATACTACAAAAGCATTAAATAAGCCTTTAGCACAGCTAGACTTTAAACCTTTAAGTAATGAGATAAAAGCACTGCCATATAAAGCTAATGCTAACCTAAAAGCACATTTAAGAGATATTAATGCTAAGACTAATGACTTTTTAGATTCTATGCAGGAGTTTAAAAACACTACAAAAGAGATAAAGCTATTACCATATAATAAGCCTAGTGAAAATAAAGCAGTGGAAGTGGATAGGTTTAGGAATGTGTTAGATTCTAAGCCTTTGCAAGAATTACAAAGCTTAAGAAATAATTTATCCGCTATTCTTACCCCAATTCTCAATAAAGACATTACAAATATATCAAGCGGCATTACAGCCCAAGTGTCAAAAACAAGTATTAAGAAAATGGGAAGCGATAAGGCAGTTAATAAAAGTATAGAAAATGGCTTTAGTTTGCAACAACATTTTAAAGCTAGTGCAGATATAGAAAACCTTTATAAGAATGCCACAAAAAAAGCAACAACAAAAGATTTAAAGAATGGCGACCCTGCAATACAAATACACACTTTTATTTCACAAGTAAATGATAATGCTAATGCAAAGATTTTAGTTAAAGAAAGTTTAGATAAAGATTCAAGGCGAATTTATACTTTGGAATTAGAGAGTTTAGAATCAACTAAACCTTTAGCCCAAGTGCCGAATGGAGATTTAGCCGACCATTTAACTAAGTCTAAACAAAAGAGCGACACTTCTCTTACGCCCTTAGAAAATGTTAGTGAGATTATACCACAAACAGCACCAAAAGAACAAATTAATAATACACTCGATGATACTGCTGATACTCTTTTTTGGATATGGAGTGATTTTGCAAATGAATTAGATACATTAAGCAAAAAAGCTTACTATGATATTGACTTTAAGAACATACAAAATTTAGCGAGTGGATTAAGGCTTTATGGCGATTATGATGATGTGTTAAATGATATTAAAGCAGATATATTTCAAAGATATATAAATAATGACACAATGGGAAAATATCATATACTTACCCCTCACCCAAATAGTAAAAAACCTAAAGAATTTTTAGAAAAACTAAACATAAGATTTACTGATAAGAAAATAGAAAAAGAAGTAAAAAGTCTGTTTAAACAAGCCACAGAAAAAGAGGCAGAACTTCTCAACAAGGCAAATAAAGACTTACAAGAATTATTTCAGCAAAGAGATATGCCAACACAAAAAGAGTTAAGCAAAGAATCTAAAAGCACACAAGAACCTGTAACACAAAAAGAAACAACAAGGGCAAGTGGTGAAAAAAGCAGTAATGAATCTTTAACACAGGCAAAAGAATACACAAATCTAATAGATGATTTCTTATATCAATATGACCTTAAAGACGACCTATGGTTTATGAAACATGCAAAACTTGAATACAGCGATAATGGAGAAGAAGTTTATGCAGCACTTAAACACCTTAATGAAGTTAGAGATAATGTATCAATCAAATATGATGATTATGTAGCTGCAACAGAACAAGTCAAAAACTCTCTCAATCGTGCTGCTTTAGACATTATTGATGATTTTAAAGCTTGTGATGAAGCACTTGAAGCAATAGAAAAAATACAAACTAAATTGCTTGATGACTATCCATTCACACAATCACAAAAGCATAGATAAGCCAAAAGAGAAAACACAAATCGAAACACTAGCTAATATGCCACACCACCCTGATGATATTAAGCAAATTGAAAATCTTCAAGCAGAAAGGCAAAGTCTATATGATGAATTAGCCGAGATATTTGATAGAGGTGAGAGACAATATTTTTTAAATGGTGTTGGCACATGGTATCACACAGAAGAAGATGCGCTAAAAAGATTCAATGAAATAAAGCAGGATTTAAGAGAGGGCAAAGGAATACGAGATGTCTCAAGTAACACTTTTAATAAAAATGAATATGTTACGAAAGTGAGACAAGCTGATGTTTTAAACATAGAGATAGACTACTTACAAATACCAAGAGGCTTAAGGGAAAAATATCCTAAAGTTGATAAATGGCTTATGGGCGTTTTGGATAATTATACGAGAAAACCTGAAGTATTTAAAGAAAGATTTGGTGATGTAGAAAGTTTTTTTGAAGATGCCGCTAGTTCAAGTATAGAAAAAGCATTAAATCTTTATCCTGTTAATATGATTGGGGGTATTGGAAAGAAAATGGGATATGACTATGCAGTTAAAGACAAAACATTCAAAAAAAGACTTGGAGAATTAGAATATCACAGAGAGCAAATAGAAGCACTTTTAGATATAACACCAATAGCAGAGTTTGGAAAAAACTATGCGGAGTTTTACAGAAAAGGACAAGAAGCTATTCAAAAGCTTATGGCAGAAAAAGAAGGACAAGTGGCAGGGGCATTTTATCGTAAAGAATTAGGCGATATTAATTTAGTTTGGGGACAAGTTAAAGGAAAAGGTAAAAATACAAAGGGCTATGGACTTGCTAAGATTATTGAGAAGCACGGCGATGAGTTTGAGGACATAGCAAAAGAGCTAGATAAGATTATACAAGATGGGGAAGTAGTAAAGCGACAAGGCAGAGATGAAGCCTATAACAATAGAATATAACGGATTTAAAGTTGGTATAAATAAAGGATTTAATAAACAAGGGGAAAATAAGTGGATAGTAACTGCGTTTGATGATAATATAGAGAAAACCGCTAAGACAGCACCCGCTAACGATTCTACTAAAGGGGCGAGTCTCCCTTTAAACTCAAAGGACATTATACCACAAACCCCACAAGAAATAGTTAAACAAGCAAGAAAAAGCGGCAAAAGTGTAGCAGAGACAAAAGAATTACTACAACAACACAAAGATATAGAATCTAAACGCAAAGAAACACAAAAACTAATCACACAAGAAAAGAAAGCAAAAGAAAAGCTGCACAAAGAAATAGGCATATTTGAGAAAGAAAAGCAAAACGCATTAGAAAAACTAGAATCCATTAAAACACAAATAAATGAGCTAGAAAAGAAAGATTTATCAAGCAAACAAGCACAAAAGCAAATGGATAAACTACAAACTAATCTTAGCTTTTTTGCAAATGAGATAGAAAAGACAAGAAATCTAATCAAACAAAGAAAAGATAAACTAGCTACCACACAAGAAGTCTATATACCGGAAAATCATACATTTAGCTATGATGGTAGAGAATTTAACACAAGAGAACATTTCTCTATTCTAAAGCAAAGAAGTCTAAATAACCAAGATGATGACTTTAATGGCTTTGATACTCTTATGCGTGAAGCAATAGAGAATGCACTCAACATTAAACCCATAAAAGAATTTGGCACAAATTATGCCGAGCATTATCATAGTGGGGAATCTGCTATACAAAAACTCATAAATGAAGCACAAGCACATAAAGAAAGCGGAGCTAAAGGTGAGTATAAAGGACAAGTCGCAGGGGCATTTCATCGTAAAGAATTAGGGGATATTGATTTAGTTTGGGGAGAAGTTGAAGGCAGCGGACAACATGCAAAAGGCTATGGACTTGTTAAGATTATTGAGAAGCATGGCGATGAGTTTTCAAGTTTTAGCGGAAATACAGAAGAACAAAAACTTATAAATGGTATAAATGAGATTATACAAAATGGCAAATTGCTTACCGAAAATGGCGTAAATACGCTTTACTTACAAAAAGATAACAAAGTATTTTTAGTAGGATTAAGTAAAGGTTGGCATAATAAAGGCGATAATCAATGGGTAATAACAAGTTATGAAGCTAAAAATTTACATGCGGATATATTAGAAAAAATCGGTGCTAACAAAACTATTTCTGCTGATGAAAGCCTTAATGCGTTACAGACTTTTAACGCAACCGACAACAACATTATACCACAACAAACACTAGAATCTACTATGCAAAAGTTTAATTACGATGAGAAAAAGGCAAAAGATTTACTAGAGTGGCATAAAGATTCTAGTCCTTTAACAAAAGATGAAAATGGAATACCTAAAGTGTTTTATCATGGCACAAGAGAAAGCATAGGCAATAAAGAAATACTCACCCCAAAACATACAGATGATACAGGAACAAACTATCCTGCTAGATTTTTCTCTAGCTCTCATAATGTTGCCCTAAGCTATACAAAAGAATTACCAAATAGTGATAATGGAATCTATAAAGTATTCTTAAATGCTAAAAATCCTTTAGTCATAGACTTTCAAGGTAAAGACTTTGTAGATAGAAGTGAATTAGCAGATAAGATTTATAAAGGGGAACAATATTTTGATTTAGCTATAAGAAAAGCACTAGATGAAGCTAAAGAGAGTGGAAAGCCATTTGATAGTGTTATTTATAAGAATGTGCGTGATGAGAGATATGGCAGAAGTAAAGAAATAAGTGATACCATAGCTATATTTAATCCTAACCAAATAAAGCATATTGACAATAAAGGAAGCTATACAGATACAAAAGGCAATATTACAAAGACTAAACCAAAGAATAAAGAATCTACACATAAATATTTTAATGAAAACAGCCCTAATATCATGTATGCTAATCCGCAACATTTAGGAGCTGGAGTCTTAAGTGGCAGTGCAGCAGGAATTGAGACTGATGAGAATGGGAATCTCACCTTTAGCCCTGAAAAATTTGCGTTGGGATTGCTAGGTGGAGCGATAGGAAGCAAGGCGGTAAGCAAGATTTATAAGAATAAATCCGCACAAAGATACGCTACACTAGCTATTAAAAGCATACAACAAGACTACAAATCTTTGAGTGAGAATAATCCAGCTATGTTTGCTAAAATAATGCAAAAGTTTAATCCTAGAGATTTTTTAAAAGGCAAAAAGGAAATAAATAGCTTGAGTAATGAAATATTTAACAAAGAGTTAGCAAAAGCCATAGAATCTGCCTTGCAAAATGGTAAAAAGTAGAGACAATGCCGCAAGCAGAGTTTAGAAACTTTGATGAGTTTAAGGGGCAATTTGAAATGGTTAAAGGTAATATAGGCTTTATTAAAACGCCATATAAAGATGTAAAAGTGTCTATCTCTTATGCGTGGAAACATTTTAGAGAGAACACTTACAATACAAACAGAGACAATATAAAAGGTGGCTTCTTTAAAACCTTTAAAGACCCTTTATTTATCGTAGAACAAGCACGAGAAGGACAAAGTAGCCCTAGTGTGTATTTCTATAAGCCATTTTTTGATAATGATAAAAAGCTAATAAATCTGTTTGGAATAGGGATAGATTCTGTTGGAAATATAGATTTTAAGACATACTACTTTGACAAAAAAGAAAATCGATTAAAAGAAATGTTAATGAGCGATAAGATTAAAATTGTATATATGCAAGAAAACCCTTGAGCCCCACCTCTCTCTCACAATCTACCCTATGAGAGCGTGTTTAGCTACATGTCCTCTAGTAGTATTGAGTTAAAACATATAGCAAGGCTTAAAGATACTCGAATTATACCACAAAAAAAGGATTTAAAATGATACAAACAAAAAATCTCACTTTAAAGAAATTCCAAGAGAATTTCGACTTTATAGAAGCTAAGATGAAAGATAGTCAAATATATAAAGATGCCTTAGATAGTTTTGTAAAGTATATGCCAAATGCTCCCATACAGCAAGTTTTACAAGATTTAAGCAAGAAAAAGATGGAGTAAAAGCAAGCTATGGATATATTCAAATTCCTTATACGCAAAACAAAGAAGTTAATGACTTTATCAATAAAAGCTGTGAATGTATTCATATAGGTGGAGAAGAGCCTTATGATGAACAACGGATAAGCGAACTTGAAAAAATGGCACAAGGTTGTGATGATATTCCTACAATGCGTTCAATTTTGCAGACAAAATACAAAGGCGATATAAATCTTTTAAAGCTTCTGCAAAGAGAGGCACAGAACTATAAAGAAGCATTTGGTGAGTAGAATTGTTTATGCTCAACAATCTTTTCAAATAAACAATACCATAATGTCTCGTCTTATAAAAGATTTTAAAGAATATAAGCAATATGAGCTGGGTTTTAATAAAATTATTTATTTCTAATCTTCAAATAAAAGTAGGCAAAGAATACAAACTCTCATCATAATCTAATCAAATTTATCTTAAATAAAACAACTTTCTAACATACAAAGATAGTGAAGAAATCTATATACAAGCACATAAAACTATATAGGATCTATTAACAGCAATCTCTCTCAGGCTATACAAAATAAGAAAAACTGCAAACTTAAAACTAAACTATTGCCCTCTAAATTACCCCGATAATCCACCTGAATGTTTGAGCATCTAGTTTTCTAAACACACAAACACCATCTTAAAAACATTCTAAGCTATAATACAAAAATTAGATTCCAATAAGGCATAACATGATTGAAATATTAAATGCGTATAGAAACCCGATATTTGGCATACTTGCGTTGCTATTTATGGTAGCATTTGTATTTTTTTTAGATTCTTTAAAGCGGACTAGAGCGCATAAGCGAAAGCAAGATTTAATCGATAATTTAGGTAAGCAGTTTGATAGTATTGGTTTGCAGCAAAATATCGATGAGTTTATCGCTCATGCTAAAAATGCTACGCAAACACTCATATTAATCGCACAGACTTACGCAAAAGCAGGGGATTATGAACAAGCTATTGCCATTTATAAAACCTTGAGTGAAAAGCCACTTGAGATGCACGAAAAGCTAGAGATTCTAGAGTTACTCGGTGATAGTTATTATAGGGCTGGTTTTTTGGAGAGAAGTAAAAATATCTTTTTGGAAATTTTGCGTTATTATCCGCATAATATCCGTATTCTTGAATACTATATGCGAACCTGTGAGAATCTAAAACATTATGATGAAGCCATAGAAGCATTAAATAGCTTAGAAGAGATTGTGAGCGCAAATGCTGATTCTAAATTCTCCATGAAAAAAATATGGCATACTAAAAATTATCTAAAAGTTATGCAGCTATGCAGTAGTCATCATATTTCTCTAGCAGACCAGCAAGAAAAGCTACTCATGTTTTATGAAAAAGACCCTACGCTAAGAAATATTATCCTGCGGCATTTTCGGCTTTATAATGTCGGGCTATTTTGGCAAAAGATTCTATTATTACAAGATATTATGCCCTATATTGATATTTTATGGCATTTTCAAAAACATGAAGTGCCTTTTGATTTTATTGCGAATAGAAGTGATTTAATGGCAATTTATCATGCAAAAGGCTTTGTGAGTGGATACCAAAAAAGTGAAGATTTTACGCTTGAAGTATTGCAACTTTTATTATTATACTCACATATAAAGGCAGATATTAGCTTTACTTATAGTTGCAATTCATGCAATACGCAAACGCCTTTCTACACCTATCGCTGCAGTGCTTGTGCAGAAATCGCTACGATAAATCCCATCGCTATTCCCGCGCAAACACCCCCCCCCCCCATTTAGCCACTAGAATGGATCTCTTTCGTGTGTGATTCTATTACGCAAATCCCTTCTTGTAAGCTCGATAATCCATATCCAAAGTAAAGATTCTATAAAGCTGCATACATAATAGCTAAACATAGAATCTACTCTTACAAATCCGCACAAAGGCAGAAATAAAACATACACACATAGCCACAACATAATGCCATAAAAGATTCCATGTGCAAATTTTAGCTTTTGCCAAAATTCCGCAAATAAAATATAAAACAAACTAAAAAAAATCGAAAATAAAAACTGCCATACAAGATAGACTACACTCCACTCGTAGCCATCACTAAACACATATTTCAAACTAAGTAGATTCAAATCAATACATAATAACTGCAATATATACTCTGCGTTAGAATCTAAGGGCATTTGTAAAGATAGGGGGAATAGCACCTCCCAGCCAATCCTCACAACACTCCCAATACTCCCTACAATCACGCCGATAAAAAGGCTTATCCATACGCGATATATCTTACTAAGATTTGTATAAACCTGCATACTATTCCTTGCATATCTACTTTTTGCAATTATACACAAATACTTCAAGTAGCACCCAACAAAGCCATTATTGAAAATAGAGTATAATACTAGCCCTATATTTACGCAAAGGATTATTATGCAAATATTTCATGTGTTATGGAAGGGCATTAAGGGTATTTTTGATTTTATTAATACTTATTTTAAGGTTGTGGTATTACTTCTTATTGTGCTTTTTTTAGCCACTCTTGCAAGTGATGAAGAGATAGAATCTAAACCAAATCTAGCAAAACTTTATCTAAACTTCCCTATTTATGAGAGTGAAAGCTTTGCCGCACAAATAGAAGCTATTAAGAAAAATGATGATATTAAAGGGGTTTTACTGCTTATAGATTCACCGGGTGGGGCTGTGGGAGCGAGTATTGAAATAGCAGATATGATAAAAGAGCTGAATGAAAAAATACCCGTTGTTGCTTATACGCAATCGCTTATGGCAAGTGGTAGCTATTATGCAGGAATGTATGCACATAGCATTTATGCAAATCGTGGTGCATTAGTGGGGTCTATCGGTGTCATCTTTAGTGCGCCAAACTTTGAAGAAGCAATGGATAAAATAGGCATAAAAATGCAAGGGGTTAGTGCTGGTGAATATAAAGAGATAGGCTCAATCACGCGTAAATGGAAAAACACAGAAAAAGAGTTTATAAACAATCTCACACAAGAGCAATACAAAATGTTTTATAGTGATGTGATCGCCGCAAGGGGTGAAAGACTGAAGGCTAAAAATCATCTAGATTTTGCTGAAGGCAAGATCTTTAGTGCAAGTAATGCCCTAAAACTTGGTTTAATAGATGGTGTAAATAGTATGAGTGAAGTAGAAAAAATATTACAGAATCTAAGTGGAGTAGAAGAGATTGTATGGCTAAAAAAAGATAAAATGGAAGTATTGCTTGATAAACTTACAGATAGCATAGCGACAAAAGCACAAAGCATTTTTATGCCAAAATTTATGTGGGGTGTGTAGGACAGCAATATGATGTGTTGTAATCGCAATTTCAATTGAAATAAGGACTTTTTATATGTAAGTAGTGTATGCTTAAAAATCGCGATCTATTCTTAATATATAAAGGTTTTTTACATTTTATGCTTAGACATGGCAATCTGTTTATATGATTTAGAGAATATTTGCTACACTCCCATGTGAGAATACTTCAAAGTTAAAGGGATAGTATGCAAATTTATATAAGCGGAATACATACTGATGTTGGTAAAACACATGTGAGTGCTGCTTTTTGTGCGAGTTTTAACTACGCATATTTTAAGCTTATACAAGCGGGCACACCAAGAGATTGTGAAGTCGTGCAGCGTTTTAGCCCTAATACAGAAGTTTTGGGTGAGGGTATTTGTCTTAAAACACCGGCTTCACCACATATTGCTAAATTACATGAGAATGTGCAATATAAGGGCTTAGATATTGCATTACCAACAAGGGATAATGTGGTAATTGAGCTTGCAGGTGGCTTATTTTCCCCGCTTGATGAGTATAGCTGTATGTTAGATTATATGCAAAGCTACAAGCGACCAACGATTTTAGTTGGTAAATATTATCTTGGGGCAATAAATCATATTATATTGAGCATTAATACCTTGAAACAGCGTGATATAGAGATTCTCTGCCTTGTTATGAATGGTGTTATTGACTTGAATGTTGATAAGTTTATTTATGAATATACAGGCATTAATATCATACATTTAGATACATTTGATACTACGGACTTCACACAAAGGATTCTAAACTTTAAACATGCTATGCAGCCTTATCTTGTAGAGAATGGTTTGCTAACAAATGGCTTTTAAGAATGTGTAAATTCTCTCCATTTTTATCAATATGTGATAAGAATTTATTGCAACTTTACAAAATATCTCCGATATTTAAGAAAATTGCATAACTTAGGATAGAGATGATTTATATTCTTAAAACTGATACAGAGATACCAGACATAGATAAAAGGCTATTAAACAATGTGTCTATATTAAACCTTCTAAATGTTAGAATCTTGCCTTTTAGCATAACCAAGAAAGATTTAGAATCTATTGACTATATTTTGCTGACTTCAAAAAATGCGATCAAGGCGATAACTCAACATGAATATGCGGCTTTGTTTTTAGAAAAAAGTGCCATTGTGATTGGCAAACGCACGAAAGAAGCATGGATTAAAGCTGGAGGTAATGTGCTATTTTGCCCGGAAAAAGCCTGTGATAGTATAACCCTTGCAAACTTGGCTTCAAGCTATGTGAAAGATAAACATATCCTTTATTTATGCGGCAAAGATAAAGCAAGCGATATGGCTAGTCTATTAGAAAATCAATGTAAAATAACTACAATAAATGTTTATGAAAGTTATGAAAATACTAATATGAAAAAATGTATGTTTGATGATGAGAGTATATTTATCTTTGGCTCTCCTAAACATTATAAGACATTTTTGGGGCATTATGTATGGAATCCAACATGGTTTGCAATCTCACTTGGCGATACGACTTATGCAAGCTTTGCAGATGATATAAGAAAGCTGAATGCAAAGGGTGATTTTATCAAGGCATTGAAAGTCGCACAGGCTATGCGTAATGACACGCCTATGCAAGATAATGCGGACTTAAAAGATTCTTAACTAAAGATTTATATAATGAAGAAAGCAAGAAAAAAGCATACAAATAAATTCCTTGATGGAAGTCAATCGCGTGAAAAAAATAAGATAAATGCTACAAAATTACACAATATTCACAACAAAACTTCAAAATACAACTTTTTATCCGCTCGTCTCAAAGCCTTTATCACTGATATGTTTTTACTCAATATGCCTATACTCTACATTACCACATATATATTTTTGCAAGGCAAAGAGGATTTTTTACAGAATCAAATCGCAATTTTTTTATGTGAAGGATTATATTGCTTTTTACTCTTTTTGTTCTTTGCGATAAAGGGGCAAACCCCCGGTTTTCGCTATGCAGAGATTATGCTGTGTTCTGATTCTAGTGTGAGTGATAAAGATTTTGATGGAGAAAATGGGACAGAAAAGCCGCCAAAGGCATGGCAGGCATTTGTATTTATTGTTGTATGGCTCATTGAGCTTTGTTTCTTTTTATGGATATTTGCTTTTATGCGTAAGGACAAAAAGACACTGCATGAGATAGTATCAAAAACTCATATTATATATAAACCAAATCCTGCAAGAAAAACTATGCAATAAAATCTTTTTTTAGCTTCTATGTTAGATATTCTGTAATAATAGAGTATCGTATTCACATTTAGATTCTATTTAGATTGACAAAATAATTGCGTTTATTCTAAGCAAATAAGAGTTACAGAAGTAAATAAAACAAAGCAAAGTAAGGCTTTAGCTAAAGCAAAATTTCATCTAATGTTATAAAGCAACTTTTGCAAGATTTTATACACAAGTAACCTTGCGTATAAAACAAACAAAATCGCAATAAATCGCTTATACTTTATAATTTTTAGCTATGTATTAAAATACATAATTCACTTGGAATCTAAATCGTCCAAATTGTGGGTCTCCAAACGCATAACCATAAGCTGCAAGCATATTGATACTATCTGTAAATTTATAGGTAGCACTCAATGCAACATCAAGGAAGTGTGCGGCTTTGATATGATTGCTAGCCTCATATAAGTTACCTGAAACATTGTTGAGATTTGTGCCAGTTGTAGAACCTTTCTTTAAATAAAAGAAATGCGAGGCATCAACATAAGCTACATCAAGGGCTGCACCAAACTTTTTATAACCGATTTCAGCTTTTAGGTAAGGCACAATGATAGAAGAGTTTTTAAAGCCACCTACGCCTAAGATTCCAAAGCCATTTGCCTCAGCCCTAGAGTAGCTATTCCACAAATGTCCACCAAGCTTTAATCCGCCTGTATTATCAATAAGTGTGCCAAAGCCATCGCCAAAGCTACCAGCAAGACCTGCTGATGCACCAAAGAAGCCTGTAACTTTTTCTGCTCCATCTTCTTCATCACTTGCTTGTGTAAAATTGTATCTGTAATCAACGCGGATATTATACATACCACGATTTTTGGCATACCAGTCCTGATTATTAGATACACTATTTCCACCAAATAGTCCTATAAGACTTTTTGAGCCACCATAAATATATGGTCTATCAGCCATTGAAGTATATGACACCTGCCCTGTAAGTGTTAAGCTTTGATTTCCAAAATTTGCAGTATAAGCAATATCGCCAAACACCATAGCATTTACCCATCGATGAATCCCGCCATACCAAAGATTATAGGATAATCCTGTCTCTTTTGTAAAATCAGCACCGCTTTTTATATATGCCATAAACATATTATTGCCGATACCAGCCCCCTTAGCATCAATGCCCGGTAAAGATATATAAATGTCATCACCCATCCAGCTATCCCACCATTGAAAACCAAAATTCATAGCACTCAAATCGTTATTTTCCGCAAAAACGCCAAGTGCTCTATCTAAATTATTATCATTAAAAGGTGTCCCCGGACTTCTTTGCCCCAGTCTTACAATCGTTTTTGTATTTAGCGTTTCTTTACCATCAAGGGTAACATAGAAATCTCCAATATTAAATCTATCCACAAGAGAATCTATGGTTTGCCCTCTAGAGCCACCTATATCATTATCCGCCGTGTTGCTATCGGGAGTGCTAGAACCTTTTGAGAAAAAGAGACCAGCCGATGCACTCACACCATAAATAGCGCCCGAAGTAATCGTAGGCTTAAAGCGAAATTGATACCTTACACCCTCCCCATCTCTTCCATCAACAGCATGCACACGACCAAATGCAAAACCATCAATACTTGCGTTATTAATCACATCAGATAGCTTTGCTGCCTCTAGGCTAGTAAGGCTACTTGCTGCTAACAGACTACCTGCTACCACAATGCTACTTGAGCGGCGGCTGAAGAATTTGCTTCCTTGATTTTTCATATAAATCCTTTAAAGTGAGATTAGCTTATATTTCATAGCTTTTTGGACCTTACAAAAAAAATGCTGAAAAGGCAATAAAATAACGAGAAAATGTAGAAAAAATATCAAAATGTAAATATGACTATTTGGTAATGTATATTTTAGAAACATTAATATTGTGAGTTGGCAAAAGTTTTGAGTAATAATATTTTTAAACAATTTTTAATTGTGATACTCTTAAGGTATGCATATTTAGCATTATGACTTACAAAATAATCTCGTATTAGTTATTTTAGATATAAACATGATAGAATCTAAGCGAAAAAATAGCGATGAGATAGAAAAGGTTGTTTGTGCAATTTTTAATTGATTTTTGTTCTGTAGATTCCATAGAAAAAAGCTTAGTTTTTCCGCTGCTTAATTGCTCTAAACATGAGGCTTCAATCCTGCGTGAAATAGTGGCTTTGTATATGCGTGGGGAAAATGAGATTGACATTCAAACATTTTTGGAGCAGAAATATTATGCAAAAGGCTTTGAGATATTGCCATATTTAAAGGAAATTTCACATTTAATAAAGCTTGGTTGGTTAGCCACACAGGATAGATTCTCACAAGAAAGGTGTGAGAGTGTGCTAGAGTTGCGTAATGCAGTCATTAGTGTCAGTCCTAATCTTTTAAAGCTTTTAGAGCATGGGCGTTTGTTTAATAGCGATATTAAAGATACTATTTATAATAACTCACTTGAATATCTGCAAGATGAGTGGAAGAGACTACATCTTATGCGTCAATACAACAGGATTCAATCTGTGCTTAATACGAACTTATCGCAATCTTGTGATAACTATATCAACAATACATTAGCAAATATCATTAATACAAATGCGACAAAAAATACAAAGAAAATAAAAATACAGCAATACTTTAAAAAACATCATTTAAATTACCATGAAAAGCTGATTTTTATCTCTCTCACACAAGCCCAATATAATGGTGAATTTGGGCTATCATTAAAAGAGATTGTCTCACTTGGCAAAAATGAAGAAGAAAAGATCATTTTGCAAAACTTACTTGCAAGTAATGCAAAGCTGCTTAAAAGTGGCATTATCACTTGTTTTGAATCTTTTGGGGATTTTTCATTTATGGAGCAAGAGTTTTGCATACCGCAGCATATTTTTAATAATCTTATGTGTGATAAATCTAGTCAAAATGCAAACCTTGAAGATGAGGTCGCAAAGAGTGAGATATTTGACATTATTACGCCAAAAAAGGGCTTAGATTCTGTAATCTTGCAGGATAGTGTAAGAGAGTATTTTGATATTTTATTGCAACATTTAAATCCTAAAGTGCATAAACTCTTGCATAAATGGGAGATTAAAGAACATGCTGATATAGATTCTAAAATCCTATTATATGGGGCTAGTGGCACGGGGAAAACTTCTAGTGCGTATGGACTTGCCAAGGACTTAGGACAGAAGATTCTCTATCTTGATTGCTCCAAAGTGCTATCAATGTATGTTGGCGAGAGTGAAAAAAATGTGCGTAGAATCTTTGATGAATATCATGCTATAACTATGGCAACAAAAGAAAAGCCTATTTTATTGCTTGATGAAGCAGATCAGTTGCTAGGATCACGCAATGATATAGCAGGTAGCACGAGTCGCATGTATCATCAAATGCAAAATATATTCTTAGAGCAGATTGAGAAATTTTGTGGAATCTTGATTGCTACTACAAATCTTGTTGATAGTCTTGATTCTGCATTTTCAAGAAGATTTCATTATAAGATTTGCTTTAATATGCCAGATATTGCAATGCGTGAGAAAATTTGGTTATTACATTTCCCAAAACATGCGGATTTTAAAGATAAAAAAGAGAGAATTGCAAAGGAATTAAGCAAATTTAATCTTAGTGGTGGGCAGATAAAAATTATCACATCAAATACTTGCTATAAAGTCGCAACAAGAAAAGATTTGTCATTTAGTTTAGATGATTTTATAGCAGAGGTAGAAAAAGAGCAAAATGGTGCTTTTGGTGATTCTAAAAAAATGGGCTTTAAACAATAATAAGGGATTCTATGCAAAAAATTATAAAAACGATATATTTTTTTATTCTATTGTTCATTGCGTGTAGCATTAGCGGTTGCTTTTTGTTTGGAATGAAGGGCATTTTTGAAGGGAGTAATTATCAGATTGTAAAGCTTGAAATTGATAATAAGGTTGTCCTAAGTCCGCAAGAGCTTGCCTATCAAGCAAGAGAACAAATACAAAGCAATCCAAATGCACACTTTACGAATACATATGATTCTACTACGCAAAGGCGATCAAGTAGGATTGATGATTTAAATGCAAGTTTTGAGCAATTGCGACAAAGAAATCAAGACGATGAAAATGATGATGAAAGCACACCTGCTACAACACTTGCAAATATAGCATTAGTGGCAACCTTTAATCTTGATCGCTCACAGGATATGTTGTATGGAAAGGCTGGTTGCAATGACTACACAGCAAAGTTTTTTTGGCAAGATAGCACAAAAATCGTTATTTCTGGGGCAGCAAGCACAAGAAAGCCCTGTAGCCCAAAAGAAGTAGCAAACTTTCAAAATACACTCATACGCAACCTTGATGGAATCTATGTAGTAACAAAACTAAAAAATAGAAAAGGCTATGTGCTAAACAATGGGCGAATGAGAATTTATATAAAATAGCTGATTTGGGTCATATTGGATAACGAATCTTATTGTATGCATATTTATTTTTGTGTTTTGTGTCTCACATGAAATTTGCAAATAAGTGCGATATTGCATCTACAAAACGAAATTACATGGTTTTCTATCTGTTTGTCAATTAGAAGCTTGTGGATTCTGTATGCTTTATTTGTGATACTCTAAGGGCATAGCTTTAAGAAATTTATGTTTCTAGTCTGTTGATATGGGGTCTCAATGTGTAGATAACATGAAATATAACAGGGTAATATCCCCTATATATTCTAGAATCTGAGATAAGATTGTCTTATTCATAGATTGCCAAAAAATGGGGGGTTGCCCTTTCATTCATTTCTCATCAATGTAAAAAAAGATCAATTGCTTTGTAATCTGTCTTTGCGATAATGATCCCTATCTGCTTTATTCCTAGAGTATCTAGCCTACGGAAAGGCTGTAAAATACTGCCTTCAAATTTTTAAAAACTTAATATAAAAGCATTGTGTCGCAAGTGGAGTAACAAAGGAATTCAAGCTCCTATGCGATATAGAATCTCGGTTTCTAAGCCTTTTGTTCTAAGCCTTAAAAACAAAAAGATTCCATGATGAATAGTAGCTAATTTATGCTCGTTACTTATTTAAACATTCAAGCGCATATTTTTTGCCGAGTTCATAAGCCTTTTTATTGACATCTGCGACTTTTGCAGGCACTTTGCTAAGCATGGTTTCAATTACTAGCTCTTCTGGGACACAATTTGTAAAAGTAACGGTTGCAGCTAGTGCTACAACACTTTGTGTTACTACATTGCCTACTTCTTCTTTTGCGATTGTAATGATTGGAATCTCATAGATTCTAAATCTTTTTCTATCTTCATCAGTGGGCTTTACAAGGTTTGGCTCTAACACTACAATGCCCTGCTCTTTTATACCAGACTTATAAATATCATAACTCATCTGTGCAACAGATAGCATAAAATCGATATTACCATCCATTGCATAAGGATAGAGAATCTCTTCACTATCAAGTAAAATATCAACCTTTGTAGGACCGCCTCTCACTTGGCTTGTATAAGTAGAAGCTTTGACACCATAACCACCGCCTCTAATCTTAGCTTCCGCTAGAATCTCACCTGCTAAAAGGACACCCTGCCCACCAACGCCTGTAAATCGTAATTGATGTTCCATTAATGTCCTCCTTTTTTAGCGGTTACTTTTGCTTTATATGCAGCATAAGCTTCACAATACTCTTCTGTTTCTGTATCATGCTTTAAAATGCCTGTTGGGAATTTCCCTTTCTTTTCCTCTTGGCTTAACTCATCATATTTGCGTTTTGGTAAGATTCTAGAATCAAGCCATTTAAGCATATCAGTAGCCTCTATCATTTTATTTTTTCTACCAAGATTCACATGGCAGTTTGAGTTAATATCAAAGAGACTAAAGCCTTTGTGTTTAAAGCCCTCAATTAGCACTTTTTCAAGCTTTTTAGGGTCTAAAATACTCTCTCTTGCTACAAAAGTCGCCCCTGCTGCCGCACCCAACTCGCAAATATCAAATTGATTATCAATGTTGCCTCCGGGTGCTGTAACAGTCCAAAAGCCTTTTGGCGTTGTCGGCGAAGTCTGTGAGTTTGTCAAGCCATAGATAAAGTTATTCACAATAATGTGATTAATATCGATATTTCTGCGACATGCGTGTATAGTGTGATTCCCACCGATTGCTAAGCTATCGCCATCGCCACTTACTACGATTACATGCTTATCTGGATTTGCAAGCTTTATACCTGTCGCATAGGCTAGAGTTCTGCCATGTGTTGTATGCACTGTGTTGCAATTCACATAAGAACTCATACGACCACTACAGCCAATCCCACTCACTAAACACACATCGTCCATATTCCAGCCCACTGCATCAATAGCGCGTATAATACTTTTCAAAATCACGCCATCGCCACAGCCCCAACACCAAAGTGTTGGCATTTTTTCTACGCGTAAATATTCATCATAATTAAAAGCCATATTTCTTCCTTTATCGCTAATCTACTTCATAGAACGCAATTTTTCAATCACTTCATTTGGTGCAATAGTTCGCCCATTTGCACGACCCATAAATTCTACTCTTCTCCCAAGTATGCGTTCGACTTCCTCTCTATATTGCCCTTTATTTAACTCTACCATGAGAATTTTTTTGAATCTCTCGCCTATTTTCTTAAGCTCTTTTTCCGGGCTAGGCCAGATTGTGATGGGGCGGAATAAACCAGCTTTAATCTCATTGGTTTGACGCAACTCATGCAAGGCTTCTTTAATACCCAAAGTAGCACTACCATAAGATATGATCGCAATATCTGCATCTTCTAGATAAAGCTCTTCATTATTGCTTAGATAGTCCGCCCTGCTTTCTACTTTGTTGAATAATCTATCAATAAGGGCTTGTCCTTCAGCAGCATTCTCTGTTGGGAATCCAATCGCACCATGATGCAAACCTGTGATATGATAGCGATAGCCTTTAAAGAAAGGATTTAGCACCGCAGGCTCATCTGGTCCTACTCCATAAGGTTTATAATCTTTTGGATCGCCACTAAACTGCTTTCTTACCTTATTGTTTTTTTGCACTTCTTCTAATGTTGGAATCTGTGTTTTACCATACATGTGTCCTAAAGTCTCATCAAGTAGTAAGAATACAGGTTGCATAAACTCTTCTGCGAGATTAAACGCACGCACACTTTGCGTATAGGCTTCTTCTAAAGTCCCGGGAGCTAATGCAATGGATTTATAATCGCCATGTGTTGGGTGCTTTGCAAAGGCAACATCACCCTGCCCTACCCTTGTTGGCATACCAGTAGATGGACCAAGTCTCATAACATTTACAATAACGAGTGGAATCTCTGCCATATAACCTAAACCGATTTGCTCAGCTTTAAGAGAAATGCCCGGACCAGAGCTTCCAGTCATAGCTTTTACACCACTCATAGACGCACCGAGTGCTACAGAGATCCCACTGATTTCATCTTCCATTTGGATAAAATTACCACCATGATGGGGCAGTAAATGTGCCATTTCGTGCATAACATCAGAGCTTGGTGTGATTGGATAGCCACCATAAAATTTACAACCAGCATCAATTGCACCCATTGCAACAAGCTCATTTCCACCTGTAATTACCTCACGCATTGTTTGCACCCTCCTCAATCGCCATAAATCTATTTGCTTTTATTTTCTCTGCTCTCTCTTGTGCAGCCTTATCTGTTTTTGCAAATTTAAATTGCTTTCTATCGGCAACAGTGATAGCAAAATCTGGACAATGCAACTCACACTCCATACAACCAATACAGCTTTGTGGATACATAACTTTTACAATCTTGCCTAACACTTTATGTGCATCAAGCTGCATGGCTAATACACCGGCAGGACATCGCGATACGCAAATATCACAAGCTTTGCAGCGTTTTTCATTGACCCACACAGGTGTGTTTTCAGGCATTAAAACATCTGACATATTTAGGTTCTCCTTATTAATATTTTGAACTTTTGGGTTAGTTTAAAACTTTGACTAGATTCTATATCTATGGATTCTATATAGAATCTAAGATTAAATTTGTGTTAATCTATAAAATCATATAGCATATTGATAGCTACAAGCTATTTTTGTTCGCAGCATAAAAACATAGCAATATATAATTTTACTATTTAATACCTTTATCAGCTAAAAGCTTTTTCATTGTTTCGCCAATAACTGCTGGGCTTTCTGCTACCATAACACCTGCTGCACGCAATGCTTCTTGCTTTTCTGCGGCTGTGCCTTTACCACCGCTTACAATCGCACCTGCATGTCCCATTCTCTTACCTTTTGGTGCTGTAGCCCCAGAGATAAATGCTACTACTGGCTTTTTAATCTGCTCTTTAATTAAAGCTGCAGCATCAATCTCTAAGCTACCGCCAATCTCGCCTACCATAACAATCGCTTTTGTTTCAGGGTCTGCTTCAAACATAGGTAATATTTGTTTATAGCTTAAACCAATGATAGGGTCGCCACCAATACCTACTGCAGTTGAGATTCCTAAACCTTGTGTTACAAGCTGATTAGCACTCTCATAAGTTAGCGTCCCACTTTTTGAGATAAGCCCAATATTCGTGCTAGATTTTTTGAAAATATAGCCCGGCATAATACCGATTTTACACTCATCACTTGTGATAATACCCGGACAATTTGGTCCTATCATATCCATGCCTTGCTTTTTCGCATACATTTTTGCAAACATAATATCTTTTGTAGGCGCACCTTCTGTAATTACAACTGCGAGTTTAATGCCCCCTGCTGCTGCCTCAATAATCGCATCAGCAACAAATGCTGGTGGCACAAATATCATGCTCACAGTAGCCCCAGTCTTAGCTACGGCTTCTTTAACGGTGTTAAATACAGGTTTGCCTAAATGTTCGCTGCCACCCTTATTTGGTGTAACACCGCCTACAATCTGTGTGCCATAAGCCATACACTGCTCACTATGGAAGCTCCCTTCCTTTCCTGTAAAACCTTGAACGATTACCTTTGTGTTTTTATTTACGAGAATACTCATCTTTCTATCCTTATATGATTTTAACTTTTGCTTACTTTGCTGCTGCAACTACTTTTTGTGCGCCATCTTTCAAGTTCTCTGCTGCGATTAGATTCTTAATACCAGCACCTTTTAGAATCTCTTTTGCCTTTTCTGCATTTGTGCCATCAAGTCGCACAACAACAGGCACTTCCACGCTTGTAAGCTTTGTAGCCTCAATGATTCCATTTGCAACTCTATCGCATTGCACGATACCACCAAAAATATTCACAAAAATAGCTTTTACATTCTTGTCTTTTAAGATAATCTCAAAGCCTTTTGCAACCGTTGTGGGATTTGCACCGCCGCCTACATCAAGGAAGTTTGCAGGTTGTCCGCCCTCATACTTAATAATATCCATAGTAGCCATTGCAAGTCCAGCTCCATTTACCATACAGCCTACATTGCCCTCTAGTTTTACATAGCTAAGATTGCTTTCACTTGCTTCGATTTCACTAGGCTCTTCTTCTGTGAAATCTCGCATAGCTACAATATCACTATGTCGATACAATGCGTTATTATCAAATCCAAGTTTTGCATCAAGTGCTAAAAAGCTACCATCACCTGTAAGAATCATAGGGTTAATTTCAACTTGCTCTGCATCTTCATTAATAAATACTTCATAAAGTGCTTTTGCAAACTTACTAAATGGTTTTTGCTGCTCTTTTGTAAGTCCTAAACCAAGTGCCAATTCAAGTGCATGAAAAGATCTAAAACCTATGGTAGGATCAACTGCTACCTTGATAATCTTTTCTGGACTTCTCTCTGCAACTTCTTCAATCTCCATGCCACCTTCTGTGGAAGCAATGAAAATTGGCATTTCAAGCCCTCTATCAAGCACAACGGCAATATAAAATTCTTTCTTAATATCTAAGCCCTCTTCGATATATACACGCCCCACTTTTTTACCTGATGGTCCTGTTTGGTGTGTTACCAAAGTCATACCAAGCATAGAATCTGTAAGCGTTGCCACTTCATCTAAACTTTTTGCAAGTTTTACACCACCTGCCTTACCGCGTCCGCCTGCGTGTATTTGTGCTTTCACAACCCATACGCTACCGCCTAGCTCGTTCGCAATAGCCTTTGCTTCATAGCCATTATTAGCCACTCTACCGCGTGGTGTTGCTACACCATATTTTCTTAAAACCTGTTTTCCTTGATACTCATGTATATTCATGTTATGCTCCTATTTTTCACGAAGGAATTACAAAGTGAAACACAGGATAGCACATCAAAGTGTTTTGTGTAGTGCTAGGCTTGTTGCGTTTCGCTTTGGTTAGCAAATTTTCTTACAAATTCACTTAAAAAAAGTTAAAATGTGATAAAAATTCACAAAATTTACTCAAAGTGTTAATTTTTTACCTTTTTTATATTTTTGAGATGTTCTCCATAGGTTGCGCTAAAGTCGTGTGTGCCGTTTTTATTACGCATAAAATAGAGATAATCTGTCTTTGCTGGTTTTATTGCCGCTTTAATTGCATCAATGCTTACACTACCGCTTGGTGTATGTGGTATCCCGCTATATTTGTAGGTGTTAAACTCACTTAAATCATTGCGTATCCTATCTGGTGTAATGCGAGTATGAGAGTATTTGCCATAGTTGAGAGAGCCATCCATTTGCAAGGGCATATTTTTTGCAATGCGATTATCTATAACGCTTGAGACAATTGGCATTTCAGCAACATTTGCTGCTTCTTTTTGTATGATGGACGCTTTTGCTACTATTTGAAACCATTGCTTTTCATTATAATAGCCTACAAGATCATTTGCTAGGCTTTTATGCTTTTCAAGCGATTGATTGATGAGTGTTTGCATGATAAATTCGGGATTAGCATGATAGGGCAGACTATAGGTATTTGCTAGTATTACTCCATCGCTATAAGGGGCATATTTATTATAAAGAGATTCTAACTCATCGATATTAAAGTCAAAAGTCTTTGCGATTTGCCTTAAAAAAAAGTAGTTTGTCTCACCCGGTATTAAAGTAACATTTTTCATAGGGGCTTTTGAGGTAGCAAGGGCATTTAGAAATTTCCCTTTGCTTAAAGTCGTTTGTGGTAATTCTATCCAGCCGCTTTGTGGTCTGCCAATAAGTCGCAAAAAATACGCATCAATCAAGCTTACATTATAACCTTTAGTCTGCAAATGTGTTATAATTCCTTTCGTTGAACCCTTTGGAATAAAAATGATTTTCTCTGAATGCAAGGGGATTGAAAGATAAAAACATATACCAAGCAACAATATTAAACACAATTCAAAGAGTATATTGATAATGCCAGATAAAGAAAATAATGAAAACTTAGCTTGTAATTTAGAAGCAAGCCAAAAAATAAATGATTTAGAGTTAGAAGATTCTAAAGTATTCGATGATGGGGGTGTAGCTACTGCCCCACTACTCCAAGTCAATAAGGTAAATGGCGGTGATGAAAGCATAGGCTTAGATTCTAAAGAAAGAGATTTAGAATCTAATGTTTCCCTATCAAGTGAAAACACATTGCGTTTAGATAAAGAGTATAAAGACTTAGAATCTCGTGATTTAGATTCTAGTATATCGGATTCTACTATATTAGATTCTGTTAGTTTGGATTCTAATGATTTAGATTCCAAAGCAAAAGCCCTATTCCTAGAAGAGAATCTAAACGCACATAAATCGCTTGAAAATGATTTAAACTTGCAAGAAATAAGCCTTGCTTTGCAACAGAGATTAAACACACAAGATACAATGCACTTCAACCACATACACACACCTTATATAGATTTTTCAAGTAACAATCATACACTAAAACAAATAAGACCTTCATTAAAGCAGCCTAGTAGTAATGAAAATATAGCACACTCTAATAACAAAGATTCTATACAAACACAAGATTGCAATAATCTAAACATTGCAAACAATATTCCAAGTCAAAAAGAAAATCCTAGCCAAACAGAATCTAGCACAAAACCTGCAATATATACGCTAGATGACACCCCACATGACACCATAGAAAAAAAGGATACCAAAAAGCACAAGAAGAAGGCAAAGAAAAAAGGCAATCCACTATTAAGACTTATTATATTTTTTGTAGTGATTCTTAGCGTTACGATTATAGGCTATAAGATTCTAGCAAATGGAATCTCGTTTCAAAACCTAAAGTTTGGCAATATAGCTATACGCAATGCTTTTTTGCAACTACAAAATAAGTTAATACTAGAAATAGATTCCATTGATTTAAGCACACTTAGCAACAACGAAAATAAAGATAATACACAAGAAACAAGACCTTTTAATGAGATTTTGCAAAACACAATACAATACACACAAAGGACACTTTATATACTAAGCTATTTTGAAAGACTAAATATAAAAGAGCTTGTATTGCCAAATAATCACAAATGGAGTATTGACTACACAGATACAAATTACCGCGTACAAGGTGCTTTATTTGACGCAGATTTCGCTATCAATAATAATCACAATAATATACATTTAGACATTAATAAGTTTCAGTTAAAGACGCTGCCCTTGCATTTTGAAGGAAATCTTAATTTTTCTGTGCCAAAGAAGCAATTATCCTTTAACCTAGAGGCAATAAAAGATGATGATAATAATGAAAAAATCATGCTTTCAGGCGACACAAATTTTAATGAAATCAATGTAAATGCAAAAAGCAGCCCACTCAATAATCTAGCCATTATAAAACCATTTATAGATAATATACAAAATCCAAAGCTAAAGAAAACCTTGCAAGACTGGCTATTTAACAATATTAAATACGATAATTTGCATTTAAGCAATCTAGCTATGCGTATTAACCTAGATGATATAGGCAATACTTTACTACATAACACACAAGCAGAAATCATTGTAGAAAAGCCAGAAGTTACTCTAGCAAAAGGGGTAAAGCCAATCCTTGCAGAACAAGCGGTAATAACTTTTAAGGATACTGATTTAAAGATTACGCCAATAAATGCTACATTTGCAGGTATGAATCTAGCTCAATCAGAAGTGCTTATAGCAAATATGCCTCATAGTGATGTGATTATTGAATTGCATGGAAAAAATGTGCGATTTGATTCTAATCTTGCAAAACTTTTAGAGCATTATGGTGTTGTGCTGCCTATTATGCAGCAATCCCTCGCACAAAACACGAAAAAATCAAAACAGACAAAAACCAAAACAGAATCAAAAAATACTAAAAAAACATTAGATAGTGCGATAAATACCACAGAAGATGCTGTAACAAAAGCATTGCAAACTAAGCAAACATTAAATACAGAGCAAACAAACACAAATGAGAATCTCTATGAAAAGATTCTAGAGTTAAACCCACAAACAACACTCACAAATGAACTTTTACATAACCCAAACCTAACTAAATCAAGCACTAAAGAAACCACAAGTATGCACCTGCAAATTGCAATACGACATAATAAAAAGATTCCAACGCACCCATTATTCTCACTGCAAGGCATTATCCAAGCTCAAAATACAAGCCTAAAATTATATGATATTCCACTACAAGCCAATAATCTTAACATTGCCCTTGATATTACACCGCAACAAAAGCTTGTGTATATCAATGGCGAAAGGGTAAAATGGCAAAGGCTTATAGACGCAAATGTCAATGTCTTGCTTGATATAAATAAGCAAAATATACAAGCAAACACCTATATACATAAAGCCATATTAAATACGCATAATTTGCAGGATTTAAGGTTAGCACCAAATAAGCCGACCATACATTTACCCAGCCCAAATAATGAGAATCTTAAGGCAAATAACAATGATTCTAAAATGGCCCTATACACTAAGAATCTATACGACATAAAAAAACAAAAAAAGATAAATCGCCCTACCCCACAAGAAGACCCTAAAGATTCCATACAAAACAATATCGCACAAAATAGCGGAATCTATCTTGAAGAAAGTATGCCTTATAGTAATACTCAAAAGATTCTAAAATATTTTGATGATTATTCAATACAGCAAACAAACATGCAAACACCAAATAATAGCATAAGTAGCGACTCGCATAAACTACTAGAAGATGCAAGAAAACAGCAATTACAAAATAAAGAGCTATCACCAGAAGTGATTAAATCTCTGCCTAAACAAAATATAAAAGATGATGGAGAGAGGGCAAAAGAAGATGACAAGGTATTGAAAGATTTAAAAAACAATCCTGTATGGAATGACCTAAAAATCCGCAGTAAAAAGACCCAGCCTTTCAAGCAACTAAGCACAAAAGAACTCACAGAGTTAGCAAAACAAGCCATAAAAAAAGAAAAAGATTCATTCATGCTAGACCAAGACTTTTTAAATATAAAAAATGCAAATATTCATTTGAATCTATCTTTTGCGAATAATAAAATTGTCCTTGATGTCCCAGCTTTAAGTCTGCATTTAGAAAGTGGTAAAAACTTACAACTAAATATTGCAAAAATTGAAAATATCTTGCAGTTCTCCCCATTAGCCCAATACTATGGCATAACGCATGGGGATTTCAACTTGCAAACTACACCTTATCCAAAAACAAAGCAAGAAAGTTTTAAACGCATAGATTTTACACTCAATCTCACAAAGCTAAAACACCCTTTATACACTATCAAGCATGAACGCGTTACAGATTTGAATCTAAAAGGGCATTTGCAAGATAACTCTATCGTTGTGCTTGTAAATGATGATATTGACTTTAAAAGTCAAGATTCTCTTAGTATGTTACGCATGAAGGGCTATCGCATTGACATTGATGAAGCAATGCAATCAAAGATTCCATTCTTCATAGATTTATTTAAAGATAAGCAAAAAGACGCCCTGCCCTACTCTGAAGCAGCGATTTTGCAAGAGTTAAAATTGATTGCAATTAAGAATAAATTAAGAAAGCAAATGAATATAAAGCCAACAGATTTTAATATCATTGGGCAGGATTTGCAATTTAGCTTTTTGGGCTATACCGCACCATTTGATTCTGTAAATATCCGCTTTATTGATAATCGTATCGTAGTCGATGGACAATATGGCAAGGGTATTTTAAATGCTTCGCTTATTAAAGATAATGTATATGTAAAGGCAAAAAATTTTAGTGGAGATTTTATCAATATTATTCTAGCTTCTGCAAAAGGTGGTAAAAAAATGCTAAATGGTGGGGCATTTAGCCTTGATGGAATCTATCGCGGTGGAATCTTAAATGCTTCACTAGAGCTTCAAAATACCGCATTAATCGATTTTAAATCAGTCCAAAATATTTTCGCCCTAATCGATACAGTGCCATCTCTCTTTATGTTTAAAGACCCGCATATCTCTGCAAAAGGCTATCAGGTAAATTATGGTAAGGTGATTTTTGCGATTAATAGCGATTATATCGGCTTACAAAATGTATTTTTACTTGGTAGCTCTATGGATATAAATGGACAAGGCATTATCGATATTGATACACAAGAAATGAATGTGAATCTTAATATTTCTACGATTAAAAATCTTAGTAAATTTATCAATAAGATTCCAATCATAGGCTATTTGATATTAGGACGCGAGGGGCAAATCAGCACAAACCTTATTCTAAGTGGCAAATACTCTGACCCAAAGGTTAATATCACACTTGCTGCTGACATTATCAAAGCCCCATTTAATATTTTAAGACGCGTTTTCCCGGTTGAAATGCTAGTGAATAGCTCAAAAGATGAAGAAGAGATGATTTTGTATTAATGATACATGAGAACAATAAAGTGGTTGCTTCATACTCTAAGGTTTTGCTTATTACTAGGCGTAACAATACTTTTAGAATCTAATATCACAATACAATCTTATAAAGAGCAAGGTAATTAGAAAACTTGCGATCTCATAGCCACCACGCCACAAATACTCAAGATTCTATATCTAATTTTTCACATAAGGTGCGATGATATGCTGTAAAAAGGTGGGGAGTCTAAAGACACTAGTATGCAGGTTTGCATTATAGCATTGTAAATTATCTAGCATATCGCTTTTTTGTAGTTGTAAATCGGCTAAAGGGTGTGCGTAGTTACTTAAAAACGCATAGAAACTAGGGGTGAGTGTAGGTAGCATAAAAGGCATCATCACATGTCCAAAATTCATGCCAAAGGCTAATGTATCAAGAGCTAAGCTTGGTTCTAGATAGCAATTAGCAAGGTCAAAAATGCAAATAAACTTTTCACTTGCCATCTTTTTTAGTGCCTCAAACTCATATAGTTTTGGGCTAGAAGCATGGATAATAATATCATAGCCAGCTTGCTTAATATCCATAAATCGCTCATAAAAAGCAATATTTACATTCTCTTGTATTTCCTTAAACTTAGGGATAAAGCCACTTAATGTATAAAGGGCTTCCATATCACCTACCACCATATCTACGCTCATATCATGCTGTGCAAAATGATTAGCAATCGCTGCATTCAATGTGCCACAGATGAGAACTCTTTTTGGATTTGTAGCTACACAATAGGGAATATAGGCAAGCATTTCACTTTCAATAAAGTTATAACGCTGCGTCATTACTGCTTGTCGTGTTACTTCTTTTTTATCATTTTTAAAACTAATAAGTGCAATCTGTTGCAATGCCTCAGTATTAAACAACTCAATATCAATTGTCTTACCCTTATAGTCTGCAAATTTATTTGTAATAGCATATTGATTCTGAAAGTTTCTTGTAACTTCACTTGTCATCCACATAAAAAACCTTTATTTGTAAATGGTCGCATTATAAAGCAAAAATAGTCAATTCATGATACTTTATCTCTGTATTCCTACGATTTTCTCTATCATCATAAGGATTTTTTGATAAGACTTTATCTACATATTCTGCAATCTTTGCACGATATCTGGTGTAAAGAAAAGTTCATTTGCAATAAAGCGGAAGTTAATAAGCCCTGCTAAATAACCATCACCCTCAGGCAACTTCGCTCCAGCAGTAGCATCACGCACAACACCTACTTCAAAGCCCTCCGCAAGTAAATCACGCAAATGGGAATCAAGATGCACATTTGCATCCATACCGCATAAAATCACTTGCTTAATCCCACTGATACGCAATTGAGTGGTTAAATCACTCCCTTTTAATCCAAAATCCTTTCTAGGTGTTGTAAGGATTGTTTTATTATCAAGTATAAAGGGTTTATATTCAGGCAAGAAATCTGCTCCGCTTTGTTCAATATCATTTGCATTCAAACCTTTGCCATTACCATAGGCAAGCTTTGTCCCACGAGAAAAGTTTTTCATAGGTGTTTTTGGCAAAGTTTTTAAATCTTGACTATTCCATACCACATAGGACACAAATGTAGGCAAACGCAGGGCTTTTGCCACTCTAAAAAGCATACCGATATTCTCAATAGTATTATTTTCTTTAATACTAGCACCATATAAGCTCCAGCCCACACCTTTTGGGCTAAGAAAATCAATCTGCGGATTCACAACCACAAGCCCAACGGAATCTTTTTGTAGCTTCATCTGTGTTTTTGGAAGTAGCATTTTGTCACTATCTACATAGAGTGGATTAATATTTATATAGTTCTGTTTGCGTGTTTGCTCCTGTGCTTCATCAATTGTTTCGGCATGAAGCTTTGTGCCAACTAGCACACTTGCACCCAAAGCACCTATCTTTGCAATCCTTGCGATACTCTCTCTGCGATGAAAGTCTATTTTATCTTGCTCTATTGTCTTTTGCATAATAAAACCCCTATATTTGAGAATAGATTCTTTTATATCGAACATTTTATAAGTTTATTGAATCTGTTAGATTCTATAAAGTTTTGCGATTTAATTTTATGCTACCTATGCAATATTTATTTTGCTGTTTTGTTGAGATTATTTCGCGTATTATTTTCACTTTGGCAATGTCTCGACATAGACGCTTTGACTAGGAAAAGCAAAACTAAGGTTGCATTCCTGCACGATTGCCATGATTTTAAAGATTATATCTTCTCTTACTTCAAAATAATCTTTTTTTGAAACACTTTGTGTGAAGCATTCTACTAAAATATTTATTGAACTATCAGCAAGGGCTTCCACACAGACAAAAAGTCCGCTTTTATAGCCTAAGAAATCATCAAGGGAAATAATGTCTTTTCTTAGAGTCATGAGTTGTGTTTCTTCTTGATTATAGATTGGCGTTGTTACTACTTCTGGGTGGTCTAAAAGCATTTGTCTAATACTTGCTACACATTTTTTCAGCTTTGCTTCATCTGCATCATAAGTAACGCCTACACTCATTTTTATTCTTCTACCAGCTTTTCTGCGACTCCAATTGCGTATAATCTTCCCTGCTAATTCTGCATTTGGGACAAAAAGCAGGGCATTATCTGCGGTGCGAACGGTAGTTCTTCTTAGTCCTATTTCAACCACAACACCATCAACACCATTGCACTCAATCCAATCGCCTTGAGAGAAAGAATTATCAAATAAGAGCATAATGGAGGCAAAGAAGTTTGCAAGTATATCTTTTACTGCGAGAGCAACGGCTAATCCCCCTAAACCAAGCGAAGCAATAATAGCAGATACATTAAAGCCTAAATATTTTAGGATAAGCAAACATGCGATAATAATAATAACCGCATACAAGGCTTTTAATATAAGATTTATAATCTCTCGTCTAAACTCATTATTTCGTTTCTGCAGAATCTTTGTTAATAGCACCGTGCCATAGCTTTTCACTAAAGCTACCATAAACCATGCAACATTTACTATATACAAGATATTAAACCACGCTTCAATCTTTTCTGGCTGTAAATGCGGATAATACAGCACGCCGATACAAACACGCAAACTCCATGCAAGTAGAAACAATGAGATAGGTTGCAATAGATTTTTTTGAATAGCAGCATGCAAGTCTTTATCTTGATTTGTAAGATGGATAGCAAGGTCCATAAGATAGACGACAATCTTTGTGATAAGTTTGCGATATGCCCACAGGATAACAAAACATAAAAGCGATAAAACTATCTTAATAAAAACCAAATTCCCATGATTAACATTCATAAAGTTTGAGAGAAACTGCAGTGTCCATCGCATACAAGCATGTAGTATCGTATTTTGTGGCACAAGCTCATCTGCATGCCATTCTAAATACGAAACAATCTCAATGGCACTTGCGAGTGTGTTTCTGTATTTTTCTATTTGTAGTTTGAGATTTTTTTGCTGTTTTGTAGGGATTTCAGCTGATATATCAAAGGTTGTTGGCATGGCATTTAATGCTTGGAGTGTTGGCTGTATAATATCTACTACTTTTTGTTTTTGTGAAAAAAAGTCAATTTGCTTTCGCAAATTTTTAAAAAGCGTAGCTAAATGAGATTCTATAATAAGATTGTTTTTGGCAATTTCTTCTTTTAGAATCAAAGCTGCATCATGCTGGATTTTAGCATCATTTAGCTGCATGTCAATTCTCATTTGCATTTGTTTATTTTCATCTATATCAAAGCCTAAGCTTTGTTTTGTATTCCTAATATTAGCGATAAAGTTTTGGAGCAAAAGATTTTTTTGTGCGATTAATTCCTCTTTTTGCTTAAAATCATAACTCCCCTGTAATGTGTGAATCTGCCATGAAATATCTGTGATATGCTGAAACAATAGGGCTAAACTCTCAAAATGCAGGGGCAGAGATTCTGTATTAAGTTTTTCTTGCTTATTTGTATCTTTGCTTGTTATATCTTTTGCAAAGACAAGCACACAAATACTACAAAGCATTAAGAATGCACTGAGATAATAATGTAATTTTTTCATTATAGAATCCTGATTTAGAAAATTAGGGCATAAGCCTTGCGATAAAGCCTCTATCAAAACCCGCATAATCTTTATAAAAAGTTGGCTTATAACCCACATTTAAAAGTATCTCTTGCATACTCTCTTTTTGGTCATAGCCCATTTCACATATAAGAAATTGTATTTGCTTCTCTCTTGCTTGGAGGATAAGTTTTTTTAGAATCTCATCGCCTTTTTCACCACCAAAAAGCGCAATATGCGGCTCACATAGCACTTCTTGATTGAGTGGATAGCTATTTGCGATATAGGGCGGATTAGCAACTAAAAGTGTGATTGGTTTTCGCATGATAAGATAAGGTGAAGAAAGCAAGTCAGATTCTACAAAATCACAGCGATTTTCTAAACCAAGATTCTGTATATTATGCTTGGCAATATTTAATGCTTCCTTGCTAATATCAGTAGCGATCGCACAAGTCTCTTTTGCATGTGTAAGGATCGCTGCACTAATCGCACCGCTACCGACACCCACTTCTACAAAATGCGTAATATTATGTGCTTTGATAATCTCTAGGGCATGTTCGACTAAAAGCTCTGTTTCATGGCGAGGGATTAGCACCTTATTATCCACATAGAGTTCTAGATCATAAAAACTTGCTTTATTTGTAAGATACTCAAGCGGCACACCATTTTTACGCATAGCAAGTATTTTAAAATAGCGTTGCTTATCAAAGTCTGTAATCTCTTTTTTTGCGTTCGTATGCAACTCTACACGAGTCATATTTAAGATATGTCCTAATAGGATTTCAGCCTCATAACGCGGACTTACGATATGAAACTCTGGTGCTTTTATATCAAGTGATTGACGCACTCTATTACTCTCTTTTGGAGAATCTTTTGGTAATTTTTCATTCTCAAATGAGTTAATATCAGCGAGTAAAAATTGTGTTTCATATACAAGTTTTTTAAACTCTTCAAGATTCATATCTTTTAAAAATGCAATCGCAATACGCAATAATAAATCAATTTCCATCATGCAATCCCCCAAGTGCCTTAAGTCGCTCTAAAAGCGGTGGATGAGAATAGTAAAAAAATATATATGCCGGATGTGAATATGGAAAAGCCTTATTTTCATTTACAAGACGCACTAAAGCTTCACTAAGCGCCTTTTTACTTACGCAAGACGCACCAAAAGCATCAGCTCTATATTCTGCCTTTCTGCTAAAATAGCTTTGTATCGGCATAAATAAAAATGATAATACTGGAAAAAGCAATATAGCTAGTATAAGAATGCTACTATCTGTAAAAGGTAGTCCTAAATACAAACATAAAGGTTCAAAAAATAAACCCATAATAGCAAACATAGCAAATAAAATAGAACCACTTATTATGATATTTTGTGTTATATCGCCATGCTTAAAATGTCCAAGCTCATGTCCCAAAATCGCAATCAATCCATCTTCACTAATCTTATCTAGCAGTGTATCAAATAGCACCACTCGCTTCATACTGCCTAAACCGCCAAAATACGCATTCAGCCTACCATCTCTCCTACTTGCATCAATGACAAAAATCCCACTGCTATGGAATCCTGCATGTTCCATAAGTGTGGTAATCCTTTGACGAAGCAATTCATTATCTAAAGGTGTAAATTTATTAAACATTGGAGCAATAAGCGTGGGATAAACTAGCTGTATAAATACAAGAAATGCAAATACAACACAAAAGCCAACAAGCCACCAAGAACTAAGAGATTCCATAATCCATAGCAACAAGGCAAAAATGATACCAAGCAAAATCCCACTCACTACAAACATTTTTATGCCATCAAGCACAAAACCTTTTACACTTTGTTTATTAAAGCCATAATGAGAATCTATACGCTTTTGAGCGATACTAAAAGGTATATGAATAAGGGCGTGTAAGCCAAGAAAAGATAGAATCACAAGTAGATTTGCACCAAAACCACTTATAGGCAGCATATTATAAAATTGCGTAAGATAGGTAACGCCAAAGAATAGCCAAAAAACTAATGCAATAAAACTAAAAATATGCTCTATTAACGCAACCCTGCAACGAGTGATAGCATAACTTGCAGCAATGCTATAATCATGTGCGTTAAGAATAACTGGCTTCTTTGTGGCATAAGTTTGTATATAACGCATTTGCAAAATATTTAAAACTATCGCGGGAGTAACAAACAATAGCAAATACGCCAAAATCACAAGATACAATGCAATCTCCTTTTTGCAATAAAATCCCTTTTAACGCTAAAAAACCTTTAGTGTATTATAAATTTTTAAATATCACGCTAATACAATGCCCCATAAGTTATAATATTAATACTTTTTATACCATAATTCTCGTTTAGAATCTAAAAAATCTTATATATCGATTTCTCTTGGCCTGACCTAGATAACATATAATAAGATTATTATTAAGTATCAAAACAGAAAAATCTCACAAACAAAAGCAAATATTAAAGAATCCTTTGTGAAAATTTGTTAAAATTCAAAATTTTATAAACGCAAAAGGAATGTTATGGACCAAGCACAAAAAGACTACAAAGATACACTGATATTGCCAAAGACAGATTTTCCAATGAAAGGTAATCTTCCGCAAAAAGAGCCAGAGAGATATAAGAAATGGCAGGAATACGCATACAGCACAATGAGTAAAGCAAGAACAAGCTCGACAAGAACAAGCTTGAATAAAGTGAAGCAAAGTCAAACAAATCAGGGCGAAATCAATCCAAATGAAATTAATCCAAACAAAGCGAATCAAAACGAAACAAACACCACAAATAAGAATAAATCAAGCACAAATAACACATTTACACTCCATGATGGACCGCCTTATGCAAATGGGCATTTACATGTAGGACATGCTCTAAATAAGATTCTAAAAGACTTCATTATCAAATATCACTATTTTCAAGGTAAACAAGTGTTTTATACGCCCGGTTGGGATTGTCATGGTTTGCCAATAGAGCAGCAAGTAAGCAATGCTTATGAAGCAGAAAAAAAGATTCCAACCAAACTTGAGATTAGAGAAGCATGTAGAAAACACGCGGAAAAATTTGTGGAAATACAGAAAAATGAGTTTTTATCATTTGGTATTGTAGGCGATTTTGATAATCCTTATAAGACTATGAAATATAAGTTTGAAGCTGATATTTACCGCGCTCTTGTGCAAGTGGCAAAAGCTGGATTATTAACACAAAGAAGTAAGCCTATATTTTGGAGCTGGGCGGCAAAAAGTGCCTTAGCAGAAGCAGAAGTTGAGTATAAAGACAAGAGATCAGATTCTATATTTGTAGCATTTTCTCTGCAAACAAGCACTCTAAAAGCCCTAAATTTAGAATCTTTTAGTACAAAAGTAACCCCATATATGCTTATATGGACGACTACGCCTTGGACTCTTCCTAGCAATGTAGCCATTGCGCTAAATCCTAATGAATCTTATGTGCTAGTGAGTAATGGTGCAATAGTAGCTAAAAAACTTTATGAAAAATTGAAAGAAAGAGGGGTTATAGAAGGTGAGATTCTTACAACAATAGAATCTAAAAATTTTGAAAAACACTATGCTACAAACCCTTTAAATAATAGAGATTCTATGTTGATTCTAGCAGAGTATGTAAGCATGGAGGATGGCAGTGGAGCGGTGCATAATGCCCCCGGACATGGTGAAGATGACTACTTTACATGCTTAAAATATGACCTGCCTGTTATTATGCCTGTTGATGATTCTGGCTGTTTTGATGAGAGTATTATCACGCTAGGACTTTTTGAAAAAGAAGTGATAGATGAGTTTGTAGGCTCTCATATTTTTAAAGCACAAAAAAGAATACTAGAGATTCTAAAAGATAAAAATGCCCTGCTTCATCATGAAGAGATAGTGCATTCATACCCGCATTGTTGGCGGACAAATAAGCCAATTATTTTCCGTGCTACAAAGCAGTGGTTTATTCTCATGGATAAGCCTTACTATAATGGAAAGACACTGAGACAAGTCGCCTTGCAAGAGATTGAAAACACAAGATTCTATCCAAAAAATGGGATAAATCGCATAAAAAGCATGGTGGAAAATCGCCCCGATTGGTGTATCTCAAGGCAGCGAGATTGGGGTGTGCCTATCGCATTTTTCATAGATAAAGAAAGTGGTGAGCCTATGTTTGAAGAGATTCTAACAAGTCATATAGAATCTTTATTTGAATCTCATGGCTGCGATGTATGGTGGGAGAGAGAAATCATTGATTTACTGCCCGATTCTTATAAAGATAAGGCAAATTTATATGAAAAAAACATGCACATTTTAGATGTATGGTTTGATAGCGGTAGCACTTGGTTTGCCGTGCTAGATAGTAAGGATTATAATAGCGGACACGCCCCTGCTGATGTATATTTGGAGGGGAGCGATCAGCATAGAGGCTGGTTTCAAAGCTCTCTCTTACTAGGTTGTGCGATAAATCATAAAGCCCCCTTTAAAAATATCATTACACATGGTTTTACCATTGATGAAAAAAGTGAGAAAATGAGTAAGTCAAAGGGTAATGTCCTTGCCCCAAGTAAGATTATTAGCGAAAGTGGAAGTGAGATTTTGCGACTTTGGGTAGCCCTGTCAGATTATCAAAATGATGTGAAAATATCGCAAAATATCCTAAAACAAGCGAGTGAAAACTATCTTAAATTGCGAAATACTATCCGCTTTCTACTTGCAAATACACAAGGGCTAACAAAGCTTAGCTCTAGTGAGAATTTTAGCATCATTGATGAATGGGTATTGCATGAAGCAAAGCAGGTATTAAATGAAGTAGATACTTTATTTAGTGAATATGAGTTTTCAAAAGGATTCCAAGTTTTAAATGGCTTTATCACGGCAACTTTAAGCGGAATCTATTTAGATATTTGTAAGGATAGCTTGTATTGTGATACGATAGATTCTAACAAACGCCTTGCAATCCAAAGTGTGTTTGCAATATTGGCAAATAATATCTTGCATTTACTTGCACCATTTTTAACTTACACTATTGATGAAGCACTTGATTATGCACCTTTTGTGATTAAAGGTGAGGCAAAAAATGTGTTTGAGTTAGAGAAATTTGCTATACCAAACTTTAGTTTTAGTGAAGAAAAACAAGAAAAAATCAAGCTATGTTTAGCCCTAAGAAGCCTATTTAACGAACAAGTTGATAAACTCAAAAAAGAAAAAGTGCTAAAATCAAGCCTAGAGTTAAGCCTATCCCTACCAAAAGAATGCGAAAATAGCAAGGATTTAATCGCAGATTTTCTAATGGTGAGTGAATGCGTATGTGAAAAAACTAATAGCGACATACTCTTTAGCATTAACTTCGATAATAAAACCTATCATGTCTATAAAGCTACAAAAGAGAAATGCCCTAGATGTTGGCAGTTTAAAAAAGATTCTAACATGGAAGTATGCGGTCGTTGCGATGAGGTGCTATCGTTGTTGTAAAATAAGTAGTATCATGGAGTAAAAAAGAGTGGTTATTTTTGTAAAAATTAGATTCTGTTGATTGTCATATACGATATTTTGAGAAAGACAAAATATCTTTATTTAAGTTTATTATAAAATTTAAATTTTTTTTATAAAATCACATATCTAAAAAAGGCAGGTTTATATGGAGAAAATAAAACAGAATCTAAAAAGCATTATTGTAGGTAGCATTGTTATCATCATAGCAATTTCGCTTTTTTTGTATGTGAAGAATTCAAATTTTTCATTTGAAGAAAGCATTAAATCTTTGTGGGAAAATCATGTGCAAGATTGGGGCTATGTGATTTTGTTTTGTTGGAGTATTTTGGAGGGAGAATGGGGGCTTTTACTCGCAGGGATTGCAGCACATCAAGGGCATTTAGATGTGTATTGGTGTATCTTTATCGCGGGGCTTGGAGGCTTTACAGGAGATCAAATCTATTTTTACATAGGTAGGCTAAGAAAAGAGTATGTGCATAAGAAATTTCGCAGTCAAAGGCGTAAATTTGCCCTTGCAAGTAGGCTTATGCAAAAATATGGCTGGCCCATTATTTTCGTGCAAAGATACATGTATGGTTTAAGGACAATCATTCCTATAAGCATTGGTTTGACACGATATTCTGCCCTAAAGTTTGCTTTAATAAATCTTATATCAGCGTGGGCTTGGGCAGCTATCACAATCGTTCCAGCGTGGTATTTTGGTGCGGAAATACTTGATATTATCACAAGTGTTTTTGCAAAAATCAAAGAGAATCTATTATTATTTGCTATTTTATTAGCTATAATTGTAGGCTTTATTGCCACATTTATATGGTGGAGAAAAAAACACACTAAGGAAAAACGCTAATGCAATACAATTCTAAAGTCAATCTAGTCATAAGCAAAGAGGAAAAAGGCGCTAAGATTCTATTTGTTGATAAGACAATGTTAGAAGATTCTAAAAATAGCAAAAAAATCCCTGATTTCACGCTATTAAAAGAGCGTGGTTATAAGGGTAGTGGTGTATTTTTTGCTCAAAGCAGCAAGATTCTATATATAGGTTTAGAAAATAAAGAGACAGAAAGCTATGCAAATGCGATAAGCACAGCATATAAATCTATGAAAAATCTTAAGTTAGATGAAGTGAGTTTGTCTTTTAGAGGCTTAGATGAGAGTGTGCAAATTGCCATTTTGCAAGGCTTTTTACTTGGTAGTTATGAATTCAGTGGCTATAAGCATAAAAGAGATGATGAAGCGGATTCTAAGATTACAATCCATTGTATCGGCTTAAAAGAGAGTCTTTTAGAGCAAGTAAGTATTATATGTGCTAATGTGAATTTTGTGCGTAATGTGGTAAATACGCCACCAAATATCGCAAACTCAATATTTCTATCTGAACTCGCTCAAAATGAGACTATAAAACTAGCAAAAAAATATAAAAATGCCGAAATAAATGCAACTTTGCGTAGTAATTCATACATGGAAGAACAAAAAATGGGGGCATTTCTAGCGGTAAATCAAGCCTCAAACTATCCTGCATATCTAGCTCACCTAAGCTACAAGCCTAAAAAGCCAAAGAAAAAGGTTGTTATCGTAGGTAAAGGGCTAGTGTATGATACAGGTGGATTGAGCCTAAAACCTGCTGACTACATGACGACAATGAAAGCTGATAAAGGCGGGGCATGTGCGGTGCTTGGTGCGTTTTTAGCGGCGGTGCAGCTAGGACTTGATGTCGAATTACACGCAATTATGGGGATAACAGATAATGCTATCGGTAAAAATGCCTATCGACCCGATGATGTGCTAATCTCAAGGGAGAAAAAGAGTATTGAGGTGAAAAACACTGATGCGGAAGGCAGATTAGTATTGGCTGATTGTTTGAGCTATGCACAAGATTTAGATGCGGATATTATCATTGACTTTGCGACACTTACAGGTGCGTGTGTGGTGGCACTTGGGGAATATACAAGTGGCGTTATGGGCTTTAATGAGAAGTTAAAACAGCAATTTGTAGAATCTGCCTTGAAATCCGGTGAATTGGCTCATACATTGCCCTTTAACACGCATTTAAAAAAGCTTATAGAATCTAAAATAGCTGATGTAAGCAATACTTCAAGCTCTCGCTATGGCGGGGCTATTACTGCGGGATTATTCTTGGCTGAATTTATTAGAGAAGAATATAAGGATAAGTGGCTACATATCGATATCGCAGGTCCTGCGTATGTAGAGAAAGAATGGGGTGTAAATCCTTATGGTGCAAGTGGCATTGGTGTGCGATCTTGCGTTGAGTTTTTACAAACGATTGTTTAACTTTGCAAGGATTATGTATGAATAAAATTGCATTTGTTATCCCATTACATCCAAAGCATTATAGCCTTGCACACACTTTTATGCAGAGCTTCATGCTGTGTAATATTAACAAACAAGCTGATTTGTGCTTTGTGTTTAGCTCTAAAGAAGATTCTAAAAGCTTTGATGTTTTTCTAAATAGAGATAATAATGTTAAAAATGTTGCTATGGGGGGGGGGGGGGGTAATTGCCCTTATGATAGCATAGTATTATCACCAAACATAAAAGTTGATATTACAATAGACACAAATGCACTGGGCATTGTGAATGTAAAGAAATTTTATGCTTTGATTGAATTAAAAGATAAATATGATTACATTGTGATTTTAGATTCTGAATGCGTGATTATTAAAGAAGTGGATGTTTTTGCCTTATGCGAAAAATTTTATACCGATAAGATTCTATATGGCAATGAAACATTGCCCAATTCTACATTTTTCAATGTGAATAATATCTACAATATATCAAGGCGATATTTTTTAGCCCATAAAGATTTTGATAAACTTGATAGTAACCTATATTTATGGTTTAATCAGCTTTGTATTTATAAATGCGAATATTTAAATGAATTTTTCCAAGTTACACAGATTCCAAAGTATCTATACATGCAAACATTTTGGGATTTTGACTACTATATTTTTATGTATTATCTTATTTTGTATAAAGGCTTTGCGGTCCATAATATGGAGGTCGTAGCACCGGCTGGTGCATTAGAATGCGAATATTTCCATCCTAAAAATAATAGCAAAAAAATATACACGCTGGAAGTTATGGTATGCCATCAAGCACTTTATGAATATCTCAATAGGGAATATATCTTTGTTATACATCATTTAGACCGCATAAGTAGTGAAACTTTTTATGCCTCTTTAGATGAGATTGAAAACTCACTGCCTTATCGCTTAGGCATGCTTTATGAGACTTGTTGTAAGAAAAGGTTAAATTATTTTAGCTATCTAAAATTAGCATGCAAAAGCCTTACACTTTATAAAGCACAACGGCCGGAAAATAAAAAAGTGGGTGGCGTAATAGATTATGACACGCACACTAAGATTCAGAATATAAAGCAAAGTGATATATATAAAAGAGGTTTATCCTTAGAATCTCTCTGTAAAAAATACACAGAAAAGCAATGCAGTAATTTAAGGGCATGTATTCGCATGGCATATAAATTGCTAAAACAAAGATTTCAATAAGAGAATCCAATATATTTGCAAGTTCTATAAACTTAGCATGTTTTAAGAATCTAACTCCAAAACATACTCATGTTTCATGCTTTTTGGTATAGTTTTTAATGTTGGGATTTGTAAGACTTTATATTGATGTGTTGATTCCAAAAACTTTAAGGTAATAATGTCATTTACTTTGACTTCTTTTGAGCTTTTTGATACCACACCATTTACAAGCACAACACCATTAGCACACATATCTTGGGCTATTGCTCTTCGTTTTGTAAGATTGACTGCATTTAAGAATTTATCTAATCGCATATTTTTCCTTATATTTACTATTAAAAATTTAGCTTCCTGTCATTTTAAGCCATAGACTAAAAATCTCTTACAGAATCTAAACTTTGAGTTGTTTTGTTGCACTTAGCATGACAAATTGTTTTAAAATCTAGATTCTATACACTTGCAAATGAAATAGATTCTAAAACTTAGAATCTATAAGTTGCTCCCACTTGACCCCCAGCATTTAAGGCATGATAACTTGAAGTATAAGTAACCAAAGCCATAGCATTAAAGCTTAAATGCTGTGTTGCAAAGTAGTCAATACTAGCATTTACATTAAATCTCAAAGCATTTGTGCCTAAAAAAAGCGGTGTAGATTGTGGTAAGAGAGTAAAGACCCCAGCATTATTTTTTGAAAAAAGATTTGATAAAGCTATATTAATAGAACCCAGCATATAATCCCCCCTATAAAAAGTCTTTAAGCCAATATCAACAAGCCCTGCGACACTCACTTCATACACACTGCTAAAAGGCGTAATAAGAGAAAAGCTAATAAATGGGCGAAATACATATTGATCATAGAAAAAATCAATACCAAAAAAGCCTTGAAATAGCATGTTATTTACTTGACTACTTAAAGCCCCAAAGCCTATATCAATGCCAAATACCCCATGTGCTACGACATTTTGTATAGGCAAAGGCACAGAAGTATTAGCCCCTAGATTTGAGCCAAAAAAGAAAGAGCTATTTTGTGTGGCTTGTGTCGTAAGCAAAGCATTCCCAAAAGCAATATTAGCAAATGAATCTAGCTGAATCTTTTTCCATGCAAAAGGATGTCGATACTGCGTATTTAAGCCATTATACATTAAAGTTTGTGTATCGCTTAAGCCAAGTGTGCCTGTGTAGGCTAGACTAGCTTTTTTATATGTATTTGTAAAAAGCGGATTGTGTTCCCTATACACATCTTCTTTAAAAATATGCGTTTGTTTAGAATCCTTATCTGCCTCTTCATTTGATTCTTCCTTATAGATTCCCTGTATATTTGCGGCAAATACTGATTGCATACATATACATAAACATACGCTTATAAATTTTAATCTCATATTACCCTCCATTACTCTATCCACCAATAATGATATATGCTAAAAGGTGAAGCATAAGGTGGAAAAATATCTGGCATTCTTATGTCATGCCTTAAAGCGATACGAAAGCTAGGGCTATAATAATGCGGCACAACATAGAATCCCCATAGTAAGATTCTATCCATCACATGTAAAATCGCTATGCGTTTATTATAGTCTGTCGTTTGATTAAGCAAAATAATAAGCTTATCAATCGCCTTATTTTTCACACCAGAAAAATTCCTTGAGCCTTCCATATCCGCACTCATTGACGAAAAGAAAAAGTCTTGTTCATTTCCCGGAAAAAGGCTTTGTGGTATCAAGCCCACAATTATATCATAATCAAATTGTTTTACTCTATTTTCATATTGAGCTGAGTCTGTTAATCGTATATCAAGGCTAATGCCAAGTATTGCTAGATTTTTCTTAAAAGGCAGCACCATGCGTTCAAATAAAGGTGAGTTTAGTAAAAGCGTGAGTTTCACTGGCTTATTATTAGAATCTAGCAGCCTATTTTCTACTACTTTATATCCTGCTTCTTTTAAAAGCTTTTGTGCGTATATGAGATTTGCTCTTTTTGAATGTGGTGCTTTTGTGCTTGGATTCTTATAGACTTCATGTAGTAAGCGAGGATTTATAGAATCTTTATAGTCTTTTGTTATTTCAAACTCTCTTGTGCTTTTATTATAGTTTAAGATTCCAAGTGATTGTAATATCTCTATTTCATCTTTAGAATCTCTTAAGAGACCATTTGAAGCATATATTGAGTTTTCATAATAGCTTTGTGTGCGTTTATATTGTGAGTAAAATAGATATTCATTGCTCCATTCAAAATCAAAGCATTGAAGTATCGCTTCCCTTACTCTTATATCATTTAAATGCGTTCTTCTTGCGTTAAGATAAAAGCCCTGCATACCCGCTGGTAAGCCATGTGTTAAAGTGATCTTTTTAAATCTTCCTGCATTAAGGCTACTTCCTTCATAGTCATTTGCCCATGCTTTTGCCTGTGGCTCAAAGCGATAGTCATAATTCCCCGCTAGAAATGCACGCAAAGCGACATTTGCGTCTTTGTAATATTCAATTGTGATTCTATCAAAGTTATATGCCCCAACATTTATCATTAAATCTTTCGCCCAATAATTCTTATTTCGTTTATAAGTAATGTATTTATTTATCTCAAAAGATTCTATTATGTAGGGACCACTGCCAAGCGGTATGCGTAAGGGCTTTTTGCCATATAGATTCTCATTATTTTGTAAATAGAAGTGTTTTGGGATAATGTGTAGTTGCGTAAGAATAAAGGGTAATTCTTTATTTTCATTATGTTTAAAGATAAATTCAATAATATTTTCACTCACCACAACCGCTTCTTTCACATCAGCATAATAGCGAGATTGAGTGGGATCGCCTTTTTGCATAAGCATATCAAAGCTAAATTTTACATCACCAGCACTCACCTTGCTATCATCGCTGAATCTTGCCTTTGGGTTTATCATAAATCTCACGCCACTATTATCATTTGCAATGCTTACTTTTTCTGCTATAAGTGGATATATCGCATAAGGCTCATCATAGCTTTGTGCCATTAAAGTATCATAGACTAAATCAAGTGAATCTGCCTTACTCCCCTTCAATACAAATAAATCTAGGCTATCAAAGCCACCAAGCCCCATAGTCTTAAAATCCCCACCCTTTTTTGCTTGTGGATTGGCATAGGGTAAAAATTTCGCATTTTCATGCTTTGGTATCATATCCATAGCAATAGCACTATGCCATGTGGTATAAAGATCAGAGCGACTTTTCGCATAAACGCATACACTAAAAAGCATAATAAAAGAGAGAATAAATATAGAAAATCTAGCATATCGCATAAAAATATTTTGTAGCATTTTTTACCTGATAATTTTTGTTTTGAATATAAGTGTTTATTATAATGTTTTTCTGTGTATAACTTTATATATGAGAGTAAATAATATGATTGTGGTATGGAATCTTTTGCCTATAATCTTTTGTATTTGGCAATATCGCATATCATCTTCATAACTTTTCTATTATAATACTCCGCTAGTTTTAAAAGCAAATGAAAGGGTATTTATTGCAGACAAGGGGTTCGCGTTTTATCTATAATCTCAAAGGTATTATACGCATGATAATACCACGCATAATAACGCAAAAGCAGCTTGAGACAAAGATACAAAAATTACTAAGAATCTATGAGAAAAACCTAGAAGACATAAGTAATCGCATAAATTATTACAATAAACTCAATAAGCCTTTTCATATACCATTAACAAAAGATAAATTACCGCAAATAAGCCCACTAGACCTAGATTTACCGCCTTATCCTAGTCGATTAGCAAACTTGCAGCAACTTGTGCCGAATATAGATATATTGAAAAATAATACTTATAAAGCCGGATCGGTGTATTATTATGATTCGTATGAATGGACGAGATATTTTAAGGATAATTTAGCATGGGCATATATGTTTTATGATGTGAGTGAGCTTTTAAGCTTTCCTGCGATTTGCAAGTCTCGTCCAATTATTTCTTGTAATAACAATTCAGTATTAATGCAGCTTGAAAAATATCGTCATTTTCATTTCATAAACGACCCAATAAGATTTGAGGATAAAAAGGATATATTGCTATTTCGTGGTGCTGTATATCAAGACCATAGAATCCGCTTTTTTGAAAAGCATTTTACTAATCCAAATTGCGATATTGGACATGTTGGACGAGCAGATTCTAATCCAGAATGGCTAAAAAATAAGCTCTCAATACAAGAGCATTTGCCCTATAAATTTCTACTAAGCCTTGAGGGCTATGATGTAGCAAGTAATCTCAAATGGGTGCTAAGCTCAAACTCACTCTGCATTATGCCAGAGCCAGAGATAGAAACTTGGTTTATGGAAGATAAGCTAGAAAAAGGTGTGCATTTTGCAGCTATTAAGCGTGATTATAGTGATGTAGATTCCGTGCTTGACTACTACAAAACACATACAAATGAAGCAAAGGAAATCATACAAAACGCACATGAATTTTGTGCTAGATTCTATGATAAAAGGCTTCAAGGCTTACTTAATCTCTTAGTATTACGCAAATATTTCTATCTCTCAGGACAGATTGATATAAGCCCATTAGAACAAACATTATTTAAACTTGATTAGATATTATGGTAAAAAATTGCTAAGTGTGAAATTTTTACACATAGAATCTATATCATAGGTGCGAGTGTTAGAAATATGGTATCTTTACCAGTTTTTTCGCTAAAATCATTGCAGATTCTAAAAAAGGGATAGCATGGCGACACAAATAAAACTTAAGGCAAAAAGAAGCACAAAACTTCCAAAAGGATTCAAACTCTCTGGCGTAAAGGCAAATATAAAATATAAAAATAGGCTAGACCTAGCCCTTATCTACTCACAAGAGCCTTGCCAAAGCGCTGGTGTATGGACGAAAAATAGCGTGCAGGCGGCTTGTATCACTCACAATAAAGCAAAGATACAAAATCATATCCATGCTGTTATGATAAATTCTGGTTGTGCGAATGCTTGCACAGGAAAGCAAGGTGAAGAAAATTGCGATAAAAGTGCGGAAGCCCTAGCAAAAGTGTTGCGTATAGATTCTAAGCATATTTTACTTGCTTCCACAGGCGTTATTGGAGCGCAATTGCCCATGCCTAGAATCTTGAAAGCTATCCCAAAGTTAGTAGCACAAAAAAATAGCAATAAAGATTCCATAAAATTAGCAAGTAAAGCCATTATGACAACAGATACTTTCCCAAAGACTTTTGGCATAACTTGTAAGTTACAAAGCCCAAATGATTTAGATTCTAAAAATACGGAATCTGGCAAGGAAAAAGTCGCTCGCAATGAAAAAACTAGCGATTCCAAAAATATTGTCATTAACACAGAATCTAAAGAAAATGCTAAAGATTCTGTAAGCGTAGAAAATAAGTTAGATTCTAAAACACAAGAAAAAGAGACATGCGATAAAAAGGCAAAAGTAGAAAAGAAAAACAACAAGTTTAGAATCTTTGGCATGGCAAAAGGTTCTGGCATGATTCACCCAAATATGGCGACCATGCTAGGCTTTATTTTGACCGATATAGCGATATCTAAAGAGTTATTGCAAGAAGCATTAAGTGAGATTAATACGCAAACTTTCAATCAAATAAGCGTTGATGGCGACACTTCAACAAATGATATGGTTGTTGTGTTAGCAAATGGTGCTGCAAAGAATGAAATTATCACAAGTAAAAGCACAGACTATGAGATATTCAAAAAAGCGTTAAAAAAAGTATGTGTCAATCTTGCCAAACAAATCGCTAAAGATGGCGAGGGTGCTACGCATTTGCTTGAAGTATCCATTAAAAACGCACAGAGTTTACAACAAGCACAAACCCTAAGCAAAGCTATCATTGGCTCAAATCTTGTTAAAACTGCAATCTTTGGTAAAGATGCAAACTGGGGACGAATTATATGTGCTATGGGGTATAGTAATGCGAGTTTTGATGCGAGTAAATTTAATCTTATTTTTGCAAGTAAAAAAGGGAAAATTGCAATCGTAAAAAATGGCGTAGGAACAGCATTTAATGAAAGTAAAGCAAAAAGTATTTTGAGTGCAGATGTCGTGCGTATTTTAATTGATTTGCAAGATGGCACACATAGCGCAAAAGCTTGGGGTTGTGACTTAAGCTATGATTATATAAAGATTAATGCGGACTATCGCTCGTAGATTCAAATTTTGCGGCTGACTGCACGCCTGTTTTGGGGGTGTAAGAAGTTTGTTTGGGATATACTTTAATCTCTTACAAGAATTCAGTAGCATTTAGAGAAATCTACGCCCAAATTTTACATTAAAAAATAATCGTGCGGTTGTTATGCAAAAAGATTCTATCTTCAAGAGCTAATTTTAACGCACGGGCTAAAACCACCTTTTCTACATCTCGTCCTGCTTTTTGCATGTCTTGCCATGTGTAGCTGTGGTCAATTTGTATGGTATCTTGCGAGATTATAGGTCCTTCATCAAGTTGATTATTTACAAAATGGGCGGTTGCACCTATGATTTTTACACCGCGTTCATAGGCTTGTTTGTAGGGATTTGCACCGATAAATGCGGGCAAAAATGAATGATGAATGTTAATAATTTGATTTGGAAAGCTCTCTACAAAACTAGGCGATAAAATACGCATATATTTTGCTAGTATTAAAAAATCTGGATTTAAAGTCCTGCAAAGCTCAATAACCTTTTTCTCATGCTCTTGCCTTGAGATACCCTCCGATTCTATATGATAGTATGGAATTTCAAACTTTTCTACAAGATTTTCTAAACTCGCATGATTGCTAATAACTGCTAAAATATTTGCGTCTAAATCACCGCTATTATGCCGTATGAGTAAATCACCTAAGCAATGATTCTCTTTTGTCGCAAAAATCACTATCGACTTCTTATCCTGTGTGGAAAGTCTCACTTCTGCATCACTAGGTAATGCCGCACACACTTCAGCAAGAAGCATTTTGGAATCTAGCTCACCGCTAATCTCTGTCCGCATAAAAAAAGTGTTGTGTATCTTATCTACAAATTCATTGTTTTGTTCTATGTTTAGCTGATGGAGTAAAAGAATCGAACTGATTTTAAATACTAAACCTTTAGTATCTTGGCATTTTATAAGCAATGTGTGCTGTTTCATAACTCTTTAGAATCCTTAAAATTAAATTTGTGTAAAATAAAGTCGCTATTTTATCATTTTTGTTGTAAAATAAAGCCTAATTTTTTTAAGGAGAGATATATGAAAATAGTATCAGTTACTAGTAAAGGATTATGTGCTTTGGCTTTGGCTGCTTTTTTGGTGGCTTGTGGTGGCGATAAACAAGGGCAAGTTACTTCAAATAGTAATGAACCTGCATGGGTGAATAGTATGTCGGCTGCAAAGGAAAAGGCTGGATCAGTAGTAGTGGGAATTGGATCTGCAAAAATTTTAGATGGGAATCTAAACTATGCGGTCAATCAAGCAGCAATGCAAGCGCGTGCTGAAATTGCACAACAAGTTAGTGCAAAGATTCAACAAGCAATTGAAAGTTTGGAGCAAAATGATGGTATGAAAATATCAGCCAATAGTCAGCAAGTAGCAAGACAAAAGGTAGAAGCCGATCTGAAGAAAACAGAAATAGCTGAAAAATGGACTGATAAACAAGCAACACCACCTATGCTATATGTCCTTGTAAAAATGGATGAAAAGATGTTTGAGCAAACGCTAAAAGGTGTTGGACAAGTTCTAAATGTTGATGCAGACCAAGCAAGAAAGCTTTCTGAAACAGTGCAAGAATTGTTGGAGTAGTTTTATACAATCTCGTCTTTTGTATCTTTATATCCGCTGGTATGGATTTATACTGGCTGGTTGAGTGTCATGGAATCTACTTGCAAGTTTTTTGAAATTCCTACTTGTAGGTTTGACATATTTTTTTTTTTGATACATCTTTATGCAATTCTCAACGCATAATTTGTTATCATACTGCATTATTTTAAGAAACGGAGATTTTATATGTATCATGTAGTTTTTTGTGCTAATGACAATTATATTAAATATCTTGCCCCTTTATGTTATAGCATTGTAAAAAATGCAGCAAATAATACTCAATATGATAAGGGTGAGAGTATAAATGTTACCGAAAATATTACTATGGGGGGGGGGGGGGCAATACCCGCATTATAGAATCTTAAGGCCATTCTATCGCACATATATACAAATCAAACGCGCCTTATTTAAACTTAGCTATAAGCCACCACGCGTAGTGTATAAGTAAAGTCGTATATAAAGACTTTTTAATAAGCTAAGAATTGTGTAGGTGAGATTTAAGTTTTAAAATCTATCTTACTTGGATGTGTGTAGGGCATGGAGTGCAAAAAATGAAATTTAGATTTTAGCCGTTATTGATACATAACAACCAATTCTATAATTAGATTGCCTATTGTTATATTTGGCACTAAAACAACATTGTCTATCCAAGTTGTGGATATAAAAATCAATAATCATGCAAGCAATACAATATTCACTCCATATACATACTCAAAACCCCAAATCTTTAACCCCGCTTTTTAGTAACATTTCACTCAGTCTTGGTTACTATGAGAGACTTTATATTAATATGACATAACTATTTATGATTTATATCATCGCATTCTTGTAATGTCGTTGTGTTTTTGGAATCTTTTGTTTGTAATGATTTGAGTAGCGATTTATTGCCCGATTGGCATGAGGCATCTTGTATGACTAGGGTATCGCCTTTTATTTGCACTTTTTGTGATTGTGTTGTTTTATTTTGTGTGGGGTTTGTGTGGGTTTTATTATCTGCGATTGTGTTGGCATTTGCTGTATATATGCTACATATAAGGCTAAATAAAAATATAGATAAGATTCTATATATGGATTTATAGAGATAGTGTAGAGATAGTGTTGCTTTAAAATCTATATTTATATGTGAATAGGTTGAGTTTAGTTTCTTAGATATTTTACTTTTTTTATTGTAAAAATTAAGGGATTTTTTGTGGGTATTTTCTACAATAATTTTATGTGTAGGATCAAGCAAAAGATTCTGTTTAGAATCTATTTTAAAGTCTAGATTCCATAGCTTTGTGGATAAAGCTTTATGTTTATTTAAATGTAACATAGACTCTACACTAGACATTTCGCTACGCTCAATATGACAAAGATTAGAATCTACTTTCGACATACCGCCTTGCTTAATAAAACATGCTGTTTTAGAATCTACATTAAACACTCGCTTGTCTTCATAAATATCAGCAAAAACACTAGTATCTTTACTATCTACATTCTCTTTCATTAATAATTCCTTTGACACAAATTACAAAACACAATCACACACTTTTGTTACAAGTCCAGAGAAATAGATTAAGCCGTTATTATAAGATACTTGCAGTTTCTCTTTGCTTGGTGGTATAAGCGTATAGGTTTTGCTAAAATCTCTTAGGCTGACATATACCGCACATGCACCTGTGCCACAGGCTTGTGTAATATTTTCTACCCCCCTTTCAAAGGTTACATAATAGATTTTATCATTCTCTCTTATAGCAATATTTACATTTGCATCATACTTATGTCTTAAATGTGAGAGAAACTCTAAGTCATTGCTAAGCAAATTAAACTCTTTCATAGAAGTAGCAAAATACACTAAATGCGGGATACGCATGATAATATGCTCAAACTCATAGACACTCCCCTTTTTATTCTCAACGATATTGCCTTGCAGGACATATTCGCCAAGATTGCTTTGCACATACGCATGTTTTGAATCTATAATTTCTTTAATACTTGTATCTATGATCCCCGCTCCACTTAGAAAACTATGATTTTGCGTAGCAAGTTTATTATGAAAAGCATATAGGCTTACAGCTCTACTTGCATTTCCACACATACCAGCAAAACTGCCATCAGCATTGTAAAACTCCCATTTATATGCGATATTAGAATCTTTACTCTCATAAGGCAAAACTACAACCATGCCATCAGCCCCAATACCATAGAATCTATTGCAAAGCTCCACTGCCATTTTCGCACGATTCTGCTCTAAAAAGCTATGAAATATCAAAAAGTCATTACCACTCGCACAATATTTGCTTATAATCATATCCAATCCTTTAAGCCACAAACCACAAGAAACCCGCCTATTATACCCAAAATCCTTAACTTTTGTAATAAAGTGTAAGGCTTTATCGCAACATTAAGCTATTTTGTTATAATTTCACTCTTTAACTTGTAGAATAAATAGGGGATTTTAATGGATAATACAACTACACATACAACTGATGAAAATATGCCACCATGGGATATAAACAGAGTCTCACCAAATCCCATTGACCATAAACTTGTATTTACAAAGCCACTTGATATTTTCTCAATGACACAAAATAACACGCATTCACCCCAAACACAGCCTATAATGCAGCAAAAAACACAGACCAACCAAACCACCACACAAAATCATATATTAATCCCACAGCCAAAAGATTCCAAAAACGAGATTCTAGCACAAAGCAATGTAGCACAGACTGAAAGCACAGAGGCAATAGCCCTTGCCCTAAAATACAGACCAAAAACCTTTGCTGAGCTCGTAGGGCAGGAAAGTGTCGCAAGGACATTGTGTCTAGCCCTAGATAGTAAGAAAATCGCTAATGCGTATCTATTTAGCGGCTTAAGAGGGAGTGGTAAGACCTCATCAGCTAGAATCTTAGCGAGATCCCTGCAGTGTGAAAGGGGCATTACCTCTAGTCCTTGCGGGACTTGTGCGAATTGTATCGCCGCATTAAAAGGCGCTCATTTAGACATTACAGAGCTTGATGGTGCAAGTAATAGAAAGATTGATGATATGAGAGATTTAATCGAGCAGACCAAATACAAGCCTACAATGGGACGATTTAAAATCTTTATCATAGATGAAGTCCATATGCTAACAAAAGAGGCGTTTAACTCACTTTTAAAAACGCTAGAAGAGCCACCAAACTATGTGAAATTTATCCTAGCGACCACAGATCCGCTAAAAGTCCCAGCGACGATACTAAGCCGCACACAACATTTTCGCTTTAAAAAGATTCCAACAACAGCATTAAAAAATCACCTAGCACATATCCTGCAAAAAGAAAATGTAAGTAGCGATGAAGCAAGCCTAGATATGCTGATACGAAATGGACATGGAAGCCTTAGAGATACCCTAACCTTGCTAGACCAAGCCATTGTCTTTTGTCAAAATAGCCTTAATACGCAGAAGTTAGCAGATATGCTAGGCGCACTAGACCCAAGTGCCTTTGACACGCTTTTTCAAGCCCTTTTAAGAAAGGATATGCAGGAGTGTATAAAGTTTGCTAAATCGCTGGAGGGCTATGAGATTGAGATGATATTAGATGAGTTAAGCCTTTATATTAAGAATAAAATGCTAGAAGAGATACCACAAATACCACCCGTTTTAGGCATGCGTTATGCAAATATTATTAATGATTCTAAGGCTATGTTGCAGCTTGATTGCGATAGTGATTTTTGTCTGTTATTAACCATTCTAAAAATGCTTGAAGCCCAGAAAATACGAGAGGTAGCAAACGCACTAAAACAGCTAGAAAGTATGCAAACCCCAGCTCAAAACGCACAAATCACGCAATTATCAAATGACTATACAGCCACACAAAATAGTATGGAATCTAAGAATGCTATGCAGGTGGATTCTATAAATCCCATTAAAGATTCTATAAATCCTACAAACACTAAAGATTATATAAATAAAGATTCCTTACCACAAACACAAACAAGTGTAACTTCTAATCTCACAATAGAATCTAGCAATAAAGATTCTATAACACATATTAATACCGCACAAGATTCCATAAATCTTATGCAGTCTAATGATTCTATTAAAAATTCCATAGATTCTATAAATGCGACAATTCCTACAAACTCCAAAGATTCTATAAGTCATGTAAATTCTAATTCCCCAAATTCTACTTCTTTGGATTCTACACAACCTATAGAAGCGAGAGAATCTAAAGATTCCATAACAGATTCTATAACTAAAAATACAACCCAAACCGAAGTATCTCATCAAACAACACAGAATCTACAAACTACACAAATTCAACAAAACACACAGAATCTAACACAAGATTTTAATGCTTTTATAGAATCTAAAACCAATACACAAGAATCTAGCAATAAAGATTCTAATCTCTCTTTAAATACTCATAACCTAGTGCATTCTAATACTTTAAATAATTCTAATCTATCAATAGATTCTAATAGCTTAACAGAAACTAGCAAAGCCTATATTAATCAGCAAATAGACCCCAGCACAATGGAAACTAATATAAAAACCCCACAAAATGAAACTATAAATACAATACAAGAAAACAACACACAAGCAGAGTTAATAAAAGATTCTATAAATAAAGATTCCATGCCACAAACACAAATGAGTGTAAATCCTAATTTCACAACAGAATCTAGCAATAACGATTCTATAACACATCTTAACACCGCACAAGATTCTAACATTCAAACAGAATCTAAGCAAGATGCTAATAGCTCGCTAGAATCTAACCCCACACAGCAAAGCCAAATAGATTCTACAAACACACAACAAGAAGCACATAAACAACCCTTTAGCCTTACAAAAAATGACCCACTTTTTACAGCACTTATAACAAAGCTATATGAAAGGGATTATAATATAGGCAGTCTTTTTGAGAATAAAATCGCATTTGACAAACTCACAAATAATATATTGCATCTTATCTTTTACACCACAGAGGAAGAGACAGGCACATTGAGACAAGCATATAGCGGCATTATGCAGGTTATGAAAGAAGTCTATGGAGATTCTATAAAAATGCAGGTTGCAAAGCAAAGCCCACAAGATTTAGCACAACTTATGCAAAGCACAACCACAAGAGCCACTCAAATAACACATAACAAACCACAAACTAAACAGAATCTAAACGAAATAACAGATAATAATCCCACCCATACACAACAAGCAGAACCACAGAATCTAAACACAGAAACAAATAATAATCAAGCAATGAGCACAGACCCAGCCATGCAGTTTATCGCACAAAATAGCGATATGCTAAAAAGTATGCAAAATGAACTCGGCATAAAAGATATGAAAGTCATATCATTGCCTGTATCAACGACACTGCAATAAGTAATGCAAGGGCAATGCAGTTTAAAACGCATTATACCAACCAAGCAATATGGAGATAGAATTATGGAATTCTTAATGTCGATATTTTTTATTCTTATTTTGCTATTTCTAGGCTTTGTAATATTTTGGTGGATAGGATTATTTGTCCCAGATGATAAAGATATGGGAGTCTTAAAAAAGATTGTTTATACGATATTTGGAATCTTAGTTTTTATTTTATCTCACCTATAACTTTTACGAATATTGCGATACTGCTTTGTAGTTGCATTATTGTCATATTAATAATGAAATATATTGCCCCTATGCTATATGTCAAAACTATTCTTTTTATCAAAAAATATAGAAAAAATATAGTTGAGATTCTCTGCTCCTTATTGCTCGTTGCCTTGATAGGTTGCTTAGTAAATGGAAAGATACAATAATCACAAATTTGGAGGATATGAATGGAAACTTTAATGCAAATACTTTTTATCCCTGTTTTGTTGTTGGTGGTTGTGGTAGCATTTTTTGTCATCAAATAGCCACTTTGGGTAGTGATTAAAAAGGTATATTCACAATAAGGTTTTGGTTTGTATTGCCGATAATATTGTCGCTTTAAATTAAAAAAATCTTTAAATAGGAACAACATGCAAAGCATTTTTCACAGCACAAATACAAAGGATAATCTAAGCACAATTATAGATTTTATCAAGTTATTACAAAAAGAAAACAGCTACACTAAAAAGCCTATAAACATTATCCTTTTAAAAGGGGAAGTTGGTATGGGGAAAAGTCATCTCGTGCATGAGTATTGCAAACACAAGGGCATTTTAAGTAGCTCCCCTACCTTTGCCTTTTTGCATGAGTATAATAACGAAATATTTCACTATGATTTATATTTGAAAAATGATGAATACGCCATGATGAGACTTTATGAATCTTTAGCAAATAAAGGCTTACATTTCATAGAATGGGGCAGTGAAACCCTATATCTACAACTACAAAATATGGGCTTTTCTTGCATACTCTTAGAGATACTCCCTACTGATAACACCAACACAAGAGACTATAACTTTTTGATATGAAATTTAGAAGCTATAAATAAATGCTTACAAACAAACATAGATTCTATAAGTTAGATTCTACACAATAAAATCTCCACCAAGCAACACTAAGAAATAAAATATTAATAACTCATAAATGGTGTGCAGGCTTTAAGCATTTTATTATAATAACCTTGTGATTTTTGGATAATCTCTTTAGAATCTGTAAAATATAATGATTCATAGTTGTTTTCAAATGCATTTTTACTCCAGTTTGCACTACCAAATCCCACTAAAGCCCCATCGATAATAATCATTTTATGGTGCATAATGCCTTTATATTTGCCATTTTTTGCGGGGTTTCCTTCTAGCAAACAAGTATGGATATTTGCAAATTTCTCAAGGTAGCCAATGGTGCTATTATTGACACTTTTTTGCCCCATATCATAGATAATATTTATTTTTACACCCTTACTACTTGCATCACGCAGGGCTTTTGCTATCTCTCTATTTGTAAAACTATAAATGGCAATATCAATGCTTTTATTTGCTTGTTTAATCACTCTAAGCAATTCGCCCAATGCCTCTTGTTGTTCGTAGGGCATGAGATAGATTTTCTCCATCGCTGATAATGGCATAAAAGCACACATTACACTTAAGCATACTATTACAACCTTTTTCTTCATTTTATTGAATCCCATGTTTCTTGTCGGTAAAAAGTGTGTATTTTCTTGCATTTAAATCCTTACTATATAAAAATAAAACAATTTTGTATTATAATGCTAAATTTATCAGTTTTTGTCATAATCATCATTAATTTTCAAGAGAGCGTATATGAAAGTCTTACTCATCAATCAGAATCCAGTTATTAAAAAGCTTGTTGGCATGGCAAGTAAAAAGCTAAACCTTGAGGTTGAAAATGTAGCACGCATTGCTAATGATTTTAGACCAAAAGATTATATATGTATCATTGTAGATGATGAGAATGTAGGCAAAAATCTTGAGCGACTAACCGCCCTGCAAGACCAAGTGAAAGTCTGCTTACTTTTTGCGCGTAAAACACAGATTAAAAAACATGAATTTAATATTGCGATACAAAAACCCTTTCTCCCCACAGATATTTTAGAAATACTCAATGACTGCATACCAAAAGAGGGCGAGATAAAAGAAGCAGATGATGAAATATCAAATGATGGGCTAGAAGAATATGATAATGTAAAGTCCATTAATGAAATTGATATGGACTTAAAATCAGCAGAAATCACTCCGCCAGATGGCATAAATATAGACACAGCAAAACTTCAAGCAGAAGCGGAAGAGATTGCGGGTGAAGATACAGATTCTATGCTTGATTTTAATCCAGATTCACTTGATTTTTCAGATCTTCAAGCCGCTGGTGAAGTAACGAGTGAAGAAGAAGTTGCAGATTCTACAGATGATGAAAACACAGAAGAAGAAAGCGATACTGCCAACAAAGAAGATTCTATTAAAGAGAGTGAAGAAGAGCCAGAACACAGAGTTGGCTCAATATTTGATAGCGATTTAAGCGATTTGAAACCAAGCAGTGATAATCCACTTGATTTAGCAAACTTTGATCTTGATTCTATTGTAGATTCTTCAGCCCTAAAGGCTGCTAGTTTAGGTATCCCAGCACAGATAGAAGAGGAAGCAAAAGAAGCAGCAGATAGTCTTGGCGATGATGAAGATGATTTGTTTTTAAGCGATGATGAAAGGGATTTATTGCAGCCTAGCCCTAAGAAATTCATGCAGGCAAAAAAAGAGGAAGAAGAGCTTAAGGCAAAAGAGCAAGAAAATAATGCAGATGATACAGCAGATACACAATCCTTAGAAAATGAAAGTTTAGATGATATATTAGATGATGAGAGTTTAAAAAATGTAAGTGATGATAATATAAGCGAGAATTCCGGCACAACAGATATAGAAGCGGACGCAGACACAGAATCAGCAAGTAGTGATTTAGACAATATTGATTTAGAATCTTTAGCCTTGCAAAGCGATACAACGCAAGAAAAAGATGATAGTATAGAATCTGGGGCTAATACCGCAGAAAAAAGCACAGATAATCTTACAACAATAGATAAAAAAGAGTTAGATGATATGGGGCTAATGGATATGGATTTAGATACACAAGCCCCTAAATCAACACCCAAACCAAGTGTAGAACATGATATAGATTCCATTGATTTAAGCGGACTTGATGAGACGCTAAGCAAACAAGCCACACAAGACACCACAACCACAAATACACTCGATGATGCCTTTGATGAATTGAGTGCTGCCCTAAATAGTGCTTTTGATAATATGATATTAAGTGGAGAATCTAGCGATAAAACAAACGATTCTAAAATAGAGCATGATTCTAATTTACAAGATTTAGAAAACATAGATTCTACAACACAAACAAAAGATTTAGATTCTAAAGAAACAGAGAATATACAACCTGATGATTTAGACTTGCAAATAGATGAAACTACAAACACAGATAACAGCACAGAATCTAGTCTAGATTCTAATCCTAAAGAAATAGACAATCTGGCACAAGATGAGAGTTTAGAAACCAAAGAAGCTGATGAACTATTACTTGACTCACTTGATTTAGATTCTATGGACATAACGCACGACATGGAATCTAAATCACTAGATACCGAAAATAAAGAAGATGATATTAACTCTTTATTGCAATTAGATGATGAACTCAATTTGCAATCACAAGAGAGCAAAGAAGTAGAAACAAACGATATGCAACAGCTAGATAGTGATTTATTAAATGCTTTAGAAACAGATGATTCTATATCTAGTAAATCTAGCGTAAGCGATGAATTACCAAATGATTTAATAGGTGATCTCAATATAGACACAGATTTAACACCAGCAAAGACAGAAGAAAGCATTGAAGATACACTCAACATGCAAGAAGACCAAAGTAAGAATGCAAATGCAAACACTCTAGATGATGCGTTTGATGATCTCACAGAAGCCCTTGATGACGCATTTGATAGTGCAATAAATGCAGAAGAAAGTAAAGATTCTAAAGAAGCAGAGAATATGAGTCTTGATGATTTAGACTTGCAAATAAATGAAACTGCAAATGAGACTGAAAACACAGATGGTAGTATAGAATCTAGTCTTAATTCTAATCTTTTAGATATAGATTTAGACAACAAAGCCAAAGATGATGAAAGTTTAGAATCTCTTTTAGATTCTGATTCTGAAACAGCAAACACAGACAATCTAGCGCAAAATGAGAGTTTAGAATCTCTTATTGATGATTCTAGTGAGTTGCTAGAATCTAAAACACAAGATAGTGAAAATATGGATTCTAATGATTGTCATGTTGAGCAAAGCGAAACATCTAAAAATCTAGAATCTAAAGAAGCTGATGAACTATTGCTTGACTCACTTGATTTAGATTCTATGGACATAACGGACGACATGGAATCTCAATCACTAGATACCGAAAATAAAGAAGATGATATTAACTCTTTATTGCAATTAGATGATGATCTCAATTTGCAATCACAAGAGAGTAAAGAAGTAGAAATAAATGATATGCAACAGCTAGATAGTGATTTATTAGATGGGCTAGATTCCAATGATTCTCCAATTAGCACCCCAGATTTAGAATCTAATACATTAGATGATTTAAATGGGGATTTAGACAAAGATTTAAGCATAGAAATAGATGACACAAAAGCACCAGATTCTAACCAAATAGATATGGATTTAGAAGCAATGCTTAATATCGATGAAGAGCTAGGCACACAGAATCCAGATAGCAAACCACAAGTATTACAAGAAGACACTTTGGCAGAAGTGAATGAAGCCTTAGAAGCCTTAAATGATGAAGTGGCTTTAAATGATAATACAGATTTATCTCAAGCAGATGATATAAAAGATGAATTGCTAGATCCAGAGAATAAAGACAGCATGGATTTAGATAATACAGATGACTTACTCACAGATTTTTTAAACGATAGTGATTCTAGTGAGCTAGATTTGCAAAAAGACTCAACCCATGAAGACTTATTGCATACACAAGATGGCATAGACACAGATTCTAATGTGCTTGATGATATGTTGGCAGAGCTAGATTCCAAAAATTCAACTGATACTTTAGAATCCAGCGATATTGCTTCTAATAATAACTCAACAAAGTCTCTAGAAACTAACCCCGATACACTCTATGTCGCCCTACCTTCCAATGAAGAAGCACTTGAAAATCTCACAGAAACAGAGTTAGCAGAAGCACTAGGCGAGATTACAGATTTAGATATTGTGCGTATTGATCCAAATGATATCAATCCAAATCAACTCAATCAAAATAAGCTTGATGAAACACAGGATACACCAGCCATTAACACAGAATCTAGCATAACAGATACACAAGAAATAAAATCTAGTCTTAATGAAACGCAACTAGATGATACAATGCCATTAAATAATGAAGCACCGCTAGACACTCTCAGCACAACAGATACTATCAATAAAGACAATGTAAAAGAGCTTGATGCGAATTCTCTTATCGATTTTTTCAAAAATACACCAAAAGAAAAATTACATGAAATTCTTGATGGTTCTGAAATCAACTTTAGCATTCATTTTGGTAAGGATAAATAGAGGTTGTGAGTCTATAAGATATGTAATATTGCTTGGTGTTTGCTAAACACTCTAAGCTAGATTCTAGAATAATAAAGCGATAATCTAGAAAAAGGAAAAATATGGTTATTTCAATCTTATGTGGTGGTAGTGGGACGCGTCTTTGGCCCCTTTCAAGGAAGCTTATGCCAAAGCAATTTGCAAAACTAATTGGCGAAGATTCCCTTTTTAAGATGACGCTAGAGAGAAATGCTAAGCTTTTAAGCGTAAATGATAGTTGGCAGGTTATCACAAATGATAAGCATTATTTTCTAGCCCTTGATATAGCAAAATCGCTCAATATAGACATAGATATGTTTATCCTAGAAACCTTGAGTAAAAATACCGCAGCAGCCCTGACACTAGGGGCAATGCTTGTGGCAAAACAAAATCCAAATGAGATTATCCTAACACTTCCAAGTGATCATATTATCCATGATGATAATGCGTATAAGGCTTGTGTAGATATGGCATGTCAGTTTGCAGAAAAGGGTAATATTGTAACATTTGGCATTACCCCAGATAGACCACACACAGGATATGGCTACATTCAAGTTGAAAATGACGAGACAAAAGAGGCTTATAAAGTTATAGCATTTCATGAAAAACCAGATGAAAAACAAGCAAAAATCTACCTAGAAAAAGGTGGGTATTACTGGAATAGTGGCATGTTTTGCTATCAAGCAAAAACACTTTTAGATGAGATGAAGGGTCATGCAAAAGAGATTTATGAATGTTGTAGTATTTTATTAGAATCTTCTTTACGCGATAAAAAGGGCGAATTTGTGCGGCTTGATAGGAAACTAAGTGAGGATTTACTCGATGAAAGCATTGATTATGCTTTGATGGAAAAGACTGATAAACTTTATATGATTCCAAGTCGTTTTACATGGAATGATGTTGGAAGTTTTGAGTCTTTATGTGAAGAGTTACCAAAAGATTCTAATAATAATGCGATGAATGAGCAAAGCATTGCCCTTCATTCTTGCAATAATCTCATTATATCTAATAAAATGGTAGCAACATTGGGGATAGATGATTGCGTTATCATCGATACGCAAGATGCGCTTTTAGTAGCGAAAAAAGGCTATACGCAAGATGTAAAAAAGATTGTAGCTAAGCTAGATTCTATAAAAAGTCCATTAGTTGAGATACACAATAAAGCTTTTAGACCATGGGGTAGTTACACTGTGCTTCAAGAAAGTCCTACATACAAGTTAAAAAGCATTGTGGTAAAACCAAAGCATAGACTAAGTTTGCAAAAGCACTATCACAGGAATGAACACTGGATTGTTGTAAGTGGGAGTGCATTAGTCCAAATTGAAGATAAAGAAATCTTTCTATCACCAAATCAATCCACATATATCCCTATGGGACACGCACACAGGCTAACAAACCCGGGGACAATTGATCTTGTTATGATAGAAGTGCAAGTGGGAGAATATTTAGGCGAAGATGATATTGTAAGACTTAGTGATGATTATGCAAGGGATGACTGCTAGGTGTGGTAGTTTTATAAAAACTAGTTGTGATGTATAAGCATATTTCGCATTTTTGTGTAGATATCTACTATTTTTTAGTGCATGTGATAAGAAAAGTAGGTTCGTAAAATGCATACTAATCTCTATGTTACAAGCATTAGCTACCAATACCTTATTTTGCTACAAGTTTCCGAGATCTATTGCATGTTAATCCATGCTGTTAGAATCTTTTTTATGTAGTTTCTTAATAATAGTAAGGTTTAAGCATACATTGCAAAACTTCTTTAATCAAGGCAAATCACTCACAATAAGCTGTGATTTATGGATATAGCCTATCTTTGCTTCCGTGATTGTTTGTGTCTTTGGCGAAAGGCTTGGTGGGAAGTAAAGCACCTTTATCCATTCTTGTCCCATAACTTCTTTATAACCACTAAATTCAGCCCTTTCAAAGCCAAGCTGCCTTTGCCACTCACTCACGCCTTTAATTTCCCATAGCGACATATTGAGATTAAGCAGTAAAATTGCATCACTTTTAGCGGTAGGGATTTGCTCTAGAATCTTACCATTTGGCTTTTCACGCAGATTCACATACTTATCTGTGCTATTAATAGTAAGCCTATACATATTAAATTCTTTATCTATTTTTTTAGCATAGGTTTTTCTATCATTTGGGTTATCTTGTAGCTTTTTTCCCACTTTGATATTTGTGATGGTTATATCTTTCCCAGCCGCACACGCTGAAAAAACCCAAGGCATAACACCTGCAATCTCTACTTCCACTTCATAGCTCACACTCCCACCAAGCCCATCTCTATACCACTTTGGAACAAGCGGGGCAAACTTGTCATAATATTTGCGCTCATCTAAAACAATATGCCCACCATTGATAAACTCTAGCCTAGAATCTTGCGTCTTAAAAGTGCTAAAATATGCGGGATTATCACACGCACTCACTTCATTAGATGGCAAAGAAAAGTCAGCATTAAGAGTGAGTGTGCCTTTTGCCTTTATAGGCTTTTTGAAAGTAAAAGCACACTCACCACCACCTGCATCACCATAGGCACAATTTCTTATCTCTTGCCCTTCTTCGTCTATTTTTGTGGCAAATGCGGCATTATGCTTAAAAAAGAGAAAAGATTCATAAGCCTTTTTGGTAAAAATCTGCTTAGAATCATTAAACCAGAATGCTAACTCATTATACAAGTAATATTCAGGCTTCATCTCCTCAATGTCATTGCCTAAAGGAATGCCGTATTCTGCAAACAAATCCCCAAATTCTTTAGCAAGAAATGGGGAAAGTTTAGAGAAATAAACACTCTCAAACTCCCTATTACTCCCGCCATTATACACGCCATCTATCCCATCTACAAGGGCAAATCTAGTGAGTGTTCTATACTCATTAAAGTTTAAATCCCTTTGCTTAGATATGGATTTTAGCTGTGTGAGATAGGCTTTTAGCTCTGTAAAATCCCCTTGCTTTATGCGATTTACATCAAGCTCCTTTGCAAATAAAAACGCACTTAACAAACATAGAAAAACTATAATCTTTTGCATATTAGCCTCTTTAAATTATATAAAAAACTTTTATAATAGTAGCATAGATTCTAAAGAGTTGCTTTACTAAAAAAACACCCTAGAATATTAAATGCTGTATTATCTAAAATCTTATGAGATTGAGTTTTAATGCAATGGTTTGCATAGAAATTAGTTTATAAGTCAAATAGATGGGCTATATGGTTGTAGGGGGGGGGGGGGTATAATGTTTAGAATCTAAACTGCACATCTCTAGAATCTTCGGTGCTAGAGCTGATCCTTAAGGCATGTTTTCAAATATCTGTTGGGAATCTTAATGCATAAAATACACCGCCGTATTAATTTTTAAAATTACCGCAACATTACATTGGGATTAACATTATTCTCTGCTACATACCATAATTCCAATACAATAGAATATATTGTTTGATAGCTACTTGGTTGCTTTTTATTGATTTAAGCCAACATTTATATTTAATTTTATATTGCTTTGTTTTTGATTTTTTTGTTACAATGTTTTCATAATTACAAACCATAGAAGGATTATATATGAAGTTAAGCGTTACACAAAAATTGCAATTATCAACAATAGCTATGCTTATTGCTATACTTGGTATATTTGGGGTGTATAAATGGCTTGATTCAAAAGCAAATTTTATGAAACCTCCAATACGCAAAAAGAAATTCTATTAAAAGCAGTTTTACTCTACATAGATGACTATATACAAGAAAAAAGCGATAAATTAGCGAGTGTTGCCACAACGCTAGAGCAGAATCCAAAGTTTTTAAATCGCGATGAAATCTATGATTTTTTAAATAAAACCGCGAGAATGTCTAGCTTTGATGCATTTTATATCGCTTATGTGAGTGATGGTGAAGCGATTATGAGTAGAAAAGATGAGCAATATAGCTTTCCTAAGATTCTCATGGGGAGTGATGGTGGCAAATATGATGCAAATACTAGAGATTGGTTTAAAAATGCGCTATCTCTAGGAAAAGCTGGAGTTTCTACGCCGTATGTGGATTTTGTAACAGGGGAATTGGCTATTACATTTTTTGCACCTATACGAGTAAATGGTAAGATTGTAGCAGAGATTGTAGGGGATTTATATCTATCCCAATTTTCTAAAGATGTGCAGTCTCTTAAGACATCGCCGACAGGACGCACATTAATATTTGAAGATCTATTTTATGTTACACCCGGAAAATATATTATGGATGATTCTGGGAAACCTTTTGTTGCGACATTGAAAGAAGGGATTGCAAAGCATGGGATAAGCCCATTTCGCTACATCTCTCTTTTAGACAATGAAGAAAGATTAGCAGCATGTGGTAAAACTCAAATAGGCTGGAATACTTGTATCACCAACTCGACAAAAGACTATGATGAAGCACTGAAAAACATAGCTATTGATACATTATTGTGGTCGCTAGGCTTTATCATAATCGCATTAGCTATTATGACTTTTATTATCCGTTATATATTAAGTCCTTTGGATATTATAAGGAAGAATTTAAGGCAGTTTTTTGAGTATCTGCAATATAAGATTCAAACCTACACGCCGACACATATAAAAAGTAATGATGAGTTTGGTCAAATGTCAAGCGAAATAAATGAAAATGTGGAATTTATTACAAAATTACATAAGCAAGAGAAATTATTGCAAGATGGTTTTCATGAAGTAATACAGGAGGTTAAAGAAGGTAAGTTTGGCAAACAGCTTATAATAGATTCTAAAAATCCTAATATGATTTCCTTGCGTAATTCTATAAATGAAATGAGTGCGGCGTTATGCGAGACGATCACTATGGATTTATCACGCATTCTCAGTGTATTTAAGGAAGCAAATGAGGGTAATTTCAAAAATCAAATCATAGATCCTATCGGCATGGAAGTTAGTGTCAATATGCTTATTCTAAATATCTCAAAAATGTTACAAACTTCTCAAAAATTAGCAAATACGCTAAATACGCAAAGCGATTTATTGAATACTTCAGTGATACGATTGCAAGAAAGCACACAGAATCAAGCAAGTGCATTGCATCAAACTGCAAGTGCTATTGAAGAGATTACAAGCTCTATGGCAAGTGTTAGTGCGCGTAGTGATGAAGTGATAAGTCAAAGTGAAGATATTAAAAATATCGTTGTTGTGATTAAAGAAATTGCTGAGCAAACAAACTTACTTGCATTAAACGCAGCGATTGAAGCAGCAAGGGCTGGAGAGCATGGCAGAGGCTTTGCAGTCGTAGCCGATGAGGTGAGAAAGTTAGCAGAGAGAACGCAAAAATCACTTAGTGAGATAGAATCTAATGCCAATGTTCTCACACAATCAATACACGATATGACAAACTCTATTGAAGAGCAATCTTGCGGTATGAATCAGATTAACGAACAAGTTTCACAGCTTGAGATTCTCACAAAAGATAATCTTCAAGTCAGCAACGAAGCACAAGAGATTAGCCATAATGTCGCAAATCTTGCAACAGAGATTCTAGAAGATGTGAATAAAAAGAGTTTTTAAAATGTTTTGTTGTGTGTGATCTTTTGCAGGAAAACTATATGAAAGATTTGGTATCATTAAGCAATGGTATTATTGCAGTATGCTTGTGATTCTTTCGTTTTCACTTAAAAAATGATATAGGTTAGATAATTTCTATTTATTATTGCAAGTGCAGAGCCTAGATTTACTCATGTAAGCATTGGGCAAAAAAAATATTTTAGAGTCCGAAGCTAAAATATTTTGCTATGCTAAACATAAAAAATGCAAGATTCTATAATGCGAAAATGTTAAGACTTCATAGCCAATAAACCTTAGAGAAAAGTCCAAACAAAGTTTAAGCTATGGATTGTCCCTAAAACTAAATCATTAGACTTGCCATAGATATTTGCACGATAGGTAATATCGGTATTGACTAAAAGTGGACTTATTTTTAATAAGCCTAAGCCTACTTCAATATATGCTCCATTTGCTTTGAGATTATGCGTCTGGCTAAAATTTGCTCCAGCACCAATTATAATTGAGCCTATGCCTGTAAGCCCTTCTGGGTGGATATATAGCACTCCGCCCACAGAGTGAGTGGGAGCATAAGTGTCCATATAAAGATATTTAAGCCTTACACCAAATCCTATTTCATAATCAGTAAAAGGAATGGATACAGAAGGCTTTAAACCAAATTCATCATTTACAAAGAAATTCCACCCTACACTTGCACCAATGATTCCACCAAATCTATCTTTTGCTACTTTATTTGAATCTATCTTGTTTAAATCTGTGCTAAAGCCATAATGAAATGAAGCTATTTGCAACATATTTCCTATTAAACATCTAAAATCTCCTATCATACAGCCAACTCCAGCCTTTAAGCTCCCACATATCATAATGCTAAATATAAAGATTCTTAATAGTCTCATTTTTTACCCCTTAAAAACGATTTGCTTACAAGGTGTTCGTAAGCAAAGTTTATTATATTAAGATTCTTGTCATTTTGAAATTCAAGCGAAAAATCTTTTTTGGATTCTAAATTTTTAGATACTCGCCTAAAGGCTTAGTTATGATAATTACTATATTAGGATTCTAAAACAACGGCATTTTAACATAAGATTTCAGCTATAAAGGGTTTTATAATGATGTTGTTATTCTGCAAGTTTATATTTCATAAAAATAGAAATCAATCATATTAAAAGGCATATTTGCTTCAATACCGCAGTTATAAAAAATATAGATTCTAAAGTTTTGTTTGCATGATTTATGAGGGTGCGTGTTAATCGTTTGCAAGTGTATTTAATTGTTTAAACAAAATTTATTTGTAGCTTGTTGTTTAAACTCTTATTCAAGCTATATAGTTTGTTCTATATAGCCTTTAAATAAAGAGTATTTGAGTAAATAAAGGGCTTTATTACATCATGCCGCCCATACCACCCATTCCGCCCATATCAGGCATAGCTGGGGCTGGTTTGTCTTCTTTAATATCAGTGATAGCTGCTTCTGTTGTTAAAAGTAGGCTAGAGATAGAAACCGCATTTTGAAGCGCTACACGAGTAACTTTCAATGGGTCGATAATACCTTCTTTAAACATGCTATCTACATATACGCCTTTGCTTGCATCAAAGCCATAGATACCGCCACTACCCTCTACTTCCTGCACTTTATTGACTATTACGCCAGCATCAAAACCTGCATTTGTAGCAATTTGTGCTAGAGGTGCTTTAATAGCGCGTTTGATAATATCATAGCCAATAGCTTCATCACCGCTAAGTTTTAAATTCACTTTCTTAGCCGCATGAATAAGAGCTACACCACCACCAGCAACAATGCCTTCTTCAACCGCAGCTTTTGTTGCAGATAGTGCGTCATCCACTCTATCTTTTTTCTCTTTCATCTCTACTTCGCTTGGCGCACCAACTTTGATAACTGCTACACCGCCAGAGAGTTTTGCAAGTCTTTCTTGCAATTTCTCTTTGTCATAATCGCTTGTTGTAGATTCTATTTGAGTGCGGATTTGTGCTACTCTTTCTTCTACTGCTTTTTTCTTGCCTTTGCCATCAACGATTGTTGTATTGTCTTTATCAAGCACGATTCTTGCTGCTTGTCCTAAATGACTCATGTCAATGCTTTCAAGCATAAGTCCTACTTCCTCGCTAATCACATCGCCACCTGTAAGGATAGCAATATCTCTTAGCATTTCTTTTCTTCTATCACCAAAGCCCGGGGCCTTTACAGCGGCTACATTTAACACACCGCGAAGTTTATTGACTACAAGCGTAGTTAGGGCTTCACCCTCTAAATCCTCTGCGATAATGAGTAAAGGGCGACCACTTTTCATTGTAGCTTCTAAGATAGGCAGAATATCTTTCATTGAAGTGATTTTTTTATCAGTGATTAGGATATATGGATTCTCAAGTTCTGCACTCATTTTATCCGCATTTGTAACAAAATAAGGGCTTAGATATCCTCTATCAAACTGCATACCTTCAACTACGCTTAATTCATCATTAATACCTTTTGCTTCTTCAACGGTTATAACGCCATCTTTGCCGACTTTCTCCATAGCATCGGCGATAAGCTTACCTATGTTTTCATCAGAGTTTGCAGAGATTGTTGCTACTTGCGTAATTTCCTGTTTGCCGCCAACTTTTTTGCTAATTTTTTTAAGCTCATGAATGATTGCTTCACTAGCTTTATCCATACCTCTTTTTACTTCAACAGGATTAGCCCCAGCTGTAATATTTCTTAAACCTTCTTTAAAAATGCTATGTGCTAAAACGGTCGCTGTTGTAGTGCCATCACCTGCTGCATCAGCAGTTTTACTTGCCACTTCTTTTACAAGCTGTGCTCCCATATTTGCAAGTGTGTCTTTAAGCTCAATTTCTTTTGCCACACTTACACCATCTTTTGTGATTGTAGGCGCACCATAGCTTTTTTGAATCAGAACATTGCGCCCTTTTGGACCCATTGTAACTTTTACTGCGTTGCTTAATGCACTTACACCTTCATAGATTTTATTTCTTGCTTCATCGCTAAATTTAATATCTTTTGCCATAGTTGCTCCTTATTTCTATTATTTTAAAACGCCAAGAATGTCTTCAGATTCTAATACGATAAAATCTTTATTATCGATTTTAACCTCATTGCCCTTATATTTGCCAAATAGGACTTTATCGCCCTTTTTGACTTCACCATCTTTCTCAACTTCTTTGCTTACTTCTTTGATAACACCAATACTTGGTTTTTCAGTCGCATTATCAGGAATTATAAGTCCAGAAGCTGTCTTTTTTTCCTCTTCAATTCTTTCAACCAATACTCTTTTTCCTAGTGGTTTAAAAGCCATTGTCATTCTCCTTATACAAAAAGTTCATAATTAGCACTTAAAAATTTTAAGTGATAGAATCATACTCATTTTTTGGTTAATAAGTCAAGATTTTATAGTGATATATTAAATAATATTTAGTGTATTATACTAAATATTATTAAGCTTTATTGTATAAATTAGCACTCTTTCTCCATAAAATAGCAAAGCAAAGCACATAAAATAGGCAAAAACAAGCACTAGCAAGTAAAATCATAAGAGTATCCGTATAATAATATGTTACAACAATAACAAAACATGCAAAAAAAGTGTTAATGATAAGTGCCGCTGCGTTTCCAACATATCTTTGTAATATATGGTGTAAATGTAAATCATGTCGTTGCCACACGATATCAACTAATATAGCTATATTTTGTTTTCTAGTAGAACACAACTGCATAATGAGACTTGCAAATACACTTGATAGTATAGAGCATATAGGATAAAGCATTAAAGCCATGCAGTACCACATATTGATTCCATAATATAGCACACATAAAAGCAGTAATGCCCCAATGCAAAATCCAAGCAAAAATGCTCCACTATCACCTAAAAACATCTTGCCAAATGGATAGTTAAAAAGCAAAAAAACAAATAAGATTCCAAGCAATACGCTCGCAGCAAAACCAATAAAATTACTCTGTGTTTGATACGCAATATAACATAAAGCACACAATACAATCATGCTATATAATGCCGCATTGCCATGTATGCCATCTATTGTATTCATGCCATTTGTAGTCAAAAAAAGTGCTATATAACATGGCAGCAATAGAAAAATTAAACTATAATCGTGATTCATATCTAGTGAATAAAAGAGTAAATGAAGCACACAGAATCCACATATTTGTATGCAAAACACGAGCCATAGAATCATTTTGCCATAAATGTCTTTTATAATGCCACTGCAAAGCACAATAGAACATGCAATATAAAAATGAAGTCCAGCATATTCGTAAAAATCGCCAACATTTGTGCTTGATATATGATTGCCATGAGAATTAAAAGGTATTTCAATCCCACCCAAAACTACAACTACATAAGCAACAAAAATGCTAATGCCACCACAAAGCGGCGTAGTTTTTGCGTGAAGTTTAAAGCTTTTTATATCGGGTTTATCCTGCATAACATTCATGGTTTGTGCGAGAATGTATGAAATACCCATAGTGATACAACCGCAAAATATCCCAAGATTTGCAAAATATAAAAGCGTAGAAAACTCCATAAACTTACTCCAAATATGTCTTTATATATGTAGGGATAAATATAACAAATCTTATAGGTATATTAAAAGCTAGGCTAGTTAAAGATTTATGCTAGCAAGAATTATAAAGAATAACTATAAATCTTTCAATCCCATTTAAACACATAGATATTCTAGGATTCTCATGTTGAAGTTGCAAAACATCTAATTATAGATCCATGAAAGATATTTTGCCTTATTTCAAAAGATATGGCATTAATAGATTCTAGATTCCGCACGAAAGTAGATATTCAAAATTAGTATGATTATATACTTCAAGCTGAATTGCGATAATCATTAGAACTTTAAAAAGATCATAAACCCATAGGAATATTCCAAAAAAGTATAAAAATGTAACACTAAAGAATAACAATATATTCAAATATAAACTTTTTTAATGAGATAAACATAATTTTAATTATTTATGTGTAATAATCTCTGCTTATGTCAAATTCACTTTACATTAAATTAACATTCACTACACAAGGCAGTGTAGAATGTAGTATGAAATTTTTCACTATCTTGTAGAATGTAGCATGAGATTCTTAAATAAGGGAGAACCTATGAAACAGATGAGCATTAAGACAAAAGTTGCACTCGTTGCAGTAGCGGTTATTATGCTTGGCATTATTACTTTAAGCATAATTACTATGGCTATGCAAAAAAGCAAGTCTATGGAAAATGCGATATTATCACAAGCGAATGAATTGCGTATTGTAGATTTGATCTTGCAAGATTCTAATCAAAAGTATTCTACCGCTCTAGAAGGTCTGGCAAATTCTATTAAGTCTTTACCATCAAGCATGTTTGAAGACGAAGATGTTGCTATAAGAGCGGTTGGTGCTTTCTTGCAAACACATAGGCATTCAACAGGTGCATTAAACTCTTATGTAGGTTTTCCTAGTGGAGCTATTGTAGAATCTGAAGAGGGGACTGATAAGCAGGGTTTGCCATACAGAATGCGTGGGGGCAAATATACAAATGATTACAATGCCACACAGCGTCCTTGGTATATCGGGGCAGTTGCGAAAAATGGTCTTTATCAAACTGAAGTATATGAAGATTCTGTAACCGGTAAGCCAAATATGAGCTATGCCTATCCGGTTGTAAAAAATGGTAAGGTTGTAGCAGTCGTTGGTGTCGATATTTTATTATCTACTTTGCAGGATTACTTTACCTTTTTGCGTGAGAAAAACGATAGCACCATCTTTGTGCTTGATGATAAAAATATCCCATATCTTGCGACTGATACAGAAATCATTATGAAGAAGAATGCGATATTTGATGAAGTGGCACAATGGTCTGCAAAGACAGGTGATTTTGAGGCATTTGAGATTAAAGATAAGGGCATTACAAGACTTGCGCAATGTAAAACTTCGCATGATAAAACATTTTCACTATATACTTTGTGTAGTTTTGAAACACTTGATGATATAGAAGCACCTATCAAAAGGCAGGGATATGTGCAAGTGGGCATAGGGATACTTTTTGCATTACTTGCGAGTGCAGTCATTTTTGGACTTGTTAGCTTTTTCTTACGCCCTATCGATAAGATTCAAAAAGGTTTGATTAACTTTTTTGCATTTTTGAATCACGAGAGTAAAAATACACAAACCATTGATATTTCTTCCACCGATGAGTTGGGCGTAATGGCAAAAGCGATCAATGAGAATATTGAAAAAACAAAGCTAGGACTAGACCAAGATTCCAAAGCCGTAGCCCAGTCAGTGGAAACAGCAAGGATTATAGAATCTGGTGATTTCACAGCGCGTATTACAGAAACACCGCATAATCCACAGCTTAATGAATTAAAAAATGTGTTAAACCACATGCTAGATGATTTAGAGAAGAAAATTGGTAGCGATGCAAATGAAATCACAAGAGTATTTGACAGCTTTACTCAACTTGACTTTACAACAGAGGTGAAAAATGCAAGTGGTAGAGTAGAAGTCGTTACAAACACTTTGGGCGAAGAGATTCGAAAAATGTTGCATACAAGTCAAAAGTTTGCAAAAGATTTAGAATCTAAGTCAAAAGAGCTAGAAGAATCAGTGCAAACACTCTCACAAAGCTCAAATCATCAGGCAAGCTCTTTGCAGCAAACCGCCGCTGCAGTAGAGCAAATCACAAGTTCAATGCAAAGCGTAAGCAGCAGAACAGGCGAAGTTATCACGCAAAGCGAAGATATTAAAAATGTAATAAGCATTATTAGAGATATAGCCGATCAAACAAACTTACTTGCACTAAATGCAGCAATAGAAGCAGCAAGAGCAGGAGAACATGGTAGGGGCTTTGCAGTCGTTGCTGATGAGGTAAGAAAACTAGCAGAGAGAACGCAGAAATCTTTGGGTGAAATTGAAGCAAATACAAACATACTCGTTCAAAGCATAAATGATATGGCAGAATCTATAAAAGAACAAGCACAAGGTATCAGCCAAATCAATGAAACCATAATGCAATTAGAAAAAGCATTACACAACAAAATGTAAGCATTGCAAATCATTCACAAGAGATAAGCTTTGCAGTAGATTCTGTTGCTATGCAGATTCTAGAAGATGTGAATAAGAAGAGGTTTTAAATGATTGTAAATGTAAGAGGATAGGTTAGTCAAGGGATTAAAAAGGATTTAGCAAGGCTGGAGTTAAGACTCCAATAAGTTTTTTAAGTAATGAATAACTATAGCATCAAAAAATCACTTGTAAAATCCTCTGCAAAAGCTTTATCCATGGTTGCACTAGATTCTAGATGTAAGCCTTTTACTTTGCAAATTGCAACAAGCAAAATATTCCCATTTGTCATTTTGAACCTTTGAAATAAAAGGGTAAAAGCTTCATGAAGTTGTAATTTTTGTTTTATGGATAAAACTATTGTAGATATTATAGAACTAAACAACCCTGTCTTTCATGCCTTTATTTGCTATTTTTCTCATTTGCACTACATTTTCTTTATACTTTGATGGTCATCATGGTTTTATTATAAAAAAGGCTTCATACCCTTGATTTGTTTTTTTTTTTTTGTAGAATTCAGTTGCGCCGCATGTGCGTATATTTTATTATAAAGGATAATCATGGGATTTTGGGATAAGGCTAAGGGCTTTATGGATTCGGCTGCTGATGCGATGGAAAGTCAAGTGAGAAAGCAGGCTGCTAAAATGAGTGATTCTCAGTTGTTGGATCGCTATAATAATGCCGAGAGTGATAGGGTTAGAGCAATACTTGAAGCGGAGCTTAGAAAAAGAGGATTATTATAAGATAATCTGCTAAGTCTAAGTCTCTTACCACAGCATTAAAGCTTGAATCAACACAGCTTTAATAAAAACTACAATGCAAATCTATCTTATAGTTAGAATCATGATAGATTTGCAGCCAAACCCTACATTCTGTATAGCCTTAAACATTAAATTAGTTAAGTTTTACTCTAGTTTCTAAACCAAAACAAAATTTTACTGCATACCACCACTATTTGCTATCTCTATCATTTGCGTAATGCTTTCTTCATAACTTGATTGTATATTTTCATCTTGTCCTAGAAACTCTTCCATTAATGCTTTTTTATCAATCGCTTCATCAAGCTCGACATCATTGCCTTTATGATAGCTACCAATGCGGATTAGCACTTCATTTTCTTTCAAAAGAGCTTGCATACGGCGAAATTTCCTTGCTGCATTTTTATGCTCTTGTGAGATAATATCGTGCATAACCCTTGATGATGAATTTAAGATATTAATAGGCGGATAGATTCCAAAATCTGTTAGATTCCTATCAAGCATAATATGCCCGTCCAAAATACTTCTGCTTTGGTCAGCAATAGGATCATTTAAGTCATCGCCCTCCATAAGCACGGTAAAAAATGCGGTAATGCTACCTTTACCCTCTTCCTTACCAGCACGCTCCATTAACTGCGGCAAAAGCGTTAAAACTGAAGGCGGATAGCCCTTACTTGTTGGTGGCTCTCCTAAAGCTAGTCCTATCTCTCTTTGAGCCATTGCAAAACGCGTTACAGAATCCATGATAAATAGCACATCATGCCCTTTATCCTTAAAAAACTCCGCTATTGCCATAGCTGAAAATGCCCCATATTTTCGCATAAGCGGCGAGTCATCACTCGTTGCTACGACAAGCACGGTATTTTCAAGATTCCCACCTAAGTTTTTCTCAATAAATTCAGGCACTTCTCTGCCCCGCTCCCCGATTAGTGCGACAACCTTTATTTGCGCGGCACTCCCTTTTACAATCATACCCATGAGTGTTGATTTACCCACACCAGACCCAGCAAAGATTCCCATTTTCTGCCCTTTACCGCAAGTAAGTAAAGAATCTATGCTTTTTACCCCCACGCTAAAGACTTCATCTATAAGCCCCCTCTTTAACGCAGAAATAGGTGCGTTAATAATAGGGGTACAAGCACTCGCATATAACGCCCCAAGACTATCAAGTGGCACACCTAAAGGATTTATCACTCGCCCTAAAAGCTCATCGCCCACAGGGATATTTAAACCCTCTTTTGCAATCATTACTCTATCACCACTTTTAAAGCCTTCTGTAAAGCTGAAAGGACTAATGCTAAAGACTTCCTTATGCGTAGCGATTACAATGCCCTCTGTGCGTGTATCATTACCGCGGATAAGCCATACGACATCGCCCACACTCGGCGATAAACCCACCGCTTTTATGATATTTGTCTCCACAGAGATAATCTCACCAAAATTTGGCGAAAGATTCGTTGTAAGGCTTAGTTTTTGTTTTAGATTCTCAATAGAAGCAATTTTAATAGTTTGTTGTTTTGCGTTGTTATCATGTGTTTTAGACATTTTTGCTCCTTAAAAGATTTACAAACAATAAAAATTTGGTTACAATACGAAATTATACTTAAAAACCCTTAAGGATAGTTATGAATACAGAAAGAATTAATGAAGCAAATGCAAAAGCAAGTGGAAAAATCGCTATTGAAACGATTAATAAGCACATTGAAACACTTGCAAGCAAGTATGCAAAGACTATGAAGCTAGATGGCTTTAGAAAAGGTAAAGTCCCAGTGCGTATTGTAAAAGAGCGATATAAAGATAGTCTGCTTGAAGAATCTCGTCAGCAAAGCATTAATGAGTTTTTTGCGAATGCTATTAAGGCATTAAATATCACCGAAAAAGATGTGATAGGGCAGCCGCTTATCTCAAAGTTTGAAGAAAGTGAAAGCGGTATTGATATTGAGCTTAAAATTGGCATTACACCGACATTTAGCGTTGATGATGCAATCTCTTGTATGCCAAAATTTAAACCTGAAAAAATCACTGACAAGCAAGTAGATGAGCGATTAGAGCAACTCGCAAAAAATCGTGCTCCAGTCGTGCCATCAAAAGCTAAAAAGCTAAAAAGCGGACATATAGCGCATATTGATTTTGAAGGGTTTTTAGATGGCAAGGCATTTGATGGTGGCAAGGCAGAAAAGTTTGATTTAACAATTGGTTCCAATCAGTTTATCCCCGGCTTTGAAGATGCTTTGATTGGCATGAGTGTGGGTGAAGAAAAGATGATTGATGTAACTTTCCCAGAGAATTATCAAGCCCCAAATCTTGCAGGAAAAGCCGTGCAATTTAAGGTAAAACTACATGCTATCAAGCAAAAAGATGAAGTAACTATTGATGATGCCTTTGCAAAGGCTATTCTAGGTGATAAAGAAGAGAATACTCTTGCAACACTAAAAGATCAAATCAAAAAAGATTTAGAGAGAGAATCTAAAATGAATCTTTATAATGAAAAGCTAAAAGAAGAAGCCCTAGAAAATATCGCAAAGAAATTCACATTTGATTTACCAGAAAATATTTTAGAACAAGAAATGAATGTATTGCTTAATAATGAAATATCTAGCATGAAGCAAGAAGAAATTGAAGCTTTAAGGGGTAATGAAGATAAGGTAAAAGAGCTAAGAGAAGCACAAAGACCAAAGGCTGAGATGAGTGTAAAAGTTACTTTTGTCGTGGATAAACTCGCAAAGCAAGAGAAAATCAGCGTAGATGATAATGAAGTATTTCAAACGCTTTATTATGAATCCATGATGAGCGGACAAAATCCACAAGAAGTAATCGAGCATTATCGCAAGAACAACCTTCTACCAGCAGTAAAAATGGCAATCATCGAAGACAGAGTTATCACGCACTTGCTTGATAAGCATAATGGGATTAAGTAATATTTCTCATAACCTCTTCCCCTGTTTTTCTCAATACACATTGAAATAATTGAAGATAACATCATTCTGGCTTTAATGTGAAGTTAGAGTGGTTTTTTAATGCCTTATTTTATTCCCTTTTTTATATTCTCGTTTATGAAATATGCAAGATTTTACAACATGTTTTTATGTGTGATGTTTTTCTTGTTTTATTTTATTCATATATTGGCGTAATAAATTACATTAAGAATAGTTTGAATGGGCTAAATTCTAATAGATGAGCTTGAAATATTATATTTGATAATCAATACTAAAATCAAGCGTTACAATTTTACAATTCATGTAAATATATGAAAATTCCTTTTAAACTCAATTCAAAAAAAGCTAAACATCCTATCTACACAAATATTTGTTACAATTATCTTATTTTTGCCATATTTATTTTTTACAAGGATAGCTATGAAAATCATTGAGATTACTAACACCCAAACAGAGACATATATACTTGATAAATATGCGACACTTGCGGATAGGTCGGTTATGCTAAAGGTTGGTGGTAGCGTATTGTTATGCAGTGTTTGTGTAGATTATGAGAATCCAAGTAGTGAAGACTTCTTACCCCTTAGCGTCCAATATGTTGAGAAAATGTATGCTATCGGTAAAATCCCGCAAGGCTTCCTTAAAAAAGAGGGCAAACCAAGTGATAATGAGATTCTAATCTCGCGTTTAATCGATAGAAGTCTTCGCCCACTTTTCCCAAAAGACTATCCCTATCCTGTGCAAATCACAATACTTGTAATGAGCTATGATAATAAGATTGATATATGTCAAAAAGCTATGAATCTAGCAAGTATTTGTCTGTATCTCTCAAGCATTCCGCTAACACAAAAAGGGATTCTAAATGGCATAAGGGTTATGCGGCGTGATGATGAGTTTAGTCTTTGTGATGATTTAAATGATCTTTTAGAATCTAAACTAGATTTATTTGTAAGCTGCATAAATAATAATGTTAGCATGATAGAAATGCAAAGCTTAAAAACAACTACACAAAATAAAGATTCTATAATAGAAAATGCAAATGAAATTAGCAAAGATGACTTACTCAAAGCGATAAACCTAGCAAAAAAACATATAGAAACTATGTCAATGCTGTATATGAAGCATTTTGAGCCTTTTGTGTTAGAAAAAAGAGAATATGAGGGTAGCAATAAGCTGGATTTAGCCTTGAAAGAAAGCTTAGAAAAAGAATACACAGATTCTATAAAAGAGTGTCTATGCAGCATGTCAAAGACAGAGCGACACACACAGCTTATAGCCCTTATTAAAGAGATTTCACAGACACACAATCTTGAGCGTGAAATTGTAGCAAAGCATGTATTTGCTATCAAAAAAGAGATTATGCGAAGCATGATTCTAAACGAGGGTAAAAGGGCTGATGGCAGAGCTTTGAGAGAAATACGAGAGATAAGTATAGAATCTAATCTTTTGCCTAAGACACATGGCAGCGCTTGTTTCACACGGGGGCAGACACAAGCCCTTGTTACCTGCACTCTAGGCAGTCAAAATGACGCACAAACACAAGAGGGCATTCTAACTCAGGGCAAAAGTAAGATTATATTCCATTATAACTTCCCCCCATTTAGTGTCGGCGAAGCCTATCCTATTGGGGCAAGTTCAAGACGAGAGTTAGGACATGGCAATCTTGCACTAAAGGCAATAGAATCTAATGTAGCAAATACGCCACATACTATCCGCCTTGTATCAGAGATATTGCAGTCAAATGGCTCAAGCTCTATGGCGAGTGTATGCGGGGCTAGCCTTGCTTTGCTTGGTGCGGATATAAAAATGCACAATATGGTAGCAGGTATTGCAATGGGGCTAATCTATGAGAGTGAAGAGAGATTTGCGATACTAAGCGATATTATGGGCTTAGAAGACTTTGATGGCGACATGGATTTTAAGATTGCTGGGAATGAAAAAGGCTTTAGTGCCTTGCAGCTTGATATAAAGATACATGGACTTAGTGAATCTATACTAAACCAAAGCCTAGAGCAAGCAAGGGAAGGGATACTACATATTCTCTCACTCATGCGAAATGTAGAGATTAAGCCAAACTATGAGTTACTCCCGCAAAAAGAGAGCTTTTGTGTGCCACACACAAGCATTGGGGAGATAATCGGGCAGGGTGGGCGGACTATACGCGATATTATCTCTCGCTTTCAAGTTAGTATCAACATCGATAAAGATGAAGGTATCGTGCATATTAGTGCAAATAATAAAGATTCCATGCAGAATGCAAAAAATTTCATACTTGATCTTTTACGCAAAAAAGAGAAAAAAGAGTTGCCCTATAAAGTTGGAGAATGTATTGAGGGTGTAGTGAGTAAGCAAGTAGAATCTGGCTTTCTAGTGGATTTAGCACAAGGTGGTAATGGAATCTTAAGGACTATTTCCATGCAAGAAGAGTTGCAAATAGGTCAAGCTTTATCTGTTAGGATTCTAAGTTGTAGTTATGGTAAGACTGAGTTAGAGATTATAGACAAAAAAGAAGAGAATGCAGAAAATTTAGGGGTTTAATATGCAAGTAGAGAGTTTTGAAAATCTAGCTTATAAAACCCTTTGCATAGCTATTGAGGCTGGAAAAATCATTATGAAATTCCATGGTGATACTACACATATACAAAAGGCAGATAAAAGCCCTTTAACACAAGCAGATTTAGAATCTAATGCTTATATTACACAGCATTTACAAGCAATAAGCCCATATAAGGTATGTTCTGAAGAAGCAGTTTTAGAGTATAATGAAAGAAAGGATTTAGAGTATTTTTGGCTTATTGACCCGCTTGATGGCACAAAGGATTTTATAAGCGGCAATGGCAACTTTACAATAAATATTGCTTTATTGCATAAAAATGAAGTCGCACTTGGTGTCGTATATGCCCCTTGCCTTTATGAAGCCTATATTGGCTTAAAAGGCTTTGGTAGCTTTTCATATAATATTTATGATTTTAAAAACTTTGCGTGTATGAATCTTGAGAAAAAATCTCGTATTGAATGGCTTAAAACGCATAAGATTCTACTTGCAAAAGAGTATGTAAAAAAGATTTATGGAGATAATTTAGAGTTTTTAAGTGGCGTAGATTCTCATATTAAACAAGAGATTCGAAAAAATATTGATGAGTATATAGAATCTAGCCATGCTTCTAAAAGTGCAGAGAGTTTTGAGAAAATAGATTCTATACCCCTAGCTAATCAAAAAAGGCTTCTTGCTTGCGACTCTATCCACCATAGCACAAAGGCGACAGGAGAGTTCCTACAAAGATATAATGCCCTTGTGTTAAAGAGAGGCTCATCACTTAAGATTTGTGCGTTAGCAAGTGGTATTGCTGATATTTATCCGCGTATGAATGGCACGAGTGAATGGGATACTGCCGCAAGTGAGATTATTTTACTAGAATCAGGTGGGATTACGCTTGATTTACAGACAAAAAAGCCCTTGTGTTATAATAAGGAAAATATCCGCAATAATCATTTTGTAGCGTTTGCAAAATCACATAAAAATGGTGATATTTATAGGGATATTATTGAATCTTGATAGTAAATAAAGGCGAGTGTATGCAAGAAATATCTATTTGCTCCCTAAAAGATAATCCAAGTTTGCTAGAGAAAGCACAAATTTTTCTGCTAAAAGCATGGGCAGATGAGAAATCAGAAAACTTTTATAAAGAAGTTTTGCAATGTTGTGTTAAAACAAGCGATTTTATCCCACATTTTCTTTTTGCAATAGATAAAGACAGAAAGATTATTGGTTGTGTTGGTATAGCATTGCAAGATTTTGTCTCATGTGCAAATCTTTATCCATTTTTAGTGGCATTATATGTGGAAGAAACCTATCGCAACAATGGTATTGCAAGCATGCTTATTGGGAAAGCAAAAAGAGATTGCAAAAATGCAGGTTTTAGCAATCTATATCTTTGCAGTGATTTATGTGGTTTTTATGAGAAGTTTGGCTTTGTGCTTCATAGCATGGCTTATGATGTTTTTGGCTTTAATAACCGCATTTATCATTGTGTTTTAGAATCTTAATCTTCAACATTTTGAGCCCATAGCCAAACATTTAGCATGGAGTCCGAAAAGTTTTTCACCTACAGATCCCCAAACAACAACAAGAAACAAGTTTCTAGCGGATAGAAGCTAGAATGAGTGCTTAGCATTATATGTTATTCACATACATTCTCGCAACCTGTATATTCCATATTTATACTTTCAACAGCACCTTGTGACAAAGTCTTGCCGTTCGTGCATTTAGCAGAAACAAATTTACCATTAGAATACTTTATAGTAGCAACTAAATTATCACCTATAAGAAACTTTGCTTCACCTTCTTTTTTATCATTCACATAAGGTGTTTTCATTACATATATCGGCTGACAATTTTCATCATGCTCAACAACCACACCATTCAACTTTCCGTTTTTATAGGGAGTGTTTGTATAGGATTCTTCACCCTCAATCATCTCTATACACCCACTCATTTTATCCTGTTTGGTCTCACATACTTTTAGCTCTTCACCATACGCAATACTTGCTATACATAATGTAGCTATACTACCAACTAAAGCCTTTTTAATCAGTCCAAGAGATTTCATCTGCTGCCTTTCAATTTGAAATATGATTCTTACATAGAATCTGTGGTGGTTTTACAAAAAAATCAAGTTTTTTTAGGACATTTATCGTAAAAGTAGAATAAATATAATTGATTCATTATAGATTCTGTATTTTAGTGTTATTTTAAAATAGTTTTATAGAATCTAGACTTTAGCTTCTTTGCCTAGTTAAACCAAATGCTATTTATTCTCTTTTTTTAGAATCTTTTGTATTCTTAGATTCTGTAAAATCTTTAGAATCTAGAGAATCTTTTTTATAAGATTGTCTTGTGTCTTTTTGCTTATCATGTGGCAATTTTGTCTCATCAAATGAAAAGACTGGCAAGCTAAGCTCATAATGCAAAGCAATCACACGAAATGAAAAACCAAAAATTAGCGTAATAATAACGGCAATATCATTAGGAATAGGTGTGTAAAAATAAAGGCAATAATACAGCATACATGCGACAATAGATACACTTGCATAGAGTTCTTTTTGAAAGACAAGTGGTATTTTATTACACAAAATATCGCGTAAGATTCCACCAGAAATGCCCGTTACAACCCCAGCGATGACACAAATCACAAAGCCAAAGCCATGCTCTGCTGCCTTATCTACGCCGATAATGCTAAAGGCGATTAAGCCTACTGCATCAAGCAATAAGAAAAGGCGACTAAGGTTAGCAAAAAAGTATGGGATACGAGTTGTAAGCATGCTAAAAAAGCATAGCATGATGACATATTCAGGGTGTTTTACCCAAGTCATAGGGTGCATATTGAGTAAAATATCGCGTATCGTCCCACCGCCAATAGCCGTTACTAAGGATATAAGCAAAACGCCAAAGAGATCCATTTTATACCTACCAGCTGCTAATGCCCCTGTGATAGATTCTGAAACGATTGCTATAATATAGAGTATTTGCAATATCATGTGTTATTCTCTTAACTTTTAAGTCTTAAACTTTGAGATAGAATCTTCTAGCAATTGTGCTTTTTGTGTCATTTCATTTACGACATCGTGGATATTATGCCCTACTGCTTGCGTGCTTTCACTATGCGACATCATATCATTCATCATGGTGTTTAAATCGCTTGTGCTTTGCACGATGGCATTATTTATCTCTTTTAGTTTCAATGAATTGTCTTTTGTGATTTTTAGCTTATCTTTTGTATCGTTTGCATGTATGATTAAAGGCTCTGTGGTATCTGTGATAGTTCGCATAGAATCTGCTACTGCAATGATTGTATGCTGCATGTCGTTTATACTTTGTGTTACAAGATTTACATTACTGCTAATCTCACCGAGTGATTTTCTCGTGCGTTCTGCTAGTTGCTTTACCTCATCTGCTACGACAGCAAAGCTTCTGCCATGCTCTCCAGCCCTTGCTGCCTCTATTGCTGCATTCAATGCTAATACATTTGTTTGATCGGAAATATCATTAATGATAGATATAACTTCTCTAATGTGGTTCGCATGTGTGGTTAAGTCATCGACATGGGCTACAACGCTTTCTTGATTTCTCGCTAGTTCTGTAATGAGATTTATAGAATCTTGAAGTTTTGTAGTGAATTCCACTAAAGTCGCTTCTGTATCATCAATATCATGGATTGTATGGCTTGTGGTTTGCTCCACAATATCTAGCTGTTTGCCTACTTCATGTGTAAGGATATTGACTTTATCTACAAGCACAAATTGCTTATCCGCATTTTTTGACAAAGTTTCAGCGATTTCTGAAAGCATAAGGCATGTTGTAGTATTCTCTTCACTCACACCTTTGCTGAGTGATATAGTATTTTGTATCGTTTCTATAAAGCGATTTACATAGGTTGAGGTAATGCCCACTTCATCTTGACTTTTAATGGCGATTCGCTTTGTCAAATCACCGCTTCCACCTTCTGTTAGATCCTTTGCCATATCTCTTAGATTATTCAGCGGTTTTACCAACTCTCTCTCAAAAAAGACATATAATCCAACAAGGGCAAAAATCCCAGCACCAACCATTGTAAGAAGCAAGTAGGTCTGTGTTTCATCGATTTGGTCATACATACTACCTAAAGATATATTAAGATCTAAGACGCCAAGCACATCGCCTTGTTTTACATTTGCATGGCACTCAAGGCAGCTTTCATTGGCAATAAGGGGCTTTTTAAGAGTAAAGCTACCCTTATGTGTGCCACTATCAAGATATTGCTCCTTTGTGCTAAATATCTTTTCTATATCAGCGGGAATGCTTTTAGAATCTCTTTCTCCCCATATTTCATCAATGCTTTTTGCCCGATATATTGAGATAGATTCTATCCCTTCAATCTTACTTGCTTCTTCAATACCTGCATCCATAACTTCTCGCACACCGATATTCATACCCATGCGTATAGTTTGAAATACAGAATCTCCAATCATCTGTGCGATTTCTTTCCCCTCTTTTGCTGCCATTTTATTAAAACCATTTGCAATGGTTAAATAAAGCCCACCAAAACCACATACAATAAAAATAAAAAGAGTAAAAAGCACTTTAGAGCGAAAAGTCTTTAGCATAATATCTCCCACTTACTAATTTTATTCATCATCTTTATCAAGCGTAAAGGTAACTCTTGCTGGGGCTTTCTTTTTGCCTACAATATTGGCATAATCCCCACTACCAGATAGCACTATCTCATCGCCTTTTAATACATTTGGCTTACCTATCTCTTCTACAAAGGCATTATCATACAGCCTGTATTCATTTTGCTTTACTTGATATACAAGTCTATTTGATTTACCTTTTAGCTCTCTTTTATCTGTTGTGATAATGCTAAATCTTACATTACCTATGGCTTCATATTTTAAAGGCTTTCTTGCCTTATCCGTATAGACTATGACTTTATCAGCAAAGAGTCTATCACTCCCTTTTTTAATATCTACATTACCTGTAATAGTCGTTACATTCCCAACGCTTTGAAAGTTCTGTGCCACAATGTCAATCACATCGGGTTTTGCTGCATACATAAGATTTAACGCAAAAATACATAGAATCATATAGTATCTTTTCATTTCTATCCCTTATCTTATAAGTGTTGTTTTAATATTTTTTGCTTTGATAACATCTGTTTCTTTATCATAGAATATGTTTTCCCCATTTGTTGTCATATCTGTATCTTCTATGAAAAATTTCCCTTTTCCTATGAATACTTCGGTTAGCGTATTATATACACCTTTTTCTGAAAAAAACTTTCTATCTGGACTTTTTGTATAATTGATTCCATTTACAAAGTCATATTCTTCACCTTTATGCCAGACTTCCTGTCCCTCTAGTGTCTCTGTGCTTAAATCCTCATTAAAGCGACTGCCAAAAAAGTCAATATATACTTCCTTATCTTTATATTGCATACCCCTACTTGCTTTTACAATCATATCGACATGCTCTGCATTAAAGCGATGCAGGGTAAAGTCAAACATCTCAAGCTTTGGAATCTCTTCTGCATAATCATATTGAACACCTTTTTGCTTAAAAAGTAGCAAGGAAGCAAAGCTAAACAATAAAAGGGCAATAAAAAATACAAGAATATAATCTATATTATGTAAAAATATCTTAAACTTTATATATTTCTTGAGTATGAAAATACGCCATTTTGTAAGCTCTTTGCCCCGCATAAAAGCCATATTCTAACCTTTGTAAATATCTTAAAATTCTAATAAGCAAATATTATACACAATTAAATAATAAGCATACCATCGCCATAGGAATAGAATCTGTATTTATGTGCTATTGCTTCTTCATAGATTCTAAGTGTTTCTTTTCTACCGATAATGCTACTTACAAGCATTAATAGACTTGATTTTGGTAAATGAAAGTTTGTAAGCAAAGCTTTTACTTTTTTAGGTGGATTAAATGGGTTTAGAAATATCGCATTCTCGCCTATAATATCATTTTCTATCTGTGCCACATTCTCTCTTATAAGCCATTCTACACTACGCATAGCAGTCGTGCCAACACATAGAATCTTTTTAGATTCTAGAATCTTTTGTGCTTCTTTTTTTGCGATTATGCAAGATTCTGTGTGTATTTTATGATTTAATATATTCTCACAAGTTATAGGTTTAAAAGTGCCTGCCCCAACATGCAGGGTTACAAACGCATGATTATAGTTTTCTTTTAAATATTTAAACATAGATTCTGAAAAATGCAAACTTGCAGTGGGTGCTGCTACTGAACCTTCATTTCTAGCAAAAATGCTTTGATAATCTTTAGAATCTTTTTCTATGCTTTCTCGTTTCATATAGGGTGGTAAGGGGATATTGCCACATGTTTGCAACAGGGATAAAACTTTTTCTTGTGATAGAATGTTTTGTTTTAATTGTTTTAATGCTAGGAGTTTTTGTAGATTTAAGGCGTTGTTTAAAACTTTACTACTATTTTGAGTGGAATCTTTATTGTTATTGTGGTTTTTGTTGTTTTGTGTTGAGTGATTTTTTAGATTTTCATTGTTATTTTGAGTTAAAGTCTTGTTTAGAGTGAAATCATTATGTAAAGTAGAATTATTTAGGGCTAAATTATTTTGCATATTTAAATCATTATGTAATGCTAGATTATTTGTTGTAGTGAAATTGTTTTGTAAATTACTCTTTAAACTAAACTCATCATTTAGTGTAAAAAAGGAAACGACTTTATATCCATCATCTTTTATATCTACTACTTGTATAAATACATTTGTATTGTTATATTGCAATGTAAAAATATCATGCAATTTTGCCTTACCTTTTATTTGGACTAAATGAAGATTATTGGAAAGGTGTTTATGATAGAATATTTCTCTTTTTGTTGGGAGTATTAAGTCGTTTAGAATCTGTGTTTTATGAAGAGATTCTAAAGAGAGTTTATTTGCAAAAAGTCTTGCATTTATCACCCTTGTATCATTTAACACAATGAGATAATCTTTTGGGATATAGTTAAATAATTCATAAAATGTCGTATGTGTTATTTTACCATTATGATAGATTAAGAGCTTAGCATTTTCTTTTGGTTTGATAGGCTCTGTTGCAATCAAATCATTTGGTAATGTAAAATCATAACTTGATAAATCTAAATCTTTTGACATGGGATTATCCTATTGATTTCTTATTTCGTTATTCTACATTCTAAATACGATTTTATAGTGTAATTTGTGTAAAAGATGATATCTCCCCTTAATTTGTTGAAATGGTAAGTGTTTAGAATATTGGATCATCATATTCTTAAAATCTAAAGTTTAATATTTTCTGCTGGATAATCTTTTTCTTACATCTGATAAAGAGAGATGACATGAATTTGTAGATTAAACTAATATTGCACAAGCAATCAATGTAAGATTGCTTACATATGCTTAATAACTCACAAATGATCTACCCAAAAGTTTTACACTCAAAACCCTTGTGTCTTTTCTATTATCTCATCTATTGCTTTTTTGCTATCAAAATCATCATAAAAGACTAAATCACTTTGTGTTGGGGCAACTAAGCCTTGCATAAACGCCATATTATCGACACCATCTTTATAATAGCCCTTACTATCTCTTAACCGCAAAATATCTACATTAACATTGAGATATACTTCAAGATAGTTAGTAAAATTCTCTCTATTAAACTTCCTTATAGATTCAAACATAGATATTGTAGCTAACACCACGATAAAGCCTTGTTCTACTAGCATTTTTGCTGTGCGGACATAATACATTGACATCTTTTCCCTGCCATCTTTACTATAATCTGTATTGCCTACACATTCACGCAAACTATCACCATCAAGAAAAATCGCCTTTGTATTATAAACTTCATTGATTTTTTGTATCAGTGCTTTTGCTAATGTGCTTTTCCCGCTGCCACTAAGTCCAGTAATAAATATTAGTCCGCTTTTTGTCATGCTAACCCCTTATAAAATCAATATCTAAATCGCTTTTAAAATCAATCTCGCACCAGTTCCCAAAAGTCTCTACCATATAGGCATTATGATAGGTGTCAATGAGTAGCTGCAAAAAGCTTGTCATATACATGTTGTTAAAATCTTTAGAATCATATTCTGCATTCCTATCAAGATTCTCATAACACTCTATAACTTTTGCTAGAAAGCTATGTGAGATTCTAAAAAGTCCAATGTATTGCCCTTCTATCTCGCTATAATCCTTTGGCTTTTTGCCTAATTCAATGATCTTTTCACCACAAAGCCTCAAAGTCTCTGCATCACTTAATGGATCTTCAAATCTCAAACTCCAAAGCTTACGCCATGCTTTATCTACAACGATACCTAAGTCATAATCACATATCATAAGCTTTTTTACAATATCGCTAAAATACACAATATCTGCGTAAGATACGAGTAAATCCTGCCTTTTCTCTACACATTCAAGTAAAAATTCCTTCGCACAAAAGAGCGTTGTAACCATATTTGTGTTTGCGTAGTTTTCATTTTTATAGAATCTTATATTTGTTAAACTTTTAGATTCTATATATTTTTGCAATACATCAAATTTATATCCACCAATAATGCAAACCTCTTCTATCCCCGCCTCAAACATTGCATTTAAAGCATAATCGATAATGCGTTTATCCTTGTAGCACACCATACATTTTGGCACATCTTGCGTAAGGGGCATTAGCCTTTGTCCAAATCCTGCTGCTAGAATGATTGCTTTCATTTTATATCCTTATTATTAGAGTTTGCATAAAGTGTATTTTTCCATTTTTGAAACACTTCGCTATTTTCCATACCCCTCTCTCTTTCTATGTGCCACATAATCCCAAAAATATTGTGAGATTTATGCTTAAAAGATTCAATGCTGTAATCTTTTGTATCACTGCTGATTGCTAAGGCTATAAGCCCATCGCCTAATTCTGTAATAGCATAATTATGAAATGAGTTTGTGATAAATCTTTGTGTAGTTTCTAGATTCTCTCTTAAATCTGGGTGGGCTGCGGGGTTTAGGGCGTAATTTACAAAATCTAGATTCTTTGTCTTGTTTTCTAAAACTTGCAACCCGCCTACTTTAATAGTAGATTCTAAATTCTCATTATCTTGCACCCCTACGCCCTGCACCCGCCCAAATGGTTGAGATTCTAAATTCTGTGTAACTTCATGCAACCCTACATGATTTTTACAAGGGGTAATCTGTGAGTTAAAATAATAAGCGATCATTTGTGCTCCACGACAGACCCCAAGCAAAGGGATAGAATCTTTTATGCATAAATCTATAAGATTTGTCTCAAAAATATCTCTTTCTTTATTCAAAGGCGTCTCATTACAAACGCTTAAATCATTCCCACCACTAAGTATAACCCCCGCAATATCAGGCAAATAAGGGGCAATATCTTGCTTATAACTTAAAGGCAACATAAGAAAATCATGCAATTGTATCGCAAAAAACTGCCCCCAATCTATTGCTAAAGATTCTCTTATTTCATTATATTCTTTCATGCTATAAAGTCGCTGTGAAATCGCTATATATCTTTTTTTCATGCTTTACCTTAATTTATGGCATGGATTTATAAACAAATAATCTGTTCGCTTTGACAATCAATCATTATCCTTTCAGCTTTGCAATACTTTTGATACTGCTCTTCGCCTACGCCAATAACTGCTGGCATGTTTTGCTCTGAAGCCCTTATTGCCATGTGAGAGTTTGCCCCACCATAGCAAGTGATAAATCCAGCAATATTTTTTGTAAAAAGATAGTCAAAGCCCGGATCTGCTGCATAAATCAAAACGATTTTACCCTCTAAGTTAGAATCTGTATGCAGGGCTTTTAGTGCGGTGATTGACTTTTGTGTGATAAAGTTTGGCATGACCTGTTGTGTCTGAAAGGCAAAAATTTGCTCTTTTGTAGTGATTAAAGGTGGCAATTTAATCGCTAGTGTAAGATTATATTCTTCCTTATGACGAGAGATAGAATCTAAAAGCTTTTGCTTTGGACTTTTTGAATACAGACTAGCATAAAGCGATAAAATATCATGTATATCAAGATGTGCCATATCCTCTTTTGAAATGCCATAATGCTCCCCTAATTCGCCGATTAAAACAAGTGTATAAGATAAAAGCTTGCTAAACTCAAACTTCGCATACTCCCTTCCCTCAATCGCAATTTTTAGAAAATGGAAAAATTCAGTAGAATCTATCTTTAAGCCATGCTCTTTTAAGATTCTATCTAGCTTTTCTAGTCTATCTGTGCTTAGAGAAAATGGTGTATGTTGTGCTATCTCATGCAATTTATCAAGGTTAAAATACCGCTCAAAATCCTCATCATAACGCGGACTTAAAATATCATAACTTCCTGCACGCAAATGTCCAAATTTCTCTAAAAATGCTGCTTTATTTTCTGCATTTAGATTCATACTGCTTTCTGCTAGTTGCTTACTTATCGTATTTAGTGTATGTAAAAAAGCATTCTTTTCATCTTCGCTTAAAAAGCCAATGCTAACTAAAGAATTTAACATTAAAACTGCTACAAAACCAGCCCTAGCAATACCTGCAAATGGCAGCGTCCCAAGCCTTTTGCATTCCTGCAAACTCCAATAGATTTTATCGATTAGGGAATAATCAGAGTTTTTAATCTTAGTAAAGGAATCTTGCAATTTTGCTACTTTTTCTAAATCTTTTGTGTAATAGCCATTTTTTGTGTTAATAATTTGATTTGTAAGCTCTAATAAAGCAAACTCTAGTCTTTTTATCTCATTGCTATTAAAGCCATGATTAAGAAGTGTTGTAAGGCTATTTGGCGTATTAAAATCATAACATGAAAAGACTATTTCAAACTCCACTTTATCGTGGAATTGTGGATTAGAATCTAGTCTTTGCAAGTAGTAATTGGCAAGTTTTGAAGCAATGCGTGAATCTAAATCTTTTGGTATAAATGAGTTAAAAGACGCCCTTACATCAATATAGGGGATACCCAAAAAAGAGTGCATAAGTGGGTGTGAATGCAAGGCTTTATAGCCATAATTATCTCTTTGATACGCCCAAATATTATCTGTTACAATCTCTTTATAAAGGCTAAGGGCTAATCGCTTAGGACGCAATCCAATGATTTCTGCTGGATTCCAATCAGGCATAACGCCAAAAATAGCCCTATCACCCAACACATTTGGTGTCTTTTTAAGGAAACTTGTAAGCCTTTTTTGAAGTCTTGTTAGGGCATCTTGTGGTAATGCGTTAAAGAGATTGATATTTGATTTTACTAAAGGTCGCACTTGCAAAAGATAGAGTGTTTCATTATCATTTAATTTATTTTTAGAATCTTTGGTGCATTCTTGCGTAGAATCTTTTTGTTTTATGCTGTCTTGCTTTAAATCAAGTCGATTAGAAGTCTCTTTTATATCTTGTGAAAAAGGCTTTGCAAAAGCAAACTCAATGTCAATGAAGTTATATTGCAAGAGAGATTCTAACTCTTGCATAAGAGAGATGATTTGCTTGAATCTTTTGTTGTTAGATTCTAGATTCTTGTTTGACTGCGTTGTCTCTTTGCCACTTTTGCAGGAGTTTGATATTGCAACTGCGTCATTATCGTCTAGATAACTCCTTGTTGCAATATCTACACAACCTGCAAAATTGCCTAAAGATACTTCCGCAGAACCACCTTTTGTGCATTTTGTAGAATCTAGATTCCGTAAAAATTCGCCCTTGTCTATACAATTTGAACGATTAGCTGAATTAGAGGGATAGTCATTATCGCTTAGATAACTCCCACCCTCTAATTCAGCCAAAGCCTCCAAAGCCATAGAGCAACTGCTAGAATTTGCGGTTTTGTTTATGTGCTCTGTTGGTGTAGATTCTATATTCCCAGCCGCTTGGGTGGGTGCAGGGTGCAAGGGTGCAAAATTTATAGAATCCAGATTCTTGTCATATTGAGTCTTTGAAAAAGGCGAAATATCCTTATTTGAATCTATTTTATCATTTAAGCTTTGATGAGATTTTATATTAGATGTTTCGCTGCACTCAACATGACAAGATTTAGATTCTAAACCCCAAGTATTTGTATCTAAAGACATGCCATCTTGGGTAAAATCAGGCATATCTCTATACTGAAAATAGCTTATTTTCTCCTTACTGCTTCCATCAGTAATACTGCTGCTTGAGCCGCTACTATCACATTCTATACAATAGTATGGACTAAAATTGTCTTTATCTACACTAAAGCCAACGCCACATAGGCTAATGTGTTGCAAATATGGCTGGATTAGAATCTCATCGTTACTATTTGGCATAGAATCTGCTACTTTTTGTAATGCTTCAATAATAGCTTTCTTATCATGTGCCACAATATCTGCGATACTAAGGAATGCTCCAGCATTTGAAGTATGTTTAGAATCTTCGCTTAGTGAAGAACTGCGGATAATAAGTCTTTGTATGCCCTCACTCTTGCAAAAAGATTCTATCAGATTTAGGGCTTCTTCTAAATGCGTCTTTACTGCCTCTTTTGTGAGTATTAAAAGCGGTAAAATCTCTGCATTCTTTAGCCTGTTTTGTAGCATATAAAGATTCTTTGCCTTACTTTGAAACTCTAATTTTTGCATATTATTCCTTACATTAATTCTTTAAGCCTACACTTTTCTAGCACTCCAGCACCTTGTCGTATATTTTATGCTAAACTCACTTGGCAGGGCTTCACGCATGGCATTGCTGATATTCTCAAACAAAGCATTGCCCTCGCTTGTCTCTAAATCCCAATAAGGATTTTTCACACTTTTCCATGCGTTGATATAGTTATCTATGCTTTGATGAAAGTAGAAATCTTCCTCTAGATAGATAATATTGTCAAATAAATCTTTTCTAGATTCTATAATCTCTCTTTGGTCCTGCCGTCTCACACCTCTATCATAGTTTGGCACAAATTTCACAATCACGCTTTCTGCCTTCTCTTGTATAGGATCAGCCAAATCTCTATGATTCCACATACATGAAAAATAGCAATTTGGCTTTAAGAGTCTGTGTGCTTCTTGCATGGCAAAGTTTCTATCCATCACATTAAAGCTACTCCCAAAGGTTACATAATCAAACTCGCCACTTTGCAAAGTAGAATCTATACCAGTTGCCCTAACCCAAGTAATATTTTTACCCTGCGTTCTCTCTATCCCAATCTCACGCATTGCATCATTTGGCTCAACTGCTACAACTTCTAAGCCTCTCTCTAAAAGCATAATACTCAAGTTACCACTACCCGCACCAATATCTGCTACTTTCGCCTTTGCCCTACCCTCTTTTGCTAAAGAAGTGAGCATATCAATGCTTTTTGGTGCATAATTTGGTCTATAACTATAAAATTTCGCATGTTTTGTATAATCCCATACTTGTTCTACTATTTTTTTCATCGTTTTTATCCTTACTTATCTATGCACAAAGCAAGACAAATAAGGATAACAAACGACTTATGCCTTACGCACACTCCACGCACGAATCTTATAAGGTATTGCAATCTCATCTAGATTTGCAATCTTAGATTCAATCATGCTAAGAATTTGTTGCCATCTTTTTTGTCCTGCTTGTGCCTGAATATCATTTACAGAATGCCACGCACCCAAATACCTTTCTTTACTCATTACTTCTAGGTAGTCGCATTCCATAAAAAAGCAGTCCTTGAAATGCCCTGTTGAAACAAGGATTTCTTCCCATTTTTTCACATTTTGTGTCCCACTACTCACACGAGTAAGCTCTGGAACAATATTCTTAATTTCTGTTTCAATCTCATGGAATATCGAGCCTTCTGCTATATGACGCGGATTCCATATTGCTGTAAAATAGGCTGCCTTGTTTTGTGTAGAGGAATTTTGATAAGGTTTGCCCCCCCCCCCCCCATTGTCAGCGTTATTAGCCACATTATGGTAATAATTATCATCTAAGATTCTAGCAAACTCTGGCAGGGATTTTTTAGGATCAGTCCAGTGAAATGAACTCGCCATAATCACCCAATCAGCACTACTAGATTCTATACCAGTGTCTTCACCACTACCCTTACACCATGAGATATTAGAATCTTTTGTATAGTTTTTTCCTTCTTCTCTCATAGAGTCATTTGGCTCAACCGCTCTTATATTCATGCCAAAGTCATCAGCTAGAATCTTTGTAAGTTTGCCCGTGCCAGCACCAACTTCTACTACTCTTAGCTTATCTAAAGGCTTATTAGTGTCATTTACACATTTTATAAGCTTGTCTAAAAGCATCACGCTATATGCGGGACGATTGTGATAGTGCTTTGCCACTTCTGTAAAATCACCTTGTTTCATACCTATCCTTTTTATTAAATTTATTTGCTTGAATGCAAAACTTTAAGAATCTTAAAATGAGTTTAGATTCTTTGCTTTACTTATATGCCTATATTTCACATTAATAGCCATTCTTGTTTTGATTTATTGCGACCAAACCTCTCAGGTTTAAGCACCAAAAAAGATATTTTGCTGCACAAGTCATAACAAGTAACAAAATCTAGTTTCCAAAAACAACATAAATAAAACAAAAAATCTACTCTTCCATGATGAAAGTCTATATGTTAATGCGACAAAACTCCCATCATCTCATGGCAATTATTCTCACATATCTCCCTCCTCTACGCACATTCTCTCAAACTCTTGGTAGTATTTCCACGAGGCGACAATATCTGGTCTATGTGCTTTTATATGGATAAGTTCTCTATCTAACATAGCTTTAAATTTCCTCCGTAAATCCCTATCACCTCTAAAGATTTCCAACACATCATTTTCATGTTTTTTATTCCGTTGTATATAGTCAGTTCGCTTTTTAAGTTCATCTAGGAATCTAAGCATATAGGCTTTAACTTTATCCAATGTTTCTTTGTCATCTTGCAAGGCTTTTAAATCATCTTCACTCATGCTAAAAGCAACTTGGTCTAGTAATGGGTGGGGTGTGTCAAAGAGAATGTGATTTATCATGACTGAATCTGATTTTATATTATGCTGGACACTGATGTGGACTTTGACTTTCTTGCTGTTTTGTGTCTCCATTGCGAAAGTAAGTGGTAGTATGTAGAAGAAATTACCAAATCGAATATCTACATAATCTTCCCTATTTTGCTCTTTGGGTAATGAAAAATCAAACTTTTTGGCGAGTTTTGTCATAGTGTCAAATGCCTTTTCTGGCATAATTTCTTGCATGTCAAGGTAGGTTATATTTGCATTTTTTGGCAATACTGCAATATTTGAGTAATATGCAAAAGAGCACAATCCTATAATATGCTTTAAAGAATCGTTGTGTATAAAGGCGTGATTGCTAACAAGTTTTCCCTCTGTATTAAAAAAGCCCATGCTATCCACAACCTTGTAAAAATCATCATTTATATCAAATTCAATAATGTGGTCATAATTTCTTCCATGCTTAAACCAACCATGATTTATTGCAGTTTTTATCCTTGATATGGGGTCTCGCACGAGAATAAGAAACCAATCATTATTTTTTAAAGCATAAAGTACTCGTCGTAAATCTTTTTCTTCTCTCTGCCATAGATGATTAATATATAGGCAGATATCTTGTTGTTTGCAATAATGTTTAAAAATTTTTTTATATTCCATTTCGCTCACACTGCTATGCGTCAAAAAGTCCGACATAGCAGCCCCACCTGATAAACCATAGCGAATAAAAACAAATTTGTATGGTGTTTTGGGTGGCAAACGCAATTCTAATGCAAGATTGTAGTCTATTGTAGAGTAGTCTATGGTGTCTGGTTGCAATAACGGTGGATATAATTGTATGCGTTGTGGCAATACACTCATGGCATTATCACCATCTGTGTTGATATTCTTTTGTGTGTGGGTATTGTATAGGGTAGTAATCTGTAGATTAGGATCCGACAAACAAGGGTGATATTCAGCAATACAATGGGGGGGGGGGGGGGTAAATTCGTCTATTCCAGAATCTTTCTGTGGAGACATCATAGTCGCACCTATTGTATTTTTTCTAAGATTTTCTAAATTCTCAATGCTACCATATTGACTTTTAAATGTTTCAGACTCTAGCCATTCGATATGCTTTTTAAGATTTTTCATAAAAAATAATGGACTAATAACAATTATATTTCTATAATTTTCTTCAAAATGCTTGTATGCCAATTTGAAAGTTTTATATTGAGATTTGTTTAAAAATTTCTTAGGGTAAATCTCCAACAATAACTGAAACTTATTGCTAGAGCGTTTTAGTCTTTTTTCAACTTTTTTCTCTAGAAAAGACAGCATATACCGTTTTACACCGACTCTTTTGATTGCACCAATTTGTTTTTTGGCATAGTGGCATATAAAAAATGCAATCCCCCTATGTCTCAAAACCCTTATGTTTCTAGACTTTTTTAAACTCATCAACAACCTCGAAACTATGCAAACAATAAAACCGCACAGCAATAAAAATAAAACACTGATTTTATCCAACAAAAATTAACAATCATAATTCTCATATACACAAACACACCATTACTGCTCTTTTATGCATATCTCCTCAAACTCCTGGTAATATTTCCATGAAGAAAAAATGTCTCTACAATAAGTCTTAAAATATTCTGCTTCCATTTTCATTAATTCTTGCAGTTGTTCTCTATGGGGGCCTGTTTTTTGCAGGTATAATAGAATGTCGGTTTCACTCACAAGCTGACTTTTATTACGCTCCACACTTACCTCTAGCATATCTATGTATTCTGCAATATAAAGCCTTACTTTTTCGTAAGATTCATAATCTTCCATTAATTTTGCAAATTCATCTTTATTTATCATAAATACTATCTCCATAGAATCTATAACGACTTCCTTGGCAAATATCTCTTGAGAAATATTGATTTTAGACTCCTTAAAAGGTAGATTTAACGAGAATCGATACGGCATAATCTCTATTGTGGCCAGAACATCTATAAGTTGTATCCTTAGAGAAATTGGTAAAACATATAACCCACCACGAAACATATTTGCTCTTTGAGTAAAGAGTTTTTCATCTGTTGGTGCTTTGGGTAAGCAAAAAATTTCATATAATCTTTGAAATGTCTTAAAAGCATTTTCTGCATTCAAATCATTGGTGCTTAGAATGTATAGATTCTTAATATATGGCTTTACATAAGAGAAAAAGTCATAGAATCCAGTGTATGAATGAAGCATATGTGTGTTTAAGCACTTTGTGTTTGGCAAACCCTGAGAATCTTTGTAGTAATATCTTAAGTCTGGAAACATTTTCTCTTTTGGTGTGTTTGGTGTTGGATTTCTCATTGCATGCGTGATTATATCTGCCATTGTATCGTTATCTAAATGATTTAACCCTGATTTTAGCCTACTTATCACATCACCTGCGATATATATAAAGTCTCGCTTTTGTGTTAAATGAATGTATTTTGTATGTTCGATATATCTGTTGTGAATACACAGGATATTATATTGGTTTGGTTTTGAGACCAGCATATTAAAATCAAGCATGTATTTTTCTTTTGCGTGATACCAGAATGGCTCTAAATTCACCCCACAATGTTCTAAAAATGACATAAATGCTTCACTGCCACTCCCACCATTGCAAACCCATACAAATTTATAGTTGCTAGGCAATGGCAAGTTTAGTTCCCACGCCATCTCCGCTCCGATATGTTTATAGTCTATTGTTTTTGGGTTAAGTAGCGGTGGATACGGGTTTATTACAGTACCCATATCTATGTTATGTTGAATTGAATTTATGTTTGGAGTTGGACTCAAATGATTGCTAGTTTGCGGTGAATACCCGTTAATACAAATGGGGGGGGGGGGGGTAAATTCGTCTATCCTAGAATCTTTCTGTGGAGACATCATAGTCGCACCTATTGTATTTTTGCTAATATTCTCTAAATTTTCAATACTACCATATTGATTTTTAAATGTATCAGATTCTAACCATGCGATATGCTTTTTAAGATTTTTCATAAAAAATAATGGACTAATAACAATTATATTTCTATAATTTTCTTCAAAATGCTTGTATGCCAATTTGAAAGTTTTATATTGAGATTTGCTTAAAACAAGTTTTGGATAGATTTGCAATAGATAACCAACAACACAGCTATTGCATGTTGTGTGCCATAAAAAAGTAGCTATGCCATTCTCTTTTATAAACCTTATTCTTTTAGATTCTCTTAAACCCATATATACTCCAAATAAAAAGAATTTCTATTATAACACACATAGTATCAAGAAAGCATAAAAAACATTGCACGAAACATCACAGCAAAACAAACTTTCACTCTGGTATAATCTTTTGGACTTTATTATTCAGTGTATCTGGTATCCATAAGGCTTGTTTATCAAGCAAAAATTTTGCTGGTGCTTGTAAATCCTCATCGATATCAATGGTATAGACTTTGGCGTTAGTAGAGATTTTATATAGCTTCGTTGCGTTTTTATGTCCTTCTGTAGCCACTATGATACCGCCATGATTAGTGAGTGCGATGCCACATGTTTTTTCAGCAAACTCATGGACTACACTCACTTCTTTCGTCTCAAGGTCTATGCGTAAAATGCGACTTTTTTTCTGATCTTTATCAAAAGTGCTTGCATAAAGAGCTTTTTTATCTAATGCTATGTTTTGCAATGATCCTAGCGTATTATCAATCGCAACAAAGGTATAATAACTCTTCTTTTTGAGATCTACAAGCAGGACTAACCCCGTCTCACCATCAGCCACAAGTAATGAGTTAGAATCTCTAATTGCAATATCATTTAGCATATTAGCACCGCTAATAGGGAGATTTAACACTTGTCTTTTTGTCGCAAGGTTAAACCCTTTTAGCATATTCATATCTACGACATAGAGAATATTATCAAGTATTGTCATGCTTTTTGGGATATTTAGGTTTGCGATAAATTGCAAGTCAATGATTTTCCCAGTCTTATCAAGCTTACTGATAAAGCCACTACCACTTTTTGTGAGATTAGGATTATCACCCATATTGCTTACAAATACACTGAGATTTGTCATAGCGATAGCTTGTGGGGTGTTAAAACCCTCAATGCTTACAATGCGATTGCCTTGTGCTTGCAGCATTAAAAAACATAAACAGAAAAATGCAGATATTTTTTTCATAAAATAACCTTTGTGATAAATGGATTCTACATTATAGTCTAGAATATATGGATTCTATAGATTCTAGGTTTTAATACAATAAAGTTTTATCTCGTAATACTTGGATTTTCATAAAGCAAGGTTTCAGATAATATTTTTTCAAGATTTAATTCCTTGCCAAAAAGTTTTTCATAGATAATAAAATTCGCTAATACTCTCATACCATAATACCTTGTCTCTTCTAGTGGGATAAGCTCCATGCTAAGCCATGGCTCATATTCTCTATTCTTTAAAAATAGCTCATTTTTCTTTAAAGTCCTGCGTAAAAATCCCGGTCCGCCATTATACGCATAGGCAACAAAAAGCGGGTGTTTATACTCTCTTTGCAATTGCTTTATAAAATGTCTGCCCATCTCTAGTGAAGTCTTTGGGTCAAAGAGATCATTATATTCTATATCGGTTCGTCCCATTTCCTTTGCAAATGGCTTGACATTAGCTGGCATAATCTGCATAATGCCTAGTGCAAAAGATCGTGAAATAAGCGTTGGGATAAAGTAGCTTTCTTGCCTTGCGATTGAAAATACCAAGCTTTGTTCTTCTTTTGAGTTCCATTTAACTAAGCCCTCATAAGGCGTAATGTAGTAATTTGTCGCATGTTTGTCAATCTTTTGCATGAGATAGGCAAGTTGTGGCATAGTATCTTTGTATGAAAAATATGGGATCACTTTTGCAAGTTTTATGGGATCGCTTGTGTGTAGCATGGTGTTTGTGATATTCTGCCATACATAAGGATCTTTAATATCAAATGGCGGATTATCAAACGCAAGGGAAGGAAGTTTTGTAATAATAGTATATTTTGGTTCTTTATTTAGCTTTTGTGCGGCATAAATGCTAAAGATATTTACATGTTTGCTTTGCAATAACTCTTCTAAATACTTTTTATCTTTACTCACAAGATATTGCCAAAATACTGCTCTATCAATGAAAAATGCGATATTGGATTTCTGCTTTGCTCTTTTAAAGTAGTTCATTGCCTTATCTTTTGAACCAAATCGCAATTCATTAATACCAAGTAAAAAAAGCGTATTATGTGGGGCTTGTGTTATATCACTCTCTAAAAGCATTTTTTTGAGATTACTAACATTAGAATCTAGGGCAATAGAATTTAAAATATAATAGAATCCTTGTGTATTATAGGCACTTAATCTATTTAAATCTTTGTTTGGGTCTTTACTTTTTATCTTAGATTTTTCATCAGCACTCAACGCATGATATACCATGCTAAACACGATTGCATTGTCATTAAAAAGACTGCTTGTGCGATCTTGTGTGGCTAGAATCTTAATCGCCCTTGTAGTATCTGGGTTTGTTTTTGCAAGACGGCTGATAACCGCGTCTCTCTCTTTAGCCCCCAAAGTCTTAAAGGCTGCCATTCTATTACGCACAGAGATTGCAAGACATGCGTTATCTTCTTTTAATGCGGCTTGTATCTGCATATTTTGACATGTAATATCTCGTGGCATTTTCTCTGTTTTACCAAGACTTTTTAGTGTTTTACGCAAGTATGGATTCTTTGCGTTTAGTAGCTGATAGGCTTCATTAATCTGTGCTGCATTGAGTTTGTTTTCATTGAGATATTGCCAAATGTAGAAATCTCGCACAATGCCCTTTGGTTTGCCTTTAATATAATAGTTAAAAAACTCTTGCCCTTTGAGATGATTGCCCTTGTGTGTTGGTGTGTTTGAATGGGCTATTGCCTGTGTTTTATGTGTCGTATTTGCAGTTGCTACTTGTGCGACTTTAGTAGGTGTTTGCACGCTAGATTCTATTGTGTGATTTACTTTATTATAATCTGTTTTATTTGCTTCATATGGTTTATATGTCTTTGTTTCCTGTTTGCCAAAGTCTATAATGCTATCTGCATAACTTGTAGAAAATATAAAAAAAAGTAAAGAGAAATATCGCATAAAGCCCCTTTGTTTTTATAAAATAATTAATGAAAAGCAAGTAAGAATCTAACAAGCGTTAGGTTAATAAACTGCAATACAAGAATGATTATTAAAGGTGCAAGTTCTAAACCATTAAATTCCGTTTTTACAAATCGCTTTACAAATGAATATGCTGGATATGTCAGTCTATTTAAAATATCCATGAGTTGGCTATACGGATCAGCACGCGCAAGGTGTAATATCGCACTGATAAAAATCACCCAGCAGTATAGTGTAATCACCCATGAAAGTATATTTCCAATCGCATTTAATACTAAACCCATATTATTTCCTTACAATATCGCGTATAAATGGCTTTAAAACATGATAGAGTTTATCAAGCTCTATGCCGTGTTCCTGTCCGCTTAGAATCATTCTCAAAGGTTTAAAAAGAGATTTTCCTTTATATCCGCTTTGAGTTGCAATAAAGTCTTTAAACTCATTATAATCATAGCCCTGAATCTTATCTAGATTCTCTCTTATTACCTTAAGAATGCTATCAAATTCATTATGAAACTCCACTAGATTCTCCCGCTTTTTATCTATTGCTAAAAATATAGAATCTATATGTTCTTTTAATGCTATTTGTGTGCCTACTTCATTGAGATAAAGGGTAATTAAGTCATCAAAACTTTGTGGAGAATTTAGGCGCATAGAATCTAAATTTGAAAAAAGCGGATAAAAGCTAGAAATCTCTCTTTCTCGCATAATATCTCTGCTAATTTGTGCCATTTTTTTATAATCAAATTGCGCCGGGTTACTCGCAACATTCTCAAGACAGAAATGCTCTATACAAGATTCTAAACTAAACAATTCGCCAAGTTTATTCTCTAGCTTTGTATTCCCTAGTAAAATGAGATAGTTTGCAATAGCCCTTGCCTCTAGCCCTTGAGATAGAAGCCATTCTACACTTGAAGCTTTATCTCTTTTTGACATTTTTTTATGCTCTTCATTAAGAATGATAGGTAAATGTGCGTATTTTACATTTTCGCTAAACCCTAATGCTCTTTTAATGAGTATTTGCTTTGGCGTATTGCTGATATGATCTTCCCCCCTTATAATGTAGCTCATCTCTTTATCATCAATGCTACACGCAAAGTTGTAGGTAGGAATGCCATTTCTCATAATCACAAAGCTATCAATTTCATTGGCATTAAAAGAAATCTCGCCCTTTATAGAATCTATGAAGCTAACCGCCTCATTTGCCCTTAGTCGTATAATCGGGCTTGTGCTTTTTGCCCCTTTTTCAAGCTCTGCCCATTCATCTTTGTATCTAAATGCAATCTTTTGTGCCTTTGCCTCTTCTCTTTTATCTTCTAAAAACTCTTTAGAGCAATAGCAATAAAACGCCTTCCCTTCTTTTATTAACTTTAATGCTAAATCTCTATGCAATGCAAAATTATCACTTTGATAAATCACAGATGAAAATTCTAATCCAAAAGTTTGCAAAAGTGCTAAAATCTCTTTGTCTTTTCCCTTTATATTTCTTTCTAAATCTGTGTCTTCAATCCTAATAATAAAGGGTTGTTTTAGCTTTTTTGCCATGATATAGTTAAAAATAGCAGCGCGTAAATTACCAATATGCATATCGCCTGTTGGCGATGGGGCGAAACGAAGCATACTTTTCCTTTTTAATAGCTTTTAAATAAATGGGTAATTCTACCTTGATTTTATAAAGTTAAATAAATAGAATCCAATGTGTTTAAGAAAAACACTTTTGCTAATACAACCTCTTTTACATAAGATTCCATATATTCTTTATCTTTTAGTGCTGCAATAGCTGCTACTTGTGAGAGATGAGTAATATTTTTTGCATTATGAAGTAAATTTAATGCAGCAATGTTTTGTGCAGAACTCAAGCAATAGCCTATTAAGCAAAGCAATAATCTCACACGAATTCCATAAAAGATATTTTGCTTGTGGCTGACACAAACAAAACTCTTGCCTACACTTGCAGGTATGATAAGAAATTGTAATTTGGCTTTTAATGCATAACATATTTTAGTATCCCATAAAACCTATTTTTAGCAATTGGGTTAATAAACGAATATAAGTATAAGGCGTAATTTTTTTATGGACACAACAAGATTTTGTTCTAGTGCTTAGCATTATCTTATAAAATATTATGTCATCAAAGTTTAAAAATTTACAAATAAATGCAAAATTAGAAGTATAGATATATAAAAACTTTGACACAATAGACTCAATAAACATCGCATAAATACAAAGCAACAAAAACTTAGTAATCTATCCCCTCTTTTTTTAGTCTATCGCGTAAATAACGCATTTGGATATTTTTATCAAAGCACCATTTTGGTGCGATTAAGCTCTCATCATGCGCTCCAGCACTAACTCTTTGTATCACAATATTTGGCGGGATAAGTTTGAGTGATTTTGCTATTGCCTCGCCATAGTCTTCTAGGCTAATTGGTGTATATTCGCCCTTTTTATACATGCGCGCTAAGGCTGTGCCCTCCACAACATAGAGTGGGTGGATTTTTAGAGAATCTACGCCATAACTTAGAATGGTTTGTAATGAGTGTATCATCATATCCACGCTTTCATTAGGTAAGCCATAGATTAAATGCGCACAGACTTTTATCCCCCTTTTTCTTGTCTCTTTAAAAAGAGATTCTACACCCTCCATAGTATGCCCTCTGTTTGTAAGCTTTAGTGTCTCTTCATAGATAGATTGGATTCCATACTCAAGCCATATTTCCTTACCCTCTTTTACAAACTCCCCTAAAAAATCAAGCAGTTTAGAATCTACGCAATCAACCCTTGTGCCTATGCTCATGCCTACAACATCAGGCAACTTCAATGCCTTTGTATAAAGGGCTTTGAGTGTGTCAAATGGTGCATAAGTGTTTGTAAAACTTTGAAAATACACCATGTATTTTTTTATGCCATATTTATTTTTATGAAAGTTCGCATGATAGTGGAATTGCGTCTCAAGCTCCCTTAATTGTGTAGGCAACAACGGATTTTCTGTCAATGAAAAGTTCATTTTTAATTTAGTAATATCTTTTATGTTTTGTTCTTGTGTAGATTCTGTATTGTTAGAATCTATATTGGAATTCTGCTTTTTTTTCATTACAAGCGATGGTGAAAAAGTCTCATTTTTACAATAAATGCAGCCACCTTTTGCGACCTTGCCATCAATATTAGGACAAGTAAAGCCGCTTAAAGATATTGGAATCTTTCTTACTTTTTCACCAAATCGCTGTTTAAAATATCGCCCAACTGTTAGCATTATCTTCACCCATGCCCCTTTATTTTGATTCTACATCATGTAAATAGTTACCATCAAAACATGCTTGACAATAGCTATAATTATGCGGTTCTACCGCAGTTTTCAAGCCTTCTAAAGAGAGATACCCAAGATAGTCAGCACCAATAAATTTTTTTACCTCATCATTGCTTTTATTCGCAGATATAAGCTCACTTTTACTCGGCGTATCCACACCATAATAGCATGGCGAAATAGTCGATGGTGCAGAAATGAGTAGATACACTTCTTTTGCACCAGCTTGTTTTAATAATCGCACGATAGCCTTACTTGTCGTGCCTCTCACAAGCGAATCATCTATCACTATAACCCTTTTATTCTCGATCACTTCTCTAATAGGATTAAGCTTTAATCGCACTTTTAGCTCTCTTAGCTCTTGTGTTGGCTCAATAAAGGTTCTACCTACATAATGATTTCTAATTAATCCCAACTCAAATGCGATTTTACTTTGCTCGCTATATCCAATAGCAGCGGCAAGACCACTATCTGGCACAGGCATAACGATATCTGCATCAATCTTATGCTCTAGTGCTAATTGTTTGCCTAGATTCTTTCTTACCATATACACACTTTTACCAAAGACGACACTATCAGGGCGGGCAAAATAGATATATTCAAAAACGCATGGTTTTAGAATCTCTTCAAAGACTTTTATGCTTATAATCTTTGTTTCATTATTGCGATTTTTCTCAAATACGACTAATTCCCCCGGCTCAATATCTCGCACAAAACTCGCCCCAACAAGATCAAACGCACAAGTCTCACTTGCTACAATATAGCCTTTTGAGCCATCTTTATTGGTTATCTCCCCTAAGCTTAATGGACGAAGACCAAATCTATCTCTTACTGCAAACATTTTAGAGCGACTTAGAATCACAAGTGAGAACGCCCCCTCAATCTCACGTAAAGATTCCATAATACGCGGGGTTAAATGCTTTTTTGTGCTTCTTGCGATTAAATGGATGATGACTTCTGTATCTAAATTACTTTGGAATATTGCACCTTGCTGTGTGAGTGATTGGCGAATGTTTTTTGCATTTGTGAGATTTCCATTATGCACGAGAGCAATCTCACCTAAGCCATAACGCGCAAAAATAGGCTGACAATCGCCATTAGAATCTGCCCCAGCAGTTGCATAGCGATTATGTCCTACCGCATTCATGCCTTTTAGCTTTTCTAAGATTGATTTGCTAAAAACCTTTGTTACAAGTCCTTGCCCTTTTTGAGTAGTGATATTTTTGCCATTGCTTATTGCTATACCGCTTGCCTCCTGCCCTCTGTGCTGCATTGCAAAAAGGGCGTAATATGCCATGAAGGCTGCTTCATCGCAGTTAAATGCACCAACAACAGCACATTCCTCATTCCAGTGTTTATCCATACAAAAGCCTTGGGTTAAAATGATAAATAGGGATTGTATCATAATGTTTTTAAGCTACAATAACAAAAATTTAAAAAGGCTTTGTATGCACCGCATATTGTTGTTACTTTTTTTCAGTCTTTTTGTGTTGTATGCGAATGAAAATACACAAAGAAAATACAATCAAAACAAAACTTGGAAAAACATAGATGCAAGCGAAGTGTTAGAAAAAAATACAAAAAAGCTAGAAGCCTATTATAAACAAGTCGATAAGCAATCAAATGAGCGAAACTTTGTCCGCTTTAATGGCAAAAAGATTGTCTCACACACCGCTTTTAGCAAGATGAATCTAGGGCAAATGCACGGCTATCATACCTATGTGATTCTATCTATGTTTTATATAGAGTGGATAAGTCAGCATAATGACTTAGATGGTGTGAGTGTGGGGGGAATCTTAGCTGATGAGTTTGGCGATAAAAAAGCAAAAGTAAGGTATTTTAAATTCGCTCAAAGATACTATTCTGCACTGCATGAAATCGGCAAAGGCGGCAAGGTATTTTCCTATTGTGCTGCACCTTATCTTACAAGCTGCATTCTCATAGGTATTGATGAAGCGTGGTAGATATATGCTTGATAACTTGGTTTAACATCAAACAAAAGTATCGCAAAGCTACAATACAAAAGCTTAATATTGTGCTTAGTTTCATCAAACATGAGTCGTTTTTCATATCATTGTGTTATTTATGTAGAATAACAAAAGATTGATTATTTTGGTATTAAATTTGATTGTTTGCGATTATTTAGATTATTTTAGGGTTTTATATGAATATAGAGACTATTCGTCAGTTATTTAATAATAAGCAGTGGCAAACCTGCATTGAAGCATGTTTAAAGCTGATTATGCAGCAACGCACAAATATTGAAGCATGGAGTTTATGTGCGTTTTGTTATAACAATATAGGGCAGCTGCAAGAAGCGATTAAATGCCTTGAAGACGCACTAAAGATAGCAAAAAAGCATCATAAAGAGCATGTCTTTACACTCTCACTCAATCTTGCGGAATTTTATAGAAGAAATAATATGACGCTACAAGCCATAGCACTTTTACAGAATCTTCTGCCAAAAGATGATGAGAATTTGCATTTTAATCTCGCAAAATGCTATGGTGATTTACAAGATTATGAGAGATCTATTCAACATTACATGATAGCTATTAAGATTAATCCAAAAGATATACATGCTATCTTTAATCTAGCCAATCAGCAAGCCGCCATAGGTAGCTTTAAACTCGCATTGAAATACTACTCACTCGCCTATGAAAGCGGTATGGGCGATGCGGGTATAAATCTAGCACAAATCTATACAAATTTAGATGATTTGGAATCTGCTATCACACTTTATAGAGAGTTAGAGCCACATTACACACAAGATTCTAATTTCTATTTTAACTACGCAAATGCACTTCGTTATAACGATGAGGTAGAGTTAGCAAAAGAGGCATATAGCAGGGCGATTAGCCTAAATCCAGATATAAGATATGTGATAAATCTCTCACATTTATATTTAAGCTTAAATGAGTTTCAAACAGGCTTTGCACTCTATGAACACAGAAGAGTTATGCTGCCAAAGACTATGGATAGGCATTTTCTTGATTTTTCTTTTCAGGATTCTAAAAGTATATTAGATTTCTTGCAAGATAAGAGAGTAGCACTTTACCACGAGCAAGGCTTTGGAGATAGCATTATGTTTGCAAGATTTATACCACTTCTTTCATGTAAAGAAAAGATAATTTTTGCTCCAAAAGAGCTTTGTAAAATCTTTAGCTGCTTTAATGTGTGCTGCAGTGAAAAAGTGCATGATGATTATGATATAGCTCTCCCCCTGCCAAGCCTTGCCTTTTTATTTGCCAATGAAAAGAGTGTAAAAGTGGGCTTAGAATCTTTTAGAAATACCTTATTATCCTTTCTTATAAAATCTCAAATAAAAGATTCTAATGGCTTAAAAGATTCTATGCTAAGTGATACTTTTATACACACAAATATGACAGAATCTCAAATATCTATAAAAAAGGTTTTAGAATCGTATCAGCATTACGCACAAAAAGAAGAGCTAAAAGATGATGTATTCCTAAGCACAAAGGCACAAGCGAAAAATCACTTTATAACAAATACGCATAATGCAATAGAGACAAAAAAGCAAATAAAGATCGCCCTAAACTTTAGCTCAAATCCAAACTTTCAAAACGCAAGAGAAAAGTCCATATACGCACAAAAGCTTTTAGAATCCTTGCCGCATAAAAACTTCACATATTATAGTTTGCAGTATGAAGGCATTGATTCTGGTCTTGCGAAAGAATTTAGTGTCATCGATATGTCAAAAGAGATTAAAGACTTTTATGATAGTGCTAGGATTTTATTAAATATGGATTTTGTGATTAGCATAGATTCTGCATTAGCGCATTTAAGTGCTACTTTAGGTATTCCTACGGCTGTATTATTATATAAGCGGCATGACTGGAGATGGGGGAGATTTTGCAAACATGATTCTACTATTTGGTATGATAGCACAAAGCTATTTATACAAGAAGATTTACATGAATGGCGTGGTGTCTTAGAAAAACTTAATGCGTTTTTAAAGCAGACATTTAAAGAGTAGATATGCGTTTTGTTTGGACACAGGAATTGCCCTCCACGCAAGTATGGCTAAGTGATTATATCCGCAAGAATGATTTGGAATCTATTTGCATAGTAGCAACAAAAGAGCAGACAAATGGTATCGGCAGTCGTGCAAACACATGGGATAAAGTATCATGTGGATTATATCTATCATGTGCTTTGCCTATTGCTTTATTACCAAAGGATTTGCCAAGGCAGTCTAGCTCAATTTATTTTGGACAAATTTTGCTTGAGTTATTTAGAGAATTTCATAATGATTTGTGGTTAAAATGGCCCAATGATTTTTATTTACAAGATGAGAAAATCGGGGGTTTAATGACGCAGTATATAAAGGGCTTTGTTATATTTGGCATTGGGCTAAATATCTTTAGCGAAGAGAAATCTTCTTTATTAACAGGCAAAATGCAAAATAATTTATCTCAAAAAGATTCTATAGAATCCATAAGCATAGAGATTTTATCTCAAATAATCAAAAAAATATTGCATTTTTTAAGCTTTAACATTGTAGAATTTGCTTTACAAAAAAATATAGATACAACATTGCATGGCATTACTTGCAATGCTTTTTTACAAAATAACATGACATGGTATGAAGTCTTTAGTCGATATAAACAAAGTTTTTCTAAAAATCATCGTTTTTATACACATATCAATGATGATGGAATTACTCATAAAGTATCATTGCAAGATGCGTTATTACAAAATGATGGCAGCATAGTGTTGCATGATAAGATTCTATATAGTTTGCGTTAAATATTACAAGAAATAAGGAGATTGCATGGGCGAAGTCATTGGCATTGCAAATCAAAAAGGTGGCGTTGGAAAGACAACTACTGCTGTGAATCTTTCCGCATCTTTAGCATTATGTAATAAAAAAGTTTTGCTTATTGACTTTGACCCACAGGCAAATGCTACGCTAAGCTATGGGATAAAACGCAATAGTATAGAATCTACAATGTATCATGTAATGTCTGGGCAGACTTCTATACAAGATATTATCCAAAGCACAATGCTAAAGCACCTATTTATCGCTCCAACTGACCAAAATCTAGTCGGTATAGAATCTGAGTTTTACGCAAAAAAGAAAAGTCAAGGGGAAACACTTCTTAGGCAATATATAGAATCTATTCGCATGGATTATGACTTTATTATTATAGATTCTCCACCTGCATTAGGACCGCTTACGATTAATGTTTTAACAGCGGCAAATTCTCTCATTGTGCCTGTGCAATGTGAGTTTTTAGCCCTTGATGGATTAGCCCAACTTATGAATACTGTCAAGGTGATAAAGCAGTCTATTAATACAAGTTTAGCAATAAGAGGCTTTTTACCTACCATGTATAACTCAAGGACAAATCTATCAAAGCAAGTTTTAGATGATTTATTAAATCATGTGAAGACTAAATTCTTTGATGATAAAGAAGGTTATGTAGTCATACCGCATAATGTAAAACTTGCAGAAGCCCCAAGTTATGGAAAACCCATTGCATTATATGATAGCAAGTCAGCTGGTAATGAAGCTTATATGCGTCTTGCAAAAGCTTTATTAAAGAAGCAAAAAAGGAAATAGCATGGCAAAAAGAGCGTTAGGTAGTGGGCTTAATAATCTATTTGGTGATATTAATGCTGTGTATGAGAAAAATTATGTAGATTCAGATACTAACATGCAGATGATTAAATGCGATGATATTGTGCCAAATCCCATGCAGCCGCGTAAAATCTTTAATGATGAGAGTTTGAGGGAACTTGCGGATTCTATAGAAGAGCATGGACTTTTACAACCCATAGTCGTGCGTGAAAATGAAAATGGTGGATACATACTTATTGCTGGGGAAAGAAGACTTCGTGCTACAAAATTACTGCAAAAAGAGCATATACAAGCCATAGTCATTAGCACAGAAGATTACAAAATGCGTGAATTGGCATTGATAGAAAATGTGCAAAGAGAGGATTTAAATCCTATTGATTTAGCCCTTTGCTATCAAGCACTTTTAAAAGAATATGATCTCACACAAGAAAAACTCGCACAAAAGATTCACAAATCTCGCACGCAAATCACAAATACACTGCGTTTGCTTGAATTAAGCGATAAAACAAGAGAATTACTCCAAGATGGCAAAATAACGCAAGGACATGCAAAAATGCTGATTGGCTTAACTCCAAATGACGAAGAGATGGCATTGCAAAGCATATTAGGACAAAAACTCAATGTAAGAGAAACAGAAAATCTTGCAAAAAACCTTAAATCAAAGACAAGTAAATTAGAGAATAATAAAGATTCTACAGAATCTCTCTATGCGGAATCTCTGCAAAATCTACAAGAGATTCTAAAAACCTATAATATTGAAAGCACTATAAAAAAGAATAGTATTATTTTGCAATGTGATGAAAAAAGCAAACTTGATATTATTTTACAGAAGTTGCAATAATATTGTTCTTACTCTAAACGCACATTTTCTTGCTTAGGCTTTGTGTGTCTTTAGAGCCTTGCTTGCTATACTTCATATTATCATGCCCTAGATTCTATTTTGTTATTCTTGATTTTGTTACTCTTGCGTCGTTATTTTGTGCAATATACTTTTCATTATAATCATTTCTAGGTTTCTCATATTTTCAAATTCATAAAAAAGCTTATTTAAAATACTACATTTTTTCTTTTTTTATTGCATTTTCTGTGAAAATAGTGTATTATTGCAGACATGGAAACTGCATATATAACATATTTTAAGGAGTTAATCTTATGAAAAGTGTTGAACAAACAATGAATAGACGCGATGTGCTGAAGGCTGGAACGATTGCTAGTGCGTTGGCTTTAGGTGGTTTTTTGTCGCCGTTGCAGGCTGCTGGCACATCTTTTAAGTTGCCTACTAGAGATAAGCCATTATTGCTAAATAGCAATGAGAGTGCGTACGGTTTTTCAAGTCTTGTTAAAAAAGCATTGGACAAAAAGGCAGCAGATTTATCTCTCTATCCTTTCAAAGCTGAAGAGGAATTGCGTTCTAGTATTGCAAGATTTTATCAAGTAAAAGAAGACAATATATGTGTGAGTAATGGTTCTTCGGCTGCATTACAAGCTGCGATTTATGCTGTTAGTAATTTGGCTAACGAACTTAATATGCCATTTAGAATCATAAATCCTAATCCCACTTTTGAATTCCCTGCTGTTTATGCAAAACCACTAGGCATTGAAGTTGTGAATTTTGATTTAGATTCTAAATTTAACATGAATATTGATGCTATGAAAAAGAGTGAGCGAGAGTTTGATGGTATTTCTCTTGTTTATCTTTGCAATCCAAATAATCCAACAGGAAACATTGTATCTGCAAACGATCTGTATTCTTGGGTAAGAAATGCAAAACAAAGCACGATTTTCCTTATCGATGAGGCGTATGCAGAGTATGTGATTGACCCTGCATTTAAAAGTGGTATTGATATCCTAAAAGATGGTGCAAAAAATATTATTGTAACACGCACATTTTCAAAGATATATGGTCTTGCAGGATTGCGTGTAGGATATACAGTTACAACACCAGAGTTGCAAAGAAGAATTAAAGATTTCTTGCAACTTGCAGGTATTAATGTGTGCGGTGCAGTTGCATCTACTGCGGCACTTGCTGATTTCAACTTTAGACAATATTGTGTAAATTCAAATGTGAAATCAAGACAAATTGTAACAAAAACCCTTGATTCTCTGGGCTTACGCTATGCACCTTCACATGCTAACTTTATTTTCCATGAAATCACAGGTAGCTATGATGATTTTGCAAAAAATATGAGAAATCAAAATATCCTTGTTGGACGACAATTTGCCAAGTTTGATAACTTCTGTCGAGTTACATTAGGAACTCCACAGCAAGCTGAATATTATGTAAAAGTATTAAAAACTTTTAGACAGAAACGCTATATCTAATACCATTAAGATTTTGTAGCGATTTATAGGGCTTTAAATTTCACCATTGAAGCCTTTTCTGCCAATCTGTTATATCTATACAGATAAAATCTGGAATCTGTATATTTTCGCTTGAGCCCATTGAATCTCAAATAGGCAAAGTATTTATTTTTCTGTTATTCCATATCTTGTTTAGTATCGCGTGTCTTATTAATTCTCGAATTTTTTATATTGTATAATCTGCCTTGTGTAGTGAGTTATCTATATTTCAACCTTTTCGCATAAACTCAAATTTACATTATATGATCTTAAGAAATAAAAAATAGCGAATACAGAAGATCTAAAATGAAATACATATTATTTTTTTCCACAAGCATCAAAAATAGAAGCAAGAGCTACAAAAAAGATTCTCATGTAAATTCACCTTGCTATTTACTTTAAGCAAAGTTTTTAGATAAAAGACTTTAGCCATTAATTGCTATGTAATAAATCTTACAACCACCCTTTTTTCTTAAATGCAATAAGTGGTAGTATGGTGGAAATAATCATCACAAGCACTGCAAGTGGATAGCCATAATCCCATTTAAGCTCTGGCATAATCTCAAAGTTCATGCCATAAATCGTCCCAATAAGAGTTGGTGGCATCATAGCAACAGTGGCAACGGTAAATAGTTTAATGATTTTATTCTGCTCGATATTAATCTGACTTGCTAGAATTGTTTGGATATTATCAAGGACATTGAGTTGCGATACATTAAATTCAACAAGCGAGTTTAAATCCTTTAAAACAATGGTAAGATTGCGTTTAATATCGCTATCAATTTTATCACTTTTAATGAGTGAAGTAATAGCACGCCGTTTATCAAATAGTGAATCTCGCACACGCATATTGAGTTCTTGCAAACTCGAAATGCCTTTTAGCATTTTGTCATAAGTGTATTCATTCTTTTCTTCCAAGACATTAATGCGTAGCTTTCTTGCCTCTTTATCAATCCACTCTAGTATATCAGCATCTTTTTCTACACGAATTTCAAACATTTTATCAAGCACATCATAGCCATCTTCAAAGTTTTTTGGACTTGCAAGAATGCGTGTTTGCATCTCTTCAAAAATCTTAAAATCATTGAATCTAATCGTAAATAAAATATTTTTAGTCGTCATAAAAGTAATTGTTTCATTAATCAGGCTAAATTCCTTGTTTTCTGTCTGCATACGCACGAGAAAATGCGTGTTAATAGTAATTGTGAGATTATCTTCCCAATATCTTGCGCTAAGCTCGATTTCTTCACGCTCTTCTTGCGTTGGAATATCAAGGTTATATTGCTTTGTAATGTAGTTCATCTCATCATTTGTTGGGTGAAGTAAATCAACCCACAAAATATTACTAGGGAGAAGATTATCTTCAATATTAAATTGTAACTTTTTGACAAGCCCATTATTCGTCTTAGTATAAATATTAAGCATGACTATTCCTTACGCTTTTTTGAATCCTTGGTTTTACATATCCGCTAAACATTGTTACAGAAACTACGCATTATAACATATTATTGCATGATGTGTGATTTCCCAAAAAAGCTTGTAGTATATAATTGTAATAAATAAGATATGAACACGAAGATTATATGTTTTTTTTGTAGCTATATTTTTATAGTAGCAACCAACCTCGATTGTTTTTTTTGTAAGCGTGGGAAAAAGAATTACTTATACTAGCACTAAGCTGAATTTTCTTTAAACATGTGCGTGTTCTTTTATAATGTTTGGAATGATAAATAGTTTTCTTCTATAATCTTTAGGGGACTGCAGGGTATTGAAATGCAAATAAGAAGCAAACCTCAATTATACCCTGTAATCCATGTATCCAAAAATCCAGATTCCAAATTTAACTTCAATGCATTTCTCCCCTAGCGTGTTTGTGTGGATTGCTTTGCATGCTCTTCATATTTTTTTACTTGAGAGTCAAAGGCTTTTATCATATTGGGTAGATTTTTCTGAATCTTATATAATGCAGCTAAATGTATTTTTAGTGGATTTGCCCAGATTGGATTTGGCTTTGATACTGCATCAATTTGCTTTCTACACGCATCAACAGCTTTGTTGAGATTGACGGGTAGTGTCCTTAGTTGCGTAAGATATTCCCTACCTTCCTTTATCCTTACATCCATATTACCTTTGCGGTTTGTAAGCTTTTGGTTTAATTTATCTTGGGCTTCTTTTAAGTCAAGTTCTTTTGCTTTTACTTCTTGTAGCTTTTCTTCTAGAATCTCTTTTGTCTGCTTAAGTTTATCTTCGAGCGTATTTTTTGCATCTTGAAGTTGTGCTTCAAGATTTAGTCTAATTTCTTTAAATTGATCTTCTTTTGCTTGCACTTCAGCAATTTGAGATTCTAATCCCTCTCTTCTGTCTGTCGTCTTTGCGTCCTTATATTTACTCTCCAAAATCTCTCTTTGCTCTCTAAACTCGCTCTCTTTGGCATTTGCGATTTTTAGCCGCTCATCAAGAGCATCTTTTACGGATTTAAATGCGGATCTTTTAAGCTGCACTTGTGCGAGTTGCGTCTCTTTTAGTTCCATTTCTTTTAATTGTGCGTCTTTTAGGATATTCTCTTTCGTTGCCACTTCCTGCATATCCTTTGCTATATCATCGCTTGTTTCTTCACATACAAGGTTTTGAAACTGCGTATAAAAGCTATCTAGTCGCACAAATATCTCATTTGCTGGGATACTTGGCGATGAAGAGTAAGGCACATACACCATGTATTCAAGATTTGGTATCAAAAACGCATACTGCTCGTAGCTTTTAAAGAAAGTCTCTTTACATGTCTTTTCATACTCTTCATCATGGAATACAAAGGTTGGTAGCTCATCATTTGATAAACTCGCACAAATCGTTGTCTCAAGATAACGCACACCATCAGACCAATCTCGCAAACAATAATAAAACATACCAAAGTCAATGGGCGTAATCTCTTTTCTATTATTAATAATAAGATTTACTGCAAGTAAGTGTAAAAAGTCTTTGAATCTTTTATCAGAGATATTTGAAAGCTGTTTGACTAGATTTTGTTCTGCATCATCTAGCATTGCAATATCACCTGCAAGTTCGCCTGTGGGGTTTGCATGAGAGGCAAGAGATTCTATAAAATTGATTGCTTTTGCCCTGTTTTCCTCGTCCCAAAACTGCGTAAAATTATAATCTTGGAAAAACTTCTTTAGCTTATTTGCTTCTGGGGCTAACTGCTTTAGCTTTTCTATTACATTTGTGTTTTTTGGTGCGAAAAGATAATCATAGAGATGCTCTGTATTATTATGATTGCCTAAGCAACAATAGGCGGTATATTTGCTTAATTTATCCTTATTTTTTGAGAGATTTGAACCTGCGGTAATCTTTGCTTTAATGGGCGTTTCCCCAAACAACGCTTCAAAACGCATTTGTATATCTTTAGCATCATCATGTCCATAAAGCAAAAGTGGCTTATTACTCAAGGTGCATAAAAGTGCTAGTCTCACTTCTTCATCTCGCCCATATAAGCCTTGATTGAGAATAATTTCTAGTTTTTCAATAACATCTTTCACAACTACTCCTCAATGCGAAATTCTAGATTCTGTAACTACACAATCACATGTCAAAAACTTAAAAATACTTGAAAATATAGCAAAAATGCACTTATAAATTACTGAATCCAATAGAATCTAAAACCTTAAAACCATACCTTATAACACAACTATAAAAGCATAAAAATATCTATGTTGTTTAAAGTAGGGCATATAGAATAGCCATAAATCAAGGCGCAGATAGAATCACCCTATCATGTAATGGCTGCACATTCCTTGCATTATCTTTAAGGATTGCATGCATTGCGTCAATTTGGGCTTGTGAGGCTTCAACACTCTCTTTTAATACTATCCACTGCACTCCCTCGTTGCAAGGCGGTGTTGTGAGACTCCCGCTAAAAGCATAGTAGCCATGATTCTTAGGTAAGAGCTGTGAGATATATATCATATCCATTTGATGGGCTTTATCTATATCAATGGGAGCATAAGATAAGACATTATTTAACATTATATTATTTTGTCCTTTTCTAAATAGCACGGCAAGAACTAGATAATTATTCTTTTCATCTTTATGCACCATGTGCATTTCCATAGGGTAGGATTTCCCCTCGATTTGCGTTTCTGAAGGTGTGTGAAAATGGAGTTGGACTAGATTATATTTTCTATTTTGATAGACTAAGCCACCCGCCTCATTAAAATGCAGGGCGATAGTGTGTCCATTATTTATAATATCCTTTGAGTTTGTGCCATAAAGCAGGTGTAACTCATTTTTAGATTCCGTTGTTTTTTTACTCTCAATATTAACTGATGATTGCTTTAAGCCCGAACTACACAGCTTAAATTTAGGATCAAGCTTCGCCCACATATCTGGTCCATTATGCTTATCATAACCCCAATGAGCCGCATATACACTTCCTATACTAAAAACCAACGATAAACAAATCTTTTTCATAACTTCCCTTTAATAAATTAGCAGAAATCTGCATACAGATTCTCAAAAAATAGTCGTAATTTTACAATAAAATAATGGATTTATATTTACAAGTTTTGCGTAATAATAGAATCTGTTGGCTCAATATAGCCCACAATATCAAGCCCTCCAAAGTTATCAATATCAATTTCAATATAATTGCCATCTTTAATAAGGCTTTCATTATATCTATTGCTTAAAAAATCTATGACTTGATTACTAGAGCCGCGCAAATGTAGGTTTAAATCTCGCAAAGATTCTATATATCTACCATAAATTAGCACATCTATAAGGCTAAATATGGAATTTTTTTTCATTTGTATTAGTTCATCTTTTTCATAACCGCTATATACGATAATGCCTAAATCTAGCGATTTTATCAACGATACAAGTTTATATAACTCATCATATTGATAGAAAGGCTCACCGCCTAATATTGTAACGGCTTGTATCGGCAATGTTTTGGAATCTTTTTGCTCTTTAATGTTATTAAAGATAGATTCTATATCCATAGTAAAGCCGCCTTTACTATCCCAAGTGTGTGTATTCCAACAGCCTTTGCAGTGGATGGGACAGCCTTGTGTCCATATCACAAAGCTTGGCTCAAAGCCATAGATTTGCGAGTATTCTTTTATGCTTGAGAGTTGCATAATTTGCCTTTTTATAAAAATGGGTTTCTTTGATGTGGTTGTATATCTTTGTTAGATTCTTTGCTTAGCTTTTCATCTGTATTTTGTGCTTGTGTGTTACTTTGAGTTTGGTTAGGTTGCGGTGTGGTTGGTTTAGCGTGATTAGCCCTTAGTGTATTAGAACCTATTGTATTTTGTATAGAATCCATACAATCTTTTAGACTATTGATCCAACGCATATATACCCGCTTCCTTGTCCGTATATTATCACCATATTTACTTGAGTCTATTTTCATTGTATTATCTTGCTTGTTAGAATCATTATCGTCATTATCAAGACCATAATCATTTGCATATTTATCTATGCGATCAATAAGACTTGTAATGCCACGCCCTATAACGCTGTTGGTATCTGTGCTTCCATTAACATTATCTATAATAGATTGCAGTGTGCTATGAAGTGTTTCATATATGGTTTGGACTTGTGTTAGGACCGCTTTTTCATCTTTTGTGTAGCGAGAAATATCTATGCTTTTAGACATAATCTCATCAAGCTCATCTAACTTTTGATTAATCCTAGCATTCATAGCACTGCATTGAGAAAAGCTATCACTTACACTCTGCATAAACTGCTTATCTACTACAATCTCTGGGTCAAAAACACTGCATTGCGTAGCATCATCAAGCGTTTTTGTAGTATTGCCAAGTAGTGATGGGTCTATTGTATCAGCGATATTGTAGGCAAGGTCAAGCCATGGATTTAGATTTGCAAAGTTTTTTATATCATCACTGCTATATATAATGGGATTTTTTACTGCGATTTTTAGCTCTTTTAGCATATGCTCTATATCTTGCATGGTGCGTAAAATGATATTTGGAATGATTGCGTTTTCATTACTTATTAAATTAAAGCTTGTTGTCATTGCCATTTTTTACCTTTCAAAATAAATCGCAAATATACCACATTTATAATCTAAAATCTAGCAGTACTGAAGATATTTGTCATACTAAGCCTTTGTGGAAAGTATCTAAAGATATAGAATCTAAGCTAGAATTTTTGCTTTTTTTCAAAGGCTTAAAATGACAAGATTCTAAAGTCTTGTTAAAATGTACCAAAATCTACGCACACCCATAAAGATATGGTAGGGTTTCTAAATGCTACTAGCTTTTTACACTCTGCCTAGGAATGGATTATCGGCGTATCGTTTGCCATCATCTTGTTTTATGGTTTCTGGGATAGGCTCTCGTAAGTCTGTACCATCTAGTAATTCTTCTATTTGCTTTATTGCGTTTTTAGCGGTTGTTATGCTTCGCATATAGGCTCGTTTTTTTACTCTTGTTGTTTCGCCTTCATCAATATTTATGGATATGAATATATTATGTAGTATCTCTTGTATGGATTTTATCTTATTGATTAGGGCTTTATCTGTTTGTGAATAGGTATCAAAATCTATGCTTTTTGATAGGATTCTATCTAATTTATCTAGCTTTTTGTTGAGATATGTTTCTAGATTGCTAAATTGTTTGAAAAGGGTTTGTATATCACTTGATATATCTTTTGTAGTTTCAGAATCTAGCCCTATTGCTAAATCTATTAGGGGTTGTAAGTCGCTTGTCTTTGCGGTTTGATTAATCTCTTTTAGCATGGAGATTATCTCTTGTATTGTCTCTGTAAGCGTTTTAGGAAACATGGCGTTATTATCACTATTTCCAAAGATTCTAAAGGTGGTGTTTGTGTTTGTTGCGGAATTGGTCGCTATATGTGGTAGTGAATTATCTGGGTTATATACAACGAGTGCATTTTGTTTTTCTGTGCTATTCATTTGCTGTTCCTTTCTATCGTTAAGTTCTGCTTTATGTTTTGCGTTATATTCTTGTATATATTGGGTAAAGGTTTGAATCTTCTTTTGTCTGGCCTTATACTCATAATAGGTTGTTGGACTGAACTTGGCAATGATTCTGCTGTTTCATCTGTTACAAAGTTTGCTATATCTAACATTCTTTTAGTCCATACCACCCCTTCTGCATTTGCAAGCAGCTCTGCTGCCTTAAAATGTGGTATATTCTGCTTAGTAGCAAATTTATTAAGCAGGTCATATCTTCTTTGCATTGTTTCCGAGCCACTTAGATTCTCTGTTAGAAATACTTTAATTTCTTGGTTTTGTATCTCAAAAAACGCCATAAATCACCCCTTACCCATATCGCACACATACAAGCTGGATTTTATCGCCTTTTTTTACTTCTTTGACTTTGTAGCCTTGCTTTTTTGCTTTTTCAATGATTTGGGCTTTTTGTGCTTCTTTAAAGGCTTCTAGTCGTTCTCTCTCTTTCCTTGCTTCTTCCTCTAATCTCTCTCTTTCCAAACACTCTAGCTTTGCTTTATAGATTCTTAGATATGCTTTATTTACAGATTCTACAAAGTTTCTTTCATCGATATGGTCGCTGTAATAATCTACGCTAAAATGCGTGTCTTTTTGTATGTAGGTTATGCCACAACCTATTTGCACAGAGATTCTGTTGCCTTGGTCTTGATATTGGCAATTGCTTGCTTTTAGGGCTTCTATTAGGCATTCTTTATCTATGATTGGTGTCCTTGTTATAACTCTTCTACTCATTTTTTACTCCTTAGTGTAGCAGATTGTGTTTGTGAGACTTTTTGATAATATTCATCTGTCTTTTTGTCGCTTTCTATATCCATGTCTTCGCTAAGCAGGGCTTCTATCTCGCCCATACAAGCCTCGCCTTTTATGCCTTCGCTCTTTAGGTCTAGGCTGCCATCTTCATTGATTGTTACGATGATTTTCTCTTCTTTCATATTTGTCCTTTCTATTGTGATTTATCGTGTTTTACACTTAAACTTGCCTTAAGCCTTTGTGCTTCTTCTGTCGCACTCTCTACTTCATCCCATTGACTAATCTCTAAAAGTCGCTCATGTTTGTCCTCCTTTAATACGCCTGTGGTTGGGCGGTTTTCCTTTGGTATTACCATGTGTATCTCTTGCTGTGTTCGGCTTTGTGTTTTATCCATAAAGGCTAGAGATGATTTAGATTCTTTAGAATCTTTTTTATTGTAGCTAAATTTTTCGTATTTAGTCTTTAATTCATCTTTTAGGTTTTTAAGTTTATTTTCATCTTTTTGTAAATTTTGTTTTTCTGTGTCTATGTATTTATCTAGGGCTTCTTTGTCTTTCTTTTCTTTGTTATAATTGCTTTTTTTAGAATCTAGGGTTTGCGTGGTTTCATCTAGATTGTCTTGTGCTGCTTTTACGCTCTGTTGTTTTATCTGCATTTGCCCTTTTATAGATTCCATTTGTTGCTTATTGTCAATAAGAATCCTATCTATTTCATGGATTTCATCTTTTATGATTTTATTTTCAGATTCTAAATCTTGTTGTTGTTTTTCCAACTTTGCCCTAGATTCTAAGATGTCTTTTAGCTGTTGTTCTAAAGATGTGCTACTTGCGTCTATTTGCTGTTTATTTTGTATTGCGTTTTTCTGTTGATTGTTCTTTTTTTTAGCCATAACTACTCCTTGTCGCTGGATTTTTCTTTTTCATGCTGATTTTGTTTTAGGTTCTCTAACTCTTTATTTTTTGCTTCAAGAATCTTTTGCTGCAATTCATTTGCTTTTTGTTGCAACTCTTTTAACCTATCTTTTGTTGCATTTATGGTTTTTTCATTATTGTTAGATTTATTTTCTTTGTCCGCTTTTTCTTTTTGTTTTTTTCTGCAATACTCTTCTTTTTCTTGATTGTTTTTAGATAGCTTTTGTTGCTCTTGTTTTAATGTATCTAAATGTGCTTTTGCCTTATCTTTTTCATTCTCTAGATTCTGTATTTCTTTCTGCATGGAATCTAGCTTTTCTTTTTTGTCTTTACATTCTTTTTCTTTTGTATTTAGGTCTTGTTGCTTTGTGCGGCAGTGTTGCTGTAATTCCTCTATTTCGTTTTCTAGTTTGTTTTTTCTTGTCTGCCATTCATTGTGCTCTTTTGCTTCATCAAGCTTTAGGTCTATCTCGCCACTATTTTCATTAATAGTTTTTATATGCTTTTCTAGTTCTTGTATGTAGCTTTGTGTAGAATCTATATTGAGAGTTTCAAGTGTGGCTTTCTCTTTTATCTCATTTAGCTTTGCGGTTAGGTCTTTTAGATTTGTATTCTTACCTAAGAAGAATCTTTTAAAAAAATTTTTTGCTTCGCTTAAAAGGGCTTGAAATGCGTTTAGCTCATCTTGCTTTTTATAGATAGATTCTATATTATTTAATGCTTTGCTTATTGTATCGTGCAGGGCTTTATGTGTGTTTTCCCATTCATTGTATAAATGTGCTTGTTTAAAATGTGCTGGTGTGTAAAAGGGGATAGTATCAAAGCTGTATGTAATCTTGCAGGTATGTGGGTATTTATCCTGCCATATTTGCTTGTAGTCTAGCTCTTGTGTCTCAAACTCATCTTTATCCAAAAAGCTAGTGCATTGTATAGAATCTTTGTGTGTTGTATGTGCTTCTATCTTTGCAGTTTTGCCATCTAAATAATGTATGGTTTTATCTATGAGTTCTTTTAGGGCTACTTCGTGCTTGAAAGATTTTGTTTTATTTTTAATTAGATTTTGTAGCATGGCTTTAAATATCTGTGTTTGTTTTCCTGTAACCCTTATGCTATAAAGCAGTGTGTTATTATTGCTTAGAAAAATATCATTATTTATGCTATCAAAGCCTACTGGGCATTCAATAAAGTTCGTTTCTTTATCTTGTAGTAGCATTTCATCGCTTAATGTATGAAAATCTTGTAAGAAAAATTTACACTCTTCAAAATCTTGCAATAAATCTATAAGCGGTGAATTTGTCTGTAGTTGTATTAGGGCTACGCTTTTTCTTTGTGATATAGAATCTCTTATAAACTCTGTATCAAAACCATTTTGAAAAGGGGGTATAAAATCTTTTTGATTCATCTCTTTTATTTCTTCTTCTTTTCCTGCGATAAATTCTTTTTTCGCGTCTTTCCAAAAGCAAGTGATAAAATAATGCCAAAAATCATTACATTGATTAGAATCTAACTCTAAAAACAGCTGATTAGATTCTATATCAAAATCCTTTGTGCTAAAAAAGCCTTGAATGTTTTTATCTTTTTGTATTAGCACAAAGCTACCTGCAAGATTATCCCCTAAACGCACAAGGCTGTGATGTGATAGCTCTTGTAGTGTATTTTGGTCTTTTGTGTAGATATAGATTCTATTGTTTTTTGCAATTTCTGGGATAAGCTTTATAATCTCAGGATCTAAAAATGAAGTGTAAAGGCAGATTATAGAATCTTGTGCGGTTTGCAAAGTCTCTAGCATAGAATTTTTTATTGCCTGCATAGTTCCTAGAATCTGCGTTGTCTCTTTGGTGCTTTGTGTAGATTCTAAACTTTGCGATGTTTCACTGCGTTCAACATGACAACTATTAGAATCTACCCATACATTTTCTATAACACTATCCCCATAATCTTTTGTGATTTCTTTATGTGCGATGCTTATCATTGTTTTACTCCCATAAAGTCTTGTATAATCTCTTTTAATTTGTTATCAAATATAGAAAAATTATCTATATTGCTAATAACACAACCTTCTGCTCTCCCTTTTGTATCTAGTGTTATATCTTGTGCTTTTATTTCATCAAAGCGTAAAAAGTCGCTTTGTGTTATATTCCAAATCTCTATTTCATTATTAACCTTTAGAATCATATATCTATCGTGTGGGATAGGATCGAAAGGTCGTGCGTTTAATTGTCTTGCGGTTAGAGATTCTATATTTCTTTCATCTGTGATTATTAGATATTGCTGTGTGTTAAAGCCCTGTGCTATTAACTCTGCCTTTTTATATTGATACACATCGGTAAAATATCTATCAATATAAATAAATGCTTGTATCTCTCTATTTTGTGTGATTTTATCTATAAAATCAGCATAGCTTAACTCTTCATCATAGTTGAGCGTAATTGTCTTTATGATATTTGGCAATAAATCTCTTTTTGGTAGTAAATCATTTATTGCATTATAATGCCAATAGGCTGTTTTATCCTTTTCTTGTTTGAGTGAAGATTCTAGTTTGCTTATATATTCTTTTTTATCACTGCTTTTTAAAAACTCATTTAAGCCTTTATGGTTGATATAAGATTCTAGCTTAGAATCTAGGTCATCTTGTGTGAGATAGGACTCGCTTAAATCTTTTAATAAACAACAATTTAGCATATATTTTGCATCGCTTTCTTCTTTTGGGGATAATGCTAGATTGCTAAATGTAAAATTCTCTTTTTTAAAACTTGCTGTTAATGTGCGTATATCTTTTATAACTTGTTCCTCCAAAAAATCGTTTAATTCATCTGTATTAATTCTATAAACTAAATTGTCTCTATCCCAATTTGGTCCTAGTGCTTGTTCGTATTTTTGTATAAAGGTTTTTGTGTCTAAAAACTTTTCGCTAAAATCTTCATTTTCTTCAATATCCACACCATCTAAACATTCTGTATCCCTAAGGATTTCGCCATTTTGATTAATCTCGTGGAATCTTATATATGTGATTATCTCTTGTCTCCGCTGCATTTGCACACTTGCTAAATGGAATCTTATATATGTGATTATCTCTTCTCCCCGCTGCATTTGCACACTTGCTAATTTGGTTAGAATCTTTATACTATCAGTTACCTTATTTTCATCATCTAGCAATACACGCGACTTTTTACCAAAATCTATTGTTTCTAATTCTTGCTCACTTTCATCTATTTCAGCCCTTTTTGCCTTAAAGATTCTGTTATCAAAAATGCTATCATTATAACTAAAGTTTATTTTATATTTACCGCATTCTTTTATATATCGCTTCTTTGTTTTTATTAGCTTTTTGCCTTCTTTTGTAAGGCTATTATTAGAATCTAAAAAGCCAAGTTTTTGCATTTCTTCTTTTGCTCTTGTTTGTAGTGGCTCTTTTAAAAGTGCTTCATTTTTCTGTAAAGATTCTAAAAATTCTGCCATATCGCTTGCGTTATGCAGCACTTCAATATCTAAAAACGCAAAGCCACTTTGTAGCTTTATAGTATGCATTAATTCTATTTTCATTTATTCCCCTTATGTAATGCTTTATGGTGCAATGCAAATTGTTTTAGCATATTATCTTTGCATTGACTGAAATAATCATATTTTCCTAATATCACAAGCTGAAATTTTGCCCTTGTAATACCGACATTTAGTCGGTTTGGATTATCTAAAAAGCCGATTTTATCTGTATTTACCATTGAGAGAAACACAATGTCAGCTTCTTGCCCTTGAAACTTATCTACGGTGCAAAGTCTCATTTGTATCTCTGTGCCATTCCACTCTCTCGTAAAATCTGTGCTTTTATGCTTTAATCCTGTGTATTCTTGCAGTTTAGATTCTAAGATTCTAGTTTGTCCCTTATAAAAACTTAGCACAGCAACACTCCAGGTTTCATTTAGTGGGTGTGGATTGTTAGTAGCAAAATCTATAAATGCTCTAAGCTCTTTTATAAGAAACTCTGCTTCTTTTTCGTTTCTACCTCTATAACTCTTGCTATCTACATTTATCCATACGCTTCGCTTTTTATATCTTGTGTAGCTCCATTCTCGATTAAGATTGCTTAAATCTTTCAAGGCATTTGCTTCTTTATAGAATTGCTCTCGTGGAAAGCGTGAAATATCTTCGTGCATTCTACCTTGTGTGCTTAATATACTATGTCTCTGTTTTAGCTCATCTTGTGTAAAGCCGCTGCGAATGGCTGAATCTTCTCTTTCACTTCGCCTATCGCTTACACCTTTAATAAGTGATTCTAGAATTGAGGGTAGGGAAATATTTGCTATACTTGAGATTTTATTGCGGATAAGGTTTCTATCTTTATGACTTTTTGGGAGTAACTCATCAATTGTTTTTGTATATGATTGATTTTTATTTTTAGCCTTATTGGAATCTGAAAAAGTCCTTAGTTCAAACTCTCTACTAAGCCGCCAAGCAATCTCACTAGCAAAGCTTCTCTCTTGTCTATAATCCTTAATTGCTTTAAGAAAAGATTCTGTATTTTTAGCATTATTATCAAACATTAAAGTTGTATTTTTATGTTTTGCTTTGTATTGATACAATAAAGCGAGATTATCAAAGTCTATAAAATCACTTGGGATAAGGTGCTTTAAAGGATTATGTAGTGAATCCTTTTTTACTAGATCCTCATCATAAAAAATCCAATGTTTATTAAGGTTATCAAAATATGAAGTTGCTTGTAAATCTTTAATATACCCAACTTTTAATCTATTATTTAGCACACCAAAATTATCTCTTTTTTCATCTGTCCTTATCTCAATCTCTTGTTCTAGAATCCATAAAATCTCACTTGATACTCCCATTGCAATTTTTATATTAAAGCCATTTTCTTTATAGATTTTTGATAATAAATAAAGCAAAAAACAAGCTTGTTGATAGCTAGATTCTAAAAAGTCAAAGCCTTTGTTTATTTTATTATATCTCAAAGCAAGATTGCTAATATTATCCTCTAACTCATCTCTATCTACAAAGGGGCTAAGCTGTCTTGTATCACCTACTATAATCCACTTTTTCGCATACATTGCTGGGACTAGAAACTCTTGAAAAGTCGTCTTTGAAGACTCATCAATGATTAAATAATCAAAATCAGGCATTATAGGCTTTATAGTCTTTTTATTGCGTTTTTTACTATCCTCTTCTTCATCTTGAATCTTAAAGGCTGGATATTGTAAGATTCCAATCGTTGTGCCACATACTAGATTGGCACATTGCATAAAGAATTTTAAGCCAATTTTTCCTTGTTTATTTTCATCATTAGAATCTTTTTCTAAATCATTATAAACGCTATATTTTTCAAGCAGTGAATCTTCATAATTTCTAGCAAAATCACCTAGTCTAAATTCTTTTACCTCTTCGCTCAAAGCCCCCTCACTTCCTACTCTTATGGGAAAAATATTTAGCTTTTCTATAAGTTCTCTTTCTTTTAATCTCTCTAGCACATTATCTATTGCAACATGTGTTGAACCACAAAGCAATACCCTTTTATTTTGCTTTATAATCTGTGCGATAAGCTCTAAAATTGTAGTCGTTTTACCACTGCCCGGAGGTCCCTCTAGCAAGGCAAAGTCTTTTGTATTTAAGGCTTGTTGTATGAAATTTCGCTGAATGTTAGCACCCTCTCTATTCTCATCTGTTAGCACTTCCCATTCTGTAATATCTATTATCTTAGAATCTTTTGTTAGCCAACTTATTTTATCCTTTGTCCTTGAAGCAAAAAGCTTTAAAAGCGTATGACTTTGAGCTAGTGGCATTTTTATAAGATTTTGTATAGCATTTCTTTGACATTTTAGCCGATATGGATTTGGCTTTGTCTCGAGTATAGAGTATTGTCGTGGGAGTATTGCTCTATTTTTATATAATAACTCAATGATAAACTCATCTCTATTTATAATCTTTACTCGGCACTCTTGTGGCTCTTTATGTCCATCTAAACATGCCATTACTTGAATGTCAGAATCTAAAAAGAAACGCAAAGGTGATTCTATCTCATCTTCATCTTCTCTCTCATCATCATTTCTTAATAGCCTGATATTAAAGCCTTCGTTTTTTACCTTTTTTAGAGTATAGGATATGCCAAATTTATCATATAAGATTGTTTTATCATCTAGCTTTTTTATATCTTTTATGAATACTTGTTTAGAATCTTGCTTTTCTATATCTATCTTATTTCCACTTTTATCACATAGAGATTGAAAATCGCAATAGCTTTTTGCAAGATGTTTTTCTATTGGATTGCAAAGTTGGCTTTTTATCTCATTTTTACAATATATAATTTTATGAGTTTTGTTATCTTGCAATACTTTATGATTATCTTGAATGTAGTTTATCTCTAGTGTAGCAGGTAGCAAATAGCCATCTTTTTGTATTATATTTGCCTTATTTATATCACTTTTTAGCAAAATCACATTATCTTGCAAGCTTTTAATCTCTACTTGCTTAGAATCTAAATCTAATTTTCCATTATTAAGCCATTGCTTCAGTGTTTTAATCTCTAAATCATCACCACTCCAAGATACTTTTTTAATGCTAAAATCTTTTAGCTTTTGTTTTGTGTCATTATCTAGTGATAAAGAGTCTAAGTGGATAAAGCCTGTGTCTAGATTCTGTAAAAATTCGCCCTTGTCTATACAATTTGAACGATTGTTAGAGGGATAGTCATTATCACTTAGATAACTCCTACCATCACAATTCAGCCAAAGCCCGTCCAAAGCCATAGAGCAACCGCTAGAATTTGTGGTTTTGTTTGCGTGGCTTGTTGGTGTAGTTTCTAGATTCTTGTCATTTTGAGCCTTTGAAAAAGGCGAAAAATCTTTGCTAGATTCTATACTAGATATTTCGCTACGCTCAACATGACAATTTTTAGAATCTAGCAATTCTTCTGTTTTGGTAAGCTGTGGGCTTTGAGATACAAAATCTTTAGAAACTTCATCAGCAATTTCACAAAATCTACATAATATCTCATAATCTTGTGCTATGTCGCCATCTTTTAGGCTTATTTTTATTTTTTTCCCATTTTCCAAAGTGATAAAAAGTTTTTCATCGTAATCTCTAGTTTGTGGGAGATTCCCTACAAATAGAATAGAATCTAGCTGTTTATAAAATTCATCTTTTAAGCTTATTTGACCTAAGGGCTTATATTTATAAAAATATCCATTAATCTCTAAAGTCGCATTAAACTCTGTTTCTACTCTCTCCCATTTAGCCCTTACTTTTTTCTTTTCTAGCGATTTAATGGCAGTATCTATATATTGCTTAAAGGGCAATATCTCTTTTTCTATGCACTCTCTTTTTCTATTTGCCTCATCTGCGTTTTGTGAAAAGGCATGATAATAATGCTGCATACAACCCCTTTAGCATTAAAATAATTACATAAATGGATTAGCGGTTATCTCTTGTCTTAATTGTGGGACATCTTTATCGTTTTTCAACTCACCATCAAACTCTTCACTAGAAGCATAAACAGCCCTAGCCTTAGCCCATTTACGCATAGAAGTAATACTCTCACTCATAGTTTTTGATAGCGGATAAGTTTTTTCAGCAGAATCTATTATATAGCTATCATCTACTTCTTTTGCATCATTAAAAGCAGCAAAGAGAGCATCTTTTATGCATTCCTCAATCTCAGCACCAGAAAAACCCATACAAGCTTTTGATAGAGCATCTAAGTCAAAATCACTTGGATTTCTTTTTAATCGCTTTAAATGTATGCTTATAATTGCTTTTCTTGCATTAAAGCTAGGCAAATCCACAAAGAAAATTTCATCAATCCTACCTTTACGCAAGAGTTCAGGTGGGAGTTTGCTAATATCATTTGCAGTTGCTACGACAAATACAGGCTTACTCTTATCCTGCATCCACGATAAAAAAGTGCCAAGCACCCTTGAAGTCGTGCCGCCATCAGTAGAGCCAGAGCTAGACAAGCCAGAAAAGCCCTTTTCAATCTCATCAATCCATAAAATTGAAGGTGCAATAGCTTCTGTAATCTGTAATGCTTTTCGTATATTACTCTCACTCTCACCTACAATACCGCCAAAGATTCTCCCCATATCAAGCTTTATAATAGGAAACTTCCATTCGCTTCCTATCGCCTTAGCACTCAAACTCTTACCAGTCCCAGGAATCCCTAAAAGCAGCACTCCCTTTGGAATCTCAAGTCCATATTCCTTTGCCTCTTTATGAAACGCCCTACCTCTTTTTGTAAGCCAATTTTTAAGCTCGTCTAAACCACCAACATCACTAAGCCCCTCTTTATGATGATAGTATTCTAAAAATCCGCTATTTTTTATAATATGCTCTTTTTCACTAACAATTAGTTTAATCTCATCTTCTCCAAGCTTACCTTTAGTGCGTTTAATAGCTCTCATAAAGACCTTTCTAGCCTCCATAATGGTAAGCCCTAAGGCAGATTCTATAAGTCTATCTTTTAGATTTTCATCTAGTTCTTGCGATCCATATTTAGCATCTTCAATACATTGTCGAAAGATTACCTCTAAATCAGCCTTATTTGATAAATCAAGCGTGATAATATGCACATCTTTATCTAGTTCTTGTGGGATTTTTTGAAATGGTTGTGATAATATAATTGTCCTATCTTTTGGTCCCCTTGCGATATTTCTAAAGATTCTGATGTTTTGTGGATTCTCATCAAGCAATGGATAAAAATCTTCTAAGATTACAATACTATTACTTGCTTCATTGCTTTGAAACCACTCTAAAACTTCACTTGCCTCTTTTTCATCAAAAGATCCAAATATTTTATTTTCATTATCAAAGCGAGACAGACCCTGAGCGATATTCCATTTATATAAGGTTTTCCCAGCTTTATGTGCTACCTTTGCTGATATAGCATCAATTCTCTCCCATTCAAAACTCACTATTTGAATAATATTTACAGAATCTAATATCTCAAAAACTTCATCTTCATGCTGCATGTTGATCCCTTCTTTAATTAAGTAGTAAAAATAAAGTCGCCATTATAACAAAAAAAAGGGGGGGGGGGGGGAACTTTTCAATAAGAATTCTAAAGTATAATTTCTATTTTTGTGTTAGTTGCAAGGATTAACCTAACATATCATTATCATTTTTAGTAAAGTGATAGAATTTAACATATTTATTTATCTACTAATTGAAAAGTATATTTATGCTACTTATGAGTGTTGTTGCACACATTAAGTACTATATATCACTCACCACTGCAAAGTGGGGTAAGTGGCACTCGTATTTCAAAAAATTTACCCTCTGTATTATTCGCACAAAGTTCGCCATCGTGTGCCAAAGCGATTTGTCTGCTTAGGGCTAGTCCTAGTCCATGTCCTTTTAGCTTTGTTGTTTTAAAGGCTTCAAAAAGTGAAGTAATATCTTCAATCTCTTTTCCATTATCATAAATTCTACACAGAATCATATCACAATCCCTAAAAAAGCAAATGCGGATTTTACCACTCTCACACTCGCCCTCTTCAATCGCATCAATGGCATTGCAAAGCATGTTATGCAGGGCAATTTCATAAAGAGAAAAATCTACATAAAAGGCATCGTTATAATCAATTTCAAACGCAACTTCAATTTCCTTTGTATAGCCATATTCGCTTATGACTTGCTCTAAACTCTGTTTAAAATCAGCAAAAAAGTGCTGCTGTTTATTTGCCTGCACGCCTTTTGAAAAAAGCAAGGTGCTTTTAATGATTCGCTCAACTCGCCAAATGGATTTTTTCATTTCATCTACAATTTCCATGCTTTTTTCATCTACTCGTTTGCTTAATACCCCTGCAAGTAGAGAGAGTGAGCCGATTGGATTGCGGATTTCATGTGCTAGATGTGCGCTGACTTGTCCCATGCTAGCAAGCCTTTCTTGCCTTTTTTGTTCTGTGATATTTGTGGCGGTTATGATTTGTTTATGTGAGATTTTTGAGCTTTGCATAAGATAGACATTATTATCAATCTTTACTTCAAATTCACTGCTAAAATTAAGATCAATATCAAGTAAGCCTTTGAGATTACTTGCCTTTTTATTTTGATAAAACAGACTGCCATTTTCATTGAAGACAATTACTGCTTGTGGAATCATCTCTAAAACAGATTCTATTAATACCTTAAAATCTTTAAATTCCTTTTCAATCTTATAGCTTTGTAGAATAAGCTCATGCAAGAGATTAAGCAAAGACTGCGTATCCCCTAAGCCCAAAGTGCTTTGCAGTGCAGCATTATCATAGGCTACATCTTCTAGCATAATGCTATTTTTTGTGAGATGTTCTTGCTTGTAGGCTTCTTTTTTTTTCGCATTATGTTTGTTTTTTTTATGCACTTTTTTCATATATAACCCCTTGTTTTAAGACTATTCAAGTGGCACTCTAAATTGAAATCCTTGCCTATCAACAAGGAAATTCATCTGCCCACCATACTCCACAAGGGCTTCATACTCTTTTATTCTCTCTTTTTTAGGCTTATTTGTGCTTTTACCTCCAGAGTTATACATATCATATATTGTTCTCATGCTTTGCGTGTCAGAATCTCGCAAGATTCCATCGCCACTGAATGAATGCAAATCGCCCTTTTTACTCGTTCTCTCCCCTGTGATATTTGTGCCAATAGCTATATCGCTACTTGCAAAGTTACGGATATTATCTGCCATTTTGTAGTAAAAGTCATTGTGTCGCTCTTTTTTTACTTCTTTACTTTGGAATTGCTCTAATATATCTGCATTTCTTCTTTTTGTGGCTTCTTTCTCTGCATCATAGGCGATTTTTTGCTCTAAGAAATCCACTTGATTATCCTGTATCCTTGTGAAAAGCTCTCGCAATAAATGATTTCTCTCTGTGGTATTACGCGGTTTAAAATGTCGCATATCAATGTCGTTTATAAAAAGGATTCTATCGCCTTTTTTTAGCTTTGAAAAAGGACCTTTATTTGGGACTTTTTGCACGATTAAATCATTTGAAATAACGAGATTAAATCTCTCTAAAAAGCTATCTGCAAGTAGCATTCCCCCATATCTCTTCTTTGCTTTTACCTTTATGTTCTTTACATTTTCGCCGCGTTTAATCTTTATTTGTGCGACTTCATCGGGCATAAGATTTGAAATGATTAGCTCTAATTCTCCCCAATCTTTTGGTGCAATATCATTAATTGAGATTAAAATATCACCCCTTTTAAAAGGATTTGATGGAAAGAATGGGTCTGAAAACTGCACTACAAAAGTCGCATTTTCAGCACTAGCTACATCAAAACGCACACCAATATCGCCATGATAGGGTTGCTGTTGATTAAGGAATCTATCAATATAAGACTTTTCTATAAAGCCATTACCACCTACGCTTAAGCCATAGATTTTATAGCATATATTGCTTATTACGCCATTTTTTTGCGTTGGAGCAGAAAACTCGGCGTATTTTAGAAATCCGGCTTGGTGCGTCTGGAATCTGCCCGGCTTTGCCCCATTAATACCTGCGCTTGCTAACTCTCTGCTTAAAGCATAATCATCAATGGCAGATAACTCATAAGCATATTTAGAATCTACTCTGCCACTCACTTGAAATAAGCCTGTGAAAGGATCATATTTTACAAGGTTTTTTAACTGCGGACGAGTTGGATTATAGCCGATAATCTCACCACTTTTAAGCTTTATGGCATATAAGCCTTTGCCTAGATTAAGACTTGCTTGTTTATAGTAAGCGGCACAATGGGCGTAATCTATCTTTTCTTCAGTTTTACTTTTGCCATACAAATCGATTACTTCTAGCTCATTGCTCTCTAAGATTCCATTCTTTTCTCGCACTTGCACTTCTTTAGTATTTACGATATTTTCATCTGGTGTGCTAACTTGAGATGGGGTTTTGGGCTTACTTAGGCTATTAAACTCGCTTTCAAGCACATTTGCATAAAGACTTGTGCTAACACAAAGGCTAAAAACGCTTGAAGCAAAAAGTGTTTTTATCAAAAAGCCTTGCTTTGTTTTTGATACAGAATCTCGCTGAAGACTATTTGCATTGGGTAAAAATCTAAAAGATTGCATAAGCACTCCTTTAAAATTTAAAAGGATTCATATTTTTTATTTGCTCAAATACATCATCTTGTCTAGACTCTTGCATTTGCTTATAACCTTCATTAATAGCACTAATAAGTAGAATCTGCAATGACTGCTTATCTTGCAGTAATTCATCATCAATCTCAATGTCAATGAGTTCTCCAGCTCCATTAAACTGCACATTAATAAGCCCACCACCGCTTTTTGATTCTATAATCTTTTCTTTTGCTTTCGCATCCATTTCTTTTAACTGCTCTTGCACACTACCAAGCATATTTTGCAAATCTTTAGGGTCAAACATTAATGCTCCTCTACAATACGATTTTTAGAATCTACTAGCACAACTTGTGGTTTAAAATCTTTTGCATACTTCATTTTCATACTAGCATACGCGATAATTATCACAATATCACCTTTTTGCACCTTGCGTGCCGCTGCACCATTAAGGCATATAGTGCCACTTTTTGCCTTTGCTCTTATCGCATAAGTGCTAAATCTTTCTCCATTATTGACATTTACAATATCAACTTTCATACCTTCAATGATACCGCTAGATTCCATAATGCTTTCATCTATGCTAATAGAACCCACATAATTAAGATTTGCATCAGTAACGACTGCCCTGTGAATCTTTGCATACATCATTTCGACATAGCAGCCTTTTTTAATTTTATCTAGTTTGATCTTATCTTGTAATAGATTCTTATCTTCTCTTTTCTCTTTTGCCATCTCTATCCCTAAGTTTATGCTTATAATATGGAATCTTTTGTGTAAATAATCTTGCTATTGTAACACATTTTATTTTAAGTTACCACATTTTTACATTCAACACATACTTTTGTATTCTCTTTTGTCTTATGCCAGCATAGCATACCACCGCATTTATCGCATTTTTCATTTGTTGGTTCTGCATTTGTGATAAATTTACATTTTGGATAGTTTCCACAGCCATAAAAGATTCCGCGTTTAGACTTTCTCTCTAGTAGCTTTCCGCCACATTTAGGACATGCTACACTTAATTCTTTTGGCTTTTCAAGCGGTTGTGCGTTTTTACACTCTGGATAGCCACTGCATGCTAGAAATTTACCCCTTTTACTCATCTTTACTACCATAGGACGACCGCATTTCTCACATATCTCATCGCTTGTTTCTACTTCTTGCTTTTCTTTTTTTATGAATTTACATTGTGGATAGTTAGAGCATGATACAAACTCCCCATATCGTCCATTGCGTATAACAAGCTCGTTGCCACACTCTGGGCATAACTCACCTGTTGGCTTCATCATTTTTTGAGATTCTATGTCTGTTTTACCTTTTGTGATTTTCTCAATAAAAGGTTCATAAAATTCCCATAAAACCTCTTCCCATTCTAGTTTATTTTCCGCAATATCATCAAGCTTAGATTCTAAAGCTGCACTAAAACCGCTATCAACGATTTCTTCAAAATTTGCTTCAAGCATAGCAATTACATTAAATGCAATATCTTGGACTATAAGCTGCTTTTTCTCTAACTCTACATATTTTCTATCTATTAAGATTCTAATCGTTGGAGCATAAGTGCTTGGACGACCTATACCTAAACTCTCAAGCGTTTTAATAAGCCCTGCTTCTGAATAATGCGGTGGTGGCTCTGTTGTCTTTTGTATGCTTTGAATGTCTTTAAAATCTATTGCTTGACCCTCTTTAAATTGCGGTAATAATTTATCTTTATCCGCATTGCCTAAGATTTTATAGAATCCATCAAAGACCAATCTTCTGCCTGTAATCTTAAACTCGCTCAATTCTCCTATAACACTCACACTAAGGCTTTCAAAAATGGCATCTTTCATTTGTGAGGCTATAAAGCGATTAAAAATAAGTGTATAAAGCTTTAACTCATCATTGCTAAGATAGCCTGCTGCAATCTGTGGTGTGAAAGAGAGATTTGTAGGGCGTATCGCTTCATGTGCTTCTTGTGCGCCTTTTTGTGTCGCGGTATAGATTTTTGCCTTACTTGGTAGATAGTCTTTTCCCATATTTGTGTTAATAAACTCTCTAGCATTATCTAGGGCTTCTTTTGCGATATTTAAGCTATCTGTTCGCATATAGGTTATAACCCCAGCTAGTCCATCTTTTGTCTTTACACCCTCATATAATTTTTGTGCGATACTCATCGTTTTTGTAGGGGAGAATCCAAGTAGATTTGAGCTTGTTTGCTGCAGGGTTGAAGTCATAAAAGGTGGTGGAGACTTTGTAACTCTCTCTTTTTGCTGGATAGTTTCTACGCGAAATTTTTCTTTTTGCAATATTGCTAATATCTCTTCTACTTCTTTTTTATCTTGCAATACTAGCTTTTCAATCTTTTTATCTTTAAAGCGGGCTAAATCAAAGACTAGCCTTTCTTCTTCTTTTGCTTTAGAATCTGCTACAAAGTAGGCTTCAATAAGAAAATAATCCTGTGGATTAAAAGCCCTTATCTCTTTTTCTCTATCTACTAGAATCTTTAATGCACTAGATTGAACTCTCCCTGCACTCAAACCCCTGCCAATCTTTTGTGATAATAAGCCACTAAGCTTAAAGCCTACAATCCTATCTAAAAGCCTTCTTGCCTGTTGTGCATTCACTCTATCCATATCTATTAGTCGAGGATTATCTAAAGAATGTGTAATAGCTGATTTTGTAATCTCATGAAATACAATGCGTGGGAATTGCGATATATCCCCATTTAATGCCTCTACAATGTGATAGCCAATAGCCTCACCCTCTCTATCCTCATCGGTTGCGATATAGGTAACTTCTGCACTCTTGTGTAAATCCTGCATTTCTTTTACTAATAACGCATGATCCTTTGAAATATCATAGGTTGGTATGAAATGCTTGTCTTTAATCGTTATTCCAAAGCGGTGTTGCGGTAAATCTCTAATATGCCCTTTTGAAGCAATCACTTCATAATCTTTACCTAAGAAAGTCTTAATTGTTCTTGCTTTTGCGGGAGATTCTACTATGATTAGATTTTTAGAGCCACTTGATTTTTTACTAGTTGCTGTTTTGCTAGTTGCTTTTTTATTGCTTGTTTTTGTATTTTCTTTTGTAGTCGTTTTCTTTGCTTTAGCGGTAGCCATAAATACACTTGCCTTTATCTTGGTTGTGAAAATAACTTGCAATTCTAGCATATATTTCAAATATTTTTTATTATAATACGAAAAAGATTCTGTTCAAGGAAAAAACTTGCTATTTGGCTCACGCATTACAACTCATTTTGATTATGTCTTAATTCTTTTAATTTTGCCACTTGTTTTTACAAGTTTGTATCTCTTAAGTGAGACTTCACAAACACTTCTCATACGACAATCAAGCTATGCGTTTTTGGGAATCTTTATATTTTTATTTATCTTTTTTATCCCTTTTCGCTATCTATATAAAGGTGTCGTTGTATTTTATATTATTTGTATCTTGCTTTTACTTGCTGTGGAAGTCATAGGGACTACAAAGCTTGGGGCGCAAAGATGGATAAATATCGGTGGATTCTCACTTCAACCAAGTGAGCCTGTAAAGATTGCTGTTGTGCTATTTTTAGCACATTATGTGCAAAAAAACCCGCCACCACAAGAAGGATATGGCTGGATTGAGTTTTTAAAAATTAGCGTATTTATCCTTATCCCTTTTTTTCTTATATTAATTGAACCAGATTTAGGGAGTGCTATCATTGTGCTTGTTATGGGCTATGGTATGCTTTTTATTATTGGAGTACATAAGAAAGTATGGCTTACTTGCATTATTGCTGGTTTGCTTTTCTCACCTATTGCGTTTAAGTTTGTATTAAAGCCTTATCAAGTAGATAGAATCATGAAACTTGTAAGTGGTAATACAAGCTCTCAAGTGCAGCAAAGCCTTATTGCTGTTGGTAGTGGTGGTTTAACTGGAAGAAATTATGAGGACGCAACACAGGCAAATTTGAAATTTTTACCCGTTGCTACAAGTGATTTTATATTCGCACATTTTGCGGAGCGTTTTGGCTTTCTTGGATCATGTGCCTTAATTGCTTTGTATTTATTTATAGTGCTGCATTTACTTTCTTTTTGTTTTTTAGATTCACAAGATTATTTTTTAAAGGTTATTGCAAGCTGTCTTGCTATGCTATTTTTTGTCTATACTTCTGTAAATATTGCTATGACTATTGAGCTAGCCCCAGTCGTTGGGATACCACTGCCACTATTTAGCTATGGTGGAAGTAGCTTTATTACCTTTGTGATACTCATTGCTATGTTTGAGAATGCTACAACTTTTCGCTTTAGCTTCAGCAATTTTAAAGAAACTACACCATTTGGTAACTTCATGCGTATTCCTAAGAGACGAGCAAGGCTTTAAGTTATCAAAGTTTGTTGTTGTGTTTGATAATTGAATTTTACTTTCTCGTTTGGTTGCATAATTTTAGCCGGTTCATTATAGATAGGCTAGATTTCGATATGATTAGGCGTATCTAAGTCAGTAGAATTTGGTTTATGATAATCCCTATATTAAACTTGGACACTTGGGATATGATTTCAAAGAGATATTTTCACTTCACATTTAATTTGGCAGATAAACTTTCAATCTTCTATTTCATGTTACTTTTATTTTATAGTAACCTGTCTCATAAACTTATAAACTTAAAAATTTATTAGTTTTTGATATAATAACCGCTTTATTTTTAGAATCACTTTTGCAAGGTTTTTAGTTTGGCAGATACTCGTCTCTTTTTTCTTGTTACTGCATTGCTTGGGATAGCTATATGTATGAGCTATTCTCTCTCATCTTATGCGGTATTATATTATGGCTATGGGCAGTTTCATTTTCTCTATCGTGAGCTTTTTGCAAGTTGTCTTGGCGTTATGCTTATGTGGGGTTTATCTTATTTTAATGTAGAAAAACATTTGCTTGGCTTCGGGTTGGTGCTACTCATTTCATCGTTTATAGTCATTATTGTATTACCATTTTTGCCTGATAGCTATGCTACAAGTGCGGGTGGGGCGAAGCGGTGGCTGCGTTTGCCAAATATTTCACTTGCACCTTTAGAGTTTTTTAAAATCGGCTATATTATCTTTGTTGCGTGGAGCTTTAGTCGCAAGTTTAATAATCCAAGATCTTTGCCATTTTTGGAGCAACTTGGGATCTTGATACCTCACTTATTCCTGTTTATGTGTGTTGCAGCTCTCATTTCTACATTGCAAAATGATTTGGGGCAAATTATCTTATTATCCCTTGTGTTTATTGTTATGCTGATTTGTGCTGGTGGGAGATTCTCACTTTTTACACTAGCGCTTGGCGTTGTGTCTGTCATGGGGACAATCCTTATTGTAACAAGTCCGCATAGGATAAAAAGAGTGCGTGAATGGTGGATAAATATCGAAACGCTTATCCGCTCGTATGCCCCAAACTTTTCATTACTTAGCGATGGTGTTGATGCTGGTGGGCAGGTGCAGAATGCGACTTATGCCTTTTATAATGGTGGGCATTTTGGCGTGGGTATTGGTGAGAGTATTGTAAAGCTTGGCTTTTTGGGTGAAGTGCATACGGATATGATACTTGCTGGGATTAGCGAAGAGCTTGGGCTATTTGGGCTTTTAGTATGCGTTTTGTTAGTATTTATGATTGTTTTTAGAATCTTTAAAATCGCATTTCGTTTGCAAAAAAGCTTTTATTCACTCTTTTGTGTTGGTATAGCAGCCCTTATTGGTATTAGCTTTCTTATTAACGCCTTTGGTGAAACAGGTATTATACCTATTAAAGGCATGGCAGTGCCATTTCTAAGCTATGGGGGGAGTAGTTTGCTTGCCTTATGTATTGGCATTGGCTTGGTGTTGGCATTATCAACAAAAGTAGATTTAGGCAAATAGATTCTATAAGGATATAATATGCAGGCACAACCACACATTCCCTTAGTTTTACAAGTCAGTCAGCTAACTATGCAAATAAAGTCATTGCTTGAGAGCGATTTTAGCTATGTTGAGGTGGAAGGTGAGGTAAGTGGCTTTACGCACCATAATAGCGGACATATCTATTTTAATCTAAAAGATGAAAATGCGACAATTGCTTGCACCTTTTTCCGCCATAATGCACGAAATAATCCCATTAAATTGCAAAATGGCGATAAAATTATCGCTAAAGGCAACATTAGCGTATTCCCACCGCGTGGGACTTATAATCTCAACATTGTAAAATGTGTGCATAGTGGTATAGGCGATTTAAAAGCACAATATGAAGCCCTAAAAAAGAGATTAGAAGAGCGAAATTATTTTTGTAAAAACAAACCATTACCACGATTTCCCAAAAGAATAATCCTGCTTACAAGTCAAACAAGTGCCGCCCTGCAAGATATGATAAAAGTAGCAAGCAAGCGTTATTGTCTATGTGAATTTATCCTTATTGATACATTGACACAAGGGCGTGAGGCAAAGCACTCTATCGCTAAAAATCTTGCCTATGCGGATAGGCTTGGTGCGGATATTTTAGTGCTTGCAAGGGGTGGTGGAAGTATTGAAGATTTATGGAGCTTTAATGAAATGGAGGTGCTAGAGGCAATCTTTGCATGTAAAACACCTGTGGTATCTGCAATTGGGCATGAGATAGACTATCTTTTAAGCGATTATGTTGCTGATGTGAGAGCCCCGACACCAAGTGCTGCTATGGAGATGATTCTATGCGATAAGGATAATCTCATCACGCAGTTATGCGATATGGAATCTATGCTAACACATACAATGCAAACACATATTACGCAAAAAAAATCGATATTAAATCATCTAGCACAAAGCCTTGAGATTCTAAATCCATTACAAAAGATAGCACAATATAAACTGCTACTGCAAACACTCACACAAAACCTGCAAGATTCTATAAAATGGTTCTACACACAAAAAAAACATGCCCTATTGCAGCAACAAGAGCGACTAGACCTTGCAAAACCCACACAAAAACTACTCATAATGAAAACAGAGATACAATCTCTAAGCAAAAAGCTTCATGGCGAGTTTTCATATATTATCGAGCAAAAAATAAATCAAACAAAGCAAATAGAGCTTGAGTTAAAAAACACCATGCTTCAAATGATGACAAGAAAAAGGGCAATGCTAAACTTTAACCTTCATGATTCTATGCAGAATGCCCTGCGACAAAAAAGACTTATGCTAAATAATCTAATTGATATGTTACACGCCCTAGACCCTAGCAAAAAAGCACAATATGGATTTGCACAAATTTTAAAGGATAATAAATTGATACAGGTAAGTGAGCTGCAAGAAAATGATGTTATTGAAATCATAGATTCTAGTGGGATAAGAAACGCACGCATTTTGGGCTAGAGGGTTTAAACTCGAAGCTAAGTTTTTTATCTAGGCGATACTAAAATGGATTTAATATAGGTTTGCATGTTTTATTTTCTAATATGCAAAAAAAATAAATCAAACACCTCATTCACATGGCTTAACAGAATCCATATCCAAAACCTACGCTTTCATGCTAAAATTACAAAAAATTTAAAGGTGTCAATATGTCATTTTTTAAACAAACTTGCAATGAGTTTGAGTCTTATCTGCATGATAATCAACCAGAAATATCAGGCTTTCATCCGCATTTTGAAAAGGCATTTTGGGAGATGGTCCTAAATGGAGGCAAAAGATTCCGCCCTAATTTACTGCTTAGTGTTGTGTGTGCGGAGGCAAAAGAACAAGCAAAAAATGCGTTTGATGTGTGCCTTAGCATTGAGTGTTTGCATACCTACTCACTCATACATGATGACCTGCCTGCTATGGATAATGCGGCGTTGCGGCGAAATCACCCCACGCTTCATTGCAAATACGATGAGGTGAGTGCTATCCTTATAGGTGATGGGCTTAATACTTATAGCTTTTATTTGCTTGCAAACGCACATTTTGCCCCAAGCGTTGTTGCAGAGCTTATCTCATGCTTGGCTGAAAATGGCGGTATTGGCGGTATGGTGCTGGGTCAAGCCCTTGATTGTTATTTCGAGCATACGACCCTGCCGCTTGATAAATTGCAATTCATACATACACATAAAACTGCTAAACTCATCGCTGCAAGTCTAAAGATGGGGGCAATTATTGCGAATTTATCGCTTGATATGCAAAAATTTCTCTATGATTTTGGGCTAGTTTTGGGACTTTATTTTCAAATACGAGATGACATTATAGATTCTATACAAGATGAAAGCATATCAGGCAAAACCGCAAATAATGATACCAATAAGAATAGCTATGTGAATCTTATGGGGCTAAATGGGGCAAAAAACGCCTTGAAAGAACATGGCGATTTATTGCAAAAAGATTTAGAAAAGTTGCAAACATTAGGCTATGATAGATTGTATGCAAATTTAAATGAGCTTTTAGAATCTTATCTAAAGCCGCTTGATTAAAACTTAGCCATAAAAAAGGGCGTGAAATGCATGAGCAATTTAAACAAAATATCGCAAAAATCGATGCACTTGCTATAAACTTTTATGAAAAAGATGTAATCCGTAGCGCATACTATAATCATTTAAATAACATTCCCATAGCAAACCACGCTTTGTCGCTATTAAAGCAGCATGGCATTACTTTTTTTAATGGTGAAATGCGTATTAATAATGATAGAGAAGAGCGTAAAAAGCTGTATAAAAGGCGGGAAAATAGGACAATAAATATTAACACTAGCAATACTTATCAAAATAGCTTTTTAGATAAAAATAAGCCAAACGCTAATGTTTTAGAAAAAATGTTAGCAGAAGCAGAAGTAACGCATAATGAAACTAAAAAGTTAATTGAAGATTGCATAAGGCTTACAAATGAGTGTTTTACTAAAGGCGAGAGATCATATAGCATGACATTAAATATGATTGAAACGCTAGATTCACACACGCAGACAAGTATGCAGGCATTATCTAACTTCGTGCAACCTTTTTTGAATCTTTTCACAGGATTACAACCACAAGCCCAGAAAGAAATCCTAGAAAACAGTAATGTTCTTATAGCAAAAATAGCACAAGCAAAGGATACAAGTGCTGCTTTATGTATCAAGCTATCCACAATAAAAGCCCATAAAGACATGCCAAAAGAAAAAGATTTTATACAATACTTAGAAAACACGATAGATAAATTTGATAAATATGTGGAATGAAATGCTGTGTAGCATTGAGCTTGGATTCTAGAGTTTGCTTTTGATTAATGCTAGATTAAAGGTGCTTTCTGTATGGCTAGATTCCAAACAGCATTTTCGCATTACTTGTAGTTTGTCTTATAATCTCATTGGTGGTGGTATTTAGGACTTCACTAAGCTTTTCTGCGATATGTATGAGAAAGCTTGACTCATTTCTTTTTCCTCTGTGTGGTGTGGGGGCAAGATATGGGGCATCAGTTTCTAACACTATTTTTGATAGTGGAATCTTTGGCGTTACAGAAAGCAGGTCATGTGCATTTTTAAAAGTGATAATGCCCCCTATCCCATAGTAAAAAGATTCTCTAAAATTAAGCAACTCTTCACATGCGTTGTAACAATGAAACACACCGCGAATCTTATCGCCCCTTTGTATATAATGCGTTAGAATCTTAGCGACCTCCTTGCTTGCTTCATAACTATCTTTAGAATCTCTTACATGCAAGATTAAGGGCAAATTATATTTTATCGCCCATTCTATTTGTGTATGAAAAACTTGTATTTGCATATCGATTGCGTTTGTATCATCTTTTTCAATGTGATAAAAGTCAAGTCCGCATTCCCCAATGGCTTTGCATTTTGGCGAATTTATGGAATCTTGCAAGGATTCTAGCACATGATTATTTAAGGTTTTACTTGTGGTGTCTAGATACATTTCATCAGCGTGGCAGGGGTGGATTCCCACTGCATAATAGATATTTTCATGCGTATTTGCAATGCTTTGTGCGTCCTTTAGCGTATGAAAGGAGGCAGCGGGTATTATAAAAGATTCTATATTATTTATTTTTGCTCTCTCTAGCACTTGGGCTAAATCATTGCTAAAATCTTTAGAATCAAGATGGATATGCGTATCAATCATAATTACTCCAGTTGTAAAAATAAAGCGATATTATAGCTACCAAAAGTTACATATTGAATCTATTTTTACATTTACTTGTAAGCTATTTTTGGATAAAATGTTGTTTTTAGTTTGCATTTGGAGTATTTTTATGGTTTTAGAAGTCATTCATTATCCAAATAAAATATTACGCACGATTTCAAAAGAAGTTCAAGTTTTTGATAACGCATTGCATGAATTTTTAGATTCTATGTATGAGACTATGATGGAGCATAATGGCGTGGGATTAGCCGCGATACAAGTAGCAAAGCCCCTGCGGGTGCTAATTATTAATATACCAAGAGAAGAGGATAATACGCAGTATAAAGAGGATTTGCTTGAGATTATTAATCCTGTTATTTTACATGCTGAAGGTGAAATTCTATGGAATGAGGGCTGTTTATCTGTGCCCGGATTCTATGAAGAAGTCAGTCGTTTTAGTCAAATAAAAGTCAAATATCAAGATAGATTTGGTGTTACGCATGAAAATATATTTAATGACTTTATGGCAGTTGCCTTGCAGCATGAAATGGATCATTTAAATGGAATCTTATTTGTAGATAAACTACCTTTACTAAAACGAAAGAAATTTGAAAAAGAGTTAAAAAAGAGTAAGAAAAGCGCATAATTTAAGCCGTATATAAGTCTTTATAAGATACAATCAAAGCCTTATTTTTAATAACAAGGATATTTTATGGCACGAAGATGTGATATTACTGGAAAAGGCGTTATGGTTGGTTGCAATGTGAGCCATGCGAATAATAAGACTAAAAAAAGAAGTCTCCCAAACCTTAGAAGTATGCGTTTGAAGCTTGAAGATGGCACTTCTATCCGCATTAAAGTTGCAGCTTCAACATTGCGAACTTTAAAGAAAAAGAGTAAATAATTTCTATTGTTAGGTTTTTACATTGTAAGCAATTTTTAGACATGCAACAAGAGTTTATGAGTATGTTTAAGAATCTCTTTATATTACTTTAGATTCTAGGCAGTTAGCTTTTACTTTGACTTCTGTTTGGCAATAAATGGAGTTTGTAGAGAAAGTTTATTTAGATTCTAAGATAAAGATAGACAACGTATTGTCTTTAGTATATATTGGACCTTTTTAGCTATGGCGATGATTCTAAATAGCATGCTTAGAATGTAAGAATATGCTAGGATTTTTTACATGATAGCAAGTAATGTAAAAATATTTTCATTATGTTTTTTGCCGTCGGAATGGTATTTTAGAATCTAAAAATATTTGGGATTAGGGATAATGGCAGCAGCACAGCTTGATGACATATATGAAACGCCGAAAAAAACTAAGGGTGTTTTTAGAGTTTTTAGCATATTTTTTTATGTTTTTCTCGCATTATCTGCGGTTATAATGTGTGTAGTGGGCTATTATGGATACCAGCTTTACAAAGAGTTATCGCCACAAGTACATGCGATGATTGACTATCATCCAAATGAAGTTACGCAAGTATTTGATTCTAAAGGTCGTTTAGTCGCTAATCTCTTTGATGAAGAGTATAGATTCTATGTGAAATATGATGAGATACCCGGTCGCATTATAGAAGCATTACTAGCGGTTGAAGATACTATGTTTTTTGAGCATGATGGTGTGAATTTTGATGCGATTATGCGTGCTGTTTTTAAAAATGTGGTAAATATGCGCTACATGGAGGGGGGCAGCACACTCACTCAGCAGCTTGTTAAAAATATGCTTTTAACAAGCGATAGAACGCTAGATAGAAAGCTAAAAGAGTTTTTGCTATCTATTCGTGCCGAGCAGGTATTAACTAAGGAAGAGATATTAGAAAGATATCTTAATTATATCTTTTTAGGGCATGGATACTATGGTATAAAGACTGCGGCACTTGGCTATTTTAAAAAGAGTCTTAATGAGCTAACGCTAAAAGAGATTGCAATGCTTGTTGGCTTACCAAAATCTCCAGTAAAATATGATCCGACAAAGCATTTAAAGAACTCACTTAATCGTGCAAATGCCATACTCAAGCGTATGTATGAGCTTGGTTGGATCTCACAAGCTGAATTTCATCAAGCAGTAAAAGAAGTCCCAAAAGTATATAATCAAACACTAACGCAGAATAAAGCCCCCTATGTAGTTGATGAAGCGTTGCGTGAGTTGGCTGATATTAAGGATTTAAAATCGGGTGGATACAAGATCTATCTAACCATCGATCTTGACTATCAAGAGGCTGCACGAGAAGCCCTGCTCAAAGGATATGAAAATATTCAATACAGAATCATAGAGCGAGAGCAGAATGTAAGAAGCTGGCAAAAAAAACCAAAACTAACAGATTCTGACATAGATGAGCTAAAGGAACAAAGTGCCACAACGCTAAATGGAGCAATTGTCGTTACAAATCCACACACAGGCGAAGTTTTAGCAATGGTTGGCGGCATAAATCATAATAAAAGTTCATTCAATCGTGCCACCCAAACAAATAGGCAGTTTGGTAGCACCATGAAGCCTTTTGTATATCAACTTGCGTTTGATAAAGGTTATTCACCTGCTGAGATTGTCATCGATTCTCCAAAAAGGTTTGGCGGTGGCTCTAAGCTATGGCAACCAAATAATGACACGCGTAAATTTTTAGGACCTGTTACTATGCAGACTGCACTTGAAAAGTCATTAAATATCCCTGTCATTGATACCGCGTTAAAGATTACCGAAAATGCGTTATATGCAGGATTAGAATCTTTTGGTTTTGAAAACTTTCCAAAGGATTTAACCGTTGTGCTTGGAAGCCTTTCGTTATCGCCCATGAAAGCTGCTATGCAATATAGTCTTTTTTCAAATGGAGGCACGATTGTAAAGCCTTATGTAGTCGCAAAGATTATAGATCCGCAAGGAAAAGAGATTTTGTTTCAAACCACGCAGCAGAGTGTTACTACACCACAACAAGCATTTTTAATTACATCGATTTTGCGAAACACCGTGCAAAAAGACACGGGTTATCGTGCTAAAGTAAATGGCTTACAAATTGCAGGAAAAACTGGAACTTCAAATCAATCTAGAGATGTATGGTTTTGCGGCTATACGCCCGATTTGCAAGCAATAGTGTGGTATGGTAGAGATGATAATATGCCAATTGGCGGTGGTGCGTATGGGGGAAATATTTCTGCACCAGTTTTTGCTGACTTTATGCAAAAAGCCTTAGAGATTAATCCGGGTATGCAAAGAAATTTTAGAACACCAAGTGGCGTGTATCAACAAAGAATTGGCGATGAAATCATCTACTATACAGATACTTCACGCATTAATTATGAGCAAATAGAACAACAAGAGCGTCTAAAAGAAGCGGATAATATTATATTTTAGGATCTGACATCAGAGAGTATTATTACACAATAAAATAGGTTGCCAATATCAAGGGGCTAGATCTTACATGCCAAAATCTTATAGGTTTCTTTTAGATTTGTTAGTATTATGATGTAGTTTTAAGTATGGCATAGCTGTGCTTTTTACCATCTCTTGTAAAAATATCTTTTGTGCCGTTTAGAATCTTTTCATCGCTTTAATTATTTCTTTTTCCCTTTTTATGTTGTTTTTTGCTAAATCCATCTCCACCTTTAAGCAATGATCTAGCCACATTATATTCCATAAATGATAATTCTCTTGCATCGCCTTTTATGTTGAATTTATTTAAGTCGTTGCATATACTTTATGTGAGCGTGTAATTTTAGTTGCTATATATCCAAATCACACAAGGAAATAGAACGCATTATATACACACTCTCATAGACATGCTATAATAAAAATAAAAATGGATTCTATATGATAACGCGTATTTTGATCGATAAATCACCTGCATTTTCACATATAAAGCTAGATTTGCATAAAGGCTTTAATGTTATAAGCGGGGTAAGTGGTAGCGGGAAGTCTGTGTTTTTACATGCAATGCTTAGTGCCTTTGGGTTGAAAGAATCTCATGCAGCATTAGTTGAGATAAATCTTACATTGCGATTGAAAGAGCTTGGCATTTGTTTGGAAGACTTTGGTATAGCAGGAGATCTTGACACAGATGATTTTGATATAAAAGATTCTAATGTTAAAGATTCTGTAATACAGGCAGACTCTAAGCAACAAGAAGATTCTAATAAGCAAGCAGAATCTAAAACAAACAAAGATTCTAAAATGCAACAAGTCTCTAGCACAAATGAAGACTCTGCGTTACAAACAGATATTAATGTGCAAATAGATTCTAATGTGAAAGACTTAGTAGCACAGACAGAATCTAAAACACAACGAGATGCTACTGCAAATAAAGATTTATCATCACAAGCAGATTCCAATCAGCAAAGAGTTTCGGCAATACAGGCAGACAATGATATACAAACAGATTCTGCCATACAAACAGAATCTAAAACAAATAAAAACCCTAACAAACAAAAAGATTCTAAAATAAGCAACAATTCTAAGATAAGCAAAGAATCCGCAACACAACAAGATTCTATACTACAAACAGACATTCACATGCAAATAGATTCTAACAAGCAACAAGCTTCAACAACACAAGCAAACAAAGATTCCACCAAGCAAAAAACCCCCAGCAATAATCTCGTTATCTCCGTCCTAAAAAAGCAAAATACAAGATATTTTATCAATAATCAAGCGATTTCTAAAAAGAAATTAAGCGAGATAGCACACCATTTTATAAAATACATAAGCATTAAAGATGGCAATGAGCTAGAAAACGACTATATGCTTCACATACTAGATTCTATCACCATGCAAAAAGATTCTACATTTAATGAGATTTTGCAAGAATATAATCAAACCTTTATCGAGCATAAGCAATGCAAGATAAAATTGCAAGAATTAGAAGAAATGCAAAGAAATATTGAAAACCTAAAAGATTTCGCACAATTTGAGATTGATAAAATCACAAAGGCACAGCCCCAAATTGGCGAGTATGAAAAGCTTATGAGTGATAAAAAGCTATTAAGCAAAAAAGAAAAGGTTATGGAGACTTGCAATAAGGCTTTGCTTGAGCTTGATAGCCTAGATTCTATATATAAAGCTTTTGAATTGCTAAATATTGATAATGCGAGTTTTCTCTCTCATATAATGGAGGCAAGAGGGCATATAGAAAATGGCTTAGATGAGTTTAATAGCCTTGATATAGATATAGAATCTTTACTTGAGAGGATAAGCCTATTAGCAGATATTATCCGCAGATATGGCAGTGAAGAAGACGCACTGAAACACCTTGCCATGCAGCAGCAAAAATTGCAAGAGTATGAAAGCATTGAGTTTGATAAAACAAAGATTGAAGAAAAGTTTTTAAACCTTACAAAAAGATTAGAGAATCTTGCAAATACCCTGCATGAAAAGCGAAGAGATTGTTTGCCTATATTTGTAGAAAAGCTAAATTACTATGCAAAAGAGTTGAGATTAGAATCTGTAAGCATAGACCAAAATAGGATTGAATGCTATCAGTATGGACTAGATTCCCTGCAAATCTATCTTGCTTCAAAGCAAAAAAGTGTTTTATCATCTGGCGAGTATAATCGTATGCGACTTGCTATGCTTTGTGTAGCGGCAAGTTACAATACATATAGCGAGGGGATATTAATCCTTGATGAGATTGATGCAAATCTAAGCGGGGAAGAAAGCGAGGGCGTGGCAAAACTCTTGCAATTTTTATCAAAGCATTATCAAGTCTTTGCTATCTCTCATCAGCCCTTTATGCCTTTATTATGTGATAGGCATTATCTTGTGAGTAAAGAGAGTGAAAGCACAAGCACGATAAAGCTTTTAAATAAAAAAGAGCGTATAAAAGAAGTAGCGCGCATGATAAGTGGCTCAAAGCTAGATAAACACGCCCTAAGCTATGCAGAAAAGCTTTTGCAACAGCAGCAAAACTCATACTAAGTTGCTACAATAATGGCTTTATAATAAGGACAAATTTAATGACTAACACGACACAAAATTTAGTTGATTCAAATAACAACATTATATACAAAGAGTTTCCGCCTTTATGGGAGCAGATTAAAGAAGACTTTCACACACCGCAGAAAAAAGACCCAGCTTTCAATCATTTTTTAGAGCTTTTTTTAAATTATCCCGGGCTAATTGCAATCGTGCATTATAGAATCGCACATAGATTCCATAAAAAAGGATTCAAGCTAATAGCTCGTCTCATCATGGGCTGGACGCAGTTTCTAACAAATATTGACATTCATCCCGCAGCTTATATTGGCAGAAGAGTGTTTATTGATCATGGCATTGGCGTAGTGATTGGTGAGACCGCACAAATTGGCAATGATGTAACGATCTATCAAGGTGTTAGTCTTGGCGGTGTGAGTTTAGAGAGGACAAAGCGACACCCTACAATCTTGCATAATGCAATCATTGGAGCAGGGGCAAAAGTGCTAGGTGATATTGTGATTGGCGAACATGCAAAGATTGGCTCAAACTCTGTTGTAATCAAAGATGTGCCAGATAAAAGCACTGCCGTTGGCATTCCTGCTAGAGTGATTAATAAGGAAGAAAAAAGTGAGAAAAATGAGAAGCCAACAAGGACAAAGCTGCCAGATATAGACCAAAGCATGTTTGAATACATGCTATGCAGGATTAAGATTCTAGAAGATATTCTTACAAATATGCCAGATGATAATACAAAGTGCAAGGACTTTTTACGCAAAAGAAGCGAAGAGTTAAGCACAAAGGAAAAAGAGCTAGGAAAAGCGTATGAAGACTTTTTACAAGCATTAAACAAAAGGGATAAGACAAATTCTTAAATTTAGATTCTAAAGCTTGTCATTTTAAGCATTAGTGCGAAATATCTTTTTTAGAATCTAAGTTATAGAATCTAGGCTTAAAATATTTTGCTATGCTAAACATAAAAAATGCAAGATTCTATAATGCTAAAATGTTAAGACTTCATAGCCAATAAACCTTAGAGAAAAGTCCAAACAAAGTTTAAGCTATGGATTGTCCCTAAAACTAAATCATTAGACTTGCCATAGATATTTGCACGATAGGTAATATCGGTATTGACTAAAAGTGGACTTATTTTTAATAAGCCTAAGCCTACTTCAATATATGCTCCATTTGCTTTGAGATTATGCGTCTGGCTAAAATTTGCTCCAGCACCAATTATAATTGAGCCTATGCCTGTAAGCCCTTCTGGGTGGATATATAGCACTCCGCCCACAGAGTGAGTGGGAGCATAAGTGTCCATATAAAGATATTTAAGCCTTGCTCCAAATCCTACTTCATAATCAGTAAAAGGAATGGATACAGAAGGCTTTAAACCAAATTCATCATTTACAAAGAAATTCCACCCTACACTTGCACCAATGATTCCGCCAAATCTATCTTTAGTTACTTTATTTGAATCTATTGTGTTTAAATCTGTGCTAAAGCCATAGTGAAAGGAAGCTATTTGTAGCCAATTTGCAGTGAAATGTAAAAATCCAGCAAACATGTTTTCAGCCTTTAAGCCCCCGCATATCATAATGCTAAGTAGAAAGATTCTTAATAGTCTCATTTTTTACCCCTTTAATAAACTTTACTTGTAAGTAATTTATAAGCGAGGTTTATTATATTATTATATTTAAGATTCTTATCATGTTTAGTGCAGACAAATATCTAAAACTTAGAATCTAAATTAGACGATTAATCGCAAATAAATCAAATAACTTGTTATATAACAACACATATAGTCACAATGGAATAAAAATTGCTAAATCATTGCGTATTTAAGGATATTGCATAACAAAGGATAGAATATGGCAATCGATTTAGGCGAAGTAACAGGCTCAACAGCCGCAAGAGAAAAGAAAAAAGAAAGCGCACAAATTGCAAATGGATTAGACAAAGATGCGTTTATGAAACTCTTTTTGGAGCAATTAAAGAATCAAGACCCAACTTCCCCTATGGAAACTGATAAAATCATCACGCAAACCGCACAATTAACACAAGTGGAAATGCAAGAAGAAAATAAAAAGACTATGAAAGAAGTCGCTCAAGCCATGAAGGCTTCACAAGAGACAAATAAGGCTTTACAAGAATTTCAAAAAGATATGAAAAAATCGCTTGAAATGCTTAATATGGGTATGGAGGAAAACACTCATGCCACAACACAAGGCGCAAAGGCAAATACGCTTAATGCAGTTTCTATGATAGGTAAAATCGCAGAAACAGACATTATGGGCTTAAATGTTTTAGGCGGTGGTGAAAATCATTTTAGTCTGTATTTTGATAATAAGATTAATGCGTCTCAAGGTAGTCCAGTGATTGAGATTCTAAATCCAAACAATGAAGTTGTCCGCACGATTTCTCTCACTAATAAAGACGGACAGCAGGGCTATATTGACTTTAATTGGGACGGAAAAGATTCTAAAGGGAATCTTGTAGAACCCGGAAGCTATCAAGTCAAAGCACACTATAATCTAAACCCAGAAACAAAGCAATATGATGAAACGCGTATAGGCAGGGGTGAGGTCCAAAGTATTATTTATGATAAAGGCACACCACTTATGCGATTAGGTGATAATATTGTGCCTGTGCAAAATGCCCTAGAGTTTTATCCAAAAGGCGATAGTGCGACACATAAAACAATAGAATCTATCAAAGCAGATGCAAATAAAGCAAGAAAGGCGTATGAAGATGACTTAAGTACAGAATCTCTAAGTCAAAAATATGAAAAAATCATTAATGACAGAGAAGCAAAACTTGCCGCTGAAATAGAGGCAAACAAAGATGAAGAGACTTTGCAAGCTGAAGCAGAAGAAGCAAAAAGAATCGCAAAAGCAAAAGAGATGAAAAAATATGAAAAAATGCTTGATGCGGCAGATAAAGGCAGACAGCTTGATAAAGAAGAGCTAGATAAACTCTCTGTGAAACCAGAATCTAAGAGTGCAGAATCTGCAGTGAAAGAAACAACAACGAATGCGACAAATACAAATAACGCAAACGCAATAAATGAGAATAACCCGCTTGCATCAATGCTGCAGCAAACAGCACAAAACGAGCAGATTCCAAACATGCCACAACAAGCTAACCCGTTTAACATGGCAAATGAAATGCAAGCAGAAAGTATGAATGATCCATTTAACGCGATACCACAACAAAATGCAAATTTTCAAAATGAAAACTTAATGGGAAATAGCCCCATGAATAATAATATAATGAATAATAGCATGGGTGCAAATATGGATAACATAGGCAATATAGGTAACACCCCTATGCCACAACAAGCTAATCCATTTAATATGCAAACACAAGAACCAAGCTTTGTAACACAGGGATAATGCTGTTATAATCACAGAATCTATGAGGCTTAATTCTCTATGTAATCCGCTAAAAGCACTAAAGAGACAACGCAGAAATTAGACTCTATTTCAGCAATCTATTAAAGATATGCTGGACGACATAGACAAACAAGAAAAAGCCAACCATAAAACAAGCACAGATGAGTTTTTAAATGGATTTAGCCATATACAATCAATAAAGATGGGCAGCCCACAAAAGAGTTTATAAAAGTTTTTCAAGCCGAAAAGAGAAATAAATTTTATGTATTAATAACAGCTAGAGATAATGAAAACTTTCTTTTAACAGGAATGCCAACAACTAAATTAAGAGAAGTAAGAAAAAGAATAAACAATGCGGAAGCTATAGAAGCACGAGATTCAGGCGTGGTTTCGTCCGCACAAAGTCCTATTGATAATACGCCAACTCCAGCAAACAATCCTACCCAAAAAACATTAACGCGTCAAGAAGCAGACGAACTTTTTTCAAACTTTCAACAAGCAAATAAAAACTACGCACAAATAAAAGAGTCTTTAAATGACAAATTTGCCAAAGCCCTAACCAAAGGCATGAATAAAAAAGACTTAGATTCAAGACTTACCATAGAGCAATGGAAACAAAGAGTGCTAGACACACAATGGGGTGATAGCATAAAAGGGCTAGAGAACACAATATTTAAAAACTTTAATCCAAGAATGCAAAAACACACACAAATGCTAACAATACTTAGGGCATTAGACAGAAATGTAAAGCTAAATGATGATACATTCCCAATTGATTTTACTAAGATTTTAAGCGATATTGAGAATCTAGAAAAGCTTACACTGCACCCTGAAATCTATCCTATACTCGATACTTTTAAAAGCTATGCTAAAAGCTATCAATTCGCCCAAGAAATAAGCAAAGCAAAAGCATTAGAAAACCAAGTAGGCAGCGGTGCATTAGCCACAACACTAGAGGGCAGAATAAAAGTCTTTTTAACCAATAGATTATTTAAAAAGCTTTTTGCCTTTATCCCTTACATAGGCGATAATGCAGCCATAACAAAAGCCTTGCAAAGTGCTATAAAAGATTTAAAATACCCAAGTGAAATCACACTAGAAACGCTTAAAGTGCTAAATAAAGCAGATTTAGACAAAGGCTTTAAACCCATAAAAGATAAAGAGAATAAACCAAGATTTGAATACAAGGCAAACACACCTTTAAGTGATAAAGAATTACAGAGCCAAATAAGAGGTAATACACAGATATTAACCCCAAAAGATACAAGCGAGATAGAAGCCATTGCAAGTAATCCACTCATTCAAAACATGGAGAGACAAGCAAAGTATAATGAAGAACTCACACAAAAAATAAGCCAATTTGAAGCAAATAAAGAAAACATTCAACAAGATATATTAAATAATCTAGTTGTTGCCACACAAGAGATAAAGCAAAACACAGAGTTATTAAAACAACTAGCCCAACAACTCACACACAATAACCCAATCCACACGCCAAATAAAAGCATAATAAAAGCAGAGGCAAATAATGAAACCTATTTCATAACAACAGATAAAAACAACATCACAGCCATAGAAAAACAAGAATTGCAGCTAGCACAGCCAAAAACTTATGATGAGTTAATGCAAAGAGACAAAAACGAAAACGCAACACTAGAATCATACAGAGACCAATATGCAGATATAGCAGAGATAAAAGAAGCACAAGCACAGAAGCAATTGTTGTTAGAGTATAAGCCAGAAGTTGCGAAAGCAGATGGTAGCATAATTGGCGATAATTTTATATTAAAAGAGAATGACATAAGTCCTTTATCGCAAGTTTCTATTAATACCAATATGGAGCAATGGATAAAAAATGCTGCTGATATTTCTGCAACTTCAATTCATGCAGATTTAACAAAATTAGCACAAAAACACCCCGAAATGTTTAAAAAGCCAAGTGAAGCGTTTAAATTATTCTTACAAATTAAAAATAATCCTACGCATTTTTTAGAGAACAACAGAGAAGATGTAGCACTCATTGCAAAAATGATAAATGATAAGAAAATTGGCAAAATGGGAGTTAAAAAAGATGATGGCGAAGTCGTGCATTTAACAAATAGGGATATTAGACCAAAAGACAATAAGGCTAATCCGCATAAAACTCTAGCGGTGGAGCCGCCAACTCACTACCACACTTCCGCAAAAGCAGAACAAGGCGATGGTGCAAAAGCACATTCACTAGAGCAAACCAATGATAGCATAAAGCAAGAAATAAGTAAAGACACACCACAAACAAAACCATACGAAGTAAATGAGAATGGCAGAAAATACATAGAAATCCCAGATGATGAACTAGCAGATTTTGAAAAGCCTATCAAAGAAGCCTTATTACTTGAGCCAAGACAACAAGAGCTATTAAAAAAAATCAATGCAGATTCCAAAGATATAGACAGCTATGCAGAATTTATGACAAATGAAAGAAAGATTATGAAAGGACATGAATTTACCTTTAATCAACAGCAAGAGGGATTAGCAGATAGATTTTTAAACATGGCAAATTCACTAGAAAACCCAAGAGATAGAAACCACTATGCAGAAAATATACTGGCAAATATGAAACATGATATAGAAGAGGTATATAAAAGCAATGCTACAGAGTTTCTAGCAAGGGAAGCAGAAAAGCCATTTTATAAGCAAATGGATAAAATACGAAAGGAAACAGGCGAGATAGTAGAAGCATTAAATAAAGAAAGAGACAGACTGCACGCAGAAAAAGAGACACAATTAAAAACACAACAAGAAACAGAGAAAGCCGCAGAGATTGAGAAAATTGCAAACTATGATTTAGAAACAGCATATAAAGAAAAAGCACATTTAGAAAAGATTATGCAAAGTAATCGCAATGATTACAGCCCTTATAGTTTTAGCCCCGCACATAATAGTGAATTTTTAGATAAGTTGGATTTAGTAGAACAAAGAATAAGGGATTTAAAAAATCAATTACCAAATAAAACCCCACAAGAAAATAAACCAAGCAAAGTAGAAGCCCTAAAAGATTTTATAGATAATGCAAGATTTCAAGTCGATTATGCAATAAAAGCTAAAGGGACAGATACAGCCTTGAAGCTTATACAACAAATGATAAAGGATACAAATAACACTTATGAAGCCAAGTTTTTATATCGTTTGAAAAATGAAATATCTAGTGTTAAGGAAGCACCAAAAGACATTCACTTTACAGACAAAAAAGGTAAAGAACACACGCTTACACAAGAAGTGCAAGAGCAGTGGCTTGAAACATTTAACCTTAAAAGCTTAGATGAGAGTTACACGCCAAAGCATAACGATGAGATTAGAGAAGCTCTAGGTGGCAAAGAAATAAAACTACAACTAGGAAGCCTTAAAAAGCTAGTATCACAAGGCAGAGAAAAATACATACCGCAGATTAAAGAAGTGCTAGATTTACCTGAAGCGATTATGCGTGATGATATGGGGGAATATCTCTTTATTAAGCATTTAAAAAATGATGATTATTTCGTAAATGTTAGTTTTGATAATGGGGAATATTTAGTAAGTATTAGTAACGGAATTAAAGAAACGAGAAACCTTAATAATAAACTAGAAAAAGGCGGTAGTTTTATTTATCAATCTCCAAACTTCAATTCTATCTCGCAAAAGCTTTTACAGACCTCGCAATATTCAGCCAACAAGATTGACACCGACATTATACCACAACAAACACTAGAATCTACCATGCAAAAGTTTAATTACGATGAGAAAAAGGCAAAAGATTTACTAGAATGGCATAAAGATTCTAGCCCTTTAACAAAAGATGAAAATGGACTGCCTAAAGTGTTTTATCATGGCACAACACTAAGCAGTATGAAAAGATTGCATAATAAAGAACTTAAAAAACCTTTTGAAGTCTTTAATACTAAAGATAATTCAGTTTCTAATTTTAGCATAGGCAATTGGTTTTCCAATGATAAAAACCTTGCTAAAAACTATGCAGATGATGATGAAGGAAACTTTATATATGAAGTATTTTTAAATATCAAAAAGCCCTTTATTATGGAAAAAGAGCTTACACAAGAAAAAATAAAAGAGATTGATAAAATTTTTAAATTCACTAAAAAAGATAAAGAAAGGGGATTAAGGGCAATAGAAAATCTAAAACAAGCAAAAGCAGAGTTAAAAGAAAGCGGCTTTGAGTTTTTGCAATATGACAGAGAAAGCGTTAAGATAAGGCATATAGAAAGTGGTAAAGAGTTTAGCACACCGCTTTATAATCTAAAAAAGGAAAATTTGCATGAGAGCATAAGAGCTTACGAGGCAGATTTAAAACATAATCCTAATTTAGATGAGAGTTTGCAAGAGTTAAAAGAGCTTGATTCTCTCTTAAAAAAAGATTCGCCCACATTATATGAAGCTGGGTTTGAAAAAGAATTTTTTAAAAATGAAACCGAGCTTTATATCCTAGCCGCTGCAAGAGAGAATGAGAAATTACAGGAAGTAGTGGGCGGACACTATGGTGTATATGGCGGTTATGGAAGAATGTATCAAACAGCTAGAATCTATCCATTGCAACAATTTTATAAAAAAGCAGGATATGATGGCATATTGTTTAATGATAGAGAAATAGTAGCATTTGATTCTAACCAAATAAAGCATATTGACAATAAAGGAAGTTATACAGATACAAAAGGCAATATCACTAAGACTAAACCAAAAAATAAAGAATCTACACATAAATATTTTAATGAAAATAGCCCTAATATTATGTATTCTAATCCACAACATTTAGGAGCTGGAGTCTTAAGTGGCAGTGTAGCAGGAATTGAAACTGATGAGAATGGAAACATTGTAGGATTTAATCCTGCTAAGTTTGCCGCTGGATTCTTAGGTGGGGCGGTAGGAAGTAAGGCGGTAATGAGTGGAAAATACGCTATAATGCGTAGAATGGAAGCAAGAAAAAATGATAAAAATTTGATTAAAGTACTTGAAAATATAGATTCTAGTGTTAAATATGGTAGCAAAATGAATCTTATCGGTAAAGAAAACTTAAATGCTGACACTCTAGCCTATGCACTAGCTAAAAATAAACGCTTTGCGATAAATCAACTTGATGAGAATACCGCAAAAGTTCTAGGCTTTAAATATCCCCAAGATGTCCGCAGAAGCATAGACCCAAGCGATGTAATCCACACGCTTAATCGGCACGGAATAGATTCCAATCTAGTTAAACTTAGCGGACAAAAGCCTGTTACACTTGATGATATTGCGAAATATCAAGATTATGCGGATAATGCAACGCATAAAGGCGTAAGCAAGGGCAAAAGACAAGAAAGTGTTAGCGTAAGTGCAAATCAGTTAGATAGCGAATTTTATGTCATTATAGAACAGATAAGAAAAGGGCAAAACGAATTAGGTTTTAAAACGATGTATTTTGAGCGTGGAATCTTAGATGATGAGAAGTTTAATAAATTGTTAAAAAAAATAAAGAGCATTGAACACTTAAGGTATAAACCCGCAAGTCGCCTTAGTTATGAGCTAAGATTTGCTTAGATAAGATTCTATCAACACCCACTCAAATCATACCACAAAATCCCAAATAAAACAAGCCCCTATATTTCAATTAAAAAAGTAAATACAATAAAAGGTGTCGCTTATGTTTTAAGCAGTTTTACGCAATAAAGCATAAGCCCCATTATTAGCATATGCGTAGTGGGATTATGCTTTAAGGAAAACAAGATTTTGCATTCAAGCTTTATCCTGTGAAAATATTTGAATGATTTCATGCTTTTTATGACTAATCCCTACTATAAGGAACCATTAAGATTATCAACAATCAAAAGCTGGTTTTATTTTTCATGTTTATTTTCATTTTTTTTGCAAGTATAAACAAAAGTTTCGCTCGTGCGATTGATGGCGGTAAATATATTTTACATAAGGTTTTACTTGCAGTCTAACAAGATAGTCTTGGCTTGGTGGGATACAAACCCCTCTAGCTTAAGCTATTTTAGGTGTAAACAATAAAATAGCTTTATTCGAGAGTGGCAAAGAAATATATAAGTTGTAAAAAAAGTAAAAAAAATGAATTATTCATAAAACTTATTATCTAGCAATATGAAAAATCACACAACACACTAAGTGTTGCACAAAAAAGAGTATATGAAAAAGGAGAAAATGTCTAGAAAGTATATTTTAATTCTGTTCTAGTCTTAAAGAAATCTATATCACCTGCCAATGTCGCTGCTAGGAAAGAAAGTTCTAGCTTATCAAAAAACTTATAGGTAATATGTGGTGTAATCTCTACAAAACTTGCATTTTTGATAAATTTCTTATCAAGTGCATTAGGTGTATGGTCTATTGCGGAATTATGAGGAGAAACTTTAAGCATAGGCATATAAGTATTACCAAATACATACGCTACATCAAGTCCCACTTTTAATGGAATCTTAAAGCCATATTCAGCTGCTATATAGGCGACATTGATACTTGAGTTTTTAAAGCTACCAGACCCTAGCATACCTAAGCCCTCATAGGTTGCTGTAAGGTTGCCATTCCATATTTTTCCTGCGGTATCAATGCCACCCTTATAGTCTAAAAGTGTGCCATAGCCATCGCCAAAGCTTCCTAGATATCCAGCTTTTAGAGAGAATTTATCAATAGCAAGTTTTGCTTGAATATTATAAAGTCCGCGAAATTTTGCTGCATTTGCCAATTCCGTATCAAATACTCTATCTATGCTTTTTCCATCTAATCCAAGATAAAGATGGGGCTTACCATTTAATGCCGCCATGCTTGTTTGTGCAAGGATTGAAAGCTTCATAGAATCACCCAGCTTCATGCCATACTTTGCCTCACCATAAAGCAAAAAGTCCATAAAACCATAGATATTTCCTGCATAGACATTAAAATCTAAAGCCTTATTCATCACATTACCACCCATACCAAGCAATGTGAGATTATTACCTATGCCAACACCTGCGGCTGAAGTATGATCGTTGCTTGATAATCTTGTGCGGATATTATATCCTACATGATCGCCACTCCAGCTATCATAGAATGAAGCGTGGTATTTAATGCTACCACCATCTATTTTTTGCTTTGCATTAGCCACAAAGCCTGTGCCTAAATCCACTTTATTATCACTCAGTGGAGAAGAGATATTCATCTTTCCTGCATCAATCTTTGTGCTAAAAGAACCTATATCAAATTCTTTACTTGCAAATATTTGTGAGATATTGAATCTATCTGAAAAGTTATTTGTAAATGCAGTCCCACGACCACCTTGCACAGCACCATTTGTGTTGCTTCCTACATCTGGTGTGCTTGATCCTTGAGAGAAGAAAAGACCGGCAGTCGCACTAAAGCCATATATCTTACCACTTGTTACATCAAGCTTTATTCTATACTGCTGACTTTGCCCATTTTGTCCAATATTATCAAATCCATTAATAGTAAAGAATCTCGCAAAGCCAAAGCCACTAACTTTTGCATTTGTTACTAAATCTTTTAGTTTATTCTCTTTTTTTGCAGGTGCTACTGCTACTTCTTGTGGGGCAGAATCTTGTGCTACTTGTTCGCTATTTTGTGTTTGTGTCTCTGCAAACGCCACTTGGAATAATGCTCCTGCAAGCACTACTGAAAAAACTTTCTTCATCATGATCTCCTAATCGTTGAAATGTTTGCGGTATTGTAAAAACCCTTTGTAAAAGCAAAAGTTCGTCTATGTAAAATGTGTATCAAATCTCATTTTTATATTCGTTTTAGAATCTAAATAATACAAATAGCTAAAACTTGAAATATAGCTTTTATAATTAAGGTATTTTGTATAGAAAGGATTTATATGCGTTGGGTTAAATTTATCGGCGTTGCGTGCATTGTGCTGTGTTTATTTGCGGGTGGCATTGCCTTTGATATTTTTGTGGTGCAGAAATTTACACATAAAAATGTGGTAGAAGCAACACAAAATAATCACATAGAAATCTCACAATCTATTGAAACTTCAAAGGACATTAAGCCAGATTTATTGCAAATGGAGCTTAGCATAGTAGAAAGCAAGATTCTAAAAAATACCCCCACACTTACAGAATCACAAAGAGAGCATATCACAAAAAAGCTAGATTCCATAATCACTCTAGCCCAAGCAAACAAGGATATTTGTAAATATAGCCCTTATACTTTTGGACCAACTGAAACCTATGATGACAAAAATGAAATGAAGGCTGGATATAGCATCTCTTTCAACATAAAATGCAAAATGAAAGAAGAAACTTATAAGCAATATGAAGAGTTTGTATCGCAAATAAAAAAGGTTGTATATCAAGATGAATGGCTAGATTTTAGAAATCATGCGTTTAAATTTGTTTTGTCGGATTCACTCCAAGAGACACAGAAAATTGCACTAAGAGAGCAAATCATAAAACAAGCAAATATGCTAAAAGATGAATACAGCAAGAATCTCAATGCAAAATGCAATATTGCAAATATGTCATTTCTAAACATTTCACTCTATGACAATCCAATGTATGCGGTGGATAGAAAAATACTAGGTCATAATGCAAATGATTTTACAAGTCAAGGCAATGTGGATTCTAAAATCAATATAAAAAGTCTTATGGAATCTTTTGTTGTTCCATTAAAACTTAGCATGAATGTAAAATTTACATGCAATGTGCTTTAGCTATAGTTGGGATATGTGGTAAAACGAGTGCATATTACATCCTATCTTAGGATTGTGTTGGGATAGATTCTGTATTGAATTTTTCATATTTTTTTGCAACAAGTAATGTGCGGTTATGCTAACTAAAAAAATGGGGGATGGGATTAGATTCTATATAATTAGAAAATTAATAAGCTAATAAGGTTTAAGTGTCAAGCAAAAAGGAGTTAAAATTTAAATGCATTTGAATTCTTACAAGTAAAGGCTATAACATTCCTTTTACTGCCCAATCTTCTCCATTGTGCCATCATCATTAATGGCGACTTCAAACATTTCAGAATCTTGAGGAAAAATTTTGTTCGTTGCTGGTGGGAAATGTCGTGTTAAAATGATTTGATTGCTATCTTTCCAGCTTGATTCTGTCGTGAGTTTTGCAATGCCTAGCATTTTTTCTATCATTTTGCCTTTTTGTGTGTTTTCGGTGCGTAGCTTTTGTAGCTGTGTTGCCATATCTTTTTGCTCTTTTATTTGTCGCAATAAAAGCACATAGAATCCTAGCGTTTTCTTCGTCTCTGCATCAAGCTCAAAGCCTTCCTTCTTACTTCTGTCAATAACAGGTTTTAGATTATCAATGATAGGTTTTAGCTTTTGTGTTTTATCTGCTAATGCCCTGCAAAACGCTACGCGTGCGTTAATATCATCTTTTAGAAGTGAGTCTAGATGAATGATACTTGAGAGTTTTTCTCTATTCTCAAAATTAGCAAAAATATCAAAGCTGATTTGATTTTCATTGCCATTAATCGCTTTTAGATGAAGTTTCTCACAAAATTTAATATGCGTATTAGAATGCAGGTTAGATACCACAATGCTATCGCCTACAATCTTTGCACCTTGTGCATCAAGCACATTAATGCTTCCACCATAGACCTTGCCACTCTCTAGCTTATCAATATCAGCTTCTTTTGCATATAAGATTCCCTTATGGATATTGATACTTGCTTCATCGGCATACATAACTGCACTTTGATGGGTTTGCCCATTAATTGTCAGTTTTTTTGCTTTAATGATGACTTTTTCGCCAACCGTGCCTTTGATATTTACCACTTCAGCTTCAATAATCGCACCATTTTGCACCGCATCTTTTGTCTTATCTGGGCAGTCAATATCTACTTCTGCCATCTTTTCAACACCGCCCAAAATACTATTTGTGCGACCAACTTGCTGAAAAGTGCCTATATCAATAAGCCTTAATCCAGTCTCTGCAAACTCTACAATACCATGTCCATCTGCTTCGTATTTAACAACTTGACCTTCTTCTACTTTTCTTATGCCATTACCAGCTTCAGGCGGGGCTTTATACCTAAATGTCCCGCTTTCAAACTCTTTAGAATCTCCCTTGCCATCTTCATGTTTTGGTGTATTTAAATGCAAATTTTTCATATCTATAAATTCACCTTGCAAGTTTCTGCCAGAAGTAGGTATGGAATCTTTTAAGAAAAAGCCGATAGGATCGCCCTCTGCAACCGCATAAAGTGCGTTTGGCATGGGACTTTTATAATTTTCTCTACACCATTTCTCTTCTAAAAGATTTGTAAAGCCTTGTTTTTTAATATCTGCTTTTGAGCGTAAGAATATAAATCTTTTCTCTTCCATAATCGTGCATGGTGGCGTAAAATTTTCACTTATAATCTTATCCACACGCATTTTTATCTGCTCTACGCTTGTAATAATAATGTCTTTTTGTATAAGAAATGCGGTGATATAGTCAGCGAGTTGAGCCTTATATTGCTCCCTATCATCGACAAAAAAGCCTTCCTTTAAGATTAAAACAGCTTCTAAATGGCGATAACTAAAAGCAAAATTTAACTTTGAAAAATCATATTCTTTTGGTGTGATTTCAATATCAAATGTTTGATAGATTTCATCACTTGTTTGATTATAGGTTTCTTTAAAAAAGGTTGGGGCTAAAACTTTATCATCTTTTTTTAACATTGTATGTGTATGTGCAACATGAAAATTACAATCATTAAAACTCAATTCAGAATCAGCACAAAACTGCGTAAGCTCTCTAACCCAATCACGCACACCTTTGAGTTTCTTTTTCGCAAAAAAAGTCATTGCCTTAACCTTAAAATCAAATTTTGTTTGTTACAATAGTTATCCCAAAAAATATTGCATATTCTACTATATTTTTGTAAAGAGTATAAAAAATGTTAGAAAAACATTCAAGCGAAAACATTAAAACGATAGATAATAACAAACAATTAAATAGAAAACAAAACAAGCTTAAACGATTTTTTCTTACCAATGCTTCTGGAATCTTGTGTTCTCGTGTATTTGGATTTTTGCGTGATGCCATTCAAGCAGCAGTGCTTGGAACAAGCATTTATAGCGATATTTTCTTTATTGCCTTTAAGTTTCCAAATATGTTTCGGCGTGTTGTGAGTGAGGGGGCTTTTGTGCAAAGCTTTTTGCCATTTTTTCTTAGTGCGAAGAAAAAGGGGGCATTTAGTGTGAGTATTTTTTGGATTTTTCTTTTTTTCATTCTCATTTTAAGCATGCTTGTTATGTGGTTTGCCCCTTTTATTACAAAGATTCTAGCATTAGGTTATGATGAAGAGAGAATTAATCTTGCTATGCCGCTTGTGCGTATCCACTTTTGGTATCTTATATTAATCTTTATTGTAACTTATCTAAGCACACTACTGCAATATAAAAATATCTTTTGGGTCAATGCCTATAATACCGCACTTTTAAATATTGCTATGATTGTGGCTATGCTGCCTTATCAGTTTCAAACGAGCTTAACTGAAAAAGAGCTTTTTGAAGCAGTGTATATATTAAGCTATGCAGTCCTTATTGGCGGTGTGTGTCAAATACTCATTCATTTTTATCCGCTTTATAGGGCGGGATTATGGAGATTGCAATATATTGGTATGCTTTCACTCAAAAAGTGGTATAGAGATTCTAATATGACTATAAGTTTTAGGGGGATAAGATTTGGGAGTAAAGATTCTATTGCTTGTCATGTTGAGCGTAGCGAAATATCTCATATAGAATCTAATTCCGCCTTAAATACCGCAAACAATCTAGATTCTAAACAGAAACTAGAATCTAAAAAAAGCATAGATAAAAATTCTGCGGAAGTATCTTTGAGTGATTTTGTGGGTTGTGCAGATATTGAAACAAGGAGTTACCTAAAGGGTAATGACGCAGTTTCAATATCAAACTCCCGCAAAATCACCAAAGAGACAACGCAAGACTCAAGATTCTATACAAAAGCAAAACATAATGTCTTACGCTTACTTGCTGACATTAAAGCCTTTTTTAAAGCCTTTTTCCCCGCTATGCTTGGGGCTTCTACCGCACAAATTATTGCTATTATTGACTCTAGTCTTATCACACTTTTGCCAAATTCAGATGGGGGTGTCAGCACACTAAACTTTGCAAATAGAATCTTTCAGCTACCTTTAGCCATCTTTGCTATTGCTATCTCTAGTGCATTATTCCCAACCATTGCAAAGGCGATTGAGCGAAAAGATGAAAAGATAGCTTTGCAGAATCTAAAAACAGCTTTTTGGTTTCTACTCATAACGCTTTCTATTTGCACGCTTGGTGGCATTATGTTAAGTAATGAAATCGTATGGCTTTTGTTTGAGCGAAAAAACTTTGTAAGAGAAGATACCCTGCAAGTTGCATGGGCGTTTATCGGCTATATGGCAGGACTCTTAGCCTTTGGCTTAACGCGGATTTTCTCCCTCTGGCTGTATGCGAAAAAGCAACAAGCAAAAGCGGCAAAATACTCTGTCATCGCACTTGCAGTTGGCACGCTGCTTTCTGGAATCTTTATTTTTTTCATGCGATATTTTAGTATTACAGATGGCATACTTTGGGAATTGCGTTATTTTATAGTCGCACTGGCTGGGAGTATCGGTGGTGTTGTGCTTTTTGTTTTCAATATAAAAGCATTTGGGATTCACAATTTTTTAGCTATAATCTCGCATAAAAAATACGCCTTTTACCTACTTTTAGCACTTGGCGTAACATTTAGTATATTACAAATTTTCAAGCAATTTTTTCACATTACATAACACTAAGGAAGACAATGAAAGTTTATGATTCAAAACATAGGGATAAAATAGATCTTGTTCCGCTTAACTCAAATGAAATACGCATGTATATATGCGGTCCGACGGTCTATGATGACGCACATTTAGGACATGCTAGAAGTGCTATTAGCTTTGATTTACTCGCAAGATTCTTAGAGACAAAGGGCTATAAAGTCATAGTCGCTAAAAACTTCACAGATATTGATGATAAGCTGATTAATAAATCCTTTCAAACTAAAACTCCACTCAATGAACTAGCAAAGCACTATATAGACAAATACCTGCAAGATATGGAATCTTTAAATGTGAGAAGAGCCCACTTTGAGCCTCGTGCAACAGAGTTTTTAGAATCTATGTCAAATTTTATAGAATCCTTATTGCAAAAAGATATAGCCTATCGTTTGCCTAATGGAGATATTTGCCTTGAAGTGAGTAAAGATAAGAGTTATGGCACATTAAGTAAGCATTTAGATGATACAGATTCTGTGCATAGAGTTGAGATAGAAGAGGGCAAGAGGGATCAAAGAGACTTTGTATTATGGAAAGCATACAAGGGAGAAAATGATATAGGCTATGAAAGCATACTAGGCAAAGGCAGACCCGGCTGGCATATTGAATGTTCTGCTATGATTGATTCTGTATTAGCACATAAAGATAAAGAATTTTGCATTGATATACATGCTGGTGGGCAGGATTTATTCTTCCCACATCATGAGAATGAAGCCTCACAAACTCGCTGTTTGCATAATAAGGAACTTGCGAAATATTGGCTACATAATGGCTTTGTTACCATTAATGGTGAGAAAATGAGTAAGAGTCTAGGAAATAGCTTTTTTATAAAAGACGCATTAAAGGTATATCATGGCGAAATACTGCGTAACTATCTCATAGGCACACATTACAGAAGCCCACTGCATTTTAATGAAGAAGATTTATTGCAATCAAAAAAAAGGCTTGATAAATTATACCGACTTAAAAAAAGGCTTGATTATGAAAAAGATTCTATACCTAAATTTTTACCATTTTCTAATGACATAGAATCTAGAGATTCTATAAAAGCAAATGAATGGGAAGAGTTTTTTAAGCCTTATATGAGTGAGATTCTAAAACAAGCTACAAAAGATTTTAGTGAAAAGTTTTTAGAATCTCTTAGCGATGATTTAAATATCTCACTTGCTTTGAGTGTGATTGAAGAGTTTATAAAAGAGGCAAACGATCACCTTGATACACAACCAAAAGATAAAGCCTACAAGATAAAAGCAAAGGCAAATCTAGCATTAATCGACTTTGTGCTAGGACTTGGGACTTTAAGTTATAGCGAATATTTTCAGCTTGGTGTAAGCGATGAAGAAAAGCTAAAGATTGAAACTCTCATAAAAGAGCGACTAGAAGCAAAGGCAGCAAAAGACTTTGTAAAAGCAGATTCTATTCGAGAGACTTTGGAGGGTATGGGTATAAGCATCATGGATAAAAGCAAAGAGCATACAGAATGGGAGAAGTTTTAGGTTTTGTTTTTCTAAATTAAGTATTCCGTGAAAAATTCACAAATATTTTTGAGTTTTCATGCAAAATCACACATATCAGTTTTAATCGTAATGTTTATATAACAGAATCTCTGTTTGCAAAATAAACAAATCAAGGTGGCATTATGAATATTTTTACAAGGTTATTTAAAGTTAGCACAACAGGAACAAAAATCAAGATTTTAGCGTTTGCAATATTTGCAAATATAGCTTTTGCTAATGAGAGCTTGCAAAAGTTGTTTAAGGAATATAATGTAAGCAAAGACAAGCAAGAGTATATCAACAAAGAATGCAATAAGGAAGTCTTTAAAGATAATTTCAAGGATTTAAGTAAGATAGAGCAAATCTATAAATTTGAAGTAGCACGGATTGATTGTGAAGTGAATAACTTAGGCGAAGTGCTAGGCTCAACACAAGGCATTTTAGCTTCACTTAATTATGGCTATGATGAGTATGACAAGCTTTTAAACAAATACTACAAACTCTACCGCGCTGAAGTAAAAAAGCAAAACAAAACCACACCAACAGGGGCTTTCTCCCACGAGCCCAATATTCAAAATATAAAAAAGGGGCAAAAAGGGCAAGACACACTGCTAGAAGAGCAAAGAGCGTGGCTCAAACTCCGCGATAGCTATGAGGCATACATACGGAAACATCACGCACATATCTATGATATAAATGGCGGTGGCACGATATATAGTATTCACACAAGTAATGCTCGGTTAGGATTCTTAAAAATGCGTGTAAATGAGCTATTTTCACGCTATTTGATGATGATAACAGATGGTGGCGTAGAATTTGATAGTATATTTGGGAGCAATGTAGATGGGGATATATAGGCGTTAAGTTGTAGCTAAATATAACAAAGATTTTATTTTGATAAAAAATAAGAAGCCTAAAATCTCATTGTTAAATCTTTTAATCCTATTGCAGATTTATTCCACTTTGTAGAGATTTACTTAAAAATTGATATAGGCTTTATAAATAAGATTCAATAAGATCATAGAATTTTGTTTGTAAAAAAATATGTATAAGCAATAAAATCTAATCTTAATCTCACCTTTGATAGATTTTGTAAGAATTTGATACTACTTCTTATGCGGTGGCTATAGTCATTTTGTAAGTTTTATGGCATTGATTTTACAAACAACTCTTAACATTTCTACAAACTTAAATTTCTTAGAATCTAGTCTTAATACAAAGATTCTAAACACAAAATTTATCCCACAAAAATGACATTGCAAAACAAAGCCCTAAAACTTCTTCATATTTGCATCTTGTAAAATATCTTGTGCGATATGCTCTACACCTAGGCTAATCTCTTGCGTCTTATGTGCGGTTTGGGTGTTGTGATTTGTTATCTCTTCTAGCTCAACAATGCTTTCATTGATATGCTCAATACCCTCCATTTGCACCTTAATTGCCTCGCCCATATCATTGATACTTTGCACAAGCAAATTCACACTTGCCCCTATCTCGCCAAGGCTTTTTTGTGTGCGTTCAGCCAAGTTTCTCACTTCATCAGCTACGACTGCAAAGCCCCGCCCGTGCTCCCCTGCCCTTGCCGCTTCAATCGCCGCATTCAAAGCAAGTAAGTTAGTCTGGTCGGCAATCTCTGCGATAAATCCTAGAATCTTTTTAATATCATCGCCCTGCTGCACCACTTCTTGCGCCTTACTATCAACACCCTGCATAGATTCTGTAATCTCTCTTACCGCATTTGCCGTCTCTTCTAGCGACTTACTTTGCTTCTGTGTGCTTTCACTCATCGCCATTACAGAATCTTCTAGCTCTTTTGCCTTAAGATTTAGCGATTTTGCAAAATCAAGGCTAGTAAAAAGCATTTTGCGTATCTCTTCGCCCAAATGCCCCACACCTTCATTCATCGCTTGAAGTTCGCCTTGCAGATTCTGTGCTGACCCACTCTCTTGCTTTTGAAAGTCATTGTCTGCATATCGCTTCAAAATCACAAGCACACGCGAGACATTCTCATCAAGGGAAGTTAGCATTTCATTAAACAGCACGCCAAGTTGCGTTAGCTGCGGATTATTCGCATTTGTCTGTATCTGCAAATGCAAATGCCCCTGCTTGATATTCTCAACCGCTTGGAAAAATTCCTGCAAACTCTTTGTATCCTTTAAGAGATTATGCTGGATTGTCTCTACATTTTCATTGATCGCTTCTGCCATTTCTTGAAACTCATCGCCACTGCGGAGTTTCAAAGGATTCACACTTTTTTGCTTGTGATTTAAAAAGTCAAAAAACTCTAGCAAACTCTTTTTAATGCGTCTAATGGGCTTTAGCAAATACGCCAAAATCACATACAATGCCACCACAAGAATAAAGGCAAAAATGCCTAGCATAATGAAAATAGGTTTGTTGTTTTGACTAAGCTTATCGGCAATGCGAGATTCTGGGATAATGGAGCAAAGCAGCCATTGCGTTTGAGATTCTACCTTACAAGTTGCGATATTAGAATCTAGTTTAAAAGTCGGTGTGTCCGCATTAAAGCTACTTTTTATCGCTTGAGCCAACTCATCACTTTGCAAAATCTTACTCTCATCATTATGGCTAACATAATTGCCATTTTTGTCTATGATGATAATCTCCTGTTCGTTTGTATTCTCATCTTGTGCGTGGATATAGGCATTGAGCGATTTTAGGGCAATATCGCTACTAGCCACACCGATGAATTTGCCATTTTCAATCAGCGGAGAGGCAAAGCCAAAAACTGGAATCTTATATGAGTTTTGTATCCACGGCTCACTTAGCACCTCATCTTTGAGTGAATTTTTGGGGATTTGATACCAACTTTGTGTGCGGGGGTCATAGCCATCTTGTGGGTATTGGTGTTTGCCATTGCCCCATAGCATTCTCCCGCTAGATTCTATACCGATATAAGTAAGATTAAAATCCCCTGATTCTTGGATAAGGCGGAGATTTTGTGTCATTTGAGATTCATTTAAGCCACTTGCAAGGGCTTCTTTTGCAAGTTTATTAATAAGGCGTTTTTTCTCATCAATATAGACATCTATGAGATTTTCTAGTTGCGTTACTTGCTTTTCTTGCGTCTCATACTCAATGAGTGTAATGGTTTTTTGTGCGTTAAAATACACAAACCACGCCAAAATGCTAAAACTCACAAGCACCATTAAAGTCGTGCTGATAGATACCTTTGCGTTGATTCCTAGTTTCGTCATTGAGTAGCCTTTTATATTGTGATAAACAAGTAAGCGTAAATATCATACACAAAAAAACAAAAAGTTGTCTTTTTTATAGCATAAAAGCATTGTAAATATGTATTTTGTGTATTTTATGCACTATAATATTGTATATTGCAATGCAGGTTTATTATGCCATTTTATTGTTTGATAAGGAAAGCTTGCGTTGATAATCTAACAAAAACAACAACGCAATAATTAAGTAAGGATAAATGCCATGACAATATGGCAGTAAAGCAGAGTTTGATGATAATCTTAGAATCTATACATATAACGCGCAACAAATGAGAAAGTCTCTTTTGAATAATATTCGTTTTTATCGCCATCACTATAAAGATATGTGCCAGTATGTGCTTCTATAAATGGAATCTTGCCAAGCAACTCTATCACATGCTCATTTTGAGTCCAACGCACACCAATATTTAATGCCATATCAAACGCTAGTGAGTTTTGATTACTAGAGCTACCCCACCAATACCATGAGTTTAGCCAATACACACCACCCACTTGCAAACCAGCTATAACGCCTAGATTCCCATCAGCAACATTTGTAATGTTGTATATCACATCGGCACCAACGCCAAATTGCATAACATAGAAATTAGCCCCACTAAAGAGTGCATAACCACGCGCACCTAAACTATTACTAAACCAATACTCATAACCACCAAGCACACCATACGCTGCAGTTGTATAGCTATATCTATAAGTGTTCCTGTTACTTGTCCAATGATACTCATTTTTCTGTTGCAAAAGCGAAGTCCCAGCCTGCAAACCAACAAAACCACCACTTTTTTCCTCTTTTAATCCATCGGCATAAGCCATACTAGAAATAAGTGCCAATGATAAAACACTTGTCTTTATACTCTTTTTAAATCTCATGATTTCTCCTTAAAATTTGTAATGAAGTTGGCATTCTACAAAAAAAAAAAAACAAATCAAGGGTAAATGAGAGAATGCGAAAAGATGTAAAAGTATTAGGTTTTAATTAAAGAACACAGCTATTGTTTATTTATAAAAGTTTTAAGTTAAACGCAGTTTCTAAAAATTAACATTGATTCTATATATTAAAAACATTTTGAATAAGGACATATACAAATTATGAAAATGTGTATTTTGATTAAGGATTTAAGCTTTGAGGCAATCATTGGAATCTTACCTGAAGAAAGACAAAAACCACAAAAGATAAATATATCAGCAAAGATAAAGTATCGCTACAAAGATTCTAAAGATTATTTAGATTATGCGAGGGTAGCAAATACAATAATAGAATGTGTGCAAACAAAGCAATATGGCTTACTTGAGGAAGCATTAAACGATATTGCCGCTACTTGTTTTAAGACATTTAAAAAGATTAAAACGCTTACACTATACATAGAAAAGCCAGATATTTTGCAGCATTGCAAGGTAGGAATGAGAGCGAAATTTCGCCGAAAAAATAATGGATTCACTTTCATGTTTGCGATTTCAAGAGATTAAGTCATATATTAAAATCCATAGTGTATAATGTGTGATTTTAAGGACTTGAGGGAGATATGAAATATTTAAATCTGATAAAGCAATATCGCATGTTTTGCATTGTATGGCTTGTGTTGCCGCCATTTTTAGGCATACTTGCATATAGCATTTTCTTTCATAGCATACCCACAGATTTACCTATTGGCGTTGTTGATAATGATAAAAGCTCACTTAGTCGTGATTTGCAATTCTATATAGAATCCGCACCGGCTACACAGATTGCAAAGCAATATAACTCGCTACATGAAGCAAAACTCGATCTCAATCAAGGAAAGATTTATGGAATCGTTGTGATTCCAAATAATTTTCAAGCACACATTAGAAAAGGTGTAGGGGTAAATATTGGCATTTATTATAATGCACAATTTGTGCTTATCGGCAAGGCAATAAATAGTGCGATGCTACAAGCCCTAACGACTTTTAATGCAATAAGCTCTGTTGGTAAGAATCTTGCAAAAGATGCAAATATGAATATCGCAAAAGCAAAGGCTATGCCTATTATCCCAAAGATTGAAGCCCTCTTTAATCCACGCAATGATTACGCACAATTTCTGCTTACGATTATGTTGCCTTGTATGTGGCAGATTCTAGTGGCGGTTGGTATGCTAAATCTCATTAATACTACGCCAAAAAGTATAAAATCTCTGCTATTAAAATTTGCGTTAAACATTGGTGTAGCACTCTTTTGGGGTATTATTATGCTTGCTGTTTTTGGGGCTTTGGGCTATCCTAGAGAGGGGAATATGTATATCGTCCTGCTTGGATTAGGGGTATTTGCTGGGGCAATATCTAGCATTGTCATATGCTTTCAATCAATCCTTAAACACACTTCCAAAACAATCAGTGTAATAGCCGCTTATACCGCTCCATCTCTTGCATTTGCAGGTATTACCTATCCACAAAATAGCATGGAAGTCTTTGCGTCATTTTGGAGTCAAATATTGCCTATTTCATATTTTATGAAGCTGTATTTGCAACAAGCAAATTATGGTATTGATAGCGCGTATAGTCTGGATCTTATCGCACAAATGTTGCCATTTTGGCTTTTTTTGATTATAGGTGTTGGTGTGTATTATTTAAGGATTGGTGCAATAAATAGGGGTGTAGTTAGAATCTAAATAGGATTAAATATTAGAATCTAGACAGATTCTAAGTGTTTTTAGATTTACACCCAAATCAAAAGTCATTTTATTTTTAATGCTATAATTTCGCCTTTACTAAGCTAAGTCAAATTAGGGGTTTTTGTGCAAAATGCATTTGATTTCATTGTGATTATTATTAGCGTATTGTTTAGCTTTGTGCTGTTTTGTGTAGTTTTATATCAAATAGAAAGCGTAAAAAAGGGGGTTAAATATAGCATTGCAATCATAGCGTTTTGTTGTGCTTGCGGTGTGATTAGCCATGCACAAAAGCAAAGCATTATACAAGCAAAAACTATAGAATTTAAACAAGCTTTTTACAACAATGAAACACTTGTTTGTATGCAGGACAACACAGAAGTGCATGTGCATAAATCAAACTTTGTGTATTTTGAGGAATTAGGCACATTTTCTGGCAAAGATTCCACAAAAGACCCAAATGTGAAAGGTTTAAATGTGCCTATTCTCTCATGCACGCAGCATGTAACGACCTATGATTCTGACTTCATTAACGACTAAAAGAAGCAAATATGAGTAAAAAGAAAAAACAAACAGAAATTAAGCCTAAAGCCCTCACAAAAGCCACTATACAGAATCTCCAAAATACAACAGATTCTAATGTATTAAAGATTCTTAAGCAAAATTTCACAAAGCTTGGCTTACAAGGCTTTTTAGACACTTTTAGTGCTTATTTCTCAAGGCAGATAAATACAAATAAAGCCCTTATAAATGAAAACGAGATTCTATTAAAAGATGATAAAACGCTCTCTCATATACTCCATATCCCCTCACATGAAAAGCTAAAGGCATTGATACAAGCCCTTGATACTTATAGCAATATAGAATCTTTAAAGTTACCAAAAGTTGGTTTGCTTAATAATGAGATTCTAAGTCTCGCAAAAGGCGGGGTATTGCGACTTTATGATATTTTTCAATGTTTATGTATGATAAAGTTTTTCTATGATTTTGCAAAAAGAGATGATATAGACAATGAGTATTTAAAAGAATATATCAATAAGTTTGTTTTCCCAAGTGAGATTACTTCTTTGTTAGCATTTTTTGTATTTACTTCTAAGCAAAATAGCACATCACCACAAAGCTATTTAAATAAAGAAGCAGATAGTGAGCTAAACACCCTATATAAAGCCCTTGAGAATAAGCATAAAGAAAAGCAAGAAAGGCTATATAGCATTCTACATACAAGCAATTTGCAAGAATATCTGGTCGATAAGCAAATCCACTTTTTTGAAGATAATGCAACGCTTTTAGTGCGTGCTGGCTATGCAAATGTCTTACATGCACGAGTGATTGGTCGCTCAATGCATGGCTTTTTCTACATTGTGCCTTTGAGTTTAGAATCTATAGAATCTCACATTCACATTTTACAGGACAAGATAGAAGAGCGGCTTTTATATCTAGCAAAGGAATACAGCAAGATTCTAAGCAAACATATACATTTTTTGCGTTTCATTAATACTGAATATGACTTTATGGATAGGGCGTTAGCAAGGCTGCATTTTGCAAAGGATTTTAACTATTCTTTTGTATTTGCAGACAATAAAAACACTTCAATCACCCTGCATGAATACGCACATCCAAGCCTAAAAAATCCTATCCCTTTAAATGTATCTATGCCTACAAATCTTTTAATGATTACAGGTGTGAATGCTGGGGGTAAGACTATGCTTTTAAAAAGCATTTTAAGTGCCTTATGGTGTGCAAAGCTTTATATCCCCATGCGTATAAATGCGGCTAAATCACAACTCCCCTTTATGAAAAATATCCACATTATCGCTCAAGATCCACAAGATTCTCATAATGATATTTCTACATTTTCAGGTCGCATACAAGAAATTAGTGCATTATTATCACAAAAGGATATGATACTAGGCATTGATGAGATTGAGATAGGCACAGATTCTAGCGAGGCGGCTAGTCTTTACAAAGTGATTTTAGAAAAGTTTTTAGCAAATAGCACAAAGCTAATCGTTACCACGCATCATAAGCATTTAGCCGCTTTGATGGCGGATAATATCCATACAAGACTGCTTGCAGCCACTTATGACTACAAAAGGGCATGTCCTACTTTTAGCTTTATAGAGGGCATAGGTAAGAGCTACGCCCTAGAGTGTGCAAAGCAGTATGGAATCCCACAAGAAATAATCGATGAAGCCAAAAAAGTGCATGGCGATGAAGCAAACAAGCTAGAAAGATTAATTGAAGAATCACATACGCAAATCACCAAAAATAAGCAAGATTCACTAAAACTTCAAGCCCTAATAAAAGAGCAAGATTCTAAAATACAAGAGCTAGAACACACAAAAAGTAAGCTAAAAGCAAGGTTTGAAGAACAAAGCCTAACATTAAAAAGACACTATAACGAAGCTATAAAAGAAATAAAAATGTTAGCCAAGCAATCAAGCGGGAATCTAAAAGCATTGCAGAATCTAAAAGAGCTTGATACTAACACCTTGCAAGGCGCACAAGAGATTGTGAAAAATATCCATAAACTTCTCAATAAAGCACATAAAAATGAAGCAAAAAGCCCAAAGATAAACATAGAATCCACGCAAAAATATAGCCTAAATGATATAGTGCAATATCAAAATAAAATAGCAAAAATCATCGCACAACATAAAGATTCTTATAGCATAGAGTTACAAAATGGAGTGCGACTAAAAGGTGTAAAAGGCATAGAGCTAAAGCCACTAAGCTCAAAGCAAATAAAACAAGATTCTAATATTTTATACAATCAGGGCTATAAACTAGAGGCAGATATTAGAGCTACAACAAGGCTTGATTTGCATGGCTATACAAAAGAAGAAGCACAAATGCTGTTAGAAGATTTTCTAAATCATGCCATTATGGCAAGATTTAGCGAAGTGCTTGTGGTACATGGCTTAGGCAATGGAATCTTAAAAAGAATGGTAGAAAACTTCCTAGATTCTTGTGATTATATAAGGGGATATACACAAGCCCCACCAAACATGGGCGGCTTAGGTGCTAAGATTGTGTATCTGAATGGATAGATGGGATTATATTAAATATTCGTTATCTTACACCAACATGCCTACACGGATTCGGTGTAAGATAACGACCAAACAGCCTTGAAGCGTTTAATAAAAGCAAACAAAGCAATCCTTCACTGAGCGACATGATACTAGAATCTAAAACATTTTATACTTATAAAAAGGTTTTATGGGTAGCATAATCTCGCAAAGATATAATGCAATAAAAAACCACGCAATATCATATTGCAACCTAATCCCTTATACTCGCTAACATATCAATCATTTCTCGCACTGCACCTTCACCGCCTTTTGCATGTGTAACAAAAGAGGCACGCATTTTATTAACATCACTTGCATCAGCTGGAGCAAAGCTATAACGACAAAACGCATACATATTCAAATCATTCACATCATCGCCGATACACGCCACATTATCAGGCAAAATCTTATATTTTTTGCAAATCTCTTTCAAACACGCAAGTTTATCCTCAACTCCCAAATGCACCTCATGTATGCCAAGCTCCTTTGCCCTATGCTGCGTCAAAATGCACTGCCTACCGCTAATAACACTCACAAATCCACCGCCCTTAATCCACTCGCTAATACCCATGCCATCTTTTACATTAAAGCTTTTTGTCTCAACAATCACGCCATTTACATGTAATAGCCCAATCTGCCCATTTGTCAAAGTGCCATCGACATCTAAAACTATCATTTTTATCATATCACTCATAAACACCCCTTTGTGCTTGGAATCTGTATAGAAGCATTTTTTGTTATCGCTCGTCTTAAGCTCACCGCAAATGCCTTAAAAGCGGCTTCTATAATGTGGTGCAAATTTTTTCCTCGCTGCAAAACTATATGTGTGCTTATCCCAGCCTGCATGACAAACGCACGGAAAAATTCTTCTACCAACTCCACATCAAATTCCCCCACTTTACCATAGAATCCATTCTGTGCGGCTTGCATATCAAAGAGTAAAAATGCACGATTGCTAATATCAATATCACACGATACACAAGCTTCATCCATCACAACAGCCGCATTTCCAAATCGTTCGATATTTTGCACAGGAAATATAGCTTTATGCAATGCCCCTCCAAGCACAATACCACAATCCTCCACGCTATGGTGCATATCAACTTCTAGATCACCCTTGCATATGAGTTTTAAATCAATAAGTGAATGTTTTGAAAACGCCTCAAGCATGTGATTAAAAAAGCCAATGCCTGTTTGTATATCGCTTGTGCCACTCCCATAGATATTAAGTGTTAAATTAATCTGTGTTTCTTTTGTGTTTCTCTCTAGTGTTATTTGCTCTTTTTTTTGTGTGCTTTCACTCATATCGTATCCAAAACTTTAAAAATAGCTAAAAATTGCATTGTAGCATATTTTTATTGAGATGGGATATTTATGGCATAAAAGCGGATATATAAGCATAATTTCTTGTTTTTTTGCAATGTAAATAAAATTTCACTCATGCCAACATAATAAAAAAGATGTTTTTTAGAATCAATAGCTAGATATTTCATTGCAATACAGCAACCATTAGAAACTAGATTCCGTAAAATCATCTCTGTGTCAACAGATAACTCTCGCTTTAACGAAGTAAAAATCAACAACAGATTGGTTACATTTATTAAAACCTAGATTTCACACACTTTGTAACTTTAACCATACCGCACTTGTGTGTATTCTTTTGGGATAAGGTATTTTTCAAGTTTGATTAGATTTTTACAGATTCCGTGATTATAGCCTATTTCATATAATCTTTCTAATGCTTGTGTCTGTTTTGTGCTTAAAGTATGTGAGTTTTCATTTGCATAGAGTTGCAAATATATATCAAGCTCTTTAGCATTAATTCTTACAAGGTTATTTTCAAGCAGCATTTTTGTTAAAATATCTTTGTGTTTTAGCCCTATTTGTATCGCACGGGTTAAAACTTCTTCTAGCATAATCGCACGATTTAGCGGTATGGACCTACGCAGAGCCATGCCACCAAGTGGCAATGGCAAATCATCTTTGCATAAATCCTGCCATATATCCCAAATGTAGCTTTCTACTTCAAGTTCATTTGAGAAATTAAGGATTGATTCATGGATTAACACCCCGGCATCTACCTCGCCAGATAGCACACTTTGCTCAATTTCTAAAAAGTTTTTATATACAACGCGTGCATTTGGATAATGGATTCTAAAAAGCATGGCATTTGTAGTATGCTCTCCGCTTAGGGCTACTTTAAAATTGCGTTTTAGTTTCGCATTTTTGCGTTTTACCATCTTTGGTCCATAGCCCTCACCAAAGCTCATGCCTGTGCGTAATAGCGCATATTCATTGCAAATATGCGGATAAAGTGAAAATGATATGGCACTAATATCATATAAACCTTGCAAACATGCAACATTAAGAGTTTCAATATCAAGCGCACTATTAATGAGTTTATAGGGCGTATCTACCCAGCCAAAAGCAATCGCATAATACATAAAAATATCATCAGCATCGGGGCTATGTGCGATTGTATAGGCATGGTTTGCTGTATGTGGTAAGGTCTGCATAGTATTCCTTCTAGTTTCATGCGTGTAATTATAGTCTATTTTATGCTGGTTTTAATAATGCTATAAATCTAGATTCCAAAAAAAACATAGGCAAAAATTCTACAGAAATATCTTGCGATGGTTTTCTAAAGAATCTTTGCGTTGTGAGTTATCAAAGTAAAGCCAAAAAAGTTTATTAAATATAAACGACCAAGCCGATGTCGTATTCCTGCAAAGTTGTGCAAGAAACAACGCAGCAAAAGAGTTTCAGAATCTATTACAACACCCTAAACTCTTCAGGGTGATCGAGTGCATAGCGGAATTTCTCCATATCTACTCTTTTATCCCAAATGCTTACAATCATACATGCAACAGCATTACCGCATAGATTCCCAACACTACGCATTTCACTCAAAAATTTATCAATGCCAAGTATAGCGGCAACGGTTACTGCGGGGATCAAATGCGAACCATCTGTGGTCGTTAATGCTGAAAGTGTCCCTGCAAGCACGATAAAGCCACTACCCGTAACGCCCACTGCACCTTTAGAAGATACCATTAAAATGATGATTAGCGTAATGGTCTGCTCCAGTGTCAATGGAATATCAAAGGCTTGTCCTAAGAAAATGACTGCAAGGCTTAGATAGATATTTGTCGCATCAAGATTAAAGCTATATCCAGTTGGAATCACTAAGCCTACTGAAGCCTTTTGTATCCCTGCCTTTTCAAGCTTACGCATAAGCGGTGCTAGAGCGGTTTCACTACTTGAGGTCGCAAATACAACAAGCACTTCGCGGTAGATAAATCGCATGAATTTAAAGATATTCACACGCGCCATTGCCGCGATAATCCCTAGCACACCAAAGATAAACACAATTACAGCGAGTGCCATAGTTACAAGTAATAATGCCATACCACTAATTGAGCTAAAGCCAAACTTTGCAATCAAAAATGCCATCGCACCAAATGTCGCCAATGGGCTATACCAAATCAAAATTGTAAGCACTTTGAAAAATGTCTCTTGCATACTTTCAAAATACTTTAGGGCTGCTTCTTTAAAATTCTTACTTGTAAAAGATAGCGCAATGGCGATTAAAACCGCCATAACAAGCACTTGCAATGTTTTACCTTCCACAAATGGCGTGATGGGGTCATGCGGTATTGCACTCATTAGGATATTATAGAGTTCTCCACCTGCACTTTGCTGCTCTTTAGCACCCGCTTCTATATAGCTTTGCACGCTTGCTGCATCAAGACTTGCAATATCAAGGTGCATGCCATGCCCGGGCTTAATAATCTCACCAAAAAAGACACCGATAATAAGGGCAAATGTGCTGACGACTTCAAAATAAATAACGGTTTTAAAGCCAAGTGAGCCAAGTGTCTTAAGGTCTTCTAGTCGTATAATCCCAGTAATGATTGTAAGGAATATAATGGGACCCATGAGTAATTTTAGCCCTTTTATAAAGGGGTCAATGGTGTATTCCTTAGAATGCACTGAAAAATCATAGAAAAATTGAGTGAAAACAGAGGGGTTGTCTGGACTATGAAAGCTTCCTATTGTCCCAAAAAGCACACCTAAAAACAAGCCTATAAATACCCAGAATACTAAACTTTTTGCAAGTTTTTTATTTAAAGGCTGTTTCTTTTTGTAGATTTGTGTATTGTTATTTACCATTTAGACCACCCTTTACATGTTTTTTGCATTATTTTATAAAACCACAAAATACAGATAAAGTAAATAAAAATTATCAGCTTCTAAGCATAAATGTGTAAATAAGTGTAAAATTGTAACATATTTAATTTGTTGAAATATGCGTGATGTCAATTTATGGAATCTTATTTCTTTTATCATAAAGTCATGACAAAGAGACATAACAAATACACAAAGATTCTATAAAATTTGTCTTTTGTAAAAGTGCTACAATTGGTCAAAATTAAGGGGAAGTTTATGCAAATGGATATTAAACATGATGGGGAAAGCATGAAATCTAGCGAAGAGAGAGATTCTAAAGATTCTATAAAATCTAAGAATATGAAATCTAGCAAGGAAGTAAAACAAATAGAAACTAAATCAGCACCAACAAATATCAAAAAAGATTCTATAGATTCTAATATCACAATAAAATCGAGTTTGAAAATAGAATTCAATGAAGCGAGGTTAGAGAAAGATTCTAAAGATTCTGTGAAGTCTAATATGAATACAGAATCTTTGGTAAATACAAATACAGAATGCAATACGAAACAGAGCAAAACTACAGAATCTAGCACAAACAAAATGGGCTTTATAGAATCTTATTTCTTCTATCCAAGTTTTTGGCATAAGATTCTAGCTTTTGCCTTGCTGCCATTTTCATGTATATATGCCCTTATTACGCTGTATAAAAAGTGCTTTACAAAAAAAAGAATATTTGATATAAAGATTCTAAGCATAGGCAATCTTGTGAGTGGTGGGAGTGGTAAAACGCCTTTTTGCATTGCATTAACAAACTATCTACAAATAAAAGGATACACAGATATTTATGTGGTATTGCGGGGCTATAAGCGAAAATCTAAAGGCTTAATACAAGTAAGCAGTAATGGAGAGATATTAGTCAATGTAGCACAAAGTGGCGATGAAGCCATGCTTATTGCCATGCAAACAAAAGCTAGTGTGATAGTGAGTGAAAGCCGCATAAAAGCACTAGAATACATACAAACAAAAGATTCTAAACATAGCATAGTGATACTAGATGATGCGTATAGGTTTAATTTTAATAAATTTGATATTTTATTAGAGCCAAAGCTAAAGCCTTATTTTCCCTTTGTGTTGCCGAGTGGATATTACCGCTTTCCAGAATCTTTTTATAAAAAATGTGATTTACATTTAAAAGAAGATAGAGATTATAAACGAAGTGTGAGTATATCGCATGTAAAAGATTTTAAACAAGATTCTAAAGGCAATTTAGCACAAGAGTATAAAAACGACTTCATACAAGATTCCAAACATGAATTAGCACAAGATTTTAAGCACAATTTTACAAAGGATTCCATACAAGATTCTAAAAACGATACCACAACAGATTTTAACAATAACATAGCAACAGATTCCATAAACACCATAGCACAAGACTCTCATGCAGAATCTACATATATCCTAGCTACTGCAATAGCAAATCCTAGTCGCCTAAAGCCCTATTTACCAGAAAATATTGTATATGAATACTACTTAGCTGACCATGCGGAGTTTGACTTTAATATTTTAAAGACACTTTTAGAAAAATATCATGCAACACATATTTTAATGACACAAAAAGATTATGTAAAATGTCTAGATTTTAATCTACCTTTTGCTCTGCTTATGCTTGATATAAAGATAGAATCTAGTGCTTTAAAAAGTATAGAATCTTTTTTTGCAAAGCAAGGCTAGAATCTAAAATCATATATTTTAGTGTGGAGTTAAAGGGTAACATTATAAAAAATATTATAAAATGGGATTTTTGGTTTGTTGCACCTGATACTTATTATAGATCGATATTTTAAGGGGTTTTTATGAGAATAGTATTATTATCCAGTATCTTTGTGTTTAGTTGCTTATATGCAAAATGCGATTGTCTTTGTGTAAATGGCAATGTAGAAGCAATATGCAGTAATACCTATGAAGTTCGTCCTGTATGCACACCCAGAGTATGCCCTATCCCTCCACCGAGTCTAGAACCTTTAGAATCTCCACAACTTCCACCTTTAGGCACAACTTCATGCCATCAAGCACAAGTATATAATGAATCTACAAGGCAATATGAGTGGCAGAGAGTTTGTGAATGATTGCTATGATGTTGCTTAATGCCTATATTTATGGACGAAACGCATAGTATAGTCAATATATATATTTAATATTAGGGTGAGATGGTTGAGAGGTTTTTTTGAGCATAAATCATAAATACTTCATATTTGCAAATTAAGATAGGGGTACTTAATTATTATGCATACATAAGGATTAGCTAATGTAAAATAGATTCTAATCCTGTATTTTACCCATGAATACATCAATAAGACCTTATGGAATCTATCACATAAAAGTTATCATCAGACAATAATAGCCTTGCAGATTTTACTAGACATAATATTGGTGCATTAAACTACAAAAAAGCATATCCAGTTTTTGGCTCAATAAATATCATCATATTGCCCACAAGAATCCTTTGTAAGCTATTTGGTGTATGTAGTCTCTGTCCGCATAATACTTTGCTAAATTCATCAAAATAAAAGCGAAAAGTATCTCTTTCTTGACAAGTAGTAGGGGGTTGCAGTGTTAAAGTTTGCAATCTTGTGCTTTCATGCAGTCTAAAGTCAAAAAGTGCATTATCCTTGCAAAATCCTGTGATATTTGTGTTGTTATAACCGCTCAAACATTGTGTCGTGCCAATATGCAATGCGACAATATCGCCTGCAAGGGGACGCTTATCAAAGTCAGTCGTATTTGCAAAACGCGGCGTATCCCTGTAAATTGACAGACTATTTTTTGTATAAATCCCACTTGTATGAAATTGCAGTTGCCAATAAAAAGGTGCATTATTTTGCAACAATCGTTTAGAATCTACACGAGCAAACGAATAAATATCACCAAATCCTATGTAGCCTAATTTTGAGTGATCGATTAAAGATAACATTCTTGTATGTTTTATCGCATAAAGCGTAGTGAGAGCTGCCCTTGTATTATTTGGCAGAGAAAAAGAATAGGCAAACCAAGCACTTGAAGCAAGTATGCTTACAATAAGCAGTGAATATAGAATCTCTATGAGCTTCATAATAATCCGCTATCCCATTATTTTGAAATTAAGAACTTTAGAAAAATATAATAATTAATACACGAACCATTCTTTTTTCAATTTATTCAATACATCAATTTCTTTTTTTAGTGCCATAACTTGTTCATCAACTGCTGCAAACAAACTCATATTTAAATGCTCTGGCATATCCAAACTACCGCGTTTAATCATAATGTAATCCTCAAGGCTAATCTTTGCCATATTTAATGCGATCGTAATCTCATCTTGAATATTTTCAATGTTTTTTATGATTTGATTAATGCGTTCAAACATATTTTCCCCTTTAAGAAACTTTGCATTATTGTAACAAGTTTTTGTCAAATAAATATTGCATATAAGCACTATGAAAATATATCATAATTAATATTGTGTTATTCATTCGGTATGATAGGGATATGGTAAAAGTTAATTGTTTTTAACTGCCGAGTTAGAGTTATAGTTTCTAAAAAATCGCATTGTTTCAAACTTATACGGAAAGCTAGATTTCATGAGATATGAAAGCAGCGGGCTAAATTTCTAAAATTATGTTTACATTCTCCTCTAAAGTCATCGCAGGTATCATGTATTTCGCATAGCATTACAGTGGTGTTTGTGAAAGACAGGTTGTTGTTTTCATAGGATGTTTTGAAATCTCACTCTAAAGATTACTTCATTGTTTAATGTGATGTTTAAACTCACAATTCTTTTTTTACATCATTGTAATAACTGCTAAAATAAATAGCTTATAGCCATAGCAAGTTGTAAGGCTATCAATCTTTATAATTTTTCTAATTTTAGCGGTATTGCCTTGCCTTATTTATGGTATTATCGGTCTTGCCTATGTCGAATGGTTTTATACATGAAAGATTGCTTGTGTTTTTCCATACAATCCGCAACATTTTGTACGCTTTGACTTGGATTTCATAACGATTATTTACATTGTTCAACTAAATCAAGCCTATTTGCTACAAAAGTTAGTAACATCGTAATCTTTAAGGCTCTGAATGGATGTTAAAATCTGGTTTCTATGCCCTGTATCTATCAATGCTGTATTTAGATTCTACAAATCTATGATACAGCATTTCTTCTTTAAATGAAAGTCATAGGTAAATACAAGCGGGTATTAAGCATTAACATTCCATTCAATAAGATACTCTTAGAACCTGTGGTGTATCATTAAGAATATTTGCTATATTTTAGCTGAATTATTTTTTAATAAATTCAAACAATCCTGTATTCCCATTATTTTGATATTCTGGTATGGAATCAAGACTGCTTTGATAAATCTCTAAATGATCTTTTTGCCATTTCATACATTCTACAACATCAAGTGTGCTAATATAGCCCATTTCAAGTATCTGCATTTCATCTAATACATCAATAATGGTTTGTGGTCGATACACCCTGTGTGCGTTAAAACACACTTTATCAATCTGCCCCACAGGCACACTAAAATATAGCTTGCCACCGGGTTTTAATACCCTTTGAAAAGCCCTCAAAGCCTTTTCCCAAGCATCTGGTTCGATAGGATCACCATATCGCCCTAATCCAAAATGCTCCACACTACACAATGCAGAAATTGATTCTAAGGAGTTATCAGCAATATTTTCTAAGAGTGTAGCGTTGGCTTGAATATATGAAATGCCACCTTTTTGATTCAAAAAGTTTGTGTCAAAGTTATTGTCCATCGGTCTAATGTCAATGAGAGTGATTTTCTGTCCTTGTGCAAGCAAATGCGCGATAAAACCAACCACAGACGAGCCAACATCATAGTGCATACTCGGCTTATTTTCTAACACTTTTCGTGCTCCCCAAATATCTTGGATAAAATATGATGAATCCCCTATATCACCATTTTTAGCATACTTGTCATGTCGGCAAATATAATCATGTTTCGGATCGAGTATAAAGCGAGAATCTTTATTTAGTTGGGTGTATAGCTGTTTGTCTTGAGTGATTTCCTCATCGCTCATAAAGGGGTGGTTACCCCCCCCCCCCCATTCTTTGTCAATCATTCTGCGGAAGGGTCGTAATATCTCGCGTTTTATCCTTTGTGGAATTGTTTTTCGTTTCATATGAGAATCTCCAAATTAAATTTGTGCTATTGTAGTAAAATTGTCTAAATGATGATAGTCTAAGTATAAAATATTTCTTGGATTGCCTATTTTCCAAGCATGTTGAAATTCTCATTTTGATAAAACCATAAAATAAAAAATATTTTAAAATTTCTTAGAATCTATGCTATAATGTGTCTCACATTTTTATTCTAGGAGTTTCATTATGAAAAAGTTTTTAGCAATGGCAGTTATCACAGGTTTAGCAACATTATTTGTTGCATGCGATGACAAAAAGGAAGAAAAAGCACCTGCACAAGCACCAGCTGCACAAGAAGAAGCAAAACCAGCGGAAGCACCAGCTGCTACTGATAATGCAACAGAAGCACAGGGCGAGTCTAAAGAAGCTGTAGAAGCTACTAACACAGAAGAAGCAAAACCAGCGGAAGCACCAGCTGCTACTGATAATGCAACAGAAGCACAGGATAAAGCTTCTAAGTAATCTTTCCCATTTTTTAACATGATATTAGTGCGGCATAGAATAGTATGCTGCATTTCTCAACACACACTATTTTCTTATCTCTCTCTCTTAATACATTTTTATGTTTGTTCTTAGCGTGATTTACATAACCTAGATTGTATTCTATTTTGAGTATTTCGCAATATATGCTTGTAATTACGAAATGTATTGTATGCTTATTTCTGTTTTATTGGTAGAAGCTATGCTTGTTGTGGGTGAGATTTAGATGAAGTCTGCTTTCTAACAATGGTCTAGAATTAATATGGTATCTATATTTTTAATATATTTTTAATTAAATACAAAAATTTCACTTTCAACTATTATGAAACCTTATGAAGTATTAGGGGAGTTTAAAGTAAGAAAATAGGGATATTTTTTAACAAGTTACTTTAAATATTGCTATCAAAGCATATAAAAATTCAAGCATAGCGTAAAAATATAAAGTGGGATATAAAAATATTGAGACACAATTGCGAGTTATGAAATTAAAATCACCAACAATTTCTCAAACTAGCATACAATGGGATTTATTTTCTTAAAAACCTTTATATGAATTATTAGCTATCTCTTGCAATGGTATATTCTTAGTTTTGCTAATATGAAAGCCTAAATTTTCCAAGTATGAAATAGCGTTTTGCTCCATAGTTAATGCACCCCTTAAAAGAGATTCGCTAAGACTAAAGGCAGTGTCTTCACCAATTACTTCCGGCACAATACCAATGACATGCACTTGCGGTAAATCACCCATCATTTTTGTTAAATGAAGTGTTTGCAGCATCTCAACTTCATGGGCACTACCAGCCCAAGTAATACATGATGGAATCTTGTCAAAACTAAAGCTATATACATCACCAATTTGTGCATTTTCAACGCTCACACAATCAAGTAATAATACATGATCGTATTCCACAATGAGTGGAATCAGCATATTTGCTAATGTGCCACCATCAACAAATGTGATAGTATGCTCTTTGCTATCAAAAGTGTAATTCACTTTTAAATAGTTACATAAATGAACGCCAATACCCTCATCTCCAAAGAGAATATTGCCAATGCCAAGCACTAAAACATTCAAAACAAAAATCTCTCTTTATACTCTTTGTTCTTCTGAATAGCGAATACCGCTCACCATTGCATCAGCACCGCCGTTTGGATAACGCACAGAATTCCAAATTACAAGATAAATATGCACTGGCACAAATACAATAAATACCCATGTAGCAATATGGTGTATCGCTCTAACATTTGCTAATCCACCACATACAGAATCTACCCAGCTAAAACATGCACCCATAATGCCACCCAAACCATCATGATAGACATTTGCATAAAGATTCACACCTGTCAAACAAATAATTAAGGTTACTAATCCTAATACAAAGTATGTAGTAAATTGCAAAGGATTGTATGCACCTTTAATGTGCGGATGCTTTGCAATAAAAAGATATGCCCCAATAGTCTTCGCCCAAACAAGTGGATTTAGTAATTGCCAAAACGATGTGCGTTCTGGCTTACTTGATGGTGCAAAAAAGAATAGATACACTCGAAAAATAGAAGCCGCAATCAATACAAATCCAGCTATACAATGAAAAGCTCTGTTGTATGCTTGTAAGAAAATAACTGGCTCACCACTTGCATCAGGTTGTAAGAAAGGATATGCAATATAAAATCCACTTGCTACCAAAAAAACAATCATAAATGCACGCACCCAATGTAAGAATCTAGTCATTGCACCAAATTCTAAATGCTGTTGGATTTCTTTTGCAATACCCGTATCAATCTCTGTTCGTGTTACCATAAAAGCTCCTTAATCCAACTATGCTTTTTAGAATCTTGCAAATGCCGGTTCTACTTTATATTCCCCAAGATCATTACCTTTTGTATCCATTACATGCACAGCACAAGCAATACATGGGTCAAATGAGTGGATATGTCGTATAATCTCTAAAGGCTGTGTTGAGTCTGCAATCTTTGTCCCAATAAGACTCATCTCATAAGGTCCTTTTTGTCCTTTAGAATCTCTTGGTCCTGCATTCCATGTCGAAGGCACAACTGCTTGATAATTTGCTACTTTGCCCTCTTCAATACGCACCCAATGGCTCAACATTCCTCTTGGCACATTACCGATATAGCAACCCTTATAAGACTTGCTATTATCAATAATATAAGGCGCACAAGTCGTAGTATCTACTTTAAGATTCCTTACTAATTCATCAAATGCTTTTAGTCCCTCATCTGCTAATACTTTTGCTTCTAGCCCTCTAGCTGCTGTGCGACCTAGCGTGCTGAATAAATGACTTGTGCTTAAGCCAGTGCGTTTTAAAAACGCATCTACCGCGTTATGCAAGGCTTCATTTTTACCTTTTGCATAGCCTACAATAACCGCTGCTAATGGTCCAACTTCCATAGGCTTACCATCATATCTTGGCGATTTAATCCATGAATATTTAGAATCTGTTTGTAAAAGTTTTGTGCGTTCATTCTTACCACTTAAACCTATACTTTCACCATCTTTAAAGCCGGTGTAATCCGGTGTTGTTTGTCCATCATAAGGGTGAAGTGCATCTGTTGGCCTGATTGGCTCTCCATTGCTATGCTTGCCTTCATATTTATACCAAGAGTTTGTTACTTCCTCTGCGATTAAGTCAAGATTCACATCATGCACTTTGCTTAAATCACCATCAAGCACATAACCGCTATCAAGCAGGTATTCATTATGTCCCACCTGCATTTCTTGGAAACTTAAGAAATTCTTTAGATTACAACCTGCTAAAACACTTGCCTCAGTTGAATACGCCATTCCCGCCATAATTAAATCTGGATAATAAGCGCGATTGATAAAGTCTGCTACCATTTCATACTTTGCTTTATATTCAGCAAGTCTTGATGGATCTAAAATATCCATAATGGAAGTAACACCTCCAACGGTTAAGCTTTGTGGGTGCGGTTGTTTTGCACCAAAGATAGCCATCATTTTTGCCGCTTCTCTTTGAATTTCAAGTAGTTTTAGATAATGTGATAATACAATAAGGTTTTGTTCTGGACTTAGATGATAGGTTTTATGCCCCCAATATCCATTTGCAAAAGGTCCAAGGGAGCCTTTAGCTGCAAAATCTTTTACCCTTTTTTGCACCATTCTTAATTCATCTTCACCTGCTGAAATTGGAGAATCTGTATATTCAAATGCAAGTTTCGCAGCCTTAGCAGGATCGGCACTTAAAGCACTGATAATATCGCACCAATCAAGCCCATGCAATGTATAAAAATGCACGATATGATCGTGGAAAAATAAGGCTAGATTCATAAGTGTGCGAACAAGCTTTGCATTATATGGAATCTCAATGCCTAAAGCATTCTCAACCGCAGTAATACCTGCCTTATAGTGAGAATAGGTGCAAACACCACAGATTCTTCCTGCAATAAAACCCGCATCTCGCGGATCTCTACCTTTAATAATAGTCTCTAAACCACGCCATAGCGTAGAGCTAGAAAATGCGTCTGTAATCACATTATTATCATCAACAATAACTTCAATCCGCAAATGCCCTTCAATTCTAGTGATAGGATCAACAACAACTCTTTTTGACATATTCTTTCCTTTCGGTGATATTTATAAGATTCTATGATTACAAAACAACTTACTTTGGCTTGATAGCACCAGATAGCATTGCATGTGCGGCAATACCAATAGCTGTTGCACCCAAAATTACCATACCAACCCTATCTGCTGTGTGATCAGCACCAGCACCTCTAAAGGCTGTTTGATAGCGATTCCCAAGCGGCACTTCAAATGGCGACATCGTATCCCAAAAATGCGGCTCACTACAGCCTATACAACCATGTCCTGCACCAATAGGCCAATTTGTATGTGAGTTAAATCGTAATTTTGAGCAGTTATTGAAAGTATAAGGACCTTTACAGCCAACCTTATACAAGCAGTAACCATTCTTTGCATTTTCATCGCCAAAATGCTGCACAAACTCACCTGCATCAAAGCGACCCCTTCTCTCACATAAATCATGGATTCTATGTCCATAAGCCCATTTTGGTCTATGGAATGCATCAAGTGCCATATCGCCAAAGAGAATGTGCTGCATAAGTGTGCCTACAATATTTTTTTCATTCGGCGGACAACCCGGAACATTAATAACTTTTTTGTCAATAATATCGCTTAAAGGATGTGCATTTGTAGGATTTGGTGCAGCCGCTTGCACTCCACCAAAGCTAGAGCATGTTCCAATGGCAAAAATTGCTGCTGCATGTTTTGCTACATGCCTGCATTCTTCAGCACCAGTCCTGCCAGATGCACCAATGGTAAGGAAATATTCAGTATCTTTTGGAATCCCACCTTCTACCATCATAACATAGCGACCATCATATTTTTTTACCGCATCTTCTAAACTTTTTTCCGCTTGATACCCAGATGCCGCCATGATAGTCTCATGGTATTCCATGCTTACATAATCAAAAATGATAGAATCAATACCCGGATCTTCACTTCTTAATAAACTTTCACTGCAACCTGTGCATTCTGCCATGTGTAACCATATAATAGGCACCCTATCAGCAAGCTCTGCGGCACGAGCTGTAAGAGGTGCAAAAGTAGCAGGCAGCCCAATTGATGCAGTAACAACTGCTGCCCATTTCATAAAATCCCTTCTTTGAATACCTTTTTCTTGTAAGACTTCTTTTAAATCTTTACCGCTTTTTTCTTCTCTTAATGAAGGGAGTTTCGCCAACTTATCTAGTCGTTTTTTAACCTTTTTAAAAAGCGATTGTTTTGTATGGAATGTGAGATTATCACCTTTTGGGTTTTGACTATAATCTAATGCGATATTTGCGGTGTCGTGTGGCATGGAATCTGAGAGCATAGTATCAGTATGCAACATTCCCTGCGTAGTTTCATGTTTGCTCATCATTGTATCCTTAATGAAAAGTTTTGGGAGTTATAGTGTCGTTATTTTACAATAAAATACATATTTTCTTAGATTATGTGCGTATTTATTCTAAAATCAATACATTTATGTAACTGAATGTAACTAAAACTTTGAAAGGCTGTGTTCTGTGTGTATCAATCTGCTTGCATTATGAATAGTTTTATTGCTTTTGTTTAGAATCTAGCCTAACATACAAACCGCGTTTTTTTTGCAATGGTGGTAATGTAATGCCAGAATCTTTTAATAATTTCACATTTTTACAAGATTCCATCATGCCATAATCACATGCGATATGAAAAAAATATAGTGCATTTGCAAAATCTTTTTTATAGTTAGCATAGACTACGGCAAGATTAAAACAAGCTTGTGGATACTGCATAGAACACGCTCTAGTAAAAGATTGTAAAGCCGCATGTCCGCCCACATTAGATGATGATCGCATAGACTGCAATACGCCCATATTATAGCAACCTATCACATCAGCATTATTACAAGCAGTGTTATATGCAATTTCTGCTTCATCTATATTGCCACTTATTTGATAAAGTAATCCAAGTAGAGAACAACCCAGCTTTTCACTCGATTGACAAGACTTTTGTAGATAGGGTATTGCTTCCCTATCACTTCCATTTGCACTTAGCGTAGCACCTATGATATGACATACATGTATTTCACATTCATTCACGCTTGGCACACCTTGCTTAAGCAATAGCGAACATGAATCTTTTATCCCATTAGAGCATTGCTGCAATAAAGGCATAATATCTTGTTGCACCCTTTGTATATTATTAGCTTTATGTGGCATATACGGGTTTGCAAATGCAACAAATACATTGCAAAAAAATACCACCAAATACCGATACAGCACAGAATCTACCTTTATATACTTAAACTTATTGCGATAGGCACTCATGGCAATAGCATTTACCATTCTTTTTTTTCATATCTACTTGTGTGATATATACGCCACATTTTACACATTGCATGAGATTTATTTCTTTATTTTTACTTGATTTTTTATTGTTCTGCTGCATGTTAAGTAGCACAAGAACAAGCACTGCAATGACAACAATAAGCAATAAATACAGCACAATCTCCCCCTTGAAATACTATTTTATCGCAGTATTATTTTTCACACATGCACGCGTTAGATCGCTAGCAGGCAACAATCTTCTTTTTGCTACATCGCAGACAAAATCTCTTACTTCATCACTTGATACAACCACATTTCGCCTTTTTTTAGACTCATTCATACTATATAAAAATCCTACAAAATGCCCACCTGAATTAAAAAGTGGTAGTCCATGTATGGCACTATGCTTTTGGATATTTGCGATACTTGCAGATTTGTAAAATAGGGCATTATTCTCTGTTACAAATGGAAATAATACATTATCCTTACGGCTAAGCACTGTGTTTTTTAGCATTCCCTTATAAATTGGAGTGAAATGATGTAAATTAATTCTTTGATGATAAAAGCTTTCTTCGCGAGTGTTACAATAAATATCTGTGTAGTTTTCAGCCCTAAGCAATGAAAGCTTAGAATCTGTTGCACGCAAACGAAGCATGGCAAAGCACATAAGCGATTTACTAGAATCATCTTGCATTTTTGCCATAACACTGCGTAAATACGCCCCATCTTCATTCATCAAATCCGCAGCAGCAAGGATATATCCATCTTTTAGTAAGATTCCATACCCCTGCTTTTGCACGCCATTGTCAAATAATGCAGTAAGTAAAGCAATAGAATATAAAAAGCTCCCTTTTCTAGCCCCAAGTGTAGGCATAGCCCCACTTGCAAGGAAGCCGCCTTGATAGCCTTGTGTGCCTTGCTTGTTCTGTGTGGCTTTATTTGAATTGCTACTTTTATTCCCACCTTTATTTTGACCGCCTGATTGTGGAATCTGTGTCGTGCCACCATCTATGCAGCCATACAAATCATTGCAATCTCCAAATCCATCAGCATAAAGCGGCGAAACTAACACGCAACAAGACAATACAAAAAACAACATAAAAGACTTAACATGTGAAAAAAGAAGCGACATATCTACTCCAAATTTACTTTTAATCCTAAATTATAACATTAAATCTTGAAATTTACCGGCAAAGTTGCTAGAATCTCAACTTTTGAATCACTGAAATTTAAGGATTTTACAATGGGATTAAAAGAATATAAACTTTTGGCAGACGAGTTACAAACATTGCAATATGCTATCGTTGAAACAAATAAGGGTGTTATGTATATAAAGCTTTTTCCAGAACATGCACCACAAGCAGTAAGCAACTTTGCTACACTTGCTAATAGTGGCTTTTATGATGATTTGAATTTTCATCGCGTAATAGCTGGTTTTATGGCTCAAGGTGGCTGTCCAAAGGGCGATGGCACAGGTGGTCCGGGCTATACTATAAAGTGTGAGCTTGAAAATAACCCAACAAAGCATAATCGTGGCACTTTATCTATGGCTCACGCGGGGAGAAATACAGGTGGCAGTCAGTTTTTTATCTGTTTTGCGCCACAACCGCATTTAGATGGCGAACACACCGCATTTGGTCGTATCCCAGTAAATGAAAAGGCAAGCTATGAAGTTTTAGATTCTCTAAAACAAGGAGATATTATTAAGAGTATCCGCGTAGTTGCTGAAATGCCAGAGGCTTAAACTCTCTTAAATCGCATAAAAGATTCTATCTATTTTTGCTTTTATAGAATCTTGCGAAATAGATATGCTTCATTATTGACTTGCAATAAGAATATCAACAAGATTCTCTATTCCGATATTCCTATCTACAAATGTAATACTCTCTTTGGGTAATGCCTCTATAGTCTCATTTGTCGCATAAAAGCAATGAAGAAGATTCTCAATTTGCTGAAATATCTCTAAATCATTTGTATCCATAACACGCAAAATAGGGATAATCCCAAGATTATATGCAAAGGCTATGAGTTTATTTATATGTGTTTGTATGCTATGTGTGAGAGAATGATTTTTTATAGAATCTGCGTTTAGGGCTATTTCAGAAGCAATATCATCAATATTAGAATCTAGTAGCATAGGATTAGATTCCAAAGCATGTAAAATCTCACAATATATTTGTAAATGCTTGATATTGAGTATAATCATATCTGCTCCACTAATAGTAGATTCTAGAATCTGATATTCATCAATAAATACACTTTCATGGACAACAAAAGCAGGGGATAATCGCCTTATTGCGCTTAAATAGTCCATACTATCCGCACTCTCATTATTTGCAAGTTTATCCAAATCGCTAAATATCACGCAAAGAATCTCTTTATCAAACTCTACGCTATGGTCTAAACGGCTTGTTTGTATGAGTTTAGATAGCTTTTCTGTGTTGGTATATAGGGCTTTTTTGGGTGTATTTGTCTTTAACTTTTCATAGAGATAAGTTTTGTCTGATAAACGCGGCAAAAAGCAAGTATATGCAAGAGAGCGACCAAGCATATCCTTTGGCATGATTTGTTTTTTATTTGATAAATACTGCATAATATACAGCATTTGCTGACAAGAAATATCTTGTTTCATATTTTTCCCTTAAGGTTTTATACAAAAGTTTAGAATCTAGTTTTATGATTTTTGCATAATTTTAGAAAGTTTAAGATTCTAAAATACGGCTTCTATATCACTTGCACTCACCCATTTGAATTGGATTCTAAAGATTTATAAAAATATTTAATGTGTTATTTTTTTATTTTTTAGAGCTTTGCTAGATTCTAAAGCCCTTTTTTACACCCCAGCCTTACCACCTATTCAAAGAGCGGATTCTAAAAAATCTTAGTTTTTTGTTATTTAACACTCTCTTTTGGTATAAATATAAGCGATACAGAATTAACACAATGGCGTGTGTTTTTAGCGGTGAAGCCCTCGCCTCTAAAAACATGTCCTAAATGTGAGTTGCAATGATTGCATACAATCTCTGTTCGCACTCCATCTCTATCTAGCACTTCTTTTACATTATTTTCAATACTAGAATCAAAGCTAGGCCAACCACAATGTCCGCTAAATTTTGAATCTGAAGTAAATAAAGGCATTTCACACATTTTGCATACATAGATTCCATCTTCAAAAAAGTCATTATATTCCCCGCTAAATGGGGCTTCTGTGCCTTTCTCTAAAAGCACATATTTTTCAAACTCACTTAATGTTTTCATATTTAGCCCTTTATTTTGGGGTATTCACCTTTGAATCATCAATGGTAAAATCAATAAACTCTGATTTAAATCCATGATTTGCGATACTATTATAATGCTGTGCTGCTGCATTATAATTCTCTGCTTCTTGATACAGCACACCTAAAGCATAGCGACTTTCATAATTCACACTAGAATCCATTTTTGATAATTGTAATAAAAGACTTGCGGCATTCTTGTGTCCAGCCCCAATTGCTGCCACAGCACCCAAATAACGCGTATAGCTATCATCTTCTTTTAAACCATTAATAAGCCTATCATAAATCGCATAGCTTTCTTCAAAGTTTTGCTGATAGATATTTAAAAGTCCTAAGGCTTGTAGTAAGCCATTTGGATTTTTTGTCTGTGTGCTTAGCTTGTAGTTTAATAGCTTTTTTTCTCGCTCGAGATTCCCAGTTATAAAGCCTACATAGATATATAGCTCTCGTGCTAGATTCGGTCCATAGAAAACATTGTCTAGATTCATATTATCTTCTCTAAAGAGATACTGCATATTAAGCGATGAATTCTTCACATTTGTGCCATAGTTTCTTGCTAAATCAAGCAAGATATTTGACACAATATCATTTGATTGATAGTATTTTAGCCGCTCAAAACCAGCGACAATATTTTTTGTATCCCTCATGTGTATCGCACTGATTGACTGAAAGGCTAGTGCCATTGCCCTTTTTTCATTCGCTTCAGGTATATATACGCCCATATCAGTTGGGTTATTTACCCATTCTTTGATTTTACTAAATAATACGAGTTGCTCTTTTGGCATTTTGCTATCTGCTATGCTTTGCCCTAGATTCACATTCAAAGTGCTTATATCCTTGTAGACAAGCTTACCTGTAACCATAGCAAAAGCACCTGCTTGCACATCTGTCATATCAAGGTGATAGGCACGCAAAAAGTGCTTATAAGCATTAGCAAAGTCGCCAACTTGTGCGTAAATTAGCCCCGCATTATAGTGTAATACAGCATGATTTGGATTCTCATCGACATCATGTTTAATCATTGCTAAAGCCCCGCGTAAGTCGTTTTCATTAATCTTACGCAAAGATTGAGCTATGCTTGTATTAATATTTGAGATAGTAGCACCTTTTATTAATATCGCATGGCTTTCTTCGAGATTCCCTAAATTGATTTTAGAATCTAGCACACCATCTGAAATAATGCTTAATGCTTCATTCACATTAAACACACGATAAGGGGCATAATAGAATAGAATCTTACTTGTCAAAAGGTTTGAATGCTCAAAAGTCCTATTCCAAAACTCTTCTTGGGCTAACTGCACATTGAAAACATTTGGAGCAACTCTAGCTTGTATAGGATAGGGGTTTACAATACCGTTTTCTTTTTTCTCGCCACCAAACTCATCAATAATTCTTGCTGCTTCGATAAAATCACCTAGCTTCAAGTTGATAAGCTGCATAGTCATTTTCGCATGCCAATCATTTGGATATTGTATGAGATAGTTATGCACATGAGCCCTTGCCGCATTAAGACTACCCTGTCTTGCTAATAGCTGCCCTAGTGCAAGTTCATCTTGCTTTTCTGCGACTGCTTTTAGGTTATTATAGGCTTGGACATTGTCGTTAAAAAGGGTATAAAGCTTTGCCGCTAGTCTCTTGCTATCTTTGTCAAAATGCGTATTTGTATCGTGATTAAGCGGTGATAGTGCCTCAAAATACTGCCCTTGATAGTATTGATTGAGTGCATAGGAATAGGCGTATGGCGGGAGATTGCTGATTTGATTCGCATAGGTATTTGCGATATTGATATAATATTGATATTTATCCATATCGCCTAATCTAAATGCACTTACTGCCGCATTAATCGCACTTAATGCTACATCTTCACCTGCTGAAATAGCCTTATCATAATATTCAATACTTTTTTGATAATCTTGTGATTTAGCGTTAATTACGCCTAAATTGTAGTTTGCAATAGCCTTTGCGTAAGTAGCAATTTGATTAAATAACATTAGGGCTTCTTGTTTATCGCCTGTTTTATAGAGCATATCTGCTTTTTGAATCATATTTTCAAGATTCTTATTATCTACAACTGGGGGCTTTGTCGTAACTTCTGGAATGCTTGGCAAGACAACGCCACCTTGACTTTCAGCATTACTTCCTTCTTGTATATTAGCCCCACCACTACCGCCGCCTTGATTATTCGCACCACCTTGCTGTGTGCTTTGAGTAGCACTCTGCTCTGTTTCAGAATCTTGCTTTGGTTTAAAAGCACTTACAAGTAGCATAACAAGCAATAGCACAAAAAGTAGTAACAATACTACAAGCAAAATGCGTCTAGTCTTTACCCCTAGCTTTTCATCAATGTTGCGTATAAGCGGAATATCTTTAGCATTGTCTCTAGCAAAGTTTTCTAATGGCGTGAAAAATGCCATAATGCCACTTGGTTTTTTCTTCTTTTCTTCAGGTTTAGATTCTGTATTCTCATCAGTGTTATTAGAATCTTTTACTTCATCTGTTGCTAGATCTTCTGCTGCTATATCTTCTGGTTTTTTTTGCTCTTCTGCCATTCCCTAATCCCCAAATAAACTATAGAATCTAAAGATACTTTTCTAATACTTTAGGTATTTGAATGCTACCATCAGCTTGTTGAAAATTCTCCATAATAGCAACAAGAGTCCTGCCTACTGCTAAGCTTGAGCCATTTAGCGTATGTGTGAGTGTATTTTTACCTGCCCTCTTGTATCGTATCTTAGCCCTACGCGCTTGAAAATCCGCACAATTTGACACAGAGCTAATCTCACGATAGCAATTCTGCCCGGGTAGCCATACCTCTAAATCAATAGTATTTGTCGCAGAAAAGCCTATATCGCCACTGCAAAGCTGCACTAGCCTATGTGGTAACTCTAAAGATTCTAAAAGTTTTGATACATTATCTACCATTCTTTGCTGCATAGATTCACTTTGTTCTGGTGTGGTGATTGCCACAAGCTCGACTTTATCAAACTGATGCTGCCTTATAATGCCACGCGTATCCCTTCCTGCACTGCCTGCCTCTTTTCTAAAGCAAGGTGTATATGCTGTCATCATAATGGGTAGCTCGTTTTCAGCCAGAATCATATCTTGATAAAGATTTGTGAGAGAAATCTCTGAAGTAGAAATAAGATAGAGATTATGCCCCTTATTAGAATCTTCGCTTTCATTTATATCATCATTCATAGATTCTATATGAAACATATCATCAGCAAATTTTGGAAGCTGTCCGGTCCCAAACATAGCTCTTTCATTTACAATGACTGGCACACTGCATACTTCAAAACCATTTTTGTAATTAAAATCAAGCATATAAGATATTAAAGCATGATTTAGCCTCGCAGCCTCTCCACGCAACACAGAAAAACGACTTTTAGCAAGTTTTACCCCCGCTTCAAAGTCAATCCATTTATTTTTCTCTGCAAGCTCCCAATGCTCTTTTGGTGTGAAATCAAACTTTTTTGGCTCTAAAACATGCCTAATCACAACATTATCGTTTTCATCTGTGCCTATGGGCGTATTCTTATCTAAAAGGTTTGGAATCTTAAGTAAAATCTCTTGCAATGCTACTTCTGCTTTGGCTACCTTTGCAACCTCTTCTTGCACTTTTCTTTTTAGCGTATCAAGGTTTTCTTTATGACTTTGCAAAAGATTAGAATCTGCTTTTTTTCGCATGAGTTCGCCATATTCTTTTGAGAGTTTGTTTTGTTCTGCCTGCATAGATTCTGCTATGTTTTTTTGTTGCTTTAACTTATTTGCATTCTCTTTCAATACATCAAGCATGGCTTTTTCTACATTCCTATTGGCAAGATTCTGTGCTACATAGTCAAAATCTTGTAATAAAAGTTTAACATCAATCATTGAGAAATACCTTTTAGCAACTATGAATATTTATGTATAAAAGAAGCAATTATAACAAAATAATGATATAAAATGTATTGATAAAAGATTTTTTTTGTTAAAATAACAGCAATAAAATAAAAGTTTAGGAGCTTTGTTTTGATAAGCAATATTGATAAAACGACTTCACTCCATTTAAATAATGAAGCACAATTTCTCTGTTTTACCCTAGAAGATACTGAAAATGAGCAGGACATTCAGCTTTATGCGATGAATGTTTTTAAGATACGCGAAATAATCTATTATGATGGGGAATTAACAGAGACTGCGGGGGAAAATGAGGGCATAGTGCTTGGATTCCTAACTGTTAGAGGGGAGAGCATACCGCTTGTTGATATGCGTAGATGGCTTTACTTTAACGCACAAGACCCAAAGCGAGACTTAAAAGAATACTCTATCCAAAGTCAAAAAAATCTTGTGATTTTGTGTAATTTTTCACAATGCACAGTTGGACTTAGAATCCTAAGTGTAAAACGCATTATCCAGCGAAGCTGGGATTCTGTAATTGTAGGTAGTGAATATGGCTTTGATGGGAATAATAAGATTACTGCTACTACAAAATTTGATGATGGTGCGGTAGTGCAAATCATGGATGTTGAACGCATGGTAGTAGATGCTTTCCCATCAGTAGAAATGTCGCATGAATTGCAACTTGAAGGATTAAAGGCAATTGAGAGTGATAAGGTTGTATTGTTAGCAGAAGATTCTAAACCTGCACAAAAATCACTTCAAATCATTATGGAGAAACTACAACTTCGCTATTTTACCTTTCCAAATGGCAAAGCATTGCTTGAGTATCTCTACACACCGGGTGTTGCTAAAACCGTTGGGGCAGTCATTACTGACCTTGAAATGCCACTCATTTCAGGCTTTGAAGTCTTAAAGCATATACGAGAACATGAAGATACAAAGACTATGCCTGTAATTGTGAATTCATCAATGAGTAATGATTCTAATATTGAAAAAGCACAAAGCCTAAAAGCAAACGCTTTTATCACAAAATCAAACCCCGCAGAGATAGAAGACGCCCTGCGTGAAGCCCTTGAAATCTAGATTGACTATAATTTGAGATAGAAGCATTATGTGTAAAATCTAGATTCTAAAATCTATTTGTCGTTTTTAGCAAAGCAAAATTTCTCAAAGTTAGTATTTGTAAAATGTTGCACTTTTTAAGGTTTAAAATGATAATCATAATAGAATCAGAAAGGTTTCAAGTAATGCTTAAAAAGCTTTGCATTCATATATTTATATTTTTGTGAGTGTTTTAGGATGCTTAGAGTATAAATTTATAGAATCTAGCTTTGCATTATTGTATAATATTACGCAAGATTCTGTTACATAAGGATATGGTAGTGAAAAAGGTTTTTTTAGGAAGTCTTATTGTTGGTTGTTTATGTGTAAGTGCGTTTGCCGATGACGAGACAGAAAAAAAAGCAGTCAAAACGCAATCTTTAACAACTAGTGCGAGTTTTGATCCAGAGGCAGCACAACAGCTAGCAAAACAATGTGATGCAATCTTTGAGGCAAGAAAGCAAGAGCTTGCAACAAGTCTATTGCAGCTACAACAGCAACAAAGCACTTTGCAGATTCTAACCACAGAAAACACAAAGCTATTGAAAGAAAAAGAAGAGCAGATGAAGCTAAAAGAGAGTGCGTTAAAGAAAATGTATGCTGATATGCGAGATGAAGAAGCAAAAAAATCAGCAGAAAGTGAAGCAAAACTCAATGAAGCAAAAAAGCTATTAGCACAGAATGAAGAGATTCTAAAGCAAATCACAGGCACAAAGGACACAAAATTAGCTGAAAGCTATGCGAAAATGAAAGATAGCAAAGCCGCACCGATTTTAGCAGCTATGCCAGAAGATGATGCGGTTATGATTCTATTGAGCCTAAAACCGAATCAAATGGGAAGCATTCTAGCACAAATGCAACCAGATAAAGCCGCAGAACTTACAAAACTTATAAAATATTTCCCTAGTAAAAAGCCAGTCCCACCAAATGCACCACCACCAGCCACACCAGATGGAATCAATGTAGAAGATAATATGCCACAAAACGCTAGAGAGGCAAACACAAATCAGCAAAATAACGCAGTGCCACAAAGCTTTGATGGCAATATGAGGGTGTATTAGAATCCATTTATTACAGATACAGCCCTTTCTGCTTGTTCCTTGCTCATAACCGGGCTAATCGGCAAAGACAACACTTCCCTATGAATCTTTTCAGTAATGGGTAAAGAGAGATGATTGTATTCTTTATAGGCTTCTTGCTTATGCGGTGGGATAGGATAGTGGATAATTGTCTCAATCCCATTGTCCTTTAAATACGCTTGGAATCTCTCCCGCTCTTCGCACCGCACGACAAATAAATGCCACGCGTGTCCCTCTTCACTCACGCATTCCGGTAAAATAATCTTTTTATTTGTGATATTTTCGCGATAAAGCTTCGCCACTGCCCTGCGAAATTCATTATCAGAATCTAAATGCTTTAGCTTTATCTCCAAAAGTGCTGCTTGAAGCTCATCAAGGCGAGAGTTTAGCCCTTTGTAGAGATTAACATATTTTTTATGTGAGCCATAATTCCCCAATGCCCTAACTTTTTCCGCTACATCTTTATGCTTTGTGGTTACTGCTCCACCATCGCCTAATGCCCCTAGATTCTTCCCCGGGAAAAATGAGAATCCAGCCACATCGCCAAGTGTGCCAACCCTTTTGCCTTGATATATCGCACCGTGGGCTTGTGCGCAATCCTCTATGATAGCAAGATTATACTTTTGTGCCAACTCCCACACCTTTTGCATTTCCACGACTTGCCCATACAAATGCACGACTAAAATCGCCTTTGTGTTGGGCGTGATAGCAGATTCTATTTTCTCCACATCAATGTTATAAGTTTGCAGACTTGGCTCAACAAAGATAGGCTTACACCCATTATCAGAGATAGCCAAAATTGAGGCGATATAGGTATTTGCTGGGACGATTATCTCATCATTTTCCCCTAAGCCTAGCGCCTTTATGCCTAGCCTAAGTGCATCTAGTCCATTACCACAGCCTATGCAATGCTCTATCCCGCAATATTCAGCAAACGCCTTTTCAAAAGCCCTGCTTTTTTCTCCTAAAATATACCAGCCAGATTCTAGAACTTGCTTCATCGCCAATTCTAGCTCATTTTTAAAACGCGAATTAATTGCCCCTACATCAAGAAATGGGATCATTGTATAACTCCTTTACGCAATAGTTTGCTTCTCAAGCGATTGTAGAGATAGAGAAAAAGTTTGTATCGCAATGTGAGATTTTGACAATGGGGGGGGGGGGGTGATTACATTATTACACGGCTGCGTAATTTGTAGTTTTGCACCCCAATTTACAAGCATTACATTTTCCATTTCAAAAAATACATTGCGAACGCGTGGGGCAATAAGCAGTGGATTATGTGGAGATAGAATCTTAGCATACGCTCCCAAGCTCCCGTGAGATGCGACAATCATCTTGCAACGACTAAGCAGGTATAAATCCAAATAGCCTTGCTCTGGCGTATTAATATCACATATTTTAAATTGTTTATCCTTTAAAAGTGGTGCAATATGTTCTCTCACCCACGCTACATCATCGCTAAAGAGATAAAATGCACTTACCGAATCCATTTGTGAAACAAGCTTGATAACCCTTTCAAAATAAGTAAGGCTAGTAGGCTCTCCATAGACAATATGATTCTGCGATAAATCACCTCTTCTAATGTGAATGCCACAGGATTGTGTATTTAGAATCTCTTGTAAAAGTGTGAAAAATGGCGTGTCTTTTTGCTCTACTTCTTTAGGGCTAAAATATCCTGCAAAGTGTTTTGCAAAATATATGTCATAATGTCTGCCTAAATAACCACCGACATATAATGGAGGCTTGTGGGTAATGACTTTTTCATCATCAATAAAATACAATTTATTATAGCGTTTTACTTCATCTTCAGTTGCGATTTTCATCTCTAGTTGTGGAAATGCTTTTGGCATATCAAAGGTTAAATCATAGATTCTATCATAGCCATTTGTTGTATTATAAAAGCCTTTGCCAGAAGTCTCAAACCAGCTTAAATCATATTTGACTTGATAATCTTTTTCCTCAAAGGCTTTGCCTAATGCGACAAAACCTATTTGACTTGCTATGCCGCCATCTACTCTAATAATTATGAGATTATCTTTCATTGCACTTCCTTTACCAAATAAGCCATATAATCACGCCACATAACACAATATTCATATATAGCAATATCTTAAAAAGTTTCTTGTATTTGCGATATTTTGCCAAAGTCTTATCTGTTGTATAATGAGCTAAGTCTAAATAGGTCTTAAAATCAAAGTCATACATATCTTTCAAGCGTTTTGCACTCTCTTTTGTGCTATAAGATTCCATAATCTTATGGTAACCCCACACTTGCCTTGTTTCAATAGGCGACAACAAAGCCATTCTGCCTAAGAAATACTCTATCATATCTTCTTGCGGATTAATACCGAGTTTAGCTATTTCTTTTGCAAAGATTTTTTGAAGCAAATCTATATCTTTCATTGCTAAAAAAGTATCCATTAGCTGCTCAATCTCCATATTTTCTCGTTTTATGGCTTTATCAGTTCTAGCACTCACATTACTTGTCTTTGGATCAAAACGATACATTACTAAAATGTCATCAAGGATTTTTATTTCCCCATTTAAAAGTATCTTAATGTGCATTTGCGTATCCTGCTGATTACACATCGCAATATCTAGAGGATACAAAATCTCCTTAAAATCAGTTGTTTTCAGTGCCATTCCGGGTGAAGTGAGGTAATTCCCCCGCATAAAGAGATCATAGAGATGTTCTGCTCTCGTTTTATTTTCAGATTCTCCAAATCTTTCTTTATCTTTCACCCCATTTTCATCAATTTTAATAAGGCTAGGATATATCGCTTTTATGCTTGGATTCTCGCTAAATGCCTCATAAATCACTTCTAGCGCATTAGGTGTAAGCATATCATCACTCGCACAAAATACAAGATATTCGCCACTAGCATTTTCAAATGCTGTGTTTATTCCTGCGTTTATACCTTGATTATATGGGTGCTGTATAAGCTTTATTCTAGGATCTTTAAACTTTAGAATCTCATTTACATTATTATCGCTAGAACAATCATCTACAATAATAAGCTCAAAATCTTCTAAAGTTTGTTTCAAAACAGATTCTATAAAAAATCCCACAAATTTTTCGTGATTGAAACTTGGGGTGAGAATGGAAATTTTAGGATTCAAACTTTTCCTTTAATTTTTTAGTAAAACTCGTATCATACCATAAACAACGCAAAATGGATTAATAAGTATAACATTAAACATCGGTGCAAATTCATATTAAATAAAATTTAGCTCAATATAACGAAAGATTTCATTAATCTAAAATTTTAAGCGATAAATACAACCAACAAATATTAAAACAACGCATTCACCTTATTTATAAAATCAATAGGATCAACTTGCACTCCATTTACAAGCATACCAAAATGCAAATGCGCCCCACTCACTCTGCCTGTATCGCCACTTAAAGCCACCACTTGCCCTTTTTGCACCTTCTCACCAAGCTTCACCTTAATATCACTGCAATGATAATACATGCTAAAAACCCCCTCACCATGATCGATGACGACTGACTTACCTGCTAAAAAACGATCCTTTGCTATCACTACAATACCATCATTACTAGCCTGTATCGGTGTGCCAATTGCCGCACGAAAATCTGTGCCACCATGAAAGCTTTTTATCTCATTATTAAATACTCTCGCAGAGCCAAAAGGACTTGTAATCACGCTGTTTAAAGGCAACATAAAAGGCTTACTCCAATAGCGCTTCTTTGTATATGTGCGATAGATCGCATTTGCCTCAGCAAATTCCTTTGCAATGCGATCACTCGCAGTTTTATTTGGCTTTGTCTTCGTCGTATCTGTGATTGTGATTTTTTCTCTCTTATATGCACCTTGCACGATTTTAATGGAAAAGTCATTATTTAATCTTAGATTCTCTAAAGCTGAGCGATAGTTAATCGCTACAAATGCAATCTTTTTATTAGAATCCTTTGGGTGCAAAACCCATGGGAAAACCTTATTATTTATGCGTATAACTTGTGGATTTTTCTCACTACTCACTGCAATAAAAGTTGCACCATTAGCAATCTCTATTGTGTGAGAATTATTTTGTTTTGTTTTTTTAGTGGGCGTGTTTTCTGCGAGTTTTATTTCCTTAGATTCTGTGTTTGTTTGCAATAGACTTGTTTCAAACATACTCTTATATTCTTGCGGCAAATCTTCTTGCTGCATATCCTTTGGCGGATTTACAGAATCCTGTGTTATAGGACTTCTATCAATTGGGGCTCTAAAGCCCTTTTCATCTTTGGGGTTAAACCCTTTTTGTTGAATATCAAAAAGTCGTAAATCAGAATCTACTTCACCATCACTAAAATCATTTTGAATAGCTCTCTTTTGCGATTTATTTGAATCTGGTAAAAAAAGTATAGAATCTGCATACGACATACTAACACAAAACATTACACCACAAGAAAAAGTAAAAACACATTTTGACAAATTCATAAACCACTCTCTAAAAATCTAAGATAAAGCAAACCATTATAGCATTTATATTTTAAAAATTCTGAACTATTATAAAGTTGTCTGCTGGAATAATATTGTGTTATTTTAAATTCTATTAAGCTAGTATATTTGATATTTTTTTGTTATAATCTTAAGCATATCTGTATGTATTTTAGAGAAGAACTCAATATTATTTAATATGAAAATCTTTACAGACTTGCTTAAAAAGTATGCTATGCACTTTATGTAGGAGTTGAATATTCTTGTATGTAGAGATTTTGATATAAAAACAGGTTATATTAAGGTTTATTAAACGAGGTGTCCTATCGATTTATATCTTGTTATACTTTGCGTTTTGGCAATGGCGGTTATTTCAGGTATTGTGCTAAGTTGGCTTAAGATTCCAACCATTATTGGCTATATTCTTACAGGTGTGCTAACGACTTATATCTTTGGCTTTCAGCTTGAAGATTCTGGTGAGTTGAATGATATAGCTGAATTTGGGGTTGTGTTTTTGATGTTTATGATAGGGCTTGATTTTAGTTTTAAAAGCCTTACTTCAATGAAGCAAGAAGTGCTAGTCTTTGGCGGCTTACAGATTGGAATCTCGATTGCCTTTTTCTATGTTGTATGTTTTTATTTTTTGGGTTTTAACTTTTCTACCTCTATCATTATTTCAAGTGCGGTAAGCCTTAGCTCAACGGCAATTGTGCTGAAGTTTTTAAATGAAAGCGCTCAAACAAAAACGCCTTATGGCATGGCTTCAGTTGGAATCTTAATCTTTCAAGATATTGCAGTTATCCCAATTTTACTTATGATTAAGCTTTTAAGCGATAAAGATTCTCATCTTTCTGCCCTGCTTTTAACGACACTGATTTCTGCGATTATCGTGCTTATAGTGCTATTTTTGCCCGGACGCATTATGGCAAAACTATTCCTTCGCTTTTCAGCAAATATGAAAACAGATGAAATCTTTGTGGGTGCAGTCTTTCTAATCGTTTTAGGTGCGGCATACATAAGTAAATCTTTTGGCTTTTCTTTGGCGCTTGGGGCATTTTTGGCAGGTATGATTATCTCAAACACGCCGTATAAATATCAAGTCTCTTCAGTCCTTACACACTTTAGAGATATACTTTTGGGTGTATTTTTTATCACCGTTGGTATGCAAGTAGATATTATCTTCTTGCTTGAATATTTTGTTGTTATTCTTATCTTAGTAGCACTTATGATGGGTGCAAAAGCCTTACTCATGTATTTATTCTTATTCTTATTTAGGGGACAGAGGATAGGATTAAGGATTGCATTGTCTCTAGCACAAATTGGGGAGTTTTCATTTGCGATTTTCCTTTTAGCAAGTCAGCATAAGATATTAGACTTGCATCTTGATGGTGGAATTTTAGGGATTTTATTTGGCGAAGAGTTTTTTGCAAGTATTACCCCAGATAAAATCTATCAGTTTCTAACGCTTATGGTGATTTTTTCAATGATTGCTACACCTTTTATCTTAGATAGACTAGATAAGGTTACAAACTTTTTCTTGCGTTATCTTACGCCTGTAAGCAGTTTTTTTGCACGCAGAAAAGCAGAATCCTATGACGATACAAAGGCGGATCATACAAACCACGCGACAGACCTTGAAAAACATGTTGTGGTGTGTGGTTATGGCGAGCTTGGCAAAAAAATTTTAGAGTATTTTAAGGGTTGTGATGTGCAATACATTGCTGTGGATAAAAATTATAACAAGGTAGAAGAGGCAATAAAGAAAGGTGAGCCTGTAATTTATGGCGATATTACAAGTAGGCAGATTCTAGAGCAGCTTGGCGTTACTAAGTGTTCTGCGGTAATCATTGCCATAGACTCTATCGATAGTGCGCAAAGAGCCCATCAAGACATTCATGCCTTATCGCCTTATTGTAAGATTATCCTTAAGACAAAAAGTTCTAAGTTTGCTTCAGAGATTCAATCTCAAGGTGTGTATGCGGTAGTCCATGAGCGTAGGGAGATAGCAAAGATTCTAAGCGATCTAGCCCTGCAAGCAGTAGATGAGAATAAGCAGCAAGCAGATAAATAGGATTTTGGGTTCTAGTCTTATTTTCCCAAGATTATTAAATTTTGAAAATAGGAGTTTTGCAATTCATTTTAGATGATTCCGCATGAAACTCCTTTTGATCTACTTATATTTTGCCTTGATTCTGCATTCCTTACTTTTATAGGAATATTTGCACTTTTTTTACGCTTTGTTGTATCTTACTTTTATAATAAAATATGTTGCAATAAGAAATACTTATGCGAAAAACTCAAAAAAAACTAGAGAGTAAGTCTAAATATATTGTTTGCAGACACGCGAAAATTAAGAAAAGCAAGAAACGAGATATTAAGTCCATTCGCCCTCCAAAAAAACTAATGCGACAATATATTAACACGCAAAAGCCTTAGTTTCTAGGGTCAATGAGAGTGAAGTTGATTATTTTATTAAATTGTTTAGAATAAGGACAATCAACAACAACATGAACATATATAAGTCGTCGCAGTTACAAAAAAAACATTAAAGCATTGTTTGTTTAAAAATAAACTCAATTATTTAACACTTAAAATGATCAATATATCTGTCAGATATCTCAAGCAATCAATTCCAGTTTAGTCTGCATATAACCCCAAATATTTGTTATAATACTCAATTAAAACCACCACGAAAAACGCTTTAACAAAACAAAAGAGAGACAAGCAATGGATAACATCATCTTAATAGGCTTTATGGGTAGCGGTAAAAGCACCATAGCAAAGCTACTTGCAACAGCCCTAAATATGCCCTTTATAGATAGTGATACATATATAGCGAAGAAAGAAAAAAGCAGTATTAAAGATATTTTTACATATAAAGGCGAGGCATATTTCCGCCATTTAGAATCTCTTTTTATAGAATCTTTTTCCACACAAAAAGGGTATATTATCGCAACAGGTGGTGGTATGCCAATCTTTAATAATGTAAGAGGGCTTGGTGTATGTTTCTATTTGCAAAGCGATTTTGATACAATCACACAACGCATTTTAAAAGAAAAAGAAGCCACAAAAGAAAATACGCGACCTCTATTTGATGACATATCTACAGCCAAAGCTCTCTATAATGAACGCATGAAAATATATGAAAACTCATGCGATTACATTATAGATTCTAGACAAGATACACAAGCAATAGTTGATAGAATCATATCTCTACTACACACAAAACCTATACACCCACAATAGAAAGGCATATTCATGCTAACACTAAATATAAATAACCCTTATCATTTTCTACTCGTTCATTGCAATGAGTATAAAAATGGTGCAAGTCTTATACTCTCCCTGCATTGCATAAATGCCCTTGCAAATGAGTTTCCAAACTCTAAAATTAGCTTTCTTTTGCACTCAAGTATGCAAGACTTTTTTCAAAATAATCCACATATACACAAGATTTTTTGCATTGACACAGACCCAAATCTAGCAAAATCCTTAAAAAATGCAAAGATTAATATTTCACTTTCACTTGTAGCTGATAAAAAAAGCACAATAGCATTATTTCGTGCTGGGATTAAAGCTAGAATAGGTGTATTTTCACACTTTTATTCACTTCTTTTTAACTATAAAATTAAGCAAAAACGCACATTAAATAACAAACATGAAGCTGAATATAACTTTGATTTACTGCGATTTCTGCAATGCAAACAATTCATATATCCAAAGCTATATCTCAAACTAAGCGATATAGCCACCGCCCAAGAGATTATCGCACAGAAGTTTGACACAGATCTAGACACTAGCTATATTACAATCTGTCCAAGTTATGGATTGCAAGAGCTAGGCTGGAAGAGTAGGCATTTCTTCACCATTGCAAATGCTATTGCTAAGTTTCATAATGTATTGATACTAGCCCCAATTGATGAAATGCAGGGTTATCAAGCTATGCTTCCACAATTCCCAAATCTCTCACAAAAAAATCTTTTTTCTAACACAGCACAAGATAGTACGACAAAAACAAATACTATCACACAAATCCTAGCCCTAATCCACCTAAGTAGCCTTTTTATCGCTAATAATAACACGCTTTTACACGCTGCTGCCGCACTTGATACTAGCACCTTTTCAATATTCCCATATAAAAATACGATAAATCCACACCGATATGCCCCCATCAGTCAAAATAAAAAGCATGTGATTTGCACGCCTTTTGGTCTATTTAACCCAAAAGATTCTCATGAGTATAGCGACTATGGATTGAATATGGATAGCATTACACCTGATATTGTATTAGCCATATTGCAGGCAAAATTCTTCTTAGATGAGCGGATTTTATTGCAGAATCTAAACACGCCAATATCACAAGCAGATACAGAATCTAATACAGACATTATACAAGATTCTAACAATCTACAAAACTCAAAAATTACACAAGATTCTATAAATACAAAAGATTCTAAATATGCGAGTAATTCTGCTAACTTACAAGATTCTAAAAATTTGCAAGATTCTAAAACCACACAACCAAACCAAAGATTAGATATTACAGAATCTAGCCTTACATACACAAGACAAGCAAGTATTATTGATGAGAGAGGGTAATACCTATTAAATTAAAGTAGAGTGCAAGAACTAGAATCTACACCCCACATACCAAAGCTTTAAAGCGTTCGCCCATGGCATTTGGAGCGATTAAGCCCTGCAAACTTGCTTTTTGTTTGCTTAGCTGGATTGTGCTAAAATGTGTAGAAAAACTTTCAAAAATATCTAATATCTCACAAGATTCAATCAAAAATTTTGACTGCGTAACATTACATAAAACTTTAGCACTATTATCTTCGAATATCTTTTTTAACAGGCTAAAATCTATGTCATAAGTAATATCACTTTTGCCTATAAACTGGGCTAATCTATCATTTTGCAATTCTTCATAGAGATTATAAACCTTGTGCTGCATATACATTCGTATATTCATTTCTCGTGCTAAAAAATCGCCATAATCAAATGTGAGAAATATCCATTTACATGGCAAATTGCAGAGATTTTGTATAAAAGATTCCCAAATAAGCGGGATTTCAGCACTTTTTATATCATACTTTTCTCTAAACTCACATATCTCGCTAGTTGGCTTCTCCCATGTAAAGTTTTTACCATCAAAATACAGCATTTTATCGTTATAGAAAATATCGCAAGGCATGCTATCAAACAATTCATTAGATATGAAAAATACATTGTTTGGTTGCGTATCTTTTAGCATTTGCAAGTTATTATAAATATGTAGTTGCTTATTAAATCTTGCAGTAATCCTTGCTTGAAAAGTCGCCTTCTGTTGTGTATGTAAGCAAACTAGTGGCTCTATCACGCAAAAGCTAGTTTGTATGAAAACCACATCGCTAAATGCCTTTAAAAACTCTGCAATATCAGCGATTAAATCGCCATTATTACTCCCTATCTCTACAATGTGAAGTGGCAGAGTAAGCCTTTTTTCATCAAGCATTCTCAAAATATAGCGGCTAATCGCCCCGCCAAAAAACTTTGACACACTCACAGAAGTGTAAAAATCCCCCGCTTTTCCCACATGATTTTGCGTGTAATAGCCTGTATTTGGATTATAGAGCCACTCTTGCATAATCTCACTAAATGCTAACTTATTAGAAGTCATCATAAGCCCTTAATGAAACACACGAAAAAATGCGAGATTTGGACTTGCTAGGGCTAACATTTCCCTATCTCCCCTAGTATCGCCATAGACATAGATTCTTTCATATTGTGTAAGGTTATAGCTCTCTTTAATGCGTCTCTCTTTCTCTGGTCCATAGCAGTTTGGCTGGGCGAAATTGCCTGTAATCTTGCCATCTTTTACCTCCATTGTAGTGGCAAGCAAGTGAATATCAAAAGCTTTACATAAAGGACGCAGATACTCTTCAAAGCTAGCAGATACAAGCACTACGACATGATTATTCGCTTTATGCCAACGCATTTTTTGCAGGGCAGAATCTTTACAAAAAGATTCTAAATCGCTCACAAAGTCAGTGCAATATTTATCTAATTTATCTTTTTCCATGCCCTTAAAACAAGATTTAAGCACTCTCTCTTTTGCCCTGCTATTATCTATTAAGCCAAGCTTATAGCCTATCAAAGTAGGCAAATTTTCTAACATTTTTATATAGAATCTTTTTCCTAATACAAAACGCAAAAATAGCTGAAAAGAATCCCCGCGCGTTATAGTCCCATCAAAATCAAAAAATGCTATATCCAAAAGTAATCCCTTTATTTGTGAAATTAAATATAAAGATAAGAAATATTACAAAACAAAACAAGTAGTATAGCAAAATTGTTTTTAGAATTATGGGTGAAAGGCATTTTAGATTCTAAACTATGTTTTAAAAAAAACTATAAGAAATTATGCAATTCATTTGCCTTTTTCATCCATGCTATGAGTTTATCCCATTCTTCTTTTGCGACATACTCTTTTGCTTCAGTAAAATGCTTTTCAAAATCTGTGAGTGAATGTAATAGATGGGCTTTATTATGTTTAAAAATATCTTTCCAAGTGATAGGCGAACTATTTGCAAGACGCGACATGCTGCGGAATCCACCGCCGATTAAAGCAAGAATATTTTCTGGTTTTTCTTGTGCTAATACCGTGTTTGCAAGGGCAAAGCTTAAGATATGCGGCAAATGTGAGATATAGGCGATATGCTCATCATGACTTGCAGAATCCATTTTAATGATTTGCATACCAAGATTCACAAAAATCTCTTTTGCAAAGGCGATTTGAAACGCACCACTTTTGTCTATATCTGTGAGGATTAGAATCTTATTTTTAAAAAGATCTTTTTGTGCTGCCTTTGGACCGCTATGCTCTGTGCCACTCATAGGGTGTGCGCCGACATAATTTTTACGTATTTTAGATTCTATAAGCTCATGTATAGCGTGTTTTGTGCTGCCTAAATCAATGATAGTTTGCGTTGGAGTGAGATCTTTAAAATCATTTACAATCGGTGCTACAAAATCAAGTGGCACAGCGATAAATATCACATCACATTGTGAGATCTCTTCCATACTCGCACACTCATCAACAAGCCCTAGAGATAATGCCTGCTGCTCGTGCAATGCTGCCTTATCATACCCCAAAATGCGTTTAAACATCTTTGTTTCTCTTAAAGCTAATCCTAAAGACCCACCTATAAGCCCTAAACCGATAATGCCTGCTTGCATACTTTTCCTTATCTAAAATCTCAAAACAGAAAGGATATTTTGCCATAATTTCTAGGAAATATGCTTATTTCGACAGCAGCGCTTTACAAAAAAAAAAAACGATGTTATAATTTCTGGTTCTTTTTAAGGAAAATATTAAAATTTGGAGGAATGTATGTTAAGACATAAAAGAGTAGTGGGCGTTATTTGTGGGTTGGCTTTGAGTATAGAATCTATGCAGGCTTCTGGCTTTCGCTTGACAGAGCAAAGCTTGAATGGCACGGCACTTAATTCAGCGTTTATCGCTGGGGCTTATGGAGCAGATTCTACCTACTATAATCCTGCAAATATGAGTTTAGGTAGGGATAGTGATAAACATGAAATAGAGATTGATGGAACACTTCTTTTTATACCACCATTTCGCTTTAGCACAGGTGATAGAAGCGTATATGAATGTGCCTCACAAAATATATGTAATAAATCAGTAGAAGGCAAGGCATTAACGACAATACAGCCGATTCCAAAGTTTTTCTATAAATCAAGGGCTTATGAAGTTGCTTCAAACTTAAAAACAAACTTTGGACTTTCTTTTACCACGCCTTCTGGTTTGTCTATGAACTGGGATGGTATAGGAGGTGGCTTCCTAGATGATGTAAGTATTGCCATGATGGAGTTAAACCCTGTTGTGTCTCTTGCGTGGAAAGATTTTATTTCATTTGGTGTTGGCTTTCGTGCAATCTATTCATTTGGAAGTTTTAATAATACTTTATATGTGCCTTATAATGCTGTCGGTGGTGCTTTTAAGGGAACTACAAAGGTAGAACAAACCTCTAATGCTAAAGGCTTTGGCTTTGGGTATAATCTTGCTTTAAGTATAAAGCCATTTGCCACTTCAAGTATAGAATCTTTAAAAAGTCTTACACTATCTAGCACTTATAGAAGTAAAGTCAGTATTGATATGAGCGGGAGTTTATCAGCCCTAGCACATGTAAGTCAGTCTGGTGCAAATATGGGAACTGTGAATATGGATGCTGGTCTTATGCTGAATGCTGATATGCCACACATACTGAATGTAGGTATATTACAAGATTTTGGTCGATCTAGGGTAGAATTTGTCTATGAGCGGACATTTTGGGGAAGTGCTAGAATCTTTGATTTTCAATATGCAAATCAAAGATTCTATAATTTAACTGGTGCTTTAGCCGCTTTGGGTGTCGATTATGTTGCAGGTATGATGAACTCTGCCGACTACTCCGCCGTTGCCTATGGAAATGGCTGGAAAGATTCTAATGCGTATCGTTTGGGATATACATATTTTGGGGAATCTTATAAGATTATGGGAAGTATCGCCTATGATGAGACACCCGCCCCACAAGGTAAGTTTGGCATACCTGATGCAAATGCGTATATGTTTGGCTTAGGCTTTAGGAAAAGATTCTTAGATGATAGGCTAGATTTAGGTTTGGCTTATTCACTTGCACTAAAAGATAATAGAAAAAGCTTTATAGTCTCTCATGATGGTTTTGGGCAGTTGCATTTGCTTACCATCGGTGCCAAGTATTTGTGGTAGTCTAGACACTAGGTAATACCCCATTGAATATAAAGATATATTAAGATAGCATAGCGACTTATTTTACCAAGTGTGATAAAAAGCCAAGTTGCTATTTGATTATATTTATACAACCCAAGAAGTAGCACTAAAATATCCCCAATAAATGGCAGGAATGCAAAAAATGCGTAAAGATAGCCATATTTTTGCACATAGGGTCGATAAGATTCTATTCTTTTATAAGATTTTGGGAAAAACTTTCGCACAGCGGAATCGCCACCAAAATAGGCAATATAATAGGTGCTTAAACTCCCAAGTATATTGCCTATACTAGCGACAATTAGCACAATATAGGGATTAAAATCAAATGCAATAAAACCGATAACAAACGCTTCAGACCCAAGTGGCCAAAGAGAGCTGGATATAAAGCAAACAAGCAATAACCCAAATAAACCATAATCATAAAAATTCATACACGCTCCTGCTTTAATCTTAGTAATCGTTATTTCTTGTTTTTTGTTGCGTGATAAATAAATCTGTAAAATACATGCCATGTTTATTTTAATATTTTTTTTAGAATCTTTTTATAGAAGTTTGAATTTATTTGCAATCCTTGCAATATTTTTGTATCGCGTCCCTATATCTCTTTTGATATTCCTTTGGGAAATTAGTATCATCTAAATAGATTTTATCTAAGATTCTAGCTATCTCTTGCATAAGTTCTTTGCTATCATAGAGATTAAGACACGCGTTTGTATAGTCTGGATTCTCACCTTTTATGTCTTGCTTTTTATAAGTCCTACTAAATCTTAGATTTGTTATATCCAATGCTCCATTATTTGCGTTTAATATTATTGTTTTAGTAAAAACTACAAGCTCATCTAACAAACTAGGTGGTATTGCATACCATACATCAGGATTATTATGGGAGATTACATGACCATCAACAAAATCGTTTTGTGGATTAAATTCCTGCAAACACACAAATAACGCATGTCTTTTGAGTTTTACAATCAAACTATCTACACTATCCCAAGTATCAAGTAACTCCATAGGCAGTGGCTCTGTCGCACGAGAAACACTAAATAATAATAGTAATACTAGAAATATCTTTTTCATTGTCTAATCCTTAAAAGTAACATTTTGTTAGCACCATATTTTTATTTAGATATAAGTTTTACACACTTTCTTAATATAACTTAATCATAAGAATGATTTTAATGCAATGCAGCATTCAATCTAAACTACCCTTAACCCTCATTCAAGATTCGAGTATTTGCAGAATCTAAAATATATTCATAGAGATTCAAAGTATCTTTAAGCGACCAATTAATCTCATGCCAAAAAAGATTCCCAAGAGAGTTATTCTTAAAAGCTACAAGATTAATATGTGTCGCACCCTCTTCTTTTAGCCGCTCTTTCACAAATGCCACCATGCCTTTGCCGATTTGCTTATGGCGATATTCCTTTTGCACGCACACATGATAGAGATATGCACACCGCCCATCATAGCCGCATAATATGCTACCTACAATCTTATTATCACAGATAGCTACTACATTTGTATTTGGATTTTTTGTAAGAAATTTTTGCATACCTTCATAGGAATCATCAATAGTGCGGATATAAAATCCTTCAATGCTTTTCCACAACTTTAACACTAAATCATAATCCTGTATTGTCATAACTCGCAGTTCCATAGCACACTTTCTTCACTTAAAAATAAGCGTGAATTATAACACAAAATACTCTAAACACCACGAAAAGTGCAATTTTTACATAATGGTGCTAAATCCTTATGCGTCCTTAGTGAATCTTGTATATTTTTCATATCTTTGGAATATAGAATCTCACTAAAATCCTGTGTGTTAAAATCACCAAGTGGCATTTTTGCACTTGCATCAATACAGCATGGGACAACCTTGCCATTTGCAAGTATTGCAAGCTGCTTTATCGCCCCAAAGCAATAAGGCGTATTTGGATAAATCTGCATATTTGCAATCTTAGAATCTTTTTGCAAAGCAGTCCATGTAAAAGATTTATGAAATCGCAAGAAAAAATTCTTAGCTAAACGAAGTCGCCTTTTTTCTGTCTGTAAAATCGCATTTGGGAATCTTTGCAAAAAATATGTGTAGTCATACTTCCCAAAAAGTCGCAGATTGATATAAAGATTTGGGGCGTGTGTTTTTGCATACTCATAAAAGGCAAGGATTGTATCAAAATATTTTTCTATCTCTTTTCTTAAATGCTTATTATCAAACAGGGCATCAAGAGAAAAGCTAACTTGATGTATGTGCTTTTGTGTCAATATAGAAAAATGCTCTTTGTTTAAAAACGCACCACTACTCACAATATCAAACCTTACTTTATAATACGCCCCAATATCAATGTATGCAGATAGATTATCCACACAGAGCGGATCGCCTAATACATGCAGACTTACAAGCCTTGTGTGATTTGTAATCTGTGATATGATTTTTTCAAATAAAGCTAGCGGCATAACTCCCCTTAGTGCCTTTTTTGGTGTGCAAAAAGAGCAAGAAAGCTTACAAATATCAGTAATTTCAACATAAATTTTATGGAATTTCATATATTTACCTACTTCAACATATCTTTGCAATAAAGAAGATTGAAATTATACTATTGTGAATGTTGGATAAAGAGAGTGTTTTAAAAGGTATGAAAGAGAGGTGGTAAAAACTAATGTGAATCTTAGAGTTAACTCATGAGACATATATATAATGCTGGAGTAACTAGAGATAAATCTGTGATAAATTGTCATTCTACAATTTAAGCAAAAAAGATCTTTTACATACATTCTAAACTCCGCCCCAAAATTCTAACCGACATTTTTTCATTGTCAAGTCGCTTTATTTACTCTAAGTTGAAATAAAAAAGGTGGGCTTGGCAAATATCCCCCCCCCCCCCTCCAAATTCCCAAAAAACCGATATTTTCTCTAGTTATATAAGTTTATAAGAGTTAGCTAGAAAAAAAATTTAAAAATTATATGCTTGTGTGTAATATTGTAACTTATATAAAGTGAGTTAGCATAAGTGGGTAATTGCTTTTTAATGTAAGAGTAAAAATTCCCCTTGTGTCTTGTGTTGCTTATGATTATAGCGTGTCAATAGCCTTTATAATCTAGCTTAAATAAAGCTTTATTTAAAACTTAAAAATAACTTAAAATTTCATTGTTGGAATCACAATTCTATCCAAAGTCCGCAAAATAGGGCATAAAATGTATATGTGTGTCAAAATTTGTGCCATGAGTGTATTTTTTGTGTCATTTATGTGTGATAGAAAATCTTAAAGAGTGAGATAAGTTGCAGAGAGATTGAAATATTTTTAAATATTTAAAGCTTTTGTAGCTTGTGTGATTGGCTCTTGTAAAATTGCCTTGCTTTGATTGGCTTTTGTGTGAATGCAAAGGCTAGTGTGATTTATGTTTGCATGATTTAGGGTTTTTGTGTGTTATTTGTGTAATTTTGGCTGATATTCCACTGAAATAAGGCTCTAAAACTAAGCTACACTAGGCTACATTGTGGCTAGTTTTGCTTTTTTGATAGAAATTACACTTAAAACTACCATTAAACTTACATAAATGACTTACATTTTCTTGCAATTTTGTTAAATTCTCGCCCTGTTTGCTTCATTTCATAGTGTTTTTGTCAAAGAAACTCACAAACAATCTTTTTTATATGTTCTCTCTTATATATATTACTATCAACAAACATGTAAGATATAAAAATCTCGCAAAATGTGGCGTGTGAATTGTAGGGCTTTGAAAATGCAAAAATTGCAATTTTGGCTTTCAAATGTGGCGTGAATAAAACACTCAAACACAAAGACACAGAAACATTGATAAACAACAAAAAAGCATAAATTTAGATTTTTGGCTTTAAAATGTGGCGTGTGGGCTTAGAAAGGGTCGCACTGGCTTAAATACAGATTTTAAACTAAAAAATGCAGAATCTAGCACACAAAAACATATAAAACAAGATTCTACAACACGTTTAAACACTAGCAAAAAACACTTAGCACACCAAAATCTCTAAGTCTCTAAAGTATTCTTTCATCACAAACTTATCTTGACTCTTATCATTAACATAATCTTTATTCTCAACTTCTACTAAAGCTTTTAATCTTACATTATATGAGCCTTCTTTATTGAAAGATTTGAGTATATTATCTTTTTGGCTACTCTTAACATTTGATTGCTAACCTTGCCATCACCAAAATCCCATTCAACTTCTACTAACTCAATAGAAGTAACAATATGAAATCCTATCACTTCATCAATAGCTATCACGCTTTTAGTGGCATATATCTCTAGTATAGTAGTATCAAAGTCTGTATTGTAGTCAGGTATTTGCACCTTTTTCCACTCATCTGTGTAATCACTGATTGGAGCTTCACCTATTGCTTTGAGTGCATTCACCGTAGTTTGCTGCATATCATAGCTTTTGAGTAAGTCTGGTTTATTTGCATTTGATAATACATTTTGATAACTTACCATACAATTAGCTTTGTTTATCTGTGCGTTATCATTGGCACTTTTATGTAATACTTCTGCCTTGATTTTATCTTGCAGGGCTTGGGCTTGAAGTTGTGCTGTTTGCATTTTACTTGCTTGTATCTTAAAAAAGCTTTCTTTCACTTGATTGGATAGCATTGCTACTTCTTTTTTCTTACCTAGTATGCCTAAAGCACTTTGATTTTGTGCGTCTCTTGTAGCCACTTCGTTTTGGTCTATGGTTAATGCAGTTTGGACTGCACTTTGAAATACGCCTAAAAATGTTTTAGCCATAAAATCGCTATAAGCTAAAGCTTTTTGGTCGTCTGTAAAGGCATAGCTTGGCATATATTTTACAAAGCTATCTAAGGCGTCTTTATATATTTGACTATCTTTCATCTTAGCTTCTATAAAATCAAAATTCTCTTGGAATTTCTTTAAAGTGAGATTTTTTGTTTGTATCATTTTAAATCCTTTTTTTGTGGTATAATAACGCATGGTTTGTCTCGTGGCTTAACATTAAAAAAATCTGTCTAGGCTCTTGCGGCTGGGCGGTAGGCTTCACCTACTCACGCATTATAGGTTGCGGATTTCCTGCTAAGACAAACCACTCTCCATATACACTAACTCATTATATTTTATCATTTGATTCAATCTATTTTTAGTGGCATTATAACTTGTTGCATATTCTAGTGTCCCATCTGTTTTTACTGCTATACTTGTAATATGATATTCTTTCTCATTGCTTATAAAAGGTTTGTAATAATAAAGTGTTCCTGCTTCATCTTTTGTTACAAACTTTGGCTGTAATAAAGTAGGCATAAAGGTAGCATTAATTGCTTGTCTATTTTCTTTTTTGTTTCCTTGTCGTCCTCGTTTAAAGTAGTGATTAAACGCCCTTAAAACATTTACTTTCACTTCCCCTGCTGGTGTTTGCACGACTGCATTTTTAGAATCTAGTCGCTTTGTCTTATCATTCTTAAAAATCATATCTTTAAATCCTTTCAAATTTAATGTTTGCGGCAGGGCTTCTGCATTATCCATTAACGCCTTATAATCTATCCTGCCATTAGAATCTAAAAAGCTAGATTCTAGCTCTTTGCTCTCCAAGCCAACATTCCTAACCCCTAGCTTCTCATACTCTTGGCTAAAGTTATCTTTATAGTTTTCTATAATATTTTTGACATTCTCTCTTAGTTTATCATAGGCATTACTTTTCTTAAGTCCTATCATTTCTGCTGTGCTAACAAAAAGCTGGATAATATTATCAATAATCTTTTCAAAGACATTTGCCCTTTTAAGCTTACTAGCAAACTTAGGGTTAGATAGCTCTGCTATCATCTCGTGTGAGTTTTTTAATCCATAATCCCCTGTCTTTTCTCTAGCATTCCACGATTTAAATCCTAGCTCATCTTTTTTCTCTACAATCTGCTTATAGATTGATTCTATATTATCAATAGCTTGTATTTGTTCTTTATTTAAGAGATGTGTTGCACCTTTTTCTTTAGCATACATTGCCCTACTTGTTACACTATGTATAAGCTCGTGCAATAATGTCTCGCTTTTATCCGCTTGTGAAATGCTATGCTTTACCCTTGCACTATTTTCTTTTAAGAAGTATGTGCCACTCTTATTTTTTGTGTTACCTCCTACTTGATAGGGGTCTCTTATGGCATTCCTTACTTCTACACCTAGCTTTTGTGCGACAGGTAAGATAGATTCAAAGAGTTCTATTTGTTCTTGTGTAGGTTTTGCTCTATAAAACAAGTCTTTTGTCTTTTGTAATCCCTCTTGCGTGTTTAAATCATAAGTCAAAGATAAAGATTTAAGATACTCTTGTTCTTCTTTGAGTAGAGATTTTTCTAATCGTGCTAGATTCTTTTCAAGCCTCATCTTATTAGATTCATTTTTGATAAATTCTAAATCCCACTTGAGCTTACTCATATCGCTTTTATTCTTTTTGATAATATCCATTAATGGCTTTTGCTCTAGGTGTGTATATTTCCATTCTAAGAATTGTTTTGCTCTTTCATCTTGCGGTGCGGCTTTAGTGATATAGACACCCTTATCTTTAGAATCTATTGGATTATACACTATAATACTTGTATCAGTTTCAAATTTCTTATTTGTCGCTATATAATCCAATGCTTCTTGTATCTCAAGGCTTGTATAATCTTTGTTTTTTACAATATCTTGTAATTCTTTATATTGTTTCAAAAGCACTTCATTTTGTTTTTCTAGCTCCCTTGTTACAATTGCTACTTTTTGCGTATTATCCGCCGCTTTTAGCTCATCTTTTAATGTTTGGGCTGTTTGTTTTTGTAGGTATTCTTTACTCCTTTGTGCTTTTATAGAATCTTGTGGTATAATGTCGCTAGCATTTGCTGAAGCAGTCTTTTCAGCTTCACTTTGTGAGCTAGGCAAGTCCGTCCTGCGTCTAGCAATGCTTTCATCTCTTTCTAAGGCTGTTAATACCCAGTTTTGTTTTTGTCCCTCAAAATCTTTTCTAATGCTTATAAAAAAGTCGCCATTATCTAGCTTATATCTATTTTCAGTTTCCTTTACAATGGGCAAATCTTGTATCAATTTATCCAATTTATCTAACACTTCAGGGTGATACTCTACAATTTTTGATAATCCCCAGCCATCACTTTTGCCCGTGCCTTTCTCTCCCCACGCTAAAGTTATATCCCCAATGTCATCTCTATGAAATGCCCCTGCAACTTGTCCTTTATACTCACCTTTAGCTCCGCTTTCTTTATGTGCTTGTGCTTCATTTATGAGTTTTTGTATAGCAGTCTCGCCGCTGTGATAATGTTCTGCATAGTTTGTGCCAAATTCTCTTATAGGTTTAATGTTTAAAGTTTGTTCTATATATGCTCTGTTCTCTTTAAAATATTGTATAGAATTTATATCATCTTTATATTCTTTTTGTAATCTTAAGGATTTAATCGCTTCTCTTAATTCATCATTATTAAAGGCAGCTTGTGGGATTTTATCTTTTATCCACATAACTAAGTTTGACATTCTAGCTATTACTGGAAATGGTATATCGTTATTTTTATCCTCGCTTTTATTCCATAAATCGCCTTGAATATTTTCTAACTCATCTTTACTCTTACCCTCTAAGCTTTTAATAAAAGATTCTTCATCAAATGCTTGTAGTTGTTTTTCCTCTAATTCCTCTTGTTGTTTTTGTAATTGGCTAAATCTTGCTTCTGCTTCTAGTCTTTCATTTACAAGCTTGTCTAGTGCTTTGTTTCTCTCTTTTAAAGGTGCGTTTTCTTTGACTAATTGTAAATAGTTGTCTAAAGATTCTTTATTAAAACCATCATATAAATAGCTTTGTTTTTCCTTATCGGTTTCTAAATACATTTTTGTTGTATATCCGCCTTTTTTTCCTATCTTTGCATGATGGCTGCTTACTATGTCTATGTATCCTTGCTCTATGTTTTTTTGCCTTGTTGCAATATCTTTTCTAATCTCTGTTCTTATGTTCTGTATCTCTTTATTATGTTTTTGTAGTAATTCCTTTGTCTCTGCTACACTTTTGCCGCTTTTTCTTGCTTGTTTGATTATTTCTTGCGGGGTTTGTGGTATAATGGTAGCAGGTGTTTCAGTGGGCGTTACAATAGCCTTGCGGATTGTATTCCTAGACATTGTTTCACTTCCTTGAGGCTCGGGCAGGGTGGGCTTTAACTCAAGGGATTCTAATTCTAGCGTATAAATCTTATTCCCTTCGTATTGACCGCTTAAAGTCTCTTTTAGTGTTATATGTGCGTTCGCATTATCTAATTTTGTGTTATATCTATGAATAAGGACATTATCGCTTTCACCCTTAAAATCTTTATGTGTTTCCCTAAGTATTGCCCCTTGATACAAGTTTTCTATATCTTGCACGGCTTTAAAATGTTCTTGTGGAGTAAAGCCATTATCCACACTTTTTTGTATTGCTTTATCACTTGTCATTTTGGCAATATTTTTGCGTGAAATTTGTGCTATCCTGCCATCATTTTGATTAGTAATATTTTTTCCCACTAATGAGTTTAAAATCTCTTTTGTTTGTTCTCGTAAAATGTATGTATTTTCTTTATTAGATTCAGTAGCAATAATATCGCTAGTTTCCCCCCTTTAGTGCAGCAATTTCTCTCTCTAGCTCTTGCCTATCCTTTGCATATCTAGCCTTATCATAGTTTCCTGATGTTTTAAGATAGGCTTCACTCTCATTAAGATTGTCTAGTTGTTTTTGTAGTCCTTGCAGTTTATATGCTTTATACTTTGTAGGATTATTTGCTATATCTAGCACAGATTCTAACGCTTCTTTTTGAAAAGGGCTTAGGTGTTGTGTGTTGATACCTTGTTTTAATAGATAGAGTAGTCTATCATTTTCTAATATATGATTTAGTATTATCTCTTTTGTTTCTTGACTAGTTCTTTGACTTAATTGTGTTGCATCAGCAGTTAGATTTGTCAAAGGCTCTTTTTGTTTAAATTTTTGTGTTTGTAGTATATAAACTTCTACTCCATCTTTTGTTGTAGCTTTATTTATGCTTTTTATAGGGTCTTGTATTTCATTGAAATAATCAATATATACGCCTTTCTTAGTTTTGCTTTGTGCTAGTTTTTTGGCTTGTTCTAGTGTTTTATTGCCATTTAAGAGTAGAAAGTCTTTAGATACATTTTCTAAGAGTTCTAAATCCTGTATGTTAAATAATCTATGTTTTCCATCATATTTCTTATGATAGACTTTGCCTAGATTAAATCCATTGAAATCGAGTAATTCTAAATCATCATGGTGGTTACTTATAACATAGTAGCCATCTTTCTTATATGTGTCTTTATTGAATATAGGTCTGTATTCATTGAGAGTATCTAATACTTCTAATTCCCCTGTTTTTGTATTATCTCTTACATGCCCTGTTGGTTTAAAGGCTTTATCGTGTATATTAAATTCTTTTTTGAAGTTTGCTATTGTTTGTGTTGTAGAATCTTGTATTTCTTTTGGTTTTTGACTTTTTTCTACTTTTGTGGTAGGATTAGGTTCAAGGTTAGATTGTAGCGGATTCCCCTGTTCTATGTTTAGCTTAGAAATAGCATTTTGCTTTACCGCTTCATCTGCATTTTGCGGATATGGGGTAGCCTTGACATTTTTTAACAACACTTCTTTATTATAGTTTCCTTTTGTTTTCCACATGGTTTTAAAAATGAGCTTGTCTTGTCCTTTAAGTGCTTCTTCTATGGCAATATGGTGTCCATTGATTTGCTTTGCATAAATTATGCTTTTATCTGTAAAGAATTTCTCGTCATAGTCTTGTGTGATTTTTGGATAATTTTGTTCTATATCATTTCTATTTATTGCGATATTTCCCCTACTTGCTTCTTTGTGGATATCCCCATGAGATTTTAGGGCATGTGCTATTTCATTTTCCCTTAACTCTCTTACAATGGGTTTCTTGTTTTTAAATGAAAAATGTTCTTGCAATTCTTGCTGCTCTGCTTCTGTTACTTGATAGATTCTATTTTGAGAGTTATTTTTGTCTATTAGCTCTTGTGTCTCTCTTACATTCTTGCCACTTTGTTTTACTTGTTTAACTATCTCTTGTGTGCTTTTAGATTCTATATCCTTTATCTTTTGCATACCTTTTTTATTTTTATGATGTGAAAAAATATCATGTAAAAGTTCTTTTTCGAATGTATTAAAATATTTTGCATTCATTCCAGCAACAATATCAAAGATTTTAGTTTGATTTTCTCCTACATTTTCTATAATGCTTTGTTTATATGTTTGTAGGTCTATGTCTTTAAATTTATTAATATCTACTTCAGTAGCACTTAAAGGCTCATAATACTTAATATTGCCATCTTTATGCAAGGTTTTAAGCACTTCTACTTCTTTATTGTCCTTTGTTTTTACCTTGATTGTTTCTAATACTTTAGGGTGATTATGCCACCTTGAGAAAAATATATCTTTGTCTAATTCGTTTGCTTCTTTAATCTTATTTAATTGTTCCCCACTAAGCTTTGCATAATGCTTTAATTCGTTTGGTAAGGCATTATGAATAAATTGTTGCCATTGTGTATTGTCTTGTGTGCTTTTAGATTCTATATCTTTACTTATTTCTTGTTTTGTGGTAGGATTAGGTTTAGGATTTATGCCACTACTATGGTTAGCGGGGTATTCAATCTGCAAGTCAGAGGGCTTAGTAGTAGTTCCGCCCGATTCTAATATATCAGACGCACCAGCAACTTTCTCGCCCTTAAATCCTTTATCATATAAAACTTTTGATTTCTTAATTTCATTTTCAATATTAGGTAATTCTCGCCTTACATGACTACTAAACACCCATTCACCATCATAATTTTTAGCTACACTCATAAAATAGCGATTTTTATCAGAATCTACAAATTCTTTTATAAACAAAATCCCCCTGCCATTATCTAATACTTTATTAGGTGTTTCTAAGACTTCCTTAATCTTTGGCATAATGTCTAGTCTGCCTTTATTTATAAGTTTAACAAGACTGCCAAATCTAAGCTCAATATCCTTGCCTTGTAATACAGAATCTAAAGCTTGTTTTACTTCAGGTGTAAAGCTTGGGATATAGGCTTCATCAAGGCTTTTTAGATTAAAGGTGTTTTTCCAAGTGTCTGCTATATCTTTTGGTATCTCGTGCGTTTTACCATAGCTATCTGTGAATGTTTCAATATTTTTAGACTGCATTTCCCCCAACACATTCCTAAACCTATCCACTTCCACTGCTTTATTTTCACTAGGCTTATTATATGGCAGCAGCTTTATCTCTTTTGTAGTGTTTTTAATCTCTTGCATAGAATCTAAAAAGTCATTAGTCTTAGCATTAATATCTCTTAAATGTGCTTTTAGGTTAGCATTAGCTTTATATGGCAGTGCTTTTATCTCATTGCTTAAAGGTTTAAAGTCTAGCTGTGCTAAAGGCTTATTTAATGCTTTTGTGGCACTCATAAACTCTTTATAGAGATTATGAAATATAAAATTCTTTATAGCTTGAGAAGTTAAAGGCAGGGCATTGCCTTTAGAATCTACAATAATGCTAAAAGGCATACTCATAAAGTCTTTAAAGCTTTTGTCTAGCTTTTGCAAGGCGTGTAGTGTCTCTTTATACTCTAATAGCTTTGTTTCATTATATGCTAGTAGTTTAGTGTCTTGTGGTGTGTTATAAGGGATTAAAGCATTATTTGCCTGTGTGTTGTTATAAGGGATTAAGCCTTGTGTATCTTGTTTCATTAAGTTTGTAGCAAAGCTTGGTTTCGTTTGTGTTTGTGTTGGGACTAAAAGATTACTAAAAGCATGGATTTCTTTTTTAGTCTCTGCATGAGTATTTAAAGGTATTAAAGCTTTATTACTTGTGCTTAATTCACTCTCTATATCTTTTATAGCTTCTTTGGTAAAGCTAATATCATCTTGTATTTGATGTAATACCCTTTGTGTTTGTGCTATAAGAGTGCTATTTGTCTTTAAGATATTGTTATCATCAAAGGCTTTAAAGCTTTGCAAGTCTTTCTCTAGCAGTTCTCTTTTTTGTAATAAATGATTATATTGTGAATAGGCATTCTCTAGTGTCTTTTGAGTAGGTTTATCTAGCTGTATTTCCCCACTCTCTATTTTTCTTTGAAACTCTTGCATACCGAGTTTATCAAACTCTACTTCCATTTTATAAGTTGCTTCATTGTCAAAGTCATCTATTTGTCTAGTAGGCATGAAGTTAGGATTAGATTCTATAACTTCTCTTTGTATAGTCTCTATATCTTTTCTAGCTTCACTCAAAGCATTATCTATAACTTCTTTTCTCTCTTGTAATTCTTGTTTATTGGCTGTGATTGCAATTTGAGTTTCTTGTGCGTCTTTTATGGTGTAGAAACTTGCTATATCATCTTTGTCAAATTGTGTTTTCCAGTATTCTAACTCTTTTAATACCTTGCTTGTTTCTTTATCCTCTTTTGGCAAGTTCTTAGAGATAGAATCTATGCTGACATATATAAAGTCTTTTGTATCTCTTTAAATTAAATGCGTTGTCTTGCGGACACTTTTAAGGGAATCTTCGCTCAAGGCTTGGTCATGTATGCTTAATACACTCCCTTCGCCTTTCACTCGATAACCCTTAAAATTGCCTTGCAATACTTCCGCATAGAATCTTTACCTTTCTATAAAGGCTTAGTTGGTCTTCTAAGCTTTGATGTGCTAGATTTTCACTTAAAGCCCCTGCAAATCTAGCCATTATCTTATGCACGAAGTTATAGAATAATAAAAGCGTTCTACCAAATAATCCATTAGCACTGCTTATTAATACATTTGCAGGTTTGCTTCCTACACTTCGCTGTATTGCTTGTAAAAACTCATTATCGCCATTATATAGCCTTTGTGCTTGTTTGAGATTTGAGACTAGATTCTTTAAGCCTTCATCTGTAATGCTATGTTCTATCTTCTCTAAATCTTGTATTAATTCCTGCCATTTAACCGCCCTAAATTGTCCATTCCCATTGGCTATATTTCTTTGTATGAGTTCTTTTATAGCTTGGGCTTGTAAGTTTGTATCAGTATTATTTGCAATGCGATTAAAGACTTTGTTATTAAAGCCTTCTTCTCTTTGAGCTTGTTTGAGTATAGCTTTATTAAAGTTATCTTCGCTTAAGTCTTTCTCTCTCTTTTTAGTCTTTACACTATCTTTATAAAAATCACTTTCTTTAAACTTCGCATAATCTGCATACTCTTTGTTTATATCTTTATAATTCTTTAAAAGCTTTGCTGTATTAATGCCGCTTTGCTGTGCTATATCTTGCAAGGCATTCTCTACTGCTGAATCTATCTCTTTATTAATGGCTTGTAATATATTACAAAGCGATATTAAGCAAATTTTTAACCATTTTTTGTAGAATATAATAAACACAAAAAGGCAAACTTTGACACAAATACTACGCAAACATAATGATATGGTATCAAATGATAGCTACTTGCATACTATCTTGCAAAAATCACAGAAGTATTTGGAGCAAACTTTTAGTGAAAGTGAGCTTATGGAATTTCACGCAAGAATTAAGCCGCTATATGCCCTAAAAGATACAAAAGAGATTGTAAGGGCTTTTGAGAAAAACTATTATGATTTTGTCAAAGAGTGCTATCAATCACGCTATAAACACGATGCAAACCTAGAATCTTTTTTGCAAAATAAAGACTCTAAAAAGATTTTGTGGGGCGATTGTCTGCAAGGCTTAAAGCAGATGAAAAGTGAATCGGTGGGGGCAATGGTAACAAGTCCGCCTTATTATAATGCTAGGGCTTACGCACAATGGAGCGATTTAAATGCGTATATGAGCGATATGGAGGCGATTTTAAGAGAGTGTTATAGGGTGCTTGATAATCACCGCGTATTTGTCTTTAATGTGGGCGATATTTTTGATAACGATAACCTTTTCACGCGTTCTACTTGGGGTAAGAGACGGCTGCCTTTGGGGGCGTATTTTATAATGCTTTTTGAAAAGGTGGGCTTTAGTTTTGTAGATGATATTATTTGGGATAAAGGGCAAGTGCAAAGCCAAAGGCATAAAAATGGCGATAAGCCCTATCCCTACTATCAATACCCTATGAATTGCTATGAGCATATTTTAATCTTTCATAAGCACAGAAGTGATGAGACGCGTTACCCTTGCCCTGTGTGTGGCTGTTTGCAGGTTAATGGCAATGCTTACACAGAAAAGGGGCTTAGAAGCTGGGAGTGTAAGAATCTTCATTGCTTTGAGCGAAGCAAGGCAAATCGTGGGAAGCGATTTAGTGCAAAAACTTATTTCACGCAAAATGAAGCGTTTAATCGTGGCAATGAGATAGATAAGGACTTCATTTATGCGTGGCGTAGGGACATAAAGGCAATAAATCCTGTGATAAAGATAAATTCTAAAGGGCAAAATACGCTGGGACATACCGCACCTTTTCCAAAAGAGATTCCAGAATTTGCGATAAAAATGTTTAGCTACAAGGGAGAGCGAGTATTGGACCCATTTATGGGGCTTGGCACAAGTGTGAAAGTAGCCGATGAGCTAGGCAGAATTGGCGTAGGCATAGAGCGAGATATGAGCTTAAAAGAGAGTGTGTATAAATTTTTAGGTAAGAAAAATTTAGGGGAGTATGAGCTATGAATACACAATTAGACGAAGAAAAGAAAAAGCAAGTCATAGGGCTTTATGGCGAAATGCAGTTAGCGATGAAGCTACATAGCTTAGGGTGGCAAGTGCATAGGGGCTATATTGATGAGGGGATTGACTTTGTGATTTCAAAATATTATTGCAAAGTGTGCGAGAAATTTAGCAATCAGCTTATAAGGCAAGAATCTTGGCAGGGGCAAAAAGCAAAATGTGTAACAAATCTATGCGAATTTTGCAAAGAGAGTAAGCTAGATATTGTTACAAAATATTTGCAGGTTAAAACTAGTGAGGGAAAGCCTAGTAAAAAGCCAAATGCACGAGAATTTAGCTTCCACCCTAAAATCCGCTATGACATAGATAATTGCGTATTTTATGTGTGGATAGCTGTCTTTGCAGATGATGAAAACTTAGAGCAGTCCATTATCCATTATTATATTTTTCACTCAAGCGATGTAGGCAGATTTGATGATATGAGTTTGCCTACCTATCAAATCACGGATAATCAAAAGACAACCTTGCGTATCAATAAACAAGGACAGATTCTAAATAATGGCAAAAAATATAGTTATGACTGCTTTAAAGAATTTCATAATGATTTTGAAATATTGGAAAAATTTTAAAGTAATTATCTTGCATAATGCGAAGAACAAAGAAGTCCCAGCATGTATGCCTTTTTCATATTGTTCCCTTGAATTTACTTGTGAGCCTGTATCATATTTGCCATGCAAAGCCCAATCTGTCGTGCCATTAAGTATGCTTTTATCCTGTCTTTTTGCGTCATTTACCATTTGCATGTGAGTTAAATTGTATTCAGCAATGCTTCCATATTTACCTGTATTTTTACTCTCTTTATCATCAACAGAATCTAGCCCACTCTCTTTATTCTCACTTCCTTTAAACTCTGTCTTAATACCTACATTACCGCCCTTATTATAAAACTCTGCCAAACTTGCATAATCTTTAATGCCATTATCTTTTAATATGCCATATTGCATATATTGGTCTAAAATATCTTTATATGCTTTAGAGTTTTCACCATGTATCTTTTTAGCAGTTTCTAGGGCTGCTACTGCATTATCTATTATGTTATATCTTTGAAAGACTTCATCATCTATATTTGCATTATTATCGAAATTTTCTAATAGCCTTAATTTTGCTGCCATAGCTAGTTTATGATTGCTAAACTCATGCGGTTTGCCTAAAAATGCAGTCGTATTTCTTGTATATGCAGATTGATTAAAGTTTGTTGCATACTTTGTAGATTCTATCTCTCTTTGTAGTCTGCTTTTTTTAGGTGGTGTTTGTATTTGTGGAATCTGTGCTTGTTGTGGCATTTCACTTTGTGGTTTGAAATCTTTATCACTACTTAGGGCTATTTGAGTATTAAAGGGCTTTTGTGTAGTCTGTGTGTTATTAGTGCTCATATCATTTTGTGGCAGTGGCTTTGCTATGTTTTGTGTGGATAAGACATTGCTATCAAAGCCGATATTTTTTTGTGTGTTGCTATGTTGTGGATTTTGTGTATTTTTTGTGGAATCTGCCATATTTTGTGGGATTTTTCCTTGTGGTAATTTTGGTGGTAATTGCAATGCTTGTGTTGTTTGTGTATTCTGTGTGCTTAGATTAGGATTAATGGTAGTATCTTGTGATTGTTTTAAAAGGTTTGTAGTCTTTAAGCTTTCAAGTGTATTGTTAATGAGTTTATTATCATTTTCTGCTTGTGTTGGTGTGAGTATGTATCCCATGCAATGCCTTTTTTAAGTATTTGCATGAGAATAGCAAAGCTTATAAATTAAGTATATGTCGGTTATATGTGTTTATTTCATACCACTTACAACAAAGCCATAAGGCTTTGCCTTGCATTTGCAAGTATTCTAAGGTTATTTATTATAAGCTTATTTCAGCAAAGCTAACATTAAGCTTAAAAAGATATAATAAACCCAAGAATTGTAAGCAGCAATTCGAGCTTCATTAAAACTCCTTTTTACAAGGCTGTTTAAATTTACCCGAAAGGTTGCAGCCTTTTGGGTAGCAACCTCAATGTAATTATATCTACTATTTGCTTAACTTCTTTTGAATTCTTAATATCTATTCTAGCTTGTCATGTTGAGCGATAGCGTTACATCTCTACTTACATAAAAGCTAGATTTTTCGACTTTTTCAAAGTCTCGTGCAATCCGCAAGGATTTTACCCATACTTGCAAAAATAACAAAGTAAGCAAACAAAACCAAATTCCAATATTTGCGTATTTGCTTTTAAAGCTTTATGTGAAAAAATAGCTAGGAGTTACCTAGAGGTCAATGACTAGCTATTTTTTTATATAATCTTTTTGAAATGAAATGCCAAAGATGAATTTCACTATAAAGACACACTATTAAGGCATAGGGTCTCCAAGCCTTGTCCTTGTTATAACCCCTTGTGCTTCTTTAATCCATACTTCTAAATTATCTGCATATTGCACCACAATAAGAAAATGTGAGTCAATAGATTTTTTAAAAACAATAATGTAAAAATATTCTACATTATTATTTTTTCATAATTAAAATATTAACTATAAAAAATGTTCTTATTATTATAGTAATTATGTGCAGGGAGTTATGAAAGCTGCAGGAATAACAAAATTTTATAGTTAAAATAACTAGACTATGACAAAAAAATATGTGTGATTTGTATTTTTTTAATGTATAATTTCTGCCATTTAAAAATAAGGAAAGCTTTATAAGCTGGTTATTAATGCGTATTTATAAAAGATTTATGTTTATATAAATATAACTTATTGTAATACTCATTAAAATATTACATTATGTTGCTAAAAGAAGCATGGTTTTGTGTTTCAAAGAAATATTTGTGGTATTTTCGTAACACTTAACTTTGAATATTTTTAGTAATATGTTTATTTAGTTTTCATATTTTTAATGTTTGATTTTTGCCTAATGTTAGGCTAACACAAAGTAGTTGATGGAAAAATTAAGGAGTTAGATTCTATGTCAAGGAAAATGTCATTAAGTATCGTTATTGTGCTTGTGTTGTGTTTTACCTTTTTTGGTGTAGTGGAGTATGTAAAGCAACGCAATATGTTTATTGGGAATAGTATTGCTGAAAATAATAATCGCGTAAAAGTCATGACAACTTATGTTGATATCCTTATGAAAAGACAATTTGATTTTGCAGAAAAAGTAGCAAAGGATCTCTCGCGTAATCACGAACAATTCTTCACAAGAAGTAGTTTGCCTGCATATTTACATAGCATAGCTATGGTGTCTGGTGTATTGCAGGTTTATGTGTCTTGGAGTAATGATGGATTCACATATACCGCGGCAAAGGCTGAAGAATACAAAGTAAGGACCATGAAATATAGCGATGGTAGGGTATATGATGCAAGGGAGCGTCCATGGTTTCAGCAAGCATTGCAAACACAATCGGTAGGCAATACAGAGTCATATAAAGATGTAGCAACGGGAAATGGCGTTATTACCATATTTGCACCCATTAAGATAGATAATAATGTCGTTGGGGCGGTTGGCGTTGATGTAGATTTAGTTGAGTTTGCTGCAGATATACGCGCAATAAAAACGGATAAAAGAGAAGTTTCTATCTTTAGAGATGTTTTCTATGTGCATCCAAATCAAAGCTTTGTTATGGCAGAGGGTAATCCAGATGCAAAGCATTCACTCTCTGTTGGAAAAGCTGCTGCTAAAAGTGGAGCGCCATTTGACTTTCACCGCATGGGAGAGAGTGATAAGAAGCATGGAATCTGTCAGCAGTCTTCACTGGATTGGTCTGTATGTATTGTGAGTAGTGAGAACGAATATAAACCGCATTTAATTGGATTATTTTTATCAAATGTTGTGTGGTTTGTGGGTATTATTATCGTTGCTGGGGCAGTTGTCGTCTTGGTTGTGCGTAGAAATTTGCAGCCATTAAATGTTATAGAATCTGATTTAAGTGCATTCTTTAAATTCCTAAGCTATCAAAGCAAAACACCACCAAAGACAACGCTTATAAAAAATAAAGATGAGTTTGGCAAAATGTCGCATAGAATCAATAAAGAAATTGAAGAAATTGTCGCATTAAGACATGATGAACAAAGTCTTTTACAAAGTATAAATGATCTTATTGCAGAAGCAAAAGATGGTAGGTTTGGATCTCAAATTGATATTGTAAGTAATAATCCAAACTTGCAAGGCGTTGTTGATGCACTTAATACAATGAGCGGTATTTTAAAGAAAAATATTTGTGCAGATATTGCGCGTATTAATATTGTGCTTGATGCAGTTTCTAAGGAAGACTATTCGCAACAGATTAATGAGCCAGTTGGTATTGAAACAGGTATTAATATCGCAATAGCACAATTTGCAAATATGCTAAAAATGAATGCGGGACTAATTGACAAACTTGCAAGTTATAGCAAAAGCTTAGATGATAATACGCGAAACCTACATAAAAGCAGTATGCAGCAAGCACAAGGTGTAGAGGATACAGCTGGTTCGATCGCACATATTACAGAATCTATTGGCAATATTAATGAGCAAAGTAAATCTATCATTAAGCAAAGTGAAGATATTAAAAGTGTGATTGGCATTATTAGAGATATTGCCGATCAAACCAACCTTTTAGCATTGAATGCAGCGATTGAAGCAGCAAGGGCAGGAGAGCATGGCAGAGGCTTTGCAGTTGTAGCTGATGAAGTGAGAAAACTCGCAGAGAGAACGCAAAAAAGTTTGGGTGAGATAGAAGCAAACACTACGATATTAACGCAGGGTATTATGGATATTTCAAGCCTTATTTCTGAGCAAAACGATAAGATATTGCATATCAATGATAATATTTCTGCAATATCAGAGGCAACACAAGAAAACGCTGATATAGCTGATAGCACACATGAAGTCGGCGCTAAGATTTATGAGATTGTAGAGAGTGTAAGCACGCAATTGGCAAGTAAGAAGTTTTAGTGATACGGATTTATGCTAGATTGATTAATCTAACATCTCTAATATATCTTAAGAACTCTTTAAGATATATCGCCTTAAAAGATAGCCAAAGCCATAAATAAATCATTGAAAAAATAAATTTTTTATCTCACTACATTATACTTATGCTACATATGGGTTATCTCACCCAAAACTAGCTACAATATCATTTTAGAAACATTAAAGAAGGATAAAATGGCAAGATTCACAGAAGCAAGTTTAGCCCATTTATATGAATCAATTGATATTGTAGATGTTATCACACAATACATTGATGTGCGAAAAGTTGGTGCAAACTTTATGGCATTATGCCCTTTCCATGATGATAAGACACCTAGCATGTCAATCAGTGCGATAAAGGGCTTATATCATTGCCATGCGTGTGGTGCAAGTGGAAATGCAATCCGCTTTGTCATGGAGTATGAGCGATTATCTTTCCATGATGCCGCACAAAAGATTGCCGCCCTTTTTAATGTGGCATTGGCGTATGAGAAAGGCTATGCTGAAACAAAAAAAAGTAATCTTTTGCCCTCTCTTGCCCTATTTTATCACAACAAGCTTTTCAAGCATAATGATATGTTGCAGTATCTTTTTTCACGCGCTATTAATGAAGATTCTATCAATGAGTTTGAGATAGGGTATAGTGGCAATAGTTATGATACCTTGCGTTTTCTTGATGAGCAAAAGCTAAGTCGCAAGGAAGCGGTTGAATATGGTGTTTTAACGCAAGGCAATGACAGAGATTATGCGCGTTTTGCAAATCGCATTATTTTCCCTATACATTCAAGCACAGGCGTTGTTGTGGGTTTTGGTGGCAGGACTTTGAGTGCTGATAAAAATGTGGCAAAATATCTTAATTCCCCACAAAGCAAGGTGTTTAATAAATCAAAGATTCTATATGGCTATCATTTAGCAAAGCAGATGATTTATAAGCAAAAAAGCATTATTGTATGTGAAGGCTATCTTGATGTGATTATGCTACATCAAGCAGGATTTAAGAATGCGGTAGCCACACTTGGGACAGCCTTAAACGAGGGACATTTATATCTATTAAATAAGGATAATCCGCGAATATACATGTGTTATGATGGTGATAATGCAGGGATTAATGCTGCATTTAAAGCAGCAAAATTTCTCTCACAAAATAGTAAAGATGGCGGGGTTATTTTGCTGCAAGATGGGCTAGACCCAGCAGATATGATCGCACAAAATAAAATCGAGCTTTTTAAAGATGCCCTCAACAATGCAATGCCTTTTGTGGAATTTGTGCTAAGGCATATCATTAAAGATTTTGATATAAATAATCCCATGCAAAAGCAAAATGCACTAAAAGCTTGCAAGGAATATTTGCATACCCTTACACCCTTTTTGCAAGATGAGTATAAGCAAAAATGTGCGTCATTATTACAGATTAGTCCCATTTATTTAGATACAAAAAGTCAAAAGACAAATCATGTAGAAATGCCAAAAGATAGCACAAATAATTTTGCTGAAGAAAGCATTTTATATAATATGCTAGAACATAAAGAGCATTTCTACTTTGCAATCAACTTTTTAACAAAAGAGCATTTCCAAACATATCGCCATGAATTTCAACTCATTTGTAATCAGGATTATGATAACGACAGAATCTATGCCTTGCGATTTAAAACTAAAGCAAAGATTCTAAATGATGAAGAGTTTAAAGAACAATTGCGTATATTCTTACTCCAATACGCACAAGATATGCTACCAAAAATTGCTATTTCACCCATTGAATCTAGTCTAAAATTCCAGCAAATAAAAGCCCTGCATGAAAATATCGCAAAGCTAAAAAGGGGAGAGCTTGTGTCGGTTGGTATGGTGTAGCCATGAAGTAAATTCCAATATTATGTTTTACAATCACACAATGTTCAACATAAACAATAAGAAACCATGTGCCTGGTTAAATAAAAGTAAAACATGCTTGACTTTGTTTTTTTTTTTTTGTAGAATACGCTCTCCAAAGTAAAAGGTTTTTTAAATTCAAGTTAAAGGTTTGTTATATGTATTGCAAAATAGTAAAGGTTGGCATACAGATAGGGTGTAGTATAGGTGTTTGCATGAGTTTATCAGGTTGTTTTGAGAAGCCAAAGCCAAATATACCTGAATTTCAACCAAAAGCATTGAGCGAAAATGCACGAGGGATAACTATGGCAAGCTCTAAGGCATATCATTGCAAGATTGTTGGTGAGATGGAAGGGCATGATGAGGTGAGAGGAAAGGTAAGCAATGTTACAAGAGAGAGGATACGACAGGGTGCGATTAATGATTTGAAAAACGAATTGACTTATGCTATTAAAGATGGGCAGAAAGTAATGATTCACATTTCAAAAGAGCAAATGAAATGCCGAGCATATCCAGTAGATAAAAAAGGCAAGGTTATCCCAAAATCACATCTTAAAGAAATGGATTGCACAGATTGGGAAGATGTCCCAGAAGATAGGGGGCAAATCATTTCTTACAAAGTGTATGCTGATCTCTATGATTGTGGAGATAAGCAAATTCACTAAACAAAATAGGTGTATTTAATAATGCGGTTGTATGGAACTTTATGGTTTCATAGCCCTTGCGTATTGTTGGATACGCATTAACTCACGACTACCCTTTATTTCTATAATATTCTCACTTTTCTTATTTTTGATTCTATATTATCCATTTATGTTTAGGGCATTTGATTTTACTTTTTTTGATATCGGTATTGCGTATTTATAGGCAAAGTAATATTGCTTTATATAAAAATATTTATTAACTATTTGTTTTTTTTTTTTTGTAAATTGCGGCTTACTTTAAATGAAGGGATAAGCCATGCTGAATAAAGCTGTAAAATCTGTTTATAAAAATATGCCAGCTACTTTTAAAAGAAAGCTTCATAGAGCCATAAGAAGTGAAGGGAATCTATACAACACACAGAATCTAATAGATTCTACCGCTCTATTAAGCACACCAATCACAGACAAAGAATTGCAAAAAAAGATTCTAAAAAAGTATCTGCAGATTGTAGAAATAGAAATCGCAAGTTTTTGTAATCGCACTTGCTATTTTTGCCCAAACTCACATATTGACAGAAAAAGTAAAAGTATAGAGCTAGATGAAGCTGTATTTCTAAAACTTATTAATAATTTAAGTGAAATTGACTACAATCAATGGCTAAATTTTCATAGATTCAATGAGCCTTTAGCAAATAAAGAACTGATTTTAAAGCGTGTGAGACAAGCAAGGGAGAGACTGCCAAAAGCAAGCTTCCGCATTTTTACAAACGGCGATTATGTCTCAAAAGAATATTTTGAAGAATTAAGAGATGCTGGGGTAACACACATATTAATGTCATATTACCCTACAAATAAGGATTATGATAGAGAAAAAGTTATAAAAGCGATGGAGAAAATGCAACAAAAGCTAGGTTTAGAATCTAAACTTATGTGGAATACTTTAGAAGAATATTGCGTGAGTTTTATCATGGAGGGTTTAGAGATACTTTATCGCTCATGGAATCCAAATATTACAGGACAAAGTAGGGGTGGCTCGCTGGATTTTATGAAACAAAAACGCAATATTCAATCTGGCTGTTTTCAGTCTGCAATGAGTTTTTATGTAGATTACAATGGGCTTGTGATGCCTTGCTGTCATACACGAAGTGATGAAGAAACGCATAAGCCTTTTATTTTGGGTGATTGCAATAAAAATGATATGTTTGAGATATTTTTCTCATCTACATATACAAATCTTCGTAGTGAGCTTTTTGCCAATACCGCTACAACCTGCAATAAGAATATACAAAAGATTTGCCAAGATTGCACAGATAGACGCCGAGAATTATTTTATGAAATTTCAAACTATTGATGGCATATATACTATTTTTTACGATACAAATAGCCCATACTTCATTAAATATGGTGCTTTATGTTTAGCGCGTTTAGAATCTAAGTCATGCCAAAAAGGCATTAAAATTTGTGGATATTAAATAGTGCGAGAACCTTGTAATATCAATTGTTATTAAACTTGTATTTTTCTTACAGGAATACGCAAAATTGTCTTTAACTTATGGGGTGGTGTCTTATTTGGATTATTGAGATATATCTCGTGGTGTAGGCGTGTAAAATCACCCTGCACACTACCAATGTCATTTTGCAAGGCATTACACATCATAAAATCTTTTATTTTCGCAAGACTTTGCGGCTCATCATCATATGAACCTATGTGAAGCATTTGCACACACAAGCCTTCTTCGAAATGGATAAGACTTGCCTTTGTGGAATCTATACCTTTTTTCGCCGCAACTTCTTGTGTGGCGTATTCAAAAATCTCTTGGCTTACAAAATCTGGTTGAGCTATCATTGCTTGCCATTTGAAATGTTCTTTGCTTTCACCATTCTCTCTGCCCCACCACAAGCCTTCAAGCGGTGGCACGACATATTCCACATAGTTTTTTAAAGCCTTTATCTTTTTGCTCATCTTAATCGTATAGGAGAGAGCATATAAACACTGCAACGCTGATTGATATGCACCATCTGCTTCGTTGGGATTTCCACAGCCCTGCACACTTATGAAAGAAAATCTAGGCACAGAAACAAGCTGTGGAGTCGGTTTAGGTGCGTAACAATCTTTAAAAACCTTTTTAAAATCAAATTTTTCCTGTGCAGCTTTTTTTGTTGGCATTACTTACCTCATATTTGTATTGTGTAGATTCTAACCTAAAGAATCTAGAATCTATCCTCCATTGCATACAAAACTTGAGCTTTTTGTGTTCATGTATTATACGCCCAATGTGTATCAAAAAATGTTGTCTCACCTGATTGCCATCTATATCTAAAAGATAGAATCTATTGCCTTTATGCCTTTGGTTTTGCCTTTGTAGCTAGAAAAAGCGTTATAGCCTTTGCTAGATACTCTCTATTTCCGCTCATACTGCCACTTGTATCCACACAGATTATCATCGCTCCTTCATTTTTTGCCATTTTATAATGCTCTTTTTGTATGGTTTCATAGCCTTGCTTTTCAAAGCAAAAAAGGCGGTTTTGAATGTATTTGAGATTAAAGAGCAATTCTAGATTCTCATCTTTTAGCATAGCTAATTCCTGTGGTAAAAGATTTGCTAAATCTCTGCCTAAGGTTACCCCACTCATCTCTTCTTTGTGATTATGCGTTTTTATGCTTTGGTCTATACTGCTATGCTCTATTTTCTTATTTCCATTTTTCTCTTCTCTGCCAAGTAATGCGGCGATTTTACGCAAATCTTTGCTATTTTGTATATGTCTAAGATATTTATATGTCTTATCAATGCTTATAAATTTTTATATATAACCTCGACTAAAATCATAACCACTTATGCTTTTACCTTTCTCGCTCTATGCAATCATTATGATAATATTCATTATAAAGTGTTGCGTGATTTCTTCTGTTATTGTGTCAAGATTCCCCTATTATCCTCATCATAATTGCTTAAATTTTCTTTATCATCTTGACTTTGACAAAAGCTATCGCATAAGTCTTTTATGTTAAATCGCTTTGCCACTTCTTTCAAAATCTCCCCAACTACACTACTTTTTTTTATAATCTATCCCGCATAATCCACAGATTGTCTTTAAACATTGTAAAAGTTTTAAAAGATAGTCTAAAAATTCTTGCAATGCTTGATGATAGGTTTGTGTAAGCTCTTTTGTGGTGGATTTTAACCATTCACTTTTTTAGCAATTAGAATCTGCTACCAATATTGCAAGACATACTTCCTTGCAGATTTTTGGCTTACCTGTTGATTGGGTATTGATCCAACATAGCTTTATGCGTGGGATTAAATTATATATCTTCTCTTAATTCTATACTATCTTGCAAGACTATGTCATCACAAGATTGCATATTTTTGCATTTGTTTGGTTTTTGGCTTATGTCCTAAAATCTAATAAGTGAAATTATAATATGCGCTTTTGATAGCGTTATGACAAATAAATGATTTTTGCAAGAAGGTTTTGAGAAAATTTTGCACAATCATTATATGTAGATGGTTTTGTAAAGAATGCTTGAAAACCAAAATGTCTGCTATTATAAACCAGCAACGAGACTCCAAAGTCAAATTTCATAAGTCTCGTATGAAAAACGATGTGCAGTCAAGTATAACTTCATAGCCTAAAGATTGCGTACTTACAATTTTGAACAACGACACAGAGTTTCACATAGTAACTTAGCAAAATAAAACATTAAAATCAATCGTATATGATTAACCTGATAAGATTTCAAAAACAGAATCTAACCCCTAAGATTAAGAATATATGAAGGCTCAAAAGATTCTAAATCCCATAAAGGTTCGTTTTGACCCACATCGATTTGTATCTCATCAAACCCTTGCAAATCATTTAGCCTATTTTCAAGAATCTTTTTCACTTTTTCACTCATCACACAAAGCCGCAAACATACATTATTTTCATCATTTAGCGATACAATGCCGCTTATCTCACCCAAATGATGAAAAATGCTATAAAATTCTAAAAATTCCACTTGTTTTTTAAGCTGCACTAAACTTTCTTTGCCATCATCCTCTTTTATCACCATGCTAAATACGCCATTTTGCAAAGCAATAAGCAAGTTTGATAACTCTAAAAACTCCTGCTTACTTGTCGCAAGAGGTAATCTCTCTAGTAAAAACTCTTTAAAAACAGATTCTAGTGTGCTACCGCCCTTATGCGTTTCACTCAATAATTCTTTTAAGTCATTTGAGCTTAATTTAAGTTTTGCATGTGCTAGATTCTCCAGCATTTTTGGCTGCTTAATAAGATCTGAAATGAGTAAGCCATCTTTGCCTTGTTTGACATTTGCCCAATAATTTGTGCCAACTTGAAGTTCTTTGTTGCTTTGTGTCTCAATAATGAGTTTCCCAAGCTGCACGAGATATTTATCAGCACCTTTTTTATCAAGTATGCGTAAAAGCATAGGCAAAGTAGCATTTATCTCTTTATTGCCTGTGGTTGTTGCCATTTGACTTAATAGGCTTTGAATGTGTGTTGGCTGTATCATACCCACCCTTTTTTACTGATAGTAACATATCGGCATACACTTGTGGTTTATAAAATGAAAGTAATGCTAGATAAGTCTCGCATTAAGTTGCTATTTTAATAATTTTTATAAAATATAGTTACATATATTCATCTGTCTGCAATAAATCTTGTAAGCTATATTTTTGAAACTCCTGCATGAAAGCATCTTTTGCCTTATGAATGATTGATTTGAGATTGCAATTGATTTGATAGGGGCATTCCGTGTGTTTAGAATTATGCTTCAAACACTCAACAAAGTCGGTATTTATCTCTGTATAAAGCAACACATCGGCTAATCCAATATCCTTTGGCTTTTTAGCAAGTTTTATGCCGCCTTCCCGCCCCCTAAAAGTCTTTATAAACTGACCTTTTGATAGTTTATGGATAATTTTTTTGAGATGATTCTGTGAGATTCTAAGCTCGCTTGCCATATTTTCTATAGTGTTTAATGTATTATCGTGCTGTGCGAGATAGATTAATGCCCGAAATGAATAATCGCTAAACTTTGATAACTGCATATTGCTTCCTTGTATGTATTTTGGCGTGTTGTTTAAGTATGAAATATTATCGTTTTATTTTGTGATTTTCAAACTTTAATAACGCTGTGTTATTATGCAGCATGAATTTTTTACATATATCCACATATCATAAAATATAGAATCGATTGCCGAAATATTAGTGTCATTTTTTAGTGTGTCTCAACTTGAAGTTATATGTAGCATTTGATTATTTTAGATTCACACTTTGTATTAGAGTATGGGGGGGGGGGGGGTAGTTTCAGAATCTCAGACATCTCGCCTAGTCAATGCAACATAGAGTAAAATTACATTATGCTATCCAACCTTCGAACACAAACCCCATTTAGAATCCATGTGAGATGTCTTGCATACACTCGATACAACTAGTTTCTATGAAGCTTAAAACTTACCCCTTCATTACTCCAAGTGCTTTTTGATAGTCTGGCTCATTTGTGATTTCTTCGCATACTTCTACATAGGCGACTTTGCCTTGTGGATCTACCACAATCACCGCGCGAGTGAGTAACCCTGCAAGTGGAGAAGATTCTAAAATCAGCCCATACGCCTTGCCAAAGTCTTTTGCTTTAAAATCGCTAAGTGCTATTACATTTTCAATGCCTTCAGTGCTACAGAATCTACCTTGAGCGAAAGGCAAATCTAATGACACGACATACACTTTTGCGTTTGTCAGTTTTGCTGCTTCTTCGTTGAATTTACGCGTTTGTGTCGCACATACACCTGTATCAAGGCTTGGCACGACATTGATGATTTGGTAGCCTCCACTTGCACCACCTATTTCTACTTGTGATAAGTCTTTAGCTACAAGAGCTACTTTTGGAGCGTTATCGCCAACTTTAATTGTATTGCTACTTAGTTTTGCTGGAGTGCCTTTAAATTTTACTTCCATGATTTGTCCTTTTAATATAATGTAAATGTATATCCCCCAACTCTAGTTTTAGTCGCTAAGGGATATGTGGCATTCTATCAAAAAGATGTCAAGTTTTTTGTATATTATGATTTGTATTTATTATGAATATTAGCTTAAAAATTGCATTTTCCGTAGGTTATGTAGCATTATAATTCTATGACATGATTACTAATAATATAAGTTATATTTTATCTTATTATTGTCTAATAAAAATTACAAATATCGATATTTAAAAATAAGGCAAATCGTTTTTTTTTTTTTTTTGTAGTTTGCGGCACTGGTTATTATTGATTCTGTGTTATAATACAATCACTTTATTCCAAAACTTTTATTGCATTCTTAAGGATTACAAAATGTCATTAGTTATTGCAGGGAAGAGCTTTCACTCCCGTTTGATTGTAGGTAGCGGAAAGTATGAGAGCTTTGAGATTACAAGAGAGGCGACACTTGCAAGTGGTGCTGAGATGATAACCGTTGCTGTGAGACGGGTAAATATTTTAGATAAAAATGCACCAAATCTCATGGACTATTTTAGGGATACCAATATTTCATTTTTACCAAACTCTGCTGGTTGCACCACTGCAAGAGAAGCGGTGAGTATGTTTGAGCTTGTGAGAGAAGGCACCGGGATTGATTTTATCAAGCTAGAGATTATCGGTGATACACAAAAGACACTTTATCCTGATGTGATAGAAACACTAGAAGCGACAAAGATTCTGGCAAATAAAGGCTTTAAGATTTTAGTCTATACAAATGATGATCCTATTATGGCAAAAAAGCTAGAGGACGCTGGGGCTGCAGCGATCATGCCACTTGCTGCACCTATTGGCAGTGGGCTTGGGGTGCAAAATCGCTTTAATGTTATGTTTATAAAAGAAGCGGTAAAAATCCCTGTGATTGTAGATGCTGGTGTGGGCTGTGCTAGTGATGCGGCTATCGCTATGGAGCTTGGGGCAGATGGTGTGTTAAGTAATACTGCCATAGCACAAGCAAAAGATCCAGTGAGAATGGCAAAAGCTATGAAACTTGCAGTTGAAGGCGGTAGATTAAGCTATGAAGCTGGACGCATAGCAAAGAAGCCTTTTGCCACCGCGAGTTCGCCAACAGATTATATGCCGGCTCTTTAGTTGTTTTGTTTTAAAAGTTTTAAAGATAATTGTTATAAGGAATTCATTATGTCTTATCCACTCAATCGAGAATCATTTGATATTTCATTGCGATTTTGGTTGGAGCGATTTTTTTATACAAAGCTTGTGGGATTGACTGCACACAGAGTAAAGGATAAGGCGGTATTCGCACAAGTTATTCAAGATATACAAAGTGGGGGACTAAACTCGATTGATGAGATTCGATCCATTTGCAAAAGAGCAAGAAAGATAGGTTTGCTAGGCATTAATACTTATGCAAATCCACTTTTTACATTTTATGAGTATTGTATGCGGCTTGGATTCTCTGATATGCGTGAGATACATGTTGAGAATGTGCAAGAGTTTTTGAGTATTTATACAGCAAATCTAAGTCTTACAACAATACGCAATTATCAGTTTGCCTTGACAAACTTTTTTGATTTTATACAAAGACAAAATACCTTAGAAAATGGTGCAGCCCATATCTATAATATGGACATCGTGCTATCTAAGCGATCGGTATCTCATGATTTACCCGAGTTTTTAACGGAAGCGGAGTTAAATGCGTTTTTAAACGCATTAAAAAGCTATGACATTAAGCAAAAACATATAAATTCGGTGGTGCGACTTAGAAATCAGCTCATCATTCTAATGATTGTGTATAGCGGTGCGCGTGTGAGTGAGATACTTGAGATTGGTTATAAAGATGTGTCTTTGGAGGGAGATTATTATGTATTGCGTTTGCGTGGCAAGGGTAATAAAATGCGTATTGTCTTTATCGCAAAAACGCTGATAGAAGAATATTATAATAACTGGGTAGCCCTGCGTGCGAATTTTCCACATGTAGCTGATGATATGCCATTATTTGTTAATAAAAAGTTTCATGTCCCTGCACAATCTTATATTTATGTGGTTATTGAGAACTTGCTTTTAAGTGCAGGTATCCGTAAGGCGAAAAATGGAGCGCATTTATTACGACATAGCTTTGCAACTATGCTTTATAATAAAAGTAAAGATCTCATTTTAGTGCAAGAAAGCTTAGGACATAGTAGCGTTGAGACAAGCAGAATCTATACACATTTTGATAATCAACGATTAAAACATGCAGCAAATGTAATCTCAAATATTGAGAATAGCATTAACAATGGGGGGGGGGGTAAGTCTTTAGATTCATGATGGCTATAATTTGCCTAATATATTAAGCTGCTATCTTTATGTTTTTAATGGCTGTAAAGTGTTTTAGTGTTCTGAACTAGCGAAGCATATAGCTAAACCTAAATCTCTTTATGTAATTCTTGCATATTTATATGTTGTATTTGACCCCATAAAGCACCGTAACGAAACAGTGTAAATTTATCATTTTTGTCAATACTTTATTCCAGACTCAATCAAACATGATTAGCTTATGATTAACTTGTAATAAACATATGATTGAATTATGCAAATAGTGTTAAGTGTTATTGGGTGCATTAATGCAAGGTGATGCTTATGACTTTATTTTGTATTGTTTGCATGTGTTGCAAATGTTAGATTATTGGTTTAAGGTTAAATGATTAAGGCTTTATTGCATATTGCTTTACGGCTTTGCATGTATAGCCAATAACTTTGTTGTATGCCCCACAAGAGCCAACAAGCATAAAGCAATCAAAGCATACATAAACACCAGCATGCACATTACATACGCATATACTCACATGTAAGCATGTATATATATGCTAACACACAAACCCCTAAAAATCCATTCTTATTTCATTGGCATTTAAGGTTTTTTTGTGTTTATTATTGTAAAGTTTGCAAGTGCCACATCATTTAGTATTTAATAATTTGATTTCTATATGTTAATGCCATAAGAGTCTATATTAGTCATTGCCCAAATTATTGCTATATCAACATAACTAAATATTGCTTATACTGCCCACTTTACTATCACACGCAAAGCTATCATTAAGTATTAATTCTGTATGTAGCGTGTTAGTTTCATTACTTGCTTAAAGTAGCATTACAAGCCATTAAGTCGTTATATATATCATTTACATTCTTATTCTCTGCGATACTTGCAAAAAATCATTATCTAAAATTAAGTTGCCGCTATCCAGCATAACATTACTATTGAATACATCATTATTTGCATGTAGTAAATCATTGCTTGCTTGCAATATAGCACACTGGTGCCTTGTCTTGTAGTCGTTTTTAGTGTTATCAGTGCTTAAAACTTCATTAAACACTTCATTTTTAGCTAATTTGTCTATATTGTGTAAATTGCAATGATTGCTACACTCACACAGAATATACAGAATGTGATTATTGCAATAATTGTGTATTGTTGCTTAGCGTATCACGCCGTTTTATAGTTAGCAATTTTTGAATATTGTTATAAAAAGCCTTGTTAGCAAATATCAAATATCTTAACACATTTTAATATAAATTATGGCAAAAATATAAGAGACAATCAATAAAGCATGTGGCAAATAAAAACAAGACAATAAAAAAAATTTCTCATGGAAATTTTACATAATCAAGTAAGGTATTACGAGGCTTACAAAGTTATCAATATGTTTTTAAGCATATCGTATAAGGCTTTTTTGCTTTGTATGCCAATCCGTGTAATATATAAAATAAAAGTTTTTTAACGACTGGACAACATTGCAAACACTTCTATCAATCAAAAAAAGACAAATCAAGCATATAGGTAACAATATTATAAAAATTTGCTGGTTTGTTCTTCCTTTTAAATCAATATCTCTTTATTTTTTTACCCTTATTAATCCTTATTTGCTTTTAGCTTTGACTATTTAGATAACAGCATTAAGCACATAAATATAGCATAAGTAATAATATGTCTCATATATAAACTATCCTTAGTCATTAAATCTAACTTGCCTTTACACTTATAAAATGCTTGTCTTGCAATATTGTATTTTATGCAAATATTACTCACACTATCATTACAAGCTATACAATCAATCAAAGCATTAGCAAGTATGTTATTATTGTTTACTTTGTGACTTTGTATAGCTTTGCTTGGTGTTATTGTGCTTTGCAATGTTTGCATACGGAGCCACACATAAAAGCATATTAAAGCCTTTGCAAACACGCAACACGCTTAATAACTCCGGCATGTAGTAGCCTTGATTAATGTTGGGGTAAAAATCATCTATGGCAGTGATATATTTTTTAGCAAAGAAATTTTCTAACTCACCACTTAAAGCTTGTTTCAAATAAAGTTCCTTTAAAGATATATCATCGTTAATATCAAGTTTCCTTGCATACCATTCTACAAATTGCCTATAAAATTCCTTACTCTCTTTTAATTGTGATTCAGGTAACTCTTGCAACTCTTTTGGAGTATCTTTTGAAACATTTTGTGTTGCAGTAATATCCTTTTTCTCTTTTTCTTTTTGCCTTAAATACACCATATAATCAAGTAATCCGCTATCATTATATTGTATAAAATATTGTTCTATCGTATTATTCTTAGCCTTTTCAGTTAAACTCTTTCTAATATAATTAGCATTAAAATCATTAAATTTTCTATCTTGTATATACCACTCAATAAACTCTTTATAGTATTGTAATTTATCTTGTTGTTCTTGTTTCTGTTTAAATTCCTCTTGTTTTTTTACCATATAAGTATCTATTTTATCTTTCAATTCATTCTTATCATTTTCACTCATTTGATAATCTTTGTTATCTAAATAAGTAACAAGTGTCATAAACTCTTTGTGATAATAATTCAATGTTTTGAGGCTATACTTACTCCATTCATTTTCATTTGTAAGAATACTTTCATAATGTAAGATTTTTTCATTAATGATTTTATCTAGCACAATACTATTTTCTTTAAGCGTATTAAAATAATTCTCATAAATCTTAGAATCTGTAAGAGCGTATTTATCCATATTATGCAAACTTCTCATTTTTTTATCTAAATTCTTACAAGCATGGATAAGACTAAAGCTATTTGTATGTATATTAAAATGCTTTAATAAAAGATTATCAAATTGTTGTTGCATTGATAAATGTATCTCTAATGCTTTTTGTTCCTCTCGTATTTGATTTTGTATATTCCTAGCAATATCTAATTGAGATTTTGTAGCACCTCTTTTATGTTTAAGTATAAAATCTAAATATCTCTCTTTAGCTTTAGTAACTAATGCTTTATCATCTGTATCTTTTGAAAATTCTTGCCTATGGTATCTTGCTTCTCTCTCTACTTCTCTAATATGTTTATCAATAGAATTATAATCTTTAGATAATAATCTTTTTTCATGGCGTTTTGCTTTTATAGTTTTACTTATCTCTTTAATCTGTTTTAATGCAAAAAACATAACAGATTTATCAGGGTATTGTGGAATACTATCAAACAAAGCCCCTATTGCTTTTTTATCCTTTTTATTTGAAGTTAGAATCTTTTCTACTTCTTTTAAAACCTTTGATTTTTCTGCATAAAAATATAACTCTTTTGATTTTATATCATCAATTATATTTTGTAACTCATCTCTTTGCTTTTGTAAATCTTTTAAATCATCATTTAATATATCAGTCTTTTTACTTATATTATCTCTTTTTTTAAGTAATCTATCTCTATCTTTATCTAATTGTTCTATCGTATCTTTATAGTAATCATTATGCCCTATGGTATCTAAAAAACTAGATTTACTTAATATACTTTCTCTCTCAACTCTTTGTGCGTTAGAATAATATAAACCATGAAAATTTAGAGCTATTGCAAAATCATTTTTAATATCAGTAAAAAAATCTCTAATATCACTTTTTTCTTTAAAATGAAGTTTCTTATGTGTAATCATGTTTCTTTTATTAACTACTACATGTATATGCGGATTATTTTGATGAGTATGCAAAACTTGTATATATTTATGTGCGTAAAAATGCTTATCCATTACAGCTTTAACACTCTCTTGTAAAGCTTTAATATTCCTATCAGTTAATTCCTCATTAATAGAGAAGCATAAATGCCAACTATCTTTAGAATTTTTATTAGTGCCAAAATCATTTTTCCAATCACTCATTATTTCTTTAAGAGAAACAGAATTACCAAGTTCATCAATAGCATAACTTGAATCAGAGTGTCTAATAACATAGCTAATAGCATTATATGTCCCTCTTTTATCTAAATTAGAGAGTGTTTTTACAACAACTTGCCTTGAATGTCTAGCAGGACGCCTTACAAAAAATAAATAACTATCCTTAGCTTTTTCGTGTGGAATTTTAGGGTATCTTTTTTGTATTCTAGTATCTTTATCCTCCCAAAAAACATATTTATCTTTTTGCATATCCTCAAATGCTTTAAAGATTAAATCAAATTGTTTATATGGATTATAAGACATTGAAATTATTCCCTAACCTAAAATAAATTAGAATGAGAGCCAACATCGACACAAACAAGCACTAAAATATCATCACATTTTTGATAAATCAAAAGCAAGTCAGGTTTAATATGGCATTCATTTAAACCGCTATATTTACCTTGCAACTTATGCACCCTATATTTCGATTCTAAAACTTCATTATTAGCTAATCTTACAATGATATTTTCTATCAATTCCAAATCATTCTTTTGAAATTTTTTAATGGACTTTTTATAAGCCTTAGAATGTATAATGCTATACCGAGCCATAACCCAACTTATTCCTTAAAAATATCAGCGTGCATGTCTTGCGGATTATCATAAGATTTTAACTTGCCTTTCTTATATAACTCTATTGCTTCATTAGCTTCATTTAACCAATTATCTAATGTGCTAGGATTATGAGTGCAATCATGCAAAACATCTATCGTTGCATTAGAATCTAAATCTAGCACAGCCCTAATAGCCTTTATCGTTTTTGCATTCGCATTTTCTATCAACAAAGTCATATAAAACTCCATAAACACAGCATTAAATTCAAATATACCCATTATAACAAAATAAGAGTAAGTTTTAACACAATATTTTAGTCAGTAGTAGTGGCAGGATAACCATTTTGTATATACAAATATAGGGGGAAACTTCGTGTGGTAGGGCATTCAAGCTATATATGTTTTTTATCATATTTTTTTGTGATAGAAAGCAAATAGAATAAGAAAAATATCTTATACAAGCAATATGTTTTGATACAAGTAAAATCTATATACACGCAATATTTACTTTCTAAACTTGAAATATGAAAATCACTTCATACACGCTAAATGTATTCATACAAGCAAATGACACTCAATACAAGAAAAATTTTTAGATACATGCTTTAAATATTTGCGTGGGAAGTAAAACTACTCAATATGCAAGCAATAATCTTTGATACAAGTTATATAATCTATACCAGCAAATTTTTTGATACAAGCCTAATTTATTCAAATATGCAAGTTCTATCTTTGATACATGTAATATCATAAAAACATACAAGTAAAATTCACATTCATACATGCAATATTTTTGATACAAGAAACATAGATTTTTGTTGATATTTTTTGATTAATTTTGCATGTAATTTTTTCTTGCATATAAAAACATATATAAAGAAATATATAATTTTTTCAAAAAAATAGCTACTTTTTAATCAAAAAATACACGCAAAATTAATTTTTTTCATACCAGCAAACTCCCTTATACAAGTAGTTTCATCACTTAAAAAATAATGGTAACAAAATATATAAAAATAATCTCTGTTTTTTATGATAGCTTTTAATAGTAGTTTTTGAATTTTTACCAAAGGATATAACATGTTAAAAAATGTTAAAAATGTGATAGCAAAAATCAAGTCTAGCACAAAAAGAAATCTTGCCATACTCTTTTGTTTTTTACTATGCACCCCCATTGCATTTGCAGATTTAGGAAATCTAAAAGACAAGGTAACACAAGAGATGGCAATATTTGTGCGGGATTAAAGCTAGATGGTATAAGTTATGCAGGTGCTACGCAAGATAATGAGCTAGAATTAGCACAAACAAGAATGCGATTTTTTAATAGATTAGATCAGGATATGTCCAGCAACTAAAAGATATTATGATGTATGAAAAGCAATTAGAACAAATGGGGATTGACTTGGGTGCAATTAATAGTATGCTAGACTCACTCAAAGGAGGTTGGGACGACTTAACAAATATGGCAGAAAATTTAGGGAATCTCAATAACTTAGAGAATGTGTTTAGTTCAGCAAAATCACAATGTGAGAGTCTAAAAAGCTTAAATCAAAACTTTGCAAATTTTATAAGCGAAACTTCAAAGGAATTAAAAGGCGTTTTAAAAGAAAATGCAGAAGCCCAAGCATGTTTAGAAGCATTAAGCAATATGCAATACATGGAAACAATTACTAGAGATATGACAACAGAAGCACAACAAGCCTTAATCAATGGCAACAAAGAACAATATATAGAAAAAATGAAACAAGTGCATGAGTTTAGGCAACAAGCAACAAATAGAAAGGTAGATAGGCAATTAGACGCCATTCAAAAAGTCAATAGGACATATTCACAATATTCAACAGGGCAAAAATCAAAAAAGAAAGCCCTAGACAATCAAATGAAAGATATTCAAAAATCCATGAGAACAATCGCAGGTAAAACAGAAAAAGAGAAAATAGAATTAGGATTAGAGTTACAGCAAACAATGCTTAATGTTATGTTGCAACAATATGACTTAATGCAAAATACAAGTGCAATGCTTGCAACAATATTTGAAGTCAATTCACAAAAACCTATCGATGAAAACAATAAACCACAAAAAAAGCTAAAGAGTGATTTTTATAACAAGCTAGATAAAACAAAAGATTATGATAAAGACCCTTTAGGATTACCAAAATTTAAAGCTAAGAAAGACTAAAGGATAAACAATGTTAGAATCAGCATGGAACTCATTTAAAGGTGCAGTAGTTGATATGGTATTATATTTTGCACCAGAATTGCAAATAATCATAGTGTTAGCTTTATTACTTTTCTTAATAGCTTCAGGCGGAGCAACAGGCTTTATAGTTAGATTTATTGTAAAACATTTATTGAAATAGGGAACATATAAAATGGCAAGTGTATATAGTCAAGTCGTAGGACTTATGGATAAAGTATTAAGCGGAGTGCAAGCAAATATATATGGATACGCACAAATGGTATGGAATAATGCCTTATCTCAAGTTTTATTAGCAGTATGTGCGTGTGTTTATGTATATCTAAAAATAGCAGGTGGATCTTAATAGCTTCAGGCGGAGCAACAGGCTTTATAGTTAGATTTATTGTAAAACATTTATTGAAATAGGGAACATATAAAAATGGCAAGTGTATATAGTCAAGTCGTAGGGCTTATGGATAAAGTATTAAGTGGAGTGCAAGCAAATATATATGGATACGCACAAATGGTATGGAATAATGCCTTATCTCAAGTTTTATTAGCAGTATGTGCGTGTGTTTATGTATATCTAAAAATAGCAGGTGGAAATGAATGGAGTAGGAATGACTTTAAGCAGATAGGTATATGGCTAATAATCTATGTATTTTTAACTGCAATATTTGCAGATTATAATAATTATTTAGGTTTTATAGGAGTCGTAGAATTACCCATAGAATACTTGTATCAAGGTATTAAAAATGGGGGAGGAACAACGCTAAATTTAGATAAAGGAATAGATGGGGCAATAGCTTTTATAGGACAATTATTTGATGGATTTAAATTTGAAACTGAAAATATAGGTAGTTTCATAATAAAAATGATTATAGGGGTATTAGCCTCATTTGTTTTATTTATATTTGTAATCTTTTTAATGATTTTTACAATATTAATTAAATTTATGAGTTCATTAATTTTAGGATTATGTCCTTTATTCATTCCATGCTTAATCATAAAACAATTTAGAGGGTATTTTTTCAGTTGGCTAAAACTTTATGCAGGTATTGCATTGCAAGCACCATTTGTATTTTTAGTAGGAGGGGTTATTTTTAATGGTGCATTATCATTTACGAATCATGATACAAATATGGACGCTTCTGCAACAGAAACATGTATGGCGATGATAACACCAATAGTTGTAACTTTGATAGGTATTGCCGCACTTGCTAAGATTCCAACATGGACTCAACAAATAATAGGAAGTGGAGATGGTAGTCATAGCACAGGACTTACAGCAATGGCACAAACAGCAGGAGCAATGGGAAGCAAGGCATTAGGAAAAACAATGGAGGGCAAGGCAAAAGGAGCAAGCTTAGGCAGAGCGGCACTTGCAGGTATAGCTTCAATGATACCTGTGGGTGGAGAACATTTAGCCAATAAAATACTAGGAGGAGGCAATAAACCTAATCCACAACCTGATAATAAAGATGATAAGAAAAGTGATGATGGGAAAATGGAAGCAAAAGCTACACCGCACCAACCAAAACCAAAAAAATAAAACAACAAAGTATTCTTACAGCTTTATAGTGTTTTAAAATAAGGCTATAAGATTAAATTAAAGGGCTAAAAACAGATTCAAATAAACTACAAGCCAAGTTGCTTTTTTATTTTTTCAGCTTGCTCTTGCATTTCTTTATCTTTTTTAATTTTTTCATCATTTGCTTTTCTTTCATCATCTGTATATAAATCTAACTCATATTCTATATTAGTATTTTCATAGCCACCAAACTTATTTTGTAAATTAATTTTATCAGCACTAGCACAAGGCTTATCATCTTTTATAGGACACCAAATTTGAACGCCATAAAATTTACCTTTTTCTTTTTCAACAACAAAAGTAACAAAAGCTTCATCAACACCAAACATTTCAATCATTTTAGAATCCTTATAATCAGCCTTATTGCCTATAATAGATTTTCTATAATTATGATTAGGTTTTAAAATATAACCAAATTGTTTAGCAACACCTACAAAAGATACAGGGTCATATATTTTAGAATTAGGATACATCTCTTTAACTCTTTCTAATGCCCTTTTTTCTATATCCATATCAGCTACAAACTCTTTATAATCATTACCGCCACCACATGCAATAAATACACTAGCTAAAGCACCACAAATCAACAATTTACCAAAGTTTTTAAAACTCATCTTTATCCTTTATGTTTAGAATTGAAACATAATTATACATTAATATATATATATATATTAAAATATATAAAATTTTATATAAAAAAGAAAAATTTATAATTTTTAGGATATAATGCAGAAAGTAATTAAAAGAGAGTTAATTGACACACTACAATATATGAAAATACCGCACAATCGCAAATTCGTAGATTCTAGATCTAGCGATTGCTCTACAAAGGAAAGCAGAGCATCTGATGGAGACTAGACATAAGATATTTTACTTACAGCCAAAATGACAATAAATCTAGATTCTAATAGCTATTATGGTATGGCGGACATATCATGGTTGTAGATTTTTAAGAATCTAGCCCTAGAGATTATAAACCAAAGGCGATAAAATAAGATTATAAAAAAGTAGGAAAGGTTATGGATAGATTGGAGAATGATTTATTTAGAGAAAATATCAAGATAGCACCGCTTAGTTTAAGAATTGGTGCGTATTTGATTGATATGATTCTATTAAGTCTTGTTATTACGCTATTTTTTTCACAAGCACAGCAAGAAAGATTAGTGCTTGCAAAAGAGACGATTGAAAAAACTTATAGTTTGCCAAACACGCAAACAACGCTAAATAGCACGACAGATAATAGCAAAATACTAGAAGATATGCGTAAAACTTCAAAAGAAGCCTTTGAGATACTATTGCTTTATATGGCGATATACATTGGACTAGAGATTGTGTATTACTTCTTCTTTGTGTATTATTATGGGGCGACTTTAGGACAGATTATATTGCGTATAAGGGTTGTGGATATTTATCGTTTTGATAAGCCAAGTTTGCATGTAAGCATGAAAAGAGCGATAATAAAATGTATCTTTGGGGCAGTGCTTTATGTTGGGTTCATTGTGGCGTTTGTGGATAGATTCTATCGTGCATTACATGATAAAATGAGTCATACCATCGTGGTTACGGCATAGAGTTTCTTATGTATTATATTGCCTTTAAGATTCATAAAAAAAATGTGATATTCCTAAAATGGATTCTGTCTGTATTGCTTTTTTTTCATTTTGTCTATGGAGTAGAACAGCTTACAGATATACAAACTTCACAGAATCAAAATAGCGCAACACTCTTTTATGATTCTAAAGAGCAACAAGTATTGCCGACATTTTCAGGCATTAAAAAAGAAGATTCTAAAGACATAAAACAAACTATGAGTGAGAGTGAAAAGAGAGAAAATGAAAAGGGCTTGCAAACAGGCGTAAGCAAAAAGGACACAGATTTTTCAAAACTTTTTGAGCTTTTAGGTGAAGAGATAGAGCATTATGACAATTATATGGTTGTGCGTGGTAATGCGATATTGAAAAATAAAGAAGCCTATATCATCGCTGATGAGATTATCTATAATCCCGAGCTAAAACAAGCTAGATTAATGGGTAATGTCCGCATTTATAAAGGCGACACACTCTCTGTGATTGCAAAACAGGCGACAGTTTATCTCAATAGTGATTTTAGCATTATCAGACCCTTTTACATACAGGACACAGATACAGGCATTTGGACTCATGCAGAGAGTGCTAGCTCTCAAAAGTCAATCTATCGCTTTGCAGATTCTATGGTTTCAGGTTGTTCTTTTGTAAGTCCTGCATGGCGTATTGATTCAAGCAAAGGGGCGTATGATAAGGAAAAAAATACACTTGCTTTATGGAATCCTAGAATCTACATTGGCGATGTGCCGGTATTTTATCTGCCTTACCTTAAAGTCTCACTTGAGAATAAACGCACAAGTGGTATTTTATACCCAACTTTAGGTAGCTCAAGCACTGATGGCTTTACCTATATTCAGCCCTATTATGTAGCATTGCAAAACTTCTGGGATATGACTATTAGCCCACAGGTAAGGACTTCAAGGGGTGGTGGTGCAAATTTTGAGTTTAGAGCTATTGATAGCAGTAACGATAAATATATCTTGCATTTCAAGTATTTCTACAATAACGATGAATATATGCAAAAGCTAAATCTACTCAATCAGCATGTTTATGGTTTTGATTTCAAGCATAGCAAAAGAAATGTGATTCAAAAATATTTTGGTGCTAAAACTAAGCTTGATAATGCTATGTTTTTTGACTTAGCATTTATGAATGACATTGATTATATGCGACTTGATGATGTGAGATATTTTCTCAATCAAACCTCATATATCTCAAAAGCAAATCTTTACGCTCAAACAAATAATCACTATTTTGGTTTAAATCTACGCTATTATCTAAACCTTTACACACAAAATAACTCAACGACATTTCAGAATCTCCCAAATATTCAATATCATAAATACATGGGATCTTTATTTATAAAAGAATTGTTGTATTCGCTTGATTATAAGATGCAGTATGCACATAGAACTACTGGCTACTCATATTTATCAAATGAGCTTTCCATTCCCATTGGTATGCAGTTTTCATTTCTCAATAAATACTTTTCTATTGGAGCATGGCTTAATGTCTTTGCGGGGAATACCTATGCTACAAATACAAAAGATACTATAATCTATACCGCCCCAAATACTTCTATCGCTATGCAAGAGAATATGGGTAATTACGCAAATCTTAATTACAAAATCTCTGTAAATAGCGATATTGGGCGAAGATATGGGAACTTTTTCCACTCTATGCAAACCGCAGTTTTATTTAATGCCCCAGTTGATAGAGTGGTATTTACAAATGGGATCTTAAGTCCAGAGATTCTAAAAACCTATACGCAATTACCCGTTGGTGTGCTTGATGCAATACAAAATGGTGCAAATATTTGGAATCCACAAAATTTTGGCAATATCTATCAAATGATAAGGCGGCTTGACCTTAGCATGTCAAACTATATCTATAATCGTAATGGCGCTGAAATCTTTTATTGGAAGCTTAGTCAGTCCTTTAACTTTGATGATACAATCTCACCTTTGCGTATCCCTATGGAAAATAAATTTGGCACGACGCCACTTCCGGGGTTAAGCTTAAATCTTAGCCTTTTTTACTCATGGTTTTATAGTAATTTTACTGAAATAGGGGTAAATGCCTCATATACAAAAGGGGCGTATGCAGCAAGTATTTCTTACTTCTTAAAACGAGATGATGCGGCATGGAGTATTGATCCTACCACACTTACTTATAAGCCCATAGACTCGTCAAATTATTTGAGTGCTTCACTGCGTGGAGATTTAGGCTATTTTGGATTAGTAGCAGATTTAGGTTATGACTTTAGGACGCAAAATATCGTTAATGTAGGCGTTGGTGTCTATAAAGATATTAAATGCTTTGGGATTGGACTAAAGGCTGGGAGCAATAGGACGCCTATGCTATCACAAGGTAATACAATCAGTGTAATTGATAATATCTATGTGAAAGCAGAATTTAGATTCGTGCCTTTGACAACCTTTGGTTATACTTACAGACTACGACCAGTTATAGAGCAGCAAAACAGATAGATTCTAACAGAGATTCTAAATAATAGAGGAAAAATATGATAGCAACAATATATAAAGGGTTTGCACAAAGTGCAGCCATAAGCCCAAAAAATGCAAAAATGATTTTACGACATTCACTAAGAGATAAAATACCGCCAAATGAAACAGGCAATGATATTTTACTCACTCGTGAAGGTGAAGTCATGGCAGAGCATTTTGGATTGCATTGTAACTTCTCTATTGCTAAAATACACACAAGCATAATTGAGCGGTGTATCCAAACCGCAAATCTTTTTGCAAAAGGCTATAAAGAATCTAAACATAAAGAATTAGAAATAATCCATACAAATATACTTACAGATACCTATATCAATGACTTAGATAAAGCAGTAGAGTTATTTAAAACACAATCGCCTTATTCCATAATATCTGCGTTTTTGCGTGGTGAGAGTTTGCCCGGTATGCGTGGTGTGGAAGAGAGTATGAAAACACTCTTTAACTATATCTTTGCTGATAAAACTTGTGAAGATATGGAGATATTCATCACGCATGATACTTTCTTAATCGCCATTGTTTGCTATTGCCACAATCTGCAACCACAGCTTGATGACTTTAACTGGCCCTATATGCTAGAGGGTGCATTTCTCTACCTTGAAAATAATCATATACATTGTATCTTTAGGGGCGTTGATAAATCAATCCCTTTTGTTTTTTGATATTATGAGGATATTATGCAAAAAGAAGATGTGGAATAATTAGGAAGAATCTGACCCACACAAAACACGCAAAAAGTAATTACTAAAAGATTTATATAATGTGAATCTAAAGGGTGATATATGCCTAGAATCTATTTATTCGTATTTGCCACAACATTATGCTTTTTTAGCTATTTATCATTTACTACAGAATCTAGCATACCGCAAGGCTTTGTTGCACACAAAGAGATAGAGACGCAAGAAAAGCACACGCAAGAAACATTTACAATATACACACAAAAACGCATACACACAAGCTTTGCGTGTTTTCAAATAGCATTGCCAAAGGCATATATTATGCAACAAAAAGATAAAAATGCAAAAAAGATTCAAAGTGTGCAAAAGGGGCAGAAAATATGTCTAAACTTCCCACAAGATATACCAAATACTAAGCTAAAAATTACACTCAAAGAGATTGAATCTCAATGGGTGAGAGTAACACTTATGAACGATTCGGTGTTACTTAATGGATATATCCCTATTAATGCTCTAAAAGACTGGCAAAAAATAGATTCTAAACACTTTGTAGAATCTAGTAGCGGCGGTGAGATTTTACTAGAGAATGCCCCAAAGATTACTAGTAAAAATCTTAAAAGTATAAGTGGTAGCTTTTCAATACCGCATATTCTACAAATCGCACAAGATAGGTTGGCTGTAAGCGATTGTGAAAGCGCAAGAACATGGTTAGCCTTAGCCCAGCAAGATGATAGGGAGAATTTAGCTATTTATGATTTATATGTGAAATTACTTATGTGCGAGGGGCAAAATGATGAAGCTTTAAGGCTTAAACAAAGTTTGAAATCTGTGCGGAATAAATCAGCAAAAACAAAATAAATTTAAAAATTACATTTATTCAAACACAAAAAAGGCTAAAATGCCGATTATAATGAAAGGTTATGACAAAGTGCGTAACACTCAATGGTTTTTACATTGAGAAAATTAAATATGGGAGCAGGATTATGTCGTATATAAAAAATACAAGTATTGTGAAAAAAGGGATTGTAGGTATTGTGCTATGCAGTGCGTTAGGTGTCAGTGCGAGTGCTACATGTAGCAAAGCGGTATGCGTACATGGCGATGTTGGTGTCGGTGGGCTTGAAGTTGATTTTGGTGGTGATCGCAACGCTATGGTGAAAAGTAGGGGCGGATATGGTAAGCTTGGCTTAAAAATGCTTATAGTCCAAAGAGTGCAATTGGGGTTAGCTGTTAGAATTGGTGGTGGTGTGAGTAAGCTATCTGGGGCTACACTAGCTGGGTTGGCGACAGACGATACATTTGGGTTATTTGGCGGTGATGCAAAGCTTGGCGTAAATATTGCGGGATTAAATGCACCGGTGTTTCTTAATCTTGTATTTGATGTGGATGCGTATGTCAATAGAGAATCTATCGGCAGAAGTCTTGGCATATTGGGCTTAGAGATAGAAGGTAGAGTTCCTGTATCAGAGACAACATATTTCACATATAGCGGTGGGGCTGGTATAGCAGATGGTCTGTATAAATTTCACACTACGGGCGATAAGACTTCAAATATCAAAGATGGGAGTTATGCAATCTTTGGAAGCATAGGTATTGCTAAAAATATTGGTGAAAATGTGAGTTTTTATTTTAAAGGTGTTGGAAAATATTATAACTTGCAGGCTTCAAGTGGGAATACGCTTAATTTCCCTATTGCAAATGCGTGGCAAGCTGGTGCTGAAGCTGGGATAAGTTTTTAATCGTCTAAAGATTAATAAAAGGGTTTATGGAGTTTTACATTGCTTTATTATTTTCGGCATGGAAACTATATGCTTCCATACATTCTTTTGTAAAACTCGTGTGCATATTGTAAGTATTTTTTATATCAGTTTCTAAGCATGTGTCCTTTTATGTGCAGTGAGGTTTCAATGAGTTGCAGTTAAAATAGTGTGAAAGTACTCATAAGTATAAAAACTAAAATAGCCAAACCTATCGAAATCCAACAATACATTTGCACTTCAGTGTAATCCAGTATAACTTAATTTTTATCATATTAGACATGATTGATCTCTGTGGCGTAATTTACCACATTAACAAACTTAAAACAAAAGTTGCTATAATTTCGGCATTTTTTAACAAGGAGATTCCAAGATGCATCATATCGTGTTTAATGCAAATGATGACTATATTAAATATCTTGCTGTTTTGTGTCATAGCATTGTGAAAAATGCTGCACATAATAATACCATTGAGACTATGGGGGGGGGGGGCGAACCTTCATTTACTCATACTCAATCAATGAATTATCATGCAAAAGATCGTGAAGGCGTAATACATTTATTGAACAATACCGCTCTATCTAAGGATAACATATTTTCATCTAAATCAAAAAATAGCCAAATACAAAATAATCCATTTGCTTTTCACATTCTCACAGATGGTTTAAAACATGAAACAGAACAAAAACTTCAAGCCTTAGAGTTAGAGTTAAACAAGCTTTATCCTTGTAAATTTCACATTTACACCCTTTCAGATTCTATGTTTCAGGGTTTGCCAAAGCTAAACAATAATTATCTCGCATATTTTAGGATAAAGATGGCTAGTTGTTTGTCAAAAGAAATTCAAAAATGCTTGTATCTTGATGTTGATATGCTCTGTGTGGCAGATATTAGAGAAATCTTTTATAAAGATTTGCAGGGTAAAATATGCGGTGTCGTATTGGATGCACATTATCTGCCTTCTCGTATTATGCCTAGTATCGATGGCGATGAAGGCAAAGGCTTCGCTTTGGATATTAATACCTACTTTAATTCTGGACTTATGTTAATAGATTTAGAACGGTATAGAAACTACAATATAGAACAAAAATGCCTTGAATGGTTGAAACACTACATTCCAACATGGTTTGATCAAGATGTGTTTAATGCGATTTTAAGCCATCATCTTTATATTCTACCGCTTGAGTGGAACTTCATGCTGGGACATGTAGAAAATAGAAATAAAAGTGCCTTCAAGGGTGAAAGTGAGGAATCCAATCTTATTTATACTTATCAAGAATATGTGGAAGCAAAAAATAATATCAAGATTTTGCATTATCTCACTGTAATAAAGCCTTGGCATGCACTTAGAGTAAAAGAGAATGGAAACATAATAAGCTGTGCCTATCGCAATGAGTGGTGGATAGAGGCGTGCAATACGCCAATTTTTGATAAGGAATTACAGATTTTATATATACAAAGTCAAGAAAGTGCGATTTTTAGTCTCTCAATTTGCTTGCAAAAACAGATAATAAGATTAGAAAATCTTAAACAAAGAAAGAGACCGCTAAAACGACTCAAACAATCTCTTAAAAGACGGATTAAGACAATATTTCATAAATAACTGCTAGGCTACAAGTTTCTATAAATCTCATAGCGGCAATAATCTTCTAAAAACTTATCTCTAAACGCAGTGTCGCGTAATTAGAATCAAGCAGTTGTGTGCTGAATTCTTTTTGTTTGTATGAATACATATAGGCTAGAGATATGCCCTTCCATGCTATCAAAGCCCCAATCTCTGCTTCATAAATACACCTTGCCATATCAAGCTGCGTTTGAAATCCACCAAAAGAGTTTCCTTGTATAAACATATTGCGTCCCACAAAACGCTCTGCAATACCAAAAGTTACATAGAATCTAAAATCATCACTCAAACTCATTGAGCCTATATGATTTGAAGTAGCTTTTTGTATTCCAAAATCCCCATGCAAACCATAACCAACACGCATTTTTGCACCAAGCTCTAAATGCGTGTTCGCATTGCCAAGGGCTATCACCCCATAAGGCAGTATGTCAAAAATATTTGAGATAATATCAAAACGATACATTGCCTTGTAATACGCATTTAATACAAATTCATTTCTAATCTGATGATCCCAACCAGCCAAAGGATAATAGTTAATTAACTCATGTATTAAATCCTGTGCTTCTTTACCCAGTGCAGCCTTGCCTACCATACCAATGTTTAGCTCAAGTTGCTCTAAAAAGTTATTTGTGCGATTTTGTATCATGGTGTTGAGATAGAGATAGCCGCCATAAGGGGCGTCATTTGCAGGTGGATTTAATGCGAAACGCGCCGATGGCGTATAAACCTCTTGCCCTATACCAATGCTAAAAGAGCTTGCTAAATCCCGCTTAAAAAGCCTAGAAAATAATGCAGTATATGCAAGCGGACTATTCTGCCATTCTTTTGAGGTGTAACTAAGATTATGCCCAGCTGTATAGTATCTATCGTAATTTGTAGGCTCAAAATATGCGTCATTATCGCTTGATAGTGCAATATGATGTTTATTGTAAGCAGCAATTTCTCTAGCATATAAAGTAGCATTCAGCATATATATAGCACTTATAAGCATAAATGCGGTTTTATAGTTTCTATTTTGAATGTGAAAATACATGATTTCCTTTCATTAAGGTTTAGTTATTAATTAAAGTTGGCTTTAAAATAACCCTGCCATCAATCAATACTATGGATAAAACTCACAAGATTCTAAAACTTTTACTATTTTTAGAATGCAAAACAATACAGACTTTTTGCTTATATTTCCATAAGTTTGTGTTAAGTTGCCCATATTGCTAAAATTATACAACCTATTGGGTCGGAGAAAATGATGAGAAAAGTTGCAACTAGTCTCCAAATAGTTATGCTACCTTGTCTGCAACCTGCCCACATTAAACATAATCTAAAAAGTTTAACCGCAATTTTGTATTACATAAGTTTGGATTTTATTCAAGATTTTAAGCCCAAACCACAAATTCATAAATATAAAAACGCAAGAAATATATAGCACATTTTATACGAAGCTAGAGCATATTACTTCTTTTATTCTCTAATATGCTATCATTTACACTAAAAAATTAAAGGAATTTTATGTATGTGAGACTCGTTTTTTTATGTTGCGTGAGTTTGTGTTTTATGGCGTGTTCTTCACTTGTGGTTAAGCCAGATAAGATAGCAAGCTATAATAATGGCGTAGCCATCATGCAAGATAAGCAGGAAAAAAGCAAGATTCAAATAGAAATCGCACAAGAGACAATCGGCGGATTTGATAATGTGCCTTTAATATTGTATGTCGCTTTAGAAAATCTTAGTGATGAGATTTTACAATTTAGCACTGAAAATATCTCCATTGTGCTGAATGAGAAGACCATAAAACCATATAGCTTTCAAGCCCTATCACGCTCTAATTTCAGTCTCTCTCAAGCCCTATATGACTATGGTATAGAGACTACACCCCCAAATCTAAGAGTGAGTGATCCCTTTTTTAGCATGAATGCCTATCATATTTATCCCATGCCTTTTATGTTTGATAATGGCTTTTTTATGGCATATAGATTCTATGATTATTCATTTGCAAGGGCGAATTTTTACAATATGCAACTTGAATCTTTTAATGCAAGGAAATTTTTAATCTCACATTATTTGCGTAAAAATACACTACGAAAAAATGATGTTAAAGGTGGTTTTATACTTATCCCATATAAGAATCTAAAAGCTGGGGATATGTATATACAAGTAAGTGCTGGAAGTGAGATATATCGTTTCCTTGTGAAGTTATCAAAAAAATAGCAAGGAAATTAAGTTACAACCCCTGCAATACAACCTCATAGATTCTATCGCAGTTTATATCATCGATATTGATAAGACTCTTTGTCTCATAGAAATCAAGCATAAGCTGTTTTTGCATAATAATGGGACTTGTAACACAGCTAGGACATGCAAAGAGAAATCCACGCGTAAGAGCTACAAACTCATGCAGCAAAGCCCCACACGCAAAGCAACTATCCTCTCTGTAAAGTCTGCCCTCAAACTCAAGCAAACTCGCATACATACTGCAAATAAGTCGCCTTGCATTTTGTCTGTGTAATAAAGTAACGCTATGCTCCATTAACTCAAAATAAAAAGATTCTATCTGCTTTGCTTCATGTAAATGCTTATCAAGCAAGGCACAAAACTGCTGCCATACATACACCTTATCTAACTCAACTTCATAGGGCTTTGGCAAATGCGTTAAGTTTCGTAGCTTTGGTATATGCACCCCTTGATACTCTATCTCAAAATCGATTTTTCGCCCTGTATAAAGGATATTATGCCTTGCTCCATAGAATCTATAAAGTGTGTGATAATGCCCTTGTGTCAGCACTTTTACAATCACATCTTCTCTAATGCTTTTTGTGATTTTAAGGATAAAGCCTTGCATTTACTCTTGCTTTTGTGCTATGAGTAGAGATGAGACATTAGCACTATAGCTTTTTGCAAAAATTGTTGGCATACCACACGCTAAAAGCTCAGCTTCTAAACTCTCACGAGTAATAAAGCTATCAATAGAATCTGGCAAATAACGATACGCCTTAAAATTACGAGAGATAAGCCCACCTACAATTGGCAAAATATTTTTTGTATAAAATTGCATGAGTTTTGAGAATACATTATGTTTATTTGGCGTGGTAAATTCTAAAATCACAAGCACACCATTTGGACGCAACACTCTGTAAAATTCCTTTAATGCTGCTTCTCTCTCCACGACATTACGCAAACCATAGGCAATGGATATAATATCTTTGCTACAAGATTCTAAGGGCAGATTATTTGCTTGTGCGACTTTAAACACTCCATGCGGGATCTTTTCTCTAGCTTGGTCTAGCATACCACTTGATGGATCAATGCCCTCAATACTTGCTATCTCTATGCCTAAATCCTTGCTAGATTGCTCCCAATGCAGCATCATATCGCCCGTGCCACAAGCAATATCTGCAATGTCTAATTTTTGTTTATTAAGGATTTGAAAAGCTTCTTTACACGCCTCTTTACGCCAACTTATATCAATCCCCATACTCATAACACGATTTGTTGTATCATAGGTTTTTGCAATGTCATTAAACATATTTATTATTTCATCTTGCTTTGAATCTTGTTTTATATTGAGTTCTTGTTTATTATTCATAGCTGCTTTGCCTTTTTAGAATCTTTTTGTAATTCTAGCATGTTTTTATATGAAGTTTATTGGATAGCTATAATTTGGTTTTATGTAAAATTTTGTTATAATTCTAGCTTTGTATATAAATTATGTGCTATAAAAAGGATAAATATGTTTGAGACTTTGAGCAATGGCTTTCGTGGGGCGATTAATAAGATTAGATTCAGTGATGATGAAAAAGCACTCGATAAAGCCCTAGATGAATTAAAAAAAGCTCTATTAAAAAATGATGTATATCATAAAACAACTAAAGAGATTCTGCAAAAAACAAAGGATAAAACAAAGGCAAATGGCATAGGTAGGGATAGCTTTTTAAACGCACTTAGTCAGTCTCTTTTAGAGATTTTGGAAGTGAGTGGAGTTTATGGCTTTACTTACGCACAAAAGCCGCCGACAAATATCCTTATGAGTGGTTTGCAAGGTAGTGGTAAGACAACGACTTGTGCAAAACTTGCAAACTATCTAAAAGCACGAAATAAGAAGGTTTTGCTTGTGCCTTGTGATTTGCAGAGATTAGCCGCCGTTACGCAGTTAAAGACATTGGGAGAACAGATTGAGACAGAGGTGTTTCACTCAGAATCTAATAGTCCTGTTAGTGTGGCAAAAGAGGCGATGAAATACGCACAAGATGGGCTATTTGATGTTGTGATTTATGATACGGCGGGGCGATTAGCAATTGATGAGTCTTTAATGAGTGAATTAGCCGAGATTAAAAAAGCGATAAATCCGCATGATACTTTCTATGTTGCAGATTCTCTAAGTGGGCAAGATGGTGTGAGAACAGCACAAACTTTCCATGAAAAGATAGGTATTAGCGGTGTGATTTTAAGCAAGTTTGATAGTGATTCAAAAGGTGGTATAGCTCTCTCCATTGCGTATCAAATCGGCATTCCCTTGCGTTTTATGGGTATGGGAGAAAAGATTGCCGACCTTGATTTATTTATGCCAGATAGGATTGTATCAAGGCTTATGGGTGCAGGGGATTTAACGAGTCTTGCGGAAAAAACAGCAAGTGTTATCAATCCAAAAGAAGCAAAAGATATTCATAAAAAGATTAAAAAGGGGACTTTTACTTTTACAGATTTTCTCAATCAAATTGAAAATGTCAAAAAGATGGGGTCAGTAAGCTCTCTCATGTCTATGATTCCGGGTATGGGTAATATGGCAAAATCACTCAAAGATGTGGATTTGGATAACTCTGAAGAGATTAAAATAATCCGCGCAATGGTAAATTCCATGACGCAAAAAGAAAGAGAAAACCCAGACCTTTTAAATGGCTCAAGACGAAAGCGTATAGCACTTGGCAGTGGATTGCAAGTAAGCGATATTAATCGTGTATTAAAGCAATTTGACCAAGCAAGTAAATTTGCAAAGAAACTTAGCCAAAAAGGCGGAATACAAAGCCTTTTAGGTATGCTTTCACAAAATCAAATACCGCGTTAGTTTCTATCTTTTAATAGAATCTTAGCAAGAGAATTTGTGGGGTTAGGATTTCGTTAGTTAGCCTTAGTAACTTGTGGCAGAAATACCACTCTTGCATGTTGAAAAAATAGGGTATAAAGCATATTGTATAATTTTGCATTATTTTGAAAGCAAAGATTTCGCATGTGCTTTTGGTGTGAAATAAGATGGAAAATCAATGGATTCTATACGCAGTAATTGCATATACTACTCAAAATCAATAATGTGAATTTTGCATTTATAAATAATCGTTATATTAGGTAGATAAACTCACATATACACAAGAAAATAATATTGCCAATAAAGAATGTTCTAGAATCTACAAGTATTTAATTTATTTACTAAAGATTCTCATATATTCTAGTTTAATGCAGCTATCTTCTTCATAAAGCATTCCATGTTGCTTTGCAATTTTAGCTGCTTCTGCATTTTGTAATCCAAGTTGCACCCATATACAAGGGTTATTTGTATTAAAGGATTCTAGAATCTTGTCATTTTGAGCCATAGGCGAAAAATCTTTTTTAGATTCTGTATTAGATATTTCACTATGCTTAATATGATGACTATTAGAGTCTAGATTCTCTACCATTTGGGTGGGTGCAGGGCTTTGGGGTGCAAAATTTATAGAATCTAGTTTCCCTAGTTTAACGACTGAATGCTGATCGTTATAATTAGAATCTAAATCTCTAGCTATTTCACTTTCTCTAGCACAAGAATCTTTTATACTAGATTCTAATCCCCATATTTCACAAATCTCACTTACAACCAAAGGTAATGCCTCGCTTTTTCTAAAAATGTCGATAATATCGCATTTCACACCTTTTTTAGATATATCTATGAATGCTTCTTTAAGCGAAGTGAAAGCCTTTTTGCCTAAAATCTCGCCACCTTTTGGGTAAATTGGAATTATATCATAGCCCTTTTCTAAGAGAAATGAGGCGACATGATAGCTTGGCTTACTTGTATCTGGGCTTAAGCCTACTATCATTATGGTTTTAGCATTTTGCAGAATCTCTCTTTTTATCTCATCGCTTAAATGCGTAGTTTTATTGTCCATACTATCCCCTTTTATGAGTTTTCATATAATTTTAAGCAAATAATCTCGGGCAAAATGTTATATGAAAACTCATGCTAGATAGCCACAAAGGAAGTGGTTATAATCCTTTGTGCTTTATTGCATGTTAAGATTCTATGTGAATTTATTGCGGATGAAGCTCTAAGTTGATAGAAATATCTACACTCTCACCCATTGTAGCACCTGAAGTATCTTTGCCGATATTAAAATCCTTGCGATTAATTGTAGCCTGCAGGGTAAGCCCAAAAATCTCTTTTTTAAGCATAGGATGCTGTGCTGGTCCTTTTAGCTCACCTGTGAAAATTACCTTTTTTGTTACACCTCGAAGTGTCAAATCTGCCTCAACACGAATGCCATTTTTAGCTTTTGTGATTTTTGTCGCTTTAAGTGTGCCTTTTGGATATGTCCCTGCATCAAAGTAAGCATCACCTAGTAAATGCCCATCTCTTTCCTCATCTCTTGTGTTGATAGAAGTAATGTCGATTTCTCCATCAAGCTTTGTTAGCGTTTTTGTCTTTGGATCAATATCCACATTGCCGCTAAATTTCGCAAAATTCCCATTCACATTTGCCACAACCATGTGTCCAATCTTAAAGTTAATCGCTGAATGACTTACATCAATCTTATATGGTGCAGCCTGCATACCAACAATAGCCAACGAACTTGCCACAATAGCACTAAGCACAATTTTTCTCATACATAATCCTTTTAATATTATTCAGTCTTTGAGACTTAGGCTGATTATATTCCTATAAAGTAAATAAGATAAAGAAACAATATTACTTCATTTCTAGATTCTAAATATCGTTACAAATACGCCAAAATGTTATTAAAAAGTAGCACCAGCCTGTATAAAGAATGCAGCACCGGGGGCTCTATAATAGCTAAAATATTTTTGATTAAAAATATTTGTCGCATTAAAGGCTACTTCATAATGCTTTAAGAATCTATAGCCAACTCTCACATCACCCAGCACATAGCCATCAGTCGCACTATATACACCACCGATTGTATCCTTATTATCCGCTCTGCTAAAAGGCTTACTCATCATTTCAATACCAAAACTTCCAAAAAATACAGAATCATCATAGGCAATCTGTGCGTAACCCAAATGCTCTGGTATGCCTGTGAGTTTTTTACCTTCTATGCTTTTATCCGCTGGATTTCTTAGCATGTCTGAATTTGTAAAGGTGTAGGTGAAAAGTAGTGAGAGATTATAAGGGAGATTCTGTTTGTAGGATAGCTCTAAGCCATTGATAAGGGCTAATCCACCATTTTTTAAGTAATTAGTATTACCTTCTAAATGATTATAGATAACATCACTCATAAAAGTATTAAAATAATATGCTTTTACTAAGCCCTGATATTGAGAAAAACTAAGCTTTTGTTCAAAGCCTATATCAAAGCTTGTGGCACTCTCTGGTTTTAGGTTTGGATTCCCAATGGTTGTGATACCATTATTTGTTTTGTATGTGCTAAACATTTGACTAAGCGTTGGTGCGCGAAATCCCTGTCCAATTGATGCTTTTAGTGTGCTTGTATCATTTATGTAGTAATTAAGTGTTGCTTTTGGAGAAATCTTATGCTTTGAGTTGTTTGTTACTTGCGAGTTAGTTTTTGTATAGTAGTCATACCCTAGCCAGTAGTCATATCGTAAGCCCAAAGTCGTGCTTAAATATTTATTCCACTCGCTTCTAAGTTCTATAAAAACACCACTCATAAGGCTTTTGCCACCTTTGTTCTCTTTGGTATTGACATAGTTGCTGCCATTGCTAGAATAATTTGTCCAATCATTAAGGTTAAAGACAGACTCGTCCATACTTAGCTGCCTTGCTTGGAATCCTATCAGCAAATTCTGTCCTACATCAAAGATAGGGATATTTGTAAAAATATCTAAATTATTCGTTTGGAATCTATCTTTAGTTTGTGAACCGGGTCCGCCTGTAAGTGTAGTATTTGCATTTGTTTCACCACTTGCCCCACCATCTGGATTATTAAAATCTCTCCAGCCATCAATGCGTGAGTATCTAGCACTAAGCAATATATCATCAAAGTATTGCTTATATCCTACATAAAAGATATTTTGAGCAAATCTCTCTTGCCCTATGCCGCGTCCAGCATACATAGGCATGGGACGATTTCCACCGCAATTATTACAAGTATTGCTATTATCTCCCCAATATTCTTCTCCATTCTTACGCAAGAAAGTCGTATGGTCTTCATGTGTATAGCCATAGTAGTTAAACATAAGTCCAGAATCTAGCGTAATAGATTCTGTCAAATCATATTGTGCTTTAAATTTCAAGTCATGTGTTTGATACTTTTGTTTTCCCATATCCCCTATTATTACAATGTCTGTGCCTTGTGGATTCTTACTTGGTATGCCACCTGTTACGCCATTATTAAGAATGGTATCGCCTTTATACACCCACGCACTATCTGCTGCGTAGCCATCTGTGGTGGTGAAGCCATAGCTTGCTTTAAGCTTTAGCTTATTATCAAAAAAGGTATCACCGATTGAGAGATACCCACGCACGAGATTTTCTTGTGCGGTATTTGGCACGAAAGGATTCCCATAGCCTATGTTTGCCCTCAATTCAAACTTATTAGGCATAGCGGTAACAAAGTTTATAGCCCCACTCAACGCCCCGCTACCATAGAGATTTGAGAATGGACCGCGTATCACTTCCACTTGCTCTAAATCATCGGCATTCATCGCGGTTATCATTTTTGTATTATTATCCATATCATTTAGAATCACACCATCAAGCATAATCATAGCCCCACTACTAACGCCCCGAATAGTAACCCCATCAAATGTATCCATGCCGCGACTTTTGCTTTGACGCAAGCCCTCTATACCACGCAAAGTGTCGCTAATCTTACTATTTGGTCGCATTTTTATAGATTCCTTATCTATTATGCTGACATTGCCGGGGGCTTCAGTGATTGTCGTTGGGATTCTTGTTGCAGTAACGGTTGCCGCTTTTGCTTGATAATGCTTTGTGTTAGAATCTTTTGAAGTCGTATTATCCGTAATATCTAGGCTATCTGCAAATAAAGATTCCATAAAAAGTAGGGTATAGGCACAAAATATACTTATATAAAGAGACTTTTTATTAAATCTCTTCTTAATAAAATATTCTTTAGCAAAACCTGCTTGAGTAACATCTAGCCTTGAAGAATATGAGAAAAATGGTGTATCATCATTATTTTTTGCTGTGATAGCTTTAGGGTTAAACTGCGTAAAAAAAGCATTTTCTTTGTTATCTTTTTTATATACATAGGTGTAAGAAAACATAGAACCTTACCTTTATTAATAAAATTAAAAAGGTATTATTATAGTATTATTTTATTAATATTAGTATTATTTATTCGTTAGCGGATTTATTATTCGATGTGTAAAATATTGTCATTATAACTAGAATCTAACCCAAAACAAGTTATGAAATAATATATCTTGACATAATAAAATATTGACCTAAACTTAATTCTTTATAAATATTCTTTAAAATTTTAAACTATTAAGCTATTTTTTATATTTTTTTCTATATAATCACAAGCTAATTGTGCTCGTAGCTCAGCTGAATAGAGCAACAGGTTGCGGTCCTGTAGGTCGGGGGTTTGAATCCCTCCGAGCACGCCACTCCTTTAAGTTAAAATTTTATCAAGATGCTTTATGTTTTCTGTTTGTAGTATTATACATCATTAAAGATATGGCGACATGATATTAAATCCCCTGATATTGTATTAATGTGGTTAGAAATGACTATTTAATACAATGTTTTTTTTTGACTACGATTTCAGAATCTTGTTGTGATCTAGTAGAGTGGGAACTTAATGTTTATGATGAAATTAACGCTTACACATATCGCCTTAAATTTATTGGGTGGTAGCGTAGCTCAGTTGGTAGAGCACTACCTTGACATGGTAGGGGTCGCTGGTTCGAGTCCAGTCGCAACCACCATTTTCTAAATCTGATTACATCTTATAAAGTATAACTTGCGTGTTTGTTATTTGCGGGATTGAATTGTGAAGCACGATCTCATATCTACTTATACAGAAAAAATGTTTGAGACTTCTCGCGTGTATCAATTCTCTATATTTGCAAGTCTATTAAACTCTTTCTTTCCGTCATACCAAATATTATATTTCTAAACTCCGCGTGTATTTAAGAACCCTTTTTTAAACATTATTATTCTACTTCATTTCAACATGGAACATTTGGTTAAATTCTTAAATATTACTGCAAGAATGTCTTGGAGCGTTTCTGCGATATATAGTCTTTTATTTATATTTATTAAATTTTATAAACACACAATATAATTTTAAACTAAAATTTAATCAATAAAGGATTCCAATGAAAACAATCGCCGCAAATCTCAAGGCAAATCACACTCCACAAAGCACATTAGCATATTTATCTCTTTTGCAAACAGAACTCCAATCTTTGCAAAATGCCAAAAAACACAATATTATCGTGTTTCCAAATCAAGCAAGCCTAACAGATAATATATACACGCATTTTGAGATTGGCGCACAGAATGCTTATCCTATTCAAAATGGTGCTTTTACGGGTGAGATAGGACAAGAGGTACTTAATGCCTTAAAGATTAAGCATATTATGTTGGGGCATAGTGAGAGACGGCAAATTTTAGGCGAGAATAATGCTAAGATAAAAGAAAAGTTTGAGTTTTTCATGCAGGAAAATATGCGTATTATGCTATGTATTGGGGAGGATTCTGGTGTGCCTTGTGTTAGGGATTTTTTAGAATCTCAACTACAACATATTGACCTATCCTATCCGCTATTAACGATAGCCTATGAACCTATTTGGGCAATAGGCAGCGGAAAAACGCCAAGTCTTAAAGAGATTGCAAATATTATGCAGATATTAAAGGATTTAGGTGTTAAAAAAGCATTATATGGGGGCAGTGTGAATAAGGATAATATCACTAGTATTTGCTCTATTTCTGATGGTGTATTAATAGGCGGTGCAAGTCTTTGTGCCAAAAACTTTTCGCAAATGATTGCTTTGGTGGAGTAGCTTTGATAACAACAATAAAAGGGATTGTTATCAGGCTTAAATCGATTGCTTTATAGCTACATCAATAATGTATCACACGCGATTTGAATGAATATCAAGTCTGCATACTGAACTTAATGATATAGCATTAGTTTTGCAAAGTACCTATTCTATACTCTCATCACTCTTGTTTTTATTACTACCTTCTTCTTCATTATATTCTTCCCGCATATCACTTTGATATTCATCAAGAAAATTGCAAGATTCATTATTACTCAAAGAACACCCTTTTTCAAAATACATTTTTGCCTTATCTTGATTTTGTATCACGCCTAAGCCCTCTTTATAGGCTATGCCAAGTTGCAGACAGCCAAGCCCTTCTCTGTTATCACAGATTTTTTCAAAAAGTGTATTTGCCATTTCATAGCTATGTCTCACACCTAAGCCATCATAATAAAGCATAGCAAGATTATAGCAGCCACTCATGCTGCCTTTATTACAAGCGATTTTATAGTATTTTTTTGCTTTTCTATAATTATTTAGTCGCTGATAGCTAAAGCCTAGTTTATCACAGCCTTCTTTATGATTATTATCACATGCTTTTTTGAGATAGGGGAGTGATTGTGTGTATTCTTGCACTTGAATGTAGAGCCACCCGCTAAATTCACATTCTGTGCGGACATTGCAAGTGCGTATGTCTGGTAGATTATCATTTAAAAGCTTTTCACAAGATTCTAAATGCGAGTTCGCACAAGCTACAATGGCATTTTTTCTCTCACTCTCACTTAACTCATTTTTAGAATCTTTTGCATAGCATAGATAAAAAAGCATAAAAAATAGAATGTATAATCGCATAGTTTTCCTTTATCCCTTACCTTTAGAATTATAACACACTCTATAATTTCACAAGGTAGTTTCAATACACAAAGCATTAAAACTTCATAATCTTTTGCTATGCTACACTTTTTTTAGCGATATTTTTTAACAGGGGCTTTTATGCTGACATTTTCAGAGATTCTATTAAAGCTACAAACATTTTGGGCGAATGCTACTTTTAATAACACAAAGGGCTGTGCGATTTTACAACCCTATGATATACCTGCTGGGGCTGGGACTTTTCACCCTGCTACATTACTAAGAAGTCTTGATAAAACGCCATGGGCTACCGCCTATGTCGCACCATCTCGCAGACCAACTGATGGACGCTATGGGGAGAATCCAAATCGACTTGGAAGCTATTATCAATTTCAAGTTTTAATTAAACCCTCACCAGATAATATACAGGAGCTATATTTACAGAGTTTAGAAGCTTTAGGGCTAGATACAAACGCACATGACATTCGCTTTGTAGAGGATAACTGGGAGTCGCCAACACTCGGAGCATGGGGACTTGGCTGGGAAGTGTGGCTTGATGGTATGGAGGTAACGCAATTTACCTATTTTCAGCAAGTAGGCGGTATCCCTTGTGAGAGTGTGAGTGTGGAGATTACCTATGGGGTTGAACGACTTGCTATGTATATACAGGGGGTAGAATCTGTATTTGATATTGCATGGAATGAGAGTATGAAGTATGCTGATGTGCATTTGCAAGGTGAATATGAGTTTTCAAAATATAATTTTGAAGTAGCAGACACTGCATTTTTATTTACAAGCTTTGAAAACGCACAGAATGAAGCAAGGAATTGTCTGCTTGCAAAGCTGCCATTACCAGCCTATGACTACACAATGCTATCAAGCCATTTTTTCAATGTGCTTGATGCAAGAAAGGCTATCTCTGTCGCACAAAGACAAGAATACATTCTAAAGATAAGAGAGCTTGCAAAAGGCTGTGCTACGCTGTATAAAGAGCAAGAAGAAGAGCGACTAAACCGCATAGAATCTGTAAAAAGCAAATAAAATTTATACTAGGATTAAGAATGCAAACAAAACATGCCATTACCCTGCAATTTAAAAAGCTGCATGAAAATGCGATAATACCGCAGTTTGCAACGGCTGAATCTGCTGGATTTGACTTTCATGCTTTAGAATCTTATGTATTGAAAGCTAATAGCCATGCTTTAATTCGCACAGGGCTTTGTATGCAAATAGATAAAGGCTATGAGATACAGGTGAGAAGTAGAAGCGGTTTAGCCTTAAAGCATAAGATTATGGTGCTAAATTCCCCCGGGACTATTGATAGTGATTATAGGGGGGAGTTGCAAATCATTTTAGCAAACTTTAGCACACAAGATTTTGTTATAAATGCTGGGGATAGAATCGCACAAGGTGTAGTAAGTGCCTTGCCACAAGTAAATATCATCGAAGTAGCAGAAGTGAATGAAACAGAGAGAAATACAAATGGCTTTGGTAGCACAGGCGTATAGATTCTAGTTTCTAAAACAACTGCTTGTCATACTAAGCCTTTAGGCGAAGTATCTAGCACGAAGTCTAAAAAAGATATTTCGTGCTTACGCGCTCAATATGACAAGATTTCAGATTCTCTATCTTTATGAGTGGATGCAAGGCTTTGGAGTTGCATTTTGCTAGAATCTAGAGACTAGTGAGTTTAAGATATTTGGAATGAAAAATGCTGCTTTTAGAAATAACCATGAAGCCTTATTAGAATCTAAGGCTATGATTTATGTTTGATAAGATTAGGCGTAGGGGTTATCTTTGCATAATTTTGCTATAATCTTTTAGAATCTGTATAATTATATTATTATCAATAGATAGATATGCTTTAGGGTTTTTAGGGTGAAGTGATGATTTCTTGTTGCGACAAATATGTGCAAATAAAGCTTGCTGAAGATAGCAAGATTCTACCAAAAGTGCTTTCTTATGCAAAAAAGCATTTTAGTCGCAACTATAGATTATCAAGCTCTGTTTTGATTCTCGATGATGGTGAGATAGTTAAGAAAAACTATCTTATTAATTGGTGCTATCATGCGGCAAATCACTATGACCCAAACGACAATACTGAATTAGAATTTGCCCTAGCAAATAGCCATTTGCCCATACGCATAAAGATGGTAAAATCTACTGACCTATTAGAGAGAATTCGCGTAAAAATTCAAATGATTGGCACTTCTCGCATTATTCTCACCTTAAGCAAACGCAACAGAGTAGCAGAACGCTACATAAAGGCAATGTTTGGCTCTCACTACATAGGCATGAGTCAAAATGAAATTTATTTACAATCAGGCAATGAGTTTTTTTGGGAAAGCGTTATGAGATTTATTGGCAATCGCATTATACATAACATAGTGCTATCCTTTGAATATAGCGATTTTAATGCTGATGAGATCACATTTTTGACCTCGCAAGAAAAAGAGCTTAGGCAGTGTTATGCGATTTTAGATTCTCAATTTGGCGATGATTTTGAGCTTGTGAAAAAGCGTTATCTCAAACTAGCAAGAGAATATCACCCCGATAATTTTTATGGTGAAAATGAAAAAGAGATTCTAGACTATACGACAAAATTCCATAAGATTACAGAAGCATATAAGACGATTAAACGCACAGAGCATTTGCATACAAACTAGCCAGAATCAAGGATAATACATGGAGCAAAAAGAACGCAATGTAGAAAAAGTAGGCATCATCTTGCGTCCCCAAAGCACTCATATAAAGCCTATTTTCTTAGAGATACAAAAGAAGTTAGAAAAGGCAAATATACAAGTTATGCTAGAATCTTCTAGTGCGAAAATGCTAGATTTAGAATCCATTGAAAGCTATGATATGCAGTATCTATGTAAGCATGTAGATATGCTATTTAGTATCGGTGGAGATGGCACACTTTTATCTGTTGCAAATCAAAGCTATGGCAGCAATGTGCCTATACTTGGTATAAATTCTGGTAGGCTTGGATACTTAACCATCGCATTACCACATGAGATAGATAACCTTATCCCTCGCATAAAGCATGGAGAATATAGTATTAATAAGCACCTTATGCTAGAAAGCTGTGTAAAGAAAAACGATATGCAGGAAAATGGGGGGCTAGAGATTCCACAGCCATTTGTCGCCCTAAATGAGTTTTTGCTATCAAGGGCTGGTGTTAGCGGTATGTTGGAGATTGAAGCATCAATTGAGGGTGTATTGTTTAATCACTACCGATTAGATGGGCTACTTGTAGCAACACCAACTGGCTCTAGTGCATACAATGTATCTGCTGGTGGAAGTCTTGTGTATCCAAATTGTCGTAATGTATTGCTCACGCCTATATGTGCGCATTCTTTAACACAAAGACCATTAATCCTTGATGATTCCTTTATTATTGAATTGAAATTTAAGAATGCTGGCACACTGATATGCGATGGGCAACAAAGAATCTCTATGCCAAAAGATAGTGTCATTTGTATTAAAACTGCAGAACACAACGCACATCTTGTAGAACTCACGCCAAACTTCTATTTCATGCGATTAAGAGAAAAGCTCGGCTGGGGACAGATTGAATCTTAATTAAAACCTAAATTATAAAAGCAAATATTACTACACCCCAATGTATTTTATCTTACTCTTTTATTTTTGCAGGATAATAGAATCTATATCCAACTAAAACTTTTGTTGTCCCTTGTGTTGTGAGTGTTTGATTTGCCACAACCTTATCTATAAACATTGCCCCGCCTCCAAACTCAAAGAAAAATGTATGCCCATTCTTTGTGATAAACTCATGTCCTATACCAGCACTCACTTCCCCATAATATGGTGAAGTCCCAAACGAGTTATACTTGCCACCGGTTAGCCCAAAGCCACCACTAAGAAACAAATATGGGCGAAAATAGCTTATCCCAATAGCTGCAACCACAGAACTCCCTGTAAGATAGCTTAGAGTCATTTTATCGCTAAATAGCAAAGTAGCAGTGTCATATTGTGTGCTAGCTAATTTCATACCAAAGCTTTCCGCACCGATAAAATTTCTCCACTCTACAACCCCACTTTTTATAATCGGCATTCCAAACTCAATCCCAACTCCCATACTCGCACCCACTCTCGCATGAACGCCGATAAGATAATCGCTATCTTGTGAAAACTCTTTTGCCACACAGCAACCAAATAGACATAATACATACATAAACTTCCGCATACAATCCCCTTACTTCACAAGTTTATAACATTGCTATTGTTAGCAAGATTCCATAAACATTAATGCTTTTGTAGAAAAATGCTATTTGCTTTTACACGCAACTTGCGTGCGATGTCTTTTGTGTATTTTTACAATAATTAATAATTTTTTCTAAACTCTCATGAAATTGCTTTATCTCACAAGTACTCATAGCACTCTCTGGTTTTTGTGCGATACTCTCAAAATACTGACACACTTCTATGAAAAATTGCTCTCCGCTTTGTGTCAAACGAACGACATGAATGCGTTGGTCTTTAATAGATTTTGTCTTAATCGCATATTTTTTCGCACATAAAGATTCTACACAGCGACTAGCCGTGCCTCTATCTTTTTGCATAATCTTTGCGAGTTGATTAATATTTAACTCTTTTGCAAGTGATAGGGCATGTAAAACAGCAATTTGTTCAAATCCAATATGAAAAGTTTTCAAATGACTTATAGCAAACTGCTTCATTTTGCGTGCTGCTAACATAAGATGTGGGACAACATGCTCTTTTTGAAAAAGCTCAATTTTCTCAAGGACTTCTGCATGTAACTCATCCTCCAATTTATCGTCAATGCCATATGTCATAATGCCCTCACCCTTTATAAAATGTATTTTGCATTCAAAATAATAACAGATTTTTTAATTTTTTGGTATCATTTCACGCGGTGTAGCAAGTAATTGCTTGAAAAAGAGGAAAGTCCGAGCTACAAGAGATAGGATTCCATTTAACAAATGGCTAGGGTAACCTAAGGGAAAGTGCAACAGAAATATACCGCCATGTTTCACATGGTAAGGGTGAAAAGGCAGGGTAAGAGCCTACCGATTTCTTGGCAACAAGAAATGCCATGCAAACCCAATCCGTAGCAAGAATAGCAGGTTAATATCTCTGTCTTTAAGCTATTCGCTTGAATAATATTGCGAAATATTATCTAGATAAATAATTACTTAATACAGAACTCGGCTTATAGCTACACCAAATCTTCATAATAATTACGCATAAAAATTCACAGAATCTTACTCTATCTAATAATATTTTAACTTTACCCTTAACTAAAATTTTAGGCATACAATATAATGTTAGCCCTACTTGCAATTCACCTACTTACCATTTTTGTCAATAAGATTTAATATCTCGTGCTTTATATCTGGATTTGTTTGATATTTCTGCACCATCTCTTCTAGAATCTCAAATAGCGTTTCCATTTCATTTGGATTTGTTTTTCTGTATTCTAGAATCATTTTTGCCATTGCGACACTGCTATCAATCTTATCACCCATATCTTTTTTATCTTGGATCTTATCTGCCTCCTTTTTAACCTTAAGGCTAAATTTTATAAGCTTTGCAAACTTTAGTGGTGATGATAAGATTCTGCCAAGCATATTATTACCAAGCACCTTTATAATCGCTACTATACTGACAATCTTTCCTGCCATCTCTTCATCTCCCATATTCTCTAGTGTTTCTAAATCCATTTTCTTCTCTTATTGTGAGTTTGCCTTATCACTATTTTTTGCCTGTGTATTCACTCGATACACAGACTCTCCATCACTTGCAATCGCAAGTATCATAATCTCAATAGGCATTTGCTTATAATTTTTTATATACATATAAGCCTCTTTTTCCAAGCATTTTGCAGCGATGACAAATACACCTCTTACGCAGTGGTCTTTTGGATAAGTAAGATTGTATTTTCTGTGTTCATCAAATTTTTTAATATAGTTTGCTACATCATCTTTTTTAAGATAATAGGCAGTTTTTGTAGAGTCTTGATTTTTACACTGCAATAAAAGTGTTACATCTTCCTTTTGACTAAAAGCGATTAGGTCTAATCCACAATCACCCGTTTTTCCTTTTGTGCTATTTTTAAACACAATATAGCCCCTATCGCGATAATATTTTGCAACAAGTCGCTCATATTGCTCACCTTTATCTTGATATAAAGCAGAAATACTCATGATACACCTTAATTCAAAATGCTAATTTCAAAGCAAAATAGATTCCATAAAAAATAATCTGTCATTATGTGGTAATAGAAAAATCAATTAAAATATGTTAGAATCTTGGGCTATTAGATTCTAAAACTCACACAAAGGATTACAATGCAAAGCGATAAAATAAAGCCTCGCTATCCCACAAAGCAAATTCATGTCGGTAATGTAGCAATAGGTGGTGATGCCCCAATTAGCGTGCAAAGCATGACTTTTAGCAAAACCCATAATATTGAAGAGACAAAAGCACAACTTGATAGATTGCAACTAGCGGGAGCTGACATTGTGCGTTTAGCCGTGCTAACAGAAGAGGACGCACACGCACTAAAAGCGCTAAAGGGCATGACAAGTTTGCCCCTTATCGCAGATATACATTTTAAATACAAACTTGCATTAATTGCTGCTGAATCGGTTGATTGCATACGCATTAATCCGGGCAATATCGGCTCAAAAGAAAAGATAAAAGAAGTGGTAAAAGCATGTAATATGCGAAACATTCCTATACGAATTGGCGTAAATGGCGGCAGCTTAGAAAAAGAATTTGAGCAAAAATATGGACCAACACCAAAGGGCATGGTAGAATCTGCCCTTTATAATATCAAGCTTTTAGAAGACTTTGGCTTTACAAATATTAAAGTATCCTTAAAAGCAAGTGATGCACCACGCACAATAGAAGCCTATGAGCTTTTGCGTCCATTAGTGCCTTATCCATTCCACTTAGGCGTTACAGAGGCTGGCACGCTATATCATTCTATGATTAAAAGCTCCATTGCATTAGGGAATCTTCTCATGCAAGGAATCGGCGATACTATGCGTTGCTCTATCACAGGCGAGTTAGAAGAAGAGATTAAACTTGCAAAAAGCATTTTACGCTATTCAGGCAGACAAAAAGAGGGCATTACCATTGTTTCATGCCCTACATGTGGGCGGATACAGGCGGATTTAGTCAGTGCCATTAAGCGAGTAGAGACAAGACTAGCACATATTAAAACGCCCTTGCAAGTAAGTGTTATGGGCTGTGCGGTAAATGCGCTTGGCGAAGCAAAACACGCAGATATTGCCATAGCCTTTGGCAATAAAATAGGGCATATTATAAAAGGTGGCAAAGTCTTAGCAAAGATGAGTGAAGATAGCATTGTAGATAGATTTGTAGAAGAAGTGGAGATTCTAGCAGCAGAGAGAGAAAAAGAAGCCTAATAATATAAAAGGGAAAAATATGATTTGTGAGAATCTAGCAAAAACTTTAGAATCTATTGAGAAAATAAAAGAGCGTTATAATAGAAAAGATTCTATAAAGCTTATTGCTGTGAGTAAATATAGTAATATAGACGCAATACAACAGGCTTTTTCATGCGGGCAAATCGCCTTTGGGGAGAATAAAGTCCAAGATTTAATGGCAAAAAGCAGATCCCTATCTACACACAACATAGAGTGGCATTTCATCGGCACTCTGCAGGAAAATAAGATTAATATGCTAATACAAATTAAACCCGCACTGCTTCATTCCCTGCATTCTCTAAAACTTGCACACGCTTTGCAAAAACGGCTTATGCGAGAAGATTATAAGATGAAAGCCCTATTACAAGTCAATAGTGCGAATGAAGACTCTAAAAGTGGCTTTTGTGTGGAATCTGCTTTTTCTAGCTATCTTGAGATTCTAGAGACATGCCCTAATATAGAGCTTAATGGGCTTATGTGTATGGGTGCAAATAGTGATGATAAAGCCTTGATTGAGAAAGGCTTTTTGCAAACACAGAATCTTTATGAGCGACTAAAGCCTTATAATGCAAACATTCTTTCAATGGGTATGAGTAGCGATTATGAAATCGCCATTGCATGTGGGAGCAACCATCTTCGCATTGGGAGTAGTATTTTTAGGGGTTAGATTCTATAAAGCAATCTATATCAAGTGGCATAAACTTTAGATATTTCTGTGTAGTTTTCTCGTATTCTTGGCGTGTGAAATGGAAATAATAGTTTTGCATATCCTCTGCAACAATACTTGCACCAAACTTTTAATGAAATGCAACTACACTCACATTTTCTTTTTCCACATCACAATGACTTTGCAAAAATCCGAGCCCATAAAATGCAAACTCATAAACACAACAAATAGATTCTATCTTAGCGCAAAAAGGTGTATTGTCAATAGTAATAATCCCCCCCCCCACCAACAAAAAGAATCCCCTAAAAAAATCATAAAGATGCACCAAGCCAAGTGGCACATTCAAAATAATAATTCCACAATTTAAAATCCATTCCTTTCGCCTTTCAATATCACAACATTAGTATTGTGCTTTGATATAACATCAACCCTAAATCACAAAAAGAGAATAAAATGTATCCCACAAACCTCCCCGAAGAAGAGTTAAAGACAAAGGTTAAAGAAGACTTTTTCAGCCCAAATCCCAAAAGTGAGCTAATATAAGGCTAGACAAAGAGCAAAAAGCCCTTTTAAACACGCTAGATTCTACACAAATTCTAGGCAATGTTGATTTTTGTATAAAGTTTATAACGCAAAGACACTTTTCCAGCCTATAAACTTCCTATGGGCAGAAGCTAAAAAAGGGTAATAAGGCAGATCTATAGATTTAAGGTTGCCTACTTTAGAAACTTTGCTGTATGCATTAATTTCGTTCCTTAAAATCTGTATAGCCAAACTGCTTTAATAGTTTAAACTTACCATTCTCTACGATACCAAGACTAGGGAGTTCTACACCATTGAAGGTTGTGTTTTTTACAATAGTATAATGTATCATATCAACAAATGCTATTTTATCGCCAACTTTTAGGGGCGTATCAAAACTATAATCCCCGATTACATCACCTGCAAGGCAAGTGGGTCCGCCAAAGCGATAGCAATATTTTCCTTTCTCTTCACCTAAGTCGGATTCTATAACCGCATGTCCTTTAGAATCTTTTGTAATTTTATAGCATACTGGGCGATAAGGCATCTCAAGGCAGTCTGGCATGTGGCAACTCGCACTCACATCAAGTATAGCTACTAAGCCCTCATTCTCTACAATATCTACCACTTCACCAATTAAATCGCCTGTTTGCCAACCTACTGCTTCGCCGGGCTCTAGCATGACTTGAATGCCATTATATTTTTCTCTAAAGTCCTTGATAAGATTCACAAGCAAGGTGCAATTATAATCGCTTCGTGTGATATGATGACCGCCGCCAAAATTCACCCATTCACAATGTGAAAGATAATCGCCAAAATGCCCTATCACATGTGGCAGTGTCCGCTGCAGGGCACTAGAATCTTGCTCACAATGTGTATGAAAATGCAAACCGCTAAAATGTGCTTTAAAAAATGAGAGTGTATCTGTGTAGTTATATTTTTTAGCAAGATTCTCTAAATCTCTATAAAAAACGCTGGGTATGATACCTAAGCGACTTTTGGGGATACATGGGTTATAAATAGGCGGGCTAACTTCGCTATACAAGGGATTAATGCGTAGTCCTATATGAATTTGTGGAATCTTTGTTGGAAGCTCAACTTGTAATATTCCATTTTTTTTGCATTCCAATAGTATTTGATAAAACTCTTTAATAAGTTTATTTTGTGATTCTATAAAAGGCTTAAATCGCTCCCATTGCCCTAAGGAATTAAAGATAATATGCGTTGCATAGGGTAATATATTTTGCATTTGACTTTCTTTATAAGCTGGGGCAAAGACACATATTTCTTTATGTATAAATATATTTAACAAAGCGTAAGGGATCTCTTTGCAAAGGGATTGATAATTATCTTTATCTTCTAGTGTTGTATCCAGATTATTAAAAAGAGATTCTATATTTTGTGTATATGAAGTTTTTCTAGCAGGATTCTTTGAGATATTTTTTAGATAAGGTAGTAACGCTTTTATCACTTCTTTTACATTAGAATCTTGCTGCATTAAAGGCGTGGCAATGCTATCAAATGCTAAAAGCGTTTCATTTACACCACTGCAAGTAGCCCCTTGTAACTTTGTGCGAATATTTTCAAATGCCCTCCAAAAGCTATAACCCTTTAATGCAACTAAGATATTTGCTCCAGAATCTTTTGCGACATTTTGTAGTAGTGTAATATTTGCATTAAGAGAATCTCTGCATAATACATAGTTTGGTGTTTGTATCCTAAAGGCTAAATCTGTATTATTTAGCACTTGTTGCAACATAATCTTATTATCTAAAAAGTCTTTGTGCCAGTTTAGTATATTTTCTGTTTGCTGCATTGTGATAATCCTAAAAATTTAAAGTTATAGAATCTAAAAGCAATAAAACTAACGCAGCATTAACTCTCGCACAGCTTTTTCAATCTCAACAGGATTTGACTTTGATATAAACTCATCTGCATCAAGTGATAACGCCATCTCTTCATTACTTGTCCCACTCATTGATGAATTTACAACAATAGGTATATGCTTTGATGCGGCATTTGCTTTGACTTGCTTAATCACTTCAAAACCACTTGCTTCAGGCATTTCTAAGTCAGTGATAATAAGCCCAATTTCTGAAATATCTGTATCAGGGCTAAATAAATGATCGAGTAATTTTTGCCCATTGATAAAATCAAGATGCACAACACCTAGTCGATTAAGGATAGTTTGCATAGTTTTTAGCACACTTGGGCTATCATCTGCAAGTAATATCTTTTTAGTAGTAACGACTTGATTAATGCTCTCCATCTCTTTATTTTTCTCTTCTTCAATCCATGGGAATACATCTACAAGCATTTTTTCAATATCAACGACTTGCACTAATTTACCATCATAATATCTTGTGCGTGAGACAAGCTTACCATTACCCCCACCGCTACTGCCAACACCCGCACTTTGCTCTATCTCTGTCCATTTTTTATTTAAGATTCTATCTGCCTCATAAATACGCACACCAATAGTCCATTTTGAAAACTCACATATCATTATAATATCATCTTCACCCTTTTGTCTTGGCACAGCAAAGCTACGCAGATTCTTTGTAGGCATAGCAGGATCATAGAAAAACCACTTACGCATATCAATGAGTGGTATAGTGAGTTCTCTTATTGTAATAAGCCCTTCTACAAGGGAGTTTGGCTCATGGCTCACAATAGTAACAGCCCCATTATATTTCACAACTTCCCGTATCTTAAATACATTCACCGCATATAAATCTTTTCCTTTTTCTAAGCGAAAGCAAAGTAGCTGCAACTCGTTATTTTTATGCAAACTTGTTACTTGATCGATATTTGACATTGCCATATTTAAGCCTTTATGAATAAAATTGCACAATTTTGTAAAATCATAGCATATTTATTCTAACACAACATATTGTTTTATAGAATCTTGGTGTGATGAAATATAAAATCATGCCATGAAAACTAGTTTTAGTTTAATCCTTAAGATATATTGAATACAAATGGAAAATCTAAATATTAAGTATTTAATAGTAGAATTGCACTTTTGTATAGTTTCTCTAAAACTTTTTTGAATAAGGGTGTATATGAAGATTCTAAGATGGATTAGCAATTTTGTTTCAAGTTGGACTGGTGCGATTGTAATTGTATTATGTTTAGTGTTTTTTGTAGCACAAGGCTTTATTATCCCTAGTCGCTCGATGGTTGGCTCGCTGTATGAGGGCGATATGATGTTTGTAAAAAAATACTCGTATGGAATCACAATACCAAAGATTCCATGGCTTGAGATACCAATACTTCCAGATTTTCACGGCAATAGGCATTTAATCGAGGGGGATAGACCAAAAAGGGGGGATATAGTCGTATTTAATCCACCCGGCGATGATAAGACATATTATGTAAAGAGAAATTTTGCGATCGGTGGTGATAAAGTGATATTTGCAAAAGATGGCATGTATTTGCGACCATTTGAGGGAGATTCTTATATTGATACACATTTTAAAGATTATGAAACAAAAGAGTTTCTAAATGAAAGGTATGTAAAAGAGCCGTATGCTAGAGAATATGTTGGGATTCATTATGGAGAAAAAGATTATAGGACAGAGCCTTTTCAAAGTTATGAGGTGATGCGTATTCGTGCAGATAAGGGTGGAACAAATAATACTTTGCCAAATAATCATGGCGTAGCTATGGATATTAAAAATGAAAATGGAGAAGAGTTTTTTTATAAAAAAATTGATGAGGATTGCTTTTTCATGGTTGGGGATAATCGCGATAATAGCGAAGATTCTAGATTCTGGGGTGTGGTAGATTATAGTCGCATTGTAGGGCAGCCTTGGTTTACCTACTTTAGCATAACTTTGACTGATAGTATAGAATCAGAAGCAAGCAATCCTATCAATCGCTATAAGGTGCGATGGAAAAGAATGTTTAAAGGTATAGAAACTTTACAAAAAGATGCACAGAAATTTGAGGGTGAAATTAGACCCTATAATCTTTAGATAGATTTTAATATGTGTAGTGTTTCAAGGTAGTTTTAAGGATTGGTATGGACGATTTAGATATAACTGAAGTTGGAATAACTATTAGTTTTTATATCGTTGCATTATTATTTTCTGCGATTGGCAGGGAAATTCTATCTGGTTTAATGGCATTGCGTTATGGTGATGAAACACCTAGGGTTTCTAATCGTATAACACTTAATCCCTTGAAACATGTTGATATACTTGGCACTTTTATCATTCCATTTACATTAATTATTGTAGGGGCAAATTTCATATTTGGATATGCAAAGCCTATGCCGATAAACTATGAAAATATTAAAGAAAAAACGGGCTATAAAGGCTGTCTTTATGTCGCATTATCTGGGACATTTTTTAATTTTCTTGTTGCATTGTGCTGTGTGGTTATTTTGCGATTTGGCATAGATTTAGGACTTATGCAAAGTGGCGGTCTTCTTATGCAATTCTTTTTCATTTTGTTGCAAGTAAATGTGATGCTTGCAGTCTTTAATCTATTGCCTATTCCACCGCTTAATGGTGCATTAATCTTAGCGTATATAGGACTTTATTTCAATAATAGCTTCTTTGCAAGATTGTATAATAATGTTGAAAAATATGGTATGATTCTACTCATTATCATTTTATTGTTTCCGCCGACAAATGAAGCAATATTATGGATTATGAAAAATACGCTCTTATTCTTTCTAAAACTTTAATAAAAGGAAAATTATGTTATTCATAGCAAGTGATCATGCAGGGATAAAGATAAAGCAAGTGGCGACAAAGTATTGTAAAGAACACAATATTGCTTTTAAGGACTTAGGCGTGCATGTCAGTGATAGTGTGGATTATCCCGATATGGCAGAGGCTGTGTGCCAAGAAATGCTAAAAGATATTGAAAATAGTCGCGGGATACTCATTTGTGGTAGTGGAATTGGAATGAGTATTGCTGCTAATAGGCATAGAGCTATCCGTGCTGCCCTATGTTTTGATCCCTATATGGCTGCTGTCGCAAGAAAGCATAATAACGCAAATGTGCTATGTTTGGGGGAGAGGGTGATTGGAGCAGGTGTTGCTGAAGCTGTTATAGAAGTGTTTTTAAACGAGACTTTTGAGGGCGGTAGACACGCAATAAGAGTGGAAAAACTCACAAATACAAAGGATTAATATGGGTGATGTAGTTGCTTGGTTTGGACTGACTATTTTTATTCTCTTTGTTTTATTCATGGTTGTAGCGGCTTTTTACTATAAAAGCATAGCTCAAAAAGAGAGAAAAGAATCTTCACACATGAAATATACTCTTGTGGAAACAGAGGTTTTAATACAAAAGCATCAGCTTTCACTCCAAAGGGCATTAGGTAATATTGACATATTGACAAAAGAGCTTAACTCTTTGAAAAGTGAAGTTAAAACACTCAAGCAAAGAAATTCACAATATCGCATAGAAACGGACAACTATAAAAGTCGAATTAAAGATTTAGAGCAAAAGATAGAAGCACTCTTATAATCTATATGTAAGGATAGTGCAATGTTTTTTAGACTAAATTTTACAAAGGGATTAAGTATGGTAAGAAAAAAGACCAATGAGATTGAAAAGCCCATTAATGCTTTTAGCGAAGAAGACTTAATGCTAGAAGATTCTACAAACCAAACTGAAGTAAAAATGGCAAAACACAAGCCCACATTGCGTGAAGAAATCGAGCAAGCAATCACAGATGTGCCAGACTTTCCAAAGAAGGGAATCTTATTTAAAGACATTACGACATTTTTGCACAATGGAAAGCTTTTTAATGAATATATACAAATGTTAGCACACAGATACCAAGCCTATAAAGTGGAGTATGTCATCGGCATTGAAGCAAGGGGTTTTATGATAGCCTCTGCTCTAGCTTTTGCATTGAATGCTGGATTTGTGCCGATTAGAAAAAAGGGTAAATTACCCGGCAAAGTGCTTTCACAAAGCTATTCACTTGAATATGGAAAAGATTCTATGGAGATAAAAGAAGATGCCTTTTCAGGCTTAAAAGGTGTTAATGTCATTCTTGTTGATGACTTAATGGCAACAGGCGGCACAGCTTGTGCGGCATTAAAACTTATCTCAAAACTTGAAGCAAAATGTATTGAGCTATGCTGCCTTGTAAATCTACTTGAATTTGCAGAGAACAAAGAAAGAAAAGAGATAGAATCTAGAACACATGTTTTTTCGCTTATTGATGTGGAGTAAGGGATTGTTTGGCATGAGGGTAAAAGATTTTAAACGAGTTCTAAAGAATTATAGAATCTAGGTTTCATGCTTTTGTGTGATATTAATTGGGTGATTTTAGAATCTTAAATGCTTTATAATTGCGATATATAATTTTACAGAAAGGAAATCAATGAATACATTATTTGTTTGTAAAGTAAATTATACAAAGCCTTTTAGTGAGGTAGAAAAATTTTTAGCAGAGCATAGAGCATATTTAAAGTTAGGCTATGATTCTAATATGCTTCTTGCTTCAGGTCCTCGCAATCCAAAAGATGGTGGGTTGATTATAGGTAGATTTGCGAGCAAAGATTCTGCACTCGCATTTGCTAAAAATGATCCATTTTGTATCAACAAGGTTGCTGAATATGAAATTATTGAATTTGAAGCAGTTTTACATGCTAAGATCTTAGATGATTTTTTGAATGTGTGATATTAAACTTTAGCTTCTCAACACCCAAAAAACACTTAATCACACATAAAAAACACACCAATACATAAAAGCCTTTAAAGCATTTAAAGTATATATGCATGCAATACTTGCTTTACATGTTACTTTTTATGTTTTTAATGTATCTTTTAATCTTTTGTTTGTTAGTAATGTTTGTATTGTATGTTTTATTAAGTTTGTATCTAGTCTTTAATTATTTTGTATTGTGTGTAATTTTAATTTGTATCAAAGTATTAATTAATTTGTAATTTTGTATTGCTTAGTTTGTAACACTTTGTAAAGTGAAAATGTAATATATAATCACTAGATAAAAATCATATAAAAAAGGATTAGATTTTAAGTTATAATGTAAGGGTATTTTAAAGGGTTAAATCTTTGGAATATGTGTTATTTTACTTGTAATTTTATGTAGTAATGAAAAAGGATACACAAAAAGTAAAAAAGGCTTTTTTGCTTAGTGTTTAGAGTTAAAAAGGTGGTATTTTTCAAGTAATGCGATTTACTTAGATACAACTTTATGGAAAGGTTTGTAGGTTGTTTATAATTTTATAAAAACAGTTAAAGTGTTGTGAATATGGGTTTTGCAATGTGATCCGTATGCATGTGGTTCAGATTACACCTTGACTACTCACTTCACCATCACCAAAATCCCATTCAACTTCTACTAACTCAATAGAAGTAACAATATGAAATCCTATCACTTCATCAATAGCTATCACGCTTTTAGTGGCATATATCTCTAGTATAGTAGTATCAAAGTCTGTATTGTAGTCAGGTATTTGCACCTTTTTCCACTCATCTGTGTAATCACTGATTGGAGCTTCACCTATTGCTTTGAGTGCATTCACCGTAGTTTGCTGCATATCATAGCTTTTGAGTAAGTCTGGTTTATTTGCATTTGATAATACATTTTGATAACTTACCATACAATTAGCTTTGTTTATCTGTGCGTTATCATTGGCACTTTTATGTAATACTTCTGCCTTGATTTTATCTTGCAGGGCTTGGGCTTGAAGTTGTGCTGTTTGCATTTTACTTGCTTGTATCTTAAAAAAGCTTTCTTTCACTTGATTGGATAGCATTGCTACTTCTTTTTTCTTACCTAGTATGCCTAAAGCACTTTGATTTTGTGCGTCTCTTGTAGCCACTTCGTTTTGGTCTATGGTTAATGCAGTTTGGACTGCACTTTGAAATACGCCTAAAAATGTTTTAGCCATAAAATCGCTATAAGCTAAAGCTTTTTGGTCGTCTGTAAAGGCATAGCTCTATTAAAACATATTTTGGCATATACTTTACAAAGCTATCTAAGGCGTCTTTATAATTTAGCTATCTTTCATCTTAGCTTCTATAAAAAACTAAGATTCTGAAAATCAAAATTCTCTTGGAATTTCTTTAGAGTGAGATTTTTTGTGTCTATCATGTTAAATCCTTTTTTTTGTGGTATAATTTCGTCTAGGTTTTGCATTCGGAAGTGTTTGTCGTTCTGCTTAGTATATCCCATGCAAAATTTAAACTAGACAGCTTACATGCAACGGCACTTGTGCTTAGTTGTTTGGTTGCAAACTTTCAAGCTTTAAAAAATAAGATACATTATTCTTTGCCCTTCTTTCTTCTATGCTTATTGCCGCATTTGAATCCCTAAAATTACCAAGATGCACGCTATAAGACTTAACATAATCTTTTGCATGGACTGGCTTTTTGTGTTTCTTTGTATATAGCATTTGGAAATATTTTGTGTATATTTTGTGTTGCTTCTATGCGTTGTTCTTTTGTAATACCATTTTTAATGCAAGGGGGGGGGGGGATGAATATGAAAATTCATCGTACGCCATACTTTGCAATTTTTTAGTCTTTTTTTTGTTGTGATTTTCTAAAAAAATCTTGTTTCTCTGTCCTTATAGGCTTTTGAACCTACGGAGTTGCAAATACACTGAAGACCTTTTCATATCTTTAGTGTTATCTTCCTAAAAGACACTATAATTAAGCCAAAAATACTTTTAGATCCCTTGCAATCTTGCTCTTATTATCTTTAAGCACAAGAAAAACCTTTGCTGTCTGTTGATATTGATTTTATTTGTTGCTTACTACTTTTTTTTGCTTTGTTGGGACTCTCTGTGTTGATATTTCCCACTTGACAATGTTTAAAGTAAGGCCAATCTTTAGTCTAATCTGCATAACAACAAGACATTTACCTCAACTAAGCTCTTATCATAAAAGATTAGATGCAGTCCATATGCTACATTTTAAGAGACATATTTATGTGTTTCACCTTCAAGGTTTAAATCTTTGCCACCTTCATGAATAGGACACATGGCACTTGCATAAAAATATAAAGCTTTTTTGTATTGTCTATTTGCATGGATTTTGCATACTGCTATTTGTTTCTTATGTTTCACGCCAAACTTGTGTCGTTCACAAAAAAACATATAGGGCCATAATAGACATATAAGGACATAGAATGGTTTTGAATTCTTTGTCACTTTATTTCAAAACAAAGAATCTAAACAATTTACTTTAGCTATAAGAGGCACAGAATTTAAACTAGGGTAAATCAAAGATTTAATGAATGGTTACATATGGACACAAATAATGACGATGTGGATAAAGCAGTACAACAATACTTTGATATGCTATTTTTATGAAGAAACCATAAGGACTTTAACGCAAAGATAAATGTCGCAGGACACTCATTGGTGACTATTTTCACAACTTTTTGTCTTATCTTTTGTTGCTGTAAAATCTGTAAATAGTATTTTAAGTGAGGAAATAATAGGGGTTTTTCTATGCTAGAACTTTTATACTTATCTTTATTTTTTTATTCCAATTGTCGTATTTCTTGGCTTATGCATTATAGATGCGATAGAAGTTACTGCATGTTGTTATGTGGCTTTGTAAAAAAATATCTGCTACTGGTATGGTGTCACACTTATATTATCACGGTTTGTTTTTGTTATATTGCAATTACGCCATGCATAAGATGAAGTGTTTTGATAGTTTTATGATATATATATATATATATATATATGGGTTTTAGTAAAGATAAGGAATAAAGTATCAATGGTTAATGATACACAAAACGCTAAATTGATTTAATTAAAAAATGGATTATGCGGGAGTGTGTTGATGCAAGTTATGCTTTTTTGCACCACATTATATGGAAACATTCGAGATAATTAAGAAAACAGGAGAATGTGAAAAAGGTAATGAGCAAACTTTTGGTTCAACATATAACAGTCATAATTCTGCCTATGTAAGAGCTATTGGAACAAGACTTAATGAAGATAAAGGGTGATTGGTGTATACTTTAGCTAATGAATGTTTTATGGATAAAGGTAAATAACCAACAATAACATTGCTAAAATCAATTAGATTTTAACCTCTTTAAAAGAACCAAAAATTCACTAATCACTTCAAAGTTTTAAAGCATCAACACAATGAAGTAAGAACAAGGGGAGATGGAAATAGTGATGGCAATTATGGTTTTTTCTGCGCTCTTTGAGGATACACAAGCTAAAAAATTCTTTAAACGATATAGATTTGCTAGACTATTATCCTAAATTTGACATAAAGAATAATACACAAATTCAAGATATACCCTCAACAGCAATTAAACAAGCGAAGAACAACAAAAACAAAAATATCAAGAGAGAACTATGAGATTTTGAATATATCCGTAAAACAACCGGACCCGCAAAGATTTTACATAATGATTTTTTTTGAGATTACACTTTATGAAGAAATTGTAGAATGGCTTAAAAGCAATTCAATGCAAAATTAATTGCTATGTTTGATCATATTTATCAAGGTTTTACAAAAAAATGAGAAAATACTTTCATTAAAAGCTGGAAATTGAGAGAGTGATAATATTTGTAAAAAACAATATCCTATTAATATCATAAAACCCTATAAGTTATCAGGACAATGCATGTGCGATTATGGCTTAAGGGATACAGCCCTTGCAAGTCTCCTTGATTTCAAAGGGGCAGTAGCTCTTGTGGTTTAATAAGTAAGCTTAAATTTTGAAACCATGAGAAAATGGGGTTTATCGCAAGCGACAGTATTTAGCAGGGGTGTTTCAAAAATAATGCTGTAAATACGGATAAAGATGTCTCAAAGGATTTTAAAAAGTCATAATGCGAAGTCTTGACCACCTAAAAAACATTTCAACTTGGGTTTTGGTGCAGTAGAAATCTTACCTCTTGCATGGTAAAAAAACTCGCCATCACTTTTACCCGCACTGCCTGCATACATACGCATAAGATATTCATACGCATCGCCAAAAGCATCAATGATGTTATCGCTACAATTTAAGTCAAGTTCAGCTATAGACTTCATTACTTTATATAGCTTTTCATTGCGTCTAATAAGGAGACTTTCGCCTAAGTTGGCACTAGGATTAACATCAACATCACTAAACAAGCATTTAATCTATTTCGATACTAAGATTTAAAGATTAAGCAAACTTTCCATATGCAATGACTTTTTACCAAAATAAAATGGAATAGCTCGCTTGTAAATATTCTAAAATCATTCAATCTCACAGATAAGGTTTGAGAAGGTTTATGCATGATTGTGTAGTATATTGTCAAGCGATAGAGCTGAAACTTCAATACCATTTTCAGCAAAATAAAGGGCAAACTCACTCTATTAATTGATATTTAGGGGCGTGGATATCTCAAGGCTTAAAAAGATCTTCGCTACTACTGTGTTGTAACTCTAAAGGTCGTTGAATAAGCATGGTTGTCTTACCGATCATCCTAGCTCCAATAATGCCAATAAGATCATGACTAAAATCAATGTGTTTAAAAAGATAGCGTTTATATGTTATTTTAAAATTTTTTATCAGTCTGTTTTGATACATTTCTATCGTATTTTGCATTGCATATCCCTATAAGCACAATTGTTTATAATGATTGATAACAAATGTACAAAAAAGATCTTACTTGGGGTTATAGTTTTTTGGGTGCAGATATATTATACAAAGAAGTGTAAAAAATACAATTTTAATTCATAAAATCCCAAATTCTAGAATCTTGCACCCAACTCACATAATCTCTACTCACTCCCCTCTAATTCATCTGGCAGGGGCATAATCTCATCACTTGTGCCAATTTGCTCCTTTATTTTCGCAGCAATTTCATTTGCTATATCAACATTTTCTTTTAAAAAGGCTTTTGCATTTTCTCTGCCCTGTCCGATTTTTTTATCGCCATAAGATAGCCACGCACCGCTTTTATCGATAATATCAAGCTTTACCCCATAGTCAATAATCTCGCCCTCTTTGCTGATACCCTCGCCAAACATAATGTCAAATTCCGCTTCTCTAAATGGTGGAGCAACCTTATTTTTCACCACTTTTGCCTTCGCACGATTGCCGATAATACTATCGCTTTGCTTGAGTGTAGCCACTTTTCTTATATCCACACGCACACTCGCATAGAATTTCAACGCATTACCACCTGTTGTAGTCTCTGGGCTACCATAGCCCATAACGCCGATTTTCATGCGAATCTGATTGATAAAAATCACGGTGGTATTCATCCTTGATAACACACCTGTAATCTTACGCAAAGCATGGCTCATAAGCCTTGCTTGTAAGCCCACATGCTGATCGCCCATATCGCCATCAATCTCTGCTTTCGGCGTCAAAGCTGCAACAGAATCCACAACAATCAAATCAACCCCGCCACTACACGCAATCGTCTCTAAAATGCTTAAGGCTTGCTCACCATTATCTGGCTGACTGACTAAAAGATTCTCTGTATCAACGCCAAGATTTTTTGCATAATACACATCAAGGGCATGTTCAGCGTCAATAAACGCACATACACCGCCATTTCTTTGACACTCTGCGATAACTTGCAGAGATAATGTCGTTTTACCGCTTGACTCTGGTCCATAAATCTCAATGATTCTACCCTTTGGGATACCACCAATTCCTAGTGCTAAATCAAGCCCTAACGAGCCTGTCGATATAGAATCTATCTTTTCTACCTGCTTGTCTCCAAGTCGTATAAGCACACCTTTGCCAAATGCCTTATCCACTTGCTTCATCGCATTTTCAAGTGCTTTTTGTTTATTTGGATCAATCGCCATTTTTACCCTTTATCTAGTAATTTTTATAAGATTCTAGCATGATAATGTAGATTTTAAAAACGAATGAATGTTTTATTATCCTTAATTAATGCATGGACTTTGAAACAACATTTATTGTTTATGCATAAATTTGTCTCAATATTAATTTTATGGCTTATTTACTTAATTGTGCTCTTAAATAAGAAATATAGATTCTATTATCATTAGCAGACTTGCGAAGCAAGTCATGGGAATCCATTTATTATTTATACCATAACTCTTTTCCACGCCACATTTTATGAGATTTTTATATTTTACATGTTTATTGTATAGCAATATGTGTGAGAGATCTTATAAAAAAGATTGTTTTGCATGTTTATTTGACAAAAATACTATGAAATGAAGCAAACGAAGCGAGAATTTAACAAAATTGCAGAAAATGCAAGTGGGATTGCAAGTTTGAGTGTAATTCCCATCAAAAAAGCAAAAACTAGCTAGTTTAGCCTAGTTTTAATGAGATATAAAATTAGAGAAAACAAAGAAATACAACAAAAGCCCTAGATCACGCATACAGCCCTTATAGTATGATTAACACTAGCACAACTTGCATTAACACAAGAGCCAAATGAAGTAACCTTATTTTAAGTGCTAAAGATTATGACAGCAAAACTATTCTTTGCCCCCATAATCTTTTGTTATCTCATATATTTTCATCTTAGATAAAACGACACAAAAAAATACACTGATGACACAAATTTTGACACACATATACATTTTATGCCCTATTTTGCGGACTTTGGATAGAATTACAATTCCAACAATGAAATTTTAAGCTATTCTTAAGTTTTAAATAAAGCTTTATTTGAGCTAGATTATAAAGCATATTTACGCATTGCAATCACTAAGAACACAACACACAAGGGGAATTTTTGCCCTTATAAAAACTCATGCTTACCCACTTATGCTAACCCATCATTATATAAGTTACAATATTACACATAAGCATATAATTTTTAAAAATTTTTTCTAGCTAACTCTTATAAACTTATACAACTAGAGAAAATATCGGTTTTTTGGGAATTTGGGGGCAAATAAATTACAATTAAAATGAGCAGACATTTTGCCAAGCCCATCTTTTTTTATTTCAACTTAGAGTAAATAAAGCGACTTGACAATGAAAAAAATGTCGGTTAGATTTTTGGGTAGGAATTTAGATTCTATAAGGTTGAAATGACCAACATGCAATAAACTTTAGAACCTATGCAACCCTGCTTGACTGCATTTAGGATTCTAATTTTTCGAGTTTCTAATTTGTTAAGATTCTAGACTTTAAATAAAATTTCCGATATATAGATAGGTTGTAGTTTAAAATTTAGATTCCAAAAGCCCTGTCTTTTGGATTTTACTTAAAAAGGATTTTATATGAAAAAAGCACATAAAGGCGTTTTATATGTAGGTGTATTTTTATGTCTTACTCATGTAAGCATGGCAAAAGATGGTTTTTCTCTTGGCGGTGTGGTTACCCTTGATAATAAGCATGTTGGTGGCGGCTTTGAAGTGGGCTTTCCATTACTACAAAAAGGCTTTACTATCCGTAACTACATAAGCGTATTTGCCCATGCAGCAGAAAATACAAATTCTCTTTTATTATTGCAGGAAAAAATCACATTTGGTGGAGCAAGGGATTCTAATATGGCTAGATTATATGGCTTTATTAGCGGTAGCTTTGGACTTACCATGCAAGAACAACAGGATATGTTTAAATCGCCGTTTGCGTGGGAAGGTTTTATGGGAGGTGGGGCTGATATATATGGTGGAGAACATGCAAGTGTGTTTATTGAAGCTGGTGGGGGCGTAAATGGCAATACACTGGGTGTTATGCAGGGTTTTGGTAGAATACAAGTTGGATTTCGTGGATTTTTTTGATAGCGATTATTATACGGCACATTATCAATACCTCTGTATGCATAGCAAATACCTATATTTATACATGATATCTTTGAATATAATCTGAAAACCACTGCAAATGGGCGGATGGGCTTGGAGAGTGTAGTCATGGAATCGAAAAAGCTGGTTTTAGATTCTACATTTTTCTAATGTTTATAATCTTAGGATATTTAAATTTATTTAGCTAAATTACTATAAAATCACACATAAAAGCTTCTAGTTTTAGAATCTAATATTCAACGCATTATACAGCAGAACCTGTTACTAAAAAACTTTTTAAAACTTGCATTTTTCTGTCTTCAAATGTTTGACTTTGCTCTTTAAACAATGTTATTTTATTTTCCACGCTTTCAATAACGGATATGATTTTTTCTTGCTCTTCAATTGGTGGGAGTGGGATTTTTACATTTCCTATTCTCTCAATAGAAGCACGCAAATTTCTGCTAAATCCTGCCTTTTTTCCTGCCTCATCTAGTAAAAAGCTTACAATTTTAGCTTTTATATCTTTGTCATTAACTTGCAAAACTCCGCAATGGTCTGTTGGATAAAAAGGTGTATTTTTGGGGATAAATCCCACCATCCAATCCCCATCAATCCCCCATAACACGCTGTCTTTTTCATAATCTTTTAATAATTCTTTATCAATAAATCCAAAAGGCTTTTTGACATTTGCACTAAAAACAGGGATTTGCCCTTGTGGGTTTAGCTCACTATCTAGCACTCGCTTACCAATTTGTAGGCTAAATTTGCTTTTATCATTTAGGCGATATTGTGGATAGCCTTGTGTTGATGGGGTGGGGAGAGAATCTAGCAAGGAATGTAAGCTTTGAGTAAGTCCTGCTTTTTGTAAGATTTTTGTAATGAAGCGTTGTAAGGTCTTTCTTTGTGAAAGCAGAGATTCTATCTCGCTTAAGATTTCTTTAAGCTCTGCCTGTTCTCTCTCTCTCTCGTTATTAGCATTCAAGGCATTGCTCAAAATCTCTGTCTTTCTTGTTTCTAAAATTTCAAGCTTAGAATCTATTCTTTTGATTTGAGATTCTACGCTATCAATAGCACTTACGATTTTTTCTTGTGCTTCAAGGGGTGGGAGTGGGATTTTGAGATTTTCAACTTGTTCTAGCGATAAGTTCTGCTGTGCTATCCCCTTTTTAAAACTATCAATTTGTTTTTCTATATCATTTGTATGTAAAGCCACTCTAATAAAATGGGTTTTATTTACATTTGGCTTCAATCGCACAATCGCTAACGCCTGATTAGTGTTAGCTGGTAAAATTTCTTTTGTTACAACCGCAACTCTACCTAAAGCACCTGCTATTGAAAATAAAATATCATTTTCTTGTAATTGTGAGCGTTCTAGTTTATCGTAACACTCTTTGGAAATATAAGCCATTTTATGTGGAATAAACGCTCCAGATTCTGCAATACTTTCAACTTTCACAAAGTTTATTCCCTTATCTAAAAATGAAAAGCCTATTGTCGTGGGTGTCGTGCCTTTTGTAATTTTTATTGATATATCGCCTAGCCTTACCCTTTCCCAGCCGTGTTTTGGTGGGATAGGGATAGAATCTAAAAGGGCTTTTAAGTCATTTGTGTTTGTCATACTGAAGGGTTTTGAATGCGAAGTATCTTTGCTAGTTTTATTGTCGTTTTGAGTGGTAGCGAAAAATCTTGTTCTAGATTCTGTATTTGTAGATACTTCGCCTAAAGGCTCAGTATGACAAGTAGCGGAGTTGGTAGGATAAGTGGTTGGGTCGGTATAATTAGCTAAAAGGTCAAAATCTAGTTTAGATTCTAGCTCTTGTATAGAATCTAGTAAGGAAGTGATGAAGTCTCTACTGCTCTCGCTAGAATCTACAATGCCGCATTTGACTAAAATCGCTCTTATTAACTCTTGGTGTTTTTCTATGACTGCTCTTATGGTGTTATACTGCTCTTCTACTTTTTCACATTCTGCTACGATTTGCTTTTGAATCTCTAAAGGCGGCAAGGGGATTTTCACTTGCTCTTTTAAAATTGTGCTATTTAGACTTTTTCCAAATGCGTTATTGCCTCTAATAGAATTTAGATTTAATATTTTGCTTTCAAAAACCCAAAACAAGTATTTATCTAAAATTTTCAACTTATCTTTTGGTATAAGTCCAGCTATTGCTTCATTTGTGTATAAATCTTTTCCAGCAATAGCAGTTTTACCTATACTTAACTTAAAACTTAAAAGTGTTGTGCCTTTGGGTATAAGCTTTACATTTGATTTTTTAATTGCTTCATCGGTGATTTTTTCTTTTGTATTTGTGATAACCTGTCCGTTCATTTCGGCTATTGAAACCCATAAGTTATTACCTTGAAAATAACTATAATTACTTCTTGTTGGAGTTCCGCCGATTAAAATTTCACACACTTCCCCTAACTTCACCAACTCAAATTTACAATTTTCAAAAGGATTCTGTGCGTTAAACTCGCCTTGTGAATTGATAGGATTTAAGCTTATAGCCTTATTAAAATCTACTTTGCTAAAGTCTAGCATATCTATGAGTTTTGCTTTAAAAGCATAGGGGCTTAAGTCTTGTGGGATAGGATTGGATTCTATTTGCTTGTCATTTTCTAAAGAAGCTTCGCTTTGAGCGTTAAGCGAAAAATCTAGCTTAGATTCTGTATTACTAGATACTTCGCTACGCTCAGTATGACAAGGGGAAGGGTCAGTATGATAAGTAGCGGAGTCGGTATGATTGCCATAAGCAGTAGATTCTAAAAACGCTTGGCGGACAAGGTAGGCTAGTTTGTTTGGATTATGCGGATTATCCCTTTCAAAAAGTGGGCTTAGATAGGGGCTATGTAGCTCTTTTAAGCCTTCATCGCCTTTGCGATTACTCCACTCATAGCCTAAGAATCTTTTCTGCTCTTTGCTATCACTTGGGGCTTTGATGATGATAGGGGCTTGGTTGCGACTTAGAGAGAAATAGAGTAATTTATCTTTTTCTATCGCTCTTGCGTAGGCTAAAAAGGCGTTGTGTGCTAAGGCGTCTTTGTCTTTAGAATCTTTATAGGCTTTAGAATCTAGCAGCTTTTTATACTCACTTGTTTCTTTAAAGGCAGCGTGGTATTCTTTAAAGGCTTCTAGCTCTAAAAGCTGTGTTGTATTTTTAGTATTTTGCGCCCTAAACCCCGCAGCCCACCCATTTGGTTGAGATTCTAAACTTCCATTTAAAAAGCTCTCATACTCCCCTTTATCAAAGCCCCTAAAATCACAATACGCATTAAAGGCGTTTATGTAGTCTTTATAAGGCTCATTTTGTGATAAATGTCCGCTTTCTATGTAGTTTTTGATATTGCTATAATCTTGTGAAATGGTTGTGTTTTCTGGTGTGAAATTTTCCTTTTTGCGTAAGAATAAAATAATGGTATTTGTGCCTGTCGCTCCAAAAGTCCCGCTGCCTAGCTCCACGATAGCGATAAAGTCAAAATTGATAAGCAATATCTCTCTTGTGCTTTTATAAATGCCATCTTTGTTTAAAATAGAGCTTGGCAGGATAATGGCGGCTTTGGCATTGTCTCTTAAAAGCTGGTTTGCTCTCTCTATAAAAAAGCATTCAATGGCGTTGTTTGTCTCTATATTTATCTCATTAGTAAAAAGCGTGTAGGTTTTTTTGGATTTAGCACTTAAGGTCTCTAAAAAGCCCTTGACAGAATAAGGGGGATTAGCGATAAGTAAATCAAAGCTGTGGTTATTGATTTGAGGCTTTTGCTTGTTGCCTTTATCTGTTTTGGGATTTTCTAGCTCGTGTGTGGCAAGGGCGTCTGCATAAAGGATATTGATTTCATTTTGTCCATACATTGCAGAGGAGACTTTTGCCACTTTACTTAGGCGGTATTCTTTCTCAATGCCATAAATTTGTTTGTAATGCTCTTGTAAATCCTGCGTGGCGTAGCGTTTAAGCTCGTTTGCATAAGTGTTTAGAAAATGTCCCGCCCCACAAGCAAAGTCAAGCACTTTTAAGGGTTTAGAAGCCTTTGCCATAGAATCTAGCGGTAAGGCATACATAATAAATTCACAAATTTGAATCGGGGTGAAAAACTGCCCTTCATCTTGCTTCATACCCTTTTGTAAAAAAAGCTCAAAAAGATTGCCTAAGAATTGATTGGTGGAATTTTGCGTGAGTTTGTAGGGAGAAAAAAGCTCGATGATTTCTTTTAACACTATGGCATTTTGTAAAAACAGCTCTTTATTATGCACTTCTAAAAAGGCAAAGTCATTGTTGGAGTAGAATTTCAACTCTTTGATATGCTTTTGTATTTGTGCTTTTAAATCTGTTGCGTGGAGTTTTTTAAAGGCTTTTTCTATATCATCATTAGAGACAAAGGTAATTTCTTCGCCTAAAAACTCACTCATCGCTTCTTTGTAAAGGAGCATTAGCCTATCTTGCATATTGGCATAAGTATCTGCCATAACGCCAAAATAGCCAAATTTAAGATTGTTTTTATTAAAGCTTTCATCATAGATTTTACAAAGAAAGATATTTACAAGTTTGTCAAAGGCATTTTCCTTGCCTGAAATGTTGTGTTTGCGTAAAATCTTGGCAAACTCGTGGTATTTACCCTCTTCTTTTAGCTCTTGTAGCTTGTCAAAAGTTAGGATTGTTTCTAAAATCCTATAAGCATTAACATCATTTTCAAAAATGCCTTGTGTGAAAGATTGTAGTTTATAGCTCTCTTTCCATACTGCAAAAAGTTCAGTGTTATTGCTTGCTTTTTTGTAAGATTTTTCTATATCGTTTTCTTGCAAATATTCATCATTATCAAAGGCTTGGATAATGTAATTTTGATATTTGATACTTTTAGATTCTTGGTCGTGCTTTTCTAAATCGCTAGTGTAAAGGCACAGGAATTTTGTAGCTTTTTCTTGCTGAAAATAGCTAAAAAGCTGTCCGCCGTTATTTTGCATTCTCTCCCATTCTTTGCTAAATTCGCTTTTAGTTTTATTGTTTTCTTGTGTGGTTTTACATTCTATAATGAGATAAGTGTTGTCTTGGTTATCACGCACTAAAATATCAGCTTTACCACCTTTTAGTTCTCCGCCCAATCGCCATTTTTTCTCTAATTCTAGCGACTCTGCCTTATAGCCTTTTTCTAATAATCTATGCACACATTCAAAAACGACAAAATTTTCAGGGTGAGAGAAGTTTGAAGTCGTGGTGTCATTGATTTTTATGCCTTGTGGATAGATAAGCTTTTGATTGGTAAAATCTACTTGCATTATGTAGGAGTTTATGGTCTTTGTGTAGATATTTGCTTGTTTAGATTCTAGACTTTTAGAATCTAGCTTTTTGTCCCCCGTAGAGAGAGCTTCAAATCCCAAAATCTCTAACACTTCTTTTAAATTTTGCTGTGTAATCATTAAACGCCTTCATAAATAAAATTAATAAACCATTCAAAACAGAATCTAACTTGCTAAATTACTATCTGCAAATCACTTCCCTTATTTACCCAAACACCCTTTTAAAGATAGAATCTACATTTTTTGTGTAGTAGCTAAACTCAAAACATTCGCGGATTGCTGCTTCACCGATAAGTCCTACAAGTTCGCTATCCGCTAAAAGATATTGCAAATATAAGCTCTCGCCCTTATCGTTTAACGCACTTTTCCCCCCTTGCAAATCACCCCACACTTTCATCGCATTTCTTTGCACGATTTTATAGGCGTCTTCGCGTGATACGCCTTTTTTAGGTAGCTCTAGTAAGATTCGCTGTGAAAACACAAGCCCACCTGTAAGGTTGAGATTTTTCATCATATTTTTTGGATAGACCACTAGCTTTTCAAGCAGTCCTTTTAAACGCATTAGCATAAAATCTGTGGTGATAAAGCTATCTGGCAGGATAAATCGCTCCACGCTACTATGGCTGATGTCTCGCTCGTGCCATAGTGCTACATTCTCCATTGCGGGCAGGGCATAAGCGCGTATCATTCTGCAAAGTCCTGTGATGTTTTCACTCAAAACCGGGTTTCGCTTATGCGGCATAGCCGAGCTTCCCTTCTGCCCAGATTCAAAATACTCTTCTGCTTCATAGACTTCTGTGCGTTGCAGGTGTCGCACTTCCACAGCGATTTTCTCACAGCTACTAGCCAAAAGGGCTAAATCACTCATAAGCCTAGCGTATCTATCCCTTTGTATCACTTGATTACTCACAGGGGCTGGTTTTAGCCCTAGCTCTTTGCACACTAGCGTTTCTAGCTCCATAGGCGTATGGGCGAGATTCCCCATAGCCCCGCTTAGCTGCCCCACAGAGATGACTTCAAGCGTAGATTCTAACGCCTTTAAATGTCGCCCTAGCTCATCATACCAAATCGCTAAAACTAGCCCAAAGGTGATAGGCTCTCCGTGGATTCCGTGGCTTCGCCCTACCATTAGCGTGTCTTTATGCTGATAAGCCCTTGTCTTTATCGCTTCTCTCACTTGCCTTATATCATCTAAAATAATCTTTAAGCTATCTCGCATTTGCAGTGCCACAGCGGTATCTATGCAATCGCTAGAAGTGATCCCATAATGCACCCATCGGCTCTCTTCACCCAAGCTCTCCGCCACAGAAGTGGTAAAAGCGATTAAGTCGTGTTTGGTAACCGCTTCAATCTCATCAATCCTAGCGATGTCAAATTTCGCGTTTTTACATATCTTTTCACAATCGCTATCAGGGATTAGCCCTAGCTTATTCCACCCTCTAACTAATGCCTTTTCTACCTCTAACCACGCGGAATACTTGGCATTCATATCCCATAGCTTTTTCATCTCTTCTCTTGCGTATCGCTCTACCATATCATTTCCTTAAGTTGTGTTTATAAACCTAGAAGTGTAGCAAAAAGTTTTTAGTATCATTTAAATTATGCTTTTTAGAATCTTGTTAGTCTGCAGCAAGTAGATTTTGTGGTGAAATTTACTTGATAAAATGAGAAATAAAGTATTATCTCTTTTGCAGGTTAAGCTGGTGATTTTTACAGATTCTGTAATGTCTGATCCAGTTATACCTTTTAGGCACTTCTAAATTTTACTCAAAGATACTTTCACAATCTTTTTATTAACACTTTCTGCAGAGTCATAAAATTTATGTGATGTCATCAATGCTAGATGCATATACTATCTTTGCAATACAACATTATTTGTTAAAGATTCTATAACCTCATGTAAAAAGTTGCATACTGCGGCTTTGTCTTGTTCTTTTGTGTTGCCTAAGGTTGGGTTAAATTCACTCAGCTCAAAGGCGATGATTTTATGTGAAAAAGATTCTATAATATCTTTAGTAAGCATGATTAGCTCTTGCATATACAGCCCATTTGGCTCGTTGCAACCTGTGCTTTGAAACTCACTGCAATCAAGCACATCTATATCTACACTCACATAAATCTTTGTGCTTTGAGTTAAGACTTCTTTCATCTTTTCTATGCAGTCTGCCCTGCCCTTTTGTAAAGATTCCACACTAAAGACACATATATTTTTAGAATCTATAACATCTTGTTCTGCTTTCTCTAAGCTTCTAATACCGCAATACACGATATTTTCTGGTTGTATAGAATCTTTTGAAATATTCATTAACTTTTCCCAAGATTCTTCTTGTGATTGTGTGAGTGTGTTTTTATTTGGGGCTTTATGTCCTATGATGGCGGCTAAGGGCATACCATGCAAATTACCGCTAAAAGTGCTAAAAGGCGTGTGAATGTCTGCATGTGCGTCAATCCAAATTATGCCTATTCTCTCATCTGGTAGCGCATTTTGAATGCCTTGTGCTACTGCCAATGCACTTGAGTGATCCCCACTAATAATAAATGGGAAATTATTCTCACAAATAATCCCTTCAGCCCTTTTAGCGACTTTATCTTTAAAAAAATCATACAATACATCAATATGCTTTGTATAGTCATCTTTTTTTGCTGGTGGGATTGTGCTACTATCTAAAGAGAGATAATTTTTATCATGCAAAATAGCAAGATTCTTCTCTCTCATATACTCACATAGCAACGCAACACCTTTTGCTGAGCCAAGCTTCCCCCCTGCAATATCAGAAGCTATTCCTAGAATCTCTATCATGCCCTACCCTTTTAATATTAATGTGTCTCTTTTGTATGAAGCAATTTTCTTTTCATAAAAGCTAAAGAGACTAATATAAAAATTAATGCCAATGAAATGAAAATAAGCCTATTTACACTATCACCCTCACCTTGAGCGTAAGCGTGCATACCTGTGCCAAGATAGAAATTCACCCCAAAATATGTCATCAAAATGCTAGAGAAAGCAAGCACTGCAAGGACATTATAAATATAAGGCAAATAAAGCGGTTTTAATAATCGCACATGCAGCACACACGCATACACGCCAACAGAGACAAGCGACCAAGTCTCTTTAGAATCCCAACCCCAATATCTACCCCAAGATTCATTCGCCCATACACCACCTAAGAATGTGCCAACAACAAGCATTAATATCCCAATAATCATACTCATCTCACTGATCGCACTTAAGGCAAGAATGGCAGAATCTACTTGTGGTCTTTTCTGCTGATTACGGAAGATAAAAAGGATAAGATTTGTAATGCCAAGCATAAAAGAAAGTCCTAAGAAGCCATAACTTGCTACAATTACTGCAACATGGATATTAAGCCAATATGATTGTAAGACGGGCTGAAGATTGCCAATTTGTGGGTCCATAAAGCCCCAATGTGCTACCATTAGAGCCATACCCGCAAGAAAGCTAGCCCCACACATAGCAAAATAAGACTTACGCAAGATAATAACACCTGATAAAGCACTAGCCCATGCGATATAGAGCATAGATTCATAGGCATTACTCCATGGAGCATGTCCGCCGACATACCAACGCAAAATAAGTCCTAAAGTATGTGCGACAAACACACAAAAAAGCAAGATATAGCAAGTTTTGCCAAGCCATTTTGGAATCTGTTTATTACTCAAAATCGCAATAAAAGCTATGAAAAATAATAACATGCCAAGTGCTAAATAAAAGTATTGTGATACTGGAAACACATCTGTTTTATTGAGAAAAAGTTCAGATTCTACAAGCGTGGGATTAAGATACAAGCTACCACCTACAAGGGCTTGATAGCGATTGTAAAAGAGAAGTGTTTCATTTAACTTCTCCCATTCACCTAAAGCAACACCTACGCGTGTTTGCAAACGAAAATCTTCTAAGAAATAGACAAGCAGTGTTAGCTCTTTTCTATCCTCTGGATTACTTTGCTGAATTTGTGCTATATCAAGCATATTTGGATTACCAAAAGGTATCCACGAGTCGCCATCTGCTGGAATTAGTCGCAAATAATGCCATATTGAAAATGGCATAAGCAAGTCCATTTTCTCATGCAATCTTAAGATTTGCTTATCAAACTCATTGCGTTCAGAATCTCTTTTTTTAAGTGCCGTATTTACAAAATGATAAAGCTTATATGCTTTCTCAAACTTCTCCAATCTCTCTGCATTAGGCGATATACTAAAGGCATATACATCGTTTAATCTATCTTTGTGAAATAAATCTTCAAACGATACATAGCTATCTCTAACGCCCAAAATATCAAGTATTTCTTTATTTGTTACTTTGATTAACCTTAGCTTTGCCATATCCTCTGGCATAGTCATAAGTCCTAGTAAAAACTGATTATGCTTTAAGCCCTTAAACTCTTTTTTACCTGTAACTTTTCGCATAATCTCATCACTATAAGTATCAAGCAGTTTAATACGCCCATCAAAGCCTTGTATCTGTATCTTTGCAAAACGCTTTAAAGTCTTATTAGGGATTTTTTTGAGCCCCTCTATTCTCTCTCTTATAGCTTCATCGCTCATATCTGCAAAAATGGGGGCTATTTTTTCTGCACTTTCTTTGCTTGTTGCAATATGTGCTATGAAATCTTCATTTGCTTGTATATATTTTTCCCTTAGCTGCTTGTCTAAATGTGATTTTTTCTCACTATTAACACTATCTAGCGATTTTTTGCGGGGTAATTCTTGTGAGAATTTGCTTGTATCAGATTCTATATTCTTAGATTCTGCATTTGCATATAAAGGTGTGCTTAGTTGAAATAAGGCTAATCCGCAGAAAATAAAAGCAATGCTTAATACCTTTTGCGATTTTACATAATTGCTTAACTTTCTAAAGCGAGAGTCATTGTCAAATAAAAGCCATAAAGCCCCTAGAATTAAAAGCGTATAGCCTATATATGTTGGAATCTTTCCGGGGTCATTATTGACTGAAAGAATCGTTGCCGCATAAAGTGGCATTCCATTTTCATCGTGCATTTCCTTGCCTTCTTCATCTCTTTTTACACGATATTCACTTTGGAAGAATCTATATCCCTTGTAGTCAAGCACATTATTCATAAATATCTTAAATGGATATTCGCCATATGTTTCATCAATCACACGCACATAAGAAGCAAAGCTTGATGGCATTTGTGAGCCCGGATAATTTATCACTTCAAATTTATCAAGCTTTAATTCAAATGGAAGTTGTATAAACTTTGGTCCCCATGAAAGCGTAATAAAGCGATTGCCAAAACGAGCAATTGCCCTTTCACCGCGATTTGATAAAAGCATGGTATGTGTGATACCATCATAGGTTACCTCAAATTTTGCTAAATAATGATTCTCTCTTTTTTTCGCATCAATCTCTTTGGGATCTATCTCTCTATTCTCATTTTTTGCTTGTTCAAAAAGAGAGCTTAAAGAATAGTTAATAATAGAAACAGATTTAATACTTAAAGGCTTATCAAAAGCCTCTTTTGTATCTAAGCTAAATTTTGAGAATCTCACATAAGGACTAAGTGAAATATCATAACCTTTTTTAAAGCTATCGAGCGGCAAAATATCACTTTGTGTGCCATTCTCCCCGACATCATTACTCACAAGCACATTTAAAAAGTTATCCCTAGATTCTATAAAGCTACTACTTCCCCCATCTTCTAGCACCATATTGCCCTCAAAGCCATAATAACGAGTAATACCAGCCCCCATAATAATCACAATCAAAGCAAAATGGAAAGTATGCACGCTGACTTTAAAGCCATTATATTTCACACTCTTTAGCATACAGCCAAATAGACTAAGCCCAAGCCACGCATTAAGTAACTCAAACCACCATGACGCATAAATCACATCATGTGCGACAATAGAGCCATACTCTTTCTCTACAAAAGTAGCCCAACCGATTGAAGCCGCATAAAGCACCATGAGAAAAATGCTAAGAGGCATGGACGCAAAAAGATTATTCAAAAGTGCCTTAAACAATACAGAAAGTTTTGCCATAATATCTCCACTTACAATTCACTACAAAAGAGATTCTCTAAAAGTTTAACCCTAAAAATTTAATTTGCCCTGCGTGTATTGCTCTATAAACATAGCCATACGCTTTTCACTATTTTTTTCATCACCATAACCTTTGTTTTTTACAAATTGTAACATGGCATTAAAATAATTAGGATCATATCCATCAAGTTTTAGAATCCTAGTCCCATCACTCTCAAGCCATATAATAAGTGGAGTTTTCACCGCACCATAATATCTTGCTAAATCATCACTTTTTAGACTTTTTTGCATATAGGCTACTTCATGTGTTTTGCTATAACTCGTATTTACATAATAGGTTACAAAGTTATCTTTTATAAAGTCATGCAATTTTTGATTATCACGCATATCTTGTTTTAATATCTCGCAATATTTACAATTATTCACACCAAAGATAAGCATAATAGGCTTAGAATCTGATTCTATACGCACATTATTGCTGATAATATCTTCTAGTCCCTTATATCCAGCTACATCGATATTTTCTAGCTTTGTATCTAGCTCTTTTGTACTTTGTTCTCCATCGCTAATTGAGATATTACCATCTTTACAGCCAGACATAACACAGCAAAAACCTAATATTGCTATACTTAAACTTTTCTTAAAAACTTTATTCACAACAATCCTTTTTGTATTTAATAAACCTTTAACGCTTTTTAGACCTTAGTCGCCCTACCCTATTTTATAGAATCTTATCTTGATTTTATAGAATCTTATTTTGCACCTTTTGCTAAATCCTCTTCATATTCTAAGAATCCAGCCACACGCTCTTTTGGGCTATTATAATTTTTCCAAATATCATTATAAATAAATTCTAATAAATGGATTATCCTTTTCTCCCCGGGGAATCCAGCTACACGCATAATCTCTTTACCATCAGTGCTTACAAACACGATTAAAGGCAGGGATTCTAACTTATAGAGCCTTGCGGTATCAAGTGAGCTTAACCCAGAGAGATTGAGATAGGGGATAGAGTGCTTTTTCTTATCGCTTAGATTGATATAGTAAGGCAAGAAATTTAGCGTAATATAGCCTTGTATCACATCATTACCGATTAAACTTGCACTCAAAATACTACAATGATAGCAATCATCTTTGCCAAAGACTATCATCACAGGCTTATCACCAAGCTGAATGCTTTTACTATTAAGAAAGATAGAATCTAAATCATCATCTATATTCACATTCGCCACTTCTTGCTTTGCCATAGCATTTTCATTATGATTTGCATTTGCTTGCAAGATTCCAAACACACCAAAAACTAACAAACATAAAAGCATTGTGCGTATCTTACATTCCATCTTGATACTCCCTTTATCCACAAAGCATAAAAGCTTGTATTCTACAATCTTAAAGGAAATAAAGCTTTAATAAACTTGCTTAGATTCTATGTTTAAAATGCAATAAGTTACCAAACTATAAGGCAAAATCTCTAGCTTAGATTCTATATTTTCAGATACTTCATCTAAGGCTTAGTTATGACAAATTTAAATTCTAAGCTTAAATACTTCACTACACTTTAATCATGATAAAATACATTGTCATTTTGAGTTTGCGTAGCAAACGAAAAATCTCTATGCGTGTCATTTTGAGCCTTCCGCCTCCCTCTTGTCATTTTGAGTCCTCTCCCCTTTGTCATTTTGAGCCTTTGAAAAAGGCGAAAAATCTTTTTTAGATTCTATTGTGGATTCTGTATTATGAGATACTTCGCTACGCTCAGTATGACAAGGTGGAAAGACTTTTGATATGACAAGTGGGGACATTGTCATGACTAAAGCGTAGGCAAAGTATCCCTTTATATTCCTTAAACCATAATAATACCTAAGCAAATATTGCTTTTAATAACATATCCCGCATTGCTTGGAGATTCTGAATCTGCTTTGTGTTGTTTTCAATCTTATTTTGAATACCATTTAATTGTTCGTTCAGTATTCTTATAATATCTGTATGCGGAAGGTGTATATTAACTGCTTTTAATGCTGCGATAGTTAAAGCTTGTTGAGTGCTACCAATAGCAATGGAATCTAACTTTTCTTTTCCTTGTGGGGATTTAAACCAATAAAACAAAAATAAGCTTGTAATGTTTTTAAAATTTTTAAACCAAGTTAGATTACCATCTTTAAAATAAAACTTTTTATCCTTTGGCACAAGATAGGGAATCCCCAAAGTCCCAACTGAAGTGAGCAGAATATCATTTGCTTGTGGCACTCCAAATTTATTTGCTATATCGTTGTATTTATTTTCATCAATAAATAATTCATTTTGTGGATTATTGCCCTTGCTAAATTCTATAATTTCTTTACTTCTATAAAAGGGGATTCCATATTCTACATATTCGCTATAAAAAATTCTTTTGCTTGAAGTGATTTCTGCAACTTCCCCAAGCCTTACTTCCTGCCATTGCTCTTTATGGAGAGATTGTAGAAAAGGTTATAAAGAGAGAGATTCCAAAGGTAAATCTAAGCTAGATTTTGTGTTACAAGATACTTCGCTACGCTCAGTATGACAAGGAGGAGAGTCGGTATGACAAGAATAATAAGTATGGCAGGGGGACAAGGCTTTTGTATGACAAGTGCAAGATTCTAAAGATTTCATTACTACGCTCCGTTATAAATTTTAGACACTTCGCCTAAAGGCTCAGTATGAAAAAATATATTCTCTTTTTTTCGTTGTCATTTTGAGCCGTAGGCGAAAAATCTTTTTTTTTTTTTAGAATCTTTTTAGATTTCATAATTTTAGATTTTTCGCCTTTTTCAAAGGCTCAAAACGACAAGATTAGATTCTGTATTATGAGATATTTTCATTCCCACCTATAATCTCTAAATTATTTAGAATCTTTTCACTTAAGATTCTCTTTCAAAATCAAAGTCTTCATCATCTTCTGCCAAGCCCACATAGCGACCGGGTGTGAGGACATAGCCTAGATTTGCTATCTCTTCTTTGCTTACACTTTTACAAAAGCCTAGAATATCGCTATATTCCCCACTTTGCTGCTCTTGTGCCTTTTGCCATTTGTGATAAGTCTCTGTGATTTTAGCAATATCACTTTGAGTTAGAATCCTATTTTTGCGATTGATGAGTTCGCCTAGACTTCGCGCGTCAATAAAAAGCGTGTTGTTATGGGATTTATTGCGTTTGATAAACCACAGACACGCTGGAATCTGCGTGTTTAAAAAGAGTTTTGCAGGGAGATTGACAATACATTCTATAAGGTTAGATTCTATTAAGTTTTTGCGGATTTGCCCCTCTGTGCTTGTGTTGCTTGTAAGAGAGCCTTTCGCAAGGACAAATCCCGCCCTGCTTTAAGAAAGCTAAGATTCTATATCTTTGCCTAGCTCATACAGCCCATTTTTAAGCACAATCTCATTGCGATTTGTCTCAATTAGCCCTTGTGTTTTTAGCTCTTTTATCACTCTTGTAACTGCCTCTCTGGCACTGCCGATATTGTTTGCTATGCTTTCTTGACTTGCTTCTACGCGGTTATTTTTGGCATTGCTTAGTAGAAACTTTACTACGCGATTTTTAAGACTTTTAAAGGTTACATCATTAATGGTGTCAAAGGCTTGTTTTAGGCGTTTAGAGACTAAAAAGAGATTAAAACGCATAATAGATTCATTTGTGTGCGTGAGTGTCTCAAAAATCTTATTTGGCAGGATAAACACGCTAGAATCTTCCATAAACTCAAGCACCACATCAGCCTTAATGTTTGATAAAATACAGCTTGTAGAGATGATACAGCTTTCCTTATCGCTTATGGTAAAAATGGTGATTTCCTTAGCATTGCTTGAGACACTAAAAAAGCGAACTTTCCCGCTTAAAACATACAAAAAGCCTAGCAACTCATCGCTATCTGGGTAGATTCTATATCCTTTTGTGTAGGCTTTTACAATACCCTTATTCTGTAATACTTCAAGGCTTCTCTCATCGCCACATATTGTGGTATTTATCTGCGTTAAAATCTCTTTAGATAGTGGTTGCATATTTTCCTTTTGTGATAAAATCGCTTGAATTATAACTTAAAAAGGTTAGTGTTGAATCGTGCATAAAGATAGATCTTAGCTATCTGGCTAAACAAAAAAAGGGGATAAGTAAATTTTTAGATCCATTGTATTAAGAAAGCATTGTCTCTTTGTCCATAGTTGCAGATCAAAAACTAAAAATGCTCTACTACACCCAAATAACAACCGCTGGAATCCAAATCTATAACTAGAAACCACATTATATTGCCGATATTTAATTCCCTATCCAAAACCACCTAAAAATTATATCTCAATTCCGCATAGTAGTTTCTACCAAGGGCTGGGGCATAGAGTGGGTATTTTTGATAGGTAGCATACCAAGAGTTAAAAAGATTTCGCACGCCGACATTAATTTTTACATCTTTAATGCTAAACATAGCACCTAAATCACTCAGCACATAGCCACCCTTATTCATAATATGACTTTTTCCCGCTGCATTGCTTGTGCCACTTGTAGAATCAAGTGATTGCGAAATATAGGTATTATTGAGAAAGAGTGTAAGGTTTAGGGTGTTTGTCCGCAAAATATCAGCTTCTACATTGAGAGTTGCTTTAAGCCAAGGGACATAAGGCACCATGTTGCCTTGCAAATGGGCGTTTGCGACATTTGTTTGCAATATATTTGTATAAAGCATGCCTATACTTTCACTTAGTCTTAGCCATGAAGTATCAAAAAAGCTTTGTTGCGCACTAAGCTCTGCACCCACTCTTTGTGTCTGCCCTAGATTGCTATATGTATAGGCTGTGCCATGCGTGATATTATTTACAAAAATCTCATTAAATGTGTGCGTATAAAAAAGTGTTGCAGAGATATAGCTAAAGTCAAACTCATCTTTCATACCTATTTCAGCTGTGATATATTGCTCTGGTTTAATGCCATTTGCTTCATTTTTATTTAACATGCCTTTACCACTATTTGTGCTTGACTTTGGATCGGCGTTAATCATTTGAAAAGCACTCGGGCTTATAAAGCCTAACTCCAGCTTTGCATAGGTGTTGCCTGTATCGCTGTATTGATAGCTTGGTGTGATTTCTGCAGCATAGCTTAGATTCTGTGCGTGGTCTTTGAAGTTAAGATATTCGCTAGATTCTGTTGTGTTGTTATTAGTTTTTGTTTTTTGCCAATAGTCTTGGATATTTTGCATCCAATAGTTAGAATACTCTAGACGCACACCGCCACTAAGCTTTATGGAATCTGTAAAGCTAAAGCTATCAAATGCATAGAGACTATTTGATAGCTTTATGGCGGTATTTGTGATGTTTGTTATATAATGAATCATTTGTTGTTGTGGAGCAGCCCTAAAAGATATGGTTGCCCCTCTTGCATACATAGGAAAAAAGTGATCGATATGATTTATACGCTTTGAAGATTCTAGGATATTATCAAGTCCTACTATCAGTGTATTGTTTGTCGTTGTGTATTTTGCCTTTAGATTCAGTCCTGCGGCATGATTTTGGAAACCACTAGGCTTTCCCATATCCATGATACCTGCTGGACAAAATGATCCCGTTGCCTTTGTGCTAATGCAGTATTCATACTCCATATATCTTGTAAGTGAGAATTGATAAAAGGCTAACGCATCAAAGTCTAGATTCTCACTCCATTTTGTCGTGTAGTTAAGTGAAGTTTGCAGGGAGTCATTTTGCGTTTTTATGGTGTATTCATCTGGGTTGTTTCGCTCTTTTTTATGGTGCTTTCATCTTTTGTGATTGTTGTTGAACTGCCACCATTTCTAACATTAGAAGTATATGAGAGATAGCTTAGAGGGATACTCTGCCATGAGTGTGAGTAGCTGATATTAAAGTCAAACTTTTGATTTTCAGAGGGATTATATAGGACTTGAAAAGCGGTGTAGAGATTTGTCTCATTGTCATTGCTAAAGGCTTTAATCTCACTTTTATCAGTAGCAATACCTGCAACATTACGCGCCCCGGGTGTATATCCCACACTCACATCGCCTTTTATGAATAGATTCTCACTCAATTTTTTACCACTAGCAATGCTTAAACTCCCACCTTGAATCCCCACACTCTCCCCGCTTATCGCTTTTAATACTATGCGGTTAAAATCCTTGCTTGGCATTTTTGTAACGATATTGATAATCCCACCTCTTGTGCCATTACCATACACCACAGCCCCACCACCCGGTATTATCTCTATCCTTTCTATATTCTCAATATCTATATTATTGTAGGGCGAAACGCCATGAGAGGTATCTAGCAGGGATATAGGCACACGATTGACTAGGATTTTCACCGCACGATTAGAATCTAGTCCTTGACCCCTTAAGTCTATATTATTGCCAAATCCATTGCTATTAAAAGTGATAAGGGGGCTGTATTGCAAAGCTTGATTAATGTTTAAAAACCCCTTGTTTTGCAGCTCTTCTTTGTCTATCAATACAATATTTTTTGCCTCATCTTTGAGTGGTAAATCAAAGCCTGTGCTAGAGGTTACCACAGCATTTAGTCTTTTTGTCTGTGTATCTGTATTCTCTGGTGTAGAATCTATTAATGCAGCTAGTTTGTCATTTGTCGCTATTTCATTCGCACATAAACTTTGACTTAAAGATATGCTTAGTAATGCAGCGGATAGAATGAGTTTTGAACCTTTTTGTGTTAGTATATTACACATTGAAATACTCCAAATATAAAATAAGAATTAATATTATAATTATATAAAATATTATTTATGATAATTACTTGCATAATTGAATATTAAATATTTTAAGTAAAATATGTTACTTTGAGTAACTAGATTTTAGATAGATAGGAATTGTATGAGATAAAAATATTGAGATTATGGAGCCTACATTTATTCATTCACAGGACAAGAAGAATACTGCAAAATCCCAAAAGGAATCCACAAAGATAATCGCTTTGATATGATGAAGCTAAAACAATATTTTGAACAAGGCAAAACGGAAGCGGATTTCCCACCTGATTTTTACCCATCACCTTCAGGAGTAAGACAGGCGATAGAAAATGATTTAAACATTAAACCTATAAAAGAATTTGGCACAAATTATGCCGAGCATTATCATAGTGGGGAATCTGCTATACAAAAACTCATAAGTGAAGCACAAGCACATAAAGAAAGCGGAGTTAAGGGCGAGTATAAAGGACAAGTTGCAGGGGCGTTTCATCGTAAAGAATTAGGGGATATTGATTCAGTTTGGGGGAATGATAAAATAGGCTTACAAAAAGTAGTGGAAAAACATTTAAACGATTTTGCAAACTTTGCAGGAAATAATCCTTATGAAAAAATGTCAAATGCAATAAATGAGATTATACAAAATGGCAAATTGCTTACCGAAAATGGCGTAAATACGCTATGGTATAAAAATGGCAATGAGTGTTATCTCGTGGGAATCTCAAAAGGATTTAATAAAAAAGGTGATAACAATTGGATTATAACGAGTTATAAAAAGACAAAAGGTAAAATACCTGATGAGATTAAAGGCGACACCGCGAACCTGTCCGCTTATAGCGATGAATTTAATCCTTTACTGACTTCTAAAGATGAACCTTCAAACTCTGGTGCCATTATACCACAAAATCCCACAAAAGCACAAAGCGAGTATTTTAATCCATTTATGAATGAGTATGAGAAAATTAAAGAAATTAAAAAACTCCACACACAAGATGACAATCTTATTAGAGTAATGAAAATTGAAGGCAGGAATGACTATATAGAGCCTTTAAGCAATATGAGTGTAAGCAAAGAATACCTACAAAAGCAAACAGCCCAAAGCTTAAAAGAGCAAATCACACAAGCTATTTTAGGCAACCAAACACAGCTTAAAGCCCTGCAACAAGGCTATAATACCTACCACTTAAGCCCTTTTCAAAAAGAAATATTAGAATCTGCCCTAGATATAGCAAATAATCCCGCAAAGCTTAAAGAATACAAACTACAAGGACTACAAAAACAACTCAATAATCTTAATAACAATGAATCCTATCATATAGAAAAAGGCAGGGAATACGACAAAGCTAGATACGCAAAGGATAGGCAAGAGCTAGAAAAAGAAATCTATGCGTTAAAAGGAATGGAATCTAATCCAAACATAAAAGCACAAGAAAAGGCTTTAAATAATGAAATAGATTCTAATTTCACATACACCACACAGGAAACAAAAGGCATAAGAGATTTAAGAAATGATTTAAAAGAAGTATTAAACCCTTATCTTAATAAAGAGATAGTTAATAAGGAAACAGGCATAATCGCCACCATATCCACAAAAGGATTAACCAAAATAAGTAGCAGTAAGGCTGTTGCAAAAACCATTCAAAATGGTTTTACACGAGATGAACACTTTAAAGTAGCACAAGATTTAAAAAGTTTATTTGAAAATAGTAAATTAAAAGAATCACACTCAGATACAAAGGCACGAGATGAAATACAGGCGGTGCACAGATTTACAAAATCTTTACAAATAAATGGAAGCCAAGCCGAAGCAAAAATTACGCTATTTGAAAATAATCAAGCAGGAAATAAGATTTATAGCTTAGAATTAGAAAGTTTGGAAAAGCCCACACCCTTAAGCCCTAGCACGCCCCAAACTAAAGCAGGTGTGGCGGATTTAACTCAGTCTGTTGGAGGAGACGCAAACCCAACCAATATTGCTAAATCTGTTGCCGACATTGTACCACAAAACATAAAAGATTCTATAACTATGCAAAGCAACGCACATTTAGGAAGTGGATTTTTGGGTGGAGTGATGAGCGGTAAAAGTATAGAAAGACTAGCTAAGAATCCTAAAGCAAAGGCTGTAATGGAGAGAATATATTTAAAAAAAGATATAATACCAAAAATGCAACAAGGCAAAAAAGTGGATACACAAGAAGTTATAAAAATACTAGAAACAAGCCCACAAAAAGGCGATGATAAAATCCTTATCGGTGCAGAAAACCTTAACGCTGAAGTAATTGCTTGGGCGATAGATAACAACAAGAAAATACCCATTAACACGCTTGATGAGACAAAAGCCAAACAATTAGGTTTTAGAATTCCACAAAAAACCACAAGAAGCATAACGCCAAGCGAAGTGATACATACGCTAAAAAGGCATGGCGAAAACTCACCTATGGTAAAAAATGGAAACCAAAAAGCTGTAACGCTTGATGAAATCGCAAAATACCAAAGCTATGCGGATAAAGCCGATAGAAAAACTTTAACAAAAGACCATAAGGGCAAGGAAATTTTATTAAGCGGTAAGCAAATAAATGGATATTATGTAATTGTAGAAGAGATACGACAAAAGGTTAATGAACTAAGTTTTAAAAGTATGTATTTTGAAAAAGGGGATTTAAATAAGTCAAACGCCTTTAAAAACGCTAACCATTAGAATCTAATGGCGTCCCCGACATACACGATTAACGCTGGAAACTTAGATAACGCACTAAACCTTTAAGGCTTATCTCTAAAGGCTTAACAAATCATACCACAAAATCCCAAATAAAACAAGCCCCTATATTTCAATTAAAAAAGTAAATACAATAAAAGGTGTCGCTTATGTTTTAAGCAGTTTTACGCAATAAAGCATAAGTCCCGTTATTAGCATATGCGTAGTGGGATTAACTCTAAGATAGTATATAAACAATAGGGGATATAATAAAAAAAATGCAATACAACAAACCCCCTTTAGCATTTATGGGAAATAAGAAAAACATGCTAAAACATATAAAGCGAGTTTTGCAAGATATGCAGGGCGATGGATATATAAACGATGAAACAATATTTTTAGATGTATTTGGCGGTAGTGGCTTAATCTCACACAATATAAAGCAATGGTATCCTAAAAATAGGGTTATATGGAATGATTATGACAACTATCAAAAAAGACTAGATGGCATAAGCGATACAGAGATATTAAGGGCAAAGATTTATGAAGTATTTGGTATTAATGATTCAAAAGAAAAATTCATACAAGCACAGAAGCAAGAGATACAAGACTTTCTAAAGAATACGAACAACAAATCATAGATGAGTATGCAAAAAGTGGGAAAATAAAAGGATTAAACCCACATACAGAAACTAGCATACAAACAAATAAAGATTCTGTCATGTTGAGTGCGAAGCACGAAACATCTTACTTAAATGGAAATAAAGATGTTTCGCCTATGCCTCAACATGACAATATAGAATCTAAAAGCATACAAGAAGTAATAAATATTATTGAAACAAGCCCACAAAAAGGGCGAGACATGCAAATCATCGGGGAAGCAAACTTTACTCCACAAATTATAGAATACGCACATAAGAATAATAAAAAAATAGCTATCGACAAGTTAAGCAAAACAGAAGCGGAACAATTAGGTTTTAAATATGCAGATGATGTAAGAGTAACCATTGACTATCAAGCAATTAACCACACGCTTAATCGGCATGGAGTAGAATCTAACTTAGTTAAACAAAGCGGACAAAAGCCAGTAGAATATAGCGATATAGCAAATTATAGGAATATTGCAAAAACCGCTAACGAAACATTTTTTAGTAAAGATGATTTAGGACAAGATGTAATCTTAAGTTTTAAGCAAATTAATGGACACGCAATAATAGTGGAAAGTATCCGTAAAAAAGGCAATGAATTAGCATTTAAAAGTATGTATTTTGAAAAAGGTAGTTATAAAAATTCCAAAGCATATAAAGATGTGGTGGAAAGCCAAAAGGCTAACCATTTTCAAGCTCCTTATGGTTATGAGCCACACGCTGACGCCAACACTCCGCAAATAAAAGCGGATAACCACATTATACCACAAAACCTGCCAGAAGTCTATAAGCACATGTTAGATGAAATAGACAAACAAGCAAAACAAGATTATAAAACAAGCATTGATAACTTGCAAAATGCCCTAAATGATACAGACTTTAAAGCTACATTACTGCAAGGCTACAAACAAGTAACAGATGATGCAATTGAAAGCTTAGGACTTGATAATCAACTCACAAATACTTTAAGACGAGAAACACAAAAGCTAGAATCTAAACAAAGCATAAGTTTAAGCGAAGCCATAGAATTACGCAAAAATATAAATGAAATCATGCGAAATTATGAAAAAAGCAGCAGTGATTTAAAGAAATTTAGGGCAAACAAACACCTAGATAGCATAAAAGATAATATCGATAATGCGATTAAAAACGCCCTAGATTCTAAAGTCGCACAGAATGAAGCGAACCAAATGGGTGGGGTGCGGGGTTTAGGACGCAATGAAATAGAAATAAGTCCAATTACGCAAAACAAATCTTTGCCAGAACTAAGACAGGAATTAAAAGATACACTGCTCCCAATCCTTAACAAAGATATTATAAACGAACAAACACAGGCTATCGCACAAATATCAAACAAAGGCTTAAAAAAGATGATGAGCGATAAAGCCATATTAAAAAGTATAACAAATGGCTTTACTAAAGAAGAGCATTTTGCCATAGCAAAAGATATAGAAAACCTATATAAACGAGCAAAGCATATCGCAACGCAAGATGACTTAAAAGGAAATGACACTAATTTAAAAATTCACAGATATAGTAACGAAGTGGTGATTAATGAAAAACCAGCAAAAGTATTAATAACTGCTAAAGAATATTTAGAGAATGGTAAAAAGATTTATAGTGTTGAGCTAGACAAAATCGCGTCAGTCAAGCTAAATCCCAGCGGCAAGGGCTTAACTGAATACCCAAAGTCAAAAGACATCGACACCACAACCTTCGATGCGCCCAATGGGATCCCAAATCCTACCCAAAAAACATTAACGCGTCAAGAAGCAGACGAACTTTTCTCACACTTTCAACAAGCAAATAAAAACTACGCACAAATAAAAGAGTCTTTAAATGACAAATTTGCCAAAGCCCTAACCAAAGGCATGAATAAAAAAGATTTAGATTCAAGACTTACCATAGAGCAATGGAAACAAAGAGTGCTAGACACACAATGGGGCGATTCAGTAAAAGGCTTAGAGAATACAATATTTAAAAACTTTAATCCAAGAATGCACTTAACATATTGCTATGAGTCTTCATTAATGCGTTACATTTAGGACAAATTATAGCCGCAATATCTTCAGCACCAAAACAATCACTTTTTGCTTGATGGTATTTCATATATCCGCATTTTTTACATACATAAAATACAGGTTTTGGTTGTATCATAATAATGCTCCAGAAAGTTATTTTGATAGAGTATTTGATAAGTGATTCTAGTTTCATTTTATATGGTATTCAATATGAATTAAATAATTTTATATTTTTTCAATTTCAATTAATTCCGCTTCACTCTTTCGCAGTGCCACTTGTGTGCCATTCACATATACACTATAAGTGTGTTGCCACATTGAGACATATCCAAGTTGCACAGAAGCCCCTTCATAAATACCTAGAGAATGCAGTCTTTGTGCGAGTAGATTCTGCATATTACATACAGATTTTATCCTATATGTTTCATTACGTTGCATATCAAGCAAAGTCATAATCACCACCACAATAATGTCTATTTTCAAAGTAAAAACTCTGTAAAATAGTAACATAAAAATATAAATTCGCAATCTTTATGCTACAATTTCGTTTTTAAGGTTACAATAAGCAATGAGACCTTGTTAGTGATTATGCCAGAGCGATTTATAAGGAAATATTATGAAATTTCACCAGCATATCTCTGTTTTGCCTACTTATGAAGTTGGAAAACCACTAGAGCTTGTTATGCGTGATTACAATATTGAGCCACAAAATATTATTAAGCTTGGTAGCAATGAAAATCCGCTAGGCACATCGCCGCTTGCAAAGGAAGCAATCCTTGAGAATGCGTGTAATGCATATATATATCCCGATGATTCTTACTATGAGCTTAAAGAATCTTTGGCAAAAAAATATGATATAGAAAGCAATCAAATCATTATTGGTAGTGGTAGCGACCAAATAATTGAGTTTTGCATACATGCAATTTGTGATAAAAATACTAAGGTGCTTATGGCAAAAACGACTTTTGCAATGTATGCTATCTATGCAAAGCATTGCAATGCTACTATTTTACGCACACCTGATTTTTTTCATAATCTAGATTCTATGTTGCAATATTATGAAGCACATAAGCCTAGCATAATCTTTCTATGTACGCCAAATAATCCGCTTGGAGAAGCGTTGCCTAAATCTCAAGTGATTGATTTTTTAAAAAAAATTGATAGAGAGAGTCTTGTAGTCCTAGATTGTGCGTATATGGAGTATTGTGCGTATAAAGATTCTAATTATGCGATTAGTCCTAAGGATATTATAGATTTTCCAAATGTAATTTATCTGGGGACTTTTTCTAAAATATATGGATTAGGTGGTATGCGTGTTGGATATGGTATCGCAAACAAGACTATAATTGACACATTAAATAAGATAAGACCGCCTTTTAATATCACGACTTTAAGCCTTAAAGCCGCTAGTGCTAGTCTTTTTGATGAAGAGTTTTTGCTAGATTCTGTTACAAATAATTTTAGTGAAATGGAAAAATATAAGCATTTTGCAAAGCAATATGAGATTGATATTTTGGAATCTTATGCAAATTTTGTTACTTTTATATTGCATAATAAGTTAAATTCTACTAAAATAAGCAATTTATTGTTACGGCAAGGAATTGTTGTGCGAGATTTGGCAAGTTATGGACTTAGTGCTATGCGGATTACCATTGGAATCCCACAGCAAAATGACATTGTCATACAAAAATTAACAGATATACTACAAGATTTATAAATATTTTAAGGAAGGTGAGTTTTGGATTTTAAAGCGATATTTACGCAGTTACAAAATTTAATTAAAAAATTAAATCGAAAACAACAAATTGTTATTCTTGTAACTGTTGTTGTTTTTGTTGCTTTTTTATCATATCTCATTGTATCCTCTTTAGGTTCAAAGAAAGGGGATAGTGTCGATGGTTTTGGGATTCTCTTTTCAGCTGAGAATCCAGCAGATGCAGGGTCTGCGATAAGCTATCTTAAGCAGCAAAATATCCCTTATAAAATGATTAATGACAACACTATTGCAGTGCCACAAGACCAAGTCTTTGTTTTGCGTAATGAGCTTGCCGCACAGGGCATTATAAAAGGCAGGGTTGATTATGATATTTTTAATGAAAATAGCTTTGGTGCAACACAAAGTGAATTTGATGTTAAAAAACTGCGTGCAATTAAGGGACAATTAGAAAAGACATTAATGGCATTAGCCCCCATACAAGATGCAAGAGTTGAGATTGCAGAACCAAAAGATGATGTATTTGTAAAAACTCGTGCTGTGCCTAGTGCAAGTGTAGCATTAACGCTTAGAGATGGCATGACGCTTACACAGAATCAAATCTTTGGTATTCAAAACCTTATTGCAAATTCATTCAATGGGCTTAAACCAGAAAATGTTATCATGGTAGATCAATATGGTAATCCACTAAATAAACGCGATGAAGCAACCATTGAAAACGAACAGGCATTTAAAAACTTTGCTTATAAGGTGCAGGCAGAACAAGAGATTGCAAACAAGATTAGACAATCGTTAAGCAGGCTTGCTGGTGGCACAGACAGAATGACTGTGAGTGTGAATCTAGACTATGACTTTGGTAAGCAAGAAAGCACAGAAGAGATATATAGTAAAGAATCTGCTGTTGCAAGTGAGTCTGGTAAAGAGATAGAGAGAAAGGGACTTGCACCAAAAGATCCGGGTGGCGTTCCGGGTGTTATTAATAACATTGCCGAAGTTAAAGACCTAGATTCCAATAATAGAGAAGAGTATAGAGAAAGTCAGTTTGTTAAAAACTATATGCCCGATAAAAAGACAACGACTATGCGATTGCAAACCCCCCAACTTAAACGCATGACTGTTGGTGTTGTGATTGATGGGACTTATACTGAAGAGACAAATGAAGAAACGGGCTTTATTACAATGAAATATACCCCAAGAAGCCCAGAAGAGCTTGCAGAGATTAAAAAAATTGTCGAAGCAAGTTCAGGTTATGATGAAAGTCGTAATGATATTGTAAGCGTTATTGCTGGGCAGCTTAATGCTATTGGTTCTGGCACACCACCATTAACAAACTTTGAAAAAGTAGCCCAAGCGGTTGAAAAATATCTCGGTCCATTTATGCCGTTACTACGATATGTGCTTGTTGTTATCGTGCTATTCTTCTTCTATAAAAAGGTTATTGCACCATTTGCGGAGCGTATGCTTGAAGTGCATGAAGAAGAGGAGACAGAGAAACAACCGCTATTTGACTTTGATGATGATGATGATACGCTAAACAGAGCGAATGAAATGCGTAAAAGAGTGGAAGAGCAGCTTGGCATTGGCGGTGGATTCAACGAAGATGCTGTAAAATATGATGTGTTGTTAGAAAAAATCAAAGAAGCAGTGAGAACGAAACCAGATGAGATAGCAGGTTTATTTCAAGCACTCATACGCGATGAAATCGAAATGAAATAAGGGGCAAAAATGGCAATGACCTTAACTCCAAAGCAACGAGCTCAGTATGATGAACTCTCTATGTCTGAAAAAGTAGCGATTCTACTCATTCAAGTTGGTGAAGAAATCACAAGCGAAGTATTCCATCATTTAGATATAGAATCTATTACTGAAATCAGTAAGCATATCATGCAATTAGGTGGCACAGACAAGGCTGTGGGTGCTGCTGTATTGGAAGAGTTTTACACTATATTGCAATCTAACCAATATATTAATTCTGGCGGTGTTGATTATGCAAGAGAGTTGCTGATTAAGACACTTGGACCAGATATTGCAAAGAGAGTGCTTGATAAACTTGCAAAAACTATGCAATCTACCAAGAATTTTGGTTATTTGGATAAGGTAAAGCCGCAACAACTTGCAGACTTTATTGTAAATGAGCACCCGCAGACAATAGCCCTAATTCTAGCACATATGGATTCTGGTGGTGCAGCAGAAACTTTGGGCTTTTTTACAGATGAGCTGCGCGCGGAAATTTCTATCCGTATGGCAAACTTAGGGGATATTTCACCTTCTGTTGTAAAAAGAGTTTCAGCGGTGCTAGAGCAACAAGTAGAATCTCTTACAAGCTACAAAGTCGAAGTTGGTGGTCCTCGTGCTGTTGCTGAAATGTTTAACCGCATGGGACAAAAAACCGCAAAAGCTACATTAGCACAGATAGAGCAAAGAGACGAGCAGCTTGCCAATGAGATTAAAGAAATGATGTTTACTTTTGAAGATATGATTAAGCTTGATAAGTCCGCTATTATTGAGATTCTAAAAGTTGCAGATAAGAAGGATTTAGCATTGGCATTGAAATCAAGTGCTGATGAATTGAAGCAGAAGTTTATGAGTAATATGAGTTCGAGAGCAAGTGAGCAGTTTGCTGAAGAGATTCAGTTTTTAGGTGCGGTTAAAGTGCGTGATATAGAAGCGGCACAAAGAAAGATTATTGAGATAGTTCAAAATCTATCAGAACAAGGCTTAATACAATTAGGAGAACAAGACGATGTTATCTCGTAATCACAATCTCATACAAGATGAACAAAAAGGTGATCACTCAATCAATAAATATGAGTTTAAAGCTATTGTGCCTTTAGAGATTCAGACAAATACAGATTCCACTGAAAATACAACCGATGAGCAAAATGTAGAGCAAGTGAATGCATATCGTCCGCCAACTATGAACTCTTTAGAAAAGGAATTAATCGAAAAGCTATTGCATAAAAGTGATGAGTTATCCGGGAATCTTGCAAAGCTTGAAATGCAGTTTGAAAAAAATCAAGTAAGCATGCAAGAAACACTTGAAAAAACAAGTGATGAGTCATATAAAAGGGGATTTGAAGAGGGAAAAAATGAAGCAAAACAAGCAATGGAAGCAGAGATACAAGCAGAGCGTGAAAAGATAGTGCAATCATTGATCACTTTAGAAAATACACTAAAACAATCACAAATCCATCTTGAAGCCCTTGAAAAAGAGTTAAGTTCTATTGCTATTGATATGGCAAAAGAAGTTATAGTAAAAGAAATTGAGGAAAATTCACAGCGAGTTGCTTTGGAACTTACAAGATCTTTACTATCAAATATTATGGAAGCAACACAAATTGGTATTAAGGTCAATCCTATTGATTATGTATATTTGAAGGAAAATCTAAAGGATAAAGAAAAAATACAGATTGAAGCGGATAATGCCATTTCTCGTGGGGGTGTTGTTATCTCATCAAATCTTGGTAATCTCGATGGAAATGTAATGTCTCGCTATAAGATGCTGAAGCAGTCAGTGTTGGATAATTTAAATGATTAGAATCTAGGATAAAAATCATGGCAATTTTATTTCCTGCAATAGATTTGTTAGGCGGAAAGGCTGTGCGTTTAACAAAGGGTGAGAAAAAAAGTGCTAAAGAGTATGGTAATGCCCTTGATTTTGCAAAATATTTTGAAGATTGCGGTGCAAAATGGCTTCATATAGTGGATTTAGATGGTGCGTTTGAGGGAAGTCCAAAAAATCTTAGCGTAATAGAAAATATTGCAACTGAAACTAATCTGCAAATACAAGTTGGCGGTGGAATCCGCACTGAAGACACTATAAAAAATTACCTAAATGCTGGTGTATGTCGCACGATTTTAGGCTCTATCGCCCTGCAAAATCTAGATTGGACTATCTCAATGGCAGAAAAATATCCAATTGCTTTAAGCATAGATTCTAAAGATGGCAATATTGCTACTCATGGTTGGGTAAATGTGAGTGAAATAAAAGCAATTGATTTTGCTGCAAAGTTAAAAGGCAGTAGTGTGCAGGCAATAGTTTGCACGGACATTCAACAAGATGGTATGCTTTCTGGTATTAATTTTGCTTTGACTGAAGAGATTGCGGAAATTAGTGGCATTTTTACCATCGCAAGTGGTGGTTTTTCTGGACAGAAAGATTTAGATATGTTGCATAATTACCCAAAAGTTGGTGGTGTAATCATAGGAAAGGCATTTTATGAAGGTAAGCTTGATTTTAAAAATGTAAAATTTTAATCTTGGTTATTAAAAGTATGTTATAATACACCGATGAAGATTTAATTAATTTATAAGGAGCAAACATTGAAATTGCTTGTAGTTGATGATAGTTCTACGATGAGACGGATTATTAAAAACACTCTTCAAAGACTTGGTTATGAAGATATTTTAGAGGCTGAGCATGGAGTTGAAGCTTGGAATCAGATGAGTACCATTGAGGGTATTAATGTCTTGATTACAGACTGGAATATGCCAGAGATGAATGGCTTAGAGCTTGTAAAAAAAGTGCGTGCAGAAGAAAAGTATAAAGATATTCCAATTATTATGGTAACAACTGAAGGTGGAAAATCAGAGGTTATCACCGCATTAAAAGCTGGAGTTAATAACTATATTGTTAAGCCTTTTACACCACAGGTTTTAAAAGAAAAACTAGAAGTTGTGCTAGGAATTAACGAGTAATTGTTTGGCTTTCTAATACCCATTCACGCTTATCTAAAGAGACATTACATAAGCGTGAGAATTGTAAAATCCTATTAGAATAAATAAGAATAGTTCGCACCTAAAAATACTTGAAATCCTATGATATTTTCTGTCGCTTTTGAGTGTGTAACGACACTTTTTGTTGAAAACTCAAATTGATGATGTCTTGCCACAAGTGTTCTAACTCCAAAGTTTAGCCCTATAGTAACACCACTAAAACTTGGAATATCCATGTTTTGAATCGTAAGTGCGCTACCGCCCGGATACAGCGTAGTCATATATCCAGCCCCCATGCCAACATATATACCAACTCTTTGAGATTCTGTACTAGTGAAATCATGTAAAAAATCCATATTTATATCACCAATCATGGTAATACCAGACACTTTTAAATCACCAAAAGCATAACTTGGCGCACCAAAAACACCACCAATGCTAAGGTAATATCTCATGCCATTTTCTCTATCAAAATATCTCTGTCCACCTATACGCAGATTGAGACCAAAACCTGCATTAACTTGCATTGTCTCTTTAGCTGGGACACCGCCTTGCCCAGCGTTACCACTAATTGTTAATCCTGTATTTGTAAGTGCTCCAACAGAACCACCAAAATCAACACCAAGAAAAAAGCCATTCCCTTTACTATCAGCAAATGACATATTGACACAAATACAACTTGCAACAACAACACTCAATAGATGCTTTTTCATACATATCCTTTATAAAAAAATCCATAACATAATCGTTCATTTACACTTTTTTTAAAACTATAAAATACAGATAACACATTTTTTTTGCTACCAGCACAATAAATACGAGTAATGATTTTATATGTTGGTCTAGCGGTTATATAACTTTTAATCCCACAAATAGCAATATATAAAATACTTAGAAGCTCTCATAAATCTATATTTTGGATTACAACAACAAATCACAAAGCAATATTAAGTTTTTTTGGTGAATTAGTCGTTAGAATCTTATTTGTGCGTTGCTTCAAATTAATGAATATAATGAATTTATAGCAATGTGCTAAGATTTGTGCCGATAAACTCTCGCCCTAATTCCCTAGCACACTCAAACACGCTAAAGCTCCCACTTGCTGGATCAAGCACCAAATCGCCCTTGTTCGTGCAAGATTCTATTAAAGCTTTTTGCAATCCTTTGGGCTTTGAATGCGGATGGATTTTTAGCTCATCATTTGGAATCTTTTCACTCCACACATCGCGGATATTATGAAGCCGCCAAGTATTTTTTGCCTTTATCGGTGCTTTTTGCAAAACCAGCAGATATTCGCTCTGTCGCCTTGTGCGATAGCCCATACCCATTTTGAGCTTATCCCAAGTGATGAGATCTACCACCTGCAAACTTGTTTGCTCCACCCACGCTTTCACCCCCTCGCATAGATGAAACTTATCAATCCATAGCATCAAATAACAGCTGGGCTTTAGCACTCTATCAATCTCGCATATAAAGCTTTGAATCTGTTCTTCACTCATCTGCACAAGTGTGCTTCTGCCCTTTTGTCGCTCCCCTTCATTCCCATAACGCATTTTATCAAGCACCCCACGATACTGCGGATCAAAAAAACACAAATCAACACTGCAAGATTCTAAACTCCCCATAAGCTCTAAGCCATCAATATTAAGTCTAGTATTCAGCGGATATTTTGTTTTAGATTCCATAATTATGCCTTTAACGACAATGCGTGGTTTTGTAATTCCTGATACAAACAGCTTGTATCTTCTGTGAATATTTGAGATTATAACATAAAGTTATGACAGCTTTAAACCATCATAAATAAGTAAAACCGCCGATTTAGTTTTAGTATAAAGCTAAAAGGATTATACATGAGAAAAAAAGCTGCTGCTCTTGCCTATGAAGAGTATAAAGACCATGCCCCTCGCGTTGTTGCAAGTGGGCAGGGGAAAATCGCAGAAGCAATTATTGCCAAAGCAAAGGAGTATCAAGTGCCACTTTTTTGCAATGCTGAACTCGTTGATTCTCTTATAAAAATGGAAGTAAATAGCAATGTACCCGAAGCATTATATCAAGCTGTTGTAGATGTGTTTATATGGCTACAAAATACAGAAAATACCGCACATATCAGTAAAAAATCAGAGTAAATATAATTACCTTGTAAATTCATGGTTTATGTTTTATACCCCACTAATCAAAACAACCTTAAAGTCTTCCACAACGCACAACTCACACAGAATCTATTTTTACATTTTTTAGCATTATTTACACACAATGACATAAAAACATAAAAAAACCTATGAAGTTATACTAGATTCTAAACCTATATAAACAAGCGTTATATATACACAATGGATATTCTTATCTCATGATATTTTATCCTTAAGCCAGTTTTTGACTTTATCAAAACATGAATCAATGAAGCTTTTATACGGCTTACTTGTATCCCCAAAGCTTTCTTGTAGTTTTAACACAAGATTTTGTTGCTCTTCATTGAGATTTTGTGGATAGGTGATTTTTATCTGTGCGATAAGCCTGCCCTTTTTTCCGCTATTAATATCTGGCACACCTTCATTTTGAAAAACAAACTGATGTCCATGTGCAGTATTTGGCGGAATGTTTAACTCTGCTTGTCCGCTAAGTGTGGGAATCTCTATCTTACCACCAAGCACAATCGTAGTAAAAAATACGGGGACTTCCATATATAAATCATTGCCATGACGCACAAAATGCTCATCTTCTTTCACAACCACTTTGATATAGAGATCGCCTCTCACACCGCTTTTTACTTCATTCCCCTTACCACGATATACAAGCTGATTGCCATTATCAATACCCGCTTTTACTTCTAGCTCAATCGTCTCTTTTACACGCTCAAAGGCATTTCCATGACATTTAGTGCATTTATCAACGATGATTTTACCCGTCCCCTCACAAGTAGGACATGCGACTTGCATTTGTATAATAGACTGCTGCACGACAACCCTGCCGCGACCATTACACCTATTGCAATCCTGCATTTTGCCATCTTTTGCCCCAGTGCCACTACATGTTTTACAATAGCTTTTATACTCCGTTTTAATCGTCTTTTTACAGCCAAACACAGCTTCTTTAAAGCTTAGATTCAGTCGCAATACATAGTCTGGATCAAAGGCATAATGCTCTTGTGTATTTGACTGACCCCCTCCAAAGAAATCCTCAAATATACTGCCAAATATATCACTAAATCCACCACTAGAGCGAGAAAAGCCTTGTGATTGAAGTCCATCTTTGCCATATCTGTCATAAATTGCCCTTTTTTCACTATCGCTTAATACTTCATAGGCTTCATTAATCATTTTAAAGTTCTCTTCTGCTTCTTTGTCATCTGGGTTTCTGTCAGGGTGGTATTTTAATGCAAGTTTTCTAAATGATTTTTTGATTGTATCATGGTCTGCATCTCTGCTAATCTCTAAGATTTCATAGTAATCCATATCTAATGACGCCAAAATACATACTCCAAAAGTAAAATAAAGCCTTCATTATATAAAAAAAAAGATAACTTTGCTAAAACTTATCACTTTTTTGCTAGAATCCCCCGCATGAAAAACTATCAAAACAACTTATTTTCTTTTAATACACTTGTAAATGCCCTTGAAAAAATGCCAACCATAGGCAAGAAAAGTGCGCGTAAAATGGCTTATACACTAGCTATCGAAAACGCTCCGCTAGGATTACAAATCGCACAGGCGATCCATGATTGCATTGCTACGATTGAAAAGTGCAAGGTTTGTGGCGCACTTAGTCATGGTGAGATTTGCCATATTTGCCTTGATTCTACTCGTAAGAATGGCACACTCTGTATTGTGTCTCACCCAAAAGATGTGTTTTTGATTGAAGATATTGGCGAATTTCATGGGGTGTATTGCGTGATTGAAGACTATAAACATTGCGATTTTACAGATCTTATACAACGCATTAAAGATGAGAATATAGAGGAAGTGATATTTGCGTTCATGCCCTCACTTGAAAGCGATATGATTGTCATGTTTATACAAGAAAAGTTAGCAGATTTATGCTTAAAATTTAGCAAAATCGCACAAGGTGTGCCATCAAATGTAAGCCTTGATAATATCGATCATTTCTCTTTGGCAAGGGCGTTTAATGCACGAGTAAATGCGTAGAGTTTGGGTTGCTTGGGTTATTAAATATGCCATCATAATTCTGTGATTATATTTGCAGAATATCTTGCATGAAAGACATAAGATTTAGTATTGTGGTTATTAGAATCTTATTTGCTTTTTTATATAAGGAAGATTCTAATGCGTAAAACCATTTATTAGCAAGATTAGTTATTTTTAATTCCCGCGATTATAACAATTATGATTGGCACAGAAATCACTCCGCAAATAATCCAAAGAATTTGAAATGGCTCACCTGCATACCAATAATATGCTTCTCAAGTCCTTTAATAAACGCTATAAAAGGTAATACAAGAATAGCGACTGCTGTGCCAGCACCAAGTGCAGCAATAAGAAGCGCCAATACGACAAAAAATACAATTAAACCAGCCAATATGGCACAAATAGTGGCAATAGACTACAGCATATTTTTATCCTTCCTATAAATTAAAGTTTCTTTAATAAGCTATCGAGTATTTTTCTTATAGCTGGATTTTTAACAAATGGCAAAGCATAATCACTAATCATTTGCTTTGCAGTATCTTTATTTTCTTTTGCAAGATCTGTAGCAAATTCCCAAGTGGATTTCCACCACGATTTCTCATAATCTTTTTTACCATCATCTGTGCCTTTTTCTTTATTATCTTGTCCTATATACACAAGACGCTTTATAGGTGGGGTTTTCTTTGTGATAAAGTAGAGTAGCTTAGTAATATTATATGGCATCTCTTGTAGTTTATTCTCTTTCTTTAATCCCGCAGAGTAGTATATAGGCTCTACATCTACGCCTGTATCCTTTTTCACCCGCTCTTGTATATCATTGACTTTAGAATCTATTTTTTTGAAAGGATATTAAATGGAGCATATGATTTTATCTTTGAATAGCCTTTGCATAACTATCTTAGGCATAAGTGTGGTTATTCTTGCAAAAAATTAGAGAAAGGAAAAACAATGCACAATAACATGATATAACAGAGAAAAAACGAAGTTATGGTTTTCCTTGAGAATAAGGAGATACAAGAGTAAATTTGTGCTTTGTGTAGAAATGAGCAAGGAGGGATAAATTTAAGGTGGTTTATTAAACATTGCATTAGATTCTAAGCTTGCACAATACAGGTTGTTTATCCCCCCCCCCCCCCCACAACTCAAATAACATCTTGCGGGGAGCTTAGAATCCCCCTTACCGCACTAGCAGCCGCTACTTCAGGGGAGCTAAGATACACTTCGCTTGTGGTATGCCCCATTCTGCCTACAAAGTTGCGATTTGTGGTAGAGACGCATTTTTCATTTGCCGCTAAGATTCCCATATGTCCGCCAAGGCAAGGACCACAAGTTGGTGTAGATACTACCGCTCCGGCTTTAATAAAAGTCTCCAAATACCCGCGATTAATACACTCTAAATAGATATTTTGCGTAGCAGGAATGATAATGCAACGCGTATTTTTCGCTATTGTTTTATCCTTTAAAATATTTGCTGCTACTTCCATATCGCTTAGTCTACCATTCGTGCAAGAGCCGATGACAACTTGATCTATTTTTATCTCGCCCCATTGTTCTCTTTCTTTGGTATTTTCAGGCAAATGCGGAAACGCCACGGTGTGATCTATGGAATCTAAATCAATATCAAAGACTTCTTCATACTCCGCATCTTCATCAGCCTTGTAGATTCTAAACTCCTTGCTCGTGCGTCCCTTAGCATATTCAATCGTAATGTCATCTACTTCAAAAATGCCATTTTTCGCCCCCGCTTCAATCGCCATATTCGCAATGCAAAGCCTATCATCAATAGTTAAGTTTTTTAGCCCCTCCCCGCCAAACTCCATACTTTTATACAACGCCCCATCAACGCCGATTTTACCGATGATATGTAAAATCACATCTTTGCCACTCACATAAGGGCGGAGTTTGCCTTTGAGATTAAACTTCATCGCCTTTGGGACTTTAAACCACGCCTCGCCTGTCGCCATTCCCACAGCCATATCCGTGCTTCCAACCCCCGTGCTAAACGCACCCAACGCCCCATAAGTGCAGGTGTGAGAATCTGCCCCGATAATCAAATCACCGATGGTTACAATGCCTTGCTCAGGCAAAAGGGCGTGTTCTACCCCCATATTCCCCACATCATAGTAATGCTTAATATCAAAGTCATTTGCAAAACAGCGGCATTGCTGACTTTGCGTAGCGGCTTTTATATCCTTATTTGGTGCGAAGTGATCCATCACAAGTGAGATTTTATTTTTATCAAAAACTTGCGTGAATTTAGCTTGTTTAAAGGCGTTGATTGCCACAGGCGTGGTAATGTCATTGCCTAGCACCATATCTAGCTTTGCTCGTATCAAATCATTTGCTTTGACAGATTCTAGTCCCGCTCTATCGGCTAAGATCTTTTGACTCATTGTCATTCCCATATTTTGCTCCTTACTGATTGTTGTTTATCATTTTGTAATGTCTCTAAATACTCTTGCATAGGCAGTGTATCCACCTTTGCACTAAAGATAGCAAAAGATTCCAAAATCTCGCAGCCACAATATTTAAACGCACTTGTAAGCGGGCTTAAAATCGTATTAAGACTATATCCGTGATGCCCATCATAGCTCTCTTTTGCCCCGCCCAAAGTCGTAATGATTTGAAACTTCTTGCCCTGCAGTAGCTTAGAATCTCAACCCTTTGGGTGGAACAAGGCTTGGGGTGCAAAAAATGGAGTTCAGATTCCTATCTTTTTGCCATCTTGTTTTTAAGTAAAAGAAAAACAGGGTAAGATTATACACTTTTTATTGACTAAAGAAAGTAAGATTTGTAGGATCTAATGTAAAAAACACGCAAAATATCTAAATCTCATGAAAGATTTATGTATAATACGCGAACTAACTAACAATAAATATCCTATGTAACTAAAGGGAAAATATGAGTAGTTTTGAGACAATTATCGGTTTAGAAGTGCATGTGCAGTTGAATACGAAAACAAAGATTTTTTGTTCATGTCCTACGAGTTTTGGGGAATCGCCAAATACAAATGTGTGTCCCGTGTGTTTAGGGTTACCCGGTGCACTTCCTGTGTTGAATGAAGAGGCGGTAGCAAAAGCTATATCTTTTGGCACAGCAATCGGGGCTACAATACACCAAGATTCTGTATTTGCGCGTAAAAATTATTTTTATCCAGATTTACCAAAGGCATATCAAATCAGCCAGTTTGAGATTCCAATCGTTGGCAAAGGGCAGCTTGATATTGAAGTTGATGGGGAGATAAAAACCATAGGTATCACGCGCGCACATTTAGAAGAAGATGCAGGTAAAAATATCCATGAAGGCACGCATTCAAAAATTGATTTAAATCGTGCTTGCACGCCGCTTTTAGAGATTGTGAGTGAGCCTGATATGCGTAGCAGCAATGAGGCGATAGCTTATCTAAAGAAGCTACATTCTATTGTAAAATTCCTTGGTATAAGTGATGCGAATATGCAAGAGGGAAGCTTTCGTTGTGATGCAAATGTGTCTATTCGTCCAAAAGGTGAGAATAAATTTTATACAAGAGTTGAGATTAAGAATCTAAATAGCTTTAAATTTATCCAAAAGGCTATTGAATATGAAGTAGCAAGGCAGCAAAATGCCTTTGAAAATGGCACTTATGATACTGAAGTCTATCAAGAAACACGCCTATTTGATACTGATAAAGGCGTAACAAAATCTATGCGTGGTAAAGAAGAGAGTGCAGACTATCGCTATTTTAATGACCCAGATTTATTGCCTGTTTTTCTTAGTGATGAGTTGCTAGAGCGTGCTAAAAATATCCCTGAAATGCCAGATTCTAAAATCAAGCGGTATATAGAAACACTTGGCATTAAAGAGAGTGATGCAAAGGTATTAGTGCAGGATATTGATATGGTGCGATATTTTGAATACATGGTAGAAAAGGGGATATCGCCGCGTTTAGTATGCACATGGTTAAGCGTAGAGTTGCAAGGGCGACTAAAAAATGGTAACACACTTGCTACTTGCGGTATTAATGAAGCTACATTTGCAACATTATTGCAACGCATTGAATCTCAAAAGATTAGCGGCTCTGGTGCAAAAGAGATTCTTGATGTGCTAGTGGAAAAAAGAGGTGGCGATGTTGATATGCTGATTAAGGAATTAGGTCTAGAGCAAATCAATGACGATGGTGCGATATTGCAGGTTATTGACACGCTTTTAGCAGCAAATCAAGATAAAGTTGCAGAATATAGGGCAGGTAAGGAAAAAATGTTAGGCTTTTTTGTAGGGCAAGTGATGAAACAAACAAAGGGTATGAATCCAGCAAGGGTAAATGAGCTTTTAAGAGAGAAATTAAAGGGGTAAATATCTATGATAAAAGTCCATGCTATGCAATAAATAATATGAAAAGAAGAGATGTTTAACAAAAAGTATACACTAAGCTTTATGCGTGTTAAACATAATATGCAAAAGACTCTGAGTTATTGTCGCTTTGGACTTGTGAAAAAGAGGGAGAACCTCTTTGCTAAAATCTGTGTTAAGGCTTTGCGACATTCAACACAACAATCACCAGATTCTAAAATAAAGACGATTTAATAAAACAATATAGAATCTTAAATCATAATAAAATACAATAAGGATAAAAATGCAAAATATTACAACAAATAAAGATTTAATTACTAAATCTAGCACAAAAGAACTTAAAATCTTTGTCAGTGCGCTTGAGCCAAGCTCTAATCTACACTTAAGAAATCTCGCGAAAGTTTTGCCAGAATCTTGCACACTCATTGGTGTATGTGAAAGTGAGATAGGACGGCAAGTTTTAAGCCCTAGTGAGTTTGCCATTATGGGTTTTAGCGATGTGGCAAAAAAGATTCTATTCTTTAAAGAGGCTATGCAAATTCTTAGTGAAGCAGCCCTTACATGCGATAAGATTCTCTTAATGGATAGCTCATCATTTCATCTAAGACTTGCGAAAAAGATACGAGAGAAAAATCCAAATATTCCTATTATGTATTATATATTGCCGCAAGTGTGGGCGTGGAAAGAATGGCGTGCAAAAGAGATTGAGAGGCTATTTGATAAACTTGCGTGTATCTGGCCCTTTGAGCTGCACTATTATGAAAAAAAAGCACGATATGTAGGACATCCGCTACTTGATATTTATACAGAATCCAAGCAGTTTTATAATAAAGATTCTAATATCTTTGTATTTATGCCCGGTAGTCGCAAAAGTGAGATAAAAAAGCTGATGAATGATTATAGAATCTTAGCTAAAAAGCTTTTAGAAAAGCATGAAAATGCGATCTTAAGGCTTATTATCCCAGAGAAATTCCGCGGTACAAAAATGATGGAGATATATGGCAATATCGACATGTTTCATATTGTATATAATACGCAAGAGGGCTTAAGTAATGCGTCTTTTGCCTTTGTGTGTGCGGGGACTGCGACACTTGAGGCAAGTCTTATGCAGATTCCATTTGTGCTTGTCTATCGTGCAAAATGGATTGACTACTTTATCGCAAGAATGTTTGTAAAGCTAAATTTTGTTGGACTAGCAAATATTATCTATCAAGCTATGCTTAAAGAAAATGGCAAGGATATTAAAAAAGCTGGGCTTGGTGATGACTATTTACATGAAGAGCTTTTACAAAATGATTGTAATGCGAAAAATATGCTGAAAGCTTATGAAAACTTTGAGTATGAGAGATATTTTGAAGGCACTTCTACACTACGCAAATACTTAAAACATGGTAGCAAGGATAATGTGGCAAAATGGCTACTTGAGCCTTGATTTTAAGTGTTTTATAGCAAAGAGGGCATAGAATCTTGTGAAGTCAAAAATGTAATTCACATTATTTTTTGTATAATTAGACTTTGTGAATAAAACTATAAAAGGATAGAAATGATAGAGACTTGTTTATTCCCCGCGGCAGGTTATGGCACGAGATTCTTACCTGCGACAAAGGCAATGCCAAAGGAAATGCTACCTATTCTTACCAAACCACTCATTCAATATGGCGTAGAGGAAGCCCTTGATGCAGGCTGCAGGACAATGGCGATTGTTACAGGGCGTGGTAAAAGAAGTATTGAGGACCATTTTGACATTAGCTATGAGTTAGAGCATCAAATAAAGGATACTTCAAAAGAGACTTTGCTAAGCGAGATACGAAACATTATGGAAACTGCTACTTTTAGTTACACACGGCAAAAGGAAATGCGAGGTTTGGGACATGCGATACTTACAGGCGAAACACTTGTGGGTAAGAATCCATTTGCAGTGATTTTAGCTGATGATTTATGTTATAGCGAGAGTGAGGGGGTGCTTACTCAAATGATGAGAATCTATGAAAAATATCGCTGTTCTGTCGTAGCTATCGAAGAAGTAGATTCTAATGAAGTCCATAAATACGGCATTATCGAAGCTGATATGCTAGAAGATGGAATCTATAAGGTAAAATCCATGATTGAAAAGCCTAGCGTTGAAAAAGCCCCAAGCAATCTAGCAATTATTGGCAGGTATATCTTAACGCCTGATATTTTCAATATTTTGCGTATGACAAAGCCCGGCATTAATGGTGAATTGCAAATTACAGATGCACTCTTAGAGCAAGCAAAGTTAGGCAGAGTTATCGGCTATAAATTCAAGGGAATCCGCTATGATTGCGGCAGTATCGATGGCTTTGTAAAAGCAACAAATGATTTTTATAAACGATCACAAAAGTAACACTTTTTACATTGATAGCTTCAACTAAAAAATTAAAAGTATGCGTATTTCACAGATTATAAAAGTTATGCTAGAATGCTCGATTAATTTTTCAAATGGCATACATAGCTACAATATCTGTTGTCAAAGGAATTTATTATGAATAGACTTGCACGAAAGATTGTGCTTTTTGGCGCGGTCATCATTGCGATATTGCTTATAGTGCTTTATTTTGCATCAAGGAAAATGTTGCAGGAAGTAGAAAGTCGCCTTAATCAAGGTATGGAGTTTGCGCGCATTCAGGTAAAAGAAGCCCAAAGTAGCCAATATGGCATTCAAAGCTTTGATTATACACCATTTAAATGTAGCGGACTTATGGATTATAAGTGCAAATCCGAAAAGATAACCATTTATATGGACGACTTTACAACCTCACACCATGATATACATGAGAGCATACGACTTCACAATTTTACATTGAGTAGCGAGGATATAAAGAGTAAAAATCATCTTTCATTTAAGGTAAAAACAGATATAGAATACCCAACTATGAATAAATTTTTTGGAGATTCTACAAGAGAGCCACTCATTGCATTTTTTAATCATAGTGCCGACTCGTTACTGCCAAATAAACTAGAATGCGAGCAAGACTATCTCTACAAGACTGGTGAAGGCACATCGCATACAATCACAGCAAACACACAATGTAATCTCATATCACAAATGTTTAGCACCAATATAGAATCTGTAAATGTTTTCACACCAAATGCGGAACGCACACATATAATTGGGATTCTATATGACATAGCAATGGCTATGAATGGGGATTCTAATAAAGAGGAACTGCAAGCTCAAAATATCCCACACGAACTGCTTTCATTAAAGTTTAACATTCAGCCAAAACAATCATTTAAGGATTTTCTAGCAGCCAATGATAAGCTTACTTCAGAGCAAAAAAAGACCTTAGAAACACAATTTGAAGCAAATCTAAGCCTTATGAAACTCATCGGCACGCCTTTCCTTGCATCATATATAGGCACAAATAGTCAAACTCTCATACAAGGCGTAAGTGATATTATGCAGAACAAATCAAAAGAACTAGACATTCAACTCACACTTAAAAATCCACCAAATTTTCAACCACTGAAAGTCTTTAAAAGCATGAGTGTAACAGACTGGCTAAGTTATTTTAACAAAAACTACGACATTGTAGTCAATACAAAAGAGTAATAAAGATTATAAAGTAGTAGGCACAAAACCCTTGTATTACGATTTTTAAGATTACACTTTTAGTTCTCAAATTTATCTCTTTGGTATTGTAACATTCGGGTTTCATGCAACAATGGATTTGAATTCCATATGGGTTAATATTTCAATTTGCAATAGTCTTTTATGCTTATAAACCTATTAATCACGAAGAACTCAATGCGTAAAAAACAGATAAGAAACTAAACATTCTCATTGATTCTATGACAAAACTTACCACCGATAATGCATATTAACACCATAAAAGCTACCAAAGCTATCGGCACTAATTTCAGGCGTTACGATAAATCTTGTTTGCGGATTATATCGCGTAGTAAAGACATACGCCCAGCCCCACGCGATTGCACTGCCGATTGCGACTTGCCAAATCGTGTGTTTTTTAGCATATACGCGAGATGCTGCGGTAACCACGCCAAGCCCTATAAGTGGCAATGCAGGTTTCCAACCATAGCGATAATACACAAAACCAGCAGCACTAAACGCACCACCAGCATGTCCGCTAGGCATACCTTTATAGTCATCACAGCAAGGTCGTTTTGCAAAATCTATGCTTGTGCCATTGAGATGAGCGTATTCAAACCCCCTTTTGATAAGCTCTATTGTGCCTTGTGTGGCAAGAGAACCAGCGGCAAGTTGAGCTGCCCCCTCATAATCACGCATACCAAGACTAACGATTAACACGCCAAATGGCGCAAGTGTCAAAATATCGCCTAATTTTTCAAATTCATCTCTGGCTTGCATATTTTGTGTAAATATGAGTAAGCATATACATAAAATCTTTTTATATGTTTTAGATATAGACATTTATCACCTTATTCATTCTAATTTTTAGAATCTATTTTGCTTTTATGTGCGTAATCTTTTTGCATTGCAAATCGCGTTGTGAGATGATCTCATCAAGTGTTGTGCTAAAAAGTGAGCCTTGACATTTGACCTCATATTGTGCCACTAGCTTATAAAAATCATCGTAAGATTCTATAATGCCATTCATAAAAGCATAGTGTTTTAACTCGCGTAAATCATAAATTGCATTGGCATTTGAAGCTATATTTGAAATTATAGATTGCAATGTAGTTTTTATATCTTCTTTGCTTTTTACATGCTTAAAATCCTTTGTGTAGAAAAATAAAAATTGCTCTTGATTTTGCACATTTGCAAACTTTTCTCCATAGTATTTTTTATATGGATTCTTAGTGAAAGACTGCAATGTGTAGCCTGCTATCTCCCCATCACATGGATATTTTCTTGTTGTAAGTAATGATTGTAAAGTTTTTACATACTGCTTATTAAAACCACATGTAAAAGTAATGTTAAGTTCTGGGATATTAGCTATTTTATAAGAGTCGTTTAACTCTTGTAGTTCGTTTATAGCCATGCTAAATGTTTCTTTTTTGGGAAGCATTTTTGCAATCTCTTTTACTTCTTCTAAAAATATTTTATCACTCTGCACATAAGCATATTTAATCGTATAGTTTGATGAGTTTTTAAAAGTATCTTGCATGACATTCATGCAAGAACTCAAACACAAACAAGCCAAAGCAATAACACAAAAATGTAATATATAGAACCTTGGTTTAATAAAATGTAAAATCATAAAAAACCTTATGTAGTAAGAAGTAAGTAATAATCAAAGCTAGATTTTGTTGATTCTATCATGAAAATTTCATAATAGCGAGGTTGCCATTGACCTTTTAAACATAGCTTTGATTTTAAAACAAGTAGTATAGCAATAAAACACTTACAAACTCTTATGTTAAGAAGCATTTATATTGAAAAAAGTGAAAATACCTTGTGAAACTAGATTTTTTATTGAGATGATATTTTGTCTTTTTGAGATGAAGTCAAAATCTCTTTTGTACAATCCAATCTCAAATGTTTTGCTTTGCTTAATAGATATCAAAACTTAACATCTGTTATAAACCAATATCCTACCCGATCTTACAAAATACCCAAATTCTTATAAAGCGGTATTTTTGGCAATAAATCCTGCAATACAGAATCAAGCTCTTTTATATTCTCTTTATCACTTTCTAAATCTACACCAGCCTTATTGAGTTTTCTACCTTGTGCCTTGAGAATATCCCATGCGAATGCACCTAAACCTTTTTCATCTACACCACTCATTAATCCATATAAAAACACTTGCGATACTTCATTAATCAATACACCGCCACCAATAAGTGGAGCAGCCGCATATCGCACATATTGCTTTTTGCACTGATTGCTGAAAATATGTCGATTGAAATCTATTGAGCGTTTTGCAATGGAATCTGTAATGTCTCTATTTGTTACTGGGTGTATATAGCCGCTTGTCATCATATCTGCGACAAGTTTAGCTAACTCTCGTATATGTAACCCCCCCCCCCCCCAGCTGTAGCTGTGCCTCACGCATGCTTTTTGGTGTATAAGAATCTTTTGCAAGAAATGCAATCATATCTTTCCTAATTGCATCAAGATCTTCTGCATCACTATCGGGTATGCTTGTAAGTGTAAAGCGGGTATTGAGAAACTTATCGCATATTTGCTGCCCTGATAGCTTTTGTGCCCCTTTTACAAATATATCATTTCGAAATTGTCTATTAAGATAGTAATCTTTTAGCTGCTCTTTTAATGTCGGTTCTGCGATTTGATCTAAAAAGGCTTGATTTTGCTTATTTAAACTAGAATCTTCATAATGCCACAAAGGTAATGCCCCACATGCAAATTGTAATTTACATGATTCCAAATCACGCACCATATCAACAAAGTAGCAACAATTTGCTCCATCATTAAAAAATTCATGTGCTAAATAGTCAAACTTTTCATTTTCTATTATTTGTGAGACTCGTGCTGCACTTGGATTATTCTGCAGATAAAGCGGATTCGTCTCTAAAAAGTCTTTGAAAAATCCAAGCGCATTACGGATTCGTTCGACTTTCGTACCAGATATATAGTCATGATACATTGTAAGTAACTTGCGTGAAGACCATTTGCCATCCCAGCCCGGAAAGCAATTATAGCTTACATATACAATACCGCCAACTTTCAAATGATCGCGGATAATCTGCAAAATCACCTTTTGATTCTCATAACTTACCCACGACCACACACCATGTAACACAATGTAGTCAAACTCTGCTTCTTGCTTTTGCAATCGTTTATACAATAGCTCAAAGCTATCATCATAAAGCTGTATATCCGCGTTGCCAACTTTGGCTAAGTTTCGTGCAAATAGGGTATGCGATGGATTAAAATCCGTCCCAACAAAACTCATATCAGTAGTGGCAGCATGCACGCATAAACTCACACCCCTACCAAAGCCCATTTCAAGATAGCTCTGCTTATCATTAGAATCACTGCTTGTTTGCAAACTAATGCAGTCGTGCTGACCGACATCAAAACCCGCAAAAGTGAGATTTAGATTCATAAAAAGTGGATTTAGATACGAAAAATAAGTATCAAGATACTCAATGTCTGTCAAATAACCATCATTCCAATTTGCCATCAATAGTCCTTTGGTGTATTTTGTGTGCGATATTGTAGCATAAAACTAGCTTTGTGTATTGATATTGTAAGTCCCAATTTTTGGCTTAACTCATGTTGCACTGCGAACACAATGCAATAGATATGATGTGAAATCTAACTTTTTTGTCTTAGAATAATAGCTAACAGAACTAAACCTTACCTTTTACAAAAACAACATCAATATATCATACATTAACAACACAAAGCGTAAAACAAAAAACCATAAAAATCAAAAACTACAAAATCCCAAATTGTTTATAAAACGACTCATCAATATCTTCTAGTAAGCCTTGCTCTTTTAGGCTATTAAGGATAAATTGAGAGCAAAGTGTATCTTTGGGCCATTCTCTATCATAGCCCTCTAACTTGCCCTTAGCGGTTGCGTCTAAAAAAGCACATTCTTTAATAATCTTTAAATCCCTTGCTACATCGATAGAATTTACCACACGCCATACAAGCATATAGTAATTTGTCAAAATATTATCACTATCTACAAAAATAAAAAATGCCCCATATTGTCTAAGGGTTTCATAGAATCTAGTCGCATATTCTAGTATTGGCGTATCTTTTTTGTTGATACCACAGATTATAAGCGGATTTTTATGCTTATAGATATGCAGAGATTCTATCTCATTTGCGATATTTTTCATAATTTTTAATAAGTCATTTTCGCTAATTTCTACAAAATTATGATTTAATATTTCACCGCTTGCATCAATGCCTAGCTTCCCACTCACAGCAAATCTCTCACACGCATGATCGAGTGCATCGCAGTTTCCCATAGTGCTATATAGCTTTTTAGTATTGATTCTATCAAGGATATAATCACATAGAATCTTGTAGTCTTTATGCAGTTTTGGTGCTTCTTCACTCACAAAAAGAGCATGTTTTACAAAGCTCATCTGCCCTATGCCAAAGAAAGTGTGCATCATTTGCAGACTTTGTGCGGGATAATCTGTCTTTACTTTCGCTAGTATAAGATTATGAAATACGCCATTTTCTGGCATAGAATAGTCAATAAGTCCATGTGCGCTTGTCTGTAAAAGCGGCAGAAAAAGCCGCTCTGTCATATAGCCCATATATTTATCTTCAAGTGGTGGCTTACCCACAACGGTGGCTAGATAGACTGGGTTACGCTTCATAGTGATGGCACTCACTTGCATGATGGGATAAGGCTCTATTGGCGTGTAAAATCCTGTATGATCGCCAAACTTTCCCTCCGGGGCAAATCTGCTTGTATCCACAAAGCCCTCAATCACAATATCACAATCATGCGGCACGGCTAATTCATTACTCACACATTCAGCTAATAGCGGATTTTTAGCGCGTATAAGTCCATAAAGCATAAGCTCAAAAATCTTTGGTGGCATAGGGGCTTGAGCGCACCATATATAAAGAGGGTCGCCACCTATGGCGATGCTTACAGGCATGAGTTTATTTGCTCTTTTGTATTCGTGGAAAAAATGCGTTGCATCTTTATGAATCTGCCAGTGCATAAGCAACTCATTATGAGAGTGAATCTGCAGTCGATACATACCGATATTATTAGATTTACCATCAAGACTTCGTGTATAAACCTGCCCCATTGTGATAAATCGCCCCCCATCTTCCTCCCAAGTCTTAAGTATAGGCAGTGAAAATAGATCTATTGAATCTTTTGTATAGATTCTCTCTTGACATGGGGGTTTGTTCTTATATTTTTTAGGGAATACATGTCGCATAGCCCATAACTCTTTTAGCTTTGCAAGTTTTTCACTCAAAGTCTTTGGCATGGAGAGATTGAGTAGATTTTTCATCACATTTGCAATAGATTCTAGGGATTTAAAATCTGCGTTTGAGTTGTAATGCGTAGCGATTAACTCCAGTCTTTTTTGAGAGCCAAAGACATTCATTAGGACTGGGATATGAAAAGATTCTATATCTTGGGTGGTTGTGTTAGAATCTTGGTTGCTAGAATCTATGCTGTTAAAATTAGATTCTATAAGATTGGATTCTATATGTGCGGTGTAGGTTAGGTCTTGTGTCATTTGTGTTGTTGGGTGTAGTTTTTTGTCATGTTGAGCATTACGAAAAGGCGAAATATCTTTTTTAGATTCCATGTTAGATACTTCGCCTAAAGGCTCAGTATGACAAGGTTTAGAATCTAGATTTTGAGAAATTTCGCTTTGCTTAGCATGACAATTACTAGATTGCATATTGTGTTGCGTGCATTCCGTGCTAGTCCCTGAAAGTGTAGAATCCTTATGTTTTCTATATATGGGACGAGTGAAAAGCAGGGCTTTAGAATCTTTTTTCTTCACTTCTAAATAGGCTAAATGCGGGATTTCTAACTCAATATCAAGGGGTGTGTCAATAATCTTTAATTCATTGTGAGATTCTAAAAAGCGGATAAAATCTTGCATACTATTCCTTTATATCATGATTTATGCTAAAAAAGCTTGAGCCACTGCCACTAAAATACACATTGCCATATTTTTTATGTAGCCCTTTTGCGATAGCTTCTAACTCATAGAGATTACAAGCAGGTTTATATAAGTCATTAAGCGTATATATATCATGTGCTTGTAATAGCGTAATGGAATCTTTTTGTAAGTCTATATTATCTTTTTTAGAATCTTTTATAGCTTGTTTTTCTCTAGCAAATTCTTTATATACTGCCCCTGTATTACATGCGATAGTATTACAATGGATAAGAAAATGCGGTAATTTTTCATAAAAAGGCTCTATAATCTCGCCTGTGCCATAGACATTTGCACTAAGAAAGTTTATAGAATGATCTTGTCTTTTTTGTTTGAGAGAGTCTAAAAATATAGAATCTAGATTCCTGTCATATTTGCAAGTGTGGGCAAGAGATTCGCTCGTGCGAGTGCGTAAGCACGAAATATCTTTTTTAGATTCTATATTAGAATCTTGTTTAGACTCTTTTATCATTTCTAAATCTTTAGATATCTTGCTACGCTCAACATGACAAATATTAGAATCCAAGTTTTCATCTTGTGTCTGCTTAAATAAAATAGAATCTAAATCCCCCTTACTTAAGTTTTGCTCTACATAAAAATATGGTGTGATATGTGTGCTATTTTGCGTATAAATCATAAGAAAAAAGGCTACATCACTACCAAGTGCTTTTGCATATTGATATAGAATCTCTTTGCTACAATTTAGGTTAAATAACTCATTGAGTAATAAAAGTATTAAAGCCGCATTCACACTGCCACCACCAAGCCCACCGCCAACTGGTATTCTCTTATCCACGATAATACGAATGAAGCAAGGATTAATGTTAGAATCTATATGTTTTGCTAAAAGTGCGTAAGCTTTATAAATGAGATTATCTTCTAGTTTGCAGTCAAAATTGCCATAGAGATAGCATTGTATTGCGTTATGCTGCTTTGTTGTTTCACTAAATGTTGTATATCTTTGCGGTAATTTTTTGACTAAATCTTTTTGTGTTAATACTTCGTTATCTAAAGACTCTTTTATAATTAAAAAGGAATCATATAGACTACTTTCTACTAAGCAAAAACGCGATTGTAATGTATGAAGATTCCCTATTTTTTCGCCTATTTTTAGTGTGATATTTATCTTTGGATAGGCTTTAGCATAATAAGCTTTCATTGTTTTAGTCATGCAGATTCTCTTATATTTTAAATAAAAAGGATATTATACATCATTGTTTTAGATTTACACAAAGCTAAGTTTTAATAAGCTGCATAAACTCCATTCTAGTCCTTGAATCTTGCTGGAATAATCCACGCACAGCAGAAGTGAGAATCTTTGAGTTTTGCTTGGCATTACCACGCATTGCCATACATAAATGCAGGGCTTCACAGACTACCATAGCCCCTTTTGGTTTGAGTGAATGCATGATGGTATCAGCGATTTGTGTGGTAAGCTTTTCTTGTATTTGCAATCGTCTAGCAAAGACTTCTACTAGCTTTGATAGATTTGAGATTCCAACGACTTTTTTATCTGGGATATAACCGATTGAGATTTTCCCAAAAAAAGGCAATAAATGATGCTCACACATTGAGTAAAACTCAATATCTCGCACAACCACCATTTCATTACATGCCCCATCGCTAAATACAGAATCTAAAATACTATTAGGATCTATTTCATAACCACTATACAGCATTTCATGCAGCTTTGCTACTCTCTCTGGCGTTTTTATGAGTCCCTCTCTTTTACCATCTTCGCCGATAAAGCAAAATAGGTCTTGCATGTAGCTTTGTGTGTTTTTTATATGTGTTTCTATATTTATTTTTGGCGTTTTTGATATGCTTTTTTTAGATGACATACTATTCCTTTTGATTTACTCTCAATTATAACACATAAAGCAAGATATAGCACTCATGCCCCTATGTTCTTAAAGTGAAATATTATATAAAATCATTTCTAGAATCCTGCGTTTATTCTTTAAAATTTGTTACAATTTGCGTTTTTATTTTAAATATATTTTTATGATTTAGAGTAGTTAGAGTGAAGCTTATAATGAGGATATTATGATTTTTTTTACTTTGCTGTGTATATAATAATGTAATCAAATTTTATCATTTTCACTCATAGCGAAAGTGAAATTCCCTATTCTATACTTATATCCACAAACTTTTCATATCAATCACATCACAAAATTTTGCCTCTCTTAAAGACGATGAGGTTTTATGTTATAGTCCTTGATTTGTTTTTTTTTTTTTGTAGAATGCACTCGAAGCTATATGCTTAATTTTACATTAAAGGATAAAAAATGATTTCTTTAAAAAAGTATCCATTTCCACAACTTCCAGAATCAGACTGGAAAAAGATTCTCAAAGAAATCCACAAGCTAAAAGACAAACTTGAAGATGAACAAAGAGAGGGTATGAAAGCTATCTTAGATAGTCTTGATATACCGCTTAATATCCTGCTAATGGGTGGCACAGGCGTGGGTAAAAGCTCTACAATCAATGCCATTTATGGAGCAAATAGAGTAGAAGTTGGCACAGGTGCCAGACCACAAACACAAGAGATAGAGCAATGTCAAATCTCTAAAAATATCACCCTTTATGATTCTCCCGGACTTGGCGAAGGGAGTGAAAAAGATAAGCAGCATATGGAGAAAATCGATAAATTGCTGACTGATACAGATGAAAACGGCAATGCTAAAATTGATCTAGTCCTTGTTATTACTGATGGAAGTGTAAAAGTGCTGGGGCAAGAGTATGAAACGATAAAATATCTGCTTAAAACACTAGGCGATAGTAAGCGGATTTTAATCGGGCTTAATAAATGCGATAAGGTTGAAAGTGAGGAATATTTTGATAGAGATAATAATGAGCTAGGCGAGGAACAAGAGCAGTTTTTGCAAGAGAAAGTTGCGGATTTGCAAGAGCGTATTAAGAAAGATACTGGACTATCACTTAGCAAAAAGGATATTGTGTGTTATAGTGCAGGATACTATAATAAAAGAAAACAAAAACAGTATAAGCCCTACAATATATTGCAGTTAGAAAAAATGATACTAAGAAAAATCCCAAAGCAAAAAAGAGTCGTGCAAAGGGTAGAAGAAAGCAAAAACGCTCACGACCAAAATGACTTTTGGGATAGCGTGGTTGATTTTGTAGATATGGTAACTGATCATATACCTGTGGTAAGAGATCTTAAAAAGGCAGGTAAAAAGTTATGGGATATTCTCACAGGCTGGTGGTAAGATACAAGGCAGAATCTACATTATAAAAATAGATTTTAGTGCTAAAAGGATAGCAAGTTTTAGAATAGATTCTAAAAATTTGTTATTATTTAGCCACTTTTGAGCTACGCTATTTTTACCCCTCCAAGCTTCCCATATCAATCACATAGCGGAATTTTGCCTTGCCGTTTGTAAGATTGCTATAGGCTGTGTCAATGTCCTTTACACTAATGATTTCTACTTCAGGGTAGATTCCCTGTTGCACGGAAATATCTAGCATTTCTTGTGTCTCTTTTATGCCGCCAAAGGGTGTATTGATACATAATTTTGTTTATTTGATTAATTCACCTTATATTTTTCACTAACTATATGTATTCACTTATTAAGATTGTGTTTTACAAGTATTTAGCTGTATTTATTTATTTATTTATTTGTCTAGTTATGTTTGTATCAAATTATGTTGAATATTGGTGTAAATCTGTATGGTTTTTAAGATTATAAAATATAAAATCATTTCTAGAATCCTGCGTTTATTCTTTAAAATTTGTTACAATTTGCGTTTTTATTTTAAACATATTTTTATGATTTAGAGTAGTTAGAGTGAATCTTATAATGAGGATATTATGATTTTTTTTACTTTGGAGTTTGCGATTGTATTCTTATTGTTTTTCTGTTTATACTGGGGGTTAAAATATGTAGGCAGAATCTATCAAAATGCTTTATTGTTGCTATTTAACTACGCTATATTATTATGGATTAATCCTTATTTTGGTCTTGTAGTAGCCATATATACGCTTGTTATCTATCTTTTTTCTAGTCTTATTTATCTGTATGAAACGCGGATTATGCTTACTTTATCGCTTGGGCTTGTTGTGCTAAATCTTGCTTTTTTTAAATATTTTGCTTCCATTAAAGATAGCTTTGATATGATATTTATGCTTGTTGGGCTTGATGTCATTGATATTAATATCTTATTTCCTTTAGGACTTAGCTTTTATACCTTTGCTTCAATTACCTACCTTGTGTCTGTCTCAAAGACTAGAAAAATGGCTAGTCTATTTTCTTTGGCAATATTTTTATCATTTTTTCCTACTTTTATTTCTGGTCCTATTATGCGGAGTGAGTTTTTCTTCTCACAGCTTCATAAAGAAAGACATTTTGGTAAGACAAGTCTTATTTTTACATTGATTTTATTTGGCTTATTTAAGAAAGTATTGTGTGCTAGTTATCTGCAAACCTATTCAGATTCTATATTACAAAATCCTGCTGATTATAGCTCTTTGACGCTTTTACTTGGAATCTATGCGTATGCAGTGCGTCTGTATTGTGATTTTAGTGGCTATGTGGATTTGGTGAGTGCATTTGCCTTAATGCTAGGCTTTAGCTTACCGCAAAATTTCAACATGCCCTATGCAGCAAGAAATATCAAAGATTTTTGGGGGCGATGGCACATTAGCTTATCGCTTTTTATACGAGATTATATCTACATTCCTTTAGGTGGGAATAAAAAGGGCTTTTTTCTAGCTCAAGTTTTTGTTATGATTTCTTTTGGCTTATCAGGTATATGGCATGGAAATACCTATAATTTTCTTATTTGGGGGCTTTTGCATGGATTTGGGACGATTTGCTTTAATTGCATGAGGGCATTAAAACTTTCTATACCTATCCCTTATGTAAGTGCTTTTATCACATTTCATTTTGTAACTTTTGCATGGGTATTTTTCTATTATCCAAACCTTGAAGACGCTCTCTTTTATTTAGAATCTTTCATGTTAAATAGCACAAAACCCTTTTTAAATACTGAGATTTTATTATGTATTTTATGTGCTATTTTATTTGTGCTTTATCCATTGTGTGAGAATATGGAGAGAAGATTTTCTATATTTTTCTACAAAATGCCTTTTATTTTGCAGCCATTTATATTTGCGGGTTGTCTTATTGGTATTATAGGATTTGGTCCAAGTGGCATTCCAAACTTTATTTATGCAGGATTTTGATATGCAAGGCACTAATATGGGAGTAATACGCTTTGTTTTTGTGGGACTACTTACTATGCTTTGTGTTTGCTATGTGTATCATAGAAGTATTATTTCCTACATTGTGCAGCAGTATCATTATGCAAGCGATATGATTACCACAGAATCTTCATTTTTTTTATTTGGGGATATGATTGCAGCTAGATTGGAAAAAATGCGAGTTGCCATCTTTGAACCAGAATCTAGCACAATAGAGTTAGCCCTGCCACAATATGATAAATCACCTATAACAGACACATTGGAATTCAATGAAGTCAAAAAGGAAGAGATTGTAGAATCAAATGATACTTCTACAAAAGATTCTAAACTAGCTAACGCAAATACACAAAAACCTATATTGCAAGAAGAGATTATAAATACAGAATCTACTTCTACTTACATACAAAATAGTGATAAAATGCTTATACTACCACCACAAACAAGGTTTCTGCTTATCGGTGATTCTTTAATGCAGGGCATTGGCATGGTTTTACCCCGTATGTTACAACAGCATGGTTTTCGCACAAAAAATCTTGCAAAGCAAAGCACAGGACTTACTTATCCATCATTTTTTAACTGGGAGAGGGCGACGATGCAAGCCTTTCAGCAGTATAAAGACATAGGCGTATTGGTCGTGTGTCTTGGGGCAAATGATCCATGGAATATGCCAAAAATGCGTTTTGGCACAGAGAGTTGGGAAGAAGTGTATAAAAATCGGATTCAAGCAATCATAAATATTGCAAAATCACATGGCACACAAGTTGTATGGTATGCAGTCCCTATGACAAAGAATGAAACTTTGAATAAGAAGTTAGCCTATCTCAACACGCTATACTATCAAGTCGTAAGTGCAAATGGCGGGATTTTTCTCACAGCTGATGCGATTTTACATAATGGCAAATTCAGTGCATATATAAAAGATAGTAATGGAAAAAGCAGACTAGTAAGAGCCCAAGATGGTATCCACTTTACCCCCTATGGCTCAAGACTGCTTGCAAAAACCTTGATAGACCGCATTGTGTTGCCCAAACAAGATACAGAGAATGAAGTAGATGATGATATAGAAAATATGGATAAAACTAAGTCATAAAATCCTTATTGATTTGATATGAGAATTTAAATGGCGGAGGGTGGGACGCAAAGGCACTTATAAGAGATTCTAAACTCTATATAACCTATAACCACAATCATGCCAATTCAACACGGAATCCCAAAATTTCACTATTTTTCTTAAATTCAATAATGACTAAAAGGTAGAGTTTCTGTATTCTTAGTTGTTTGTGCATAATTTTTTGTATTTATCTTTAGTGTATTAGAGAGTGCTAAAGCTAGGGCAGAATTTTTGTTTGCAGTGTATAACCTTGTGATTTTTTCTTTTGCAGAATCTTTATTTACATATTCTTTCTTTATCGCATTGCCTTTGTTATCATTAAGCATACCACATTCTATTACATTGGCATTTATACAATTTTCACTTTGCACGACTTCTAGTTGCGTATTTCTTATTTTTGATTTTATTTTACCAAAAGTAGCTTTTCCATGTAATTTTAGAATCTCAAGATAAGATTCTGTTACATCGTTTTGATAATATGAGTTTTAGAGTGTAAGCAAAGCCGTGGCATTCATTATATTCCTTTATATTTTTTTTACGATTATAATCTAAAACTTATGAGACTGAATATTTCCACATCAAAAACTAAGCGGGTCTATATCAATATCAATACAATTTTTTATATCTTTTGTAGCATATTTTAGTGCATGCTGCAGGGCTTTTTGTAATGTGAGATTGTTATATGAGCGAAGAAGGATTTGATAATAATATTTCTTTTTTATTTTAAAGATACTTGCCTCACTTACACCCACAATCTCAAAAGCATAGTCATTTTCACACTGAATCTTATGTAAGATAGAAGCAAATTCTTTTGCAAGATTATGTGCTTTTTTCTCACTGCTATGTCCAAAGCGAAGCAGGGCAAGGCGGCAAAAAGGTGGATACAAGGGATTTCTCTCATGCAATATATAATGTAAAACTCTCGTATAATCGCCCCATAGATTATTTATAAGCCCAAAATCTTTTGTTTGCACTAAAATATTTCCATGCTTTTTTCTCCCACTTCTCCCTGCGACTTGATACAGAAGTGAAAAACTTGTCTCATGTGCCCTATAATCTGGAATCTGCAGCATATAATCCATGCCAATAATTATGCTTAGAGTAACATTGGGATAATCATGCCCTTTTGCTATCATTTGTGTGCCGATGAGTATATCGATTTTTTGTTCTCCAAAATCATGTAGTAGGGCTGTGAGTTTTTTTTGTGTGCTAACATTATCTCTATCAAAGATGGCAATATTTGGCGTGAGATTATGAGATAAAAGGGCGGTTTCTAACTCTTTTTTAAACTCTTCTGTCCCCATACGCACACCACTTAGCATATCGCTACCGCATGTATTACAAGCCCTCGGGATTTGACTTGTGAAGTTGCAATAATGACACACAAGCGCATTCTTTTTACTATGCAAACTAAGCGTAATACTGCAATTTGGACATAGAATCTTTTGCTTACAAGTCCTGCATAATAGAATCTTAAAATTCGCCCTTGTTGGCAAAAAGATAATGACTTGCTCCCCCTTTTCAAGTGTGCTAGTGATAGCATGAAGTATATGCAAACTTATGCCAATTTGCTCACTTTCATCATAATGCAGTGTTTGTGTGCTATTATGAAATTTATTTTGCAAATGCAATAAATAGTTATGCTTTTTAGCTAAATAATAGCTTTTAGGGCTTGGCGTGGCACTGCCTAATATCACTTGAATGCCCTTTGTACTTAGGAAAATGGCTAGATCTCTTGCATGATATTTTGGGTTACTCTGTGATTTATATGAGTCATCATGCTCTTCATCGACAATGATTAAGCCTAGATTCTCAAACGGCAAAAATAAAGCACTTCTTGCCCCTGCAATGATTTTTAGCTTCCCATTTTGCAGGGATTGTAGTATCTTTTGCTTCTGTGTAGCTGTGCGTTTGCTATGCCATGTGTCCGCTAGGTTTGGAAAAGCGGTATTTAATCGCCCTTGCATTTGCGGTGTGAGTGAGATTTCTGGCATGAGTAGTAAGGCTTGTTTGCCCTCTTTGAGAGTTTTAGCAATAGCATGGAAATAAATCTCAGTTTTACCGCTACCTGTTGTGCCAAATATAAGGCTCAGGGATCTTTTACTGCATTCTGTAAAGATTTCTTGCTGATTGCTTGATAGGGTTTTTAGATTGCATAGGATTTCTGTTTGTGGGGGGTTGGATTCTATATTCTCTGTCAAATCTAGGTGAGATACGGGGCTTAGGGCGTAATTTTTAGAATCTAGATTCTTATCCAAATGGGTGGGTGCAGGGTGTAAGGGTGCAAAATTATTAGAATCTAGATTCTGTAAAAATTCGCCCTTGTCTATGCAATTTGAACGATTGATTGAATTAGAGGGGTAGTCATTATCGTTTAGATAACTCCTACCCTCTAATTCAATCAAAGCCTCCAAAGCCATAGAACAATTACTAGAATTTGTGGTTTTGTTTGCGTGGTTTGTTGGTGTAGAATCTAGATTCTTGTCATATTTAGATTCCATATCAAATGCTTGCTTACATTTAATATGATGATTAGATTCTAAATCCTCGTTTTTTTGTAGCTTAAAATTTGGCAACCCACTTGAGTGAATGTTAGATCCTAATCTCATATCCTTTGGCGTAAAAACTTGTGCAGTGATGCCTATGCTTTGCATATAATAAGCACTCATAAAGGGCAATAAAATGCGTTGTGTTTGTGTATAACTAAAATGTGATTTTTTAGCTTCAAGTATCTCAAACTCAAAGTTTTGATTTGATACTATCTGCACGATTATGCCTAGCTCCATTTTATTGCGTACGCTTACCTGCATAATATCATATAGCATAACTTCATCATGCGTATAATAAGTAAGCGGTGCAAGATTCCTATTAATAATTGCAACGACAATAAAGCACATAATACAATGAAACTAAGATTCTAAAGCTTGCACGATACGCATAAGCTCTTGTTCTGCGGCACTTTGATCTCTAAGAGTTGTTACAAAAAGTGTTAATAGTTCTTCTAGCGTGTATTGCTTTTGTGCGAATATGCTTACAATCTTTTGACGACAGATAGAATCCAGCTTTTCTAAACTTAGGCAAAATTTACGACTCTCAACTTGTATTGTAAGATGTGTTGGGATTGCGGTTGTGTCTTGTAAAACATTTTGTGTGTTATTGCTGTTTATGGAATTTTTAGAAGTATCTTTATTAACACAATCAGTATTCACAACATCAGACATTATAGAATCCGTGCTTGTTGCATGAGAGTTTGGGATGTTAGGGACTCTCCTTTGTTTGATATGATGGACAATAGATTCGGTCTTTTTGCCATTTTGAACCTTTAAAAAGGGTGAAATATCTTTATTCAGATTTGTTTTAGATTCCAGATTCATTCTATGTCCTGTGAGTCCGTTGTGCTGGTATGTGTTTTTTAGCAAATGACACAAGTGTGGCACACAATGGCACAAAAAATACAGCTTAAAAAGCTTTTTGGATTATAACACAACTTTTTAAATGCGATTTTTTGGGCTAAAGTGTGGCGTGAAGCATAAGAAGCAAAGAGCGATGTAAAACCAAGTAAATTCCTAGTTTTTATGCGATAAACTATTAAGAGATTTTGGGTCGCTTAAAATGTGGCGTGTGGGCGGTATCTCAAGACAATCTGTTTTAAAGCAGGATTAAGTATAAAGCCATGCAACATATAGCATTATGCTTTTTGTTTGCATGCAAATTAGACATAAACAAAGTGAAACACACAAAAAAACATGGTGCATAACAAAACTTGGTAAAAAGGCTTTTTGCGTGAATTTTACATGACTAGATAAGCTAAAAATCACAACAAAAGAATCCATTTTATTGCAACAAATCGAGTTTGTGAATAAAAAAGTGGTTTTTTTGGTATCGCCTTTGACAATTTTATTAACAATCACAAATATGGGTAGAGGGCATTTATATAGGTGCTTAAATAAGCTTGAAAAGATGAGGGTATTGCAATAACTGACTACCACAAAGATGCAAGAGAACAAGATTTTTTAGAAATTCACAACAAAAACAAAGCATAACGCAAACAAAGGATTATCAAATCAATAAGCAAAAATGCGATTTAGACTTAATGTGTGGAATATGTGCTGCTGAAGTATGGCTTAGTGAGAGTGAAATAGATAATGATTTAAAAATAACAATTAAGCATATACCAATAAATGCTTTATATATTGACCCTTATTCACAAAAAGAAGATGGAAGCGATTGTAAATACTATCATAAAGTGCTATATAACGATAAAGATGATATGATAGAGTTATATGGAAAAAGAGAATATGATATTATAAATAATGTAGGCATGAATGCTTACAGAGAAAGGGTAAGATACTTTGAAAGCTTTGTGCTAAATCCTAAGACACGCAAATATGATAGGTTTATATGGGATAAAACAGGCATTATGCAGACTGATACAAGCATATTTGACTTAAGACATTGCCCTATTGTGATAAGAAAGCTATATGTAGATTCTGCAAATGCCTTTTATGGAATCTTTAGGAATGTAAAGCCACACCAAGACTATGTAAATTTTGCAGAAAATAGAATGGCAAATATGCTAGGCTCTCAAAAGATACTCTATGAGATGAGTGCTGTGGATAATGCTGAAGAGTTCAGTAAGCATGTAAGCTTAGATAATGCTGTTGTAGGTGTGCGAGATGGGGCATTAAGTAGCTCTAAAATACAATTTCAAAATCACTCAAATGATGTAGCAAGTCTAAGCTCAAAGAGTAACGAGCATAGACAAATAGCAAGAATGCAGGCAGGTTTTAATATAGTCAGGCAATTGATTACCCTCATAACACTCTTTTGCTTCTAAAAACTCATTATAGCTTTCTTGTAAGAGATTGAGACTTTCTTTAAGACTTTGTAACAGCTTATCATGTGTTTCATTTGTTTTCATTCCGTATTAATCCTTTCTTTGATTAATATTCATCTTTGATTATACATTCATAAGATTAGCCTTTAAAATAGCTAGTCATTATCACTACAAGATAACTCCTAGCTATTTTAAAGGCTAAAACTATTAAAGCCATAATGCAACCTTAAAAATCTAGTTTGCTTTTTGCAAGGATTTATACCTTGCATTCCATTTTCCTTTCTCTGTTGTTATGTTACCATCTCTTGTCATGTTGCCTTTTCCCTTGTCATGTTGAGCGATAGCGAAACATCTAAACCTTATGCAAACTTACATAAAGGCTGCTAGACTTTGCAAAGCAATCCATTCACAAAAAGCAAAGCCGACATTAAGAAGCTTCAGTCCCATCTTCTTCATAGTCGTTATTATCAGTATTTATCGTATCACTATATCCTTGTGGCATACCTACACTACCTAACATAAGGGTATTACCACTACCCTCTAAGTTTGCTTCAGGTGTAGGCATACTACCTTGTGTGGTAGGATTAGAATCATTACTGCCATTACCTAAGCTTGATTGTGGCATATCTTCAATCCCTCGTGGCTTTGTGCTAGAGTTAACACCCATAACCATACCTTTCCCAGCACCCCCTTGTATCAATGCTCCACCATCGCTTTTATCTTGCACCATATCAAGCCCTTCGTGCTTCATTGGTCTATACTTTGAGTAATCTATCGTAGGGGCTACTTCACCACTACCACCCCAAGCTTTATCAACACTTGCGGCTAATTGATTATTAGCTAACTCATATTTTTGCTGCTTTTCTAACTCTAAGTTAAAATTCTTTTTAGCTAAAACCATTTGCTCTTTCATCTGCTTGTTTGCTTCTATAGTATTGTATATATCCATACCTAAACCAGCTACACTTGTTAAAGCTTGAACGGGTGCGGCAAACTTGCCTACCTTATCTAAACCTTGAGATAGCTTAGATACATCATTGGTTTTGTTACCAGCTTTTACTAGAGAATTCCAAACCTTTTGAACACTTTTACCAATAGATTTATAATCTTTATTATGTAGTTTTATATGCCTTTTAAGCACATAAAACCTAACTTTAAACATGAGTAATGTTTTTATGCGTCCTTTTTTAGAATACATTCAAAAAAAAATACACATAAGACGCAGACAAAAATGTGTTGGGTATATTATAAGGTATGCTTTGCATACAAATATTAACATGCATAATCTAACATCTATTCCCGCACACACTCAACAATCCAAACAGCATCAATGCTTATTTTGCAATATTTATTTTATTTACACAAACAACACATATTATTAATCAATCAATGCATGAGTTAATAAAGTAAATATCTTACACTATACATACACCCTTGCGACGCGTTTTGATACTGCACAAATAAGCTCATAATTAATCGTGCCTATGTGTGCGGCTAGCTCATCTACGCTAAGAATATTGCCAAAATCATCATAGCCAAACAACACAGCACAATCTCCCACTTTCACTTCTTCTATATCACTCACATCAACCATGCATTGATCCATGCAGATATTACCTATAACCCTTGCTCTTTTACCGCGTATTAGAACTTCTGCTTTATTAGATAAAAGTCGCATATATCCATCAGCATAGCCCACTGGTAATGTAGCGATTTTAGTTTTCTTATGTGTGATAAAAGTGCCACCATAACTCACACATTCGTTCGCATCAACCTCTTTGATATGCACGATATGCGCTCTAAAACTCATAACAGGTTTTAACTCTAAGCCTTGCATATCCACTGCAAAAGATGGCTTTAAACCGTAGGCAATGATACCAAGTCTTACCATATCTAAATGCGTTTTACTCGCATTCATGATACTTGCACTATTAGCACAATGTAGCAGTGTATCCTCATGCTTAGGAAGCAAAGATACAAAAGCACAAAATCGTTCATACTGCAGATTCAAATATCCCAAATCACAATCTGCACTCGCAAAATGCGTAAAGATACCACGTATAAAAACATTTGAGAGTTTTGCTATTTCATGGATTTCATTGAGACTTTTTGAATCGCATTGATAGCCAATTCGATTCATACCAGTATCAAGCTTGATATGTATTTTTGCTTGTTTATTCTGTCTTTTTGCACTTTTATTTAGCTCTCTTGCCATTTCTATATCATATACGCATAGCTCAATATCATGCTTAATCGCCTCATCAACGACAGAAGGTGGCGTATATCCCAAGACTAGAATCTTAGCCTGTGTTAAATGCTCTCTTAGCTCCATTGCCTCATCAAAAGTGGCAACACCTACTTGATAGATTCCGTGTGTTAGGGCGAGTTTTCCCAACTTTAATGCACCATGCCCATACGCATCAGCCTTTAAGACTAACATTAAATGTGTGCGTTGTGGCACATATTCGCGTATCAGTTTTAGATTATGTAGAAAATGGTCTGTATGAATATTTGCATAGACATAACGCTTTAAATCTTTATGTGCCATTGTGTTGCTTTCGTGGTTTGATAATATTTTGTAATTTTACTTAAAACTTTGCTAAGTGTTGTTAGCTTTTCATTTGTAATATAGCTATGAAATATTTAATTTATATAGAGTTTGCTATAATTATGCAAGTTTTTGAGTGATTTTATAAACTAGATTCTAAATAAAATGAGATAGATATGCGACAAGTAAAGAGTGAAAAAACACAAGAAAATAAAGATTCAATTATTCGTTTTTCTGTATCCCTACCATCTGGGTTGCTTGATGAGCTTGATAGTAAGATTACGCAAAATGGCTATACTTCGCGTTCAGAACTTATCCGCGATATGATACGCGAAAAGCTAGTCGATGAAAAATGGGATAAGGGCGAGAGTGAGGGGACAAAAGAGCATTTAGGCGTGTTGGTGCTGATTTATGATCACCATCAAAGAGGGCTAAATCAAAAAAAGAATGAAATAGAACATAATAATCATTTAGTGCAAATTGTCTGCACAACGCATGTGCATGTCGATCATCATAATTGCCTTGAAACCATTATCCTTAAAGGCAAGAAAGAAGATATTGAAAAGCTATGCATAGAGATTGGTGGATTACTTGGGGTTAAATTTGCAAAACTCACACGCACTGCAAGTTTTATAGAGCAAATGTAGTTTTTGTGTTGTGTATCTTTGTTTGCGATTCTGTATTTAAAGAGATAGCATATTATGGAGATATAGAAGTCTTGGAATAATAACATAAAACTAATCGAGATTCCATAAAGTTGTATCCCAGCATATCACAACCCATTGTTAAAATATGCAACTAGAATTCAGAAAATATACATTAGATTCCATAGCCTACTCAAAGATTAAGACAAAACTTTTAATCTACTGAAAACATGCCAAAAATGCTTTTAATAAGGATTGTATAGCTTGTCCGCGGTGTGAAATCTTTGTTTTTTGTTCTAATGGGAGTGTGGCAAGGGAGTGTTGCAAAGATTCTAAAATTGTTATTTTGTTATTAGTGTTATTGGTAGGCAATGTGAAGTCAAGCATTAGAATCTCATCTTGTGAGAAATCTCTATAAAACATAGAATCATATCCAAATCCATGCGTTCCGCTCTCTTTAATCGCTACAATGCCATGACATTGTCCGCTGACAACATTTTGTATATTTTTTTGCTTTGCTTCATCGTGTATAATGTAGGCAATGCTGCATTGAAAATAGGCTTTGCTACCCCAGATTCCATGCTCTTTTAATGCAGCTTTTAGGGCTTCTCTATTATCCGCATCACTTGAGTTTCCACATTCTGTATTGCCATTTTGCATATGTGCATATCGTGCAGAAAATATACCGGGCAACCCTTGTAGTGCTTCTATGCATAGTCCGCTATCATCAGCGATAACAATGTAGTGTTGGGGTATATTTGCATGTGTTTGTAGTATGTGATAGAGTGCTTCTGCTTTAATCATTGCGTTTGCTTCAAATGTCTCTCCGCACTCAATAGGATCAAAGTCTAATATACCCAAATCGTTTGGGGTTAGAATCTCTGTGTTTAAGGCATGTTTAAATTCTTGTTGTTTATGCTTATTATTTGTAGCTAATATTACATAGGGGATATTCATAGGGTTTTCCTTGCTAAGGCTATTATAGCCTTAGACTTAAGTAGGGATTAGTTGGATAGAATCTTAATTAGTGTAAGTCTCTCCAAATCTTGCTTTTCCACATATATGCAAGGGCTGAGAGTAATACAAAGAAGCCAATGATCCACAATCCAAGAGAATCTCTTTGAGCTTTTTTGCTATCGCCGATTGTCTCAAGGTAGTTTATAACTTGTGTTTCTGCCTCTTTTGTAAGACCTACTCTAGGCATTGCCTTACCTTGTGGCATTACGCCCATATCTTTTGCCATATTTGTGTAATCTTCAGCACTTTGCCATGAATCTTTCATAGAATTTTCAGGCAATTTAATACCATAATAAACTGCATCTCTAGCATTTATCTCTTTGATTTTTGCTTTTCTGTCATTCTCACTTAAATCAGCAGGCAATGCAGCTTTCTCTTCATCTTGCTTATTTTTTACCAATTTATTAATAATTGCTTGTTGAATGTCAATCAAAGGCACTTTTTGCGGATTATTAATAAATGCGGCTAACTCTGTGCGACCTTTTGCCCTAATCATCATGGATAAATCAGGTGGTGTATTGCCTAAATACGCCTTAATCATTTCAGAATCTGTTGCTGCATGAAGCCCTGCTTTATTAAAGCTAGATTCTAAAAGTGAAGCGTTAAGCACACTTAAAGCACCACCAAAGTCTTCAAAAGTCTTCGCGTTGATAGCGTCATTTTCATCATTAAGCTGGTCTTCACTCATATCTTTCTTTTCTTTTGCCTTAGCCATACCAAGCAGGGCACTCATAAACGCTTTGTCTTCATCATTAAGAGATTCTATGAAATCTGCTTCTTCTTTGCCTTCACCTTGTTTAATAAGAGATTCTATCTTTGCGTTATGGTTAGCAAAAAACATAGAATCATATTGATTCTTATCATACACAGCGCTATGACACCTGCTACATGCTTCTACAAACACTTCTTTATCGCTCAAGCTTTTAGGTGCGATCGACTTAAGATAGGCTACAACATCAGCGATTTCAGTATCACTTATCGCACCATTAAACGCATTCATAGGATAAGATTCTTTACCTTCATTAGATGCGTCGCATTTCTCGAGCGCTTCATTCTCTAAGCCATCGCATGAAACTGCAAACTTAGATTCCAAGCGTGTAGCACGCACTGGGTCTTTAATAAAATGTGCTAGATAAGTAGAATCATAAATAAGCCCTGCATTTGATAAATCAGGGGGCAATACACCGCCTTCGCCTACTAGCTGTAAAGTCTTTGGATTTCTTATATTAAGATCTGCATCTGGTTGTGAATTAAGAGTATGACAGCTCGTACATTGTGCTGCAAATACACTTTTACCATTCTCAACATTACCATTTGCTACATCTATATTACCAAGCTTTTCTAAATCTTTAAAAGCATAATCACTAGCCGCAGTGGGCGGGTGCATTGCATGGTGTGCTAAAGGCTCAACGCCATAATACATAACGCCTATAATAAAGGCAACTATAATAAATATCTTAAACTCTCTCATTATTCACCGCCTTTTTTATTTTCTGCCATAGTTACCATAGGCAATACGATAAAAAGCAACACAAGGAAGCTAACAGAGGCAACTAAGCCAATGTATTTTGCATTACCATCTGGTGGCAACTTCCCATATACAGTAAGCACTATCAAGTCAATGATAAGTAAGATAAAGAATATAAGGAATCCGGGTCGCTTATGTGCAGGTTTTACAACATTACTTCTATCAAGCCAAGGAAGTAGCAAGAATACAACTTGTGCGATACCAAAGAATACTAAGCCAAGATTCGCACTAAAGAAGATACCACGCAATACTTCATAACTCCATAAGAAATACCACTCTGGATAAATGTGGGCTGGTGTTGCCAACTGATTTGCACGCTCAAAGTTAATGGGATCCATAGCAAAATCAAAATGATAACAAGCTAGGGCAAAGAATAGAATCATAAATAGCGATATGATAAAAATATCCTTACATAAGAAATCAGGCCAAAAGCGGATAACCTTAGCTTCTTTCTTATTTCCTGCCATGTATTTTTCTGCTTCTGCTTCAAAGTCGATTTCTTCACCCTCTTGATTATTAACATGCGGTTTTCTCAACGCATAAAAGTGCATAGCAATAGCACCCATAATAACTACTGGCAATAAAAACACATGTAGCATAAAGAATCTTGTAAGTGTAGAATCTGCTACGACATAGTTACCACGCACCCATTCTACAACATCGCTACCAATTAAAGGGATACCACCAAAAAGATTTGTAATAACCGCAGCCGCCCAATAGCTCATCTGTCCCCATGGAAGCATATAGCCACTAAACGCTTCAGCAGAAAAGATAACAAAAAGCACCATACCGCTAATCCAAATCATCTCACGACCATTCTTATAAGAGCCATAATAAATAGCCACAAACATGTGAATGTAGATAATCACAAATACCATACTAGCCGCAACAGCATGGATATGTCGCCATAGCCAGCCAAATGCAACTTCCTGCATAATCGTATAATTTACAGAATCATAGGCAAGATTTTCATCAGGCTTATAATACATAAGCAAGAAGATTCCACTTACAACAAGCATGGTAAAAAGTGCGGTTAAAACCACACCCATAGCCCATAGCCAGTTAATATTTTTTGGAATCCAATATTTTGTCATCATTACTTCAATAAGCTTATTAGTCCCAAGTCTTTGGTCAAACCAATCAGCTAGATTTTTCGCTTTTTTTACTTGTGCCATACATTCTCCTTACGCATTACCTGAAGCTTTTAGCATTGCTTCATACTCTGTGCCACTCTCACCTAATATTAAAGTCGTATCGCCTTTAATCGCAAAAGGAGGAATGTCAAAAGGTCTAGGTGGTGGTGTCCCCTCGATATTCACACCATCACCGGTAAATTGTCCGCCATGGCATGGGCAATGAAAAAGATTCTCATTAGCTTTCCAGTTTGGAATACAGCCCAAATGCGTGCAAATCTTAATACCTATGCAATAATACTCACCAGCTAACTCAAAATCTCTAGCAGGTGAAATCTCATCGCCAGACTTCTTTTTCATAATATATACAGGCTTACCACGCCATTGTGTATCGCGTATCTCACCCTCTTGCATACCCGCAACATCAACGGTGGTAAAACCAGCTGAAACTACGCTAGGTAATGGATCCCAAGTTTTTTTCATAGCAACAAGTGCAGCGATAGCACCAGCACCAGCTACACCGCCAAGTGCCATGCCAAGGAAATCTCGCCTTTTCACATCAGCCATTATCTTCTCCTTCAAAGAAATAAACAAATCTCAAATTCTTGCCTTTGCGTAGAAAAAACGCAAAAAAACTCTAATATTCTAATAAAAAAACACTTAAAGCAATATTATATTCGCATACTTATTTGAGAAAAATTGTTAAAATGGCGTATTTCTTAACTTAAAATCATTTTCATTATTTATTACAATAAAGGATTTACATGCAAAAGCTTACACAAAAGACTCTAGATTCTATATTCACATTTTTACAAAATGAAGTTAGCAATCGTGGCTTTAAGCAAGTAGTTATTGGGCTTAGTGGTGGTATTGATAGTGCGGTTGTTACGCTTTTATGTCATAAGGCTTTGTGTGGTAATACTAAGGCTTTGCTTATGCCCTCAACAAGTTCTAGCAAGGAAAGCATTGAAGATTCTATACTTTTGTGTGAATCTTTTAAGATAGATTATGCCATTTTGCCAATTAAAGATTTTGATTCTCTTTTTTGTAATCTTTATAAGGATCACACAAGGCTATCTCGTGGTAATTTCTGCTCTAGAATGCGTATGGCAACACTCTATCACATCGCACAAATGGAGCAAAGATTAGTCATAGGCACAAGCAATAAGACAGAGATTATGCTAGGCTATGGCACGATATTTGGCGACTTAGCATGTGCGATAAATCCAATAGGCAATCTCTATAAAACACAAATCTATATGTTAGCAGAACTCTTAGAGATTCCAAGACAAATTATAGATAAAGCCCCAAGTGCTGACCTATATGCAGGACAAACAGATGAAAATGAGCTAGGATATAGCTATGATGAAATAGACCCATTCTTAGAATCTTATGAAAAAGTTAGGGGAGATATAACAAATCTCACACAATATAATAAAGACATGATTACTTCTTTACATAAACGCATACAAAATAATGCTTTTAAACAAAACATGCCTATGATTTTTAGGGATTTAGAGTATTGATATATGGCAGTTTTGTATTATAAAAACAATGCTAAAGCTATTTTGCTGGATATTTTATCATCGCAATTCATTCTCATATATGGCATATGAGTGGCTAAATGGATTACAAGGTTTATTGACAAAGAGTGTGCCAATTATTTATTTCATCTTTTTCGATGTCGTTTTTAACTTTTGTTAAATGTGAGTTTGTAAGAGCTTTACCACTCATACATTTTCCATTTACAAGTTTTCCTTTTTGAGCGGTGATTTGCCATAAAAGTTTATGTTCTGTTACATATTTCCCTTGCACGAGTTTATTTTGAAGGGTATAGTATTTTATGATTCCATTTGCCTTATCATCTAAGAATGGAATCTCAGCCACTAATTTTCCATTTCCATAATACCATTTTTGTATTCCTTGTTTTTTACCATTTGAGTATGTGGTTGCTAATTGAATGTTGCCATTTTCATAGTATTGCTTACTACTTCCATGAAGCCTACCATTTTTCCATGCTGCTTCCCACCAAAGCATACCATTTTCATAATACCATTTTTCTACGCCCTCCCTCTTATCATTTTTATATGGTCTTTCTGTTTCAAGATTACCATTTTCATAATACCGCCTTGATATACCTTCAATTTTTCCATTCTTATATGGCATTTCCCCTTCTACTTTTCCATTCTCAATAATATCTCTTATAAATACCATCAATATTCATATTACCATTTTTATATGGTGTTTGTGTTTTAATATTACCATTTTCATAATAATCTTTTTCTATGCCTTCTTTCTTACCATTTTTATATGGGATTAACTCGTAACTACCATTATAGCTATATATCTCTTTATACATACAACCCTGCATTCTCTCTTCTTCTGTTATACAAGTTTGTGTTTCTTTTTCTGTGTTGATTTCGTTATTTGTAGAATTGCTTATGGAATCATTTATAGAATCTTTTGTTTCACCACTTTTATTTGAATCTGTGGTTTCACTATCGCTATGACACATTTCGCTAACACCCGCTTTACATGCGTAGTAGTCGCCATTGCTTGAATCATGTATATTATAATAAAGTTTAGATAAAGTATTACATGCCTCTTTGTTTCCATTATCACAAAGCTTTGTTAAAAGTGTGTCATATCTTTTTAAACAACTCTCACCATAATCACACATTATCGCATCACTTGCTACATCAGCATAGCTAAATATAGCTAGACTTAAAAATATTACTACTCTTTTCATATCAGTCCCTTTAAAATTAGAATCTTTCAAATCTTGTTGTAATAATCTTACTAAATAAGACTAAGGCAACAAGATTCTATTGCAATCGACAGGAATTATATTATAAATTTTAGATTCTATTATGCCATATCTGCTTTACAACCCACACAAGATGACTAGCTTTACCCAATCCCCTGTAATGCAAAGTAAAGCAAAGTTTTTAGAGATTCTAAATTACAATGCGTAGCACTTGATATAGGCAGAATGAAAAGCGGGGGTTTTAGTGATGAGTTGCCTTTGCCTTTTTCATTATTGATACAATTTTCTTCTTTGCTTGTATCATCTTTTATAGAATCCATAGAGATTCCATTCTCTATAAAGTCAAGCAGTGGTTGTGAAATATAGGCTTTTGTTTGCAATTGTAAGTTTTCGTGTTGTTTAAAAGAAAAGTCGCAAAAACTCTCATATAACTCCACATCGCTTTTTGTAAAAGCTATCGCATAATATCTATTTGCAAGTTTTGGAGCGTAACATAAAAGCTCGTTGTAAAGCACACTAAATTGATTTAGCAAAGACTTATGTGCTAAGTCCCGTGTGGCAAATAAAGATTCTATATCAGAATCTTGTGGCATTGTTGTATCAATATCTTGTGCCATATTCATAGTAAAATATGAAGAATCAAGCATAAATAGTAATAGCTTTGTGCGTTCTATATGTTGTAAAAATTGTAAGCCAAGCCCTTTGCCTGTGCTAGCCCCCTGTATTAATCCCGGAATATCAGCGATAACAAATGAATGCAAATCGTCAATATCCACTACACCTAGATTTGGGATAAGCGTAGTAAAGGCATAATCAGCGATTTTTGGTCGTGCGTTTGTGATTGTGGAAATAAGGCTTGATTTGCCAACATTTGGGAATCCAACAAGGGCTATATCAGCGATTAATTTTAGTTCTAAACGCACTTGCAAGGATATGCCCGGTAGTCCTTTTTGTGCATAAGTTGGGCGTTGATTACTCGCATTTTTAAAGTGTGTATTGCCAAGCCCACCTTTACCGCCACTAAGTAATTTTACTTTCTCTCCATCTATGAGTAAATCAAGCAGTATTTCATTATTTTCTTCATTAATTATTTGTGTGCCGGGTGGGACTTTAATGACTATGTCTTTACCCTTTTTTCCATTGCAATTTTTACCCATACCGGGCATTCCATTCCCAGCTAAAAACTTTTTGTGTCCGCGAAATTTTGCAAGTGTAGTTGTGTTTTTATCCACTAAAAAATACACATCACCACCACGACCACCATCGCCACCATCAGGACCGCCTTGAATGACAAATTTTTCTCTTCTAAAGCTAACCGCACCAGCCCCACCATGTCCAGATCCAATAAAAATTGATACACTATCAACAAACATAAGTATTCCTTTTTTCTATATTGTTACAATATGTTACTATAAAATTTTACCTTTTATCACATAAAATTATATCCATTTTATATGTATCATTTGCAATGACAAATAAGGTTGTAGCGGTAATTTATCGCAATTTTCTTACAATATCTCTCATGGATAATTTTTAACAAATAAAAAATTTTATACAAAATAAAAAGCAATTATTGACAAAAATGTTAAAAATTAGATAAATTAGAATAAAGGCATAAAAAAGCAATAAAGTTATGAAAGTAGGAATATAAAGGACAGATATGTGTTGCATTTGTGTTTTAGATAGTATTTTTTGTAGAAAAATATTCAATACTTTAAGTAGAGCTTCTAATTTTAACCCACTTTATATTATAAAAATTTGTATCATAACTTTTTTATTACAAAATTCTTTCTCGCAAAATAAATTTTCTGTTAATCACCATTTTTCTTTACATAAAATATTTTTATTTGATAAGAATCAGTTTGTAGCCATGCTATCAAATCTGCGTAAAAACCTTTCATCTTACTTAAAGGAGATATAGATGTCGGTATATGAAGAAGTGTATAAACAATCCATTGAAAATCCAGAAGCCTTCTGGGCAGAAGCTGCTAAAAAAGTGCATTGGTATCACGAATGGGATAAGGTGCTTGATGTTGTGAATGATCATTATCGGTGGTTTGTCGGTGGGTGTATGAATACCTGCTACAACGCCCTTGATTTGCATATAGAAAATGGCAGAGGTGATCAAGTGGCTTTGCATTACGACTCGCCTGTAACGGACACAAAAAAGTCTTACACCTATAAAGAATTACGCAAAAGAGTGGCAAAAACCGCTGGAATCTTAGTCAATAAAGGCGTGGTAAAAGGCGATAGAGTGCTTATCTATATGCCTATGATTCCAGAAGCAGTGATTGCAATGCTTGCTTGTGCTAGGATTGGGGCGATTCATAGCGTGGTCTTTGGTGGATTTGCCGCACACGAGTTGGCAGCTAGGATTGAGGATGCAAAGCCACGCGTTATTATGAGTGCTTCTTGTGGTATTGAAGTCTCTCGCGTGATTAAGTATAAGCCAACACTTGATGAAGCGATAAAAAGCTCTAGCCATAAGCCTACCACTTGTCTTATTTGGCAACGCCCACAAGAGAGGGCGAATATGCTACCTTGGCGTGATGTGGATTGGGCAAGTGAAGAGGAAAAAACAGATCCTGTTGAGTGTGTGCCTGTTGATGCGACTGATCCGCTTTATGTGCTTTATACTTCTGGCACGACTGGTAAGCCAAAGGGCGTTATCCGCAGTAATGGCGGGCATTCTGTGGCGATGAAGTGGTCAATGGATAATATCTATAACGCAAAGCCCGGCGATGTATTTTGGGCGGCAAGTGATGTAGGCTGGGTTGTAGGGCATAGCTATATTGTCTATGGCACTTTGATGAATGGCTGCACGACTATTGTATATGAAGGAAAGCCGGTTAAAACGCCAAATCCGGGAGCATTCTGGCGAGTGGTGCAAGAGTATAAAGTCAATATTTTGTTCTCCGCACCAACGGCATTTAGAGCGATTAAAAAAGAAGATTCTAAAGGTGAATGGCTGAAAAAATATGATATTAGCTCACTTAAGGCAGTCTTTGTCGCTGGAGAGAGATGCGATAGCGATACGCTAAAATGGATTGAAAAGCTTGTTAAAAAGCCAGTGATTGATCACTGGTGGCAGACAGAAACCGGCTGGGCAATCGCGGCAAATCCGCTAGGATTAGAGCAAATGCCTGTAAAGCCCGGCTCTCCCACAAAGCCAATGCCCGGATTTAATCTCAAAGTCCTAGATGAAGAAGGTAAAGAGTGCAAGGCTGGTAAGCTAGGCAATCTTGTGATTAAGCTGCCCTTGCCCCCTGCGTGTCTAATGGGAATCTGGGGCGATGATACAAGGTATAAAAACTCCTATCTTAATCACTATCCGGGCTACTATCTCACCGGCGATAGTGGCTACATTGACAAAGATGGCTATGTGTTTGTAATGGGGCGAATGGATGGCGTTATCAATGTCGCAGGACACAGACTATCAACTGGCGGTATGGAAGAAGCCATTGCTAAGCACCCAGATATTGCAGAATGTGCGGTAATTGGCGTAAATAATGAGTTAAAGGGCGAGATCCCACTAGCCTTTGTCGTGCTAAAAGATGGGCTGGAAAGAGATACACAGAGCTTATGCGAAGGCATTGTGCAGCTTGTGAGAGAAGAGATTGGTGCGGTGGCTTCATTGCATATTGTAGCGGTAGTAGCACGACTACCAAAGACTAGAAGTGGTAAAATCCTGCGCGGCACAATGCGTGATATTGCTGATGGCAATGAATGGAAAATACCTAGCACGATTGAAGATTCTAGTGTGCTGCCAGAGATTGAGAAAGCATTGGCAAATCTTGGCTATCCAAAATCTAAAACCATAAAGGAGGCAAAATGAAAACAGCAGGACAAAAATTTAGAGAAGCATTAAAGGAAAATAATCCTTTGCAAATCATAGGTGTGATTAACGCCTACTCTGCTATACAGGCACAAAAAAGCGGCGCAAAGGCTCTTTACTTAAGCGGTGGGGCATTAGCGGCGATGAGTTTAGGTGTGCCTGATCTTGGCATTAGCTCACTAGAAGATGTCTGCATTGATGTGCGCCGCATTACAGCAGTGAGTGATTTGCCCTTGCTTGTAGATGCGGACACTGGCTGGGGTGGGGCATTTAACATCGCTAGGACGATTAAAGACTTAACGCGAAGTGGAGCAGCGGGCTGCCACATAGAAGACCAAGTCGCGCAAAAACGCTGCGGACACCGCCCAAATAAAGAGCTTGTAAGCAAAGAAGAGATGTGTGATAGGATAAAAGCGGCGATGGACGCAAAAATAGATTCTAGTTTTGTGGTAATGGCAAGGACTGATGCCCACGCAAGTGAGGGGCAAAACGCAGCGATTGATAGGGCGTTAGCTTATGTAGAAGCAGGGGCGGATATGATATTTGCTGAGGCAATCCACACGCTAGAAGAGTATAAGCAATTTACTGATGTGATAAAAGTGCCAGTGCTAGCAAATATCACAGAGTTTGGCAAGACGCCTTATTTCACAAAAGATGAGCTAGCAAATGTAGGAATCTCTATGGTGCTTTACCCCCTATCAGCAGCAAGGGCGATGAATAAGGCGGCATTAGCGGTTTTCAAAGATATTATCAACAATGGCTCACAGAAAAATAGCATAGATTCTATGCAAACACGCGATGAGCTGTATGAAATGCTTGGCTACCACGAGTATGAGCAAAAGCTCGATACACTCTTTAAAAGCAAAAAATAACCACACTAAATCTAAAGAAAAGGATAGAAAATGGCAGCACCAACGGAAAAAGTGGCAAAAAAAGTCGGCGGCTTAGCAGGGATAAGCGCAGGAGAATCCGCTATCTGCACTTGTGGCACAGGACACGGGCTAAATTACAGAGGATATGATATTTATGATTTAGCCGAGCATTGTGAGTTTGAGGAAGTGGCATATTTGCTATTAAAAGAAAAGCTTCCTAATAAGGCAGAGCTAGAATCGTTCAAAAAGGAGCTAATAGCCGCACGAAGCTTACCAAAAGAGCTAAAAGAAGTGCTAAAGCTTCTGCCAAAAGACGCACACCCTATGGATATTATGCGGACAGCTTGTTCTACGCTTGGCTGCTTAGAGCCTGAAGAATATGATGTATTTAAAGCATCTTTTCCAAATCAGCAGAGAATTGGCACAAGGCTTTTAGGGATTTTCCCAAGTGTGCTGACTTTCTGGCATCATTATCACACAAGCGGCAAGGAGATAAGCACAGAATCTAAGCAAGATTCTATCGCCGGGTATTTCCTAGAATCCCTGCACCAAAAAGAGCCAAAAGAGCTATGGGTAAAGGCTATGCACGCTAGTCTAATCCTGTATGCAGAACACGAGTTTAACGCCTCTACATTTACCGCAAGGGTGATTACTGCGACAATGTCTGATGTGTATGCGGGAATCACAGGGGCGATTGGGGCGTTAAGGGGACCACTGCACGGCGGAGCGAATGAAGCGGCGATGGATTTGATAGAGGAGTTTAAAACACCAGAGCAAGCAACGCAGGGGATTTTAGACAAACTTGCTAGAAAAGATAAGATTATGGGCTTTGGACATCGCGTATATGTGGAGAAAGACCCACGAAATGTGGTGATTAAGGCGTGGAGTAAAAAATTGAGTGATGATGTGAAAGACACAAAGGGGCTATACCCCATAAGTGAAGCGATAGAAAAGGTAATGTGGGAGCAAAAGAAGCTTTTCCCTAATCTTGATTTTTATAGCGCAAGTGCGTATCACTTTATGGGGATTCCCACGCCGTATTTCACGCCGATTTTTATCTTTTCACGCACGGCAGGGTGGCTGGCACATATTTTTGAGCAAAGGGGGAATAATAAGTTAATTAGACCTAGTTCGCAATACACAGGACCAGAAAACAAAGCGTTTATCCCTATGGATAAGCGTTAATCTTTTGCGTGCTTTTGCGGGAGTCTGCGGCGTGGGCTTGCTCATTACCACTCAAGGTAAATCCCTTCGCCCACGCCTTGACAACCCACAAAATCATCACAAAATCTTTAACGCTTAGGAGTGCGGTTTTGCTACTTAGATGGTTTGTATTTTGCCGAGTGGGAATCTAACTATTTGGCTTGGCAATCAGTGGCGGTGAATCTAGAATCTAGATTCTAAAATAACATAAATAGCAGAGTTATTTGATTTGAAAATTTTCTGCTACGCCTTGATTTTGCGAGGAAAAATCGTGGTTTTTGCGTTAGACGGGTTTGACTTCGTCTGCACCAAGTGAGCCAACGAGAAGCTACCTTAAGCGGTAGTGCCGAAGTTGGCGAACGCAGAATCCGCGATTTTAACCGCAAAGGCAAGGCGGACATAATTTTTAACTTTACTACAAGGAGAACACAATGAGTGCCGATATGGGAACATTGGATACCAAACGACCGGAGTTTGATGAGCTGCTAACAAAAATTGCGCGCTATGCGTTGGAGTATAAAATTAACTCCCCTTTAGCCTATGATACAGCGAGATACTGCCTTATGGATACCATAGGCTGCGGACTTTTGGCATTAAACTTTCCAGCTTGCACAAAGCTTCTAGGACCTGTTGTTGAGGGCGCGGAGTTTCGCCCTTTGGGAGCAAAGATCCCGGGGACTAGCTATCAGCTAGAGCCAGAGCGAGCGGCGTTTAATGTAGGAGCAATGGTTAGGTGGCTTGATTTTAATGACACTTGGTTAGCTGCAGAGTGGGGACACCCAAGCGATAATCTAGGGGCGATTTGGGCGGTAGCTGACTATCTAAGCCGCAAAAATATTGCTGAAGGCAAAGAGCCTTTGAAAGTCAAAGATGTGCTAAGTGCGATGATTAAAGCTCACGAGATTCAAGGTGTGTTAGCGTTAGAAAACTGCTTTAACAAAGTGGGGCTAGACCACGTGCTGCTTGTTAGGATCGCTTCTACTGCTGTGGCGTGTGCTATGCTTGGTGGGAGCTTTGAAGAAGTGCGAAACGCAGTAAGCCACGCATTCATTGATGGCGGGGCGTTGCGGACATATCGCCACGCACCAAACACAGGCTCACGCAAAAGCTGGGCGGCAGGAGATGCAAGCTCAAGGGGCGTAAATCTAGCCTTGAAAGCCTTAAGCGGAGAAATGGGCTATCCAAGTGCGTTGAGTGCGGAGTTTTGGGGATTTGAAGATGTGAAAATGAAAGGCAAAAAGCTCACTATCCCGCAAGAATTTGGCAGCTATGTAATGGAAAATGTGCTGTTTAAAATCAGCTTCCCAGCGGAATTCCACGCGCAAACGGCGGTAGAATGCGCGTTGAAACTGCATAATGAAGTCAAAGACAGACTAGATTCTATTGAAAAAATTGTAATCACCACTCAAGAATCTGGACATAGAATCATTAACAAAGTCGGCGAGCTTGCAAACCCTGCTGATAGGGATCACTGCATTCAGTATATGGTGGCTGTGCCGCTTGTGTTTGGGCGACTAACCGCTGAAGATTATGAAGACTCTGTGGCGAGTGATACACGCATTGACGCCTTGCGGAATAAAATGGTAGTAGAAGTCGATGATCGCTATACACGCGAGTATTTAGAGGCGGATAAACGATCAATCGCTAATGCGGTGCAGATTTTCTACAAAGATGGCAGCAAGAGCGAAAAGGTGGAAGTAGAGTATCCTATCGGGCATAAACGCCGAAGAAGTGAGGGTATCCCTGTGTTAGTGGCGAAGTTTGAACGCAATATCGCCCTAAAACTTAGCCCCAAAAAATGCGAACAGATTAAGGCAGTGTGTGAAAATCAAGCCAAGCTAGAATCTATGGCGTTTAATGAATTTAGTGATTTATTTGCGTTGTAGTTTTTAGCTGTTTTAGCTGAAGTTAATAGCTAGATTCTAAATCCACTTTAATGAAATAGAATCTAATTGGCAGGACAATAGAATCTCATATATTTTAAGAAGATTTTATTGCTTGTAAAAACTTTCCGTATCTAGTTTTTATAGTTTGGAATCTTAAAAGCTTTAATTGGTCTATTTTTGCCATGAAGGCAAAACATAAGAAAATACTAAAAGCATAGAATCAAATCCAATCCAAAAACACATTTTTTGCGGATTTTTCTTCTATGCTTTGTTTAAGTTTTGCTAGTTTTTCTTCCCCATCACTAAAGAATCTTTCGTGCGTCTCACAAGCAATGTAGCCTATATATTTATGTAAGTCTTGTCCTAGTAAAGATTCCATAATGTCAAATTCACTTCCCTCCACATCAAGCTTTAAAAAACTTATCTTGTTGTGCTTTGGCAGGATATGCTCTTTAATATATTGACTTAAGTCAATGACTTCTACTTCATAGGATTTTTGCGTATGATTCACGCTTTCTACAATGCGATTTCCCTGCGACAATTCACCACATTCATCAATCAAAAATTGCGTTTGGTAATTTCTATTTGAAACCGCTTGATTATGTAATATCACATTTGGGTTATCCCTATATTTGTTCTGTAAAAAAGCAAAAAGATATTTGTTTGGCTCAAAGACATATACAATCGCACCGCAATGCAGGGCAACATCTGTAAATACACCAATATGCCCACCACAATCAATGCAAATTTCCCTTTGTGCTATTCCATCGTTGCTGTAAGCATTGCCATACACATACATTTGATGAAAAATCTCCCAGTAATGCCTTGGCATATAGGCATTATGCATCATAGCATCAAGCTTTCCTAAACCATTTGGATCAGCTAAGGCACGCAAGATAAGCTCACTATAATCTTTGTTAAAGTCTATTAACTTCAAAATATCTTTTTTGCGTGCAGGCTTGTTGCGTTTGAGTGTATCTAAAAAACCCATAATAAAAACTCCTAAATTCAAAATTGCGTGATAATACAAAAAAAAAAAAACGATTTATTAACAAAAATGAATATTGTAAAAATTCGTTAATTGCGAGGATATTATTATAATTGTGAGAAGTAAAATGAGTAAAAATACATAAATTAAGACAAATAATGACAACATATAAAATTTAAATAAATATTCAAAGGATTGTTTATAAAAGATTTAAAATAGCTGCAGTATGGAGTATAACAAGACCTTACATGCTCCATAATCATATAGGGGCATGTATTTCGTGGAATAGTCGTTCAATAAACTAAACTCACCCATAAATCTTTTTAAGATTCTCTAGTTTTGCACTCATATTAAGTAGCAACATATCAGCCAAGACAAGGGCAACAATACTCTCACACACTACACTACCCCTTACACCAACGCATGGGTCATGTCTGCCTTGCAACTTTATATCTACTTCATTATTATATATATCTATTGTTTTTTGCGCACAAAATATGCTAGGCGTGGGCTTGAAATGCACTTTAATGATAATGTCATTCCCATTTGAGATACCACCTAAAATCCCACCAGAATTATTACTCATAAAACCATTTTTATCCATATAGTCATTATTTTGAGAGCCATACATCTTTGTAGATTCTATACCGCTGCCTATCTCTACTGCTTTTACCGCATTAAGCCCCATAAGATCCCTTGCAAGTATAGAATCAAGTTTATAGGAAAGCGGCTCTCCTAGTCCAATAGGCACATTAAAAACAGAGAATAAAGCACTTGCACCCACACTATCACCCTTTGCTTTTGCACTCAAAATCTCTTCTTGCATGGCTTCTTCTTTACTTTTATCAAGGGCGAATATAGCACTCTCTCTAGCACTCATAAAATCATCTCGACTAAAATTCTTCTTAGCTGTGCCTATGTTACCTACATGCGTAATACCACTTAGAATCTCAATATTAAACTCCCTTAAAAGCAGCTTTGCTAACCCACCAGCAAGCACTCGCGCTACACTCTCTCTAGCACTACTTCTGCCACCACCACGATAATCTCTATGTCCATACTTATGATAATAGGTAAAATCAGCATGAGATGGGCGAAACACATCTTTAATCTTTGTATAATCTTTGCTACGCACATTCATATTAGGGATAAAAAAGCCAATGGGAGTCCCTGTGCTTCTGCCCTCAAATACACCACTTAGAATCTGAAAAGCATCATCTTCTTTTCTTGGTGTTGCAAACTTGGACCCGCCCTTTCTTCTTGCAATCTCAGATTCTAAAAACGCATAATCAATAGTTATGCCAGATGGCATACCACTCACAATGCCACCAATACCCTCGCCATGACTCTCCCCAAAAGAGCTAAATTGAAATAAAATACCATTAGAATCCATAACTTTCCTTATATATTAATTACGCATTGCGAAAATATGGAATCTTTTGCAATACAACAAGAACGCTATAAGTTATAACTAAGCTAAAAATCCCACCAGCAATAACCTGTATAGTCGTATGCCATAGTGTTAGCACCCTTGATGGTGGCACTAAGATAGCAAGTAGGGCTAAAAATATAATCCATCTTTTGCTATAAAATCGCAAGGCAAATCCCACGGCAATAAATGCCGCGGCAGTATGTCCGCTTGGAAAACCATTATAATCATATATGCTAGGTGTCCCATTAAATGCGTATGGGCGAAGTGATATTGAAGCATATTCTGTATTATGAGATGCCAACTGCATAAACCCAAATTTTATCGCATAAACAACGCCAACAACAAAGGCAGCTGCAATAGATAGCATAATCACGCGTTTTATATTTTTTTCATACACTAAAATAATAATGCCCAAATAAAGTGCTAAAAATTGAAACACATCGCCATATAACTCCACATCATACACAAATAGCACACATGCTACAACTAGCACAATAAACATAAATTTGAGTTCATTATTTTTCTTTTCTGTCATTTCATATCCATTTTGTAGAAATTTGCATATTGTATGCTATTTGCGTAAATTATATAATAACTGCCGATTCAGCACCTCCAAATTCAAATAATTCATTTTTATTCTTCATCGTGCGGTGAAGATGCACTGCATAAAGGGATAGAACTACTCACACGCTAAAAGCTTTTGCGTGGAATCTTGTAAAATCTCCAAAAGATTCTCGCTATCTTGATTCTTATTAATAATATCAACAAAATAACTCCCCGCAACAACACCATAAACTTTATGTTGCAATAAGGTAAGCTGACTTGCATGATTAATACCAAAACCAACCATAATTGATTTTTCTTCTAATGCACAGATTTCAGCCACATCTTCTATATACTCAAGAACTTCCCTATTGATGAGTGTTTGACCCCCTGTTAATCCATTGCGTGCAATGACATAAAGAAATGGCGCGAGTGTTTGACTTGCGATTTCTCTCACACGCTTTTGTGATGTAAGCGGAGCGATTAACTCAATAAAATATATGTTGTGTTCCCTGCATAACTCCCTCATGCCAAAATCTTCTTCACCAAAGCCAAAATCTGGGATAATAACACCATAAGCACCACATTTTGCAAGATCACTCACAAACTCTTTTACTCCATACTGCAATACAATATTTGCATAAGTCATTGCAAGTATGCGCTTTGAAGTATTTTTCACAAGTGTATCAATAATGGTAAATCCATGCTGAGGGATAAATCCATGACGCAAACTATAATCACTCGCACTTTGTATTAATACGCCATCTGCATTACCATCAGAAAATGGAAACTGCACTTCCAAATATGTTGCACCTCCCCGCAAAATCCCCGTTGCCGCACGAATACATGAATGTGTGTCGGGGTATCCAGCGATAACATGCCCCATAAGTTCTAATTTTTGATTCACCTTGTTTCTCCAAGATTTTGTAAAATATCCGCGTATTATAGCAAATATTTTTGTATTTGTTACGATGTATTATCTATAGTATGCCTGCATTAAGATTTTTATCAATACTAGCAAATAGGTAAAGAATCCGATCGCTACCTAAGAGATATTTTATGAAGATTCTGATTAGTTGCTTGAAAAACAATGTCTATTATATTAACCGCCTACACATATTCACACATTACAATATGTCAAATGCTATACTAAGGATTCTAAATGATTTTTATTGACGCATGTTTGAGAAAAAAAACGCCCTATACACCTATATGGATGATGAGACAAGCAGGACGCTATTTAGATGAATACAAAGCGACAAGAAAGAGGGCTAAAAATTTTATTGATTTATGTCAAAGAGTGGATTTAGCCACAGAGGTTACACTACAACCTATCGATATTTTAGATGTGGATGCGGCGATTTTATTCAGCGATATTTTAGTTATTCCTTATGAAATGGGGCTTCCTTTAGAGTTTAAAGAGGGGTTTGGACCACAATTTTTACAAACAATTACTGATGAAGAGAGTTTAGGTATGCTAAAGTCAAACGCACATACTAGACTTTCCTATGTGTATGAATGCGTAGATTCTGTGCGAAAAAGATTAGCAAAAGATAAAGCATTGATTGGCTTTAGTGGAGCGCCATGGACCCTTGCTACATATATGATAGAGGGACATGGCAGTAAAAGCTATGAAAAAAGTAAAAAAATGTTGTATCAAAATCCAAAACTCTTACACGCTTTATTACAAAAACTCACAGATGAGATAAAGCAATATTTAAGTATGCAGATAAAAGCTGGGGCAAATGCAGTTATGCTTTTTGACTCATGGGCGAATGCGTTAGAAAAAAGCAAATATTTAGAGTTTGGCTGGTTTTATTTGCAGGATATTGCAAATTATCTTAAGGCTACATTTCCACAAATTCCACTTATCGCATTTCCTCGCGGTGTCGGTGCATTTTTAGAATCTCTTCACGGCAAGTTTGATGTATTAGGCATTGACTGGCAGATTGATATGAAAGAGGCAAAAGAAAAGGCAGGCGATCGCTTTGTATTGCAAGGTAATCTTGAGCCCGCAAGGCTTTATGACTATTCTTCTATGAAGGAGGGGGTTATCTCTATCCTTGAAGTTATGCGTAATTCTGGGCATATCTTTAACCTTGGACATGGCATGATTAAAGATTTACCGCGTGAGAATGCAATATCCTTAGTGAAACTTGTAAGAGAACTATCGAGTAAATATGCCTGATGAAGATCCTATGATAGAGAGTTTTTGAGAAAAAAGCTTTATATGTAAAAGTTTTACAAAAAGAATCTAAAATCATCATTCAAACTCATTGAGCCTATATGATTTGAAGTAGCTTTTTGTATTCCAAAATCCCCATGCAAACCATAACCAACACGCATTTTTGCACCAAGCTCTAAATGCGTATTTGCATTACCAAGGGCTATAACTCCATAGGGCAGTATATCAAAAATATTTGAGATAATATCAAAGCGATACATTGCTTTATAATACGCATTCAAGACAAATTCATTTCTAACCTGATGATCCCAACCTGCTAAAGGATAATAGTTGATTAATTCATGTATTAAATCCTGTGCTTCTTTACCTAGCGCAGCCTTGCCCACCATGCCGATATTTAACTCAAGCTGTTCTAAAAAATTATCTGTGCGATTTTGTATCATGGTGTTGAGATAGAGATAGCCGCCATAAGGGGCGTCATTTGCAGGTGGATTTAATGCAAAACGGGCGGAGGGCGTATAGACTTCTTGCCCTATGCCAATGCTAAAAGAGCTTGCCAAATCTTTCTTAAAAAGCCTAGAAAATAATGCAGTATATGCAAGCGGACTATTCTGCCATTCTTTTGAGGTGTAACTAAGATTATGCCCAGCTGTATAGTATCTATCGTAATTTGTAGGCTCAAAATATGCGTCATTATCGCTTGATAGTGCAATATGATGTTTATTGTAAGCAGCAATTTCTCTAGCATATAAAGTAGCATTCAGCATATATATAGCACTTATAAGCATAAATGCGGTTTTATAGTTTCTATTTTGAATGTGAAAATACATGATTTCCTTTCATTAAGGTTTAGTTATTAATTAAAGTTGGCTTTAAAATAACCCTGCCATCAATCAATACTATGGATAAAACTCACAAGATTCTAAAACTTTTACTATTTTTAGAATCTATGAAGGCTATTAAAGTGAATGCTTTTACTCGGTTTGTTTTGTGTGTTTCGGTGAGGTTATATGCGATATTTAAATACGGCCTCAAAGCGTAAATGCAGTGCGTTTATCTTTTGTGCTGCTTTTTGCGGATTCTGCACTCAAAGCCGATCATGTATGTATAATACACTCCCTTCGCTTTTCGTTCGAAAACCGCAAAAATTCATCAAAAATCTTAAACACAGGGGTATAGCCTAAATTTCAAGTTACCGCACAGAGAGTCGGCTTGTCGTTTTGAGGCTTTAGCCGAAAAATCTAGCTTTATGCAAGTAGAGATGTTTCGCTACGCTCAACATGACAATAAGGGGCAACATGACAAGGGAATGCAATGCGGCAGTATTTTTGATTGAATTTAAGTGTTGTTGAGTTTTTTTGTGAGGGAGTGTATATATAATACATGACCGAAACAAAAACTCACTTAAAAGCAACAAAAAGACAACGCATATAACCGATATTTTAGAATCTATATCACAGCTTATGTGCTTAAACAACAAAATATAAACTAGATTCCATGTTTGAAACGACAAAAAGTCAAAATGGGATAAGAGTGCATAAGCTATCATTAAAAGCCTATATTTGATAATCTACAAAAATATATTATAATATCATCTTGTTTTATCATAAAATCATGCAATGAGGAAGAGATGGCAAAAAAAGGGCAAACAAAAAACACACAAGACACACAAAAAAGCACAAAAAAAGAAGTGCAAAACAAGACAACACAAAACGCTAAGGTGCGGACAAATGAGCTAAAAACGACCAAAGCACAAAATAGCGAAGTAAAAACGAGTGAGTCAAAAAAAGGTGGGCTAAAAACAAATAAATCACAAAAAAGTGAGTTAAGAGCGGCTAAAACACAAAAAGCTAAATCACAAACAAATGAGCTAAAAACAAATAAAACACAAAAAAGCGAAATAAAAGAAACTGAATTACAAGAAGCAGCATGCAAACCACTTAGCACAATCATGCAAGATTCAGAGCCACAAAAAGCACAAACACAGATTAATGAAAACTCCATTTATGAGAGAAACCTGCACGCATTAAGCATGCGAGATCCGCTTCTTTTCTACAATCTCTTAAAAATAGAAACAAATACGCAATATGAAGTCTTTATGGGAAATGATAGTGCGAACTTTAATATTGTTGAATTGCAAAATAATATCCCGCTTTATAAAGGCGATCCCTTGCAAGAGAATCTAGAGGTGTTAAAAAGCTATGAAATATATCGCTATTATCCCTATTTATACGCCTATGGTTTAGGGAATGGAATCTTATATCGCATGATGCTTGGCAGCGAGATTCTAAAACGCATTGTAGTGATTGAGCCAGAATTAGAGATTATTTGTATTGTGCTAAATCTCATTGATTTTAGTGAAGAGATTCTAAGTAATCGACTGATTTTACTTCATTCTCCACAATGTAATTTCAATATGATTAACTCCCTTTTTGATATGGATAAATTCTCTAAAGTGTATTCTAAAGTCTATGATTTGTTGCTACCAAATGGCTATTATGAAAAATATAGCGAAGAGATTCTAAGAATTAATAAGGACTTTGTAGCCGCCATCGAGCATGGTGTAATAAGTGTAGGCAATGATACAAAAGATGCTATCGTTGGGATAAAGCAGCATATTGAAAATATGAAATATTCACTCTATGCCCCAAGCCTTGTAGAAATCCATGGTAAGCTTAAAGGCAGAGATACAGCCATCATTGTCTCCACAGGACCAAGCCTTTATAAACAGCTTGATACATTGAAAGAAATCGCTCCTTATGCGACACTTTTTTGCATTGATGCGAGTTTTCCCGTGCTTACAAAGCATGGTATAAAGCCAGATATTGTGTTCTCTTTAGAGAGAGTGAAAGAGAGTGCGAAATTCTACACAGATACACCTATGGAGGCACAAGAAGATGTGATTTTCTCCCTTACTTCAATCGTGCATGAGGACACTATACATGCGATACAAAAAGGCACAAAGCAGTTTAGCTTCCGCCCATTTGGTTATACGACACTTTTTAATTTCTATGAATATGGCTATCTTGGCATTGGCATGAGTGCGGCAAATATGGCGTATGAATTAGTCGTGCATTCGCAGTTTAAACGCTGCATTATCATAGGGCAGGATTTAGCCTTTGGTGAAGATGGCTCAAGTCACTCTAAAGGTGCGGTATATGGTGAAAATGAGATTAAACCCAAAAAAGATAAAATCTATGTGGAAAAATATGGCGGTGGTGGTGTAGTAGAGACCACAGAAGTGTGGAAACTCTTTTTAAACTTCTATGAAAAAGACATAGCAAATACACCTTATAAAATAGAAGTGATTAATGCGACTGAAGGTGGAGCAAGGATAAGAGGGACGATTGAAATGCCTTTTAAAGAAGCTTGTGCTTTGGTGCCAAAGGTAAAGAAAAAGCCACTAAAGCTTAAAGCCCCGAGTAAAGCACATGCAAAAAAGAATATGGAAAAAGCCATTGAGATTTGTCAAAATTGGATTGATTATGGCGAGTTACAACAAGAAAAAGTTGAGAGTGTATTCTTAGAATTAGTCGAGTTTTTACAAGAGATAGAAGAGCTAAATCGCAAGAATGAGCTAGAAAAATTTAACTATAAAACAATGGATAAATTAATAGATTCTATAGATGAGATTAAAGATATTTTTAACTCAAGAGTGTTTCATGACTACTTCACAGATGCCTTGCAATCCTATATTTTTCATCAAGAATTAGACATAGCACAGCTTCTAGTGCGACCTATTAATAACGAAGATGATAAAAGGGGCAAAGAGCTAGAATGGCTATATCATCATAGATATTGGCTATTTAGCCTTGCAGGTGGCATTGACACGGTTGTAACCGTCGTGCGTAAAGCTTTAGAATATCTAAGTGGTGAAAAATACGAGAGCCTAAAGGATAAAGAGAAAAAGGAAAAAGCAAAGTAAGGTTAAATTTTTATTGATTTTGGGTTTGAATAATGAGATGTGGATTATATCTTTACTTTCAAACACTCTCTAAACATAGTTGCACGCATAAACTTCTTAAATGAGGCTTTGTAAATACCAATTTATATTTGTGGAAATTTATAGGCTTCAAACATACCAACAACGCTTTTAATTATTTAAATGAAAGGTTGCTTTGCATTAATATCAATCAGTTCATGCCAACAAAATGTCTATGCTATATGCCCTCTTGTCATGAGTTTGTGTTGAAGTATAATTATATGGTATAAACTAGTTGTATCTAAGGTAAGTCAAAAATTAACAATTCATTATTTAGAATTTAATTCTTTAAGGTTGAATCTAGATTTTACGTAGCATACATGCCACTGCTTGTTTCTATGAATAAATGGTTATGTTTTAGTTAGATTCCATCCTGGCTTACCACGCACTACTTATGCACACCTTTCTGCTATTTTCAAAGCTAAAAGTTTTACTTGTAATTTCTCGCACACAGCACATTCAAGCACAATAACAAATAACTACACTATATATTGTTAAGAAACAATGCTATAATTACGATTTACTTTACAAAAAGAGCGTTTAATGAATAAAAAAGAGACAAAAGCACAAGACAATACACAAGATAAATTGAGTGTGCTAGATTCATTTCGAGCTTTAGGCTTGAAAGACAAAGTGTTAAAAGGCATTAAAGAGGCAGGTTTTACTACACCAAGCCCTATACAAGAGAGAGCTATCCCACCCATACTTGAGCGTAGAGATGTTATCGCACAAGCCCAGACAGGCACAGGCAAGACCGCAGCGTTTGCCCTGCCTATTCTCCATAGTTTGAAAAACGATAGCTCCATTGAAGCCTTGGTGATTACGCCTACACGAGAGCTTGCTATGCAAATTAGCGATGAAGTCTTTAAGTTAGGCAAGTTTTTAAAGACAAAAACAGTGTGTGTGTATGGCGGACAAAGTGTTAAAAAACAACTTGAATTGATAGAGAAAAAGCCACAAGTCCTAATCGCAACGCCGGGTAGATTGCTAGATCATTTAAAAAATGAGCGACTAAAAAACTTCGCACCAAATGTTGTGGTCCTTGATGAAAGTGATGAGATGCTTGATATGGGTTTTATCGATGATATTGAAGAGATATTTCAATATATTCCAAATAACGCACAAACCCTGCTGTTTTCAGCCACAATGCCAGCTAGAATCAAACAATTAGCAGATAAGATTCTCTATGATCCCGTGCATATTAAGATTCAATCAAGTAGCACGACAAATTCAGATATAGCACAACGCTACTATATCATCAATGAAAATGAACGGAATGAAGCCCTAACAAGGCTAATAGATACAGAATCTCCAAGCAAAAGTATCATCTTTATCCGCACAAAAAAAGAAGCCGATGAAGTCAATAGCTACTTGCAAAATAAAGGCTATAAAAGCACTGCATTACATGGCGATATGGACCAACGCATGCGTAGAGATTCAGTCCAAGCCTTTAAAGGTAAGGAAGCAGACATTCTAGTCGCCACAGATGTCGCTGCAAGGGGGCTTGATATACGCAATGTAAGTCATGTTTTCAACTATCATATACCTTTAAATATAGAATCTTATGTGCATAGGATAGGACGCACAGGCAGGGCTGGTAGCAAGGGTGTTGCCATTACTCTTGCTACACCGCTTGAGTATAAAGATTTAAAGAAGATACAGAATGAAACAAACGCAAAATTTGAGCTTTATGAAGTGCCAAGTGTAAGCAGCGATGTGATGATAAACACGCTTTTAAACACAAAGGTATCAGATGAAGCGATAAATCTTTATGAGAGCATAAAAGATAAGACAGATTCAGCCCAACTCATTTTAAGACTTTTATCTGTCTATCTACGAGAACATGTAAAAATAGGACTAACAAAGCAGGAAGCCCTAGAAGTCCAAAAACAAGAGATTCTAGAATCTAAAAAGGAAGCGAAAACAAAAGGTAACAAAGGCACAAAAGGTAAAACTCTAACTAGAGATAAAAATCCAAAATCAAGCACAATAGACGCACTAATAAAGAGAATCTATCAAAAAACACACGACCAAGCAACGCCCAAGAGAGAGCTAAAAAGCAAAAAATGCAAAGTCAGCAAAAATACTATAAGGGATAACTTTGCGACTTAATCATTTTATCGCACTACACAGCAAATATTCGCGTAGAGAGGCGGATAGGCTAATAATAGAAGGTGCAGTAAAGATTAATCATGCTTTAGCGACAACAAAAACTCTAGTCCCACAAATAGCCCTGCAAAATCCACATGCCGCCATGAAAGAATTTAAGATTTTCATACATGGAAAAATGCTGCATTATGCCAAAAAGCAAAACTACACGGCAATCGTGTATCACAAGCCAAAGGGTGAGATTGTAAGTAAAAAAGATTCTTATGGGAGAAAGCTTATCTATGATAGCTTAAATGCTAGATACGCACATTTTATGCCTGTTGGTAGGCTTGACTTTGCAAGTGAGGGGCTTTTGATATTGAGTGATAGCAAGGAAGTTGTAAGCAAACTCATGCACTCAAACCTGCCACGCACCTACATTCTTAAAATAGATTCTCATATTACAAAGCAGATGATAAAGGCAATGGAAGAGGGCTTAACATTGCAGAATGCAAAGGCAGGGGGGCATAGACTAAGCAAGATAAAGACAATGGGGTTTATGCCTATGGAATATGAGATTATAAAAAGCGCTTCAATCTCAAAGCTAAAAGTGCGTATCAGCGAGGGCAAAAATCGAGAGTTGCGTAGATTTTTCGCACATTTTAATGCGAATGTGCTGGACTTAAGAAGAGTTAGCTATGGGTTTATCAATCTAAACGCACTGCCTGTTGGCAAAACCCGCTTTTTCACAAAGCAAGAATATGATGACTTGCATAAGTTTATGAGTGAAAAAGATTCTAATAGAAAAGATTCTTAATTGTGAGGTTAAGGCGTAGTGGTATAGAATCTTTTTGCTAGATATTAAGTTATAGTCGTGTCAGCAGAATATTGCCCTTTAACTGAATATGGAGATTAGAAATAGCTTGTTATAATGTTTAATAGAAAATAGATAAAAGATAAATTAAAGACAACTTAAAGATTTTTTGGAATGATAGCTTTGTCTTTGCAGATTGTATTTTATGCAGTCGCTTTGTATAAGCTAATCGGTTAAGACTTCTGTTTTCAAACCCTTTTAAAAGAAAACGAAGGGGGGGGGGGGGTGATTAACTTATACAATGTTTGTATTCTATCATAAGTTTGAAAGGATTTGGTTATGGATGTGAATTTTGTTTTGATTGTGATTTTAGCGGCTTGGGTTGGTGTTAGTGAATATAGAAAAAGGTAGAGAAAAATATATACCACAAATAAAAGAGACTTTAGAGAAACCACAGATTGCAATACAAGATGAAAGCGAGTTTATTTTTGCTAAACAAATAAAGGATGATTTATACCTCACGAGTATAGGAAAAGATTTTGATACACATATAACTATTATTAGCAACTCACCAAAAAAACCGATAAAACAATACAAAATAAGCTAAAGAATGGAAAAGTGATACATGAAGCAAAAAATGCGGAAGCCTTACCGACAACTGGGGCATTCACAGAGACAAATCAAGTGCCGTTCTCTAAGGGCATTATACCACAAAGCACACAAATAAAGAATATAAAAAATAATTAGTCGAGCTTAAAAAATCCAAGTTAGCATACGAAAAACATTTAAAAAGCCTTGAAAGAAAATTGGATAATTTAACTAATCTTGAAGCAATATTAAAGAGCAATGATTATTCCTTAGAACAAGCTTTAAGAGTATCTAAAATAACACAAGGACTACAAGAAAAAGCTATCATAGAAAGTGAATCTTTCCTTAAAAAAGTTTTTGAACTAGATGAATTTGCAAAATGTGTAAAATCATTGCAGGGGACAAGTTATGCCTATAATACAGATAGTAACATAAAAATTATTTTATAATAATAGCAGAAATGACAGATTCTATCCCAGCATTTAAAAAAAATCTGCTAACCAAGCTAAAAACCCCGCAAGAAATAGTTAAACAAGCACGAAAAAGCGGAAAAAGTGTAGGTGAAACAAAGGAATTACTACAAAGACATAAAGAAATAGAATCTAAGCAAACTAACCAAAAAGACCCTATAACAAAACAACAACTAGACGAATTTCAAATATTACAAGAAGCACAAAGGGCTTATGACAAGCTAACAACAATAAAATATGCAAACAAAGATATACAAAAACTTAAAGAGAGTCTAGAACAAGCAATAAAGGCAAATGATAAAGAACTCATAAAAGATAAACACGCACAAATCATAAAGGAAGAAAAACGACTAGCAAAAATACAGCAAGAAGCAAACGAGGAATTACAAGAATTGAAAGAATTAGGAATCTCTTTAGAAAATCCGCTTAATCTAAAAACTACACCAATGCCAGATACAAAAAGGGCGGAAGTGAAAGCAATTTATGAAAAATATATGCCTACCATAGAATTTATAACTAAACAAATTGAGAATGCAAAAACACAAAAACAAAAAGATAAATTATATAAACAAAGAGCAGATATAACACACAAAGCCAATAATGAAATGAACGCATTTCTAAATGACTTTGACCAATTAAAACAAGTATTAATGAAGCAAAACCTATTCGCAGAAAAAGACGAAATAAAAGCACTTAAAGAAGCAGATTTTGACTTTGAAAATCCTTTTAGCTTTCATAATGTAGATAAAACTCGTTATAAGCAATCGTGGGGCAGTGTAGATACAAAAGAAAAAGAATACACAAGGAAACTCATACAAACAAGATTATTATTTGATAGATTTGACCCTGTTATAAGATGGAATATTAAAGGGAAAATATATAATATTGATTCTTTTAACAAAGGCATAAAAGATGATGAAATTTTGGCTTTACCGGGCGACCTTAAATCTATTAGAGAAGATATAGAGATTCTATATGATATTAAACCCATAAAAGAATTTGGCACAAACTATGCAGAACATTATCACAGCGGCGAGACTGCTATACAAAAACTCATAAATGAAGCACAAGCACATAAAGAAAGCGGAGCTAAGGGCGAGTATAAAGGACAAGTTGCAGGGGCATTTCATCGTAAAGAATTAGGGGATATTGATTTAGTTTGGGGAGAAGTAACAGGCAAAGGCAAAGAAGCTAAAGGCTGGGGACTTGCTAAGATTATTGAAAAGCATGGCGATGAGTTTGAGGACATGGCAAAAGAGCTGGATAAGATTATACAAGATGGGGAAGTAGTAAAAACGCATAATGGCTATAATATCACTTTGGGAGATTATAAAGTAGGCTTAAATATAGGTTGGAATGAAAATGGTGTAAAAATCGGTGAAAATAAATGGGTAGTAACTGCGTTTGATAATTCTAAATTGCAGAGTGAGAAGCAAGGTAGCAACTCTGCTTCTTTCACAAAAGGCGAGACTCTGCCTTTAAACTCTAACAACATTATACCACAAACAAAACCATACGAAGTAAATGAGAATGGCAGAAAATACATAGAAATCCCAGATGATGAACTAGCAGATTTTGAAAAGCCTATCAAAGAAGCCTTATTACTTGAGCCAAGACAACAAGAGCTATTAAAAAAAATCAATGCAGATTCCAAAGATATAGACAGCTATGCAGAATTTATGACAAATGAAAGAAAGATTATGAAAGGACATGAATTTACCTTTAATCAACAGCAAGAGGGATTAGCAGATAGATTTTTAAACATGGCAAATTCACTAGAAAACCCAAGAGATAGAAACCACTATGCAGAAAATATACTGGCAAATATGAAACATGATATAGAAGAGGTATATAAAAGCAATGCTACAGAGTTTCTAGCAAGGGAAGCAGAAAAGCCATTTTATAAGCAAATGGATAAAATACGAAAGGAAACAGGCGAGATAGTAGAAGCATTAAATAAAGAAAGAGACAGACTGCACGCAGAAAAAGAGACACAATTAAAAACACAACAAGAAACAGAGAAAGCCGCAGAGATTGAGAAAATTGCAAACTATGATTTAGAAACAGCATATAAAGAAAAAGCACATTTAGAAAAGATTATGCAAAGTAATCGCAATGATTACAGCCCTTATAGTTTTAGCCCCGCACATAATAGTGAATTTTTAGATAAGTTGGATTTAGTAGAACAAAGAATAAGGGATTTAAAAAATCAATTACCAAATAAAACCCCACAAGAAAATAAACCAAGCAAAGTAGAAGCCCTAAAAGATTTTATAGATAATGCAAGATTTCAAGTCGATTATGCAATAAAAGCTAAAGGGACAGATACAGCCTTGAAGCTTATACAACAAATGATAAAGGATACAAATAACACTTATGAAGCCAAGTTTTTATATCGTTTGAAAAATGAAATATCTAGTGTTAAGGAATTGCCAACAAAAAGCAATTTAGAAAAAGATTTAACACAGCAAGAGATAAAAGAAACCATAGATAAGTGGGATTTAACTAAGCCAAATGCAAATGATAAATTAATAATCTCAAAAGTAGAGCAAGATGAGCTAGAATTGCTTAAAAAAGACTTTGATTTTAAGGGTAATTATGCAGTAGTAAGAGAAATTGACGCCGAGCATTTAGCACACGCATTAAATCGCCATAGTGATGAAGCAGTAGAGACTTCACGCAATCAAATTCCTATTACAAAAGATGAAGTCCTAGACTATCAAAGCATAATCAAAACACACGATACACGAGAGGTAAGCGGAAATCATATTGTTTATAAAAAGCAAATTAACGGGCATTATGTCGCAGTGGAAGAAGTGCTAACAGGTAGAAATAAATTAAGATTTGTAACAATGTGGAAAAGTAGGGGAAATATCACGACCGCCCCTACGCCTTCCTCTAAGGGATACGACTTAGACCGAACTCTAAGCGGCAGTTATGACACCGACATTATACCACAACAAACACTAGAATCTACCATGCAAAAGTTTAATTACGATGAGAAAAAGGCAAAAGATTTACTAGAATGGCATAAAGATTCTAGCCCTTTAACAAAAGATGAAAATGGACTGCCTAAAGTGTTTTATCATGGCACAACACTAAGCAGTATGAAAAGATTGCATAATAAAGAACTTAAAAAACCTTTTGAAGTCTTTAATACTAAAGATAATTCAGTTTCTAATTTTAGCATAGGCAATTGGTTTTCCAATGATAAAAACCTTGCTAAAAACTATGCAGATGATGATGAAGGAAACTTTATATATGAAGTATTTTTAAATATCAAAAAGCCCTTTATTATGGAAAAAGAGCTTACACAAGAAAAAATAAAAGAGATTGATAAAATTTTTAAATTCACTAAAAAAGATAAAGAAAGGGGATTAAGGGCAATAGAAAATCTAAAACAAGCAAAAGCAGAGTTAAAAGAAAGCGGCTTTGAGTTTTTGCAATATGACAGAGAAAGCGTTAAGATAAGGCATATAGAAAGTGGTAAAGAGTTTAGCACACCGCTTTATAATCTAAAAAAGGAAAATTTGCATGAGAGCATAAGAGCTTACGAGGCAGATTTAAAACATAATCCTAATTTAGATGAGAGTTTGCAAGAGTTAAAAGAGCTTGATTCTCTCTTAAAAAAAGATTCGCCCACATTATATGAAGCTGGGTTTGAAAAAGAATTTTTTAAAAATGAAACCGAGCTTTATATCCTAGCCGCTGCAAGAGAGAATGAGAAATTACAGGAAGTAGTGGGCGGACACTATGGTGTATATGGCGGTTATGGAAGAATGTATCAAACAGCTAGAATCTATCCATTGCAACAATTTTATAAAAAAGCAGGATATGATGGTATATTGTTTAATGATAGAGAAATAGTAGCATTTGATTCTAACCAAATAAAACATATTGACAATAAAGGAAGCTATACAGATACAAAAGGCAATATCACTAAGACTAAACCAAAAAATAAAGAATCTACACATAAATATTTTAATGAAAATAGCCCTAATATTATGTATTCTAATCCACAACATTTAGGAGCTGGAGTCTTAAGTGGCAGTGTAGCAGGAATTGAAACTGATGAGAATGGAAACATTGTAGGATTTAATCCTGCTAAGTTTGCCGCTGGATTCTTAGGTGGGGCGGTAGGAAGTAAGGCGGTAGCAAAAGGCTTAGAATGGAGAGCAAACAAAGTAGCTAAGAGTTATCCAAATATAGCTAAAGACAATCCAGCTTTAATGAGTGAAATAGCTAAAAGAGATTTGCAAACTTATGCAATGACAAATACACATAATGCCTTAACACGCTTTTTAAATAACAATAAGCTTTTAGATGTAAATCCACAGCTATTCGCAGGGGAAAAGGCTTTAGTAAATGAAGCCTATGCACCACACAAAGCAAGGCTAGAGAGGGCAAAAGAGTTAGAATCTAGTGGGGCAGATGAAATAGAGATATGGGAAAAAACAGGCTGGTATAAAGACAAGGATAAAAAATGGAAGTTTGAGATAAGCCAAAGTGGCGGGGAGCTTGATTTTAGTGGGCTAGAGTTTTATACATTTTCTAGGGATAATCGTGTAAAATTATCTAGGATTTTAAAAGATGATGAGCTTTTTACAGCCTATCCAAGTCTTAAAAATTTAATTGTTAATTTTGATTATGGAATGAACGACTATAACTTAGGGTCGTATGCGAAATATACAAAAGAGATAACCTTAAATGCTAAACAATTAAGAGATAATCAAAGCAGATTATCTACACTCTACCACGAAATACAACACGCAATCCAAGATATAGAGGGCTTTGGTTTTGGCTATAAAGAAGCGGAAAATTTAACGGGAATATCGCAAGAAAGTGTAGAAAGATACGCAAAACAACACGGAGAAGTGGAAGCAAGGAATGTGCAAAATAGGCTTGATGATTCTTATATTGGGGACATTTATACAAAACAAAGCTTAAAAGATGAAATACAAAAACTTAAAGATGTGCGACTGAGTTTGCAAAAAAGCGACCCCGATTTAGCAGAAGTACTTGACAGGAGAATTAAGGAGTATGAGAAAAATTACAAAAATCTAGGAGAACACGACATTTACAATACAAGAAAACACCCTCACAAAACTATGGATACAAATATAAAAGACACTATCGCAGAAGCGACAATGCACGGCGAAGCGTTAAGCAAAGAGCTAGAATCTAGCTTTTTAGATTCTAGCGGGAAGATAGATTATAAGGCGTTGGAATCTTTTGCAATACCTTTACCTAAACAATTACGCTATAAGGATTTTATAATGCAGTTTAATAATAGTAAAAAAGCAACAATACAGACACCGATTAAAGAATTAGAGATAAATCCAAAATATGCGTTTTATCATTTAATGAAAAATGGAAAAATGGGTAATAAGAAACAAGACAGATTGACACTAAATGGAGGCATTTTAGAAACATTGCAAAAACCATTATTTATCACACAAGACACAAGGGGAAGCTATTATTTTTATAAACCTTTTAAAGATGAAAAGGGTTTAATCCATTTGGTTAGCGTAGAAGTAGATAAGAATAATAAATTGTTATATAAAACAAGTTATGAAGCAGATGATGATAGAATGGAAAAAATGATAAAAAAATATAAATTGCTCTATTTTGCAGGGGAAAAGCCAACCCAAAATACTCGTAAGAGGGCGGATAGCATACTATCATAGCAAGAATAACTTGCTGAACTTTTTTAAGCCACCAATAGAGCCACGACATTATACCACAAAAAAAAGGATTTAACATGTTAGACACAAAAAATCTCACTCTAAAGAAATTCCAAGAGAATTTCGACTTTATAGAAGCTAAGATGAAAGATGGTCAAATATATAAAGACGCATTAGATAGCTTTGTAAAATATATGCCAAGCTATGCTTTTACAGACGACCAAAAAGCTTTAGCTTATAGTGATTTTATGGCTAAAACATTTTTAGGAGTATTTCAAAGTGCAGTCCAAACCGCATTAACCATAGACCAAAACGAAGTGGCTACAAGAGACGCACAAAATCAAAGTGCATTAGGCATACTAGGCAAAATAACAATAAAAGAAAAAAGAAGTAGTATGCTATCAAATCAAGTGAAAGAAAGCTTTTTTAAGATACAAGCAAGTAAAATGCAAACAGCTCAACTTCAAGCTCAAGCCAAATATTAACATGAAAGAGAAGATAAAATCAAGGCAGAAGTATTACATAAAAGTGCCAATGATAACGCACAGATAAATAAAGCAAATTGTATGGTAAGTTATCAAAATGTCCTATCAAATGCAAATAAACCAGACTTGCTTAAAAGCTATGATATGCAGCAAACTACCGTAAATGCACTTAAAGCAATAGGTGAAGCTCCAATCAGTGATTATACAGATGAGTGGAAAAAGGTGCAAATACCTGACTACAATACAGACTTTGATACTACTATTTTAGAGATATATGCTACTAAAAGCGTGATAGCTATTGATGAAGTGATAGGATTTCATATTGTTACTTCCATAGAGTTAGTAGAAGTTGAATGGGATTTTGGTGATGGCGAAGTGAGTAATCAAAAGGATAATATACTAAAGTCTTTTAATAAAGAAGGCTCGTATAATGTAAGATTAAAAGCTTTAGTAGAAGTTGAGAATAAAGATTATGTCAATGATAAGAGTCAAGATAAATTTGTGATGAAAGAATACTTTAGGGATTTAGAGATATTGGTGTGTTAAGGGTTTAGTTTTGCATTGATGCCTGAGTGTTAGTTTGTGTTGTGGAATCTTGTTTTATATGTTTTTGTTAGTTTCTTGTTGTTTTATGTTTCTATTTGTATTCTTTCTTTTAAAGCTCTGTTTGCGTTTCTTTGTGCTTTGTGAGAAGTGGGGGGGGGGGGGTCATGTTGTTTGTGGCTAGTTTCTATCGTGCTTAACACATTAGACTTATGTTACATGTTGACCTTTTTAATGCTTTTAGAATCTTATATTGTTTTATGCATTGTCTAGGTGTTAGGTTTTGTATTTTTACCATTTTACACCTTATAATCCTGCCACACACATAAGGAGCAGAAACTGGATTTCTACATTTTATTATTTCTATACAAATACACACTTCTATTGCTTATACATTATTCATAATCTCTAAAATACCCTTGAATTGTTTTTTTTGTGGAATCCATCGCGTTTTATCATGCAAGATAAAGCTAAATGTTTTTTCATGGGAGAAGTTAATATGGGTTTTAGGAAAAAGATTTCACCTGGTGTTATAAGTGCGGTATGTGTGTTTGCTTTTGTAGCATGTGGTGATAGTAAAGGCACACCAAAGTGTGATGACAAGGAAGTGCAAAAAGAACTTGGCATGAAGTTTGTAAAAATATTCGGTATGGGATCAGATATGTCTAAAGATATAGACAAAAAGGATGTAGAAAAGTTTGTAAAAAGTATCGAGTTTCAAAATACTATTACAGAAAAATTTGATGAAGCGCAAAAAAGCTACTTGCAAGACAAAAATACAAATGGATCTCAATGCAGTAGAAGATTTTATGTATCTAACAATGGGGTATAGTGAAGAATTTACAGATGGTATTGTTTTAAAGCCGGGTGAAAGACTAACAAAAGATAATATCGAACAAATAACGATGAAAACACTTGACGAGCAAATAAAACAAATGGATAAAGAATATAAGGAAGGAATGAAACAGAGGGATAAAGAACACAATGAAAAAATGAAAGCAAAGAGTGGTGAAATGGATGAGATGGATAAGACTATGGAAGAGGAATGGCATAAGGCTATAGAAGAGGGACTATATAAAGCAATGAAAAAAGAGCAAGAAGAGGGGAGAAAAAAGGTGAAAGCACAGGTACAAGAAATGAAAAAGTCTTTAGATAATTTAATTGGTGAGTTGGTGGATAGTATGGAAAAAGAAGAGTTAAAATACACTGCCCAAAGAACAGATGATGGGAAACTCATAGTAGAACCACTGGACTAAAATGATGAGTAAAAACATATTCTAACTTTTTAAGATTCTCTTATTTAGAATCTTAACCAATTTTATCCCTCCAAAAAATCTACACCCAACTCAAAGTGGTGCAAAATCTATATCATCACACATTTAAAGATCCTTAATAAAATCTTATAGCTTCAATGCGCATGTTTTACGCAATATAGCCCAACATGTCATATTTAACGACATTCTCTAATCGCCTTGCTATGCTCTATAAGCTCTGGTATATCCTGCAACTTATCTGGTGAGATGAGTTCAAATGTCTCTTTAGCCTGTTTGCAGTCCCCTTTTTTATAGAATCCCCAAGCTAAACTATCCAAATATTCAATAGATGTTGGCTCGATAGCAAGGGCTTTGCTTACATATTGCATACCTTCATCAATATTAAAATCATGGATAATCATCAAATATCCCAAAAAATTATAAAAAAATGCGTCATTTTTGCTGAGATTCTCTTTTGCCTCTTTTAGCTCTTCTGTGCGTTTTGTAAGCATGTCTTTAAGCGTATTGATGATTGGTTTTAGAGTTTGTTTATTTTTCGATTCTATCGCCTCATATTCATATACCGCACTAAGCCCTAATAATTCTGCTTTTTTTGTCTGTGCGTATAGCTTACTTGCTATTTTAGAAGCACTCTTAAAATCCCCATATTCTGCATAAACTTGCATAAGCATTTCTTCGCCATCATTGCCAAGCAAAGATTCATTTTCTCGCAATAGTTTTATTGCCTCATCATAATGCTTTAATTGCACTAGAATTGCTACAAGCATACGCACATTTTCTAAGCTTTTATCATCATGGAATCTTTTTGCAAGATTCTCTTGTAGCATATCAAGTTTATTAGCCTTTGCATAGATGGGAAAAAATGTCTGTAAATTTAGGCTATATTCATTATCTGCGATATACATATTGAGATAATGTAAAGCATTATCTATCTCTTTAAGCTTTAAATAGATTGCTACAATTTGATTGAGTGCTTCTAGTCTTAGTTTTGTCCCAGAACTCATGGGATCATCATATACACTTATAAAATGCTTCACAGCCTTTTTAGGCATATTTTCTTGCAAATATAAATTACTCAAAACATAATGTGTATGCAAACTCGGATTTATAGCTATATTCTTTTCAAGCAAAATAATTGCTAGATTATATTGCTTTTTTCGTATGTGATCTTCTGCAATGATGAGATTTGTATCCACATCATCTAGATTTTTACTTAAAGTTTGATATTGCTTTGCTGCTTCCACTGCCAACTCAATGCTTCCAGCTTGACTTTTAGCTAATGCGATTTGTTTTAAAAAATAAATATCTTTTGTTTGCTTATAAAGCCTATCGTATATATCAGCAGCTTCTAAAAAAAGTTCTTGATTCATGAAGTCAGCGGCTTTTAGCATGAGAAAATCAGCGCCAACATCTGTATTATATGTCTGTGTGTTTTGTATATTTTGACCTAATTTTCTCGTAGTATCTGCACAACTTATATGCAACATTGCAACACATGCTAGGCTTATACGGCAAATTAATGCAAAAATATTTGTTTTCATAATCACTCCAACCTCATATATGCTGTGCTAAATAATAACACCTATACAACGGCTTACTAACTCATTTTTATCCTCTTTATACATGCTCCAAAAAGGAAAGGTTTGACATTGCTTTGGTCTAACTTCATAAATGGAGCATTTTAAACTTTTTTCATCAAAAAATACACAACTTATGCCTTTTTCTACATCATCGCATTTTTTTTCAATAAGAGAGAATCTTGTGCCTACTTTCTTAATATAACGCAAACAAAAATCCTCAAAAGGTATATTTAAAAAAGCACTAATTCTTTCTATCTCTGCAATACTTGCAAAAATATAACCACTCTCACCATAGCAACACTTCCCCCCACATTCACTACACTTTCCTGTGTTAAACGCAAAGTCAAAGCCATCTTTTTTTATTATGCTTTCTTGTGTATGTTTTTTAGAATCTACTTTATCTTGCATATTGTTTCTACTTGTTTTTTATTTTGATTGTGATTATTTGTAAATAAACTGCATTATTGTAGCAATTTATGCTTAATATATGAAATGATAATCTATCGATATATGACTTTAGAATCTAGAACAACCCTACTATAACTTTCACATTCTCACTAAAAATCATTACAATGTAAAAGTTTCTAAAATCAACCTTATTTATCTTTAAGTATCTCTTGCACGCATTCCTTATCGCTAAAATGTATTTCATTATCTCTAAATATCTGCACACTCTCATCGCCTTTGCCTAGCACAAGTAAAACCCAATCTTTTTGTAATTCTCTTAAAGCGAGTTTGATAGCTTCTTTTCTATCAAGGATAATTTGCATAGTAATAGCAGCATTACTTGATTTAATCTCATAAGAAGTGTTTTCTTTAATCTCTATATCTGTTTCATTAAGGCTTTTTGCAAACACACCTTTTGCTATCTCTTGTGCGATACTTAGCGGATTTTCACTTCTTGGATTATCATTTGTGATATAAATCTTTTTTGCATAGAATCTAGCACAAGCCCCCATTTTCTCACGCTTACTCTTATCTCTATCTCCACCAGCCCCAAACACAACGCTTATATTTTTTGTCTTAAAAGATTCAAAAACCTGCTTCATACCATCAGTTGTATGGGCAAAATCAATGATTACTAAAGGCGTTTTACTTACAATCTCCATGCGACCAGACACACCGCCAAAGTTTTTCACACACGCACAAATGCTTTGTATATCTTGCTTTGTGATAGCATGTATTGCAAGTGTTGCTGCCATGAGATTATAGAGATTGAAAAGACCAAAAAGACTAGATTCTATAACGCATTCTTGCATAGAATCTTTTTGCAATCGCAAACTCATCTGTGCGAAAATCCCATCTTGCAAACCATAGGCATTCACAAATAAATGCCCCTTAGATTCCACACCATAGGTAAGGACATGCGGATAAAAACGCATACTAGCACCACTTTTATCATCAAGATTAATAATCTTTATACACTCGCCACTTTGCAGGAACTGCATTTTAGTCTTAGCATAATCTTCCCAAGTCTTATGATAGTCTAAATGATCGCTTGTGATATTTGTGAGAATCTTAAGGCAGAACTCTAAACCATAGATTCTCTCCTGTTTAATCGCATGAGAGCTAACCTCCATGACAAAGAAATCGCAACCCATATTTGCCGCCATATCTATATCTTCATATAGCTCTAAAAGGCTGGGTGTCGTTAGCCCCTTTGGCTTTGTTCGTGTGTCATTGATAAACATACCACGAGTGCCAAGCAGGGCGACTTTATAACCCATATCAAGCAGCACAGAATATATAGCCGCTGCCGTTGTTGTTTTGCCATTTGTGCCTGTAATGCCAATTAGTTTAATATTTGTATTGAAATACTCTTTTAGCTCATCTCTTTCTAAAATGCGGATATTTTGCGGTAAAGATTCTATAAAATGTGCGTTTTGCGGGGTTTTAAGAAAGATAGAATCTTCTCTTAGCTTTCTTGTATCATCTGTAATGTGTGGTTTCATTTTGATACTTTTTGTTGTTTTTTAGCTTTATTTTTTTTGAGTTTATTATTTGCCGCTTCAATTAAGGGTATAAGCTCCATATCATATCGTGGCAATGAGTCGATATAATGCAGTAATGCTTCAACATAATCATTCTGCACGAGCAAGGATAAAAACTCATAAAAATCCCCTTTTTCTCCAAATACTAGCTTTGTGTTTATGGGTAATCCGCTGTAAATCTCTTTAAAATCCTTTGTCTTTAATAAGGCTTTAATATCTGCATAACTAATCGCATCATAGCTATCCATTGCCTCATTTTTACTTCTTTGCATAGCCTTTGAAAGCTTATGTGTTTTATTGTCAAAAGCTTCAATGAGAGAAAGTATCATGCGTTGAACTCTATGTTTATTTGAGCGTTTTTCAGCTGCGAGTATGCTTTGATAAAAATCATAAATGCCAATTGCCTCTTGTCCAAAATCCATACCCATATCAGCAAGATAAAGCCCGATTCTAGAATCTAAATCATGCATATCAAGCCAAAATGCACTCTCAAATAGGTAAAATGCGCCTTGAAAATTACCATTAAGCAATGCTTTAGCACCCTTTTTTTGCAAAAGCTTTTTTGTCATTATATTTGTTTGTTGTAATTGAATAGTCTGCATGATTATCCTTTTACCTTAGCCATTTGTCTTTGTGTAATTCATTTTATACATCGATTTATTCTAGCATAGTTTTATTAATTTGCAATCGTAATAGAAATTTGTTTCATATACTTCATTGCATAATTTGCATTAAAATATTGTCGAGACTAAAGAGAGTTTGATATCGCATAGTTTGTGGAGTCTAAAATATTTAGCAGAATATAAGCTTTACATATTGTATTCTCCAAAAAGTTTAGCTAAGATTTTAAATTAACAAATTATAATTGACACACATTTAAAAAAGGAATGGCTTTGAAGGGCTTTAAAATTTTTACAGGAAATGCACACCCAGAGTTTAGCAAAGAGTTAGCAACCCACCTTGACTGCTCACTATCAAAGGCTCTTTTAACGCGTTTTAGCGATGGCGAAATTAGCGTGCAAATCAGCGAATCTGTGCGTGGAAAAGATGTCTTTATCGTGCAACCAACCTGCTCTCCAACAAATGATAATCTTATGGAATTGCTTATAATGGCTGATGCATTTAAGCGTAGTAGTGCAAACTCTATTAATGCTGTGATTCCGTATTTTGGCTATGCAAGACAGGATAGAAAAGCAGCCCCGCGAGTGCCAATTACTGCAAAGCTTGTGGCGAACTTAATACAGAGTGCGGGTATAAATCGTGTTATCACTATGGATTTACATGCCGGACAGATTCAAGGCTTTTTTGATATTCCAGTGGATAATCTCTATGGGGCGATTATATTTAGAGATTACATACGACATAAGAAAGAGTTGAAAAATCCAATCATTGCAAGCCCGGATATTGGCGGTGTAGCACGGGCTAGATATTTTGCAAATCAGTTGGGACTAGATTTAGTTATCGTTGATAAAAGAAGAGAGAAAGCAAATGAAAGCGAGGTGATGAATATCATCGGCGATGTAGCAAATAAAGATGTCATTTTGCTAGATGATATGATTGATACCGCTGGGACGATGTGTAAAGCAGCCAAAGCATTAAAAGATAGGGGTGCAGCGAGTGTCATGGCGGTTGGCACACACCCGGTTTTAAGTGGTGGTGCGTATGATAGAATCAATGAAAGTGTGCTAGATGAAGTGGTATTAAGCAATTCTATCCCATTACAGCAGACAAGTCCAAAGATTAAGATTCTATCTGTCGCACCGCTTTTTGCTGAGGTCGTGCGTAGGATTTATCACAATGAAAGTGTAAATTCTTTATTTATTTAAAAAGTGGAGGCAATATGCAAAAATATTTGCGATCCCTTTGCATTTTCATCTACACTTTGATATGTATCATGCTATTTGGTTTGCATGGTTGTAGTCATGCAAAAGATACAAGCTTTCATAAGGATAAAACAAACAAAGACTATATCTATGGTGAAGGCTCTGGTCCTAACTTTGATATTGCAAAGCAGAATGCCTTGCAAGATCTTGCGACAAATTTGCAAGTAAGTATTAAATACTCAACACAACAAAATATAAATCAAAAAAATGATACATTACAAACAAGCGGTATGACTAACACATTTTTAGAATCTAAGATTAAGGATATACCATCAGTAGAAGTTGAAAAGACAACAAAGCAAGGCAATAAAGTGAATGTGCGTGTGAGAGTAAGCAGAGAAATATTGGAAGGCTCTATTGCAAATCGCATAACCCAAGCACAAAGCGAACTATCTACCTTGCTTAAAACTTGCAATCAAGTCTCTTTCTCACAATATAAAAAGTTTAAAGAAATATTACACGCATTAAAAGAAGATATTGTGCTTTATCAAGCTCTAACAAAAAATATGAGTTATGGAAATATTATGCTTTTAGAATTTCAAAATAGCATTTCAACACTTCCTAACTACGCTTTACACTGGGAGCTAGATAGTTTGCATAGCCATAAACAAGAAGCACAAGCTATCTTTGCAGCTGAATTAAGCAAATTCATCAAAATTGACCCAAAAGCCAAACAAACACTACATATAAAAGTAAGCAATAATAATCCATTGCAATTTTTACTAGAATTTTATGATTGCAAAAATAACCTAGAAAGCACGATACAAATTAACACTCATGCAAATCAGCATGACATACTACAAGGTTCAAAAAAATCCCGTTTTGGTGCAATAGTGTATAAAGCGATTGATGAGTAGTATTGCTAAAATTCGCATAAAACTTAAGCTTTCATATAAATTCCACAAACCCCAACACTAACCTTTTTAAGTTATAATTCAAGCGATTTTATCACAAAAGGAAAATATGCAACCACTATCTAAAGACACCTTAACGCAGATAAATACCACAATATGTGGCGATGAGAGAAGCCTTGAAGTGCTGCAAAATAAGGGCATTGTAAAAGCCTACACAAAGGGATATAGAATCTACCCTGATAGCGATGAGTTGCTAGGCTTTTTGTATGTTTTAAGCGGGAAAGTTCGCTTTTTTAGCGTATCAAGCAATGCTAAGGAAATCACCATTTTTACCATCGCTACAAATGAATGCTGTATCATCTCTACAAGCTGTATTTTATCAAACATTAAGGCTGATGTGGTGCTTGAGTTTATGGCAGATTCTAGCGTGTTTATCCTACCAAATAAGATTTTTGAGACACTCACACAGAGTAATGAATCTATTATGCGTTTTAATCTCTCTTTAGTCTCTAAACGCCTAAAACAAGCCTTTGACACCATTAATGATGTAACCTTTAAAAGTCTCAAAAATCGCATAATAAAGTTTCTGCTAAGTAACGCTAAAAATAACCGCGTAGAAGCAAGTCAAGAAAGCATAGCAAACAATATCGGCAGTGCCAGAGAGGCAGTTACAAGAGTGATAAAAGAGCTAAAAACACAAGGGCTAATTGAGACAAATCGCAATGAGATTGTGCTTAAAGCTGGGCTGTATGAGCTAGGCGAGGCAGAATGCTAGATAAGAATCTTAGACAAAGGGGCAAATAATGGATAATGTAATACTTAGCGAAGAAGACACCAAAAAGCGTTATATTGAACCTGCTTTAAGCAAAGTGGGCTGGGATTTTGAATCCATTAAAATGGAATATGGAGTAAAAGCTAAAGATTATGAATTTAGCGAGGGCAAAATTGACATCAAAACAGGCAAAAGAGATAAAAGCACTATAAAAAAGGCTGATTATGTGCTTTTTCACAATGGAATCGCCCTTGCAGTGTTAGAAGCAAAAGCCTATAAATACGAAGATAGTGAGGGGATAGAACAAGCAAAAGACTATGCCAAAGCACTTAAAGCCCCCTTTGCCTTTTCTAGTAGTGGCAAGGGCTTTGTAAAATACACGCTTACAAAAGATTTTAAGGGAGTAGAAAAAGAGAATTTATCCCTTAATGCCTTCCCAAGCCCAAGGGAGCTGTATGAAGCCTACAAAAAGTGGCAAAATCTCACAAATGATAATCTTTTACAAACGCATTGTGATTTAAGCCAAACAACACCGCGTTATTATCAAAACAACGCCATAAACGCCGCCCTAATCGCCGCACAAAAAGGACAAAACAGAATCTTACTCGTCCTTGCCACAGGCACGGGCAAAACTCTCATCGCTTATCAAATCGCCCACCGCCTTTTTAATCAAACCCTGCCAAATGGCAAAAAGATAGAGAAAATTCTCTATCTAGCTGATAGAAATGAGCTTATAAACACCGACACCACAAGGACTTTTAAAAGCTTTACCAAAGGCATTTATAAGATAGAAAATCGCGATTTTAAAAGCGGATATAGTTTGTATTTTGGAATCTATCAGCAATTTATCAGCGGTAGCGAAGAAAATAATGATAAAGTAGAGCATTATAAAGCCTTAAGCAAAGACTTTTTTGACCTTATTTTTATCGATGAGTGCCACAGGGGCAGCGCTAGGGCGGATTCTACTTGGCGTGAGATTTTGGAGTATTTTAACTCCGCACTGCAAATTGGTATGACTGCCACGCCTAAATATAATAAAGAGCAAAGAGAGAGCCAAGAAGCAGGCGAGTTAGAAAAAAGAGATGATGATAATATAGACTATTTTGGCGAGCCGGTGTATCAATACAGCTTAAAACAAGGCATAGATGATGGCTATTTAGCCCCTTTTTCTGTGGTAGAAAATTTGTCAAATATAGAAATGCAAGGCTACACACCAGAACTAGGTAAGCGTGATGAAGAGGGCAGAGAAATCCCGCAAGAAACTTTTAACTCCCCAGATTTTAACCGCACAATTTATCTCAAACCTCAAATCCGCTTCGTTGCCAAAGAAGTGAGCAAATTTTTGCACCACACTCTAAAAAATCCTTACGCTAAAACTATCATTTTCTGCGAAGACCAACGCCACGCACAATTGATGAAAGATGCCCTGCAAGACTGCGATGAAAACAAACAAGAAATGGCAAAAGATTCTAACTACATCACACGCATAACAAGCGATGATGATAAGGGCAAAGCCCTGCTAGATAATTTTAAAAGCGTAAGCAAACGCTATCCAGTCATCGCCACAACCTCCCAGCTTTTAAGCACAGGGGTAGATACGCAAATGGTGCAAGTCATAGTCATTGATAAAATCGTGCGTGATAAAAGCCTATTTAAGCAAATGATAGGGCGAGGCACAAGGCTTAATGAAGTCTTAGAATCTAGGGGCAAAACGCATTTTTATGTGCTAGATTTTAAAGGCATTGCAAAAGAGTTTTTAAACGACCCAGATTTTGATGGTGAGATAGAGTTTATCGGCACAGATGAGGTAAGAGAGCGAGAGAAAAAGCCAAAGCCACCAATCATAAAAGAACCACCAGAACCACCGATAAAGCACACCATAGACGGCGAAGAAATACAAGTCTATATGCAAGATAAATCTGTCATCATCTTACGCAATGTTAATGGCGTTTTGACACCTATCACACAAAGCCTAGAATCTTTTAGCGGTGAAAAGCTTCAAAACACTAAAGCTTTTGAATCTTACCTTGACACCCTACGCACAGGTGATAAAGCCACGCGTGAAGAGCTTTTAAACAAGCTTGAAGAAAAGGGTATTTTTATCCAAGAGTTAGGGCAAATGGATAAATTTCAAAACTGCGATGAATTTGACATTTTACTCTCCCTTGCTAAAGGCACACAAGCCCTAAGCCGCACACAAAGGGCAAAAAAAGCAAATAAATTCCTAGAATCTTTACAGCCAAAGGCTAGAGAGCTTTTAGAACTCTTACTTGAGAAATACGCACAAGGGGGCATTAACGAGCTAGATTCTAGTGTATTTGTCAATGAGCCTTTTGCTTCAAGGTATAATCTCGCCACAATCGCACAAATTTTTAAAGAATATGGCGGAGTGAATGCTATACTACAAAATCTTAAAAACGAACTTTATAAGGAGGTAAGCTAATGCTAAATATCAAAAAACTTCAAAACATTATGCGTCAAGACGCAGGAGTGAATGGCGATGCACAAAGAATGGAGCAAATCGCGTGGATTTTATTCCTAAAGCTTTATGATTATTATGAAAAAGAATGGACTGCCCTAAATGAGATGAATGGCACGGAGTATCACTCTATAATCCCAGAGCATTTGCGTTGGGAGTCTTGGGCAGTGGGTGAAAAGTCCCCCACAGGCGAACCCTTACTCACATTTATCAATAATGATCTTTTCCCTACGCTAAAAGCCCTAAATATCACAGAATCCACTCCGTTAAATCAATCCATCGTGCGAAAAGTTTTTGAAGATTTAAACAACTATATGAAAGATGGCTATCTTTTACGCGAAGTGATAGATGAGATAGAATCTAGCCTTAAGATTCACAATAGACAAGATTTTAAAGAGCTTTGCAAAGTCTATGAAAGCTTTTTAAAAACCTTGCAAAGTGCAGGAAATGCCGGCGAGTTTTACACACCGCGCGCCGTTACGGAATTTATGGTAGAAATGCTTAGTCCAAAGCTAGGTGAGAGTGTGGCGGACTTAGCTTGTGGGACAGGGGGCTTTCTCATTTCAGCGGCACATTTTTTAGAAAAGCAAGTAAATCTTACAAATGATAGAAAAGTTTTTGAAACAAGCTTTTATGGTGTAGAGAAAAAGTCCTTGCCCTTTTTGCTTTGTGCGACAAATTTACTCATTAATGGCATAGAAAATCCAAACCTAAAGCACGGCAATGCCTTTGAATTTAGTAATTTTGAAGACTTTGATATAAATCTTACAAAATACCCCAAATTTGACATTATTTTAATGAATCCCCCTTATGGTGGTAATGAGCGTGGTGATGATATTAAACACTTCCCCCAAGAATACAAAAGCAGTGAAACAGCAGATTTATTTATGGCACTCATTTTGCACAGACTATCTTTCAAGGGTAAGGGTGCAGTCGTGCTACCTGATGGCTTTTTATTTGGTGCTGATAATGCAAAAATTAATCTCAAAAGAAAGCTTTTAAGCGATTTTAATCTCTATCTTATTTTGCGTTTGCCTAAAAGCGTTTTCGCCCCTTATACGAGCATTCCCACAAATTTACTTTTTTTCAATGCCGACCCACAAGGCACACAGCACACCCACTTCTACCGCCTTGATATGCCAGAGGGTATAAAATCCTTTGGCAAAACGAAGCAAATGAGCCTAGAGCATTTTGAGCCATTTTTGCAGTGGTGGGAAAGTGATAGACACAGCTTACAAGATGAAAGCGGGAATTTCAAAGCAAAATCCTACACCAAAGAAGAACTTGAATCTAGGAATTACAACTTTGATTTATGCGGCTATGTAAGCGAAGAAGAAGAGATTCTAGAGCCTTTAGAGCTTATGGAGCAAATCAAAACCGAGAGAGATAAGCTAAACGCCACGCTAGATTCCATAATGAAGCAAATTTCTACTATAATTAAAGAAAACGAATAAGGAGAAACTATGCTACTAGAAGTGAGTATCGATAAACACAACAAAGACGCCATCATTTCAGCGATAAACCTTATCAAAGGCGTGGAGCTTGTAGAAGTGCTAACACAAGCAGATGACTATGATGACACCATTATGACAAAAGAGGATTATGAAGCGTGGGTAGAAGCGCGTAAAGACTTAGCAGAGGGCAAAACCATAAGCCACGAAGAGCTAAAAAGGCTTGTAAGCCAAGAGAATACCCAAGAGAATAAAGCGGTAAATACAACAGAGCAAGGCATACAAAATGCCCTATAACATAGAGTATCACAAGGATTTTATAAAGTTTTTAAAAAAGCACCAAGATATACAAGCCAAAGTTTTTGCAAGCTTTGAGACAATCGCGCAAAATCCTTATGAAGCGAAGCTAGATATTAAAAAACTGCAAGGCAGGGCAAACCATTACCGCCTAAGAATTAGCAAATACCGCTTTTTATACGAAGTGTTAGAAAGCGAGATTTTAATCTATGCTTATAAAGCAGACTCAAGAGGCGATATTTATAAATGAAAACAGATACCTTAAAAAAGTCCTTGCTAGACTATGCCATTAAAGGCAAACTTACCGCTAGATTCCGCCGAGAAAACGCAGGGCTTAACGCCTTTGATGAAATCAGCACTTACAACGATAATATAAAGCAAAAACGCAAAGATTTAGAAAAAGAGTTAAAAAAATGTGAAAAAGAATTAAAGCTTGAAAAAGACAAGGATAAAAAAGCCTTTTTTAAATCTCAAATTCAAAGCCTTAAAAAAGAAATTGTAAAATGCAAAGAAATCACGCCGCTATTTTGTCAAGAATCTAGATTTTTCGCTAACGCTCAAAATGACAAAAAGGCTTGTCATACCGCCTCCACTTGTCATACTGACCTTGAGTGTAGCGAAAGGGAAGTATCTAAAAACACAGAATCTCAACTTGTCATTTTGAGCGAATGCGAAAAATCTAATACAGAATCTAAAAGAGATTTTTCGCCTACGGCTCAAAATGACAATCCACACACCCCACCCTTTGAAATCCCTAGCACTTGGGCGTGGGTAAAACTCGGGGATATTTGTGAGATAGTGAGCGGAGGCACACCTTCAAGGGATAAAATAGAATATTGGCACAACGGCACAATCCCTTGGGTAAAAATAGCCGATGTAAAAAATAATGTTGTCAATCAAACGCAAGAATTTATCACGGAATTAGGACTTGAAAATTCATCGGCAAAAATTTTTAAAAAAGGCACTTTGCTTTATACGATATTTGCAACGCTTGGCGAAACTGCGATTTTAAATATAGATGCAGCGACAAATCAAGCCATAGCTGCCCTTATAGAAACCTACGACTACGATACTAAATTTTTAATGTATTGCTTAATGTCTATGAAAGATTATGTTAATAGTTTAGGCAGAGGCGTTGCACAAAATAATATTAATCAAACAATGTTAAAAAACTTCACTATCCCACTGCCGCCGTTAAAGGAACAGCAAGAAATCGTAAAAAAACTTGATTTGCTCGTTTCACTCGCAAATGATTTTGCTATAACTAAAGAGAATTTAAAGAGAATTGAAAAGAGAATTGAAAAGAGTTTGCTTAAACTTGCCCTAGAGGGCAGTTTAAGCAAACTTTATCGCAGAAGCTCCCCTACACTCTCCGCCTTTAATGAAATAGCCACTTACAACGATGAAATAAAGCAAAAACGCAAAAATTTAGAAAAGAAGCTTAAAACCCTAGAATCTACACTCAAAAAAGTAGAAAAAAAAGATTTTTCGCCTGTTTCACAGGCTCAAAATGACAAAAACGCTACTTACCATACCGCCTCCACTTGTCATACTGACTCCCCTTGTCATACTGACCTTGAGCAAAGCGAAAGGGAAGTATCTAAAAACACAGAATCCACAAAAGAACTAAAGCAGAATCTAAAATCCCAAATCCAAATGCTAAAAAAAGAACTTACAAAATGCAAAGAAATCACGCCGTTATTTTGTCATACCGCCTCCACTTGTCATACTGACCTTGAGCAAAGCGAAAGGGAAGTATCTCAAAACGACAAGCAATCCAGCATTGCCCTAAGCCACAATCAACTGAGCTTAGCCAAATATCCAGCCTATGTTTATATGATGAGTAATGCCACCAACTCCACGCTTTATATAGGTGTTACAAGTAATTTGCAAAAACGCATTTACGCACATAAAAACAAACTCATAAAAGGTTTTACAGAAAAATACAACTGCACAAAATTGGTGTATTTTGAAGCCTTTGAAAACATCAACAATGCCATTGAACGAGAAAAATATCTCAAGGGCAAAAAGAGAGCATTTAAAAATGCACTTATAGAATCTATAAATCCGCAATATGAAGATATGAATGCGTATATTGGTTTGGATTTTTCGCCTGTTTCACAGGCTCAAAATGACAAAAACGCCACTTACCCTACTGACTCCACTCGTCATACTGACCTTGAGCAAAGCGAAAGGGAAGTATCTACAAGCCACCAAACCCCACCCTTTGAAATCCCAAATTCTTGGGCGTGGGTCAAACTTGGGGATATTTGTGAGATAAATCCTAAAAATGATATAAGTGATAATGTAGAAATATCCTTTATCCCTATGGCACTTATAGCCGATAGCTGTCAAAACACCTTTACTTACGAGCTAAAATTATGGAAAGAAGTTAAAGGCGGTTTTACGCACTTGTGTGATAATAGTGTAGCGTTTGCAAAAATATCGCCTTGTTTTGAAAATGGCAAATCTTTCGTTGTAAAAAATCTTAAAAATGGCTATGGTGCTGGGACAACGGAACTTATCGTTCTTCTTCCCTATAACCCATTATTGAAAGAATATGTTTTTTATTGTGTAAATTCTGCCTTTTTTGTCAATCAAGCGTTAAAAACTTTTAAAGGCACAGCAGGACAACAACGATTAAATATGGACTTTGTGGAAAACTTCACTATCCCCCTGCCGCCACTACAAGAGCAAGAATATATCACTCAAACTTTAGACACCCTTTTCACACTCAAAAAGGGCTTAAGGGTAGAGTAGATTCTAGCTTTCCGTTGTGATTTAGGCTTGAATCTCACATTTGAAATTGCATAAATATAAGCTATCCTACAACCACTTCGCATTCCCTGTAAAGCTTACAGATAGCCAAATCTTATAGCTTGGAATATCAAGGGATTTTTCAATCCTATCACGCACAGAATCAAACTCCGCTACCGAGCTAATCTTGCAATTTTTATCTATTAAGATATTCACTTCCACCATATAGAATCGCCCCGATTTCGCCACGTGCGTATCATAATCGCTAAAGCCAAAATCTTTACTCAAAGATTCCATAATTTGCGTGATTTTAGAATCAATCTCACTTGGGGCGACCATAATCAAATCTTTAAAATTCGCAATAGCTATGCGGATAGGCGAGACACACAGCATTAACGATAGCACCGCCAACAGCAAGGGATCAACATACATCGCTAAAGCACTCTTAGGACTAAGCATAAAATAAATCACACCAAACGCACTCAACGCACCCAAATACAGCACGCAGTCAATCTTCCACTCCGTATTATCCACTTTAATCAAATCAGATTCTAAAAGACGCGTATAAAACAGCGTATAAACAAACAAAATCGCACAAAACACAAACGCACACAGACTATACGACACCGCCCCGCCAAGCTCCACTGCATAGCCGCCGTGAATGATACTCTGCAAAGCGTTTATAAAAGCATACACGCACACAAAGACTAGCACAAGGGATTTAAAGAGATTTACCATCGGCTCAAAGCGGACATAGCCGTATTGAAAAATATCATCATCTTCTTTATAAATGTAGCGAGAAGTAATCACGCTTAATGCCCCAAGCCCCACGCTAATGAGAGCTACAAAGCCATCAAAAATCACCGCCATAGATTTGACAAAGATTCCAAAGCTAATGCCAAAAATCGCTAGGATTAATGCGCTATACATTGAGACTTTAAGGACAAATTGCTCTTTTTGTGCCGCTTTTTTAGAATCTGTCTTAAGGGCGTGTTTTAAGGCTAGAATCTGTGCTTTATGCTTGTCTTGATTCTGTGTTGCGGGGTGTTTAGATTCTGTGTGGTTAGAATCCATAGGGGTAGATTGAGTGGTTTTTGTAGCGGTGGATTCTATGTGATTAGAATCATTCATAAAGCTAGAATCTAAGCTAGATTCTATGGAATTTATGGGGTTAGGTTGTGCTGTGTTAGATTCTAAAGGTTGCTTAGAATCTTGTGCTTGTTGTGTTGGGTGTGATTGCTTAGAATCTTCTTGCATAGTTTTAGATTTTCGCACACTTGTGCCATAAGAGCGGCGGTTGTGTGATGTATCTTGCTGTGTAGTCATTATGTAGCCTTTTAGATTCTGTATTTATGTAGTTTTAGCTGACTTGAGATTATAGCTAAATATGAGATTTAATATTTTATAATTTTTGCAACCCATTAGATTCTATGCTATATCGCACACCTTAAAGTAAAGTGTAACGCTTCAAAATAGCTTTTATGTAATTTTATCCAAACACCTTTTCTATCAGCATGTTAAACCTATCACCCCTTTCCTTATATGATGAATACTGATCCAAACTAGCACATGCAGGGGATAGCATAATAATGGGCTTATTTGTATCACTACAGCATGTTTCTATATCTTTTATAGAATCTAGCAAGTAGTCTTCACGCAACTTAGAATAGATAGATTCCATAGCTTTATCTAAGCTTACGCACTCTTTTACCCATATATTTTTTGCCTTGCATTCATCTGCTATCATGCCTCCATCTTTTCCTATGCTAAAGACTTTTACTCCATTTTCTTGCAAAAATGGATATAGCATATTCATCTCTGCCCCTTTAGAATCTCCCCCTAAAATAAGATAGATTCTATACTGCTTATAGGTATGCAATGCAGAAAGGACTGCATGTGGATTTGTCGCTTTAGAATCATTTATGAAAAGTAAGCCTTGTCTCACATGCTCTTCCATGCGATATGCACCGATTTTATACTCTAAAATATTATTTATTTTAAAGTCAATATTGCCAAAACGCATACCACTAGCAGCCACGAGAAAATCGAGTCTAAAAGGCTCTTTAAAGCATTCAACATACTTCTTTTCACATTGCAAATAAGAGTAAAGCATATTAGAATCTGTATAAAGCATAACATTTGCTTTTGTGTTGTTTATAATATCTTTTGCTACTTCATATTGCATGAGTTCTTGCGGGATAAGGGCGTAATGCTTGCTTGGGTCTTTTGCGTCATTGATGTATTTAAGCGGTTTTAATTTATCGGCGATATAGGATTCAAATCCGCCATGCCAACTTATATGATCTTGACTTAAAGGTAATAAAATATAGATATTAGGCAAGGCGTAATGTGTGTAATGCAGAGTAAATGAGCTTGTCTCAAGCACCCATACAGCTTTAGAATCTTGCTTTGATACCACATCATAGACTTGATTTTGCACTCTATTGCATTGTGCTACATCAATCTGTGTGTCGTTAAAGTCCTGCATAAAAAGTGTCGCAAGGGGTGTGCCGATATTCCCACCACTCTTTGCATGTAACATACATGATAGCATTTCTGTTGTCGTTGTCTTGCCATTTGTCCCACTTATCCAAATGCTATATATCCCTTTTTTTATATGAAAAATAAAGTCATATTCACTCATAATATTCTTAAAATAGCTAAGAAAAGTAGAATCTGGGGCTATCCCCGGACTAATAATTGCTAAATTTGTATCACCATTTGGATTTTTTGTGCGAAGTGTCGCTACTTTTTTAAATGACTGGTAACTATTCCCTATAGAATCTATCTCATCATTTTCATACCTATCATCATAGATATGACAGATTATATTGTGCTTATTTAAAAGTGTAACTAATGCTTTATTAGTGATACCATAACCTAGAATGTTAATATACATACCCTACCCTTAATGCGTTAAGTTTTTGCAATTATAGCAAATCTAAGCGTTGCCTAATACATAAAATACTCTTGCAATTTTCACAAAAGCATTATAGAATCTAATCGTTAAATAAGGAAAGACATGCAAGAGATTCTAAAAGCTTATTTACTAGCAATAAAAGATATAAAGGAAAGTGATAAAGAACACACTTATCGCCCACATTTATACAATTTTCTAACTGCAATTAATGGGGGGGGGGGGGTAAATCTAGCTCCCTAGAATCTAAAAACAATATTTATATAACCCACGAGCCAAATAATGATAAAGAAGGCAGAGGCGCGCCAGATTTTTTAATCACAAAAGATTCTCTTACACTTGGCTATATTGAAAACAAACGCATAAATGCCCCTTTAGATGAAATCGCACAAAGTGATCAGATCAAAAAATACTTCCGCCTAAGCTCAAATATTATGCTTACAGACTATCTTAGATTCTGTCTTTTACACCAAGATGAAAAGGGCAAAATAAGCATAAAGCAAGAATGCAGAATCTGTGAGCATTCACAGCTAAAAGCCCTAGCTAAAAATCCCAAGATTTATGATGTAGATTCTAAAGCAAGAGAGCTGACCGAGCTTTTTACACTCTTTTTCTCTCAAAGTCCAAGCCCCATAAATACAGCTAAAGAGTTTGCAAACGCCTTGGCTCAAAGGACTAGAATCCTAAATTACGAGATTATACGCAATGAACACAACGATTCTATTCAAGATATGTTTAAGATCTTTAAGGTATCTCTTTATAAAGATTTAGAGTTTTTAATCTTTGCTGACAACTTCGCACAGACGCTGACTTATAGTCTATTTCTAGCAAGGCTAAATAACACTACAAATGAAAAAATTAATTTAGACAATGCCTATAATTTTATCCCAGAATCTTTTCCTTTAATCCGTGCAATGAGTCGCTTTTTAAATATTCTAAAAGAATTAGAAAGACACAATAATTTAAAAAAAATGACCCCTACTAGCTATCTACTAGAAGAAATTATTGAAATTATCAATCATATTGATATAAGTAGAATTATACAAGACCTTAATGCAAGTATGCAAAAAGATTTATTTGGTAACTATATACACAAAGACCCCTATTTACATTTATATGAAGACTTTCTAAAAGAGTATGACCCCGAGCTAAGAGAGTTAAGGGGAGTATATTACACTCCAGCCCCAGTAGTTAGATTTATCATAGATTCCATAGATTTAACTTTGCAAAAAGACTTTAATAAGAAAGGGTTAAAATCCGCCCTAGATAAAGATAGCGATATTACTCTGCTAGATTTTGCCACAGGCACAGGGACATTTTTGCTAGAAGCCTTTAGAAAAGCCCTAGAATCTAGTAATAAAAACAGCGTGAAATACAACCCAAAAGCCTTGATACAAAGATTCTATGGATTTGAGTTTTTAATCGCACCTTATACCATAGCACATTTAAAAATCTCTCAAGCCCTAAAGGAAGAGTTTAGTATAGAGTTAGAATACAACGATAAGAAAAAAGAATATGAAAGTCTAAACATTCGACTTACAAATACGCTTTATTCAAACAAACAAGAAGAAGAGTTGAATAAGCAAGTTATTCTTGTTGCAGGAATGAGGGAATTGGCAGAAGAATTTAAAGAATCTCAAAAAATTAAAGATAGCCCACAGATTCTTATCATTACAGGCAATCCCCCATATAGCGGAGCTAGTGCAAATAAGGGCTTATATGAAGATGAAGTGCGTATCGCCTATGGACTAGAGCCAAAACTCGCTGAGCTTACAAAACAAGATAAGGAGCATATAGAAAAATATTTCGAAGCTAAAATAGCCATGCCCCAAAAGAAAGAAGAATATTATAAAGACTGGTATAAAACTAATGAAAGTTGCATTTCAACCTTTAAGATAATTTTCGAAAAACACAAACTCCAAAATGAGAAAAATCCCAAATGGCTACTTGATGATTATGTCAAATTTATCCGCTTTGCTGAAAGTAAGATTGAGAAGCAAGAGGGCGGAATCTTTGCCTTTATCTCTAATAACGCCTTTTTAGACAACCCTACATTTCGCGGTATGCGTTATCACTTGCTAAAGACATTTGATAAAATCTATATTTTAGACCTACACGGCAATACGCGTAAAAAAGAGACCACACCAAGTGGAACTAAAGATGACAATGTGTTTGACATTATGCAAGGCGTTTCTATCAATATTTTTGTAAAACTTCCCTGTGAGAGTAAATCCACTCATCACGCAGAATCTTTATCTCCTTGCAATACTGAATCCACACCCACTTGTCATACTGAGCGTAGCGAAGTATCTAAAAACACTAAAAATAAAGATATTTCGCATTCGCTCAATATGACAAATAATCTAGCTACAATCTACCATTATGATCTCTATGGCAAAAGAAAAGATAAATACAACTTCCTTGCTAAAAACACCTTAGATTCTATCCCTTGGCAGATTCTAAATCCACAAAATCCTTTCTATCTCTTTATCCCACAAAATGAGTCATTAAGGGTAGAATATGATAAAGGCTGGAGTGTAAAGGATATTTTTAAGGTTTCTGGTGTGGGGATTTGCTCCAAAAGAGATAAGATAGTGTTTCACAATTCTAAAGAAAGTTTAAAATCAATGCTACACGATTTTATCACTAAACCAAAAGATGAGCTATATAAAATCTATGATATAGGGGAAGATTCTAGAGACTGGAAACTAGAATCTACCATAGAAGCAATTAGAGAAAATAAAGATAATTTAGATGAGTTTATAAAACTCTGCCATTATCGTCCTTTTGATATGCGTTGGACTTATTATATCAACAAATCTCGTGCTTTTATGGCGTATCCTGTCTATGATGTGTTTCAACATTTTCTACAAGATTCCAATAAAGCACTTTTAGTTTCAAGGCAGAGTCAAGCCGTTGGTGATAACGAGTTTAACGCTGTTTTTGTAAGCGATAAAATTGTGGATTTAAACTTTTATCGTAGAGGTGGGGAAGAAGTAATGCCCCTTTATGTCAAAGATTCTAAAACTTGTCATACTAAGCCTTGCGAAGTATCTATAAAATCCAAAAATACAAAAAAGCATAATAAAGATTTTTCGCCTACGGCTCAAAATGACAAGATGGAATCTCAAAATAACACCACAGAATCTACAATGCAATGGGTAGAAAACTTTACACAAAATTTTAGGGAATTTATAGATTCTAAGTATAAAGAGCATTTTAGCCCCGAGCAAATTCTAGGCTATATCTATGCAGTGCTATTTCATAAGGATTATAGAGAGAAGTATTTAGACTTTTTGAAAATTGACTTTCCTAAAATCCCCTTTGTAGAATCTAAAGAGAAATTTCTAGCCTTAAGCGATTTAGGCTTAGAGCTACTTAATACGCATTTAATGACAGATATTACAGAGAGAGAGAGAGAGAGAGAGAACAGAAAATGATGAGAATGACTTGCAATATAGGCTTAAATGTAGCACGACAATACAAAATAAGCGGTTCGTGGCAATGTGTGATAGCGACAAATACACTAGTAGATTTATCGCTAATGGGCGGTGGCAACACGGGAGCAGGGACAATATTCCCACTTTATCTCTACAAGGAAGCTTGATGAAAAATATCGGTTTAGTCTGTGATAGGGGGAGTAAATTATCTCATATTGATAATATTTTCATCACAGATTCTATTATTGATTTGCATTTAGTAGGCAGTGGGAGCTATGTTTTCCCACTTTATTTGACACAAAGGATATAGAATGAATGAGTTAGAATCTATCGGTGATCCATTTTATAATGACAAAAATGATAAAAATCCCATTATAGAAAAGCCCAACTACAACGCAGAATCTAAAAGACTTTTTATCAACAAAAGCTTATATTTTGACAAAGTGGATTCTAGCGTATGGGGATATAAAATCGGTGGTTATCAAGTCTTAGACAAATATCTTAAATCCCACAAAGGCGAAGAGATAGACTTCACGCATTTTCAAAAGATAATCCAAACCTTGCATAAAAGCCTAGAGATAGAATCTAAAATTAGTGATATTTCATTAGATTGAAAATACCATACAAAAGCCCCTATTTATACCTGAAATACAAAAGATTCTATTTTACTCATTGAAATATCCAATCGCTTAATTGGTGCTAATACTTTATTATTCACTGCTTTTCAACTCAAAACTTTTAGATTTTATATACAATAACTTGTTTAATAAACTATCAAATCTCAATAATCTCAAAAAAGCACACATAGCCTTGGCGTATTCTATCGCTCTTAGCAAAACCGCCTTTACTAATTTTAAGAATCTAAATATAAATCAAAATATCTTAAAACTTCTTACTATCCACATCTTCTAATATCTTACTTGCAATGGAATCTACTGCATTATAGATTTCTTGTGAATGATTCGCAATGCTTACATTTTGTTCTGTAATGCTTTCTAATTGTGAGATTGTCTCATTCATATTACCTACATTTTGTGTTTGCTGCTTGATAGATTCTGCCATATCATTAATGCTTTGGACTAAGACATTTGTGTTTGCTTCAATCTCACCTAAAGACTTTTGCGTTCTCTCTGCTAGTTTTCTCACCTCATCAGCTACGACTGCAAATCCTCTGCCATGCTCCCCTGCCCTTGCTGCTTCAATCGCTGCATTAAGTGCTAGTAGATTTGTCTGATCAGCTATATCTCTAATAATACCTATAATACTCTTAATGTCTTCGCTTTGCTTGATGACTTCATCTGTTTGACTTGAGACACTTTGCATAGATTCTGTGATAGTCTCTATTTGCTCTGCTGTATTTTGCAGAGATTTACTTTGTGTATGCGCACTTTCTGTGAGATTTTCAACTGCGTTTTCTAAATCTTTGTTTTTCTCACTCAATTCATGGGCGTAATTTGCTGATACCTTTAGCATGTGTGCGATAGAATCGCCTAGTCCATTTATCGCTACACCAAAGCCCTTTGCATTCTCGATTCTATCGGTAAAATCATTATTTGCATAGGAAGTAAATACGCGTTGGCTTTTCTTCAAATCATCGCCTAGCAATTCTAACAAGGTAGAAGACATAGCATTTATCGCATCTTTTAATTCATTAATTTGTGGATTAAGACTATTACACACTACAAGCTTGCCAAATCGCCCAACTTTTGCTTCTTCTACAACATTCAACACATCTTGCACGAGTATAGAATCTTGCTCTAAAGATTTATTTGTCTGCTGTATATTATCGCCAATGGTTTGAGCCATACGACCTAACTCATCTTTAGATTTTAAAGGGATAAAATCTATATGCGGAATCTCTCGGTTAAGATAGCGGAAAAAAGACACAACATTATGTTGTAAAACCTGTATCCCTTTCATCAAATTACTATAAAACATAATAATTGAAGGGCAGAATATAATTAAGAAAATGACGACTGAAAGCCACATATTTCTATATAGAATATCTTGCATACTGGTAAGCATAAGCTTTGATATTTTCCCTGTATGGTCTTGCAAGGTATCAATATATACACCAGTTGAGATCCATATATCATTTGTATTTGGTATCATAGCCGAATACGCAACCTTTTGTGCCTCGCCAAGCCGCCCATCTGGTAGTGGTTTAGAAAATACGAAATATACAAATTTTCCCTTGCCTTCCTTTGCATTCTTATAGAGTTCTTGCACATAATAGACTCCATTGGAATCTTTTGCATTTTCTAAAGAAGTCCCGATTAAATCTTTTCTGTTTGGGTGTGCTACATTGATATGCCCTTTATATGCAAAATAATATCCAGACTTATCGTTTTCAAAGTGAAAATCCTCAATAGCTTTTGCGATGATTTCAATTTGTGCTTTTTCATCTAAACCAGCGACTAACGCACCAAGACTTGATGCCATAGAATCTGTGCCTAACTTTATCTTTTCTTCTATCTCTTTTTGTATGACTTTATCAAGGTTATCTTGCATACTTTCAGCAATTTCTTCTTTTCCAAGCAGCATAAAACCAACAAAGATTGCAAAACTCATTAAAGAACCAAGTGCTAGTGCCAAAAACTTATATTTCAATGACAGATTGCTATACATCATTATGTTACCTCCCACTCTTAAAATAAAGTTGGGATTATAGCATATTTTACAGCATTTAGAATGATCATATATGAAAAATAAAACTCTTATGACAATTTCTTACTTTGATATAATGGACGATGTAAAATAAGTAAAGCAAGAATGCAAAGCATACCTACAAAGATAACTTCCCCAAATGAATTGAGTGCTTTTGTCTTGCTTATGATTAAGATTCCAAACGATACGCCTGTTGTTAAAACTGAAAAGAATATCGCATGGGCTGTGCGTAGATTCTGCCCTTCTTTTACAGAATAGATCCCATAATCAACACTCACAACTACAAGGATAAGCAAAGCAAAAAGGTGCATAATATTAAGCGTGCCATGTGCTGCTATCACACAAAGCGTGCAAGCAAGTGGAAATAATACAAACACAACAGAATCTAAAAATGCCTCTCTAGCTGTGATAAAAAGCATACAAATCATTAAACACAACGCAATAGCAAGGACTATAAGCATAGGCTTATAAATCGTATCTGTGATATTATCCATAATATGCTGTAAGCCTCGCATTTCAATGCTAGATTCTGTGTTTTTTAGCTGTTGCATGTTGGTGTTAGAATCTTTTATGCTTTCAAGTAATTCTGCATTCTCAAGGCGTTGTGAAAAAGTTTTAATATAATCTAAATCACTATTATTTACGATAGCTAAGTAATAGAATCTTTTTGTGCTAGATTTTGTAGAATCTTTAGTTTCTGCTGTGCTGTTAGATTCTATGTTTGTATCAGTAGATTCTGTAATTTTATTAGAATCTTTAGTTATCCCAGAATCTGTAATAGCATTAGATTTTATAGAATCTACAATAGCTTTAGAATCTCTATCTTCTACAACGATATTAAAGCCCATAGCAGAGAGATTCTCTAAGCTTAGTTGTGGTTTATCACCGAGCATATAACTCTCTTTAAACATAGCGAATAAATCATCTATAAAAGCCATTTTATCTTCTAAACTCATATCTTCATCTATGGAATCTTCATGTAATATTTGTAGTATTTTTGTGCGTAAATGTGGGAGTGATTGCAATAATGCGGCTTTATTTTCTGCTACAAGCTTAGATTCTATAAATTTAGCATTTAAATCCATTTGACTTTGTGTAGGCAAGAGTGAGAGTGGGATAAAAGTCTTTGCGTTGTTTGTATGTAAAAAGTCCTGCAAATCCCTAGCAAGAGCAATTAGGCTATCAAGACTACTACTTGATAATAAAATCTGTGTCGTATTATTCTGTGCGTTTGTAAAAAATGTGCGTTCATTCTGCATACGCTTATTTTGATAATCAAGCTTTGAGAGATCAAAATCAAGTCGCAAAAACATAAACGCAAACACAAAGGCACACAAAGACAGCCCTAAAAATGTATAGCTAGAGACTTTTTGGAATCTAATCTGTGCGAGTTTGGGGAATAATCTAGGCTTACTAAAACCAATCTTTGGATACATAAACGCAAAGCTAATATAGCAAAGTGTAAGCGAAATAATCGCGTATAAAGAAAGTTGAGAAAGCAGGGGAAATGGTATAAACAAACACGCACTAAAGCCAATAATAGTGGTAATATAGCCATAAAATACAGGGCGATTAAACACCTTTTTAGCGCTTACATAGAGATTGAAGAAATTATGGTGCATCATATAATCAATAGCAATATTGCTAATCCCCATGCCAAAGCTTAATGCCATAATCGTTACCTTTGGATATACGCTTGATACCACTAAAATGGCGATAATATTTGCAGTAATAAGAGTGCAAATCGTATTTAATGTAAGTAGTGGAATGCGGATAATCACAAAATACAGCGTAATAAATGCAAGGGTTGCAAAACTTAGCAAGAAATTGACTTCATTAAGGATTAAGCCTAGATTTTCTACACTCATAAAATTTTGTGAAAAATACCGAATGTTTGGATACTCTGTTGCAATGCGTGCAAAGCCCTCCAAAGTCTCTTTTACACTCTCACTCTTTACATCTTTCATGGTTACAATCGCCATATAGCCATAATCTTTTGCCACAAAGATATAGGGCTTTGGTGTCTGCAATATTAAAAGTTGCAAAGGATCACTTGGGTGAAATATCGTATTATAAGATTGTGCGTTGTTTTTAGATTCTATGTTTTTGTCATTTTGAGCCTTTAAAAAAGGTGAAATATCCTTATTTTCATTGACTTTAGATTCTATATTTTTTTGAGTATTTTTCACATTCTCTTTTTTAGAATCTTTATTAGAATCTACACTTTGTTTAGATTCTATATCTTTAGAATCTCTCATTTTTTCTATATCAATTAATCCACTATCAAGCACTTCTTCTTCAAGCATTTGAGATTGTAGTGATTTTAATCCATTTAGCACACGCGATTCAATCTCTTCTTTTGTAAGCACCTTATCTAAAGGCTTGGGACTAGCAGTATAGAGATAATCCTGTGCGAGAAAATCTTCTAGAGATTCTGAAGCACTTGTGCGAGTAATCACACTATCTATATTTGGCATATCTTTTATTTTAAATAAAAACTCATCTAGCGTATCCCTAGATTCTCGACTAAATCCTTTTATAGCTACAAGGATATGATTTGAGTTTGCAAACTTTTGATAAATGTCAATGATTTGCTTATCCTCTGTTTGTGGGAATAAATCAAGCACTTCTTGCGTGATTTTTATCCTATCATTATAAAAAAATATTGAAAATAAAGCCACAGCAAACACCAAAGCCACAACATTTACAAAATGACGCATAAAAACCCTTAATAAATTATTTTTTCAAATATAATGCAGTGTATTTGCCCTTATTTCTGTTGATTATCTGTTTTTAAATCCCGCATTATATCCTAAAATTTATGCTAAATTACACAACAATGACTTATATTTGTTATTATAATTCACACATAAAAAAGGAAAATCATGCGACTAGAAGTTTGCAACATTAATCATACTTTCACATATAATACTTTTTTTAAAAAACACACAAAACAGATTCTAAATAATGTAAGTTTTAAAATGAAGCAAGGGGAAAACATTGCACTTATAGGACCTAGTGGTTGTGGCAAAAGCACATTGGCAAAGATTATCGCACAACTCCAAAAGCCACAAAGTGGGCAAATACTCTTTAATGGCAAGGCAGTAAATTTAGAGAATCTTCAGCAAAAAAAAGAGTTTTACAAACAAGCACAAATATTATTCCAAGACCCTTTAAGCTCTCTTAACCCACGATACAATGTCCTAGAGCATTTACAAGAGCCACTCAACCACCTTTTAAATATTCAAAGCAAATCAGCACAACTACAAAAAATATACCCCATTCTAGAGCAATTAGACCTACCAAATAGCATACTCTATCATTATCCCGCAATGCTTTCTGGCGGACAAGCACAGCGGGTATGTATCGCACGAATGCTACTTATAAAGCCCTTATTTGTTATCCTTGATGAGACTACTTCTGGGCTTGATTATGAACTACAAGAAGAGATATGGAATCTCTTTTTAGATATGCAAAAAACATATAACACAACCTTTTTGTTTATCACGCACGACCTTATACTCGCAAGAAAATATTGTCAAAGAATTATACTCATGGAAGAGGGCAAGATTATCGAAGATCTAAATGCAAACGATGAATTTAAGTCGAATTTAGGCAAAGAATTTGACGCATGTTTCCACGCGGTGTTGTAAAATCAAACTGCATGGTTTAGAGACTTTTATGTGAGATTGCATTATTAATGCGTATGAGCAAAAGATTGATCCACGGAAACACCCTGAAAAAACGAAAAATCTTTTTAAGTTCTGTATAAGATATTTCTCTTTGCCACCTACACATAAAGACTATTACACTAAATCTAAACTATTGTTTTATAAGTTTTTGCGAAGCATCCCTGTTTAAATGTCGAAACAGGCATAAGTTTTAGATCTAGAGTAATACAAAAGGCATAAAAAGTTAAATACATATCCTTAAAGAGATTCTATAAACATAAAATCTCTTTAAGCTTTAAGCAATTCTTAGTTTGCTTTTTGTGCTATGGATTGAAGTGGGTTAGAATCTAAAATTCACCCCTAAATGAAAGCTAAAAGGGCTGTTTAAATCTACCATTTGATATTTTACCTGTTGTCCCGCAACCATCGGTGGAAAACCTTGCGTTGAGTATTTCTCTGGTATATCATAGATTAAATAGCGGATTCTAAACTCAAACTCAAGAAAAGATAAAGCATAAGCCACCCCAGCATTAATGCTACCACCAAAGGCATTCATATTGCCAAGGTGTTGAGTATTAATAATATTATGAGCTAGTCCTGCCCCAGCAAACGCACTTAGTCCCCCTGTGATAACAAAGCGATAATCAGCGTTAAGTCCAATTGTGTGCATGTTATATGAACCAAGTGTCCTTTCATTGCTATTAAAGTATGAGTTCATATAATCAATATAGATTCTTACACCATGACGAGTGAGAAAATACATATCATAGCCAACTTTTGCTCCATAGCTTGCCCCAAACAAGCTTTTATCATAATCGCCGGGTAAATCATCATAGGGGTGAGTTGTGTTGTAATATTCTGATGACATTTGCATAAGACTACCACCACCAAAGATCCCTAGCACAAACTTATTTTGATTTTCTCCGTTAGTATCAGTAGAATCATTGCTTTCATCTGCATAGGTTAGCATTGATAAACACGTACATATACTCAATGAAGCAACAAGCTTTTTTAGGGTATTCACACTTATAATGTGTGATCTTGTATCACAAACTTTCATATCACTCTCCCAAATGTTAAAAATGTCAATGAAAATACGGCGGTGATTCTACCATATCATAATAAATAACATATTGATGACAATTTTTATGTAGTTTTATTACACAACATATTGTAGTAAAGATTCCAAATTTCTACAAATTCTACTCATTATCATTTTTAATACCAAAATGAGTTTTAGCTAAAACGAGATAAAAATAATAATTACATATCGTATTTATAAAAATATGCTATCATTCCAGCTTTTATTTACCACTTTTATAAAGATTAGAGCGATTAAGGCACAAAGTGATTATACTAAAAGATATTACAAAGACTTATGCGAATGGATTCCAAGCGATTAAACCCTTAAATCTTCAAGTAAAAAAGGGGGATATTATGGGGATTATCGGCTATTCTGGTGCGGGGAAATCCACACTCGTGCGTCTTATAAATAAGCTAGAGACACCAAGCACAGGCGAAGTAATAATCGATGGGACAAATATCTTAACGCTAAAGGAATCTAGTCTGCAAAAAGCAAGGCAAAAGATAGGCATGATTTTTCAGCATTTTAATCTTTTAGATTCTAGAAATGTGTTTGGCAATGTAGCCTTTGCCTTAGAGATAGCGAAGTGGAAAAAGACTGATATTAGATCGCGTGTGAGTGAGCTTTTAGAGTTAGTGGGCTTAGAAGATAAAGCAGACTTTTATCCAAATCAGCTAAGTGGCGGACAAAAGCAAAGGATAGCGATAGCAAGAGCATTGGCAAATCACCCAAAGATTCTATTATGCGATGAGGCTACAAGCGCACTTGATACTAAAACTACACAATCCATTCTGCAACTTTTACAAGATATACAAAAAAAGCTTGGATTAACCATTGTTATGATTACGCACCAAATAGAAGTGGTGCGATCAATTTGTAATAGCATGTGTGTGATGAGTAATGGCGTGATTGTAGAAGAAGGGCAAGTCGAACAAATCTTTGCAAATCCAAAGCATGAAGTAACAAAAGAATTAATCTCTTTTCTCCCTGCATTATCACAAGAAGAAATCTTGCAAAAATCACATAAGAATGCGTATAAAATCTCATTTGTTGGCGAATATATCCACGAGCCTTTAATTGCTGAAATTATTAGAGAATTTAATGTAAATGTAAATATTTTAGCAGGTAATATTGAAGCACTTGCAACGGCTGAAGTGGGACATTTAATCGTTGATTTTGGTGATGACATACAAGCAAGAGAGAGAGCAATAGAGTATTTAAGAAGTAAAGATTTAATTATAGAATCTTTGCAGGATTTAGTTAAGAGTAAGGCTAAAGATATACAAGATTCTGTATTGCCACAAGATTCTATAATAAAAGATTCTAAAACAAAAGACTAATAAGGGATAAATATGGAAGAAGCACAACCATGGATTCTAAACTTTTTTCAACTACCACAAGCCTTAAGTGATGATGAAGTCAGCTCATCACTGCAGGTGCTTTGCTATCTGCTTTTTAGTGATGAAGACACTGCAGCAAGAGTATTTGATGTGATAGATTTACTTATGGAAGGCACATTTGAGACATTATATATGGTGTTTTTATCAAGCTTTTTTACAATCTTATTTGGGCTTCCTTTAGGTGTGATTCTTACTATTACCAAAAAAAACTCTCTTTTAAGTGCGCCAACTTTTAATAAGATTCTAGGCATGATAGTAAATACTATACGATCATTTCCTTTTATTGTGCTAATCGTTGCCTTGCTGCCTATCTCAAAAATGCTAATTGGGACTAGTATAGGACCTGATGCGGCTTCTTTTGCCTTATCTATTGCTGCTATACCATTTGTAGCGAGACTTTTTGAGGGGGCATTAGAGGAAGTCAATCATGGCATAATAGAGGCGACTTTAAGCATGGGAGCGAGTAAGCTAGAAGTAATCTTTATGATGATAGCAGAATCTCTTCCTTCACTCATTAATGCTGCTACAATCGCAATTATTGCTATTATCGGCTTTTCTGCTATGGCTGGTAGCGTTGGCGGTGGTGGTTTAGGCGACTTGGCTATTAAGTATGGCTTTTATGATTCTAGACTTGATGTGTTGTATTCCTGCGTGATTGTGCTAATTATCATGGTGCAATGTGTGCAAAGCATAGGCGATTATCTCTCACGCATTTTACGCACTCATCAATATGGAATCTTAACGCCTATCGTGCATTTTGTATATAGGATATGTGGTAGAACGCAAAAATAATGTATTGTATATAATTTTATTTGATTATGTAGATTTTGCAAATCACTCAAGGGCTTCATAAGAAAGATTGTGTTTATCTTTCACTTTAGATTCTTTATGTTGCTTAATAATGTTACTTATTGTATTTAATCCATTTTTTTCGAAGACAAATAGAAACAGATTTAACAACTTATACTATTATGAAATCTTAATGCTATGAAAATTAACTTTATATAGGAGATATTATGAATACACTTGAAGTGCAAAGTCTAGGCTTCCCTATTTTTGCTACTTTTGGCTTATATGCTGTGGTAATGATAGGTATTGGATTATATTTTTGGCGAAAGACAAAAAATCCTGAAGAATTTTTCCTTGGTGGAAGAAGCATGGGTCCAGCGGTGAGTGCCTTATCTGCTGGGGCGTCTGATATGAGTAGTTGGCTACTTATGGGTTTGCCCGGGGCATTGTATGTTGCAGGGCTTTTAAACGCATGGATTGCCATTGGGCTTAGCATTGGCATGTTTTTAAACTGGCTTTTTGTGGCAAAAAGACTTAGAATCTATACAGAAGTCATTGATAATTCAATCACTATCCCGGATTATTTTGAGACAAGATTCTCTGATGATAAGCATATTTTGCGACTTATTTCAGCGATTGTTATCCTTGTGTTTTTTGTGTTTTATATCTCATCTGGGCTTATTGCTGGGGCAAAACTTTTTGAGCAAACTTTCCATATTGATTATCAAATATCACTTATGATTGGTGCTGGAATTATCGTTATTTATACTTTTTTTGGTGGATATTTGGCGGTTTGCTGGACTGATCTTTTGCAAGGTGTGCTTATGATGTTAGCCTTAATTGTAGTGCCTATTGTTATGCTAAATCAAATCGGTGGCTTAAGCGAGGCAAAAAGCTATATACAAAAAAGTGATGAAGTCCATAATGAAAAAGTATTAAAGACACAACAATACCTTGATACCGATGTCAATACAATTTTAGATGAAATCAAACAAGCACAAAACAATAAAGATATTGATACTATCAAGCAGAATCTACCCATGCTTATAGAATCTTTAAATACTCTAAGTGAAATCAGCAATAACCCTAAAGACTTTAGCACACTTGCAAATGAAGCTAGTGAAATCAATGCAACTCTCTCAAATCCACCAAAAGATGTTGATAAAAAGATTCAATCCTTGCTTTCTAGCATAGATTCTGCTATTACTGCCTCTATGGAAGAAAAAGCACATTTTTCTTTCTTTCAAGGGGTTACGCTGCTTAGTGTAATATCTGCTATTGCTTGGGGGCTTGGCTATTTTGGACAACCACATATTATTGTGCGTTTCATGTCTATCCGCTCCACAAAGGACATTCCAACAGCGACTATCATAGGTATGTCATGGATGATTATAAGCCTTATTGGTGCGTGTTTTGTGGGTATGTTGGGCTTAGCTTATGCTACAAAGTTTGATATAAGCTTTAGCGATCCTGAAAAGATATTTATCATTATGTCCCAAACGCTTTTTAATCCATGGGTTACTGGAATCTTACTTTCTGCCTTGCTTGCTGCGATTATGAGCACAGCGAGTAGTCAGCTTTTAGTATCTGCTTCAACTGTGGCAGAAGATTTTTACAAAAAGATTCTAAAGACAGATGCGACACCAAAGCAGGTTATGTTTTTTAGTAGGGCAAGTGTTTTAGTCGTGTCATTTGTTGCGTTTTTCATCTCTACAAAGAAAGATTCTAGCATTCTTAGCATTGTAGCGTATGCTTGGGCTGGATTTGGTGCGAGTTTTGGTAGTGTTGTGCTATTTTCTCTATTTTGGCGGCGAATGACTAGAATGGGTGCTATTGCTGGTATGATAACTGGTGCGGTAGTCGTGGTATTGCATAATAACTTCTTTTACACATATTTTCCTATTTATGAGATTGTGCCGGGCTTTGTATGTGCGAGTATTGCTATCATTCTTGTGAGTTTAATGCAGCCTGTGAGACCGGGGACTAAAGAAGCATTTGATAAAATGATGGTAGAAATGAAAGCAGGGAATATTTAAGCTTAAGTATCGTTCTTAGCATATTTTTTGTATAATCTTAGGCTATTGCAAATAAAGGAAGTCAATGCAAAATAAAGATTTAAAACCCATGCTTGCAAAACATGCAAGAGAAATTATACAACTACTTATCAGTCAAAATATCCACTTTTCTGTGCAATGTAGTCGGCATAGAGTGCAGTTTGACCCGGAATTACCCGAAGAGATTTCAAGTCAGTTTCACCCTATTATAGATTTTATACTTGCAGGTTTTACCTTTGAAAGCATTGAAATATGGCAAGATGATATGTCATTTGAAGCAGGTTTTGGTAAAGATAACTTTCCAAGCCTTGTTGTTATCCCTTTTGCAAGTATTATACAGATTACTATCCCAGTAAATAATAGTGCTGTGCGTGATATATGCGTATTTATGAATGCGATGAATGTGCTAGAGTTAAATATCTTTGGGCAATCAAATGCAATGCAAGATTTTGATGAAACCAAAACACAAGAGATAAAATCAAACGAAGAAGACGCATTATTAGAAAGCTCTAGAAATGCTATCCTATCAAACCCAAATAATAGATTCTAAAACAATATAAAGAGATTAACCCAAATTATGTAGAATCTAGTCATTATACATTCCAAAAAGATTCTATAACACAAGCTATAAGCTAACATATTTTGAGCACTTGTCAAGTTACAATATTTTTCAAAGTTTCATAGTAATTTATATAAAGTCTTAAAAGTTTGGTTAGAATACATTTTTCAATAATACACAGCAAGACGAAAGGGCATAAATGGGAAACAAGCAAGGCATTGTTATCGCTATCACTTCAGGTAAAGGTGGTGTTGGCAAATCTACTGCTACTGCAAATATCGGTGTTGGTTTAAGTGAGAGTGGTAAAAAAGTCATTGCAGTAGATTTTGATATTGGCTTGCGGAATCTTGACATGATACTTGGACTTGAACGCCGCATTGTCTATGATGTGATCGATGTGATGGAGAATAAATGCAATCTTTCTCAAGCCATAGTCAATCACAAAAGGGCAAAAAATCTCTACTTTCTACCCGCAAGCCAAACAAAGGATAAAACAATACTTGATAAAGATAAGGTCAAAGAGTTGCTTGAGAAGCTGAAACTAGAGTTTGATTATATTTTGCTTGATAGCCCTGCAGGTATTGAGAGTGGTTTTGAACATACGATATTTTGGGCTGATAGGGCGATCATTGTGGTAACACCTGAAGTTAGCTCAGTAAGAGATAGCGATCGTGTTGTTGGAATCATAGATTCTAAAAGTGATAAGGCAAAGCAAGGCAGTGAGCTAGAAAAACATATTATTGTCAATCGTTTGCGACCAGAATTAGTCGCAAAACAAGACATGCTATCATGCGATGATGTTTTGCAGATCTTAGCCTTGCCTTTGATTGGTATCGTGCCAGAAGATGAAAAGGTGATTGGGGCTACAAATAGCGGTGAGCCAACTATTTTTTCAAAAACAGAGAGTGGTTTAGCCTATGAGAGAATCTCGCGTAGAATCTTAGGGGAAGAAGTGCCATTTGAAACCTTTAAGCAATCAAATGGTTTTATCAGTAATTTAAAGAAATTTTTTGGTTTTTAGGGGGCTATTATGTTATTTCTTTTTAGAAACAAAAGTGAAAGTAGTGGCACCGCCACACTTGCAAAAAATAGACTAAATAATGTGTTAATGAATGAAAGAGGTTTGCAGATTACCTATCTTGATAATCTCAAAAAAGATATTGCAAACCTCATGAAACAATATGCCAAAACACCACATATCGTAGTCAATGCAACAGCACATAGGGATAATACCCTTGATGTTAAAATTTATATTGGAAAGGACGAACAATAATCTTTATTAGTTTTTAGAGTTTTAGACCATAAAATTGGCATACAAGTGGTAATTGTAATAAAAACAAGATTCTAAAAATCAGAATGTTATAAATTTTCTATATTTTCAATAGAAGTTTAGACAATACATTTCCCTTATACTGCAGAATAACTCTTAGTCCCCAGTACACAATATTTAAAGTATTCTTTTTATAAGATGTAGGTTTAAAAGAAATGCCAAGGTAATATTACAACATAATAGCACTAACTCGATTGATTACTTTTTCGCTATTCTCTCAAGCGGCGTATTTTTGCACCAAGTCTATTCAGCTTTACTTCAAGTTGCTCATATCCTCTGTCTAAATGATAGATTCTATGCACTCTAGTGATACCTTTTGCTACAAGAGCGGCAAGCACAAGGGCAGATGAAGCACGCAAATCTGTTGCCATCACATCTGCACCTATGAGTTCGCTTTTCCCATTAATCTGTGCTACATTGCCATCGATAGCTATATTTGCACCTAGTCTTTGTAACTCATTCACATGCATAAAACGATTTTCAAATAAAGTTTCTTTAATAAAACTTGAGCCATTGCATTGTGTGCTTAAAGCCATAAATTGTGCCTGCATATCAGTTGGAAAGCCCGGATATTCTGTTGTTGTAATACGGAATGCTTTTAACGGGGTCTTGCATGGATATATCGTTATCGCTTTGTTTGTATCACTAGAGCAAAACTCTGTCTCAAAGCCTATTTCATGTAGCTTTAACACAATGCTTTCAATATGGTCTTCACATACATCATGTAGCGTAATCTGTGAGTTTGTAATCGCGCCAATACACAGATAAGTCCCCGCTTCAATCCTATCTGGTATCACTCTAGTTGGTTTTAAATCAAGTAATTCCCCGCCTGTTCCCTCAATAATAATCTCTGAAGTGCCAATGCCTTGTATCTGCAATCCACTCTCTTGCAATATTTGACATAACTGCACGACTTCTGGCTCTTTTGCCGCATTAATAATACGCGTTTTGCCTTTTGCAAGGGCGGCTGCCATGACTACATTGCTTGTGCCTGTAACGGTTATCCTATCAAACACTATGTCAGCACCTTTTAGCCCATCTTTTGCATGAGCGATGATATAGCCCCCTTGCACCTCTATATTTGCCCCAAGCTTTTGCATAGCTTTTATATGTAAATCAACGGGTCTAGCCCCTATCGCACAACCTCCGGGCAAACTCACCTCGCAATGCCCAAAACGCGTTAAAAGCGGTCCTAAAACGAGAATTGAAGCACGCATTTTACGCACAATATCATATACTGCCTTTGTGTCATTCACACTTGTAGTATCTATGATTCTATGTCCTTTGCCCTTTGTTGTAATATTTGCCCCAAGCATTGTAAGCAAACGCATAAAAGTATTAATATCAGCAACTTCAGGTAGATTATAAAACTCCATAGGCTGCCTAGAAAGCAGTGACAAAGCAAGTAGTGGCAATGCTGCATTTTTTGCACCAGAGATTCTCACACTCCCATGCAATGTATTCCCACCTTCAATTTCTAAATAATCCATAAAAAAGCCCTTTTGATTCCAATGTGTATGATAAAAGTCGCTATTGTAGCATATTTTATAGAATCTATAATACAAGTCTATTTGAAATCCAACTTGCAAAATAAAACAATCTCAAAGATAATATGATGAATGCTTAAGTAAAAAAATAAATATTTGTGTTGAAATTACACAAAACAATAAAATTGTGATAAAATGCGAGAATCTATTTTAATCTTTAAGGTAATTTTGTATGTTTTCATCTTCAAAAACATTGCGACAAGAGTTGCAAGCTAAGGAACAAGAGAATAAAACTTTGACACAAGAGGCTGAATTTTATCGTCAAGTAAGTGCATTTGCATTTGAAGAGGTTATTTTTGGTATCTCTCAAGGTGAAATCGTTTTTCGCAATACGAACGCAGAGTCCATAAAGGACACAAAATCTTTATTGACGCAATTGGCAAATAAAAATGCGGTTATAACGCTAGATGATGTGTCCTACATAGCAAAACATAAGAGAGTGCAGGATACAGATTTGTATTGTCTCAAAAAATGTTCGTTTAGAGATAAGGATTTAGGTGGGCTTGATATTACGCATTTACATCATGTTGCCCTAAAGGGTGGGCTTGGTGCAGCACAAGAATCCTTTGTTGCAATCTTTAATGACTTAGGACAGATTCTAAAAAGCTCAGAAGCAGCAGCAGATATTTCACAACAAGGGCTTGATATCACAAAAAAGTCTTTGTCTGACATTGGTGAGTTATGCGATAAAATGCAGCATGCACAGACCTTAGCACAATCTCTTAGCGGAAGAAGCAATGACATTACAAATGTTATTTCACTTATTGATGATATTGCAGAGCAGACTAACTTACTTGCATTAAATGCAGCAATTGAAGCAGCAAGGGCTGGAGAGCATGGCAGAGGCTTTGCAGTTGTTGCAGATGAAGTAAGAAAGCTTGCAGAGAAAACACAAAAAGCCACAAAAGATATTGCAATCGTTGTGAAAGCAATGCAGCAAGAAAGCGGCGATATACATGTGAATACCGAAGAGATTAATACGATTTCAGAATCTATGCGATGTAATGTTGATGATATAGTGGGTATGATGCAAGACCTATCATCTTCTTCTATTAGATCCAAATATATGCTTAGCATTATAAATAACCTTGTATTCTGCTCTCTTGCAAAATTAGACCATGTGATTTATAAGAATAATCTCTATTCATTCATACTTGGCACTTCTGATGAGTTTGGCATTACAGACCATAAGGGTTGTCGTCTCGGTAAATGGTATTATGAAGGTGATGGACATAAAAACTTTAGGGATACTCAAGGCTATAAAGACTTGGAAAAAGAACATGCGACTGTGCATTCTTACGCAAATGCGATTGCTGTGCCAATGAAAGAAAAACAAATGGTAAGTAAAGATTTTGTAGATAAAAATCTTAGCATATTTGAAGAAGGCACAAAAGGCGTTGTGCGTGAAATCGATAATATGCTTAATGAGAAAAATAGCGAGTTAAGAAATCTGTGTGGCTCAAATTGTAGTGAGTAAAATGAGTAAGTCTAAGATAAGCACTACTTCTCTATCTTTCGTTAGGTGTGGTGCGAATCTAGCATTGCTCTCAATATCAAGGCTATTTTAGGGTTGCGAAGTCTAGCGTAATTATTAGACTTTGTAGCCTTGAATGTATATGAAAATATAGCGAATTTAAAAATTAATTTTATCGGTATGACCAAACTATGACTAAATAAACCAAGCAAACAGGATTAAATATATGGTATTAGCAATAGTTATTCCTTGCTATAACGAAGAAGCGGTATTGCAAGAAACTCATAAAACTATATCTAAAAAGTTAGAGCAACTCATAGATTCTAGAAGTATTTCTAAAGACAGCTTTTGTGTGTTTGTAGATGATGGTAGCAAGGATAACACTTGGTCTATTTTGAAAGATTTAAGCAGTAAAAATACAACATTTACCCCCCCCCCCCACTGATATAGCTAAGATTGATATAGACAAACATAAAGCTACTTTAAATATCTCTTTGGATAATACAGCAGAATCTAATCTCACAGAATCTACAACAAACAATAAGGTTAAAATCATCTCTTTAAAACTCTCACGCAACTGCGGACATCAAAACGCCCTTTTAGCGGGGCTAGAATATGTGGCGGATAAATGCGATTGTGCTATCAGTATAGATTGTGATTTACAAGATGATATTAGCGTGATTGATGAGTTTGTAGCAAAGGCGAAAATGGGGGCTGAAGTCATTTTAGGTGTAAGAAAATCGCGGCAGAAAGATAGTTTTTTTAAAAAGCATACCGCACTTGGTTTTTATAGACTTATGGAGATTATGGGTGTAAAAATCACTTATAATCACGCTGATTATAGACTGCTCTCAAATAGGGCTATTCAGGCTCTGCTAAGATTTAGTGAAGTAAATCTATTTTTGCGTGGTATTGTGCCCTTACTTGGCTTTCAAACGGCGGTAGTAGAGTATGATAGGCTAGAGCGTTTTGCTGGAGAGTCAAAGTATCCTTTAGGCAAAATGCTATCTTTCGCGTGGAATGGCATAACAAGCTTTAGTGTCGTGCCTTTAAGGCTTGTGAGTGTGCTAGGCATTGTGTTTTTTATACTTTCCATCGCACTTGGTTGTTACGCTCTTTTTGTGAAGCTTTTTACCGATGGTGTGGTGTATGGCTGGGCTTCTACGATTATTCCCTTATGCTTTTTTAGCGGGATTCAGCTTTTAAGTCTTGGGATTATTGGCGAGTATGTCGGTAAAATTTATGCGGAATCTAAGCGGCGACCGAGATATTTTATTGAAGAAGTAGTTTAGTTTTGTCTTCCTTTGTATCGATAATTTAAGCGTATTATTGCACTATCACATACAATTTAGTCAAAGCATTACTCATTGTATTGTGCGATAAGTTTATTACATATTTTTTAATCCTAAGTTCTACACATTCGCTTGATGCAAGAATCTAAAACTTTCAAGATAGCTTTCCATGCTTATGTTATTATTTGATTGATAGGCTTTATCAAAGCATGTGCCATGATCTGGGCTTGTGCGTAATATGGGGAGATTTAAGCTTACATTAATGCTTCTATCAAAATAGAGTGCCTTAAGTGGGGCTAATCCGCTATCATGATACATTGCGATAAATATACTATATTTTTCTCTATTGTGCGGGATAAATGCAGAATCTGGGGCAATAGAGCCGATAAAGACTTCAGCACCAATCTCTTTATTTATAATTTCTATACATTCATTAATAATCATATCTTCATGTCCCAATACGCCATTATCACCTGCATGTGGATTAAGCCCTAAGACTGCTATTTTTAACTCTTTTTTGGGTTGCAATGAGTGATTATGCGGTGCAATCTCTTGTATAGAATCTTGTGTTTTTTCTATTATAGTTTTTTCAATATTTTTTTCATCATAAAGCAGTCGTTTAACTAAATTTGCATTAATCGCATTTTGCTTTAAAGTGTTTGAAGAGAGTTCTTGCAAGGATTCTAGCTGGATTTCTTTAGAATCTTGTGTGCCATGCTTGGTGTCATTTTTTGGTGTTTGTGTTGTTTGCAAAGGTGCAAAAAGCAAACTATACGCATGATAAAAATCCCTAAAAAATTGTAAAAGTTTCTCTTTTTGTATCAAGCTTGAAACCTTGCTTAAGGGGATATGATCGGTAAAAAGTGCGACAAACATTTCCTTGCAGCCAAGCATCATAATCGCTTCTTTTTGGAATCTATGTCGCAAATACTGCGTATGTCCAGCATACTCTATACCCGCTAGCTGCCACGCATATTTATGTATAGGCAGTGTAACTAGACTTGCCTCATGCTCTATGCTTAACTCTACTGCCTTCTCAAACGATTTAAAGCTATAAAGCCCGCTTTTAGCACAGACTTGCCCTGCCTTTATTATCTCATCATCAAAAATATCTTGCATATTAAGCGGGTGGATATACATATCTTTTGGAATCTGCAGGGCTAACTTTTTTGCCGCACACTCCAACACTTCAAAATCTATGCAATAAATAGGTTTGCAATACGCCGCAATTTCTGCATGATTGCGTAAAATAAGCTCCAGCCCAATGCCATTAATATCCCCAACTGATACATATACTAGCCTTTTTGATTCTATATCTTCATCTCGCTTTTGTGTATTTTTGGGATTTTTTGCTAAATCTTTTGCAGCGTTTATGTATGGATTTTTTGTGCTATGAATGAGTGCTTCTGTCTCTAATGAATGCAGGGTTTTTGATAGATTTATCGCTTTAGAATCTTTATCTTTCATTAAAGAGTCTTTTATGGGGTGTTTTTGTGCTGTGCTAGTTTCTAATCTTTTTATAGATTCTATTTTATTGATAGAATCTTGCTTTTTAGAATCTGTATTTTGCTGCAAAGATTCTAGACTTTCAAGCGTATTTAAAGACTGCAAAGTCTCGCTTATTTCATCGCTATTTGTGCTTAAGTCTAGGCTATCTGCATTTAATAAAGCGTTTAGATTCTGTTCTCTCATATTTATCTCTAGCTAGAAACAATACTGCTCAAAGCTTGATTTTAGAATAGTCTGCCCTTCTTGTTCTTCAAACTCTAAGAGTTCTTTACCGCAAAGATTATCATCTTCTATCCTTGTATTTGTGATGGATAGCTTTCTATCCCCACTCCAAATATACATAAGCACATAGCCCATACGATCTTCATTGCTATCTGCCCTATAAGCCTTATTCATCTTTGGCAATTCCTTATGCAATATACTAGACCCAAAGCTATCTTTTGGGTGTGCTGTGATATAGGCATTATACACACTCTCTATTGTTTGATTTGGGAAGATAAAAGTCTCATACTCCTCACCAGATTTGTAATGCTTTTTTAGAAAAGCCCTTTTTTGCTCCAATGTCTTTAGCTGCTGCGGATAGAGAATCTCAAATACTTTTGTGCGTGTAGCTTCTAAAGTCGTCAATTTATCACCACCAGACTCCGCAAAACTTGAAACAGCCAGCACGCAACATAGACTAAAACCACATGCAATTTTCTTAAAATACGACATAGACACACCTTTTTTTATTAAAATAAAGTCTTTATTATAACGAAAATAAAGCGTTTTTGCAGTATTTATTGCTATGATTGCATTTTATATTTTATGGAAAGGTATGTATGCAAACTCTACTTTTTTATAGTGTTAGAATCTCTCTTTTGTTTAGTGTATTTATATTTTGCGGTTGCACTTTTTATGTATTTGACCCGCAATATTACAAAGCTAGAAAATACTCAAAAGAGTATAGTGGCACTTATGTGCTAAATAAAGCCCTATATGATGAAATCATGCAAAAACAAAAAGATTCTAAAGATACCAAAGCAGAGAATCTAAAACTAGAAGAAAAGATTTATTCACAAATAAAGCATAATAAAAATGAATTATGGCTACAAAAAAGGGAACATTACTTAAAACTTGCATATAAACATAGCGGCTATTATAGTGAGAAAAACGCTCAAAGGCTCTTTGTGCTTGATATGATTAATAGTCAAAAAGATAGGATTCTAAGCAATGGATATGCCTATTATAGCGGTGCATATAGCACTGATATTGCAGTAGAAATACCACAAGTTTTAAGGGAGAAAATCGGCGGCTTAACAGATAAAAATATGAAATTCCAACAAGTAATCTATCCGCAATTTTTCTATATTGATGATGGCGGCAAAGCCCATATTATATCACTTGGAATCTTATATCGCTATGTCAATATAAATAGAGTGTATGGACTAAAAGAAGATTCAAATATTGAGAGTGTATTTGCAAATGGCGAATGGCTCTATTTGCGTAAAAATAAGGTGAGATATGTGGATTAAAAGTGGTTACAAACATGCTTCATGCTATATTCTAAACATGCACTGAAGCACCCTAAGTAATATAAAAATAACCACATAAAATACTTTCTCCAATATGCCTTTTCTAAGATCTCATCTAGATAAAGTTATCTTTGACTTCAGGTTGCAAAATTTACAAAGTAAGGCATGAATGCAGTTATCTAGCATAAGACTTCTATAATTTTACTTTTACCCTTGACTTGTTTTTTTTTGGTAAAGTCGTGCTTTCATTTTATAAACTTTAAGGAATAAGACTATGCAACCACAAGAAAGAAATCCATACAATACAAGACATAATATAGAGACTTGGCAGGACTATTTACGCACAGATTATGCGCAAATGCAAGATGAGTTAGGTGAAATAGATAGAAATCAAACACAACCAAATGATTCTATACAAGCCCTTAGAATCCACATTGATAGTGAGTTGGAATCTACCATACAAGAGCTAGGGGAGCTGCAAGCACAGCTGCCTAAAGAGTAGAGTGCTAGCCTCTTTCAGCAGTGTGCGGATAATGCACTAAATGCGGTGGTGTGGCATTTTGGGCTAGCGGCTGCGGTGCTAGATTCTAAAGATGGCGGGAATGTCAATACTACGCATAATGTGCGACAAGGGATTTATGCAAGCGATAAAGAAAGGCAAAGATATGAACAAAGGGGAGATTATGATTCAAAGGCATACCAAGCGATGAAAACTATATCGCCATAAACAAACAACAAGGCAACCTAAAAGAGCAAGGAAAGCCGACAGATTATATGACAGGGCAACAACTTGCCCCAAACGCTAAAACTGACTTAGATCATAAAGTCGCAGCAAAAACAATCCACGATGATAGGGCAAGGGTGTTAGCCGAAGTAGATGGCACAAAGATTGCCAATACAGAATCCAATCTTGCAATGACAGATAGTAGTCTTAATCGTATGAAAAAGGATAAAACTGCACAAGAGTTTATCCAAAGGCGAGATGAACGCCTAGAAGCCATAGCAAAAAATCAGCAAAAAAGGGGCTATCTTACAGAATCTGAACAAAAAGAGCTGGCAAAACTTGAAAAACAAAAGCAAATCAATGATGAGCAATTTATAGCAGAATGTGAGAGAGCAAAAAAGGATATTGATAGGGCGGTAGATAAAGCCTATTACACAAGCTCTAAGTCCTATAAAGAAGCCGTCTTAACAGGGGCAAAGGACGCGGGGAAAATGGCGTTGCACTCTGTGATAGGCATTGTTTTACACGATTTGATTAAGGGAATGATGATTGAGATAAAAATACTTGTGAAAGAATTTGGCAATGAGAGTTTTAAAGAGATTTTTACACGCTTTAAAAATCGCTTACAAACAATTTGGGAAGATTTAAAGGCGAAGTGGAAAGACATTATTGCTGGCTCACTAGAATCCGCCATTCTTAGCTTTTTCTCAAATATTCTTGTGTTTGTCATCAATACAATCTTTACAACTTTAAAAAAGATAGTGCAGATTATCCGTGCTGGGTTTAACTCACTTTATCAAGCGATAAAGATTCTTGTAAAACCTCCAAAAGATATGCCCAAAGATGATGTGATGAGAGAGGCAGCAAAGGTGCTTGTCTCTGGACTAATTGCTGCTACTACAATGCTTGGGGCAGCGGCAATGACTGAAATGTTGGAAGGATTATGTCCGGCTTTGAAAACTGTGCGACTGCCTTTTGCGGAAAATGAGACGATTTTAGGTGCTGTTGCGCTTTGTCTCACAGCGGCACTCGGGGCAATACTTAGCACTATTGCAATTTACTATATTGATAAATGGGCAAGTGATAGCAAAGAGAGTCGCTTGCAGCTGCAAATAATGGGTAAAAGTGGTGAAATCGTGCAACTAAAGACTGCTCAAAGCTGGTTTGTCTTGCACGATGCGTGGCAATTTACATTAGGCATCACACAATCCACAATCAATAAGATCAATGAAGCACAAGAAGCTATCGCAAAAAGTTCGCAAGAGACAAAAGAGTCTTTTGATGATCTAGATTCTACTATGGCAAAACTTCGTGCATTTAGAATGCAACACAACTAACACAAAAGGAGTAAAAATGTTTGGATTTTTAATCAAACCTCAACAAGAAGAGCCCAAAGAAAGTGAAGTAGAAGTGCTACAAAAGCAAGTCGCCACGCTAAAGCCTGAAGATTTGAAAGTCCTTGCCGAAGAAAAAGCGGTAGAGATTTTTAGCAATATCCAAAGAGTAAGTAGCAAGATTGATAAAGCAAAGGATTTGACAAGACGGGCGGACAATGTCAAGAGGGGTTGGTTTGGAATTGGAAAAACAAAAGAAAAAACAGAGCTAAACACCAAAGCAATTAGTATGCAAAATGAAGCAATGGCAGAGATGAATACACTGATACAAGAGAGCATAAAGCTTACCACCATATCCTATGGCTTTGCTCAAGCGATGACGCAAACGATTGCCGCAATGCTAGAAAATGGCTTTAAAAATAAAGATGGGGATATACAGCAGCTACACGGAGTAGCCAAAGAGCAAGCACTGGTTATGCTTGATGAAGCACAAAGGTTTGTCAAACATCAGCAAGAGTATGAAACAAGACAAGAGAAGCAAGAAGAGCAAATCTCCGCATTACAGAGCGGTATCACCGAGCATAAGCAAGAGTATGAAAAAAGGCAGGAAAAGCAAGAGCAAGACATAAGCACTCAAGGAGAAAAGATACAAGAGCTACAAGAGCAGCTAGAATCTAAACGCACCAAAATCAAAGAGCTAGAATCCACTTTGAAATCTAAAGACTCCCTTGATGATAAGCAAAGCCAATCTATACAAACTCTCCAAAATGAACTAGAAAAAAAGCGTGAAAAAATAAAAGAGCTAGAATCTGCCCTAGATTCTAAAAAACTTATCGATGAAGACCAAGAAGCAAAAATCAATGAGTTGCAAAATCGTGTGCGAGAGTTAGAAAAAAGCAATGGTGGGAAAACAAGCTTTATAGTATCTATCATAGCATTGCTTGTAGGTATAGGTGGTATTGCTTTGCAATTTTTGCGATAGATTTGTGTGTTTTAGCATATTATTCCGTATTATTGTTTAAGTAAAATATTTGCAGGGATTTATTTATAAAAACTCCCAAGCAGGTGATATTCTCCAAGTAGCAATGCCAGAGCATAAAAGGCAATATACGCACAAAGTGTGATGCTTAAGCGATAGTATTTCTTAAAAATAAGAATGGTAAGTATAAAGCTATATAATAGTATCTGTGCAAGCAGATATGTCCAAAAACTATAATGACTTTGAGAAAACACATAAACACTAAAAACCCACACAAAAGCAAAAATAAGGAAAGCTTTTATATTATGCTTATAGATTCCATTGCTGATAAAAAAGAGGCAAAAAATACCATAAGAGACAAAAATATGGGGAAGTTCTCCACGCAGATGTAAGACCAAAAGCCCACCCCAAAAGAGCGTAGTATAAAAAAGCCACTTAAGCTGAAAAATAGTGATAGAATCTAGCCTTTTTCTTTGCCCTTCCTGTGTGTTTGATGACATAGGAATCCTTTTGTGCGTTAAGTTCTTATGGTTGGCAGTGGCTTTGCAGGGGCTAGATAGCCCCGCTTAGATTCTAGCCTATCATATCGGCAATACTCTAATTTTAGAATCTAGCTGCTCTTGCAACACAGATTCTATGGCATAGAGTGTGCCTGTTGCCCCACTCGCACAGCCGCTACACGCCCCAAGATAGCGGATATACACATCAATGAAGCCATCGCTTGTATCCTTAATGTCTAAAATCTCCATATCGCCCCCATCCATCATAAGCATAGGGCGGATATTTGCATCAATGACTTTATCAATCGCCTTTACCTTTTGCACCATTGTCATTTCAGCAAATGCGATGTCTCCGCCTTTATCAGCGACTTTTTTCACAGATTCTTTATCCATTTCAGCCCTTACTTCAGCAAGTATATCTACCAAATAATATTCCCTTTCCTCGTGTCCGCCGGGCTTAATACAGCTTTTACAAAACGCCCCTGCTTTTGTGTAGTTGGTAATGTCTTCTACACTTTTTAAATCATTTAGCCTTATCACTTCTTTAATGGTAGATAGGCTTACCCTCGCACATTCACACACGATGATTTCACTCTCAAAGTCCGCTGCGTCCTTACCTAGATAGATTCCTGCTGCTTTTTTAATCACATCATACGCCATAACAGAGCAGTGCATTTTCTGCCCCGGCACAGCCGGTGTATCAGGGTCATCACGCAAGGCGTGCTCTACATCAAGGTTGGTGATTTTTACCGCGTCTTGCACCTTTTTGCCAAGGCAGAGTTCTACCATCATATCACTACTTGCAATCGCCGTCCCACAGCCAAAGCTTTTAAACTTCGCGTCAATGATTGTGTCATTGCTATCCACAAGCCAATACAGCCGCACCGCATCGCCACACGCCTCTGCGCCATAGTCTGCCACGATGAGCTTTGCACCCTTTTCATCAGCGTCCTTTTGTGTCAAAACGCCCAAATGTGTGGGATTATCCATTCTTTCGCTTACTTTGTTTGAATATGCGTCCCATAACGCACCACCGATTAAGTCATTCTTTGCCATTTTCTTTTCCTTTCAAATTTATGTTTAAACAAAAAGTTAGTAACACTTTATCTTGTGTTGCTAAGTTTTTGTTTAATCTTTTCTTTCAAATTTGGTTTAGTCGCTTATTTTTGCATAAGCAACAGGGGATTAATCTTAAATTGTAGCATTTTTGCACTTTCTCTGCCACCATCGCCGCCCTTTCTTTGCATAGTAACCTTACCAATCTTAAGACTTCCTTGTAGAGAAAACACAACTTTACCGCCATAAAAATTTATCACTTCATTGATAGGTTTTAGCACCCATTCTATGTTGCTTTCTAGTCTTAAAATAACTAAAAACCATTCACTTGCAAACTGCCCCCTACCTTTTAGAATATCATTTAAAATGAGAATCTTGCTTTGTATCAAAAACATATTTAAAAACTTTTTTACTAGACACATTACACACACTCCACAAAGCTAATTTTATAATCTAACTCCTTATTAAAAAGGGCTTTAGATTCTATATCTTTTAGCTCTTCTAAACTTTTTGCTAAAAGTCTTTTTTCGTGTTCTTTTTCACTTATATTATCCCACAATACACCATAGCCCACAAGGTAAGTAGCAAGTAAGATTCTATATTTTTCTAAGGCTTCTTGCTTCGATTTAAAACTAAAAGATTCTATGAGTTTTGGTATCATATATTCGTGCATACAGCCTAAATATTCTATTTGTATTTTATACATTAAAACTTCCTTGATAGCTTGTTTGTGTGATTTGCCTACTCTGCTTGGCAAAATTAAAGCATTTTATGGGATTAAAAAATACATTTTCTCTAGGTTTTTCCTTGAGATTACTTACAATATAAAGGCAATATTTATCCTGCAAACTTTGTGCAACATTATATTCTTTTTCTGTTAGCATAAAATTCCCACTTATCTCATTTAACCCTTTCACTTCAACGCAGTAAAAATCTTTTTCATTTTGCATTTTAAAGTCAAACCCACAGCCAAAATCTCTACCATCAAACAAAGAAAAATCTTTAAAGTATTGCATAAAATTATCCCTAAAATACTGCTCTGCGGCTTTGCCTGTTGCTACTCTTTTAATAAAACTAGATTCTATTTTAGAATCTAGAAATTCATTTACTTGCAATTTTTCTTCATAATTTTCAATCAAAAAGCTAGAAACTAGATTTTTAAAAGGGTCAAATTCCATATCTTTATACTGATCAAAAATTATTCTTGTATAAGCCCTTAAATCTCTCTGCCAACCTTTTCTAGCATTATCAAAATATGGATCAAACTCATCTCTGTAGTTTTTGATATTACTAGGCTTTCCTTGCAAAGAAAGTCCCAAAATATTAAAAGCCTCTATAAAGCTAGAAAAGCCTAGCGACCTATAAGCCAATGTATCAAATTTTGCAAGAAACAAACCGCAAATAATTAATTGATCCCTGTTTTTTATTGCAATTTTAGGCATAGTTTAGCCTTTTATTTAAATTATTTGTAAATAGACTAAAACTAAAATCACGCTTTTTATCCTTTCTAATCCCTACAAAATATACTCTCTCTCTAGCTTGGGCTAAGGCAAAATCAAGGCTATTTAAAAGCTTATGAAAAACTTGATAGCCACAAGATTCTAAAAGTTTTAGAATCTCTTTTAGCGTTTGTCCTTTATTATGATTGAGCCAACCTTTAACATTTTCTAAGATAAAAAAACTAGGTTGTTTAGCCTTTAGAATCTCAGCAAGATAAAAAATAATCTGCCCTTTTTCTTTATTCTCTAAGCCCTCTCTTTTGCCAACAATACTAAAGCTTTGACAAGGAAAACCAGAAACAAGCAAATCAAAATCAGGCAAAGATTGTGGATTAATCTGCGTTAAATCGCCGAGTTCTAGCTCATTTGAAGTATTAAAAAAAGTTTTGTAAGTTTTAATGGCTGCTCTATCAATCTCACTAAAACCCAAGCATTTCAAACCACAAGATTCTAGCCCCAAACGCCCCCCGCCAATACCACTACAAAAATCTATAAAAGTCATCTTTTGCCCTATAATCGCAAATTTCTCATTAAAAATATGCGTCCCATAACGCACCACCGATTAAGTCATTCTTTGCCATTTTCTTTTCCTTTTTTTTGTTGTATAAATTTTACCGCTTAGATTCTAAAATCTAGCGCATCAAAACACATTGCGGAAGTATTTTGTAAAACACAACGCAAAACACATTCTAGCAGTTGCGGTATGGCTTTCTAAAGAAACTTCGTTTTGCGTGTTTTGTGGGGATTTTAGGGTAGGAGTTACCTAAAGCGGTAATGACTATCCTAAAATCCCCATAATCGCGCAAATTGCATACCCAAATGTGAATGTTTTTAGAATCTAGCTCCCATAGCTACTAGAGATCGCCCTAAGCCTCCCCACCGCCTTCTTAAACACTTCAATCGTGTAATCAATCTCTTCACTTGTAGTGAATCTACTAAGAGAGATTCTAATAGCCGTATGGGCTAACTCCTTATCCGCTCCAATGGCTACCATTACAGGATTTGCCTCTAAGTCTTCACTCGCACACGCACTGCCCGTTGATGCGGCAATCCCAGCCTTGTTTAAATCCCACAGCATTGCTTCACCCTCAATGCCTCGCACACTGATGAGTGTCGTGTTTGGCACACGATTTTCCCTTGTGCCAACGACAAATACATCAGGTATGCTTAAAAGCGCATCTTCTAGCCTATCTCTAAGCTTTCGCACTTGTGTAAGCTCAAAGTCTAGGTAGTCTGTGGCAAGCTTCATCGCTTCGCCCATACCGATGATATAGGGGACATTGAGTGTGCCAGAGCGTCTGCCCCGCATATGCTCACCGCCGTGCAAAAGTGGCGTTAGCTCCACGCCTTTTCTAATGTAAAGCCCACCAACGCCCTTTGGTCCGTGAAACTTATGCGCTGAAAAGCTTAGAAAATCCACATTTGCCTTTTTCACACTCACAGGAATCTTACCGATAGCCTGCACCGCGTCAGTGTGGAAAAGCACACCTTTTTGTCTGCATAATGCACCGATTTCTTCAATAGGGAAAATAAGCCCGGTCTCATTATTCGCCCACATTATGCTAACAAGTGCGGTATCTTCACGCAGGGCTTCACGCACTTGCTCGGTAGTGATTGTGCCTTGTGCGTTGATAGGCAGATAGGTAACCTCAACACCTAAAGATTCTAAAAAGCTGCAAGTTGCCCTAACTGCGGGGTGTTCCACCTCTGTGGTAACAATATGCTTCTTGCCCTTTTTTACAATCTCATCAAAATACACGCCTTTAATCACCCAGTTATTTGACTCTGTCGCACAAGAAGTGATGATAATATCATCATTATCGTCCGCATCAATGCCCTTATACAGCTTCTCTATGGCTTCAGCAATCGCTGGGTGCGTCTCTGTGCCGTATTTATGCAAACTATTTGGATTCCCAAACTTTTCGCAAAAATAAGGCTCCATCAATGCCTTAATGCTAGGGTCTAGCATTGTCGTGGCATTGTTGTCTAAATAAATCCTTTGCACTATTATCTCCTACTTTAAAATTTCACACAAAGAAATATAGCAAAAGTGTGTCATTTTATCTCGCAAAATCGGCAGTTTTTAGGAAATATATTTAAATGTGTAAAATATTTACACATTTAAATTATGTCTCATGTTTGTCGTTAATGTAATAGAGATTCTAAATAAATTTTGTATGGCATTACGAGGGATAAAATCAAGAATTATAGAATCTGTGTTAAAAAATCCTATAGTTTTATTCATAAATCTTTATTGTGTAAAACCTTAGGTAGTGTAATGCCCTTTTGTCCTTGGTATTTGCCTTTTTTATCTTTATAGCTTATCTCACAAGGCGAATCGCCCTCTAAAAATAGCACTTGGGCTATGCCTTCATTTGCATAAATCTTTGCTGGGAGTGGCGTTGTATTTGAAATCTCAATGGTGATATGCCCCTCAAATTCTGGCTCAAAAGGCGTAACATTCACAATTATCCCACACCTTGCATAAGTGCTTTTGCCAAGACAGATAGCAAGCACATTGCGTGGCATTCTAAAGTATTCTATCGTGCGTGCAAGGGCAAAAGAGTTTGGCGGCACAAGGCAGTAGCCCTTTTCACTTGCATCGACTTCTACAACATTGCGTTCATCAAAGCTTTTAGGATCAACCAAAGTCGCACCGATATTTGTAAAAATCATAAATTCACTACCCACGCGAATGTCATATCCATAGCTTGATAGCCCATAGCTTACGATATTCTGCCCCACTTGCTTTTCACAAAATGGCTCAATCATACCCTTTTTACTCATCTCTTTAATCCATAAATCAGACTTTAAACCCATGATAACCTACCCTAAAAAATACCAAGAATTATAGCAAAAACAAATCTCATTCACTCTCAAAATGTGAAAAATCAACTAAGATATAACGCAATGGAATCTGCAAGAAAAAAATCATTCGCATAGATTCTATTGTCATACTCATAGCATAAATTACTCTCAATCACATATTTTAGCTTTGTTTTATTTAGCAGACTTTTTTCTACACCGATTTCACTTCTAAAACCCATGAAAATAGACTCAAAATTAAGATCATTTTGACTTAATGCTTCTTCTTTTCTTTGAAATGGATTAGTGATATATTGCTCTAAGTTTGGTGTGGCAAAATAACGCACAGAATCCACTCTACCAACAGAACTCGCCCCAACGCCAAGATATGCCTCTCCATTCCAATAGCCTAGATTATGCCTGCATTTATTTTTATATGAAAAATTTGATACTTCATACTGCCTAAAACCTTTTTTTTGTAAAAAATCACGCACAAACACACCAAAACTCTCCCTAGATTGCAGGGAATAAGCCTTTCTATCGCCAAAACGAGAATTAGAATCTATGCTTAAACTATATGCTGAGAGATGGCTAATAGGCAGTTTTAGGGCAGATTCTAACTCATATTCCATGCGTTTGTTTGTATCAAGTTTGCAATCATAGATTAAATCAAGGCTGATATTTTCAATATGCTTATAAGCAATGTCAAACGCCCTACAAATATCATCATAGCTATGCACTCGCTCAAGCATTTGCAGTTTATCATCATAGAAGCTTTGCACCCCAATGCTTAATCGATTCGCCCCAAGCCCCTTTATCTCGCTAAGCCAAGAGTGTGTAATTAAGTTTGGATTCATCTCAAAAGTAATCTCACAATCACTCGCACACAATGGCATTAAAAGATTAAATATCTCTTTATAATGTTTGGAATCTACAAAGTTTGGTGTGCCACCGCCAACAAAAATGCTTGTAATCTTTTTTACGCTAAAATGCTTTAATGTGTGCTTTATATCCTTTAGTAATGCTTGAAAATATGGCGTAATCATATTCTCTTTATTGACTTGTGAGAAAAACGCACAATACCCACACTTAGAATCACAAAATGGAATGTGTATGTATAAAAGCAAAGAAATCCTTTTTATTGTGTGAGTTGCAGAATCTAAAGATATGCAAATGCTTCTATCTTAAGATTCTAAAACGCTCAATCATTTAGAATCTAGCTATGATATAAAGTATCAATCAATTCACCTTGTTTTAAGAAAAAGTAGTGATCACCATCTAAAACATGTGTTTTTGCATGTGGCATGAGAGAGCAAATTATGTGAAACGCACTTAATGGTGTAGCACTATCGTCTTTACCCCAAAAGATTGTAGCCTTGTGTTTGAAAGCCTTATAATACGGGGCGTAGTCTTCCTGCACGACTTGCTTAAAGACTTCATACATTATAGGACTTAGCTCTTTTGCATCATCTGCCCTTAGGGCGTTTATATTTAAAGGTAGCTTTTTTAACACTTTTGCAGTTGCTATTTTAAATTTTACTTTGAGTGGTTTTGGCAGTAAGATTCCCGCACTACTAAGCAAAATAATTTCAGAATCTAGCAATAAGGCTATCTTACCGCCAAAGCTGTGTCCAGCGATTATGCGATTTTCTTTAGCAATATTGCATGCTTGTAGAAAGAGTGAAATAATATTTGCATAATCTTGTGTAGTTAAAAAGACTTCATTAGGACTTGCACCAAATCCGGGCAAATCAATATAAAGATGATTGTAGTTACAAAAAACTTTATTAAATGCTAATGCCATAAGTTCCTTATTACTTCCCCAGCCATGTAGAAATATGATATATTTTTCTGCGTTATTATCTATCATATTATAGGCGATATGAAACTTGTTATTGTGATATAGAATCTCTTTTGCCGCCATAAATACTCCATTAATCTAAAAGGTTAATTTTAATATAAAAACATTTTTTCTATCTATTTTTTTGTATAATTATGCTTTTTATTTTTTGAAAAAGGCAATAAACATGACAGAACCAATGAGTAAATATGGATTTAATAAACTAACACAAGAATTAAAAGACTTAAAAGAAGTGCAAAGACCAAAAGTAGCCCAAGAAATAGATATAGCCCGCTCTCATGGAGATTTGAAAGAAAATGCCGAATATCATGCTGCAAAAGAAAAACAAGCATTTATTGAATTTAAGATTAATGAACTAAGCAAAATGCTATCAAACGCACAAGTCATTGACCCATCAACCCTGCCGCATGATAAAGTGAGCTTTGGTAGCACTATAACTATCCTTAATCTTAATACAGACAAGGAAGTCGTCTATACGATTGTAGGCACGACTGAAAGTAATCCTTCAAAAGGGCTTATATCCTTTAACTCACCATTAGCAAAAGAATTGATAGGTAAAGAAGAGGGTGATGAGGTGATTATAAATCTACCAGCAGGTGAGACTGAATTTGAGATTCTAAAGATTGAGTATAAACCTATTAGCTTTGAGTAGTTGAGTTAGGAATAAAGAATTTAATCGCTTATAGTATAATATTTGTTTTATTTTTAGAAAGCATAAAGGAAAGATATGTTTCATGCGACGACGATTTTAGGGTATGTTGGACAAAAAGATGGTAAGCCCTATGGTGTGATTGGCGGAGATGGGCAGGTGAGCTTTGGTAACTGCGTGATGAAAGGCAATGCGACAAAAATCCGCTCTCTTTATAATGGCAAGATTCTAAGTGGTTTTGCTGGAAGCACAGCTGATGCCTTTAGCCTTTTTGATATGTTTGAGAGAATCTTGGAGGGTAAAAAGGGCGATTTATTAAAATCTGTAATGGAGTTTAGCAAAGAATGGCGTAAAGATAAATATCTAAGAAGACTTGAAGCCATGATGATAGTTTTAAATGCTACACATATTTATGTGCTAAGTGGCACAGGTGATGTCGTAGAGCCAGAAGATGGCAAGATAGCAGCTATTGGCAGTGGTGGAAACTATGCTTTAAGTGCGGCTAGGGCTTTAGATAAATTTAGCAATATAGCGCCAAAAGATTTAGTCTTAGAATCCTTAAAAATTGCTGGAGAGATCTGCATTTATACAAATACAAATATTAAATTATTGGAGATTACAGAATGAACGAATTAATTATTACACAAACGCCACGAGAGATTGTATCCTATCTTGATGGCTACATTATCGGGCAAAAGGACGCAAAAAAGGCAGTCGCCATAGCCCTTAGGAATAGATATAGAAGACTACAATTACCAAAAGAAATGCAAGATGAGGTAACGCCGAAAAATATCCTTATGATTGGCTCTACTGGTGTGGGTAAAACAGAGATTGCAAGGCGTATGGCAAAGCTTATGGGGCTGCCATTTGTGAAAGTTGAGGCAAGTAAATATACTGAAGTGGGCTTTGTTGGTCGTGATGTAGAATCTATGGTAAGAGACTTAGTCAATGCAAGTGTAAATCTATTGCAAAATAAGCAAAAAGAAGATTCTGCTGATAAAATAGATGACTATATCCTTAATAGAATCACACAAAAGCTATTGCCACCCCTGCCAGCAGGTGTTACCGAGCAGAAAAAGCAAGAATATGATATAAGCTTTGAAAAAATGAAAGAGAGAGTAAAAAGTGGGGCAATGGATGATACAAAAATAATGATTGAGATTGCCAAGCAAGAAGAAAAGATTGATGAAAACCTGCCTGCAGAAATTATAAAAGTGCAAGAATCTTTAATCAAAGCCTTAAACATGAAAGGCGATAAAATCAAAAAAGAAATCACAATTAAGGAAGCAAAAGAGCTTTTACGCCCAGAGGCACAAAATGCTGTGCTAGATTCTGATATGATTAAAACCGATGCATTGAAACTTGCGGAGCAAAGCGGTATAATTTTTATTGATGAGATTGATAAAATCGCAGTTGCCTCAAAAGATTCTAGCAAACAAGACCCAAGTAAAGAGGGCGTGCAAAGGGATTTATTACCCATTGTTGAAGGCAGTGTGGTGCAAACTCGCTATGGACAGATTAAAACAGATCATATTCTATTTATCGCTGCAGGGGCATTTCATTTTAGTAAGCCAAGCGATCTTATCCCAGAATTGCAAGGGAGATTCCCATTGCGTGTGGAATTGCAAGTGCTTGATGAAGAAGCACTCTATCAGATTCTAACACAGACGAAAAACTCAATTATAAGGCAATATGAGGCATTGCTATCAGTCGAGGGCATTACCTTGAAATTTGAAGATTCTGCATTAAGGGCATTAAGCAGATTATCCTTTCATGCAAATGAAAAGACTGAAGATATCGGGGCTAGAAGACTGCATACCACAATTGAGAGAGTGCTAGAAGATATTAGCTTTTGTGCGGAAGATTATAAAGGGCAGGAAGTGGTTATTACAGAATCTCTTGTAGAAGAAAAGCTTAAAGATTTAGTAGAAAATGTGGATTTAGCTAGATATATTTTGTAGAATCTGCTGGGTTAGGATAGCGTATTTTAAATGTGTTATGTAGGATTTAAGATTCTACAACAAGTTGTCATGTTGAGCGTAGCGAAACATCTAGTATGGAATCCAAAAAAAGATATTTCGTGCTTACGCACTCGCACGAGCAAAGCTCTTGCCCACACTTGCAAATATGACAAGAATTTTAGATTCTATGGGATTGATGTATAAAAAGAGTTCGTATTAAAACAAGCTATTTTTATCATATAGAATCTCATCATATAGATTTTGAATTTCATAGGATATTAAGCAAGAAATTGATACAATTACAGCTTTTAAAGGAGCAAATATATGGATAATTTACTAGACAATACGATAATTAAACCTGTTCGCATTGATGATTCTATAAAAGAGAGTTATCTTGACTATTCTATGAGTGTTATTGTCGGTAGAGCTTTGCCTAATGCAAGAGATGGATTAAAGCCTGTGCATAGACGAATACTTTATGCGATGAAGCATAATCTAGGACTTACAAGTAATGCGAAATATAAAAAGTGCGCTAAGATTGTGGGGGAAGTAATGGGTAACTATCACCCGCATGGTGATATCGCAATTTATGATGCACTTGTGAGAATGGCACAAGATTTTTCTATGCGTTTAGAGTTAGTCGATGGACAAGGTAACTTTGGGTCTATTGATGGCGATAAAGCCGCTGCTATGCGTTATACTGAAGCAAAGATGACAAAAGTCGGCGAAAGCATGCTATTTGATATAGAAAAAGACACGGTAGATTTTGTCCCAAACTATGATGGCTCTGAAAAAGAACCAGCGATACTGCCGACTAGATTCCCAAATTTGCTTGTAAATGGCTCTAATGGTATCGCTGTAGGTATGGCGACTTCTATCCCACCACATAGACTTGATGAAGTAGTCGATGCCCTAATTTATAGAATCAATAATCCACAAAGCGAGATTGAAGATATACTGCCCTTAATCGAGGGACCAGACTTTCCAACAGGCGGCATTATACATGGTAGGCAGGGCATTATTGAAGCCTACAAGACAGGACGCGGTAGGATTAAGATTCGAGCAAAAGTGCATGTAGAAAAAACTAAAACAAAAGATGTTATCGTAGTCGATGAGATTCCATATCAAGTGAATAAAGCAAGGCTTTTTGAGCAAATTGACACATTAGCAAAGGATAAAGTGGTAGAAGGTATAGCTGAAGTGAGAGATGAGTCCGATAAAGATGGTATGAGACTAGTTATCGAGCTAAAACGGGAAGCTATGAGTGAAATCGTGCTAAATCATCTCTATAAATCCAGTGCTATGGAGACTACTTTTGGGATTATACTACTTGCTATTGAGGGCAGAGAACCAAAGATATTTACACTTTTAGAATTGCTTGATATTTTTATCTCTCATAGAAAAACGATAGTTATCCGCCGCATTATATTTGAGCTAGAGAAAGCAAGGGCTAGAGTGCATATTTTAGAGGGATATAGAATCGCCCTTGAAAATATCGATGAGATTGTAGCCCTTATCCGTGCAAGTGAGAATCCAGAAAAAGCACAAAGTGAGCTTATGAGTCGCTTTAGCCTTACAGAGATTCAGAGTAAAGCAATACTAGAAATGCGATTGCAACGCTTAACAGGACTAGAGCGAGATAAGATAGAGAATGAATACAGGGAGCTTGTAGCCCTTATCGCTGAATTAGAATCTATTCTAAGAAGTGAAGATAAGATTAATGGCGTGATTAAAGAAGAGTTGCTAGAAGTGCAGAAGCAATTCTCAAGCCCTAGAAGAACGCTTATTGAAGAAAATTATGATGCTATTGATATAGAGGACTTAATCCCAAATGAAGCAGTCGTTGTAACCATGAGTCATAGGGGCTATGTGAAACGAGTGTTGCTAAAAACTTATGAAAAACAGCATCGTGGTGGTAAAGGCAAAATCAGCGGCAATACGCATGATGATGACTTTATACAATCTTTCTTTGTAGCAAATACGCATGATACCATTATGTTTATCACAAATCGCGGACAGCTTTACTGGCTAAAAGTGTATAGAATCCCAGAAGCAGGCAGAACTGCAATCGGCAAAGCAGTGGTAAATCTCATAGGCTTACAAGATGGCGAAAAGATTATGACGACCATTACTACAAGTGATTTTAATGAAGACAAATCGCTTGTATTCTTCACAAAAAATGGCATTGTAAAACGCACAAATCTAAGCGAATACAAAAATATCCGCAATAATGGTGTAAGGGCAATCAATCTTGATGAAGATGATGAACTCATCAGTGCTAGCATTATAGATTCTAGTGTGAAAGAGCTTTTCATTGCTACAAAAGAGGGGCAGTGTATCCGCTTTGCCGCAGATTCTATACGCGATATTGGCAGGGTTGCTAGGGGCGTTATTGGCATTAAATTTAAAGTAGCAAATGATAGCGTTATCGCAGCGACAACGATTAAAGGCGATGAAGATAAGCTATTAAGCATTAGTGAATTAGGCATTGGTAAGCAGACATTAGCAGGAAGTTATAGCACGATTAATCGTGGTGGAAAAGGTGTGATTGCTATGAAGCTTACAAATAAAACAGGCAAACTTGTGAGTGTTTTAAGTGTGAATGATTCGAATATGGATTTAATGGTGCTAACCACTTCAGGTAAAATGATACGCGTGCCTTTAGAATCTATAAGGGAAGCAGGACGCAATACAAGCGGTGTAAAAATCGTTAGCCTTGGAAATAAGGATAAAGTAGCATTTGCAAGTATTTGCAACAAAGAAGAGAGTGAAGAAGACAGCGAATCTAGCACGGGACCAACACTTAATTTTCCAGAATGACTATAAGATTCTAAACACAGGATTTAAGAATGAACTTTTTTAATGAAACACAAAACACAATAAATGAAGATATTTTTTTAGAAAATTACAACAAAGCCCTTGCGGCATTAACACAATGCCAAAGCAGTAAGAATATAAACTCATGCTTTACATGCAGCATGCTTTTTGATTGCACGATACGAGAGCAATATGTAAGTGCCACTTATGAAAGCATGAGCAAAGGCGAAGAAGGGGCATTTGACTTTAATTAAATTTATTCTAAGAGTGAGTTAGAATCTAGTTTTTAAAGATTTTTATATCTTTATTTTGTGTTATCTTTATCAAAGGCTATAAGCATTATTTTTCATATCTTTAAATTAAGACTATTAGCATGAAGATGTAAAGCCACGAGATTTCATACAAGCAATACAAACTAAATAAGTTTCTATCAATAGCAAGTCTATTGCTTTGTTGTATCATATTCACATTTATAGCGGTTTAATAAGATTCTATCTTGTGCGCCAAATACATTTGCTATTGCCTCTAGCATGGAATCTGCCTTCTCATCATCTGCCATTGCTTTGATTTTCATCGTTGGAGCGTGTAAAAACTCATTAAATGTGCTATGTAATAATTTCTCAACATTCTCTCTCAAAGCTTCTGGGATAAAGCCTTTTTTAATCGCGCGATTAATCTCTTTATAGCTTGCAAGCTTTGCTTGTTCCCTCATTGCCTTAATCACAGGATTTACACCAAGCCCAGATAGCCAATGTGTAAAATCAAGCACAAACTGCCCGACTATACCCATCGCCATTTTTGCGCTCTCTTTTCTTGCGTTAATGTGTGTAGCTGCTTTGCTTTTTAAGCTATCCACATCAATCACTTCTATATTATCATAGCCTAAAGCCTGCAATGTAGCAGTGTCAAATGAGAGATTTCTAGGCATTGAGAGATCAAAAAATATGCGTTTTTTCTCCACTTTTTCTAGCATTTCATGCGTTACAATCACACCACCTGCCACCGCAAAAAAGATAACATCATACTCATTTATATGTGTTTGCAATAGAGTAAAATCAAGCAAAGAAACATGCTCTAAATTGTGTGTTTGTAGCAATTCTTGTGCCTTTATTTTTGTGCGATTACAAAGCGTGAGATTTACATTATGTTTTGCTAGATTCTTAAGACATAAAAGCCCCATTTCACCAACACCTACGACCAGAATCTTTGTATTTTTAAGCGTATTATCTAAATATTCAAGTCCAAGATTCACAGCGATTGAAGCAACTGATACGGGATTTTTAGAAATATCTGTAAGCGTTCTCACTTGTGCAGCACATCGAAACGCAAAGTGCAGTAGCCTTGTCAATGCTTTAGCACATAGATTATTGTCATAGCTTAGTTTATATGCGGCTTTCATCTGTCCGCTAATCTGTGTTTCACCGATGACTACTGACATAAGAGAGCTTGCTACACTGAATACATGATGCACCGCATGGCTTTGCAATGCAATATATGCACTATCTTGCAAAATATCCTTATCAATGTCTTTAAAATTTGCAAGTTTTGCGATGATTTCATGGCAGATTGTTAGAGCATGATGGTTAGAATCCCGATTGCCATTACTTTCTAAAATAGCTTTATCTTGACAAGAAGTTGCATGAAGTGCTTCATCATGTCGTAAATGGTAATGATTGGATTCTGTAGTCTTAATCTCATTTTGTGTTGCAATGAGATCTTTAGAATCTTTTGTTGCTATACCTTGCAAATACACATAAATTTCACATCTATTGCAAGTCGCAAGCAGCATAGATTCTAGGATACCATCGATATTATTTAGTTGTTTAAGTAGCGTAATGGTATCAGTATCATCAAAGTGCAACTTCTCTCGCAAAGCCACACCCACATTTTTATGCGAAAAGCTTATAACCGCATACATTATATCCCTTTCATTAAAAATCTCGCTCAATCATAGCTTGTATAATGGCATAGAGTTTTTGATTATTCAGCATAGAAGCGATATGTAATGCCTTATTGCCATACTCCAATGCTTTTTCTCGTGCTTTCTGCAATGGGGAATCTAGTAGCAAATCTTTTAGTTCTTGTGCGTCTTTTGCGTTTAGGTCTTGTTTAAAGAGTGATTTTAGCCACACTTGTTTTTCTTTTGGGAGTTCATGATAAAGGTAGATATAAGGAAGTGTTGTCTTACCTGATTTAAAGTCGCTTAGGGCTGGTTTGCCAAGCTTTGTGCTATCTTGTGTAATGTCTAAAATATCATCTATGATTTGAAATGCCATGCCTAGATTAAAGCCGTAGTCATAGTAGAGTTTATGTATATCTTTGTTAGAATCTAGATTTTGCGTTGTCTCTTTACTAAAGAAACTGCAGCTTTGCCTTGTTTTGATGCTTTTTACAGATTTTGTGGTGTCGGCTCGCTCACTTACCTTTAGGTAACTCCCTTCACCTCCCCCTTGAGAGCCACAAAACGAAGTTTCTTTAGAAAAATCACTCAAAGATACTTCTGCAGGGTCTTTATCCATATTCCCACTAGAACCTAGTTTCTTGTCATTTTGAGCCATAGGCGAAAAATCTTTTTTAGATTCCATACTAGATATTTCGCTACGCTCAATATGACAATTTGTAGCAAATTCCAATCCCCTCGCATTTTCTCCACTAGATTCCATATTTTTAGAATTTAGCAATTCCACTTCACTATTTAGCAATGCCGCACATTCCGCACTCGCAGCAATCAAACTCGCACTTTTATGTCCTATCATGCTAAGATATTTTTCTTCATATTCATTAAAGCTTTGTTCTAGATTCACATCTTCTAGCTCACCAACGCTTAATTCCACAACGCTTTTTGATAGTGATTGTGCTATGCTTTTTGGAAAATGTGAGAGTTCAAAAAACGCACGAGAATAGAGAATGTCTCCTAGCATAATCGCATTTTTATTGCCAAATTGTGCGTTAAGGCTAGGCTTCCCACGCCTTAAATCACTCGAATCTATCACATCATCATGCAATAATGACGCACTTTGTATAAGCTCAATAACCGCACAAAGCCGATATGCCTCATCGCTATCAACAACGCTTAGCACAAGCTTAGATCGAAGCATTTTCCCGCTTTCTAAATGCTTATACAAAGTAAGCGCTTCATCGCTATTAATATCTGCAATCATCTCTGTGGCAAGCTTTGCAATCCTATCAAGCTCCATTATATTCCTTTATATGTGTGCCATGTTTTTAAAATTCTAAATGCAAACTATTATTTTAACATGAAAAAGGCTATTTTTGATAATTTAGATTCTAAAGCTATGTGTTTTATTCTGTTTGCTTTTGTGTTTATATGGCATAAATTACTTAAAAAACACAAAGTTTAGAACATGCTTGCAAAATCTGTATATAATCCAAAACTTCTAGAAGTATGGAACTCATTTTGTTTCACATATCACAAATCGCATAATACAGAAGGAAATATGCAGCAAAACATTTACACAATACATAACAAAAAAGATTCCATCGCAACGCTTTTGCATATTATAGAATCTAATATGCAAAATATGCAGGAAAAAAATATAACACAATACAGCATTCATGCTGAAGTATTTGGCATGATACAAGGCGTTGGGTTTCGCCCATTTGTAGCAACTCTAGCTCATGTTCTGCATTTACATGGCTTTGTGTATAATCAAAGTGGTAGCACACTTATAGCCCTGCATATATCCACACAAAAAGAATGCAAAAGAGAATCTATCCTGCTTTTCTACACCGCATTGCTACTTGCTTGCAAATACACTATAAATCTCAGCACACAAGATCTATCCATTATACAAAAAGCGCATAGTATTTTAGAGCATACACATACACCAAAACAAGCTTATATCACTTCATTGCATATCACAATACATACAGATACAGCCCACACACAAGGCTTTCACATTTTAGAATCAAATGTAACACAACATGCAATACAAGCCCACATCCCCCTTGATACAAAAGTGTGTGAATCTTGCCTAAAAGATATGCGTGATGAAAACTCCAGATTCTATAACTATCCATTTGTTGCATGTGTGAATTGCGGTGCGAGATATAGCATTTTGCACCAGCTTCCTTATGATAGAAAAAACACAAGCATGAGTGATATGGCACTTTGCATAGATTGTGATAAAGACTATAAGAATCTAGCTAATAGACGCTTTCACACAGAACCATTAAGCTGCAATAACTGCGCTATTAAAGTGGAATTTTATCGCTATAATCACCATGAAAAACACTATGATTTAGACGCTATAAAAACCCTTGCTAAAGCGCTTATGCAAAATAATATTGTATTATTTAAAGGGCTTGGTGGCTTTGCCTATATCGCAAATGCAAGAAGTAAAGAAGCATTGCAAAAGGTAAGAAGTATTAAAAACAGATTGCATAAGCCCTTTGTCGTTATGGCAAATATACCTACTTTACGCACAATATCCCTGCTTACCCCACAGCTTGAATCTTTACTCACATCAAAAGAAGCCCCGATAGTGATTGTCCCAAAACACCCACAATATAATCTTAGCGATGAGGTGAGTAGTTTGCAGACTATTGGCGTTGTGATTCCATATACTGCTATGCTTACGCTGCTCTTTTCCTATCTATCACCTGATTTTGCAATGATTTATACTTCAGCGAATAATAAGGGTGAGATGATTGCTACCACACTGCATAATCTAGCCCTTGATAGAATCGTGGATATTGCAGAATCATTATATATACTTGACTATAATCGTGAGATTCTAAACTGCGTTGATGATAGCATTTTGCTAGGTGTTGATACGACAGAGATTGTGGAAGATCATGCGTTTGAGTGTGGCAATGATCTTTTAGAGCGAAATTTACAGAATCTAGAAACTATAATAGCGTGTCATGTTGAGCAAAACGAAATATCTAGCATAGGAGCTAGTATAGAATCCATAAAAGATATTTCGCCTTTTTCAAAGACTCAACATGAAAAGAATCTAGATTCTACAACAAGTTGTCATATTGAGCATAGCGAAATATCTAACACGGAATCTAAAAGAGATATTTCGTGCTTACGCACTCAATATGACAAGGCTTTAGATTCTACATCAACAAACCACGCAAATAAAACCACAGATTCTAGCGATTACTCTATGGCTTTGGACGGGCTTTGGCTGAATTGTGATGGTAGGAGTTATCTAAGCGATATGACTACCCATCACAATTCAGCCAATCATTCAAATTGTATAGACGGGGGCGAATTTTTACAGAAGCTAGATCCCATAAATCTAGCGCATAACACACAAATCAACTCGCATTCTCTAAGCATAAGGGCTATGCGTATATCTCGTGGATTTGCACCATTGCATATTACAAGCGATGCGATTCATTCAAGCAACTTTAGTCCAAATGCAAACCATGCAAATATCCCTTGTCAAAGTAAATCTCACACAAACAATCCTAAAATAACAAATCTCAACCCAAAGATTTTCCATCTAAACACACTATCCGCTGCATTTGGTGCAATGCAAAAAAGCTCGATTGCCTTTGGCTTTCACAATCATATTATAGTAAGTCCTTATATGGGCGATTTATTTACCCCCTATAATGTAGCAAATTTTAGAAAAACTTATGATTACTTCAGCACAAATTATGGCACACCACAAGCCTTAATCGCAGATATTCACAATCAATACATAAGCACACAAATCGCAAAAGAGATAGCAAAAGATTCTAAAATCCCGCTCTTTCAAGTCGCACATCATCACGCACATTTTAATGCCCTTTTGCTTGAATCTAGCATGAAAGAGGGGGTTGGCGTTATCTTTGATGGGAGTGGAATGGGTGATGATGGCACACTTTGGGGCGGTGAGTTTTTATGTGGAGATTCTAAACAGGTAGAGAGAATCTTGCATTTTAAACCTTTTAAAATACTTGGTGGTGAAAAACATATCAAAGACTGCAAAAGACTTGCTTATAGCTATGCTATCTGTAATGATATAGCCCCCCTTAAAGCTTTTATAGAATCTAGCTATGATGAGAATGAATGCAAGGCGTTACAAGCACTGCATGACACAGGTTTTAATAGTCCTTTGTGTAGCTCTGTTGGGAGGTTGTTTGATGTAGCAGGATTTATCTTGGGCTTAGAAAGGCTATCTTATGAGGCACAAAGTGGCGAACTCATCGCATCAAATACACTCAAACTCGCCTATGATATACTCACGCATAAAAACCAGACAATCGACTATAATACCCTTATGCAAACTTTCTCTAACATGCCCTATAATCCATATCCCTTTCATATCACACAAAATATGATCGATATGAGTGAGTGTATAGAAATGATGTTTAAAGATCAGCAAATGGGTAAAAATAGCGACATGATAGCTGCTAGATTCATAGATACACTTGCGTATTGCATTTTAGAATCTTTAAAGCATATTGGCACAGATTATGCCTTTTTTGGTGGCGGTGTATTTGCAAATTACGCCCTTTGCATACGGGTAAAAAAGCTTTTGCATACGCATAATATAAAAGCCTTTTTCCCAAAACTTCCATGTAGCGATTATAGCATTAGCATAGGACAGCTTATGTATTTGCAACATTTTGTGTAGGGGTGTGTTGCGAAACTTCGCATAACTACTAAATGTGTGAAAACTTACTTAACACAAATAAAGCATAACTTAAATAATGAAAATAGAATCTACAACGGGGCATACATGCTTCATTAATCAATATAATTTTTAGTTATAATGCTTGAAGCGTTTTTGGATAGATTACTCACAGATTCACATAAGCAAAAATATGTTTTATATGTTGCAACAAATAAGGAAATAATATGACAAGAATGATATGTGCTTTACCAATGATATTTTGCATTGGCTATGCACAAACTAGCACAATAGATTCCAATACTGAAGCATTAAGCACACAAAATAATAACGAAACACAAAATACCGCACAGAATAACAGCACGATACAAAGTCTCTCACAAAAAACACATACAAATATACAAAAAAGGGCGAGTTTATCTCCTGTTGTGGTTGTATCGCAATGGAAAAAGGATAGTCTAAATTCGCCTTTAAGTATTGAGTTATATGGCAAAGATACAATGCTTCATAATGGCGATATAGCAAAGTCTATGCTATCTATCCCCGGGTTTTCTATGACTAGAAAAGGTGGCGGGGGCAGTGAGATATTTTTCCGCTCACAAGGGGCGTCAAGGCTGCCTATCTTTTTAAATGGTGGTAGCTTAAATGGTGCATGTGGTGGCAGAATGGATACGACAATCACCTATACTTTTCCAGAGAATTATAATAGAATCAGTATCTATAAAGGACCACAAGATGTGCGATATGGGGCGTTAGTTGCTGGTGGAGTGCTATTTGAGAGAGATATAACAAGGCTAAAAAATCCAAGCTTTCATGCGGAAGCAAGTGGGCTTTATGGGAGTTTCAATCGCCTTGATATAAACGCAAATGCCCTTATAGGTAATAAATATGGCTCACTTCAAGCGATACTCTCGCATTATTCTGCTGATGACTATAAAGCTGGGGGTAATAAAAGCGTGCATTCAGCATATAATAGGGAATCTATTAGTCTAATCGGCACGATAACGCCCACAGAAAATGCGGCAATAGAGCTTGATATAGATATGGGCAGGGGCTTTGCATCGTATGCAGATAGGGGCATGGATGCTCGCACTTTTGATAGAATGTCTTATAATCTCAAGTATCAGCAACACTTCAATGAGACCTTTGACTTGCTTGATATACGCGCTTGGTATAATGAGATAGATCATATTATGGATAATTTCTCTCATCGATCTACTAATGGAGTGTATAAACTAAGCAATCCAAAAAGGACAAATATCGGCGGTAGAATTGAGAGTAAATTCTATATTAATGATATGTTTGAGTTATATATTGGCTCAAGTTATGGTAATGATTCTCATGCGATAAGAATGTCTGGGAATACAAATAGTGAAAATGAAGCAAATACTACACTTAACACGCCTTATAAAGCAAATTTTCTTTTTGAAAATGCAGGGGTTTTTACACAAGGGGCGTATTTACCAGATTCTAGCTTTGCTATTTTCTTTGGTGCTAGATATGATTATGTATCAACCCTGCAGCATAGCACAAAAATGAGACTTCATAATAATCTTTTCAGTGCGTTTAGTCGCTATGAGCAGTATTTGGGTAATGCTACAATGTATGCGGGGCTTGGTGTAGCACAGAGAGCACCAGACTTTTGGGAGAGAAGCAAAAGTGGCGGTATGAATCTAGCCGTTGAAACAAACACGCAAATTGATATGGGGATAGTCTATAAAGATACAAACTATAATGGAAAGGCAAGTCTCTTTGCTTCATATATGCCTGATTATATTGCCCTGTATTATCAGCCAAAAAGTGGCAGTAACACCGGCAATACATATGCTTTTAATACAAATGCTATGCTTTTTGGAGGTGAGATTGAGGGGGAGTATATCTTTTTAGATTCTATCCATCTTTATGGTTCTCTAGCTTATACTTACGGACAGAATCTTACTTCATATTATGGCATAGATTCTGTATTAAAAGCTGGAATGCCTTTGCCACAGATTGCACCACTGCAGGGGCAATTCTCCCTTTTTTATGATAGTAATAACTGGTTATTGCGGTTTGATGTGCTATTTAATGCAGCACAATATCGCTATGCGCTAAATTTTGGAAATGTAGTTGGCAAGGATTTTGGAGAAAGCAAAGCTTTTGCTACACTCAATCTTTATGGTGGCTATACTTTTAAGAACGTAACCTTACTTGCAGGTATAGATAATATCACAGATACACTCTATGCTTATCATCTCTCAAAATATGGGAGTGAAGCTAGTCTTGGTGTAGCACCTACGAGTAGAATCTATGAGCCGGGCAGAAGCATTTGGGCGAAGCTAAGGGTGAGATTGTAAAGTTTAAAAATGCTAAATTATATCTTTTATAAGTCTTTAGTGGCTACATGATATTTTAAAAACAGAAATTTATCATTCATGAAAAAACATAAAATCATTATCTTACTTACTCAATGTAAATACAATCTCACTAAATTCTAAGATAAAGCATACTGAGGGTTAAGAAGTTGATATAAAATTTAGATATAATGAGAACTTATAAAGCATGTTTTAAAGATTCTAAGTCTAGTTTCTTTACATAGTTGAATACAACAATACTTTATCACATAAGCTCAAGGAAATATATGGATTTTTTAGCTAATCTTTTTCAAACTATCACTTCACTCATTCATATAGACCAGATTGTGTTTTTGTTGCACGACTCACCTTTTATCTATATTATTACGATTGCTTTATTTTGCTGTGTGATGTTGCTTATGAGTGTGTTTTCATCATATAAGATTCTAAATTTACAGATATTATTTGCTTGGATTCTCTCTTGTGTTATAACCTTTATCTATCTTGTCAATTCACACACGGATATGGAGCAGATAAAGCTTAGTGCTGCACTTCACTCACAAATTATTTTATCATTTTCTAGCATTATTATATTGCTTGTATTTTATCTCTTGGGATTAGTTAGCACAAAGCCTTTTAAGGCTAGGAAAAATTTTGGACGACATACATGGTGGGTTAGCATTGTCCGCTTTATTGTTGTGCTTGCATTTTGTTGTGTGTTTAATATCGGCTTATTTGTAGCTTCTGCTTTGTTTTATTTGTAGTAAAATAGAGAATCCTTTGCTATAATACCACGATATTTTTACAAAAGTCTTGTAACCTTAAAAACAGATTAAAAATATGGAGAATTGAAGTTTGAATTTTTCAGTGCCTGCTACCAGTGCAAATTTAGGACCGGGATTTGATTGTCTAGGCATATCATTAGGGTTTCGCAATTATTTTAGCATAGAAGAAGCAAAAGAACAGCATATTACTATCAGCGGTGAAGGGAAGATGAATCCACATTTCACGCAAGATAATACATTTGTAAGAATCTTTATGCACACATATAAAAAGCTTGGTGGCAAGTCCCAATTTCACTTTACATTTCAAAATAATATACCTGTGGCAAGGGGTATGGGATCATCGAGTGCTATTATTGTTGGGGCGATTTTTAGTGCGTTTAAAATGGCAGGAAAAATACCAAATAAAGATGAAGTATTAAATCTGTCTTTGCATCATGAAAATCACCCTGATAATATCACACCAGCGACTATGGGCGGCTTTAATGCAAGTTTTTTAAAGACACATAATAATAAATCAAAAGTAGTCTATTTGCGACAAAATATGCCAAAGAATCTTAAAGCTGTAATGGTAGTCCCCTATCAGCCTATGTCTACCAAAAAAGCAAGAGGTGTATTGCCAAAAACTTATAGTGTGCAAGATTGTGTCTTTAATCTCTCTCATGCTTCGGTTTTAAGTCTTGCCTTTGGTATGCAAAGATGGGATTTATTGCGTGAGGGCTCACTTGATAGAATGCATGAGCAAGTTCGCATGGCAACCTTTCCTATACTTTTTGAGATTCAAAAACATGCTTTGCAAAATGGTGCGCTTATGAGCACACTCTCTGGCAGTGGCTCTTCTATGTTTAATCTATGTTATAGCGATGATGCAAGGCGATTAGCAAAGCAACTTATTTCTAGATTCTCAAAATTTCGCGTTTTAACACTTGATTTTGACAATGATGGTGTTAAGATTGAGAAAGGATAGGTGCATGTGAGTAAGGTTACACGATACTATGCTACAAAAAGTGTGCGTATGTGTGTTGTATGCAGACAAAGGGATTTGCAAAAAAATCTCATACGATTTAAGGTTTTAGAATCTGTATTGCAACTTTATGATGGTAGCGGGCGAAGTTTTTATGTATGCTATATGTGTTTGCCACAACGCAAAACACAGCAAATTATTAAAAGGATTGTTAAAAAAGCAGAGAATCTGCAAGAACAAATCGAGGAGATAGCACAAATATGTCAAAAGTAAGTATTAAAGAAATCGCAGATGAAGCTGCAAAAAATCCAAAAGATATACTCGATAAAGCTAAAGAGCTAGGTTTTAAAGTGCGGAATGTATCAAGCACCATTACGACAGAAGAAGCAGAAATGCTTTATAACTACATTACAACAGGAAGTTTGCCTGATGGTTTTGTGCCAGCGACTGAAAAAACAAAGGCTAAAAAAGATTCTAAGGCTAAAAAAACAGATAAAAATGATGACGCACAAACTGAAACAGAAACCGACATTACAGCACAAAAAACCACAAAAAAGCAAAAATCAACCAAAAAAGATACGCAAGAAATATTAAACAAAGATGAAACACAAGCTACACCAAAGGCGGTGCAAACAAGTGATATTAAACCTAAAAAATCTATCCAGATTGTAAGAAGAGGTGATGAAGAGCCACAAAAAGTAGTAGCTAAAGCACAAACAGAAAATACGATAAAAAAAGAGCAATCCAGCACAGCTATCATCGAAACAACAGCTCAAGAAACCATACATACAGAAACAACTTTAAAAGAAACAAAGCAAGAAGCACCAATAAAGCCTATAGAATCTACACCAAGCACAGAGGCAAAAAGAGATTCTGAACTCCCACAAGGGATAGATCCAAGTCAGTTAAAAAAACCACGAATAAGTGCAATCCGTGTAATCAGTAAAAATGACGAAGTCCAAACTACAAGCAAAAAGAAAGATGATTCAAATTCTAGTTTGCGTAGTGCTACACAAATACTTGATACCTTAAAGAATGTTGAACGCAAAGAAAAGGTAAAAAAGAAAAAGGACAAAAACACAAATAAACCGCAGCAAAAGCACTCTTCACATATCATCAGCATGGAACGCGATATGGGTGGGTTTGGCTATGATGATGAGCAAGATGAAATCATGCTTATTGATTTATACGAAGATAATAGCCCAAAAGAGAGTTTTGAAGAAGAAAGGGTGAAGAAAAATGAGCTAAACGATAAGATTAAAGTCAATCGCTATAGCCCATGGATAAGAGAAGGCTCAATTGCTAGACCTTCAAAAGGCAAGGGTAAAAAAATGCGTAATAATAAGGGTAAAGAACAAACTGAAGCCATAACTTCACTTGTATTGCCAGAAGAGATACGCGTATATGAGTTTGCTGAAAAGGCAAATTTAGAGTTAGGGAATGTGCTTGGCAAACTCTTTTTGCTTGGTGTGAAAATGCTAAAAAATGACTTCCTTGATAAAGATACAATCGAGATTCTAGCGAGTGAATACAATATTGATGTAAGCATTCAAGCAAATGTGCCTTTAGTCGAAGAAGAAGAGATTATAGAATCTGATTTAGAGCATAGACCGCCTGTTGTTACGATTATGGGACATGTAGATCATGGTAAAACTTCACTATTAGATTATATTAGAAACTCACGCATTGCAAGTAGCGAAGCAGGGGGAATCACCCAGCATATTGGTGCATATATGGTGCAGAAAAATGATAAATGGATAAGCTTTATTGATACGCCCGGACATGAAGCATTCGCACAAATGAGAAGTCGTGGCGCACAAGTTACAGACATAGCTATCATTGTGATAGCCGCAGATGATGGGGTAAAACAACAAAGTATTGAAGCCCTAAATCACGCAAAATCTGCGAATGTGCAAATCATTATCGCTATGAATAAAATGGATAAAGAAGGTGCAAATCCTGATAAACTAAAAGCGGAGTGTGCAGAGCTTGGCTTTACACCTATGGACTGGGGCGGTGAATATGAGTTTATCCCTATCAGTGCAAAAACGGGTGAAGGCGTAGATGTGCTTTTGGAAACAATCCTTATACAAGCAGAGATTCTAGAATTGAAGGCAAGTAAAAAAGCTAAGGCAAAAGCTATCGTGCTAGAGGGTAGTCAGCAGGTAGGTAAAGGGTCTGTGGCGACTATTATCGTGCAGCAGGGTGTGCTAGAAATCGGGCAAAGCATTGTAGCAGATACTGCTTATGGTAAGGTAAGGACGCTAAAAGATGACACAGGCAAAAGCATTACTAGACTAGAGCCAAGCGGTGTAGCACAAATCACTGGATTATCAGAAGTGCCAAGTGCAGGGGCTTTGCTGCAAGTGGTAGAAAATGATTCTATCGCAAGAGAGATGGCAAACAAAAGAAGTGCATATTTAAGGCAAAAACAACTCAGCAAAAGCACAAAAGTAACCTTTGATGAGTTAAGCTCAATGGTGGCAAAAGGACAGATTAAAAGTGTGCCTGTTATCTTGCGTGCTGATACGCAGGGAAGCCTTGAAGCCATTAAGGCGAGTTTAGAGGGATTAAATAATCAAGAAGTAGAAATCAATGTCATCAGCTTTGGTATCGGTGGAATCACACAAAGCGATCTAGACTTAGCAAATGCAAGTAGCAATTGTGTCGTGCTAGGCTTTAATGTCCGCCCAACAAATGAGATTAAAAACCTTGCAAAAGATTTAGGTATTACCATTAAAAGCTATGCGATTATTTATGATTTAATCGATGATATGAAAGCCTTACTCAGTGGGCTTATGTCGCCTATTATCGAAGAAGAAGTTGTGGGTAATGTGAGTGTAAGAGAGACTTTTGTGGTAGCAAAGCTTGGGACTATTGCAGGTTGTATGGTGCTTGATGGCAAGGTTGAAAAGAATTTAAGTGTGAGAGTTTTACGCAATGGTGTAGTGCTATGGAGTGGCAAGATAGCAAGTCTCAAACGATTTAAAGATGATGTAAAAGAGGTGAGTAAAGGCTATGAATGCGGCATTATGCTTGAAGGCTTTAATGATATTTTGGCACAAGATGAATTTGAAATCTACAAAGAGATTGAAAAACAAAGGGTGTTGTGAGACTTGGATTCCATATATGTTTAGGTGCTATAAACTTTGACTCCCCCCCCTCCCCATTTTTTTAAAGCCCTGCAGCCACAAATGAAATAGATTTTAAAGGTAGCATGAGGGTAATTGTTTGTTATAATAAAATACCCAACATTCTAATAACTCTCACTCTCACTAGGAAAAGCTACATTTTTTACATCATTAGCATAGTTACGCACAGCTTCTTTTAGCATACTTTTACCATCGCAATACTGCCTTACAAATTTAGGTTTAAACGCATCAAAAAAGCCAAAAGCATCACTCCATACAAGAATCTGCCCATCACAATGCACCCCCGCACCAATGCCAATAGTAGGCACTTTCACTGCTTGTGTAATCTTTTGTGCGACATTTGCTTTTACCCCCTCACAAAGTATGCCAAACACACCTGCTTCTTGCATAGCAATAGCGCTCTCTATCAATTCATTTTCTTCTAATTCATTTTTACCTTTTACTTTAAACCCACCCTCAAATCGCATAAATTGCGGCTTTAAGCCAATATGAGCCATAACTGCGATCCCCTCACTACAAAGGGCTTTTACAATATCAAGCTTAGTAGAATCTACTTCTATTTTCAGTGCATCAACACTGCATTCCTTGTAATATTTAAGCGCATTTTTTAATGCCATTTTCTTTGTCGCATAAGTCCCAAAAGGCATATCTCCAAGAATGAAAGAATGCTTTGCTCCAGCACACACCGCCTTTGTATGATAAATCATCTCATCAAGGCTTGCACGCAAAGTCTCACTCTCACCACCAAAACTCATTTTAAGACTATCACCGACTAAAATCACATCGACTTCACCATCAAAGATTCTCGCCATAAGTGCATCATAAGCCGTGATTGCTACAATTTTTTCTTTACCTTTTTTTGCACGAAGTGTATTTAGCGTTACTTTTTTGTCTAGCATTCTTGTCTAACCTTGTATGAATTTTAGGGCTTTATTGTAGCATAACTTTCATAAAATCAAGTCGTAATAACGCCTATTCCACGAAGCCCAGAAATAATCATTTTCACTCCCATAGCAATGATAAACACAAGGGCTATGCGTGAAAAAATGTATAAAATAAGTTTGCCAAATATTTTTTCAATAGTCGCTGCATAATGAAATAATGAAAACATAAATAAGAACGCACACATAATCGCCCCAATGGCAACTAACATGCTTTTATCTTCTGCGATAACAATGATAGTCGCAAGTGTGCCCGGACCCACAAGCATGGGGAATGCCATGGGGATAATGCTTTTGCGGAATAATTCATCAAACTTTAGATTCTGATAGCTTGAAAAATCTTGTATCGTGGAAGAAAAAAGTAGATTCTTTAAACTCATAACAATAAGGATCAAACCCCCTGCAATACGCACATCATCAAGGCTTACACGAAATAAATATTTCATAATAAAAGACCCGGTAAATAAAAACACAAGCACAATGCAAAAAGCAGTAAAAACGATATTTCTAAAAAGCTTTTTCCGCATGGGCTTTTTCACGCCCTCTGTCATTGAGATAAATTGCGGGAGATTACCAAAAGGATTTAAGACTGCAGTTACAGCGATAGCCCCAACAAACAATGCGTGTAAATCAGATTCCATACCGCTAAACATTTTATACCCTTTATTTCAAAATCTTGCTATTATATTCTAAAATTACATATTTTCATAGATATGACTTAAGAAAGTGTTAGAATCTATTTATAAAAGCTACTTTGAATGTCTGTTATAATTACTTCGGAAAATAACAAAAGGATAAATATGCAAACAATAGCTATCGTAGGTCTAGGCAATATCGGCACAAAATATGCGATGACAAGGCATAATATGGGCTTTTTAAGCTTGTATGCCATCACGCAAATACTAAATAATCCCTCTATGCTACACAACTCTTTGAACTATCAAAATACTAAAACTTTACTTGGCGATCTTGAAAGTCTTGTAGATAAAAAAAAGGGCATAATGCAATGGCAAAATCAAAAAAGTATGCAAAGCTTTCAAGCAAAAATTAGCCTCAAAGACTTTGTATCGCCTTTAGAGTATTTTCCATTTTTCTTAACTCAACTCAAATGTCTAAATCCACATAAAAAGCCCTTAGATAGCCTAGAACTACAAAAAATTTTTAGAGAGAAATTAGGAAGTTTATCAAATGAATATGAGATTCTATGTATCGCTCCAACCACATTTATGAATAGAAGTGGTATCGCACTTCAAAGCATTGAAAAGAAATGTAATATCGCCCAAATGATTGTTATCTATGATGATTTAGATACTCGTTTTGGGAATCTTAGCTTTCGTTATAAAGGCGGAAGTGGCGGACACAATGGTTTAAAATCAATCCATGAATATGTGAAGAGAGATTATTTGCGTGTAAAGCTTGGGATTGGCAATAATATCATATTGCATGACATGCTAGATTCTCTTGTAGCGCATAATACACGAGTAAGTATAGAATCTTTTAGGACACTTTTTTATGAAACCTATTTAGAAAAGCTATGTATGGCAAAAATCTTTAAAACAAAAAGCCTTTTTAAAGTTATGGAATCTAAAATTTTTATGGATAAAAATTTAGATTCTAAAAATTCTCATGTTAAGTATGAGTTATTTAGCCCAAACTCTCAAATAGATAGGACATTAGACCTTATGCGCAACATAGAATCTATAAAAAACACAACACAAAATACAGATTCTATCTCTTATGAGCAGTGTGCAGAGTTTAAGGCACAAAATAGTATAAATCCAGATTCCAATACTTATTATGTTGAGTGTAGCCAAACATCTAACATGGAATCTAAAAAAGATACTTCATCTTTTTCAAAGAGTTTCACAGATGAAATTCTCACTCACACTTATAAAAATGAAAAGATTTTAGATTCCATAAAAAAAGAAGACTATGAATCTATTATGAAACTCTTTTCTTCACATCAAAAAAGCGGTGATAAAGAAGTGGCAAACTATGTTTTATCGCCATTTAATACACATGAAAAAACTCTTTTAGCACCCCTTTTAGCATATAATGGACTAGTTGTTATGGCTACATTATTTGAATGGGCGTATAGAAATCACAATACTCAAACAAGCACAGATTCTACACAAACTCAAACTTTCATGCCCCTTGATCCTTTTTCTGTGCTACTCAAATAGATGAATGGATACAGGATCTTAAATTTCATAAACCATACATACTTGCAATGTAATAATTCTATTTACCTAATAACGCAATAAATTTTCCCATACAATATCATCATAAGCAACCTTAATGCTTTGTGTATGTGCGGCTTTGTAAATAGACAACACTTCATCTGTATTATCTTGCTGGGCTAGTCCTTTATGTGTGATTAATGGGGGTAAAATGCGGGTTTGAGCCTTACTATTAAACTTCGCACAAATTAATACAAGGCTAGAATCCTTTTCCATGCGGGGATATACAAAGCGTAAAAACTCAACTCCAAAACCAAAAGCCCTTAAAGATTCTAAAACCTCTGGAAGCATAGCAGGAGCATAACAAAAGATAAATTTGCCATGAGGTTTTAACACTCTTTTTGCGAGTTTTAACATTGTAGAAAGCGGTAAAAAGTGGCTTTGTGTGGCTTGTGCTTTAAAGGGATTGTTTGATTGCAAAGTCTGTGTGTGATAAAAGGGGGGATTACTTATAATAAGATCAAAATAAGGCAGTGAAGTGATATTTGCATGTGATACTGAATGTTTTGTGTCTTCATTATGGTGGCTTACTTGACTTTGAGTGGGATTTAGATTATTCTTATTTTGAGTTATTGTTGAAAAATCTCTTTTAGATTCCATATTTGATGTTTTATTTCGTTCAACATGACAAGCTTTAGAATCCTTAATCTTAGAACATAAAAGCGGTGTTTCTAAAGATAAAGATTCTGGTGATAAAACTTCTTTAAACTGAGTTTCTACTAGCATAGATTCTAACTTCTTTTTATTGCAAAGCATATTGTCTTGCAGTTCTTTTAATAGATCTTTAGATTGGATAAGCATATTGCAATCAGCATGGATAACGATAGAATCTATATGATTTATCTGTGCGTTTTTAGCATTCATAAACGCATATTCTCTTTGCTTCTCAATTTGATACAGCGTTATGGCTTTTGATTTCGCACAAAGCAGCCCGATTATACCGCTTCCACTCCCAAGATCAAGCACTTTTGCCCTAGATTTTATGTGTGGCAGTATAAAATCCCATAAAAACAAACTATCGCTATTATAGCAATAGCCCTCTGCTATTTGATAGATTTTTAATCGCCTTTTCATTGCTACTTGACTATCTCTCATTCATTATATATGTGCCTTCTTTAAGCCATAGTTTTGCAGTGCTTTTTAGCTTGGCTACATTATCACTTGCAAAAAAGTCAATGAGATTTTTTGAGTTTTTCTCTATTTTGAAATGCTCTCTTACATAACATGCGATCGCCTCACCAGAGTGGATAAACTTCACATCACTGCCAAAATATCTTTGCATGGGCAGCAATAAAAGTGGAAAATGTGTGCAACCTAGTATAACGACATCAGGTTTTAAGGTCGGTGGAAAATAATGTCTTAATACAGAATCTACAACTTCACCGCTAAATACATGCTCTTCAACTAAGCTTACAAAAAGATTTGTCGCAAGGCTTGTGATATTTGTGTAGCCTAGATTCCGCAGACTTTTCGCGTAATTATCTGATTTTATCGTGGCTTCTGTGGCTATTACAAGTATGTGCTTATCCTTTGCTATGTGTTGCTGCGTGAGTGCGGCAATGCCAGATTCTATAACGCCTATAATGGGGATTTTAGAGCATTCCTGCATCGCATGCAGGGCATGGGCTGAAGCGGTATTACACGCCACCACAAGTAAATCAAGCCCAAAATTTGAAAAAAACTCCAAAGCCTCCAGCGAAAAGCGGCGGATAGTCTCTGTATCCTTATTACCATAAGGCACTCGTGCTGTATCACCATAATATACAATGTGATTAAAGCCAACTTCTTCAATGAGACTTTTTAGCACGGTTAGCCCCCCCGCACCACTATCAAAAATGCCGATATTATTAATTGTTTGCATATATTACCTATATTTAGAATCTAAAATGTAATTGTAGCGTAAAAGGACAGAGTATGCTAAATCACTATGGCGGACTATATAAAAGCTTAATTGGCGATATAGGCATTATGATATATAAAGATAGGATTGTGAATATAGAGCTTTTTGCTAAAGACGCAAAGCCACTACATAGCATTGAAACATATAAGAATTTAAAAGAAAATCCCATAAGCAAACAAACAATCAAGGTTTTAACACTTTATCTATCAGGCAAGATTCCACTTGATATGCAGCATAAAAGTAATATTTCATTGCAATTATTTCTCAATGGAAGTGTGTTTCAAAAAGATGTATGGAATGCACTCTTACGCATTCCCTATGGTGAAACAAGGAGTTACAAAGATATTGCCAAAGAGATTGGAAAGCCAAATGCTATGCGCGCTGTTGGTAGTGCATGTAAAAAGAATCCAATATTATTCCTTATCCCTTGTCATCGCGTTATAAATAGTAATGGAAATATGGGCGGTTATCGTGCAGGACTTGATATTAAGAAACATTTGCTTATGCTTGAAACAGGGGTAAAATTTACAATTTAAGAGAGGAGGATATAGAGAAGATTTAATTCATGTAAAAATAATCTTATGAAGGCTTATTAACACTTTTACTGCTTATCGACTTTCTGCAAATCAAGCTAACTCTACTTATTATATTCCACATTTCACACACAATACAATACATTATTTAGTTTTAGATAAAATATCACAGATAAAAAATGTTTCAATAAAAAAGGTAAAACTATGCAAAAAGATGAAGTCATAAAAGAAACAACACTAGGTTTCACACATACAAATAGCACCAAACATAAAGTCCAGCTACTCTCACCAGCAGGTAATCTCACAAAGTTAAAAATCGCATTGCAATATGGAGCAGATGCGGTATATGGCGGTGTAAGTCATTTTTCACTACGTAATCGTGCAAGTAAAGATTTCACTTATGACGACTTTAGAGAGGGCATAGTCTATGCGCACAATCTTGGCAAAAAAGTCTATGTTACTATTAATGGCTTCCCATTTAACTCACAGATAGAATCTTTAAAAACTCATATCGCAAAAATGCGTGATTTAGAGCCAGACGCTTTCATCGTAGCAGCACCCGGTGTTGTGAAACTTGCAAAAAGCATTGCCCCAAATATCCCCATACACCTTTCCACACAGGCAAATGTATTAAATGTGCTTGATGCAGGGGTGTTTTATGATATGGGCGTGAAGCGGATTGTCGCAGCAAGGGAGATAAGCCTTAGTGATTGCGAAGAGATAAAAAAGGTGCTGCCAGACTTAGAGATTGAGATTTTCGTGCATGGGAGCATGTGTTTTGCGTTTTCTGGGCGTTGTTTGATTTCTGCCTTGCAGCATGGCAGAGTGCCTAATCGTGGGAGCTGTGCGAATGACTGCCGCTTTGATTATGAATACTTTGTGCGTGATGAGACAAGTGGGGAGCTTATCCGCTTTAATCCAAATGAATTTTATGCAAAGAATCCAGATAATAATGTCTTTTTGCGTTTGCAAGAAGAAGAGGGTGTTGGCACACATATATTTAATGCAAAAGATTTGAATCTAGCAAGTCATCTGCACCATATTATGCAATCAGGCGTGATTGACGCCCTAAAGATTGAGGGTCGCACAAAAAGCACATATTATGCGGGTATCACAGCGCGCACATATCGCCTTGCCCTGCAGGATTATGAGAGGCAAGTTTCTCGTCCGACTCTCTATCAATACGAGCTACATACACTAAAAAATAGGGGCTTTACTGATGGATATATCATACATCGCCCATTTGTGCGGCTTGATACACAGAATCATTTTAGTGCGATAAGTGAGGGCAGCTATCAGGTGTGTGCAGAGGTTGATTCTAGTGGGCTTTACTGCCTTTGTAAGCATACGATAAGAAAAGGCGATTTATTAGAGATTATTGCCCCATTGCATTACTATCCAAACACGCAGTTTGGGATACACTCTCATGCAGTGGCAAAACAAAATAACGCAGAATCTATGGAGTTAGATGAATTATCACATATACAAGATTCCAAAAGCCCAAATAGTATAGAATCTAGTTTAAATACACAAGATTCTATCTCATTAGATTCTAATGAGATAGAAAAGCTTACCGCACAAAGTAATGAAAATGGCATTATTTGTTGCATTGATGGTAGATATTATTTGCGATTACATAGAATCTTACTGCAAAATGGAAAAGAAGTGGATTCTATACATAGTGGCAATACAAACCCCATTGCATTGCCTTTTAAATTACCGCCTTTTAGTTTTTTGCGTGTAAGGTTATAAGGTTTAGAATCTAATAATTGTCGTGCTTGACAAAAACCAACGCCTAAGAACATAGACATCATACCTTGTGGGTGAAATCTTCTATCATCTAAAAGCTAAGCTTAAACTAACCTTTTGGTGTAAAAACATTAAAATGCAATACCAGCTTCTAATCCAGCCTGCCAGCCATTTGATTTTGGCATACTTGCATTATTTGCTGTATTACTTGCATTGAGATTATAATACTTACCAAAACCTTTGAAATAAAGACTTATATGCTCACTCACTTTAGCCTGCGTCCCAAGACTAAACATAATGACATGACTTTTCTCATTAATATCAGCATAAGATTTACCAAAAGAATACGCTCCATTAAACACATAGCCATATCCAGCACTATATATAAGCTTCATTTTTTCACTTAAAGCGATTTTTCCATCAAACCCCGCTCCAATTATCATAAAATCCCTACCGACACCGCCATTAGTCTTTGCCATATCATACCCCAAAAGAAAATTGATAAACAAAGGTGAATTTACTCCCGCTACATTCACACCAAGTTTAGCAATCCCATCGATTTGAAATAATCTATTATCCTTGCTAAGTGTGCTAAGACTAGTCCCACTCACACTATTGCTACCATAGCCAATCTTTGCATCAAGACCAAATTGCACTCGATTAAAAAATATATCAGCCCCACCCAAAGACAAGAAGCCCAAAGCGTTATTTATGTTTGCCCCATTTCCCTCTATCTTTTCATAGTATCCACCAGCACCTATATAGAAATCTGTGCAGTAGTTTTCCGATGCACATATTGCATTTGCACTCACTCCCAAAGCCCCAACTAATACGAAGCTTAAACCCAATTTTTTATATGTATTTACTGAAATCACCTGTTTCATGATTTCCTCCTTTATGTAAAATTTGTTTCGTTTATATTTGATTGACTAATTGTCAAAAAATATAAACTTGCTCGTATTGTAAATGAAAAAAATTTAACTCAAACTTAAAACCAAAAAAAAAAAAACAAAAATAATACAAAATTCTTAAACTATTGTTACTTTAAGTAAAAAACTACATAAAATGTAATGATTACTTTACATTTTATTACCATATTAATAATATTTTATGCAATGCGATAAACATGCTTTCAATATATTTATCATATTTGTAGAATAGAATCTAAATCCCACCATTTAGACTATGAAAGTATAAGAATCTCATATAAAAATAGATTCTAAATTAAAACATAGCATAATAAATCATTATGCTTTTCTGCGTTCAGCTAAACGCTATCATATAGCTATATTAAAAACTAAGTCCTGTTTCTAGCATAACACTCCACGCATTAGATGCAGGAAAATTTACCTGCTTACTATTAATAGTTAGAGCATTACTTTGTGGGACATTATAATATTTTACAATGCCTTTTACATATATCCCAAGCATACTTGTTAAACTCACATCTACACCAAGTGAGCCAAAGAGACCATACCCAAGTTTGTTTTCACTAAAGCTTTGCTTACTTTCTTTAAGCACATAAAATGGACGCACAGCACCACCACCAAAGCTATATAATAACTTTGCCTTTTGTGTTAATGTTTTCTTCCCCTCAAGTTCTGCTCCATATAATCCAAAGGCATGTCCAATCGCACCAAAATGTCCTTCTATACCAAAAACAAAATTTATGTATAAGGGCGAATTAAGACTTGCTACATTAAAACCCATTTTATACTGAGCATTTCCAAAATAGCCTGTGTTACCTGCAATAAATCTATCAGACTCACTTGGAGCATTTGTGCCAAATACACCCATTGAACCCGGACCAACTTTAAAACCTAAGCCAAACTGCAATCTTCTTAACACTAAAAAATCAATATCAAATGCACCATAGCCACCCTTGAAGTTACCATCTAAACTGCTATTACCACCAAAGTCGCTATATACAGCACCAATCCCAACATTACCACCAACGCAAAATAGGGAATCACATGCTGCATTTACACTCATCATCAATGAACCAGATAATATGATACCTAAACCTAGCTTTTTATACACATTTACCATGTTTTATTCTCCATTTATGACATAATATTTCTTAAACAAACTATTTGCAACTCACTCTCTAAGCTTAGAGAGTGAGATTTCACACTACACATATTGTTTCATAATGCCCACTTTTATGTAGATTATAATGGGTTTCTATTTGCCTTATTGTTGTCAAAATGGAAACTGAATAAATTCTATATCAAGCAAACTGAAACAAAAATTAAAACCAAAAAAAATAATTAAAAATTACCATATTATTGTTACTTTAAGTAAAAAACTACATAAAATGTAATGACTACTTGACATTTTATTACGAATATTGAAATTTTTATATCATGACTATATAGAATGGATTTTATATTGTAGAAATCTTATTGATCTAAAAAATACATTATAATATTTGTCATACTGGGTAAAACTTATAAGGGTTTTTGTGGGGATTTCGCTCATTATTCATAATCATCAGATTCATAAGGACTTATGTAAGTCTGTTTTTGTATTGCACTGCTTCACAAAGAATCATAAAAACTTGTGTTCTAAATTATGCTAAGATTACAAATTAAAATTCCATAAAACCCCCAAAAACAAGTTACTACAAGGAAAAATATGCGTAAGCAAAACAAAGCAAAGCAAAATCGCACACAAAATAAAAAAGAAAAATTTATGATTAATAGGGGAAAATACAAAGGTTTAGGGCTTTTTTTAGAATCTAATAGCACGACACGACCTACAAAAGCCCTTGTGAAAAAGTCCTTTTTTGATACCATGCAACATAACCTTTATAACAAAGTCTTTGTTGAGTGTTTTGCAGGGAGTGGTCAAATGGGCTTTGAAGCCTTGTCTCTTGGGGCTAGCTCGGCTGTATTTTTTGAGAAAAACATGGGGGCTTTTAAGAATCTATGTGAAAATATCAGTCTATTTTGGCAGAAACACAAGAACTATCATAGAGACACAAACGATTCTATAACCACGCCTTTTAGCATAAACGCACACTATAAAGATTGTCTGCAATCACAGGATTCTATAATGAATTTTGCAAAAAACACAGATTTTCAAGTAAAAAATGATATAATTCCAGCTTTAAATTCCACAATGCAAACAAATCAATTTGTATTATATATGGACCCACCATTTGCATGTCGAGAAGGTTTTAGCGATATTTATACAAAGATTTGGCATTTTATAGAATCTTTTGATGAAAATTTTACGCAAAAAGTCGATATGATAGTCATTGAAAGTATGAGTAATATCCAGCTTGATACGCAAATAGGGATATTTCAGCTTGTGAAAAAAAGTAAGTTTGGACAGACGACTTTGATGTATTTTACAAAATAAAGGAGCAAACATGGCAGAAGAAGAAAAACCAGCCGCAGAAGAAAAAAAGGGCAAAGGACTTATTTTTATCATTATAGGCGTTGTTGTTGCGGTGCTTATACTCGTTGGTGTAGTTGTTTTTCTTTTTATGGGCGGAGATGAAGAGGGCGATCATGGTGGGGGCAATGCAGCACCACCACCACAAATCGCAAATCTAACGCCAGAGCAGCAAGCATTACTGCAAAATGAAGCATATAAAAATCCTGTTGCTATCATGCCTTTAGAGAAAGATTTTATCATCAATCTAAAGTCGCCAGATCCAGAAAATATGCGTGTTGCAGGCTTTGCTAAGTTTAGAGCTACGCTTTTACTTGCTGATAAAAATGCGGTAAAAGAGGTCGATGCAAAGCTTGATATTGTAAGAGGTGTTATCGCTGATGCTACGAGTGCCTATCTTGCTACTGAGTTACAAGGCTCGCAAGGCAGACAAAAACTTGCTAATGCGATTGTAGCAAGTCTTAATTCTGTGCTTACAGATGGCAAGGTAGCAGCAGTTGTATTCCCAGACTTTATTATACAGCCTTAAGATTTCAAGGCTTTAATGCTAGATTATAAAGATTCTTAGAATCTTATAGTATAAGGAAAATTATGAAACACATATTATTGATATTATTGTGTATATTTGGTTTTAGTGTTGTGCATGCTGATGAAAACGCCTATTATGGCGTATATCGCAATGCAAAGGATTTATATCCAATTGAAAAAGAGTTTGTCATGATGCTAAAACCATCAAATCCAGATGATTTACGCACTGCTGGCTATGCCAAGTTTAATGCGACAATTATTATGAGTGATAAGGCGGCAGCTAAAGAGCTTGATGTAAAGATTGATATTGTGCGTTCCGTTGTCGTTGATACTGTGAGTGGCTTTATGAAGACAGACTTGCAAGGCGCACAAGGCAAACAAAAACTTGCTGCAACACTTACTGCGAGTGTGAATGCAGTTTTGACAGATAGTAGCATAGTAGGCTTTGTCTTCCCAGACTTTGTAATCCAGCCTTAATGTAGCTTCATTATGAATCTTGAAATTGGCACAGATATTATTGCCACATCACGCATAAAAAATGCCATTGCAAAGTTTGGCTTGGGCTTTTTAGAGCGTTTTTTACTACCAAGTGAGATATTACTTGCTTATAAAAATAAAGAGAAACTATTGCTATATAATAAAGATTCTAAAAGCTTGTCTCATGAATTTATATCCACTAAAACACATTTTTTCACACAAGAAAACCTAGATTTATATACCACGCAAATGCAGGATATTTTCAATGATTTACAAGCAAATTTCACAATAGAATCATATAAGATTGACACAATAGCAGGATTTTGGGCGATAAAAGAGGCATGTTCTAAAGCACTTGGTGTTGGCATTGGCAAAGAGCTTGGATTTCATGATATGTGTATATACAAAGATATATATGGAAAGCCGCACCTAGCCCTACATGAAAATAAATATAATAATTTTAGAATGCAAAAAATTGCAATTAGCATGAGTCATGACTGCTTAAATGCCATTGCTGTGTGTGTTATTACTTTTAATGAAGCATGATTTTTATAATTAGAAAATATATTTTCAAGTGTTTTTTGTATATTTGTGAGTTTGCCAAGCCTTAGCTTTTTAGAATCTGCATTCTAACTTTTACAACCCAGATTTTAAAACAATACTTCAAGTGATTAGTGGCATTGATATAGTTTAAAAAACACAGATCACATAATAAGTCATAGCAAGAAAATCTAATCCTTTGCAACGACTAAAGTGGTGATCATTCACGCATTTTCTATCAATATGCTTCCACTCTCACACAAGCGGCATAACCTTTTTAGCGATATATTCTAGCTCTTTTTGCATATTAGCACACTGGATTATGAGTAAATCTAGCCCTGCTTCTTTATAGGCTCTAATCTTTTGTGCCACGCTTGTCGGCGTGCCAACTAGATTTGGTCGCAAACCGCGATTAGACACGCTGTATTCCTGCTTACTTATCTCTACATCAAGCTGTGAATTGCCTGTGAAATTCTTATAGGAGTTTTCATAATCGGCGTAATTTTTAATGGTAGTAATCCTTTGCAGCTCATTTTGTGCCTCTTCTTCACTATCTCGCACAATCATATACACCGCCATACCAAAGCCCTTAAATGGCGGCAATCCCGCCTTTTTCTTTCGCTCTTTCATATCTGCGATTTTCACCCTTGCTTCATCAAGTGTGCCGCCGTGCAAGAGATAAAAGTCTGCAAATTGTGTGATAGCATTCCTGCCTATCTCACTCTCTCCCCCCGCATACACAAGCGGAATCTTAGGCGGTTTTGGCTCATTGTAGGAATTTTCAAAGCTAAAATACTTACCGCTATGATGAAATGGACTTTTACTCCAAAATCCGCGTAAAACATCGGTGTATTCGTGTGTGAGTGTATATCTATCATCGTGTGCGTCAAAGTTTATGCCATATTGCCTAGCCTCCTCTTCCCACCACGCTGATACCATATTGATAGAAAATCGCCCATTACAAATCTGCGAAATCGTGGCAATCTGCTTTGCAGTGAGTGCGACTTGATGATACTGCGGACGCAAAGCCGCTAGAATCTCAATGCTTTGTGTAACCGCTGCCAAACCATTAGCAATAGCCCACGCATCAAGGGCAGGGGCTTTTTCCCCCTTAATGTCATTCAAATACAGCTCTGGCACAAGGGTGAGTGTATAGCCTAGATTCTCCGCCTTTATCGCTAAATCGCGGATATACTCCCAAGAACACTCTGTGCTATCATCATCTACATTCCTAAGCCAACTGCCAAATACCGGACTCCAATATCCAAACTTCATCTTACGCTCCTTTATTGTTTGTCAAACTGCTCTTTTAAAAAACTCACAAGCCTATCAGCTGCTGCCACGCCGCCACTTTGTCTAATCTTAGATTCTAGTGTGGAGTTGTAGTTTGTGTTTGTGTTAATATCATAGACCACAATATCCCCACTCACACTCTCAATAAACTCAATCCCTGCCACAGCGATATTATGCAGTGCTAAAAACTGCTCCAAACATCGCACAATAGGGCTTGTAGAATCTATCTCTTTCCGCAAGCTAAACTTATCCCCAGCTCCCACTTCACACGCCGCCCCAGCAAGAGCAGGTCGCTTTGTAGATTCTGCTTTAGAATCTCCGCTAGAATCCACTTTAGAATCTAAAGAATCTATTTGACACGCATCAGCAGGGCATAGCTCAAACGCCCCATTGCTTGTATCCACTCGCACCGCATAGTGAAACTTCCCGCCGATAAACTCACATCGCGTGATAAACGCTTCCCTAGATTCTACATACTCTTGCAAAAGCGTAATGCCATCAATGGGTAGCTCAAATTCGCTAGATTCTACATAGTCTCTAAACTCTTCTATATTTTCAAAAAGCCTTACACCTAAGCCCTTGCCACCTTGATTATGCTTTGTGATAAAGGGCTTGTTACCTAGATTCTTAGCAAAGCTCCTTGCCGCATTGATTAAATCAGTTTTCCCAAATACCGCAAGTGTTTGTGGTGTCTTAAAATCCACGCCTTGAGACTTAAAAAAGGATTCTAAAAGCAGGGCTTGTTTAACCTTGCTGACTTCAAGCTCTAGCACAGAGCTACCATTTATCACTTTTCGCCCATAGCTTTCTAGCCACGCTAACAACGCACGACCATATTCCTTAGAAAAGGCATTATCACGCGTATGACTTGAGGCACTAAGCCTACTCCAAAACACACCGTTTGGCGGGATAGAATCTAGACTGATTCCTCCTTGAGTCAAAAAAATCTCACGAAATTCTACCCCAGCTCTATCAAACGCCTCTTTAAAAGGTGGTATCCACTCATTATTTTCATGGATAATATAAATTCCATCCTGTAGCGTGTTATATAACATAATATGTCTCCTTTTAGTTTGATTGGTTGCAACAGAGTTAATCTAGATTTCTATTTTTTGGAATCAAAATAACACATACGGTTGCTATGACCATTAACATGCCAAGATAAATAAAAAAACCTTGTTCAACTCCGTATTCCTTAAATTGTAAAGCTACATAATTTGCACTTCCTCCAAAAAGTGCTGCCGCAACTGCATAACTAAACCCAGTTCCAAGAGCACGAATATGTTGTGGAAAAAGTGTAGTCTTAAAAATACCTGCCACTGCACTATAAAAACCTAACATAAAGCACATCAAGCCAATTATAGCAAATAATACAAGAGGATCTGTAAATGTTTTCATTGCTATAAATGCGGGGTAGATTCCAAAAATAGCAAAAATACAAAAAACAAGCAAACACGTTTTTAACCCTATTTTATCAGACAATATTCCAAAAAATGGAACAGAGATAAATAGTATAAAAATTGCTCCAAGCATAATATTAGAGGCTATTTGTGGATCAATTCCATTATTTATCATATATATCTTGCTATATGTGGTAATAATATAGTAAGCTGGAGAGCATCCTGCGGTAATACCAAAAACAAGCAATACAGATTTATATGATTTTAATAAGGCTTTAAAACTACCTCTATCTGCATGACATTTTAGTTCCTCTGCAGAATTGTCACTCATAAACGAACGTATAAGTAAACTAAATAAAGCAAACATACCACCAATGAAAAACAATACCCTCCATCCCCACTCAGACATTTCTTCGTGTGAGATAAATAAAAACATACAACTAATACTTGCTATAGCAAGTAATTGACCACCAATAAGAGTAAAATACTGAAAACTTGAATAAAATCCTCTTTTACCATGTGGTGCCACCTCACTTAAATAAGCCGCTGCAATACCATATTCTCCACCAACAGCAAAGCCCTGTAAGAGTCTTGCCAAAAGTAAAAAGATAATTGCAGCATCTCCTATGATATTTTTGCCAGGCAAAAATGCTATCAAAAACGAACCTATAGCCATTAAAACAATAGAAAAAATCATCGAGCTTTTACGTCCTATTTTATCAGCGATAGACCCAAAAACCATACTGCCAATGGGAAGCATTAAAAAACCAATGGCAAACACACCAAAAACAGATATTTGTTGTATAACTGAGGATTGTGCATCAGAAAAGTTACTCGCAAAATAAGGTGTCGCAAATGCATAAATATAAAAATCAAACCATTCCACAAGATTGCCGCTACTTGCTGCAATGACAGAACGGATTGTCTTTGTTTTTGAAATGTCTAATTCAGACCTACTATATAACATAGTCTTGCTCCTTATTGTGTTTAAATCGCCCTGTCCCGGCATAATCATTGATCGTGCTTTTTGCCCCACCCACACGATAGCGTGAAGCGATATGACTAGAATCTAGCCTATCACCCCTGCCAAAGAGTTTATGTCGCAGTGAGCCTTGCGTGTATTCTTGCTTATACACGCCGCGATTTTGAAGCTCTGGCACGATAAATCGCACGACATCTTCAAAGCTCCCGGGCGTTGTCGTATAGGCTAGATTAAAGCCATCAGCATCGCTATATGCGATCACTTCTTGTAAAATATCGCAGACTTGCGATGGAGAGCCTACAAACTTTGGTCCTTGACAGCCTAGCCCTGTGAGCTTTAGCAAGTCTTTTAGTCGCCACTCTTTGCCAGATTCTGTTGTGGAGTTATTCAAGGCGTCTACTTGTGCGAGCATAGCGTTTGATTTAATGTTGCTTAATGGATCTTCTAAGTTATAGCGGCTTAAATCCACGCCCAGCCAACCAGAATTGATAACCAAAGAGCCTTCCTTGCTAGAATAACTAAGCAAGTCATTATATTTAGCCCGTGCTAGATTCTCATTCTCATCAGTGATGATTGTAGCTAGAATGTAGATTTTGGCACTATATGGATCGCGTCCGGCTTGTATCAAATTATCTCGCACTTGTTTTACTGCGATTTTAGCGTATTCCTTTGTAGGAGGGGCGATGAAAATCGCTTCGGCGTGAGTAGCGGCAAACTGCCTACCACGCGTAGAATTCCCCGCTTGGAATAGCACCGGTGTGCGTTGGATACTTGGCTCACACAGATGAATGCCCGGGACATCAAAATATTTGCCGTGATGTCCTATGTGATGGATTTTATTTGGATCGGCAAAGTCCCCACTCTCCCTATCTAAAATCACCGCAGAATCTTCCCAGCTACCCTCTAAAAGCTTATAAATCACTTCCATATATTCATCAGCCACATCGTAGCGTTCATCGTGGGGCAGCTCACTTGAGCCCATATTTTTATTCGCACTTGGCAGATAGCCTGTAACGATATTCCAGCCGACTCGCCCCTTTGTGAGATGATCTAGCGTGCTAAGGCGTCTAGCAAAGGGATAGGGATGCTCAAAAGGCACGCCAGCAGTTACCCCAAAGCCTATGTGCTTAGTAACCGCCGCACCAATCACGGCAAGTTGCGTGGGGTCATTGACAGGCACTTGCAGGGCAGTCTTTAACGCCCCACAATCATTGCCCCCATAAATATCATACACGCCCAAAACATCAGCAATAAACACCGCATCAAACAGCCCCTTTTCAGCGATTTGTGCGATATTCTGCCAATATTCAATGTCTTTATATTTTAGGGCTTGATCGTTTGGATACCGCCACAGCCCCGGACTTAAATGCGAAATACAATTCATTTCAAAAGCATTAAAGCTAATTTGTTTTGCTAGTCCCATATTTTTCTCCATATTTAGAATCTTGTGTTGTGATTTATAAAACGCATTATATCAGTAATTTTTTAAAAATACAATATGTAATTTTAATTTTTTACAATTTTTTAAACTTTTTTATAGATAAACTATAATATATACTTATTAAATAGCCATTTTTATAATTAAAATTATATAAAATATAGTTTTATACTGATTTTATTGTAATAAATAGTAGGTTATAAAACTCTGTTGATAATACAAAGACATAGAATCTAAATCGATATAAGAGATTCCAGAAACTCGTAACTATGCTATAATCTTGCTTTTAAAAATATGATACGAAAAGTTTAAGTGCAGGGAAATTACATGAAAGTTGGTTATATACATTTTTATGGTTTAGGTGATAATATTTTCGCACTTGAGCCACTTTTTGCATTAAAAGCAATATTTAAGTGCGAAGTAATTGTCTTTGGTAATGCGATTATGAAAAATCTATTACTACATTGTGATTTTGTGGATTTTGTGCATGATATACAAGGTGATATTGCAAGTCATATTGATTTATTTAACTCATATAATCTTGATTATGCGATTCTTACAAATTGTAAGCGGTGTTATCTCTATCCCCTGCAAGCAAGCAATGTTAAAACAATTATTACAACTACAAAGATACCTAGTCTCTTTTCCATGCGTTGCAAGACTATCCCCATGCATCTTTTACCAAAATATCGCAACATGACACGATATGAGCAGGGTCTAAGCTATGTGCGAAAAATCAATCCAAAGTTATTTGACACAAAAATAAAGACAATCTGTCTTGATAATGCGAAAGTAAAAACTACACAGGAACAAAAAGAAAGGGTAAAATCTTTTATTGCTAATCATGCAAAAACGAGGGGGGGGGGGTAATTCTAAACTCATTTTAATTAATCCCTTTAGTCATACAGCCACACATACGCTTCCTTTAGAATCTTACATAGAGATTATAGCCCATATTAGCAATATGCAAAATTGTATCCCAGTCGTTGCTGCCTATCCACAAATACATGACTACTTTTTAGAAGCACTATCTACATGGAAAAATGAAACTAAGCAAGAAATTTCAAATCTTATTATCTTTCAAAATGATGATGATATATTAAATCTTGCTGCATTGATAGAAGAAATGGATTATGTCATTAGCCCAAGCACAGGCACAATACATCTTGCTTCAAATCTAGGCGTGCCAACAATAGGATTATTTTCAGCGTATGACACAAAGAAATGGGGGACAAAGAGTAAGCAATATGTGATTTTACCTTATGAAAAAACGCAAATGAATGAAAATGATATACAACAAGCCATAACACAAACATTGCATATATTGCAAGAAAATATTAAGAATGAATAATAAAATGTAGTTATGTTTTATTAAAAAAGTTTTAGCATAGAATCTACGAGAGAAAGCATAAATTTTTCTAGATTCTTTAAGTCTTTATGCAATTCTACATACAAAAAAGCTTATTTTATAACTTTATAAATAAAAAAGATTCAATACAAAGCTAGATAAAATACAAGTAGAGTTTATGGAATCTCTAAAAAGATTCTAAGTATAACATTACAAAAAAGCTTGATAACAGAATCTAAAAGCCAAAACAGATTTAATATAAAATAAGATTCAAAACGACAATAAATCTTTAAAAACTACAAAACAAACCTTAACAACCGCATCAAAACACCACAAAATCTCCATAAAGATTCCATATAAAATCATTCAACCGTAACGCTTTTAGCGAGATTTCGTGGCATATCCACATCATTATTAAGCCGCACTGCTATCTCTAATGCTAAAAGTTGCAATACAACCATCATGGAGAAAAACTCTTCCATATAGCTTTCAAATTGCGGAATCTTTACTATATCATCAGCGAGTTCAAAATCAATGGGACTAATCGCACAGATTGTAGAATCTCTTGCAATGAGTTCTTCTACATTGCTTTTATTTTTTTCATATAATAAATTCTTAGGCATAAGCGCAAGAGTGAATAACTCACTATCAGCAAGGGCTATAGGACCATGCTTCATCTCCCCGCTAGGATAGCCCTCTGCGTGTAGATAGCTAATCTCTTTTAGCTTCAATGCCCCCTCTAATGCGAGTGGATAGAAAATATCCCTACCGATAAAGAAAAAGCCATGTCCATGCAAATATCGCTTTGATAATCGCTTGATTTTTTCATGTAGATTTTGATTTATATGTGTAGCACTTCTTGCATGTAGCATTGCGCGTGTCTCACTCTTTAAGCCAATAGAATCTATACAGCCCCTTTTATATCCAAGCAACACTGAAAAAATCCATAGCACCATAACTTGTGTTGCAAATGCCTTTGTGCTTGCCACGCCTTTTTCCGTCCCAGCCCTTGTAAGCAGACAATAATCCGCTAAACGCACCATCGAGCTATTATCCACATTGCATATCACAAGTGTTTTTAATCCCTTTTCTTTTGCAAGTTTTAGGGCTTGAAGTGTATCAGCAGTCTCACCACTTTGTGAGATAACGATAAAAAGCTCATCAGATTCTAACATAGGCTTTGCATAGCGAAACTCACTTGCAATATGCGTTGTCGTGCGGATTCTTGCTTTTCTCTCTAAAAGATACTTGCCGACTAATGCACTATGATAGCTCGTCCCACACGCACAAATCGCAATGCTTTTAAAGGCATTAAAAAAGTTAGAATCTAGCTCTTCAAAACACACGCTCCCCTCACTCACTCGCCCCACCATTGTCTCAAGCAAAACGCTTTCTTGCTCGTATATTTCCTTTTCCATAAAATAGCGATAGCCATCTTTTTGTGCCTTCTCTTTACTCGCATTAAAGGGCTCTATCTCATATTTTAAGTTTTGTATTTCATCTACACTAATGCTTCCATACACCCCATCATCAAGGTAAATCACGCTATCTATAAGCCCTATAAGTGCTGCATCACTACTTGCAAAAAAGACTTCATTAGGATTATTTTTATTAAAGCCGATTAGAAGTGGGGAGTGCTGTTTTGCGTAAAAGATTCTATTAGAATCTAGTTTTGTGATAAGTAGAATTGCAAAAGAGCCTTGCAATCGCTTAATCGTTGCTTCAAAGGCTTCCTTTGGCGAGAGAGTTTGCGTATAAGATTCAAATAAATGCACGATTACTTCTGTATCTGTTTGACTTTGAAAGCACACGCCTTTTGCTTGTAACTCTTCTTTTAATTCCTTATAATTTTCAATGATTCCATTATGGATAATCGCGCTTTGTGTGCCACTATGCGGGTGTGCATTGCATTCTGTTGGTTTGCCATGCGTAGCCCAACGCGTATGCCCTATGGCTAATCCATAGCCCTCAAATGATATGTTTTGTAGCTTCTCACTCAAATTCTCTAGCTTTCCTACCGCGCGAAAAGACTGAATCTTTTCATTTTGCAAAACCGCCATACCAGCACTATCATACCCACGATACTCTAGCTCTTTTAAACCATTTAAAATCACACTTTTTTTATCTCTATCACCGATATATCCAACGATACCACACATTGCTAACTCCCTATAATAATTATTTTTATAATACTACCCAATCTATTTCAACTCTGTTTTAATAGGCTATTGGTTTTAAATGCTTGTGCTGTATATAATGCAACAACATTCTAAAATCTCTCATCTATCTCAATGCTTTCAAGTAAATATACAAAATCTTTCTTATATATTTTCACATTATCTTTTAAAAAAATACAACCATTAACAATATTTTTTCATTTTTGAGAGAAAAAAATTATTGCCAAAAGACATGTTAAATCACCTTTTTTATTCACTCTAAGTTGTTGTGAAAAAGCAAACAAACATGAGCATATAAATGTCAAGGGGATTTTTATTTTTTATTAAAGCCATCTCTAAACGATGATAGGATTTTTTGCGATATTCAATCTCTTGCCTATCACTAAAACATCTAACTGTTGCTTTTTGAGGTAAATCAAATTCTAAAAATTCTTGATTTGATATACTCGATTATATCCTCATTGGTAAATCTAGCAAATATCTGTATAGTTATGTTTGCAAAGTTTCATCCATATCATTCAATATGTAAGTTTTTGCCTCAGTATTCATCGCAACAGTTGCACTACCAGCAAAAATATCCACAAAAGTACTAATTAGAATATGGAAAAATACCTACTAAACCACACCTAATTAAGCGACTTTTATTGCCCATATAAAAATTAGGACTAAAGATAATATTTTTTACTCATTCGTTAATTCTAGCAAAATTAGTCCCAAATTATGCGAAAAATACCCTCCCTCCCCCCTCCCCTTAAATCATATAAAATTAAAGGGCAAAATAATAAAATTAAAATAAAACTATAAACCAAGTTACTTCTTCATTTTTTCATCATTTGCTTTTCTTTCATCATCTGTATATAAATCTAACTCATATTCTATATTAGTATTTTCATAACCACCAAACTTATTTTGTAAATTAATTTTATCAGCACTAGCACAAGGCTTATCATCTTTTATAGGACACCAAATTTGAACGCCATAAAATTTACCTTTTTCTTTTTCAACAACAAAAGTAACAAAAGCTTCATCAACACCAAACATTTCAATCATTTTAGAATCCTTATAATCAGCCTTATTGCCTATAATAGATTTTCTATAATTATGATTAGGTTTTAAAATATAACCAAATTGTTTAGCAACACCTACAAAAGATACAGGGTCATATATTTTAGAATTAGGATACATCTCTTTAACTCTTTCTAATGCCCTTTTTTCTATATCCATATCAGCTGCAAACTCTTTATAATCATTACCGCCACCACATGCAATAAATACACTAGCTAAAGCACCACAAATAAACAATTTACCAAAGTTTTTAAACCCATCTTATATCCTTGTATGTTTAGAATTGAAACCATATATTAATATCTTAAAAATTACACATATCTTTACATGTAAAAGAAAAATTTATAATTTTTAAGATACAATACATAGAATGTATAGAAGAGAGTTAATTGACATACTACAATATATGAAAATACCACACAATCGCAAATTCGTAGATTCTAGTTTCTAAAAATTACGCCCCAAACCCTCTGTCCTATCCAAATTTGACAGAGTTCTAGTTTCTTAAATTTCATTCATAAGGCTAATTTCGTGAGTTTTCTCATTTTTACACTGACTTTGCTTTGCATTTATATCCGTCCTTTTAGGTTGCCTTTGTGGGTGTATAGCTCTCTTGGGGCATTGCTTTGCTTGGGGTTTGGGGTTGTAGGTTTTGCTGATGTGGCATTTGTATGGAATATGGTATGGGATAGCACGCTCACACTTGTTGGTCTCATCATCTTTTGCATTGTGCTTGAAAAGCTCTTGTTTTTTGACTTTTTAGCCTATAAGATTCTAAGATTTTTAAGTGAAAAGGGGGAGTGCGGGGGCATTTCTAGCTTTAAATTTTATGTGTTTATCGTGCTTTTTGGGGGATTTTTGGGGGCATTTTTTGCCAATGATGGTGCGATTTTAATTCTAACGCCGCTTATCATCGCCCTTTTTGGCAAACTAGATTCTAAAGATATGGAATCTAAGCTAGATTCTAAAAATTCAGCACAGATTCTAACACCGCTTGTGATTTTCCTGCTTATAGTGAGTTTTGTAAGTGATTTTGCTTCAAACACCTTTGTGATTTCAAATCTCACAAATATCATTGCCTTGCATTTTTTTAACCTTAATGCCCTAGATTTTAGCAAGGTTATGGCACTGCCACAAATTTTTATCATCATTGCTAGTCTTTGCTTTTTTATCCTTGTGCGTAAGAGATTGCCTAGAATCTTAAGGGTTAAGATTCCAAATGCGGAATCTAGCGGTGTAGAATCTAGCACAATGCCACAACAAAGCGTGATTATTATCTGTTTTGCCCTGCTTTTCTTGCTTTTATGCGGGATTTTTATAGCAAATGCTTTTTCTCTCCCGCTTTCTTCTTTCACGCTTTTATGTGCGACTCTTAGCCTTATTCTTGCGTATAAAAGGATTGAGATATTACCTTGCCTTAAGGCTTCGCCCTTTGGGATTGTGGTATTTTCTTTAGGGCTTTTTATCGTGGTGTTTGGACTACATTCTACAAGCTCTTTTATGCGTGATATTTTTGCGTTTTTCCTTGATGATTCCCTAAGCGATAGTTTTTCTACACACACTCTCACACAAATCTTTAGCGTTGGTGCGATTAGCTCACTTGGCTCAAGCCTTATTAATAATCTGCCTATGGTTATGCTTGGGAATCTTGCTTTAAGCGACTTTGTGGGGCTAGATTCTAGCTCTAGGGAGTTACTCATTTACGCTCATCTGCTCGGCTGTAATGTCGGGGCAAAGCTCACGCCCATTGGCTCACTTGCCACACTGCTTTGGCTTTTTAGCCTTAAACGATATGGCATTTATATTAGCTTTTGGCGGTATATGCTAGTGGCTTTACTTGTCGTGCCTTTTATGCTGTGTGTGGGGCTTTGCGGACTTGTGATGTATGCAAGTTTAATATCATTTTAAGTTTAAATTAATCTTAAAATACTACAATTCTAGCTTTATTTTAAGAAAAAGGGCAACTATGAAAGGTAAAGTTTTAGCACCAAATTTAATCAGCGGTGAAGATGGCAATCGCTACACTTTTGAAGCAAGTGATGTGTCAAATCTAGAGGGTAGGAGTGTGGAAAATCTCACGGGCTGTGAGGTGGATTTTGAAGCGAGTGAAAAGGTGGCAAAAAACATTTTTATCACAGGTGGCAGCATTAATATGGCAAATCTTCAAGGGCAGCTTATGGCAAATGACACACAAAGTATTCGCTTTAAGTTTTTACTTAGCATTGGGCTTTATTTTGGTGGGAACTTTATTTTTTTGATTCCATTTTTAGGCTGGGTGCTTGGAGGTGTTTTGATAATTGCTGGGTTTGTGCTGTTTGTGTTGGCTGTGCTTGGGACAAAACGCACAAGTGAAAGCCCAACTTTGTTTAAAAACTTTATTCTCTCTATCGCGGTTGTGGTGGTGGCACTTATTTTGGCTATGATTTTTGGTGGAACTGCGTTACTTGGGGGTATGGCTTATAGCTCGGATGGTGGATTTGGGCTTGTTGTAGCGGTGATATTGCTTATTGTTGGTAGTATTGCGGCACTTGTATATAATCTCTTATTTTTTAGAGAATTAGCTTTTGTTACCGAGCAGAAATTCTTGCTTTGGGCTTTCTATGCAAATATTATTGGAAGCATAACAGCAGTTATTTTTATCGGTTGGTTGGTTATTGTTGCGGCTCTTATATTGTGGATTATTGGATTCTATCAAATGAAAAATATCCGCAAACGCACTGCAACTGATGTAATGCCTTGGTTTTAGTGTGGTGATATGACTTTACATATTGCAAGATTTCTGTAAGTTTTATAACGATTGAGGCTTGTTTGTGAATCTTTTGTGCTAGAGTGAATGGGATTTGCTTATCACATGTTAATGACATTTAAGGAATATGTGTGAAACAAATTGATTGTGTGATTATCCCAGCTCGTGGTGGTAGCAAAAGGATTCCTAGAAAAAATATGCAGCCCTTTTGTGGCATACCTATGCTTGAGAGAAGTATAGATTTAGCAAGAAGGCTGAGTGATAATGTGATTGTAAGCAGTGATGACTACTCTATGCTGGAGTTTGCTAAAAACTTAGGGGCATATCCATTGCTTAGAGATAAAGCCTTAGCAGATGATATGACACCGACTTTACCTGTGATTATCCATGCTTTATTGCCTTTTATCAAGGTTGATTCTTTTGATAAGGGATTATTAGATTCTAAGTTGCTTTTCTCTAGTTTATTTGATTCTAATACACTTAGACATAAATCACAAAATAATAAGAGTTTAGATTCTAGTGATTGTCATATTCAGTGTAGAGAAATATCTAGCATATCAAATAGAGATATTTCACCTTTTTCAAAGGCTCAACATGATAGGATTTTAGATTCTAAAAATTCTATTCTAAACCCATCAGCCCACATAGAATTTGACAAGAAACTAGAATCTAACAATCACGCACAAAGCACAGAAAATGCAAATACAAGTGATTCTAAACATACTCAATCATCCCACACAAAAGATTTACCACATATAAATAATATCTTGCAAAGCGATAAAAACACAACACAAAATAAACCCGCATTGCAAATATTCCCACACTCAAAAGTCCTATGCCTTTATGCCACAGCGATGTTTGCCACAGAAGAGATTATTTTAGAATCTTGCTTTATGCTTGATAAGAATCCAAACACAGCCTATATAGTCGCCATGCTTGAAGCCTCAAAGACATTCCGCTCTTTTTGCCTTGATAAGTCTAGGCATTTAAACTTCTTATTCCCAGAGTTTATAGGCACTCGTTCGCAGGATTTGCCACAGGCTTTTATCGATGCGGGGCAGTTTTATTTGGGCAGGGCAGAGAGTTTCTTAAGAGAGATTCCTTTACTTGGGGATAAAAGTATGGGGATTGCCATGCAGCACGCACATGATATTGATACTATGCTTGATTTAGCGATTGCAGAGAGTCTTTTTAGCTATATCAATAAGGGCGGGGAATGAAAATACGCATATTAACAGAGAGTGAAAAAGGCTTAGGTTTAGGACATGTCGCAAGGTGCTATAATCTTGCTAGAGTGTTTGTTAGTATGGGGTATAATGTCGATTTTTTTGTGCGAGGGAATGCGACTTTTAAGGATTTTATCGCAACACAAGGCAGGATTGAAGGTAAAGAAGCAGCATGTTATCCACTTGCATTGCAATGGGAAGAGATAGAAAATCCTTCACTACTTCATAGCGATATTTGTATCATCGATAGTTATCAAATATGTGATTTTACCCCTTTTTTAGAATCTAGCAATGTGCTTGTAATCTTTGATGATGATGGCAGACATTTTGAGTTTTTAAAACGCATTGTGAGAGAGAGAAATAACACAAAGGCAAAGCTTTTTTTACTTAATCTCAATGGATTCTATAACACACAGACAATAGATAGTGATATAAGAGAGCATATATTTTCAGGCTTAAAGTATGCGTTATTGCACCCATTTTTGTATAGCCTAGATATTACAAATAGTAAGAGAGAGAGTGAATTTTTTGTATGTTTAGGTGGTGAAGATTCTAAGGATATAAGTAGTGAGATTTTTACGCAGTTACTAAGCTTTGCAAAAAGCATTGTAGTGGTTGTTGGACCCAATTATAAGGGCAGTTTGCTTAAAAGCAAATATCTATGCGACAACATAGATTCTATGAATCCTTATAGAATCTATTCTAACATCACACATGCAGAAGTTGCCACACTTTTAGCAAAAGCAAAGCATTGCATTGTATCAGGCGGTGGAATCTTATTTGAATCTTTGAAACTCTGCCCAAAAGTCTTTGCAATAAATCTAGCGACAAATCAAGACATACAAATAAGCACATTAGAAAAGCAGAATCTAATCCGCACAATCACACTGCCCCTGCAACCCACGATATTTGAAAGTCTAGATTCTGACAACACCTTAAAGCCAGAGATTGGCACACATATAAAAGACTTTGTTACAGGGTTAATCTTTAATGCACTTAATCACACACTAAAAGCTAAACAAGAGATAAAAGCAAAAAACTTTCAGCTTGATGGATACAGTGCATTTGATTTTTGCAACCTAAGCCATAAAGATTCTATGAATATACTCACATATAGGAATCACCCTTTTGTGCGAGAGAGAATGTATGGCAGTAGCGTAATTAGCGAACAAGCACATATTAACTTTTTGCAATCCTTGCCCTATGATGAACATGCTAGATATTTCCTTGTAAAAGACATAGAATCTTTACAAACGATAGATGGAAACACTACGCATGATATAGGTGTCATTAGCTTTTCACGCATTAATCTCAAGCACAAAAACGCCTATCTTGGAATCTATAAAAATCCATTTTTAGCAAAACATAAAACGAAGCGATATGGGCATATACTCATGCAGATGATACAGCATATTGCTTTTTGCCATTATAATCTTTACATGCTTTATCTTGAAGTCGTTGCCACAAACACACATGCACTAAATTTCTATGAAAAAGAAGGTTTTTCCTATCTTGGCACTTTACAAAATGGCTTTAGAGTCTATGAAAACAACGCTGAAACTTTCCATAATGTCTTACTTTATGGCATGAAAAATCCACATTTAGAGTGATTGGGAATTTTGTGTCTTAGAAAGCTTATGCGAGTTTAAATTTTAAAGTATGATATTGTAGCTCCAGATAGCCTTAATCAAGAGATTAAGAGTTTTGCTCACATTACACTAAGCAACTAAAAATTAGAATCAAACCAGCTAGCGATTTCACTTCGTATAGTATGCTTTAATTGTAAGCCAAATATAAAATCATCTTTTTGTGCTTTTAATAATAGACTTAAAGCCCCATTACGCAAGCGGCTAAGATAGGGGTGATCGATCTGATTGTAATCACCAAGAAATACAATGCGACTTTTCTCTCCCATACGCGTGCCTATAAGCTTAATGGTCGCATCAGAAGCATTTTGCACCTCATCGAAAATCACAAATTTATTATGTAGCGTGATACCTCTAGCATGTGCTATATCCATAACTTCAATGCGGTGTTTATCAAGAAAATATTGCGTTGCATGCTCTTTATCAAAGCCTTTACTCTCACCTTTATATTCGATACGCTTTGCAAGGGAATGCTCCTTTAAACGCTCGATAATGAAGTTTATGCTACTAAATAAGGGATACATAAAATAATGTAGCTTCTGGTCTTCATCACCTTTTCTAAAACCAAGCTCTGCTTCCTTATCATTTGCTGTGATGGTGTTTCGCAAATACACGATGCCATCGACAACGCCCATTTTTTGCAGTGCAATACCCGCTTGAAGTGCTGTTAAAGTCTTGCCACTCCCTGTGCTACCTGTGATAATGCTTACATAATTATTCGCATGTAAAAGGATCGCATAGGCGAGTTTTTGCTCGACATTTAGCGGCAATATATAGGGCTTTTGTGTGGCAATAATAGAATCTAAATCAAGTATTTCAAGTGTGTCATTTTGCTTAATGCCAAAGTGCTTTCTCCCCGTTTCATACCGCATACTATCAGTCATATCCATCTCATTGATTTCAAAAATATGCCAATTACTCAACTTTTTAAAAGTATCGCTTTGACTAAACTCTTCTGTATCGCTACCATCTCGCAATAACTCTATTTTATGGATAAAGCTGATTTCTTTTGGACTAGCGATTGCGGCTTGATTAAGTGAGGAAGATTCTATATTTTCTATCATGGATCGCACACGCAAAGCAATGTCATTTGTAAGCAACAATAGCCTATAATCCTTTGCAATCTCTCTAAGGCGCGCATCATTAAAGCCATAATCGCTATGTGCCGTGCGATATATCGTGCGTGTAATCACAAAAAGTGGCACACAAATATCTTGTGCCTGAAATACAATACAAGTAATATAGTCTGTTGAAAGCTGTGGTGTGATACTTGTCATACTCTCTTTTGAAACATTGTGAATGCGGCGGAAAAACTCACGCGCAAAATAGCCACTCTCACTTTGCTGATCCTTTTTCCTATCAAGCTCTTCTAAAACAATATCTGTAATAAAAAGTTCCATATTTTTGTTGTGTAAATCAATGAGATTCTGTGTGTTATCAAGGATAATTGAAGTATCAAGCAATACCTGCTGCATTACGCCCCTTATGCTAAAATATAGTGATAATTTTAGCATAATAATGCGGTGAAAGAGATGAGATAGATATTAGACTTAGTTTTAGCCGTATTGTTTGGAATCTAAATGTATTTGCTAAAGGATATTGTATAAGGTTTGTTATAATTTAGCTTTTATTAAAATATATCGAGTTGATAGCATATAAAGGATACAAATGCAGGTTACGATTATTGGTAGTGGGTATGTAGGGCTTGTGGCTGGGGCGTGTTTTGCCCAAATGGGAAATGAAGTGATTTGCCTTGATGTAGATTCTAAAAAGATAGAATCTTTAAAGCAAGGCAAAATCCCTATCTATGAGCCGGGCTTAGAAGAAATGGTGCGTGAGAATGCTAGGCTTAAAACTTTGCGTTTTAGCACGGATAAAAAGGAAGCTATCTCAAATGCGGAAGTGATTTTTATCGCTGTTGGCACACCGATGGGTGAAGATGGCAGTGCGGATTTAAGTTTTGTTAAAGCTGTGGCACAAGACATTGGCAGTCATATAGAGCGAGAATATGTCGTGGTGGTGGATAAAAGCACGGTGCCGGTGGGAACGGCTAGAGAGGTGAGAAGAATCATAGAATCTGTGTTAATTAAAAGGGGGAGGCATTCAGCTTGTCAAGGCAATTCGTCTTTGGGTAATCATAGTAGCGATTCACAAAGTGAAACGCCCACTTTAGAGGCGTTGTCGGGGTGGGGGATTGCTAAGGGGGAGAGAGCGACCTCGCCTAATTCAAGCCCCTCCCCCTTAGCTCAAAAAAAAGAAGCAGAACAAAATTCCTTTTTGCGAAAAGAAAATAATGAAAACAACGATGATTTTTTAGAATCTAACATTCATCACTCAACTGAAATGCAACCCATCGCCTTTGATGTCGTAAGTAATCCTGAATTTCTCAAAGAAGGCGTTGCGATTAAAGACTTTATGAGTCCAGATAGAGTGGTTATCGGCACAGATTCTACAAGGGCATTAGAAGTGATGAAAGCCTTGTATGCGCCATTTTTATTGAAAAGTGATAGGCTCATTGCTATGGGGATAGAATCTGCGGAGATGACAAAATATGCGGCAAATGCGATGCTTGCTACAAAGATTAGTTTTATTAATGAGATGAGTCAAATCTGTGAGCGTGTGGGGGCAAATATCAATGATGTGCGACAGGGCATAGGCAGCGACTCACGCATAGGATATAGCTTTATTTATCCGGGCTGTGGGTATGGGGGGAGCTGCTTCCCTAAAGATGTAAGAGCATTGGAAAAAAGTGCAAAAGATGTGGGCTACACGGCAAAGATTTTGCAGGCGGTGCAAGAAGTCAATGAAAAGCAAAAAATGCTGTTGGTAGAAAAGATTGTTAGGCATTTTGGGGAGAACTTACAAGGGCTTAGCTTTTGTGTATGGGGGCTTAGCTTTAAGCCAGAGACTGATGATATGCGTGAGGCAAGCTCTTTGGTGTTAATAGATGAGCTAACTAAGCGTGGAGCGAGGATACAAGCCTATGACCCAAAGGCATACGAACAAGCGAGATTCTATCTCAAAGATAAATTATCTTCTATTACATTTATGGAGAGTAAATATAGTGCGTTGCAGGGCTGTGCAGCGTTAGTGCTGCTGACTGAATGGCGGGAGTTTAGAAGCCCTGATTTTGGCGAAATAGCAAAGCTGTTAAAAGAGCCTGTTATCTTTGATGGGCGAAATATTTACCAGCATTGTGGCTTAGAATCTAAGGGCTTTAAGTATTATCAAATAGGCGTTGGAAATATAGAATCATAAAAACTAGATTAAGTATATTTGAAATCTCAATGCAAAAAGATTGAGAATCTTTGCGGAATATGTTAGCCAAGCTTTCAAAAGCTTGGCTGTTGGATTTATAGAGATTATAAAATCTCTATTTAATGTCTATGTGCTTAACATTGCAAGTTATTTTTTATGAATGCCATTAATATAGAATTTAATAGATTCTACACCATTCTTTTTTGCCCATTCATACGCACTTGACACAAACGCCCAGTGGATGTGTGAGAAAAACTTCTCCAAATACGCAGGACGCGCGTTTTTATGATCAATATAGTAAGCATGTTCCCACACATCAACCACAAGCAAAGGCACTTTATTATCTGTGATAGGTGTTGCTGCATTGCTTGTTTGCACGATTTCTAACTTTTTTGTAGTCAAGTTATACACAAGCCAGCACCAACCAGCACCAAATAGAGTTGTCGCAGCTTGTATAAACTTCTCTTTAAAGCCTTCAAGCGAACCAAACTCTGCATTAATCGCTGCACTCAAATCAGCACTTATATCTGTTTTACTTGGTGAGATGCAATCCCAGTAGAAGTCATGGTTATATACTTGAGCGGCATTATTAAAAAGACCACCATTTGACTTTTTGATAATATCATACAATTCCGCATTTTCAAACTCACCACCTTTGATAAGGTTATTTAGATTTGTTACATAAGTTTGATGATGCTTACCATAGTGATATTCAAAAGTCGTAGGGGTAAGGAAGTCTCCAAACGCATTAGTCTCATAGGGTAATTTTCTTAATTCAAACATATTATCTCCTGAAAAATTAAAATGAAGCTATATTATAATATACTTTGCTTAATATTTGTGTGGTTGGAAGCTAAATTATAATAATGCCTTATCTAAACCCTAATAACTTTCCTTCTTTGCAAAATACGCACCAATAAGTATAATGCAAATCCCGCATATTTCAAATATACCAAGTTTCTCACCAAGTATAAAAAAGCCCATTAACGCCGCAATTATGGGAGAAAAAAGTAGCACAAGAGATGAAGTTTGCGTATTGACTTTACCCATAATATAGTTAAAAAATCCTTGTCCAATCACCTGTCCGCATAAAGAAATAAGGGCGATTATACCAAAGTCTTTCATGTCTTTTGGGACTTCAAAGCCCTCAAAAATTAAGGCAAGGACTAAAAGTGTAAGACTTGAGCCAATGCAGGCAAAAAACATAATCTCCAAAGTCCCATATCGTTTTCTTAGTGAGTAAATCACAGCTAAAAATGAGCTATAACATAGCACACTTAAAAATGCCATAAAGTCCCCAAAGGGCGTTGCCACACTTAACTCGCCCTTGCCGCCAACCAAGACAACAATGCCACAAAATGCCACAATTGCCCCGATTAAAAGGCTTTTTCTAAACTTTTCCTTGAAGAAGAAAATGCCAATAGGAATGAGAATGAAACACGCAAGAGAGCCAAAAAGATTCACATTTGCCACGCTTGTATGCCGCAATGCGATATTAAAAAACAATAAATCAAAGGCAAAAAAGATTCCAGCAAGCATCATAAAAGCAATATCTTTGAATGGGATTTTAAACACATTTTGTCGTGCATTTGCCATAAGCCAGAAAACGGGCAACGCCAAGACTATGCGATAGAATCCTAAGTTTATAGGCGACATATCTGTAAGCTTTACAAGCACACTAGCATAGATGATAAAGCTTTCTGCAAGGATTGCAAGAATAATAAAAAAGCTAGAATTTTTAGGAATCTTTGGAAGTTTAAATAACTTTTTTTTACGATTAGATTCTGTATCCATTTTGCGTAGTGTATGATTTTTGATAGTGGAGTTTTTGAAATTTGTCTCATTTGGGTGCGTGCAGGGTTTGGGTTGCAAAAAATGAAATTTAGAATCTATTAAGGTAGAAAGTCTATTGTAAGTTGTGCCATGAAACATGAAGAAATCCTAGAGATTTAGATTCTAGAATTATAAGCAAAAATATAGGATATGTAGTTTTTAAAGCAAGACTAAAACTATATTGTGATTTAGACTTTTGGAATCTAGCCCATTTAAATGTTGAGTGTAAGCAAACTTTCCAAGGTCTTAGAATATTTACGCTAAGGATAACTGCCAAACATCAATTTTTTAGTGGTATTGGTGCGATTCCATATATATAAATCAAGTAAAAAGAGAGAAGTAGATTCTAAAATGCTATGTTGTATATCGCTTTGTAAGTCAAAAATATGGCGATTATAATGCGTTCTCAAATCCCTTTTAAACATCGGCATTAAAGGCACATTGATACACAGCTTGCCACTTGGCTTTAGCACCCGCTCACATTCACGCCATACTTTTAAAAGCTCTTGTATATAGATTTTATACTCGCCAATAGCACCTAAATCACCCTTTTTAGAATGAGAATGTATCAAATCTTGGTAGCCATTTTTCGCATAATCTTTGATATTAAAATACGGCGGTGAAGTAATAATCAAATCCACACTGCAATCACTCACTTCACACATATTTTGACTAGATTTATAAAAGATTGTATTCATTTAGTTGAATCTTTCCTTATTGACTTTATTTAGTTTTGTGTGTTTTGCAGTCTTATTTTACCACCTTTTTGTAAGCTTCTCTCTCCCTTTCTTGCCACAACACCACGCTTTTTATGCACTCTTTTTGGAGGGCTTTGATGAAGGATTCTATAAAGTCAAAATCAATATTGTTAGAATCCAAAACAGGCAGTAAAATCTCTGTTTCGTTGAAAGTCTTTTCAAAATCTCGCACCAAAACACCTTGAAAAATCTTTTGATTTTTATTTAGCCAAGTGATGAAAAATTGTGCGATTGTAGTATTTAACCCACTAAATTTTGGATATAAAGTTTTGGTAAATTGCCCTGCATAAAAGTCCTTTTGCATATAGAAAAACTGCATTCCAAGCATACCTACGGCTATGCTTTCTCCCTTGATTTTATGCTCCTCGTCTAAATACTCCACATAACCTGCTATGCCATTATTTAAACAAGTGCGGGTAAAGTAAGGATATGGGGCATTTTCACTAAAACTAAAACTATCTTTATTTAACTGCGGATTAGATTTTACGCTAAAAAGTTTTTCGCATTTAAAGCTTTTCCACTCTATGTTGTGATTTTTGTCATATTGAGCTAACTTTGTTAGCGAAATATCTTTGTTAGATTCCGCTTTAGATACTTCGCCCAAAGGCTCAGTATGACAGGGAGAAAAGTCAGTTTCAAGCAAGAAAGATTTAGAATAATAAGGCTTAAATTGAGAATCTTGTGCTTTAAGTCCCTTGCAAAACTCTTCATACTCACTAAGGGTAAAGCTTACCCCCCCCCCCCCGTTAATCACGGCATTATAGGCTTTTAGCTTACTCTCCCAGAATCTATAAAGTGTCTCAATGTGCTGTTTTTCAATGGCTTTGATGAAGGATTCCATAAAGTTAAAATCAATATTGTTAGAATCTAAAATAGGTAACAAACAAGGCAAGTCAAAAGCCCTTGATGCTCTAAGCTTGTTACCAAAATCAAATCTACCCATTAAGCTTTTTTGAATGCTCGCACAAATAAATAACATAATCTCTTTGTTAAAAAGTTTGTGTTCATTCCAAAACACCCCCACATCATCACTAGCCCCAAAATCATAATCTCTATAAAAAACATTGCCTAATATATCTATTGTAATAGCGTTAGCCTTGAATTTTCTTGCATTATCATTGCCGATAAAGCCACAAATGCCATTATTTGTAATCCCAGCCATTACAAAAGGTAAATCGCCTTGAATATGGTCTTCCTTTTTAAGTCTTGCGCCTTGCTGTATATTTTCAAACAACTCGCCGATTTTAAAGCTTTTCCACTCTATGTCATCTTTCGCACTGCTAGATTCTAGCTCTTTTTGCGCTAGGGTGCTTAGGGCAGTGTTAGCAAAGCTCTGCCACTCTCTAGAATCTGTAAGCGTAGAATCTTGTAAGGCTTTAAGCGGCATTTCGTGTGAAATGCCGCTTACTCTCTCTCTCTCTCTCTCTCGTTTAGTGCGCTTAGATTCTCAAAAGCTTTTAGTGCGTCTTTTTCTTTTTGGCTTAAAGTATAATCATTTAAGCCTGTAACCTTAAGATACGCCTCGAGTTCCTCGAGTCGCTCCGCCTCGAGTTCTTTAATATAAGATTCCATATAGTCAAAGGCTATTTGGTAGTTGTTAGATTCTATGTTTATTTTGTCATTTTCTAAAGAAGCTTTGCTTTGAGCGTTAGCGAAAAATCTAGATTCTGTATTGCTAGATACTTCGCCTAAAGGCTCAGTATGACAAGCGGTGGGCAAAACGGGCAGAGAGATAACAATATCCTTAATATCATCTTCGGTTGAACCCACACCCCAAGTGAAAGTTTCTAAAACTTTTTGATAAATTGAAGCGAAAAATAAAGCGTGGATTTTAGTAAAAGGCTTAAATTTTGGGGTTAAAACTTTTACTTTATTGCCTGTAAAATAGGGTTTTTCTTGGTAAAACACACTAAAAGTATCTTGTGCAAAAGATAAAGTATTTGCGGGGTTAAGATATTTCCTATTTTCACAAAGGTAGCCCCTAACGCCATTATTACGCGTAGAACGAACAACATAAGGGTAAGAATTTGGAATCTCATCATTATAAATTGTAATTTGATTAGCGTGAAAAATCTTTTTGCTTGAACTTACTTCAAACAACCCTCCAAGCTTAAACTCTCTCCACTCGCCCCCGTTTTGCTTGAAGTCTTTTTCAAGCTCTCTCAAACGAGGGCTAAGGGCGTTTCCCTCCAGCCCACCTTGTGTAGAATTTTGATTTTTCAGCACATTGCTTACTTCCCACGCTAGATACTCACTCACGCATTTTTTAAAGTCCTGCAAAGTTGGCGTTGTGTCTATCTTTTTGTGTTGAGAGTAAGTCCAGTCTCTGCCCTCTAAATTTATCGTGTCTTCTATATAAAAATCTTTATAGTAGTGAAGATAGCCGCTCCCATATAGCACAACATTGATAAGCTCTTCATATCTCGCTTTAGCGTTATCTGTGTCTTTCAAATTTGTGCTTGCTTTTGCCTTTTTGCGTGCGGCTCTTGTGTAGCCATCGCTAGAGAAATCAATAAATTTTACCATTTGCTTCACATTATGAGCCTTACCCACCTCAAAAACATAAATGGCTGTTTGCACACTGCTTTTCCCTGCAAACAAATCACTTGGCATTTTAATGCTTGCTAGTAGGGTGCTATGCTTTAAAATATCGGCAGTGTAGGGAAGTCCATTACCACTGCCTGCATTTTCTTGGATAATCACACACGCCCTGCCTTTGCTCATTTTCCTTAACGCCCTTTCCACAAAGATAAAGCCCTTGCCACTTGCAGAATAGGGGGGATTTAGCAAAAATACATCGGCGGGGAAACTCTGCCCCTTTTTATCGCCTTGCTCATAGCTTCCATTAAAGTCTTTCAAGCTATCTTTATGCAAGAGATTCGCCGAGCCATCATCAAGCAAAATCATATTTAAGATACCAAGCAAGTAAATATCACTTCGCTTTTCTATCCCTAAAAGTTGATAGGCTTTGATGTGAGCGATTTTAGCTTCTATTTCTTTTGGGCTTTGCAGATTTTGTGCGTCTTTTATCATCGCATTCATAGCCGAGATGAGAAATGCCCCAGAACCAGTGGCATAATCCCACACAAAAGAATCTTTATTCACCCCTGTAAGAGAGACCATCATATCTACTACATAGCGAGGGGTTAGCACTACATCATTTTTTTCATTATCAGGGACTTCAAGCCATTTTGTAATGGAATTAAAAAGCCTACCTGCGATGTCGGCAGTTTGAAGCTTTTTCACAAGGGGGAGGATATTATCAAGCACGATTTGATAAGTCTTTTTTAAAGGGCTTTCATCACTTGTATGGAGCAAGTTCTTTGTATAGGAGCTTGGTGTATGAAGCTTGGAGTGGATAAAGGCAGATTCTAAATCATTAATAACCATAGCGACTTTTTCTTGTGGGAGATTTTTCTCGCATAAAAAATCTTTGATTTTATTTAGGAAAATCTGCCCATCATTTGAGTTAGCCCCTTGCTCACATTTTAGCTCTTCTACTTTTAGGGGTGCGATTTTGCCTTTTACGCCTTGTGCTGCCATAATCATACCTACAAGCAAGGCGACTCTTGTGTTTGGATTGATATTTAAAAGCTCATCGTGTAAGAATTGATTGAGTGCGTTGAGCTTAGATTCTATATCGCTTTCTAAGTTTTCTATCGCATTTTCACGCTCTTTTTCATCTAGTGATAGAGAATCTAGCTTTGTAATAAAACTCTCTAAATGCTCTTTAGAAAAGCAACTTAAATCGCTAAAATCGCCAATTTTCTTAGGGACGGAGAGATTTTTACGATTAAGATAATAAAAAGCATATTGAGTTTTTAGCTCACTGGCATCTTCATAGCCATTAATACCAAGTGCGATAACTTCATCATAGCTATGTGTATAATCTAAAATCGCATTTGCGTAATGCACTGCACCGTTAAGAGCATATTTATTAATATTATCATAATGTGGTTCGCCCTTATTGTTGATATTTTCTATTTCTCCATTTTTAAGCTTTTCTAATCTACCTTTTGTGCCTTTGACTTCTATCATCACGGGGATTTTTCGCCGTGTCTCTGTGGTAAGAAAAAGCTTAATATCTGGGTAATTTTTCCCACTACCACCACTTTTGCTAGGGTATTTAGCAAGAGCAGAATCTATATCGCTATTGATAGATTCTGTCTTTGTATAGTAGGATATGCCAAACTCTCCTAACTGCTGCTTTGTCCTATCTTCTATGCGTTCTTCTATACTTGCCATTACTCTCCTTTATACGATTTAATAGAATAATTTTTGCTGTAATCCTATCTCTTTTCTAGTCATATTCCGATTTCTCCCTTGCTTCCTTTTTTTGTCTTTAGCCCAGCTTCTCTCTTGCGATTTGTTTTGCTAGATCTAGAGCTTCTTGGACTTTGCTAGATTCTGTAATCTTACCTCCAGCGGTGGCAAAGTCATCTCTGCCCCCACCATTGCCGCCTAAGATTTGTGCGACTTGCTTTACCCACGCTCCAGCTTTAAGGCTAGATACGCCCTTTACTCCAGCGGTTAGAGAGACTTTGCCACCAGATTCTGTTACAAGCAAAATCGCTACTTTTTCATTCTCATTTTTCGCCCTATCTATGATGTCCTTTGCCTCTTTTGCCTCCACTGAATCTAGTTTCAACACGATGAATTTCACGCCATTTATTTCTTCATAATCTAGGCTTTTGACACTCTGCTTTGCCTTGTTCGCACTCTCTCTTGCCTCTTTTAAAGCGTTTTGCAGCTTTGCCACACCTTGCAGGACATCTTGGGCTTTTAGCTGCTCTTTTAGGCTTTTTATAGATTCTAATGCTGCCTTGCCATAATTATAAGCCGCTTTGCCACACACCGCTTCAATACGCCTAACCCCGCTACTCACGCTACTTTCACGCACGATATAAAAGCTCCCAATCTCTGCGGTATTGTGGATATGAATCCCCCCGCATAGCTCAATAGAATCCCCAAGGGTTATCACACGCACACTCTCCCCATACTTCTCGCCAAAGAGTGCCATAGCCCCCTTTGCCTTGGCTTGTTCTATCCCCATAGTCTCGCACACTTGCGGGGAAGATTCTGTGATTTTTTCATTCACTAGGGCTTCTATTTGTTCTAACTCATTGACGCTTAACGCCTTTGGGTGAGAGAAGTCAAAACGCAGGCGATTAGATTCTACAAGGCTTCCAGCTTGAGCGATATGGCTGCCTAGAATCTGCCTTAGGGCGTAATGCAGTAAATGCGTGGCGGAGTGGTGTTTAGCGATTTCAAAGCGACTAGAATCCACTTGTGCTTTTACCAAATCCCCCACTTTTAGCATACTTGTGGCAACGACTTTGGAGAGATTTAGCCCAAAATATTTTTGCGTATCTAAAACTTTAGCGATTATGTTTTGCGGACTACTAGAATCCACTTTGTGAGCTACTTTGTTTGACTCTTGGCATTTTAGGCTTGCAGAATCCACAATTCTAGTATTTGCGGTGTGGCTGTGCAAGTTTTGAGAATTTTGGGGAAGGTTAGCGACCTTGTCGGTCGTGCCTTTCACAAAATTCTCAACCTTGTCGCATTGCATACCCAAAGACGAATTGCTTTCAAGTAAAACTCCCTTATCCCCAATCGGTCCGCCTGACTCTGGGTAGAACGGCGTAGATTCCAACATCACCCAGCCCTCTTGCCCTGCCTGTAAAGATTCCACTCTTTTAAAGTTAGAATCCAAAAGGGCTAGAATCTTAGATTCCACACTCATACGCTCATAGCCTACAAACTCATTCTTTCCATACTCACTTAAAAGTGCATTAAAATCGCCATCTTTTACACTATCGCCGCTTCCTTTCCAGTGTGCTTTGCTTCTATCTTTTTGCTCCTGCATACATTTTTCAAAGCCCTGCATATCCACGCCCAAGCCAAGCTCACGCAACATATCTTGTGTTAAATCAAGCGGAAAGCCGTAAGTGTCGTAGAGTTTAAAGGCTATTTCACCATTAAAACTTTTTTCATTCTTTTGCCGCATAGAATCTAGCTCGGTTTGAAACAACGCCATTCCCGATTCTATCGTCTCAAAAAACCGCTCTTCTTCTGCCCTGCATTGCTCTTGCAGGGCGTTTTTACGCTCTATCAAATAGCTATAATGTCCGCCCATAGAATCACACACTACCCCTACGACTTCATATAAAAACGCTTTTCTTAAGCCCAGCAAATAGCCGTGCCTAACTGCTCTGCGTAAGATTCTACGCAAAACATAGCCCCTGCCCTCTTTGTCAAAATTCACCCCTTGTGCGAGTAGAAAAGCGACAGCACGCGCGTGATCAGCGATGACGCGGAAGCTTGCAATGTCTTTCTTACAAGAATCTATTATATCTTTTGCAAAGCCCATCGTGTTTTTAAGCAACACACTATCGCGGTAATAGCTCTTACCTGTAAGCTCCTTAATACACTGCATTATGGGTGCAAAAAGACTAGAATCAAAATTATTTATCTCACCCTCTTTCAACGCTATCACTCGCTCTAGCCCCATACCTGTATCAATGCTAGGCTTAGGCAATGGTGTCAAAGTCCCATCAGCACTTCTTTCATACTGCATAAACACAAGATTCCATATCTCTAAAAACCTATCCCCCTCACCGCCAAAATAATCTTCTTCACTATGAAAAAACTCTGCTCCTTGATCCACATATATCTCACTGCAAGGTCCGCAAGGTCCTGTATCACCCATTTGCCAGAAGTTATCCTTATCGCCCATTCTCTTAATGCGGCTAGATTCTATATGCTCGCACCACAGCTCATAAGCTTCATCATCGCTTTCGTGTATCGTTACATACAGCACCGACTTATCAAAGCCTAAAATTTCTGTTACAAACTCCCACGCATACGCAATCGCCTCTTTTTTAAAATACGCCCCAAAGCTAAAATTTCCTAGCATTTCAAAAAGCGTGTGATGTCGTGCTGTGTAGCCGACATTCTCTAAGTCGTTATGCTTCCCACCCGCACGGATACAAAGCTGTGAGCTTGTGGCGATATTTGGACTTGGGATTGGAATCTTACCTGTGAAAATATCCTTAAACTGCACCATTCCTGCATTGGTAAAAAGCAAACTCGCATCATCTGGCACTAAAGGCATAGAATCATAAACCTTATGCCCTTTGCTTTTAAAAAACTCTATATATTTTGCTCGTATATCCATATATGTATTCCTTGATTTTTGGGTATTTTGCTTTGCATTATACATTATTTTTATGTGTGCTTTATTTACAAAAAATACGCTTAATGTAAAATGTTATTGGCTATGGTATTGCTTTTGCTTTGAGTGTGTTTATTGTGGATAGGTTTGTGCTACAATGACAAAAGGATTTTTACATTAAAAGGATTTATATGATTAGAAGTCTTATCTTAGCATTATGTTTTGTTGCGGCGCTGCAGGCTGAAAAGATTGGCGATCTCACAAATATCGCTGGTGTGAGGGATAACCAGCTTATGGGCTATGGTATTGTTATCGGGCTAAATGGCACAGGCGATAAGGGCGGGTCAAAATTTACCGCACAATCTATGGCAAACATGCTAGAGACGATGAATGTAAAGGTTACTGCCGATGATATTAAGTCTAAAAATGTCGCGGCAGTCATGGTAACCGCTTCCCTGCCACCATTTGCAAGACAGGGCGATAGAATCGATATAAAGATTTCTAGCATTGGGGATGCAAAGTCCTTGCAAGGTGGCACACTTGTGATGACACCGCTAAATGCGGTTGATGGGCAGATTTATGCGGTAGCCCAAGGTGCTATTAGTGTGGGTAAGGGTGATAGCCTTGTGAGTGGGACTATTAATGGCGGGGCAACGATTGAAAAGGAAGTGATATATAATCTTGCAAATCAGTCAAGCACGACTCTAAGCCTTAAAAAATCAGACTTTCAGAACGCTATAAAAGTGCAAAATAAGATTAATGAAGTCTTTGGGGATAACTCCGCTACTGCCCTAGATTCTAGAACGATTAAGATTAATAAGCCAAATAATTTAAGCATGATTGAGTTTCTAGCCTTAGTCCAAGAGGTAGATATCCCCTACTCTGCTAGAGAGAAAATAGTAATAGATGAAAAGTCTGGCACAATCGTATCTGGCTTAGGTATCAGCGTGCAGCCTATCGTGCTTACTCATGGGGATTTAACACTAAAGATTACAAATGAATTTGATACAAATGATAAAAGCACAAAAGTAGATTCTATGACACTTGACCCACAGACAAACACACTAAGTAGCAACGGGCAAACACCAACTGTTGCAAGTGTAGTAAGGGCATTGCAGCGACTTGGAGCAAGCCCACAAAGCATTGTGTCTATCTTAGAAACTATGAAACGAAGCGGGGCTATCGCTGCGGATATTGAGGTGTTGTAAGTTGGTTTGATAATTGTCGGAGTTGTATGGATCTTGAAAACGATATATAAACTTATGTTGGAATTATCGTTACAAAAACCTTTAAAACAATGCTATGTTGCAAAAAATAATGAAACGATCGCACAAGAAGATATAGGGCTATGTAGCAACCACTTCTTAGGGTTTATATCTATCATTACGCATTATATATGTGATTCTATATTTTCGCATATCCTTTCAAATCCTTGGTAGTAGTCCCAACTTGCTACAATATCAGGTCGGTTTTCCTTGATATGTGCTAATTCTTTGTCAAAGATTTTTTTATATTTCATAGCTAGTATTGAATCTTGTCTAAATCTTTCTAATATATCATTTTCATCGAGCCGCTTGTTATTTTCTATGTTTGCGCGATTTTCCAACTCTTTTAGGAAACCTTGTAAATATTCCCTTGTAGCCTTAAATAATTCTTGTTTTGTTTGCAATTTTGCAAATGAATCTTTAGTCATAAGTAAATATAAGTTTTGAAACGGAATAGCAATATTAAGATTTTTGCTTATATCTACATAATTATCAAGGCTTTGAATCTGTGGTGTAGTAATAATAATTCTGTATTCCACCTCATTATCCATATAAGAATCTTTAGAATCTTTTATGGCAAGATTCTCATTTTCTTGCCCTCTAAACATAAAAGGCATATCACATTCTCTAACTATTAAAACACGCGGCAATAAACCCAAAAGCATACCGCCATTTACTTTTGCTTCAAATATATCCCTCTCTTTTGGTGGTGTAAAACCATATTCTTTTGCAAGCTTTTGAAAAGTCGCAAAGGCTTGTGTTTCCAAAATCTCATTAAATGCGATATATTGTATCTTGCTTACATGTTTTAGTGCTTTTGCTCTGCGTTGTATCGACAAGGCTGTTACACCATTTTCATCGCAAGATTCTTCGCTTTCTAACGCATCAAGGCTTGGGGCTGTGGGATTAATCCAGTATCTAATGCTATCAAGAAATATTCTATAATCTGTTTTTAAAGTACATTCATATTGATATTCTCTCTCGCCTAAGTGATTGACTATAGGTCGATAAATCGATATGGGATCTCGAGCAATGATAAGCAAAGGGACATGAGAATCTATTAAGGAAAATAGCTTTTCTCTCCCATAGAGATTTCTACCGCTAAGATAGATAATGCAGTATTTTTCGCGATTATTCACAAGCGTATTATAAAAATGTTCGTATTCAAGCTGTGGTTCTATATTACCCGTCCATAGCTCTGCTACGCAAACGCCGCAATATTCAAAAAATTTCTTCATAGCCTGATAGCCCGCACCATAAGTTGCCATATAGATAAAATTGTAATAACGCGGTAAGGGCATATTGTAGTGATAAGCTATGCTAGATTGGGTTTTTTCGTAGTCAAAAAGTGTGGGATTTAAGAGTGGAAAATATTGCGTTTTAGGATTGCAATCACTTATGGGGGGGGGGGGTAATATACGGATTCTCTCCATATTTACTTTTAAACTCAGATGAATTTAACCATGCGATATGGGCTTTTAGTGTTTTTGCAAAAAAGAATGGAGAATCTAGCAAGACATTCTTGTAGGTTTCCTCCAAATTATTAGACATGAGCTTAAATTGTCTTAACTCTTTCTTATTCAGCATTATTTTTGGATAAAGCGACAAAAATAAATGTATATTGAGTGGAAAAAATGTTTTTCTACATTTTGCTAATATGCGTTTTACTTTCTTAGAATCTTTAAGTCCCATACAATTAACCTTATATTTTAAAATCTCAAAAAGTGTAATTTTAACACAATTTTTAATATATTGCATTGACATATATAAAGCAATTACAAGCGATAAAGGCATGTTGTGCGGTAAAAAATGTGTATATTTTACACATTTTGAAAGAAAAAGATTTAAAATATTTTTTACAAACTACAAAAAATCCCCATATAAGCCATTTTTTTGGAAAATTATTTATTTTTTATGCAATAATATTGAACCTAAAACGAAACTGAAAGGAAATGTATGATAGGAAACTTGAGAAATTTGACAAAATACACAAGCATTGCCCTGCTTGTTGGTAGCTCTTTTGCGATGGCAGATTGTGGTGATGAGACTGAAGGGAATCTTTTTGGCTATGAGAGATGTGCTAATGAGGATAGTAAATTCTTTACACTCACTGGAAATGTAGGGACTTTTACTAAAGCTGGTTTTAATGGTGGCAAGGTTAATACTACAAACAACTTTTATCCAACTGAAAGCTTTACAAGTGTGTTTGGTGAGGTTAATGGTAAGTTTGATATTAATGCAGTGTATGAAAATGATTATTTCTCAAAGTTTGAAGTAGGTATTGGTGCAGCGGCGGCTGGGCTTGCTTGGGATACTACGAAGTATGATGGCGGTCAAATTACTGGCAACTCAGGTTTAAGTGGCGGTAGTGGATTAAACAACCAATATATAGGTTCATGGGGTGGTTATCTTGGCAATGAAACTACATCTTATACCAACAATCGCCAAATTTTCGTGCATAATGCCTATGTTGATTTACAGGCGAACTCTTTTAACCTAAAGCTTGGTAGATATGAATCTGGCATGGATTATTTTAGTGGCTATACACAAGGTTTTAACTTTGATTGGCATACTGATTATGGCGATACAGAATCTAAACCTGCAAATGAAGTGAAAGTATGGTGGTTTAGCTCATTTGGTCGTGCATTTGCTTACTCGCAATGGTTCTTAGACTACTATGCGGTAAAAACAACCGATGGAAAAGCGAGTTATGGTATCCACTCAGTTGGTGTTGATGTTACGCATGGTGGGATTTCTGATACAGATAATGGCTTTGCTTATGGTGATACTTTGCTTGTTCGCCCATTCCTTTACTTTTATCCCGGACTTTATGAAGCACCGGGCTTAAAAGCGGTGTATGAATATCAGTTTGGTAATGGACTTGGGTTTAAGGTTACAGCTCAAGGTTTTGGACTTCATGTGCATAAAGCTTTCACTGGAGCAGGCAAGAGATACAATGAATATGTTGATGAATGGAGTGGGAATCTCAACCTAATCGCACAAGGTAATATCTATAACTATAATGTGCGTATAGGCTATTATGAAAACTTTGGTAGTGCAAACTCACACTTTGGGACCTATGGGAATCCAATGGGGCTAGACTTTTGGACTGCGAGTGTATATGACATAGGTGCAAGCATTAGTGATACAATCAACAGAAATGCAAGGACTGGGTATCTCTCTGGTGGTGGTCATTATGACTTAGAGTATGGCACACTCTCATGGGATTTGCTTGGCAGAATCACAAGAAGCCCTAGAAGTGATGAAGAGAGCATTGCCCTGTCTGTAAATCATGCTTTCAAAAATGGTTTAGCAGTGGGATTAAAACTAGAGTGGTTTAGAGATACTACAAAGGCTGGATATAATCCGGGTGCTCAACTTAATGGAAGTCAAGCTTTATCTAAAACGCAAACAGATGATAGAAGCCATGCGTTTTTCACACTTGATTATAGATTCTAGGTTGCTGTAGGATCTATCAAGCAGGATACTTTGGGTATAGGCAATTTTATATTGCTGTCATTATTACCAGATCTAGATTTTGTATGTTCTTATTTACAAAAAAAGGGGGGGGGGGTTACCCATTATTTCTTGTAATTTCTTTATATAACTTTCCTATTTTCAATATTTCTTTTTATTTTATATATTTTTTGAAGTGTCTTGCCCTTTTGTACCCATAACTTTATTCTTGCAAGCTAAAACTCATCTATTAAGATGTTATTTATATGATTTTGATAATGTTTGCTTTGTTGCAGGTGATATAAATCTAGATTTTTAACCACTTGAGAGAGTGTAGGGCTTGTGGTGTATTTTTATTAGATCTAGGTGCAAGTTTAGGGTAATTCCTAAAAAATTCTACAAATCACCGCAAGATATTCCCTTGAAGTTTTCGTTCATGTTGTTTTGTTGGAAACCAGATTCTCTCTTTTTTGCTTAGATTTAGGGCTTGTAGATTCTAGAACCTTATCATATTAAACATTACGGAAAAGGTAAAAATCTTTATCTGAATCTAAGTATAGGGTTTATTCTTTACTTGGATTCTATGCTTAGAGATTTCGCTACGCTCAATATAACAAGTATTAGATTCTAGTTTCCCACTATTTTGCTTCCCAAGCCTTGCACTCACCCATAAAGGTAGAGAATCTAGAATGCTTGTCATGCCTTGTGAGTGTGATTAAGATTTCATTTGTATGAGTGTCAAGTAAAATACTTCCCTTATAATCCTTGCTAGATTGTTTGCAATCACGCAAACAACTACTAGAATCTTACAAAGCACACACAAACACAATGCAATGATAACACAATCCCTACCGACACACAGCTTTTTAACCCTAAACACAAAATACTAGCAACAAGTTTCTCATACTAAGCAATTCCACAAAAATATTATTATGAGTAATGTTAGACAACAAAAAGTGGCAATCACACAATCATGTAAATACGATAGACATCATAGATAAACTTGCCTTTTTTTAAAACTTGTTAAACTTTCATTTACATTTTATTTAAAAGGATTTATATGAAAGCACTTCATAATTTAAAGTTTGTTGCTAAAAGCTTAATGTTGTCATGCGTTGTTGCAAGTATCGCAAATGCAAATGTTACCCCCCCCCCCCAAAGTGATGACACAAGCGAAATAGAACAAGAATATAGTAAAAACTCGTTTGGCGTTTATGTTAAAGTTGGTGTAGGCTATTCTACGCAAGTGTATTGCGATCCAACCACATATACCTGTCATACAAAATATTATTATCATTTTGTCCCCAGTGTATCAGCCTATTATGCATGGAGGGCAAGTAATGGTATGGGTGTAGAAGTCGCACTTGAATATGAGTATAATGCTAGCAATGGTATAGGGGATTATATAAAAATTGATGACACTTTGTATATTCTAAATACCCCATATAGCATGAAGGCAAGTAGAAACTTTTTTACTCCAGCACTTTATTTCTCACAAGTATCGGGCGGCGCAGTGTGGCGTGTAGGGCTCGGTTACGATATGAGTTTGCCCTCTACGCTTGGCTCTTTAACTGCAAGTTATCAAGGTGTTGCAATTATGAGTTCTAGTGAATGGATTCTCAATAAAAATAATGCTATTGGAATCTTTGTAAAAGGCTCGTTTAGGTGGCTTAACTTAACCGCAGGAAGAGAATCTACATCCGAATTTGATCACATCATGCTTACACTTGGTTTAAACTATCGCTTTAATATGGGCTTTTAAGGGGGCAGTATGATAACAAAGATTTTGCATTGCATATTGTTTTTAAGTGTTTTATTCTTTAGTGCGTGTATGTAGCGGCCCAAATATGATCCTAAAAAAGATTATAGCTTCAAGGCGAGTGATACAGATACAACTTTTTCAAATCTGCCAAAAGGTAAAACAAGGCTTTATTTTTATAGGGAAAGTGCCTTTCAAGGCTCATTGATACGCTACAATATCAGCACACATCATGGTAAGTTTAATGTCAATAAGCCGTTTTTAAAGGATTATGAGTTTGCATTTTTTTCAACACCGGGTTTTGCATATTATGTTGATATGGATACAAAGGATTCTATCACGCTTTATGCAAAGACTGAAAGTCCGCATACATTTTCTTTTACACCAAAAGAAGATTCTATATATTGCTTTATGACTGGCTTAAATATGGGCTTTTTTGTAGGCAGACCTTACTTTGTGCTTGTTGATATGCCAACATGTAAAAAGCAGGTAGCAAAACTCATAAAAAAGGATTCCAAACAATACTGGGAGAGATATAAGAAAGATTTTATTAAAAAGCGTGCTAAATCAAAGTAGTTGAAAACTCTGCTTGATAAATCTTGCTGATAGATTATGAAAAAAGTTTATTGAATAATCAATGGATATGAGCTGATACCGCTAGATGTGGTCGTGTGACACATATCCATGTGTTTAAATCTAAAAACATAAAACAACACCAACATTACAGAATTTTGATATATGTCTCATGGATTCTGCAGCAAGTTTTACTTCTAAGGGTAAAAAAATACTGGAAATAACTTTTGTGTTCCAAAACAAACAAGCTACTTTTGGTAAAATCTCACAAACAAAAGCAAATATTAAAGAATCCTTTGTGTCTATGATTTTAAATTACGGATTCTACCCTTTTCCCTTAATTTTTATCTCGTTTATAAAAAATAACAAAAATTAGAAGTAAAAAAAAGTTATAATAACATTTACCATACAATTAAAAGTCTTATTTACTATATTTTATAATCTAAAAATTAAAGGATATAAATGTTTTTTCACTCAAGCCTTGAACTTATCGGTAATACGCCACTTGTGGAGCTTTCACGCATAGCCATTCCAAATAATAATCGCATTTTTGCTAAACTTGAATCCTACAACCCCGCTGGTGGCGTGAAAGATCGCGTAGCCTTGCATATTTTGCAAAAGGCAAAAAAGCAGGGTAAGCTACATAAAGATTCTGTGGTGATAGAAGCAACCGCAGGAAACACGGGGCTAGGCATTGCCTTTGTATGTTTGCATTTTAATATCAAGGCGATTTTAGTCGTGCCGGATAAATTTTCCATTGAAAAGCAGATTCTAATGCGAGCTTTAGGGGCAGAAGTGATTAACACGCCAAAAGAGCTAGGCATACAAGGTGCGATTGATAAAGCTAAAGAACTGCTAGATTCTACTCCGCATTCTTTTAGCCTACATCAGTTTGAAAATCCGCTTAATCCTGAAGCACATTATCTTACTACTGCAAAAGAGATTTATGCGGATATGCAGGGGGTGCGGGATTCTAATATACGAGATTTTGGGGGGAATATAGAAACTTGCGAAACTAGTCTAGAGAAGTCAAGTGGCAATCCGTGCGGCAGTATTTGCGAGGAAAAATCGTGGTTTTTGCGTAATACGGGTTTGACTTCGTCTGCACCAAGCGAACAAACAAGGAGTTTATTAAACATAAATGACGCAGTTTGTGAGCGTAGAATCCACGATTTTAACCGCGTGCAGACAAAGTCAAACCCGTATTACGCAAAAGACAACGCACAAAAGCAAAAGCCAATTTTTGATTACTTTGTGGCAGGTGCTGGGAGTGGCGGCTCTTTCAGTGGGATAGCAAAATACCTAAAAGAGCAGGATTGCCGAATCAAAGCTGTGCTATGTGATCCTATTGGTTCAGTCATTGGCGGAGGACAAGAGAGCTGTGCGAATATTGAGGGCATTGGCAATAACTTTATCCCAAAGACTATGGATACAAGCCTTATAGATTTGGTGCAAAAAATTAGCGATGAAGAAGCGTATCAAGGGCTAAAGATCTTAGCTAGAGAGGAGGGAATCTTGGCTGGAATCTCATCAGGGGCGTGTTTGCAAGCGTGTTTAAAACTCGCCCAAGAAGTAGAAAACAAATTCATTGTAACGCTCTTTGCCGATGATTTAAGCAGGTATTTGAGTAAGAATCTTGTGTAGCAGGATAGTGAGTAGCAAAAAGATTCTATAAACCTGCTACAATGGTAGTTTTACAAAATTGCCACATTGCTAGGAAAGATTTATGGACTTCACACAAGAAAAAGACTTGCAAAGGGATATTTGCTCCGTGCTTGATATGGACTTTTATCAAATAAAACACTTCAATACTATTATTAAAACAATAATTTTTAAATACCTAATAGGGCTTCAACAATGACAATACCATTACACAATACATCTTTTAGCTACAAAAACACAACATTATTCAATCATACTTGCCTTGATAAAACGATTTTGCAAGAAAACTCGCTTGATTTAATCATCACTTCCCCACCTTATAATGTAGGTATTGAATACAACTCCAATGAAGATTCTAACTCTTATGAAAGCTATTTAGAATTCTCTCAAAAATGGATAGAAAATTGCTATTTTTGGGCAAAAGATGGGGCAAGATTCTGTCTTAATATCCCACTTGATAAAAATAAAGGCGGAAGTCAAAGCGTGGGGGCGGATTTAACCACTTTAGCAAAGCAAATTGGCTGGAAATATCATAGCACGATTATTTGGAATGAGGGTAATATCTCACGCCGCACAGCTTGGGGGAGTTGGCTTAGTGCATCTGCTCCTTATGTTATCGCACCTGTGGAGCTTATACTTGTGCTTTATAAAGGGGCTTGGAAGAAAAAGTATAAAGGAGAGAGTGATATAAGCAAGGAAGAGTTTATGGCTTGGACGAATGGATTATGGAGCTTTAACGGGGAGTCTAAAAAACGCATAGGACACCCAGCCCCTTTTCCTAGAGAGTTGCCGAAGCGGTGCATTAAGCTATTTTCTTATGTAGGTGATGTGGTGTTTGATCCATTTTGTGGCAGTGGCACAACAATGATAGAATCTTATCTTAACAATCGGCAGTTTATAGGCATTGAACTAGATAGGGAATATTGCGAACTAAGCAAAAAACGATTTTTAGAAACAATCCAAAAAGAAAGGGGAATTTTTGATGAAAAATAATGGCTCTCAACTTGATTTAATAATGGAATTTTTTAAGGCAAATCCAAAACGAGATATTAAACACCCTGAAGTGGTGGATTGGGTTGTTAAAGAATGGCAAAAACGCACAGGGAAAGTTTTTAGAGACCCAGATAGAGGTATTAGAAGTTTGCACCAAAAAGGCTATTTGCAAAAGATTGCAAAGGGAGTTTATCACTATGACCCAGATTCTATCAATTTAAGGCAAGATTTAGAGGATTTTAGTCAAGCTTTAAAAAAGCAAATTTTAGAGCGAGATAATTATAAATGTGTGATATGTGGAATGGGTAAAAAAGAAGGAGTTGAGCTTCATATAGACCATATAAAACCAAAGGATTTAGGTGGAAAAGCGGTTTTAGAAAATGGGCAAACTCTATGTAGTAGACATAATTTTTTAAAGAAAAATCTAAAGCAAACTGAAACGGGCAAAAAGATGTTTATCCAAATGTTAGAATCTGCAAAAGATTCTGGTGAGAGTGAGCTTGTGGCATTTTTAGAAGAGGTTTTAAGCATTTATGAAAAGCATAATATCAATGGGCATATAGTATGGAAAAAGTCAAGTGGTATATAATCTTAGAATCTTATTTTATTCTATGTGCTAGAATCTTTGCATTTAACAAACAAAGCAAAGGCGGTGATTTATGGGCGTTTTTATAAGATTATTTAAGGTTAGCACAAAGGCTAAGATTCTAATGCCTTTGGCGTTTATGGCGTTTATGGCGTTTGCTGATAGTGAGAGTTTGCAAAAGTTGTTTAAGGAATACAATGTAAGCAAAGACAAGCAAGAGTATATCAAAAAGCAATGCGATAGGGCTAATTTTGACTTCAATCCTAAAAATAAGCAAGAGCAAATCTATCTCTTTGAAACAACGCAAATTGATTGTTGGGTGCAAAACTTAGGCGAAGTGCTAGGCTCAACACAAGGCATTCTAGCTTCACTTAATTATGGCTATGATGAGTATGACAAGCTTTTAAACAAATACTACAAACTCTACCGCGCTGAAGTAAAAAAGCAAAACAAAACCACACCAACAGGGGCTTTCTCTCACGAGCCCAATATCCAAAGTATAAAAAATGGGCAAGACACACTGCTAGAAGAGCAAAGAGCGTGGCTTAAGCTCCGCGATAGCTATGAAGCATACACAAAGGCACACCACGCACATATTTATGACATAAATGGCGGTGGCACGATATATAGCATTGAAGCAAGTAATGCAAGGCTAGGATTCTTAAAAATGCGCTTAAATGAGCTATTTTCACGCTATTTGATGATGATAACAGATGGTGGCATAGGGTTTGATAGTATGTTTGGATGTAATGTAGATGGGGATATATAGCGACTTAATATGCGATAAATGATGTAAAAACTGGGTTAAGAATGCAGAATCTAAGCTAGGATTTCGAACGAACTACTTAAGATTCTAACCTAAAAGTCATATTTAAAATCTAATCAACCACCACTCATAAATTGCAAAAGCTCTAACTTATCATGTTCTTTCAAATACACTTGTGTCCATGTGTCTTTTTTTACTACATTTGCATTTAGAGAAATTGCGACGATTTTATCTTCTACTTCTAATTGCTCTAAAAGTTGTGTGATTGTGATGTTATCCGCTATATTTTGATGTTCGCCATTAATAGAAATTTGCATGATATTCTCCTAATAAAAAGATAAAAAACGCTTCATTCTAACATACTTCTGTCAAACTCACCTAAGATTCTATGTATATTTATAGCGATATGCGTTAAGTTGCGATACAAAGTTACATTCTTAATAGAATCTTATAAAAATATCACAGGATTTTTGTGCTATCATTTTATAGAAACTAAACACATTAAAAAGCAAAAAAAATGACAATTATTAATGATTTTACAATTAGAGAAGATGCCTTTTTTATAGCAGATTCACACTTTAAAGAAAATGATGTGAATCTTTTAGAATATTTTGATAATTTTCCCCCGCAACGACAGATTATTTTAATGGGTGATATATTTCATTTTCTTATCGGCAGTGTTCATAGTAGTTGCGTTGCAAATAGGGGGCTTATAGAAAAGATTGCCAAGCTAACTTTTAGCAATGAGATTATAATAATAGAGGGAAATCATGATTTTGGATTAGATTCTGTATGGAGGGGTTATGATTATAATGCTAAGAATCTAAGGATTTATGCCTATTGCATGCAGCCGCTTATCATAAAAGGCAGCAATGAGACAATATATATATTAGCCCATGGTGATTTATGGATTAATAAAAATTATGATTCTTATCGTAAGTTTATTGCTAAACCTTATGTCTTATTTATTTTTCGGTTACTTGATACACTAAGTTGTGGTATAATTTACAAAGCAATTGCAGCTCGTATAAATCAAAAACTGATTGCAGAATTTTCATTTTTTCGCACTGATTTTCTACATTTTATGTCTGAAAGGATTGTAAAATATAAATCTCATGTTATTCAGAAACTAATTAATGATGGATTTGCCACAGGTATTACAAAGTTTTGTATTATAGAGGGACATTATCATTTAGGACAACATGTAAAGGAAGAAAATGTTTTTTATAACGCATTGCAATCGTGTTATTTTCACAAAGATTATCTTAGTTTTAAACAGGGCAGCTTGTTTATAGAGGTGGCGTATGGAACAGAAAAAAGCATATCAGACAAAAATATCCTCCAATGAAATAGAATTGGTAGATTTTAGAATCAATGAACAAACTAATGGCGAAGTATATGAGGGTATCTATGGTATAAATGTCGCAAAAGTCCAAGAGATTATACAAATGCCAGAAACTTTTGAATTACCAGCTAGTCCAGATTATGTCATCGGTGTATTTGATCTTAGAGGTATTATTATACCCCTTGTAGATTTAGCAACATGGCTTAATATTAAGGATAGGGAAGCAGATTTGCCCTTGCATAAAAAACGAGTGATTATCACTGAATTTAATAATTTAAAGATAGGTTTTTTGGTGCATGAAGCAAAGCTTATTAGACGTATAGGCTGGGATAATGTCCAAGCAGCACAATTTAGCTCAAATAGCCATAATTTAGAACGCGGTAAAATCACAGGCACAACACGCATAGAAGATGGCAAAACACTTTTAATCCTTGATTTAGAGGGCATTGTTGATGATCTCGATTTTTATAGTGATAAACAAGATAAAAAAGAGTTGCAAGAAGTAACTAAGAAGTTTAGCGGACATGTATTAATCGTAGATGATAGCACTATTGCTCGCTCTTTATTGAAAAAGAATCTCAAAAAAATGGGCTTTACCGTGATTGAAGCACATGATGGCGAAATGGCATTGCAAACGCTAAATGACTTGTATGTGGAAAAAAATGGAAATCTCACTTCATTTATACGCTTTATTATCTCTGATATTGAAATGCCTAAAATGGATGGCTTCCATTTCGCAGAAATCATTAAAAGCGATGAAAGATTCCAATCTATACCATTTATATTTAACTCGTCCATTTGTGATAAATTTAGTGAGCAAAAAGGGCGAGATATTGGTGCGGATGCCTATTTAGTAAAGTTTGATGCACAGACTTTTTATGATGAAATTATAAAAATTTTGGAATAAACCAAAAATATTTTTTTTTATGTTATAATTGGCAGTTATGAAAAAGCATGGATAATGCAATACATAATTTATAGTTATTTAGAGGTGTTAAATGAATGATGATATGCAAGAGATAATGGAGGACTTTCTGATTGAAGCCTTTGAGATGGTCGAGCAACTTGACCAAGATTTGGTTGAATTAGAAAATAACCCTGAAGATTTAGATTTATTAAACAGGATTTTTAGGGTAGCACACACTATAAAAGGTTCAAGTTCATTCTTAAATTTTGATGTTTTAACACATTTAACACACAATATGGAAGATGTGCTTAACAAAGCTCGTAGGGGTGAGCTTAAAATCACACCTGATGTGATGGATGTGATTCTAGAATCTATTGACTTAATGAAAGCTCTTTTAAGCGTTATCCGTGATAATGGGACTGATGCAAATAGTGGTATTGATGTAAGTGATTGCGTAAAGCGTTTGCAAGCTATCTCAAAAGGTGAAGCGATCGATGAAGCAACCGCAGAATCTCCAGCTACAGAGGCAGCACCTACACAAGAAGCACAACAGGCTAATACAGAATCTAGTAGCACAGAGAGTGCAGAATCTGCGTCAGCAGATTCTGAAGAAGAGCCAGATTATGCTAATATGTCGCCAGAAGAAGTAGAAGCAGAAATAGCAAGATTGCTTGCAAAAAGACAAGAAGAAGATAAGAAGAGAAGGCAAGAGAAAAAGCAAGAAGAAGCACAAGCAAAAGCCACAGAACAAAAGGCAACGCCTGCTGCAGCCCCAGCCGCAAAGGCAGCACCTAAAGCGGAAGCAGGTGGGCAAAAAGCACCTTCTGTTGCAGTAGAACCAACCGTGCGTGTAGATGTAAAAAGACTTGATCACCTTATGAATCTTATTGGGGAATTAGTTTTAGGTAAAAACAGACTCATTAGAATCTATGGTGATGTTGAAGAGCGATATGATGGGGAGAAATTCCTTGAAGAGTTGAATCAAGTCGTAAGCTCAATTAGCACTGTAACGACAGATTTACAACTTGCGGTTATGAAAACAAGAATGCTTCCTGTTGGTAAGGTGTTTAGTAAATTCCCAAGAATGGTGCGAGATCTAAGCAGGGAGCTTGGCAAAAACATTGATCTAATCATTAGTGGTGAAGAAACAGAACTTGATAAATCCATTGTAGAAGAGATTGGCGATCCTCTTATCCATATTATTAGAAACTCATGCGACCATGGTATCGAAGTGCCAGATGTGCGAAAAGCAAATGGTAAAAGTGAAGTTGGTAAAGTCGAGCTTAAGGCTTATAATGAAGGAAATCATATCGTCATTGAGATTAAAGATGATGGTAAGGGGCTTGATGCTGAAATGCTGAAAAAGAAAGCTATTGAAAAAGGGCTTATTAATGAACGAGATGCTGAAAACATGAGTGAAAAGGAAGCGTTTGGCATCATTTTTAGACCGGGCTTTTCTACCGCGGCAAGCATTACGAATGTAAGCGGTCGTGGCGTGGGCATGGATGTTGTGAAAACAAATGTTGAAAAGCTTAATGGTATCATAGAAATAGATTCTGAACTTGGCGTAGGCACGACACAGAAGTTAAAGATTCCATTAACACTAGCTATTATGCAAGCCTTGCTTGTTGGAGTGCAAGAAGAATGCTATGCTATACCACTTAGCTCGGTATTAGAAACCGTGCGTGTATCACAAGAAGAGATTTACACAGTTGATGGTAAAAGCGTATTGAGACTAAGAGATGAGGTATTAAGCCTTGTGCGATTAGCAGATATTTTCAAGGTAGATTCTGTTTTAGAAAGTCTTAATGAAGTCTATGTTGTTATCATCGGTTTAGCGGAGCAAAAAATCGGTGTAATTGTGGATTATCTCATCGGGCAAGAAGAGGTTGTTATTAAAAGTTTGGGCTACTATCTCAAAGGCACAGAGGGTATTGCTGGAGCGACTGTTAGGGGAGATGGTAAGATTACCTTAATCGCTGATGTTGCCGCAATGATGGATATGGCAAAAGATGTTAAGGTAAACGTGAATAATCTTATCTCTCAAAACACTGCGGCAAAAGCTAAAAACTCACCAAGCGATTACATTGTATTGGCAATCGATGATAGCACAACAGATAGAACGATTATGAAAAAATGCTTGAAACCTTTAGGTGTTACAGTGCTTGAAGCAAGCAATGGACTAGAGGGACTTGAGATTGTAAAAAGTGGCGATCATGACCTTGATGCTGTGCTTGTTGATATTGAAATGCCTAGAATGGATGGCTACACTTTTGCAAGTGAAGTAAGAAAATACAATCGCTTTAAAAACTTGCCACTCATCGCAGTAACGAGCAGGACAAGCAAAACGGATAGAATGCGTGGTGTAGAATCTGGTATGACAGAATATATTACAAAGCCATATACGCCTGAATATTTGTTGAATGTCGTAAAACGAAATATTAACTTGCAAGTAGATGGAGAATAAGAATGGATAATAACGCATTAAAAGATGTATTTGCAAAACAGCAAAAGCAAAATGTGGGAGAAGAGTTGCATAGTGATTCTGAACATATCGTGCAATTAATTGGTTTTGTGGTGGGAACTGAAGAGTTTGCAGTGCCTATTTTAAATGTTAAAGAGATTATAAAACCTATTGATTTCACTCGTGTGCCGGGTACTCCAAATTATGTAATGGGTGTATTTAACCTGCGTGGAAATGTATATCCACTCATTAATCTTAGAATGAAGTTTGGTATCCCACAAACAAAACAGGATAAAGATACACGCTATTTAGTTGTGAATCATAATGATGAAATCGCTGGTTTTGTTATCGATAAATTGACAGAAGCCATAAGGATTGATGAGAATCAAATCGATCCTATACCCGATACTTTCAATGAGCAAGAAAACTTATTATATGGCATTGCAAAGCAAGGTGATAGATTAACTACAATATTACGCGTTGATAATCTTTTGAAAAGAAATTTCTAAGATTCAAAAAATATTTGTTTCTTAATGAAATAAAGAATGGTATATGCACTCTCGTTCTTTATTTGATCAAAAAGATGACATACCATTCATTTTAGGATATTAATAGATAGGTCTAGAGGCTTCATTTGGGGTGTTAGCTCAGTTGGGAGAGCGCAACGCTGGCAGCGTTGAGGTCAGGGGTTCGAACCCCCTACACTCCACCAAAACCAAAAAAATGGCAATATGTTGTCGTAGTACTTTTATATATTGGAGAGTGCGTGAATGCAAGTATGCTTGTAAGGTATATCCTGCAAAGAATAATCACATCAAATCACCACCAATCTTTCCCTCACTATCAAGTCGCTCAATAGCATTCGAACAATAAAGATTACATAGACTGATTGCATTTTCTCTTTTGCATATTTCAATGAGATTGTAAGAAATCACACTCTTTGATAGCACAAAAGTAGGCAAAAAATACCCCTACGCATACTTACACAACAGGAATCTAAGATCCCTACCGTTTTTCTCGATACGGAAAACACCGCGCCTAGATAAACTATGCTTGGCTTTTAATACCAACACAGCAACCCTAATATTATAGCCCTACCTTTAAAAAACTAAGCTTCCATTCTATTCTTACTGTGTTCATGCTGGCACGGATACCTTTTAAGGTATCACAAAAATTATTAACACTTTATAGTTTAGCGAATTCATGTATTTTTTAAAATTTAAATTTACCTTAATTGGATATAAACATTGTATTTAGTGTCTATTTGACGCATTGTGCAACAAGGCTAAAGGGATATAACTAGAGGTTTTTTAGGTATAAATAATATATGCTACCAACATATAAATCGCAAAAGAAATGTTAGTCTAACAGGATTGTCATTACAAGCAATCAATAAAACAATACCAAAACTTATAGAAATAAAAATATTCTCATTTCGATCTTTGCAAACACAAATTTAGTACTTGCCAGAGCAAAAGCCACAAGATTCTATATTATTTGAAAAAAAGGGAGGGGGCAAGATAATGTCAAAACCATAATAGATGACATTATCAAGGTTATATTGAGAGAACTATAAAAATTTTACAACACTATTTTAATAAGTTTCAAAAATCTTTGCAATAGCATCTGTTTTATTTGTTTTTGTCAAAGCAAGCATGAGTAAAATTCGTGCTTTTTGTGGATTTAGATCATGTGCACCGATAAATCCTAGCTTAGAATCATCACTATTTGCAAGGACAATGCCAGAGCCAACTCTTGAGCTTTGCACGACTACTAAGCCCTGCTGCATAAGACTTTTTAGCACTTCTTTTTGATATTTATGGATACTACCAGCACCAGTTCCAGCTACAACTATGCCCTTTGTGCCAGCTTTAAATAAAGCCTTAGCAGCAACACCAGAGCCATCATTTGCATAAGAATATAATATATCAACTTTTGGCAAAGATTCTATTCTATCTATATTAAAGATGCTTTTTCTTGTGTGTGGTTGCAATGGAGCATAGTTAAAAAATACATTACCATCAAGGATATAGCCCATATCGCCACTATTTGGGGACTTAAAAGTCTCAACATTTAGGGCATGTGTTTTTGTAGCACCTCTTGCACTCTGAATCCTATCATTCATAGCAATCATAACGCCTTTATTTCGTGCCTTTGGACTTGCAGCAAGGGCTACTGCATTATAGAGATTCTTAGGACCATCAGCACTCATAGCTGTGCTTGGTCGCATAGCACCTACTAGCACGACAGGCTTATCACTCTTAATTATTAAATGCAAGAAAAACGCAGTTTCTTCCATTGTATCTGTGCCATGTGTGATAACGATACCATCTACATCAGGGCTTGCTAAAAGGCTATTTACGCGTTTTCCAAGAGTGAGCCATATCTCATCAGTCATATCCGCACTATCGATATTTGCGATTTGCTCTCCTTTAATGTTAGCAAGATTCTTAATCTCTGGCACAGCATTAATCAATACATCAACACCCACAACACCCGCAGTATAACCAGTCGTTTTGATATTAGAATCAATCGATCCCGCAATAGTCCCGCCAGTCGCTAGGATAACAACATTTGGCTTTTTTGAGACTTGTGCCGTCTCAATCGATAATGCTTGTAACATCACTGCACTTCCTATCATCAGCAAAAAAGCATAGAAAAACTTCTTCATACAACACCCTTTAAAGTAAATTTGGAGTAAATCCATGCAGAATTATATCAAAATTTATAACTTTTAGCACGATAAAATCTATTGCCTTTTTGCAAGTTTCTTCAATAACTCATGCGTATCAAGGACTATTGTAAGCATTTGTGTATTTGCGATCTTTGTATCTGTAAAGTGGAATATAAAGCTAAAACGAGTAGAGCTATAAGCATTTTTATACTCCCAATACATCTCCATTCTATCATAGAATCTTGCTTGATAAAAGGGTAATCCCCAATATAAAGATTCCCCATACTCGCTAAAATACTTCATCTGCCCCTGTCCATAATACAGGCTATTCTCCACACCAAAGCCCTTGTATTGTGCTTTTAGCATGAAGTCTAATCCAAGAGAGTTGGAAAAAGGATCAAGCCCATTAGAATGCCGCCTTTTACGCTCCACAGACCCAAGCACACCAAGACTAAGATAGATAGAATCCATATAGGGCATAAATCTCTTTTGTAAGTCAAAGCCAACAAAGGCATTATAATACAGCCTATCAAGCAGCCATACATCTTTTATCGTATTTAAAGGATTGAGTAACTCATCATTTTTTGTATGATAAAGCAGGAATGAAGCCCCAAGAAAGATATTATCATGCCACAAATTCTGCTGCAAGAAGCCTTGTGCTAAAAACTCATCAATTCGTTTTTGCAGATTCCCACCATACCAGTCAAATATAAATTCTGCTTTTAAGCCCTTATTTTGATATTGCAGACCAAAGCCATTTGTCATGGGATTTTGCAGTAAAAAGTCCTTACGATAGTAGAGATTAGGATATACGCCAATCCAATGCTTTCGCGGAAAGATTCCAAAATAGCCGCTAAAATTTTTATAATGCGTATCATAATATAAACTCAAACCTACATTTTGTGGAAATTGCGGGATTTTCTCGCCCATATTCATAATGTAGTATCCGCCGACACGAAGATTCTGCCCATAAAAATGTAGTCCTATTTCAGGAAATATACTTGCTTGAAGCAGCGTGCGTGTATCCCAATATGGAAAGGAATCTTCTAAATTATCCGCAAAAAATGTAAAGTCAAAACCATATATGAAATGTAAGTCGCTAGGGAGTTTATTAGAATCTTTTTGTTGTGTTGTGCTTTGCGTATGTGTAGTGTTAGATTTTTTAGTTTCTAATTGTTGGTTTATAGAATCTTTTAGGAATGTTGGGGGGGGGGGGGGTTAAAGATTCTGCATTATTTGCAATTTTTGTATTGTTTAGAGTTATGTCATTGGAATCTGTATCGCTAGATTCTATAAAAACATACTCTTTTATCTGTTTTGCAGACACTAAGTTGATCGTAGTTAATACACATGAAAATATAAATAATAATTTATACATTATGTTGTCCCATTTAAATATTAAAATCTTTTTATCTCTAAGCTTCAAAGATACTAAAAGCTTGAGATTATACCCTACTTTTTATGCTTTATTGCTATTAGATTAGAATCTAAATTTAGTCTTTATTGAAAGTAAATATCTAAAATTTTCAATAAAGCATTTATAACAAGTTGCTCATAACACCTACACATTTTCATACAAACTAAATAAAGTTTATATACATAAACTCATATTTTATGCTATAATAACACTAAAAGTTTTACGAGGTATATATGGCAAAAAGTTTATATCAAACATTAAATATTAGTGAAAATGCAAGTGCTGATGAGATCAAAAAGGCATACAGAAAGCTTGCAAGACAATATCACCCCGATGTGAATAAGTCCGCAGAAGCTGAAGAAAAGTTTAAAGAGATAAATGGTGCGTATGAGATTCTAAGCGATCCGCAAAAAAAGGCTGAATACGATCAATATGGCGACAGCATGTTTAATGGGCAAAATTTCAGTGATTTTAGTCGCTCTTATCAAAGTGCTGATTTAAATGATATTTTAAAGAATATTTTTGGTGCGCGTGGCAGGGGTTTTAATGGTAGTAATTCAGGGTTTAGCTCATTTAACTTTGGTTTTGATAATGGTATGGGTGATGGCATTGACTTAGACATTGAAGCAAGGGCGAGTATATCGCTTAAAAGCGCGTTGTTGGGCGATACTTTGCGTTTGCACTTAAATGGGTCTAGCTTTGAGTTAAAGATACCAGAGGGCATTACAAGCGGTTCAAAACTTCGTGCAAAAGGTAAAGGTAAAAAGCTTGGCAATATGGTGGGCGATGCGATCATCACCATTGAGATAGCACCAGAAGAAGGGTATAGCATTGATGGTTATAATCTCACTCAAGTTGTAGAAGTGCCACTCAAAGCAATGCTTTTTGGAGATAAGGCAAGCATTAAAACAGCAAGGGAAGAAATGATTATTAAGATTCCAGCAAATACGCAAAATGGTAAGAAAATGCGGATTAAAAACAAAGGTTTTAAAGATAGAAAGACGGGGCAATATGGGGATTTAATCCTGCAAGTCTATGCGAAATTGCCAGATTCTAATACGCTAAGCGATGAGTTAAAAGAGTTGTTACAAAAAGAACTATAAGGAAAGGAATAGCATGGATGCAAGTTATGATGAACCGGTTTTTTTGATTAGCGTAGTAGCAAAGATACTTGATATTCACCCGCAGACTTTGCGGCAATATGAGAAAGAAGGGCTTATTGAGCCTTCACGCACTGATGGGAAAATGCGACTTTATTCACAGCGAGATATGGATAAGATTAAGACGATTTTAAAGCTTACTAGAGATTTGGGTGTGAATCTTGCTGGTGTGGATATTATCCTGCGATTAAAAGAGAGAATGGATGAGCTTGATAGCTTAAATGATGATTTGCGAAATAATTTGCATAAACAGCAAAGCACAAAGAGTGTATCAGGCGATTTAACGATTATAAAAAGCTCTTATGAGCTTGTTTTGCATTCAAAAAAGTAATGAATAGATTCTAATAAAAAGGACATATATGAAAACTTTATTTGGGAAAATTTTTGGCACTCGTAATGATAAGATTCTAAAAGGCTACAAAAATCGTGTGCGTAAGATAAACGCATTAGAAGCAGAGTTAGAATCCTTAAGCGATGAAGCTTTACAGCAGAGATTTCAAGCGATAAAAGATGAAGTTACACATAAGCTTGGTAGCTTAGATAATAGTGATTTTTCTATTCAAGTGGTAAATTCTCTCTTAGATTCTAAACTTGAAGAAGTCTTTTCTCTCACAAGGGAAGCAAGCAAGAGAATCCTTAATATGCGGCATTTTGATGTGCAGCTTATCGGCGGTATGGCTTTGCATGAGGGAAAGATTGCAGAGATGAAAACAGGGGAAGGGAAAACACTTGTAGCAACGCTTCCTGTTATCTTAAATGCCTTATCTGGTAAAAGCGTGCATGTTGTAACCGTGAATGACTATCTAGCAAATAGAGATGCAGCGACTATGCAACCACTTTATAACTTTTTTGGCTTTAGTGTGGGCGTTATTACAAATGCGATACAAAGTGATGAAGAGCGTTTAAAAATCTATTCAAGCGATATAGTCTATGGCACAAATAATGAATATGGATTTGATTACTTGCGAGATAATATGAAGTATAATCTAGATCAAAAAGTGCAAAAACGCCACTTTTTTGCTATCGTTGATGAAGTAGATTCTATCCTTATTGATGAAGCCAGAACACCGCTTATAATCTCTGGTCCCATTAATCGTAAAATGGAGAATTATCAATTAGCAGATTCTGTTGCAAAGAAAATGCAGAAGGTTACTGACTTTAGCGTTGATGAAAAAAATCGTGTGATTCTAACCACAGAAGATGGAATCAAAAAAGCAGAATCTCTTTTTAATGTAGAAAATCTCTATGCGATTGAAAATGCCTCTTTATCACACCACCTAGACCAAGCCCTAAAAGCAAATTATCTATTTGTAAAAGATAAAGACTATGTAGTCCAAAATGGCGAAGTCGTCATTGTAGATGAATTTACAGGCAGACTAAGTGAGGGCAGAAGATTTAGCGAAGGGCTGCATCAAGCCCTAGAAGCAAAAGAGGGCGTAGCTATTAAAGAAGAAAGTCAAACACTAGCAGATATTACATTCCAAAACTACTTTAGACTCTATGATAAATTAGGCGGCATGACAGGGACAGCCCAGACTGAAGCAACAGAGTTTTTAGAGATATATAAACTTGAAGTTGTATCAATACCGACTAACTTACCGATACAGAGAAAAGATTTAAATGACTTAATCTATAAAAGTGAGCAAGAAAAATTCCAAGCAGTGCTAGATAAAATCACAGAGTTATATAAAAAAGGGCAGCCAGTGCTTGTTGGCACAGCAAGTATTGAAAAAAGCGAAGTTTTGCATGAATGGCTAAAAAAAGCGAGAATCCCGCATAATGTATTAAACGCAAAACAGCATGAAAAAGAAGCAGAAATCATTAAAAACGCAGGGCTAAAAGGTGCAGTAACCATTGCTACAAATATGGCAGGTAGAGGCGTGGATATTAAAATCGATGATGAGATACGAGATCTAGGCGGACTTTATATCATCGGCACAGAGCGACATGAAAGCAGAAGAATTGATAATCAGCTAAGGGGTCGTGCAGGCAGACAGGGCGATCCGGGCGTTAGTCAATTTTATCTAAGCCTTGAAGATTCCCTGCTTAGAATCTTTGGAAGCGATAAGTTGAAAGGCGTTATGGGTAAGCTTGGTATGAAAGATGGCGAAAGCATAGAATCTAGCATGATTACAAAATCTATTGAAAAAGCACAAAAAAAGGTAGAATCTCTTCATTTTGAATCAAGAAAGCACCTACTTGAATATGATGATGTAAGTAATGAACAAAGAAAAGTCATATATAGATTCAGAAATGAGCTATTACAAAAAGATTTTAATATGGCAGAACGAATAAAAGAAAACCGCGAAACAAGCGTGCATAACCTTTTAGAAAGAGGACAAATATTGCCACATGATGTGCCAGAAAACTATGATATTGCGGGACTTTTAGCCGTATTGAAAGAAGAATATTTGCTTGAATTGAGTGAATCTTTAGAAGCAAAAAGTTATCATGAAATACAAGAGATTCTCATATCCGCCTTGCAAAATGAATATGACAAAAAGTTTGCAAATACAACACCAGAAATGCGTAATGAGCTTGAAAGAATCATTTATTTGCAAGTGGTAGATAATGCGTGGCGAGAGCATTTATACTCAATAGATCATTTAAAAACAGGCATTAGCCTTCGTGGATATAATCAAAAAGACCCGCTTGTAGAGTATAAAAAAGAGAGTTATAATCTCTTTTTAGAGCTTGTAGAAAATATCAAAATTGAAGCCTATCGCACATTACAAATCATTCAATTTAACACGCAAGATGTGCAGCAAGAAGAAGAAAAGATTCTATCAAACCTAGAGCATGAAAATGAGAATCTTGTGCTAAATCATAGCGGATTAGAAGAAGAGATAAGGGATAAAAAACCAGCAAGAAATGAAATATGCCCTTGTGGTAGTGGTAAAAAATATAAACACTGCCATGGTAAAAGCGGACCAAAACGAGGCGCCCTTGCAAAGCAAAGAGAAGACATCAATGCTTAGTTAAGCATTTGCTATAAGTAATTTTAGATTCTAAAAGTTTATTTTGGAATCTATACATATACTATATACACCACAAAAATCACAGAATATTTTTTACACTTAACCCATAAAATGAAGTATTATAGCTTTAAATGAGGCTATATGATTGTGGCAATGAATGAAAATTTAGAGATTTTAGTTCTGCTAAACATTCTCACTTCACTTTAACAAATCTTAATATAACTATGTCATAATCAGTGATTTATTTTATTTTAGCTTTAATTTTAACTACACATAAGGATACACAATGCAAAATATACGAAATATCGCTGTGATAGCACACGTAGATCACGGCAAAACTACACTAGTAGATGGGCTTTTAAGTCAGTCTGGGACATTTGGTGAGAGAGAGCAGGTTGATGAAAGGGTAATGGATTCTAACGATTTGGAGCGAGAAAGAGGCATTACAATCCTTTCAAAAAATACAGCCATAAACTACAAAGGCACAAAGATAAATATCATTGACACGCCCGGACACGCTGATTTTGGCGGGGAAGTGGAGCGAGTGCTAAAAATGGTAGATGGCGTTTTATTGCTTGTAGATGCACAAGAAGGCGTTATGCCTCAAACGAAATTTGTCGTCAAAAAAGCCCTTAGCTTTGGAATCCGCCCCATTGTAGTGGTGAATAAGATTGATAAACCTGCCGCAGAGCCTGATCGCGTGGTAGATGAAGTGTTTGATTTATTTGTATCAATGGACGCCACAGATTCTCAGCTTGACTTTCCCGTGATTTATGCTGCTGCGCGCGATGGCTATGCGATTAAGGATTTAAATGATCCTAAAAAGAATCTTGAGCCATTGTTTGAAGCGATTTTAGAGTATGTGCCGCTGCCTAGCGGAAGTAGTGATAATCCGCTGCAAATGCAAGTTTTCACACTTGATTATGATAACTATGTAGGCAAAATTGGCATTGCGCGGGTGTTTAATGGACGCGTGAAAAAGGGTGAGAATGTAATGCTTGCAAAAAGCGATGGCGAGAAAGAGACAGGGCGTATCAGCAAACTCATCGGCTTTATGGGACTAGCAAGGACAGAGATAGAATCTGCTGAAGCGGGGGATATTGTAGCTATTGCTGGATTTAACGCCGTTGATGTGGGAGATTCTATTGTATGTCCTAATAATCCTATGCCACTTGATCCTATGCACTTAGAAGAGCCTACAATGAGCGTGTATTTTGCGGTAAATGATAGTCCTTTGGCGGGATTAGAGGGCAAGCACGTAACGGCAAATAAAATCAAAGATAGACTATTAAAAGAAATGCAAACAAACATTGCTATGCGATGTGAAGAGATGGGCGAAGGGAAATTTAAGGTAAGCGGTAGAGGGGAGTTGCAAATTACCATTTTAGCGGAGAATCTAAGGCGTGAAGGCTTTGAGTTTAGTATCTCACGACCTGAAGTGATTGTCAAAGAAGAAAATGGCGTGAAAACTGAGCCTTTTGAGCATTTAGTCATTGACACACCACAGGATTTTAGCGGGGCGATTATTGAAAAGCTTGGCAAGAGAAAGGCGGAAATGAAAGCTATGAATCCTATGAGTGATGGCTACACAAGGCTAGAGTTTGAGATTCCAGCAAGGGGGCTTATAGGCTATCGCAGTGAATTTTTGACAGATACAAAGGGTGAAGGTGTAATGAATCATAGCTTTTTGGAGTTTAGGGCATTTAGCGGTGGGGTGGAATCGCGTAAAAATGGTGCGTTAATCTCTATGGAAAATGGCGAGGCGACTGGATTCTCACTCTTTAATATACAAGAGCGGGGTGTGCTATTTGTAGCCCCACAAACCAAAGTGTATATCGGTATGGTAATAGGTGAGCATAGTCGCGATAATGATTTAGATGTTAATCCCATTAAGGCAAAGCATTTGACAAATATGCGTGCAAGTGGGAGTGATGATGCCATTAAGCTTGTGCCACCGCGAGAACTGACTTTGGAGCGAGCATTAGAGTGGATAGAAGATGATGAGATTTTAGAGGTAACACCGCAAAATATTAGGATTAGAAAAAAGATTCTAGAGCCAAATATGCGTAAAAGAGCGAAGGCAAAGTAGGGTTTTGTGTGTTGTTTAAATTTACATAAGGGGTGAGTGATGAATAAGTTTTTAGAATCTATATATTTCCGCCATTCGTGCAAACTTTTTGATGAGAATAAAAAGATTCCAAAAGAAGTGTTTGATGAGATTTTAGAAGTGGACAGATTATCGCCAAGTTCCTTTGGGCTAGAGCCTACAAGGCTACTTGTGTTGCGTAGCGATGAGGCAAAAGCGGCTTTGCGTCCATTATGCTGGAATCAGCCTCAAATCACAACAGCAAGTGAAGTTGTAATATTTAAAAGTTTGCAAAATGACTTAGTCCCGCCAAGTGAATACACAAAGCAAAACACCTTTAGGCGTAAGCCAGACTTAGGTGCGTATCAGGCATTTTGTGATTGTTTAGGTGGATATTTAAAAGAGCGGGGTCTAGATTCTGGCGAGTCGCTTTATCATTGGAGTAGCAAACAGGCTTATATTATGGCAACCTATATGGTAGCCTATGCGAGTTTCTTAGAGATTGATACTTGCTATATTGAGGGCTATGAAAAAAGGGAGGTGGAGAAACTCTACGGGCTTGATCCATTTAAAGAGCAAGTAAGCCTTATTGTGTGCTTTGGCTATCGTGGCAAGGAACAACAGCCTAGATATAGAATCTCGCTTGATGACTTGGTGGAATATAAATAAAGTTAAATCTGACTTATAAAAACATAAAGATTTAAAGGCTTGTTATCCACAAGAATAGTACCTTAATATTTTATAATAATTGAACTTAAAGCTAGTTTCTATAAATCTTAGTGAGTGGGTAACTACACTGCAAAAACATATTAGCGATACTGACTTGATAGTGCCAGTTATTGGTGTGTTTAGTGCTAGGAAAAGATCACTTTTAAACTCATTTTTAGGAAAAAGATACCTTATAAGTGAGGGCATAACCCCAGAGACAGCCCTAGCTACAGAGTTGCACTATAATACGAGCGAATACATTGAGGCGGTAAGGGAAAATGGCAGTGTAGAGAAATTTAGCGTAAATGTTACTGAGATTCCAAAGGATAGGGCAAAGTGAGGGCAGATTCTGTAATTAATGATTTAATACACAGTTCCATTATCTGCAGAATTAAAAGATTCTATGGTGGATATTGCTAATGACATTACAAGCCGAATAGATTCTACTCTCAGCAGCATCAATACTAAGACAGGCAATACGACACAAAAATCAATAATTTATGTCGGTGGGACAGAACTGCCAAGAGGAGCAAAAAGCGTCCTAAAAATCTTAATAAAACATGGTGATTTGTAGGGGTCTATTGGCGGAGCATTAAGGCTTGCTCTGTCCGTGCTTAATCCTATCGCGGGAATCTTTGTGTTATTACTCCCTAACTTAATTATGGGTATTCTTGGCAGTAGTAAAAACCAGACGAACAAGATGAAATGCGACAAATTAAAAATGCAGTCATTTCACAAGTTATACCAGAGAGTAAAAGTGAGTTAGACAAGCAAATACCAGAAATCTTTAATAATTAAGTAGAAGAGATGACAAAAAGAAACAAGTGCTAACTATAAAAACAGAATCGCACAAAAGAAACAAGCGGTAGAATTAGCACAAAAAGAGATGGAATCTCAAAGCGCAAATATTGAATCTATGGTAGCTACATACAGGGAAGCAATAGATTCTACACAAAAAGAAGTTAAAAGATTATTCTAAGTTAGGGGGCTAATATGGAATTTTTGCAAAAGATAGCCGATAGACTAGCAACACAGGCAAATAGCTTATTGGCAAATCACGATTTAACAAGCGCTAAGATTCTAAAAAACATTCCACAAAATCCCATAAAGACCGATATTATAGAATCTACTTTTATAATTGCTATGACTATAGCATAGCAGGGAGTTTGTTTTGAGAGCATTTCTTATCACACGCTGTATTTATTTTTTTAAAAGGTTTTGTTTAGTCCTTTCTGTTGGCTTTATGCTGTGTTATAATTTGTATGCGTTTGATAGGCTAACTGAAGAAGAGTGGCATTATACATATAATTTTTGTATGCAAAATAATGCGAATGCATGTGATTATCTTATCGATAATGGCTTAGTTGGTCCGCAAGAATGCCTTGATAAACAATGTGAGATTGTAGGCATGATATACACACTTGCAGGCAGACACGATGAAGCACTAGCCTATTTTGAAAAGCTATGTGAGAGTGGGAATGTAGCAAGTTGTGGTAATGTCGGCGATATTTATTATTTCCATTTACATGATTATTTTCGGGCAAGAGACTTTTATGAGCGTTCATGTAAGCAAAAAAATAGCGCAAGTTGCTATGGTTTAGGCATTATGTATGGTAATGGAGAGGGTGTGCGACAAAGCTTTGATAAGGAAGATAACTTTTATAAACAAGCATGTAATGGTAAGGAGCCGCTTGGCTGTTATAATTTGGGCGTAATGTATCAGCAAAAAACAGATATGAAAAATCATCTAAGCATTGCAAAAGAGTTTTATGGCAAGGCATGTGATTATGGCTATCAAAGCGGCTGTGATAAATACAGAGAGTTTAATGAAATAGGAATTAAATAGTCTTATTATAAGAGAAGCATTTTGAGACAATATGTAAAAAAATATATCGATAAAAGCACGATTATTTATGGTGTAGTGGGGATTATTAATACCATTGTTGGCTATGGTATTATGTTTGGCTTAACCTTTATGGGTGTTGTGCCAGAGATTGCAAATGCACTAGGCTATGGAATCGCCTTTATAGTCTCATATTTGCTTAATAAGCGATTTACTTTTCAATCAAAGCATACGCATAGAAGAGATTTTACACGCTTTGTGATAGCAAGTTGCTTTGCTTATATGACGAATTTATTGACACTTATTATATGTTATAGAATCTTATCTTGGAATGAATATATAGCACTCATAATTGCAAGTATAGTGTATGTCATTGTTGGTTATTTGTTGCATAAATTTTGGACTTTTCGCTAAGATTATAATAAATACATAATAGATTCTATGCTTTTATGAGCAAGTGTAGGTCATTTTAATGTATTTTGATATGGAATGAGATTTCATATCAAAATGCTAAAATAAAACTAAATTTAATCACACTTAAGGAAAAAATATGCGAGTTGATTTACATAATCACACCACTTACTGCAATCATGCAAATGGCAGTATGGAATCTTATATGCAAAAAGCAAGTAGCCTTGGTATAGATATTTTTGGATTTTCATGCCATGCCCCGATGAGATTTGATGAGAAATATCGCATGAGTTTTGCGGATTTACCAAACTATCTTGCACAGATTCCAAAAACTTATGAATCTATGGAAGTTTTGTGCGCGTTAGAAGTGGATTATATACTTGGTAGGGAAGATTTACTAGATAAAGCTGTGCTAGATTCTGATGTGGATTATTTGATAGGTTCGGTGCATTTCTTAGATGATTGGGGCTTTGATAATCCGGAATTTATAGGTAAATGGCAAAAAATGGGCGTATTTGCCACTTGGGATAAATATCTCTCATCTTTGCAAGGCATGGCAAAAACGGGATATTTTCAAATAGCAGGACATTTTGATTTACCAAAGCTATTTGGTGATGTTATGCCGCAGAATCTCTATGCAAAAATGAAAGAAACACTACATATTATGAAAGATATGGATATGGTGCTAGAGATAAATGCAGCAGGTTTGAGAAAAGATATAAAAGAGCAATATCCCTCAAGAGAGATTCTAAAAAAAGCAAAGGAAATAGGACTTGATATAACGATGGGAAGCGATGCACACGATACTTGTCAAGTAGGCTTTGGTTATGAAGAATGTTTAAAGATTTTAAAAGATATTGGCTTTAACAAACTTGCAATTTTTCGTAAAAAACAGAAGTTTTTGGTTGATTTAGATTAATAAAAAATATCACTTGAAGTCTGCTATAATTCACTAAAAACAAGGCTATATAATGGAGAAAATTTCACTATTAAATAACGAACAAACAGAACGCATAATCGCTGGTGATAAGAAGACAATAGATTCTCAAAATGAAAATACCCTGCGACCTATATCATGGGAAAACTATATAGGACAGGACAAGATTAAGAAAAATTTGCAGGTATTTATTGAAGCAAGTAAGAAGCGTAATGAATGTTTAGACCATATTCTATTCTTTGGACCGCCAGGGCTTGGCAAAACTACGATTAGCCACATTATCGCACATGAAATGGGGGCAAATATTAAAGTCAGTGCAGCCCCCATGATAGAAAAAGCGGGGGATTTAGCAGCGATTATGACAAATCTTAGTCATGGCGATATTTTATTTATCGATGAGATTCACAGGCTAAGCCCTGCTATTGAAGAGATTTTATATCCAGCTATGGAAGATTTTCGCCTTGATATTATCATAGGGCAAGGGGCAGCCGCTCAAACTATAAAGATTGATTTAGCCCCATTTACTTTAATCGGTGCGACAACAAGGGCTGGTATGCTATCAAACCCCTTGCGAGATAGGTTTGGAATCAGTGCGAAACTAGAATTTTACAATGAAGATGAGTTAGCCTTAATCATCACAAAAGCAAGCCTTAAACTAAACACAAAGATTAATGAAATGAGTGCAAAAGAGATTGCAAAACGATCGCGTGGCACACCGCGTATTGCCCTGCGACTACTAAAAAGGGTAAGGGACTTTGCTGAAGTGCAGGATAAAAATATGATTGATGAAGTCATCGCAAAACACGCATTAAATGAGCTAGGCGTAAATGAGCTAGGCTTTGATGAGATGGATTTGGGCTATTTGAAGATTCTATCACAGGCAAATGGCAGACCTATTGGCTTAAATACAATTGCAGCAGCAATGAGTGAAGATGAGGGGACAATAGAAGATGTGATTGAGCCATATTTACTTGCAAATGGCTATATTGAACGCACCGCAAAAGGCAGAATCGCCACGCCTAAAACCTATACACTTTTTCCACATTATGCCAAAAACGATGGTTTAAGTTTATTTTAATAATTAGGAAAGTTGCTTTTATACACATATTAAAATAAGTATGGTGAATCTTAATTGCAATTTATATTAAAATACAACAAGTTTCACAGCTTTATCTTAATAAAAAAGCGGCGATTCTATAATAAAAGTGTTTCTTAGAATCTGCCGATTTTAAATTTGGCTTATTATATTAAAAAGGTAAAGTATGAAATCAGTTATTCTTTACACAGATGGTTCAAGTTTAGGGAATCCGGGGGCTAGTGGGTATTGTGCCCTGCTTGAGTATAAAGCCCCAAATGGTAGAGTTTTTCACACGCAAGTAAGTGGTGGTGAGGCATATAGCACAAATGGACGCATGGAGCTTAAGGCGGTTGTAGAGGGATTAAAAATGCTTACTGAACCTTGCCGTGTAGTCATTGTAAGCGACTCCAAGTATGTATGTGATTCTATCGAGCAGTATCTTCCAAATTGGCAAAAAAAAGGTTTTAAAGATGTAAAACACACGGATTTATGGGGAGAATATATACATGTAGGAGCAAAGCACACTATAACAACACAATGGGTTAAGGCACATAATGGACATCCACAAAATGAACACTGCGATAAAGTCGCAAGAGAAAATGCAAATCTCTATGCAGAGTAGAATCTTATTTCGTGCTGTAAAATCTCATAGAAAGCTTGAGTGCATTAAAAATATATTCCTTTAACATACATGAATTTTAATATTTGACTCCCTATGTTATGTTTAAAGTAATTAAGATTTTATATCATTTAAAATCAAAATAAGGCATAAACACACAATGAAAAAAAATCTCATAGCGAAAAAACATACAGAATCCATAGATTCAAAAACAGAATTTCGCACAAAAATAAAAGCAAAAATGCAAAAGAGATTCTGCATTTATGATAAGCTTTGTGCGAAAAATATATACACACACATAACAAGCTACAAAAAGCCAAAAACCTATAAGATAAAACGCAATAATAAACTTTTCTATATACAATCAAAAGCAAAAGAATGCAATGTCTTGCTCTACATTCCACTATCTACTGAAGTAAATATTACGCATATTTTGGCAAAATTAAAACAGGATAAAAAATATCAGGTATTTGTCCCAAAACTTGAAAAAACAAGCTTTAACATGGTAAAATATCGTTTTCCTTTGGTAAAAACCCATTGGCGACTTTATGAACCAAAAACTTGCAAGATTTATAAAAATATATTAATAGACATTGCTATTGTGCCAGTGCTTGGCGTTGATAAAAATATGAAAAGAATAGGATTTGGAAAAGGTATGTATGATAGATTTTATGAAACTTTAAAGGTGCGACCTTATAGTATTTTTGTGAGTAGATTGCGGCATATTTCTAGTAAGTCATTGTGTGAATGGCATGATATACAAGCAGATATATATGTGAGTGCGTATAAATGACTTCTATTGTTTTACTTTCATGCGGGGCGACCGCTATTTGTGTTGCATTTCTCACTTTCTTTGTTGCAAGGAAGTTTTCCTATGCCAAAATGCTTTTGTGTATTGAGCAAAATAATGCAAAAATTAAGGCATTAGAAACCGAAATAGAGCAGTTACTGCACAATAAACATGTAAAAATGCAAGAAGAAGAGGAACAATTCAATAAAAAACTTGCAAAGCGTAAGAATGAGCTTGAAAAAATAATACAAGAACATGAAGAAAGCAATAAGATAATAAATCATGCAAAACAGGAAGTATTAAGGCAAAAAGAGGAACAAGCAAAAATATTAGAGCGATGTCAAGAAGAAAAAATAAAGCTTTCATCTCTTTTGCAAGATTACACTGCTCTAACAAAAGAGGAAGGAAAAAAGATTCTATTAAAAAATCTAGAAGATGAGCTGATACAAGAGAGGGCTAGTCTTATCCGCCGCTATGAGACAGAGGCAAAGGCCGAAGCAAAACGCAAGGCAAACTATATTATCGCACAAGCGACTACGCGATTTGCCGGAGAGTTTGTCAGCGATAGATTGGTGAATAATGTGCGGTTAGTAAATGATGAGATGAAAGGCAAAATCATTGGCAAAGAGGGGCGAAACATTAAAGCCTTTGAGATGGTTTGCGGTGTGAATCTTATCATTGATGATACGCCTAATGAGATTTCACTTAGCTCATTTAGCCTTTATAGAAGGGCTTTAGCGACAAGGACACTTGAAATTCTCATGCAAGATGGCAGGATACACCCAAGTCGCATTGAAGAAGTGTATGAAAAAGTAAAGGCACAAGCAGAAGAGCAACTCTATCAAGAAGGCGATGAGATTCTATTGGAACTTGGTATAGGCTATGTGGAATCTGAGCTTAAAAAACTCATAGGAAAACTAAAATATCGTGCAAGTTTTGGGCAAAATGCTTTGCAGCATTCACTAGAAGTGGCACGACTAGCAGGGATTATAGCAGGTGAGTTAGGTGGCAATGTAAAACTTGCAAGAAGAGCGGGACTCCTGCATGATATTGGCAAAGCACTCACAGATGAACAAGGTGGTAGCCATGTGGATTTGGGTGCTGATATATGTTTAAGATATAATGAAGATTCTGTTGTAATTAATGCCATATACGCACATCACGGACACGAAGAGTCTAAAAGCATTGAATGCAGTGCAGTCTGCACGGCAGATGCATTAAGTGCGGCAAGACCGGGTGCTAGAAATGAAGCAAATGAGAGTTATATCAATCGTGTGAGAGATTTAGAAAAAATTGCTATGGAGAAATTTGGCGTAAAACAAGCCTATGCGGTATATGCAGGTAGAGAAATACGAGTAATTGTAAGAGCTGATTTAGTAAATGATATAGAGAGTGTTGTATTATCTAGAGAAATTGCAAATGAAATCAAACAGCAATTACAATATCCGGGCGAAATAAAGGTTAATGTAATACGAGAAATGCGCGCTGTGGCGTATGCATGAGAATCTTATACGCTAAGTAGCATATAAGATTCTAAGATTGTTTAGATTTGCGAAGTTTATTGATTGCTTTTTATCACATAAAATTCACTTCAATAATATTAAATATTTTCTTATTTGCGTCTGTATAATGCAGCATTGTTTTTACATAAAATCACATTTTTGTAAAAATAGCCCTTAAAACAATGCAGATTTATATGCTATTTGCCTAGATAATATAGTGTGATAATAGTTTTACACAAAGGATTTAATATGCTAACACTACGCAAAGCAAATGAACGGGGGCATTTTAATCACGGCTGGCTTGATACTTATCATAGCTTTTCTTTTGCAGGATATTATGATGAAAGGTTTATGGGTTTTAGCGCATTGCGTGTGATTAATGAAGACAGAGTAGAGCCGAGCAAGGGCTTTGGGACGCATTCGCATAAGGATATGGAGATTTTAACCTATGTGCTAAGTGGGACAATCGCGCATAAAGATAGTATGGGCAATGAAGAGCGTGTCCCAAGTGGGGAGTTTCAAATAATGAGTGCGGGCAGTGGCATTACGCATTCAGAATTTAATCTTTTAGACGAGCCGTTGCATTTTTATCAAATTTGGATTCAGCCAAATGAGCTAGGCATTAAGCCAAGATATGAGCAAAAAGCCTTTGACACAAGCAAGGGCAAAACACTTATTTTGTCCCCAAACGCTGAGCAAGATTCTCTAAAAGTGTATCAAGATATGCGATTATGGCTGTATAGGGATATTACCAACGAGACTTTTAGCTTTGAAAGTGGTCGCAAGGCGTATATCCAAGTGGTGCGTGGCAAACTAGAGATAGAATCTAGCCAAACCAAGCCCTTTATCATAGAAACAAGTGATGGTGTGATGTGCTGCTCTGAATCTAGCTTTATTCTCAAAGGCTTAGATTCTAATAATGAAGTGTTGATTTTTGATCTGCCTTAAACACAATTAGTCCGTAACATATAGTTGCATGCCAACACAAACTCGTGATAAAATGCAATATAAACATTTTGTTGCTATGAAATGGCATTAATACAAGATTGGAATCTTTTATGCAAGTATTGTTGGTATGTTTGAATTATATGCAAACAAGGATATATGATCTCAAAGCATGAAATATGGTCTATGATAGATTATTGCTTGTTGCATTTTGACTTTAAATGATAAATAAACTAAACAACATATAATATTAATACCTAATATAAAGCCATTATCACCCAAATCTTCCCGCAATATAATCTTGTGTCTTTTTATCCTTTGGTTTTGAAAAGATCTTTTCAGTATCATCAAACTCTATCACTTCACCAAGTAAAAAGAAAGCAGTTTTATCAGATATACGCATAGCTTGTTGCATATTGTGCGTAACGATAATAATCGTATATTCTTTTTTGAGTTTATTAATGAGTTCTTCTATCTTTAGTGTTGATATGGGATCAAGTGCGCTTGTAGGTTCGTCCATTAGGATTACTTCAGGATTTACGGCTAATGTCCTTGCGATACATAGTCTTTGTTGCTGTCCGCCACTAAGGCTTAGGGCAGATTGCTTTAATCTATCTTTAAGATCTCCCCATAAGCCAACATCTTTTAAGCATTCTTCTACGATAGAATCAAGCTTATCCTTATGCTTTATCCCATGTGTTTTTGGACCAAACACCATATTATCATAAATACTCATAGGAAATGGGTTTGGTTTTTGAAAGACCATGCCAACCTTTTTACGCAATATATTTACATCATATTTTTTATAGATATTAACTTCATCTAATAGAATCTTGCCTTTAATTTTACAGCCTTCTACTAAGTCATTCATACGATTAAGGCTTTTTAGAAAAGTGGATTTACCACAACCACTAGGACCGATAAAGGCGGTTACTTTACCTTTTAGAATCTGCATATTAATATTCTTTAACGCATGAAAATCATTATAGTAAAGATTCATATCCTTAATACTAAAACATACTTTTTTATCCATTTTATGCCTTTGTGAGAGTTTTTGCTATGTAGTTTGATAAAAGATTGATGATTAGCACAATCACAATGAGAATCATTGCCGTGCTATATGCCTCATTGATATGATGCCCTTCATTTGATATAAGATACATGTGCATACTAAGAGTCCTACCAGAATCAAATAGTCCAGAAACTTGAGCAAATCCGCCAAAAGTATAAAGCAATGCGGCACTTTCACCTACAATCTTACCAATGCTAAGGATTATTCCTGCTAAGATTCCGGGTGTAGCAGCAGGTAGAATAATCGCAAAAATAGTTCTAAGCTTACCTGCCCCAAGTGCAAAACTTGCCTCTCTATACATTAAAGGCACAGACTTTAATGCCTCTTGTGCGCTACGCAAAATTACAGGTAAAATCATAATAGTAATGGTAAGGCTACCTGCTAAAAAGCTAAACTTTAATTGAAAAAATACGACAAATGCAAGGAAGCCAAAAAGCCCATATACGATTGATGGGATACCTACAAGCGTTTCAGCTGCGGTTGTAATGACAGCGATGAGTTTATTTTTACTACTACTATATTCTGTGAGAAAAATCGCCCCAAAGATTCCAAAAGGCATGGCAATAGCAAGGGAGAAAAGTATCATATTAATGGTATTTATAATAGCTGGCATCATAGAGACATTTTCGCTATTATATTCCCACTCAAAAAGGCTTGGTGTGAGATAAACAACACCTTTTATAAAAATAAAGCCAATTAAAATGCAAAATATCGCAAGTGTGCTAAAAATGGATAGTCGCATACACCAAAATAATAGACTAGATAGCCCATCTCTTCTCATCTTTATCCCTTATTAATACTTAGAAAATTTGCTTGAAAGTGTAAAAAATGTATGTAAAATCGCAAAACTAGATTGTAAAATATTTGTAAATTATTGCTACAACTAACTCTTAGGGCGTTAATTTTCTTGCTTTGATTCTAGGATATTTCATTTATCCTTTGTTATATGTGGCATTGAAATGTATTTTTACACCAAATACACGCTAAAAACATGAAATATTTATAGAATCACATACAAAAATATCTACAAAAACAAACATAAATATCATATAATTTTCATTATTTTTCACAATGTCTTATTAGGACAAAATAGCACAAGGAGTTATCATGCGATTACATAAGATTCTCATATTTTCTGCACTCAGCCTTTCTATGCTGTATGCAAGGCAGAATGAGATTGCAATCATGGAGCAAGAGCATAAAAACACAGAATCTACAATAGAGCAAGAAAATGGCGTATTTTTACATGGTGGTTTAGAAGTGTTTAATAAAACTGCATTTAGCACGAAACAAGCATTGCCTAATAATAGCTATGGTTACGCCTTAGGGCAATTAGGCGTGGGGTATAAATATAATGATTTTCAGGTTATGATTGGAGCGGTTGCTGCTGGGCTTACTTATGATTCTACAAAAGGTTTGGGTTATAACTATGTGGGGGCATATCCGGGCTATCTCAATGACAAAGACGCAACAGCGGACAATACCCATAATGCGTTCGTGCATAATGCTTATATACACTATCAAACAGATTCTCTAAATATTAAAGCAGGGAGATTTGAGCAAGAAGATGATGATTGGTTTGATAGCTATGCTGAAGGTATAAACGCAGTGTATAAATTTGCGGATAACTTTCATGTAAAGCTTTTTGGCTCAAGCACAGTGGCACTTGTAGGTAATAGTTGGCTTACAGATTTTAGCACTACTTATTCTACTTATGGAATCTTAAATGCTGAAGTCGGCTATAATAACGACTTTTTAGATGCAAAGGCTTATGTGTATTATGGTGCAAAAGAGTATGTTGCACCGGGGCTTAGTGTGAGTGCTAGTTTTGGCGATAAAGAGAGTGTTAGCTATACTACAAAGCTAGTCGCACTTTTCCCTATACATAGTAAAAGCATTCTTGATATAGGTAATCACTTTTTCGCTGACTTTAAAGATCCCACCGGCTTTACTTCAAGCATTCTTGTGAGACAAGATATTGACATTTATGATACTTATAAAATCGCACTTGGAGTCTATAAAAATATAGGTAACGCAAATGCTAGAATGGGTATGTTTGGTAATCCTATCGGCATAGATATTTGGGATAATAGTGTGTATGGCACAGGCAGATCGCTTAATGCTTCTGTTGCCCCTGATGCCCTTAGTGTATTGCTTTTCACAGAAGCTAGATATGAAAAATTAGCAAAATTTGTAGAATCTTTGTCCTTTGGACTTGATGGGCGATATACCACTGCCCCGAGTGCGACAGAGTATTCATTGAAGTTTATTATCGATTGGCAGATTATAGATTCTGTAAGTTTGGGCTTAATTGCTAACTATTACACACATATCATGCAAAATGATGCGTGGAATGAACAAGATATTGCCCTAAATGGTCGCCATGTCCTTGATAGAAGCTATCTTATGTCATCTGTAACCTATGCGTTTTAGTTTTTTTACCCTTTTTCCAGATTTAATCATGCCTTATTTTGGGCATAGCATTATGCGAAATGCTATACATAATAAAAAGATTGAAGTAGAATGTATAAATATCCGCGATTTTGCTTCCAATAAGCATAAAAAAGTGGATAATGCCCTTATTGGCGGTGGAGCGGGCATGCTGCTTGATCCATTTGTGCTTGATTGTGCTTTACAGCAGGCAAGAGATTCACGCATTATATTTCTTAGCCCTTGTGGTGCGAGATTTAGTCATAAAGATTCTGTCCGCCTTAGCAAATATAGCCATATTAGCTTTGTGTGTGGGCGATATGAGGGCTTTGATGAGCGAAGTATTGAGCTACATGCGACAGAGATTTTTAGCATAGGCGATTTTATCTTAAGTGGTGGCGAGTTAGGGGCATTGTGTATGGCAGATTCTATTGCTAGGCATATACATGGTGTGCTTGGCAATGAGCTGTCTTTACAAGGTGAAAGTTTTGAATCTGGCTTACTTGAAGCACCAAATTTCACAAAATCAAAGCAGTTTGCTAAAAAAAATCAAGAAAATTTACCAACTTCAGCATATTTAAATGGAAATCACGCTATAATCGGCGATTTAAAACTTACCATGTCTAAGATGAAAACGCAATATTTTAGACCGGATTTATTAACATCATAAGTGAGGAAATCATGAAAAATCGATATATCGAGCAATTTGAAAAAGCACAACTTGAGAATAAGTCTGTGCCACAATTTAAAGCAGGTGATACTCTGCGTGTTGGGATTAAGATAAAAGAGGGTGACAAAACGAGAGTGCAAAACTTTGAGGGTGTATGTATAGCTATACGCGGTAATGGCGTGGATAGGACTTTTACCGTGCGTAAAATGGGTGCTAACAATATAGGTGTTGAAAAGATTTTTCCACTTTATAGCGATAGCTTAGAAAAAATAGAAGTGTTGCGTATTGGGCGAGTCCGCCGTGCAAAACTTTATTATTTGCGTAATAGAAGAGGTAAAGCTGCAAGGATTAAGGAATTAAGAAAAGAGTTGAATAAAAAAGAAGCATAATAGTCTCATTGTTTTCATACAATCTTTACTTCAATATGCTAATTGTGTTGTGTGGATCGTGCGGAATTTACCGCAAGATTCTAACACTTGAGATTCCAGAACTTTTTATGGATATTTAGAATCTGCCAACTCTCATCAAACCCTTGAATACTTTATGTGGATAGTATTGAGATATTTTTGAAATAATCTTATACAAGTAGTTTCGTTATATGAATAGCAAAGAAACCAAGAATTTTCTCCTTTTGGTAGATACAGACACATAGAGTGTAAAACATGAAATTTAGATTCTATAAGGGTTACTTTTTGTGTTTTTTTGATTATTGTTTGTGATAATTCTTGAGAAGACCATACGGAATCTAAAAGCCTAGAAAATCATATAAAGCCCATCAAACTTAGTTTAATTTCGCAAATATTACTTAGTATGATAAATAGATTCCGCAAAATCTCTGCTTTGTATTTTTTAAGCCTATATTTTTATATAGCAAGAAAAGATTCTAAATACACGCCACTAAAAACATAAAGAAATTGACAATCTCATTTCATTAAAGCAAAGTATGCTAAAATTAGCCACGCGATAATTAGCTTACACGATAAAACACAAACAAAAGGATTAAATATGAAAACTTATGATTTTAAAGCAATTTTTATGCAGACTTTGCATGATGAAGGTAATGCACTTTTAGCGTATAGTGGGGATTTGGGCGATTTAGATTCTATTATCAAGCTTATAATAAATATGAAAGGTAAGCTCGTGCTTATAGGAGTAGGCAAAAGCGGGCTAGTCGCACAAAAAATTTCAGCGACACTCTCAAGCACGGGCACACCAAGCATTTTTTTGCATCCCACAGAAGCTATGCATGGTGATTTAGGCGTATTGCAAAAAGATGATTGCGTGTTAGCGATTAGTTATAGTGGTGAGAGCGAGGAGATTGTAGCGATTTTGCCACATATTAGACGCATGGGGTTGCCTATCATTACTATGTCAAAGTCAAAAAAGTCGCGCATGTCTATGTTTGGCGATTATTTTCTGCCCTTAATTATAGAAAGGGAAGCATGTCCTTTGCAAACTGCCCCCACGACTTCCACCACGCTTACACTTGCCTTAGGCGACTCTCTTGCTGTGTGTCTTATGAGGGCTAGGGGCTTTAGTAAGAGTGATTTTGCAAGTTTTCATCCCGGTGGGAGTTTGGGTCGTATGCTTTTTATCAAAGTGAGCGATATTATGCAGACGCAGAATCTCCCCTTGCTCGATACTGCGATGAGTTTGCGTGATGCGATTAGTGTTATGACAAACGGGCGTTTAGGAAATGCATTTTTTGTAGATTCTAATTATAAATTGCTTGGTGTGCTGAGTGATGGCGATTTAAGACGAGCTATGTTTGATAAGGGTTTTAGCTTAGAATCTAGTGCTTTTTCTTATGCTACAAAAAATCCAAAAGCACTTTATGATAGCAGTATGCTTGCATTTGATGCTTTAAAGATTATTGAAGATTCTAAGATTCAGATATTACCTATTTTAACACAAGAGGGTGTGCTGGAGGGTGTTATTCATATGCATGATTTAATCCAAGCTGGGTTTTGTAAGTAAGTGTTATATGGGTTTAAGATGGTGGCTGTTTGTTAGAAATTTAGAATCCCAAATCTTGAAAGAGAACTTTTTTGTGATATGGTATCCCGTAGTTTCTACCGATGAAATCATATCTGTCGAAAACATAGAATTGAAATGCCACACAACATATAAAAAATACAATACCAAGGCAAAAGCCAATGATGATTTTGAGGCTTGAAAATAGCACGATAGACGCATTGAGTGTGGGCATATTGCGGAAAAAGGCAACACACACAATGCTGACTACAACAAAGCTTTCCCATATCACAAACCAAGGAATCATAAAAATTTGATTGCTGAGAGTTAGGGTAGCAGACAACCCTGTGAGAAAAAAGGCAACAACAAGAGCAAGGCATACACCAAAAACAACAAGGTTTTGTCGCAATGTGGGGATAAATACAAGAAAAAACGCAGGAAGATTCACAACAAAAAGGTAAAAAACAAGGATAATCCCCCCTTGATATAAGCTCAACAAAAGTATGTTCAAAAAGTGGCGTTTGTGTGATGAAGTATCGGTAAGCTAAAATGCCAAGAATGCAAAGTATCACATAAAGCACAAAGAGAAAGGGCAAAGAGAGAAAGAAACTCTTTGTTTTTATATTATTATGAGAATCCATACATTATCCCTTAGAAATATCAGCACATGCAAAGTATAAACCACGCATTATATATGCTTTATTTTTATGCAATTAAAGATGATAAGCCAACTTAAAACTGCTTTTTCTCTGCGTCTTCAAGAATCTGTTCTGCGATTTCATGCACTGCTTGACTAATCTCTTGTGAATGTCTTGCAACATCTGCACTTTGATGTGTGCTATCTTCGAGTTGCGTAACAGCTTCATTAATTTGGGCTACACCTTGTGCTTGTTCGTTTATGGTCTCTGCTACTTCATTTATCCCTTGTGATAGAATGTTGGCATTTGCTTCAATTTCACTTAAGCTTTTTTGCGTGCGTTCCGCTAGTTTCCTTACCTCATCAGCAACGACTGCAAAGCCCCTGCCATGCTCTCCAGCTCTTGCTGCTTCAATAGCAGCATTCAAAGCAAGCAAGTTTGTTTGATTTGCAATATCATTAATGATAGCTACGATATTTTTAATATCTTCACCTTGTTGCAACACTTCGTTCATACGCCCACGCATACTTTGCATTGAGGCTGTGATTTGCTCCAGTGAAGCGGCAGTTTGCGTTAGGGCTTGGGCTTGTTGCGTTGTGCCTTCTGTGAGTTTATTGACATTATCTTCAAGCGAATTTGACTTATCGTTAAGGCTTGTTGCAAAAGATTTCGAATCTTTTAGCATTCTTCTTATTTCGGCACCAAGTAGATTTGCAATGCTTTCGATATTGCCTTCTGCTTCAGGGATAGAGTTGCGGAAGTCAAGGTTTTTATACTGCTCAAAAAGCTTTTGAATCTCATTCATGTTGCTACCGATTTTTGTTTGTAAAACCTCAAGTAAATTATTTAGAATCTCTTGTAATTTAACCAATTGTGGATTATATGGCTTTTCTGTTAGACGCACTCTTAGGTCGCCATGCTCTACCCTATCTACAACATCTATGGCATCAGTAATGGCAGCCTTATCTTGCAGACTATGATTCTCAATATCTTTTACAACTGCATTAATTTTCTGTGCCATTCGCCCAAATTCATCTTTCTTATGAATCGCAATGCTATCAACTTTATTTGTTTTATAATCCAAAAATGCAAAGAAATTTTCCAAGCCAACATAGATTTTTTCAATATCGCTTTGCAAATAGAATTTTGCATAGCCAATAGTGATTAAGATAATAAAGATTGTAAGGACTAGCACGGTAACAATGATCGCATATCTTACCAAATATAGTTCTTCTAGCACTTCATCATAGGGTGCAAAACTCACCATAGTCCATACTACATTATCCCATATTTCAAATTTAAAGACACTTGCTAAACCTTTTGCACCGCTCTTAGATTCTATCTCAATAACCTTTGTATTCTCTCTCGCTCCAGCATCTGGATCATACTGCAATGCCGTAATCTCTTGGGCTGCTTTAGAATCCATAACCGCATCAAGAGATTCTCCAAGCTTTTTTGTATCAGGATAGAGCGTCAAGGCATTATAACGATTTATAAGAAAGCGTTCTGCATGTGCATATAAAGCGTGTTTTGGATTAAATACAACTTTTGAAAGACTATCCATATCAATTAGCGTTCCAAGCACACCAACAACCTCATCATTATTTGAAACGATTGGAAAAATCACGCCCACAACCGACTTTTCTACATTATTGTAAAGTATGCGATAAGGCTTTGTCAGAATCATGTCCTTTTGTGTGTATGCTTCTTTAATGTCTGGCATACCCTCAAAAATACTGCGTCCATCAGGCATTTTTATAACACCTTGCTTTGCTATCTCAATGCCCGTGTCGTATTCATTATTATCTGTATCTATGAGAGCAAATTCTAAATTACCGTTTGCATTATATAAGTTTGCGTTTGCTCTTCTACTACGAGAAAAAGAAGGGTGTTTAATCTGTGCGAAAGTGGTTATCATGGCGGGATCGTAATCCACAATGTAGCCTAAAAAGTGCATAAGAGAGTTATCACTAAGAGAGCTAGTCCCCTCCTCCCAGTCTGCATGGATTGCCTTTGTGATTGCCTCAAGATTCCCACCTGCGACATTGAAATAGTTCTCTACATCTCTAGCATCTTGAATAGCATTTGCAATAAGCGTTTTTTGTGCTTCATATTGCATACTATTTTCTAGTTTGCTAGATACAACCATATAAAGCACACACATGCCTAGCACTAAAGCTGTTGTTAAAAGAAAGCTGATTTTCTTGCCTATACTCATATCGCGAATAAACTGCATTTATACTCCTTGTTTTTCCTTTGTTTTTGCAGTGTAAGGTTGTTATTGTAGCCAAAATTACAAAAAAAAAAAAACATTTTTCATTATTTTTCATATTAAAGTTTAAAATTTTACATTTTTATATGCATGAATGCTTTGTGAGTGCTTTGATGTATATCTGATAGGTATAGTAGGTGTCCCTACTGATTAAAATTAATGGTTGTTGAGAGGCGAAAGAGGATCTCAATATTATCGATGAGAGTAGCACATCATACATTGCAGATATAAGACACCAACAAGATAGCAACCCAAAAACATTTTTTTTTTTTGCAAGATATGAGAAATTTAAGAAGACCTCATTCTATGTGTTGCCGTCTAAAAAGTTCTCAAATTGAGATTAAATTGAAAGTTTCTTGTAGCATGTATGCTAGGTAACTAACTATGCTGCAATACAACAACGATCGTATTTAAAAACACGCGTTTAAATATAATGACAAACAGATTATTCTCTAATTCATCTTAAGCCAACACAAATAGCCAATCTCGAATCTACAACGGAATATCAACCTTTGATATAAGATAAAAAGTAACTGCACCAAAGATAGCTGATAGTGGCACGGTAATAAGCCATGAAGCAACGATTCTATTGATTGCACTTCGTCTAACTAGCTCTTGCTTATAGGCTTTTTTCAGACTTTTACGCTCTTTTTTCTTCAATACGGGCAAATCGGCATTCTTCTTATCAGTTTTTGCAGCATTCTCTTTTAGCGATTGTAGCATCTCTTGCTTTTGCTTGATATTTGCGCGTTCAAATTTTGTTAAGAATCTTTGCACAGCTTCTTCATTTTTACCTTTATATGCCTCAATTACTTCTTGTTGCATAGTGTAGTAACGCTTTTTTAGATATTCACGCAAAAATCCAACGCCAAAAATCGCACCAATAGCAATGTGTGTAGAGCTTACAGGCAGTCCTAATTGTGAAGCAATAAGCACGGTGATAGCAGCAGAAAGGGCTACACAGAAAGCACGCATTTTATCAAGATCTGTAATCTCACTACCAACCGTCTTGATAAGTTTTGGTCCATAAAGGGCTAGTCCTAGCGAGATTCCAAGCCCACCAATAAGCATAATCCAGAATGGCACTTGTGCTTTACCACCAAACGCTTCCATAGTCGTCTCTCTAATTGCCTCATAGATTCCCGCTAAAGGTCCAATAGCATTTGCCACATCATTTGCACCATGTGCGAAGCTAAGAAGAGCGGCAGAAAATATTAAAGGGAGTGTAAAAAGCTCATTAATATCCTCTTTTGTATTTGAAAGCGTATCAGCCTTTTTAATGATAAATGGACGAGAAACAAAGAAAATAACAATTGCAATGGCTAATCCAGCAAGTAAGGCAACACCAAAACTCAGTTTAATCATGCCAGTTTTTTGCACCAAATACACGCTAAATGACCATGACATAATGAGAATTAGTAATGGCACAACGCGTTTTGCCGCAGTCTTTTTATCGCTTTGATAGGTAATAGATCGCTTAATGATAAATAAAAATATCATGGCGATTAAGCCACCAAGACAAGGTGATACAACCCAGCTTAATGCAATCTCTCCCATAGCACCCCAGTTTGCTATGCCAAAGCCACCAGCCATAATACCAGCCCCAAGCACACCACCAACAAGTGAGTGTGTCGTAGATACAGGCGCACCAAGCGCAGTAGCCACATGCAGCCAAATCGCCCCAGAAGTAAGGGCAGCAAGCATTACATAAATAAAGGTTTTACTATCTTGCAAACTCGCGGGATTAATAATGCCAGATTTAATCGTATCAACGACATCTTTTCCAGCAATAATCGCCCCTAAAGCCTCTGCAATCGCAGCGATGATTATCGCACCAACAAGTGTGATAGCATGAGACCCAACCGCTGGACCAACATTATTTGCCACATCATTTGCACCGATATTGAGAGCCATATAGCCACCCACAACCGCAGCAAAGATAAGCACAACAGGGCTACTGACAGGATAGCCAAAAGTGATAGCAATACCAGCAATAACAATAAAAAATGCAAGCACAATGCCAATCTTTATAATATCCTTTTGCCCAAATGATGTAGCATTCTCAATCTTGTTAATATTTTGAATATCCATAAAACCTTCCTTAAGACTTGAAATGGCACAAAAACCTTTTCATTATAGCTTAATATCTCACTCTTTGCTTTGCGAATTAGTGCAAATATGTCATTCATAGGTCACAAATGCATAGATTCTAGTATAAATAAACACATACAATTACAAATCCCATAATATTATCAACATATCACACATAGCCCATAAAAGACATATTATAAGAAATTAACTTAGAATCTTCTCTCCAATATTGCGATTATTGCATTACATTTTCACATATATATTTGTGTATTTTTGATAGAATACAAGCTTTTTAATTTTGTAATTTTTGGTAGAGAAAAAGGGAAAATATGGGACAAAATGACAATATCACAATCATAGGTGCAAAAGAAAATAATCTAAAAAATATAAATCTCTCTATCCCAAAAAATAAATTAGTCGTATTCACAGGTGTGAGTGGTAGCGGTAAAAGCACGCTTGCATTTGATACCTTGTATGCTGAGGGGCAAAGGCGATATATAGAATCTCTCTCAAGCTATGTGAGACAATTCCTTGATAAAGTAGGTAAGCCTAATGTAGAAAAGATAGAGGGGCTAACTCCAGCTATTGCCATAGATCAAAAGACGACTTCAAAAAATCCACGCTCCACCGTTGGCACTATCACAGAAATATATGATTATTTGCGACTTTTATATGCTAGAGTTGGTATGCAACATTGCCATTTATGCGGGGAAAAGATTAGCTCTATGTCATCAACTGATATTATTAATGAAGTTTTAAAATTGCCAAAAGATTCTAAACTCATCATTTATGCCCCCATTGTTAAAGAGAAAAAGGGAAGCTTTCAAGATAAATTAGAATCTTTACGCACAAAAGGCTATGTAAGAGCAAAGATTAATGGTGTGATGACAAGACTTGATTCTGAAATCACACTTGCAAAGACTAAAAAGCATAGCATTAGTATCGTTATGGATAGAGTGGTGCTAAATGAAGAAAATCATGCAAGAATAGCTTATGCGATAGAATCTGGACTAAAAGAATCTTATGGTGAAATTGAAGTTGAAATTTTGCAAGATTCAAAAGAGCATAATGAGATAATCCACTTTAGCGAACATTTAGCTTGTTTTCAATGTAAGGTAAGCTTTGAAGAGCTAGAGCCTGTAAGCTTTTCTTTCAATTCCCCAAAGGGTGCATGCAGAGATTGTGGTGGCTTAGGTGTGAAATACGCCCTTGATATGAATAGCATTATTACACAGCATGAGCCACTTAATAAAGGCGGGATAAAGTTTATTTTTGGATTCAATAAAAGCTATTATTACGCACTTTTTGAGGGTTTTTGTAATGCCTATGATATAAAGCCTAGTAGCACTTTTGCGGAACTCTCTAAAGATAAGCAAAACGCACTTTTATATGGCAGCACAAAAGATATTATGGTAACTTGGAAAAATAGCACGATAAAGCAGACTTGGCGTGGTGTCATGCAAATAGCCCTTGATGTGCTAAAAGATGATGCAACAGATTATATGGTAGAAAAAATTTGCAGTGGTTGTAATGGTAATAGGCTAAATCCACAATCTTTAAGCGTGAAAGTCGCAGATAAGGGGATAGCAGAAGTGATCAATATGCCAATTGAGCATTGCTATCACTTCTTTGATACAAAAGAGAATTTTTCCTACCTTAGCACACAGCAAAAGCAAATCTCAGATTCTATACTTAAAGAGATACGAGAGAGATTATTCTTCCTTTATGATGTTGGGCTAGGCTATCTTACACTGCATCGTGATGCGCGTAGTATTAGTGGAGGGGAGAGTCAGCGAATACGCATTGCAAGTCAAATCGGCAGTGGGCTAACAGGCGTTATGTATGTGCTTGATGAGCCAAGCATAGGATTACATGAAAGAGATACGCTAAAGCTTATTAAAACGCTAAAATCATTACAGGAAAAGGGTAATAGTGTCATTGTCGTAGAGCATGATAAAGAGACTATTATGCGTGCAGATTTTATAGTCGATATAGGACCGGGTGCTGGAATCTATGGTGGTGAAGTCGTCTTTAGTGGTAAGGTTAAAGATTTATTAAAAAGCAAGACTTTATCCGCACAATATCTAAATGGCACAAAAAAGATTGACTATAAATATAATAGAAAACAAGAGACATGGCTAAGTATGCGAAATGTTACTTTGCATAATCTCTGTAATATCAGCGTAAAGATTCCATTAGCAAACTTTGTGTGTGTAACAGGCGTTAGTGGTAGTGGCAAAAGCTCACTTATTTTACAGACACTCTTACCCGCCGCACAAGAATTGCTTAATCACTCAAAACGCATTCAGGCAAATAGCGGTGTAATTATTGAGGGCTTAGAGAATCTTGATAAAGTAATCTATCTAGACCAAAGTCCAATAGGCAGAACCCCAAGAAGTAACCCAAGCACTTACACGGGCTTAATGGATGATATACGCCATTTGTTTGCAGAGACAAAAGAGGCAAAAATACGCGGTTATAGTGTCGGTCGCTTTAGCTTTAATGTCAAAGGTGGCAGATGTGAAAAATGTCAAGGTGAGGGCGAAATAAAGATAGAAATGCACTTTCTACCCGATGTCATGGTGAAATGTGATGTATGCAAAGGTGCGAAATATAACCCCCAAACACTAGAGATTACCTATAATCACAAGAATATCGCCGAAGTCCTTGCTATGAGTGTTGATGAGGCATGTAGCTTTTTTAGTAAGATTCCAAAGATTTTTAATCGCCTTAAGACTTTGCAGGCAGTGGGGCTAGGCTATATCACACTCGGGCAAAGCTCACTTACACTAAGTGGTGGGGAAGCCCAAAGGATTAAACTTAGCAAGGAATTAAGCCGTAAAGATACAGGTAAAACGCTGTATATCCTAGATGAGCCTACAACGGGACTTCACTTTGCTGATGTGGATAAACTCACAGGTGTGCTACATCATCTTGTAAGTCTTGGAAACTCTGTCGTTGTGATTGAGCATAATTTAGATGTGATTAAAAACGCTGATTATATCATTGATATAGGACCAGATGGTGGCAGCGGTGGTGGGAAAATTGTAGATTGTGGTAGCGTAGCTGATATTATAAAAAATAAGGATAAAAGCGGGAGCTACACCGCACAATTTTTAGCAAATGAAGTGTTGTGATGGTTTTTAATGATTTTAAAAGATTAGTTGTCGTTTAATATAATAAAGTGGGGTTAAACACTAGCTCTTGGATTTCATTCTAGGCTTAGACGCACAACTTATTTATTCATGTCTTGTCGCCACAAACACCTTTGGGATCTAATCCTTAATAAGCTAAGATGTGATAATTCTAGATAAACTTGCGTTGCTTGGTGTTGCAATATAAAATAAAATTCTGTAAAATACTTTACAAAAATTTATAGCCATCACTCATAAAAAAAGGAAAATCATGCGTTTTTCAACTTTCTTTGCACCAACACTTAAAGAAGCACCAAAAGATGCAGTGTTAAAAAGCCATATCTATTTGCTTAGGGCAGGCTACATTCATCAAATAGGCAGTGGTATTTACAACTTTTTGCCATTAGCACAAATTGTAATGGATAAAATCAAAACCATAGTAAGAGAAGAGATGAATAGAGCCGGGGCAAATGAAATTACTATGGGATTTCTAACGCCAACAAGCCTTTGGGAGCAAAGTGGAAGATATGAAAAATATAGCGAATTAGCCCTTTTTACCGATAAAAAAGGGGCGTCTTTTGTGCTTGGTCCAACACATGAAGAGTGTGTAACAGAGATAGCAAAAACCTATATCAAAAGCTATAAGCAACTGCCACTTAATCTCTATCAAATCCATTTAAAATTTAGAGATGAGTTGCGTCCTAGATTCGGGCTTTTGCGTGCTAGAGAGTTTGTGATGAAAGATGCGTATAGCTTTCATGATTCTTTAGAATCTTTGAATAAAGAGTTTATAAATATGCGTGATACTTATGTGAGAATCTTTAGGCGTTTGGGGCTTGATTTTCGCATTGTTGAGGCGGATTCTGGTGCGATTGGTGGGAGTGGTAGTCGTGAGTTTATGGTGCTTGCTGAATGCGGTGAAGACACGATTGTAACCTGCAGTAAATGCGATTATGCTTCAAATATTGAAGCGGCAGTGCGTAAGCCAAAAACATGCGATGAGATTGCCCCACAAGCTACAAGCAATTATCATAAATTTGAAACGCCAAATGTAAAAACTATCGATGATTTGAGCAAGTTTTTTAAAGTCAATCCATTCTATCTTATGAAAGCGGTTGTAAAAAAAGTGATTTTTAAAGATAGCGTTGATATTGCTATATTTTTTATGCGTGGTAAAGATATGCTAGAGGATACTAAGGCATTAAACGCACTTCAGGCGATTGATCCTTCCGTGCTTGATATAGCCGATGCGGATACGGCATTTTTAGAATCTTATAAGTTGCCACAAGGCTCTATTGGTCCTATACATTTGCGTGCCTTGACAAATTCTCGTTTTATTGTGTTTGATAAGGAATTAGAGAATGGAGAGGATTTGATATGTGGGGCAAATGAGCATGGTTATCATTATGTTGGTGTGCAATTGGAGGAATTTGATGATTTATATTATCGCGATTTAGTCGCTGTGCAAGAGGGCGATTCTTGTGCTAAATGCGGTGGGACTTTGCGTTATAGTAAGGGCATTGAAGTAGGACATATTTTTAAGCTAGAGGATAAGTATTCAAAGCCTATGCAGGCTAATTTTCTTCTTTCAAGTGGCTCTAGTATGCCTTTTACTATGGGTTGCTATGGGCTTGGTGTAAGCAGACTAATATCTGCTATTTTAGAGCAAAAGGCAGATGAAAAAGGCTGTGTGTGGGGGGCTGTCGCACCCTTTAAGCTTGATATTATCATCTCAAATATGAAAAATGAAGAAGAGGTGCTTTTTGCTACAAATCTTTATACACAATTACAAGAGAAGGGCATTGAAGTCATACTTGATGATAGGAATGAGAGGTTTGGGAGTAAAATCGCTGATTTTGAGTTAATCGGCTTTGAATATGCCTTAATTGTAGGTAAGAGACTTGCTGAAAATAAGTTAGAATTAATAAAGCGAAATGGACTCATAAAGACAGAATATAGCAGCGTAAATATCTTAGAATCTTTGCTTGGGGTTTTGTAAATAAAGATTCTATAAATGTAGTTGTAGATTAAATAGTCTAAATTCCACACAGAAGATAAAGAATTGCTGATCTCATTTAAAGTGTAAGATAGTGTGCTTACAGGCAGTAGATGCACTAGTAATAAAAGTTTTAACAGGTTTTGATTTACTTATAATGTTAAATCATAACATCGGACATATTGGAAAGGTGGTTGTCTATTTACAAAAAATATGCCTTAAAAGTGATTCTAAATAATCTTTGATTTAAAGCTATCTTAACACTTGCTAGATTCTAATCTTAGAATCTTTATGGTTTTAATCTAAAAGAATATTCTGTAAAATACAGAATCTTTATCTTAATTTAAAAGGACAAATATGTTGCTAAAAAGTGTGTTAATGGGTTTTCTTTCATTTCATAGTGTAGATACAACCATGTTAAAAGAATGCGAAAATCACGCAGACATAATAAGCGGTTGTGTAGAGAGAGAATATCATTCAAATGGGAAAATTTATTGGGAAACACCATTTAAAAATGGTGGAAGAGAAGGCATAGAAAAGTGGTATTATAAGAGTGGTGAGCTTCGGGCTGAAATGCCATATAAAAATGGTGGAAGAGAAGGCATAGAAAAATGGTATTATGAGAGTGGTGAGCTTCGGGCTGAAATACCATATAAAAATGGTGAAAAAGAAGGTATAGAAAAGCGGTATGATGAAAATGGGAATCTAAAGATTGAAATACCATATAAAAATGGTGAAAAAGAAGGTATAGAAAAAGAATATTATTCAAATGGGAATCTTTGGATAGAAACACCATATAAAAATGGTGAAAAGGACGGCATGGTAAAGTCGTATTATGAGAATGGGAATCTAGGAGTAGAAACACCATATAAAAATGGCAAAAAAGAAGGCATGGTAAAGTGGTATTATGAGAATGGGAGTCTTTGGAGAAAAGCGCCATATAAAAATGGCAAAATAGAGGGCATAGAAAAATGGTATTATGAGAATGGGAGTCTAGCAAGTGAAAGACCACATAAAAATGATGAAGCACATGGCAATTTAAAATACTACACAGAAGATGGAGGGCTACTTGCTTTGCTTAAAGCCGAGAATGGCAAGATTACAAGCGGTAAATGCTATAATAATAAAGCCCCAACAAATAAAGATTTAGAAGAGATTGGTAGATTTTATAGTGCTGGCAAAGGAATTAACTATTTACAAAAAATATGCCTTAAAGAGAGTGATTCTAAATAACTTATGATTTAAAGCTATCTTAACACTTGCTAGATTCTAATCTTAGAATCTTTTAGGCTTTAATCTAAAAGAATTTTTGTAAAATACAGAATCTATTATTTCAATTTAAAAGGGGCAGTTATGTTTTTAAAAAGTGTGTTAATGGGTTTTCTTTCATTTCATAGTGTAGATACACCTATACTAAAAGAATGTAAAACCGAAGAAGACATAATAAGAGGTTGTGTAGAAAAAAAATATGATTTAAATGGGAAACTTATAAAAGAAACACCATATAAAAATGGTGAATTCGAGGGTATGGAAAAAGAGTATTATGAAAATGGGAATCTTCATATAGAAACACCATTTAAAAATGGTGGAAGAGAAGGCATAGAAAAATGGTATTATGAGAATGGGGAACTTAAAACTGAAATACCATATAAAAATGACAAAAGAGAAGGTATAGAAAAAGAATATCATTCAAATGGGAAAATTTATTGGGAAACACCATACAAAAATGGCAAAGCAGAGGGCATAGAAAAGTGGTATTATGAAAATGGGAATCTTTGGAGAGAAATACCATACAAAAATAACAAAGCAGAAGGCATAGAAAAGTGGTATTATGAAAATGGGAATCTTTGGAGAGAAATACCATATTTAAACAACTTGTTTCATGGGGATACGAGATTCTACACAGAAGATGGAAAACTACTAGCCTTATTTAAAGGTGAGAATGGCGAGATTATAAGTGGCAAATGCTTTGATGATAAAGTCTTAACAGACAAAGAAATAGACGATCTTAGTAGACCCAAAAGCATTGAAGAATCAATTAACTATTTAAAAGAAATATGCTCTAAATAATGTATAATTCTAGCCTTGTATGTATCAAATAGAATCTAAGCTATAAAAGGAAAAATATGGTATCAGTGGTGATTTTAGCGGCTGGGTTTGGCACACGAATGAAGTCAAATACACCAAAGGTTTTGCATAAGCTATGCGGTAAAAGCATGATTGAATATGTGATTGATACCGCATTAGAGATAAGCTCTGATGTGCATGTCGTGCTATATAATCAAAAAGAGAGAATACAAGCGTTTTTACAGGAAAAATACGCATGGCATATCGCTGATAAGATTACTTTTCACACGCAGTTGCATGATAAGTATCCGGGCACTGGCGGGGCTTTGATGAAAGAAAATAAGCAATTAATCGATATAAAAGGTGAAAAGGTGCTAATCCTTAGCGGTGATACGCCTCTAATCTCAAGCAGTGATTTAGAAATGCTAGTAAATGGGGCTGGCTCTATCAATCTTTGTGCGTTTGAGACAAAAAATCCTTATGGTTATGGCAGGATTATCAAAAAAGACAAGGATTTAAAACAAGCATTTGCCATAAAGGGCATTATCGAAGAGAAAGATTGCAGTTTAGACCAAAAAGAGATTAATATCGTAAATGCAGGGATTTACTGCTTTACTAAAGAGATTTTACAAGAGTATGTATCAAAGCTAGATTCTAATAACGCACAAAATGAATACTATCTCACACAGCTTATAGAACTCGCAAATAAAGATTCTAAAGACATTTTTGCCTTTATATGTTGTGAAAAAAATATGCTTGGGATAAATACAAAACTTCACCTTTCACAAGCAGAGCAGATACTCTTAACAAGGCTAAGAGAAAGGGCAATGGAACAAGGCGTTATCATGCAGATTCCAGAGAGCATTTATATAGAATCTAGTGTGTGTTTTGAAGGGGAATGTGTGCTTGAAAATGGGGTGAGAATAACAGGTAAAAGCTATATCAAAGATAGCCATATAAAAGCTCATAGCGTAGTGGAAGAAAGCGAGATTATAGAAAGTGATATAGGACCGCACGCACACATACGACCAAACTCACATATAAAAGATTCTCATATTGGCAACTTTGTTGAATGTAAAAATGCGAGTTTAGATGGAGTGAAAGCGGGGCATTTAAGCTATCTTGGCGATTGCGTGATAGGAGATGGGAGCAATATTGGAGCAGGTGTGATTACCTGCAATTATGATGGCAAGAAAAAGCATAAAACACATATTGGCAAAAATGTCTTTGTAGGGAGTGATTGTCAGCTTGTAGCCCCAATACATATCGCAGATAATGTGCTGATTGGTGCAGGTAGCACGATAACTAAGAGTGTAGAAGAGGGCAGCCTCTCTCTATCTAGGGCTAAACAGATAAATTATGCAAATGGATTCTATAGATTTTTCAAGCCAGAAGATGAGTAAGGATACTCGTGCAAACACAAGATAATCTCAATGAAAAGCAGCTACAAATAAACTACTATAAAAACATGGAGTTTTTTAAAAGTCTCAATCCAAAGCTTTTTCATGCCCTAAGCAAAGCCCCAACGCTTTACAACCTACATATTGATTCTTATGGATATAATGTAATCCATATCCCAACACAAACTATGCAATATCCGCTTATAAAAAGCACAAATGATAAAAACGCCCCTACGCATAAAACAAGTATGCAAGACACACATAAAGAACTTGCTAAAAATCCTATAAAAAATCCGCAATGGGAACTCTTTAGTAATCACGCATTAACTCCAAACGCACATTTTATAAATGAAGAGAAGCTAAATATCACAGGTAAGCTTTGCAATGATTTATTAAGAGAGAGTGTAAAAATGGGAGTGGAATCTAAATCTTGTCATGTTGAGTGTAGCAAAACATCTCAAAGTTTAGAATCTACGCCACTTGAATCTAATGCGAATTTTCAGTCATATTGTAATGAAAAGCAAGATTCTATATTAAAATCTAAAATTTGCCATATCGAGCGAAGCGAAATATCCAGCAAAACATTAAAACAGAATCTAGATTCTATAAAAATGCACCCTAAACCCTGCACCCACCAAGATTTGGTGGAGAATCTAGAATCTAAAACAACCACTTGTCATACTAAGCCTTTAGGCGAAGTATCTAATATAGAATCTAATAAAGATATTTCATGCTTACACACTCGCACGAGCGAAGCTTTTGCCCATACTTGCAAAAATGACAATACACAGAATCTAAATCTCGCAAAAGATTCTAAAACCACACAACAAGATTCAATACAAACACAAAGCAATCTCACACTCTATGAAAATCTAATAGAATCTTTTTGTAATTCCAAATTCCTGCCACAAACAAATATATATGGGCTTATGGGTGGTATGTTTTTACAAGAATTGCTAGAGAAAGACTATCAATTTTATTCCTTAATGATTTATGAAGAACATATTGATTTATTCCGCATTTCACTCTATTTTATCGATTATGATAGGCTATTTCAGCATGTTGGAAAGAACTCTTGCTTTATCATTATAAAGGATATATCATTTGAACTTGTAAGTGCGTTTTTACATGCAAAAAAGCTAACAAATAATTTTTTGAGTTTGAGTTTAACGCATTATACAACTGATAATGTAGCCCTGCTTAAAGACTTCATTTATAAAGAGAAAAAGGCTATTATGCGTGGTTGGGGTAGCTTTGAAGATGAGCTTATAGGCTTAAAAAATGCGTGTTTGAATCTAGCAGATTCTAGGCTTTTAAGCATGCGACCAAAGCGAGTAAATGCCCCAATTTGCGTTATAGGTAATGGGGCTAGTCTTGATTTATGTATTGATTTTTTGAAAGCTTATAAAGATTCTATGATTTTGCTTAGTTGTGGGACAGCTTTAAAGGTTTTGCGACATCATGGCATACGACCTGATTTTCAGCTAGAGATTGAGAGAGTGCCTTATCTCTCACAAGTTTTAAAGGAAGCAAATTTAGGTGATATTCCGCTAATATTCGCACAGACTACGGACACAAAAGCATGTAATTTAGCAAAAGAAAAATATGGATTTTTACGCGGTGGTAGCAGTAGTGCGTATTTAGATTCTACATATATTCCGCTAGAGTTTAGCGCACCTTTTGTTGGGAATGCTGGGGTTAGTATCGCGAGTCTTCTTGGGAGCGATGTGATACTATGCGGTATAGATTGTGGTTATATAGATGGGTATAGCAAACACGCTAAACATAGCTTTTATGGCGATGAAAATACAGAGATTCCAAAGGATTGCTTTCAAGTGGAGAGTAATAAAAACTTGCGTGTATTTAGCAATGACTTATTCTATCTTAGTGCGAAAAATATCGAACAAGCCATAAAGCTATACAAGCCAAATAGCGTGATTAATCTAGGCTATGGTATGCGTTTTCAGCATACAATAGCCCTAAATGAAGATGATTTTACACTAAAGCCTATTGATAAAGAAAGAGAACTGAAGCATTTTAAAGAGAATTTTACCCCCTATAAACTCATGCTAAACACACAAGAAATGCTAGATTCACTCACTGCGTTTAGTAATGCCTTACAAGAGATTCTCACACAGGATACACACACAATACAAGATATTTTTAACCTTACACAAGATATTTTTAATCTACTTCAAAAAAGCATTGATAATAAGATTATGCGTAAAAGCATCATTTTACTTGAGGGCAGTATCATGCACTTAAGCTATACGCATTTACTCGCACAACTTTTTGCAGGAACTACGAAGAATCTAGATTCTACAACAAATTGTCATTTTGAGCGTAGCGAAAAATCTAGCATAGAAACTAAAAAAGATATTTCGTGCTTACGCACTCAATATAACAAGAATCTAGAATCTATAAATTTTGCACCCCAAAGCCCTGCATACACTCAAGTGGCAGAACACCTAGATTCTAACAACTACACAGAAAACACGCATTTAATAAAGTTAAAAACACTTTATTCACAAGGACTTTTTTCGTTGATAAGTAGTAGCAAAAAAGCAATGGAAACTATAGGCTAAACAAACATATAATACCTTGAGATTAATGCCCTAAGTATTTCATATTACAGGGAATTGCATTAACTCAAACTGCAAAATGCGACAACTTTATGTAAGATTTGGAGTAACCTAGGGGATAACATGGTAATAATGCAGATAGAATTTCTATATAACATCACACATAACTTTTTTGTCTATTCATATCAGTTGCAAGGTATGGATTATCATCTTGCATTTTGTAGATTAACTCTTGTATGCTTTTTTTATTGTCATCTGCATTATCATATTGCATAATCCATTCTAGCTCTTTTTGTGTAATGCCTACGAGTTGTAGAAACTGGAGTTTGCCATGCTCTGTTGTAACGCCTTGTATCTCTGTATCATGCGTTACAATCATGGCGGTAATCAAGGATTTATCATCACGGCTAAGGGACTTGCCATCACCTGCGATAAATTGCAGATTCTCTAAATAGCTTTCTTGCGTGTTTGTAAAAAAAGCAAGATTTGCAAGCGTATTTAGCACCCATAGGCACTCTTCGGGCTTATTTGCCACAAGTTTAAAAGTCATCTCATAGCCCCAGCCACTCCATTCACCACCAAAAGATTCTTCGTTTGCGTATAACTCACTCATACCATAGGTAACAATATGCTGATATTCATTCATAGAAGTGTAAATGCTGTAACCATCAAGGTATTGATCGCCACCAAGATTCGCACGGGAGGCAAGATTTGTAGCATAATGACGCGGTTTTTGGTCGCCATAAATTGCGCTAAAACAAGATTCAATAGCTTCCCAACCGGGTGAATAATCTGGATTTTTTTCTATTTTCTGTTTATATTCTTCTAAAGTCATGGCAAGTCCCCTAAACTCAAAGTGATTTATAACTACAATCATATAATATTTAAGCTGAAATTTTGTTGATTTTTATTTACTCATGTATTTTTCATACACTAGATTCTATGCGTTTTGAATAGTATAGAAACAAATATCTTTTTAAAAGGTTTAGTAGTATATATTTATATAACTTTATATCAATTAGCTAAAGTTTTATTATATAAATACTATAAAATTTTAAAAAATTTAGCACTTGTTTATAAATATTGCTAAATTTATGCTATGATTTCAGCACATTTTATATAAGGAGTTTCTTATGAGTATTTTTGATAAATTGACAAACCAAATGAGAGAGATATTAAACAATGCGGCTCAATTTGCCATTACGCATAAAAATAATGAAACACAGCCCATTCACACATTGCTTGCCATGCTTGCAGATTCTAATATGCTTTTATATCAAGCATTGCAAAAAAATAATGAAAATATTAATGCCTTAATACAGAATCTCACACTTGAGATTGATAAATTGCCTAAAGTTAGCAATGCAAATACGCAAAATATGTCGCTTAGTAAATCATTGCAAGAAGCCTTGCAAAATGCCCTAAGCTTTGCTACAACACAAGGTGATAGCTTCATCGGTGTAGATAGCTTTGTGAGAGCAAATCTTGATTCACATTTCAAAGATTTGCTAAAAAATATTGATAAATTAGAGTTAATCAATACGCTAAAAAATATGCGAAAAGGTATGAAAATAGATTCTCAAAGTAGTGATGACACTCTTGAAACGCTAGATAAATATGGCATAAATCTTAGCAAACTTGCCGCACAAAATAAGCTAAATCCAGTTATTGGCAGGAATGAAGAGATTGAGCGAATGATGCAAATCTTAATTAGAAAAACAAAAAATAATCCTATCTTGCTAGGAGAACCGGGCGTTGGTAAAACCGCAGTTGTAGAGGGACTAGCCATAAAAATAGCAAAAAAAGAAGTGCCACTATCCTTGCAAAATAAGCAGGTTATAGCCCTTGATATGACTGCATTAATGGCGGGGGCAAAGTATCGTGGCGATTTTGAAGAGAGATTGAAAGCGGTTGTTGATGAAGTAAAAAATAATGATGAGATTATATTATTCATAGATGAGATTCACACTATTGTTGGGGCAGGTGCGAGTGAAGGTGGCATGGATGCAGCAAATATTTTAAAACCCGCATTAGCAAGGGGAGAGCTAAGAACAATAGGGGCTACAACACTAAAAGAATATAGAAAATATTTTGAAAAAGATGCAGCCCTTGCAAGGAGATTCCAACCTGTAAATATTAATGAACCAAGTCAAAATGAAGCCTTGCAAATCATGCGTGGCATTAAAGAAAGCCTAGAGGCACACCATAATGTAAGCATTACCGATGGGGCATTAGTCGAGAGTGTGAAGCTATCAAGTCGCTATATCACAAATCGCTATTTGCCTGACAAAGCTATCGATTTAATCGATGAGGCAGCAGCAGAACTCAAAATGCAAATAGAATCTGAACCAAAAGCCATTGCAAAAGCAAAAAGAGATATTGAAGCATTAGAAGTTGAAAAGGTTGCCCTAAACCTTGACAAAAACGAACAGCACAATACGCGTTTGCAAGAGATAGAAAAAGAACTCATAGATTCTAAAGAAAAGCTAAGCGGATTGCAAAGTGCCTTTGAAAATGAAAAGACACTATTTAGCGATATTGCAAAAGTGAAAAATGACATAGAATCTTTGCGTAGAGAAAGCGAGATAGCACGCCGCAGTGGCGACTATGCAAGGGCTGGAGAGATAGAGCATGGAAAGATTCCAAACGCACAAGCTGAATTAAAGAATCTTGAAGCAAAATGGCAGGATTTACAAAAGAGTGGCTCACTCTTAAAACATGCTGTAACAAAAGAGAGTATCGCAGAGATTGTATCGCGTTGGACTCAAATCCCAGTGGGTAAAATGTTAGAATCTGAAAAACATAGAATCTTGCATATTGAAGAGAATTTAAAAGCAAGTGTGATAGGGCAAGACAGGGCGATTGAGAGCATTGCCCGTGCGATTAAACGCAATAAAGCAGGGCTTAATGATGCAAATCGTCCTATTGCTAGTTTCTTGTTTTTAGGGTCTAGTGGTGTTGGTAAAACGCAGAGTGCAAAGGCATTAGCAAAGTTTTTGTTTGATAGTGAAAAAGAACTTGTGCGACTTGATATGAGTGAGTATATGCAAGAGATTGATGCGACAAAGCTAACCGGTGCAGCCCCCGGCTATGTGGGCTATGAAGAGGGCGGAATCTTGACTGAAGCCATTAAAAGAAAGCCTTATAGTGTCGTGCTTTTTGATGAGGTGGAAAAGGCGCATCCAAAAGTCTTTAATGTGCTTTTACAAGTGTTAGATGATGGCAGATTGAGTGATAATAAGGGTGTTGTTGTGGATTTTAAAAACACAATTATTATCCTAACGAGTAATATAGGCAGTGAATTTATTTGCGAAGATTCTAAAGAAGTGGCAATGAAAAGAGATGATATTGCGGCTTTACAAAAAGCAATAAAAGAGGGCAATATAGAATCTAGAGAGAAATTAGAGAGAGAAAAAGAGATTCTAAACAGCTTAGTAGAAGCACAAAGGGCTTCTCAAATGGAGAAAATCGAGCAAGAGTTAAAGAAATTTTTTAGACCAGAATTTCTAAATCGACTCGATGATAAGATTATTTTCAACGCTTTAAGTAAAGATGATATTAGAAATATTATTGATATTTTAACACAGCAGGTAGCCCTAAAACTTAAGGATAGAAATATCACGCTTGTTTTAACAGATTCTATGAAAGATTATCTAGCAGATTCTGGCTTTGATCCTGTATTTGGTGCAAGACCGCTAAAAAGGGCAGTGCAAAGAGAGATTGAAGACAGACTTGCAGATTTAATCCTTAATGAAGAGCTAAGCGAACAAAGCAAGGTGATATTTGATATTGTGGAGAATAGTGTAAAAACGCAGGTGGTATCAATGTAGTGTAAAAAATCTTTGGTATGCCCTACCCTTTGGGGTGGGCTTACTTCGGTCCTTCTTGCATTCTATGTTGAATCTTAAAAATGTCATGTGTGATTGGAGCGAAATATCTAAGATTTCAGAAGCTACAAATGTAAAATTTTAGCGAAAATTCACTAAGACTCTTGTAAAAAAAGGGGGGGGGCTTTATGTCTTATTTTACATTACATTTAAGCTTAGGTAGATCACTTATAAGAAACGAAAGAGTGTGTTTGATACCCTTTTCTGTTGATTCTATATAGGATTTACCGATGGTACTTATAGAATCAATACATTCATTGTGTGTATAATATACTTCTAGATTGTATTTGCCTTGTTGCTTATGTTGCTTTTTTATGTAATAAAGGATGATAGGTAATCTTAAAAAGCCTACAAAATGTTTTGTATTAAGCAATAAGGCTTCCCCAATTTTATACGCATAAGAAAGCCTTGCAATATAGTCTTTCATATTCATTGTTAAAGCATCGACATTTGAATGCGTTTTCAATGTGTGATCCATTCTTTGGATAAAAAAGTCTCGATACAATCTGTAATCAATAGGTCGCAAACCTTCATGTATTCCACTACTGCAAGCAAGATTATCATCGGAATCATAGTTGGCAAACCATATAAGATCTGGCTCTGGCACATACTCTAAAAATGGCATTCTTCCAAAGATATTGTGTCCGACAAAGCATAGCTTACCCCCCCCCCCCCATTTATTAGCCGATTTTCTTTTTGCATAATTTCATAATAAGAATCTATAAAATAGGAAAGATCTAGCCTCGTTGTAAATAAAATATCATATCGTGTATAAAGCATATAATCATATTCTATATTGTGTTGTTTCGCATATTCTCGCCTTATTTCATTTGCTCTTTTATAGCTCAGCATAAACCCGCGTTCTTCTTGTAATGTTTCGATTGCGTATCGCTTTGGCTTGTATGTATTTATTATGTCGTCTTTATCATCTTGGCTTAATGGTTTGCCACTTAATGTTGCATTGTCTTTATGCCATGAAGTTTGCGCGACTGGCTCAAACATGTCCCATGTGTGCATAAAAATATCAATATCCCATTTTTCTTTATTTGTCTCAACAATATTTTTCAAAAAGGATTCCGCAGTATCCTTATATGTTCTAGTGTGTCCTATTAGATGAATGGCTAATTTTTTCATTACAAATCCTTCTCTAAAATTAATACTTCCATCAGATCTATGTGTAAATCTACTCAATCACTCTCTTGCTCATCCTCACTTTGTGTTTGTAATTCCGGTTCTTTTTTGCCTGTGTTTCTAATCCTATTATGTGCATAATCTACAATTCTTTGTGCGATTTTTTGTAAAGGTAGAATCTCTCGCACAGCACCGATTTCAATAGCTTTTTTAGGCATACCAAATACAACACAGCTTGCTTCATCTTGTGCGATAGTGTATGCACCATTATCAAACAATTCTTTCATACCTATCATGCCATCATCGCCCATTCCAGTAAGGATAATAGCAAGGGCGTTTTTACCTGAGGCATTATTCGCACTTCTAAATAATACATCAACACTTGGTCTATGCCTACTCACCCTATTTGCTTCAAGCGGTGAGGCATAATATTTCCCTCCCTCACAACTTACCACAACATGTGCATCACCATTTGCAACATAGGCACAATCACTTTGCAACTGCGTCTTTGCATTGACTTCAAATATATCGATTTGACTATGTGCGTTTAGTCTTGCTACTAGCGATGCGGAAAAAAGCTTTGGGATATGCTGCACTACAACAATGGGTGGTAATCCCTTTGGTAATTCTGCAAAAATCTTATTCAGTGCCTCTGTCCCACCCGTTGAGCTGCCGATAACAATGAGTTTATCTCTTGATAATACGCAAGGATTTTTAGGCAATACTGAATCTGGGTGATATTTCTGCTCTATCTGTCGCGATAAAACATTGTTATTACTTTTTTTGTCATCTTTTTTTAACGCCATACCACTCTCTCCCCTACAATATGCCTATCGTTGATTCTGAATTTTTTACAAACATTTTATTACCAAGTCGTTCAAAATATGGGCTAAGGCTTAATATATCTTCTGAATGCCCCAAATACAATGTGCCGCCTACTTTTAACACATTATGCAATTTTGTGAGTATGCTTTCTTGATCTTTAGGTTTAAAGTATATAAGCACATTTCGACAAAAAACCATGTCAAATTCACCTGCACTAAAAGGATAAGTCTTATTAAAAAGATTTAATTGTTGAAATGTAATCATACTTTTGAGACTACTTTTGGCACGCAGTGATACCACATCTTTTGATACTACTTTCACAATGTCAAAATACTTATCAAGCTCTACCCAGTCTGGAATCTTGTTTAATCTAGAATCAAGGATATATTCACCCTTTCTTGCAAGCTCAAGCATACTTGTATCAATATCTGTTGCAATAATCTTAATCGAAGAGGTTGAATTATAAAGTGTTTTTGCATAAAGACAAGTGGCAGCTATAGAGTATGGCTCTTCACCGCTTGAGCTTGCAGAGCAAAATATTTTTACCGCACTATTACTGCGTAAAAGTGGTATCAAAGTGCGATTTAACATATCATTGAAATGATAAGATTCTCGAAATAAATCTGTTTTATTTGTAGTAAAGTTATTGATGAATACCTGCTTTACTTGTGCGTTTGTCTTCACAAGATATAAAAGATCATCAAGGCTTTTAATGTTAGCACAAACAGCTTCTTTTTGTAATGAATTGATTCTATTTTGTATCATCGTTTGACGCGTATCAGTAAGGTAAATACCACAAATATCATACAAAGTGTCTTGTATCTGCCGCAATGTTTTAGAATCTAGCTTCCAAGTATTCTCTTTCAAAAATGCCCCTTAATAAAATCTCAAAAATATATACATAAATCTTATTTTTGCAAATGTTTTTACTATAATGTTAGCATATTTTTTTGAAATAGGGACGAAAACATGCGGCTTGGTGTAAATATTGATCACATTGCGTATTTGCGTGAAACTAGAAAGATAAACGATCCTGACCCACTTGAAGCAATCTTTATTGCAAAAAGGGCTGGGGCAGACCAAATCACAATTCACTTGCGAGAAGATAGGCGACATATACATGATAGCGATTTATATCGCATTGCAGAATCTAGCTTTTTACCGCTTAATGTGGAGTGTTGCAGTGAGATAGATATGCTGCATTTAGTAAGCAAGGTAAAGCCACACAGAGTAACACTTGTGCCAGAAAAAAGAGATGAGGTAACAACTGAAGGTGGATTAAGGCTATCTCAAACACTCTTAGAATCTCTAAAGATTCTAAGAGACAATGAAATACAAATCGCGCTTTTTATCGACCCAAATATTGAGAGTATAGAAAAAAGTGCGGAATTTGCAGAAACACTAAAAGTGCCTATCGCAGTGGAGCTACACACAGGAAAGTATGCAAATATCTCTCTTATGCTTAACTCTAATCTATCTCGCACACATAATTCTATACAAGAGTTACAATATGATAGGAAGACATTGCACGCCATGCTAACACAAGAGTTGCAGAATCTAAAAGAAATAACACAACACGCTTTGCATGCAAACCTAAAGGTATATGCTGGACATGGGCTAAACTATGTGAATGTGAAAGATATTGTAAATATACAGGGCATAGAAGAGCTAAATATCGGGCAAAGCATTATAGCGCGTTCAATCTTTGTGGGATTAGAACAAGCAATAAAAGATATGAAAGAGTTAGTTGGGTAGTTTTGTTGTTTGTTGGTTATGGGAGCCTTATACCACAGATTTTTTCCATATAGAATCCAGTGGGTTTGTGTAGATTCTATGTGAGATTTCCCTGCGATTGGGCTTTGGTGTGCTATATCCTTGTTAGATTAATAACCTCTAATCTGTGATTTATGGATATAGCCATGTATTGCATCTTTACCATGTCGAATGCCCGGTGGGAAGTAGAATACTTCATACCAGCCATTTACATCATTACAATTTATAAAACCATCAAACTCAGAGCAACTAGCACCGATAAGAATAGCTTTTGAAGCTTTAGGTTTTTGCATATCAGCTTTTAGCATTTGTCCTGCGATTGTGCCTTTTGGAGTTTGGCGGATATTTACATAATCATCTTTTGAAGCATAGCTAAACTCTTTTGTAACCGCCCCTTTCATTGGATATGCTGAATATGATTTCTTGGGCGGTGTAAGTGCAAAAACACTTTTCATTGTTGAGCCGTTTTGACTCATATGTGCTTTTACTCTTACTGCTTGTTCTCCATAGATTTTTCCACCAAAAGTTTTAGCTACTACATCGTTAGAAACCTTAATCCCTTCATTTTTACTGGGTTTCATGGCAAGACATGCGGACATAGCTTTTTCACTCGCACATTGAAACACTTGTTTTCTATCAAAAAACACATTTTTAAGATTTGTATCTGGGTAGAAATATGTGCCATTTGGACTTGATACAAGCACACCTGTTGCTACTACTTCACCTGTGGTTTCAATATATTGTTCGCTGTCGCCATTAAATATCGTTTTTAATTTGAGTGTATTCTTCTCCATAACGCCATCATTACGCAAAAGACTCTTAAACTCTGGGTTAATAGGACCAACATCAGCTACTGCCATACCGCACATAAGTGCAAAACTTAAACACATTTTTTTAAACATAAATGCCCCTTTAAAAACAAAATGAGATTTGATTGTAGCTTTTTTTATGTATGAAATCAAGCTTTTTATAAGAAGATTCTATAATTTTCATAGTTTTTAGTCCATAAAAAGCAAAAATGTAAATCTTCATCTCTAAAAACTCTAAATTGCTAGATATTTCCAAGTGCAATTGGGCAGTATCTCTTCTATCTTATGTTTTAATCTCTCATCAAGATACATGCTACTCTCAAAAATAAAGGTTTTACCACTCACACTATCTTGAAAGCCGATACCAAATCTTGTATCACCTTGAGATGAACGCATAATATTTGCTATAGCACTCACTTGTTCTTCTGTGATAACGCTTTGCATTAACGCACATAAACATGAGTTTCTTATATCCATATCTGCTACGAGATTAAGCGGCTCAATGCCATTTGCTTCATCAAGGATAGAATCTCCATATACAGCGTTATTATGCAGCTTAGAATCCATAGATTTCTTTGTAAAAGTTTTAGAATCTTGTGTATTTGTTTGTGATTTTGCATTATCTTTTTTCACACGCAATTTTATCTCTTTACATGATTGTAATGTGTGGATTTCATGCACTCTTATTTCTATTTTATAGCTTACCTCAGCACTGCCATCTTCGCCCTCTGTTACCATTCTCTCTTTTTCAAGTTTGCCTACTATGCCAATAGGATTGCTTAGATCAAAGCTATCAAGCAGGTTGAGTTGATCTTCAAATAAAGTTAAAGGTTGCTTACCGCTAAAGTCCATAATCTTTGCTGTGCCATAAGTGCGGTTATTTTTACTCATTTTTCGCTGTAAGTCTTCTAGCTTTCCTATAAGCATAACCCTTGATCCATCGGCGATATTCTCTAACTCTGCGATTTTTACAACATTTTTTATTTGCTCTATCTCACTTCTAAAGTCATCAAGCGGATGTCCGCTTAGATAGATTCCCAAACTTTCATATTCATATTCAAGCAAGCTTTTATTATGTAGTTCTGGCAAAGGCTTTATCTGTAATTCAGGACACAACTCTTCTGCACCAAATAGCCCACCACCACTGCGTTCCCTAGACATTCTCCTGCCTAAATCGCAAATATAATCAAGATTATCAAGCATACTTGCACGCGTGTAGCCAAGATTATCAAGGCTACCACTTTTTACTAAGGGTTCAAGCACTTTTTTAGAGATTCTCTTAAAATCTGCTTTTGTGATAAAGTCTTCAAGATTCTTAAAAGCACCTTTTTGTTTTCTATCATCGATAATGCTTTGCAAAGCCCCTTCTCCTGCACCTTTAATCGCATTCAACCCAAAGACGATTTTCTTTTTACCATTAGAATCTATTATTACAGAAAAGTTAGTTTGCGAGGTATTTACATGCGGGGGTAAAATCTCAATACTCATAGCCCTTGCTTCATCTATGTATGTAGCGACTGCTTCTATTTTATGACTTTCGCTTGATAGCATTGCTGCCATAAACTCATGCTCATAATAGGTCTTTAAATAGGCGGTTTGAAAGGTTAAGATTCCATAAGCGGCTGAATGCGATTTATTGAATCCATACTCTGCAAACTTTGCTATCTGGTCAAAAAGCTCTTCTGCTTTTGTCCTATCAAAGCCATTTTTCTCTGCACCATCGGCAAACTTTGTGCGATTTTCTGCCATGATTTGTGCGTCTTTTTTACCCATTGCCCTTCTTACAAGGTCCGCTTCACCGAGTGAGAATCCACCTATAACTTGCACGATTTGCATAACTTGTTCTTGATAGACTATTACCCCATAGGTATTTTTTAGAATCGGCTCTAACTCTTTGAAAGTATAGCTTACAGGGCTTCTACCATGCTTTCTATTAATATATTCATCACTCATGCCACTATCCATAGGACCGGGTCTAAAGAGTGCTAAAAGGGCGATAGCATCATCAATGCCGCTTGGCTGCAATCTGCGGTTAAATTCCTGCATACCACTAGATTCTAGCTGGAATATCCCAAGTGTATTCCCACTACGCAATGTCCTATATACCTTTTCATCATTCACATCAAGCGTTGAGAGATTAATATCAATATTATTTGTATCTTTTATAATATCAAGTGCGTCTTGAATAACCGTGAGTGTTTTTAAGCCCAAGAAGTCAAACTTGATTAAATCCACTGGCTCTAAATACTTCATAGAATACTGCGTTACCATAACCCCTTTTGTCCGCTCACTCACATATAAGGGGACTTTATGCCATAACTCTTTTTCAGAATCTACCACAAGGGCTGCGGCATGTTTGCCGGTATTTCTATTTAGCTTTTCAAGTCTTAAAGCCATTTCCCATACTTTTCTTGCAAGTCCCCTATTTTTCTCATCTCTATCGTTATCGCCTTCTGTGATAAGCTCTTGTATCTTTGGCTCTAGCTCATATGCTCCCTCTATAAAATTCCCGTTTTTATTATAGCCTTTGAGTGTAATGCCTAGCTTTGAGGGGATAAGCTTTGCAAATCTATCCGCATTTGGTATAGACATGCCATAGATTCTAGCAACATCTCGTATCACTCCCCTTGCTAGCATTTTACCAAAGGTAATAACTTGTGCTACATTATATTCACCATATTTTGCTTTCATGTATTCAAACATTTCTGGGCGTCTTCTTTGGCAAAAGTCAGTATCAATATCGGGCATTGATATACGCTCTGGATTCAAAAATCTCTCAAAAAGCAAATTATACTTAATAGGATCAACATCAGTAATTTCTAAACAATAAGCTACAAGGCTACCTGCCGCACTTCCTCTGCCCGGTCCTACTGGAATCTTATTTTGCTTTGCATAATTGATAAAATCCCATACAATAAGCATATAGCCGGGGAATTTCATCTGTGTGATAATATCTATTTCTTCTTGTAGGCGTTTATGATATATTTCATGCTTGTCTTTTTCTACCTGCTCTAATCTTTTTACTAAACCTTGTTTGCATTTATAGGCAAAATATTCTGCTTCATCTTGTATTGTAAGCCCTTCATTTTCTGCATACTCTTTTGCAAACTTAAAGCTTGGTGGGGTGGGTGGATTCTTATCATCTTTTAAGTCAATGGTAAGGTCGCATTTATCTGCTATTTCTTGTGTGTTAAATACTGCTTCTGGTATATCCATGAATAAATCAAGCATTTGCTTTGGACTTTTGATATAAAACTCTTGAACGGTGTGTCGCAATCTCTTTGGGTCATTAATATCAGTTGCCATAGCTATCATCATGGCTGCTTCTTGCATACTAGAATCTTCTTTATTTGTATAATGTGCGTCATTTGTAGCAATGAGCTTTGCCCCTGTCTCAAGGCTTAATCGCAACAAATCATTATCAATAAAGCGTTGGTCTGCTATGCCATGTCGCATAATCTCAATATAAAAATCATCGCCAAAAATATCTTGATATTCATGTATAGCTTCTTTTGCCCCATCATAGCCTTTTGCCCCCATGATGATTTTTTTATCCCTTTTTTTGCTATCCATGTATGGACTTAAGTTTAGATTCCATGAAATCTCGCCATTAAGACATGCAGAAGAGCAGATAATGCCTTTAGAATACTCTCTTAGAATCTTTTTATTAATCCTTGAAGTGCGATAGAATCCTTGTATAAAACTCTGGCTTGATAGATACATGAGATTCTTATAGCCTTCTTCATTCTTTGCATAAAGACAGATATGAAACTTTGGTGTATTTGGGGATTTATCACCTAAATCTTCTTTATTGTGAATATAGGCTTCAATGCCAATAATGGGCTTAATCCCTGCTTTTTTCATAATCTTATAAAACTCAATAGCCCCAAACATATTGCCATGGTCTGTCATTGCAACACTATTCATGCCAAGCTCTTTTATGCGTTTTGCTAAGACATCAAGCTTATTTGCCCCATCAAGTAGTGAATATTCTGTATGTAAATGCAAATGTGTAAATGGTATATTTTCTGTATTATTCATATTTTTTCCTTTTTATAAACCATGATTGCAATGTTACACTACATAAGATTAAAAAGCTATGAATCTATAAATTTTGCATTATACTGCTTTAAAGATTTTATGTGTCATGTTCGCTTACACCAAGCATTTTTTTATTAACATGCTATAATGTTGCGTAATTTTCTGGATTAAGATTCTCTATGCTGTATGGACAGATTCTTGGGATTCACATGTATTTTATCGAATCTCAAATCTAGGGCACTATAATATCAAGGAACAAAAAGGAGAGATAATGCGGCAATCTATATCCACAACTAGCAATACGGCTTTACCTATTGATACACTCGTTGATACTCTTGCTGATAAGCTTGATATACAAACTGATACTGCAAAGCAAGTAGCCACACCTTGTAGTATCACACAAAAACTACTCAATAATGAAGATATTCATCATTTATTGCCACATGCAAGCATAGCGGAGTTAAAAAGCATAGCAGAGTTAATACGACATAGAATCTTAGAAGTGGTGAGTAAAAATGGTGGGCATTTAAGCTCTACGCTTGGAGCGGTTGAATTGATTGTGGGAATGCACTCGGTGTTTGACTGCTCTTTGCACCCATTTATTTATGATGTGAGTCATCAAGCCTATGCACATAAATTGCTTACAGGGCGATACAAGGCATTTGAGAGTTTGCGTCAAATTGATGGCATAAGTGGTTTTATCGCACCTTATGAAAGCAGTCTTGACTACTTTATAGCAGGGCATAGCTCGACTTCACTCTCTCTTGCAGTAGGTGCTGCTAAGGCTAAAAAGCTAAGAAATGATCCGCATAAGCCCATTGTAATGATAGGCGATGGCTCCATGAGTGCGGGGCTAGTCTATGAAGCGTTGAATGAATTAGGTGATTTAAAACTGCCTGTAATTATTATCTTAAATGATAATGAAATGAGTATTGCAAAGCCTATTGGTGCGATTTCTAAGATTCTATCAAAGACTATCGCTAGTCCGCTGTATCAATCCATGAAAGAAAAAGTGAAAAAAATCGTGGATAAAATGCCAAATGGCACGACTTTTATCGCAAAACGATTTGAAGAGAGTTTTAAACTCATTACGCCCGGATTATTATTTGAAGAGTTTGGGATTGATTATATAGGACCAATTGATGGCAATAATATAGAAGAAGTCGTTACTACGCTAAAAAATGTCGCCTACTTAAATCGTCCCGTGCTGCTACATTGCCAAACCATAAAGGGCAAGGGCTATCAAATCGCTGAGGGTAAATATGAAAAATGGCATGGCGTTGCCCCATTTGACTTAAACACAGGACAAGCGATTGCAAAAAGTGCGATTAAAAGTCCAACTGCTGTGTTTAGCGATACGCTTTTAAGTATGGCACAACGCAATGAAAAAATCGTAGGCGTAACCGCAGCTATGCCAAGTGGCACAGGGCTAGATAAACTCATGGATATAATGCCAGAGAGATTCTTTGATGTCGCAATAGCAGAGCAGCACGCAGTAACCTCTATGGCGGCTATGGCAAAGGAGGGCTTTAAGCCTTATATTGCTATCTATTCTACTTTTTTACAACGAGCATTTGATCAGATTGTGCATGATACTTGCATTATGAATCTCCCCGTTGTATTTTGCATTGATAGAGCTGGGATTGTGGGTGAAGATGGTGAAACGCATCAAGGCTTACTAGATATTGCCTATCTGCAAAGCATACCAAATATAACTCTCATCGCCCCAAGAGATAATAGCACACTTTCCCTGCAACTTGAATATTCACAATATGTAACTTCACCGCTTGCTATCCGCTATCCTAGAGGGCAGTTTATGCTAGAAAAATGCTATATGCGTTTAGATTCTATTATAAAAGATTATGATACAAAAGCAAGGCAAAATATAGAATCTAATAATTGTCATGTTGAGCGAAGCGAAATATCTCAAAGTTTAGATTCTAATAAACACATAACAGAATCTACAAAAAGCACTAAAGAGACAACGCAAACAGATTCTAAAACAACCGCTTGTCATACTGAGCCTTTAGGCGAAGTATCTAACACGGAATCTAAAAAAGATTCAAATAAAGATTTTTCGCTTTTGTCAAAAACTCAAAACGACAAGAATCTAGAATCTCAACCATTTGGGCGGGTGCAAGGCATTGGGGTGCAAGATAATGAGAATTTAGAATCTTGCAGAATAGTCTTGAAGAATCTTCACAACGCACAAAACTATAACACACACCTAAAAGCACACAAAGCACAAATGCTATATGATAGCTTAGTGCATACAAAAGATTTTATACAACATAACACAGAATCTAGCAGGAAAAAGATTCTACTTATAGGCTATGGCAATGGTGTGGGTCGTATGCTTGATGTATGGCTTAGTTTGCTAACAGAGCATAATATCCATGCTTCACTGCTTGATATAATTAGCTTAAAGCCGCTTGATACTGATATGCTTACTATGTGTTTGAGAGACTATACGCATATTTTTGTTATGAGTGATAGTTATAAGCTAAATGGTGTTGGTGCATGTATCATGCAGTTTGCATTTAGCGAGTTAGAGCGTGGCAATCTAGCACAGATTCCAAAGATTATAAGCTTTGAGATAGAAGATATTTTTGTAAAACATGGAAACACACAAAAGATTGAAAAACAGCTTAATATAGACACAGAAAGTTTGGTGTCCAAAATTTTAGAATCTTACTTTTAGTTCAATGTAAAATATTAAACTTCTATATCATGCGATCATCTCAACATATTGTTTCAATGCTTATACAAGCAAATAAAGACAACAAGAACTTTACATTTTTATCATACAATGCAATGCTAGAGATAATGGCAACAAAATAGGTAGATAATGACAACAAAACATGGCACAAAACGCAAGGTATATGACTATACACATAGAGTTCAAACGCTAGATTCTATAAATTATCTTAAGCTACATGCGACTTTTTGCCTTATTTTACTGCTTGATGTAGCCTTGCTTTGCTTTATGACTAGCCAAACGAGTATATATATTAGAGAAGCACATGATTTTTTTAATAAAGATTCTCTTCCAAGCTATCTTGCAAATATCGGCGTATCCCTTATGCAACACTTTTTTCATAATCCATTGTTCAATGACTATGGCATGCGTCTGCCCTTTATATGTCTGCATATACTTAATTGCATACTGATGTATAGTATTTCACTACATATCTTGCATAAAAGTAGCGATTCGATTGTATGTGTGCTACTTTTTATGGCGATACCGGGTGTATCAGCCCAAGCTTTAGTTCTCTCTTACATGGGGATTTTAACACTTTTATGCTTACTTATTGTGTATTTTCAAGTGCGTTACAAACGCATTGCTTATGAGTTATTTATTATTGCTGTATTTTTAGATTCTGGTGCGGCGATCTTGTGTTTAGCTCTCTTTTTTTACGCACTCTTAAAGCGAAAAGCCTATACAATGGTTTTTAGTATGATATGTTTTGGTGTTAATATGTATCAATTTGCACCTATACATGGCGTCCCAAATTCATATTTTTTCGATACTTTGGGGCTTATGTCGCTGGTTTTTACGCCTGTATTGTTTGTATATTATGTCGCTGCTACTTATAGCTACACTTTTAAAAAGTCCCCATTATTATTGCATCTCATACCATTTGTTGGATTTTTATTCATCATGCTGTTTTCAACACGGCAAAAGATTGAAATTGAGAGTTTTTTGCCGCCATTATGCGTTGGGATTCCATTTTTTATGCAAAAGATTCTCTTTGACTTGCGTTCTCGTTTGCCACAATTTAGAATGCGATATAAGATTCGCATTTATGGACTTATTTTGTTTTTACTATTTGGAAATATAGCTCTTTTTGGCAATAAAATTACCTACTATATAAGTGATGTGCAACATAACTTTGCCTATTCGTTTTATGAAGCAAAAGATATAGCAAAGGAATTGTATAAGCGAAATATAACACATGTCAATGTGCCAAATAGTGATTTAGCCCTGCGACTTAACTTTTATGGTATCAATACAGACACAAAAGACAATCCGCCAAAATACACACTCGCAGCAAACAATAAAGGCTCTATCATAATAACTTATGGCAACACTAAAGTTGCACAATACGCCCTTATCCCTTATAAAACCACGCATAAAAAGTAGGGATAGATTCTTATGTGATTTTACCTTGTAGTTAAATAGAATCTTGAGAGGTTATGCAAGTATTATTGTTATGTATCGCAAAGTATCACTAGATCAAGTAATAAAAGATTACAATAAACCTTATAAAAAAGGTAGCTATCAAGTTTTTATATTACTCTACCCCAGCAGTATTTCCCAAAAATATCACAACCAAGTCATTTATGAAAGTAATTTGTCATTTTTGATTAAAATTTGCTAGAATCTGTGCTTCATGTTTTAAAGCTTTTTGCTATCCATAGCAAAGCAAATAACGAAGTGTTAGAATCTGGAGGCATTATGGTTGATTATGGCATTAAATTTTGGTCAAATGATGATTTTATTATCGATGATGGCGTGGTAAAGGTGAATTATAAAGTAAAACCCGCTCTCATTGATATTGTAAAAGAAGCAAGAGAAAAAGGCTATAAAGGACCACTGCTTTTAAGATTCCCACATTTAATAGAAAATCAGATTACAAAGGTTTATGATGCTTTTCATGCCGCCATTAAAGAGTATCAGTATCAAGGCTGTTTCAAAGCTGTATTCCCCCTAAAAGTTAATCAAATGCCAAATTTTGTCCTGCCTTTAGTCGAGCTTAGCAAAGGCAAATGCTATGGCTTAGAAGCAGGGAGTAAATCAGAGCTTATCGTAGCTATGGCTTATACAAATAAGGGCAGCCCGATAACCGTGAATGGCTTTAAGGATAAAGAGATGATTTCGCTAGGTTTTATCGCGGCAAATATGGGGCATGATATTACCCTTACAATAGAGGGGCTAAATGAGCTAAAGACTATCATAGAAATCGCAAGTGAGATGGCAGAGCCTTATCCTAATATTGGCTTAAGGATACGACTGCATAGCGTTGGCACGGGCATTTGGGCAAAAAGCGGGGGTATTACCTCTAAGTTTGGACTAACTTCAACAGAGCTTTTAGAAGCTATGAAAATGCTAGAGCATTCAAAACTTCTGCATAAATTTACCATGATACATTTTCATATCGGCAGTCAAATAAGCGATATTTCACCACTAAAAAAGGCGATTCGAGAAGTAGGCAATATTTATGCAGAGCTTAGAAAAATGGGGGCAAAGAATCTTACCGCAGTAAATATTGGTGGTGGTTTAGCAGTGGAATACGCACAGCATGAAAGTATGAATTGCAAAAACTACACTTTGACAGAATTTAGCGGCGATGTCGTCTTTAGCTTAAAAGAGATAGCAAAGAATAAAAATGAGTTAGAGCCAGATATTTTTATAGAATCTGGTCGCTTTATATCCGCTTCACATGCAGTTTTGGTAGCTCCTGTATTGGAGCTTTTCTCACAAGAGTATGAAGAGAGTGCGTTGAAATTAAAAGAAGATTCTAATCCACCGCTTGTAGCAGAGCTAAATGACTTATATAACTCTATCACAGAGAAAAATGCGATTGAATACCTGCATGATAGCCTTGATCACATGGAATCTTTACTTACACTTTTTGACTTGGGCTATATCGACTTAAAGGATAGAAGTAATACTGAAGTGCTAGTGCATTTGATTATCAAAAAAGTGATTAAGCTTTTAAAGTATAAAAATCATAATGAGATTCTAAAGATACAAAAAAGTGTGCAAGAGAGATATTTGCTTAATTGTAGCTTTTTTCAAAGTTTGCCAGACTACTGGGGATTAGAGCAGAATTTCCCCGTTATGCCACTTGATAGGCTGAATCGCCGTCCAACGCGTGCGGCAAGCCTTTGGGATATTACCTGTGATAGCGATGGTGAGATTTCATTCAATCCGCAAATGCCCCTTTTCTTACATGATGTCGATGTGTCAAAAGAAGAGTATTTTCTAGGCTTTTTCCTTGTTGGAGCGTATCAAGAAGTGCTAGGTATGAGACATAATCTCTTTACGCATCCAACAGAATTTAGCGTTATCTTTGATGATGAGCTAAATAAAGGCTATGAAATCGCAAATCTATTAGAAGCCCAAACAATAGTCGATGTACTAGATGACCTAGATTATGATACAAAAGAGATTGAGAGAATCTTAAAGCAGCATATAGAAGATAGTGATTTAGACATAGAGACAAAAAAGGCAGTGCTAGGCAAACTCTATGTTATGCTAAGTGAGAATGGCTATCTAAGGACTATTAGCACAGATACATTGTAGTGTTTAAAGGGGGGATTTATGCGTTTTGTGTATAGATATATTATGGCTTTTATGGTGTGTGCTAGTCTTATGATAGCAGATTCTAAAGTAGATTCTAAAAAAATAGAATCTACTAAAAATACAGAATCTAGCCCAAAAGAACACTGGCTAGAGGCAACCATAAAACGCATAAAACTACTATTCAATCAAAACGATTATGTAGAAGATGCAAAATGCGATGAGACTTGGCAAAAAAGAGTGTGTGATGGTAACATTATGTGCTATGCTACAAAGTGCTTTTATCCGCAAGCAGATATTGAAATGATGCATAGAATCTTTTTAGAAAATCTAGTCATTTACTTAAAACACCATCACGCAGCAAGGGAGAAAGACCGCATAGCACACCTTTCAAATATCTTAAAACTAGGCTTACCACAGGATAATAAAGAGCACGACTATACTTTCATAAATTCATATAATGTAAAATGCACCTACACACTTTGGAAAAAAGATGATAAGACACTCTTTTTTGACTTAAGCGGTTGTTTAAAAAAGAAAAATCAACGAATGACACGCACACTCATACAAGATGACTTAGGTGTAATAGAACTATACGAGCATATTGCGTATTAGATTCTGGGCTGCAAATGGCGACCGCGAAACTTACGAAGAGAGTGCTGATAGATGAGTTTCTTATTATTTTGAACTTTTAAAAAAATAAAATATCCCTTGGAAATGCCCAATACTTACACACAATAAGAAAAACGCTGGAATCTGTGCTTATAGAATCTAAATCGCTACTTCTAAAAGCTGCCACATGGGTGCTACTATGCTATATGCAAGTCCTGCGATTAGGATTCCCATAATAATTGTTGCAAAAGGTTGCGAGAGTATTTGCAAAGTTTGCAAGGATTGCGTGAATCTGTCTTTATAGAATCTTGCATTCAATTCTAGGGCTTTATCTAGCATTCCGCTTTGTTCTCCACTTTGTAGTAATGCGATATTTGCGATTTTTATATCAATGCTATTTAGGGCTTGACTTAGCGGTATGCCTTTATCTAGCATAAATCTCAAGTGGGAAATTTTTTGTTGCAATACGCTATTGTGTATCAATTTTTCACACTGCACAATACTATCCATAAATGGCACTTTACTTTTTAAAAAATAATGTAACCCCAAAAAATATATATAAAGCCAATAATCAGTTACTACATGATTAATGAAAGGAATATGCAATAAGATTCTATCTCTAACTAACTTTTTATTCAAAAATATAAAACAAAAAATAATAAAAATTAGAATACAAGCAAGTATCTCAAATATATAACTTTGTAAAAAGCTAGATATTTTAAGAGTAAGTTCTGTAAAAAAAGGCAAATTCGCACCTAATTCATTATAAAGGTTAGCAAACTCTGGAATCACAAAAAATGCAAGCACAAAAAATACACATAAAAAACTTAATGCAAGTAACAATGGGTAAATCATAGCATTACGCAATGCTTGTATATAGGCATTTTTTTGTGATATTTCTTTTGCACATAACTCACAAGTCTCTTGCAAAAATCCACTCTTTTCACCAATGCTAAATAACGCTACCACAAGACTCCCGCAAGTATTTATATGCTTTTGCAAGGCACTAGAAAGCGTATCGCCTTTTTCTAGTGCATGAATCATAGATTGCAATAACGCCGCATTTTCCTTAAAATATAGTTCTTTTTTTATGGATTGTAAAATAGAGATTAAATGCAAACCCGAAGTGTAGCTAAACCCAAGCTGCCAAAAAATCCTTTCAAGTTCTTGTGTTTTATTACCATATCGCATAAAAAGGCTAACTTCGTTTATATTTGTAACAAGGAAATTTTTTTGCAACATTTTTTGCTTTGCTTCCTCTGTGTTTTTAGCAAAGATGTATCGCACACCTTGCGTGTTTATGCTTTGATAATTGCATTTAAAAAGTGACATAGCTATCCTAGATATAAAGTTATGTATAACTATAACAAAATTACAGCTTTTTATAAAATGTATGTTTCACTCTAATGTAAAATTTTTGTAAAATATTAGTGAAATGATATAATGATAACTTTTTTATACTAAAATAAAAGCTTTATTTTTTGAGATTTATTACTTTTTCTATGGATAAATTCAATATTTTAGAGTAGCAAATTAAGGCACAACACAAAGGGAGAATGAGTGCAGACAACGCAGGGTTTTCTACGAAAATATATGTATGTGATTGGCTTTTTTTGTGTATATCACATATCACTTTTTGCACAAACTTTTGAGTTGCAAGACTTTGTAAAAGCCATTGATAAAAATGCAATTTCATTAATCGATAATAAAGCACAATTTGAAAGTATGCTGGCTGAAAGAAAATCAAGTATTGCATGGGAATATCCTACAATAGAGGCAAGTGGAAACACAGCGAAAGACACCAATAAATCTGGGGTAGAATGGGATATGTCAATCGTTGCTAAACCAAAACTCTGGTGGGTAAATGCCCTTTTAAAACAAAGCCTGCAAGCAAAAGGGGAGCAATATCAAAAGACACATAATCTGCTTAGAAATCTTAACTTTATCAATGCAAAACGCATTTATCTTACCTATGTGGCTACAAAAGAGAAATGTCGCTATTATCTTAAAAGGGAAGAAAACTTTTTAAAGCTACTTCATATCGCAAAGAAAAGGCTAGAGGGCGGGAGTATCAGTAGAAAAGATTATGTAAGCTTTGAGGTGGCTTATCTAGATTCTACTCTAGCGAGTGTAGCGGTGAGAAATGAGCTTTTAGAGTTACAAAAAAATCTTTTTATGTTTATGGGTTTAGATAAACAGCATTACGCACATATCTCAACAAATAAAGATAATACAAATATGCTATATGCGATTGAAAAGGAATTGCATAGCATAGAAAATATAGAAAATGATGATAGCGATACAAAGCATAATGAGATTATTATAAAAGGTTTAGAGTTTCAATTTATCGACATGCAGCAGAGTTTGCTAGACCAAAAGATTCAATCTTCACTTTATACTGAAATACTGGATTCTCAAACAAAAGAATATAAATCTCTAGCACAATATGAGGGACAGAATCTATGGGGAAATTTAGAGGTAGGCATAGGGGTTAATCACTCACTCTCAAGCTATAATCCATCTTTGAAGACTACGATTCCCCTGCCTGTTACAAGGAAACAATCGCATTTAAAAGCAAAATATATGGCTTTAGAATCTGGCACACTTGCAAAGACAAATATTACAAAAAAGCAAATTGCTATTAAAGCAAAAGCATATCTGCAAGAATTAGCCCTGCAAAGAAAATACATTGACATCGCAAAGCAAAACACACAAGCAAAGCAGCATTTAGCAGAACTTAATCGCTTGGGCTATGAGGCACAGCAGGTTACTCTTTTTGAGTATATCACACAAGAAAACGCATTTGTAGATTCACAAATTGCCCTTGTCAATTCACAGATAAAATACATTGATATAGTTGCGCTTTTAGAAGAGACTTTAGGCGAGAGTTTCACAAAAATAGATTAAAAAGATGAAAGGAAAAGCCATGATACAAGCAAACTTTTATAAAACTTTACAGAATCTTTTTGTGCTATTTAGCATATTTTTTATACCGCTTTATGCGGATACAGCAAAATATGAAGCGATAAGCTTAAAAGATTCTGAAATGAAGGCAATGGGCGTTGGAATCTTTGCTATTAAAAACACTTCAAATGAAAGGGGCGTGCCTTTCTCTGCAGTAGTAGATTTTGATGATAAAGATGGTTATACGCAAAATTCAAGCCTTGAAGTTGTCGTGGTGAATCTCTATAAAAGGGCTGGTGAGAGTGTGAAAAAGGGAGAGCCTATTGTAGAGATTAGCTCAAATGCTTTGAGTGAGCTTTACTTCTCACTGCAAAATACTCGCAGTAGATTCCAAATCGCACAAGAAGTAGAAAGGAAAGATAAAGACTTATTACGGCAAGGCGTTATCTCACAAAGAGCGTATCAAACAAGCTATCTTACTATGAATGAGCTTCGTTTGAAAATGAATGAAATCCGATCATCTTTTAATATCTTTGGTATTAATCCAGATAATCCACGCGGGCAATATGGCTTTCTTGTTCGCGCTAGTGGTAGCGGGACACTAAGCGTTGTGCCAACACAGATTGGACAAAAGATTCCAGCTTTTACGCCTTATATAAGGATAGCAAAGCCTGATAATGACAATGTGCTTTTACGCATAAGAGTGCCGCAAAATAGGCTTAAAAGCGTGCAGCAAGGATTCTCTGTATTTAATGATAAGGGCGATAAAATAGGCATAATTGAAAGCATTTCAAGCGTCATTGATAAGCAGACAAATACCATTAGTGCAGTAGCAAGAGTGGAGGCAAAGGGCTTTAAAGTCGGTGAGATAGTAGAGATTTATGTGGCAGGGTCAGTGGGTGGTAGTGCAGTTGTGATACCTGATGATTGCTGGATTAAATATGACAATGACTATCTTGCATTTATTCAAGTAGAAAATGGATTTAAGCCCACTACTATAAACATTTTAGAAGAGAGAGATGGTGCAGCTGTGGTAGAGGGAGATGGATTAAAAGTTGGCACAAAAGTGGCAAAAGGCTCACTTGTTTTGCTAAAAGGTGTTATGGCTGGACTAGGTGAAGATGGGAGTGATGGCAATGGTCATTAATTGTATAGCAGGATTTGCCAAGATTTTTTGCTTAATACTTCAGTGTATATATAAGGGAGTGGCTAGATATGCTTACAAAAATCATTGAATTTTCTTTGCGACAAAAGATTATCGTTACAATCCTTGCATGTCTTTTACTCGCCTATGGTGTGTTTAGCTTTGTGAGAATCCCAATCGATGCCTTCCCTGATGTAAGCTCTACGCAAGTAAAAATCATTATGAAAATGCCCGGGGCTTCCCCTGAAGAAGTAGAAAATCGTGTGGTGCGACCTTTAGAGCTTGAATTGCTAGGATTACAAGGGCAGACTTCACTAAGAAGCACAAGTAAATATGCCATTGCAGATATTACTATTAACTTTGAAGATTCTGTAAATATGAATATCGCAAGGCAGATGGTAAGCGAGAGATTAAGCACTGCTATGTCTGAATTACCAGCAGGTGTGAGTGGTGGTTTAGCCCCGATTGTAACGCCTTTGAGTGATATGTATATGTTTACTATCGAGGGTAATATCACAGAAACTGAAAAAAGGCAGCTGCTTGACTTTACTATCCGCCCAGCCCTAAGAAGTATCAAGGGTGTGGCTGATGTGAGTAGCTATGGTGGCTTTGCAAAGGCTTATGTTGTGATTCCAGATTTTCATGATATGGCAAAGCTTGGGATTTCTATATCAGAGTTAGAATCTGTGCTGCGTGAGAATCTAAAAAATGATGGCGCGGGGATAATCAATCGCCCCGGTGAAATGTATCTTGTAAAAATTGAAAGTGCAGCAAAAAACATTAAAGACATTGAAAATATCTCAATGCCTACGCAAAATGGCTATGTGCGGATAAAAGACTTCGCTCAAGTGGTAGAAAATCATCGCACAAGACTAGGCTTTGTAACAATAGATGGCGAGAGAGAAACGACTGAAGGAATCGTGCTAGGATTAAGGGGGGCAAACTCGAAAAATACCATTGAAATGGTAGAAAAAAAGCTTGATGAAATTCGGGCTAATCTCCCACCAGATGTGCAAATAAATACTTTCTACAATCGATCTGATTTAACACAAAAGGCAGTAGATGCCGTGATTAAAGTCCTTGCAGAAGCCATTGTGCTTATTGTTATCGTTTTATTTTTATTCTTAGGGGATTTGCGTGCGGCTGTTGCTGTGAGTGTTATTTTACCTCTTGCTTTATCCGTTGCCTTTGCGTTAATGGAGAAAAATGGCTTAAGTGCGAATTTAATGAGTCTAGGTGGGCTTATAATCGCTGTTGGAATCTTAGTAGATTCTGCGGTTGTTGTGGTAGAAAACGCCTTTGAGAGATTAAGCCATGAGCAAAATCTAACAAAGATTCACACAATCTATCGTGCTTCAAAAGAGATAGCCCCATCTGTTGTAAGTGGGATTATTATCATTATCGTATTTTTTGTGCCCATTCTCACACTAGAAGGCTTAGAGGGGAAAATGTTTGTGCCTTTGGGAGAAACTATTGTATATGCCCTTATCGGCTCACTTATACTCTCAATCACGGTTATTCCTGTTATGTGTTCGTTTGTATTAAAGTCAAAGCCGCATAAAGAAACGATTTTATTGCGTGGGATTGAGTATTTATATCACCCTATGCTTAAGTTTTGCTTAAATAATGGTCGCATTGTAATGATTGGCTCACTTGTATTTCTTGTGTTTGCTTTCTCACTTTTCCCCTATATTGGTAAGGCTTTCATGCCTACACTTGATGAGGGCGATATTGTATTGTCCATTGAGACGACACCATCGACTTCTATTGATGAATCGCGTGATATTTTACTTAGAATCACAAAGCAAATTAAAGATTCTGTCCCCGAGATTAAAACCATTATTACGCGTGCTGGTGCTGATGAGTTAGGACTTGATTTAGCTGGATTCTATCAATCAGATTCTTTTATCATCTTAAAGCCAAAAGATGAGTGGGAAGCAAAAAACAAAAAAGAAATAATTGATAAAATACATAATGCTGTAAAAGATTTTAAAGGTGTTACATTTATTGTAACCCAGCCCATTGACATGCGTATTAGCGAAATGGTAACAGGTGTGCGTGGTGATGTAGCCATTAAGATTTTTGGCTCTGATATTGATGAGTTAAATAGCTTAAGCACACAAATCGCTGATATATTAAAGGATATAAGGGGTAGCAAGGAAGTCTATACCGCATTGAATAAAGGGGTAAATTACTTCTATGTAACGCCACAACGAGAGAAAATGGCACGAACAAATATTAGTGTCGAAGAGTTTTCAAAATTTATGAAAAGCTCACTAGAGGGCTTATTTATCGATTATATACCACAAGGCTTTGCAAGGACACCTGTGCTTATCCGTCAATCAAGCGATATTGCCTATGATGTATCAAAGTTTCAAGGCTTAGAGTTAAGCTCTGAAGATGACTTGGTTGTGCCTATTAACTCTGTCGCAGAAATTAGGGCGGTTGATGGTCCAATTAGTATTATGAGAGAGCAAAGCAGTCGTGTGGGCGTTGTAAGAAGTAATGTTGAAGATAGGGATTTAGGTGGCTTTGTAGAAGAAGCTATGGCAAGAATTAGTGCGGAAGTAAAACTGCCCGATGGTTATAGCCTCACTTATGGTGGGCAGTTTGAAAACCAGCAAAGGGCAAACGCGCGCTTTAGCACTGTTATCCCACTAAGCATTTTAGTCATCTTTTTTATTCTATTCTTTACATTCCGCTCTATTACGCTTTCACTTATGATTCTATTAAACATTCCATTTGCAGTAACAGGCGGCTTAATATCTTTATATCTATCAGGTGAATACATGTCAGTACCAGCGAGTGTAGGCTTTATCGCATTGTTTGGTATTGCCGTGTTAAATGGGCTTGTTATGGTAGGCTATTTTGTCCAGCTTATTAAAAAGGGACACAGCATTGATGAGGCAGTAGAAATGGGGGCAAAAAGAAGACTTAGACCGGTCTTAATGACGGCAAGTATTGCAGCACTTGGACTTGTGCCTATGCTTATTGGTGGTGGTGTTGGCAGTGAAGTCCAAAAGCCCTTAGCAGTCGTTGTGCTTGGCGGACTTGCCACTTCAACAGCACTCACACTACTTATTTTACCGCCAACATTTAAAATGATTGCAAAGCGCTTTAAGATTATTGATGGAGAGCAGTAAGACTAGATTTTGTATAATTAGCCCTTTTGACTTAAAATATCTTAAGCATTATCTTGTAATTTATATGCTATGATTTGACTTTTTGAATATAGCATTAGGTTATGTTTAGTCGCAATACACTAACAATTAGGAATATAGGAATGACAAAAGATTCTAAAATCTATATAGCTGGACACACAGGACTTATAGGTTCAGCCGTGCTTCAAAAACTACAAAACATGGGATTTAATAATCTAGTTGTAAGAACTCATAAAGAATTAGACTTATTAAATCAAGCTTTAGTTAGTGATTTTTTCGAGCAAGAAAAACCAGAGTATGTATTTTTCTGTGCGGCTAAAGTTGGTGGCATGGTGGCGCAATTGCAGAATAGAGCGAGTTTTTTATATGAGAATCTTACTATGCAAAATAATGTAATCCATTATGCTGCTAAAAATAATACAAAGAAGCTATTATATCTTGGCAGTATTTGTATCTATCCGGAATTTGTGCCATTACCCATAAAAGAAGAATATATTTTTCAGGGTGATTTGCAATACAATAATGAGCCTTATGCGATAGCAAAGATTAGTGGTTTAAAATTGTGTGAATTTTATAGTATTCAATATGGGGTGCAGTTTATACCGGTTATGCCTGTAAGTGTGTATGGCTCAAATGATAATTTTGACTTAGAAACTTCTCATGTTCAAGCAGCCATTTTTAGAAAAATATATTTAGCAAAATTGCTTCATGAAAATAGATATGATGAATTATTGAAAGATTTAAATCTAAAAACTATTGAAGAAGCTAGAATCTATCTTTCTAAATTTGGCATTGATGATAAGCAGGTAATGCTTCTTGGAACTGGAAATACGAGTAGAGAATTTTTACATTGTGATGATTTGGCTAGAGCCTGCATTTATCTCATGCAACATAAAGATTTTAAAGACATTGCACAAAATATTGATGGGAAAATAAGAAATTCACATGTTAATATCGGCACTGGCGAAGAAATCACGATTAAGAATCTAGCGTTCATGTTACAAGAAATGCTAGATTATAAAGGGCAAGTTTCATTTGAAAGCACAAGTAAAAATGATGGCACATTGGCAAAAAGTATAGATTTAAGTAAAATACACGCATTAGGTTGGCGGCACAAAATTACATTAAAAGAAGGTTTAAATATGATGTATAAAGATTATGTAAATGGTATTTACAAGTAAACCACCTATATTTTAAGAAAGGAAAAGCATGACAAAATATCCATTAAAAGGTTATCCATTAGCGTCATCTACTTGGGATAGGCAAGAGTTACAGGCAATTCAAGAAGTTATTGATAATGATATATTTACTATGGGCAAAAAGGTAAGCGAATGTGAAAAAGATTTTGCAAAGTTTGTAGGATCTAAATATGCTGTGATGACAAGCTCTGGTTCAACTGCTAATTTAATAGCAACTGCAGCTTTGTTCTATACAAAGCACAATAAATTAAAAAGAGGTGATGAAGTCATTGTCCCTGCTGTATCTTGGAGCACGACTTATTATCCTTTATATCAATATGGGCTAAAATTAAAATTTGTAGATATTGATTTGGAAACACTTAATTATGATTTACAATCCTTGCAAGATGTAATCACAGATTCTACAAGAATGATTATGTGCGTTAATCTACTGGGTAATCCAAATGACTTTGATAGAATACGGGCTATTATAGCCGGTAGAAATATTATCTTATTGGAAGATAATTGTGAATCAATGGGTGCAGAATATAAAGGCAAGCAGGCTGGCACTTTTGGTGTTATGGGGACATTTTCTACATTTTTTTCACACCATATAGCGACTATGGAGGGTGGCTTTGTAGTTACTGATAACGAAGAGTTGTATCACATTTTACTTTGTTTAAGAGCGCACGGCTGGACTAGAAATCTGCCAAAAGATAACTTAGTAGCACCAAAAAGTGATAGCTGGTTTCATGAATCTTTTCGCTTTGTTTTGCCTGGATATAATGTGCGACCTGTTGAGATGAGTGGGGCTATTGGCATCATACAATTAAAAAAACTTCCTACTTTCTTAGAGTATAGAAGAAAAAATGCGGAACTTTTTTGCAAATACTTTCAAAATCACCCCGATTTTATCATTCAAAAGCAAATTGGACTTAGCTCTTGGTTTGGCTTCTCTTTGATTATTCGCCCAGATTCTATGATACAACGAGAGGATATATTGCAACAATTAGATAAAAACAATATCGAGTATCGACCCATTGTGGCGGGTGATTTTACACAAAATGAGGTGTTAAGCTATTTTGACTATGAGGTACATGGCTCTTTAAAAAATGCAAAACACTTGCATAATAATGGCTTTTTTGTGGGGAATCATCAAGTAGATATTACAGATTCCTTGCATTTATTAAAAGCAGTGATAGACGGGGGGGGGGGGGTAACTAACCCTTTAAATTCCTATATCAAACATTCTGTTGTTAATGATTCTATAAACAATAAGCATTTTAATCCAGCACTTCGCTTTGCAAGGAGTGCATAAAATGGCAATAGAATTTGATATAGCAGAATCTAAACTTTTGCAAGGCGTATATATTATTACACCAAATAAATTTAGAGATTTACGCGGTGAGATTTGGAGTATTTTTACAGAAGAACATATAGGCAAATTAATACCAAATAATATAAGATTCAAACATGATAAGATCATTACTTCATGTCATAATGTTTTGCGTGGCATACATGGAGATGTGAAAACATATAAGCTAGTTACCTGCGTGTATGGCGAAGTGCATCAAGTTGTGGTAGATTGCAGGAAAGATTCACAAACCTATCTTAAGTGGGAAAAGTTTATCATTAATGAAAACAATCAACAAATTATTTTAATACCGCCAAATATGGGAAATTCATATTATGTAAGTTCAAATCATGCAGTTTATTATTATAAACTTGCCTATGATGGGGAATACCTAGATGCACAAGATCAATTTACATACGCATGGAATGATGAGAAAATAGGCATTAATTGGCCTACAACAAAACCGATTCTATCAGAGAGGGACATTATTGCAGATAGTCGCAATAGATAGAATAACCCATTCTTTTGTCAGTAAGTGTATCGCTAAGATTCCATATTATTATTATGTATGCAAGAATTCTAAGCAAGTCTGCATTGTGTAAAAAATGTCATGTTATTTTGAAGCCCAAAACAATACTTCTATTTTTCAAACAAATTGCACAATTATTGCTTTATTTAATTCTTACATAAAAGCTGCAAAATATTGTATCGTATGTAAATATTCTTGCTATAATGCCAATATTTTTGCAAGAGAAGTTGATTGAGTATTCTTAGTGTAGGAGTGTGAAGTTTGGATATATTAGCTTTAAATATAGAATCTTTTGCAAAGCAATATGCTACTTTCACTCTTATTGATACAAGAGCGACTACTACTTATAATGTCGCACATTTAAAAGATTCTATAAATTTAGCGACAAAAGATTCTATCTCTATCTTTATTCAAGAAAATTTTAATCTACAAGATTCTAATACAACTAACAATTTTAACTTATCTTCCCCCCCCCCCCCATTAGTAAGCCGCTTTTATTTCTCTGCTTTTCAGCCAAAAGGGCAAAGGAATTTGCAAAGTTTTCTCTAGCGTTATTAGAGAATACGCACTATCCTTTTAATGAAGTGTATTATTTAGAATCTGGGGTTATGGAGCTATATGACTTTGGGTTTAGCTTTGTTGAGAATGCAGCGAATAAACATACAAAAGAAACATCGCTAAATGACATTATCACGCAAACAAAAAATGAGTTAAAAAGGCAGTTTTTAAGCACGACTCGTGCGTGGATTATCGCTTTTAGTGGTGGGAAAGATTCTACTTGTATTTTGCAGTTATTTTATGAAATGCTAGTAAGTTTGCCAAAGCATTTACAAAGGCAAAGCTATGCTATCGCCTCAAATACGCTTGTAGAAGCCCCACATATTGATACATTCTTACATAATGTGTTAGATTCTATAAACACTCACGCAAAAAACAATGATATTCCATTTAGCATTTTGCAAGTCTCGCCAAGTTTGCAAGATGACTTTTGGGTAAATCTTATTGGCAAAGGCTATCCAAGTCCCACAAGGACATTTCGCTGGTGCACGGATAGATTAAAAATTACGCCAAGTAGAATAGAAGTTGCAAATATAACAAAACAGGCTGGTTCTGCCCTGCTTGTTTTGGGCACAAGAGAGCAAGAATCTACAAATAGAAAAAAGTCTATGCAAAAGCGGATTCTAAACAATCAAGGCTTCTCAAAACACGATGATTTTCCAAATACAATGACTTATGCACCCCTTAGCAAATGGAGCACTGATGATGTATGGGCGTATTTAAGCACACATAAGCCCTTATGGGACAAGAATCATAGTGAGCTTTTTAAACTCTATGCAAAGGCAAGTGGCGATGAGCGTCAGTTTATCACGCATTTAGCTCAAAGTAGTTGTGGTGGGAGTAGGTTTGGCTGCTGGGTTTGCACTGTGGTGAGTGAGGATAAATCCTTGCAGGGCTTTATAGACACAGGGGAAAATCATCTAAAGCCGCTGAATGATTTTAGAAACTATATAAAGCGTTTAAGAGAAGATAAATTAGCTAGAGCAGATTATAAAAGGGACGGCAGAGCGGTGTATAAAAATGGAGGGCTTGGACCATTTTTAAGCAAAACACGCATAGAGATTTTTACAAAGCTTTTAGAAACTGAAAAAGAGTTTCTAAGTCTTGGTGGAGAGAAAGAACTCATTAATTCTGCCCAGATTCTAGAGATACAAAAGGAATGGGACAAGGATTTTGACTTTGAAAACACCGCATTGCAAATAGCGATGAAATTTAATAAGAAAGGAGTTTGTATGCAAGATAAAAAGCAAAAGATTTTGCACGAAGAGATTCTAGAAGATATTGTGGCAAATACTGAAAACACAGAAGTAGGGCTTGATGATATAAAAGCCTTGCTTCATACAAGTCTTGAGATTTATAACACTTATGGGCGAAGGGGAGTAAATAGTGCACCAGCAAAAATAAAAGAAGAGATTGAAAAACTGCTGAATGATAAAAGCACAAAAGAGGAGCAAGAATGTTTATAGAAGAGGTTAGTATTTGCAATCTTTTTGCCTATTATGGAAAGGTAAGCGTTGCATTTAGGCAGATTAGTGATAAGAATCTTTATTGCCTTTATGGTAATAATGGCTTTGGGAAAACAAGTTTTATCCGTTGTGCAAAACTACTTTTTCTTGGCACGGGTTTAAATGAAACACTGATGATTGTTTGTTATCATTAATTGCATCATGGCATTAAATTGCAATAATAAATTTATAGTAAAATATAAAAACTTTTATTTAAATGTCAGCAAGGCTATTGTAATGAGTAAAAATATAATTGATTGCATAACACAACAAAACATAGAATCCATTTTTAATATATTTAATACTTTAAATAAAGATGATTCTCATAAATTGAGCAGTGATGATATTTGCACACCTATGGAATGCGTAAAAATAATGCTTGATTATATTCCAAATGAGTTTTGGCAACAAGAAAATATAAGAGTGCTAGATCCTTGCTGTGGAAATGGGAATTTTGGTGCGTATGCTATGTTTAAAACCGATATAGAAAACATATATTTTAATGAGATTAATGAGAAACGACTGCAACATTGTAAAAAGATTCTAAATCCTACACATATAAGCAATTATGATTTTTTAGGTATGGAATCTAGCTTGTTGGGAAAATTTGATTTAATAATGGCAAATCCTCCCTATTCTGGCGGTGGGAATAAAAACCGCTCACTTTCTAATAAATTTATAGAATCTAGTATTGATAAACTTAACGATAAGGGCTATCTTTGTTTCGTAACGCCAAATAATTATATGACTTACAATAACAACAATACGACTTTAAAAAAGCTATTAAATCTTGGCTCGTTTATAGTAATTGATAATGATGTAAAAAAGTATTTTAAAAATGTAGGAAGCTCATTTAGCATTATGGTATGGCAAAAAGGCGTGATGGATAATAAAACAACGATTATCAATAATTATTTGCTAAAAGATATTCAACACAATGTTGTAATCCCAAAAGATTTACCATTTTTGCCACTTTATATGTCGCAAAATATATTAAATGCTATTGAAAAATTGGTTTCAAAAACGCCCAATAATTTTACCTATCGTTGCGATTTGCATAATTTCACGCAAAAAGCATTTTTAAGCGATACGCAAGATAATATTTATAAATACCGCACAATTCATACTCCACGCAAAACCCGCTATGCAAGTAAAAAACAAGACATTTATGATAAACATATTATCATCATTCCGCTATCAACTTATTTTATCCCCTATATAGAATCTAGGGCTAACACTACGCAGTCTGTGGGGTATTTTGCCTTTGATTCTAAAAAAGAAGCAAGTGAGTATGTAAAAATATTAAATAAACCGCATTTTAAGGTATTGATACACCTTACTCGCTATGGTAATTTTAATAATATAATGGTTTTAAAGCATTTAGCATTTGATAAGCAAATAGAGCTGGATTCAAAAGAGCTACACGATATAGAAAAACTACATAAAAAAATACGCTACTAAAGGGTAAAAATGGCAAAAGATTCACTCACTCTAAATCAGTTTATCTCTCTTTGTGATGAGATAAATGGCGTATATATTCAAAAAAGTGGCGATGACTACTTAAACGCATTGTCAAAAATTTTTCCGCTTAATAATAAAAATGACAAGCCCTTTAATCTAGTAGAAATTCAAGCCCAACCCACACTTAAGGATTTTAGCTTTAGCGGCAAAGATGATTTTATTTTTATTTGTAATTTACAAGCAAAACCGCTTGAGATAAAAGATTCTATCCGTAAAAATGAAAAAATATTAGCTTTAAACTTTGCCAATGAAAACGCAAAGAAAATCTTTGATACAGCCTTGGGAGTAGCTTATATCCTTACTTGTGAGATTGAAAACAAAGAGCATATTATAAAATTTGGTCAATCTCGCACTACTTTTAAACAACGACTCGGATCTTATAATTGTGGTGTAGTCAATAATTGGCGGACCGCCTCTACTACAAATATTAAAATGCTTCAATCATTAGTCGCTACTCGTAAGACCTTTAATCTTTATCTTTATGATTGTAGTGATGAAGTAATGATAATAGAATGGCGTGGTGAAAAATCTGTCCCCTTTGCTTCACCAAAATCACTAGCAGTTGAAGATATTATGATTAAAAAATTTATCGCACAATTTGGAGTAAAACCACTTGCGAATATACAGGGCGATGCCACACAAGTAAAGTGAAGATAGAGGACACGCAAAAATTAAAAGTGTGCAAGATTCTAGTGAATTGTTTTAGGAGTGAATATGGCAGATTTTTACACAAATCAAACTGAAGAAAATCTTATCTATCGTGTGATAAAAGAGGGCTTAGGCTTTGAGTCTGAAAATGAGATTCCAAAATATCTTATCTTGCGTTTGGCCCTAGCCTTAGCGTTGCGATTAAAGCCTTTGCCACTAGATTCTACTCTTTGGCAGGAAAGGCAATTAAGCGGAAGCAGAGGGAAAGAATATCATTTAGAGCAACTCAGCGGCAAAGATAAAGGCGAAAATGAAGATATGGATCTTTTATATCGGGCTTTGCTTACAGAGAAATTTCACGCCTATTTACAAGTCGATTTATTTAGCGATGATAAGGCTTATACTGCTTTGCTTGGCAAAAATATACAAAGGGGACTTTTTGAGATATATCACTCGTGGAAAAATAATGACTGCTTTTATCAATGGTGCAAGGATAATTTAGGCTTTCATTTACAAAAAGAAGACTTTACGCAGTCTGGCACAGATTCTACAAATACGCAAGATTCCACACTTTTTACAGAGATAGAATCTTATTTTACGAAACATAATATTGCCCTTACACATTTAGAAACACTAAATTCTTATAGACATAGAATCTGCAAGGTTGAGGTAAAAGACCCGCTTAAAATACAAAGCTTTGAAACACAGGCAAAATACCTTGATAAAACGACTACATTATCTAATGTGAAAATTACTTCTTGCAGTGGTTTAGCAAGGACTTATAATATTGAAGTAGAAAAAAAAGATTCTGAGTGGAGCTATCCTAGCAAAGTAGAGATTGAAAATGCTCTCTCTTTATTACAATCACAAGGATATAAACTGCCTATTTTTGCGGGATTTGATATAGAGAAAAAGCCCTTTTATTTTGACTTAGTAAAAGCACCGCATCTAATTGTCGCAGGGAAAACAGGCAGTGGAAAAACGATATTTTTGCAAAGCATAATACATTCTCTTTTATTGAGTAATAAAGCAGAAATTGTGGTGATAGACCCAAAACTTGGCATTGATTATCAAATCTTTGGCGATAAAATAAGGCTTATTACAGAGAGTGAAGAAGCGTGTGAGTTTTTAGATGATTTGATAGAAGAGATGAAAGAGCGAAATGAGCGTATGGTAACAGCAAAAGTAAGTGATATAGAATCGCTTGGCTTGACATATAAGATTGTTTTTGTTGAAGAGCTAAATTTTGTGATTAGGGATAATAAAGAGATTGAGAAAAAACTTGCAAAAAATATGTTTATCGTGCGTCAAGCAGGGATTCACATCATACTTGGTATGCAAAATCCAGATTCTAAGAATCTAAGTAGCGATTTACGAAATAGTGCTAGTCGCATAGCTTTATGTGTAGCTAAGGCAGAAAACTCTAGAGTGATACTTGGTGAAAGTGGAGCTGAAAAACTGAGTGGTAAAGGCGATATGCTAATCAAGCTAGATGGTGCAAGTAGCCCAAAACGAGTGTTTGGTGTAAAGCTTTATTGATGATTCTATTTTACAATATTCTATGCTTTATGAAAAAATTAGAAAAATCTATCGTTTCATTTTTAAAAAGAGATTCTGCGCATTACAATGCTAAGTATTATTTGGTTCTAGTTTTAATATAGAATCTGTTTGCACTGCGATTGGAATATGTTCTTTTTCTAGCCACATATCATGGCAATAATCACACGCTTTAAAGAAATCTTGTGCGTAAAAATCTACAATCCTTTGTCTAAGATTAGAATCTGAAAGATTAATGAAGTCCCCTTGAAATTCTCTCAAACCTTTAAGGCGAGAAAGAGAACTTGCAATAGGGCATATAAACAAAGCACCATCTGGGGCAATACTTGTTTCAGATTCTATTGTCTCTTTTGTGCTATCACGCCTTATGCCTTCACTACTCATGAGACTAACGCAAGGCATCATGCAGGCTTTAAAATTGCGTATGATATCCTCATTTGTGCGACCTCTCTTATAGATTTTGCCCGGATTCCACCATGATGAGTTTTTGTCTGTCCAAATTACATAGTATGGAATCTTATGGGTTTTTAGTTGATCTATAAGGCTTTCTTGCTTCAATGGGACTTTTAGATTCGGCGATCTGCTGTAATCTGATATGCAAACTATCGCATTAGGACAAGCTTTTAATGCAGCAAGGGATTTGTCATTAAAGATTCTTGTGCCATTTGTAACAATGTTAAAACTTCTTACTTTTCTTTCTCGCCCAAGATATGTAATCACTTTATCAATATCTTTAAACAATAGCGGCTCTCCACCGATAATACGAACACTATGTATAGAATCTATGGCAGCAAAAAACTTATCTAGTGATTGCTTGATGCCTTCATAAGTGCAAATGTATTGATTTTTTGAATCAAAATATTGCATGAGATTATTGCAAGATTCACAACGCAAAGTGCATTTTGTAGTTAATACAAGCTCAATATATGGTATATCTACTTTGCCAAGTTTTACGCGTTTTTTGTAATATGAACGGATAAATTTCATTGCGATATTTTCAAGTTTTTTATCTAGTTTATGCTTTTTCCATGCAACATATTGAGAGAGTGTTGAAAAGAATTGTGATGGATTCTGTTTTATATCTTTTTTAACCTGTTTGAAACTAATGTGAGTGCATTTGCCTGATTTTTGACTCCTTATTCGTGCCTTTCCTACAACATACATGTATAGTGCTCGTATTGTATGTTGCGGTTGTTGTTTTATGGTATTTTTCACTTGTTTGAATCTAAATTGTGTGCAATAATCCCCAAAATAATCCGCATTGCGTTCTATATATCGCACTCTAAAAATATTGTCATCTCTATGGGGGGGGGGGGGTGATTGTTGTCATATTGTTCCTTAAATAATGATATTGCAATCGTGTTATTATAATAAAGATTTCATTATATTGCATTTTTATAGCAAAACAATAAATACACCTAATTTTGCTTTGCAAACTCGATTAGATTCTGTATTCTTTTAATACTCTCATCTTTATCTAAAACGCAAAGACATGCACCCAAATCAATGCCACCCTTTTGTCCTAAAAGCCCAAGACGCAGGGCTTGCATAAATATGCTAGGTTTTATTGCGAATGTATTTGCAATATTATTTGCATGTTCTTGTATGAGAGATTTTGTGCTATCGATGTTTAGTGTTGCATTTTGTAATTTATCTATAAATTGACTTAAGGCTTGTTCTAAAATCGCCTTAGTATCTTGTGTGAATAGCTTATTATACAAGGCTTTATCATAGTATGCTTGTTGTGATTTATCCATGTTTTCACTCTCAAGTGCTAAGGGTGTATTAAGGATTTGTGCGATTGCATTTCTCATGCTTATAAGATCATTTACACGCGTTTTTAACTCATTTAAAAGTATGTTTTTTCTCTCATTTGATAGAGATTCTAGAGTCTGCGTTGTCTTTTTGGCACTTTCCAAAAAAGTTTGTTTAGGGGAGTTTGCTTCTTGTGCTTCGTCATTTATGTCCAATAAACTTCTCGCACAAGAATCTGCACAACCCTTGAAATTATCTAAAAATACTTCCGCAGTGGGCGTTTTGGATTTTGTAGATTTTAGATTCTCTATATTAAGTAATTGTGCTAACTTTTCATTATCCATTGCCTTAATGTATTCTGCGTTTAGCCAATATAGCTTTGAGAAGTTACAGCCTGAAGGATTGCTATTAATCCTGTGCGGATCAAAGCATTCAATCATTTCTTGCAAACTAAAGATTTCTTTATCGCCATGCCCATACCCAAGCTTAAATAAGAAATTCAGCAAAGCCTCTGGCAAGACCCCGCTATCTCTATATTCTAATACAGATAACGCCCCATCTCTTTTACTTAGCTTCTTGCCCTGCTCATTACAAATCATAGGGATATGATAGAATCTTGGTATATCAAAGCCCAATGCCTTATATACAAGTAGTTGCTTTGGCGTGTTTGAGATATGATCATCACCGCGTATAATATCTGTAATCCCGCTTAGTGCGTCATCAATAGCAACGACAAAATTATAAGTCGGCGTGCCATCACTGCGTAAAATCACAAAGTCATCTAACTCACTTGCCTGAAAGCTAATATTGCCCTTCACACCATCTTCAAAGCTAATAACGCCCTCTAGTGGGGCTTTAATACGCACACAAGGGACTATATCCTTTGGGACTTCACCGATAAAATCCCTGTATTTACGACTACAATTTGCATGATTTGCCCCCTTATTTTGTGTCCGCATAGCCGCTAATTCATCTTTTGTAAGATAGCAATGATAGGCATGTTTAGAATCTAAAAGCTTTTGTGCGTATTGCTGATAAATTGGTGTTCTCTCACTCTGAAAAAGCATAGGACTATCATATTCTAGCCCCACCCATTTAAATGCTTCTAAGATTCCATCAAGTGCTTCCTTGCTATTTCTCTCTGTGTCTGTATCCTCTATGCGTAATAAAAATTTACCATTTTTTGCTCTTGCGTGTAGATAGCTATATAATGCGGTGCGTAAGCCACCGATATGTAAATGCCCTGTTGGCGATGGTGCAAATCTTGTTGTAATCATATTTTCCCTTTTATGTTTGGAATCTTTTACAAATGAATCTAAAATTATAATTTATTTTTGATAAATAAGGGGGAGATAAGTGTATTTTGCGTTTATAGATAGATTCCATATCCTTAAAAAGTATTAAAGCTAATCTATACAAGGCTCTATATTTAGCTTCTAGTCCCTACATTACCTACACGGCATTAGCAACTATTATGTCAAACAAAACCTATTTATTCGCTTTTCAGTGTATTATCCCCAACGATTGGCTTAAACTCGCGTGTGATGAGATTGTAATTTAGAATCTGTCCGTTCATAATGTTGTAATACCAACCATAGATTTGCAATTCCCCGCGATTAAAACGCTCTTCAACAAATGGATAGCTTAAAAGATTATGAAGCTGTTGTTGGATATTTTGCAATTCTGTAAGCCAAATGCGTTTATGCTCACTCTCTGGCTGCATGGATTCAACTTGTGCTATCGTTGGTTTAAGAAGGGCTAGCCATTTTTTTACATAAGGCATTTCATTTAGCATATCGTGATTATAGACCGCCGCACATGCCCCACAATTACTATGCCCACATACAATAATATTTTTCACTTTAAGCTTACAAATAGAGTATTCAATCGATGAAGTGGTAGCAAGATAGCCCTCCATCATCTCGTTATTTTCATCTTTAAATGGCGGTATTAAATTGCCAATATTTCGCACGACATAAAGCTCACCGGGCTTTGAATGTGTGAGTCTGTTTGGATCGATTCTAGAATCTACACAGGTAATAAAAAGCGTGTGTGGTTTATTTTCCTGCAAACTTTTAAAAAAGGCTTTTTCATTATTATAATCTTCTTCATAAAATTTTATTGCACCTTGAAAGAGTTCGTTCATATCCTGCCTTAATTAAGAGTTTTTGCCTATTTGCAATTATACAAAATGTTTCTATATAATGCAATTTTTAGTTTGATTGCACAAAGAGAGATAATGATACATACTATTATACACACCATTCTTGACATTATAGAATCTTTTGGATATTTTGGCATTTTTATTTTCATGGCGATAGAATCAAGTGTGCTGCCCCTGCCTAGTGAAGTGGTGATGATACCTGCTGGTTATCTCGTGTGGGAGGGTAAGATGAATCCTGTATTAGCCATTCTTGCGGGGACTTTTGGTAGCCTTGCTGGTGCATTATGTAATTATTTTATAGCCATAAAAATAGGTAGAATCTTTGTTATAAAATATGGAAAATACTTTTTTATGAAAGAAAAAAGCCTTGTTACAACAGAGAAATTTTTTAATAAACATGGAGAGATTAGCACTTTTATAGGTCGGCTTATCCCTGTTGTAAGGCATTATATCTCTTTACCTGCGGGACTTGCTAAGATGAATTTAGTGCGTTTTAGTATTTTTACACTCATTGGGGCTGGTATTTGGGTGAGTATTTTGACGGGGTTTGGATATTGGCTTGGTGATACTTTTAGTGGGATTGATATTAATGAAATTGTGGATACATTTGGCAGGGGAGAGCTTGATTCTACACAGCAAGATATTAAGGCAAAAATGCGTCTTATTATAGTTGCAGTGCTTGGCTTTGTGTGTATATGTGCTTTGGTATATATGTGGTTTATGCGTAAGAGAAAACAGAAATAAATCCTTGTCGCTGCGTTTAAATCACTCAATTTAGGCTTTGTAAGCCTTGCTTAAGAAATCTTAATACTGCATTTGAAGTTTTACATAGGGTTCATTTGAATCTAAAATAACAAAACATCATTAAATCTCTACAAGATAGCCCTGCAATGTAGAAACATAGCAGTATATTATAATTAATGACTAAAAAAACATTATATCAATATACTAATTAAAGTTAATAATATTGACTAAAGGTTGTATTTATTTATCAAACTTATGTTATAATTGCTAACTCAAAATATGAAATTAGGAGTTTAATATGGCAAAAAAAGCATTTCAAACAGAGATCAAGCAATTACTTGATTTAATGATACATTCTCTTTATTCTAATAAAGAAATATTCTTACGCGAACTTATCTCAAATGCAAGTGATGCCCTCGATAAGCTAAATCATCTCACACTAAGCGATGATGCGTATAAAAGCCTTGTGTTTCACCCAAGGATTACCATTAGCTTTGATAGTGAAAAAAAGATTCTAAAAATCGCTGATAATGGTATCGGTATGAATGAAGATGATTTAAACAATCATCTTGGCACGATAGCAAAAAGTGGCACAAAAAGCTTTTTAGAGAATCTAAGTGGCGATAAAAAGAAAGATTCTAATCTTATTGGGCAGTTTGGCGTAGGTTTTTACTCAAGCTTTATGGTGGCTGATAAAGTGGTTGTGAATACGAAAAAGGCTCTTGATACAAAAGCATATACATGGATAAGTAGCGGTGATGGTGAATATGAGATTCTAGAATCAAGTAAGGAAGACTATGGCACAGAAATCACGCTTTATCTTAAAGATGATGCAAAAGAGTATTGCAACAAATGGAGTATTGAAGATGTGATTAAGCGATATTCAAATCACATTCAATTCCCTATATTTTTACAATACACAGAAGAGAAAAAAGAGGAGGGTAAAGACGAAACTACTAAAGAAGAAAAAGAAGAGCAAGTCAATAAAGCAAAAGCCCTTTGGACGATGTCAAAAAGTGAGTTAAAAAAAGAGGATTATGAAGACTTTTTTGGCACACTTGCTTATGATAAGGAAAAGCCTATAAGCTACATACACACTCATGCTGAAGGGAAATTGCAGTATAAAAGCCTATTTTATATCCCTGCGACACCGCCATTTGATATGCAAAGAATGGATTATAAATCACATGTGAAGCTGTATGTAAAGCGCGTGTTTATAACTGATGATGATAAAGAGCTATTGCCTTCATATTTGCGATTTATACATGGGATAATTGATAGCGATGACCTGCCACTCAATGTAAGCAGAGAGATATTGCAAGAAAATAAGATTCTAGAACAAATCAAAAGTGCATCAGTTAAAAAAGTATTAAGCATGATAGAATCTCTTGCAAAAGATGAAGCAAAATATAAAGATTTTTATACAAAATATGGCAAGGTGCTAAAAGAGGGGTTATATGGCGATTATGAAAATAAAGAGAAGTTATTGCAACTTATGCGTGCGTATTCGCTGAAAAAGGGCGAGTATATAAGCCTTAAAGCCTATAAAGAAGCAATGCTTGCAGAGCAAAAGGGTATATTCTATGCAATAGGCAAGGATTTAGAAACGCTGAAAAATAATCCTGTGTTAGAGAAATTTAAAGACTATGATGTGCTGTTGTTTGCCGATGAGGTGGATAACTTTGTCATTCCTACAATTGGCGAGTTTGATGGCACAAAGCTGCTTGATATTAATAGTAAAGAGGCAAGTGAGGGCATTAAAAGCGAGATTAGTGAAGAGCAAAAGAAAGCTTTTGAAACTCTTATAGAATCTTTTAAAGGGCTAGATGGTGTAAATGAAGTAAGTCTTAGCGATAGTCTCACTTCACCTTTAGCACTCACTGATGAGGGTATGCAAAATAGCTATATGGAGCAAATCATGCGGCAAATGGGGCAGGAAATGCCAGAACCAAAAAAGAATGTAGAGATTAACATAAACCATGAATTGATACAAAAAATTAAAGATATGCCTAAGGATTTACGCGATAAATACTGCCTTATACTCTTTAATGGTGCAAAAATACTTGAGGGGCAAAGCCTAAAAGATTCTAAAAGCTATGTTGATAGCGTGCATGAAATGCTGCTAAAGAGTATTTAGTGTTGTAATTATTGGAGGGGATATTATTTTAATGTGTGTTTGGAATCTAGTAAGATTTTACACACAATCTTATAACCTTATGTAATTTTTGCATTTGCGAAATGATCTATCTATTGACAATATTTATCCATTAAGACTTTACAAAAAACTTACTGCTGAAATAAAACTGAAATGATTTTATGATTCATAAAAATTAATAAGAGATTATGCAGATATATGGTGTCAAGGGGGGGACTTGAACCCCCGACCTCCGGCTTATGAGACCAGCGCTCTAAACCAGCTGAGCTACCCTGACATTTAGAGAAAGCGTATTATAGCACAATAATATATACAAAGTCAAGTCCCTTGACTTTGAAGCATTTATGGTATTTATATATTTTGATTTTATTTTCTCATACAAGGAATTAATATAGTATTTTGGGTGGGACTATAACATATTTTAAGTTTTTGCAATGCTGCATAAATTGCTAAAACATGCAACATAGACGTAAGTAAGAACAATATATAAAATTAATTTATGCAATGCTTTTAACAAAATACTAAGGGATTTATCTATGCGTGTATATACCACATGATTCATAAAACTATTTTTAGCTTTTTTATAGATGTATAGGATTTTAAAGCCTTTAAATAATACGCCAATCCATAGGCATTTTACCCATATCTTGCAGAGCTTTATTTGCCTGCAAGAATACACCGCTACCTACAAAACCCCTAGCAAGTGGGCTAGGATGTGGGGCTGTGATGATTGCGTGTTTTGTGCTATCGATTAGAGAGATTTTCTTTTTAGCAAAATTCCCCCATAGCATAAATACAATACCGCTAAAATGCGTTGAGAGAGCATGAATTACAGAATCTGTGAAAGTTTCCCAGCCAAAATGCTTATGCGAACCTGCCATGCCTTTTTGCACACTAAGGATAGCGTTAAGCAATAGCACACCTTTTGTAGCCCATTGTGTTAAATCACCATGATTTGGCATACAAATCCCTAGACTATTTTCAAGTTCTTTGTAAATATTTTTTAAGCTAGGTGGTATTGGCACGACTTTTGGCACACTAAAGCTTAAGCCCATAGCCTGCGGTATTTCTCCATCTTGTGTAAAAATGCTACCATGATAGGGGTCCTGTCCCAAGATTACAATGCGAACAGATTCTGGTGGCGTGAGATTAAATGCGTTGAAAATCAGCTCATTTGGTGGAAATATCGCATTTTGCGGAAATACCGCATTTTTGTGCGTCTGTAAGGCTTGTTTATAATGCTTTATGATTTCTAAAAAATAGGGTTTGCTAAACTCATCTTTAAGTAGATTAACCCATTGTGGTGAAAGTGTTTTGGGTATCAACATGATTAATGATTAGAACTCAAAGAGCCATTATAGATATATTGCACAGGTTTGCGAAACTCCATTCTTGACACGGTGTCATTAATCAAGTTTGTAAAGACATGTAAATCTGTGTATTGTCCGCTATCAACGGCTGCATTCCCTGCTACATACAACACCCTAGTCTTTTTATACACATCATACCAATCAAATGCTACGCGATAAGCATCTCGCACAACTCGCTTTGTGTTTTTCTTTGTAGATTCTCCATTCTTTGTGTCAATACTACATGAAGGGACACCATTTATCACATTACAAACACCTGTTGCATTAAATGTATATTGATAGTTACTTGCTGGATCTAACTGCTCCTTAGCAACGCGAATGTAGATCACATTTCTAGCATAGGAAGTATCAATCTGCCCTTGCATATAGATATTATTAAATCCCCTTTTTTTAAAGGCTAGTAATGCTTGTCCTGCATAGTATTTTGACGAAAGATCCCACGGGTCTGATACGATAATTGTCGGTGCATTTGTATCAAAATCATAGGTTGGCAACACGGTGGAATAATATTCTGCTTTATAGTTACCTTGAGAGCAAGCTACAAATATAAACGCAAGAAAAAGCAGTGATACAAATCTTATTGAAATAAAAAATCTTAACATCAAAATCCCTTAGATACAAAATCCTTATAGAATCTAAAATCATAAAAGCAAAAAAGATTCCAAGCAACCATAGAGAGTATGATAGCACAATAAAGCAAGTTTTATTCTTTGGTTATGAATCTTATCTACTCTAAAGTTCTTGCCATATTGAGATAACCCCCTCTCACTTACCTTAAAAATGTCTATTTAGACCCACACTTTCAACATACATGGAAATATGCAAACTATCACACAACAAACATGCACATATTACATACTATACATTATAATCTTTATGCTTCTAACTTATAGCCGACACCACGCACAGAAATGATATATTGCGGATTTTTAGGATTCTCTTCTATCTTTGATCTTAATCTACCGATGATAACATCAATGCTTTTATTTGAGCTTTCCGGGTTAATAGACTCAGATTCAATCGCGATTGCTTCCCTGCTGAAAACATGCCCTTTTTTACTGATAAGCAAGGTTAGAATCTCATATTCAGCCCTTGTTAAATCAAGCTTTTTATCTTTGAAAAACACTTCCCTTGTGTCCTTATCAATGGAGAATATCACAGATTTATCTGCTATCTTTTCTTCTGCCATTTTTTGTGAATAACGGCGGAGTAAGGACTGAATGCGCGCTACAAGCTCTTTTGGATCATAAGGCTTTGGGATATAGTCATCTGCACCGCTATCAAGGGCTTTTACCTTATCATTTACATCACTTCTTGCTGATGATATGATTATAGGAATGTTTTTTTGCTTTGCGACTTTTTTGCACACTTCGAGTCCATCAAGATTTGGCAAAGTAAGATCAAGTAATAAAAGATCAAAATGCTTTGTTGCAAGTGCTGACATGCCCGTATATGGCTCATCATAGTTTGTTACATGAATGTCATGTTGCTTCAGATAATCACTCAATACTTCGGCTAATTCAACATCATCTTCAATCATTAAAATTTCTAACATTATACACCCCTGCTATTACTAGGTTTAAACGGCTTGTATTGTATAGTATATTTCATAAAAACCGCCTTAATTCCACAGAAACAGAATCTAGCATACTACGCTACTTAGGCATTAGCTTTCAACTATTTTGTTGTCCTTATAATATAAGGCACACCCTGCACACCTGCAGCAAGGCTCTCTTCTGAAATGCGTGTCGCAAGATCATTGTTACCAACCTTTGGTGCATAATCAGCACGAAATACCTTTTTTAATAACGCAATCTTTTGGTCTCTGTTTTTTACGCTTTGTAATTCTTGATAATATCCAGCAGTTCTATTCTGTGCTTTTTGTCCTAATATACCCACCATTAATACTTCAAGATTTGCATCTTTTAAATAGTCATCAAGGTGTGCTATTTCTTGCAAACAATAAGGGCAAGTGGTATCTAAAACCATATATATGGTGTTTTTTGATGGCTTTGTAGATTCTATCTTTAAGACTGAACTTGAATGCTTTTTAAATAAAGCTAATATTTTAGAATCTTTCATATCCTTATTATATTTATTCACCCCATCAATACTAGCACGCAAAGCACTACCACTATTACTTGTCGCAATGCCCTCTGCTAAAGGTATCATATAGCTGCCATCTTTACTTACAAGTAGTGCCATCCTCTCTTTATTTGGAGATTCTAAAATGATAACTGAAGCATCTTTTAATGGCTCTTGTGTGTTAGAGATAACCTTAAAATCTAGCTTTGTATTTTCTTTTAAAAACTTCTGGACCACCTTGCTAGAATCTTGTGCCATCATGCTATGAGAAGTGAGACTTAATCCAAGCAGACTTAGTGAGATAAAATAAGATATCTTCATAATATTCCTTTTTTGTAATTTGCAATGCGTAATTGTATAACGCTTTTGTTAAGTATCTAAAAAGTTTATATGTTTTAAGTCTGTTTATTTATGTGCCGTGATTAAGAATTTAAGATTGCAAATCATTGTGCCTCGCACGATAGATATGCTGGAAAGTTTCCAGCCTATCTAATCTTTAAGGTAATGAGTGCGATCAAGTTTGACAAAATAGCAATAATCCAAAATCGCACGATGATTTTATTTTCCGCCCAGCCTTTTGCTTCAAAATGATGATGGATTGGTGCCATTAAAAAGATTCTTTTTTGTCGCAATTTATAGCTGCCAATTTGCAAAATCACAGAAATAGTCTCAATCACAAAGATAGACCCCATAAGGATTAATAGAATCTCATTCTTTGACACAATGGCACAATATGCGATAAAGCCACCCAAAGCTAAACTCCCACTATCGCCCATAAAGACTTGTGCGGGATGGCAGTTATACCACAAAAAGCCAAAGAGTGCACCTATCATAGCAAGGCTTAAAACCATAACTTCACCAGAATCTATGATATGGGGCCAAAGCAGATATTTTGCCATCTCGACATTGCCGCCGACATACACAAATACACTCAACGACGCAAGCGCACAAATGCTAGGAATAGTCGCTAAACCATCGAGTCCATCGGTTACATTCACCGCATTTGTAGTCGCTAGAAATACAATCACCCAAAAAGCAATCATAAAATAAGATTCTAAAGTAATTAAGGGCTTTTTAAGCATGGGAATGTAAAAATCCGTGCTTAAGCCAGACATATACAGCCATACACTTAAAATGAGAGCCACACAGGCTAAAAGCAAAAATTTTGCTCTTGAACTCATTCCAGCATTACTCTTTGCTGAAATCTTCATATAATCATCTCTTGCACCAATAAGCATGAAAGTAATGAGACAAATAAGCCCGATTTGCACATAAGAATTGCTAAGATTTGCACAAAATAGACTTGATATAACCGCAGAAAAGACAAAGACTAAACCACCCATAGTCGGCGTGTCTTTCTTATTTGCATGTGCTTTTATAGATGATGAAATGGGCTGACTAGCCTTTTTTGCCTTAGCCCATGCGATAAAAAACGGCATACAATACACACTCAACAAAAAGGCAATAAAAAAGGCTAAACCAGAGCGAAAAGTAATGTATTTTAATAGTGTAATATTTAAGATTCCATGCAATTCATAAAACATAAACTTCCTTAATATGTCGATAAAAGTTAAAATGGAATTCTACTATATTACTGCGTGTTTGTGGTGTTTTCTCTTTATAAAAGATTAAATTGTTGTTCTAAAATTTTTTACATTGTAAATGGGTCGCCAATCTGATTAACAATAAATATACGAAGTTATTACTGACAATAATTTGATATAATACGCCCTATTTCATTCACATTGAGGATTTATTATGAAACTCTCGCTTGTTGTTCCTTGCTATAACGAACAAAAAAGTTTAGAATCTTTTAGCAAAGAGATTTTTAGCATTTTGGATTCTATCTCTAAAGATCACAGCAATACTACTCTCACATTTGAGTGTATTTTTGTAAATGATGGTAGCAAGGATAATACAATAGAATTGCTACTTGCCTTAAAAGCTATGCAGTCTTATTCCCCAAATGACAAAGATTTGGCAGTCCATAATGAAAACATTATAGAATCTAAGCAGTCTATAACACAAGATTCTAATCCCTATAATCTCACTATGCCGCCAAACAATTGTGAAATAAAAGTAATTGATTTTACACGCAATTTTGGCAAAGAAGCAGCTATGTATGCAGGGCTTAAAGAGAGTAGTGGGGATTGTGTTGTGATTATGGACGCTGATTTACAAGACCCACCGCTTTTATTGCCACAAATGTTTAAAAAATGGTTGCAAAATGAAGCAGATATAATCTATGCTAGACGCATTAATCGTGCAGGTGAAGGATTTATAAGATCAAGGCTTTCAGAAGGATTCTATACATTGCATAATCTTATCTCATCAGTGCATTTAGAATCTGGTGTGAGAGATTTCAGACTGCTTGATAGGCAAGTTGTAAATGCCCTGCTTTCCATGAGTGAATATCATAGATTCTCAAAGGCTATGTTTGAATGGGTGGGATTTAGAAAAATTGGCTTAGAATATGAGAATATTCCGCGTCATCAAGGCAGTAGTGGTTGGAGTTTATGGAAGCTTTTTAAATATAGTGTTGAAGGCTTTATTAGCTTTAGCACCATGCCTTTGCGTATTGCTTTTATACTTGGTTTCGTGATGAGTTTATTTAGTCTTGGTTACGGCTTGTATGCTATTATTGGTGCTTTGTGTTTTGGGAATGTTGTGCGTGGTTGGACTTCGCTTGTTGCTTTAATCGTATTTATTGGTGGTATGCAGCTTATCATTCTTGGAATCATTGGTGAATATATCGCTAGGATTTATGAGCAAGTAAAAAGGCGTCCAATATACATCAAACGACATGGCAGGAAAGACTCATAGTCAAAAGATTCTCAATTGAGATATAAAAAGATTTGAAATTAATGGAGACAATTCAATGCAAAAATCAGTCGTGAATAAGTCATGGTTACTCATGGGGGGGGGGGGGTTACTTATCCTTCTTCTTTCACTTGGTATTAGAATCTACTTTTTGGAACAGAAAAAAGATGCGCATGTTGATGAGATTCTATCAATCATATTGACTGAATATAATCAATATGGTTGGGGTAAGCGTTTTGAAGAAGAGAAGGTATTTAGTAGCGATTCTGCAAAGCAGGGGTTGTTATGGAATGACCCTAGCATAAAAGGTGCGTTTCAAGATGTATATAAATTATGGAAAAACAATAGAGATGATCCACATACAAGTCTCTACTACATTATATTGCGTTTATGGCATATAGGCTACACAGATACAAATTTACAACATATATTTTATCGTGGCATAAGTTTAAATCTCGTATTTTTTCTTGTTGGATTTTATTGTGCTTATCGCATTGCTACGAAATTATTACAAAATGAATGGCTTGTTTTCCTCTTTTTATCACTTGCATTTCTAAATCCTGCAAGCATAGGCAACACCTTGTTTATGCGACCTTATGCTTTGCAGGAAATGCTATTTCTAGCATTTTGTTTGGGCTTTGTTTGCATAGTTGAGAGATTAAAACTAGATTATCGCAAGTATAATTCATGGCGTTATTATGTTATATTTGGATTTTTGAGTGCATTGCTGTTATCAAGTGGATATTTTGCTGTGCCGTTTGTATTATTGGTGTTTTTATGTGCTAGTTTATGGGAGCTAAAGTATTTTACAAGGGAGAAAAAATGGCAAATATTTTTTCCACTATCTCTTATTACTGCTGTTATATTTTGTTTTCTTTTATATACAAAATATTCTCGTGGATTCCGTGGTTCTCGCGGAGTGGAGGCAGGTGAAAAGCTAAACCTTACATATTTAAAAGAGAATCTGCTAAACAATACTGAAACTTTTTTCAATATCTTAAGCTTCAATCTTTCGTGGATTATTTTAGGGATAATGCTGCTTGGATTATGTTTGGCACTCTTGTATCGCAAAAGATTGTGCTATAAGAAGGATTTATTTGTTATTTTCTTTGGAGTTTGTGCGTTTATTTGGTCGTATGCTGTTATTTATGTTGCCCCTTATAAAACCTTGCGTTATATTATGTCAATCTTTCCTATATTTTTATTATTATTGCCATTTGGGCTTTATATGATTGATACAAGTTTAAAATCATATAGCGTGAATAAATATTTGCGTAACACTCTTATTGGCATACTTGGTATGTATTGTGTGTATGCAATAGTACCAAAAGATAGCAGTAAAATTGAATTTATAAATTACCATATCGCAGAATCCCAACCGCCAAGAGATGATAAGCAAATGATAGTCGTTGTATTGCAAGCCATGTATATGTATGCTAATATCCTGCCCTATTTGGATAAAGACATGATATTTTTAGATGACTGCACGAAACTATCTAGCATAATAGAAAAATATGGACACATTGAGCTTATAACAGATGAAGGTCAATGCAAACTAGATCAATATGATTCCAAAGCATATTGGAAGGCAGGAGGGTTGCAAAGCGTGATAGTGAATCAAAAAAGTTCCAACTAGCCCCATTAAAACTTAGCTAAAATCAAGCTTATAGCTTTTTATAAAGGCATTTTATAGAATCTTTTTATGCAATTAATATACTAAATTAATCTTAGATTCTAAAATAAACCATCAAGGACTAACGCACATGCGTTTGTAAAAGTATATTTGGCTCTATTTGTATGTATTGTGTGGCAAGGTAGCGTTCAAGCTCTAAGTGGCGATTGAGTATGGGGAGTGAGTATTCGGCAATAATTCCTTTCTTGCTTAGATAGGCATAAGTCTCTGTTGTGGCAAACTCGCTCTCATCTTGCAAAATTCTCACTAAAGTATCAGTGTTAATAGAATCTCGAAAGTCTTTTTCATCTTCAAATATAAGTGTAAAATAATCAATATATTTTTCTTTCAATGCTTTTTGAAGTTTCTTGGGTGTGTCTTTAGTGATATTAGTATTTGAATCTTGTGTAAAATACTCTTTTGTAAAGCTAAGTCGTGTTTGTATTTGGAGTAAAAAGCTAATAAGCATAATCACACATACATGGAAAAAATCATCTTTTTCATACACACGCACACACATGCTATATGGCTTTTTTGTCTCATAGATATTATCAAGACTTGCTGTGCGTGCGATATTCTTTAAAAATTGGCTGTAATTGTGATTAAGATTATAGAGAAACTCAATCTCATCAGCACTCAAAATCTCACTAAAGCAACCAATAATATCCGAATACAAGCTATTATGTAAAATCACACTATTAGGGCTTGTCTGCACGAGTTTGCCAAGCAAGAGTTTGCTACCAAAGGGCTGCAAATAGCCCGGTGAAAATGTGCGTGGTGTGCCTGATACAAGCTTTGATTTATACGCACCATTAATACAGATTGATACCTTTAGCTTATTTGTCGCATAATTCATTTCAGCTTTATTGTAAGTAAAAAGGCTAAAATTTGAAGTGTCTTCTGGCAGGTTTGCGATTAAATCTGCAAGGCTTGTTTGTGTAACTTGTGAGGGGATAAAAATCTGCTTTGCTACCTCATAGATATAAGAATCTGTATAGATTAGAATTTGTGCGTGTAAGCTAAATCGCATATACTGCACTTCCTTTGCTGCTTCATGTATGTCATAAAATGAGCTGATAAATATAACACTAATGCCTTTATCCCATACTAAAAAGTTGCTTGTTTTCTCACTCGCCTGTAATTTCATAAAATCTTGTTTTGTAATGATTTCATAATCTATAAATTCTTTCTCTCTTACCCTTTTACTCTCCATTACACATAAAAACGGGCAGAAATCAAATATAGGCGTGAAAAGATAATAAAAGATTCTAGCGATTATAGAATCTTCTAAGAATGAGACATTGCCTATCATAATATTACTTGCTATTACTGCACCAATCTCATGTATAGCAAGTTTTTTGGTATGGATAAAGATATTTCCAAGCGGCATGAGTAAGACAGATTCTGTCTCTTGCAGGAGTTGCTTATAAGCGTAAGCATAGTATTTAAAGCTATCAAGTAGCATATAGACTTGCTCTTCATAAATGCTTTGTGGTGTGTTTGGATATAGCTCACAAAGTGTTGCAAAAAGGGCTGGTATGCATTCTTTTAATCGCCCGATGATAGAAGTTATGATATTACTTCTATTTTGCAGAATCTCTTCTTGCATTTTTTGTGCTTTTGCTAATTCTTCTTTTTCTTTCTCTGCATAGAGTGAAAATGTAGCTGGGGCATTATTCATACTTTGCATATTTAGTCTGTGCATATCTTGTGCGTTTAGGTATAAAATATCTTCTAGCTTATTTGTATTTGGCATAGATATTTGCAGGTTTTCTAAGTCTTTTAGAAATGAGATTTGCTTGTTTGTATCAATGGAATCTTTGCTAGATTCTGTATTAGAATCTTTATTAGATAAATTTGCTAAAAGCATCATTTGAGATAATACTAAAGGCTTTCTTAGCGTATAGTCAAAGGTTTCAAAGTTATATTGCTGTGTTTGAGTTAAAAGCGTAGAATCTTTTAGGGCATTAAGGCTATATTCTTTTTTAATCTCATCTTTTTTACTCTGGGCTAGACTTTGCAGGAAAGCTTTAGACTTTTTCTCCCATTCTTGTTTATTATAAAGCATTGAGATATAATCAAGTAAGCCATAGTTAAGACTTGTATGCACCCCCTTTAATCTCAAAGCAATCATATCGCTAAATTGCGTAGTAAAATAGCTTGTGCTAAATAGCTGTGCTTCATGCTTAGCTAAGATTCTATACAATGGATAGTGAAGACTTGCTTCTATCTCAAAGCGTATTTGCATATCAAGGCTTTTTGCAAGGGCGATAATAAACATATTTGTGCTTGTTATATGACAGGTTAGAATCTCTTTATATTGAAAGCATTTTGTAATCAAAGCGATTAAATTACTTCTAGCATTTGCCTTATTTGTAAAATGCGTATTAATAGAGCGGGTATGTGCGACTTTAAACTCCATAATATCATAGGTATAGTCTAAGTCTTTTAGTCTTACACATAGCTTTGCCTTATTTTGAGCACATAGCTTTTTGCTTAGCTCGGCGATATAATCTAGGGCTTCCAATGACATAAAATGATAGCTAGGCAAACTTAGCGTAATATCAACAGGATAGCTAATGTTTTTCACCGCATTTTCTATACTCGCTAAAAGCACAAAAAGATTCTCGCAGTCATTATCAAGGATAAGCATTTTTGCATTTGAGTTATTTAAAAGTGTTTGCAGATTGGCACTAAGCTCTGTAATGCGTTGTGTTTGATCTTTAAAATCTATGTTTAAGATAAGATTTAAAGGATTTATAATAAGCCCATTTACTTTATCTTGTGTGAAAAGGTCTAAACAAGTGTTTATAAAAGATTCTATATCGCTTTGTAGGTTTGGAAGTGGTGTAAAAACATAGAGTAAATTCTTTGCTTTTTTATGTGGCTTATATTTTTTTATATTGCTTGTTAGAATCTTATCACAGCCCTTTTTTGTATCCTTTAATAGTGCATGACTTGGCAATATTGAAAAACGATAGCAAATAAGTCTAAGCATCTCAAAGCTTGAAAAAAAGTGTTTAATAAATAAATTATCGAGTATGAAATTATCTAAAAAAGCGTAAAAATTTTGCGGAATCTTTGAGCCTTTTTCTATGTTTTTAATATGTATCAGCATAAATTGCTCTAAAAAATCCATATCGCTTTTACTTAAGGCTTTAGTGCGATGATAGATTTGCATATCTTTCTTTCTAATGTATCTTTTTGCGTTATTGAAATATGTTGTTGCGGTTGTAATTATCGCATTTTCATCATATATAGCCATTAGTTTTTACTCCATGCCTTATGTCTTAATTTCATAATGAATTATAGCAAATTAGATTTTATATTTGTAATCAAAGCATAGAGCTAATAAAAGGCAATGTTTTAGATTCTATTTTCTTTAAAAACGACAATAACTAAAACTCATCTATATCACTTAAATCTATACCTAACACAAGATGCACATAGTCATTAAACTGCCTCTCTGCTTCCTTACCATTACCCTTAAATTCCTCTATACCATCATCTCTAAAGATATAGCCTGCATAGAAGATATGTCGATCATACTTTTTCATTACTCGTGGCTTACCATCATAAAAATAAACCTCTTTTTGCATACCCCAAAAAGACTCTTTAACAAGGTTTATATTTCCAGACTTATCATAATAAATTTTAATAGGATCTCGTGGGTCTTCGTACAAACTTGTTGTCTTTTTATTATTTCTATTATAGAATGTTTCCTTATTGCCCCTGATTTCTAGTCTTGTTACGCAATATCCATTAAACATAAAGCAGTTCTTTCCCAAAATCCCAAAACTTAACCCATGCAAATAAACATTTCCATCACCGCTTATAGCGGTTACAATCCCATGTGGTTTACCATCAATGAAGTTTATTTCATAGCTGTCATGGTATATATCCGTAAAAAAGTTTATTTTATCAAGTTTGCCATCTTTATAGTGTCGTATCTCTTTTTGTTCGCCTGATATATCAAAAATAGTTATACTCCCATCACTAATCCTACCTTCTGTAAATGGCACAATAAGTGGCTCTTTATATTGACTTATCCAAACATCACCATGAATCTTATGGTCTTTGAGTGGTATTTCTATATATTTTTCATTGTCCGTATTATTGTTGTAACAACGCAAGATTCCATTGGAAAAATCCTTAGGCACTAATCGTTCAAATGGCGGTATCATAATCCTTGTGGTAAAGTCATATTTAAGTCCTTCTCTATTTGTCATCATTCTAAAATGAGTCCGAAAATCCCAAATTATATCTTCACCTTCTGCCAACTCACCAAAATATTTATAATCATATCCTAACACTCCAAGATTTTTTGTCCTGCCATTTTCCTCGATTTGACAGCCAGTAATATGTGTCATTTTTGCATACATGGGCTTTGCAATTATCACACAAAAGATAAGACATAATGCAATGCCTGTTGTTATTGCCCCTTTAGTAAAGCCACTCTCAAAGGTAGGTAATGTGCCAAATCGCTCTGCATCTTTACCTGTAGGCATGAGTGTAAATATAAAAACCACAATATTAAAGCCTAAAATAATAAGTTTTAATAATATTGCTACTTCTTGATTAAATTCAACTATCAAATCAATGAAAGCTAGACTTATAACAACCAAATAACCAATATAGTAGTATTTAGCGCTAAATCCCACATCGCGTATTCTCATAGCTCCTCTTACCATACTCATAAAAGCGTATAATAATCCCAACAACATAGCACAGAATTGTATGAATCCAATATAGTTTTTTAACTTTGCTGCCAATGTATAAGTGCCAATGTAATTTGCCCATACTAAAAATGACACTATTATCATAATATATATAGCCAACTCAACTAAAACCATAAACCAATATGCCTTTCTCGATATTCTAAACACATTGGAATCAGATATGCTGCTAAGGATTTTAAAATATAACACAAAACACCTTTTATAAACTTATATTGAAAGAGTGAAGTATATCGCATATATGATTATAGGAAGCTTAGATGGGTGTTGTTGATGGTTTAAATCTGTATTGATGTCTTTGTTAAAGAGTCTTTTTGTGTTTGTTATTCTTCTGCTTACTTATTGCCATGAGGGATAGAATCTTGAATTTGCATATCGTTATATTTAATTTTTTAAAAATGCGAAATATTCTTTTTTAGAATCTTTCGTAGATTCTAGATTTTTAGATATTTGCCTAAAGGATTAGTATGACAAGCGGGAGAGTGAGTATGATAAAATACATTGATACATTGTTGTTTTGAGACTCTTTTTTGTCATTTTGAGCGTTAGTGAAAAATCTCTATATCTGTCATTTTGAACCTTTGAAAAAAGGCGAAAAATCTCGTTTAGAATCTTTTTAGATTCCATATTGGTAGATACTTCACCCAAAGGCTTAGTTATGATAATCACTAAGCCTTAGATTCTAATTCCATTTGGTGCATTTTGACAAAACTTTAGAATCTGTTTTTATATATTCACACTTTTTTTGTAGAATAAAAGATTTATCATAGCGTTTTAAATCTTAAATCTCGTAAGCACAAGGAAATATCATGGTAAAGTTTCATTTAGGCTTTAAGAATCTAGCTATAAATACAGACGAGTCTAAGAGTGAGAGAGATGAAATCTTTACAAAATTACTCAATGAAAAAAAGCAGCAAGAAAGCGGCTACTATAATCTCCCCTATGAGACAAAAGCCCTGCAAGATTCCCTTGCATATATGCAGCATAATAGTGCGGTGCTAAAGGATCTCACGCATATTGTAATCATTGGCATAGGTGGAAGCTCACTTGGCTTAAAAGCCATTGATACAATGCTTTATCACTTGCCACACAGAAATAATATCGCAGTGAAGTTTTTAGAACATACAGATCCCTTAAAGATACAAAAATCACTGAAAAAAATTCGACTTCACACCACGCTTTTTATCGTGATTTCAAAGTCTGGCATGACGATTGAGACTACTTCTTTGATGAAATATTGCATTTGGCGGTATAATCTTTTGGAATCTTGTGTGAAAAATCGCCTACTTATCATCACAGATACAAACTCGCCACTTGATACATGGGCAAAGCAAAATGGCGTGTATAGCGTTGGGATTGAAAGCAATATTGGTGGGCGATTTAGTGTGCTTAGTGCGGTTGGAATCTTGCCTTTAATGCTGCTTGGCTATAAGGTAGATTCTATACTTAAAGGGGCAAGAGATTTGCAAGACTCTTTTCTTAAAAGAGAGGAAGAGCATATATTAGAAAAAGCACAATTTATGGCAAAAAATCATGATACTTTACCGATGAATATTTTGTTTTCATATTCTAGTTCTTTTAGAGATTTTAATCTTTGGTATGTGCAGCTATGGGGGGAGAGCTTAGGCAAGATTGATATGGATTCTAAAAAGATTGGCTTAACGCCTATTAGCCTTATAGGTAGTATCGACCAGCATTCATTTTTGCAGCTTATTTTAGAGGGTAAGCAGGATAAAACCATTACTTTTTTAGGCATTAAAGAAGAGGGGTATAATGAGCTTGTGATACCTGATATAAAATTGCAAGGATTAGAGCAAACTGATTTTGTAAATACAATTTCTTTCGCTAAACTACTTGCGACACAAAAAAAGGCTACAATGCGTGTTTTGCAAGATGAGGGTTTGCCTATTGACTGCATTGAGATTGATTTATTAAATGAAGAAAATATCGGCTGTCTTATCATGTATTATGAGCTGCTCACTTCAGCTGTTGGCTGCATTTTTGGCATACAAACCTATAATCAACCCGCAGTTGAAAGGGGTAAAAAGCTTTTGTGCGAGATGCTTAAATAGTTGAGTGGTGTTTATTGTAGAGTAAATTATTAAAAAACTTTATGCACTTAATTATAGAATGCTTACACTATGTCTTGTTGCAAACTTTTAGAATCTTTGTGTGTTGGGATCACAGCAATTTTACTTTGAAGCACTTTTACTATAAAAATATACATACAAATAGACTATATTACACTAAAATGGCAACCAACATGTAAAAAAATCTCCAAACACTTTAGATTTTACTCATACAACACAACATAAACATTCTGTGGTCCATGCACACCAAAAACGGTTTGTAACTCAATATCAGCTGTCCTGCTAGGTCCTGCTAGAAATACAATATTTGTTGGTAGATTAGAATCTTGTCCGCTAGTCTTTAGTATCTTAAATGCAGAAAAAAGATTTGGCACAATAGTTTCTTTATGCAATAAAATAATGCAAGTTTTCACCACAAGAGAAGCTAATCTAGGATTACACTCATTTGTCCCAAGTCCCACTATACCCAAATTTGCTACGCCTACTTGAGCGTGCAGAATACTTGCTTCAATGCTAAAAAGCTTATCACGCATAGAATCTACGCTTGTATCATACAGCAGGGTTTGTGTCTGTAAAGACTGCATAATAGAATCTTTCATATTTGCGATATTTTTCGCACAAAGCAATTCTTTAATATCGCATTCTTTAATAATCTCATTAATGCTATTTACTAGAGAATCTTTTGTCGTAGTTATGAGGTGTGCCATATTTGCCTTTTGATACTGCGTATAGACAGAGAGTAGATTCTCTCTATCATATATCATTGTGTCAAAATGTGTGGGCTTAACTGATTGTATAGGATTTGTGCGAGTTGCTTCTCTCACTGCTTGTAAAATGCTATCTCTACTCATAGATTACTCCTTTCATTTTCTTTACTTTTGCATGGAGATTCCCATTTAGTGTTGGCAACTCATGGTTTTGTAGCCATTTGCCAAGCATACTTTTCTGCACGAATGAAAAAGGTGCTACATATCGCAATAATGGTGAGAAAATATGTATCATTTTGAAAGCCATACGCCATTTAAAGCCATTAGTCGCTGCTTTGCTAAACTGCTGCATCATTTTTTGCTCTTTAACATCTCTTTGTGTCTCATGATAGCCCGCTATTTTCATACGCCCTTGTCCTACTCTCTCACTGCGTAAATCGCGTATGAGTTCAGCTAATGGAATCTTAACGGGGCATTTCTCACTGCAACGCCCACAAAGACTGCATAAATTTGTCATATAGCCGCAATTATTTAGCCCAAAAATCTGTGGCGAAATGACTTCGCCAATAGGTCCGGGATAGGTTACAAGGTAGGAATGTCCCCCGATTTTATCATACACTGGGCAGTGATTAAGACAAGTCCCGCAGCGGATACAGCTTAGGGCTTTATGAAAATGAGGCTCGGCTAGCATTTTTGATCGATTGTTATCAAGCATAATGATATGCACTTCTTTTGGTCCATCAAGCTCGTTTTCTTTTCGTGGGCTTGAGATAATATTGTTGTAGCAAGTAATGGGTGCTCCAGTGGCAGAAGGCACAAGCAGAGTATCTAGCACACACGCATCTTCAAAGCTTTCTACAATCTTTTCAATACCACAAATGGCTACATGTATATCACATGCACTAGAGCTCATACGCCCATTGCCCTCATTCTCAAGTAGCCAAATAGCCCCCTCATTTGCAATGGCGAAATTCACACCTGTTAAGCCCATTTTAAAACTTTGAAACTGATTTCTCAAATGCACTCTTGCTATGCCATTTAGCTCTTCTGGGACATTTGTAAAGCTTACTTTAAGATTCTCTTCAAAAATCTTTCCTATTTGATTGCGATTTTTATGGATTGCAGGGACTACTATATGCACCGGTGTCTCATCTATAAGCTGGATTATAAGCTCACCTAGATCAGTCTCTACTGCTTTTACACCCTTTTCTTTCAAAAACGCGTTTAAATGTATCTCTTCACTTGCCATAGATTTACCCTTAAGGATAGTATCTACATTTTTCTCTTTTGCAAGATTATAGATAATCTCATTTGCTTCTTTAGAATCTTTAGCCCAATGCACTTTTATGCCTTGCTTTGTAGCATTAGATTCAAACCTTTCTAAAAGCTCGGGTAGATTACTTAACGCTCTTTGCTTGATTTGTCTGCCAAGCTCACGCAAACCCTCCCAATCATAATAGCGACTAGCAATTAGCCTTTTTCTATTTGCCTTTAAAGCGTCCATTGATGACTTGAGATTCGTGCGTAATTGAGAATCACTCAAATGCGTAACGATAGAATCATGATAGTCTGTTGGTGAATGATATGTATTTGCACTCATCACATAACCTCTCTTTATATTAGAATCTTAAAATTAGAATCGTTTTGTATAAACATTCTAGCGACATTCTATGATTTTTCTTTTTATTTGCATGATTTTATGAATGTGAAATATAAAATAAGGAAAATTGGTAAAGTTTATGTTGTGATTTATCATGTTTGTAGAAGCTAGATTTCAATTAATCTCATAGATTCTACAATGCAGTTTGCCACATCTTGAATATACATAGATTTCAAGTGTGGATAATCTTAGCGGATTGCTGATAGCTCTTTTGTGATGGTTTGAAGCTCTGTTATTGCTTGTGTTTTGTTTTCTATATCATTTTTAAGCTGTTCTAGCTGCTTATCATATTCGCTAAAGAGTTCATTACCTAACTCCACTTTTTTTAATGTTTGTAAAATACGATTTGCGTGTTTTGTAATATCTTCTTTTACTTCATTTTTGAGTGTAGCAATGAAATTTTTTGCTTCTTCCATAAAGGATTCTGCTGCCCATCCCTCTAGTGTCCCACTTCCTTCTGGTAGTCTGTGGTTTGTATAGGATATATCTGGCAGGTCTATAGAATTTACTATGCTTTGCAAGATATATCGCAAACGATTGATATTAATACTTGTTTCATCACCACCATTATCAATAATGGATTTTCTTAATGCTGGGATAATCTCTTTTGGCACTTTATCTTTAAAGCTTTGCATAGCATTAAAATTACTATCTCTAATTTCTTGTTCTATATTTTCTATCAAATTACTCAACGCACTTTTTACAGCACCTGTTCTAATTGTTGTTACAGAATATGTTTCGGTTTCTGTTTTGGTGCTACCCCAACTAAAAGGATTATACCACTTAGATGTGCTAACCTCATAAGTTTCTGTTTTGGTTTCCACGCTTTCAGCATTATCCACATCGCCTGTTGCCTCTCTATATTTTGCATTGAGTTTATTAATAAGGCTATCTTTTAAATCTCTTTCAAAATAGCTAAGGGTATTTTGATAGGCTAGATTTACATCCATACTCGCTGTTTCTTTTGTATTTTGTATTTGCTTTCTTTGTTCTTCTAGCTCTTTTATATCTGTGCTTTCTAGCTCACTTTTTAGTTCACCGACATACTTCACTAAATCTTGTAGATATTTATCTACAATTTCTGCTTTTTGTTTGCTGAAATCCTGCACTTTTTGCTGCATGATTTCATTTTTTCGCCCTGCTACCTTATCTAGAATCGTTTTTAATTCAGCAATTTTTGCTAACTCATCTAAGTTTGCTTCTGTTTTGCTTCTATCGCTATTAAATTCTTCGGGATAATTTGTCCTTAAAAGCTTTATTGTATGTGCTTCTATCTCATCAAGTTTGCTTTCATCATCTAAGTTTTCTTTATGCTTGTAGAGATACCAGAGGTGCATATTACGCTTTCATCGCCATTTTGTAATAGACTATCATAGGCATCGCCTACTTCTGGGTTACTCTTTTTTAACCCATCTATTCTTTTTACCATTTCACCTGCTAATACGCTTCTAACACGATTTAGTGCCACTTTAAAATCACCATTTGCATCACTTTTTATGCTACCCATAAGTTGTGTATCAACTTTTGAGGCGACCGCATAAAGCTCTCTTATGCCATTTTTATGCGTGATTCTATCCATTAAGTCCAAGTCTTCGTTACTCATAAACTGCCCAGCAGGCGATACGATAAATATCACATCACATTTGCCTAGCTCATCTCTTGTTCTCTGCTCTCTTGATACTACGGGATCATTTACTCCGGGCGTGTCTATAATATTTACATCTTTAAAGCTATCTGTTTGAAACTTGATTTTAACATTGCGAGTGAAAGGCATATATTTACCACTAGAGCCAACATACTCTTCTAAAGATTTTTGTAAATCCTCTAAACTATCAAATATAACTTGTTTATGAGAATCTAAGCTATTTATATCAATGCCAGATTTTCTTATCCTATCATATTGATCTTTACTTGCAGCCATGCGAGATTCTGAAAGCTCACTTGTCGTTCTTCTTTGTGCGTCTTGCAAGAGTTCTGCTTCACTCTTACTCGCATATTTTTTATTCTTCTTTAAGTTTTCTATTTTTTCCTGTGTAATTCTTTTAAACTCTGTTTCATAAAGTTCAGAATCTTTTTTAATATTAGCAATATCTTCTTTTGTGAAAAAATCCACTTCAATAGCAAACTTTTCTCCATAGCCTATCTCTGTTAATGCCGCAGTCATGGGTGTAGCTGCTTTTGGTAATACATTTTTCCCATTAAAAGCGATTGCGTTTAAAAGAGAGCTTTTACCAGCTTTTACGCGTCCTACAATGCCTATTTTCATCAATCTTTCAGTATCGCTTAAATCTTTTAGTGAAGATTTAAGATTCTTATGCATGAATAGCTCTTTGTTGTATAGAATCTATTCATGCTGCACCATAAACTAAAAGTTATTTATGCAACTTCTTCTCAATAATAGCTTTGCTTGGATACATAAAGAATGTGTTGTATTTAATATTAATGCCTTCTTTATTATCAGTTGCATAAGATTTAATTGTAAGCGGCATGTTTTTGTCCGTATCTATCGAATCATTATAATCGCCCTTTGCACGCAATATAACAACAAGGAATTTCGCATCATTTGGCTCTATTAAAAATTCCTTTTTATCCTTATAATCTGGCATGATAATCTCAAACTTATCTGCCATATCACCATCTACTTCAAAAGCAAAAGTATGTGGCTCTCTATCAATATTCTGCACGACAAACTTATATACATTATCAATCGCACCACTCTCTCGCACGATATAAAGCTCTGATGCTCTTGTGATATTTAATAGCATACTCTTATGAGATTTACCCACAAAAATAAGCAATCCAAATATAAGTGTCAATATCACCATATATGCAATAGTTTTAGCCCTTAAAAGTCTTGGCTTTGTCTTTTTCTCCATAGCATTTGGTGAACTCCAAGTAACAAGGCTTGGTAGATTAAACTTCGCCATAACAGCAGAACACGCATCAACGCATTCTAAGCAATGGATACATTCAAGCTGTGTGCCTTTTCTAATATCAATATGCGTTGGACACACTTTCACACAACTTTGACAATTCGTGCATTCATTATGTGGGTCTTGCTTTTTAGGTGCAATGCCTATTGCACTGCCATTTGGGTTATATAACAATCCCCCTCTTTTTGTATCATAGATAGACATAAGCGTATCGTTATCAAAAAAGACTGACTGCACTCTTGCATAAGGACACATATAGATACAGAATTTTTCAGCGATAAAGCAGACCTCAATCGTCATAAATGAAGCAACAACAAGCCAAAATCCAAGTAAAACTCTATGTTCTTCAAAATCTCTAGCATATACAAAAAAATCTTCTGGCGGAACAAAAAAGAATAAAAAGTCAGCAGTAGCAATAAGGGCAATACATGCAAAAAGCACAATGCCTAGCACATATTTAAACTTTTTCATCGGTGTGTCAAGCTTTAAGACTTCTTGCTTATTTGATATTTTCTTTCTTAATCCAAGTAGTTGAGTTTGAATAATATCACGATACACAGAGCGGAAAATAGTCTGCGGACAGCCCCAACCACACCAAAATCTCCCCGCCATAACGGTCATAAAAAAGATACCAACAAAAAGCATCATAAGCATAAAAGTCATAACATAAAATTCTTGTATGCTATACTCAATGCCTAGCACATGCAATACCTTATGGTCAAAAGAGAGCAAAAAGATATGATTTTGTGCTTCCCCGATACGAATGAAAGGGACGACTAAAAGCACGATTGTGAGTATAATGTAGCCTATATGTCGCTTTCTGCGAAAGTTTTCAATCTTAGCACCATTTTTTTGTGTATTAGAATCTGAAGCGGCTTGCATAATCAATCCTTTAAGTAGTCTTTGATAGCTAGAATCAAAGTTTCGGGTTAATTTGATGATTATACATATTTTAATGTTAAAATTACATTAAAGTGTTAAATTTTGTAACTTTATTTAAAATTAATACTAAGGAATGCTATGTTACAAGCAATAAATGTGAGTATGCGCTATGCAACAAAAACATTATTTGAAAATATAAATATAAAGCTTGATAGTGGAAAGAGATATGGGCTTATTGGGGCAAATGGTGCAGGTAAATCGACTTTTCTTAAGATTCTAAGTGGTGAGATAGAGGCAAGTAGTGGCGATATTGTGCTAAATAGCGGTTTGCGTCTTGGTGTGTTAAGTCAAAATCAATACGCATTTGAAGATTTAAGCTTGAAAGATGCTGTGCTGATTGGCAATAAAAGGCTATATGACGCGGTAAAAGAGAAAGAGAATCTGTATGCAACAGCGGATTTAAGCGATGATAAAATCAATTCTCGTTTAGGTGAGCTTGAGATGATTTGCGTGGAAGAAGATCCTATGTATGAATGTGAAGTTGTGATTGAAAAGATTCTAGAGGACTTAGGATTCCCAGCAAATACACATAATGAATTAATGAAAACACTCACAGGCGGGGATAAATTTAAGATTCTATTAGCACAAGTTTTATTTCCAAAGCCAGATGTATTACTGCTTGATGAGCCGACAAATAACCTTGATTTAAGTGCTATTGCATGGCTTGAAGAAAATCTTAGAAGACATGAGGGCACACTTGTAGTTATTAGCCATGATAGGCACTTTTTAAATGCGGTTTGCACGCATATTTTAGACCTTGATTTTAAAACACTGAGAGAATTTAGCGGTAATTATGATGATTGGTATATCGCAAGCACATTAATCGCAAAGCAGCAGGAAATGGAGAGAAATAAAAAGCTAAAGGAAAAAGCGGAGTTAGAAGACTTTATCCGCCGCTTTGGTGCAAATGCAAGTAAGGCAAAACAGGCAACTTCAAGGCAAAAACAGCTTGATAAACTAAACCTTGAAGCCTTGCAAATATCAAGCAGAAGAGACCCAAGCATTGCTTTTAAAATTAAAAGAAATATAGGCAATGAAGTGTTAAATGTTGAGAATCTTAGCCACTCTTATGGCGACTTAGTAATATTTCAGAATCTAGATCTCAATGTCTTGCCCGGTGATAAAATCGCATTAATCGGTGCAAATGGCGTTGGCAAAACCACACTTTGTAAGATTCTAGCAGAGCAATTACAGCAAAATAGCGGCGTAGTAAAATGGGGAGCGACTATTGAAATGGGCTACTTCCCGCAGGATACAAGCGAGATTATCAAAGGCGAAGAAACGCTATATGAATGGCTAAGGGCATTTGATAAAAGTGTAGATTCTAATGAGATTAGGACATCACTTGGGCGAATGCTATTTAATGGCGAAGAGCAAGAAAAAAGCGTGGGGGCATTAAGTGGTGGTGAAAAACATAGAATCATGCTGTCAAAACTCATGCTTGCTAAAAGCAATTTTTTACTCTTAGATGAGCCGACAAACCACCTTGACCTAGAAGCCATCATTGCATTAGGCGAAGCCCTTTATAACTATGTAGGCGGTGTAATATGTGTAAGTCATGATAGAGAACTCATCGGTGCATATGCGAATAGAATCATAGAACTTGTTATTGATTCTAAAAATGGTGGCACAAAAATGATTGACTTCCGCGGCAGCTATGAAGAGTATTTGGAAACGAAGAAGTAAAATATTTGTTGATAGAAACTAGTATCTCTTGATAATATATGGGGAAATAGTAGCGTATTATATAGTTTCTAGAAAAAGTATGAAGAAAAACTCTGCAAGAGTCTTGGTTAGACAATTTTTGGTGCATGAATACTTTTTCATGAGAATTAGCTAATATTGATCAATACGCAATAACCAAGCCCCCCAAACTAGAGAAACAACACAGGTACACGAATAGATCTAGGCTTCTTATTTTTATGACAAGCGTTAAGATTATCAGAATTTTTTTAAAGGATAGCTTGAAAATCGCCTTATAAATGTAAATAGTGATTAAGTTTCACTCCCAAACACTTACAAAACTTTACATTAAGAATTTTCAGCAAGCTACCCATATGTATCTATATACTACAATTCAATTTTTTACCACCATTAATAACACTAGCTTACTAATAATTATATAATTTAATTTCAGTTTTTCCCTATAAATAAAAATACCAAAGATAAGCCACAAAAAATAATATGGAATTTGACTATTTTGAAATACTTGACTTGTTGTTTTTTTTTGTAGAATCCTGAGATTAATTAAGTTTATTTAAACTATCTTGGTTTTTATTTGGTTACATCATGTCTCAGAAACTCGACTTAGAATCACTTTTTATTCAGCATGATTTATTGCTTATTGATGGATATTCACTTGCCAAAATATCCTTTGATAATGAGTATGATTTGGTTTTAGAACCAATTTTGAAAAAACTCAAAAAGAGAATTTATTTACCATATAGCATATTTGAAAAATTACAAGGAGATCCTAGAATCTACAAAAAATATTTTGGAATACAAAAATACATTGTAGTTAGTCAAGAATATAATACTATAAATGAAGCCATACTTGCAAATAAAAACAAAAAGATTTTAGTCATAGTTGGCGATATTATAACGGGTAATCAAGTATTAAGGCGTAAAAAGACGGCGGTATTTTTCGGCAAAAAGGATTTTAGTTTCTTTAATAAAGGCAAAACTAAATCGCAAACACATAGAACACAAACAAAAAAACTAAATACAGACAAAATAAAAATAAAGGGGAACATTCCGGCACTTAATGAAACAATACATTATAAAGACAAGAACAAACCGGTCGCCATAAAGCTTACAAAAGAATTAGCAAAAGGTGGGGAAGGCATTGTATATGAAACAGATTCTAACTATTTAGCAAAGATTTATAAAACAGATGAACACAACAAAGATCAATTAAAAGTCCCAAAATACACACAACAAAAACTAAAAAAGTTTGAAGAAGTAAAGCTTGATGAATATTCCAAGCAACATATATATCTACCACTAAAAACGCTATATAATAACAATAATGAGTGGATTGGGTTTTTAATGAATAGGGCAAAAGGTAAGCCAATACAATATATTTTAGGTGGTAGCAAGGAGAGAAATAAGCATTACCCAAACTGCAACTATAAAGATTTAATTGAAATGTGTATTAATTTTTTGAAGTTAAACATAAAACTACATGAAAAAGACATTATTATTGGGGATATTAATCCTAATAATGTGCTTTTTGACACGGACAATAATATTTCACTTATAGATTGCGATAGCTTTCAAATAGATAAATTTCCCTGCCCTGTAACAACAGAGGCATTTTTGCACCCATCCCACAGAGGTAAAAACATGAATAAATTTATGCGAAATTTAGCAGATGAATATTATGCGATTGCAGTATTTCTATTTCTACTCGCACATGTAGGTAGATACCCCTATGATTGCAAGGGTAGTGATAGGGATAAATCTCAAAAAGAAATGAGATTCCCATACATTGTCGGTGGCAATAGTGGGAAAGCCCCAGATAAAGGGCAGGAGTATTGGGAAAAGCTAGACCAGACACTGCAGGAGTGTTTTTATCAAACTTTTCAAAAAGGTGGAAAATATGCAGATGAAAAAAATATTTTAAAACCAGAAATATGGTTAAAGCATTTTGAAAAATTTCACAAGAGTTTATAATTGCCTGTATTGCTTAAAGTGTTAAACTTTGGATTTATTGATAGGGAATTGTTTGTTATATTTAAGTGAATTAAAATTTATTAAATCCAAATTTTAGCGGTTTAAGCCGCAATATTTTAATGTAGGAGTTAGCATGAGTGATTTAAATGAAGAAATCGTTAATGAGTTGGCAGATAATCCCACAAAAAGAGTGCCTGTGTGTCTATGCCTTGATACAAGTAGCTCTATGGGCGGCAGTCCCATTATGCAGTTAAATGAGGGTGTTAAGCTATTTTATGAAGCAATCAACAATGATGTTGTGGCAAAACAATCCGCTGATGTATGTATCGTTACATTTGGATATAATGGTGTAGAATGTAGGCAAGATTTTCAAAGTATAGCAGAAGAGATGCCGCCTAGCTTTTCTTCAGGTGGAAATACGCCTATGGGAAGTGCTGTAACTATGGCTTTGGATTTATTGGAAGGTAGAAAAAAGGAATATCAAGACAATGGTGTTGAATATTTTCAACCTTGGCTTGTTTTAATCACAGATGGAGCACCAACAGATAATTATACAAATGCTGCACAAAGGGCAAGCGATTTGGCTAACAACAAAAAGCTTACCGTGTTTGCAATTGGTGTAGATGGATGCAATTTGGAAGTATTAAAGCATTTTTCGCCAAAACGAGCACCCATAATGCTAAAAGGATTAAATTTCCCAGAGTTTTTTCAATGGTTATCACAAAGTGTAGCGATCACTTCGCATTCAAAGCCGGGCGAAGAAATTAAATTGCCTGATACAAGTGGTTGGGGAACACTATAAAAGCATTGTATTGCAATAGATTTTAAGGAGAATATATGCAGGAATTTATCTCTATTTGCTATGAAACACAAGGGCGAAGTCATGTAGGCTCAAAGACACCATGTCAAGATAGGGCATATAGCCTTATAGATTCTGATATTGGCATTATAACACTATGTGATGGTGCTGGAAGTGCAAGGCTGTCTCACTATGGAGCAGAGAGAACAAGCAGGGTTGTGGCAAATCTTATGAGAGATAACTTCGGTAGATATTATACAGAAGCTGAGCCTAGTGTAGTAGCAAAAGAGATTCTAGAATCCATTAATAATGAGCTTATAAAAGAGAGTGAAACTAGAACAAATGAGCTAAAAGATGGGGCGTATAAGGAGATTCAGAGACTATTGGAAAAAGGTCGAAATGATCTTAATAGTGTGTGTTGTAATATTGACTTTAATTATAAGGCAGAATTAGAATGCAAAGTGGATTCATTAAATAAGGATATAAGAGAATTGCATAATCGCAAGGATAAAAGCAAAAGAGAACATGACTCTTATCGCAAGGATTTACAAACCGATATAGAAGAGTATTGGCAGGAATATAAAGAAAGGATAAATAATTTAAGAATTTTTTATATTAAAATCCTAAAGAAACAGCATAAAAAATCTTTAAAAAAATTTTTTAAGAAATTTCTAAATTTTTTCTCTAAAGAAGATGAATTAAGTGGTATTAAAGATATAGAATCTTTGTGTAAATACATGCAAGATTCTATATCACAAGAAAATGGAAGCCTAAAAGGATTATTAAGCAAAATAGAATCTAGTATGAATGATATTAAAGCAGACAAGCAAGAAAAGATTGCAAACATTATAAAAGACTTAGAGAAAATAGGACAAGATATACTTAAAACATTAAAACAAGTATATAAAGATATAAATAAACACGCAAAAGAGCTGCAAGAGAAATTAAAAAAGCAAAAAGATGAGCTAGAGATACAGCAGGGAGAATTACATAATCATATTTTAAAAACAAAGAAAGAGTTTAAACTTATCATTAAAAACTTCATGCAATGCTATGAAGCAGCCGCACAAAGAGAACAAGATTTACTAGAAAAAGCAATAAAAGATAAAGAGAGTAAAAAAAGCAAACTACAATCACACATAAAAGATCATGATGACTTAAAACAAAAATTAAGCAAAGCTAAAAATGCTTTTAATAGTAAGAAAAATGAGATAAAAGAACAAATAGAGAAAATTAAAAAATACTCTAAAGAGAGATTCTACAAAGAGAGTGATATAGATAGTATTAAAATAAATGAGCTACAAAATGTGCTAGATTCACTAGAGAATACAAGAAGGACATGTTTGGATTTTATAGCAAATAAAATAAACATGCAAAATAGGGATATGGAGAAAAAGATAGAAATAAATCTAGAATCTCTTTTAGAAAATATAAAAAAAGAGATTACTAATAGCGTTTGTACACCAAAAGACCTAGCCTCTACCTTGCTGTTTGCAGCGATTAAGGGAGAGCAATGTCTTATAGGGCATTTAGGTGATGGGGCTATTGGTGGGCTTTATGGAAATGAACTTAAATGTATCTCAAATCCAGATAATGGAGAACATGCAAATGAAACATATTTTGTAACTACAAAACATGCAGAAAGAGCATTAAAGATTATAAAAGGAAATATAAAAGAAAAAGATATTCATGCTTTTGTATTAATGTCAGATGGTAGCACAGAGGGATTATATAGCAAAAGAGAGAATAAATTTATAGAATCTTTGCAAAAACATATGTTAGCAATAAGAGAAGGACAAGATAAAGTCAAAAAAACAACAAGATATAGAAAATCTTATAGAAAAAGTAAAAGAGCAAAAAAGCTTTGATGATTGTAGTATTGCGATATTGGTAGAAAACTAACAAGGCACTCTACTTGAATTACTAAAAGATCGTGAAACAAAAATCTATCGCATGATACATTACAACATGTCTATACGATATATAGGAAAACTATAAAATAAACTTTATATTTGCCGCAAAATGCCTAAAAGCAAGTATTTGCATGGGAAATAAAATAAAACTTAACATAGAATAATTTCTTTGAAACTTACTCATTGGAAACAAAATGCCCCCTTATGCAACCACAAAGCAATATATGTTAAATTTACAAAAACAATATAGAATCCTTTGCAAAAAATCTATAAAAAGGAATGCAATGTTTCGCAATATGCTTAAATATTATCTGCATGTTGTTTTATTTATCATGTTTATAAATACAAATTATTTATTTTCGCAAAATTATGGTGGAAATTATGATTGGCGTATGCTTGGTGGGGGACCATTGCAGCTTGTATCATTTCACATTGGCACAAATACAAGTATCAATCGCAATTCCACAGGCTATAATATCGGTGGGAGTGTGGGGTGGAACTATCTATCGAGTTTTTATAACGCATTTGATGGCATTGATCATATTTTTGATATGGGCGTAAGAGTTAAATACATGTTTAATGATTCTATTATTAAAAGCCATCTTGTTGGGACGGAGCTTTATTTTCATTTCCCATGTAGCACGACTAACCTTTTTCGTCATGCACCACAGCCTCTTTCGCTTATTATCGGCGGTGGAGCAATCTTTGCAAAAAATAATACTCAAGCACAGAATCTATCTTTAAACGAAACAACAGGGTATTATGTAGAAGTGGGTGTTGGACTTTTTAAATACTTTGTTATTAATGCAAATTTATTATATCGTGCGAGTTTTTTTCAACCAAATGCTTTGAATATACAGCCTATCGAGCATAATTTCCTTGTGGAATTTGCGATTTTTTAGGGATTATAAGTTTAATCACTTACTTATTAAAAGCTGGTGCTATCAAAGCAGCTGGGATATAAATCGGTAGGGCAACAGCCGTTATAGCAGCAGCTGGATATACCGCAAATGGAAAGCGAAGTGAGAGCTGCACGGAGTGTTGCGTGGGGGCATTTGTGATAAAATCGCTTCTAAATACAAGTGAAGCATGCACGGGGCTACTTGGTAAAATAAGCATACCAGCATCTATATATGTCCCACCATTTATGCCTATATTATCAAGTCTGCCACCAACCCCAAATACTACACTTGCAACCTGCCAACCTTGAATGTTAAACAAAGGCGGATGATAATATGTCTCAATGCCAAATCTATGTGTGCCATAACTTCTTACATCAAAGCTATACTCATATCTACCCTTTACACCAAAATTTAAGATTCTACAAGATGACCCGCCAATCCCCATCCACCCTATATCAAATGCAAGATGATGGGCTGGAAGTTGTCTATCCATCATAATAGAATCTGTGCTATGTGAAGATAGACTAAAGCCATATCCATATTCTGCTCCAAAAATATTACTAATAGCACTCAAATAGGTCATATTTTTATAAAAAGGCATGTTTTCATTCAACAAATCCCCATCGGATATATAGCGAATAAAAGATTCACAAGCCCTAGCGCTATTGCCTATAAAGATACTTATGATAAGAATGTATAAGGTATGTTTATAGAGTTTATTATAAAGTAGCATAAATGATAACCCCCATAGATTTGAATCTGTCTATTATAGCATTTGTTTGTTTTAAGAGAATGGCTTTGTTATAAATTAATCCGTTGTGATTATAGCAGGCAATGTGCTTTTAGATTCTAATAGAGAGATTCAAATATGAGTAATTTAAATAGGGATTTATGCAAAACACTTGCATTGCGAGTTATTTTATAGTAGGATTTCATAGATTTTCTTAGAGAAATACTATTTGCTTAAATCAATGTAAGTTTAGAATCTTCTGCTTAGTCATTCCATAGTTTTGCAAGCAAACCGCTGTATTTGTAAATATTTTTGCCACAGATGTGTAAAATGCAGAATGATATATTGATTGGTATTTTGGAATCTCTTTTGCTTGTATAGGCGTTTAGTTAGTGTATTTTAGAATCTAGTGATTTTGTTGGTTGGAGTGTGTTGTGCGTTGTTATAAAGTGCCGTTTATGTGTTTATGTGTAGTCTCTTTGTTGTTTGCTGAAGGTGATTTATCTGTGGGCGAAAAAGCTGATGTGGAACAGCTTGAGCTTGCTGGTGGAGATTCATTTGAATATGATATTGACAATAAAATCCGTAGGGCAAAAAGCAGCGTGCAAGTTGGCGTGGGTATAAACTTCACACATAATGTTGATACGAAAGCATTGCAGGTAAATGCGAGTGTAGCACTTGGATATAGTTACTTTTTTCATAAGACTTTTGGCGTAAGGCTGAATGGCATTTTTGATAATACACAGACAAGCTATTTTGGTGGGGTTGGATTGGATGTTATGTGGGATTTTATCCAGACAGAGCCATTTGGCTTTGGTGTGCTTGTTGGCAGTAGTGCTGGATATACAGAGCGGTATGGCACTTATAAGAATGGTGGATTTTTAGGATACTTTCATGTGGGGCTAGGCATGGTGTTTGATGGTGGTAGAAGTAGGCTTGATGGTATTACTAGGATACCATATAATACTATTGGCACAGCAGGACAAATATCGACAGATATTACTTATGTACTCATGTATTCCTATACTTTTTAATTATTTATTTTGCATTAGAAGACTTTGTGGTTCTTGCGGTAAGATAGTGAGAATCATAGAGTGTTTTTTATTTCTCTATTTTGTATATATTTTCAGAATCATATATAATTACTATGCTTTGAGTTATCAAGTTGAGATAGTTTTGGAAAATAGATTCTAATTAAGATATATGACTTAAAATGGCTTGGATTCTCTGCATTAAATATGTTTGGAAATATTATGTGATTAGAAAGATGATGACAATGAGAGTAATGAAATTAAAATCTTTTAATTTCATTACTGCAATAAAATTTATAAAAAAGCTAAGTCTTAATCTAGATTAAGACTTTGAGAGTTACACAGAATCTATACTTATTTGCCTATAAGTGTTTTAATGTATTGATCTGCTAAATAAAGCCCATTGCTTTGTTCGCCGATAAGCTTTATTTTATCCACTATGCCACGAAACAACGCCTCTTCTTCATGCTGCTCTGCTACATACCACTGCAAAAAGTTAAAAGTTGAATAATCCTTATTTTCTAGCATAAAACTTACAAGATCATTAATCGATTTTGTGATTGATAGCTCATGTTGATAAGTTTTTTCAAACACATCAAGTAAATTTTTGAAGTTAGATTCTGGCTTTTCTATCGCTTGTAGCTCCACAACAGAATCTGTTTCATTAAGATAAGTGATTAGCTTTTTAGCATGATCGCTTTCTTGTCCTGCATGTGAAAATAAAAACTGCCCCGCACCATCTAATCTGTTATGAAAACACCATGAACTCATACTTAAATACAGATTTGATGCAAACATTTCTTTTGCAACTTGCTCATTTAACTTTTTTGTAACTTCAGCTGATAACATATTATGCTCCTATATAATAAAATATTTTGATAATTTGATACAATTTCAAATTAACTTTATCATTATAGTATATTAAATGATAATAAGTCAATATGTAATCCACTTTTTACTATAATATGTAAATTATAAAAAAAATATTATAGTAATGTTTTGGTAGATATGCGGAATACGCATTGTGTAAAAATGAGTGCAGAGATTAAATGACATGGAGTCTGAAAGAAACACATTGTATTGGACACAGCCAAATCAAGCATATAGGTTAGTTTCTAGTTATTATGATTGGCAAGTTGCTTGTGTAGGAATAAAGTTGCCAATTGTTTTAAAACACAAAAAAATATCGCAGAATCCACAATCATTGCTAGCGTTACCGCTATGGCAACACCCATCATGTGCGATGACTTATCATAGGCCGGTGTGTCAGCACGCATGAGATAGCACAATCAGCTAGATTATTCACCACAAACATCGGGGTATTTATCATATATTGTGTAATTGCATCTGTTATACCATACTTCTCGGCTTGTTATAGGTCTGTCAGATAGTCGGCTAATCCAAATAGCATCCGACTCAGAATGATATTACGTGCGAAAAATCTGAGAATATATTGCTTATTCTAATTATATCTTTTTGTTCGTCTTTTGTTAGGACTTTGCCGTTTTTACATACGGAGAATTTAAGCCCATGATAGAAACTTAATGGATACAATAAAATGACTTCTAAGCCTATTTCCCCTTTCTCATTATAATATTTTGTCTCTATTTCATCTTTTTTATACTCTCTCTCACTTAAAAGATTCCCATTGCTATAATATGTTTTTGTAATACCCACTCTCTTGCCATTCTCATAGTTAGCCTGTGATGATAGATTCCCGTTTCTATAGTATGTTTTTTCTATGCCATTTTTCTCTCCATTTATATATGCACTCTCACGCAACAATGCCCCATCATCATAATACCACTTTTCTACACCATGCCTTTTATCATCTTTATATGTTGCAGAATACGCGAGTTGCCCGTTTTTATAATACCCTTTTGTAATACCTTCTAATTTACCATTCTTATATTCTACTTCACTGCGTATCTTTCCATTTTCTTCATAATACTCTTTTTCCATGCCGTGTTGCTTATCGTCTATATAAGGGGTTTCATGGATAAGTATGCCTTCCCCAACCAGCGTCCTTATATAATCAACACTATACACTTTTTCTATACCATGTTTTTTACCATCTTTATATGGTGTCTCAGAACTAGAGCCTTCTCATCTATTTGAACTATGTGATTATTTCTAAACCATTTTTTATCATTTTTGTATAATACCTCAATATCAAGATTTCCACTCTCATTAAAGTATTGATATAATCCCTCTCTTTTGCCGTTACGATAAGGCAATTTAAATCTTACAATAGCACTCTCACCAATTTCTGTCGACCAATACATTTTCTCAATGCAGCCTCTTTGTCTATGCGTATCACTGACACATTCATTCAATACTTTGCGTATAGATTTGCATATAAAAGCGAAATGCCAAAAAATGTGCTAGTAAATAAAACTCTCATAAATTCCCCTTTTGCCATATTTTGCCATATAAAATAGTAAAGATTCTAAAGTGAAAAAATGAAATTGTGACTTTAGCATATTTTCCTATAGTTCTTATATTTTACCAGACTCTTAAGGTATGTAAGATTGTATGCAAGTTTGCCACACTAGGCATAAAATCTAGCTATTAACATAAGATTCAGATTCCATAAATGACTACATATTTACTGATATTTTTATTATTCTAAAAACTAAGAGTGTATTTTGATATGTGTTTATTCAAGCAAAAGTTCCATATTTTGAAATACTTGTATAAAAATGCCTTGCTAGATTCTAAATAAAAAATTAAAAAGTATGCAAAAAAGAATTATTTGCTACGCAAATATTTACAAAATCAAGCTAGAATCTAAAGTCTTTTATTGAAATGATAATTAAGGCATTTATAAACAAGGAGAACGATTATGCAAAAAGGCATACAATCATACATGCAGCTATGCTATGTTTTTTACACACAAGCAAGATACAAAATCACAAAAGCTAACCCAATGAAAGATTCTCAATTCTCATTTATGATTTTCTGTGTGATTGTGCTTGTAATGTTTATAGGCTGCAAGGATTCTACACAACAAGCACAAGAAGTCCAAGCCCTGCAAGTCCAAGTAAAAAATATAGAATCAAAAAATGTAGCTTTAAACTTTGAGTATCCAGCACGACTAAAAAGTATCCAAAGTGTAAATGTATATGCAAGGGTGCAAGGCACACTTTTAACAAAGAATTTCACAGAGGGTGATATTGTAGAAGAGGGGCAGTTACTCTTTAAGATTGACTCAGCACGCTATCAAGCAAAGGTGAATCAAGCAAAGGCACAATATCATTCCGCAGAGGCAAGCTTTGTAAAAGCAAATCGCGACTGGAAAAGAGTGGAAAGCTTGTATAAGCAGGGCGTATATACGATAGACCAATATGACACTTCAAGGGCAAATTACTTACAAGCCCAAGCGAATCTAGCAAATACAAAAGCAGCCCTTGAAGATGCTAAGATTGATTTAGGTTATACTGATGTGGTAGCAAGTATTAGCGGTAGGGCTGGTATGCGAAAATATGATGTTGGGAATCTTGTCGGCACAAGCGGTCAAGATGTATTGACGACTATTACGCAGTTAAGCCCGATTTATGCGGAGTTTTCTATCCCTAGCAGAGATTATTACTTTATGAGAGGGTTGGAGGATAGTAGCATACAAGTTGAGTTTGTGTTAGGTAATGGCAAAGCGTATAGCAAAATGGGCAAACTAGATTTTATCGATAGTGTGCTAGATTCACAAACAGCTACAATCAAGGCAAGGGCGATTGTGGATAATGATGAACACAAACTTATACCAAATGAATTTATGCGTGTGAGACTAAAAGGCTTTGAAGCACAAAATGCCATCACAATACCACAAAGCGCCCTTTTGCAAGATAAAGATGGAAGCTATGTATTTATCGCAAAGGACAATAAAGCAGAGATAGCAAGGGTAACGCTAGGACAGAATCTGCCAAATAATGAAGTCTTAATCCTTGATGGGCTTAAAAATGGCGATTCACTCATCATCAATCAATTATCAAAAATCCGCCCAACTATGCCTGTTAATGCAACCTCACAAGATTCTAAAGATACAAAAAGCATGAGTTTTATGCAGCATAATATAGAATCTACTTCGACTTATCATGTTAAACATAGCAGAATATCCAAGATAGAATCTCAACAAGATATTTCGCCTTTTTCAAAGGCTCAATATGACAAGTATATAGAATCTAGTAAAGCAGATTCTATATACGGATAAAGGGGATTTGATGTCAAAGTTTTGTATCAATCGCCCTATTTTTGCTATGGTTTTATCCATAGTGCTGACGCTTGTTGGTGCGATTTCTATCTATATTTTACCGGTGGAGGAATACCCCCAAGTTGTGCCAAATGAAATTGTCGTGCAGGCAACATACACAGGTGCTAGTGCTGAGGTTGTTGCAAACACTGTGGCAAGTGTGCTAGAAGATAGTATTAATGGTGTTGAGGGTATGCTGTATATGAAGTCTTCATCATCATCAAGTGGGGTTGTAAGCATAAGTGTATATTTTAGCAATGACACAAATGCAGATATGGCAATGGTAAATGTCAATAACCGCGTGCAGTCCTCACTCTCAAGGCTTCCTGCAGAGGTGCAAAGAGTAGGTGTAAATGTCTATAAAAAATCTTCAACACTACTTGCTATCTATGCTATGTATTCTGATAATGCAATCCATGATTCTACCTATGTGGCAAACTACGCCTTACTCAATGTTGTAAATGAGCTAAAAAGAGTGCCGGGCGTGGGTGATGTCATCGTTTTTAGCAATCGTGATTATTCTATGAGAATCTGGCTTGACATTGATAAACTCTCACAAAATAATCTCTCACCAAGCGAAGTAGCACAAGTAATCTCTGAGCAAAACTCACAATTTGCAGTGGGTTCATTTGGTGCAGAACCTTTAAATGATAAAGTGGCTTTTACCTATTCTGTAAGCACACATGGAAGATTTATTAGTGCGAATGAATTTGGTAATATTATTATTCGATCAAATGCCGATGGTAGCGCTTTGCGTCTAAAAGATGTAGCAAAAATCGAGCTTGGAGCAAAAGATTATAGCGTTAGTCCGCTATTTAAAGGTAAAGAATCTGTTGGCTTTGGTATATCAGCCCAGCCGGGTGCAAATGCCCTTGATGTAGCAAATGGCGTTGCAAAAAGGCTAGAAGAGTTAGCAGAAAATTTTCCAAATGGAATGCAATATAATAATGTGTATGATACGACTACATTTGTTAAAATCTCAATCAAAGAAGTGATTAAAACATTCGCAGAAGCCATTGTGCTTGTTATTATTATCATGTATTTCTTTTTACAAAATTTCCGTGCGACTATTATCCCTGTTATTGCTATCCCTGTGTCTATTGTAGGGGCATTTGCAGGTATGTATGCACTTGGATTCTCAATCAATCTTTTAACACTTTTTGGGCTAATACTAGCCATTGGTATCGTTGTTGATGATGCCATTATTGTGATTGAAAATGTAGAGAGAATCTTGCATACAGAGACAAATGAAAATGGAGAAAAATATTCAGTAAAAGAGGCGACACTAAAGGCTATGAGTGAGATTCAAGGACCTGTTGTAGCCATTGTATTAGTGCTTTGTTCTGTATTTATCCCAGTAGCATTTATCGGTGGATTTACGGGAGCAATTTATAAGCAGTTTGCAATTACTATTGTTATTTCTGTGGTTATTTCTGGCTTTGTTGCATTGACTTTAACCCCTGCTTTATGTGTGTCTATTTTAAAAGCAAAAGAGCCTAAGCCCTTTTATCTTGTAAAAAGATTTAATGATGTATTTGATTGGCTTACCTTTAAGTTTGGAAAACAAATCGCAAGGGTTTTAAGAAGAGGGGGGCTTTTATCTCTTTGTTTTATTGCAATCATTGGCGTTACTTGGGGATTATTTAAGAGACTGCCAACAAGTCTTGTGCCAAGCGAAGATAAAGGCATTGTAATATCTTCATTGCAGCTACCACCTGCTGCTTCACTCTCACGCACAATTGTAGAGGGTAAAAAGGCATTATCTTTCTTAGAGCAAGATCCAAATATTGATTATAGCTTTTTAATTGCAGGTTATGATATGCTTGCTGGTGCAGCAAGGACAAGTGGGGCTATCATCTTTACAACCTTGAAAGACTGGAGTGAGAGAGACCAGAGTGCAGCGAGTATTGTAGGTAAATTCTATGTTTTATTAAACAAGCAACTTGAAGCAAATGCTATTGTATTTGGCGCACCTGCAATCAGTGGTTTATCCCTTGCAGGTGGGTTTGAAATCTATGTGCAGGATAGAAATAATGGCACAATACAAGACCTTGAGAAATACACAAATCTCATTGTTGCAAAGGCAAATCAAAGACCAGAGCTTACACGCGTAAATAGCATGTTTAATCCAAATATTCCGCAATACTTCATCACCCTTGATAGAGAAAAGGCAAAGTCTATGGGTGTGAATGTAAGCGATGTTTTCACAACTATGCAAAGCGTTTTTGGGCAATATTATGTCAATGACTTTAACCTTTATGGGAAAACATATCAGGTGAATATCCAAGCTGAAAGCGAATTTAGAAAATCACCAGAAGATTTAAGTCGCGTATTTGTAAAATCAAATAAGGGTGATCTGGTCCCAGTGAGTTCTTTAGTGGAGTTTGAACGCGTTACAGGGGCAGACATTGTAGATAGATTCAATCTCTTTATGAGTGCGAAAATCACAGGACAAGCAAAGGGAGACTACTCAAGTGGCGATGCTTTAAGGGCTATTGAGGAAGTAGCAAAAGAAGTATTACCGCAGGGCTATACAATAGCCTATTCAGGCTCAAGCTATCAAGAAAAAAATGCAAGTGGCACAGGGACTATTGCCTTTGTGTTTGGACTTATTTTTGTGTTTCTCATTCTATGTGCGCAATATGAGCGGTGGCTTATGCCTTTATCAGTGCTTACTGCAGTACCTTTTGCAGTTTTTGGTGCAGTCCTTGCGACCACTTTGCGTGGGCTTGATAATGACATATATTTTCAAATCGGGCTTGTTATGCTTATCGCTTTATCGGCTAAAAATGCGATCTTAATTGTGGAGTTCGCACAGCATTTACATGAAAGAGAAGGAAAGGGCATTATAGAATCTGCCATAGGTGCGGCAAAGCTTAGATTTCGCCCTATCATTATGACTTCTTTAGCATTTAGTATTGGCGTATTGCCTCTGGCTTTAAGTAGCGGGGCTGGAAGTGCAAGCAGACATGCTATCGGCACAGGTGTTATTGGTGGTATGATGGCAGCAACTTTTATCGCCATATTTTTCATTCCGCTTTTTTGGAGTTATGTAGCAAGACTAAATGAATGGCTTAATAAGAGAAAAGAGCAAGAAAGTTAAATAAGATTCCGCCATATTCTATGTGTTTGGAAATATAGGGCTGTGGTTTTTTGTTGCGGTTTCTCTTCACCTGCACTTGTGCTAATACAGATTTATATTTCTATAGACAAACACAAGACTTGTGTGCAATGTGGTTTTGGTTTTTATAAATTCTTGCATTGTATGCGATCATTTAAGAACAAACATAAAAACCATGAAAACAACATAAGCTACATGAAAAAATATCTATCGATAAAATTCCGTTTCTACTTGCAGTAAAATCATATTCTAAGCGTATGGACTACTAGGTATATCCAAGCGATATTAATGCTAATGCAAAAAATGTCTTTTGCCAGAAAAATAAAGTGCGATATTATGTTTATCTGCTTCTTGTATCACCTCATCATCTCTTATACTTCCACCCGGCTCAATAACTGCACTTACTCCCACACTTGCGGCAAGTTCTATGCTATCCTTAAAAGGGAAAAATGCTTCACTTGCAAGCACACAGCCCTTTAAATCTAGCCCCATTTCTCCAGCCTTTTTAATGGCTGCATGACTTGCATCAACGCGGCTTGTCATACCCATGCCAATGGCGACAAGGCTGCCATCTTTTACATAAGTTACGCAGTTTGACTTTGTAAGACTTGCGACTTTATAGGCGATTTCTAAATCAAGCATTTGGGCTTGTGTAGCCTTTGCTTTACTCACGCATTTAGAATCTCTCACTTCATTTGGTGTGATAAAATCGCTATTTTGATACACAAAACCACCCTCAATATGTTTAAAATCCCATGTATCTCGTGGAAAATAAAGGCGGCTATTCTCCGCATTACTGCAAGTAAAGATTTTAATCCGCTTTTTATGACTAAAAGATTCTAAGGCTTCAGGGGTTACATGACTTGCTACAACGACTTCAATATAGCTTTTTAGAATCTCTTTAGAAAGCTCTACATCTAGCACACCATTAATCGCTACAACACCACCATACGCACTCACACTATCACATTGCAGGGCATGGCGATAAGATTCTATAAGATTGTCTTTGAGACTAAAACCACAAGGATTCCCATGTTTTACAACACATACGCAATCTTTATCACCAAACGCACTAGCGATTTTTATAGCCGCATTCATATCGGTGAGATTATTAAAACTTGCCACGCCTTTTAAGCTTTTAAAATGCTTTGAGTAAAACTCATTGTATTCATAGAGACTGCCTTTTTGATGCGGATTCTCCCCGTAGTTCGTATCCATGACTTTTTTACCAGTGATAAATACAGAATCTCCAAAGCCATCACAAAAGCGACTAGACATATAGTTTGCTATCATGCAGTCATACTCAGCGGTATGACTAAAGGCTTTTATCATTAAATTTCTGCGAAACTCTAGCGTATTATTACTTTTTAGATTCTCTAAAATATAGCTATAATCCTTAGAATCTACAACGACTATTACATGCTGAAAGTTCTTAGCTGCTGCGCGTATCATGCTGGGACCGCCAATGTCTATATTCTCAATGATTGTATCAAAGCAATCTGTCTTTTCTATCGTTGCTTTAAATGGATAGAGATTCACACATACAAGGGATATATTAAAGATTCCATGTTTTTCTGCGGTTAGTTTGTCTTCTTTATTATCTCGTCTATGCAGTATTCCGCCATGAATCTTTGGGTGCAGTGTCTTTACTCTGCCATCAAACATTTCCTCACTCTGTGTATAGCTACTCACTTCAATAGATTCAATACCATTTTCTTGTAAGACTTTTAGAGTCCCACCTGTGCTTAGAATCTTATAGCCTAGCTCTATTAGCCCCTTAGCAAAAGGGATAATATCAGTCTTATCACTCACACTCAAAAGTGCGTATTTTTGTGTCATTGCTTTTCCTTACATAAAATAATGAAGCGTATTGTAGCCAAGTAACAATAAGGTTTAAATAATAGCCTATAAATTACCCCCAAATATCAAGGCTGTTTATATAAAGCAGTGGGCGTATCTTAGGGGGGATATTTTGGATTCTATATTTCTCTCTCTCTTGTTTTGGAATCTTTATAGAATCTTTTTGTATTAAATTATATAAATGCTTTATATTGCAAGGTAGTTGTATATATTTTTCCCTTCTTTTCTCTAAAAATGCCTTTATAAGCCATCTAATCTCAATGCCTACAAATATAAAAGATTCATTCTTTGCAATTACAATTTTGCCACCCATGACACACGCCCCATTTTTTAAAAGTGTATGTTGCAACTCATCTTTTTGTTTGCCACTCATAATGTAGCCAAGTCGCTTTGTAAGCATATCTATCGTGTGAATCTCGTGTATATGACTTTTACATATAAAAAGATTATAATCTACACATACCATCACATGCGGATAAAGCCTAGCCCTCTCTTTCTCTAAATACACAAAGCTTTTTTTGATACCATTTACAAAATCCCTATTCATTAGCCCAGAAAGCTGCTGTCTAAATAGATTGCGTTTATAGCTTATATCGCTATTGCTTGTATCAATGAAGTATTTAATATTATTTGTGTGATTGTAGTTTAGAATCTCTTGCTTTGTGTAAGTGATAAATGGTCGCACAAGATAATACACTTTGTTATGTATCATGCGTTCTGTTATATCATGAAAACCTAGCAATGTGTTTAGCCCAGCACCACATGAAAGCTGCATGAAAAACCACTCAAGTCTATCATCAAAGTGGTGTGCTGTAATGAGATTATGATAATCACGCGTGATTATAAGCTTATGAAAAAAGTCATAGCGAATGTTTCTTGCATTATGTTCAAAATCTTTTGTAATAGATTCTGAAATGAGTGTATAGCATTGCTTTTTATACTGCTTTGCAAGGCTTTTAGCATATAGCACTTCATCTTTACTTTGAGATCTTTTGCCATAATCAATGATTGCAATATCAAACTCTATTTTATGCTCCATTAACACAAAAAAAAGTGCAGTAGAATCTACCCCGCCAGAAAAAGCAAGTAAGTTTTTATTGTTACTTAAAATGGCATATATATGCGGTGAAATTGTAAGGGTGTGTGTATCTTTGTGTTTCATTGGTGTTCTTTAGTAAATGAATTGCGGCGTGTAAATATAAAAATATGATAGTATAAAAACCCTATCAATATGATCTTAACCTAGCGATTTGTAATTGTTTCGGGATATAAATCATGCAACCATAAACGCTTTTTTGCCATTTTTGCATACACACTTTTTTCTTTTCCATAATTTACATAAGGGTCTATACTCAAGCCGCCTCTTGGTGTAAATTTACCCCAAACTTCAAGATATCTAGGCGATAAAAGATTGATTAAATCATCTGCGATTGTATTTACACAATCTTCATGGAAGCCGCCATGATTGCGGAAGCTAAATAGATATAATTTAAGCGATTTTGATTCTACAATAAGTTTGTCGGCTATATAGCTAATGTATATGGTAGCAAAGTCCGGTTGTCCTGTGATAGGGCAGAGTGAAGTAAATTCTGGGCAGTTAAACTTAATAAAATAATCCCTTTGTGGATGTGGGTTTGGCACAGATTCTAAGACATTTGGATCATAGCTGAAAGTATATGTCGTCTCTTTGCCTAATTGCTTTAAATCATATTGTTTTTGCTTTGCCATACTTTTTCCTAGTTTAGATTCCACATTACACTAACAAAATTCTTTCAACAAAAGTTTTTGTGTATCCATTACGCCAATACCCTTATCAAGCATATCTTGTGCTATCTTTTGTGCGTTATGAAGAGAGTGCATTTTTGCTGTGCCGCATTGATAAATATTTAGTTCTGGGATCTGTTCCTCGCTTGTTAAACGCAAAATATCACGCATACTTGCTTCCCACGCCTCTTTTACCTCATATTCGCTAGGTGTGCCAATCACGCTCATATAGAATCCAGTCCTACAACCCATAGGAGAAATATCAATGATTTCTGTATTTTTGCCATTGAGATGATCTCGCATAAAACCTGCAAATAAATGCTCTAGTGTATGAATGCCTTTTTCATCTAATATCTCTATATTCGGCTTACAAAAACGCAAATCATATACAGAAATCTTATCGCCTTTTGGTGTTTCCATGCTTTTTGCAAGACGGACAGCTGGGGCAGGCATAATCGTATGATCGACTTTAAAACTATCAAGTAATGGCATAAATGCTCCTTAAAAATATAAAAAATTAACGCATATTATAGCAAATTATTGTAGAATATCCGCTTTATAGAATCTATTTAGTTTAGTCAAAAACTTGCAAGGAGAATACAATGTCTTTTAAAATAAAAATCTTAGGTATTGCATTAGCAGCTATCATGCTTAATAGTGGTTGTGCCAAAAAAGCCGAAGTAGAACAAAAGAATATCGCACAATGCGAAGTCTTTAAAACTTTTGCTAGTGCTACTTTTGAAGTAGAGGGTGATATGGCAGAAGCGATTGAAAAGACTGCAAAAAAGGCTTTAACAAAAAGTTGCTTTAAAAAATCTAGTGATAGCAATGCAAACTTGCGCATCAAGCTAGAAGCAAAAAAGACATTGCAAACAGAAAGTGGTTTTATACAGGACAAGCATGATAATAGCTTTGATATTACCATACACGCAATTATGCTTATACCAACAGACCAAGGCGGCTTGACAACACTTACAAGCACACAAAATGCAAAGCTTAATCTAAAATCCTCGCAAATTGCTGACTTAGGCAGTAAATCAGAGATTACAGAAAAAGACATAAATAACTTAGTAGAAGAAAATGTTTTAATAGCGTTAAAGAATCTTTTTAAAGATATGCCTTAAGGACTTGATTTTATCACTCCATAATTATAGCTAAATGCCTATTTTAGCTATAATTCACATTTAATTTTTAGAATCTAAAACCTGTCAATGAGGAAATATGCGAGAATTTACACATACTTTACTATATGCAAAATCATCTAGCACATATCTTTTTGTTTTATGCTTTGGCTTACTTATAGCTTTGTTTGGTTGCAGTGATACTGATGATAATAAGACAAGTGATAGCAAAACAGAATCTTATGATTTCACAAATATAAGCAACAGCACAACTGCAAAGATTTCATTGCAACATGTCAATAACAAAATACAGCTACATATTACAAACACGACAAATAAGCAAAGCATGCTATCTAGCAATGCAGTTAAATTATTTGCTTTTTTCCCAAAAGACTGCAGTATGTGTATGCCAACTTTTATCCATATTAACAATTTATTGCATCGTTCAAAAAATTTGCAGGTATTTATTTTAAGCAAGCAGGCAATACATGCTAATAGTTACAGAGATTTTCCAATTACGCTTAGTCAAAATTTAGTGAATCTTGTGGATACAAATAATAAGCTTGATTTATTTCTAGATTCTCTAAAACGCACATTAAATATTGAGATTAGAGACTACCAAGCACCATTATTTATACTACAAGACACTCACAATAATATCATACAAAGCATTGAGGGGGCGGTGCTAGAAGAGATATTTGAACAAATGATAACAGAACTTTTAACACAAGACAATAAAATAGATTCTAACAAGCCAGATTCTAGCACGACAGAAAAGACACCAAATAATACACTAAGTCAAAGCGCTCCAAGCAGCACAGAATCTCTACAATCTAAATAGCTCTAAAAGATAAGGAATAAACATGTTTTCATTTTTTAAGAAAACTTCAGAAAATATAGCACGATTTTTGGGACAAAAACAACAAAAGATAGAAAAAAGTATGCTAGAAGAGATTCTAATAGAATCAGATATTAACTACGAAATCATTGAAAAAATGTTAGATAATCTCGATGAAAATGTCAGTAGAGATGCCTTGCGTGTTGCTATTGAGAGATTTTTTCGCGGGGAAAGCTATTATGATAAGATTAGATTCCAAGAGATAGAAGAAAATCCTATCGTCTATCTTGTGTTCGGTGTAAATGGTGCAGGGAAAACCACGACAATAGCAAAACTTGCAAAAAGATTTAAGGATAATAACAAGAAGGTAATACTTGGTGCAGGAGATACATTTCGTGCGGCAGCCATCGAGCAGTTGCAGTTATGGAGTGAGAAAATCGGCGTAGAGATTGTTACCACAAAACACGCTCATGACCCAAGTGCGTTGGCATTTGATACGATTAGTGCCGCAAAAGCACGGAATATGGATTATGCTATTATCGATACAGCAGGGCGACTACCCAATCAAACAAATCTTAAAAATGAGCTTATAAAAATCTCAAAAACATGCAGCAAGGCTTTGGAAAACAAGCCTTTTCATAAGATTTTAGTGCTAGATGGCACACAAGGCAGCTCAAGTATAGAACAAGCTAGAATCTTCCATGAAGCCTTAGGACTTGATGGCATTATCATCGCAAAAATGGATGGCACAAGCAAGGGCGGTGCGATTTTAAGCATTATTCATGAGTTTAAACTGCCCATTCTATTTTTGGGTGTTGGTGAAAAGGCTGATGAACTTATTGCATTTGAAGAAAAAGATTTTATCAATGGACTTTTAGATTCTATTTTTGAGAAGTAGATTCAGAGTGTTATTAAAAATATAACAATCGCATGGTTTTGGTGTGCCATTACGAATACTGCATTCTACAAAGAGTCAATACAAAACTAAAGAAGTAAAAATATTAAACGATAAACAAGAACATAAAAAGATATTTCAAGCAAAATGACAAATGATAGAGAAGGCATTTCTACAACAAGAAAGGGCGAAACAAATACCAACTGCATACATTTGAAGCAAATACAATAACCTAAAATTAGAAAGTCAAATCGTAGAATCCGTGTAAGACATTAGATTCTACAGCAATCGCATATTATAGCGACATAGCAATCTCACGCAGAGACTTAAATCACATTTCCCATTGCCTATTATCTAAAAATAGACATCTTTAAAAGCTATCGCAATAAAATAATTAATCCCGAAAGATTCCAAACTACTTCTTAGGATTACCTTTATGACTACTATTGTTACTTCCTTTAGAAGCATTGGTGCCAGATTTTTTAGATTCTGGATGCACTTTTTGATATTCTAGGTGATTTGGATTTAACTGATTTGAATGATTATCAAACTCTGCTTGTGTAGTCATACCATGATCTTTTTTAGCCATATCTATTCTCCCTATTCTAAACCATATTGTCTTACCAATGCACCATTGCCACTTTTTAAAAGAGCATTCTTAATATCTGCCACTTTCCATTCTGCAGAATCTACAAAACATGTTGTTTTGTGTTGTTTTTTTGCCTCTCCTGCAGCTTTTGCATACTTTTCAGCTACTTGCTTATCCGCAAACTTTGCTATTAACCTATCAATAGACATACTGATCTCCTTGTAAATAAAATATTTGTCAAAAAAATATGACGGAGGGCATTCTAATATATATATATATATAGTAAATGAAATAAAATTTTTGGACTTTTAGTAGTTTGTGATTTTAAACGATTAATCCCATGCAATACTTTTTAAAATGCTATAATAAAGCAAACTACAAAAAGGAAGATTATGCAAAGCTATGAAAAGATTATAAGCGGGGAGCAGGGGCTGCTTGAGTGGATTGTAGAAAATGCGACACAAGAGGGCTTGGATAAAGACTTGCCAGATGATGATAGTCTGCATATTGCTATGCCAGAGATTGCGGGGCTAAACTTTATGCCCGGAATGCTAGATGGCATTATGGGAAAAGATGAGAAAAATAGTGCAGATACGCTACTTACGATGTTTAGGCATTTTGCGGAAGTGGATTCTAATGCATTAAGCGATGAATTGATAGATAAGCATTTAGGCGGGATTTATATGTTTATTATCCAGCATAGAACGCTTGGGTATATTGATGATTTTTTAGAAGCACTAATCAATGAGGCGGATAATAATGCGAGGCTTTTGCATTTCTGTATCACTGCGGCTAGGCGATTTTTGCTTAGTGGGGTGCATAGAGAGGCGATTAAATTTGGCATTGCCGTGCTTGGGATTTGCAATCTTGATGAAAAAGAGATAGCTATGCTTTTATACTTGGGCTTGGCAGATGAGTTTGCGAGATTTGTCGCCGTGGCGTTAATGCGTAATGAGAAAAATGACGAAATCTTTTATCTAGCAAAACGCACAAAGGGCTGGGGGAGAATCGCCTATGTGGATTATATGAAAATTGATGATGAGAAAAAGCGAGAGTGGCTGCTGCTTGAAGGCTATCAATGTGAGATTGGCATTGATCATATTGTGCTTGAGTGTTTAGAAAAGGGCGATTTGCTAGGGTTTATAAAGGAGCGGGGATTTGATGAAAAAATCTACACAGCAACGGGACAAATGCTAAAAAGCTTTTGTGGCTTGAGTAAGGTGCATTTTGCAGACTATCCACACTCAAAAGAACTAGTCGCGTTGTTTATTGAAGAATCTAAAAACAAAGCGATGAATATAGAGCGATTTGCCATTATTTGTGCGTTGATTAGCCCTATTGAAGAGGAGCTAGAATATGATGAGAGTGAGAAAAAGGAGCTGCTAGATATTATCAATACTCTAGCCTTTCATAGCGGGATTGATTGGGAGGGGCAAATCCGCGCTGATGTATTTAACTATGATGCAAGGAGCATTGCTAGGCATCTTGGCATTGATATATGGGAGGATATGTTTCATATTGCTAGAGAAAATAAGGATTTTACAGAATGGTATCCCCTTACACTCATAGATTCTAAAGATAGATATAAAAGGCTTTGTGAATTAGCAAGGGAGCGATTTGACTTAGAATCTTTAAAAAGTGAGCCAAAAGATGAGCTAGGGCTTGGGGCGGAGTTTAGGGTGTATGATGAAATAAGCTTCATCGTGCAAAATCTTAGAAATTTTGATGAGATTATTGGGCTAGAGTTTGTAGAAACTGCCCTGCAAAGCCCTGTAACTCGCTGCCGCAATATGGCATTAAATGTAATTGAAACTTACAAAGAGATTCCACAAAGCACTATTGACATTATGGAGAGAAATAGCAAAAAAGAGCCAAATAAAGGCGTGCTAGAGCGATATGAAAAGCTACTACAAAAGCATAAAGAGCAATTAGAGCAAAAAAGAAATATTAAGCCCTGTGGCGATAAGTATTGCAAGCATAAATGGCATTTGCAAGTGTGGGAAGAGTTTGGGAGCAGTGGAATATGGAATCTTTGGGATAGTAAAAAGGGGGAAAGGAAGTTTGCAAATGTTGATTATGAGTCTTTAGATTTGCCACAAGATTTAGCGTGGAAATTTACGCAGTGGCAGAGGCTACACGATGAGTATGGGCTGTATTGGTATAAAGATGATGCAGATGAGTTTCTAAAAAAGCTGTATGCTGCCTTTAATGAGCAAAAATTAGAACTTGCTAAGGCATTGAAAGCACACTTTAAAGGCGATGCGTATATAGAGACTTATGTTGAGAGTGAAGATGATATAAAGGAGATAAAGTATTATTTTGTAATGGCGGATTATGATTGTGGGATATGGAGTGAATGTGGTGGTGCTGATTTGCTTGAGGGGATTATGGAAAATGACTTAAGGCTTGACATAACAGACAAAAAAGCAGAGATAGAAAAGCTTGATGAAGAATTGAGAGATTGGGGGTGTGATTCTAATAATTTTCAATTTGATGAAGATGGTGAGTGGCTGGGGGAAATAACCGATGAGTCCCTTGTTGAAAAAGGCAAAATCCTAACAGAAAGAGTAAAAGAAATTCTGCCGCATTACTGCGTCGTGGAGTATAGGGTATAGAATCTTATGAGATAAAAATGATTTTGAATCCAAACTCATTAAGATTTTGAGTGAATAAAATCTAAACCAAACCTAGTTTAAGAATCTCGCCTATAATATCGCCACAAATGCAATAAGGAGAGTGCAATACTTATTTTGCTGGTGTGATATCTTTTGTTTCACACCCTAAATCTACACCCAGCCCATTTGGAAGAAAAACCTTTTCGTTCATTTAACACGCATATTTTTTGGGGGTGGGCATGTGAATTAATTGCCGTTTTGCCCTCTTTATGCGTCCCATTATTATTTACTATTTACATTTTTACTGAAATGCACGAGATTTTCACTCATATTTTTAACAACTTTATTTATAGCCTATGGGTATATGTAATTAAGTATGCTAATTGTCTGGAAGAAAATCATCAAGTGTATGAATGAGTGTATATTCACTCTTATCTAATTCCTCTGAGTTTTCATGTTTTTTATCCCTATCTAGCAAGTAGCGTTTTGTTATACCTGCATTTTTAGCTGCCATAATATCAGTTAATCTATCACCAACAAGACAAGATTTACTAAGGTCTAAATCTAAATCATTCATAGCTTGTATAATCATGCCATTTGCTGGTTTTCGCCTTATCGTATCATGTAATAGCGGACAAAAATAGATTCTATCAAAGCAAAAACCCATTTGCTCTTGCATATAGTCTTGCATATAAGCACTTAATGATAAAAAATCTTTTATTGTGTAGTAACCCCTTTCAATTCCCGATTGATTTGTAACTACAACGAGCTTATACCCTTGCTTTTTAAAACGCGTAACACAAGGAAAGAAATCATCATAGAATCTAAAATCTTCCTTTTTATACACATAAGATAAATCCATATTAATCACACCATCTCTATCAAAAAATACTGCTTTACTTTTTGCCATAACTTACTCCATAATGAAGTTTATTTTGCATTTAGAATCTGTTTTATCATTCACAATTACCTTATAATCATAGATTTTAGCAATCAGCATTTATAAGATTCACTAGTAAAGAGATTTAAACCCATTCCCTTACACTTAACACACCAAAACAATCCCTACATTTCCAAAATCTGCATGAGTTCGCTAGATTCTATAATCTTAATGCCTAGCTCTTGTGCTTTGGTGAGTTTTGATCCAGCTTTTTCACCTGCGATTAGAAAGTCTGTTTTAGTGCTAATACTGCTTGAGACTTTTGCCCCAAGTGATTCTAGCTTTGCTTTTATAGAATCTCTGCTTAAAGCAAAAGTGCCAGTGATAACGCAAGTTTTTTGATAGAAAATAGAATCTGTGTTTATCTGTGTAGTTTGTGTTTGTAATTGTGGCTTTAATATCCCTTGCATTTCGTTGATAAAATCTTTATTATGGATACAAAAGTCATAAAAGCTTTGTGCCATATCCTTGCCAAAGCCCTCAATCCCTTGTAATTTTTCTATATCATAATCAAAGATTTCATAACCATAATTTGCTAGTTTTTTACTCGCTACTTCGCCTATATGTAAGATCCCAAGTGCGTGGATAAATCGCCAAAATTCCCTATTTTCTATGCTATCTTTAATCGCATTAATAAGATTTTGTGCCTTTTTCTCTTTGAATCCTTCAAACTTTAAAAAATCTTCTTCCTTTAAGCTATAAATATCTTTACACTCTTTAATCACGCCATTATCGACTAAAAGCTCTATAATGCTACTGCCTAGCCCATCAATATCCATACATTTTTTTGAGGCAAAATGTATGAGTTTTGCCTTGATTATCGCATCGCAATTTGGATTTGTGCAATAGATATAAATATCTTCATAGCTTAACTCATGACTGCATATAGGACAATGCGTGGGCTTTTCTATCTTTATTTCATCACCCTTTCTTCTCTCATGCAATACTTTTGTAATCTTTGGAATCACATCGCCACTTCTAACAAGCAGACAATAATCGCGTATGCGTATGTCTTTTTGGTCTATCTCTTTGTAGTTATGCAGTGTCGCTCGACTAATAAATGCACCATCTAGCGGTGTGGGCTTAAAGTTTGCAACGGGTGTAATGATACCAGTCCTGCCAACTTGTGGTGTAATAGATTCTATATTTATCACAACTTCTGTTGCGGGGAATTTATACGCACAAGCAAACCTTGGGGCTTTCTGTGTAAAGCCTAGCTTATCCTGCAAGGCTAAATCATCTAGCACAATCACAAAGCCATCAAGCATAAAAGGATAGTTATCCCTATCATTTAGAATCTTTTGATACTCACGCTCAATAGATTCTGCATTCACTCTTTCTAAATATCTAAAGGAGCTAAAGCCAAACTCTGGTAATAGCATAAGCATATCATAAAAGCCCAAATTAGATCTTTTCGCATATCTTTCTAGCTCTTTCATATCAACACTGCCTATACCCCATGCTACAAAGCTTAGATTTCTCTCTCTTGTGAGATTAGAATCTAGCTGTCGCATACTCCCTGCGGCAGCATTGCGTGGATTTGCAAAAAGGGCTTTATTATTCCTTTCTTGCTCTTTGTTTAGTCTCGCAAAATTCTCTTTAGATAGCACGACTTCGCCCCTTATCTCTATGCTGCCTTTAAAGGGGATTGTATGCGGGAGAGAATGCAGGGTCTTTGCATTTTGCGTAACGACTTCGCCTATCTCGCCATCGCCCCTTGTAGTTGCACTTTGCAAGATTCCATTTTCATATAAGAGATTCAGACTCATGCCATCATATTTTGGTGAGATACAAAAGGCTAGATTGTTTATAGAATCTATTTGTGTTTCTGTATCAAAAAGCGTTGGACTTAATGTAGTCTTTTGGACTCTAGCTATCGCATTTGATAGCTTTGTAAGCCACTCATCTAAATCGCTTGGGTTAAAAATATCTTCTAAACTCCACATACGCTTTTTATGCTTATTTTTACTAAAATCTTTTAGAATCTTATCGCCTATTCTTTGCGTTGGGGAATCTTTTGCGATTTTATCAATATTATTTTCTTCATAAAGTTTCACTGCCTTATATAGCATATCATATTCAAAATCACTAGCAATAGGGTCATCTAACTCGTAATAATGCTTTGCATAAAGGTTTAGCGTTTTAATAGATTCTAAATATTCTTCATAGCTTTTAATCTCTTGCATAGTTGCCCTTTACTTATCATCTTGGTCTTGTATCTTTTGTATTAATACTCTTGCAAACTTTTTCTTACCTTTTATATAAGGAAAATATTGTTCTTTTAAAATGATTTTGAAACCACATTCTAACACACCATTTAGAATCTGCCTTGCTGATACTGCAAAAGGTTTATCATAATCATTTGGGATATAACTGCGATCTACCAACAATACACCGCTATCATCAAAGATTCTATACACATCTGGAATCTCAATTAGTGGCATAAATTTTAAACGACTTTTAGTGGGGCGATCTTTTATAGGAAAATTTGTAAAAAAATGCCCTGCGGCTTGGACTGGGACTCTTTTTGGATTTAGATACCAATCTACACGGGTATATCCCGCCCATGCTTTTTTATCGGCAAAATAGGGAATAAAAGATGGCGTAATGCAATTTGTAATATTTGAGATAATGATAAATTTCTTTTTACTGCTTATTAGAATCTGCCAATATTCTGCTGCACGAGAAAAGGGGGGATTTGTGCAAACAATATCTGCCTCTTCGTTTAGAATCCTAAGTGATTCTGTCTCTTCAAAACCACCATTATAACCTTTTGGTGTATTTAATAGCTCCCTTGCCCCTTCTTTCGTAAAGATATAGCCTTGTGTCCCTGCGTTAAATAAATCTGCTCTACTTCCATAATGAGTGCATATAAGCTTTTTAAGCTTTAGTCTAAAAAAATGTTTTATAAAATAAAGTGAAAAGGCTGAAGAATCTGTATAATCTCTATTGCTGCCTATCGCATCATCGCAATTACAAAATACAACTTTATCTTTCCATATTTTAGTAGGATACATTGAGAGTTCTTTCTCTACATCTTCCATGCGTGTATAAAACTCATCATCTTTTATCCGCATGGCTTTATCAAGTAGTAATTTTCTTGTAACTCCCCGCTCTTTCATCGTGGGCGTATTAGCAGGCTTTATAATTGTTTGCTTTTTAGATTCTTTAGTGTTTGACTTTGCAAGAAAGCAAGGGTGTGATTGAATAAAATCTACATACATATCAAACAAACTTTGATTAAAAAAGTAAATTTCTCGGCTGCGATACTCACGCAAATGCGGAAATTGATTTTTTATATCTTGCTCGATTTGACGCATATCGCTCACTTCACAAGTAAAAAGATAGCTATATGTATTATCCAGTGATATGCCTGTAATACTATTATATTCTTTCAATCTCCGCTCTAAATCATTTGTGATTCCAATCTTGCATTTGCTTGGCTCTTTACTTGCTTGAATTATGTAGAGATACTGCTTCATAGATTTGCCTTTATTGAAAGCTTTTAAGGGTTAGTCTGCTCTACTTCTGTAAAGACATTTGTTAAACCAAAATATTGTAATGCTGCCATGATTTCTACAAACTGCTGCACATTTGCATCTTTATCCGCTTTAATAATCACGCTAGTTTTAGAATCTAAGCTGCGTAAATAGCCCTGCATTGCTACCTTATCAACCTGCTGTGTGTTGATAAATATCCTGCCGTCTTTATCTAATGCAATATGAATGCGTTTAGATTCTAAGCTATTTTGTGCACCTTCATCAACTTGGGGTATTTGAATGGGGAGTTGAGATGAGACGCTAAAAGAAGCTGACATTAAAACAATCACAAGCAATACAAGCATAATATCAATGAAAGGCACAAGGTTTAGTGAATCTATCTTTTTCATGCTAGTCCTTTTTGTCTGTTGTTGTTCTAGATACTATATCTTTCATCTCTAGTCGCTTTGCTTTGTGTATGCGGTCTTTGAGATTAGAATCTGTTGTATAGCTATATGGCTTTGGTCTTTTATCTTCTCTTAATTGATTGCTTGTTAAATCTTCTCTGTAATCAAGTCGTGGATTATTCTTTGTATTTGTGTTTGGATTTGTGAAAATATCCCAATTTGTTAGAATCACTTCTGCTTTTCGCACTAAAAGGTTATAAAACACAATGCTAGGTATCGCTACAACAAGTCCCAATGCAGTAGCCCTTAATGCCATAGCAAGTCCTACCATAATGCCCTTTGTATCAAGCATACTATTTGCCCCAATGCTAGTAAAAGTTAGCATAATGCCAATAACAGTGCCAAGCAAACCAACATAAGGTGCGTTTGAGCCAATCGTAGCAACGAGTGTAAGCCGCTTGTGTAAATCAAGCTCCAACTCCCTTTTATCGCTATAATCATCAAGCCGAATGATTGAATAAAACCAAAGTCTCTCAATCCCAATGGCAATAACAAGCAAACTCAAAAACACTAAAAAACCAAAGATTCCATAATCTATATACAGCGCATAATCTGCTACCTTTTCCATAATAACCCTTTAATATGTATGATTTTTCATATTTGCTCTAGCTTCTCTATCTAGCTCTTTTCTTTTTATAGTCTCTCTTTTGTCGTATTCTTTTTTCCCTTTTGCAAGCGCGATAAGCATTTTTGCATAGCCTTTTTTATTAAAATGCACTTGTAGCGGCACGATGGCTAAACCCTTTTGACTGACTTGCCCAAAGAGTTTATCAATTTGCTTTTTATGTAAAAGCAGCTTTCTTGGACGCTTTTCATCTGGCTTAAAATAGGGATTTGTAGTGTGATGATAGGTTAGGTGCATACCAAATACAAAGGCTTCATTATTTATAATACGCACAAAGCTGTCTTTAAGATTCGCCCTGCCATTACGCAAAGATTTAACTTCACTCCCTGCTAATACAAGCCCTGCTTCAATTTGCTCTAATATAAAGTAATCATGATATGCTTTTTTATTGCGGATAATACTACTCACGATAACTCCTTTAGATTCTTAAAGTAGCTCCTTTGAAAGCACTTTGTGCATTATGTCAAACGCACTTTGCTTTGTTATATAGACATAAGACAATGCAAAATTGATAGAAAAAGATTCTGTGTGATTACACAAACACCTAATACATTCTATTATATCTATTACGCATGGCAAACCATAGAAAACTAGTCTTGAGAATCTTGGCTAGATTTTCTATCTTTGTTCTGTGAGTTTGTGCTATATGTGTCTAAAAACTTTGTATATACTATTTCCCATAAGTGATTTTTGCACTATCACGCATTTTTTTCACTTTTTCTTTTAGCACTTCTTCCATTTTTTGTTGTTTTAAAAGCTCAACAAGCTGTCCTTTTACAGAATCAAAAGTTTGTGTTGCTGGCTTATCAAGCTTTTTAAGATAGATTATGTGATAACCATAACGAGTTTTTACAGGATTTTTTGTATAAGTTCCTGCACTCATTTTTAGCACTTCTTGTGCGAATTCTGGTGCGATTGCTGGGCTATTGATAGGCAATTTCATAAGACCACCATTGTCCTTTGAACCCGGATCGATTGAGAGTTTTTTAGCGAGTTCTTCAAACTTACTTTCAGTTTTTGCTTTAGGCACTTTATTAATCTCTGCGATAATGTTTTTTGCATCTTGTTCTTTTTGCACTAGGATATGTCTTACCTCAGCATTTTGCGTTACAAATGCTTTTGGGTTTGCATCATAAAATTTCTTTGCATCCGCAACGCTTACATTAATGGTTTTTGAAAGGCTATCAACTTGTTTTTTAAGCCATAAGCCAGATAGCATTTGCAAATTTGCCATTCTGTATTCTTCACTTTTATCAAGCCCTTCTTTTTTTGCTGCATTCGCTGTAACTACACCATCAATGATTTCATCTAATAATTGCTTTTTTTGTGCTTCAGGCAATGCGTCATAATTAAAACTTGGATTTTGCTGCTTTAATGCCGAAAAGATAGAATCAGAAATCTCAATCCCATCAACATTCACAAGAACCTTTGCATTTAACGCCATTGGCATAAGGCAAAGACTAGAAATCGCCGCCACTTGTGCTACACGCTTTAAAACAAAACTTTTCATCACTACTCCTAAACTTAGAATGTCAAAAATAAGCTATAATTATAGCGATTAATTGTAAATTCGCTTATAAATACCCAAATATCACATTTGAAACACATAATAAAGGATTTAAGCATGTTGAATGGAGATAAGGAATACTATAGGGTTGTTATAGATTTGCTCAAAAACATCATTACCGCTTTGTTTGTAGCAGAACTTGGATTAATTGGGTATTTTTTCACAAATAATAATGAATATACTATTTATGGCATAGGGATTGTGTTTATTTGTCTTATTTTTGTTGGTATTATTTTCTTTAATATTGCTGAAAATTTGAGAGATTAAAGGGGTTAGTTATGAAACATGAAATTTTAGCGTTAATTATGTTATCAATGGTTGGACTTTTGCCCGTAGTATCCGGGCTATATGTGATTTATAGAAGCAAAAAAGACAAAAAAGCAACAATAAAAAAGGATTAAAATATGAATATATACATAAAAAGCTTTCATCATGCTAAATGATTCTAAATGATATAAGGAAAGCGTAGATGAAAATTAATATTAAGCCCAATTATGCAAGGACTATAATCACACAATGCTTTAAACAAGCATGGCATAGTTTGCGGTATAAATACATATTGCTTTTAAGCTTTTTACCATTTTGCTGCTCTATTTTGCTATGGGTAGTTGTGATTACTTTAAGTATTACGCATTTTGATTGGTTTTTGCACCAGTTTCCTAGCATTTGGATTAATTACGCTTTGAGTGAAGGAATCTTGCCTAAAATCTCATACTATCTACTCATATTTTTTGCGACTATTTCTTTAGTGCTATGCGGTGTGGTTTTAGTAGGTATTTGCATGAGTATTATAAACGCATTTTTAGCCCCGCTTGTAGTGCAGTTTGTGCATAAGACTTATTATCCTTATATACGGCTAAATGCACCAAATTTTATGGAATCTCTTCGTTTAAGCTCTATGTTACTTTTAAAAACCTTGCTAAAATTTATCATCTTTTCACTTGGGTGCTATTTGCTTTCATTTATCGGCTTAGGTTTTATTGGCTTAATACTTGGCATTTTTGTATATTTTCAGTTTTATTGCAAGAATCTAAATCATGATATTGGCATTAGCATTATGTCAAAAGATTCTTATAAGCTATTTTTACAGACAAATAGACTGCCACTTATTGCTATAAATATTTTTATTTTTATCCCGCTTTATATACCTGTGCTAAATTGCTTTATTGCGACATGGCAAATGCTTGTATTAACGCATTATATGTTTGCTTGGTATGGTGAAAATCATAGTGATGAAGCAAACGCATATATTGAAGATGCGGTTATTGTTGAGTAGATTCTATGCGGCTTGATTGCTTTATCACACAAAAATATACGCATATCACAAGGCAAAAAGCGCTAGAGCTTATAAAACAAGCCCAAGTCAGCGTAAATGGCAAGATTATCTTAAAACCAGCTTTTAATATAAGCGATACAGATTCTATAAGCATAAAGCAGGACTTTTTTATAGAAAGTGAGATTTTTTGTAGTAGAGCAGCATTAAAACTGCAAAGATTTCTACATAATACAGAATCTAGTGTCTATTATTCTGCATTCTATAACCCCCTGCTTTTAACAAAAGAAAATAGCTTTCTATCTCATTTCACAAAAGATTTAGTTATATGGCAAAAAGCCCATGATTCTATAAAACACAATATGGAATCTAGCCTAAAAATCTATATCACAACAAGCCTAAAAGAAATACTTCCTTTACTCATAAAAGATTCTATTATCCTTGATGTTGGAGCAAGTGCTGGGGGATTTAGTCAAGTACTACTCACTTATAAGCCAAAGCTTATAGTCGCACAAGATATTGGTAGCTTACAACTAGATTCTAATCTATCCAAAAGAGATGAAATTGTATCGATTGAAAATGTAGATATTAGAATCTTTTCACAAGATTTTCATATCTATAAAGAAAAGATTCTAGAACGCATAAAAGATTCTAAACATAGAGCCTTGAAAGAGAATCTATTTGATTTTTTAGTATGCGATGTGAGCTTTATCTCACTAGAGAATATTTTAGAATCTTTGCTTAATCTCTCAAAAACCATGCTACTTTTATACAAACCACAATATGAAGTCGGCATACAAGCAAAACGCAATAAAAAAGGTGTAATCAAAGACACGAAAATAATCTTAGCATGTTTAGAATCTTTTCTAGCATTACTAAAAGCTAAAAACGCACTCTATATTTTTGTAGAGAAATCACTCTTAGCAGGAAAGGAAGGTAATGAAGAGTTTTTTATCTTTTGTCAATTCTAAGCTACCTTATGAGCGAGTAGCTATTGGCAAATTTGATGGTATGCACAAAGCACATAAATATCTACTAGGACTTGTGGGGACAAATGGTTGTGCCCTAAGCATTGCATCAGTCAAGCCTCCCTTTATAACCCCGCCAAAAGAGCGGACAACATATACGCATATCCCCTTTTTTCGTCTCCGCTTTGAGAGTATTAAGTCATGGGATTCTATGCAGTTTTTGCAATTGCTTTTTATGGTTATGCCACATTTAAAGTGTATTGTCATAGGCTATGATTTTCACTTTGGCAAGGATAGAATGAGTCATGCAAGTGATTTATATGGACTATTAAAACTCATGGGTAAAGCCGAAGTCCAAATAAAGATTATAGCCCCACAAACTTATCTCAATATACCATTGCATACAAGCATTATTAAAGACCTTTTAAAACAAGGCGAGATACAAAACGCAAATGCTATGCTTGAGCGATTCTATCATATCAAAGGACGCATTATAAATGGGCAAGGCATAGGCAGCAAAGAACTCTATCCTACTATTAATATGAAAAATACGCTTTATTTCGTGCCAAAACATGGCGTATATGCCACCTTTGCTTATTATAATGGCATACTTTATAACGCAGTATCATTTGTTGGCAATCGCTTCAGCACTGATGAAAGATTCTGTATTGAAACCCATATTATTAATGAAACTATAAACACAAAGCATAATGAAGTAATTACAATCTTTTTTGTAGCCTACCTGCGTGATAATAAAAAGTTTTTAAACCTTAACGATCTAAAAATACAAATAGAATCTGATATAACAGATGCAAAAGAAAAACTAAGCACACATGATAGGACATATTGTAAATAGCGTGTTGTGTATGGTATAGAATCTAAGGTGGTAATAAACTAGATCTGTTGCTTGTAACTTATTGATTTAATATCTGGAGTCTCTCTTGATTCTTGCATTAGTTTTTAAACTTGCATACAGATACACAAACAAAACCTATCTAAATTTCAGCAAAACACTCTTCACACATTATAAAATGAAATGATTTTAGCTATAATACAGACTTATTTTTGGGTTTTAAAGGTGGTGTAATGGAAGTCTTTTTAGCAAGATTTATGCGTTGTAATCAAAGTCAATTTCACAAGCAAGGCTTTAGAGATTTGTTTGCTAAATGCTTTATAGCTAGGTTGTTTGTCTCAAAGTTATTTATATTAGGCTTATTTGTATATGGCATGTTTCATATCGCTCATGCAGAAACACAAAGCACACAAATCTTTGTGCCACAAAAGCCACTCACCGCAATACAAGGTAGCTTTTTAGCATGGTATCAGCAATGTGCTAAAAGAAATTATACTTCATGTGGGCTTGTCGGCAGGGCGTATTATGAGGGTTATGGAGTATTGCCAAATATGACTAGGGCAAAAAGCTATTTTACAAAGGCTTGTTATAATGGCGTTGTAGAATCTTGTTTGCTTTTAAGCAATTTTACAAAAGAGAATGCAAAGCAAGAATATATGGTGCTTTTATATCAGCAAGCTTGCGATTTAGATCATAAAGAATCTTGTCTAAAACTAAGTGATATATTACTAAAAGAAGCGATAAGCGATATAACAGATTCTAAAAAAGCAGAGATTAGCCATACGCTAGATAAGATTTGCAAACTTGAAAATGATAAGGAATGCTTTAGAAAAAAGGCATTTGAAGCACAATTTGATAGCAACGCAAATGCACTTCTTGCAGTAGAGTTTCAAAGAGATTTTGCCGCATGTAAAAAAGCCCAACAAGAACATGCTGATGATATGAGGGTGTGCGGTGAAGTTGGCATAAAATACGCAAGGGGCTTGGGTGTTACTAAAGATAAAGAAGAAGCACAAAGCTATTTTCACATTGCATGTAAAAAACATAGTGAATTTTGTCGCTATGAAATACTTGATTCTATATTAAATTAAGGTGGCTTTAATGAGAAATAATTTTATAGCATATATTGTAATATTTATGGCATTATTTAGTCTTTCTTATGGGAAAAATGGGGTGCTTAATGATGAGTGTAAAAATAACTTTAGCCCAGCATGTCTCGCCTTACTAGAACAAGCAAAAAAAGAAAATAATAAAGAAAATATCGCCCTTTATAAAACAAAACTGCTTGATATTATGGAGAGTGCATGTAAGAAAGACTATCAAACATGCCTTGTGCTTTCACGCATTTATGAAGAGAGAGAAAATGCAGCAATACAAGCGATAAAAAAAGATATACAAGCACAAAAAATACCCGCACAAATCCCCTTGCCAGATTCTAACTATACAGATGAAACAAAGAAATTTTTTACCGATACAGAATCCATTGTTAGCTTAATGCGTGAAAAGCCAGACCAAAGCAAAGCCTTGCAGTATCAAGAAAGAGCGGTAAATATGCTAGAGCATACTTGCTATGATTCTAATGTAGGGGCGTGTTTATATTTACGCTATTTCTATGAGTATGGTATCGGTGTGGCACAAAACAGACCAAAGGCAGAACGACTTGTAAATCTAGCCCTAGACTTTGCTGCAAAAGAGTGTATGCTAGGTGATATGCAGTCATGCAAACTGCTCAATCCATACAAAGAGTATAGAGAAAAGATAGCAAAAGATTTAGGTGAGCTGAATAGAAAATGCGATGAGAAAGATTCTATAGCTTGTTATCAAATAAGTCTTTATTATACACAGGACTTTTATATAAGCGATAATATCGATACATACGATGATAAAAGCGACTTTGTAAAAGCGGCAAGATTCCTACAAAAAGCCTGCAAGCTTGATACAAATGCGTGTGATGATACAATCTTTAATATCAAGTATGCAAAAGAATGTATTATGGATAATGATATGAGGGCGTGCTCTAGCGTGCAGAATGTGCGACCAGAGTTTTTCTCCCTTGCATGTGATAGCGGAGATATGACTAGCTGCTATGAGTTGCGACATTTACCTACATTTAATGATACAAAACGATATGTGAAACTTTTACAAAGAATTTGTAGGGGTGGAATCATTGAATCATGCACAGAATTAGCAAATATGTATGAAAATGGCGATCGTGTAGCAAAGAATAAAGAAAAAGCATTGGGCTTTATGCAAAGGGCTTGTGCGTGGAGTATGAAAAAAGGGGAAGCAGGGAATCATTGCTATTTTGCAGGGCTTGGATATGAGAGGGGTGAATATGTAAAACAAGATATAGAAAAAGCCATTGAAGCCTATCAATACGCTTGTCAAATAAGCGATGAAAATAGTGCTGCTTGTGAGCGTTTGGGTGTGTTACATGAGAATTACAGGCAAGATATGCGGAGTGCATTAAAGTGGTATGAAAAGGCGTGTAATTTAAGCAAAGATTCTGTAATTAGCTGTATGCAACTTGCTAAACACTCTATAAACGGGGAATATTTAGCTATAAACGAAAAAGATTCTATACGCATTTATGAAGAATTATTAGAGCATAAAGAAGCCCCACATGATGAGATTTACTACAATCTTGCAAATATTTATAGCACATTTGAGTTTCAAAATAAACACACTCATACAACAAAAGAAAACTCACATGTAAATTATGCAAAAGCATTGCAATATTACAAGAGGGCATGTAGTCTAGGCTTACAAAACGCATGTAAGAAAAAGCTTACCTTGCCAAACTTAGCCAAAGAGTGTAAGGCAGAGAATGCAAACTCATGCTATCAGTTAGCCACCTTGCTTGAATTAATACAAAAAGATTCAAGTTATCAAAATATGCTTATCATGCCAAATAAAGATTCACTACAAATAGAAATCACAAACAATACAAAACCACTTGCAAAGGGTAATGATAAAACACTTCGTCTATTACTTTACAAACAAGCATGTAAGGGCAATGTAGCAGAAGCTTGTATAAGATTCTATAATGAAACAAAAGGAGTATTTGAAAAAGACTTTGTATTGCAAGAGTCAATGTGTAAGAATCTAAAAGCCCTGCCACTTGATCAAATGCAAGATAGCAAGAATATAGATTCTATATCTAAACAAAATAAAACCAAAACACAAGAGAGAAAAGATTCTAGCAATGACTTAGGCACATTTAGCTATTCTGGCACACAAGGGCAAGGGCAAGATGAAAAAGATTCTAAGCCTGTAAAAACAACTTTAAACGCAAAGTCAATATGCCTTGATTTTGCTAAAGATGCGATAAAAGAAAGTGAATACCAAAAAGCAATTAATGCCTTAGAGCCATATCAAACAAAAGATGATGCAATAGCCCTTGATTTACTTGCAAAAGCCTACTTTTACGCAAAAGAGTATAATAAAACCTTTGATACATATAAACGCATTTATGCTTTAGATATACCAAATGACTACTTTTATTTAGCCCAAATGTATGCTAATGGTTTTGGTGTAAGGCAAAGCTATGAGAAGGCAATGAATATTTATAAATTATCGCAGTCAGCAAAAAACTATCATTCAGCTAGAAGCTATCTTGGATTAGCAGAGATGTATGCCAATGGGCTTGGAGTGCAAAAAAGTATATTTAACGCAAAAGATTACTATAAACTTGCATGTCCGCTTGATACAAACGATGAAGCAAAAGTTGCAAATGAAGCATGTGCGAATCTTGGCAGCATTATCTATAATGAAGGGGATTTTAGAACTGCACAAAAGTATTATCTAAAAGCATGTGAAATGGGCTATAATGGGGATATTATATCATGCGATAAAAAGTAGATTAAAGGGATTAAGAGAGCATGAAAAAAGCAGGTTTAGTATGTGTAGCATTATGTTTGCAAGGCTTATTTGCAGATTCTATTGATAATGCCCTTTTAGAATCTTTAAGAGAGAGTAAAGAGAAGGCAGAGATAGAAAAACACAATAAACAAAAATATAATCAAGCAGATTCTAATCTTTTTGAATCTAGCACCAAGCGTAATGACAACCTAAAACCGCATGTAGTTAAGCCACATTCACGCTCACCTTTTCGTTATCATCTTATTCAAAATGAAAATACGCAAGATTTAGAACCATATAAAAAGCTTACATGGTTTTTTGGCATGGGGTTTGAGTATCAATTGCCAAAGACAAATAATGATGGTAAAGCTCTTCTTAGCACAGGCTTACAACTTGGACTTTTTACGCGTTTTTCACGACATCAAGGACTTAGATTCTCACTGATAAGTAACTATAACTTAACTTTAAAAGATGAGTTTTACAGCATTGGCGGGGCGATTGATTATTTTTATGATGTGTTGCTAGAGGGACGCCTTTTGAGTGGGTTTGGCGTATTTTTTGGAGCAGCAGCTTTAATGCCACTTAGCATATATGACACGCCAAATGTTGCTGCTAGAATCGGACTAGCAGTAAGCGGGATTGGCACTCGGGTAGAAGTGTATGGTGGATATCCTATCTATCAAGATTTGAGACTAAATAATACTATTGTTGTTGGTGTCAATTTACATTATCTTTTTTAGATTCAAGGCTTTTCATGCGATTTGGGAAAATAGAATACTTAAATTTATTGCCATTTGATGTATTTTTGAAAGGATATAGAACAAGCAATAGTTTTAAAAGCACTTGCAATTACAAAAGAAGCTATCCTGCAAAGCTAAATAAAGAGTTTTTATTTCGTCGTATTGATGCTGGTTTTATCTCATCTATCGCGGGAATGAAAGCACACTATAAGACAAAGGCATGCAAAGCAGGTATCATAGCTTATAAGGAAGTATGGAGTGTGCTTGTTTTAGAATCTAGCCCCGCAAGTGATTATCAGTCAGCAACCTCTAATGCGCTTTGCTTAGTGCTTGATTTAAAAGGGGCGGTATTAATCGGCGATAGGGCATTAAAATACCACTATGATTGCATGTATGCTAACTCTAAAAAATCTAATTCTAAACGACATGATTCTATGAAATCTGCTTCTACATATTTGACTTATAAAAATCTTAGTTCCAAAAATTCTAATTTTCAAAACTCTACTCTTAAACATAACAAGCCATCAAAATATTATGATATGGCAAAATGCTGGTATGATAAGACTGGTCTCCCCTTTGTTTTTGGTCGTGCATGTTTTCATACAAATGATACTTTTTATAAGAATCTTATAAAAGATTTTAATCACAAATTAGGACAAGGAAAGAGATATAAGGGAGTTAAGATTCCACACTACATACTTATGCCTTATGTGAAAAAAATTGGCATTACAAAAACATTTGCCATCAAATATCTAGAACATATTTATTACAAAATAGAAGCTAAAGAACACCATGCCCTAACCCTTTTTTATAGATACTTGCGAATAAAAGGGATAAAAGCACCGAAGAGATTTTAGAATCTCCCCTTAAAAATTCGTTATAATTGCTTATTATTTTTTTGTTTCATGGTAAAGAAAAAGGATATAAAATAATGCGGTATTTACTTGTAACACGCGGTATGCCTTTATGTGGGAAAACTACATGGATACAGCAATATAATTTAGAATCTTATGTATTGAATCCAAAGCATTTTCAGCGACTCTTACACGCACCTATGCTTGATGATTCTGGAAAATTTACACAGCCAAAGCAAAATGATAAGCTTGCGTATCAAATGCTTTTTACAGCCTTGCAGTCAAGAATGGAACGTGGTGAGTTTATCATTATAGAAGATTTGCATATATTAAAATCATACTGGAGTAACTACAAAGAAATGGCAAAGCATTATGCCTATGAAGTGCTTATAGTAGACTTTAGTGATGTGCCTTTTGAGACAATTTGTGAGAGAAACAGCACACAAAAAGACCCTTATACAAAAGAAGAGTTACAAACTCTCTATAACACCATGAATAATGAAGAGATTCCTATTAAATGTAAGATTATAGCACCAGATGAGATTAAAGCAATGCTAGATACAGAGCCTTATAATCTCAATGGCTACAAGATAGTCCATCACATAGGCGATATACATGGCTCATATCATGTATTGAAGCAATATCTAAAAGATATGAAAAATGATGAGTTTTATATCTTTCTTGGGGATTATATTGACAGGGGATTCCAAAATTATGAAGTACTAGAGTTTTTAATGCAGATTATGGATAGAAAAAATGTGTGTTTGCTTGAGGGTAATCATGAGAAATGGCTATGGGAGTGGGCAAATAATAGAGAGGTTGAGTCAAAAGAGTTTCGCTTTAGCACGCAGATAGAGTTAGAGCAAAAAGGCTTAGATAAAAATGATGCAAAAAGATTGTATCTCAAATTAAAGCCCTATCTTTTCTACAAATTCCATGATAAAAGAGTGATTTGCACACATGGTGGAATCTCAAATATGCCAAAGCATTTAATCCTGCTTAGTGCCGCACAAAGCATACATGGCGTAGGCTCATATCTTAATGCAAGCAGCATTTCACAGGCATTTGCATACAATACACCAGAGAATTTCTATCAAGTATTTGGACATCGTAATAAAACGGGGCTGCCTATACAGCTAAATGATAAAAACTTTATTCTAGAATCTCAAGTTGAGTTTGGGGGCTATTTACGCATATTGCAGTTAAACCAGCATGGCTTCACAGATAAAAGCTTGAAAAATACCATTTTTATCCCAAAAGAAGAGAAAGAAGCACAAAGAAAGCTGCAAAAATTTTTCGATCATCTTTTACATAACAAGCGATTTATATTGAAAGAAAACAGGGATTTTATCGGTGTAGAATATCCCTCAATCAAGCGACCAAAGGATTTAGTCGAGCTTATACACGCATTTTACCCCTGCATTATTGATACAAAAAAGTGGCAGTTTGTAGCAAGAGGATCTCATCTAAGCCAAGATAAAAACCCTTATTTTCAAGCAAATAAAGAGAGTGTCTTAGAGCATGTAAGATTTCCTTTACATATCACACAAAAGCTTTTTAGTAAGCAGTTTATCATCTCTTTTTACAACAATAACTTTTATATGTTTAAAGATTCTATAATGGAATCCAAATTGCCAAAATTCTTACGAGATAAAGATAAACAAAAAAAGCTTATAGAATATTTTAGGAATAAATCACATTCCATGCTTTTTGCTCAAACAAATAGACATGAGATTTATCTGCTTGATATATTCCCTAATCTTACTCAAGCAACAGCCCTGCCACAAAGCGAGAGAGAGAAAATCGCAGAAATACTTCACATAAAAACACAAAAACTTCTTTTTACAATCAATAATAAAGAAGAATTTAGTGCTTTTATAAAAGCTATCAATAGCTTTAATATGCGTATCGCTTCAAGCAAAACACTTCAAGTAAATAAAATAGATTCTAATGCGATTGATAAAAATAATGATTCTACAAATACAGCACAAGATAGCACAAACGCTACTTCAATAAACACAGAATCTGACTCTTTAGAATCCATGCCTTTAGAGCTACATATCTTAGAATCTAGTGCTTTAAACATACGCCCTAATGTATCTTTTAGTGGCTTTTATGTGGTTGATACTGAAGGCAACTATTTTACAATACAGACTTTATATAAGCATGAAATGCAGGTTTGCTTGGAGCTTGTTAAAGTGTGGCGTATGCGTGATGAGATTGCCCCTTTATCATGGGTGAATAGCCCATTTCGCCTTGCTTTTATGCGATGGTTTAGTGCCTTTGCCACGCAAAATGATTGGAAAAATATGCCAATATCATGGATACAAAATGCGTTTATACATAATTTAGTTAGCAATGAAAATGCTACACAGATTCTATGTGATTTTACGATTTAATAGCTTTAAATAGGTAGATTTATGTTTGTTTTTGGAGATTATATCTACACAGATTCTAAACGCATTTTGCAAGCTTTTAGCTATGATGAGGTTATGGCATGTTTGCGTATCATGCAAAATCATACAAAAAGAAAAAAGAAGGGCTATTTTGTCGGCTATTTAACTTATGAATGTGGATTACTTTTGCAAGATTCCTATTATGGTATGCAAGGTAGTAAAAATCTAGATTCTAAACAACTTGAGCGAAGTGCGGGATTTAAGGTACAAACAATAGAGAATCAGGCAATAGAGAATCTAGATTCTAAAACTTGTCATACTGAGACTTTAGTCGAAGTATCTAAAGTTTTAGAATCTAAAAAAGATTTTTCAACTTTTGCAGCAACTCACACTTGCAAGAATATAGATTCTAAAAAATCCACACCCCAATGCCCTACACCCGCCCAAGTAAAAGGAAATATAGAATCTAACCCCAGCACAATTAAAACAAATAATACAAAAGAACCACTTCTCTACTTTGAGCTTTTTTTAAAACGAAGGAAATTTAAACCAATCCAAAAAAAATATCAAAAAAATAAACTCTTTGAGATAGTAAAACCCCTTGATAAAAAGCGATATAAACTCGACTTTTCACGCATTAAAGAAAATATAGAACAAGGGCATACCTATCAGGTAAATTACACACAAGAGATTCTATTATCCCCGCTATTAAAAAAAGATTCTTTTACTTACTTTAAAATTCTATCCAGTCGGCAAAACACAGCTTATAAAGCCTATATCACAAATAAACATGTAGAGATTTTATCCCTATCCCCAGAACTCTTTTTTCATTATAAAAATCACACTATCACAACACAACCCATGAAAGGCACAATAAAGCGTGCATTTATAGAGAAAAACAAAATAAAAAACGAAGTAAAGCCAAATCTAAAACTCTACAAGCAATATAAAAAGATTCCAAAAATAAAGGGCATTGACAAAGTAAGCGATTTTTCTAACCTTAAAACACTGCATTATGATTCTAAAAATCGCAGCGAAAATGTGATGATTGTAGATCTATTGCGAAATGATTTAAGTCGCATAGGACTGCAAGGAAGCGTGCGTGTCAAAGAACTATTTGCTATCCGCACCTATCCTACGCTACATCAAATGGTATCAACAATACAGGCAAAACTGCCAAAACACTATGGAATCATTGAGATTTTAAAAGCACTATTTCCATGCGGGTCTATCACAGGTGCGCCAAAATACAAAACCACGCATATAATCAGCGAGTTAGAACAGCGAAAAAGGGGGGTGTATTGCGGTGCTATTGGTGTGATTAGCAAAAAAGAGTGCATTATGAGTGTGCCTATCCGCACACTTTATAAGCCCAAGCAAGAAGTATATTATCACTATGGTGTCGGCAGTGGAGTCGTATGGGAATCTTTGGCAGAAGAAGAGTTTAGTGAATTGCAGTTAAAATGTAAATTCTTAACTGATATAAAATTTTAAACAATAGTCTCTAACTTTAGAATCCAAAAGAACTTCACAAAACCCTAAAGTGCTAATTTATACTTAATGATTCTATGGCATATAAAGTAAAACAAGCAAAGCAATACAATATTATAGAGATAGAGTAATAATAAAATTGTATTCTCTTCTATGTTATCTGGCAATAAGTTAGATAATATTCCAAAAAGTATGAGTAATAGCACTTTGATTCCAAAATAAGTCAAAATACCAATAAATAAAGTGTAAGTCTTCTTACGATGGACTAAGGCTACCACCATAAATATAAACACAATCTCTTGTAAAACAGATAGTATAAAAAGTGGAATGAGTCTCCATATAAAATCTAGCGTCTTTTTAAAAAATACTAAAAGGTCGTGTATCGATGATATGCCGCTTGTGCCTGCATAAAGGGCAAACACAAAAGCCGCAAAAATCACTAAAAACCATAAGAAATAAATGAGAATCTTTGCGCCAATAATGCTCTCAATACTCACAGGCAAAGCATGTGTTAAATAGGCGTGTTTCCCAAAGACACCTTGATAAAAGCTTATAGCCGCACTTAGCACATAGGTGATGCTACATATAAAAAACGCAAAATATTGAATCCCTATCAAAATGAAAAATGTAGCAGAATGCGGATCATTATTGATAAATATAAGCAGATTTATCGCCATGATAATACATACGATAATAAGCAAGATTCTAGACATGAGAAACTCATGCTTACATATTTTTAGGGCGTGTGAGATATGCGTTTTAAATGGGGTTTTTGCTATTTGCATGATATTCCTTACTCTTTAGATTCTGTATTTTCAAGTTGTTTTAAAGGCTTTATAGTGCTATCACTCGCATAATATCTAAAGCTATCTTCAAGGCTATTAAAATCTATTAATAACTCCTCCTTACTACCATAAGCCATAGCCTTTTTATTCAAAAACAAGGCTTTAGTGAGAATGGCTTCTACACTAGAGATTAAATGTGTAGCAATGATAGTCGCTCCACTCTTACAATATGTAGCAATCAGCTTAAAAATCTCATCACGGCTAATCACATCAGCCCCAGCTAAAGGCTCATCAAAAAGATAGAGTTTTGCCTCCCTTGCAAGCATGAGTGATAGGGCTAACTTTTCTGCTTGTCCCTTTGACATTGTGCTAATTTTTTGTGTCGGCACTACATCTAATAGCTGAAAAATCTCTAAAGCCTTCTTATCATTAAAATCACTGAAAAAATCCTTGAAAAACGCAATGCTTTGCAAGCCATTCATGTGTGAGTATAAAAAATCTCTATCAGGCAAATAGGCAATATGCTGCTTAAAAAAGATGAGATTCCTTTTATCCCTTAGATTATGCCCTAAAAATTCAATATCGCCAGTGTAATCTGTAAGCATTGAAGTAATGATTTTAATCATTGTGGTTTTACCACCGCCATTTCGCCCTAAAAGCCCGAAAATATCGCCACTATTTAGCGTAAAGCTAATATTATCAAGAGCTATTATTCCATCATAATGTTTGCTGACATTGTGTAGGTTTAGTATCGTTTCCAAAAAGTAGTCCTTAAATAAAATAGGAATTCTAACAAAATTTTATGCATTGTTTGAAAAACTCATCTAAAAATTCATTAAACCATTAATCAACCTATAAATATGCCTTCTTGTTGCATAAGGTAACATATAGTTAAAAACTATAATATTAAGTATTTTTTATAATTTTAGTTAGTATAAATAAAATATACCAATGCATTATTCTTTAACACATTTTATAACCATTCTCTAAAAAATCATGTTATTTTTGCTTTTATAACAAAATATTTTATACTCTAAAAGTATTCATGTTTGCAACATGAGAATCATGTAACATAAAGGAATGGCAATGAAAAAAGAGATTGACTTAAATAGTGATATGGGTGAGTGCTTTGGTCCATGGATTATCGGTGATGGTGTTGATGATGAGATTATGCCCCTTATTAGTAGCTGTAATATTGCGGCAGGATTCCATGCGAGTGATCCAAATATTATGCGACACTCTGTCCAGCAAGCCATAAAAAATAATGTAGCAATAGGTGTTCATCCGGGCTTTAGGGATTTAGTAGGTTTTGGTAGAAGATTAATTATTGCAAAGCCAGATGAATTAGTGAATGATTGTATTTATCAGCTTGGGGCATTGCGAGAGTTTATAGGGATTGAGGGGGGCAAACTCCACCATTTTAAACCACATGGCTATCTTTATATTCATGCCTCTAAAGATAGAGATTTTTCTACACAATTAATACAGGCTTTACAAAAAATAGATTCTAAACTTCCTATTTATTGCATGGAAGGCACAATTACTTGCGATGTTGTGAAAGAGTTAAAACACCCTTATGTGCGAGAGTTTTATGGCGATAGAGATTATGGTGATGATGGACAGCTTGTTATGGTAAGACGCGCTAGAGCTTACACGCCAGATGAGGTTGCAAAAAAAGTATTGCAAGCATGCAAAGAAGGCACGGTAACAAGCGTTACAGGAAAGACCATTGAAGTAGATTTTGATTCTGTATGTATTCATAGTGATACAGCTGGGGCATTGCAGCTTATTGGGGCAACAAGAAAGCTTTTAGAGCAAAATGGCATTACCATCAAGCAACCAGTGGTGCATGGATTATAGAGACTAGTCTCTAATCTTTGTTGTGTTGCACAAAGCGAAATCTCGATATGGAATCTAGAGGATATTTTTGCTTTTTGAAAGACTTAAAACAACAAGATTGGATTCTAGATCTTAATTTCATTGCAAAATAGTAACGCATAAATAAAGGCAATAAGCAACTACTTTTAAAACACGAATATGTTATGGAATCTAACCCTGTGTATCTCTCTATACAACTTCAATGGATATAGAGGGCTAGATTCTAGCAAAATTACTTATAAAGGAAACAACATGGCAGAAGTTTTAAGCCCAATACCAGGAACATTTTATAGGAAACCAAATCCAGATGCAGCGCCTTATGTAGAAGTAGGCAGTGTAGTAGAGGCAGATACAACGGTGTGTCTTGTAGAAGTGATGAAAACTTTTAATGAAATCAAGGCAGGTTCAGCTGGAAAAATAACAAAAATTTGTGCGGAAAACGAAGCATTTGTAAATCCGGGTGATGTGCTATTTGTCATTGAATAGAGTGTTAAAGAGATAGAAAAGATTCTAAGCAATATTTTTTAATAGCGATTTAAATCACAAAGTCTAGAAGCATATAGAATCTTTTCGTGTTTTACAATAAAGATAAGATTTTAAACTCTTAAAGATTCTAATAACAAAAGACTCTAAATATAGAATCTTTTAAGTAATCAAAATATTTCTAGTAATTAGATCTACTAATGATTTTAAATAGAATAAGCCCAAGATTCTAAGCTATGCTAGATAAGCTGAAATGGTTGTAGAATCTAGAGTTATAGAATCTCATCTTAAAAGTAAGGCTTAAAAGTAATGATAGCTTAAGGTAATGAAAGGAGCAACATGTCATACAAACCTAAGAAAATTAAGAAAGTTTTAATCGCTAATCGTGGAGAAATTGCAGTGCGTGTTATCCAAGCAGCACATGAGCTTGATATGCTTGCAGTGGCAATTTGCAGTGATGCAGATATTGGAAATCTCGCTTCACAATTAGCCGATGAAGTCGTGCATATTGGTGAGAATCTAGCACATAAAAGCTATTTAGATATGGATAAAGTGATTGATGCGGCAAAGCAGGTAAATGCCGATGCGATTCATCCAGGCTATGGCTTTTTGAGTGAGAATCCAGTGTTTGCGAAAAAAGTGGTAGATGCGGGTATGATCTTTGTTGGTCCAAGTAGTGATATTATCAAAACAATGGGCGATAAAGCCGCAGCGATTCTGAAAGCAAAAGAAGCAAATGTACCGACAATACCGGGCAGTCCAGTATTAAGCGATGTGGAAAATGCCATAAGTGAAGCTAAGAAAATAGGCTATCCAGTCGTTATCAAAGCCATTGCAGGTGGCGGTGGCAAGGGTATTCGTATTGTGCAAAATGAGCAGGATTTAAAAGAGCAGTATGTCATAGCAAGCAGTGAAGCGTTAGCAGCCTTTGGAAATGGTGGCGTGTATTTAGAGGCATATCTACCAAAAGCAAGACATATTGAGGTGCAGGTTTTAGGCGATGGAAAAGATGTGATTCATCTCTATGATAGAGAGTGTTCCCTGCAGAGAAGAAGGCAAAAAGTCGTAGAGGAAGCCCCAAGCCCAGCCCTTAGTGCTGAAATGCGAGAGAATCTTTGCAAGAGTGCCTTAGGTCTTGCAAAGCTAGTAAATTATAAAGGTGCTGGCACACTTGAATTTCTCTATGATGAGGAAAGGGGTGGATTTTATTTCTTAGAGATGAATACAAGAATCCAAGTCGAACACGCCATTACAGAGATGATAACAGGTGTAGATTTAGTGCGAGAAATGCTGCGTATTGCCGATGGTGAGCCTTTAAGATTCAAGCAAGAGGATATAAAAATCAAAGGGCATTCTATTGAAATACGCATTAACGCTGAAGACCCAAGCAATAATTTCTTCCCAAGTCCGGGAAAAATTAGCGAAGTCTTTTATCCCACCGGCTCTGGAATCCGCGTAGATAGTATGCTTTTTAATGGCAGAGTAATTCCACCTTTTTATGATTCTTTAGTAGCAAAACTCATTATCTATGATGAGAATAGAGCGATGGCTATTTCTCGTATGAATAGGGCATTAAGACAAGTAAGGATTGAGGGTATTAAAACAACCCTGCCTTTATTTAACGACTTATTTAAAGATGAAGATGTTGCAAGTGGTAACTATCATATCAATTTCTTAGAATCTTGGATGGCAACACATAATAATAAAGGAGCATAGCATGTTTAGATATACATTTGGTGGCGATACATTTTTGTATGTGGAGGTAAGCGAAGAGGGCATGAGCCTTGAGGCTTTCTTTCAAGCGATGGCGATTTGTGATAAATTACGCGAGAGAAATATCAAGGGCATTACAGAGATTTGCCCGGCAAATGCGTCTTACATGGTTGCATTTGACCCTGATATTTTGCATTATAATAAAGTGCTTGATATATGTAAAGAGTTAGAAAAAGAAGTGCAAAGCACGAATGCAGAGATTATGACAAGGTTGATTGAATTTCCTGTATTTTACCAAGACCCTTATACACATGAAACCTTAATGCGATTTAGGGATAATCATCAAGTGAGAGCAGAAGATTCTAAATTTGATCCAAACACCACGGACATAGAATACGCAAGTAAGATAAATGGCTATGATAGCGTAGAATCTTATATTAAAGCACATTCAGAAAATCCATGGTTTGTAAGCATGATAGGCTTTGTAGCAGGGCTTCCATGGCTATATCAGCTTGTAGAGAGACAAAAGCAAATAGAAGTGCCAAAGTATCTAAAAGCACGGATTGACACTCCAAAGCTTACCATTGGACATGGTGGCTGCTTTGGCTGTATCTATGCTGTGCGTGGTGGTGGTGGCTATCAAATGATGGGAATAACCCCTGCACCTGTATGGGATCCAGCTCAAAAGCTTGAATACTTTAAAGATTCTATGGTATTTTTAAAACCAGGGGATATTATCAAGTTTAAGCCTATTGATGAAGCAACTTATAATAAAGCGGTAAAAGAAGTAGAAGATGGCACATTTACACTAAAAAGTGCGAATGTAAAATTCTCACTACAAGAGTGGCAAAAAGACCCAAATAATTACAATAAAAAACTTTTGGAGGTATTCAATGGCTAAGATTAAAGTAATAAATCCCGGACTTGCAACCTTTGTAGAAGATAGCGGACGCTATGGATACTATCATTTAGGCATTCCGCCCGGCGGGGCATTAGACCAAATGTCCTTTAAGGCTGGAAACTTGCTTTTAGGCAATGATATAAATGCTGCTGCACTTGAAGTGGCTTTAATGGGACCCGTTTTAGAGTTTGAAGAAGGTGGCTTTGTCGCTATTACTGGAGCAGAAATGACTCCTATTGTAAATGGTGAGAAAAAGGCTAGTCATAGTGTCGTTGAGATTCCAAAAGGTGGGACACTAAGTTTTGACTTTTTGCGAGGTGGTGCTAGAAGCTATATCTGCGTGAAAGGTGGCATTGATGTGCCCGTTGTGATGGGATCTCGCTCTACTTATCCGCTTGGTGGCATTGGCGGATATAAGGGTAGAAAGCTTGAAGCAGGAGATATTTTACCTATCGGAGATTTCACAGAGAAACCACAAGTTGGCAAGGCATTGCAAGATGAATATAAGATTAAGTTAGAATCTATTGAGACATTACGCGTAATCATGGGCTTACAAGACTATAAACTCACAGAGGATTCTGTAAAAGGACTTTTTGAAGACACCTTTGTTGTATCAAGCGAAGCTGATAGGACTGGTTATCGTTTTAAAAATGGTCGTAAATTTAAATACAAAGACTTACCGCAACCATTTGGCGCAGGAAGCGATCCTAGCAATATTACAGACGCATGTTATCCAGTCGGCTCTATGCAAGCACCGGGTGGAAATGAACCTATTGTGCTTTTAAGAGATGCACCAAGTGGCGGGGGCTTTGCTATGTATTGCACGGTTATTAGCTGTGATTTAGATAGAATGGGGCAACTACCACCAAACCATAAGGTAAGATTCCAAAAAGTTAGCATGGAAGAAGCCCTAGAAGCAAGAAAGGCTTATCAGGCAAAATTACAGGCTTTACAAAAAAGCTTGTAATGCTCCACCAAACACCATTTAACACAACCTACTAGCCTATTACATTCTATTGTAATGGGTGTTTTAGGGTTTGTCGTAGCTTGTGCATACGACAAAGCAATGAAAAGCATTTTCAAAATCACCATTACCCCTTATGCAAAAATATTCGTTACGATGAAACCTTAATAAAAGATATTTTGACAATCATGTATATTTTTGATAGAATCTAGCCTTTTAGCCATTTACAATAAGACATAATATTTATGGCACTCCGTTGTCGCATTTTAGATTCTATAAGGTATAACATGCAAAGTAATATTCGAAATTTCTCTATCATAGCCCATATCGACCATGGTAAAAGCACCATTGCTGATTGCTTACTGCAAGCATGTGGCAGTGTATCTAAGCGTGAAGTAAGCACACAAATGATGGATACCATGGATATTGAAAAAGAAAGGGGCATTACTATCAAAGCCCAAAGTGCGAGACTTTTATATCAGCAAGGGGGGCAAACCTATATTCTAAATCTCATTGATACGCCCGGACATGTGGATTTTAGCTATGAAGTGTCGCGTTCATTGAAGTCATGTGAGGGTGTGCTGCTTGTCGTTGATGCAAGTCAAGGCATACAAGCCCAAACTATCGCAAATGTGTATATCGCCCTTGAGAATAACCTTGAGATTATCCCTGTGATAAATAAGATTGACTTACCAGCCGCACAGCCCGAGCGAGTTATCGCAGAGATTGAGAGTATTTTAGGACTTGATTGCTCTAATGCGGTGCTTGTGAGTGCAAAGACTGGGCAGGGCATAGAATCTTTATTAGAAAGCATTGTTACGCTTATTCCGCCGCCACACATTGATGATTCTAAACCGCTTAAAGCCCTTGTGTATGATTCATGGTTTGATAACTATTTAGGTGCATTGGGGCTTATTAGAATCATGGAAGGGCAGATAAAAAAGGGTGATATGGTAAAAACTATGAGTTCTAATAATGCGTATCAAGTTTTAGGACTAGCCTATCCACATCCGCTTCATAAGCAAAATAGCGAGATTCTAAAGAGTGGCGAGATTGGGATATTAAATCTTGGGTTGAAAAGCGTTACAGAAATGGCGGTTGGCGATACGATTACTTTGCTTGAGAATCCAACGAGTGAAGCAATAGAGGGCTTTATGCCAGCAAAGCCCTTTGTATTTGCAGGTATCTATCCTATTGATACAGATAAGTTTGAGGATTTACGCGATGCTTTGAATAAACTAAAGCTTAATGATTCTGCCTTGCAGTTTGAGCCAGAAAGCAGTGTAGCGCTTGGCTTTGGATTTCGCGTTGGGTTTTTAGGGCTTTTACACATGGAGGTTGTCAAAGAGCGATTAGAGCGAGAGTTTGGACTTGATTTAATCGCATCAGCACCAACCGTTGTATATGAAGTGCATTTAACAGATGGCAGCATGGTTATGGTGCAAAATCCAAGCGAGTTGCCACCAGAACAAAGGATTGCTTGTATAAAAGAGCCATTTGTAAGAGCTACTATCATTACGCCAAGTGAGTTTTTAGGTAATATCATCGTACTGCTGAATAACAAGCGAGGTGTGCAAGAGAATATGGAGTATTTGAATGAAAATCGCGTTATGCTGACCTATGCCCTGCCGAGCAATGAAATCATTATGGATTTTTATGATAAGCTGAAATCACAGACTAAAGGCTATGCGAGTTTTGATTATGAGCCGATTGAGTATAGAGAGGGTAATCTCATAAAGCTTGATGTGCGTGTGGCAGGGGAAGTTGTTGATGCTTTAAGTGTTATCGTGGATAAAAGCAAGAGTTATGAGAGAGGCAAGGCGCTTGTATCTGCGATGAAAGAGATTGTGCCAAGACAGCTTTTTGAAGTGGCTATTCAAGCAAGTATTGGCAATAAAGTAATCGCAAGAGAAACCGTGAAATCTATGGGTAAAAATGTAACCGCAAAATGCTATGGCGGGGACATTACACGAAAAAGAAAACTTCTAGAAAAGCAAAAAGAAGGCAAAAAACGCCTTAAAGCAATCGGTAAAGTCGAAATCCCACAAGAGGCATTCCTTGCGGTATTGAAGATTGATTAGGTTTGCCCTGATCGGTAAGGATCAACATATAGTCTTTGTCCAACCTACATACACCATGCCCAAGCTATTGCTTAAACTAGACTCCACAATCATCATCTCTAGCACTTCTTTTTCAGCCTTATGTAATGCTTCTAAAGTTGCGATACTATCTGTCAATGCCATGCTTCCAGCCAAACAATCTTTTATGAGATTTATCCTGAAGTTTTGCTAAGGTGTTTTTTGAGATTAAATTTACTTTCATTGCAAGCAACATCATCAACCTGCATTTCTAAGCAATAATCTCTTTTTGTGCGTCCGAAAAGTTTATTACTCCATGCAAAATGAGATGCGATCTCTAAGTATGCCAATTTCTTCATCTTTTTCAAGTATATTTAATATATGAAAAACCCATAAATAAAATATTACGGGCATGAATTTTAGAAAAAAACTCTCTCCCTATCACGCAAAAAAATACACTAAAACATAAAAGTCTTGTTAATATGTTATGCTTTGTAACTTATAAAAACAAATGCGTATAAGTCCCCATTTCCTTATAATTCCATATCATCTCTTGTTTTAATCCTAAGGGGTTATATATTTTATATGCAACAACAACTATTTTAAACTTACACAACATCAAGCCACAATGACAAACCCCTACTTTCTAGCAGGAGAGATTTATAAAGGATTAATAAGGCCAGTTTGATTCTATTGCATCTGTAGTTGGCTTTTTAGTAAGAGTTTCAGAGATTTTGCCAACGCTTACAATAGAGATTTTACTATCAGCGATATATTGACTTTCAATCGTGTTATTTTGCTGTATATCATAAGGGCGGACAACACCGCTGATTTGGATAATCTGCTTTTCACCATTTACAAGCATTTCTTGCTTACCATAGATAAAGTAGTTGCCATTTTCCATAACCTTTAAGATTCTAGCCGTAATCGTTAGGGCAAGATTCTGTGACTGCGAATATGTCCCACCACCTTGAAAGTTAGTCGCATTGTTTGGCTTTGTGAGCGTATAATTGACTTGATCGTTAAGATAAGCTGTGTTTGCCTGCTGCTGTGCGTCCTGCCCATTATAAGTCATCTGGGCTGGGGTAACATTCCCTCCACTACTTCCACTATATTTTTTGTCAATCTTGAAGTCGTTTGTGATATTTTCCTTAATCTTAATCGTGATTAAATCATCGACACGCATAGCCCTTCTATCTGCAAATAGCGGTCTCTCTCCCTGTCCAAACAAAGAACCCGGTCTTTGAAACTCCGGCACAAAGTCTTTTGATGGCATATCATTTACATAATCTGGGGCATTCATATCAATTTCTGGCTCATACGCACAAAGCAATGCTGGAAGTAATAATGCTAAGCCTATTTTTCTTATACTCGCTTTTCTCATACTCATCCTTTAGTAAAATATTGTATAATTCAAAGCAATTTACATTCCCAAAAAGGATTTACATGAGTATTAAAGATTCTATAATGGCAGACATTAAAGAGGCAATGAAAAGCGGTGATAGCACAAAACGAGATGCGTTAAGGACACTGCATTCAGCACTTAAACAAGTAGAAATCGATAAAAGGATTGTGCTAAGTGATGAGGACTGCATAGGGATTCTAAAGACTGCACTGAAGCAAAGAGAGGATGCAAAAGAGAGTTATTTGAATGCAGGTAGGCAGGATTTAGCGGATAAAGAGAGTTATGAAATCGCACTTATTCTGCAATATCTACCAAAACAGCTTGATGATAATGAGCTAGAAAATGCTATAAAAGAGATTATAGAAAAGGTTGGTGCAAAAGATTCTAAGGATTTAGGCAAAGTCATGGGTGCAGCAAAGAGCCTTAATGCAGTCGCTACTGGTAAAAGAATATCAGATATGGCAAAAAAGCTGTTGCAATAAATATGATTAGATTGTGTTTGAGTGGAAATTTACATTAAAGGTATAGCTATAAAATCCCACACCAAAGATTCAATCCCTAACGATATAGTTTTTTAGAATCTATTCTATATGGTTTATACCGCCTTGCATAGATTCTGCAAAGCAGTGGGTTTTTCTGTAAAGTCATATTTGGTATTGTGAGTATTGATGTAAGATAGTTTGCATTGATAGAGTTTATTTTATCTCACTTACCCATTTTTGTTCCCTTATTTTTAGCTAAAAGCATTAGAATCTTATTAAGCAGTTTTATCTAATAACCTTATTTGATTATATGCCATATAGCATTATTCTAAGCCTATACACATAAAATAACAATCTTTTGCATTAAATTAAAATGGATTTTGAGAAGCTATGCAATCTAAGACTAATGCGGCTAAATAATGTTGTGTTAAACCTTTTTTACAATACTCTAAAATCAATGTCTCAAAGTATTCTCTAGCTCCATAGATAAATCAACGCCTTCTGCTGGTGGAGGTGGAAAAAGTCGTGTTTCCATTTTGCGTAAAAAAGCAATCACAGAGCTATTATAGTCGCCATAGGGCGATTGAGACACCATATAAAGATAGGTAAGCTTGCCTCCTGCATCGATTCTAATGCGAACTTTCGCGCTTGTGGCTGCTTGGTGAAAGCTTCCGCTTTTTTGCCATTCACTCATTAAAATTTGCTCAATTTGTGCATACCATTTATCATATTTCTTTTTATCTTCAGCGTTACCAGAAAATTTGGGCTTTTCTAGCATGATTTTTGTTGTCATCGCTTGTTTAATATTTGTTTTAAGATTCTGTGTGGCTTGCTGCAGGGCTTTTGTGCTTTGCTCTAGGGCGAGTGCATTTTGTGTGAGTTGTGCTTGTTTTGCTTTTTGCGCTTCATCTCTTTGCTTCCTTGCCTCATCTAACTCTTTTTGACGCTTTGCTTCTTCTTCCTTGCGTATATCTTGTGAAGTCTTTGATGACACATTTGCAAACACATCAGCAAGATTCACTTCTTTTGGTTTCTCTTGCACTTCCTTTGGCTTTTCTACTAATTTTTCTGGTGTTTTTTCTGCTAATGTTTGTTTTGGTGGCGTTATTTCTTTTGGTGTTTCTGCTTCTTGTTTTGCAGTGGATTCTGTCATTTTTTCTTCTATTTGTTCTTGTGGAGTATTTTCGTGTGTCATTGCTTGTTGCAACTCTTGCAGGGCAGAATCTTCTTGTGGTGCAATATCGGCTAATTCAATACTTTCATTTGCTAGAATCTCTGCCATTACCGCCTCTTCTTCACCATATCGCACCTGCTCTTTATAGAATCTAAAGCCGCCAATAAGTAAAATCAGCATAAGCGCATAAATCAAAAAGGCTGCAAACCCACTTGCTACATGCAAAGATGGGCTATTCTTGTGCATAACGACATCTTCTTTCATTGCGTTCCTAACGATACTTTAGTAAATCCTGCTTGTTTTAGCACAGCAAATATAGGCAAAACTTCGCCATAGTATAGATTCTTATCTGCATAAATATAGACTGATTGCGATTTATCATATCTATTTGCACGCAGTGAAAAGTTCTCTTTAAAACTCTCATAGGCAAACACATCTTTATCCACATGGATTTGCCTATCCTTATCGATACGCACAGAGAGTATAGGATTTATTTCAGCGCGTTTGCTTTTTGAGCCATCTGGTAGCTGTATATCCTCTCGATACACTATCGCTGGTGTTGTTACCATAAGGATTGCAAGTAAAACAAGCATAATATCAACAAGCGGGGTAATGTTTAACTCTGGTTTTTCTTCAAGATCTAAATCATCCATTGACTTTTCCGCCCCATACAATATTATTAGTTTTTTCTTGCGTGAAAGCCTCTTTGGTCCTATCAAAGCCGTTGTTGTCTGTATCGGCGGTAGCAGCAAGGGCTACATCAATTTGTGCTTGCAAACATACGCCAAGCACAGCAATCTTGCGTTTCAATATGAGATAGAAAGAATACGCAGGAATAGCACATAAAATGCCCCATGCAGTCGCCACAAGCGCCTTTGAAATAATAGGGGCAATCACCTCAAAAGTCGCTTGTCCTTGTGAGCCTAAATGTGCAAACGCATCAAGGATTTCTGTAACTGTGCCAAACAAGCCGATAAATGGTGCAGTAGAGCTAACAATGCTTAAGAATGTAAGCCCACCACTCGCATTTTTTAGAATCTGACTTTTCCAAACTTGTAACATCTCTTTTGATAAAAGCCTATGCCCTTTTGAGCGTGCAAATACCGCACTTTGCGGAATACTTATATCCTTTGATAATAATAAATCAAGCGAATAAGTCTCCCTATCTTGAATACCGCGTATCACAAACCATTTATAGATAAAAATCCATAATGTAGCAATCACATAAAGCGATAGCCAAAAAATAACAAGCAGAGTAATAACCCCACTTGTCTCAAAAAAGCTAACCAACGCACCCATACATTATCCTTAAAATAATTAGAATTAATCAAAGTCCCTTACTAATAATCTAGGAATTATATACATAAATTGCGAATTTATAGAATCTTTACAAAATATTGAAGTTGAAAGCGAGTTGCCCTAGCACATAGAATCCATATCACAAAATAAGGCACACATTTTGCTTTACTACATGTTGATAAAACGCATATATGGAACTTATATGAAAAATAAATATCTTTTAAAATCAAATATCAATAACGCACACAGAGTGATTTGCCAAGATAATCATGAAGTCATCTTAGAGAAAATAGATTCTGTGTTTGCAAAAATGCTTTATCCACAGACTAATACAAGCGGTGAGCAAAATCAAGGGCTATTTGCTTCTCATGTGAAAGGATTGAATCTTTTAAGCAAAAAAAGCTTATCAATGAACTATGCAGATGATGAAGCCATAAAAAAATACAATCAAAAAGCAAATGTGCAAACCACACAAAAAGATATTAATGACGCTATTTTACATACACAAAAGCAAAACACACAAATCCTATCAAAGCATTTAAAAGCAAAGCATAATAATACAACACAGCATAATGACGACTTCTTTAATGCAGCTGCCTTGCAAGAGCAAAAAAATTGCTTACTAGAAGATAAACTAGCTCTAAACTCAAATTTAGATAGCCTAAAAAACCTCATCGCACCCATGCAGATAAAACAAGATAGAGAGATAACACAAGAGAAAGCAAAAGAGAGTGAGCCTATGGTATTAGCCCTTGTGAATCCTTATAAATTACGCGATTATTCCTTTATGATACCAGAGTATTTAACGCTTATTTTACATATCACAAAAAAAAGCAAGTTGCTTGTGTATTGTCCGCTTGATTTAAATAGCCCTTTAGAATCTTCAGAAATCAACTATCTTTTTCCTATTATATTTAATACAGAGACAAAGTTTGCCGCACAGATTCCATTATCAATTATGGATTATCCGGATTTTAATAAGCAGAAATTAAGGGATTTTCTATAAAGGATTTTTATGCAGCAGACTTCACATTTAAATAAAAAGCTTTTAGAGAGAATTTTTACAAGTGCATCTATTAGAAGGTGGAATGATAAAGCCGTGCCGCTTGACTTTGTAGAGCTAGATAAACAAGCACATAAGGTAATCCTTGCCTATATCTTTGCAAAGTATGAAGAAAATGAAGGCAGAAGTATTAATTACACAAAGCTAATACGACAATTTTTATTTGAGTTTTTTGAACGCATTGTGCTAACAGATATTAAACCACCTGTATTTCATAAGCTAAAGAGTGCGCATGGCAAAGAGTTAGCAGCATTTGTAGCACAAAGCCTTGCAAATGAATTGCAGGGTTTTGACTTTTTTCACTCAATGCAGAGTTATCTTGCTGAAAAAAATGATGATTTAGAGACAAAGATTTTACAAGCAGCGCATTTTTATGCGTCTAAATGGGAGTTTGATATTATCTATCATTTTAATCCAAAACTCTATGATATTGAGAATATTAAGGCAATTATAGATTCCCAAACAGAGGGCTTTTATGATTTAGTCGGTATGAAAAATCTCTATCTCTATCAAGATATAAAAGAGCTTGTTGGCATGTTTGCAGAGCTTAGATTCCAAAAGAGATGGAGTCAAACACCGCGTATCCCGCAGACTTCAGTCTTAGGACACATGCTAATGGTGGCAATCTGTGCGTATCTTTTGAGTGTGAATCTTAATGTATGTGAGAAAATGCAGATAAATCACTTTTTTGGTGGGCTTTTCCATGATTTGCCTGAAGTTTTGACAAGGGATATTATCTCGCCGATAAAGCGGTCTGTAAAAGGGCTTGACTCTTTTATTAAAGGTATTGAAAAAGAAGAAATGGAGGCAAAGATTCTAAGCAAACTCCCGCATTTTATCCGCAATGACCTTATCTATTGGACTGAAGATGAGTTTGCAAATCGCTATAAAGAACATAATAAAGTGGTATTTGCTAGTGATATAAATCAGCTATTGATTCAATTTAATCACGATAAATACATGCCTGTATGCGGAGAATTGCTAAAATTTTGCGATAAATTAACCGCCTTTCTTGAAGCAAGAATTTCTATCGCACATGGTGTAAGTAGCCCTGATTTAGTCAATGGAGCAAAAGCATTATATGGAGATTTACTGCAAAAAGAGATTCTGGGTGTAAATATTGGGCTTATTGTGCAGGATTTTATGTAAAAGTGGTTTAGAAGCGTGTATCAAAAATTTATGATAATAAAAATATAAAGGACTTGCGTAGTCATATCTTTAGGTCAGAATCTAGTGTTATTGAGATTCTATAATTTTACAAGTGAGTTTAAAAGAAACATATTTTATTGCATATAGTTACCATTTGGTATATAAAAACATAATGATTATAATTTTCTTAAAAAATGTTCGTTATAATCGTGCTTCACATTGTTTTACAAAAGGGAGATTCTATGAGTAGTTGGGTTGTCATGCTGATGCTTGGCGTATCACTATGTATGGGATTTTTAGGCTTAATTGCTTTTTTATGGGGGCTAAGAAGTGGGCAGTTTGATGATAAAGAAAAAATGATGCGTGGTGTGCTTTTTGATAATGTTAGCGACCTAAATAACATGGCAAAACAAGATAAAAAGGATAAAAAACATGAAAATTTATGATGTTGTAATAGTTGGGGCTGGACCCGGTGGTATCGCAAGTGCGATTGAGTGTAAAAAGATGGGTATTGAAAATATTGTGTTGCTTGAGAAAACAGATAATATTTCTGCGATGATACGCGAGTATTACAAAGATGGAAAGCGGGTTGATAAGGATTATAAGGGGCAGGTGGTAACACTTGCTGGGCATATACCCTTTAGCGATGGTAATAAGGAAAGCACACTAGATCTTTTTTCAAAACTTTTAGATGAAAATAGCGTTGAGATAAAACTGCAACACGAAGTCGATAATGTCAGCAAAAAAGATTCTATATTTATCGTAAGGACTACAAATAATGTGGAATTTCACGCAAAGCATGTGATTATTGGTATCGGAAAAATGGGTAAGCCAAATAAGCCGAGCTATCCACTGCCTACAAGTTTGCGTAAAAAGATTAACTTCAATGTCAATGATTGTGTGGCAGGTGAAGAGATCTTAGTCGTTGGCGGTGGTAACTCGGCGGTTGAATACGCCATTGCCCTAAATGCGATGACAAAAACAACGCTAAACTATCGCCGTAAGGAATTTAATCGCATTAATGATGAGAATGCAAGAGAGCTTGAAAAGAGTTTGCAAAATGGCTTAATATCAAAGTTTGGCATTGATATTATTGCAGTTAGCGATAAGGATTCTAAGCTAGAGGTAACCTTTAGTGATAATAGCACGGGTATTTTTGATAGGATTGTGTATGCTATTGGTGGCGTTGTGCCTGTGGATTTTCTAAAGAAATGCGGTATAGAGCTAGATTCTAATGGCGTAGCACAATGCAATGAAGTCAAAGAAAGCAATATTGCTAATCTCTTTGTAGTCGGTGATATTCTCTTCAAAAATGGCGGCTCTATTGCCCTAGCTATGAATGATGCTTATACCATTGCAACAGAGATTTCGAAAAGATTACAAAAATAGCTAGATAGTTGATTGTAGCAAATTTTAAGATTCTATTGGTTACTATGACTACAATGACTACAATGCAAGAAAATGTTCAATAATGAAAAACATAGTATTTTGTTATCGTCAGCACAATTTGTAAAAAGTTTTTTGTCTGCTTGCACACTCATATTAAAAAACAAAACCCAGCCTTATCTACTTACTTCTGTGTGTAAGACATATTATTTCATTGTTTTGATCATTTAATAAAAAAATACCTAAGAGTGCATGGAATATCACTGGATTTCTAAATACAAGGAAGAAAAGGAGTGGTGGATCTTGTAGGACTTGAACCTACGACCACTCGGTTATGAGCCGAGCGCTCTAACCAACTGAGCTAAAGATCCATTATGTAAAATGGAAGCGTTATTGTAACATAAAAAATAGTGTTATGGTAAATAAGTTTGACAGAAAAGATTCTAGAATCTTATTATTTTGCGATTTAATCCTATATCTACACGAATTAACAGGCAGCTACACCCGTAATCACTTGCGTATATGGTGGAGTATAGAAATGTATTTGTGTAGATTCTGAGTTGATTGCATTTCAATGCATTGTAAAATAACATAATCATTCAACTATTCAAATGAGAGATTATTGGAATTTTGATCTTAATCTTTACTTTTTAAGCTTTATCTTATATATATATATATATAATTTCCCACGCATTTTGAAATCTTAGTGATATTTAAAATGTTTATTTTTTAAGAAAGGCTTATTGATGAGAAAGATGTTTGTTTCATGTGTCGCAAGTGCGATGCTTTTTGGTGTGTTTAGTGGTTGCGGTAGTGCTGTGCCAAGTTGCGATGATAAAGCAGTGCAAGATGTTTTAACTACAATCATACAGGACCAGCTAGATTCCATGCAAATAGTGCGTAAAGATGATGACAATATGACATATAAATACTCAACATTTATGACAGAAAAGGTTGAAGAACAAGCAAAAAAGGTAGTATGTAAAGCTCAAGTAGCCATAACAGATAAAAGGAATAATGGCGTATTGTCAGAGCAGTTCATACACTACTCTGCTAGAATGACTGATGATAAGCAAAGTGTATATGTGGAGTTGTTGCAGCCTTTAAGCTTTGGTGGTTTTGGGTTTGATGATGAATAACTAAAATTATCAATATGATGTATTTGTGATTTTTACAATCTTAGATACATGTTGCATAATTCTGTTATTTCAGCTGTTTTAAGGTTTTATCTTCAAGCAAAACTATATGAGTGCAAAGTTCAGCGATTTGCTGATCGTGCGTGGCTACCACGAGGGCAGCTTCATTTTTTTCTACATACGATAAAAGATATTGCATGATACTCATTGCGGTGTCTTTGTCAAGATTTCCAGTTGGTTCATCAGCAAGTAGAATCTTTGGTTTTTTTGTCAAAACGCGTGCGATACTTAGCCGCTGTTGCTGTCCGCCACTCAACTCACCGATTTGCTGTTTAAGTGTATGTGCTATGCCAAATTCTTCAAGCATTTGCATATCTATTTTGGTTTGGGCGATGAGTTCGGCGATTTGGAGATTCTGTGTAACATTAAAGCCGCGAAAAAGATAATGCGTTTGAAAGATAATACCTAGGATCTTTTGACGCAAAAGCAATAATTGATTCTCATTAAGATTATAAATATTTTTTAAATGTGCGAGATTTATTTGTCCTTTTTGTGGCGGTAAAAGTGTTGATAAATGGTTTAAAATCGTGCTTTTTCCGCTACCACTCGCCCCTAAAATCGCCATGCTTTGCATAGGTTTCAAACGCATAGAAATATCTTCATATAGCACAACATCAAATTTATGTGAAACATTTTCCATCTCAACCAAATATTCCATTTTATCTCCTTAGATACACATGCAACTATTGTTTTATTAAAACATTCCTATTGCAACTTTCTTGTCGTGTTGCAAATTGTGAGTAAAAACTTCATACATATACGCCTTTGACAAAATATCTTTTCTAGAATCTGTATTTAGATTCTTAGCACTTCTCAACACAACAACAAATAATCTACAACCACGAAAGAATAGAATCTTCTAGATCTTTTGCGTTATAGGTTTGAGTGTGAATCTCTTTTTTATTAAAAAGATCTAAAATACTAGAATCTATTTGTAAGCCATTTTGGGCTATATTGCACTCTTTTAAACGCATAAAGATTCTATCTAGGGCTTCTTTATCACTTAATCCCCTTAGCGTGTTCTCATCTAGATCACACAATGCCCTGCATACTACCTTTGCAAACTTTGCAAAATGCGCTGTTGAGATGATTACTTGTGGCGTATCTATGCTTAATTTTTCCTTGCAATATTGTGCGAATAGATACGCATTGCTTGTGTGTGGGTCAAGCACATAACCTTTTTCAAATGCCATTTTAATACCCCGCAAACACTCATCATCACTGAAACTTCTTGCTTCAAATATATCCCGCAAAAGCGATAATTCATCTGTGTTTAGTCTAAAATACTGCGTTTCATCGAGTGATTGCATGCACTCTTTTGTCCTTTCTGCACCAAAGTAGGCAAACAAAAGTCGCTCGATATTTGAGCTTTTCAAAATATCCATAGCAGGAGAATACGAGAGTTTTAACTCTTTATTGCGTATGTCATAAACGCCTGTTGTGAAAAATTGCGTCAAAATGTCATTTGGGTTTGAAGCGATACAGATTTTTGTGATAGGTAGCCCCATTTTCTTTGCAAAAAATGCCCCTAAAGCATTGCCGAAATTACCGCTTGGGACAATTACGCTAAATTCATGCAAACCTTTTTTTGCTAGTTCTCTACCAATGATGAAATAATAGACTATTTGAAATGCGATTCGTGCGATATTCACGGAGTTTGCCGCACTTAAAGCATAACCCTTTTTTGCTACCAAATCCCTAAAAGTTTCACTTTTCAGCAAAGATTTTAATGTGCTTTGGGCTAAATCAAAGTCGCCTTTTATGCCATATACTTTTAGGTTTTTTGCATCTTGTGTTGTCATTTGTAGTCGTTGCACATCACTTGTGCCACCTTGCGGATAAATGCAAATAGCTTTAATATTTTCTCTATTTGCAAAGCCGCTTAATGTCGCAGGACCTGTATCGCCACTTGTGGCACTAAGGATTAAATATCTCTCATTTCTTTGCAAGGCGATGGCTGATAGCAGGGCTGAAAAAGGCTGTAATGCCATGTCTTTAAACGCATAGGTTGGTCCGTGATAAAGCTCTAATGAATACAAGTTTTTCTCTATTTCTACAAGTGGGGCAATATCTTTTGTGCGAAATGTTTCATAGCTTTTTAGCACAGATTCTAAAAGATTAGAGGGAATGTCAATACCTAAATGCGTAAAAATTTTTTCACACATTTTGTTGTATGAGAGAGTGTAGAGATTTTCTAAATTTACTAGAGGCTTTATATCGCAAAATGTATAAAGTCCGCCATATTCTGCATTTGGGTCAAGCATTGCCTGAATAAAGGTCTTGTTTGTATTGTTATTACTTCTTGTTTGAGCGAGTGTTTTTATATTATTTTGTGTTTGCATATTTTCCCTTCTAGATTCCATGTATTATCTATTTGCAAAATCCTATGGAATAGAATTATAACAAAAGTTTCTTTAGTTTCTTTGCTTCGTAGGACAAAGCAGCTAAAGCTTTATGTGTCTTTTGTGTGAAAAATAGCCCTCCTTGATCACCCCATTCTTCGCCCAATAGCTATTTTTTGAGCTAATTGTGTAGGCGCTAAACATTTCATTTATGCTATATATGACTTTACATAAATTATGTCAAACAAAAATGTTTAAAGTACTACCTTGAGATTCTAACATTCATACAACATCATCATAAATTCTGCTATATTTTATCTTAATTTGTTACTTATAGTAACATTTTTTAATATTTTTTACACAAAATCACAAAAAAACCTTGAAAATCCTTTTTTTTTTTTTGTAGAATGCGGTTACAAACTTTTAAAGGAAAAGGACTTACTTATGAAAAAATACTTAGTTTCAGCGGTGCTTGTTAGCACACTTGGCTTTAGTGCATTGAATGCAGCAGAGGAAAACAATGGTGCGTTTTTAGGTTTAAATCTTGGTGGTATGATTACTGGACAATTAAGCAATAATGTTTCACTGAACTCTTCAATTGCAGTTGGTTTAAAAGGTGGTTATCAGGCGTTTTTCTACGATAGAATTGGGGCTAGATTCTATCTTTCTGGTATCAGTGCATTCGGTTTGCTTGGTGTGAATGGTGCTGGTGGTGTTACATCTGGTATGAATGTGAATCTTAGCGTTATGGCTGACTTAAACGGCGACATGCTATTTGACTTTGTAAGCGATGATGATTTTACAACTGGTATGTATTTTGGTTTCTTTGGTGGTGCGCTTATCCAAACACCTATCTATGTGCCTGCTGGGCAACCAAGAGGCAATACAACCGTTGGCACAACTGCTGGTATCAATATCGGCTCAAGAACGACTGTGAAAGCTCACCATGAGTTTGATATCGGTGCAAAAGTAGGTGCAGCATTCAACATGGATGGCAAGACAACAAGCGTTGGTGCAGCAATCTATGTAGGCTCATCTTATTCATATAAATTCTAATCTTAGTTATACTCTAAGGTGTAATGTGGGATAACCTAAAGGCTTTTATCCCGTTTTATATTAAATGTATTTTCTAAAGTTAGATAACTTTTGACTTTGGATAGCTTATCTTTATAGGCTATCTTACTTCTTGTTGCTTCATATCTTTAAACTAGTTGAAAACATTAACATATCTCACGTAATTTTTGTTTCAATATAAAGCCCAGCTATAAGCATGTGTTACTCTTGCAAATCCTAACTTTCCTATGTTTTTATTTTTTTCACTCTCGACATGCAGTTAGAAAAATCAAAGTTAAAAGCTATTTTCACAACAAACAAGGACAAATAAAGGGCTATAGGCAAGACTCATGAACACAATGCAATGTATGTAAATAATAAAACTGCTTGTTCTTATTGTTTAGTGTATGTTTGACTTCATATCCAAACAATAACTAAAAACCCCACTCTAAAATCTCTTCCTATTCACATCTTCTAGAATCTTAGCAGCAACAGAATCTATTGCCGTGCTTATATCTTGTGATTTGTTTGCGATTTCTACATTTTGCTGTGTGGTTTGCTCTAGTTGTGAAATAGATTCATTAATCTGTCCTATGCCTTGAGCTTGTTCTTTTATAGATTCTGCCATATCATTTATGCTTTGGACTAGTATATTTGTATTTGCTTCTATTTCACCTAGAGACTTTTGAGTTCTCTCTGCTAGCTTTCTTACTTCATCAGCAACGACTGCAAAGCCTCTACCATGTTCCCCTGCTCTTGCTGCTTCTATTGCTGCATTAAGTGCAAGTAGGTTTGTTTGGTCTGCTATATCTCTAATAATGCCTATAACATTTTTAATATCTTCGCTTTGTGCTATAACTTCACTTGTTCTGCCACTTACATTTTGCATTGATGAAGTAATCTCTTCAACTGAAGCAGCAGTTTGTTGTAGTGAGCTTGCTTGTGTGTTTGAGCTTTGTGTAAGAGTGGTTACCGCTTCTTCTAGATCTTTTGATTTAGATTCTAACTCTTTTGCAAAACTTTGACTTGTATGCAGCATTTTTCTTATTTCTTCACCTAGTGTATTGGTTACTACTTCTACTCTACCATTTGCATCTCTTACTTCTGTGGTAAAGTCTAGATTAACATAGCTATCAAATACTCTTGCTATCTCGTTTGTATCACTACCTATCTTTTTCTCTAAATCATCTAGCATGTGATTTAATACATTTTTTAACTCATTTAATTGTGGATTATGTGGTGTTTCTGTGATTCTTGCTCTAAAATCACCTGCTTCTATTGTTTTAGCTGTTTCTACGGCTTGAGCTACTGCTTTAGAATCTTGCTCTAATCCTAGCTTTGTTTTTTCTATGTTTCCGTTTATGGCGTGAGCCATCTCTCCTAGCTCATCATGGGTTGTAATATGCAGGGGCTTTGGTGCGGTTTTTACCTCGTGGTTTAAAAATGCAAAAAATGTGAGTAAGCTTTTTTTGATAGTTTCAACTGGCTTAAGGTAGATATAAAGCACCACAAATAGCACGATCACGCTTATCGCTGACATTAAAACAACAAGTATGCTTTGCAGTGTAGCCATATCCCAAATTGGCTTTTGTATCATACTTAAATCTTCAAGTGTGCATACTGAATACGCTTGTCCTTGCACGCTTGCGTGATTACAGGTTGCCATTTTGCGTTCTGTTTTGTTATTGCTTATATAGTCAAAGAGAATATTTTTATAGTTACCTTGTTTTGCGGTCTCTGCATATAATGCTTTGAAATTCTCATTTTCTTTTAGCAGAATTTCCTTATTCGATGCTGCAAAAGGCACATGTATAGAATCAAGGGCAAATACATTCACAGGGATAGCATTAAAATGGTCTTGTAGCTGCTCTAGCATAAGATCGAGTAAAAGTATGCCGATAAACTTACCATCTTTGTAAAGCGGATATGCAAAGGTAAAGCATGGTAGGTGGGTTAAAGTATCCTCATAAGCAGGGCTAATGTATATGCCATTTTGCTTTTTGGCTTCAATATACCAATCACGCGTTCGCACATCATAGTTATGTGCTTTACCATAGGAATAATGGCTGATTTTTTCCTTATCAGATTCTGTGTCGCTGACTATAAGCTCCCCATTTTCTCTGCCTATACCAGCACTCATAAAGTTACCACCAACACGAAATGAACGAAGAAGCGGTCCTACATTTTCCATCACTGCTTCTTGTGTGGCTAACTTTTCATAAGGCATTTCTAGAATCATGTTGCCAAGCTCTTGTGTAGCTTTGAAATTAGTCGTCATAAAATCAGCAATAATTGCATCTGCCATTTTTACATTATTTGCTTGTGTATGTGCGGCTAACTCTAGCGTATTGCTACGAGTAACAAAGAAAGTGATTAACCCGATACCAAGCAGTGCGATCACCATTAACGCGCCGACTAAACATGCGATTTTTGTTTTAATACTTTTTACCATGAAAGCTCCTAAGTATGTAGAAATAAATTATTTTGTGTAAATGCAAGTAATTTGTAGAACTGCATTAATGCGTGTATATGGTAATAACACAAAAATATAGCCCGAAACTATACATTGTTAAAAATAATCAAGATTTAACATCATTGTCTTTATTTATTGCTTCACTATCGAATGTCTCACCAGCCTCGCTCAAATCCCTTGTCTTTTTGCTTCTTGCTTCAATAATGATTGGTGTGCCAAGAAAGCCAAAATGTTGCCGTAAAGTATTGATAAGATAGCGTTTATAGCTAAAATGCAGGGCATTTGGTCTATTCATAATAAGGGCTATTTTTGGTGGTTTAGAATCAAACTGCGTTGCATAATAGATTCTCACAATTTTGCCATGATCGCTTGGTATGGGGTGCTTTTTAAGTGCGTTTTGTATGCAGGTATTAAGCTTTGCGGTTGGGATTCTAAGGCTAAAATGTTGATAGACTTCTATAATCTTTTGCTTTAATTCTTTGATGTGCCTATGCGTTGTGCTTGAAGCGGTGATAATTGGAGCATATTCTAAAAACTTGAATTTTCTTTTATAAACTTCAAGGCGACTATCAAACTCTTTGCTGCGTATATCCCATTTATGAAACACTACGATAACGCCTAGCCCATTACTACTTGCAATGGAGCTAATCTTTTCATCAAGCTCCACAAACTCCGTGCTACAATCAAGCACAAGTAGGGCAATATCGCATTCTTGTAGCATTTTTTGCGTTCTATCAAGGGCGTATTTCTCTATCCCTTCAATCTTACTGCGTCTGCGAATCCCTGCGGTATCTACGAATGTAAGCTTATAGCCATTATACATAATATGCTCATCAACGGGGTCAATGGTAGTCCCTGCGATGTCTGATACAAGAGATCTGTTTGTATTTGTGAGTGCGTTTAGTAGAGAGCTTTTGCCGACATTTGGACGACCGATAATGCCTATTGAGATGGTGTTGTCTGTATTTTGTGTTGTGTCTATTTGATTAGATATGGTGCTTAAAGATTCTATATCCCGCGAAGTTTCATTTATAGAATCTAGAAATTCATTATTTTGTGATTTAGATTCCATATCAGCTTTTAAAGGTATAGAATCTGAATTATTATCGCATTGCGTATTAAGTGAAATATCTTTTAAAGATTCTATACTAGATGTTTCGCTACGCTCAACATGACAAGGATTAGAATCTAGATTCTGTGTAGCTTGTGTTTTAGAATTAGTGCGACTTTTTAAAGTGGGATTAGAATCTAGCTCTTCATCTTCAAAAGTAAGAATGCTTTCTGTATCGTCAAAATAATCTAAAAAATCAAGTGTTTTTAAAGTCTTTTGTGCTTTTATCTTTTTAGAATCTATAAGTTCTTGTATCATGTTTTCAATGCTTGATAAAAGCTTTGTAATACCTCTATTATGTGCCACAGAGATTGTGATATAAGGCACACCAAATGCCATAAAATCATTTGCCTGCATAGCGAGTTTATCATTATCGACTTTATTTAGCACAAGTAAAAGGGGTTTTTGCTTGCTTAACTCTCTAAAGATTCTAATATCTTCATCAGCGACAATATTGCTTCCATCAACCATGTATAAAATAATATCGCTTGTCGCAACGACTTTGTATGAGTGAAAGGCGATGTGTTCTTTTAGCTGGGTAGCAATTATGGCTTGTTCTCTTTTATTGCTACGATTTATATCATGTATGTCTTTTGTGCTTGGGGCTATTGTTTGAGATTGTGTAGCTTTATTTTGTTTGTAAAACTCTTTTAGTCTATGTGCTAAGACTTCAAGCCCACCTGTGTCAATAAGTGTAATATCAAAGTTATTCAGCCTTAAATCTCTTTTGTTAATATCCCTTGTGCTGCCGCTTATATGTGAGGTTATGGCGATATTCTTTTGATTTAGCCGATTAAAAAGTGAGCTTTTGCCGACATTTGGTCTGCCCATGATTGCTACACTTGCGATAGGCTTTATCTCTATTTGTATAGAATCTTGTGTGTTTTCTTTAGATTCTATATGTTTTTTGCCACGCTTGTGTGTGTCTTGCGTGATAGCATTAGAATCTTTTATATATTTTTTACCAAGCCCTAATAGACTATTTTGACTCTTTTTATGATATTTGCTTTTATTGTTTGTATCTTTTTTCATAATGGTATCTTATATGTGAGTTTGTGGGATAGCCCCAAATTTTTGGATTTAGGGCTATGTTAATGTTTGAAGGAGCTATGTTAAATTAGAAATGAAGACCTAGTGTAACGCCTATTCTATGCATATCCAATTCAACAGAATTTAGCACTTTTGGTTTTTGCCAAGACGCATCAATACCGATTGCTAAAGGTAAAATTGGAATCTTAAACTTCAAACCATAGTTTAACGCCCAAGTATTTGAGATTGTCGCATCTGTAAATTGAGAATACGCAACACCTACATAAGGAGTAAGATAGAAAAACTCAAGCCCCAATACTGCACCATATTGTAGGTTATTGTTTCTATCGCCACCATTGATGATTGTATTAACCGCATTGTTTTGAGTAATTCCTGTGATATTTTCCCACTTCACAAAAGGTGCAATGCGGAATGAACCCGGCTTTAACCATAATCTTGCATACGCACCATAAGTGATATTTGTGTCGCCATCAAATTTTCCACTTTTTGCACTATCAAAGCTAGTCCCTACGATACCACCAGCTTCTGGTGATATAAATGGCAATGCTTGCGCACTACCTGCTGCAAGAACACTTGCCAAAACTGCTGCTTTCACACATTTTGTCATTTTCATCTCTTTATCCTTTCATTGTGTAAAATTTATTCAATGCTTAAGATTGAATGCACAATTATACAACTATATCGTCTCATTAAGGCAAACATAAAGTAAAGAAACAAAAAATGACGATATGACTGCTATGTCTATTTTGGCTTACATTTTGTATCTTTTATCTCATGTTTTACACAAACAAAAGAACTTTCAAGCATGCAAAGCTAAGGGATCTAAACAAAAATGTATTGTTTTGTAACATTTAATAATGTGTTATGTATCATTGTCGCATGTAATTTACTATGTCAATAAATGATATGAATAAAATAATTTCGCAAAATTTGATTTCTAAAAGTTAAAGCAATATGCAATAATGAAGTTTAAGAAAGGTAAGCAATGAAAATATGTCGTTTTATGATATTAGTATTTACTGCCTACGCATTAACAATACTTAACGCAAAGACAGATTCTAAGAAACAAGAAGTAGAAAGTCTAGATTCTAAAACAACCGCTTGTCATACTGAGCCTTTAGGCGAAGTGTCTAAAACTTTAGAATCTAAAAAAGATATTTCATGCTTACTCACTCAATATGACAAGAATCTAGATTCCAACTCGACACAAAACACAGAAACAAGGCAAAACAACAATACAAACAAGGAAGAAACCCATGAATACCCACTTTTAGATAAAAAGTCAAAAGATGAGTTATTTGGCACGATAAATACCGCAGAAATCCCCGATGCAATACCCGCCCCACTCACTACAAAAGCCCTTTTAAGCGTTGAAGATTGGCGTGATACTTATTTCATATATCTTTACAATTTCACACCTATGGAAAATCCACGCCATATACCAAATGAGCTTAAAGGACAGATAAGCTTTAGAGTCCCTTTGTCAAGGAATATTTTTAAAAGCGGTGGAATCTTATATTTTGCTTTTACAGATACTTTCTTTTTTCAAGTGTTTAATGAAAAGGCAAGTTCGCCGGTAAGAGACAATGACTTTCAACCTGAATTTCTCTTTACCTATCCTATGAATGTAGTATTTTGGGGTGGCACACTCACAGAGCTTACAACTGGTTGGAGGCATATTAGCAATGGCGAGATAAATATAGAGCATGGTGGGGCAGCTGATAGAAGTCGGGGTAGTGATAGATGGATATTTAAAGCTAGATGGACGACAAAGCATTGGGGTGTTGATATGGAGGCATTTGCCCCTGTGAGATTCTATCCCGAGAATCCATTTATATATAAATACTTAGGAAGCCTTGAGATAAAAATATTTATGCGTTATAACAAGCATTTAGCCGATGCGACTATAACGGGCTTATTACGATATTTTCAGCCCGGAAAAAAGATTGATAGCTTACATGGTGGTTTGCGGCTAAGCTATACTTATAAGCTTAATCCATATTATGGAGTTTATATGCAATATTTTGTTGGCTATGGGGATTATCTTTATGAATATGATAAAATAGGACATAGAATAGGCATTGGTGTGCGTTTTGTGAGATAGGTGATACAAGATTGTTGCTTATAGTTTCTAAAATATGCTAAGATTAGAAAACAAGATAAAGGCAAAACATGCAAATATCACTTGATACTTTTATTATTTCTGATACGCATTTTGGACATAAACATGTGCTTGTAAAAGAGCCTTTAAGAGTGATTACACTGAATAACACGCATTATAAAAGCTTTGATGATTTAAGTTTAAATTGGTGGAATGAAGTCGTGAGTGTGAATGATAGTGTGTTGCATTTAGGGGATTTATACTTTGGCGATGGTGATAGCATTTTGCCTAAACTCAATGGTGAAAAAATGCTTGTTGTAGGCAATAATGATATGGGTAAATATCAAAAGCTAAAAGATTGGCGTGTGATAAAAAAGATTAAATTTAAGATTCCAGAAAAAGATATGCTAAAAAAGGCAATGAAAAAAAAGTGGGGTGATGAGCTAAAAAATCCCTATGCCACAGGCTTAATCGTTGATGTGAATAATGTGCGGATTATGTTTAGCCATTTTCCCGTTGGCGAGAGAAAAAGAAATGATAAATATCATAAAGCAAGGGATATTATCGACTATGCTTTTTCTTTGGCAAAATGTGAAGTCAATATCCACGGACATATACACTCAAGAGATAGTGTGCAAGATTACTGCATTAATGCTAGCACAGAAAGACTCTCATTCCGCCCTAAAAGATTGCGCGATATTCTCTCTTCATGGGCACATTTTTAATAGCTTTTTAGAATCTTTATCTTAATAAAAGGGGCAGTTATGTTACTAAAAAATGCGTTTATAGCTTTTCTCTCACTTTCTACTTTATATGCAGATACACTAAAAGAGTGTAAAACCGAAGCGGATAAAATAAGCGGTTGTGTAAAGAGAGATTATCATTCCAATGGGAAACTTTGGGAAGAAATACCATATAAAAATGGCAAAAGAGAAGGCATAGGAAAGTGGTATTATGAGAATGGGGATCTGGTAAATGAAATACCATATAAAAATGACAAAAGAGAAGGTATGACAAAGTGGTATTATAGGAATGGGAATCTAGAATCAGAAACACCATATAAAAATGGCAAAAGAGAAGGTATGTCAAAGTGGTATTATGAAAATGGGAGTCTAAAAGCAGAAACACCATTTAACAACGATGGAGTAAATGGGGATATGAAACTCTACACAGAAGATAAAAAGCTATTAGCCTTAATTAAAGCAGAGAATCATAAGTTCATAAGCGGTAAATGCTTTAATAACAAAGTCTTAACAGACAAAGAATTAAAAGAGATACGTAGAGACGTCTTCATCGAAAGAGCAATTATCTATTTAAAAGAAATATGCCTTAAAGGCGATTCTAAATAATTTATGATTTTAAAGTCTTAACACTTGCTAGATTCTAATCTTAGAATCTTTCAGGCTTTAATCTAAAATAGTTTTTGTAAAATACAGAATCTTTATCTTAATTTAAAAGGACAAATATGTTATTAAAAGCGTGTTAATGGGTTTCTCTCACTTTCTACTTTATATGCAGATACACTAAAAGAGTGTAAAACCAAAGCGGATAAAATAAGCGGTTGTGTAGTGAGAGATCATTTAAATGGGAATCTTTGGAGAGAAACACCATATAAAAATGGTAAATTCGAGGGTATCTTAAAAGCATATTGTGAGAATAGGGAATCCTTAAACATTAAACCCATAAAAGAATTTGGCACAAACTATGCAGAACATTATCACAGCGGCGAGACTGCTATACAAAAACTCATAAGTGAAGCACAAGCGCATAAAGAAAGCGGAGCTAAAGGTGAGTATAAAGGACAAGTCGCAGGGGCATTTCATCGTAAAGAATTGGGGGATATTGATTTAGTTTGGGGAGATTCTAACTTTGGATTAGCACATATTTTACAAGAGAGAACAAAGCAATGGGGTGAAGAAAAGGCTTTGAGATTTATATCACACTTAAGCGAAAATATACAAAAAGGGCATATTGTAGAAGTAGAAAAAGGTCGCATTGGAATTAAAACCGAGCTAACGACAATTATTTTAGATAAAAAAGAAGGGAACAATTTTGTTATAACTGCTTTTAGAGATAGTGGAAATAAAAAAGAATTGGAAAGCCTTAATTTGATTCAGTCTAAGGCTTTAACAAGTGAAAACGCTGGAACTAACGCAAAGGAAAGCCCTGTTACTTCACTTAACCAAGAAAGCATTATACCACAAACCCCACAAGAAATAATCAAACAAGCAAAACAAAGTGGAAAAAGTGTAAAAGAAACAAAAGAGTTAATAAAAGATTCCATAACTATGCAAAGTAACTCACATTTGGGAAGTGGATTAATAAGCGGAAGTGCAGCAGAAATAGAGATAGATGAGAATGGAAATATTATGGGCTTTAATCCTGCTAAGCTTGCCGCTGGATTCTTAGGTGGGGCAGTAGGGAGTAAGCAGTTGCTCAAGGCTTTAAATATTTAAAAAATAATTCGAAGCTAAAAGAAGTCGCAGCAAAAGACTTAGCCGATACATTAACACAAGGCTTTGATAAAGCAAAAGAAAAATATCCACTTTTAGCACACATATCCCACGCTATATCGTGCAGAATGAAAAGGGTGAAAGAATACAGGCTAAGAGTATGCTAAAATTAGCAGAAAAAGAGAATCAAAAATGCAACCAAAGACATATAAAGCACTGAAAAAATACACCATAATCGCTAGAAATCGCACAAGAGCAAGAGCATAGAGAATATTTGTGGCTAATGTGGGAAAAAGGGTTATGAAAAAGCCCCAAATATTCTAAAAATTGCCACTTTTTACCACAGGAGATCAAAAACGCTTTGAGTGTTAAGTTTGATGAAGTATTTTTGACTAAAAAGGATTTAAGCTATTTTTTAGAACAGCACGAAAGGAAAATTACAATCAAGCCTTAAGTGAAGCCGAAATACTAGAGATTCCAAGTGTTATAGCAAATGCAAAAAATGCTTATATTGACACAAATCATAAGAATTTTTTCATCGTGTTTGCAGATAAACAGGATAGCATAAAGATTAATTTTATACGCTTTAATGCAGACACACTTGGTAAATTATATCATTCCAACAAAAAAAAGCAAAAAAGGAAGTTTTGAATAATAAACAGTATCAACAAGTAGGGAGCAGAATCGAACCATACATACCATAAGCGAAGTGCCTATGCCTCTTCCACTGGGTGCATCGCCCACTCATAAAAAGCATCGTGCCACAAAACACCAAACAAAACAAACCCCATAATCTAATTAAAAAAAGTAAATGCAATAAACATGTATCGCTTGTGTTTGAAGCAATTTAAGCATAATCCCCCCTCCCCATTATTAACATATGCATAGTAGGATTAATTGAAAATAAGACTTTGCATAAAGCTTTACTACAATTTTGTATCTATTGTTGTTTTGACCATGAGTGAAAAAAAGGGGGGGGGGGGGCAAATCTCTACTTAATATAAAGCAAATATCATAACTGAAATATTTTCGCTAACTACAAAAAATTGTATAAAATTTCTTAAAAAATAATATTATTCATTTTTAGACAAGTATATATAACATGGATAATGTTATACCGGATTCCATATTTATTTTCTAGCTCATTTGGTTTCCAAAATATTTATAGTTAAAGTTCTATATTGTTGGTATAAAGTCCAGCGTTTAGACATAAAAACATGAGATTTGTAAGGCGCATAAAACTGGCAGTTGCGGTGTAACTTAGGAAATAACTTTAAGTTTCCTAAACTCCAGCCGCCTCTAGTTCAGTAAAACAAGGCAATGGAATTACACAAACTAAATCATATATAGAGAAAGGCAAGCTATACACTTTTTATTTAATCGATTACCAGCTAAAGCTTCCACCCACTCTTACATTGGCATATTTTGGTGCAGTAGTCCCAAAGTAATCAACCCATGTTGTGCCAACTTCTGCAGCAATATCAATAAGTCCTAAGATATTTACACCAGCAGTAAGTATAGCCCCAGTGTCTCTTCGTAAATCATAGGCGACACCGCCTCTCACATCTACAAATCTATAATCAAGTTTAAAACCGCCACCTATCATTTGAGAATACAAACCATATTGACTATAAGTTAGCACTTCGTTTGGCAATACATCAGCGTCAAATGCAAGTGAGAATCTTTTGCCATTGTAGGCTATACCTGCCCTATATTGTGGTTTTATACTAATAGTTGGTGCAGTATCGAATCTGAAAGTTGGCGTATTGATATTTTTTGCTACAAAACCTACACCAAGCTGACCGCTGTCAGAGAGATTATAGCCATAATATGTGCCTAAATCTATCCCAAAAGTAGTGTTGTATTGTATGTTTGAGGCAAAGTTTGTATTAAACTGCAAGTTTGAGCCAAGAAACTGCTCATGATACAGACTCGCCCCAAGCATAAGCTTCCCAGCTACGCCTATGCTTAACTCCGAATTGTCAAAGTTAAATCTATACGCATAGCCCACGGGTAATTCTGTGAGATTAAACACAGAACTTACAACTTTATGTGCATCGCCTTTTTCAACAGATTGTAAGATAGAAAACTTATTATATTCATCTTCTGTAGATTGTTTCAGCGTGTATCCGCCAGGCTTTGTAATAAGTTCATAATATCCGTTTGTATCACCAAAGATAAGTCGCATTCGACTCTTATCGCCAACAAGCGATACTCCAGCTTGAGTAGTATTAAATAATCCTACTGCAAGGCTACCAAACTTCTCTTGCATGGTCTCACTAGAGAGTTGAAAGACTATACCGCTTTGACTGATTACATTCATGTTGTTATTTTTTAAGACTTCAAAAAGAGTGTCTAAATCTTTCATAGCAGCGTCTAATGCCCCATTACTACCAGACTTAATTGTCATGCTTGTGATTTTACCATTAGATACATCAAAGTCACTCCAATCCACCGATTCAGCAAAGTCGTTAAACATATCTTTTTGCTCTTGGGTCATACTGGAATTATTTACAGAATCTTTTAGATTCCCAACCAGTTGTGAATGATCCGTGCTACCTTGATGCTTCTTTTCATAATCTTTCCATAAAGTCTCTAAATCATTTGACTGATTGCCGGTAGCTTGTTGCAAAGCTTCCGTCAAAGCACCAGTTAAATTACTCGCAGCCCTTGTATTGCCATTTGCTGCAAACGGCATTGCACCACTATTTATAGCAGGTGCAGCGGATCGAATTGTTTTTGTAATTGCTTTACTGCCGCCACCCATTTGACTGCCAAGACTTGTAAGAGATTCTACCATTTTGACAAAGTTTAGATTCGTAAGCTTATCAAGGTTTGATTGCGATAAACCAACACCTATACTATAACCTATACGCATTTTAGAATCTGAAGCAAGCAATGCCGGATTATAATACAAAGCAAAAGGACTTTTCAAAGCTACTCCAGCCCCACCCATAGATGCAGAGACATTCCCCATTGTGCCAAACTCCATAGCCTCTACTACACTAAACGCACTTGCAAACAAAGCCCCACACAACACAGACTTTCTATATTTTCTAAATTTATCCATTCTATTCGTATGCATTGTAGAATCTCGCATAATCTCCCCTTAAATCTATATGAAAAATAAAAGACATATTCTAGCAAAAAATCGGCAATAATTTGTATATGTATCGGAATCTTGCGGATATTGTGTATTTTTTATCAAAATATCATTATAGACAAATAGCCCTATACCTTAACCACAACTGGTAATAATGTAACATTTTGTATAATTGCAAACTAAACCGCTTGTCATAATTTGATAATGCTGTTTTGCTTATTTACATTTTAATGAAATAATGAAGCACAATTTTACATAAGGAAGAAACTATGGGTTTTAACATTCATAAAAGTTTAGGTGTAACACCGCTAAAATCTCTTGTGATGACAGGGTTTTTAAGCGTGAGTGCTGTGTTTGCAGCGAGTTATCCTCCAACACGAGATACAACAGGCACAGGACTTGCGATGACGAGTAGCCCTTATGCTACTGCGATAGGAAAAGCTGTGCTTGATAATGGCGGAAATGCGATTGATGCGGCTGTAGCAGTTGGCTATGCTTTAGCGGTAGTCCATCCTGCTGCCGGAAACATCGGTGGTGGTGGCTTTGCTGTCATTCACCTTGCAAATGGTGAGAATATTACACTTGATTTTAGAGAAAAAGCCCCGTTAAAAGCCACAAGAGATATGTATTTGGATAATAAGGGCAATGTGATTCCAAATGCTTCAACACTTGGATATTTAGCTGCAGGAGTGCCCGGCACTGTTAAAGGTATGAGTGCTATGCTTGATAAATATGGCACAAAGCCGCTTGGCGAACTCATGCAGCCTGCTATCGATTTAGCTGAAAATGGCTTTGTAATCACTGATAGACAGGCTGAAACAATGCTTGAAGTAAAAGATGATTTAGCTAAATTTGCAAGCACGAGAAAATACTTTTTAAAGAAAGATGGCTCACTTTATCAAGGTGGGGATACACTCGTGCAAAAAGATTTGGCAAAGACCTTGAGACTTATACAAAAAGAGGGTGAGAGTGCGTTTTATCAAGGGAAAATTGCAGAATTGATCGTTGCTGATATGCAAAATAATGGCGGTATAATCTCTAAAGAAGATTTAGCACAATATAATGTGGTATGGCGAAAGCCAGTAACAGGCACATATAGAGGCTATGAGATTATATCCATGTCTCCACCAAGTAGCGGCGGGACGCATATCATTCAAATTCTAAACACAATGGAAAATGCAGATATAGCTAGTCTAGGTTTTGGCTCATCAAAGTCTATTGCCTTAATGACTGAAGCAATGCGTCAAGCCTATGCTGATAGATCGGTATTTATGGCAGATCCAGATTTTTTCAGTGTGCCAACTGATAAATTATTAGCAAAAGAGTATGCAAAAAAAATCTACACAAATATACTCAATGCAAAGGGCAAAGCAGTCCCTAGTAAAAATATTAAGCCCGGACTTGGTGCCATAAAAGTAGGGCAACCCATAAATCATAAAGAAGGCAATCACACTACACATTATTCAGTAGCAGATAAATGGGGTAATGCTGTAAGCGTAACCTATACTATTAATGCAAGTTATGGTGCGATAGCAGCGGTTGAAGGGGCTGGATTTATACTTAATAATGAAATGGATGACTTTTCTATTAAACCCGGTGTAGCTAATCTTTATGGCTTAGTAGGCGGTGAAGCAAATGCGATTGTCCCGGGGAAAAGACCGCTAAGTTCAATGAGTCCTACAATCATTCTAAAAGATGGTAAGCTATTTATGGTAGTGGGCAGTCCGGGTGGTGCAAGGATTATTACCACTGTGTTGCAAGTGATTTCTAATGTGATTGATCATAAAATGGATATAGCAAAAGCGGTAGAATCACCAAGATTCCATATGCAATGGGAGCCAGATGAGATTCGCATTGAGCCTTATGGTATGACAAAAGATGTGCAAGATAATCTTAAAAGAATGGGATATAAAATCACAGAATTACCAGATATGGGTGATGTGAGTGCAATTTTGCGTGATCCAAAGACAGGCATTATCTATGGAGTAAATGATCCAAGAAAAGAGTTTTAAATAAGGAAAATGTCAGCGGAGAATAATTTTGGTAAGAAGTATTTGATCGCTAATTTTGTGGCGATCAAGGATTATTGTTAAATAAATCCTGCTTTTAAGACTACTATTTTTTTGATTCTATGCTTTTTCGGTAAATTGCATATAACTTACAGATACGCCTAATTAGACAGTTTTGTAAAGCATATGCCAAACAACGCACAAATCAATAGGGCTAATTGCCAAAAACATTAATCAGTAATAGCTATCAAAATGTCCTATCAAATGCAAATAAACCAGACTTGCTTAAAAGCTATGATATGCAGCAAACTACCGTGAATGCACTCAAAGCAATAGGTGAAGCTCCAATCAGTGATTACACAGATGAGTGGAAAAAGGTGCAAATACCTGACTACAATACAGACTTTGATACTACTATACTAGAGATATATGCTACTAAGAGTGTTATAGCTATTGATGAAGTGATAGGATTTCATATTGTTACCTCTATTGAGTTAGTAGAAGTTGAGTGGGATTTTGGAGATGGTGAAGTGAGTAGTCAAAAGGATAATATATTAAAGTCTTTTAATAAAGAAGGCTCATACAATGTAAGATTAAAAGCCTTAGTAGAAGTTGAGAATAAAGATTATGTCAATGATAAAAGCCAAGATAAATTTGTAATGAAAGAATACTTTAGGGATTTAGAGATTTTGGTGTGTTAAGTGTGTGTTTTGCTAGTGTTTGAATGTGTTGTGGAATCTTGTTTTATATGTTTTTGTGTGCTAGATACTGCTGTGTTTAGAATCTTATCTTGTTTTTTTTGTTGTTTTTGTCTAGATTCTGTATTGTTTAGTTTAGATTCTATGCAAGCCAGTGCGACCTTTTCTAAGCTCACACGCCACATTTAAAGGTTTGAATTATTTATAGTAGTCATTGCGACCCTTGCAAAGCAAGTCATGGCAATCCATTTATTGTTTATGCTGCCATATTTGCCATGCCACACTTTAAAGTCCAAAATCTAAATTTATGCGTTTTTGTTTGTTTCTCAATGTTTCTGTGTCTTTGTGTTTGAGTGTTTTTTCACGCCACATTTTAGGTTTTAGAATCTGTGTCATGTTGAGCGTAAGCGAAACATCTTTATTAGATTCTGTGCTATCTCAACTTCACGCCACACTTGAAAGCCAAAATTGCATTTTTTGCATTCTCAAAGCCTTACAATCCACACGCCACATTTTAGAAGATTTTTATATTTTACATATTTGTTGATAGTAATATATTATGAGAGAGAACTTATAAAAAGATTGTTTGCGGTTTTTTGACAAAAACACTATGAAAAGAAGCAAACAGCTCGAGAATTTAACAAAATTGCAAGAACATGCAAAGCCATTTATGCAAGTTTAATGGCAGATTTAAGTGTAATTCCTATCAAAAAAGCAAAAACTAGCCAATGTAGCCTATTTAGCCGAGTTTAGCCCTATTTCAGTGGAATATCAGCCAAAATTACACAAATAACACACAAAAACCCTAAATCATGCAAACATAAATCACACTAGCCTTTACATTTACATAAAAGCCAATCAAAGCAAGATAATGTCAAAAGAGCCAATCACACAAGCCATAAAATCTTTAATTCTTGTAATCTTTTTCTGCAACTTATCTCATTCTTTAAGATTTTCTGCAACTAACAAAAGACACAAAAAATACACTGATGACACAAATTTTGACACACATATACATTTTATGCCCTATTTTGCGGACTTTGGATAGAATTGTAATTCTAGCAATGAAATTTTAAGCTATTCTTAAGTTTTAAATAAAGCTTTATTTAAGCTAGATTCTAAACAATAATAAATCCATAAAAACAACTTGCTTAAAACATGATAAAATACGCATTTATTTTTACTTAAATTTATACTTACGGAGAGAATATGGGCTTAATAGAACTTGATAGCATTAAAGCTGCTAAGAATAGATTGCAACATATAATCATGCAGCACCCATTAGCTTATGCACCGCGTTTAAGCAATATCGCAAATGCAAAGGTGTATCTAAAAAAAGAGAATTTGCAACCCACAGGAGCGTTTAAAATACGCGGGGCGTTTAATAAAATTGCGACATTAAAAGAGCTAGATAGCAAAAATAATACACAGATTCTAAATAAAGGCGTGATATGTGCAAGTGCGGGTAATCACGCACAAGGTGTAGCCTTTAGCGCACAGCATTTTCATACAAGGGCAGTTATCGTTATGCCAGAATCTACGCCGCTTTTAAAGGTTATCGGCACAAAGGCTATGGGTGCTGAAGTCGTTTTAGCAGGGAATAATTATGATGAAGCATATGAGAAGGCACAAAAGATCGCACAAGAAGAGAATCTAACCTTTATCCACCCTTTTGCTGATATTGATGTGATGGCAGGGCAAGGCAGCATAGCCCTTGAGATGATAGCAGAAGAAGAGCTTGATGTTGTGATAGTGCCAATAGGTGGTGGTGGGCTAATTAGCGGTATAGCAAGTGCCTATAAAGCCCTATCGCCAAAAACGCGTATCATAGGTGTGAATGCAAAAGGTGCAAATGCGATGAAGCAAAGCTTTTATGCAAGAGCTATGCAAAACTCAAGCAGTGTAAAAACTATCGCTGATGGGATAGCTGTGCGAGATGTGAATGAGATGACTTTTAACTGCATTATGTCCTGTGTCGATGGCATTGTAGAAGTAGATGATGAAGAGATAGCAAGTGCGATTTTATTCCTTTTAGAATCTCAAAAGCTAGTGGTAGAAGGGGCGGGTGCTGCTAGTGTTGCCGCCCTAATGCATCATAAAGTAAAAATTAGCCCAAATGAAAAAGTCGGGGTGGTTTTAAGTGGTGGAAATATCGATGTAACCATGCTAAATATCATTATAGAAAAGGCTTTATTAAAGAGTGATAGAAAGATGAAATTTCAAGTTATCCTTGTAGATAAACCCGGAAGCCTTCAAAATCTAACCGAGCTTTTAACAAAAGAGGGGGCAAATATCGTATTTATTAACTATTCACGCATTAGCACAAAGCTTGAATATGGTGATGCTATTGTGGAATTAGCCCTTGAAATTAAAGGAAAAGAACATAAAGATTCTGTATATAAGATTTTATTAGAGCATGGGTATCAATTCAGCGAAATGCCCTAAATATAACACAAAGGATTCTCATGTTAGCCCTATCTATAATAGTCCCTATCTACAATGTAGAAAAGTATCTAAAAGAATGCCTAGATTCTATACAAGCACAAACTTATAGCAACTTTCAAGCCATACTTATAAATGATGGTAGCAAAGACAAAAGTCCTAAAATAGCACAAGAATACACGCAAAAAGATTCTCGCTTTATCCTTATAAATCAAGAGAATAAAGGCTTAGGGGCAGCTAGAAACACGGGGTTAGAATACATTTTTTCAACACAAAATACACAAGATACTGCATACATTGGCTTAGTAGATTCTGATGATGTGATAGCAAAAGATTATTATGCTAATCTTATCTACTGCCTTGAAGCAAATAATGCCCTAATCGCAAAGAGTAGAAATATCTGCGTATTCCATGATGATAACTATAATAAAGAGATTTTCACAAAGACACAAGAGAGAGAGAAAGGCATCATGCGTAAGGTTACAAGTAAGAATCTTACAGATAAAATCGATCCATGGCGAAGTGTCTTTTGTGCGTCTTTGCTAAAAGACTTGCGATTTCCACCTGTGAGATTTGCTGAAGATGTGCCTTTTGGTGTATGTGCGAATGTCTTAGCAAAAGAGATTGCCCTGACAAAGAGTGCGATATATTTCTATCGATTAAGGGCTAATTCACTCACAAAGAAAACCCACCCGCCACAAGAGTTTTTTAACGCCTTTGCTTTTATCTATAACTTTTTTAAAGAGCATGATTTACTGCATACCTATATTTTGCCGACTCATATTTTACGCCCATCACAAAGCTATGAGTATTTAGCAAAAGATTCTAATTATTTAGCTCTTTTACAAGAGTTTATCCACTCTTTAGGGATAGAATCTAGTGTGCTTGCTAAAAATAAAGTGCTAGATTCTGCCCTTAAAGCAAAAACACTTGATGAGTTTCTGGCAAAAACGCAAACCTTTAAAGAATGGCGGCGTAAAAACTTCCGCATAAGTCTTAATAAAAAGCATAAAATCGTTACGCTATTTGGCAAAACGCTTTATAATCGCTAAAGGATTCCCATGCAAAAAATCTATATCATTCTCAAAGATATTACAGAATCTGGCGGGGGCGAGAGAGTGTGTGTCAATCTCTCTAATGCGTTTAGTGAGATAGGCTTTGAGGTAAGCATTATTAGCTTTTTTAGAGTAGAAAAAGATATTGCTTTTAGCTTGAATGAAAATATAAATGTCCGCTTTCTATCACACACTACACCAAAGAGTAAAAACCCATTGAAAAAGCTTTTTAATAAAAGCATTTATCGATATATTTTAAGCAAAAAAGTAGATACAATCGCACAGCAAGAAAAGCCTGATATTGTCCTAGCAAATGATGGCTGGTATATCCCAAAAACTAAACTAGATTCTATACAATATATCCGCTTATGGCATTTAAAAGCACCAAAAAAGATAGATAAAAGAAAGCAAAAGATATTTAATCTCTTTGATACCTTAGTCGTGCTTTCACCTCGTGAATTAAACAAATGGCAGAGCTATCATAAAAATGTTAAAGTAATCCCAAACTTTCTGCCTAATATCTCACAGAAAAACACAGATTCCAATCAGCATAGAATCATATCCGTTGGGCGACTGAGTGCTGAAAAAGGCTTTTTAAGGCTTATAGATATTTGGGAAAAGGTGCAGGAGAGAATGGGTGGGCTGCGGGGTTTAGGGCACAAAAATAATGAAAATTTAGATTCTAATCTTTGTTATGCTAAACCTACTTCTTGTCATACCGACTTTACCACTTGTCATACTGAATCTTCCATTTGTCATACTGAGCCTTTAGGCGAAGTATCTAGCCTCAATCCTAATCCTTGTCATGTTGAGCGAAGCGAAACATCTAAAAACCTAGAATCAAAAAAAGATATTTCGTGCTTACGCACTCGCACGAGCGAAGCTCTTGCCCACACTTGCAAATATGACAAGATAACAATTCAAAATGACAGCCACAAAACAACCTTAGATTCTAAGCGACTTAGTGCGGAAGCAGTTTGCGATGATTTTAAGAGTTGTGAAGCCTTGAGTGCAAGGAGTTTATTAAACATAAATGACGAAGCACGAAAGGCAAACTCTCTTAAAAGGGCGGAAACTGCAACGCACGAAAAGGCTTTAGAAACTTGGCAACTTGTTATTGTTGGCAGCGGAGTCTTACAAGAACAAATAGAATCTAAAATAAAAGAAAAAAACTTACAAGACACCATTATCCTAAAACCCTTCACAAAAGATATAGAAAAAGAGTATCTCAATGCAAGTATTTATGCGATGAGTAGTCATTTTGAGGGCTTTCCTATGGTGCTTTTAGAATCTTGCTCCTATGCTTTATGTCCCATCGCCTTTAATGTAGCAACGGGTCCAAGCGATATTATAGAATCTCACACAAGCGGTTATCTTATAAAAGATAATGACTTGCAAGACTATGCTGATAAACTTTTTACGCTAATGAGTGATAAGCAAAAACGAGAATCTATGGGATTACAAGCAAAGCAAAAGGTAAGTATAGCTTTTAGCAAAGAAGCAGTAATGAAACTATGGCAAGATATATTTAATAACTAGATTTAACACATAGCATTTTAACAACACACAAACTTACATGCTACAATGAAACCTTACAAAAAAAGGAAAGCAATGCAAAAGAATATTATTTTACTTGGTGGTAGTAATTCTGTTATGGGTGATGGATTACAAAAGGGCATACAAGATTCATTAATGAATAAAGATGAGTTTAAATTTTATAATTTTGGACTTGGAGCGTGTAATTCATTTCAAAATTTCTATGAATTAAAACGAAAGCGAAACAAAGAAATTTTTGAAAATGCAGAGTTGATTATTACAGAATCTAATGTAAATGATGTTATCAATACATGCAACTCTTATGAAAACATTCCACTTGATACTTTTTATCGCAATCTCTCATGGTATTATAAAGAGTTGTATTTTTTAAACAAAAAAATAGTATCTTTGCTGTTACCTAATGAATTTGAAAATTATAGATTGATCAATAATATACATAAAATATTATGTGAAAAATATGGATTTAATTGCATTGATATGCAGGAATATTATGAAAATCATGCTTTACAAGAGTTTGGCAAAACAATTGACTGGGGACACCAGTTGAGCAGCATTATGCAAAGAGTAGGCAAAAATATCATAGATTCCATAGAGATTTTTCAAATGCCAAAAAAGCTTGCAATCACAAATGATAATCCAAAATTTTTTGAATGCACTCCAAAGGATATGATAGTAAAAAAGGGTAAAATAAAAGAGGATTATCTCGTCAATTCAATGTATGGGGAACAGATATATAGACTAGATTCTAATACAATCTTAGCTTTCCCTAAAAAGTTAGAGGATTGTTGTCTTATAGGCTTACATACATGGAATAATACAAGGGAATGGAAAGAGGATTTTAAAGCACCGGAGAGCTGGGAAGAGTGTGGCTTAGCATACACAAGCTTAGAATTATGCAATAATACATGCACTAATAACGCATACAATGGGGGGGGGGGGGGTAATATTGTCAAAGAAACGAATATGCTAAACTGCATGATTGAGATACAAAACCCCTTTTATATCAGAAAAAATACAATATGTAGGCTTGGCGATAATAAAGATTATAGTAAAGAATACTATCACAATGCAATGAGTTGGAGAGAAGATTCTCATCAAATCTCATTTTGCGACATTATTGCTTTCTTTTGTGCTACAAAAGAGGGTAACTATCACACAGAAACTCTGGACTATGAAGCCCTATCAAAAGAAAATATAAAAATTTCACCACAATATAGCTATAATCACATACTCCCACCCATAGAAAAATATAAAAGACTGATAGATAAAGCTTTATCGCATAAAGACATGGTTGAAATTTTACTACATAGAGATATTATTATTGAATATTTAATAAAAACAGGAGCTAAGGAACTAGAATCTAGCATTCACTCCACAAAAGAAACATATAAGCACACCCAAAATACATATTGCAATCGACTCTTACATAAGATAAAACACAGAGCAACCATGCCATACATTAAGCACAAACTCCGTAAGATGTTTAGAGTTTAATATGTGAGATCTTAAAAATTAGCTTCCGGTGTTTCAAGGCTTTATTATGGTTTAACAAGCTTAGCAATTACACTACAAATTTACCAAAACTTTTGGAAACTTTATGGCAAAAATACCATATATCCTTCCGCATGAAAATACGCAAGAAATAGCACAAACCATATCTTGCATATTAGAATCTACTTAGATTCTAATACCGCAACAATTAAGTTATAAGAATATCTACTTCATCGCTATATAAGGTTCTTCTCGTAATGGATAGCTAAGCTGTCCGCCACTAGACTGCCTTGCGATCCTTAAGGCTTGGATAAGCACAAGCAGGGTTACACACATAAAGAATATACACAATACCGCATTAATAGAGTTATTGATTACCCCTTGTTTCATACCTGCTATATCTTGCTCATTCTTTGCTATTTCCATTTCACGCAATTCTTGCACACTTTTGCCTTCCATGTTAAGCGTAGGATTAGCCCTACCCTCTTTTAAGTCCTTATTTGTTTGCTCTAGGGCGGCTATTTTTGCGTTTGTATTCTGTACGAAGGCTACATGGCTTACTGCATCATGTATCTTTTCACCATTTGCAGGAAGCACCTTTTGCACCCCAGCATAAAGCATGGCAATAAGCACAAATGTTACAGGCATAGCTACAACCCAAGCATATCTGCCTCTTCCCATTTTGAAAAGGATTGCCATTACAAGTAGTAATGCCATAGCGTATAAATGCCACCTTTTGGATCAATTGCCCCTTGATAGAGAAAATATCCCCAACCGGCTACACAAAGTCCAGTAGCAATTAAACCAGCAGGAATAGAATCTAGATTCCCTAAAGGCTTATATATATTACCTAAAATATCTTGCACCATGAAGCGACATGTGCGTGTCCCTGCATCAACAGCAGTAAGAATAAAGAGTGCTTCAAACAAAATAGCAAAATGATACCAAAACGACATGGAAGCCGCTGAAAAAAGTGGCACTTGAGAAATGATAGTAGCAAGTCCTATTGCAAAGGTTGGCGCACCACCTGTGCGGCTTAATATAGTATTTTCACCGATATTTTTTGCAAGTTCTGTAATGTCTTGTGGATTGACTACAAAGCCCCAGCTAGATATAGTTTGTGCTACACTTACCACATCTGTCCCAATGGCAATAGCAGGGGAATTGATAGCAAAATATAACCCCGGTTGCAAGATACACGCAGCAATTAAAGCCATAATCGCAACAGCAGATTCCATAAGCATAGAGCCATAGCCAACCATTCTAGCATGTGTTTCGTTCTCAAGCATTTTTGGCGTAGTCCCAGAGCTAATTAAAGCATGGAATCCACTTATAGCACCACATGCAATAGTAATAAATAAGAATGGGAAAAGCTTACCAGCAAACACAGGACCAGTGCCATCAGTGTATTGTGTGAATTTTGGCATTTGCAAATCAGGGGCAACAATAAGGATAGCTACCGCCATAATTACGATAACCCCAATCTTTAAAAATGTGCTTAAATAATCCCGTGGTGCAAGAAGTAGCCATACAGGTAAAACCGCAGCGACAAAGCCATATCCCATAATGATTAAAGCAAGTGTAGTTTCTTTAAAATGAAAATAGCTTGATAAAACAGGATCTTGTGCGACAATTTGTCCATAATAAAGCGCAAACATAAGCAATACAAAGCCTATGATACTAGCCTCACCTACACAACCCGGTCGTAAAAATCTCATATATATACCCATAAACATAGCAATAGGTATAGTCATAGCAATGGTAAAAGTCCCCCATGGAGAATCTGCTAAGGCTTTTACTACAACCATTGCAAGAATAGCGATAATAATAAGCATGATTCCAAAAATAGCAAGCATAGCAAAGCTACCAATGGTATTACCCATTTCTTCTTTTATCATTTCACCTAGTGATCTACCATTGCGACGAGATGAGATAAACAGCACGACAAAATCATGCACTGCCCCAGCTAAACAACCGCCTACTAAAATCCATATCATAGATGGTAAATAGCCCATTTGTGCCGCAAGGATAGGTCCTACAAGCGGTCCAGCCCCAGCAATGGCGGCAAAATGATGTCCAAATAAAACGACTTTATGTGTGGGAACAAAGTTTTGCCCATCATTGTTTAAGACTGCGGGTGTAGCCCTTGTGCTATCAAGTCCTAATACTTTATTTGCTATAAAAGCACTATAAAAGCGATAAGCAATAGAATAGATACAAATTGCAGCGACAACAAGATAAAGTGCAGAAATCTTTTCGCCATTATGCAATGCTAGCACACCAAAACAGCATGCCCCAATGACTGCTATGGCTATCCATAGAATCTTACTCATACCATTCATTAAAATACCTTTAATGTAAAATATCCTGTCTTAGCTAAACTATTTAGAACTATGAATTTCATCTATTTCGACATTTTCTAAATTAAGTTGCTAAAGACACGAGTTAGCTATATAATATATAAAAAAGCATTTTTTCTGTAAAAATGAAATACTTTTTTGCTCAAAATTATAAGCATGTATAAAAAAGTATCATTTGTGTTTTATATTGTAGTTTATTGATACAAACAGAAATAAACACAGCGATGATGGAAAATAAAAATGCTTTTTATACTTTTGCATAGAATTAATATGAATAAATGGTAAGCTTTTTGCTTTATATAGCCAATTTCGCATACAAGGGATACAATGGAGTTAATAGTATATGGCATTAAAAATTGTAATAGCATGAAAAAAGCATTTGCCTTTTTAGATGAAAATGATATAGCATACAGATTTCATGATTTTAAAAAAGAAAGGTTAGACTTAGAATCTTTGAAGGCTATACTTGAATGTATAAGCTTAGAGAATCTTATAAACACTAAAGGCACGACCTACAAAAAGCTAAAAGAGCAAGGCATAAAGGATATAACGCCTGAAGTTGTGTTGCAGAATCTAAGCGTGATAAAGCGACCACTTATTGTGAGTTATGAAAATGGAGTTATACAAAAAGTTACTATTGGATTACAACATTTAGAAGAGTTGCTATGAAAACTTTTATCAAGATTCTTATTGCAATATATGTATGTTTGTCAAGCCCTAAAGCACAAGAAGGCATTAATGTTAATATACTTTCTGGCACAGATAATTCGCAAAAATTTAATCCAACAGAATCTATGCCATTTCAAATACAAAATCTTAATGTAGCAAACAAAGAAGAATATCTAGCAAAGTTTTATGCTGTGTGGGATATAAATAAAATCAGTAGCAATAAAGATTCTGTATTTTATATCGTGCCATCACTGCAAAATGCTCTAAATTATCATAAAGAGCTAGAAGAGCTAAAGAAAAAGCCGCCAAAGAAAAATGCGAAAAATTACGCGAAGCTAGAGAGAGAATATAAAGCAAAGATGGCTTCACTCGAGCAAAGGATAAAAACATTGCTTGGCGTTGGTGAGAATCTTCTGCCTAATACACTTGATGAGTTTGAAGAGATTCTAAGCAATATGAATCTAGGCGAATTTTTACGCAAACCACAAGCTGGAATAATCGTCCAAGCTACTTCTGTGAGAGCTGTGCCTACACATAAGCCGCGTTATAAAAACAAAGATGATTTTCCATTTGATAGATGGCAAAATAGCTTCATATTTGAAGGCACACCTGTAATGATTTCTCACTTTAGTAGTGATGGGCGATATGCGCATATACAAGGACCTTTTGTATATGGCTGGATTGATACGCGTAGTGTTGGACTAGTGAGTGATAGTATGCGTAAAAGAATCCTTAGCTTTGAATCCTATAAGATTCCAAATAAGGATTTTATCCCCTTGTCTTATCAGAATCAATGGGTGCTTGATGCGCGTGTAGGACAGATTTTCCCCTACAATAAACGACATGACACACTCATAACCTTTTACAAAGATATAGATAATTACGCACAAATTCGTGAAGTAGAGTTTGATCCTAATCTATTTTCAGATTTTCCCATGCCTTTTAGTGAAGAAAAAATGTCATCACTCATTCATACTATGCTAGGGCAGAAGTATGGTTGGGGTGGTTTGCTTGGCAATAGGGATTGCAGTGCTTTTACGCGTGATAGCTTTGCGTCATTTGGAATCTTTTTGCCACGCAATTCCGCCGCACAAGCGCAATTTAAAGGGCAATTTGTGAATCTATCTAAAATGACAGAGAGTGAAAAAGAAGAGTATATTATCGCAAATGCAAAGCCCTTTGCAAGTATCATTTGGCTAAAGGGGCATATTATGCTTTATCTAGGACATGTCAATATCAAAGGCTCACAAAGGGCTATTGTAGCCCATAGTGCATGGGGCGTTAGACCTGTTATTAATAATAAACAAGAGGATATTAGACTAGGTGGGGTGCGTATTACAACGCTTCATATAGGTGGGGCATTTAGCTCAAATGTAGCAATGAAAAATACCTTGCTTTCAAGGATAGAGGGTGTTACAAATATCTATAATACGGAAGTAAGCCCTAGGGCACTAGATTTATTATCAGGTATTAATATCTCACATTAAAGTGTTAGCGTAGTGTGCAAAAGAGTAATTTTTTGCTATAATTGCGTGTCTTACAGAATCTTTTAATTTATAGAGGGGTGTCCGAGTGGTTGAAGGAGCACGCCTGGAACGCGTGTAAAGTGCAAGCTTTCGAGGGTTCGAATCCCTTCCCCTCTGCCATAACTTTCTTTTGCTTAGTTCTGCTTATTTTCTATGAATATTTTTTAATCATCATGCAACTTCATAAACTTGTTATATCTTTTCTCATGGATAATATGACAAAAATCTCTTGAGTTTTTCAACTCAAAAGAATAAATCTTAAATAAAACAAAGGAGTAAAATGAAAAATAAAAAAAGCTCCTAAAGGAGCCTATAAAAGGAGTGGAGAGTAACAAAAACTTCACAATTTGTGGGGTTCAGCAAAGTTTTTGAAGCTATTAGGTGTAGGGAAATTGGAGGGGGTAACCTAACCTAATAACTACGCCCTAACATTAGGAACGCGATGAAACTATACATAAAAAATGGTTATTTGTCAATAAAAATGTAAAAAATACTTTACATTTTTGTATATTTTCATAACACAACCCCTTATCATTGTATGAAAATGGGATTTTTAGATAAATCTTTATATGCGTAATGGTCTCTTATTAATCAAATTTTATACAAATACAATGCCTGTTGAATAAGTGATTTATTAGTTAGAGATTTCGTCGTTGAAGTTATTAGCCCATTAGATTCTAAAGCTAAAAGAAATTTATGTAGTGAAAGTTATAAGCAAATAAAATAAAATCGTAAAAAACTTTGATAGCCAAAGCATTATCAAATAGAAATGGTTAAAATTCTCCCTATAACCCCCTATCTTCTCCCCCTTGCATCAAGTCCCTTTTTTACAGATCGTTCAAACTCCATAGCAAGTTCTGGATGCTTTTCTTCAAATCTTTTTTGAGTTTCAATGATAATATCTTTTTGTGCGTTTTTATGAAGAGATAGGGCAATGAGAATGTTTTTAATTTGCAGTTTGCTTAGTTCCAATTTATCATATTCGCTAAAAAGCTTATCTAGCACTTCTTGTAAATCTTCTAGTGAGCTAGAGCTAGAATCTAGCACCATCATAACACTCTCAACACTAAATCCACCTGTTAAATCAATGTCAAACTCTCTTTCTTTTGGCTTATTCGATAGCACAAACTTAAAAAGTGCGAAGATAAACAGCACAACAACAACGACAAAGCTTCCAACAATAACAATCACATTTGTTTCCATATAAATCCCTTTGGCAAGTAACCCTTTGTAAGAATTAAAGTCTGTATTCTAACATATTTTTTTACTGAATTCCAAAGTTAATTATTTTTTATTTGCTAGATTGGGTATGGCTGATAAAAAATAATACTCAATCTAGCAAAGTTTAGATTCCAACCCCCCCCCCCTATGTTCTATTACACAAGAGAGCATATTGACAATCTTTGCATGTAGATAATTTCTCTGTCATTTCATTTGTTTCACCAAAAGTCTCAAGCATTTCTTGAATCTTTTGTATATTCTCATTCAATTTATTTTCATCATTAAAGAGTAATATCTTGTTTATATCTTTTGCTCCAAGATGATAGTATGCTAATTTTGTATGTAAGCCATTATGTGGTTGCAAGAGTGGCATTTCATTCGCACACATCGCATAAAAAGGCATTTGTAAATCTGTGCTCTTAGGTATGCTAGCCCCGCTTTTATAATCATATAGCACAATCTCATCATCCACCATATCTATCCTATCTATTGCCCCATTGAGTGTATAGCCTGTATCTTGAGTGGCATGTATGCGGAAATTTTCTATACGAAAAGTATATTCAAGTCCTAGAATCTTTATAGAATGCTTTTTTACCCTCTCTCTTTCATACTCAAAAAAGGCTCTCATATATGGGGTAAAGCTATCAAGTTTTACGAAAGTTTTCATATCTATTTCTATGCTTTCTTCTTGATTATTTTGTGTAAGTAAAGTATTTAGGGCATAAAATTTAGAAAAAAAGCTAGATTCGATTGCATTTATAGAATCTAATGTTAATGTCTCTTCAATATAAGGTTTATAAGATTCAAAAAGCCATTCATGTATAATGCTACCAAAATACTGGCTTTGCGTTCTCTCTTCTTTCAAACCCTCAACATAGCGGTAGTAGAATTTACGCGTGCATTCATTATATACATTCAGTGCGGTAGCACTTAAATTTTCTACTTTCCCAAATGGTTTGTATTCATCTTCATAAAATGTTATATTAGCTTGTTTAGTCATATCATAGTAGCTATAAAGTGTGTCAATAGATTGGGCTGATTCTGTATTGCAGCCGATTTCAAATAGCATATTTGATTCTATCTGTTCTTCATTATTTACAAAGCTAATATGCGTTATTTCTGTATTTTTCATAATATTGTAGTAGTGGTGCTTATAGAGATTTTCTTTATCTTTTCTTGTCGGCATACCATAATGAGATCTAATCTTAGAGTTTAAAAACATATCATCATGTGTAACATTTGGGACAAAATCATCGCTAAAATCAAGTATTAGCACTTCTTTGAAATGCAGATTTCTTGCCTCTAGTGTGCCAATGACTTTTATCTTACCACCCGCTACATGATTGATTTTTAACCCTGCAATTTCTCGCATAAATAAAGTAAAAAGATTCTCAAAATGCAATGTATTGACATTAAAAAAGTTTCTATTTGCGATATGATTAAAGGTTGAGAGTATTTGTGCTATTTGTGCTAGTAGGGCTTCTTCGTTTTCAAATAATAGCATTAGAATCTTTTCTAAATGCAATATATTTGGATTGGAAATAATTGTAGAATCTTGCAAACATTGCTCTTTTAATTCATTAATCTTTTGTGTATCATAGCTATCACTTTCTAAAAGCGGGGCTATATCAAACACTTTTGTTTGCATATAAGAATCATATAAGGATAATAATAGATTATAAGATTCTAAATAGGCGATATGTATCCCCATCGCAAAGTTAAAGATATGATTGGAATCTAGTGTTAATAAGTGATTGCAGAAACTCTCGCTAGGTAAAATTATTGCAAAGTCATTTTCACTTGCCTTGTTTTGTAATATCTCTTCTTGCCATTTATACGCTAGGGCTAGGGCTAGGTTTGCTTGACTTAGTCTTTTTGTAGTTTTGTAGAGTTTAATATTTTGTCTTTTTAATCTTTTTGTATCTTGTGTAAATAAATCTTTAGTCTGCAAATTATAAATATAGCTTTTAAAAGATTCTAATTCTTGCTTTAGAAACTGAAAATGCCCCATATTGTAGCTATCTGTCCTAAAGTGAATAAAGGTTGGGGTAATGCTACTCACACGCTCTAGAATCTCATATTGCAGTGGCGATATAAAGCCCTCTAACTCTATATGTATGCTTGAAAAACTCTGTATATATTCACTAAAAATATTATAGCTTTGTGTTGTGTCGCTGTATATAGAATCTGTGAGTTCATTTGCCTTTAATAATAAGTTATACTCCTCATAAATCTCTGCTAAAAGGCTTAATTGCTCGCTATATTCCTCATAGCTATCGATATTTGCAAACTCTTCTAAACTCTCTTTTGTTATTGCAATCTTATGTTCTCTTAACTCATCATAAAATTGCAACAACACAGAAGAAGTTTGTAAAAATAGCATAAAGCTTGTTTCAAAGTTTAAAAAGTCCTGTGTTTTTTTCTGTGTGTTTTTTGTTTTTTGCTTTACATTTTGCAGGGCTTGAAACATGAAAAAATCACGCACATTATTGGGTATCATAGCGTAATCACTAAAGGTTATTTTTGTGAAAAACTCATCTATACTTAGGGCGTAAGGCAGAATTATAGAATCTTTATTATTAAATATTTGATGAGATTTTGTATCAAATAGCATAAAGCAATTATTGAGTATTTCATTAGATTCTGTATTTAAATGCAGGTTAAAATCTAAACTGCTTTTCGCCTTAAAATGCAGGTAAAATTCCTTTTTAGATCTTGTGCTACTGAGTATAAATAAGGGTTGTTTTGTGGTAAAAAGATTCTGTAATTGCGTAACATTATCCATAACATTCCTTTATTTTTGCGTGTAATTGTAGCATTAAAATATTTTGTTACGCCCGAATAAAATATACCAATACCTAAGAAAAATCACATCCACTCAATAATCTGTGCCACCTCTAATGCTTGAGTGCATTTTACCTGCCCCTTATAGCCTTTTGGGATATTTGGGACTATGGCATTTTTAAAGCCAAAGTTTGCCAACTCTTTTAATCGCAGCTCAAGCCCACCCACCTCTCTAATATCACCAATCAAACTTACTTCACCAATGAAAGCTGTGCTTGATCTTAATGGGCGATTTTTATAACTTGATAAAATACTTGCAATAAGGGCTAAATCCGCACTTGTTTCACTAATCTTAATCCCACCAGCAACATTTACAAAGACATCATGTTTATGCAAATGGATACCTAGCTTTTTCTCAAGCAAGGCTAGAATCATATTTAATCTATTGCTATCAAAGCCATTTGTAAGGCGTTTTGGGACACCATACTCATTCTCACAAGTTAGGGCTTGAATCTCTACGACTATACATCTGCTTCCCTCCATAATCGCTACTGCTGCACTACCAGACATATCCTTTTTTGCGTTAAAAAACTTCTTTGTCGCTTCATTCGCACTCACTAAACCATGTGCTTTCATCTCAAAGATTCCAATCTCGCTTGTCGTGCCAAAACGATTTTTAAACCCTCGCAAAATCTTTAGCTCATTGCTTCTCTCTCCCTCAAAATATAGCACACAATCAACCATATGCTCTAGCACTCTAGGACCTGCAATCTGCCCATCTTTTGTAATATGCCCGATGATAAACATGGCGATATTAAAGCTTTTTGCAAGCCGCATAAGCTCGAATGTAATCTCTCGCACTTGTGAGACAGAGCCGGGTGCTGCTGTGAGATTAGGCGAATAAATCGTTTGTATAGAATCTATAATGCAAACTTCAAAGCCACCATTTAACAGATTTTCCTTAATCTCTAAGATATTAATCTCGCTTAATAGATAGAGATTATCACTCAAGCAATGACATCTTTTCGCACGATTATGTATTTGACTAAGGCTTTCTTCACCGCTTACATAAAGCACTTTTCTGCCTTTTGTTTGTGTGGATTTAGAATCTAGTTTTTCTGTCTTTATGGGCTGGTGCGGAGCTTTTTGTGTTATTTGATTAGATTCTAGATTCTGTGTCAAATCTGGGTGGGTTGCAGGGTTTAGGGTGTAATTTTTAGAATCTAAATTTTGCATATTGTCATATTTGCAAGTATGGGCAAGAGCTTTGCTCGTGCGAGCCTTTGAAAAAGGCGAAATATCTTTGTTGGATTCTATGCTAGATATTTCGCTACGCTCAACATGACAAGGATTAGAATCTAAATTCCGTTGCTTCTCACTTTGAATTGTATTTGAAAAGCTATTATAAGAATTTGCTTGATTATCTAAACTTGTATTATTTGTATGAAAAGTAGCACTAGATTCTGTATTTAAAGCTAGATTATTTGTGTAAGGATTAGAATCTATATTATAGGACTCGCCATTTGCCAATCCACCTGCCACCTTTAAAAGCAAAGTGGATTTACCAACACCCGGACTCCCACCGATGAGATAAAGCCCACCTCGCACTATCCCACCACCAAGCACAATGTCAAGCTCACTTTGTGTGGAGCTAAACCTATCTAGCACCTCTTCTTGCACTTGTGTGATAGGCAGGGCTTTTGTGCTAGAGTGTGTAGTTTGTGTGTTATTGCTAGAATATGCGTAGCTTAACGCTTCACCCTTTAACTCGATAAGACTTTCCCATGCACTACAATTTGGACATTTACCAAGCCATTTACTGCTTTGCCAACCGCAATGCTGACATTCATAAAGTGTGCTTTTTTTAGCTTTCATTATATGCCTTTATTGATTGATAGATTCACTCACAGGTTCATTGATATTCTAGCACACAATAGACTTTGCTTTGCAGATTTTGCCTTGTAGGGTAAGAATCTCTTATTTGCTTAATTTATACTCAAGCAAATAAATCTTGCACTAATACAAAATTAGTATTCATTCTTTTTATACACGATATAGCCTAGCCATTGTTCTTCTTCTTGTGCTTGTGTATAAATCTTTGCTACCTTAAAATTTACAATCTCTTCGGGGAAAAAATCCACGCAAAATTCATTCATCTTTTTTTGTAACTCTTCTGTTGTTTTCGCAGTAAATATTTGCACTTGCGTAATCATTGCCATTCCTTATTTTAAAGTAGAATACTTATAGCTACATATCACTTAAAATCCGCTTAATCACGCTGAATTTATCATTTGCATTATAAATAGGTCGCCCAACAACTATAAAATCACTCCCCATTTTTTTTGCTACACTTACACTTGCCACTCGTTTTTGATCGTCATTATTAGAATCTTCTAATCGTATGCCCGGCGTTACACAACATAGCGTATTTGATATGCTTTTTATAAGTGAAACTTCATCAATTGAGCATACAAGCCCATCAATGCCGCTTTCATACACGATATTTGCAAAGGATTTTACACCCTCTTTGATAGAGATGTTGTATATCTCTTTAAAGCCAGATTCATCAAAACTTGTTAAAGCACTCACAGCTACAACACGCATATTTGAAGATTCTGTGCGTAAAAATTTAGCAATAGACTTCATCGCCTCTTTACCACAACTTGCATGGATAGTCATCATATCTACGCCGAGTTGATGACACTCATAAACGCAATCAAGCATGGTATTAGGTATATCATAAATCTTTAAATCTAAAAAGATTTTAAAACTTAAATCCTGCAACATACACACAAAATCCCTGCCATCACGCACAAAGCTACGCAAACCAACTTTTAGCCATATTTCTTCGTTACTAAAATGCTTTTTAACTTCCTTTGCTAGAGCAAGATTTTCCTGCATACTTGGCATATCAAGGGCGATACACAACTTCATATTAATCCTTTTTTGTGTTTTTCTTTTTGCTAGTTTTTGTTGTTTTGGAATCTTTTTGTTTATTGTTTTTAGAATCTAAATTAGTTTTAGATTCTTTTGTCTTCTTAGTATCTAAACTAACTTTAGAAACCTTTGCTTTTTTGGAATCTTTAATTTGCTTAGAATCTGATTTTTTTTGAAAATCCTTAGTTTGCTTAGTTTTTTGTTTTGTTTTAGAATCTTTGTTGATTTTAGATTCGGTTTTTATTGTAGATTCTAAATTGTTTTTAGAATTTTCTGCTTGTTTAGAATCTCTTATCGCATGTTTTGCTTTATTGTTTTTAGAATCGTTTGTTTTATTCTGTTTAGATTCTAACTTAAGCCTAGAATCTTTTAATGGTTTAGTATCTTTATGACCTCTAGATTCTAATTTACTTTTAGAATCTTTTATTCGCTTAGAATCTTTAGACTGACTAACATAACTAGCTTTCTTAGACATTCTCTCGTGCTTAGATTCTGTATCCACACCTTGTGCTTCTCTCTCTTTTTTACTCGCACTTATTTGGATTGATTTTACATGAGTCATATCTGTCTTTTTTGCTGGTATTTGTGCGGAATCTTGCTTTACTTCTTTTTGTATAGTTTGTTTAACCCTTTGTCTTTTTGTAGAATGTGTAGAATCTATTTTGTGTTTTATGGGCTTTTTAGATTCTATATGAGTTTGTTTTATGGAATCTTGTGTTAATTTTTCAGTATTTATTTGTTCTTGTTTTTGTATCAATTCATCTAGCGTTTTAGAATCTGTCTTTGCCACAGAATCAAGTATGCCATTAACTAGTCTAAACGCATCTTGCACATTAAACGACTTTGTAAGCTCAATAGCTTCATTGATAATCACCGCTTTTTGCGTATTTGTCTGCAGCAGCTCATACACACCAAGCTTTATGATGTTTTTCTCAATCACACCTAAGCGATTTAAATCCCAACTTTTTAAGAATACATTAATAATATCTGCGATTTTTCTCTCTTCATTACAGATTCCATGCAGTAGATTAAGGGCAAATTCTTGCTGTTTATTGCGTATTTTTTGTGCGTTGAGAAAGGTTTCTGCTTGTTCTATCGCCTTATCATTGCCCAATTCTTTTGCGTATAGAATCTGAATGATAGCTTCTCTTGCTTGTTTTCTTGTCGCCATTAGTCAAGCTGCCTATATATATCGATGAGTTCAATAAGGCTTGCCATCGCTTCAAAGCCCTTATTACCGACCTTTAAGCCCGCACGATCTAGGGCTTGCTCTATGCTATCTGTTGTCAAAATGCCAAAGCTAACCGCCCCACCATACTTTAGCGTTACATTTGCGATACCCTTTGTAGATTCTGCTGCGACATAGTCAAAATGCGGCGTGCCACCACGGATAATCGCCCCAAGCACACACACCCCATCATAATCACCATTTTCAAGCACTTTTTCAAGCACAAAAGGCAGCTCAAAAGCCCCCGGCACTCGTATCAAAGTAAAGTTATCTTCACTCCCACCATGTCGCAAATAGCAATCCTTTGCCCCCTCAATCAATCTTTCAGTTACCATACTATTAAAGCGACTACATAAAACAGCAATCCGCTCATTGCCTTGCAATGCGATTTTACCTTCTAAAATCTTCATAATAAACCTTTCAATACGCAAAATAAAATCATAATTGTAGCAATAAAAAATAAAATAACTAGTAGTTTTACGCACAATCTGCTATTTTAAGAGAATAATATTTTTGCTATACTTCTCTTTATGAATGCAAATATTTTTCCCACACAAATCACACAAGATTCCGCACATAAAGCAAAAAACATTGCTAAACAATGGCAGATTCAACTCTTAGAATGGTATGCGATACAGGGCAGAATTTCTCTTCCTTGGCGAAATCTAAAAGGCGAAAATGCCCCCTATGGCGTGTATGTAAGCGAGATAATGCTCCAACAAACGCAAGTAAAAAGAGTGGCAGAATCCTACTTTACCCCATTTTTAAACGCCTTTCCCACACTTGAATCCTTAGCAAAAGCAAATCTAGATTCTATACTCAAGCAATGGGAGGGCTTAGGCTACTACTCCCGTGCGAGAAATATGCAAAAAGCGGCGATTCTTTGCTGTGAAAAGCATAATGCTACCTTGCCTAATACACGCCAAGATTTGCTTAAAGTGCCCGGAATTGGTGCATATACTTCAGGGGCGATTTTATGCTTTGGTTTTCATCAAAGTGTGAGTTTTGTAGATGGGAATATTAGACGAGTTTTATGTAGAATCTTTGCATTACGCAAACCTAACCAAAAGCTTTTAGACGAGCTTGCATTTTTGCTTTTAGACACAAAACACAGCTTTGATTATAATCAAGCCTTGCTTGATTTAGGTGCGATGATTTGCACACCAAAATCACCTAATTGCCTTATTTGCCCTATGCAAAATCTCTGCAATGGCAAGATAAATCCAACCATCTATCCCACTCCAAAAACTTCTTCTTTAACCCCGCTTACACTTCATCTTTTGTTATATAAAGATTCTCAAGGCAGGATTGCTTTTGTGTATGAAAAAGGGGATAAAGGTGGCTTGTATCAAGGCTTATACAATCTCCCACAACTTAAGCTAGAAGCACTTGCAAATAGGCACAGATTCTACAAAAAGGGATTCTACAAATGCGGTAGTTTCAAGCACCACTACACAAAATACGCTATCACCGCAAATGTGTATAAACTAGATTATAAACACTTAAATCTATTAACGCAATCCTTGCCACACACAAAGCTATATTTCTTTTCACAAAAAGAGCTAGAATCTAAACCGCTTTCATCACTCTGCAAAAAGGCATTAAGGTTTGTGGATTTCAAACAAGTATAAACAAAATTAATTGATGCCAACAATTCTATGTATCATTCCAAATAAAGTAAAGCCCCTGACCTAAATATAGTTTCACCCCAAACTACCTACTAAGCGTAGCAAAATATCTAACAAAATTTCAACTTGATAATAACTTAAATTTCAGTTTAGATTCTAAAAAGATTCCTTGCTTAACATCTAAAATAAAGTTTCTGTAAAAACAACACAATCCAGATTTCATATTTTTGCTGCACTATACTATTTTGCATGAAGTTTTATAGAGTCTCAATTTTAAACATAAAGCTAGAATCTAAAAAATACGGACCCAAAAAGGGCGTGATAAAATTTTATAAACCTATATCCTAGATTCTATAAACTCACGCATGTCAGCAACAATAACCTCAATGCTTCGTTCGCCATCTATCACATGCAAGATTCCATTTTTTGTATAAAAGTCTTGAATTTCTTTCAAAGGCTCTAGATACACACGCATACGATTTTTAAATACCTCAGCATTATCATCAGCACCCCTTGCACGACCAAGCACCCTATCTTTTGCCACTTCTTCGCTTACTTGCACTTCAATCACATTGACAAGCTGCACTTTAGAATCTTGCTTTAATACCTTGTCAAGCTCAAGCATTTGCTCGACACTACGCGGATAGCCATCAATCAAAATAATATCTTTTGGTGAATTATTAATCGCACCAACAATAGTTTGCACCACAATATCAAGCGGGACGAGATTCCCTGCTGATGTAAAACTCTCAATGAGTTTGCCCTGCTCACTGCCACTTGCCACTTCTGCACGCAATAAATCACCTGTAGAATAATGTGCGATTTTCGCATTAGATTCTGCGATTTTTTGTGCGTCAGTTGTCTTACCGCTGCCCGGTGCACCGATGATTAAAAACAATTTCTTCATGAATTTCTCCTTAATTAATGTTGAAGTTTAATGTGCAATTCGTTTAATTGCGATGTTGTAACACTGCTTGGTGCTTCCATTAGAAGACAGCTTGCCTTTTGTGTTTTTGGAAAAGCAATGACTTCTCTAATGCTTGTCGCACCGCTTAAAAGCATTACAAGCCTATCAAAGCCGATCGCAAAGCCACCATGTGGCGGTGTGCCATATTGTAATGCTTCAAGCAAGAATCCAAACTTTTCAGTCGCTTCTTCCTTGCTTATTTGCAGTAAGTCAAAGATTTTGCTCTGAATCTCGTTTTTATGGATTCTTATGCTACCACCGCCTAATTCCACGCCGTTTAGGACTATGTCATAGGCGATTGATTGTATAGATTCTATATCATTTTCATCGATATTTTTTGGCATTGTAAATGGATGATGAAGGGCTTTGATACCCTCATCAGTTTTCTCAAACATAGGGAAATTTACAACCCACACAAAGCTTAATTTGTCAGCACAAATGAGATTAAGCTGACTTGCGATCTCAAGCCTTAATCGCCCCATATAATCCCAAACGACATGCTTCTCTCCAGCTCCAAAGAAGATAATATCACCCTTTTTCGCACCAACTCTTTGCAACAAAGCCTTTATAGAATCTTCTGTGAGAAATTTAGTAAGCGGTCCTTTCAAACTCTCATCAATGCTTTCTCTATCAAAGCTTTTACACTCTTCTTTTACTTGGATATAGGCTAATCCTTTTGCACCAAAATTACGCACAAATTTCTCTAAATCAGCAAGACTTTTACGACTAAATTTAGAATCTCCATCACGCACACATAGGGCTTTTATGCGATTAGCCTTTGTGTCAAGAGCTATTTCTTTAAATATATCGTTGTTTGAATTGACAAACAAATCAGCCACTTCAACTAAAGGCATATCAAAACGCAAATCAGGCTTATCGCTACCATAACACTCCATAGCGTCCATATAGTCCAAATGCGGAATCTTATAGGAAATACTCTTGCCACATGCTTTAAAAATCTCAAGGATTAAATCCTCTGCGATTTGCATGACATCTTTTTCTTCACAGAAACTCATCTCAACATCGATTTGACTAAACTCTGGTTGCCTATCAGCACGCAAATCTTCATCTCTAAAGCATTTTGCTATTTGATAATATCTCTCAAAGCCACTCATCATAAGCAATTGCTTGAATAACTGCGGGCTTTGCGGGAGCGCATAAAAAGAGCCATCATGCACACGACTTGGCACAAGATAATCTCTCGCACCCTCTGGCGTTGCCTTTGTGAGTATGGGTGTTTCGACCTCTAAAAAGCCATGAGATTCTAAAAAATTACGCGTAACACTTGCTATTTTTGCACGCAATTTAAAAATATCAAGGCTTTTTTGACTACGCAAATCAAGGTAGCGATATTTTAGTCGTAACTCTTCATTTACGCTTTCATCACCTATGATAATGGGTGTTGTTTGTGCTTTGTTTTCAATAGTGAGAGTGTCTAGCACGACTTCTATTGCACCTGTTTTTAACTTTGGATTGACTAAGCCCTCGCCTCTAGCCCTTACTCTGCCTTTTGCTAATAATACATATTCATCACGCACACTCGAAGCTATCGTGTGAGCCTTGCTGCTTGGGTCTGCTACAAGCTGTATAATACCGCTTTTATCACGCAAATCAATAAAGACAACACCACCATGATCACGATAACTATTACACCAACCACATAGTGTAACCTCTTTACCAATATCATCTGTGCTTAACGCTGTGTTATAATGTGTTCGCATTAAATTCCTTAAGAAAAAATGATTTGAAAGAAAATGATTTTAGGATTGTAGCATTTTTTTGTTGAGAATAGCATTTTAAAAAATTCTCTCTTGTTTTTGGTGTGTTGTAGATTTTAGATTCTGGGTTTTCATAAAGATTTAAGTTAATATAGTTGCTTATGCATTCTAACTTTCAATGATTGCTATGCTAAATGTAAAAAGATCTCTAAATTTAGAATCTAATAATTTTTTCATGCTTCTCTAAACGATAAGGTTTTGCATTTTGTTAAACATGCTATTAGGAAATCATTACACTTAGTTCTTATAATTTTGGTTATATATAATAGCATTATGATTTTAAGGATATCTTATCGCAAGATACATTGAAAAGAAATTTGATTACGCATTAAAGTTTATATAATTTTTAATACCATTCAATGGCGAGTGAAGTCTAAGGGCGAAAGACATCAAGCATTTTTTGGGATATAAAGGGTAGAGTTCAGCCTATCATAACCCAAACTAAAAACGAAAGTGTTGGTTGCAAATGGTGAATTATGATGGTGTTTTTATCATGCATGTTGTATTAATTTTGCCTTACCCGATTAATAACTTTCCAAAGTTAAAATACAAAAATCAAACAAAAAGCTTATGTTTTAAGTTGTTACTTGAATATAATTGAAAGGGTGAAAATATTGGCAATATGTGTGCAACTTGGGAATAGGTTTAGGCATTCATTCATAAAGTTTCTTTTGCAGCTCTAGCAAATCTTCACTCTCATTTGCAAGGGCTTTTATGATAATCATATCGTTATGTAAGCTTAGGGCAGTGTAAGTTTTAGAATCTTCTATAATGCTTTGTAGTTTCTCTCTATTTGCATTCTTATCATAGATTACAAAATGAAGATAATGCGTAAAAGTATGAAAAGCACAAATACTTCTAAGATTTATAGAATCTGGTTTTAGGTTCATATTATCATAAAATATCAATGCGTTATTTTGATAGATAAAAAGCCTTTGATGAAAGTGCTTGAAAGCAAATATTTCATCTCTTGCTATGCGTCCCGCACAAAAAATCTCGCCATAATATAGCTTAGAATCTTCTTGTAAATGTATTGTCGTTGTGTTTTTAAAACTTGAGTTTGCAAAGGGAATGCAGGGAAGTGGCGTATATATTAGCAAAGCGTCATTTGCAAGGTTTAGTGTCGTATTACGCATGGCAAGGCTATCTTGCGTGTTGTGGATTTTCTCATAGCTTTGTGAGGTGATTTTCACTCTTGCTTGTGTGTCAATGTCAAAATTTATAGTCTGCATGTCTCCTGCCATAAGCCCTGCGGATACATTTAACAGCATGATATTTGCTATATCATTTTCATAGAATGGAGCGATAATCTTTAAGGGCGGTGTGAAAAACATAGATTCTATAATTGTTTTTCCACTTGCCCCCTTTTTTACATGGCAGTAAAGTTTGCTTGTCTGTGCGTAGCTACTCACGCTAAATCCTCTAAAAGTGCGTATTTTTTAATCCACTTTATCACCTCATCTAATCCAACTTTAGCTTTAATATTTGTAAAGATAAAGGGCTTATCCCCTCGCATTTTTTTAGAATCTCTATCCATTACACTAAGATCTGCCCCAACATATTCTGCTAAATCAATCTTATTTATAATGAGTAAATCAGACCTTGTAATGCCCGGACCACCCTTTCTTGGTATTTTATCCCCACCTGATACATCAATCACAAATATTGTAAAATCAGCAAGTTCTGGGCTAAAAGTAGCCGATAGATTATCCCCACCACTCTCAATAAATAGAATCTCTAAATCTTTAAATCTAGATTCCATCTCATCTACCGCACAAAGATTCATAGACGCATCTTCTCTAATTGCAGTATGGGGACAGCCGCCTGTCTCTACGCCGATTATCCTTTCTTCTGGTAGGACAGAGTTTTTACACATAAAGTTTGCGTCTTCTTTTGTGTAAATATCATTTGTTATAACCGCAAGTGAATAATCCTTACTCATAAGCCTTGTAAGACTTTCAATCAAAGCGGTTTTACCACTGCCTACCGGACCACAGATTCCAATCTTTACCATATTTATCCTTTTTATAAATTACGACATATAAAGTCTTGAGTGCAAACTCTCATGTAGCATGCCCTGCATATCATTATGCACGAAAGCATTGCAAAACTCATCTTCACTTAATTCTAGAATCTTTTCATAAATAGTGTTAAAATCTGTGTGTAATCTTGCAAGTATCGCCTGTCCATCATATTGAGATAAGGGGATAAGCTTCACGCAATTTGTAAGGGTATTTGAGATTTGTGCGTAGGTGTAATGCTGTATTGACTTTTTGCAACTAATAGCCATTGCTTTACAAAATACCGCATAGGCACTTTGATGTGTAGGATATATAGAATCTTTTATATACTCCTTAAAAAACGGGGGTAAATCTAGCTTCATAGATTCTAAAGTTTTAATGAAAATTAAGCCAATTTTTTGCATACCCTCCCTTGTCTCTCTTGCTGGGGTTGAAGCGTTGATTAAAGATTCTATATTAAGAATAGATTCTAAAGTTTTGCTTTCATAGATTAGTCTTATAGCGAGTAAATCTGTATAAAGCATTTGTGTGTAAAGCAGAGTGTGTAAATAATTATAGGCTTCATCTTTATTGGTGATTAAGCCTTTTTGCACATAGGTTTCTAGCCCAAAAGACTGCGTATAACTACCGATAGGAAATGCCGAGTCATTAATCTGTAAAAGTAAAAAATCCATGTTTTAATATCCTTCTACCTTATTAGATTCTGTTTAGAATCTTTTATAAAATCTTATGCTTAATTTTGCTTAAAAGATTCTAAACAATAGCCTATTTACTATTCACTATCACTTTAAAATCATTTGCAATTTTAAGACTTGGCTCTGGGGCTATAAGACTTGCTTGTAGTCTATCTTTAGAATCTAATATACCCTCTTCTTCCTTGTAGAATATGTTATATCTATCAAGCACTCTTTGCAGTGGTATCTCAAAAGGTGTGCGAAAATGAAACGCATTCTCTCCAAGGAATAAAGGCAAATGATAGTTACCTATCTCATAGCAAAGCCTTGCTATGTCTAGCTCTGTTTTTGCGTATATATTTAGGATATGCGTTGGCAGAATGGATATTGCGATTATGCTTTTTTCATCTCTAAATACAATATCGCCATGATTTAGCCCGATAGTTAGGGGCTTCTCAAACTTTAAGGCAATATCAATTCCACTTTGTGAAGTATATCTTGCGATTCTTTTTCTTGTGTTAAACCACTCAATATTTATAGAATCTATGTGTATATCAGTCTCTTTAATATCTCTTAGATTCCCTAAAATCTCTGCAATAATCACTACATGCTCCAAATACCCATGAAAAATAACCAAGCAGGTATCCACGCTGTAACAATGCCCTCAAAAATAGCAAGATAAGGCACAAACTTTAACTCAATCTTTAGCACACACTCAATAAAGCCAGTGAGCCATAATACTCCCCATGCAAGCCATATCGCAGTAAATGAGATATGCACGACATCATCTTTATAACTCAAATATGCCGCTGGAATGGAGTTTATCGCAACAAATAGGCTATACCAGCCAAACGCTCTTGTATCAAGATTAAAAAGATTATTAGCAGCGACAAATAAATAAGTAAAGCCAAATAATAAGCCGGTCGCTGCTGCATAAAAATCACTTTTATCATTATTAAAATCACCATGTATAATGGCTATAACATTAATAATAACAGAGAGTAAGCCTACAAAGATATTCATAATAGAAGCACTCTTGCTATCGATATTGCTAAGCCTACAGATTCCATTATTAATAAGCACAATGGCTACATAAAGCAATACAATTTCTAGCATTTACCACACCTTAAAAGAGAGTGTAAAGCTGCCCTAAGGACACTTTACTAACGGGTTTTGAAGTGATTTTTACTCCATTTACCTTTACTTCATAGGTTTCAGAATCTACTTCTATTTTTTCTACTACATCGTTATGTTTCATATCTTTTTTTGTGATATTTCTACAATTTTTTACAGGCAAAATATTTCTTTCTATCCCATATTTTTCTTTAATATTAGAATCAAAAGCTACTTTTGATACAAAGGTAAATCCGCAATCATACTTTGCGCTTCCCACACTACCAAACATATCAGCATAGACTATAGGTTGTGGTGTTGGGATTGAAGCGTTGCTATCACCTATTTTTGCTGCGACAATCATGCCATTTTTAAGAATCATTTCAGGTTTCACACCAAACATGCTTGGCTTCCAAATCACTAAATCAGCGATTTTACCTATCTCGACAGAGCCAACATAATCTGCTATGCCGTGCGCTATCGCTGGATTTATGGTATATTTTGCGATATAGCGTTTGATTCTAAAGTTATCATTATCGCCTTTTTCTTCTTTTAATGCACCAAACTCTCTTTTACACTTATCAGCTGTTTGCCAAGTCCTAATGATGACTTCGCCAACTCTACCCATAGCTTGTGAGTCAGAGCTTGTGATAGAAAAGATTCCCATGTCATGTAGGGTATCTTCCGCAGCAATTGTTTCAGGGCGGATTCTAGAATCTGCAAAGGCTACATCTTCTTTAATATTTTTATCTAAATGATGGCAAACCATAAGCATGTCTAAATGCTCATCAGCAGTATTTGTCGTAAAGGGAATCGTAGGATTTGTTGAAGCGGGTAATACATGGAGTTCCCCTGCTGCTTTGATAATATCAGGGGCATGTCCGCCACCTGCACCTTCTGTATGAAAAGTGTGTATCGTCCTGCCATTAATTGCTTGCAGTGTATCTTCCATGCAACCAGCTTCATTGAGTGTATCAGTATGGATAGCGATTTGGACATCATATTTATCTGCAATATTTAGTGCATGATTAATCGCTGCGGGTGTTGAACCCCAATCTTCATGCACCTTTAAGCCCAAAGCCCCAGATTCTATCTGCTTACTCAAAGCATTTTCATTCGAGCTATTACCCTTACCAAAAAAGCCAAAATTCATAGCATAATGCTGTGTCGCCCTAATCATCTCACGCATGTGCCAACTCCCCGGTGTGCAAGTCGTCGCACTAGTCCCAGCCGCAGGACCTGTGCCACCACCAATCATAGTGGTAACGCCGCTATATAAAGCCGTTGGAATCTGTGTAGGTGAAATATAGTGGATATGCGTATCAATGCCACCAGCAGTAACGATTAGTCCCTCACCAGCGATAACTTCTGTATTTGTGCCAACAATAAGTTTATCACATACGCCATCTTGTGTGTCTTTATTCCCCGCTTTTCCAATGCCAAAAATCTTTCCATTTTTTATGCCTATATCTGCTTTATAAATTCCAGTGTAATCTATAATAACTGCATTTGTGATTACAGAATCTAGCTCATTTTCACTATCACTCACAGATTGTGCCATACCATCTCTTATAGTCTTGCCACCGCCAAACTTAATCTCTTCTCCATATATCGCATAATCTTTTTCAATCTCTGCGAATAATTCTGTATCGCCTAGTCTTATCTTATCACCCGTTGTTGGTCCATACATTGAGACATACTCTTGTCTATTTATTTTTATCATGTTTTTCCTTTCTTATAATTTATTATTCAAAGCCCTTAAGCTTAAATTTTACTGAATCTTTTGGCTTTGTTTGTCATATTAACACGCTTGTGTCAAAACTCTTTTGTAAAATACAGATATTTTGTGTTTCACACTCAACATAAATGTTGTATTGGTTTGTCATGTTGAAGCACTTTAGTGCTGAAACATCTCTTTCTATAAGAAGAGTTTTTATCCTTAATGCAAAACAACAAAATACATATTCAATAACAAAATAAAGTCTTGCTACTTCACTTAATACAACAAAACCCTATTCTTATTTAAAAGAATAATCACCCTAACTCAATCTACAAAACCCTTATTTCTCGCATTATCTAAGGCTTGTTGCTTATTGGCTTCGCTTATTTGCCCATTGACTAAGTCATTAAATCCATATAGCCTCTCATTCCCACCAAAGCTAATGAGATTTACACTCTTAGTCTCTCCGGGCTCAAATCTCACAGAAGTCCCAGAGGCAATATCAAGCCTTTTGCCATAAGCCATCTCTCTATCAAATACCAAAAGCTTATTTGTCTCAAAAAAGTGAAAATGTGAGCCTACTTGTATAGGTCTATCGCCCTTATTCGTAACCTTAATGCTGATAGAATCTTTATTTGCATTCAACACAATCTCTTCATCTTTTAGGATAAATTCACCCGGTTTTAGTTTGCCACTCTCTTCAATAGGATTATGAATTGTAACAAGTTTTGTGCCATCAGGGAAACTCACCTCAACTTGCACATCATGTATCATATTTGCTACACCTTCCATCACATCATCTGCTTTTAAAAGCGTCCTGCCTAACTGCATGAGTTCAGCGACACTTTTTTTGCCCTCTCTAGCGTGTTCCATAATCTCCATAGAAATATAGGCAATAGATTCTACATAATTTAGCTTTATGCCTTTATCTTTGCGACTCTTTGCCAAAGTCCCAGCATAATGCAACATCATCTTATCTAACTCTCTTGGGGTTAATCTCATGAATATTCCTTTATGAAATGTAAAAATAAGTATTTACACTATAAGTATAAACAAAATAGTAACATGCTTTATAGTTTGTTATTTTTCATGCGTTTCTTTGGCACAAGAGTGCTTGTTCAAACAAGCCAACACCTCTGTATGCTATATGCTTCAATATTCGTTTAGATTGTATTTTGTTTATTTGTCCCCCAACGCACAAATAAATCATGTGGTATATCAAGCATATCAAAATATTTACCGATTAAAAAATCATGCAAGGATTCTAAATCACAAATACCGCCATAATAACCAGCAATAGGTGGTGCGATATATACACCAAGATTAGCAAGCTTTGCCATATTTTCAAGTAAAATAGCGCTTAAGGGCATTTCCCTTACACCAAGTATTAGTTTCCTCTTTTCTTTCAAACACACAGCCCCTACACGCGTAAGGAGATTGCTTTGCAAGCCATTTGCAATGCTTGATAGTGTGTTACTGCTTGTTGGTAAAATAATGCAGGATTCAAAATAAAAGCTGCCACTTGCTAAAGGGCTTGTCATAGAATCATGAATCACGAGATTATCCGTGCGTATCGCATTGATAAGATTTCTAAGATTTTGTTTCTTTTCTGCTTGACAAAGCATGGCTGCATTTTGCGTTGGCACAACATAGAGTGCGCGATCTTTTGGGAATCTCTTTATAAAATGCAATGCCAACTCAATACAGCTTCCACCGCTTATACCAAGCACAATAGGCGTATAACTCACTCAAAAATTCCTTATATTGTTAAATAATCGATGATTTTATAGTAACTTTGTCGCGATATATGAAACTTCATGTGTTAAACCTGCATGAAATAATTCACATTTTTACACATAATGCACAAAAATGCAATAAGCATTGAGGTGAAAAAAGTATTATAGGATTTTTTATGTTATGCTGTAAGTCTAATCTTTAATTTGGGAGTTTTAGTTATGAAGAGATTTTTGCTGTTATTTGTTATGTTGTCCGGTTTTCTTTTTGCGGCGGTAAATATTAACACTGCTAGTCAAAAAGAGCTTATGACATTAAATGGTATCGGTGAAGCAAAGGCAAAAGCGATTGTTGAATATCGCACAAAAAATAGATTCAAAAAGATTGAAGATATTATGCAGGTAAAAGGCATAGGGCAAGCGATCTTTGATAAGATTAAAAAAGATATTGTTGTAACGAGCCAACCACAAACAACAAAAAAATAATTTTTGTATCTGCTTTTATGTGATAAATATCACAATGGTGTGATTTATTTCTTTTGCTGTAGTGTATGATTAATCCATGTTTCATGGCGTTTTGCTGTGCTAGATTTTGTGAAGCAAAAAGCAGATCTTTGTGTCAAAATATGTGCGGGATTGTTTTTTTTGTAGCTTAATTGATAGCGTAGAGTTAGTGACTTGGGTTAAGGAATATTTGTCATTTCAATATAACCTATAATCTGCAAGAAACTTTGTTGCTTAAGGGGGGGGGGGGTGAGCAGTGTTATTTGTGTTTTTTGGAAGTTTAGATATTTGTCATTGTATGTCGCACTTTCACATAGGTTCTCTCCAAAATTATAACACTTAGAACTTCTCTTTTGTTATTGCACTTCAACATGCTATGCAATTGTCTTGCATTCCTTAAAATAATAACAATTTGTATAATTTTAAGTATATATTAATATAATAATAGTAATAATTCCTTTTTTTAATTAAAAATAAAGGGGTTGTTATGAAAGATTTAAATAAGTGTTATATCATAGTTTTAGCTATGGTGTATCTCACACACGCAGAAGAGAGTAAAAATACACTTTCACAAGATCAAACTTCACAAGGCACAAAAGAAGTTACACATAGGCTCAATGCCGTTGTTACAACGAATACTAAGTTAAAAACCTATCAAAGTGGATCAAGGCTTAATAAAAGTGTTCTGGATTCTAATCCTAGTGGCAATGGTGATATAACCTCGATATTAAAGATACTGCCTAATGTGCAATTTGATAACGCACAGCTAAAATCCACTACACCCGGTGAGATTGACCCTGCAAATATCAGCATTAGTGGCGGACTTTTCTATCAAAATAACTTTCAGCTAGATGGCTTTAATATGAATAATGACTTAGATCCTGCAGGCTCACAAGGTAGCAATCCAGTCGCAGCCAATGCGCTTCCGGGTAGAAGTCAAGGACTAAATATTGATACAAGTCTTTTAGAATCTATTCAAGTGCAAGATTCTAATATCTCGGCTGCTTATGGTGGCTTCACAGGGGGTGTTGTGGAGGCAAATACAAAAAGACCTATAAAGAAATTTGGCGCAAATATTAGCTATCAAATCTCGCAGGGAAATGCCGCTAATGATAAATTTTCACTGACAAATTATCATATCTATGAGAGTAACTCACAAAGTTATGAAAATTTTCTTAACTCAACTTCAGCAAGCGCGCAGCCTAATTTCATAAAACATGCAATCCGCTCAAGTATAGAATCTAAGTTTAACGATAATGCTGGTGTGATTGCAAGTTTTACCACTATGCAAAGCTTTATCCCGCTTAATGCTTATACATCAAGTCAAAATGGCACGACCACAGATAGCTCGATAAAAACGCAAAAGCGACAAAGCTACAACTTTTTTATAAAAGGCTATTATGACATTGGAGAAAATATACAAATAGAGAGTAGCTATGCGTATGCACCGCAATATAATGAATATTTTATTGTAAATACGAGAGATTCTGATTTTTACTTGCAAAGTGGCGGACATCAGCTAGGAGTAAAGACAACTTATCAAAATGAATTAGGCGTATTAAACGCACAAAGTAGCTTTAACTATATGGAAAACTCTCGCAGTGGCAGTGAGCAGCACATGAGAGGCTGGAGATATAGCAGTGATAAAAATTGGAATCCAAATGGCAATCAGTCAGAGGGCAGTTATGGTAATGTTGAGACTTCGCAGACAAAGCTTGATTTGAGAGTTGCACAGCAGTTTGAGCCGCTTAGTCTAAGCTTTTGGGAAAATGTCTTTAATGTCGGTATGGATTTAGGCTATACTTATGCATTGTATGAGAGAGCAGAAGATACGCTATTTAGCGGATCTGCTTTTACAAAGCCACTTAAAAACGGGCAAACATGCAGTGAAACTTTTTGGTGTTCGAATGGTGTTGTGGCAAATCAACAAAATGATTGGAAAGATAATAACGGACAATACATGTATAAGGCTACACTCTATAAAGCTGGAAATATTAATCTATCCAATGTCAATACAGCAATGTTTGCGGAAGATTCTATGAAGTTTGATTTTAAATCTTATGGTGATTTGCTTGTGCGTTTTGGTATAAGGCTTGATTATGATACCTACATGAATAAAGCCCCGATAGCCCCACGACTAAGTCTAGCCTATATCGCCCCATGGAATCACGACTTAAAAGACTTTGCAACAACATTTAACTTTGGGGCAAACCGCTATTATGGAAGAAATCTTTTTACCTATGTCCTAATGGATGGACGATCAAGCTTAGAATATACCCTTGAGCGTAAAGACCACTTGCAATCATGGGAAAATGCAAGCGCAACACAAAATAAAAATGATACAAACTTTTCACAGCTAAAAGTCCCTTATGCTGATGAGCTTATGGCTGGAATCTCACAGCAAATCTATATGTTTAATTTGAGTGCGAAATATATCCATAGATTTGGACGAGATGAGATAAGAAGGGCTTGTAAAGACCCACAAGGCAATATAAGCACACGCAATTGTAGTAGCAATGTAGCAGGTCTCACAAAAGATTTGCGTTATGTATATACAAATGATGGAAAAAGTGATACTGATGTTGTAAGCATTAGCTTGCAAAATAATAAAACGATTGATACATTTGGTATCAAGCATTATTATCTATTTGCGTTTGATTGGACTGGAGTCTATCGTAATTATGCTGACTATACAGACATTTTAACCAATGGGGAATTGGCAAATCAATGGATAAGCTATGATGGAGTGCTTATGCGTTATGCTGATAGACCCGCAGAAAACTTTGTGCGTCCTTATACTTTGCGACTGAATCTTACACATACTTATGCTTTCTCACGCTATAAATTTTTATGGAATAATTTCTTCCGCTATCGTGCGGGATATAATACAATGGCAAGTGTTACTAATGATAAAGATAAAGATAGCTTTGTAATCGATGGGATTTTAACAAAAGTAGATACCTTTAAAGCCTTTATGATACCGGGAGCATTTACTTGGGATATGCGTTTAGGTGTGGAATTTAACATGGGAAAAGGCAATATAGCCTATGTGAATCTCGATATTTTAAATGTGCTAGATTCTAAAAATATTGCTATCGCAAGTGCTAGTTTTTCCGCTACTGCTGGGACTACCGCCGTGCCTGTTTATGAAGTGGGACGACAATTTTATATACAAGGGGGATATAGGTTTTAAGGTTTGGTGTTATAGTGTTTCTCTCATATTGATATACTATAACAATTAAATTGTGCTATTTTACTCGTTTATAATATCATCAATCATTCTGTTAAGGGTGGTTTTTAGTTGCTTAATGCTTAAGTCTAGCTCATAGATTCCAGCAACTTGACAAAACTCTTTATCATCTTGTGTGAAATTTTTACTTAAAGGATCTGGTAGCTTTGCGTTTTCATTATGATAAAGCTTTGCTATTTGCTCTTGTAGATTTTGGGGGAATAATGGTGTTTCTATCAGGTGAAAATAGCTCGGTGCACAATGCCCACCTTGTCCGCCAACGCTAATAAATTTTAGCATTTTCTTAACCCTCCAAAACTCCAAGAAACAACGCATAAAAATACTTTCAATAAAATCATTATTTGTATTTATAATTCTAATTCCGTGATAGTTCGTTGCTATATTATGTGTGTCATCTATAATCACACAGCTTTTAAAAGTTGCCTCACCGCCAAAAATTATATCTCCTTTTTGAATTGTTTTTAACTTTGCTTTAGTGCCAATAAAAGTAGTTTTTGAAATAGTGCCAAACTCCGTGATATTTGTAGGAATTAGGAGTTCATAATATCCTTTCTTAAAAGTGTCGCTATCTACACGAGTGCCTATAAAGTTTTTTTCCAATGAAGTTCCACGAGCATAAGTAAAGCCTCTATCAATTAAATTTTTACTTCCATATTTATAATTTTTTATAATAAAATTCCATTTTTTAAACTCTTCACAATAAATTCCCGTATCAAGTCGCCCTGCAATTTGCAATTCTTTAATATTTGGGTAAGTGTAGGTAAAGGTATTTGGTAATTGATTATTTAAAAGCTCAGATTCTATTAGGTTTAAAATCTCTTTATGTCTTGTTTTGATTAAGGCTTCTTTTTTGATAATGGATTTTGTAAGGGTTTCTATGAAATCTATCGTTTTTTTGTCGGTAATTTTTGGAATATAGAGTTTTTCTTTATCACTTGAAATAATATTTTTTTGCACACCGCCCTTACCTTGCATTTGCGATTTAAAAAAATGATGTTTTGTAAAAGCTAGAAACAAATAAAGAAAACTAGATTCGTTGGCTTTATGAAAATAGGCAGATACTCGCTGATTGAGTAAATATTTCTTATCCCCCTCGCAAAATACACTTATATTGTCCTGATTTTCTCCGCCTGTGAGAGAAAGAAGTATGCAAGGCTTATCAAGTAAAAATCTTTCTTTAATATGAATTTTAGGGATAAATCTGCCAAATTGTGATGAAAGGGCAAAATCGCTTTGATTAACATTTGATATTTGTATGAGTGGTATAGCGTAATTTGGACTTGAAGTAAAAATATTTGATGAAAACGCATATCCATCAAGTGAATAAAAATCCTGCAACAAATTTTCATATTTTTTTGATAAAAGTTGTTTTGTTTTTTCAATAGTTAAAAACTTATAACTTGAAGCAGAGAAATTACAATCATTTTCTAATAATTCTTTAGAAGAGATGGTTTGCGGAATATCTACATAAGCCATTTATTTTGCCTTAATAAAAAGATTTTGTAGGGTTTCTTCTTGCATTTTGCACCATTGTCTAAACTCATTTAGAGTCTCGCTAAAGTCTTCATTAAGCTTTGCTTTGCCTTGTAAATCTGTTTCTATCTCAAAGGTTTCTGGGTGGATTTTATAGACTTTTTCAAAGCTTTTTACGCGATTGGTTGTCTTTATCTCATAGCCTATGTTTTGTATGTTTTTTGTAAAAATGCTATAACCTTGCTTTTTTAGCCTTTCTAGCTCTTTTGTTTCTGGCTTGTAGGCTATGATTAAAGAGACATTGACACCTGTTTCTGCAAAGGTATTTGCTGGTAGGTCAAAAATGGCTACGATACGCATTTTATCCATTAGCCATGCTCTAGTGTCTTTGTGTGTATCAATGCTTGCTATGGAGTTAGATAGCACGATACCTAAGCGCCCATTATCCTTTAAGATTCTATATGCGTTTTCTAAAAAGACTACACCTAAATCAATACTGCCACTTCCGTCTTTTTTCTTATAAAAATCCCAAGTTTCATAGCACTCTATCATATCTTTTTCTTCTTTTTTGTTTGGTTTAAAAGAGCGTTTCTCACCAAATGGAGGATTTGTAAGGACGACATCAAATTTTTTCAACTCTTTATTATCCGCTCTATTGTCCCATGTGCCATTTTTGTTGGTATTAGAATCTAGCTTTAAAATCCCACCGCCTTTAGCAAATTTATAAGCTATTGAGCCTAATCCTGCTTTATGCTCTAGCGTGGCATTGCCATCACCATTTAAAAGCATATTAAGAGTAGCAAGGCTTATCATTTGACTATCAATATCCATACCAAAGATATTTTTATCATCTAATTTTGAATTGGAATTGACATAAGAGATAGAGAGAAAATCTGCTATGCTCAACCGTGGGGTCAATGACACTTTCAGTATTTCTAGGATTAACAATGCTTACTAGAAAATCAATCAGTGGCAGGGGTGTTAGAAATTGTGCTTTATCGCCTTTGGTAAATTCACTTGCAAAGCGGTGGAAAATAAGCTGATATAAATCGCTTTTATAAGATCGTGTGAAAGAGTAGTCTTGGAACTCTTTGGTGATAGAGATTAAGACTTTTATGTGATTTTCGTTTTTATAATCTAGCTCTTTGTCTTTTAGAATCTCTTTGTATTCATCTTTAGCATCATCTACTACGGATTTAATCCTTGTGATAAATGATTGTATAGTATCATCGCTTAATGCTTGATATTGTGTTTCTTCATTTAGGATATAAAAACGCAAGGGATTATTATGCTTTTCATCATAGATTTTTAGAGCTAAAGTTTGGATTAAAATCACATAGCCTTTTTGGTTGACTAAGCTTACAGAATCTAGCGTGTGGAGTATATTAAACATCGCTTGATTTAGCGTTGTGGAGTTTAGCCCTGAGATAGTTTCTAGCTCATTTATGCTTCGTTTTTCTCTTTGAATGGGCTTTGGATTCTGAAAGTTTTTTAAATGTGTAAAATCTGGGATATTGTAATAGGGGTCTGGCAAATGCAAGGTTAAATCATCTGTTTTAGAATCTTGCCCTTTAGCATTAAACTCTTGAGAATAGCGTAAGAATTTGCCCTCTTGCTTTTTAAAGATATAGAGTCGTTCAGTATCATATAAAATGCCTAAACAAAAATGGTTTTCACATTCTTTCATATAGGCTTTTAGCTGTTTGTCATAGACTTCTTTAATCCTTTTAGAATCTTCCTTTTTGAATTCTATCACGCATAAAATGTGATTTTTCAGCCATTGTAAAGATTCTAAATTATTGTTTTTGTGGTAGCTTTTATAGTGATCAAACCACGCTTTATCATCAAAAATGACTGCATCAATTTTGAGTGAAGCGGAATTTTTATTACCTTTTGGTAGGTGAATCTCTGTGCCTATATAATCCTTTGCAAAAAGCTCTGAATCTGTGAGAGCGAATAAAAACTGCCACTTATAATACTGCTCGTTTTTAGAGCCATCTTTTTTGTATAAATTTGCTTGTTTGTTAAAGCTTAAATGTTCGCTTAAAAATTGGGTATATTCCCCCCCCCCCCCCGTAATTATAGTATTAAACTTATCTTTACTTGCTGCAAAACTCATTTTATCCCTTATTATCTCTTATAAATTTTAGATAGTTTTGTGTTATTTTTTCTCTTTTTGTCGTTTATGATACAAAGCAATATGGAGTTCTAGCACTTCAAGGCTTGCGGGTGTGATACCGCTGATTAGCTTTGCTTCTTTGAGTGTCTTTGGCTTTGCTAGAGTTAGTTTCTCTATCACTTCAAGGCTTAAGCCAGAAATGCCTTCATAGCTAAAATCTAGCGGAATCTCTATATGAAGATTCTTTTCACTTCGCTTTATTTGCTCACTTTGCTTTTCAATATAGTTTTGATATTTCGCATGGATTTGCAGCTGCTTTAACGCTCTAGCGGATAAGCCACTAAATCGCGGGTCTAGCTTACGCATTTTTGTAGGTTTCATGCTGTCTCTACCAAGTATTAAACCAAAGTGGCATTTATTTTGGAATCCTTCTTCACCTATGCGGGTTAATCGCTCAAGATTCTGCTTATTTGGCGTATAAGATTCACTAAGTATTGGTAAATGCTTTTCTATATTTTCTAAATCGACTTCAAGCTGATTTAATATCTCTTCATCAAGCAAACCTAGCTCACGCGAATAAGGCAGCATACGAAAACACGCATTATCTTCACGCAAGAGTAATCTATACTCTGCCCTGCTTGTAAAGACTCTATAGGGCTCATTTGTCCCTTTTGTAACTAAATCATCAATCATAACGCCAATATAGCTTTCTTCCCTTGAAAGCACTAAAGATTCTCTCTTGCTTTTGCCTTGTGTATAAAGCAAACTTAGGGCTGCATTAATCCCTGCTAGAATCCCCTGTGCCGCCGCCTCTTCATAGCCTGTTGTGCCATTAATCTGTCCTGCTAGATAAAGACTTTTTACAATCCTAGATTCTAAAGTGTGAAAAAGGTTTGTAGGCTGACTATAATCATACTCAATAGCATAGCCATAACGAGTAATAATGGCATTTTCTAAGCCTTCAATAGAGTGGATAACCTGCTCTTGCACTTCATAGGGCAAACTCGTTGAAAGTCCATTTACATAGTATTCCCCAGCACTATAAGTCTGTGGCTCTAAGAAAAGCTGATGACGCAACTTATCTCTAAAGCGATTAATCTTATCTTCAATGCTAGGGCAATAACGCGGTCCAACGCCTTGTATCTGCCCTGTAAAAAGTGGGGCGCGATAGAAATTCTCTTCTATAATCTTATGTGTTTTCTCATTTGTATATGTAACAAAGCAGGGCAGCTCTTTTGGGCGGAAATAGCCATGCTTCATACGCCTTTTAAGATATTTTGAGATGATATTCTCACGATTATAAAGCAGATAATCATGTGTTAAAAGGCTAAAATATGGTGCTTCAGTATGGCTTGTGATAAAAAGCTGTTTAAACTCAAAGCTATCTGTCTTATTGCTATTTTGTGAATCTTGTGTAAATTCTTGTTGTAATATTGCATTAGAATCTTCATTTGCCTGAAAGCTAAGATTTTTCTGCACGAAATGTTGAAACTTACTCCATTCTTGTAAGCTTGTATGCTCTAATGCGTTTCTAAAAAGTGAATCTTGTTTTGTTTGTGTGCTATCTTGTGCTATTTTTTGATTAGATTCTATATGTTGATTTGTGTTTTGATACTCATCGGTTAAAAGACTTGCTGTGTGTAAATCGCTAAGATTATGTAACTCATCATAATGTGCATCTCCATAATGTTTTTCAAGTGTTGTATGATTGATACTAGACCCAAGTATGCGGGGACAAGTCCCTGTTTTTAGCCTTGAAAGCGGAATATTTAGCTTTTTTAAACTCTCGCTCAATTCATTGCTGCTTATCTCACCAGCACGACCATTTTCACTTTTATTTTCACCGATATGGATTAAGCCTTTGAGAAAAGTGCCTGCTGTAATGATTATCTTTTTAGCAAAAAACTCTTTTTGTATGCTAAGTTTCACACCTATGGCTTCTGTCTTCTCTTCTTTAGTTTGAGATAGAATCTCTATAACATTGCCTTGTATTACATGTAAATTTTTTGTATTCAGCAAAATATCTCTTGCATGTTTGCGATATAAATCCATATCAATTTGCGCTCTTGTGCCACGCACTGCTGGACCTTTTGATGCATTTAAGATTCTGTATTGAAGTCCGCTAATATCAGTGATTGCCCCCATAAGCCCACCAAGGCTATCTACCTCTTTTGTGAGATGTCCTTTGCCTAAGCCGCCTATTGCTGGATTGCAACTTGCAAGGGCGATATTATCGATTAAATGAGTAATGAGTAGAGTTTGTAAGCCCATTTTCGCACAAATATGACTAGCCTCTACACCAGCATGTCCGCCGCCAACTACAATTATGTCGTAATTATTTCTCATTTTTTTGTCCTAATATATGTTTTTTCTAGTAGAATTATAACACCAAGTTATCAATATGGAGTGTCGTTATGGTTAAGAAATTTAAGGCTGTTATTATGCAGGATTCCAAGCGTTTTTGGAGTGGTGTTGCGATGATTATCTGTCTTGCCATTGTGTTTTTTATCAATGATATAACGCTTACATGGGGGCTTTTGGGTGTGCTATATCTTATCGCATTTTTTGAAAGCACAAGGCTGTATCAAATTAGCTTTCATGTATTAGGTTTATTGCTTGCTATCTTAATTTGGGTTGGAATCTATTATAGCCATGAGGCACTCATTGTAGCACTTTTTGGACTTTGTCTTGCTTCATTAAGCATTGTTGCAAGTGAAAGCAATCCAAAGTATGCCTTGCCTTTTATCTATCCTACATTGCCTTTTGTAGCCCTTTTTGTGCTGTATGCTGCTCATGGTGTGGGCTATCTTATATGGCTTATTGCGGTTGTGGCTTTGGCTGATATTTTTGCCTATTATGGTGGCAGGCAGTTTGGCAAAACAAAGCTTTGTGCGGCTTCTCCAAAAAAGACTATTGAGGGGGCTTTATGCGGACTTGTAGGTAGCATTATGATTGGCTCTGTGGCAGGTATTGGAATCTTTGGTGGCTTTTATCTGTCCTTACTTGCAAGTGCTATTGTCGTTGTTATTTCTATCATTGGCGATCTTTTTGAGAGTGCGTTAAAAAGAAAGGCGGATTTAAAAGATTCTGGTTCTATTCTACCCGGACATGGCGGTATCCTTGATAGAATGGACGCGATTTTATTTGGCAGTATTGCTATGCTTATGTGCTTGTCGTTTCTTAAAATGTATCAAGTTTAGCTAATGCTTATCGCATTTTTGTATAAAAGCTAAGAATTGCATGTGCTATTGAATGTAAATTGCTTTTTCTTATGTTTGAAAATAGACATGCCATAAAGATATTAAAAAATAAAAGGTAAATATGGAATCTAAAAACACCAAATCTCAAGCAACGAATGAAAAAGATTCTACACAATATAATAAAAGCCTTGAAGGGACTCAAAGGATAGGGAATCTAGATTCTAATTCTTGTTATGTTAGCCTAAAGCAAAGCAAAAGGGAGAATGAAATATCTAACATGGAATCTAACAAAGATATTTCACCTTTTTCAAAGTTTCAAAATAGCAGTAATCTAAATTCTACAAAAAATACAACACAAAAAGATAGAATCTTTTTACAAGATTCCACGCAACCCATGCCAAAGTTTGAATTTAACGAAATGGTAGCAAGTGTGTTTGATGATATGCTAGAGAGATCTATCCCCTTTTATGATGAGGTGATGAATCTTGCCATTTTTTTTATAAGAGAACATTTGCAAACTATGCAAAAATCAAGTGAAATCCCAGTGATTTATGATCTTGGCAGCTCAACAGGCAATCTATTATTAAGACTTGCAGCAAGCCTAGAAGAATGCAAGATGAAAGCACACTTGTATGGTATAGATAATGCCCTAGCTATGATTGAAAGAGCGCAACTAAAGAATGCAGCGATGGGCTTTAACATTGACTTTTTTCAAGCAGATTTTCTTACATTTGATTTCAAGCCCACACATGTTTTTTTGGCATTTTATACTATGCAGTTTGTGCGTCCATTGCAAAGAAAAGACATGATACAAAAAATTTATAATTGTTTGAATGAAAACGGAATCTTTTTGTTTGCTGAAAAGGTGATTAGCGATGATTCTAGACTAGAGGGTCAAATGATTGAGTGTTATTATAACTATAAGGCAAAGCAAGGCTACACACATAAAGAAATCTATAAAAAGCGTGAAGCCCTAGAAAATGTGCTTGTGCCTTATAGCGTGAGTGAAAATTGCACTATGCTTAAGTCTTGTGGATTTAAACATGTTGAGATTCTATTTAAGTGGGTGAATTTCACGCTTTTTCTTGTGCGTAAGTGATTTGTGTTTTGAAGACTTCATGAATCTTGCATTCAATGTTTTATATCCATGCAGCATTTACAATATTTCAAACGACTATTTATCAATACAAACTCTTTGTAATATGCAGAACAATTAAGAATTGCATATATTTAATATCAAATATTAATTTCAATAAAAAATAGTAATAATTCTTATTTTAATTTATTTTTAAGTTTTCTTTTGTTATACTTTCAAGCGTAATCATATTACATGATTATGTGTTCTTACAAAAAAGGTTCTCCTTTGATAGTTTTGGGTTAAGTTAAGAACATTCTTTCACATTATCTTCCTTTAAAGAATAAGGTGGGTTATACCATCTTATACTCATTTTTCACAAGATTTCGTAGTTTTTTTGTTAGGCTTTATAAGTATTAGTTTTTATTGTTGTGATTTTTTAGTTCTAGCTCACATTTTTCTAATATTGCGTATTTTTGCTTATTTGTATCTATCCATGATTGTATGACTTTGTATTTTTCTTCATAGACTTTTGTTAGGTTTTGTTGGATTTGCCAAAGTGTCTTTTTATATAAAGGGAAGTTTAGACTTAGCTTTTCTTGATAGAGTGGATAGTGTAAGCCTAGATTGATTAAATCTCGCACATTCTCTAGTGTTGGGTTATAAAGTGGCAGGGTATCGGGGTTTGTTTTATGTTTTGTGAGTGCGTTTTCTACCTCAAAATGAAGCTTTTGCAAGCATAGCATAATTGTATTTTGAAAGTTTAGATTTAAGAATTGTGCTAGATTTGCTAACTCATTTTGTAAGTTTTGCACACATTGTGAAAGTGTAGCTTTATAATCATTTGTTATCTCGCTATCTAGCACTTCGATTCTAAAATGTCGCTCAATTATCCCATCACTCACCGCCATATCACTAGAATAAGCAAGGCTTAAAGACTGCAAGGCACTCTCTCGCCATAGCTCCAAACTATCACAAAGCCCTGTCTTTTGCGTATCAATAAAGGTGCTAAACTCACTCCCAAATTCACTCAACATAAAGCCTAGCTTTCTCATCTCTCTAGCATACATATTGTCATTATTGCATAGCTCACTCATAAGCCTTTCTTTTGGCAGGACATTGACTTCTTTTGTTTGTGTGATTTGAGATTTCATACCGATAAAGTTTTTTGTCTCACGCATGATTTCAAAGGGCTTTAGCTCAAAGCTATTAAAGATTTTTTGTGCTATGGAATCAAATTGTATCTCAAGATTCCCAAAAAGCTTTTGAAAGCTCTTTTCTAAATCGCTTTGCAAGGCATTAAAATGTAGCTTTTGTGTGAATACATTAAGTAGTGAGTAAAGCTCTTTATATGCTAGATTTATCTTATGCAATTTCCACTTTTCTCTCACAATAAGTGTGCGTAAATCCCGCAAGATTCTATAATCTTTTGCTTGAATAGCTTTTGGACGGATAGCATTGTAGATAAAGTCTAGCACCGCACCGATATTAGAATCTTTAAAAAGATCTTGTGCTTCCTTATTGTTAGAATGTAGATTATGTGTCGCATTTTCACCATTAGATTCTGTATTATAACTCGACAAAATACCTGCGTTAAAGAAAGTCTCACTATCTTTTTGAACCAGATTTATAGAATCTAGGGCTTGTTTTGCTGATATGGCAATCACTTCTTCAAAAAAGCCCTCAAACGCCCTTTTTGCATACTCAATACTTGTATTAATCTCTTCCTCACTTTTTAATCTATCTTTTTGATTTAGCACGCATAGGCTTTTGTGTGCGTATCGTTTGACATGGGTTTGGAGAATCTCTTTTTCACTATTTTTGCCGACATTATCAATGAGTGTAAGCCAGATGATACCATCAACAGATTCTAGAATCGTATTTGTCGTTTCTGTGTCGCTTTCATTCTGTGAGTTAAAGCCGGGTGTATCAAGGAAGCTAACCACTTTTAAAAGCTCAAGTGGCACGAATAATTTATAATATGAAATCTTTAGATTCTCTATCTCATCGACCTCACCTAGATAGCTAATAGGCTTATTTACAACCGCATTGTTTTTGTAGTGAATCTCAAGCCCCACCTCATCACCATAAGTAATCTCACACACTTTTGCCGTAACGGGCGTAATGCCGCTAGGCAGTATCTCTTTACCTAAAAGTGCGTTTAAAAAAGTGCTTTTTCCGCTACTAAACTGCCCGATAATTGCTACTTTCATAGGCTTATCAATGTCTTGTAAAAGGCGATTTATAATCGCTTTATTTTGCGAATGCAAGGGAGTGCTTTGCGTGAGTGCATATCGTGTTTGTATGATTAAGGGATAGAGTGGATTGCTACTTTGTGAATCTTGCATTTTTGCTTGTAAGCATTCTTGTATAAAAGTCTCAAATAAGGAATCATTAAGGGCTATATTGTTTTGATTTTGTTGTGCTTCATTCATAACCATGCCTTGTGTCTATGCTAAAGTTCAATGCAATTTTATCAAAAGTTTTTAGTTTTTGTAAGCTTTGAGCGTGTTTTCTAATGCTAAAGAATCTACTTGTTGTATTTTGATATAATAACACATTTTAATTTTATCATAGGAGATATTATGGATACAATACCTTACATAGACAGAGAAAAATGCGTGATAACAAAAGATTGTGATTTGGAGATTCTAAATAGTGAATCTTATCCTATATTTTGTGGTTGCTTACCGCATGATGATTTGGAATCTGATATTATTGCTACACAAACTTTTGCAATATCAAAATCTGGTGTCATTCAGCTAAAAAGGTTAATCCCGCTTGATATGCTATATCAATACGGACATGACGCTGGGTCTGTTGGAGGTCTTTGGGATTCTCATCATAAAGAATTCGCGGAATTCATCATGCAGGCACAACCCAAAAAAGTCTTAGAAATAGGCGGTGGGCATTCTAAACTAGCCTTGCATTGTTTGCAATATGAAGAAAAGCTAGAATGGAATATCATAGAACCAAACCCGACAACCAAAGATAATCGCATTGTGTATATAGAATCTTTTTTCACAAAAGAGATTCTAGAGCAAGGCGATTATGATACAATCATTCATTCACACACTTTTGAGCATATGTATGACCCACATAGGTTTCTAGCAGACATTGCTGCTACTAGCATTGATGCCACTTGCATTGACACTACTATGGGGGGGGGGGGGCAAGATGCTCTTCTCTGTCCCAAACATGCAAAAATGGCTAGAAAATAAATGGACAAATACCCTAAACTTTGAACATACGATTTTACTCACTGAAGCAGTGATTGACTTTCTACTTACAACACATAAATTTAAGATTCACAAAAAACATTATTTTGGCGACCATAGCATTTTTTACTGGACACAATATGACAAAACACTGACAGATAAACCCATATTGCCAAATGAGTATCAGCAAAACAAATCTCTATTTCTAAATATGTATGATTTTTATCACGCACAGATTGCAAAGCTTAATGCAAGATTAGAATCAACCAATAAGAAAGTGTATCTCTTTGGGGCACATCTTTTCTCGCAATATCTTCTTTATCATGGATTACATTCACTTAAAATAGAAGCGATTTTAGATAATAATCCAAACAAGCAAAACAAACGACTCTATGGCACAAAACTTCGTGTATATTCCCCGCAGATTCTAGCAAATACAGACAATGCTCTTGTAATCTTAAATGCTGGTGCGTATAATAATGAGATTAAAGAATCTTTGAATACAATGAATAATAAGATAGAAATCATCATGCTTGATTAGCTTTGTAGTATGCCCTAAGTTGCATAAAATCTTGTTTATATGCCATTAAAGATTCTAAGTGTTTGGCTGTGTAATTTATTATATATTTGCCTTTATACGATAAAAGCTTCACTTTGCTTTGTAATAACATGTAAAAATCTATGGTTATGTGGAATGGAATTTTAAATAATACAGAATCTTGGGATAACTAGATTTTTAAATCACTAGAATCTAAGTTTAGAAACTTAGAGAAAGATTTTAACACACATAGATTTTACATATTTATCTTGCAATCTAAGTTTTATAAAGGAATGTTATGCTACTAGAATCTTTTAGATACACGCTGGCTGAGTATTATTTATATATTAAAGTGTTTCACATAGTTTCTATTATTACATGGATGGCTATGCTGTTTTATCTGCCGCGTTTGTTTGTGTATCATGCGGAGCAGTATGAGAATGCTGGGTTTAGAAGTGTAGTCGAGCTGCAAGAAAAAAGGCTGTATTATGCTATCGGTTATCCTGCTATGATCGCTGTTTTAGTGAGTGGCTCTTTGATTACACTAGCCTTGCCCGGCATTATGCAGAGTGGTGGCTGGATACATGCGAAATTCACACTTGTTTTATTGCTTTTAGTGTATCATTTTCTATGTGGATTCTATCGTAAAAAACTTTTAGTTTCTTGTTGTAAAAGCGGTAGATTTTTCCGTATTTTTAATGAGATTCCAACTTTGTTTATGGTGATTATTGTATATCTTGTTGTTGTCAAGTCGTTTTAGATTCTATATTCTTGTCATATTGAGTGCGTAAGTACGAAACACCCCTTTTAGATTCTATTAGATATTTCGCTACGCTCAATATGACAATTTATTATAGATTCAAATTCTGTTTAGATTCTATAAATTTTCGTGTTATGAGACTTCTTTATATTGCCTAACATTATAGTTTAAGTTGAATATAACTCTATCGCTTAAGATTTGAAAGCCTCTAAGCTCAAAGTCAAACTAGAAACTAAAGATTAGGCAAACATATTTCATGCAAAAATCTGAAAAAAGCAGTTGAAGTGTTACTTGTCTCTAGAGTTGATATTTCTTCATCTGTTAGTGTTTTGCCATTATGACATTTGCCGCTTATATAATTATTATTTTGTGCGTTTATTGTGGCAAGTAGCTTTGTCTTCTGTGCAGTATTTTAAAACTCCGTGTATTTCATCGTCTAAATATGGTAATTCTGCTTGCAAGTTCCCATTTTCATAATATATTTTGTGATACCTTTTGCCTATCATTTGTGTATGGTATTTCCAGATAAAGCCCCCCCCCATTTTATAATAAATTTTCTGCACGCCTTCTATTTCATTGTTTAAATATGGCGTTCCTGATTCTAGATTTCCAACTTCTTTAGCTATTTCTACGCAGTGGGTAGTTTATAGCAATATGTTCACTTAAGTCTTGTATATCCCCCTTTTTTAAGCTTTGCTTGCAACTTGCCAAATGCCACTTAAAACTGGACTTATTTACATCTAGCTCTTTAAAATCCAGTTTCATTAGCTTTGCCTCTCAATGTGTTGAATGATAGATTTTCTGCATGTTTAGCTGTATTTTTAAAAGACTTGTCTTTAAGTTGTTTTTTAAAGCTGTGTTGTAACTTCTTGTATTGTATCTATATCTTTTGCGTGGGTTTTTAGCTTATCGGATTTTGCTCGTATCATAAGGGTGTGGAAAATCTTGTATCATTTCATTGTATTTTTTAGGGATTGCTTGATCAAAATATTGCTTTTCTAGCTGAATTACTCCATCTGGCTTCAATACATGATATCAATACTCTTTATCTGGTTTCTTAACTATTTGCTATTTGTTGCTTCACTTCTTAGATTTTTGTTTGCAACGCTGTAGGTTGTGGATTATCTTGTATAGCATCTTTTATGTTTTGCGGTATAATGCCGCTATCGGTTTTAGCAATATTAGCGTTGGACGCACACCATCACGGGTTACTTGAGCTTTTACCGCTACTTCTGTTTGCATGTGCGGCGAACTTAAGGAAGTAGGATTCTCTAAGTTTTCTAACTCTAAAGTATAAATTTTATTATTGCCTTCCTTTTTTTCAAATAATGTAATTTTTGCTATTGCTTCCTTACCATTGACATTTATATCTTTTGTAAATCTATGCACTTGAATAATATTATCTCTATTTTTGTAATCATTATGCGATTCTCTTTTTGTAGCATTTTCATAAAGGTTTTTTAGGTCTTGTCCCACCCTGTAATGCTCATCTATGGTAAAGCCATTTGCAACGCTTTTATCCACTGCCTTTTTGCTTGATATTTTGTTGCGTTCTGTTTCTGTTATTACGCCTTTTAGCCCTGTTTCTTTATTAACTATCTCTTTATTTAATATGAGCTTAATACTTCTTTTAAATCATTTCTTAATTCTCTTATTCCTTTTGACTCTTGCGTTGTGTATGTAAAATTAGAATTTATTTCATTTCTTAGATCTTTTTCTTTCGTATTGTCATTTTGAGCCATAGGCGAAAAATCTTTATTGGTATGGAAAGATTTGGCTTCGCCTCGAAATGACAGGGAAGTTGTTTCGCCGTTCTGAGAGATGACTACAAATCTATTAAAACAAGCGCAAGATAAAGCAAATACTGCTAATCTAAACGCACAGAATTCACAAAATAAACAAACACAACAAAATATCGGCAATGCTATCAGTATGGGCAATAATGTCTTATCTATGCAAACAAACCAAAATACACTATCACAAGCTAACAATACAACACTACAAACAAATACAAACACTACGCCTACACAAGCAAAGACTTTTAATGAAGAAATAGCCCTAAGTAGTGATAGGGATTTCAAACCACAAAGTGAAATACCATAAGAAACACAAAGCATAATGCAAGATCTCATTAAAACCAAGAAAGGCACATTGCAAAAAGAAAGAGGAGTAGCAGACTTTGAGAAAAACTTTAATCAGTCTGCATATACAAGAAATACAACTGCATTCTTAGGCAACCGCATGAATTTAGTCGTTATAAACTTGCTATGACAGCAAAATCAAAACTATTACGGAAGGGTTGGAATCCAACAGATTTAAATCCTAACGCAATTGATAGTGAATTTAGAGAGATTACAAGTCAAACAAAACAGAATGATGTGCTGTGGATTCCACAAGATGAGTATTTATTGTGAACTACTAAAGATTTAACAAATCTTTATCAATTATTTAGTAAAAAACAACTGGTAGAATTAGCAACTTTAAGAAGATTAATTTGCAAGAAAACTACGCCAAGCGGAAATCAGGCAAATAGAATGAGAAAAAGAGGATTAAGATATAGTCTTTTGCTTGCATTTATAATACTTAACGCTTATTAATCTTACTTATCATAACATACCGAATGGATGACCAGCATCCGCCGCAATAAGATATTATCGTTATAGAATAGCACCACGCCCAGATTTTTTAAATACCGCTAGAAATGAAAGCTAGGTATTTTCTGGTTAATTACTTCAATAAATGTAAAAAGGAACAAAGCTTTATTTTTTAGTGATATTTGCTTTGAAGTTATTCCCAAGCTTACTAATGGGGTAGCCCCTGATAAAAGATTGATTAAAGAGATGCTAGAAGATGGATTAGCAGAAGTAGTAAATGAAAAAATGGGTGAATGGCGACTAAAACCTAAGCAATGTAAAAACTCATAAGGAAGTAGAAATGAAAAACAAACAGCATACAATCCCAACAAAAAGTAAAGTAGAAAAGGATTTAAGCACAGATGAGATAAAACAGATTATAAACACATGGGATTTAAATAACCCAAAGAAAAGCGATAAACTCATAATATCAAAGGTAGATGAATCTGAACTAGAATTACTTGCCAAAGATTTTGATTTTAAAGGTAATTATGCGGTTGCAAGGGAAATAGATTCAGAACATTTAGCTCATGCTTTAAATAGGCATGGTGATGATAGCAATACAGCAAATATTGCTATTAGTAAAGATGAGATTTTTGAGTTTTATCCAAATATTACAAAGCAGTATGATAGCAGAGTAGTAACAGAGAATAATACAATTATCTACTCAAAACAAATCAATGGGCATTTCATTGTGATAGAAGAAGTATTAACAGGTAGAAATAAACTTCGTTTTGATACTGCTTGGAAACAAAAAGGGAAGCTAAATGAAAAAGTGTTGTTTAAGAATGCTAAGGTATTCCCCAATGCAAAATAGCATAAAGTGGCAAGTGATAAACACAGCCTAGACCAAATTCTAGGTGGGACTTCCCACAATCAAAACCTTAGCATACTAAGATTATACCACAAAAAAAAGGATTTAACATGATACAAACAAAAAATCTCACTCTAAAGAAATTCCAAGAGAATTTTGATTTTATAGAAGCTAAGATGAAAGATAGTCAAATATATAAAGATGCCTTAGATAGTTTTGTAAAATATATGCCAAGCTACGCTTTTACAGATGACCAAAAGGCTTTAGCTTATAGCGATTTTATGGCTAAAACATTTTTAGGTGTATTTCAAAGTGCAGTCCAAACAGCATTAACCATAGACCAAAACGAAGTGGCTACAAGAGATGCACAAAATCAAAGTGCATTAGGAATTTTGGGTAAGAAAAAAGAAGTAGCAATGCTATCAAATCAAGTGAAAGAAAGCTTTTTTAAGATACAAGCAAGTAAAATGCAAACAGCACAACTTCAAGCTCAAGCCTTGCAAGATAAAATCAAGGCAGAAGTATTACATAAAAGTGCCAATGATAACGCACAGATAAACAAAGCAAACTGCATAGTTGTTCGCAATGGGATCAATTTATTGGGTTGTAAACCTACCAATTTAATTTATATTGCAGTCACTATATATGGTGAATATTTCTTGATTTTCATTATTTTGATGTAAAATTAACTTTTGAAATTTACTATAAGAGCAGGAAATATGAACAAACGAGTCTTAAATATGAGAATACTAGATTGGTGGAATGAGGATAATGAAGTAAATTTCTATAGTAATGCTCTCATTCAGCTACTACAACAAAAATATGATGTTGCATATAGCAATACCCCTGATTTTATCTTATGTGGTCCTTTTGGATATAAGCATTTAGAATATGATTGTGTGCGTATTTTTTATACAGGAGAGAATGTTCGCCCAGATTTTAATCTCGTGGATTATGCGATAAGTTTCGATTATGCAGTATTTGAGGATAGACATTTACATGCACCGTTAATATTTTTCAACACTTATCGTTCAAAAGAGTTGCAAAATACCTTAAAAAGTCGCATTCATTTAAGCAAATATAAAACAAAGTTTTGCGGTTTTGTCGCGAGTAATGGCTATATGACTGAAATGAGAGATAACTTTTTTGAGGCATTGTGTGCTTACAAGAATGTAGATTCTGGTGGTAAGTGGAAAAATAATATTGGTACTAGTGTCGATGATAAAATAGAATGGCTAAAATCATATAAATTTAATATTTGTTTTGAAAATGGTAGCTATCCGGGGTACCTAACAGAGAAGTTATTTGATGCATTTATGAGTGGGTGTGTGCCAATTTATTGGGGAGATACGAGTCTTAGATGTGGGATAGATAAAGAGTGTAACGAAACATCCAATAAAGATTCTAAAAAGGATATTTCACCGGAGGTTTGCACGAGCAATTTTTTTACCCGCAATTATAAGTATGACGAAAATCTGGATTCTAACGCTATGGGGGGGGGGGGGGAATATGGCATATTTGATACGCGTATTCCAAATATCCCTCCATATTTATTTGACTACAAAATTAACCCAAAAGCTTTTATCAATGCGCATGAATTTCCTACCTTCAAAGATCTTATAGATGAAATAAAGCGTATAGATGACAATGACAAGGCCTTTAGAGACATGCTAAACGAACCAATTTTTCTTGACGATTTTGATCCTCAAGAATTTTATTCTCAAAGAGTCTTTCATTTTCTTGATTATATTGTATCTCAAGGTCCCACTTGCGCAAAAAGAATAGGCAGGGGTTCTTATTTGCAAAGAAAAGAAAATGTGATGAAAACATGTCCTTACAATATTGATAGTTCGATAACACCCAAATTTATGCATTATTGCATGAAACATAGAAATTTTATTGAAAATATTAGAAAAATAAGCGAATTTCCACGAGATATAATACGCATTATGCGGGGAAAATAGATTCTTAATATTTTTAGCTTTATGCGACATTATTTTACTTGTATCACTTTAATATGCAGGTAAAAATTCTTATTATCTCACACATAAACAAATACACTCTTTGTGTAATATTTTCAAACAACTACTACAAGTTATACAACATGGTTTTATATGGAAATCTTTGAGTATTCATAAGCCATCAGCGCAAGACATTTTCACAATTAAACCCATTTGCAGTTAAGTGCAGATAATCATATATAAATAAAAATTCCAGATATACATATACCCCTATGGGTATATTAATCATGTTTATGTTATACTCTGCTTTTATTTTATATGGATTAAAATATGATTGAAATATAAGTGAGTTTATATGCAAAAATTTATTTTAGAAAATCTTGATTGCAATTCATGTGCGAATAAACTTGAGAAATCCTTGCAATCTATGCCTTGTGTAGAGAGTGCAAATATAAACTTTAGCACAAATACACTCTATATAAAGACAAGCGATATAGAAGCGATAAAAGCACAAATCGCTAAGATAGAACCAGATATAATCGTGCGTAGCACACATGAAAACACACATAATGTGTCTTATAAAAAAGAGTTGTCTCTGCTTTTAGCCCTTCTCTTTGGCTTTGCTGTGTGTATGTTATGTTTGCATTATACACCTTTAGAATCTAGCTCTTTTATCAAGTCTTTTAATATGATACTTGGTGTTAGCTATGCAGTGCTTTTGCATTATATGGAATCTCTATCATTTTTACATAGCATTTTTAGTGCAGTTACACCATTTCAGATTCTAATCTATATCATTTTATTACTACTCTACATTATCGCAGGATTGCCTATATTTAGGGCAGTATGGCGTAATATGAAAAATAAAGTCTTTTTTGATGAAAATACGCTTATGTTTATCGCGACTATTGCGGCATTTTGCATTGGTGAAATAAGCGAGAGTGTGGCAGTTATGCTCTTTTTCCGCATAGGCGAGTTTTTAGAATCTCTAGCTCTCAAGCGATCTAAAAAATCTTTGTATGATTTGCTAGATATTACACCAGAGATAGCGCATTTACAGATAAAACAAGCAGATTCTAATAGTATGGATTCTAGCGAGACGATTTGGCAGGATACTCACCCAGAGTTATTAAAGGTTGATGATATAATCCTCGTAAAAGTTGGCGAGAAAATCCCCGTTGATGGCATTATTATGCAGGGTGAGAGTTCGCTCAATATGCAGGCAATAAGTGGTGAGAGTAAGCCTATTGATGTAGCAAGTGGCGATGAGGTTTTAGCAGGGGCTATTAATATGCAAAGTGTGCTAACTATAAAAGTGAGTAAGCCTTTTTCTCATTCTCAAGTTGCAAAGATAAAAGCCATGATAGAAGACTCAAGCAACACAAAGGCAAAGAGTGAGCAAATCATTACGCAGTTTGCTAAAATCTACACGCCGATTGTATTTTTCATAGCACTTGGCATTGCGTTTATTCCACCGCTTTTTGATGGGGAATGGCATGAGTGGATTTATCGCTCTTTAGTGGTGCTTATGGTGAGTTGCCCTTGTGCTTTGGTGCTGTCTGTGCCGCTTGGATATTTTGGTGCATTAGGCATTGCAAGTAGAAAGGGCATACTCATTAAAGGCTCTACGCATTTTAGTAACCTTGCTAAGTTGCAGCAAGTCGTATTTGATAAAACAGGCACATTAACACAAGGCGTATTTCAAATAGAATCTATAAATCCGCTAACAGATATAAGCAAAGAATCTTTACTAGAGATAGCACAAAGGGCACAAAGATTCTCAAATCACCCAATAGCAAAAGCCATTATGCAAGATTCTAAAAATATGAAAGACTCTAAAAACACGCATATTTGTGAGATAGAAAGCTTTGAAGAGATAGGTGGAAAAGGCGTATATGCTAAGTGTTGCGGAGATAGAATCTTAGTTGGCAATGAATCTTTAATGAAAGATAAAGGCATAGATATAAGCCCATTCTACACGCATAAAGATACACAAGATAGCGGGTTTAGCATAATCCATATTGCAAAAAATGGAATCTATCAAGGCTACATTATGCTAGGTGATATACTAAAAGAAGAGAGTAAAGAATGTGTGCAGATTTTGCGGAATCTTGGAGTAAATCCACTTGCAATTTTAAGTGGCGATAATGAAAAAAGTGTCGCACATATCGCAAGAATGCTTAATATACAAAGCTATTATGCAGGGTTACTCCCTACACAAAAAGCAGAAAAATTACAGGAATTAATGGGGCTAGATTCTATATCTTATAAATGCGAAGTGGGGGTTAGTATGAAAAATAAAGAAAAGTTAGAATCTAGTGCTTGTCATGCTAAGGTGTTAGCTGAAATATCTAGCATGGAATCTCAACAAGATAAGATTCTAGATTCTAACAATAAAGATTTTTCACTTACTGCTCAAAATGACACGAAAATGGAATCTACAACTTGTCATGTTGAGCGTAGCGAAACATCTAAAAGATTAGAATCAAATTTAGAATCTAAACAAGATATTTCGCTTAACGCTCAATATGACAAGATTCTAGATTCTATAAAAATGCACCCTAAACCCTGCACCCACCCAGATTCGGCAGAGATTCTAGATTCTCGTAAAAACACCACAAAGCATAAAATCACAGCCTTCATAGGCGATGGCATTAATGATTCTATCGTATTAAAACAAGCAGATATTGGCATAAGCGTTGGCACAAAAGATTCTCATAGCGATATTAGTAAAGAGAGTGCAGATATAATTCTTACAAATCCTTCACCTATGGGTATAGTCCATGCCATAAAAATCGCAAGAAAGATTCAAGCACTCACTTGGCAGAATATTGCATTTGCATTAGGCACAAAGCTCATTTTAGTCCTGCTTGGTATCGCAGGTATTGCAAATATGTGGCTTGCTGTATTTGGCGATGTGGGTGTCGCCCTTTTAGCCTTGCTGAATGCCTTAAGGGTTGTTCGGGTGTAAATAAAATGACTAATAAGAGATAAACCTAATAAATACTAGAGTTTGCATATTCCATGAAACTTTGTTATAATGCCACTTTTATTGCTTACGCTTTGATGGCTATTAAAGGGATATGTAAATGCAGCAACACGATAAAAAACATAAAAAGTCTCACAACACACAAGCCTTGCAAAATAAAATACGAGATGAAGAAATACAAGAGCTAGAATCTCAAATCCTTGATATGTTTGAGGTAGCATTTCATTTTGCAGGTTTAAAGCCTAGCAATCTAGATGATGCACTGAACTATTATATGGAAGTTATGGAATCTCAAGATGATGATTTACCCTATAATGCACAAACAATTATTGCAAATATCTTGCTTATAAGACAAGACAAACCAGAATGGTTTGACACGCTAAACTAATCACAAAAGGAATTCTATGGGACAAACGATAAATGTAGTAATACTTGCAAGCGGAAATGGCACAAATATGGAGAATCTAGTCCTATCTCTGCATAATAAAACAATCACTCAAGCCATGCGGCAAAATGGCGTGAATCTCACAAAAAATAGCACGACTAAAGACAAAGCGCCCCTGCAAACAAGCCCAAATGCCTTTATCATAAATAGTGAGACAATACAAGATTCTATGCTTGCTAAAGATCCCTTAATCAATGTTTTAAGCATTGTAAGTGATAATAAAGACGCACATGCTCTTCATCGTGCAAAAAGGCTTGGTCTGCCTACACAGATAATAGATAGCACAGATAAAAGCAGACAAGAATTTGATAAGGCTTTATTGCTATATTTAACGAGTCTGCAGAGAGAATATGGGCTTAATTGTATCTTGCTTGCTGGATTTATGCGGATTTTAGGGGCTGAATTTTTAGAGAGATTAAAGCATATAAGAATCCTTAATATCCACCCAAGCTTTTTACCATTACATAAAGGGCTAAATGGTATTGAAAAAAGCTATGCTGATAGTAATGACTTTGGCGGTGTCAGTGTGCATTTTGTAACAAAAGAGCTTGATTCTGGTATGATTATCTTGCAAGAAAAAATACAAAAGATTCCAAATGAAAGCCTTGAAGACTTCACACAAAGAGTGCATGATGTGGAATATAGACTTTATCCACAAGCCTTTCTCAAGGCATTCGCTCAAGGCATACATAATGTTTAGATTCTAAGAAAAGTAAAGCTATGCACGGACAAGAGTTATCTACTTTTGCGGTTATTGCATTATTGATTGTAGCAGCACCTTATGTGAGTAGATTTACTCGCATTCCTGTTGCGGTTGTGGAGATTCTACTTGGTGCTTTTGCGTGCTATTTTGGAATCTTTAAAGGCAGTGAAACGCTTAATGTAGTAGCACATGTAAGCTTTTTGTATCTCATGCTTTTAGCGGGTATGGAAGTGGATTTGCGTGGGTTTAGTAGGCTTGGCAAAGAGTTTTACAAAAAGGCATGTTTATATTTTATTATTCTGTATGCAGCAGCGGGAAGCATTGTCTTAATCTTTAATCTTGAGTGGATTTATATTGCTATTTTTCCTGTGATGAGTCTTGGTATGTTAGTAACGCTTATAAGGGATTATGGGAAAAATCGTGAGTGGCTAAATGTCGCTTTAAAAATAGGTATAGTCGGCGAACTCGTAAGCATTACTGCCCTTGTTGTAGTGCAGAATGGCTACGCACAAAATGTAGGCACAATCACTTCATGGACTTTTTATAAAGCCTTTGCTTTTTTAGCCCTCTTTGTTATAGCATTTCTCATTATCTTTCGTATAGGTAAAATTGTCTTTTGGTGGAAACCCGCTATAAAGCTATGGTTTATGCCGACAAATGATAGCAATAATCAAGACATTCGCTTTAGCTTTATGCTCTTTTTCATTCTCATTGGAATCACGACTTTCATGGATATTGAAGATGTGCTTGGTGCGTTTTTAGCGGGTATGGTGATAGCTACTTTTTTTGCCTATAAGCACGATATGGTGCATAAGCTTAATGATATAGGATTTGGATTCTTTGTGCCTTTATTTTTTGTATATGTTGGCTCGACGCTCAACCTTAAAGAGATTCTAAGCAATTACAATGTTATGTTACAAGGAATCTACATTGCCTTTGGTATGCTTGCCGTGCGATTACTTGCCGCAAATATTGCCTTTGGGTCGTATTTTAAAAGCATTAAAAATACTACACTTTTTGCCCTAAGTGATTGTATGCCGCTTACCTTTTTAGTCGCCATCGCAAAGCTTGGGCTAGATTTACACGCTATCACACAAGAGCAATATTATTCACTCATTATTGCAGCCACTTTTGAGGGAATCTTTTTTACGATTTTTATTAAGGTTATTTTTTATTCTGTGAGGGGCGGACGCTAGAAAATCTTATATATTACAGATTCTCATATATCTCATAATTGTGATAATACAAACTATTTATTAAGTTTTGCTTTTCACTATCTCATTATATTTTCCTACTAAATACTATAAAGTACATAATAAATAAGCACTACAATCTATTTTTTATATAATATTCCTATCTTTTTATATATTTTAAACTTTTATTTTATAAAGATTCTCTCTTTGCCTGTGTCATAGGGCTTTATAGGTAAATATAAACTTCATATTTACAAGTTAAAATAAAAATTAATATTATTTTAATCACTCATTTTAGGAATGCTTATATAACATGAAAACACTCAAAGTCGTTTTAGTAGGGCAACCAAATGTCGGCAAAAGCTCATTAATCAACGCATTAAGCAATGCAAAAATGCGAGTGGGAAACTTTAGTGGCGTTACACTTGAAAAGGCAGAAGCTACACTAAACTACAAAGACTACATGATCACTATGATTGATTTACCCGGGACATATTCTCTAAATGGCTATACGACAGAAGAGAGAGTTTGCAAGGATTTTTTAGATAATGAGAGTTATGATATTATCCTAAATGTGCTTGATTCTACAAACCTAGAGCATAATCTCATCTTAACCTTGCAATTACAACAGCTAGATAAAGCAAAGCTAATCGCCCTAAACATGATTGATGAAGCTAAAATTGATGGCATAATGATTGACACTAAGCAATTAAGCGAAATGCTACATACAAATGTATGTGAAGTCTCTTCTACAAAGAAGCAAAATCTAAATATCTTACTTGATACATTGATTGCCACACATGAATCTTATATGAAAACTAGAGATACAGAATCTATACAAAAAGATTCTAATAATATAAAATGGCACAATACACAAGAAGAGATACAAGAGCATAAACATAACAACATAGGCATTACAAGCACACTCGCACAAAATGCACAAGTTATAGTCAATCATATCCAAAAGGTTACAAAGCCTCGTGCCGCAGGGAGTGCTAAACTAGATTCTATTTTACTACATAGAATCTGGAGTATTCCTATTTTCTTACTTGCTATGTTTCTTGTATTTCAGCTTAGCTTTGTGCTTGGGGATTTTTTTAAAGAAATGATAGAATCTGGTATTGACACACTTGCGACTTTTACAAAAGATTCTATAAGAAATGATCTTTTAGCTTCACTCTTAGGTGATGGGATTATTAAAGGCGTTGGGGCAGTCCTTAGCTTTTTGCCCTTGATTGCTACTTTATTTTTGGGATTGAGCCTTTTAGAGAGTAGTGGCTATATGGCTAGAGTGGCATTTATGCTTGATGGCTTGTTTTTTAAGTTTGGTCTGCATGGTAAGAGTTTTATCCCGCTTGTTATGGGCTTTGGCTGCTCTGTCCCAGCGTATATGGCGACACGAACTTTGCAGAATAAAAGGGATAAATTACTCACACTTTTTATCATCGGCTTTATGAGTTGTAGTGCTAGACTGCCTATTTATTTGCTTTTTGTTGGTGCATTTTTCTCGGCAGAATACGCTGGATTTATACTTTTTGGAATCTATTTATGCGGTTTTATTATCGCTTTAATACTTGCTAAGATTCTAAGAATCTTTGTATTTCGCGGGGAGAGTGAGCCTTTTGTCATGGAGATGCCCCGTTATAGAATCCCAACTCTTCGCGTAATATGGTTTAGCGTATGGGGCAAAAGCTATCTCTTTTTAAAGAAAGCTGGAAGCGTCATACTCATTGGGGCTATCCTTGTGTGGATACTTGCAAACTTCCCTAAAAGCACACTATTGCAAGAAGAATTTAATAGCGACATACAAGCACTCGCGACACAGAATCTAAGTGAGAGAGAGTTTGAAGAAAAGCAAAAAATATATGAAAATAATCTTTTAGAATCACAACTTGAATACAGCTTTGCAGGGCGACTAGGACATGCACTAGAGCCTATATTTGCCCCGCTTGGATTTGACTGGCGATTATCTGTTGCACTTATTACAGGATTTTCTGCAAAAGAGATGGTGGTAACAACGCTTGGTGTGCTTTATGCGCTTGGTGAAGAGGCAGTCGATGATGATTTGAAAAATCAAAGCCTGCAAGAAGAGCTAAGGGCTAGTATCGACACAAAAGCCGCTGTTGCCTTTATCTTTTTTATCATGCTGTATATACCATGCTTTGCTGCGACTATCGCCTTTATTAATGAAAGCGGAAAAAAGATTTATGGAATCTATCTTTTTATTTTCACAACCCTTGCCGCCTATACATTCGCATTTATCGGGCATGAAGTCATGGGCTTATTAGGCTATTAGCATGTTAATCTGTGGCATTGATGAAGCTGGTAGAGGCTGTGTGGCTGGTAGTTTATTTATCGCAAGTGTTATGCTTGATGAATGCTATTTTGAATCTTTTAAAAAGCTTGATATAAGAGATAGCAAACAACTCACACAGACACAAAGACAAGAAAGAGCAAATTCTATACAAGAGTTTTTGAGAGAGCATGGAGGTAGGGTAAAAATTGTAAGTTTTGATTCTATAAATATTGATTCTAAAGGTTTAGGGCAATGTATGCAAATGGGCTTAAAAGAACTTTTACTTCACGCAAAAAAACATCAATGCAAAAGCATTATATTTGATGGGAATACAAACTTTGGTGTGCAAGAAATTGACACGCTAATAAAGGGAGATAGCAAACATGTCCTAATCTCTGCGGCATCTATCCTTGCTAAAACAAATAAAGATTCTGAAATGCTTACTTTGCATGACTTGTATCCACAATATAATCTTAAAAGCAACAAAGGCTATCTCACAAAAGCCCATATAGAATCTATCGCTAAACATGGCTACAGCCCAATCCACCGCAAAAGCTATCATATTAAAGCTTTAGAATCTCGCTTATTTTAAATCTTTTAATTCTTAAGTTTATCTGCCTAGAGTTTAGTAAATGCTAGATTAAAAGTGAGTAATATTTTAGATTATGAGATACTGGGGCTAAAATAATGTCGGTCTTAAGACTTTGTGATATGATCTCTAGAGCCTAGCGATATAGTGAAACTATGGAGTAGATTTTGCGATAAAAATGACACGAAGACTTATGAGAATGTATTGTAGGGTATGCTACAATGAAAAAAGATACTCAATTTAGTAGTGTATGTTAGAAATACATTTTACATTGTAAGCCCAGAAATTGAAACAGAATTTCAAGCAGATTTGTGGCACAAGGCTACAAAGCATTTATAACAACAGAAATAATGGCTACAAAAAAATAATAAATTAGAATGCTTAGAAGTCATTGTCAATATACATGAGAATGCAGATCTTTTAGGAAAGGTTAAAGATGTTTCGACTTTGTCTCAACATGACAAGGAAAAAGTAAAACATGACAAAGCGATAATGACCACTATAAAAAAGGCTTAATCTGTTAAATGTATAATCAAGGTGAAAGCTTTATAGTTTATATTAAAGAAAGGATTTAAAATGTTTAGAGACGGCAACAACCAAGCAATGCAACTTGTTATGCAAGGTTATAGCGATAGCATTAGGGCAAAGACAAGTAATCAAGGTCTTGCAATGGCAAATGCCTTTAATCAAGGCTTAAGTAATGCAGTGCAAACACATGATAACCACGAACAAGCAATGCGTAATCGTGCTTTAACAGACGAGCAAATACAAACTGCAAAACATAACAATGCGTATCTAGCAGATACACATGATACAAGAGTGGCACAGACACACCAACAAGAGATGATGAATGATTTAGATATTAAGTTTAAAAGTGATACGCATGATTATAGAGTGGGGCAGGAACAACAGGCTGAAAGACAAATGAAACTTAATAATAACTATCAAGCAAAATTGAATGAAGAACAAAAATTAACAAGTGCTAGTAGAGTTAATGCAACTAATAACCAAAATTATGCGACTTCATCACAAGCAAAAACTAGTAAAAAATATAGTGATATGGAGAGAGCTAATTATGAGATAGAAAATGTTTATACAGATGGAAAAGGAAACTACTATTATAATTCAAAACGCACACAAGCAATGGATTCTGCAACTGCCGAAGCAAGAATGAAAAGAAATGCAGAAAAAGAGCAGAATAGAAGAGAATATCAAAACAGATTCACTAGTGATAATAGACAAGTGGTAGCAGGAAATCAAGCACAAGAAGCACAGAATACATTTAATATGAAAATGGGAGACCAGCAAAATAAAATGTATGATGAAGCAAAAACGTCTATTCAAGCGAGTGGGGATACTTATGATGACATTGTGTATAAACTTGGTGAAGCAGCTAGAAATAATGAATCTCAAATAACATTAAGAAATGGAACTAAAATGTCTGTTGAAATGGCAAGTATGTTAGGTAATGGAATGCTTAGGGGAAATAGTGGCGGTATTGGTGGGGGAATTAATATAAATCATGCTGATAAAAGCACAATAAGAGAAAGAGATATTGACGCTGCGTATAATTTATATGATGATAAAGATGACCCACAAGCAAGAGATAGAATAGCAATGCAACAAAAATACAAAAAAGAATATGGTGAAATATCTAAAAGTTTGGAAAGTATAGGTCATTTTAGTCAAATAATGCAGGATTTAGATGATAAAAATAGGGCAAGTCTAGCAATAGGCTCTTTAACGAGATTTATTGGAAGCGGGGAAGATTATGTTAAGTTTAAAGCACAAAATAGCATTACACTTGCTTCAATGGCAAAACAAACTTTTGGAGGTCAAATTAGTGATAGAGACATGCAAATAATGAGAGAGCAAACTGCAAAAATGTGGGAAAGCACACCTGCTACTATGGCAAGGTTAGAACAAACTTTAGCCAATCAAATATCTACCCTAAAAGGCAAAATAAAAGGCACACCTATTGGAATAAACATTATGACGCCAGAGCAACAGCAACAATATATAGGATTAACACAGCTTTATCAGGCAATAATGCAGGGGAAAAAGAATTAAATGCAATAGGTTATAGATGTAACGCTTACGCTCAACATGACTAGGGAAAGGCAACGCACAGATGAGTTACTCACAAACTCGCTGCCATTCATACTGCCTTGTATATTCATTATACACTTGTGCTTGATGACATGAAGTAGTGCCTAAAGGTAGGAGTTTTGGAGTCTGTAATGGCTCTATGCTTGGGGGGACAATAGGACATACTCTAGGATTGCATACAGGGCGGACTTCATAAGCATTGCTACATATTGCTTCTACATTACCATTTACACAAAGACAATCGCATTTTGCATACAATACACTAAACATAAACAGACTAGATAATATTGCTATTCTCATAAACACACCTTTAAAGCATTAATTTTAGCATACCTGCAATAAGAGCTAATGTAGCAAACTGCAAACCAAACACCCATTTTATAATATCTACCTTGCTTTTTGCTATATCGTCCTTTAACTCTGCTTTTAAGTTGGCATTATCTTGCTTTAATTCTGCTCTAAATTGCATAATTTTAGAATCCATTTTAGATAATTCTGCATGAACTTCTTCTCTTAACTCCGCTATGTCTTGTTTTAACTCTGCTTTTAAGTCTAGCATTTCGTTACGCACTTTGACTATATCTTGCTTTAATTCACTTCTTAACTCCGCTATATCTTGTTTTAATTCGCTTCTTAACTCGGCAATTTCTGCTCTTACAAAGTCGTTTGTAGCAATATTACTTCTTATATCTTTTATGGCTTCTTGTTTAAGATTATTTATATTCTGTGTGTCTTCACTTGCCTTATTGCTTACAACTTCATCTAAAATATGTATAACACCTTCGCTTTTATCTTGGAATACTTCACGCACTAAAGCTTTAAAACTCTCATTAAAATTTACACTCATTGTTTTTGCCTTACCGATATTTACACTCACTTTTATATATATTAGCATATCTTATTTTATAATGGGATAAAGCTATGACAAAAAGTGAAAAAGAACTTTTAAAAAAAGAAGTAAGAACATATTATGAAGCACATTATGAAGATATAAAGCAAGTAGCAAAGCTTTTTAAAGTCAATGAAAGGACTTTGTATAATTGGATACAAACAGAGAAGTGGGAAAAAGGCAAACTCGTTAAAAACACTGAATTAAAGGCTATTACAAATAAGCTTTTAAACGATAAAGATGTATTAGATAATATAGGCATAGCAAAGAATGCAATAAAGCATAATATGCGTGAAAATATGCAAAATCTATATAGCATTTATGAAGAAAGAATACTTGATAATACTGCTGATGAATTGCTATTAAAAGCGATGAGTGAGACTTTTATACATACTCAAATCACAAAGACTGCATTAATAGCACAAAGTGAGTTTAACAGACTTGCAAGTCTTAGTGTGAAATCAAGTGTGCCTAATCCTAAAGTGATACAAGCTGCAAAAGATGTGGTAAGTATCTTTACTGATATGAAAAAGTGCTTATATCCTAACCAAGATAATACGCAGGTAAATATTAAGGCTATTTTGAATAATGGGGTTATTAGTAAGGAACAGATTGCAGGACTTACGGACGAGCAGATTAGGGAGTATTTGGGGAATGATAACTTATAGTGTAGATATTCGTCTTTGATTATACATTTTGCAAGTTTTTAAAATTTTGACTAGTCATTGACCTCTAGGTAACTCCTAGTCAAAATTTTAAAAAAATCACGCACATTGCGTAAGCAATTTGCCCACACTTGCAAAAAGCCATAATGCAAATACTAGAATATGGATTTGTTTGTATGGTTTGCAAAAATCTTAAACGCAAGGGGAATTATGACAAGTTTCATAACTACCACACATGAACCTGCTTTAATGTTTGTCATTTTGAGGCGTAGCCGAAAAATCTTTTTTGCATAAGGTTTAGATGTTTCGCTTACGCTCAACATGACAAGGGAAAAAGAGAACATGACAAAAGGAAAAGGCATAATGTTAAGGGAAAATCCAATAAGAAAGGTTTAGTATGGCAAGTTTAACTGATTTAATACAAAATATGATTCAAGCAAATGAAACTACACAGCAAGAATTGCAATCTACAAAGCAAGAGTTTAACGACTTAAAAAGCTATGTAGATACTCAAGTAAGCGATGAAAATATCTTAGATATTATGCACGAGCAATTCATTAAAGATGAGTATTTCACAAGTGAGAGTTTCTATAATGATATAGGACAAGCTTTAATCAATAAATATGGCTTAGGCAATCTTATAAACTTAGATAGAAATCAAGTCAATGAAGCGGTAAAAGAGTATCTAGCAAAGAATCTAGACACAAAAGCGGTAACTGAATATATCATGCAAAATTATACAGGTGAAATACGAGATGCAATGATAAGAAGAATACGCATAGAGAGTAAAAGTATCCTTGATAATTATGACTTTTCATTGCAAGTATTGCCAAGACTTGAAGTATTGTTTAAAGAGTTTGTGAAAAACTATGAATTAACAAGCTATTTAATGAAAAGCACAGCACAGCTTTTTGTGGCACAAGAGAGTAATTTGGCGTTTATGTTAGAGTATATAGTAGCTAAGGAACTGCTGCATAATCCTTGATTGTTTAGATATTCGCCTTTGATTATACATTTAAGAGATTAAGGCTTTTTTATAGTAGTCATTATCGCAAAAGATAACTCCTACTATAAAAAAGCCTTAAAACTCGTAAAGCTATAATGCAAATGCTAGAATATGGGGTTTGTGCTTGTCATTTTGACCTTGAGTGAAACAAAAGGGAAAAATCTTTTTGCATTTATGAGAAATATCTTGGTAAAGTTACCTAAAATATGAAACTCTTATCAAAATGAAAGATGTAATAATGGACTTAAACTTAACCATCCTGTATGTTATTCTATATACATTTTAATCAACGGAATTTATAGGGCTTTTATTTTCTTTCATAAAATTTAAAATATTTTGATTGTGGTGGTTGATTTTATAGGCATAGGGGTAGCCAAAGGGATATAAGGGCTTATTATTTTGTAATAACGCCACATTGCCTACAAACTTAAATCCTAAATCTATCATCATCGCAATAATATTTCCTGTTACATTAACTTCTTGCTTATTAATCGTAAAATCGCTAATAACAATCGATAAATACTTTTTATTCTTTAACACTCTCTTGCATTCATTAAAAATCCCACTTAATGCTTTTAAAAAACTTTCATAATCTTCGCAATTCTCTAGATTCTCTTTAGAATCTACATTGTATGTCACTACGCCATCTCTTGCACCATTTCTAAATCCCTTATGCGATTTATCAGCCCTAAGCCCCTTGGAATTGTGTTTCAAAATATTAAAATAGGGTGGTGAGGTTACAATAATAGTCAATACTTTGCTCATCTAGCGTTTGTAAAAGTTTTTTTATTATCCCCTATCTCATAGCGATAATGATTTGCTTTAATTTTTTTGTAATCTTTGTAATGCTAAATCCCTATACTCTAGGTTTAAATCATAGCCTATACTTTGCCTTTCTAATAAACTTGCTGCAAGTAAAGTCGTGCCTGAACCACAAAAAGGGTCTAAAACTTTCATATGCTTTTTTGTAAAAAGACTTATGAGCTTTTGTATATCTTTGACTAAAAATGGTGCTGGATGTTTTAATGCGTCTTTATCAAGGCTACATTTTCACTTATCCAAAAACTTGAAGTAAGCTTTAGCCACTCCTTGCCTGTAAGGTCATTTAGTGTATTTCGTGGGTCATACTTGCCAACAGATTTTTCTGCATTCATACAATATCCTTTGCAAACTGCTCTAATCGTGGATATTTGACATTTACAAGCTTGTCTATATCGCTATATAACAAATATTGCCAATGATTCTTTTGTATAGATTCTATAAATAAAGGCTCTTTTTTACCTAAAAGCTCTTCTTCTCTATTATTTGGAATAACAATAAATTTAGGTATGCTAGATTCCAAAACGCTATTTCTATGTAAAGCTTCAATAATATTTGTGGAGTTTTCTATCTCAAAAGCATAATGTATTGACTTATTTTTTACGAACAAAATATCAATATATAAAGCCCTTTGTCTTGTAAAATCATCTTTAATAAAATTTAATTCAAAAATATTAGCATAATCGCTTAATTTTTTATTGTCAATATTTTCTCTTTGCTCTCTCTTACCTATGAAAATATCAAAGCCTAACTTTTTACCAATCTTTGCAAGATAACTTATATAAAGCGTGTGTTGTGTAGCGTTTTTAGATTCTATGGCATTAGGGCTATATACCCAAGCATTACTTGATTTTGTAGCAAATTTTTTAAGAGATTTTAATATACTATTTTCATCAGGCGTTAAACCATTTGGAAAATTTTTATACACAACATTTAGCATATCATCTAAGCTTACTAGCGCATTTTCTTTTAAGACTTGCAATACAAGCCTATCTACCCTTTGACTTAGTGGAATATCGGGGTGTTTTATGTATTCTCTAGGCTCTTTAAATCACCATAAATTCCCCGCCTTTGTTTCTTTATCTTGCCTTATTATAAAGATTTTATTAATATGTTTATTTAATGCAGTTTTAATATCGCCATCGCAATCATCACTAAAAATAAAGCCACTAGAAGTAATGTGGGCTAAAATTGCATCAAATAAAATTTCATAAGGCGTTGGCTCATTACGCAAAGCAATGGCATTAATGGCAATTTCTACAATTTTTTGACTTAGATTCTGTAATTCTATCTCTGTACTTATTTGTGTATGTGGATTTTTTATGCAACGCAAATAAAAATCTGTGCCTGAAGTGCCATAAGGATTTGCTACTACGCTTTCTCCACTGCGGCGATTTTTTTGATGGATAACCTTTTGTATAATAAATCCAGCATTTTTAAGCGAACGCATAAAGCTATTCCAAATAGCTATGTCTTTATTGTGAAATGTTATAACCATTTTTCCATCATCTTTTAACACTCTATGGAGCTGTTTAAGGCTTTTAGTAAAACGCACTTCATATGCTTTTATATCGCATTTTTTGCTAATAGTAATCTCACTAGCAAAATCTATGTTACCATATTTCTTATCATAAACTTTAAGCCATAAAAGCCATAAATAAGATAAATCTAAATACTGCACAAGCCCACCATAAGGCGGGTCAGTAATGATAAAATCCACGCTTTTTTCATTCACATAATCTTCTAGTTTTAAGATATTTACAACGCCATATTTTAAAGCAAAATTTTTAGAATCTTTTTGTTTATTAGCGTTACTAACCTCCTTACAAAGCAAACTTTTATCCACATACTTATTGCTTGCTAAAAGTGCTGTTTTTACCCCTTGTTTTTTGAAACAATTTCTCTCAAATAAAAGCAAAGGATTCTGCTCCATTTGCCTTTTTGCGCAGATGTAAGCACTCCTGCCCCAGCTTGTGCTAAAATTTCTCTTTGCTCCATCATTTCTTGGCACATTCATTTTGCAACACAAATGCACAATCATTATAAATCCAAACAATAATTGCTCTTTAATATGCGTATCTTTGACTTGTAAAATTTCCTTAAAGATTAAAGATAGAATAATTAAATTGCGTTTTGTCCATATATTTGAAATTATTACCGCCTATTTGCTTGATAAAATTTGCGCTAAACGAATCGCTATCTAAAAACGGCTCATCTATAAAATTTAATCCTAAATCTTGCAAATTGATAGAATCTGCAAATTTTAAAGATTTCAAATCTTTTTGTGTAGCTTCATAATAAATATTTTTATCCACTTTGCAAATTTCATAAATTTCTCCATCATAATATTTGAAATTATGAAACTCTCCATCATAAGCCCAAAGTTTTTGATAGATAGAATCTTTACGCACATTATCAATAATCTTTAACGCCTCCTTTTTAAAGGCATTAAAATCAAAATGTGTTGTATAAATTTTAAGCAAAAAGCTACTTAAAGGATTAATGTCAAAAGCAAGTGTTTTTCTTTTCAACCTTAAAGATTCTAATGCACTCATTCCACTACCACAAAAGGGGACCAAAAATACACCATCTTTTGGCGTATAAGTATCTATATAAGATGCCCAAACATTATGAGGCTTTTTACCCCGATACTTCATGCTGTATAATGGGTTCTCTTTTTAGCTCCACTAAAGCATTGTTTATATCTTCCATAACTCATATTCTCCCAATTTTTTCTTACCTAAAAATTTATACACATTTGTTTTCATTAAATATTAATTCTAAATGCTTTTGTGATTTTTGCAAGATAGTGTGTAAGTAACTAGTGTGTTTGGTTAATGCGATATTACCATTGTTATACAATACTTTTGTCAAGTTTGCCCTTTTTGTGTTTATTGTATTTTACAAGAAATGGTTGAGAATTCGTCAAATATCATTTTGCAATATATTATAAGTAATCAATAAAAATAGATTTTAAATGTATAAAAATAACATAAACAAGAATTACAAGAGAGAAAAGAAGTTATAGATAATGCTTTGAGTGAAGCTAGAAAAGATATAGAGACTATACAAAGGGAAGTTATAGAATCTAATCCTAACTTCATGCCTACTAGACAAATAGATGACTTTGACAATGAAGCAACTTATAAAATGGAAGTAGAGTTTGATAAACTCGGTATGCAAGAGTTTCAAAGAAAAATAGAGAGTGGGGAAATACAGCTAGATAAACCTACTCAAAAGACACTAGAGAATGCCTATTCACAATATAATCATTTATTACAAAAAAGAGAACTGCTAGAGAAAGACTTGCAAAGCTTTAAAGCCTTTGATGATAACAATATCTTAAAGACAAATAGCACACTTATAGCACAAACACAAAGAGTATTACATCAAATACAAGATGATATTAGCTTTACCAAAGAAGCTATAAAAGATATAGAGAGTGAATTAAGCACAAGTAATAAGGCTTTAATGCTTTTAAATACTCATGCAGAGACTAAAAAAGAAATCCATGCTTTTAGTAATCTTTTAGTCCCAACACAAACACAAACTAAACCAAGCTTTGCTACAAACTTAATGAAACAAGATACACAAGGCTTAATCCCATATAACAGCACACAAGCAAATAATGCTTTAATCCCTTATAACACACCACAAGACACTAAACTACTAGCATATAATGAAACAAAGCTATTAGAGTATAAAGAGACACTACACGCCTTGCAAAAGCTAGACAAAAGCTTTAAAGACTTTATGAGTATGCCGTTTAGCATTATTGTAGATTCTAAAGGCAATGCACTGCCTTTAACTTCTCAAGCTATAAAGAACTTTATATTTCATAATCTTTATAAAGAGTTTCTAAATACTACAAAAGCATTAAATAAGCCTTTAGCACAATTAGACTTTAAACCTTTAAGCAATGAGATAAAAGCACTGCCATATAAAGCTAATGCTAACCTAAAAGCACATTTAAGAGATATTAATGCTAAGACTAATGACTTTTTAGATTCTATGCAAGAGATTAAAAACACTACAAAAGAGATAAAGCTGCTGCCATATAATAAACCTAGTGAAAATAAAGCAGTAGAAGTGGATAGGTTTAGGAATGTGCTAGTTTCTAAGCCTTTGCAACATGAAAGCTTTGTTAGACAAGATTTGAGAAAGAGAGTTTGGCAAGAAAACGAGAATTACGATATTAGCAACCCCAAACTTTTTAGCTATAAATTCCTTGACAACAAAGAAATAATAAATATGCCAGACTTTGCATTAAGCGATAGGGGAAGGGCAATAAAAAAGGTAGTGGCAGAAGAGCCAAAACAAAGAGAGTTAATAGAACAGATAAATGCAGGGCAGACAGAAAAGTTTAGTGAATTTATGGATAAAGAAAGGGAAGCCCTGCAAGCCTTAAAAGTTAATCTACAGCATGATGAGACTACCGCACAAAGATTTATAGACATGGCAAATATGTTTAAGGATAATGAGCTAAAAAGGGAATATTTCAAAGAAATGCTTAATGTTGCTGACACTATAAGGCATCACACAAACACAACTTACCCTATGTTTGAAAAAGCATATAAAGATTTGTTAAAAGAGATGTTCCCAACAAAGCCAAAAGACATTCACTTTACAGACAAAAAGGGTAAGGAACATATACTTACAAAAGAAGTGCAACAACAATGGCTAGATACATTTAACCTTAAAAGCTTAGATGATACATTTATTCCAAGCATTCCACAAGAAGTAAGGGAAGCCATAGGTAAAGATATTAAAGTCAATTTTAAAGATTTATTGAAATTGGTAGAAAATGGTAGAGAAAAATATATCCCACAAATACGAGAAACTTTTTCAAAACCTGAAGCGGCGTTTATTGACGAGCAAAACGATTTAATATTTGCAAGGACAATGACAGATAATTTATTTTTTGTGAATGTGAGTCGTGATTATGGGGAAAATTTCTTAAATGTAACACTTAGTCCAAAAAAACATAATACTTTGTTAAATAAATTAAAAAATGCAAAAGAAGTATTTATTGATAAAGTGTCTCCCGAGCTTCGAGATTCCTCAGCACATAAAGCTTCTACAGATTTCCTGTCTTCCACCAGCAGAGACACACAGAATCCTACCACAAAACAGGAAATAAGTAAAGATATAGAATCTAAAAGCACACAAGAACCTGTAACACAAAAAGAAACACAAGAGAATACACAAGCAATAAATCAAAGTGAAGGCATAAGAGAGCAAAACCAACATTTACACCTTGAAAGCTTAGATACAACACGCTTTTTTGAAACTATCAATAATATGCAAGGCAAAAATCTAAGCAAAAAAGACAAAATACAATTATTTGATAGCTTTACTTCTGCCCTGCAATCTAGGCAAGATTTAATCATTGATGAAATTGAGAGAATCTTAAAACATGCAAATAAAAGCGGTGATAGGAAATATAAAGACTTTAGCGATTTAGATGAATACGCTATGAAGGAAATTTTCTTTAAGCTTAAAAATAGGGATTTATATGATGATTATGAAAGCATACTTAAAGCTTTAAAGGCTAATAAGGATATTGATTGGGATAAAAGCATTTTTAAAGAATTTCAAAATACTGAAAAAGGCATTGCTTTAAGTAATAATAAGATTAGCAGTGGCGTTGCAGAAGACTTTGCAAAAAGTCTAAAGGAATGGGAGCTAGATAATAATCATATTGTTAATAAATTTAAAGATACAATACAATCACAAAAAATAAAGGATACACATGCAAACACAAAACAAAACTCAAACACAACAAACCATACAGACAAAGAAACAAGCACAAAAGAGAGCTACACAGACAATCAACATGAAGCTACTCAAAGAGAGAATGGAGCTGACACTGAGTGGATTACTACACGCACGAGCAATAATCCACAAGAAAATAAGGACACAGAGACAACTCTCACAAGAGACAATGGAATTAGCGATGAGTATTCACCAAGCTCAAAAGAGATGGCACAAAGCGGGAATGAAAAAACTCATGAAAAAAGAGATATACGAGATGACTCTAGCCATAGCAGCAGCGACATTGAAGCCAATGCTAATATTAGCAGAGATACACAAGGACATAATGCTAGAATCAGACCTGATGAGACTGACAACAAGCGATATAAGCATGATGGAAACGATGATAGGACTAACTCAAGGACTAGAATACACAGAAATGTATCTCTAAAGAAAAAAGGCAAAAAGGATTCTAACACAAATATAGAATCTAAAGTTGCCACACAAGACATAGACACACAATCTACACCACAAGTAAAACCCAAAAAACTCACTGATAAGGAAGTAATCGATAATTTCTTAAAAGAATATGATAATCATGAATATGGAAGCAAAGACATATCATTAATAAAAAATATCGACAAACCTGAAAATTTAATGTATATAGTTAAGGCAATCAAAGATTTTAACGAAGCTAGAACTTTACAAGATGATATATTAAAAATTGATAGTAAAGCAATTGCTGATGCTGGTGTTTTAAGCCTTGAAGAAAGGCAGCAACTTGGCAGGGGAATGGGCGATTTGCTGCCAACTCTTAAGGAAGCTTTTCATTATTTGCATAAAGCACCATATCCTGCAGAAATATATAAGATAAGTAACATTAAAAAAAGATTAAAAGAAGTCAAAAAAGCCTATAATCTAGTCCAAGAAAAAGGCTTACATAGATTTGACTATCCACAAACAAATAAAGATGTTTCGCTTAACGCTCAACATGACAAGGAAATACCTGCAAACACACATGAAAAAGAAACACCAAAAACCACAAAAGAAATAATCAAAGAAGCAAAGGCAAGTGGTAAGAGTGTAAGAGAGACACAAGAATTAATAGACAAAAACAAAGCTACTGAAACATTCACAGATAGCTATGGTAAAACACATGAGATACCAAAAGAGATAGCACAAGCTTGGAAAAACACCTTTAATCTAAAAAGCCTTGATGAAGCTTATATCCCAAGCTTTACCCCTGAAGTAAAACAAGCTTTAGATTCTATTTTGCAAGGCGAAGATATTAAGCTATCTGCTGGGAGCTTAGTAAAGCTTATAAAAGAGAATAGATTAAAATATTTAGATAGGATTAAACCTACACTAGAACAGCCACAAAGAATTATTCTACAAAACGATGGGGCATTGATTTTTGCTAGAGATTTTGGAGAGGAAAAATATTTTACAAGTGTAGCCAGAAACAATGAAGGCGAGTGGATTATTAGAAGTAATGCACCAAAATCAAAAAATGGATTAAATAATAAAATATCAGCAGGGGGAAAAGAGATTTATAATAGTCAAGCGACTAATCAGATTAACGCTCATAGCCCTTACGATGATATAGCTAAGTCTAATATCAAGCTTGACAATGACATTATACCACAACAAAAACCAAAAGAAAAACAAAGTCCAAAAGAATTAGAAAATATAGAAAGTGATAGCAATCCAGCAGGCATTCTAAACCCTGAAGAATTAGCAACACTGAATAAAGAATTTAAACTCGGTGAAATACAAGACTTAAAAGGACAAAAAGCCCTATATGATGCAAATATAGAATCTCTTAGTTTGCTTGATGATATACTAAAGAGTGGCAGAGTAGCAACTGATGATGAAAAAAGGATTTTGAGTAATTTTAGAGGCTTTGGTAAGGCAAGTAATGAATTATATCAAGTGATAAAAGAAAAAGGTGAGAGACTAGATAGCCTTAATAAGCTTTTAGAGAGTTTGAGTGAATCTGTTGGAGCAAAGATAGATGCTGATTATTTATTCCGCAGGGCAGGTGATGCTTACTACACACCTACACCTATTGTAGAATCTATGGTAAAACTTGCTAAGGATTTAGGACTAAACAATAATCATGTTATACTAGAGCCTAGCAGTGGGAGTGGTAGATTCTTAGGGCAGTTTCACTCTAATGCTAATGTAGTAGGCATTGAGCTAGACCCTTTTACTGCTAAACTATCACAGACTATATATCCCTACTTTAAGATAGATAATGCAGGATTTCAAAACTCTAAATTTGCAAAAGATGACTTTTATGATTTAGTTATAGGCAACCCCCCTTATAGTAACTTTACTATTAGAGATGATAATTTTAGTGCTTCGGCTCATAACTACTTTATGAAAAGGGGTATTGATAAATTAAGAGTTGGGGGTATTAGCATACAGATAGTAACAAAAAGCTTTATGGATTCTAGTAATGACTTAGTGCGTAAAGAGATAGCTAAGAATGCAAAGTTTCTAGGTGGAGTAAGACTGCCAAATAATGCTTTTAAAGATGCAAGTGTAACGACTGATATACTTGTATTTAAAAAGGTGAGTGCTGCTGAAGCTAAAAAGCTAGATAACTCATGGATAGAGACAACAGAGTTAAATGGCATACCTGTAAGTAAATACTTTGTAGATAACCCACAAAATGTTCTCGGTGAAATGAAAGTTGGTAAAGGACAATTTGGGGATATAGTGCATGTTATAAATAAAGAGGGCATTGACTTTTCTAACTTTGATTTAATGCCATATTTAAATAAAAAATATGATTTTGATACATTAAGACTAAAAGATAATAATACGCATTCATTAAAAGACTTAGAGAGTGAAGTAAAGACTACACAAGATATTACAGATAGTCAAATGGGTGCTGTAAGATATGATAAAGAACAAGATAAGTTTATAAAAAATGATGGGGGAAGTGATGATGAGCTTGACTTAAAAGAGTATCTACAATCACTAGAAGTTACTTGGAAACCTGAAACAATAGAAAAAAGAATAGCTGAATATAAAGAGTTAGCCCCAAAGATAAGCGAATTGCAAAGCACATTAAAAAGCTTACAAAAAGCAGAGCTAGATTCTGAAGCAAGTAATGAAACAATCTCTGCATTAAGACAAAAGCTAAATAGTGATTATGAAGCAGTAGTGGGTAAGAATGGTAGCTTTTATACAAAGGATAAAAAGGTATCCCCTAGATTTAAACTCTTTGAAATGGTAGATGATACAAGCTTTGAAATCTTTGCATTAGAAAAAGCACCGCTTGTAAAGAATAATAAAGTAGTAGGGGCAGAAAGGGCAGATATTTTTACTAAGCGAATAAGCTATCCTTATGTAAGACCACAGAGTGCAGATAATCTAGCTGATGCCATGCATATAAGCTTAAATGAGACTGGATATAATGATTATCAAAGGATAGCTGACCTTTTAGGAAGCGATGTAGATTCTGTAAAAAAAGAGTTTTTAGATAAAAAGCTAGAGTATTTAGACCATAATGGCGAGAGATTAAGTAAAGATATATTCTTAAGTGGTGATGTAAAGACAAGACTAGAATCCTTTCATGATGAATATGGATTACCAAAGTTTAGCGATGATGAAACAATCGCTCATTATCAAAAGATAGCCTATGAAGATTTAAAGAATGTTATACCTGATGATATAGAAGTGCCACATATTGAAATACCATTAGGGGCGAATTGGCTTGATAAAAACATTACTGATAGCTTTTTAAGTGAGATTGTAGGACTAGACTATCTTAACACAAATTATATACATGGGGTTGGTTGGAAAGTCAATTTTGATGGATTAAAAGATAGAGACTTTATGATTGCAACAGGCAAGGATTTCAAAGCAAATACAGGTGTAGAATATATCAATGGTATTGATTATATAGAGGATATGCTAAATAATAAAACTCTAGTCGTGCAAAAGACAATAAAAGGTGATAAGGATAAAACAATCATATATAGAGACCCTATTGCAACACAAAGCCTAGAATCTTTAAAAAAGCAATTAAAAAGAGAGTTTAAACAATATATCCTAGATAATGATAGCTTCAGTGAAATAGCACAAAAGCAATATAATGATACTTTTAACAGAGAAGTAGCAAGAAAATATGATGGCAGTCATTTAAAACTACATGGGGCAAATAGTGATATAGAGTTAAGAAAACACCAAAAGAATGCAGTATTTAGATTTTTCCAAGAGTTAAGCTCTCTTTTAGCCCATGATGTAGGCACAGGTAAAAGCTATACAATGATAGCTTCTGCGATTGAGGGAAAAAGGCTTAAAGTGCATAATAAGCCTATGATAGTATTACCTAATCATGTAGCCCCACAAATAGCAGCAGAAGCAAGGAGATTATATCCTAATGCGAATATAAAGCTTATTCAAGCAGTATCAAGGAAAGATAAAAACAGAGCCTTAGCAAGTCTTAAAAACAATAGCCATGATATTATCATTACGACCTATACCGCTTTTACAAATATGAATGTAGCCCCAAGTGCTTTTCAGGATTATGTAGAAAAGGAAATCAAGTTTTTAAGGCAAATACAAAAGAAATTAAAAGAAGATGGTAATGCTTCTAAAAGAGAGTTAAACTCTATTGAAAGTCGCATAGAAAAAGCAGAAGAGAGGGCAACTAACTATGCTAAAAGTGTAGCCAATGATAAACAGAATGTATTCTTTGAAGATTTAGGTATAGACACCTTAATGTTTGATGAAGCACATTATCTAAAGAATCTGCCTATATTTACCGCTCAAAGAAATGTAAGAGGTATAGGAAGTGCAGATTCACAAAGGGCAATTGATGCCTTTATGAAAATAAGTCAAATGAGAGATTTGCCTAATAATAGAGTGCTATTTGCAACAGGCACACCGATTACAAACTTTATCAGTGATATTTTTACAATGCAGAGATTTTTAGGCTCTAAAGACTTAGAAGCTAAAGGCATAGATGTGTTTGATGAGTGGTGTAAAATGTTTGCAGGGGCTAGTAGTGAATTTGAGATGAAAGCAACAGGGGAGTATAAACTCACTTCAAGGCTTAGAGACTTCTCAAACCTGCCAGAATTAAAAGCTATGTATTATAAGTTTGCAGACTTAGTAACTAAAGAAGATATGCAAAAAGCCATACTAGAAGAAGGTGGCAAGATTATAGAACCAAAGGTAAGAAGAATACCTGTTGTATTAAAAAGAAACCAAGCACAAATAGATTTTATGGAGAGTGTGAAAAAAAGGGCAAAAGTTTTACAAGAAAATCCACAAGCTGCAATGGAGAAAGGCGGGGATAATATGCTAAAGATTATCTCTGATTCTAATAAAGCAAGTATTGATATGCGTTTAATTGATTCTTCATATAAAAGAGATGAGAATGGAAAAATATCAGCAGCAGCTAATAATATCTTAGAAGTGTATAATGACTTTAACGAGCATAAAGGCACACAATTAGTATTCCTAGATACTTCAGTGCCAAAAAAGCCCATCAAACCTGAAACACTAGAGAAATGGCAAAAAGAATTAGAAAGAATAGATTCAGTAATACAAAATCAATCTCATAATCTAAGCGATAATCAACTAGAAAAACTAAGAGATAAAGCAAGTGATTTAGAAAGCAAGATTGCAAGGGGAAGTGATGGATTTAGTGCTTATAATGATTTAAAAGATTTACTCATAGAAAAAGGTATTAAAGAAAACGAAGTAGCATTCGTGCATGACTTTGAGGGCATTAAAAAAGAAACTCTATCTCAAAAGATTAATAGTGGTGAGATTAGAGTATTAATCGGCAGCACAAGTAAAATGGGTGCAGGGAGTAACTTCCAAGAAAGACTAGCAGCAATACATCACCTAGACCTAGATTGGACACCTGCTAATATGGAGCAAAGAGAAGGCAGGATTATAAGACAAGGTAATCGCTTAATGGATTTAGTCCCTGACTTTGAAGCTAGAATCTATACTTATGTAACAGAACAAATGAGTGATAGCTTAATGCTTCAAACACTAGAGCAGAAAACAAAGATAATAAAACAAATACAAGACCCAAACCTTAAAACAAGAGTGATAGAAGATATAAGCGAAGATAACTTGCATGGCAGACTAAAAGCTATGACTAGCCCTAATGCGGAACAAGAGTTAGAAGCTATGAATATAGTAAAATCCATTGATGAAGTAGAGAATGCCATAAGCACACATGATTTAATCCTTAAAAATAATCACAATAAAATAGAGAATGCAAATAAATTAGAATCTAGTATGCAAAAGGATATAAACACACTAGAAGCTTTTAAAAAGCAAACACAAGATAATACTACCATAAGCTTTGGAAAAGAGAAAATAAACTTTGCTAAGGATAATAAGGCAAAGACAAGTAAAGATAATAAAACAGACACACCAAAGGCTACAAAAGATAAAGACAAAAAGAAAGAAAAAAGCCCTGAATCTTTAGCTAATGAAAAACTAAATGCAATCATACAAGACTTTGCAAAGTCTAGCGATAACATTAAAGTAATATGTGAGTATCGTGGATTAAATATCTTAGCAAAAAAGGGATATAGCGGCATGATTGACTTTTATTTAGGTAAAGATTTAAATGAAGCTTTAAGCATTTCTATAAGACTAGATGTAAGAGATGCTGCATATACAGATAAAAACTATATGCAAAGATTTCATAATGGCTACAATAAGCTTATAAGTGATGAATATATAAAAGAATTACAAGGGCAGATACAAAAAGCAAAAGATACAAGAGAAAAGGCAAAAAAGGCTTATGAAAAAGAGATTGCCAACAAAGAGAGTGTAGCGGAGCTTAGAAATAGCTTGAATGAAATGCTAGTAAGACAGGCAGAATTGCATAGCTTTTTAGGCAGGGCAAGTGATTCTGAAATAGAGAGACTAAAAGCTATATATGGTGATGGGTTTGAAGATATTGTGAAAGGGAAGTTTAGTAAAGAGAGTGAAAATAAAGCATTAGATAATAATACAGCTAATAATATAGCAGAGAATGACTTAGAACAAACACTAGAGCCTACTATGCAAAAGTTTAATTACGATGAGAGAAAGGCAAAAGATTTACTAGAGTGGCATAAAGATTCTAGTCCTTTGACAAAAGATGAAAATGGAGTGCCAAAAGTGTTTTATCATGGAAGCGGTGCGGAATTTGAAGTGTTTGAAAAAGAGAAAGACAGAAGTGGTTTGGGCTTTTGGTTTGCACTAGATAAGGATTATGCTAAAGAGAAAGCAAGGTTTAGAGGAATAAATGGAGGAATACTCTATGGAGTGTTTTTACACGTTAAAAAGCCGTTAGATTTAAGAAGGGCAAATAAAGATTATCCTGCTGATATTAAAAATGAATTGACAGAAAAAGGTTTAAATCTTAATTCCTATGACACACAAAGCAGGGAAGTACAAGATTTTTTAAGAAGTAAAGGCTATGATGGTATTATTTTGGATGTTGATTCAAGTGATTTTTTTGTAGTCTTTGATTCCAATCAAATAAAGCACATTGACAATAAAGGAAGCTATACAGATACAAAAGGCAATATCACTAAGACTAAACCAAAGAATAAAGAATCTACACATACCTACTTTAATGATAAAAGCCCTAACATCATGTATGCTAATCCAAAACATTTGGGAATAGGTTTTTTAAGTGGCACAGCAGCAGGAATTGAAACAGATGAGAATGGAAACATTGTAGGCTTTAATCCGCAAAACTTTGTCTTAGGCTTAATTGGTGGTAGTGTTGCAAGTAAGGCGATAAGCAAACTCTATAACAATGAAAGCACACAAAGATATGCTACTTTAGCTATTAAAAGCATACAACAAGACTACAAATCTTTGAGTGAGAATAATCCAGCTATGTTTGCTAAAATAATGCAAAAGTTTAATCCTAGAGATTTTTTAAAAGGCAAAAAGGAAATAAATAGCTTGAGTAATGAAATATTTAACAAAGAGTTAGCAAAAGCCATAGAATCTGCCTTGCAAAATGGTAAAGTAGAGACAATGCCACAAGCAGAGTTTAGAAATAAGGAAGAGTTTGCAAAAATGTTTGATAGCATAAGTGGAAAATATGGGATTATAGAAACGCCTTATAAGGAAGTGAAAGCGGATATAAAGAGTGCATGGCGACATTTTAAACACAATACTAATGGAGCAGATAGAGAAAACATAAAAGGTGGATTCTTTAAAACCTTTAAAGACCCTTTATTTATCGTAGAACAGGCAAGGGAAGGACAAAGTAGCCCTAGCGTGTATTTCTATAAGCCATTTTATGATAATGATAAAAAGTTAATGAATTTGTTTGGAATAGGGATAGATTCTGTTGGAAATATAGATTTTAAGACATATTATTTCGATGAAAAAGAAACTAGGTTAAACGCCATACTAAAGAGTGAAAAAATAAAAATCGTATATATGCAGGAATAGCGGTTGTCTCTCCTTTATGCAATCTAGCACAACATAAAGGCGTTTTGTAATAATCTCCCTTAGCTAGTATCGGTTAAGAGACTAAAACAACCATAAAAGACAACTAGATTATACCACAAAAAAAAGGATTTAACATGATAGACACAAAAAATCTCACTCTAAAGAAATTCCAAGAGAATTTTGATTTTATAGAAGCTAAGATGAAAGATAGTCAAATATATAAAGATGCCTTAGATAGTTTTGTAAAGTATATGCCAAGCTATGCCTTTACAGACGACCAAAAAGCTTTAGCTTATAGCGATTTTATGGCTAAAACATTTTTAGGCGTATTTCAAAGTGCAGTCCAAACTGCATTAACCATAGACCAAAACGAAGTGGCTACAAGAGACGCACAAAATCAAAGTGCTTTAGGCATACTAGGTAAGAAAAAAGAAGTAGCAATGCTATCAAACCAAGTGAAAGAAAGCTTTTTTAAGATACAAGCAAGTAAAATGCAAACAGCACAACTTCAAGCCCAAGCCCTGCAAGATAAAATCAAGGCAGAAGTATTACATAAAAGTGCCAATGATAACGCACAGATAAACAAAGCTAATTGTATGGTAAGTTATCAAAATGTATTATCAAATGCAAATAAACCAGACTTACTCAAAAGCTATGATATGCAGCAAACTACCGTGAATGCACTTAAGGCAATAGGTGAAGCTCCAATCAGTGATTATACAGATGAGTGGAAAAAGGTGCAAATACCTGACTACAATACAGACTTTGATACTACTATACTAGAGATATATGCTACTAAGAGTGTTATAGCTATTGATGAAGTGATAGGATTTCATATTGTTACCTCTATTGAGTTAGTAGAAGTTGAGTGGGATTTTGGTGATGGCAAGGTTAGCAATCAAATGTTAAGAGTAGCCAAAAAGATAATATACTCAAATCTTTCAATAAAGAAGGCTCATATAATGTAAGATTAAAAGCTTTAGTAGAAGTTGAGAATAAAGACTATGTCAATGATAAAAGCCAAGATAAGTTTGTGCTTAAAGAATACTTTAGGGATTTAGAGATTTTGGTGTGTTAAGTGTTTTTTTGCTAGTGTTTGAGTGTTAGTTTGTGTTGTAGAATCTTGTTTTATATGTTTTTGTGTGCTAGATTCTGCATTTTTTAGTTTAAAATCTGTATTTAAGCCAGTGCGACCCTTTCTAAGCCCACACGCCACATTTTAAAGCCAAAAATCTAAATTTATGCTTTTTTGTTGTTTATCAATGTTTCTGTGTCTTTGTGTTTGAGTGTTTTTTTCACGCCACACTTTAGGTTTTAACATCTGTGTCATGTTGAGCGTAAGCGAAACATCTTTATTAGATTCTGTGCTATCTCAACTTCACGCCACATTTGAAAGCCAAAATTGCAATTTTTGCATTCTCAAAGCCTTACAATCCACACGCCACATTTTGCCCGAGATTTTTATATTTTACATGTTTGTTGATAGTAGTGTGTGAGAGGGAACTTATAAAAAAGATTGTTTGTGAGTTTCTTTGACAAAAATACTATGAAATGAAGCAAACAAGGCGAGAATTTAACAAAATTGCAAGAAAATGTAAGTCATTTATGTAAGTTTAATGGTAGATTTAAGTGTAATTTCTATCAAAAAAGCAAAAACTAGCCAAATGTAGCCTAGTTTAGCTTAGTTTTAGAGCCTTATTTCAGTGGAATATCAGCCAAAATTACACAAATAACACACAAAAAACCTAAATCATGCAAACATAAATCACACTAGCCTTTGTATTTACACAAAAAGCCAATCAAAGCAAGGCAATTTCAAAAGAGCCAATCACACAAGCCATAAAGCGTTAAATATTTAAAAATATTTCAATCTCTCTGCAACTTATCTCACTCTTTAAGATTTTCTATCACACATAAATGACACAAAAAATACACTCATGGCACAAATTTTGACACACATATACATTTTATGCCCTATTTTGCGGACTTTGGATAGAATTGTGATTCCAACAATGAAATTTTAAGTTATTTTTAAGTTTTAAATAAAGTTTATTGTAAGCTAGATTATAAAGCATATTTACGCATTGCAATCACTAAGAACACAACACACAAGGGGATTTTTTACTCTTACATTAAAAAGCAATTACCCACTTATGCTAACTCACTTTATATAAGTTACAATATTACACACAAGCATATAATTTTTAAATTTTTTTTCTAGCTAACTCTTATAAATTTATATAACTAGAGAAAATATCGGTTTTTTGGGAATTTGGAGGCAAATAAATTACAATTAAAATGAGCGGACATTTTGCCAAGCCCACCTTTTTATTTCAACTTAGAGTAAATAAAGCGACTTGACAATGAAAAAATGTCGGTTAGACTGGGTAGGGATTTAGAATCCAATAACATGCGCAGTATTTATAATTCTCGTCCTAGTATTTGCAGAGTGGATATAATATTTAAGAAAGTGTATTTCAACCATTCATTATAGTAAGAAAGAGTTTTATAGGCTATTAATGTAATATTTTGGAATGACATATTAATGTCTTTCATTCCCGCTACAAATTTTGAGCCTTTTACAAACACTCGACTACCATTAAAATCATAACCAAGATAACCTCTCGCACCAACCATTGACATAAAGAAGTGTTGATAACCAGCCTTTAGACCAACATGAAATAAACCAACATTGAATGGAGCATCGAATTTATTCATATCAATATCTTTGTAGCCCCCATCAGCATAAGCCTTACTAGTATAGTTATACATTTCCAAACCAAAAAACGAAACACTACCATGCACACCTATAAATAAGCCATTATTTTCTTCTGCTAAAGCGGTATTGCCAAGCCCTATTGTAAGCAATGTGTTTGCAGCCATTACACTAAGCTTCTTCCTCATTTTTTAATCCTTTAAAAGAAACTTCACAAAAAAGCTCAAAGGATTTAAAATTTTAATAAAAACAAACAAATTACAAACTACAAAAAAAAAAAAACGATTTTTCTGCATTTCAATAGAAAAAATGTAACATTTTTATGGGATTTATCGATATTTTTACATAAAATGAGATGAAATCTTGTTTTATTTTAAGCTTTATTTAAGTATTTTAGGGTATGGATTCTTGATGATAAGTTTGAGTGAGTTGTATTTTATGGAATGCAGATTCTAAATGGCATTCCATTAGAAAATAACAATACAAAACCTTTTGCTTGTCATATTAAGTAGCTACAAATCCCACTTTCCTTATTGTTTTGCACTCCTGAATTTTTTAAATTTTTAAGTATCACTACACTGCATACAACAAAATACGATAATGCTTCAAGTCTAACTCCCCAACTTTTAGGATATATGTAGAATTTAAAAGTGAATATAAATATAACCTAGCAATTATGTCTTAAACCCTATAACACAAATACGAAGAAAATGACAGCCTATGCGTATGTATTATCCGCCATTTAACCCTATATTAACTTGCTATCATTCACATAAAACAAATTTCAAAAATCTTTACCACCTACGCCTTAGCTTCCGCAAAACTCTTTTCTATAAGCTCACATAAAATATGGATACATAAAATGTGAATCTCTTGAATGCGAGGGGTATCATCGCTTGGTGCGACAATGCTATAATCACAAAGATTTTTAATAAGCCCACCATCTCTGCCGCTTAGTGAAAGGGTGATACAGCCTATTTTATTTGCCACTTCAAGAGCATTAATAATATTTTGTGAATTACCGCTTGTTGAGATTCCAATCACCACATCACCTTGCATTGCAAGGGCTTCGACCTGCCTACTAAACACATGATTATAGCCATAATCATTGCCAATAGCAGTCAGTGCAGAAGTATCAGTACTTAGGGCAATCGCGCGAAGACCCTTTCTCTCCCGCTTATATCGCCCTGTGAGTTCAGCAGCAAAATGCTGACTATCAGCCGCACTCCCGCCATTGCCACAGATAAGAATCTTTTTATTATCCTGCAAGGCTTTGGTGATAGTTTTTGCACTCTCAAGTAGTATTGGTGCGAGTAAGCCAAGTGCCTTTTGTGCAGTATCTATATGTGCTTTTATCTCATTTGTAACCAAATCTATATCCATAATCATAACCCCTTATCACAATATATTCTTAATATTACTTAAATTTTGATAATAAAGGATTAATGATTGTAACTCTAGATTCGCACAACGCTACACCATATCACCAAAAATATGTTGAAGCATACTTTTAAGATCACTGCTATCGCGTTTTAAGTTAATACTATCACAACTTTTATAGGGGTTGGAGTTAGCATAATCATTAACAATAATTCGTTTAGCATGATATAAGCCATAGATTATTTGATGATATTTTATTCCTTCTTTTTCTAGCTGATTTTCTGTTATAGTTTTATAATCTAGCGTTCTTGAAGTGGTTAGGATAATATAAACTTTGCCTGTATCATAGAGTTTATTCAGCATTGCAACATTTTCGTCTATCTTGCCTGTCTCACCCCATTTTGGCGTAAAAAACTGCCCAGAATTTTTTACCAATGTGCCATCAATATCAACAAATAGTGTAGCAAATTCCCTTTTATAAAGATTCCATTCCTTTATTGTCCCCCAATCTAAATAATCTTGCACTTTTGAGTTAAAGAAAACATGTCCGCTAAGCATCATATTATAAATAATATGTGAGATATACAAATTATCTTCATGTGCTAACTTCTCATAATATTTACAAAATTCTTCACTTGATTCAAAGCCATACCCACCAACATTAAAGATTGAGCCAATCACGCGTTTTTCTATAATATTAGTTATAATATTTTGTTCATTTACAATCACAAAGCTTTTGCTTTTTGCGTATGTTAAATCCATATCATTTAAGTCATAAGTGGATACGAAATTGCCACTAACGCGATTTTCCACAAAGTAATTATCACTATCTTTAATATAGATTTGTCCGCATATATTTGCCTTTTTTATACCTTGATATACGGTTTCTGGTTGTGACTTTGTTTGTTTATCTAGCGTGATAATAGATAGTTTAGAATCACATTTTAGCATTTTAAATTGATCCATTAAAGGCTTTTGTAAATCATATTTTTCATAATGCTCTTTCATGCAAATAATATAGATTTTACTAAATTCCTTTAGATTTAAGCCTCTAATTGCCTCTGTTAGCATAAGATTCCCATTTGGGTGTGTAAGAAGCCATTTGGGCTTTACTCCCGGAAATCTTGATGAATGTCCTGCGACCGGTAAAATAAGATTCATTACATTACTCCAAATATCTTTTTTGCATATTCTATGCAATTAATTAATCCTTTGTCCATATCAATGCTAGGTTTCCAGCCTAGCTGTTTTGCTTTGTCATTATTGCCTAAGGCATATTTATTTACCTCACTCTCTAAGATAGAATCATGCAGCTTTAAAGCACCCTCATATAAAGGCGGATACTTTTCCCAAAAAAGCTTTGCATCTCTAAAAATAGGCTTTATATCTGTTTGTAAATATTTTGCGATAATTTCATAAATTTCTACAACAGAATAAGCCTTGCCTGATGCGACATTAAATGTGTCATACACTACATTATTATCATTCATCACAATCTCACATAGCGAAATAACATCATCAATATAGACATAATCTCTTTTTTGTAAGCCATTTGAATGAAGGACTGGTTGTTGCCCCCCCCCCCCCCCATTAATAGCGTTTTAATGATATAGCCAATTAAAGGTGGATGCTTTCTTTTCATATCTTGGTGTGGTCCATATACATTAAAGAAACGCAAGATAGCAATATGCAATCCATAGGTTTTAAAGAATGAATGACACAGCATTTCAGCTTGTTTTTTAGAAGTGGAATATATGAGATAAGGCGAGGTTTCATCACTCTCTTTTGTGGGAAACTCTTTGTTATTCTCATAAATTGCTGAAGTGCTAGAAAAGACAACTTTTTTCACACCATTAAAGCGTGCAGATTCTAAAACATTTGCACTTCCTGCTACATTAATATCAATGGCTTTATATGGGTCTGTTTGACAATCAGGCAAAGGTGCAATACCTGCAAAATGAAACACATAATCTATGCCTTTCATTACATGTAATAAATCTTTTGAGCGTATATCCATGCCGATAAACTCTCCAAAAAACTCATTATTTACAATCAAGTTATCTAATCGCCCATACGACATATTATCAAGCAATATAACTCTATGCCCCTTTTTACTTAGCACATATCCTAATTGAGAGCCAACAAAGCCCGCACCACCTGTAATTAATATGTTTGACATATTGTATCCTTTATGTTGAGATTGAGAATTTCAGTAACCACATAATCAAAAATGTGATTATCTTTTGCGTAGGGAAGGATTCTAAAAAGATTTATTTTTTGAAAAATGGTGTAATATTTTCTATAAAATTCATATTGCATAAAATGCTTATCTATCATTTCATCTAAGTAGCATAAAAGCATTGCAATTTTAGTTTTATCATAACTTCTTTCATACAACATTACACTCCATTTATGCTTTGTATCCTGCCTAAGCTTTACAATATCTTGCAAGGGCGTTTCAATAAAATTATCTAAAAAATCAATAAGTATAATCTTGTCGTTTGAGAATAAAATATTTGAAAAAGTAAGGTCTCCATGACATCTTCCAAGCGGCAGGGTAATCTCATTTGGAAGTTCTTTTAAATCCCTTTTTATAGAATCTAAACATAGGGTTAGAGATTTGTTTTTACATGTATTTATCTTTTGTGCAACCTCATCGTATTTATTACAGAATATTTCTTTATTTATAGTTGTATATATAGAATCTTTTAGATTATTTTCAATAAATTGCAATAAAATACGCATGGTTTGAGCGATACTTGTAATTGTAGCGTTTTCAAAAAATACAATAAAATCACTTGCATAATAATAAGGCATTGAAAAGCCAACTTTTTCATTATCCTTAGTTTCCCAATATTGCTGTAAAACTTGTGGGATTAGAATCTTGTCATGGTTGTCATACATATTAGCAAATAATATTTGCTTCTCGCATTGCTTTTTTAGTCTAGCTTTGTAGTCTTTATTTGTAGTGGTTTTTAAAATTGTGTGATTATTGATAATTTCTAGCTGACATCCAGAGTGTCCTGCTATATATATATATATATATATATCTTGTTTAGTATTTTGATATGTCAAAGGGTGTTTTGCCATCAATAATAAACCTTAAATTTATATGAAGTTATAGTATCATAAAAGTTTCTAGTATCTATTTGTTTTGTGATATTTTTATAGCGATTTAACAAAATATATAATTTCAAGGTGCATTTTATAGTTTTTCATTGAGCGATATTTTATACTTTTTTTACACAAACGCAGGGTAGCTGCCAAGCCATTTTATCTCATCGCCTCTTTTATCAAACAACCTCTTTACACTCTCATCATCTTTATGTCCGTAAAAATCCATATAGAATCCAGAGTGAAACGCCCCATCACTCTGTATCGGTCTAGAATCTATCTTAGTAATATTAATCGATTCGTCTTTAAAGTCTTGCAAAAGACCAAATAATGCCCCAGCTTTTCCAAAGTCTTTCATACTTACAAAAATAGAAGTTTTATCATTCTGTCCCTTTTCGTTTGTAAAGTCGCTGATGATTACAAATCTCGTTTGATTTGTGCAATGATTCTCAATATTTGCAAACATAATGGGGAGATTATATAGCTTTGTAGCGATTTCAGAACAGATTGCCGCACTACCACTCTCACTACTTGCAAGTTTTGCTCCAAACGCTGTGGAACTCACAGAAATATGCTCGATTTCATGCAGTTGATAGCTTTGCAAAAAGTTGCTACACTGCCCAAATGCAATGTCTTTAGAATAGATTTTCTTTATATCATTAATGTGTTTTTCCTTTGTCGCAAAGCTATGATGTATCGGCAGGATAATCTCGTTTATAATCTTAAAATTATGCTTTGCTAGATTGTCGATTGTCTCGCCTACCATGCCATTTGTGTTGTTTTCAAGCGGGATTACCCCATATTTTGCATTGCCCCTTTGCAATGCTTCAAACACCGCACTAATGGTTGTTAGCGGTAAATACGCACTTAAGGGACCAAAGCGATTTTCAGCGGCTTGATGCGTGTAGCTGCCAATAGGTCCTAGGAAAGCTATCTTTTGAGGCGTCTCAATATTTCTAGCAATGGCAAATATCTCATAAAAAATGGCTTCAATGATTGATTTATTGAGATTTTTTAGCCCTTTTTCCTTTGTGATTGATAAAAGATTCTGTATGATCGCTCTCTCTCTATCGGGGCGATAAATACTTGCGTTGTTTTTAACCTTTAAATGCCCAATTTGCTGCACGAAAGTTAATCTCTTATCTAAAAGCTGTATGATCTCTTTGTCAATAGAATCAATATTTTGTCTTAATGTTTGCAAGTCTTTTTCTATGCTTTGTTGTGTATGGGTTGTGGAATCTAGATTCTGTATTTTTTGTCCCGTATTAGAATCTAAGTGATTGTAATCTTGTGCTACTTTAGAATCAAAGCTAGTTTCTGTATTACTTACTGAAAAGTCCTTGCTTTTAGATTCTATATCTTTTTTTAAGGGTTGCTTCATCTTGCATTCCTTTTATTTACATCATTGCTTGATTAAGCTTAAAAGTGCTTGTTTATAGAGCGATAACTTCTCTTCTGTATAGGCTTCAAAACGCGTAACAAGTGTGGGTGTCGTATTACTTGCACGCACAAGCCCCCAGCCATCTTTAAATACAACTCTCACGCCATCAATGCTAATAATCTCTACAATCTCAGGAAAATCTGCTGAAAAGTCTGTATTTTTGCCCTCTTTTTGCGCCTTTAGAATCTCTTGCAATCTAGTCTGCAAACTCGCTATAATGTGAAACTTCTGTGCTTCATCTGTTTTTATTTTCTCTTCTTGTGTGCTATAAGTTTTTGGCAGGGATTTTATGCTTTCTTCTAATGTCTCAATGGGCGTTTTTAGATTCTCATGAGTTTGCTTCTCTTTATAGATTAGCTCTAGAATCCTTAAAGCCGCATATATCGCATCATCATAGCCAAAATACCTATCATTAAAGAATATATGCCCACTCATCTCACATGCAAGCTGTGCGTTTAACTCTTTTAGCTTGACTTTAAGGTTGCTATGTCCTGTTTTATACATCACGCTTTTGCCAATAGCATTAATGCAATCATACATGACTTGAGAGCATTTGACCTCGCCTATTATCGTTGGATTTGTAATAGTCTTTGCAATGTCTCGTGCGAAAAGTATAGCCAACTCATCGCCTTTAAAGTTGTGATTCTGTGAGATTAGGGCTACTCTATCAGCATCACCATCAAATGCGATACCAATATGAGCATTATGCGTTTTTAGGGCATTTTGTATATCCACTAGATTATGCTCTTCGCTTGGGTCTGGATGATGATTTGGGAAAGTGCCATCTGGCTCAAAGTATAAGGGGATAGCCCTCAATCCTAGATTTTCTATAATCTTTGTCAAAGCAATGCCCGCCACGCCATTACCGCAGTCAAATATAATAGTCTCTTTTAAATCCTTTAATATCGCAAACTCTTTTGTCATGTAATCTATGTAAGATTCTAAAACATTAAGCTTTACTGAATCTTTTTGTGTGATATGTGGCACATTGGCACTTGCCATTTTTCTGCCAAGTGTTTGAATCTGTTCTCCATAAAATGGGGCTTTATTGATTGTGATTTTAAAGCCATTGTATTGCGGTGGATTATGCGAGCCTGTAATCATAATCGAGCTTTTAATTTCTGTGCTAAAAGTGCAGTAATACGCAACAGGCGTGGGAATCATACCGAGATTAAAGACCTCTAATCCACTTGCTTGTAGTCCATAGCTAAGCCATTCAAAGAGAGTAGGACTATGTGTCCTTGCATCATATCCAATGGCGACTTTATTATCATGCTTTTTAATCTCTTCTCCAAGTAAATAGCCAATTTTTACGACCACTTCTTTTGTTAAATCAACTTCAAAAATACCTCGAATATCATATTCACGAAAAATCGACATACATTCCCCTTAAAACTCAAATAAAACATATTGTAGCATAAAGCTTTATAGCTACGAAAAATGGGGATAAATTTTGTGTTAATGCGAATTTTGAGTTGGTTTAATAATGTAAAATTATTTTGCATATTAGGATTTTCTGTATGAACTCATAGGATACAAAAATATAATTGATGTCGCAATTTCGACTTATTTTTGTCAAATTTTAGTCGTCTTAACACTAAGCATTGATGACAAGAATAAAACTTTATACTTGCTTTGGCAAAAAAATAGAATCCAACATAAATCTGACAAGAAAGCCTTGAAATTCTCTATAAAAAGCTATTTTTCTAGCGTTTTATTGTAATATTACACTTTTACTTTATTGCGATATGAAGGATAAACATGCGACATTTTCTAACTATCAATGATTTTACAAAGCATGAGATTCTAGAAATGCTTGCACTTGCGATAAAAATTAAAACTGAATATACAAATGGCATTGCGACACCATACTTAAAAGGCAAAACCCTTGCAATGATTTTTGAGAAAAGCTCTACTCGCACTCGTGTGAGCTTTCAAGTGGGGATCTATCAGCTAGGTGGCTTTGGAATCTCTTTGTCAAATAATGAATTACAGCTTGGCAGAGGGGAAATCGTCCGCGATAGCTCGGCTGTGATTAGCTCTATGGTGGATATGATTATGGTGAGAACACACATGCACGAGAGGCTAGAAGAGTTTGCTAGGTTTTCAAGTGTGCCTGTGATTAATGGGCTTAGCGATGTGTTTCACCCTATGCAGCTTTTAGCAGATTATCTCACTATGATTGAATGCGGTATATTTGTGCCAGATTCTATACTGCATGAAGTGGGAGCAAAAAATAGTATCGCAAAGCCCATTGTAGCCTATATTGGCGATGGGAATAATATGGCAAACTCATGGCTTATGCTTGCTTCCAAGCTTGGCTTTGAGATACGACTTGCCTGTCCTAAGAAGTATATGCCTAGCAAGGATATTGTAGAAATCGCAGAGAAAAACGCACAAGAGAGTGGTGCAAAAATAGTCATCACTGATGATATTTTTAGTGTTGCAAAAGACGCACATGTTATCACAACAGATACTTGGGTGTCAATGGGGCAAGAGAACGAAAAAGAGACGCGTATGTGGGACTTTAAAGATTATAAGGTAGATTCTAAAATCATGTCTTTGGCACATGAAAATGCGATTTTCTTGCATTGTCTGCCTGCATATCGTGGATTAGAGGTAAGTGAAGAAGTAATTGATGGGAAACAAAGCAAGATTATTGAAGAAGCACACAACAGACTTCACGCACAAAAAGGAGTAATGGTATGGCTAAACGAACAAAATACGACAAGAAAAAGCTAGTAGAAAGCCTGCAAACTCTGAGTAATGTAGCCTATATGGCAAAGCTAGATGATGCTAGATGGCTGCTTGAGTTTGTAGAGGGGGATTTTAATGAAAATGAAGCGTGGTTTCTAAAGACCACAGAAGGAAAGGAATTTGTCGCCCTGCCACAATTTGCCCTGCAGAATCTTTTAGGACATGTTCAACAGCATAATGAAGAGAAGTTTTTAATGCTTTTACGATATGAGATAAGAGAGCTTATGCCAATTGATTTAGAAGATACAATGGCAGTAGCCCTGCATGAGTTTCATTCCTACAAGCAATCAAATGGAAATATTCAAGATATTGATGCAAAGGCATTTGCAAAGAATATTAAGTTGGCACACCCAAATCTTTTCTTACGACTGGATAGTATATTTAAGTTGTAAGGGTATTTTTATTGTTTTTGCCATACTCCTTACGAGTGTATAAACAAAATTACATATAGATCTTTTATTGTTAATGTGAATTGTATGTCAATAATCTTATACCTTATTCTAAGAAATTGAATAGCGTATCATCTCGAGATAGCTGAAAGCAAGTTTTATGTATTTGGTTTCTACACTCTCAAATACACAAAAAAATAAGCACAGCATAACCTTGGGATGTTTGAAGTTCGGAATTTACTTAGTTTGCGTGAATAGAAATGCACCTAAAAACTCCTTATACTCATGCGTTTGATACTGAATTTTTGGGTTCAATTCCTTTTTATTTATATGGAACTAAGAATTCTTTATAGAAAGATTGTTTCATAAACTTAAACCCCAAGCGCCATACTCTCGCATGCTTATGTGTGTAAAAAAGAGATAAGAAGCTAAACTACAATGCGATTTTTTCATCGTCTGTGGTTTCTGGCATAGTGTCATTTTGTATATGTTCTTCTTCTTTGTTAATATGTGATTCTAATGCTTTATTGTTTTTTGGGCTTGTTTGTGGTTTTGTATCCGTTGTGATTTGGGACATGTAGTTGTCTAGATTCTTGATATAACTGCCAAGTGAGCCGCGACCTCTTATCTGAATCTCGGCTTTTTCATACGCATTTTGGGCAGTTTCTAAAGCACGGCTAATTTTTTCCATACTCTCTGTAAAGCCATCAAATTTTTTAATAAGTTTTACGCATTCTTGCAGAATCTTTGTGATATTTTTATCCTTTGCTTCATTACTCCAAATATGATGGATAAGCCGCAAAATCACCATAAGAGTCGTTGGGGCAGCAAGGATAATGCCCTTATTATAAGAATCTAAAAATAGCTGCATATCATGCTGTAAAATCGCACTATACGCCCCTTCTAATGGCATAAACATAATCACAAAATCAAGCTGTCCCCCTTCAATGCAATGCTGATATTGCTTGAGTGAAAGGCTTTTTATATGATTTTTCACACTCTCGATATGTGCGTTTAGGTGCATTTCTTTAGAATCTGTCGCATTGAAAAATCTCTCATACGCACTCAAACTCACTTTAGAATCCACAACTACAAAGCGATTATTCGGCAAATGTATCACAACATCAGGTCTCAAAATCTCTTTTGCTTCATTCTTCACAAATACCTGCGTATAGTATTCCCTATCCTTTTGCAAACCGCTAGATTCAAGCAATCGCTCTAAAATCACCTCGCCCCATTGCCCTTGCAGTTTAGAATCTCCACGCATTGCGTTTGCTAGATTGGTCGCATCGGCTGATATTTTAAGGCTTGCTTCTTTTAGGTGCTTAATCTCGGTATTCAAGGCAATGTGTCGCTCTTGATTGTCCTTTGTGTGCTGTGCTATCTCTGTTTTAAATCGTATAATCTCATCGCAAAGCGGCTTTAAGCTATCGGTTTGCTTTTCTTGGAATTGGCGATTTTTCTCTTCTAATAACTGCTCGCTTATTTCATAGAATCTTTGTGTCATTAATGCGGTGTGTTTTTCTTGGTTAGTTTGTAGTAGCTCTTGCATGAGTTCTTGCTTTTGTGTGTATTGGGCTTTTAGGGCGTTTTCCCTCTCTTGTAAGGCATTTGTTAGATTTAGCGTGTGTTCTTTTTTAAGTGATTCTAATTGTGTTAGATATTCGCTTTTTGTGGCTGTTAATGTGTGTTGTAAGTCTTGTATTTTTTCTTCATAATGTTTATTTGTAAGCAAAATGGCTTGTTCGTTTAATGCTTCTTTTATGCGTAAATCTTTCAGCTTCTTTCTGTATGAAAAAAGCATGATAAATAAGCAAATAATGGCACAAATATAAGGTATATGTATATATAGAGATTGCATATTTTTCCTTTATTGAATATTTTTTACATTAAAATTCTCGCACATCGCCATTTTTGATATAGGATAAAAAGCTTGTGGCATACGCACCGCTTGGGAGTGTAAAAGCGATTTCTACTTGTGCTTTTTCTGCGTTGTATTTGATAGATAAGTCGCTTGGATATACCCACGCATATCGCCTCGCTCCATTTGCCATAATGGGATAGGCAAAGTTTTTTTCTATTCTACATGCGTCTTGCTTTGCTAGTCTTACTCTATTTTGAGTGTTTTTAGATTCTAGGTTTTGTGTTGTGTGAGACTTTAGATTTTTTTTAGATTCTGAAATCTTGTCATTTTGAGCCGTAGGCGAAAAATCTATTCTAGATTCTAAAGTGTTAGATGCTTTGCTACGCTCAACATGATAATTCTTAGATTCTATATTCTGCTTAAAATCCACGCTATTTAGATTAATTTCTCGAATCTTATTCTGCCCTTTAAACTCACAATCGCATTCAAACAAATGAGATTCTAGAATCTTTTTGCAATCCATACCGCTTAATAGCCCTGTGATACTAATATCCCCATTCTTTAATCTCTCTGTATCATTTAATATAGTCTTAGCATAATTTATCTCTTGTATGTCATTTAACCTTTTATCTCCAAAGTAGAAAAATTTCCCATGTGGATAGTGCATACACACATCGCCTATGAGTGGTGTGAGTGGCAGGGCTTGTGAGTGCAAAATCTCAAAAATCTCTCTATCCATAGTGATATTATACATGCTAGAGAGTGCTTGTATAGAATCTTTAAGACTGAAACTTTGCATGATATTGCTTATCTTTAGTCGCTCTTCAAGCCATAGATTAAAGCATACGCTTTGCAGACTTGATATAAGCAGTTGCTCTAATGGATTTTGTTTATTTGGGGGCTTTTTAATCTGTAATGCCTGCATATAGTTATCCCCAAAATTACCAAATCTTTGATAGCCAAAAAAGTTTGGAAAGCCCTGCTTTTGTGCTAGAAGTGCTTCTTCTTTTAGCCGCTCAAAGCTTTGCGGGGTAACCTTTTTTAAGCGGATAAAAAACTTATTGCCTTGTAAATGTCCTATTTTTATTTTATTCCCATGCAGATAAGATTCTAGAATCTTTATTTGATCTATCTTGTGTAGATTATTTTCATAGGCTTTAAATGCTTTATTTGGGACTGAAATGTGCTGATAAGTAAGGGCGTGTTTATCCTTTAATCCAGCATAGCCGATATCCCTTTCTTTGATATGTAGGGCTTGTGCGATAAGCTTCACACACTCTAGTGTGCTTATATTCTTTTTTCTCACTTTTAAGATTCTATGCTCTCCAGTATTACTAAAAGGATAGAGTGGAATCTCTTCTACGATAAAATCTCTCTCATTATGTGAAAATACAAATGGGATCTTAGGATAAGATTTACCATAGAATCTTTTTTGTGTGGCGTATTGCTCTAAGAGTGTTAGTATCTCATCATTTGGCTTTGTATCGCTCATCAATTCTCGTCCTTACGAAATATTAAGATACAATTAAAGCATAAAATCGCTAATAACTTAGCCCTGCATTATAAATCTAATACACAAACTCATAATCTTTTAATGCTTGTTGTGGTGGAAGCAAAACTTTACCAAAATTAAGCGATACGCCAACCATAAAGTTTGATGCGGGCAAGTCTATATCATTTGCTTTAAGCATATAGTAACGCAAAAGTGGTGCGATACTCAAACTTCTAAATAGCTTTGCATCAATGCGAGTTTCAAGCAAAAGTTGATAATCAGGCGAGATTCTAGAATCTTTCGCATTGAAAATATACTTTTTATAGTTCATCGTATAAGTCCATTTCACATTCTTATTTAAGCTATACTCTAGCGATACACCCACTTCTAAACCTGCACCATTTAGCTTTGTCATGGGATTAAAATCATATTCGCCAAAGAAGTCAAAATAAAGATTTTTCACATATCTACCATCAAAGAGCTTTGCCCCTGCCATGTAGTTTATGATATGTCTGCGACCTATACTTGGCGTTGGATTAAACTCTGTTTGATAGGAAGCCCGCACATAAGGACCCATCTCAAATATCTCAAAACCCCAGTCAAAGTCCCACATTCTTTGCGTATAGTCTGTTGAAAATACCATTTTATCAAGGTTTTTGTTGGTAACAATGCTTTTGTTTGTCTGCGTGATTTGTGTAAAGCCATATTCTGCATAGGCGGTGTTAAAGACTACAAATCGTGGGGCATAGAAATTGCCATTTAGAGTAAAAAAGAATTGCAATGCAAGTTGGGAGTTACCCTTTAAGTTACTATCAGAAAAGCTTGTGTAGAGCTTTTGATTGCTAAGAGAGCTTTGTGTGAAGTTTAAGGCAATGCGGTTTAGATCCACCTCCCAGCCTACTTTATCTTCATTAATATCTGCTTTTGCTTGAATGAAAGGTAGAAGCGGTGCGGCTTGCATAGAGCAAGTAAGCATGAAAAATAAGGCAATAAGAAACTTTTGTCGCACAAAGATTTCCATTTAAGCATTATTCTCAATAGAATCTAGCGTAATCTTAGTATTATCCATGAATTCTACGCCATCTCCATGCTCCAAAATAATATCTGCAATGCTTTGCGTGATAATATCTTGCAAATATTGCTGTTTGCATTCTATATTTATTAGCACTTCATGGTAAGTCTGCTGTGCCTGTGGATTCTGTGTAGATTTTATAGTGGAATCTTGCATAGTGTTATTCATAATTGCCTTTCTATATTAAACTCGTTTGATTTAGATTCTAAAAGATTTATTTGTATTATAATAAAAAGGCGTATTATATCATTCTTTTTGTAATATGCATGAGATTTAGATAGCTAGAATTGCATTCATTTTATTGTTGTGTATCGTGTCATGGAATCTTGTTGTAATATTACATAGCGCAATGATTGTTATTTGAGATTCTAAGCGTTTATTAAGTCATCAAGGCATATCAACTTGGTTAAAAAGATTTAAATATGATATTGCTAGGCTTTAGAGTTTGTGTTGCTTTTTATTTTATTTTTATTTGCAAACATTATCCACGATTTTATTTGCAATGACATGCAAATTATACGCTTCATAACGCAAAGATTTAAAAGTTTGACTTTTGCCAAACTTTTGACATTCTTTTAGCTTTAGACACTCTTCAAGCACTCTTGCGCTTTCGCAGATTCTATGAAAGTTTGCATGAAGTATTGCTACTAAATCTAGCCTTTCAATCTCTGTGTCAATGCTGCCTTTTGCAATATCGCATTCAACATCGCGTGCTTGTAACAGCAAATCTGTATGCTGTAAAATAGCTTTATGTCGCATTTGCTTTAGCGTATAGGTTATTTCCTTGTTGTCATATACATAGCGAAATATATCCTCTACTACGCGAATGCCCTCTTGCAATCTATTGAGATTTGCATCTAATATACGCAATATTGTATGAGTTTTATCTGTATTCATAAAAGATCTTTAATTATAGAATGAAAAAGCAAGTGAATGTAAGGCTAAAAAATGAAGTCCGCTTGATCTAGATCCTTGTCATTTTGGATATTAAAAAATCGCTTATAGAACTCTATGATAGACTTCTGCCTTGCTTAACATGCAATTGTTACAGAATCTAGATTGCCGCTTTGAACTTGAGTGTAGGGGGAGGGGGGATCATATGTAGACCCTTGTTCACCCTACACATAACGAACATTAGGCATTATCTCTATTTCATTTTCTCATGCACACGAGATATAGCTTTCATATCTCTTGCATCAAGTTTAAAGTTAAAAATATCAGCATATTCTTTTGCTTGTTCTACGCTACTTGCTGGTGGTAATGTGATAAAGCCACTTTGCAAACTCCAACGCAAAGCAACTTGAGCACCTGTTTTATTATGTTTTTGTGCTACTTTTTGCAAGATTGGATCATACACAGAACCTTCAAAGTCCCCAAGTGCTGTTGTCGTGCTTACAGCAATTTTTCTATTTTGGAATCTCTCTACCAATACTTTATTTGCATGATTTAGTGTAAATGGGCTAATATTGAGCTGACTCACCATAGGCTTAATCTCGCATGATTCCATAAACTCATCAAATTGTTCTGCTTTAAGGTTTGCAATGCCGATGGATCGCACTCTCTTTTGCTTGTATAGATTCTCAACCGCACGCCACACTTCTCTTGTAATCTCTAGCCATGAAGCCCTACCTTTTGCCTCTGCAACCTCAACAATGACTAGGTCAAGATAATCTGTCTTCATCTTTGCAAGTCCCTCGTTGAAAGCATCTAGCACTTCACTTTCTGTTGAAATGCCCTTTGGCAATTGCAATGATAAAAATACATCTTGTCGTGGAAGCTGACTAAGCACATATCCATCTCCAGCCTCACTTGTCGCACCATGTGCTTCTATGTATTTGAAACCAGCTCTTAAAGCCTCTAATATAACTTGTCCGCCTTCTTTTGTGCCACCTAAAGCATGTGCACATGAGTCAATCCCATAGCGTGGAATCTCTACGCCATTAGATAACTTTTGTGTGCTAAAAAAACCTTGTATATCAACACGGGGTGCAGCAAACGCTACATTCAATAGGCTTTGTCCAAGTAGCATTGCACCACCAGCTATACCTGCGATTTTTACAAATTCTCGTCTTGTCATTGTGTTTTGCATATATTCTCCTTTACTTTCGGTAAGCCAAAATTATACAACATAACCTATGTATTTGCAAGGATTTTACAAGCTTTTACTCAAAAGATTCTCATTTTTTTATTAGAATCTCACTTTTATAAATCCACAAATATTTAGGAATCACAAGGGGGATTTTATGCAGTTTCAAATCCAAGCAAAAGTTGGCAAGGCAAGGGCATGCAGCTTTACTCTAGCACATGGCGATGTAGAAACGCCCATTTTCATGCCTGTTGGCACACAAGGCGTGATTAAGGGGCTAAACTCTCTTGATATTAAAAATATCTTGCAAACAAATCTCATTCTTGCAAACACCTATCATCTCTATCTTAGACCGGGCATAGAGACACTAAAAAAGGCGGGCGGGATACATAATTTTGCAAATTTTCATGGTAATTATTTGACCGATAGCGGTGGATTCCAAGCGTTTAGTTTGGGCGAAAATGTTAGACATGATGATTGCGGTATCGCTTTTAAATCACATATTGATGGAAGCAAGCATTTTTTTACCCCTGAAAAAGTGCTTGATATAGAATATGCGATAAACTCTGATATTATGATGATTTTAGATGATCTCGTAGGCTTACCAGCGACAAAAGAGCGACTTCTAGATTCTGTAAAACGCACGACAAAATGGGCAAAACAAAGCATTCAATATCACAATATGCAGAAAGAAAGACATGATTTAAAAAATAAAATCTTTGCAATTATGCAAGGTGGCACAGACTATGAAATGCGTAAAAGAAGTGCAGCAGAGCTTACAGAACTTGGCTTTGATGGCTATGCAATAGGTGGCTTAGCCGTTGGTGAGAGCAGTCAAGAAATGTATGAATGCCTTGATTATGCGTGTGATTTTTTACCAGAGACAAAGCCTCGTTATCTCATGGGGGTTGGCACACCTGAGAATCTTTTGGAGGGCATTGATAGAGGGGTGGATATGTTTGATTGTGTTATGCCTACGCGTAATGCTAGAAATGCGAGTATTTTTACAAATCAAGGCAGACTAAATATTAAAAAAGCATGTTATAAGAATGATTTCACACCGCTTGATTCTAAGTGTCATTGCCTTACTTGTTTAAATTTTACACGGGCGTATTTACATCATTTATTCCGTGCAAATGAGATTACTTATCACAGCCTTGCAAGTATCCATAACCTGCATTTTTACATTACGCTTTTAAAAGATTCACGACAAGCAATAATGAATCAAACATGGCAGGAATTTAAAAAACAAAAATTAAGTGATTTTGGGCAGGTGGATTAGAAACTAGACTATTTTTCGTGCTTTTTATGTGGTATCTCAACACTATTGGTATTGCATTAAGCAGTAAAATTAAAATTAAGTTTTATTCTAAACACAATTATTTAAAGTAAAACATAGGACATTATCTTAGCTGTATCGTATGTGTATTATTCTTAGCGCTTTTCAATGTGTATTGATAGATACCATCGAGTTCTATGCTTACGCGGTAAAGATTGCTTTTTGCATTTACGCCAACTTTTGCATAATACTTTTCACCTGTGCCGATATTGCCATCATAGGCTGCACCTTTATCGCGGCTAAAATCTACTACAATAGTCGTAGGATTTGCAAGTAAAAAGTGTCGTAAGATTCTATGCTTTGGTGAGCTTATCACAAAGGTTTTGCCTTCCATGTAAAACTCAAAATCATTCAAGCTAAAATATCGTTTAGAAATATTTCTTATAGCCTCTTGCTGTGTGATTTTAATGGGATAATGCCAATCGATTGTTTTATCTACTTTTAGCTGTTTGCTCTCAGTCGTGCCATCAAGATTTTGAAAAGTGAGTGTAACACTTTTTAGCTCCCTTGCATTACTTGGAAGCTGCACGCTTTCTGTCGTTAAATGTTTTTTGCCTTTATTATTTTGTTGTGCTTGAAAATCCCTTTGATTTGCATTAATCATAAATGGATTTTGACTAGCATACAAAATCATACAAGAAAACACACTTATCCCAAAAATAGCAATAATTTTAGCAAATTTCATTCATATTCCTTTTTGACTTTATAGTCAATGTAGCAAAAAAAATTCCATGCCTAATTTTAAAGCTTTAGTTTCGCATGGAATCTTTGCTCTAATATTTCTAGAATCTTTTGCAAACTCTCTTGCATTTGAGATTCTGTAAGTGTGTCGTGCATAGATTGAAAGATGAAGCGAATACTTAAGGCTATATTATCATCATTTTCATGATATATATCAAGTGGTAAAATCTCTTTTATATCGTGCAATGATGCCTTTTCAAGCTCTGATTTTATCGCACTAAAGCTTACATTTTTATCAAGTAAAAGCGTTAAATCTCTCTTATTTGCCTGATATTTTGAAAACTCTTTTGCAAGTTTATCATCTTGTTGTTGTGCGAGTAGTAAGGCAAAATCGATTTCACAAAAATAGACATTTCCTAAATCATACATTTCTGCAATATTTGGGTGTAATTTTGACATTACGCCGATAATCACACCATTTTGTAGCATATTTGCACTTTGATATGGGTGGATAAGCCTTGATTTTTGAAACTTGCTTGCTGTATTAATACACTCAAAATTACCGATAATCTCACTCACATTTTGTGCGAAGTTAAAAAAGTCAAGCCCTATTCCCTTAGGGTTTGGATAGCTTGGCGTTTTTAGATAATCACTCATTGCAAAGGCAAGATTCTGCTTTGCATTTCTATCTTTATCATACACATATCCAATCTCAAAAAGTCGTATGCCCTCATATCCATAGCGTTTATTTTTCGATAGACTTTCTAAAATATGCGGGATAAGTGAGGGTCGCAATGTATCAAGCTCACTTGTAATAGGATTTAAAAGCTTTTTATCTTCACTTAAAGGCTCAAAACCTAAACTCTCTAGCTTTTTAGAATCATCAAATACATAATGCACGCATTCAATGTAGCCATGTGCTAGTGCTTTTGTGCGTAGCTTCTTTGTCTTTTGGTGCGTGATGTAGGCTTGTGTGGTTTGTGGTATTTGCTCTATAATATGCTTTTTTGGGTGTATATTATCAACACCATATAGACGCAATATCTCTTCAACAATATCTTGCTTACTTTTAATATCATTTCTAAAAGCTGGGGGCTGGGCGATGAAGAAATTCTCATCACAAGTGGCTTGGATTCTAAAATTTAATCGCTTGAGTAAAAGGGCTATTTCTTCTTTTTCTATTGTGTTTCCAATGCAGTCTGAAATGTATTCAAAAGTCATTTGTATATTTGTTGGCGGATAAGCTCTAAGTATTTCTTGCACACCGGAATAAAGATTTGAATTAAGAGATTCTAAACTTTTACACATAAAATTCATACCTAATTCTAAATCTGGATTACTACCCCTAACAGAGCGGTGTAATACTTCATGTGTTAGCTTTGTTTTATCCATACCATAGGTATTATTAGCAATTAATACGGAATCTATAAAGCTTGCTTCTAATATGAAAGTTCGTGGATAATCATGCTTTTCTACTTCATAGAAAGTCGCACCAATACTTGTAAGTTTAGTATGTCTTGTAGTCTCGTTTTCATGAAATTCTGCATAGACAGATTCCAAGCCATTTTCATCTGCTTTTATTAAAAGCTTTGCTTCTTTCCCATTATTTGAGACATTATTAGAATCCATAGGATATACATTAAATAGCACACCTGTCATATAGGTCGCATATTCAGCAAAGTTACTCATAGGACACTGCTTATATCTGCCATTTAGTCCAAGCGTTAGGGCAATGGCAAGTGGTGTATAACCTTCTTTTATCTCAATGATTCTATATAAAAGTGAGGAATGCAAATCTCCATGCGGCACAACCTGTAAGAATCTGCCTACACCAAGTGCTATGCTTGGCTCATTTGCGACAATATTTTTAGGAATGAGATTAAACACACTTGCAATATCTCTTGCTACACCTAGCACAGATAGACAATCCCCCCTATTTGGTGTAATGCCTAACTCTAGCACACTTTGATGAAATATTGAGTAAGTATAAAGCTCCTTGCCTAGCACAAGCTCACCAATGCTAGAATCAAGCTCTAAGATTCCATCATTTAATTTTGGCAATCCAAGCTCTGTGCTAGAACAAAGCATACCAAAGCTCTCAACGCCCCTTATCTCACTCTTTGTAATAGTCGTGCTACCATCTTTACCAAAAGGAAGGACTGAATCTATAAGTGCTAAAGCTACATACTGCCCTGCATACACATTCTTCGCACCGCATACAATCTGTAATACTTCAGTGCCAATATCCACTTCACATACACTCAATTTATCAGCATTTGGGTGCTGTATCCTTTTCAATACCTTTGCTACGACAACATTTTGCGGGATTGTAGTCTCATATTCTCTCTCAACTTCTAAGCCTATGCTGCTTAACACTCGCACAAGCTCTTTCCAATCGATTCCACCTAATTGAATAAAATGGCTTAAACTCTCACTTGTAACTATCATTAAAACTGCTCCAAGATTCTCAAATCTGTTTCATAAAAACTGCGTAAATCATTAATCCCCCATTTCAGCATAGCAAGCCGCTCAATCCCCATGCCAAAGGCATAACCACTCACATCTTCATAGCCTACCGCACGAAATACATTGTGATTTACCACACCACAACCAAGTATCTCTAAAAAGCCTGTATGCGAACATACCCTGCAACCCTCCCCTTTACAAAACATGCAACTCACATCGACTTCCGCACTAGGCTCTGTGAAAGGAAAGAAAGATGAGCGAAATCTCACTTTCACATCACTCCCAAAGATATGCTTTACAAAATCTTCTAAAATATATCTTAAATGCGCAAAGCTTATATGATCCCCCTTTTCTACCACTAAACCTTCACATTGATGAAACATAGGCGAATGCGTCATATCATAATCTCGCCTAAAAGTAGCCCCTGTGCATATCATGCGAATTGGTGGCTTATTGGATTCCATTGTGCGTATTTGCGTAGGCGAAGTGTGTGTCCTTAAAAGCATAGAATCTTTAAAATAGAATGTATCTTGCATATCCCTTGCGGGGTGATATTTTGGCAGGTTTAATGCTTCAAAGTTATGAAAATCATCTTCTATAAAAGGACCATCTTGCAGGGAAAAATTTAATCCCACAAAATAATCAATGATAATATCACGCATTTGATATACAGGGTGTCCATTACTTGCAAAGTTAGCTTTTTTAAAGAGGCTTGTATCAATCTTTTCACTTTTTAGTTTTTGTTCTAAATCTTTTAGACTAATCTCTTCTTTTTTAATATGAAAGATGTTTTCAAACTCTTTTTTAAGCGTGTTTAATTCTGCTGCTACTTCTTTTTTCTCAATGCCTTGAAGTGTGCCAAGCTTACTGAATGCTTGTGTAATATAGCCTTTTTTACCACTCATTTCAATGCGTAAAGATTCTAGAATCTCTTTATTATCTGCTTGTGTTATTTTTGCAAGCGTGTCTTTTATACATTGTTTTAATTCCAACATGCAAAGCCCTTAGTGTTTCTTTGGTTTTTATCTTGTAATATTTTCTGTGAAAGTTTTATTCTATCTAAAGAAAATGGATTTTTGCTACAAAGTATGTATTTTTTGCTAGAATGATACATTCAAAATACAACTATGGCAAATAAAACTAGAAAAGGATATAGCATGGCAGAAAAAGGCATTTTTGAAAAAATCGTTGATAGAGAACTCCCTGCAAATATTGTGCTAGAAGATGATGAGTTTATGGCATTTCATGATATTGCCCCAAAAGCCCCGATACATGTGCTTATTATCCCAAAAAAATGGGTAAAAGATTTTAATGGCGTTACACCGAATCTTATGGGAAATATGAGTGCATTTATCCTGCGTGTAGTAGATACTCTTGGTGTGCGTGAAAGTGGCTATCGATTAATAACTAATATCGGGAGTGATGGCGGACAAGAGGTCCCGCACCTGCATTTTCACCTACTTGCAAAACGCAAACTAGAACCACATTTTGGGTGAGTTATGCAGGCTTGCTTCTAGAAACAAGGTATGAGATTGCATGGGGATGTCCTTGCGCAATTTTTTAGGTCATGAAACTTTTTATGCAGAAAAAGCACAAGTTTGAGTAACGCCAAAGTGCAAAAATCAGCACCATCAAAAAGAGTATCAAATCCAGCGTTTGTTATGCTAAGTAGATAAAACATAGCGAGCACTAGATTCTAAAAAAAAGATATTTTTGTCTTCTCAAGGACTTAATATGACAAATTGGAATTTTTATTATACAAGCTTATTGCAGCTTGTATAAGCAAGATGCATGATTTTATACAATGTGCCCTAAAAAGTTCCCAATGGTGTGGTTAAACATCGAGATTCCAAAAAAATATACCCACTAAAATCCATAGCCAACCCAACAATAGATGGTTGGCAGCATAAAATGCTTATATCATATCTTAATATGAAAGCTTGGCAAATGCCATCAATCCATGGTTGGCAGCACCAGCACCATGTGCGAATACATAGCCACCGCCAACATCAAATCCTAAGAATGAACCCTCATCGCTGTTTCTATTTTGTCTATATGCTTTCCATAAACCAACAGCACTAATCTCTGTATAAGTCCCACCACCAGCTAAAACTTGCGCTTCAAAAAGTCGGTGATTCATTTTACCAAATAGATACAAGGTCCAAGTGCCGCCTTGACCTATACCAGCACCATTGAGAAACTTACCATAGAATCTTGTCCTGTCATTAAGTGAGAAAACCTTGCCTTGCTCGTTTGCTAAAACCGCTCTTGCACCACCACCAAAGCTAATAGAATAGATTTCATATTGTTTGCCTGCCTTGTTTGTGCCATAGCGGACATATTTTACCTCTTCATCTGCATATATAAAACCTAAGAAATTGTCGGCTGCAGTGTTATTGTTTGCCATGTCGCCATATTGAAACATGAGATTCGCACTTGTGATTGAATGCCAATTTGGATTAAATTTATATGTATATTTCGCAGAAGCTCCAATCTGAAAAACAGGATTAAAGCCCATTTTTGTCGTGCCATTTGGTGCTTTTGTGTTGATTAATAGGTAAGGTGATAAAAAGATTCCTTTTTTACTATAATCTGCACCAAATAAGAACACTTCACCACCAATCTTTGCCTTACCACTATCAAAATATGGATTCAGCATAGCAAGATCAGAGCCTATCCTACCGGGTAAATAGCCATTGTCAAGAAATGAGTTAATATAATGCGCCCAAACTTTATACGCGGAAGTGTTGCCACTAGGATTCCACTGCACACTTACACCCTGCAGATGTCCATTTACAAACGCACTGCTACGCACGATTGTTGAGCCTGTATCTATATTATATCGACCAGCCACAACCTTTAATCCATTGTTTTTATACACCATGTAAATATCTGCGACATCACCATTTGAAGTATAAGGCAAAAGATTGTTATCTATGGGGAAAATGCTTAACACATTCCAAATGCCAGCCGCACCCATACCTACATTCCAATTTTCATTTAAACCAAAATCAGCTTTTACATAAGCATTTAAGCCAAGATTATTGAAATTACTTGAGCCATTTTTTGGCGCACTGTATCCAAAGAAACCAGCACTAAGCCTACCATGCGTCGTTAAATCTATCTTGCTTGCCATTAGCCCTTGTGCTGCACCAAGCGATATTGCACATGTTAGCAGTCCTTTTTTCATCATGTTATTCATGTCTTTCTCCTTACTTTCAAATATCAAATCTTACGCTTTAAGCGATTTAAATGTAGCACATAATATCTAAAAATTATGCAAGTCGTAATTCTACACTATTTTTTGCAGTTTGTATAGAAAAATTACCGATAGTATCCATCTTACATCTCCGTAAGACACTAGAGATTGATTACTTTAAAAGAGATAAGATTCAATTCAAAGTTCACAAAATAAGGTATAGAATGCTTATATGTGTGTGTCAAAATTTGCGTGATGAATGTGTCTTTGTGTATCTTTTTGTCTGCGGCAAAAATATTAAAAAGTAAGACAGAATTCAAAGAACTTAAAAGATGTAAGATTTCTGTCTTTGTGTGAATTAACTCTCTTAAAATTTGTTTTGCTTTATTGCCCCCTGGAGCATACCTGTTTATTTGATAGGTCGCAAATTAGCCGATATTTCATTGAAATAAGGTTTAGATAAGCTAAAAAAACTAGTGTTTGCTTTCTTTATGTGCCTTTGCTTCTACTATGAGTTTTGTATAGCAGATTCCCAACTATGATAATGTTCTGCATAGTTTGTGCCAACTTCTTTTATGGGTTTAATGTTTAATTTCTATTCTATATCCTTTCTTGCCGTTTCCTTTAGGGTTAAAGCCATATCGGGTTTATCCCTTGAGCCAGCTATATCGTTTAAAAGCTTGTAAATTCCATACCATGAAAACTATTTTCAAGCGTTTTTTAAGTTGGTAAGTCCTTTATCAAGATTGAAAAAGCTCTTGCAGCATTTCATTATTGTTATTAAGCAGTTCTTGCTGTCTTTGGCATCTTGCACATACAAAGCCCTTTAGAGTTCCATCTGCCTATTCTTCAAAAAATAGTTTTGGCTTTATTCAAAGCTTCTTCTGCTTTTATCTTTCTTTCTTCATGGTATGTAATATATTTTTACTTGCTTTTTTATACTCCTTTTGCAAATATTCATTTGGCCCTGTTAATACTCCTTTCAGTTCATCTAACATCTTGCTATCTTTTAAAGGTGCTAGGCTACCCAATGCACCATATGATTTATTCTCTAAAGAATTTTTAAATTTCTCTAATAATCCATTAAAAGAATTTGCCATTTCGTGTAAATCATAAAGATTAATCAATTTCCATTTCCCATTATAAATACTAGAAACAAGCTTAAGATTTTTCTTAAAATAACTCCTAATGAAGACAAAATGGCATGCAACAAACTTTTGTTCTGTTAAGGTAGGGGGGGGGGGGTAAGGCTTTAATTTTTTTATTTGTTCCTTTTCTCTATTGTCAGCCATTGAATTGATATATAATGTTGGCTATCTTCTAACGCATCATGTTCTATCACATATTGAAAAATATTATCTACTAACTCTTTTTTTCTTTGTGTTGTTTGTGCGTCATAAGGGCTATTGTCTTTGTTGAATGGCGTTTCTATTTTTTTGTGGTTTGTGATGTAGATTCTATTGTCTCATGCTTTTGCATTACCTTTCCATGATGTGCGAAAAACATCATATAAAAGTTCTTTTTCAAATGCATTAAAAAACCTTGAATTGAGCCTAGCAACAATGTCAAAGATTTTAGCTTGATTTTCTCCTACATTTTTTATAATGGCTTGTTGATATATTTGTAGGCCTATGTCTTTAAATTCGTTAACATGCTCCAGTACTCATAATGCTTTATATTCCCATCTTCATGCAAAGTTTTAAGCACTTGTATTGTTTGATTCTCCTTTGTTTTTGCCTTGATTGCTTCTAAAACTTTATGGTGATTATGCCTCCCTTGAGAAAATATATCCTTGTCGAATTCTCTTGCTTCTTTAATCTTGTTTAATTGCACCCCCCCCCCCCATTAAGCACATAATAATTAAACTCTTTTAGTAAGCGTTATGAATAAACTCTTGCTGTTTTGTACCTACTATTTGCGTTTTTCCGATCTTGATGTAGTGGCTTTAGTTTCCACATCTTTACTTATTTCCTGTTTTGTGGTAGGATTCTGTTGTTTGGGGGCTGGAGTTTCCATAATTCTTTGAATTGCGCCCGCCTGCTGTCTAAGAACTCCTATAATGTCAGTGCCTTTTACAATATTATCCGCACTCTCTATTTCATTTGCTAAGTAATCCATATCTCTTGTTTTTAAATGTGTTATAAATTTTTTATCATTTTCTTTTGTTACAAGTAAGTAGAAAAATGGGTCTTTATTGCTGTGTAAATCTATAAACTTTTTGAGATATTTATCTTTGGAATCCTTTGTGTATTGGATATGTGGATTTTGCATTGTAGAATCTAATAAATGAAATAATCCAAGTCTAGCCTTACTATCATGTCGTGTATTTAAATGTTGCATGAGATTATCCATATTGTCAAATCTCCGCAATACATTTTCTATCTGTGATTGAGTGAGTTGCTTTGGTGTTGGTTCTGCTTGAATATTTTCAAGTCGATTAATAATATTTGATTTCATAAGTTTAGAATCTAGCACATTACTAAACCTATCTACTTCATTTGCTTTATTTTCACTAGGTTTATTGTATGCTAGTAGCTTTATCTCTTGTGTAGTATTTTTAAGCTCTTGCATAGAATCTAAAAAGTCATTAGTCTTAGCATTAATATCTCTTAAATGTGCTTTTAGGTTAGCATTAGCTTTATATGGCAGTGCTTTTATCTCATTACTTAAAGGTTTAAAGTCTAATTGTGCTAAAGGCTTATTTAATGCTTTTGTAGCACTCATAAACTCTTTATAGAGATTATGAAATATAAAGTTTTTATAGCAAAGACAATGAAATCTTGTCGTCCCACATCAATCACCCTCACATATCCCCCTCCTCTATACACATCCTTTCAAACTCTTGGTAGTATTTCCATGAGGCGACAATATCTGGTCTATGTGCTTTTATATGGATAAGTTCTCTATCTAGCATAGCCTTAAAATTCTTTCGTAAATCCCTATCACCTCTAAAGATTTCCAACACATCATTTTCATGTTTTTTATTTCGTTGTATATAGTCAGTTCGCTTTTTAAGTTCATCTAGGAATCTAAGCATATAGGCTTTAACTTTATCCAATGTTTCTTTGTCATCTTGCAAGGCTTTTAAATCATCTTCACTCATACTAAAAGCGACTTGGTCTAGTAATGGGTGGGGTGTGTCAAATATGGTGTTATCAACGATAAGTAAGGATGTATCTCTACAATAATAACGCATTGTAATGTGTAGTGTCATTTTTACTTCTGTTTGCGAGATAATATTGCAAACAAGTGGAAGGATATATCTAAAAACCCCCATTTTTATTTCACTATAAAGCTCCCTATCCGATTCCATGGGTAATGAAAAACCAAATTGTTTGGCAAGTTGTGTCATAGTGTCAAATGCCTTTTCTGGCATAATTTCTTGCATGTCAAGGTAGGTTATATTTGCATTTTTTGGTAATACTGCAATATTTGAATAATATGCGAAAGAGCATAGTTCCATAACATATTCCAAAAAACTATTATAGATGAAAGGGTGGTTGGCAACCATTTTTCCCGCTTCTGTGTAAAATCTAATATTATCTACAACTTGATATGGATCATCTTTTATACTAAATTCCACCGCACTATCATCATCTCCAGTTTTAAACCAACCATGATTGATTGCATGCTTGATCCGTGATATGGGGTCCCTAACATTTATTAAAATTTGGTCGCTATTGTTTAGAACATAAAGCACTTTTTGTAAGTTTTTTTCTTCTCTTCGCCATAAATGATTTATACACAAATAAGAATAAACACCTTTTATTTTCCTAAAAATATCGTTGTGCGTGTTTTCAACAACACCAACATGCGACAAAAAATCAGTTAATGCGGCTCCACCTGATAAACCATAACGAATAAAAACAAATGCGTATGACACTTTAGGAGGTAAACGCAACTCTAATGCAATTCTAGGATCTATTGTAGAGCAATCTATGCTTTCTGGTTGCAATAAAGGTGGATAAAATTGATAATTGTCTTTATACGCCGGATTAATTTCTAAACTGCTGGATTTATTATCACGCTTAGCTTGAACGCAATGGGGGGGGGGGGGGGGTAAATTCGTCTGTTCTAGAATCTTTCTGTGGAGACATCATAGTCGCACCTATTGTATTTTTTCTAAGATTTTCTAAATTCTCAATGCTACCATATTGACTTCTAAATGTATCAGATTCTAACCATTCAATATGTTTTTTGAGATTTTTCATAAAAAATAATGGACTAATAACAATTATATTTCTATAATTTTCTTCAAAATGCTTGTATGCCAATTTGAAAGTTTTGCATTGAGAGCTGCTTAAAACAAGTCTTGGGCGTTGCAACACCAAGTTGGCAATAGAAGTAGCAATGGAAGTATTGTCTATTGCATTCCATAAAAATGCAATTACACCTTTTTCTTTTATAAACTTTATTCGTTTAGATTCTCTTAAACCCATGATAACTCCAAATAAAACGGTTACGGTTACTGTATCGTAGAAACTCAAAAAAGCGTTTCGTTATATTAAAGTAAAACGCAAAATTAATGTTACTTTTCAGTCTTATTATTCTCTTTTAGCATGCGTCTAAGACTTACATAAAACTTCATCCATTCATCAAGCTGCATAATAGGATGACCGCCCCACTTGCTTTTGGGTGGTAAGTTTTTGGATACCGCTCCTCTGCCTGCAACTTGCACGAAGTCCCCGATATGCACATGTCCGCCTGTGCCAACTTGCCCGCCTAACACAACATTTCGTCCTGTTGTAGTAGATCCCGCCAAGCCTACTTGTGCTACAAGCAGAGAATGCTCTCCTACAATAGAGTTATGTGCGATAACACAACTATGTCCAACTTTACTACCTTTTTTAACGCGAGTTTCACCAAAAACTGCTCTATCTATAACATTGCTTGCACCGATTTCTACATCATCTTCAATAATTGTGCGTCCATTATGCTCGATTTTTATGTGTTCGCCAAGTGCATTTTGCGCGTATCCAAAGCCATCGCTACCAATGACACTATTAGCATGGATAAGCACTCTATCGCCTATCACACTTTCACGATAAATCACAACATTTGGATAAATCTTGCAATTTGCCCCAATACTCACATTATCAGCGATCACAACGCCGGGCATAATCATGGTATTTGCCCCGATAGTTACATTTTTACCTAGCACGACATTTGCTGCGATAGATGCACTTGTGTCGATTTTAGAATCTGCATGCGGTCTTGCTATAAAATCGCCTTTTGCAAAAAGCTGTGAAAGCAGGGCAAATGCTAAATGTGGGTTATCAACGATAAGAGGCTGTATATGGTTTGGCACTTTGTCTTTTATAGATTCTCTAATTAGCACCGCTCCAGCCTTAGAATCTTGTAAGCCCTGAATGTATTGGTCTTGTTGTATATAACTTACTTGATTTTTAGTGGCAGATTCTAATGGGGCTAACCCTTCTAGTATAAAATCATTTGTAATTTCATTTTTCAATACCGCATTGCTACCAAAAGCCTTATTAATTGCTTCACTTAGTGTCATAAGATTCCCTTAATTATGTCTATATTGTCGTGTGGAGATTATGCTTAGTTTTAAATATCTATAAAAGTTTAATAAAGATCACTAAAGCATGGCGTTTAATCCATGCCCTATTTACAAAAGATAGGTTACTTTGTAATGAGTAACTACTTTTAGTTATGTTGCTTAAAGCGAGCAGCTCCAACTTCGATTCTATATCTATTAAACACATCGCCATTAAATAGATTGAGAGTTTGCCCTGCTTGTTCTTTATCTAATTTATAAAATCTATTTGTATCTTGTGTAATTTTATCATAAGCACGACCTAGATTAAAGCCTTTATTTGTGCGATTTGTCAGCGTGATATACACGGTTTTGATATTAGAATCAAGCATAGCAGAATCTCTTAGCGTTACAAAAAGTTTGTTGAGACTTTCTTTTGTGCGTTCATCAATCGCGTCATTGCCCCACACATAGCCCATCGCATTGCCATATATATAACCTACACCAGAATTATAAAGTGTATGTGCGAGTTGATTATATCTTTTATTTGCATAATCTGAAGCTTCACTAGAATCATCAATCATATCAGCAAAAATATGCTCATAGATTCTTTGTGGTAACTGCGGCTTTGTGATAGCAATATCCACGCCATAAAGATTCACATCAATACTGCTTAATATATCTTTAAAACTATCCATTCTTTCAGCTAGTTGCTTTTTATCTTTTGTGTTTGCTGCTTCTCTTAACATTTTATCCCAAAACGCTGTGCTTTTTTGCAATAAAGACATAGAATCTACATTAGCAAATAGAGATGAATCAGCTTTTGCTCTCAAGCGAATATTGAGTTTATATGAGTCGCTATCTATCGTGCAAACAAGCTGTTCATTCACTTGCTTTTTATCATTGTGGATTTGAGTGAAATCAGAGCATTGAAAAGACTTTGGCGCAAATGGCTTTAAGTCATGGTTATTAGGCACTTCAATCTTTCCGCTTACTCTCTCAATCACGCGTGAATCTTTATAATCAAGCGTGTATCTATAATCACGCAATACAAAGCCATTTGTATTACCAATCTCATAGCGGTCAGTCTTACATATCGCAGTCCTATCGCCACCTTCACACTCAAACTTATTGGCATGATCGAACATGCTTGAGATAGACACTCTCATATAATCATCAGCTTTACCACCAGCATACGCAGACGAAGCTAATAACCCACCCAGTGTAAAAGCACACACCATAGCTTTCATACCGCCATTTACAAGAGTGCGACTATCAGTATTTTTACCTTTTAAACCGCTTTTAAAACCTTTAAACTTCAACATACTTTTCCTTTTTTACAAGATTGTAGAATACTATCTTAAATTGTATAAAAATTCAACTTAATTTATCATAAAAAGCCAAAACTTCATTGCTTTTTCTCTTGTGTTTGCTATTGTGTTAAGATTGCATACCATTCTTTTATGCTTTTTTCACTCACTTGTGCGAGTAGCTTTGCTTTTTGTTTTGGTGGTATATCAAGGGCTAAAATATCATCTTTACTTAACCTTAGAATCTTTTCTTTGGAATCTTTTAAAGAGTTTTTAGAATCTTTTTGGATAATTATGCAGTATTCCCCCTTAATATTATTTGGCAATTTAGCAAGTATTTCTTGTGGGCTGCCTATGATTTCTCTCTCATATAACTTTGTGAGTTCTTTATATACAAAAAGTGTAGAATCTGGCATAAATAAGGCTATATCACTTAAAGATTCTCTAAGTCTTTTGGGGCTTTCATAAAGGATTATATGCATTGTATTGTGATATTCAAGTAAGGATTTTAAATGCTTTTGTCGCTCTTGTTGCTTATGGGCTAAAAAGCCGGCAAAGTAGAATGCCCCCTCTAATCCACTACACACAAACGCATGACTAAATGCACCCCCGCCAAGCACCACTTCATATTCTATATTATTCTCTCGCACATACCGAAGTAGTAATGCCCCCGGATCACTAATATTTGGCATACCTGCATCTGTGCAAAAGGCAATATCTTGTGTGAAAAAATCTTTATTAGCATTCCTTAAAAACTCATCTTGATTATGACTATGAAAGCTTATGAAGTGCTTTTCTTGTGGATTTATATTTGGATAATTTTGCTGTATAAAATCATTGCGTAATAATAGAGTGAGTAATTTCTTTGTTACGCGTGTGTCTTCACATAAGATGACTTTGCATTTATTAAAAACCATAAGCGTATGTAATGATATATCAAGTAGATTCCCTATTGGCGTAGGCACAAAAAATAGCATAATGATCCTTTTTAGACACAAATATTTAATTTGCAAACTCTAATTATTATCATTAAACTTTAAGATTTAGCGATTATTTTTGTAGTAATGTAATGTAAGACTTATAGCGGCTTTTTTGCAATGTATTCTATTTCAGAATCTTGTATTTGGTGTTTTTGCAAAATCATACAAGATTCTATAAAGAATGACAACAAAGCTATATCGCCTAAAGTTAAAATAGATGATACGGCACAGAATCTATCCTAAAAATTCACATGCTTGAGCGATACTTGTAAAGTATAAGATTCCCTCTTTCAAGCAATACTCCCTCGCTTCTTTTACATTCTCTCCACCAAGTAAAATTGGCACAACTTTATGCTTAAATGTATATTGTTTTAGAATCTTAACCGTGCCTAACGCATCAGTCATATCTTGCGGTGTAATAAGCATATAGATTAAATCAAGATTTGGAAAAGTATCTACAATCTTTAAGGCACTCTCATATCTATCTGGCAGGGCATCGCCTATTACATCGATTGGATTATTATGCGACCACATTGGTGGCAGGACAGAATCTAGCTCACTTTTTTGTGCTTCACTAAGCTCATATAATTCCTTTTTTCTCGCAGCTATTGCATCTGTTAAAACGGTTCCCGGACCTCCAGCATTTGTGATGACTGCGATATTTTTCACATCTTTAAACAATGGTGCAAAAAGTAGTGAATCTAGAGTATTCACAACTTTTACACCCAAGCTTTGCATGATTCCATTAAACATAGCGTAATTGCCACTAAGATTGCCTGTGTGTGAAAATGCGGCTTTTTTTGCGGCTTCAGACTTTGCGGCTTTGAAAAGATATATCGGCTTATTGCAATTTCTAATGCTCTCACACAAGGATTTACCGCGTGCTACGCCCTCTAAATACAATGCAATGCTTTCACAACTTTTCGCATTATTTAGCATAGGAATGATTTCAGCACTTCTTAAATCCACCGCATTCCCAACACTAATTAAATGTGAGAATCCAAGTCCAAGCTCTGCTGCCCTATCCATAAGACTTGCTAAAACCGCACCACTTTGTGATACAAACGCATGACTTCCATCATGCACCATGCCTGTTCCAAAGGTGATATTTAGCTTCTCTTCATTCGCATAGAATCCAAGACAATTTGGACCAATGACATTGAAGTTATGCGTTGCTGCTAGTCTACCAATCTCTTCTTCTTCTGCATCATGTCCGCTTTCTTTGAATCCTGCGGTAATAATAATGAGATTTTTTAGCCCTTTTTTGACTAACTCATGGATTGTAGGGATAACAAATTTCGCACCAATCACAATCACAGCAGTATCAATATCGCCCTCAATCTCACTCACACTTTTATATAATTTCTTACCAAAAAGCTCCCCGCCTTTTGCATTGACATAAAGTAATTCGCCTTTAAAGCTTTGTGCGTTCTTAGCTATCGTGTAGCCCGTTTTGCCCTTTTCCGTGCTTGCCCCAACAATCACTACTCGCTCATTCTTTAAGAAGTCTGGTCGCTTTTTCTCTCTTTGTATTTCGCTATATTCTAGTTTGCCTTTTAAGATTCTAGCATCGACTGCAACTAAGCCATCTTTTGTAAGCTTTAAGGGATTTATATCAAGCTCTTTTATCTCATTTTCTTGCAACATTTTTTGCACACTCTTAACAAGATTAATCACCCATTCAATCTTATAGTCAAAGCCTCTAAAACCATCAAAAAGCTTTGCTATTTTTGTCGTAGCTAAAGCCCTTTTAATCTCATCTTCTCTCGCATTAGATTCTATATAGCACACATCTTTATAAAGCTCAAGATAAATCCCACCCTTGCCAAACAAGATAACATTCCCAAAGGTAGAATCTTCCACACTTCCAATATAAAGCTCCTCGCCAAATACCATTTGCGTGATGATAAAGCCATCATTACTATCAAGCTCAATATTGTGCTTTTTAAGATTTGCAATGATTTGTTCCCTTGCTTTCTCTAGCTCATCATTACTTGTAAGGTTGAGTATCACACCACCTACATCGCTTTTATGCACTACCTTTGGCGATTGTATCTTTATAACAGCTGGGAAAGCATCAAATGTGATTTTTTCACTCAAGCCCACGCTTTTACATGCTGGTGTTTTTATCCCATATTTACCTAAAAAGCTATAAAGCTCACTTTCGCTTAATGTATGATTTTGCATATCTGCTCCTTTTGTAGAATAAAGCTAATTGTAATGCAGAATAAACATAAAGCAGCAGTGTTATATGATATTCTTATGTAATTTATGATTTTGTTTTTCTTTTTTACTCAATTTGTTATATGGAAATTTTAAATGTTGTTAAGTTGTCCGGAATTCTTATTTTCCTTGACTTGTTTTTTATAGAATGCAAACCTATCGCATCATTTAGGAATTTTTGCATGTTGTTGAATCTACTTGAAAAAGATGAAAAAGTGGCGTTTTTTAGAGATAGCACACCATCTTGCATGGAGCAATAATGACTTTTCTGATACGCAAAAAGCAGTGATTGCGACTTATTGCTTAGAAATGCAGATTGATGATATTAGCTATGATAAGAATTGTGAAGATAGCTTTAGTCTTGCAAAAACACTTGCAAAAGTAACAAAACCGCAAAGCCAACGCATTGCGTTTAGGAATCTACGCTTTATTTTATTTGCTTGGTTTAGGCATTTCTTGCATTAAAATCTAGTTTGTGTTAATTTTATCGAGTTTCAATATTTTTGTTTTAAATCTTTTTTTGTGCTTAAAATTAGTTTCAAGAATTTGACTTTAGTGCTTGTGTTATGCGGAATTGCAATTCATACAACGAACAAAGATACCAAATATATCAACAATGTCATTAAAATAGATTAAAATCCATTAACTGCCTACAATAAAATAAATACTTCCCAACAAAAAACTAGGCAACCTTATTCAAATAAACATTTAGCATTATTTAAATATATGATCTGTTCTGTATCCCCTTAAGGCTAGGGTTTGGAAATACTCTTTTAACTTCTTGAGACTCTCTTTAGAATCTTTGCTAATCTCCATAATCTCTACACCATGTCGCAAGGTTTCTAAATCGCTTTTCACCTGCTCTGTTTTAAAGCCAAAATACTCTTTCATTTCAGCTTTTGTAACTAGCACAATATCAGCACATAAAAACATAGAAGGATATTTTAGCACCTTATCATCGCCCTCTGGCACACTAAGTAACACAACATTTACATTCGCTCCCAAATCATAACTCGCTGGACACACAAGATTGCCTACATTTTCTATAAACAAAAAGTCGCTTTGATTAAATCTAGAATCTTGCATGAGTGAGGGCAGTATATTTGCTACCATATTTGCTTCAAGATGACATGCCTCACCTGTTGTGATTTGCTTTGCTAATACGCCTTGTTTTTCTAGTCTATCAGCATCTCTATTGGTCTCTAAATCCCCCTCAATCACACAGAATTTAAAGTCATCAAACTTACTTAAAGATTCTAAAAGCGTAGTTTTACCGCTTCCGGGGCTACTCATAAGATTTATCACAAACTTATTATGCGTATCATAAATGCCCCGTAATTCCTGTGCTTTTCTATCATTCGCACTTAAAACTCGCTCTTTTATCGCAATAAATTTTTCCATACATTTCCTTTCAAAAAACTCTAATTTTAACAAAAAGATTCTAATAGATTATAACTTTTATTTTTTATTGTTATAAATGTAGTTTATAGAATCTAAAACATGTTATAATCATAAATTTTACACAAAATTTACTTTAGGATATACAATGCGTATTATTAAATATGCCTTTTATTATTTTGTGCTTACCTATCATATTCTACAAGCACATGCTAATGATAATTTTATGCCTTGGATAACTTCGCAAAATCAGCTATATATAATGGGGAATATGGGGAGTTTAGATTCTAAAAATCATCATACTAAGCAAAGCGAAGTATCTAAAGACTTAGAATCTAAAAGAGATTTTTTGCCTACGGCTCAAAATGACAAAATACCAGATTCTACACCAACAAACCACACAAACAAAACCACAAATTCTACCGGTTGCTCTCTGGCTTTGGACGGGCTTTGGCTGAATTATGATGGTGGGAGTTATCTAAGCGATATGACTATCCATCATAATTCGCTCAATCGCCCAAATTGTATAGACAAGGGCAAATCTTTACAGAATCTAGATTCTGTAAATTACGCCCTAAACCCCGTAGCCCACCCAAATTTAGCACAGAATCTAGAATCCAAACCAGAAAACACCACCCTAACAAAGCTAAAAAATCACTTTTTCGATATAGACACTTATAAAGAACGCACAAAACAAGCAGAGAAAAGCTATACAGATTTTATGCGAGTATTGGAACATGAGGGGACTTACTTTGTGTATTCATATAGCTTGCCACCTTTTGGAATCTATGGCAACAATGTCCCCGGTGAATTGAAGTTTCAGGTAAGCTTTAAAGTGCCGCTTTGGCGAGGGGCGTTTTGGAGTAAAGGCTCACTCTTTTTTGCTTATACGCAGACTTCATGGTTTCAGCAGTTTAACTTTCGCTATTCTAATCCTGTGCGAGATTCAAACTATAAGCCATCAATCTTTTATTCCTATCCAGCCGATTGGAATCTTTTTGGTGGCAAGGGCGGTAAAATCAAGGAATTACGCATTGGCTACCTGCATTTTAGCAATGGTATCGGTGGCGATGAGTGTTTGAGAGATAGCAACAGAAACCCTTTAACTCCGGAGAAATGCCGCTCAAGAAGCATGGGAAATAGAATCATGCTAGAACTCATTTGGGAAAAAGTTGTGAAAAACTCTACCTTTGGCATACATATCACAGCATGGCCCTATATCCCAAAACGAAAAGATAACCCAGATATTAGTCTCTACATGGGCTATGCAAACGCAAGACTTTATTACAAGCATAAAAAGCATTTTGTTGAATTGCATGTAGCACCCATTATTAGCGATTATACACACTATCATGGCTCATTGCAGCTTGGTTATGCGTATGAGGTGAGTAAGTTTTTCGCAGTGTATGGGCAGTATTTCTATGGCTATGCAAATAGCTTGTATGAATACAATATACCAGCACATCGTATAGGCATTGGCATAAGGGCAACGGGATTTTAAGTATAATGTTTAGATAAGATTCCGGTTTCTCTACCATTTGGGTGGGTGCAAATTTATAAAATCTAGATTCTTTGTCATATTTGCAAGTGTGGGCAAGAGCTTTGCTCGTGCGAGTGCGTAAACATGAAATATCTTGTTGAGATTCTATGTTAGACCTTTGCTTTGCTTAGTATGACAATTTTTAGAATCTATAAATTCTATTTTGGCTCAAGCGCCCTCAATTCAAGGACATCTCTTTGCAATGTAGCATTATCTAGTCTGCTTTGCTCTACCTCAAGACGCAAGGCATTTCTTGTTTTATGTAGATCCCATAATACTTCAAGCGAAGTAGAACCAAAGAATAGATACACAGCATAGCTGCCTACCACAAAGGCAATACACACTAAGCTTATAAACACTCGCTTAGAATAGACTAGATATTGCCATTTGTATGTTTTAGGTTTTACTTCATTATGTGATTTTTGCAAGATGATATTGTCAAATAAATCTTCTTTATTGAGCTCTTCTGCGTGAATCTCTTGTTGTGTATTATGAGAATCTTTAGATATTTGTGTAGTATTAGATTCTAGTATCTCTTCTTTTAAATCATGCGGCACATTTACTTCGTGTAATAAATCTGTATTTAAATCATTTTGTGTTTCGTTTAGATGATTTATAACATTAGATTCTATTGCTTCATTTATATCTGTATTTTCTTGTTGTGCTTGTGATTCTAACTCATTTATCACTTCATTATTAAATGCTATATTATCCGGTGTAAATTCTCTAGAATCTAGCACAATATCATTAAGAATATCTTGTGGGGCATTATCATCTATATCATTTTGGTTTGTATCTAAATCTATAGTATTCAAATCATTAGATTCCATAGAATCTACTTGAGAGTTAAAAGAATCTTCTTGTATAGATTCCATATCTCGCAAGGATTCTGTATTATCTTGTGGAGACATATCATTATTTTCTTGTGTGTTAATATCGCTTGGTAATGTATCGTTTTTAGAATCTTGCATATAAAATTTATTCCTAATGGCTTTTATGCGGTATTATAACATGTTTTTAACATAAACATTAAATTGCCCTAATATGCAATTATCATCAACCCATAACTCTAATAACTTAAAGGGATACTATGGATAAAGAATCATATTTTTTAAACCTTTTAGCACAAAGTGGTATCACACAAAATCTAAATGATGATTGTGCTTTACTATCACCGCTACTTTTTAAGGATAAAAGATATATTATTGCGGCTGATAGCTTTGTAGAAAACATTCATTTTAAAATGTGTCATAAAGATTCTAATTTTTTGCACCCTAAACCCTGCCACTACCCAAACGAGCTAGATTCTAAAGTCTTGTCAAAATACACAAAAAGCCCTACCCCCACCCATAAAGATAGAGATTCTAAAAATAAATGGCTAAGTTATGAAAACCTAGCAAAAAAGGCTTTTCTAGTCAATGTCTCTGATATATTAAGCTCTGGGGCATTACCGCAATACGCCCTACTCTCTATCGTGCTTCATAAAGATATGAAAAATACGCAGATAAAAGAAGTGATACAAGGCATTACAAGCGTTTGCAAGGAATATAACATTAAACTTATAGGTGGCGATACAATGTGTGGCAGGGAACTCTCATTTCATATCACGCTAATAGGTCATTTAATAGGTAAATATCTCCATAGAGACAGGGTAAGAAATGGCGATTTACTCGCCTATACAAGTATAAGAAAAGGCAATCTAGGCAGCAGTTTTAAAACGCTAAAAAAGCTACTACGATATGGCACAAATAAGCATATTCTGCCTCGTCATGTTATAGAGACGACGCATAGAGATAGCCGCTTTGCCCTACCCTTTTTACGCATGGCTTTCCTTAAAAAATCGCACAGATTGCTTCATGCTTGTATGGATATTAGCGATGGATTAGCAAATGAGATAAAAAGGTTAGAATCTCAAAATAAACTCACGCTACTGCCCTACTCTACCCTAAAAAAAGAAGTGTGTCAAAGCGGGGAGGAATACGAGCTATTATTTAGCTTTAAAGAAAAGAATCTTTTCGCCTTGCAACGCATAGCAGATTCTACGCGGACACAAATCCATGTTGTAGGAAAATTTGGTCGTTATAAACCGCATTTTTTTCACACAATACAATGGCATACATAAATAAGAAAACTTAGCAAGAAAATACGCATGAATTGAGAGCGTAAAGCTATTTTGTTGAAATTCTTATGCTATTATTCCAAATTTAACTCTAAATCATTGTAACTAGAATCCTAAAATTAGAATCTTAAGGCGTAACATGTCAATAGAAAAAAATCTCCATGATGTAAAAGATAAGCTTACAAAAGACCAAAATCTACTTGTAAGTGCATTTAAACTTGAAACATTCTATAAAAAATACAAGAATTTTTTATTCCTTGCCGTAGCGTTATTAGTGCTTTTTGGTATATATATGGGGATTAGAGCCTACACAGAACATAGGACAAACTCACAAGCAAATGAGCTAATGAATACCTTGTATAGCAAAAATCTCACCGAAGAAGACAGAAAGAAAACAGAAGAAACACTTGCTACAATAAAGCCGGATTTATATGATTTCTATCGCTATACGCAGTTACAGAATCTAAGCCTATTGCAGTTAAAAAGTGATGAGAATCTTGCTGTTTTAGAGCAGTTAAGCAAGTCAAATAATGAGCTTGTTGCTACACTCGCTAGTTATCAATACGCGGTATTTGGCGAAAAGCTAGAGTTACTTGAGAATTTTAAAACAGATTCTATGCCTATACTAAGAGATAGAGCAAGATTTCTAGCCGCATATTTATATATACAAAATAACAACACGCAAAAAGCAAGAGAGATTCTAGAATCTATCCAGCCAAGAGATAATAATAAACTTGTAGCAGAAATGGCAACTTTACTCAAACACTATGGTGTGAGTAATCAAGACTCAAATACACAGAACACAGATTCGCCAACAAAAGAAGATAAAGCAACAGAGCAAGGACAATAATGTATCAAGCACCTACTTCATATCTCATTCACATTTCTAAGACCCTGCATATTTTCAAACATATCTTAGACAATCTCAAGCCAAACTTCATAAAAGTATCATATTGCATGATTATATGTTTGTTGCTTGTATTTTATAGTGGTTGTGATTCTCAAAAAGATTTCAAACCAGAGCATATTCAAGGTAAAATCGAGTTTAATGGCAAACTAGAAAAGCCCCTAGCAAGTAGCAATCAAGCAAGTGCTAAGCTAAAAAATAACGCGGTCATTACAGAAAATGGCTTATCAAATATCACGCTTAATGAGAATGAAAACTTGCTTTATGCAGACTCTAAACAATGGCTTGTAAGCAATGGCTGTGCTGAGCTTCTCATTATCCCGCTATTACAAGACAACAATACGATAAGCCTTGATAGACCAAACACAAAGGCTATCGCTACAAAAGGCTGTATTGTAAGTGCGAGCATAAAGGGTAATCTAGTCGCCGGTGTGCTTGCAAGCAATACGCTTTTTCTCTATGACCTTACAAAAGATTCCTTTAATTTCCAAACAAAAGAGGAATCAATCTATGCCATTTCATCAAAGCATGCAAATCCTGTTATCCTTGATACACTGATTGTTTTCCCAACACTTGATGGCAGACTAAATACAATCGATATAGCACAAGGCAAAAGTGTAAAAAATATCATTGTAAATACAGAAAAATTTCTAAACAACATTATCTATCTCAAAGTAAAGCAAGATGAGCTAGTAAGTGCTACACATAAACGCATTTATACACTTATTCGCGGGGAATCTTATGGCAAAGAGCTAGAAATCCGCGATATTTACTTTGATGGGATACATATCTATGCCCTAAGTCTCAATGGCACAATCTATCAGTTTGATAAAACCCTAGCCACACTTCAAAGCGTAAAACTGCCCTATGCAAATCTCAATGGGATTATTATCAAAGATAATCATTTATACACCTTTGATAATAGCGGTGGATACCTAATTGATTTATCACTCAAAGATTTTAGCTATGAAGTCTTTAAGCTAAAATTTGGCATGAATAGATGGTTTAGCAAACGCGTTACAATGTTTTACACACAAAATATTTTATATATCAATAATAAAATTCTAGATTTTAATAAAACGCTAAATAAAATCATGAATGAAAATAAGAAATAAATCTTATTTAAAAGAGCTGTAAGGAAAGGAGGTTTGTAATGGCAAGCATTGTTTTATGTGATATAGGCAATTCTTTTTTGCATTTTTATTATGCAGGTAGAATCTGGCGAGAGAATCCAAATAATATTTCTCTAAAAAAGCCTCATATTCCAATCTACTACATTAGCGTAAATCCAAACTTTGAAAAAAAGCTATTAGATTCTCATAAAACTTGCATTAATCTTGAAAAATTCATACAGCTACAAGGCGTATATCAAGGCTTAGGGATTGATAGAAAAGCAGCATGTAAAGCCATTAGCAATGGGGTAATCGTTGATGCAGGAAGTGCTATCACTATTGATATTATGGAGGATAATCAGCATGTAGGTGGCTACATTCTGCCCGGCATAAGCTCATATCAGCATCTCTATCAGTGTATATCCCCTGCCCTACATGTCCCACTTGATTTAAGTGTGAATCTATACGCACCACCACGCAGCACAAAAGAGGCAATAAGCTTTGGAATCTTAAAAAGCATCATACTCATGCTAAAGCATACTACACAAACCAAAAAAATGTATTTTACAGGTGGTGATGGTAAATTTTTTGCTAAATATTTTGAAAACAGCATATTTGATAATACCTTGATTTTCAAAGGTATGCAACAAGCCCTAAAAGAAAATAATATAATTTAAAAGGACATATATGCTTACGATCGCACTTCCAAAGGGAAGAATAGCAGATGAGACCTTATCGCTTTTTGCAAAGATTCTCAATAAAAAAATACAATTTGATGACAGAAAACTCGTTTTAAAAGATGAGAATTTCACATTTTTACTTGTGAGAAATCAAGATGTGCCAACCTATGTGCATTATGGAGCAGCAGACTTAGGCGTCGTAGGGCTTGATGTGCTTGAAGAACACAAAGATATTGATGTCGCAAGGCTATTAAATCTTCAAATCGGTAAATGCAAAGTCGTACTTGGGAGTGAATGTGGCAAACCTATAAACTATCTCAAACCCCGCATAAAAATCGCTACAAAAATGACAAACATTACCCAAAACTTCTTTTCTGCCCGTGCTATCGCCGTTGATGTTATAAAACTTTATGGCTCGATAGAGCTTGCCCCATTAGTCAATCTTGCAGATGGAATCGTAGATATAGTGGAAACAGGCAGCACCATGAAGCAAAATAATCTACAAATAGATGAAGTCATCATGGAATCAAGCGCCTATCTAATCGCAAACACAAATAGCTTTTTTGCCAATAAAAACAAAATCTTACAACTACAAGAGCATTTAGCAAAAATACTATAAAACTAGTTTGCTTTTATATGAATATAATCTTAGTAAAGCCTAGTTTAGCAAGACTCTGCAACAAAGAGCAATTAAACATCATTTATCAATATTATGGGGGAGGGTTATAAAAATCTATGAGGCTAGATTACGCATTAATTTAAACAAATCAGAAATCAAAAAATGAAATACGGATTCAGTATTTTACAATCCATCACATCACATTGTTACTCAATGGTTCTTAATCAAACACATTTTTATCCTGATAAAGTGAGGGGATTCCAGATTGATTGAGCTCTTTGTAGGAATCACAACCTTTTTGCATACCCATATCGCATGCCTTGCCATAAAACTCTTTTGCAAGCGATAGATTATGTGCTAAGGCTTTTCCTGCTTCATGTAAGTTGCCAAGTGTGAAACAGGCATTAGGATACTTTAATTTACATGATTTTTTATAGAGTGTAGCGGCTTTTTCATAGTCTTGTCTTACACCTTTGCCATGCTCATAAAAGTTGGCATTCATAAAACATGATGGGGCGTGTTTTTTATCACATGCTTTTTCAAAATATGGCATTGCCTCTACAAAATTATTATTCTGTGCTTTATATAAGCCGATAAAGTAGCAACCATTCATATCTTTTTTATCACATGCTTTTTCAAAATAAGACATTGCTCGTTTTATAGAATCTGCATATAAAAATATTTCGCCTATCACGCTACATTCATTTTTTGCTTTGCATTCATCTAGGGTTTTTAAGCCGATTTCAATGACGATTTTACATGATTCTGCATTTTTATTAAGGCATTGTTGCGTATGGACTTCCCAAGTCTCTTTGCTGAAATTCTTTGGGTGTTCTGTGCGTATGGAATCTAGTATATTTGCAAAACACACAGAAAATGTAGCCATCACAAAGAATACAAAACGCATAAAACCCCACTTTTGCCGAAATATTCTGTCAAATTTTACATTATTTCTCTATAAAATAAACTTAAAATAAAATATATGTTTTTATATTCACTTAGCAACTCAAAAAAACACTTAATCACTAACTCAAAAACACACAAACACATAAAAGCCTTATATAAAGGGTTTTTTGCATAAGTGTTTTATAATATGCTTATATGTTATAATTCCTTTTTTTTACTTCCACTCGATGTTTTTTTGTTTGTATCTTATGTGTATTTTTGAATGTATTCTAAAAAAGGATACACAAAAGGATACACAAAAACATTACTACATATTAAAGTATGTTTTATGTGCTAATAAAGCATATAAAACTACACAATAAAAGCTTATAAAATCCATTAAGTAAAGAATGCAAAAATTAAAGCATTATTTGCTTGTGTAATTTTAATTTGTATCAAAGTATTAATTAATTTGTAACGCTTTAAAAATTATTTTGTATCAAGTGTTTTATATACTTTGTAATTTGTAAAAGCTTTATTTGTATTTGTGAAAACACGCATAAGCATTAATGTTATTATGTGTGTAATGTATATGCTAGTATGCAATATTAATGCTTAACACATGCAAAGGCTTACATATACTTTTATGTGTGGCATACAATGCAAACTAAGCAAAACAATATAAAGCAATTAGTTACACATACTAAGCAAGGCATTAATATACATGCAAAGGCTTATAAAGTAATTGCAATGCAAAACAAAGCATAAGCATTAAGCAATACAAGATTATTAAATGTGTTATGTAATTTATATTTGATACTTTGTAAGATTTGAAATAAAAGGGATTTGTAAGCTTTAAAGGGGCATATAATGCGTAAATGCAAAAAGTTACATTATATGCTTAAGTGTAGTTTATATGCGTTAAGCATGTAAGGATTATAACATAATTTAAAACATATAAAGCATTTAAAGTATATATGTATGCAATACTTGCTTTATATGTTACTTTTTATGTTATGTGTTATGCTTTGCTAACCTCAACATTAAGCAAATATATTACATGATGAGGTTATAAGCTTGTTATGCTCGGCTCTTAGTATGCAATGCAAAAACATTAATACACTTGCAAAACATAATAACCTTACATGCAAACACTACTAAACATACTTTATAAAGTAGATAACAAACACTATTTTATAAGGAATGATAAACATGCAATATACAACACTACATGATATAAAAAGGGTTATAACAATCTTTGAAAATAGCATTAACAAAGCAAGTAATAAAGCTAATGCTAATAACAAAGCAAGTAATGCAAATAATACAAGTAAAGATTTATTAGTAAGTGATAGCACTTGCAAGGGTTTATATCTTTACTTAAGACAAAACAAGCAGGGCATATCTAAGGCTTTTATATTTAAATATAAATCTAGCAATAGAATATATAAGCTTACAATAGGACAATATCCACATATAAGCCTTGATAAAGCAAGGGATATAACAACAGAATATAATTCTATATTGCAAAGCTTAGAATTTAAAGAAAAAGGATTAAGCCTTAAAGACTACTTGCAATACATGCAAGATAAAGATAAAAATGCAAAGCTTACTTTTAAGCATGTATTTAATGAATGGATAGAAAAACAAAGCATAAGAGAAACTACAAAAAAGCAATATATACACCAATCAAAGCCGCTTTTAAAAGTGTTTGGTAATAAGCTAATACAAGATATTACTAAAAATGATATTTTAGAGTTTTTGCAAAGCTATCAAGTAAGAAAAAAATTAAATATATGTTACCAACTATACAGGGCGTTAAAGCGTGTATTTGATTATTGCATAGCTTATGATTACATAGAGTATAGTGTATGTGATAGGATTAAATATAAGATAATATTTAAATTACCTAAAACAAAACACCATAAAGCAATACTTGAAAAAGATTTAAAAGACTTTGTTATATATAGCAATAAAGCCTTATTTAATGATTTAGATATACATAAACATAATGATAATTTTACAAAATACAAAACGCTAGAGTATAGATTCTATAAATTACACACCACAAATCTTTGCAAATATAGAATCTAGTTAATTGGCATTTGCTATACAAACTAGATTCCATAAAAACTAATAAATTTTAGCTTTTTGTTTGTAATAATGTTTCTCAAAATACTACATTTGAATAAACTTAGTAAAAGCAACAAGATTCTAAACTGCTTTCTACTTCATTCCACAAAACTCTCTAATTTCTTCAACTTTATCCGTTTTCTCCCAAGAAAATTCCGGCAACTCTCGTCCAAAGTGTCCATACGCCGCAGTTTTGCGATAGATGGGGCGTAGCAAATCTAAAGATTCTATAATGCCCTTAGGTGTAAGTCTAAAGACCTTTTTCACGCATTCTGTCAGCACAGAATCTTCCACCTTGCCTGTGCCTTGCGTATCTACAAGGATTGATACAGGCTCTACCACGCCAATCGCATAGGCTACCTGCACCACCGCTTTATCACACACGCCACTTGCGACAAGATTTTTCGCCACATATCGTGCTGCATACGCCGCACTTCTATCTACTTTGCTAGGGTCTTTCCCGCTAAATGCCCCACCTCCGTGCGGACAGCTCCCGCCATAAGTATCCACGATGATTTTTCGTCCGGTTAGCCCTGCATCGCCTTGTGGTCCGCCGATGACAAATTTGCCTGTGGGATTGACAAAATAGCGGATATTATCGTTTAAATACTCTTGTGGGATTACCTTTTGCACGATTTCTTCAATGACTGAATCTTTCAAATGGCTTTGCTGTGTCTCTGGGCTGTGCTGCGTTGAGATAACGATTGTATCAATACTTACAGGTTTGCCATCTTCATAACGCACAGTAACTTGAGACTTGCCATCTGGGCGTAAAAAAGGTAGCGTGCCATCTTTGCGTTTTACTGCTAAGCCCTCTGTAATGCGGTGAGAGAGCCAAATGGGTAGGGGCATAAGAGAAGGCGTCTCACGGCAGGCATAGCCAAACATAAGCCCTTGATCGCCCGCACCTATCTCGCCATCGGCTCTATCTACGCCTTGATTAATATCTGGGCTTTGCTCACCAATGCCATTTAGCACTGCTGCGCTGCGGTAGTCAAAGCCATAAAGCGCGTCTGTGTAGCCGATTTCTTGCACGACTTTTCTAGCGATTTCTTGCATAGGGGCATATACGCTTGTCTTTAGCTCGCCTGCGATGACACAAAAGCCATTGCTTACAAGCGTCTCACACGCTACACGCGCATTTTTATCCCGCTCAATGATGTAGTCAAGCACCGCATCACTGATTTGGTCTGCCATTTTGTCTGGATGTCCTTCAGTTACAGATTCTGAAGTGAAAAGAAATGATTTTTTCATAAACTCACCTTGTAATTTTGAATTTTTGTAAAGCAAAATGCTAACACAAAAAGTTAAACTACATATTGTAATTTTGATTTTTTATTATATAAAGGGTGGATTTTATTGATAACTGTTTGACCAATGTGAGCATTTGCAATACATTTGACTTTATATTTTACATTTCAAGTTCTAAGTCGAGACATTTGGTTTGTTAATGTGTTTGTGGTGCAATCCAAGGGCCGAATTTAACTTGAGTTTTCTCATAATATCTTACATCATGTCTCAGAAACTCGACTTAGAATCACTTTTTATTCAGCATGATTTATTGCTTATTGATGGATATTCACTTGCCAAAATATCCTTTGATAATGAGTATGATTTGGTTTTAGAACCAATTTTGAAAAAACTCAAAAAGAGAATTTATTTACCATATAGCATATTTGAAAAATTACAAGGAGATCCTAGAATCTACAAAAAATATTTTGGAATACAAAAATACATTGTAGTTAGTCAAGAATATAATACTATAAATGAAGCCATACTTGCAAATAAAAACAAAAAGATTTTAGTCATAGTTGGCGATATTATAACGGGTAATCAAGTATTAAGGCGTAAAAAGACGGCGGTATTTTTCGGCAAAAAGGATTTTAGTTTCTTTAATAAAGGCAAAACTAAATCGCAAACACATAGAACACAAACAAAAAAACTAAATACAGACAAAATAAAAATAAAGGGGAACATTCCGGCACTTAATGAAACAATACATTATAAAGACAAGAACAAACCGGTCGCCATAAAGCTTACAAAAGAATTAGCAAAAGGTGGGGAAGGCATTGTATATGAAACAGATTCTAACTATTTAGCAAAGATTTATAAAACAGATGAACACAACAAAGATCAATTAAAAGTCCCAAAATACACACAACAAAAACTAAAAAAGTTTGAAGAAGTAAAGCTTGATGAATATTCCAAGCAACATATATATCTACCACTAAAAACGCTATATAATAACAATAATGAGTGGATTGGGTTTTTAATGAATAGGGCAAAAGGTAAGCCAATACAATATATTTTAGGTGGTAGCAAGGAGAGAAAATGAAAAAAAGGATGGCGTTGACAAACACTATTGTCGAAGCGGAGATATATTTTCGAAAATGCCATACACAAATAGTAAAATCAATGGCATTGTAAAAGTTTATTATAAAGGAAACAGGCTAATCTGGCAAGCAAACGCACAAAATAGCAAACTAATCAGTGGAAAATGTGCTAATGGCAAAGCCTTTACAAATGCACATCTTACAAGATTGGCTAATGAAATAAATCAAAATATAACTGGCGGTGATTACTGGTATGATATATGTGAAAAATAAACGAAATTTAGATTCTAATGCCTATCAAACATCTCAGAATCAATTACTCAATAAACCTCAAGCATTTCATACGCTGTGTTTCGTTTAGCAGGGATTTCGCCAATATCTTGTATAAGCTTAATCATCTCATTTTTACTCATAGAGTAGCATGCCCCAGCTGATGAGACGACATTTTCTTCCATCATAGTGCTACCCAGATCATTTGCACCAAATAAAAGGGCTAACTGCCCTATATGGCTACCTTGCGTTACCCAACTACTTTGGATATTTGCAATATTATCAAGATATAACCTACTGCATGCTAAAAGTCGCAAATACCTATTTGAACTCGCCTTTTGTAAATGCGGAAACTCAGCGCTAAGCGGCGTATTTAAAGGTTGAAAACTCCATAAGATAAACGCTCTAAAGCCACCAAACTCATCTTGCAAATCCCTTACTCTACGCCAATGCTCTATAATATCTTCATCTCTTTCTATACTCCCAAACATCATTGTAGCAGTAGTTTTCATATCAATTTTATGTGCTTCTCTATGCACCATAATCCACTCATCAGCACTAAGTTTTTTAGGAGCGATAATATCACGCACAGAATCACTAAGGATTTCTGCCCCAGCACCCGGGATTGAAGAGAGTCCAGCCTTTTGCAAACGCACTAAAACTTCATGTATTGTTAGCTTTGAGATTTTTGCGATATAGTTAATCTCAATCGCTGAAAATCCATGTATCGTAATGCTTGGATATTTTTCAGCAATGTGTTTTACAAGATTCTCATAATAATCAATCTTTAGCTTAGGATGCACCCCACCTTGAAATAGAATCTGTGTGCCACCAATAGCTAAAAGCTCATCAATCTTAGAATCTATCTCATCAAAGCTTAAGATATATTCCCCCTCTTGCCCCAACTTTCTCTTAAACGCACAAAATTTACAATCCACCCAGCAAATATTTGTATAGTTAATATTCCTATCTACAATGAATGAAGTGATATTATCAGGGTGTAATGCCTTCTTAGTTTCATACGCCATTTTGCCTAACTCTTTGAGAGAAGCATTTTGCATGAGATCTAATATTTCAGAATCTGTATAACGCTTATTTGTCATTGTTTTCTCGCTTGTATAAATTGCGTAATTATAATGTATTTTTATAGGTTTTTGCTTTGTAGTGTAAATTTATATCCATGCTTTGTTTTGTTATAATTTCGCATTGACTACCCATTTTAAAGACTAGAAAAAGGATTCCAATGAATGATAATCAGCTATTGCCATACACGATAAAAGGAAAACAGCTTGATAGTAATATGCTATCACTAGATTCTAAAGGACAAAAGCTTATCTGGCGGACAGATAAATCTCAAAGTGAGATAGAATCTATTTTGCAAGAAATACATATAAAAATACAAGAGATAGCAAAAAGTTTTGATATAAACACAGATGAGATAATGCTTTATAACCTACCACTTATTTCATCTAAAAAGATCATGAAAACACAGAGAGAAACACAGAATCTGCATTCATGCCATTATGATTTTAAACAATCTTCTTACACGCCTTTTATAGCCAAAGAGTTACTAGCCCAAAGGAATTTAAAAGAGAAAAAAGGCGATTTTCTTAATAAGAAACTTATAGCCCATGCAAATAAAAAGCTAAAAAAAGCACAAGCAAAGCATTTACTTTTTTGTAAAAATAGCCCAAAATATACCCCCAAGATTCCACAAATTACAATCAATGCAAATATTTTCTTATGTCAAAATAAAGACTGGATTACAGAATACAAGCAAAGTATAAAACCTGTTATATGCGCTAGATTCTATATCCGCCCAAGTTGGCATGAAGAAAATAGGGATTATGAGAATCTAATCATTGATCCATCACTTAGCTTTGGGAGCGGACACCATGCGACAACAGCTATGTGTATTGACTTGCTTAGCAAACTGGACTTAAGCGATAAAAACATGCTTGATGTAGGTTGTGGTAGTGGCATTTTATCGCTTGTTGCCGCAAAACTGCATGCAAATATATATGCGTGTGATACAGATATAGAAGCTTGCAATCAAAGTAAGAAAAACTTTGCGATAAACAACCTTTTATACAAAGAAATATGGCAGGGTAGCTTGCAGAGTTTAAAGCAATTTGAAGTGCCAAAAAGCTATGATGTAATATGTGCAAATATTGTTAGCTCTGTGCTTTTACTGCTTAAAAAAGATTTAATATTTTATCTCAAACAAGATGGAATCTTGATTTTATCTGGCATTTTACAAGAGCATGAAGCAAAAATACTTGAAGGTTTTAAAGAGCTAACCCTACTAGAAAAAAAGCAAATTGATGAATGGTTATGTTTCAAGTTTATAAAAAAATAATATAATTGCGTAATTTTGTATTTTTAAAAGAGGAAAAAATGGCAAATAATGATTCAAACAATGGCAAACCGCCAATATCAAAAAATCCTGTTTTTATTTTTATTATTCTTGGAATTGTATCAATCATTTTATATAAGTCTTTTTCTACTGATGATTCTAGTATTTTTGGTAGATTAGGTGGTAATAGCGTTAGTCAAACGATTGAATATTCAGAGTTTAAACAGCTTATTAAAAGCGGGCAGATTCAGAGTGTATCTATCGGTCAAACAATGGTAAAAGGTGTGAGTAAAACTATCAATCCCACTATCTATTACACAACAAAAAAAGTGCAAGATACAACGCTTGTGCCGCTTTTAGACGAACATAAGGTAAGCTATAGCGGATTTAGTGAGCAAAACTTTTTTACAGATTTAATCGGTTGGCTACTCCCTATGTTTATTTTCATAGGACTTTGGATGCTTTTAACAAGTCGCATACAACGCAATATGGGTGGCGGTATGTTTGGGTTAGGCAATGCAAACAAGTTGATTAATGCAGAACGACCAAATGTGCGATTTGATGATATGGCAGGTAACAAGGAAGCAAAAGAAGAGGTTGTAGAAGTCGTGGATTTCTTAAAATACCCTGATAGATATGCAGCAGTTGGAGCGAAGATTCCAAAGGGTGTATTACTTGTAGGACCTCCGGGGACTGGTAAAACCTTACTTGCAAAGGCTGTCGCAGGGGAAGCGAATGTCCCCTTTTTCTCAATGAGTGGTAGTAGCTTTATTGAAATGTTTGTGGGGCTTGGTGCAAGTCGTGTGCGTGATTTATTTGAAAAGGCAAAAAAGGAAGCCCCAAGTATTATCTTTATCGATGAGATTGATGCGATAGGAAAAAGCCGTGCGGCAGGGTCTGTTGTCGGTGGCAATGATGAAAGAGAGCAGACACTAAATCAGCTTTTAGCAGAAATGGATGGATTTGGCAGTAATGCACCCGTTATTGTTTTAGCCGCTACAAACAGACCTGAAATCCTTGATCCAGCACTTCTTAGACCGGGCAGATTTGATAGACAAGTATTAGTTGATGCACCGGACTTTAAAGGGCGTATTGAGATTCTAAAAGTGCATATTAAAGGTGTGAAATTAAGTAGAGATGTGGATTTAAATGAAATCGCGAAATTTACGGCTGGTTTAGCAGGTGCTGATTTGGCAAATATTATTAATGAAGCAGCACTACTTGCAGGTAGAGAGAATAAAAAAGAAGTCTCACAAAAGCATTTCAAAGAAGCGATGGAACGAACTATGATAGGCTTAGAGAAGAAATCCCGCAGACTTTCACCAAAAGAGAAAAAGATAGTCGCTTATCATGAAAGCGGACATGCTTTAATGGGTGAGGTTACAAAAGGGGCACATAGGGTAAATAAAGTCTCTATTATCCCGCGTGGCATGGGTGCGTTGGGCTATACGCTACACACACCTGAAGAAAATCGCCATTTAGAACAAAAGCATGAAATGTTAGCAACCATTGATGTATTGCTTGGTGGTAGGGGCGCTGAAGAAGTCTTTTTAGAAGAAATATCAAATGGTGCTTCTGATGATTTACGCCGTGCGACAGGCATTCTTAAAAACATGGCAGTATATTATGGTATGACTGATGTTTCTGGGCTTATGGTGCTTGAAGACTTTACTGCTAGAAATAGATTCCTTGGCGGTGGCGGTGGTAACTCAAGAGAATATAGCAACGAAACCGCACAAAAAATGGATACCTTTATCCAAACAAAGCTAGAAGAGCATTACACACATGTCAAACAAACTTTACGCGATTATCGCGGTGCTATTGAGACTATGGCACAAGAGCTACTTGAAAAAGAGGTGATTGAAGGCGAAAGAGTGCGAGAAATAATTGCTGCTTATGAAACAGAACAAAATATGGAAAGCCGACTTGTGCCAATTGAGGAGCATTAATAAATATCTTATGTTAAAGTTGTAGATTCTGCAATTTTAAGCATGGAATGCGGTTTTATCACTTCTTTTAGTTTTTTTGTGAATTAGCTAAATTTAAAACATTCTTATGCTTAAAAGTTTTTAAGCAAAATCAAATTCTAAGTGATTAAGAAACTTGAAATAAATCATTATCCCTAATATTTTATTATGATATATAGAATTTTTGGAAAAGATATGTAAAAATCTCTATATATTATAAACAAAATGTTTTGTAATAAAAAATAATCGATTAAAGTAGAAAGTTTGATTTAGAAAACTAAAAATCTTATAAAATAATTTTTTATTAATAGTGACAATATTACACAATATAGAAGCAAGTTAAACCAGATTTACTCGCTTAAAATATAGAATCTAATATCTTATTATTTTGCACCCACTCAAATAGTTGAGATTTTGAACGGAACACTTTATAGTTTCATACTCAATTCTTCATATCTCTGCCATTTATAATCAAGGGCTTTTTTTGCTTCTTCTAATTCATTACTTAAAGTTTGGATTCCATATTTTTCGTATTCACTTGGTGTGCCTAGCTTATATTCTAAATCTTTAATACATGCTTCAAGTCTCTCTATATCTTCTTCTAAGCTATCATATTCCCTTTGGTCTTTATAGCTTAGCTTTTTTGGTTTTGCTTCATTTTTTGGAATCTCTTGTGTTTTATTAGATTTTGTTTCAGTCTGTATAGAATCTTGTCCTTTAGAATCTTTGAGTTCATTTTGCAATGTATAAATCTCTTGCAACTCGCTTTGTGTGTCTAAAAACTCACTATATTTCGCATGAGTGATAATATAGTTTTGCTGCATAGAATCCATAGAATTTTGTAAGACTAAAAGTCGCTGTGCGATTTTATCTGTAAAATATCTATCATGGCTTACAAAAATGATGGCACATTCACTTTGCATAAGATAATCTTCTAAAATATTCATTGTCGCAATGTCTAAGTCATTTGTAGGTTCATCAAGGATAAGGCAGTCATACTGCTTTGAAAACAATAGGGCAAGTGCCACCCTTGATTGCTCCCCACCGCTAAGCATACCTATCTTTTTATCTAAATCTTCCTTAGGAAATAAAAAACTTTTGAGATAGCCATACACATGTATATTTTTGCCACGCACACTCACTCTATCCCCGCCATTAGGGCAAAATGTCTCAATGAGTGTTTTTGTGGAATCTAGCATTTTTTTATGCTGGTCAAAATAGCCAATATTTATATCGCCTCTTAATATCTCGCCTTGAAAATGAATGCCTTTTGCTTTTAGAAATAAGGGGTCTTCATGCAAAAGACAATGAAGCAAAGTGCTTTTACCGCTGCCATTTTTTCCTACAATGGCGATTTTTTCTTGCTGCATAATACGCAGATTAAGATTCTTAAGAAGTGGCTTATCATGGATATAAAGTGTAATATCTTTTAATTCAAATAGCATTTTCTTTGTGTTTTTTATAGAATCTTTTGGCAATTCTTTGAGTGTTTTTTCAAGTGTTTGAGTGATACTTCTAGCAAGGCTTGGCATGGATTTTACTTTTTCTCGCAACTGCATTAGCCGCTCTTTTCTGCCTTCATTTCTTTTTCTTCTTGCTTGCACGCCTTTTTGTAGCCATTGCTCTTCTGTTTTTAGAATCTTTTTTAAGGCTTCATTTTCTTTCATGAGATTTGCTAGCATTTGTGCTTTTGCTTGAAGATATGAAAGGTAACCACCGCTAAAATTTGTAAGCTTAGCATTATCAAGCTCTACAATCCTTGTAGCAAGATTATCAATAAAATATCTATCATGACTGATAAAAATAATACTTGCTTGCATGTTTTTCAAATAATTTTCTAAGAAAGCAACCATATCTACATCAAGGTGGTTTGTCGGCTCATCAAGGATAATAATATCCGCACTTTTAATAAGAATGCTTGCTAACATAATCCTTTTTTGCTCGCCCCCACTTAGCGTTATAGCAAGTCTATCAGCAAAGCATTCTAGTCCAAAAGAGTGCATAATATTTTTTACTTTAAGATCCAAATCCCAGCCATCATGCCTATCAATGTATGAATGTAGCATATTATATTCTGTTGATAGCAAGGCATTGTTTGCAAAGTCTTCTTGCTGCATGATTTCTTGTAGTCTTTTATGTGATTGCTTGAGATTATAAAGGCTATTTTCAAGTACTTCTGTTACGCTATGATTGGGATTAAAGCTAATATGTTGCGGCAGGGATAGAATCTCAATATCATTTTTTACAATTCTTTGTCCAGAATCTTGTGCTATTTTTCCTTCTATGATTTGTAAAAGTGTGCTTTTACCACAGCCATTTTTGCCTATTATTGCGACTTTTTCATGTGTGTCAACACTAAAATGCGTTTCTTTTAAAAGTAGCTTTGTATCATATTGCTTACTTATCTCATTGAGTGAGAGTAATGCCATTATGAGTTGCCTTTAAAAAGAGATTCTAATGCTTCTAGTCCTAGCTTTTTGTCTTCATCTTTTTCTGTGGAATCTTTAGTTGTTATTTGCTCGCTAGGCTTATCAGCTACTTCTTGTAACTCAAAGTCATAGCCTGTTAGCATACTTGCAAGGCGGATATTCACACCTGCTTTACCAATGGCTTTTGACTTTTGTGATTTTGCGATTTGCACTATTGCCTTTGGCTTTTCTTCTTCTGTATCTGCTTTCTGCAATTTCACAGAAATAACTTGGGCTGGTGATAGAGACTTTGCTACAAAGATTTCTGGCACACTTGAGTATTCAATGCAGTCTATATTTTCGCCGTGTAATTCTTTGCTTACAGCATTAATTCTCACGCCTCTTGCACCGACAGCAGAGCCGATTGGATCAATCTTTGGATTATTTGTATAAAGGGCTACTTTTGCCTTTTCACCGGGTATGCGTGCGATTTTATAGATTGAGACTTCGCCATCTTTTATTTCTGGCACTTCAAGCATGAGTAGCTCTTCTAGTAGCTTTGGTGTTGTGCGTGAAAGCTCGATTTTAACACCATTTTTTGTGATTCTAACAGATTTTAGGATAGATCGCACTGGCTGCCCGACTTTAAACTTCTCACCTTTAATGCGATTTTTAAGCGATAATATCGCACGAGTTTCACCTATCTCTATGGAAGTATTCCCCTCATCATCGACATGCACTACCTGCCCGATTACAATATGACCTATATCTTTTTCAAACGCTTTTAATATCTCTTGCTCGTTTAGCTTTTGAATCTGATAGGTAATATCATGGAATATATTATTTACCGCATTGCGATTCATACCCTCTAAATTGATTTGATACTCAAGCTCATCACCTGTATTTACATTCTCTACAAGGCTTCTAGCTTCATTTAGAGGGATATGCGTAGATTCTAAATCTTTGCTAAAAGAGGAATCATCGCATACAATCATCTTTTGCACTAGACGCAATTCTTTTGCACTCCAATCTTCTATAACAACAAAGTTTGCATTCTCGTTAATCTCTTTTTTTGCCATTTTTACCATAGAATCTTTAATCGCTAATACGACTTGGTCTTGTGGCAAACCATTTTCTGACGCTATCATTTCAACTATATCTAAAATCTTTTCCACTATAAAACCTTAATTTATTTTTGCGTATTCTTGATATGTGGGAGTATATAAAGAAGAGTGAAATTTTAGCATAACTTTACTAATATGCAAATTATTACTTATTCTTGTAATATCCTGCTAGATTGAATCTTCTTTTTAATAAATAATAAAGATGCGATAAAAATAAAAATCCCCACAAATACAGCCGGCAGCGCATACGGATATGCCAATAACATTTTGATAATATCAAATAAAAATCCACTTGCATAATATCCAGCAATACCCAAAGAAATACCCCAAATGACTGCCCCAATGCAATTAATAAATACAAATTTTGTCAAATTATACTGACTAATGCCAACTGCAAGTGGCACAAAAGAGCGGATTCCATGTAAATATTTGCTTACAATAAATAAGCCCCAATCATACTTTTTTGTCATAAGATACATACAAGCGATTTTTCGCCTATGTTTGCCAAACATTCTTCTTACCTCTGCTTGTTGTGTCCTTGCAAATAAAGCAAACAAAGAGCTACCAAGTGCGTTACCACAAATTGCTACAATTATGCTAAAAGTTAAATCAAGTGTGCCTACACTCGATAAGGCTGCTGCTGTAAGTATGGCAATATAGCCCCCACCCATAGAATAGAAAAAGAGTATTAAATAGCCAAAATTTTCCAGATTGTTATAATCTTTTAATATATCTAGTGCTTCATTTTGCATGATATAACCTTATGTAATATTGAATTAACCACATGATTATATCTTAAAAATAAGTATAATGATATTCATTTTCTTTAAAAGAGAGATTTTACTTGGTTTGTTGTGCTAAATAATAGTTTTTGTCAATAAAACTTGTGGAGTGGAATGTTGCGCGTGAAGTTTATGGAATCTGTTGGTTAGTATTTGCTATGCATGATAGATTCTAGAAGATGGTTTTAAAGCTTTAGTATTTTGTTTTGCAGTGTTTTTTTGTAAAGTGTGGTATTTATGTAATTTTTATGGAAAGCAGTATGGATTTTAAACTTTCTTTACCATTTTTTATTTTTTAGTCTTATTGCTTTTTCTCATTTTTTTGAAAGATATTATTTATTGTGTAGAAACAAAAAAACACTAAATTTTAATGTTATTTTTGCAACTAAAAACCATTAAATCGTAATAAAAAATAAATGTAAAGTTTACAGAATCTAGCACATTTAAACACTAGCAAAACACACACTTAACACACCAATATCTCTAAATCCCTAAAGTATTCTTTAAGCACAAACTTATCTTGGTCTTTATCATTGACATAGTCTTTATTCTCAACTTCTACTAGGGCTTTCAATCTTACATTATATGAGCCTTCTTTACTAAAAGACTTTAGTATATTATCCTTTTGGCTACTCACTTCGCCATCACCAAAATCCCATTCAACTTCTACTAACTCTATGGAAGTAACAATATGAAATCCTATCACTTCATCAATAGCTATCACGCTTTTAGTAGCATATATCTCTAAAATAGTAGTATCAAAGTCTGTATTGTAGTCAGGTATTTGCACCTTTTTCCACTCATCTGTATAATCACTGATTGGAGCTTCACCTATTGCTTTGAGTGCATTCACGGTGGTTTGCTGCATATCATAGCTTTTAAGCAAGTCTGGTTTATTTGCATTTGATAGGACATTTTGATAGCTATTACTGATTAATGTTTTTGGCAATTAGCCTTATTTATCTGTGCGTTATCATTGGCACTTTTATGTAATACTTCTGCCTTGATTTTATCTTCTCTTTCATGTTAATATTTGGCTTGAGCTTGAAGTTGAGCTGTTTGCATTTTACTTGCTTGTATCTTAAAAAAGCTTTCTTTCACTTGATTGGATAGCATACTACTTCTTTTTTCTTTTATTGTTATTTTGCCTAGTATGCCTAATGCACTTTGATTTTGTGCGTCTCTTGTAGCTACTTCGTTTTGGTCTATGGTTAATGCTGTTTGGACTGCACTTTGAAATACGCCTAAAAATGTTTTAGCCATAAAATCACTATAAGCTAAAGCCTTTTGGTCATCTGTAAAAGCATAGCTCTATTAAAACATATTTTGGCATATACTTTACAAAGCTATCTAAGGCGTCTTTATAATTTAGCTATCTTTCATCTTAGCTTCTATAAAAAACTAAGATTCTGAAAATCAAAATTCTCTTGGAATTTCTTTAGAGTGAGATTTTTTGTGTCTATCATGTTAAATCCTTTTTTTTGTGGTATAATTTGCCTTGAAGTTTTATGTCGTGCGACTTGCCCCATCTCAATACTACTAGAGAGGCTTGAAGCTAAAACTCTCTTTTGTTGGGTAGATTGCAAAAGAGGTGGGACATAAAACTCACTCTTTCATATACACTATTTTAATCTTATCACTTGTCAGTATTTCTTTTAACCTATTTCTCTTTTTATCAAAGTAATATGTTTTAAATTCTACATTATGCCCTTGTATCCCTATTCCAAACAAATTCATTAGCTTTTTGTCATTATCGTAAAATGGCTTATAGAAATACACGCTAGGGCTACTTTGTCCTTCTCTTGCCTGCTCTACGATAAACAATGGGTCTTTAAAGGTTTTAAAGAAACCGCCTTTTATGTTTTCTCTGTCTGTGTTGTGCGTATTGTGGGCAAAATGCCTATAAGCATAAGATATACTACACTCGACATTACCTATGGGCGTTTTGATAACACCCTTATTGCCTTTTATACTATCAAACATTTTTGCAAACTCTTCTCTATTTCTAAACTCTGCCTGTGGCATTGTCTCTACTTTGCCATTTTTTAAAGCAGATTCTATTTCTTGTGCTAATTCTTTATTAAAAATATCCTTACTTACTTCTTGCACTTGCTTTTTACCTTTTAAGAAATCTCTAGGATTAAACTTTTGCATTATTTTAGCAAACATAGCTGGATTATTCTCACTCAAAGATTTATAGTCTTGTTGAATGCTTTTAATAGCTAGTGTAGCGTATCTTTGTGCGGATTTATTCTTATAAATCTTGCTTACCGCCTTGCTCCCAGCTACTCCACCTAAGAATCCAGCGGCAAACTTAGCAGGATTAAATCCTACAATGTTTCCATTCTCATCTGTTTCAATTCCTGCTGCACTACCGCTTATCAATCCACTTCCTAAATGGGCGTTACTTTGCATAGTTATAGAATCTTTTAACGCATAGATTTCTTTTCTAGCTCTTCTCTATCCTTTGCGTATCTAGCTTTGTCATATTCCCTGCTTTTTTCTATATGATAGGCTTCATTGTTATTAAGATTATTGAGTTGCTTTTGTAGTCCTTGCAGTTTGTATTCTTTAAGCTTTGTGGGATTATTTGCTATATCTAGGGCAGATTCTAACACTTCTTTTTGAAAAGGGCTTAAGTGGTAGGTATTATAGCCTTGTTGCAGGGCTTTAAGCTGTGTTTGGTTGCCTAAAATAGCTTGTGTGATTTGCTCTTTTAAGCTTTGGGCTGTTTGCTTTTGTAGGTATTCTTTGCTTACGCTCATATTACTTAAAGGCTCTATATAGTCATTCCTACCCTCAACTTTCATCACTCTAATAAGATTGTCATCTTGTGTGTGAAGTTTTTAATTTCTTTAATTTTCTCATACTCGTTCATAAATGGATTAAAATACTCACTTTGTGCTTTTGTGGGATTTTGTGGTATAATGTTGCTAGTAGTTGAGTTAAGAGTCTCTAACTCATTAAATTTGCCTTGAGCGGAAAGGACTTCGGCATCGCTACTGAATAGCTTATCCACTTTTTCTTTTTGCAAATTTGTAATATTATCTTTCTTGTAGCTTGTTATAACCCAATTGTTATCACCTTGTTTATTAAATCCTTTTGAGATTCCCACGAGATAATACTCATTGCCATTTTTATACCATAGCGTATTTACGCCATTTTCAGTAAGTAGTTTGCCATTTTGTATAATCTCATTTATAGCGTTTATAAGTCCAGCTTCGCCCTTACCGAATGCTTCAAAATCCCCTGCGTTTAAATGCTTCTCAATAATCTTAGCAAGTCCATAGCCCTTTGCATTTTTACCTTTTCCTTTAACTTCCCCCCATACTAAATCAATATCCCCCAATTCTTTACGATGAAATGCCCCTGCAACTTGTCCTTTATACTCGCCTTTAGCTCCGCTTTCTTTATGTGCTTGTGCTTCATTTATGAGTTTTTGTATAGCAGTCTCGCCGCTGTGATAATGTTCTGCGTAATTTGTGCCAAATTCTTTTATAGGTTTAATGCTTAAAGTTTGTTCTATATATTCTCTGTTCTCTTTAAAGTATTGTATAGAATTTATATCATCTTTATATTCTTTTGTGGATCTTAAGGATTTAATCGCTTCTCTTAATTCATCATTATTAAAGGCAGCTTGTGGGATTTTATCTTTTATCCACATAACTAAGTTTTGCATTCTAGCTATTACTGGAAATGGTATATCGCTATTTTTACTATTGCTTTTACTCCATAAATCGCCTTGAATATTTTCTAACTCATCTTTACTCTTACCCTCTAAGCTTTTAATAAAAGATTCTTCATCAAATGCTTGTAGTTGTTTGTCTTCTAATTCCTCTTGTTGTTTTTGTAATTGGCTAAATCTTGCTTCTGCTTCTAGTCTTTCATTTACAAGCTTGTCTAGTGCCTTGTTTCTCTCTTTTAAAGGTGCGTTTTCTTTGACTAATTGTAAATAGTTGTCTAAAGATTCTTTATTAAAACCATCATATAAATAGATTTGTTTTTCCTTATCGGTTTCTAAATACATTTTTGTTGTATATCCGCCTTTTTTTCCTATCTTTGCATGATGGCTGCTTACTAACTCTATGTATCCTTGCTCTATGTTTTTTTGCCTTGTTGCAATATCTTTTCTAATCTCTGTTCTTATGCTCTGTATCTCTTTATTATGTTTTTGTAGTAATTTCTTTGTTTCTGCTACACTTTTTCCGCTTGCCTTTGCTTGTTTGATTATTTCTTGTGGGGTTTGTGGTATAATGTTGGTAGAGTTTGGTAAGGGGTGCTTATCAGTAAAAAGGGCATCGCCGAAAGTCTTGTCCTTTTCTCTTTCTGCCTTATAGCTTGTGATAATCCAATTATTATCGCCCTTTTTATGAAAACCTTTTGAAATTCCTAATTTATAAATATTTTCATCTTTTTTATACCATATTGTGCTAACACCATTTTGAGTAATAACCTTGCCATCTTGTATAATCTCACTCATAGCGTTTATAAGCCCAGCTTCGCCCTTACCGAATGCTTCAAAATCCCCTGCGTTTAAATGCTTTTCAATAATCTTAGCAAGTCCCCAGCCTTTAGCTTCTTTGCCTTTGCCTGTTACTTCTCCCCATACCAAGTCAATGCCACCCAAGCCCTCTTTATAAAACGCATTTTCTATATGTCCTGCTTGTGTGTAAAGTAGAAAATCTACTGCATTTTTACCTTTAAAAAAGTCCCTTGCCATTTCATCGCCATACATATCCCTTAAGTCTTTAATCGCCTTTTGATCGTTAAAGAGTATGCCAAAAGGATTGCCATTTTTCTTGTATTCTTTATCTACTCTCTTAAATATATCTCTAGCAAGGGTTCTATAATCCGCCTCTAGCCCATAATGTTTATCGATAAATTCTTGTGCGTAAGCCATATTTACATTTTTGCTATTAGTTAAACCTCTTAATATACCCATAACATCGTCTAAGCCCTGTTTATCTGCGTTGCGAGGCATATTTTTAAAGACTTCATAAAGCTTTTCATCACTTATAAATAAGCCGTTTTGATAATAATTTGCAAGTCTTAAATTTGCGTGAAAATCGTAAAATTCATTATTTGTCAAGTGCCTTTTAGCTAAATACATATTATCCGCATTTCTAGGACTTATGAGCTTTAATATCCCATTTAGCTCTAAAATATCGCCGTCTTTATCGGGCTTAGTTCTTACCACTCCGCCTTTAAAATCTACAAGCTCATTTTTGTGATTAATTACAACATCATTATTCTCATCAAGGTAATATTTAAATCCTTGCTCGGTTTGTATTTCATATTTTACATTTTGCGGTTTTTGAAAGTTTTCTAACTGCCTTTGCCTTATATTTTTCCTTAAAATTGCTTCAAAACTCCCTTTTGCATTTGCTCCTAAGCTTGAATTTTCAAATAAGGCATAACCATCGCTTCTATACTGCTTCACACTATCTAAATATAGTTTCTGTGCTAAAAAATCATAAGCCTCTCGGCTGGACTTTTCATAAAGCTCTAGTAATTCTTTATTATCTAACTTTACATTTATATCCTTATCTTGCATATCTTTTAAGATATTTATAGTGTTAGCATTTTGTGGTATAATGTCGCTATCGGTTTTAGCAATAGGAGTGGTTTCAGGGTGTGCGGTTGCCACCGATTGAGCTTTAGCCGCCGATTCTGTGTTATGCACACTGACACTTAAGGAATCGGGTTTATTTAAACTCTCTAATTCTAAAGTATAAATCCTATTTTTACCCTCTATCTTTTCAAATAAAGTTATTTGTGCGTTTGCATTTTTGTGATTAATGCTTATTCCTTTTGTAAATCTATGCACTTGTAGAATATTAGGGTTATTCTTATAATCGTTATGCGATTCCCTTAACTTGCTATTCTCAAAAAGCGTTTTTAAGTCTTGTGCTACCGCAAAATGTTCGTCTCTGCTAAATCCATTTGCTATGCTTTTATCCACTGCCTTTCTGCTTGATATTTTATTAATCTCATCAGCTGTTATATAGCCTTGCATTCCTGTTTCTTTGTTTGTTATAGGCTGGGTTTTATAAGGCATTAATGCTTCTTTTAAATCATTTCTTAAATCTCTTATGCCTTTTGTTTCTTGTGTGGTGTATGTGAAATTAGAATCTATTTTATTATTTAAAGCCTTTTCTTGTGCTTTTATGTTTGGATTAGATTCCATATTTGCGTATAGATTTGTTTCTTTATTATTCCCATATAGATTTTTTAGTAAATCTGTGTCTTTGTTTATTTGGGTGTTGTCAATTGATGTGCTAGTTTCTTTTATCTCTGGCTTATACTCTAACAATAATTGCTTCTGTGCTTCTTTCTCTTTTATCTCTGCTATATCTGCATATTGGTCTCTGTATGATTCTAGTGTTGCGTTTTCGTTTTTGTCTCTTTGCATTAACTCATCATAAGTTTTTGGCTGTGCTAGCTGCAATTCTTGTTTTTCTATGGCTGTAATGTTGTTTTTGTCTGTTGTTATGAAATAGGTTTCATTATTTGCCTGTGCTTTTATTTGGTGTGTGGATTGGGTTTTGAAGCATATAAAACCACAAAAACAAGCTATAATGTATCTCATGATTAATAGCAAAAAAGGGGAGTAAATGCGATTTAAAGTTATGCTTTTTAGATATATATTTTGCGTGATACTCTCTTTTAATATAGCTTTTGCGTATAAATGCTATGAGAGTTATTGTGCTCATTTTGGTATAGGCTCTGGGGTGGCTTATGCAAATTTCAAAGCCGGTGGTATGCCTGATTTTAATAATATTGGTGGCTATCTATCTGCTTTTACAAACTACTATTCAAAGCGTTTAGCATTTAATTATGACTTGCAAGTTGGCTTATTTAATGTAGCACAAAGCGGCTATATACAAGGCTTAAATAATATAAATTCGCAAGATCGCATGGGTGGCTTTGTGCTTATGGACCTTAATGCGGGGCTTAATCTCGGCTCTTTAGAAAAGCCCATTTTACTCACACTATCCCTGCCTGTAAATATGTATAATCTCGGCTGGAATGTAGCCCAAAGGCTATCAAGTGAAGCTATTTTTCTAGGCTTTAATCTCTATTCTAACACAAAGCTTACAGAACGCTTTATGCTTTCCTATCAGCTAGGATATAGCTATTGTGTAAGTGGTCGCTATCGCATAGATTCTTATGCAAATATTGCTACACTAAAGGGCGGACATCGCTTACTTTTTAACCTTAATCTACTCTATAAAAGAGAGAATGCAGAATCTAGCTTTACCAACAAAGACAAAGCAGACTTTTATGCGTCTTTGAAAGGCATTTATTACATGCTAGAGCCATCAAATACAATACATATAAATAATACTCCATTGCATTATAATGCGAGTAATAATTTCATGCTTACTTTAGAGTTTGGTGTGAGTTTTGGCATACCACCTATGGAGTAGCAAGGACTTTACGCGTAAATCGCCCTATTAATAAACTTTGCTATAATTTCGCCTTAGATACTTAAAGATTCACACAAAGCATAACACATAGGATAAAAAATGGCAGAAGAAGAGAAAACCCACGCCCCCTCCCAACGCAAAATACAAAAGGCAAGAGAAGAGGGCAGTGTCGCAAAAAGCCCTGATTTAGTCGGGCTTGTAGGTTTAGTCGTAGGATTAATGCTGCTTTTTATCATATTTCCATTTTGGGTGAAAATCTTTAAAGGCTTGTATGTCGAATGCACGAAGCTTTTTTTAGTGGATTTTAATATGCACACAATTTTTGCCATCACGCTTACTATACTAAAAGTCGCCGCATTATGTGCTATGCCCTTTTTCTTTGCTCTCATGGTCGCTGGTATCATCGGCAATGTCGCACAATTTGGCTTTTTACTAAGCTTTAAAATCATAAAACCAAAGGTTGATAAAATAAACCCCATAAAAGGTGCAAAGAATCTATTCTCACTCAAAAAATTGCTTGATGGATTCATTATTACATTAAAAGTATTTATCGCATTTGCAGTGGGATTTTTCATATTTGTAGGCTTCTTAGATGAAGTGGCAAATATCTCTATGAGTCCGCTAAAAGAGCAGCTAACATGGTTTTATCAAAAGGCTCTCATTCTCATTGGTGCATTGCTATTTTTATTCTTAGTTATGGGGATACTGGACTTTTTAATCAAGCGGTATCAATACATCAAAAGTTTGCGTATGAGTAAGCAGGAGCTAAAAGATGAGTTTAAACAACAAGAAGGGAATCAAGAAGTAAAAGCAAAAATCCGTCAAATCATGATGAAAAATGCTATGAATAAAATGATGAGTGCAATCCCTAGTGCCAATGTGGTGGTAACAAACCCCACGCATTACGCAGTGGCTTTGCGTTTCAATAGTGAGACAGAATCTGCCCCTGTTGTCGTGGCAAAAGGCATAGATCATCTTGCAGTAAGGATTAAGGGCATTGCAAGGGAACATGAGATTCTAATCATTGAAAATCCACCTTTAGCAAGGGAGCTTTACAGACTTGTCGATGTGGATAGAATGATCCCCGGAGAAATGTTTGAAGCGGTTGTGGAGCTATTCCAACAAGTAGCAAAACTAGAAGCAGAAAGAGGCAGAGTCCCAGACTTTATGAAACGCGCAGAGGATAAAAAGCAAAAAGTGATACAGCATAAAGAGTAAGAGTATAGAAGCAATAAAATGTGGCGTTTATAAGAGAGTTTTAGAATCTAGGCTTTTGTATAGATTCTATATTTCTCATAAGTGTTTTTATACATGCCATTCATAGTAGAACGGAAAGTTTTATAGATAACTTTTTAATTGAATTTGCTAGAATTTTTGCAAAAAGACTAAGGGCTTTATAAATTTAGAGAACTTGCAATGTAAGAATGGATTAAACAACATAATAAGAGTTTGTAGGCATATACATTCCATAAAGGCTTTTATATTAAGTATAAAGTGCTTGTTTGTCAATATGAATCTTTTTGTATTTTAAGTCTATGCAATATCTACAATATAGAATCTTAATGGCATTTAAACTAAAGAGACATAAAAGCAAATATAAGCAAAAAACAGAATAAAAGAAGATTAAAAAAGAATAAATTTATAAGCTAACAAGGCTTGATATTTTACACAAGCAAGGAAAGATAACCTTGCTTTGCTTACCCCCTTATCTCTCATACTTTGTTTTGAAAAGCATAAAAGGGTGAAAAAAGGTTTATTACAAAGCTAAATTAGAAAATATAGCTATAACCTACTGAAGTTGTAAATAATCTCACGCTATTTGTTTCATAAAGATTTGCGGGAACTTTGCCACTGCTTGTTTCAGTAACATTCATGCCTAAAGTTGGGATTTTAAAACCAAGCTCAAATCTATGATGATTATTTGCTGTAAGGCTTAAGCCAAGATTAATAGGTAAAACAAAGCCGTTCCCCTTTCTTCTTGTTGTCGTTGTCGTGTTGTTAGTGAAATTATCTGTTTCACCAAACACACCATATCCAAGACCAATACCCACAAATGCACCAAAGCTGATAGAATCTGTTTGTATAAGATTCACAAGCAAGTCGGCATTCAGTGTGATTGCATGTGCAGAACTAAAAATATTCCTTGTATCATTCACATTGTCTGTAACACTACTTGCACTCATAGGGTTAAAAACAAAAGTATAATCCAAATATCCACGCACACCAAGCATTTGTGCAAAGTGGAAATTATATCCAGCTTTTACCCCAATATTTGCACCAGATAAAATTGTTGTCGAGATTATTGTTGTTGAATTTTTTTGTTGAAATTTTTCAAAACCAAAAGTATATCCAGTATCAAGCCCTAGAAACAACCCGCTACCATTCCCACTATCACCACCAACTCCATCATCAGCAAAAGCCATCATAGGCATAAGAGATAATGCTGCTACACATGCTATTTTCTTAAAATGTTTGTTCATAAAGAACTCCTTACAATTATTAAAAATTCCCTAAAAATTCAAGTTAGGTTCTTGCAAGTCTAGTGACTTTTCAAAAAAAAAAAAAAGATTTTTACAAAAAAATACGCAAAAATTTGATATTTTTGTATTTTATTGTTACTTTTTGTTAGTTTTTAGTGATTTTTTAATATAAACTTAAGCATATTAACGATAAATTTTTGATTTCTATTCAAATGCGAGGCTATAAAATTATGAAAAATACTTAAAGATATTGCAACTGATCTTGAAAATATATGAAAATTTGCTTTCGAGATTTGATAACTTTTTGTTTCAAAAGATAATCCAATATCATGTACATAACCAAATAATTAAAGAATTATTTTCACTAAAAACTTTATCACCAAAATGCTTTGAGGAGTAATTCGCGTTTTATATTTTCTGGGTTTAGTTTTACATATTCTTGCTTGAAAAATTCGAACTTTTATGAGTTAAAAATCTTATGATAGAAAACTCTTGATAACACATAAAGCATAAACTTGGAAAGTAAAAAGTCATTGATTGCATTATAATCAAACTCCCTCTTTTCAGCAAAATGCTCACTTGCACCCCCCTCCCCATGCTACCAAAAAACATCAAAATGCTAAAATTTTTCTTAACTCTAGAAGAGCAAAGAAGAGAGATTTGATTTAAGTGGGTATCAACAAAGTCGCTATGAGATACAAGAAGACTTGAAGGAAAAACTTAAAATCAACTAGATGAGTATTGCAAAACAAAAGATATTAGAATTATAAAAGAGTGCTTGCAAGGACAAAACGCTTTATTTAAGAAATGTGAAGTCGGGCAAAAGCTTTATATTTCGCGATGGATTAATGGCAAAATTCTTTATCAATGGCAGTGGATAAAGCGAGTTAAATCTTTGTACTAAGATTCTAGTAATATATTTAAAGAACTTCTAAAAGATCTCGCTAAGACTGAGAATCGTAGATATCTGTCATACATGTGTAAAACCTTATTGTATGATTTTTATATGAATCTTATGCTAGCAATTTGTTAAAATAATGTGTTAGCAAATATACTAAAAGCTATAAATTGCTCAAATACAACATGGGGTCTCAAACCTTTGCTATTTTAGATATTAAACCTCTGCGGTATATAAGATTTGAAACAATATTGATCGCATTATATTTTCCTTCTAGGGTCTAGTGTGCCATAGATAATGCCTGTTTTTGGGTCAATTAAGATAGCATTGACATCGCCCATTGTGTCGGTTTCAATGACTTTATAGCCCATTCTTTTTAGAATCTCTTGCGTGTCTTTATTGATAGAAAACTTCTCAATATCTAGTGTATCTGGCTGCCATTGCATGTGAAAGCGTGGCGATTCTACTGCGGTTACAAGATCCATTTTATAATCAATGAGATTTACAATGACTTGTGCTACAACACTTATAATCTTCCCACTTCCCGGACTTCCAAGCACAACATACAGCTTGCCATCTTTTAGAATCATAGTAGGACTCATCGTGCTTAGCGGTCGTTTGTTTGGTGCGATAGCATTATTTGTGCCCTCAATCATACCATGCCTGTTTGGATAGCCGACTTTGATAGAGAAATTCTCCATTTGATCATTGAGTAAAAAGCCATAGCCACTCACAGCCGCCCCAGAGCCATAGCGTCTATTGAGTGTATAGGTAACACTGACTGCATTACCCCATTTATCAACCACAGAAAAATGTGTGGTATTGCTGCCTTCATGCAGATTTGGATTATTATTTTGCTTTATTTTGCCTAAACCCGGGATTATCCTATCGCTTGGTGTCGCCCTATTTGTCTTTATAGAGCGATAGACTTCTCTAGCATATTCCTTGCTTAAAAGCGTATCTAGGGGTAAATCAATAAAGTCTGGATCGCCCATAAAGCTTGATCTATCAGCTTGTGCTTGTCGCATGGCTTCTGTTAAGAGATGAATGCTTTTTGATGATGCAAAGCCGAGTTTAGCCATATCCGCATTTTCAATAATGTTTAGAATCTCAAGGATATGCGCCCCACCACTGCTAGGTGGAGGCATGGTGATAATATCATATCCACGATAGCTCCCATGCAAAGGCTTTCGCCATTTTACCTTATAATCTTTTAAATCTTGCAGTGTGAGTATGCCCCCACCTTTTTGAATATCGCTTACCATAGCTTTTGCAATTTCGCCTTGATAGAATGCACTCTCGCCTTCTTTTTGCAAGATTCTTAAAGTCCTTGCTAAATCTTTTTGTATGAGTATATCGCCATCTTTATAGACTTCGCCATTCTCTTTTAAGAAGTATTTAGAAGAAGATTCAAACTTTGCAAAGTCGCTTTGGACTTCCTGCATAGTCTCTTGCTGCCTTTGCGTTACCATAAAGCCTTTTTCTGCTAACATAACTGCGGGTTCTAAAAGCTCACTAAGCGTTTTTGTGCCATATTTATCAAGCATAGCACTCATGCCTTTTACACTACCTGGGACGCCAACAGAGAGATAGCCTGTAACAGCGGCATTTGGGATAACTTCACCCCTAGAATCTAAAAACATATCGCGACTAGCCGCCTTTGGTGCGACTTCTCTAAAATCAAGGGCAATGTCTTCTCCACTTGCTAAATGGATAAGGGCAAATCCACCACCGCCAATATTTCCTGCCGCAGGGTGAGTAACTGCTAGAGCGTAGCTCACTGCAACCGCCGCATCAATGGCATTCCCACCGCTATCTAGCACGGCTTTACCAATGGCATTTGCATAAGGACTGCTTGTCATAGCAAGCCCACTGCCCTCTCTATCTTTGATGGGAACATAGCTTGCGGCATTTATATGTGTTATGCCAAATAATATAACACAGAGCGTGAGAATGCCAAAGATTCTATTTTGTCTTACAATACAATCTAGCGATTTTAGATATGATAATAGCATGTTTATCCTTTTTATGATTTCATCTCAAAAGACTTTTATTATAACTTAGTTTGTAACTAGAAATATAATATTTTATATATTTTTAATTTTGCTTCATAAAAATACGCTTGTAAAGACAGGCTATAATACAGAATCTATGTTATTATTTTTTGCGTTTCAATATGAAATATTTTTAGATTCCATATTTATACTATTTTTATAATACACTAAGGATTAAAAGCATGAAACTCCAACTCTTACATGATATTGCACGCTTATTTTGCACTCATAAAATGGTTACTTATATCGCACGGGTTAGTGATAATGTGATACATATACGACTTGATAGCATAAACTATTTTATCGATTTAAATAAAGGCAATCCGCGTATATATAGCAGTGAAGGCATACTTAAAACAAAGCAATATAATGCACCATTTGACATTGCAATGAGTAAATATATCTACAAAGCTAACATTAAGACATGCAAACTCGATGGTATGAATAAGATTCTAAAGCTATATTGCACATATAAAAGCACATATAAAAGCATTGAGACGCTTTTTCAAATCGAACTCATAAATCGTGCTACAAATGCGATCATTGTGCAAAATGATAGAATCATATCTGCGTTACGATTTAGCGATTCTTTAAAAAGAGCAATCTTACCTAAAATACCACTTGCACCATTAGACCAACCGCATTTTCTAAAAACTTTTACTGATAATAGCACTGAAGATACATTGCAAATGCTTAGAGAAGAATATAATATTATGCAAAAAAGTTTGTTAGACCAAAAGCGAGAGAAAGTCTTACAGAATCTAGAGACAAAAAAAGCAAAGCTTACCAAACTCTTAGGATCTCTGCCAGATATTGACACGCTTACAAAAGAGAGAGAGACAAACTTTATGCTTGCAAACTATATTTTAACGCGTTTAGATTCTATACCAAACTACGCGACAAGCCTAAGCATTGAAAACAAAAACTATGAAATCCCATGTATGAATAAACCAAGTCTAGCAAGTGATAAGCTTTTCAAACAAACAAAAAAGCTAAAACAAAAAATAGAACATATACACAAACAACAAGAAAATCTAGAATCTAAAATCATTTTTTTAAATAATCAAATCGATTTCGCAAAATACGCAAATAGCCAATCCCTAGACATACTCGCACCAAAAAAACACAATACAAAGAAGTTACAAAAAAGCCATTATGCAAGCTTTTATATCGATGGGGTAAAAATCAGCATAGGTAGGAATGAGCGAGAAAATATCAGGCTTTTGCAAGATTCTAAGGGGGATTTTTTATGGTTACATATATGCGATATCCCATCATCACATTTAATTATCCATGCAAATAAAGTGAGCGATCAGGTGCTAGAGTATGCGGGAATACTGCTTGCAAAACTTTGTGGCATAAAAGATAACAAAATTGTGATAGACTATACAAAACGCAGGTTTGTGAGACTGACACAAGGCGCACATGTAGTCTATGCGAAAGAAAATAAGCTACATTTACAGCTAAATAAGGAGTAACAAATGGCTTTAAATACTATTGGAAATATGACCTATATCAATCAAGCAAGCAGTGCGACATCAGCCTTGCACGCAAACAACATGCCACACCAAACTCCGCTTAATCACGCCATCTTTCACGAGCAAATGCAAAAAGTAGAAGAAGTGCGACCTGCAGAAGAAATGCATAAAACAGATGATAGAGAGGGCAGCGCTAAACGAGAGTTTGATGAAAAAGAAGAGAAAAAGGAAGAAGAGAGTAAGGACTTCCAAGAGCAAATGGAAAATGCAGCAATAACCCCAAAGAAAAAGAAAGATGAGAGGGTGATTACAGAAGATGAAATGCTTATGCGACCAGAAACACATTTGCTTGATGTGAAAGGATAGGGCAAGGTTAGGGTAGGGGGCTACAATTCTCATTGTGTTGCAATGAAATTAGATTAGAAAGCATATATTCTTAATTAAGAAGTCTCATCGCGTGAAGATATTGTTGCAATAAGAATCTTTTTTAGAATCTAGGTTTGAATAAAAGTTTCTTAAAATAGATTCTGTTATCTTATTTTCAGGCTTGAGTATTTGCCACTTCTCCAAAAGTCTTTATCAAAAATTCCTCAATATTGTATTTCTTGCGGTGATTTTCTGTGAAAATATGCACGATAACTTCGCCTAAATCGATTATAATCCAGTCTTCACTCTCTTCATCAATCGCATAGAATCTTACCCCCTTTGCTTTAAGATCTTCTTTAAGATAATGCAATAAAGATAGGGCGTGTTTGCCTGCCATAGCAGTAGCCACGACTACAAACTGCGATAAATAGCCCTTATTTGCGACATCAATCACTTCAATAGACTCTGCCTTTTTGGAATCTAAAATATCTTTTACTGCTTGGGCTAGATTCTGTGCGTTAAGTAATGAATTTTCTGTCATATATGTCCTTTTTATAATTTAAACTTTATGTAATAACTTATAAGATTCTATCACATCATATCGAATATTTTCTGGAATCTCATCTTTATAATACTCTAAATTTTGAATGATAAGGCTTGAGGCATAAGGATATGAAAAATGTAAAAATTGCATGTTTAGATTGTGCTTTTGTGCGAATGCTTTACATATATTTTCATTATTTACATTCAAGCAATCTTTAGTTATGCGATTAAAGACTATGAAGCAAAGATTCTCTCTTAAATCTTCAAAATAGTTCCATTGTGGCAGCTGTAAGAAGTTATCCTGCCCTAAGATAAAATACATGGTAGATGGCTTATAAAGATTCTTAAAATACTCCATACTTTCTTTTGTCGTTACAGGTTTGTTTTGCAATATTTCATAATCACTGCATAGAATCTTATCATATTTTTCACATACTTTTTTTATCCATGCAAGTCGTTTTTGCGCGGAGATTCTAAAATGTGCTTTAAGTGGATTTTGATAGGCTACAAGCACGATTAATAAATCCAGATTCAATGCAGCCAAAGCCTTCTCAATAATGCCTACATGCCCTTTGTGTGGCGGGTCAAAACTCCCACCAAAAATAGCAAGATTCACCCTTATTTACCTTTTTTAGAATCTCTATATTGCTTTGCTTTTTTTGATAGCACAAGAAAGATTATAAACGCACTGCCCGTTACAATAAGGATTGTGCTCCATGCTTCAAAATGTGAGAAAGGCATACTAAAGTCAAACACTCTTTTTCCAAATATTTCAAATCCCATAACTTTCCTTTCTATTTAATATCATTTCTACTTAATATCACTTTTGCGAGTTTTTATAATCCATAATAAAAACAATGCAATCCCCATCATAACGCAACTTAGAATCTGCCCCATACTAAGCCCTAAGAAGTAATAGCCCATCTGCACATCAGCTTCCCTAAAATACTCTGCTATAAATCGTGCAAGACTATATGCAAACGCATAAATAACGATAAGCATACCTTCAGTTTGATTTTTTTTAGAAGCAATCCACACTATAATAAAGACAACAATGCCCTCCAAAAATGCCTCAATCAATTGACTAGGATAACGCAATGCCCCTTCCACATAGATTCCAATAAATTTTAGTGAATCTTCTTCAATCACTCTGCCATACAGCTCTTTATTTAAAAAATTCCCAATTCTCCCAAACACATAGGCAAGTGGCACGCTCAAAGCAACTATGTCAAGCAGAGCAAAAATATTTGCCTTTTTCACATAAAAGAACAGAAATGAAGCAAGTAAAAAGCCAAAAACAGCACCATGAAAGCTCATACCCGCAATACCCACAAATCGCCCATCAACATAGGGGTTGAAAGCTTCCCAAGGGTGTGTGAGATAAAACATAGCAGAATCTGTATAAATAAAAAGATAGCCAAAACGCGCCCCAAGCAAGATTCCAATCTCAACCCATATAAAATAGCTATCTATAATCTTTGAATCTATGTGTGAAAAACGCGGCATAGTTTTAACAAAATATTTAGCAAGAAAGAAGCCAATAAGTAAAGCCGACACATACGCCAAGCTATACCAATGGATATTAAAGCCAAACGCACTAAAGGCAATGGGACTAAAATGAGAGTAGATTTCATTCCAAAAATTCATAATATAAACTCTATAACTATTAAATTAAAAAATCTCAATTATACATAATGTGTGATGGTTTTTTAGCAAATAGTGTATAAAATTTGATTTTTGCGATATTTTTCAAGTCGATACCATAAGGTTTTTTAAAATTTAAAAATAATTAAAACAATATATCTTTCTAATACTTCACGCAATAGACAAAAACTACTAAATTTCGCGAAAGAATAAAAATGACAACTGAATACAAAGGAAGATGGTGGCTCGAGGCAGAATCGAACTGCCGACACAAGGATTTTCAGTCCTTTGCTCTACCGACTGAGCTATCGAGCCATTTTGAGTTTAAGCAATAAAAAGAAGTAATTCTACTAGAATAAATATTAAAAACAACTTAAAATAAATATAAAATTTAATTTTAATGGATTTGCAAACTCAATTCACATAGGATAAGGTATTAAAAATAAATAAATTGGATAGTTTCCTTGTCGCATAATGTGGCAAAGAACATTGATGAATGCACAGGGGAAATACATATAGTTACTGGGGCTAACAAATTGCCTTCAAAATATCGTAGTAGATTCAAGCATTCCAATGTTTATAGCTGGTTAAATTTATAAATAAAATTCCAATATCTATTTCATCATAACTCATTGTATATCTGTATTGCTTCATCAATGTGATTGTTGGCATGTTGTATTCTGGCTAATTGTTCGCTAGTAAATTGTTTGCCATTTGTGCATGTTATTGATTGTATCTCATCATCTTTGTATAAAACTTTCATGATCATATCACCATTTTTGTTGTAGAATCTTGCAATACCTTGTGCTTTATCGTCTTTGCATGGCGTTTTGGCTTTTAGATTCCCATTTTCATAGTAGCCTTTTGCAATACCCTGCAACATATCTTTTTTGTATGGCATTTCATACTGGAGTTTTCCGCTTTCATAATATCCTTTACTCATGCCTTGTTTCTTATTATTTTTAAATGGTATTTCCATTTTTAGATTCCCATTTTTATAATAAGATCGTGCAATGCCGTGCAACTCACCAATGTTGTATGGCATTTCAGATTCTAAATTTCCATTTTCATCATAATATTTTACAATGCCATGCACTATATTATCTTTAAATGGAATTTCCATTTCTACATTTCCATTCTCATAATATGCTTTTTCAACATAAATTTCTGCCATGATTATCCTTTGCAATAAAATAGCTTTGGTTATATCACACTTTTAAGATTCCAATTAAGATAGCACAAAGATACCGCGGCAGGCTGGGGGATAGCCCTCTATTGTTTGTGTGGGGGTGAGATAGTCGCCTAGGCTTTTTTTGTCTATGAAGTCTGTGCTTCTTTGCTCTGTGTTATCTGTGTATGAATAGCTTAGAATCTCGCATGATTTAAATCCTGCGTGTAAGGCTAGATTCTGCAAGGCTTGTGGGCTGAATATGTAGAATACATTTGGCATTTTCGCATAAGTGGGATAGGGGCAAAGGCAGGTGGCAGCTTTATCTTGTAATATCAGCGTTTCAAGCAATAAGATTCCATTTGGGGCTAAAATGCTTTTTAGTTGTTTTAGTGTCTGCAAGGGCTCTTTTCTGTGATATAGCACACCTAAGCATAGAATCAAGTCATATTTTGCATTAAGCATAATTACATCTTGCACACCTAAAAGGCGGAAGGCACAATGTGAGATATTTGTGAGTTTATGGATAAAGTAGAATTGTAGAAAAAATATCGCAATGGGATCAATGCCGCTAATGTGCTTTACCCCTCGCAGTGCTAAGTCAAACATATAATAGCCATTATTGCAACCTACATCAAGCACGACTTTATCTTTGAGGTTATAGCCTATTGTGTCTAGGGCTTGTAGGATAAGCTTCATTTTCTTATTGCTCTGCCATTCAGAATCAATGAAAAATTGCGTATTATTCTCTGCACCATATAAGCAAAAAGGACCTTTTCTCCATGGCTTTAAGTCTAAGGCTAAATCTTGCAAGGTTTGAAATTCATTAGATGAAATGTTGTGAAAATATAGGCTAAGGGCTTCTTTTGTTGGGTTTTTAGATTCTGTATTTTTTGTTAAGTCTGTGGATTCTAAAATCTGTGTGAGGTTTGGGTTGTGGTTTTTAGATTCTAGATTCTTAGATGTTTCGCTACGCTCAATATGACAATTATTAAATTCTAGATTCCAAACATTGCGCCCTAAATCCCGCAGCCCACCCTGATTTGGTGTAGATTCTAGATTCTTATCCAAATGGGCGGGTGCAGGGTGTAAGGGTGCAAACTTTATAGAATCTAGAATCTTATTATTACTTGAATCATAGAGTAAGCTATTGTTATCACATAATCTTGAAATGCTATAACTTGCTTTTGTCTCTAGCGTGAGTAATTTATATAGAATCTCACTATATGGCTTTAGTGCGTTTAGCTCTCTTTCACTCCATGTTGAGAGTATAGGATCTTTTTTACATAAATCTTTCAAATTAGAATCTCTTGCTGCTAAATCTTTTTTCAAAATCACTTCTTTTTAATTTAATCTCTATATTTGTATGCCATGTGCGCTAAATAGATCTGGTGGCTGGGTGATAGCATGGATTGTTTTTTGGTCTTGCCTTTTGCTTTGTCTTGGCAAGTCGGCATTCTTTTCAAACGCTTTTTTTGAGATTCCATAAATGACTGCTAGGTGGTATGAAGTCTTGGTTAGAATCTGTGTGAGATGATTTATATGTGCGTAGGGAATGGTGATATTTTTTTGCGTTGTTCTTGGCAGCTTTATGCCTTTTGCATAGCATGATAGCATTTTTAGATGTCTTGCTTCTACCTTTAAGTATTCCATTAAGACATTAGAATCGCGACTTTTTCGCAATGATTCAAAGATAATGTGGGCGTTATTCTGTATTTCAGTGTCATAGCCCAAATCTCTTTCTTGCAGACTAGGACATGCAAAAAGACTAGGATTTGTGCAAAAGAGCAGAATCTTATCTTTCACACTAGAGCTAAGTCTCTCATTAGAATCAAGATAGCAATAACCTAGCTCTTCTACATGTAGCCCCTTAATGCCTATATCACCTTGCATATATTTTGGCAATCTAGGATTAAAGGGTTTAATCTCTTTTCCTGATACAATGCGTGTAGTCTTTGATTCCCTTGCGTATAAACCGCCCATAGATTCTATATAGGATTGCCAATACTCTTGCTTTAAAAATGAAAAAGTCGCCATAAGGCTTTCTACAAATGGAAGTAAAATATAGGGCAAGGAAAGCTTATAGACTGCATTCTCCCAAATAACCTTGCTTTCAAAAAGCGTATAGCTAATCACGCTACAATGCTTATGATAGCGTCTTGGAATCTCTTTTTCTAAATCATGCTGTGAAAAGATACTTCTACTTCTCTCTACTCTCTGCCTTGCATACTGCACAGAATAGCAAGTGTGAATTTGTAGGTTTTCTAAGGCTTGAATGCTTGTTAATAGAATCTTGCAAAAAGGCAGAGTATTTTCATCTTTACTTTTATCTTGGTCTTTGTATAGTTTAAATATCTCTTCTAGGCAGTCTTGCAGGGTTATGCTATGCAATATTGATAAGCCTATTTGCAAACTTTTAGCTAGAGATATTTCAATGGGTGTAAGCATAACGAGCGTATATTTAGATTCCAAAAGGAAATAGCGCACAAATCTCCGCATACTCTGGTCAATACTTCGCACTTTAATCCATGCTATCTCTGTATCATCACTGCATACCATATCGCCCTCAAAAACGATACCATACGCACCATTTGCTATTGCCCTCTTTATATCATCTGGATTCAATGCAAAAAAAAGCGTCCCACTCACCACCTTTTTCACATTATAAGTAACCCCACTAAAAGCACTAATAAAAGGTGTATTCACTAACTCCCCATATAAAATATCAAGTGCTTTTTCTAATCTCATTGTTTTTCTTTATAGAATCTAATAAACTTTAAAATAGCTTAATAATAACATAATTTTGCAAAAACTGCCAAAAAATTGCGGTAGAAGCGTTACAAAATGCTATTTTTTACATAATCTTCAAAAGTTTTGCTGATATAATCGGCAGTCATTTTTGCTTCTTGTAATGTCATGTTTTGATGGCATGGTATAGATAACTCTTTTTTGTAAAAAGATTCTGCATTTGGTAGCTTTGGACTCCCTAAATGTTTATAGCTTGTAAAATTATAAATAGGCTTATAATGCACTTGCACGCCGATATTATATGTAGCTAGTGTATTTGCAATCTCTTCTTTTTTTGTAGCTAGAGAATCTTCTAATAAAAGCGGATAAAGATGATATGTGCTTTTTACACATTCTTTAATGTTTAGAGTTTTGCAATAGGGATTATCTTTAAAATAGCTATCATAAAAGAGTGCGATTTCTTTTCGTTTTGCAAGAAAAGATTCTAATCTTTTTAATTGCGAGATTCCAAGACTAGCACTTATCTCATGCAGTCTAAAATTAAATCCAAGCGTTATGCAATCATGATTGTAGGGTGTATGCTTTATAACGCCATGACTACACACAAGAGAAGCGATTTCAGCAAAAAAGTCATCATTGCCTACCAATGCCCCGCCCTCACAAGTAGTAAAAGGCTTTACCGCATGAAAGCTAAATATACTCATATCCGCTAGACTGCCCACTTTAACATTATCATAACTTGCCCCAAAAGCATGACTAGAATCTGAAATCCATATTAAATTATGCTTTTTTGCAAACTCACTAAAAGCTTTCATATCCACACTATTTCCTGCATAATCCACAGAACAGATAGCAATAGTATCTTCACGGAGTAAAGATTCTAAATTCGATAAGTCTAAGTTGCCATTACTATCAATATCTGCAAAAATAGGCGTAATATTGTTTGCTAACATCATATTTGTAGTAGCGACAAAGCTTATTGGTGTTGTGATAATGCTAAATGAATGATTATTAGCTGCATAATCTAGGTTTGGTGCATTTTTGAATCTAGAGTTATATTTCTTATTTATGACATATTCTTTTAAGGCGTAAAATGCGGCATATAATGCTGAGGTAGCAGAATTAAAACTTATAGCATGTTTTATGCCGATATATGCGGCAATATCGCTTTCAAACTGCTTTGTATAAGCCCCTTGTGTTAGGTGTGTGGAGCAAAGTGCATTTAGCACTGCTTCTTTATCATCATCATTAATTGATTGTGTGCTATAAGGAATAAAATTTTCTAACATTGCTAAAACCTTTTAAAAACAAGTTATAATCTCAAGTTATAAACATGGAAATATATCATAAATTAAGGAATAATATGATAAGCATTTGGTGTGATTTTATAGAAAGAAGTTTTTTGCAAAATGAGTTTAAAACGCTTGTGAGAGAGGGCAAAATACAAGGGGCAACAAGCAATCCTAGCATTTTCGCACAGGCACTAAAGAGTGAAAGCTACAAAGAGAGTATCAATGAGCTAAAACAACAAGGCAAAGAACCAAAAGAGATATATGAGACTCTAGCCATAGAGGACATTAAAACTGCAAGCGAGATTCTCATGCCACTTTTCTTAGAGAATCCCCAAAATGGCTTAATAAGCATTGAAATTGATCCATTCTTATCAAATGACATAAACGCAAGTATTGATGAGGGCGTGCGACTTTGGCATGAGATAAACGCAAAAAATGTAATGATTAAAGTCCCAGCAACACAAAGCGGATACACCATAATGGAGCATTTAATGCTGCGGGGCATTAATGTGAATGCAACTTTAGTTTTTACAAAGGAGCAAAGCAGAAGAGTATTACAAGCATTTCAAAAAGCAAACACACAAGCACAAGGTGTAATCAGCGTATTTGTATCAAGGTTTGATAGGGCGATTGATCCGCAACTAAAAGATGAAAAATTATGCGGAAAATATGGCATCGCCAATGCTATTGCAATTTATAAAGACTTTCTAAGCCAAAAGCCACAGCAAAATTATAGAATCTTATTTGCTAGCACAGGTGTCAAAGAGAAAAATGCGATATATAATGACGAGGGCTATTATGTTTATCCACTTGCTTTTGAAAATTGCGTCAATACACTCCCCTTACCTACACTTCATGCCTTACAAATGCAGAATCTAAAAGCTCCAAGCATGCAGCAAATCGCTTCATTTGATGATTTAGAAATCGCTGCAAGCCTAGAAGAAATGGATATTAATCTCGTGGCTATCGAAGAACAACTGCTGCAAGATGGACTAAAAAGCTTTGAGCAAAGCTTTGAGTTAATGCTAGATTCACTTGCGTAATGCCTATATTATAGTTTCATAGATTGCAAAAAGCAATCTTTGCAATCTATCTTAACCTAAGTAGTGTTAAACAGATTGTTGCAGATATGTTGCATGATTTCTTGCTGGTAGTATTCTGCTATTTACGAATTAGAAGTTTAATCTACAATTTATGCGATAGCAAAATATCACAAAGACTGCTATATACTTCTTATAATTTTCCCGAAAATGATGGGCTCATAGATTCTATATTTTTGCCGCACTTATAGGATTTAGTTTTTTAATATGGTGCTTGGTATGGCATGCAGCAAATATTTAGCTCTCAAATTCATACACTCTTTCCAGTGTTTATGGAATCTAAAAGTATATAGTGTATCTATAAAATAACCCACAAACAAATTTTCACAAACAAAAAATCACAAAACTTGCAATTTTGTTGTATAATTTCTGCTTTGTGGAAAAACTCACATGTCAATCCTAAAAGTTGGTTGCCCTTATTTTAGCTAGAAGTTAGCATTGTAAAATACGAAAAATAGGGGTTAATGGGCATGGTGGCAAAACCAATTCACAAAATTTACTATTAAATTTTAAGGAGCTATATATGGTTACTATGAAAGATTTGTTGGAATGTGGTGTGCATTTTGGACATCAAACAAGGCGATGGAATCCAAAAATGAAGAAATTCATCTTTGGTGTGCGTAAAAATATCCACATTATTGACTTGCAAAAGACGCTGCGTTACTTCCGCTACACTTATAATATCGTGCGTGATGCGGCGAGTGAGGGCAAGGTTATTATGTTTGTTGGGACAAAAAAACAAGCAAGTGATACTTTGAGAGAGTATGCTGAAAAGGTAAATGCACCTTATGTAAATTATCGTTGGCTTGGTGGTATGCTCACAAACTTTAGCACGATTAAAAAGTCAGTAAGGAAGCTTGAGATTATTGAAGAGATGGAATCAAGTGGGCAAATTGATCTTTTGACAAAAAAAGAAAAACTTATGCTTATGCGTAAAAAAGAGAAGTTAAATAAATATCTTGGTGGGATACGACATCTTAAAAAAGCCCCGGATATGCTTTTTGTCGTTGATGCACTGAAAGAAAAAATTGCGGTTGGTGAGGCAAGAAAACTTGGCATTCCGGTAGTTGCACCGCTTGATACAAATTGCGATCCAGATTTAATCGACTATCCAATTCCGGGCAATGATGATGCGATCCGCTCTATCCAGCTTTTCTGTAAAGAAATAAGCGATGCGATCACAGAAGGGCGTGAGATGAATGGCATTGAGGGTGAAGAAAATGCAGAGAGAACAGAGCCGCTACCTGCTACAGATGCTGAAAAAGATGAGGTAATGGCAGAATTACAAGCAGAAATGGAAAAAGAGTTTCAAGCAAAAGAAGGAGAATAAAAATGCGTGATGAGACTAAAGAAGCATTGCAAAATGCAAAAGAAGCAATTAGCGAGGCAGGAAAGCAAATCAAGCAAGAAGTGCAAGAGATTTCTGCAAAGGTTGTAGCAGAGTTGCGTAAAAAGACTGATGCAGGTATCATGGAATGCAAAAACGCATTGAAAGAATGTAAAGGAAATATTGAAGAAGCAATAGAGTATTTACGCAAAAAAGGGTTAAGTAAGGCAGCTAAAAAGGCAGATAGAATCGCAGCTGAGGGCGTTATCGCAATGAAAATTGCTGATGATTTCACAAAGGCTACTTTGGTTGAGGTGAATTCTGAAACGGACTTTGTAGCTAAAAATGAAGATTTTCAAGAGATTGTTGCAAATATCCTTGATTTAGCGTTCAAACGCTCGTTAAACACAACAGAATCTTTAATGCAGCTTAGCGTTAATGGCGAGTCTTTTGAAGATTATTTAAAGCAAAAGATTGCCATTATTGGAGAAAATATTGTTATCCGCCGTGTTGCTACTATCACATGTAAGCCAAATCAGCTTATTAATGGATACTTGCACCATAATAAAAAGGTGGGAGCAATAACACTTTTAAGCGTTGAAAAAGATGAGAATGTGTCTAAATTGAATGAATTTAGCAAACTTTTGAGTATGCATATCGCGTCTATGAAGCCAAAGTTTTTGAGTTATAAAGAGCTTGATAAAGATTTTGTAGCAAAAGAGAGAGTAGCTATTGCTGCGGAATTAGAGAAAGAAAATGAAGAGTTAGCAAGACTAAAAAAGCCATTGCACCGCATTCCAGAATTTGTAAGCCGCAGTGAGCTTAGTGAATCTGTGCTAAAAGCAAAAGAGGAAGAATTGCGTGCTACATTAAAGCGTGAAGGAAAACCAGAGGCAATATGGGATAAAATTATTCCCGGACAGCTAGATCGCTTTATCCTTGATAATACGATTTTAGACCAGAGATTAACCCTATTAGCACAGCTTTATGCCCTTGATGATAAAAAGACTATCACACAGGTGCTGAATGAAAAAAGCAAAGAGTTAAATGACAATATACAAGTAGTATCTTTCATAAACTTTGAGCTAGGTGAAGGTATCGAAAAGAAAGTGGATAACTTTGCTGAAGAAGTTGCTGCACAAATGAAGTAAATTTTTGGTTAATGCTGATGGATTTGTTAAGATTATAACAAGTATGGATTCTGCGAAATCCATATAGCATTCTTAGTTAAATTGATTTCATCACGACTCACATACATAAGCTAAAGATTATTTTTGAAGACATATTGAAGCAGGGCATATAGCATTATGATACAGCAAGGTAGTTATAGGATCTTTATGCTATATGTGAAAAGATTCTATATTGTTTTTAGCTATATATCCTTTTTTATGATTGCATTCTATCAAGTTCTATATGCTAAACAGAGTATAGACAAAGCACAAGATTCTATAAACGCACAGCAAATACAAACCTATCCAAACACTACGCATAACACATTGCAAACCTATTCGATTATACATGATCTTCGCACAGCATTTGAGCCTTACTCCAGCATGGATACACAATATCAGGCTATACTAAAAAACTATAATGAAATGCTAAAAAATACACAGGATTCTAGCACTTATCCGCAAAACACTATGTCTATACAAAAGCGATTAGATTCTAAATCTTTTCATACCCAGAACTCATCTAAATCACTAGGGCTAGATTCTAAAACAAATGCTACAAGCCACACGCAAACAAAACAAGATTCTATACTACGACAAGAAACACAAGATATAGAATCTAACTTTACGCCAAATACCAAAGAAGCTAGAGAATCTGCACTCCATGTATCTACACAAAATACCAAACATTCATACAATGTAGCACCAGATTCTACAAATAGCCCCTTAAATCCTATCATTACACAAGAGTTAGATTCTACAAATCGCTATGCTACTTATAGGGATTTTCTAGCTATCCTTGATTCGTTTTGTTGTTCTGTGTCCCTGCCAAACACCATTATTAATAGCTTTGATTTAAGAGATTCTAAACAAGCCTTGCAACACATAGAATCTAGACTAAAAGACTCTATCCCACAAGATTCCCCATTAAAAGATTCTATGCAAAACACACAGAATCTAGCACAAAAACAAGACACAAAAAGCAAACAAAATAACACAAAGACAACTATCAACACAAGCCTACTAGCTCCAAAATGTGTAAAAAAGAAGTTTAATATTACAAAAGATGAAAAGCTAAATATCCACACCCTGCTACACGCTCTAGCAAAAGAGTGTGATTTCTCCATACAATATACACATAATGCCAAACAAAACCTACACAATCAACAAAATATAACGCTAAATATACGCGACAAACCGCTTGACTTTGTGTTAGAAATGCTTTTAAGTGATATGTTTTATAGTATAGATAGAAATCGCTTGATAATCAGTGATATTTCCATGCAAATGTTTGCGATAAACTACATTTCAAGCACAAGAATGGCTCAAAGCAACACTGATGTCCTATTCGCACAAGAGCAACATGAAAACTACGGCTTAGGATACAATGGATTCTATAATAGCATGACTCCAAACTACACACAAAACTATTCTACACAAAACTATGCTTGGCAGAATCTAGCAAATACACAAACTTCACAACGAGAAAATCAAAGCATGTCAGGCTACCTTGACAATCTCTCATTACGCAATCAACTTCGCTCTCAAATGAGTTCAGCTAATACGCGTTTTGGCAAAAGTGGGACAAAGGTGTATTCACTTGATGAGATTAACTTTTGGGCAGATATAGAATCTAAATTGCACATTATGCTTGATACAAAGCTTGGCGATAAATTCATGATTGACAAAGGGGCGGGGCTTATTGCAGTATGGACTACAAAGCAGAAGATGAGAGAAGTCTCACAATTTTTGCAAGATTTAGAGCAAAAGATGAATATGCAAGTAGCCATTGATGTAGAGATTCTATCACTCATACATTTTCAAACAAATAATGTTGGCATTGACTGGCAGCAGATATTTTCTATATTAAATCCTACGCAATCAAGTCTTAATATCGCATTTGGCGGTGGGGGTGCAATGCTTACACTTGGTAATAATAATGCTGATTTACAAAGTATTTTTAATCTCCTACGCACTTATGGCGATTTGCGTAGTCTTAGCAATCCAAAGATTATGGCTTTAAATAATCAACCAGCATTAATTAGTGTCGGCTCTGTCCTTCGTTACACACAAAATCTTGTATATCAATCAAATAATACAAATACGACAATCCAAAATACAAGCACGCAATACCCAAGCGTTTTTGCGGGAATCTTGCTTGATATTACCCCATCAATTAGCCATGATTCTGTAATCTTACGCATTAATCCATCTATCACAAAGACAAAAGACCCAGATATGGAAAACGCCGCAGAAGCCTTAAAAGCACCTCCAAACCTTAGCACAAATCAACTCTCTTCAATCGTGAAATTAAAAGATGGCGAACGAGTGATTATTGGCGGATTGTTAAATAATGTCGTCCAAAATACAAGCCAAGCTATACCAAAGATAGGCGAAAACAAATGGCTAAAAAATATCTTTGGCAAACAAAGTCGCACAAATCGCAGCGAAGAGTTAATAATCATCATCACACCGCATATTATACGATAACATTTTTTACATGCAAGATTACACGAGTAAGCATATCTCCACCACAAAGAATTTACATTTTGTTGTTACAATACACGCTTTGCAAACACAAATCTAATTTTATTTCAAGATTCCATAAAGGTTAATACATGCGTATCAAACAACTATGTATCATATATATACTCTTGCATATACACATAGCCTATGCGATAGACAATATAGAAAGTCATACTAAAGACTTGCAAACAATAGATTCTACAAAAGACTCTCAAGAAAACACGAAAGAAAATCCTAAAGAAGATTCCAAGCAAAAAGATTCTAAACAAAACGCACTAGACCAAAATATAAGTGATGATTATGCACGCATACAAACACCACCTTTTCATTCAAAAACACTTGATGTAAGATCATTCTTTTCACATTTTAAGTTTTATGAGCCATGGTATATATTACCTGCATATTATAGCTTTAGTGATATGTATAGCACGGATTTAACACGCACAGAGATTAAAGCACAAATAAGCTTTCGTTTAGAGCTATTAAGCGATGTGATGTGTAAATATTGTGCTTTTAGCTTTGACTACACACAAAGAATCTATTTGCAAACCTATAATGACCCACAAAGCGCACCTTTGCGTGATACAGATTTATCACCTGCGATAAGCTTTATATACAAAAAGCCCATTCCCATTGCAAATGGCGATGGTGGCTATTTTAACTGGTTTTCTATTGGATATCGACATGTAAGCAATGGTGAGAGAGAAAATATATATGATTCTGATCCGCGTCAAGAAGCATGGGGTGGTAAGTTTGTAAGATCTAAAGCATTTGATAGAGTGGTATTAGAAACAAATTATAAATATAAGGATTTCAATGCTAGATTGCGTGCGTGGATGAATATCTCTGCGATCGCTTATGATGGTGCAAAAACAAATGGAGATATTGGCAAATATATGGGATATGGAGATATAAAGCTATCTTACACATATAAAAATAATCATTTTGAGCTATATCTAAACAATATTTTTAATAATTATTTTAGCCGTGATTACTGGGATTGGAAAGGGCATGTAGAACTTGGATATAGCTATGGTGTAGGTAAGCATTATGCCATTTATGTGCAGTATCTCTATGGTTATGGTGATAGTTTGTATGAATATAGTTTGCCTGTAAATAGAATTGGCGTAGGCGTGCGTTTGCGTGATTTTTAATATTTAAAATAACGATAAAAACTTATTTCAACATAAGCAAAGAAAAATAAAGAAAGGGGAGACCGATATGTTTTTGCGTAGTCAATTTTAAAAGTAAAAAGGTTAATGTTAATAATACTCAAGCTTTCAGTTAAAGGAAAAAATGCAAAAACAAACAAATCTAAGAATTTTTAGTAACATTAAAAAAATTGCCACATTCTATACTATGAATCCCCTTAACACGCAAGTTCATAGATTTTAGAATCTAATCTCATCATGTTTAGCATAGCAAAACACCTAATAAAGATTCTAAAAGAGATATGTTGGTTTTGTTTCAATATGACAAGAAGTTAAGACTTTGCCAAATTGCACTCAACCCATACAAAGATTAACACAATACTAGATTCTATGCACTAACTTTATATATCATCTCTCTATATGCCAAGCATGGGGATATATTGAAACAAGTAAGACACAACAAAGATTGAGAAAATACAAAGGATAGCACACATAAAGGCTACAAAGCGAATGGGAGCGGTGCTATTGTCTTCATAAAAGATTTCATTACTACCTTGTTTGAAATACATAGCAACGATTAATTTTAGATAATAGCACACTGCAATGGCACTATTTAGCATCATCATAAATGCAAGTAGCATTTCATTTTGCTGCAAGGCATTTGTAATGATAAAAATCTTACCCCAAAAGATAGAAAATGGCGGTATCCCAGCAAGAGATAACATAAATAACGCCATGCTTAAAGCCATTATAGGATGCTTTTTCCCAAAGCCATAGAATCTTTGCAAGTCGTAATCATAGCGAGTTTGCGTATTAAGCGGCTTTGCTATCCATAACATTGTAAATGCTCCAAGATTTGTTATCAAAAACAATACCCAATAAAGTATCAAGGTATCAAATGTCCCAAGATAGATACAAGCAAGGGCAAAACCGGAATGCGAAATCGAACTAAACGCAAGCATTCTTTTCACATCTTTTTGCACTAAAGCCATAATATTTGGCAAAGTAATAGTAATGAGTAAAAGGATTCTAACAAGATATTCAATGTAATTATGCGATGCGTTTTCACTCTGTAAAAGCGGTAAAAAAAGTATAGCAAAAAGACCAAAACCAGCAATCTTTGGCACAACAGAAACATAACCTGCTAACACGGGATTACTTGCCTCATACACATCTGGCATCCAGCTATGCCATGGGACTAATGAGACTTTAAAGCCAAGCCCTGCAAGCATGAAAAGCATACTAAAAAGCAGCAATAAAACATCTAAAACATGTCCGTGTAATAAGACATTTTTGTATTCAATAGCATTTCTTTGCAATGAAAAATCGCCAAAATAGAGATAAAAAAGCATGATTCCAAGTATGAAAAATATACTTGCAAGCGCACTTGCTACAAAGTATTTTATCCCTCCCTCAATGCCATAAATCCTGCGATTAAACGCTAACATCGCCGCTAAAGGCAGACTGCCTATCTCTAGTCCAAGTAGTACTAATACTAAATTATTACCTTGGACCATAAGCATAAAGCCTGATATGGAGAATAGATAAAGCGGATAAAACTCTGGTGTTTGAAACTCAACAAATTTATATTTTGAAAAAGTAAGCAATATAAACCAAAATGATGCGATGAGAATAATATATTCCGCACTTAAAGTAATGGCTGAAACATTCTCAATATGCCCAACGCTAAGGCAGAAAAAGAAAGCCGCTGCGATAAAAATCATACATAAAGATAAGCTTGTATTGCGTGAAAATTGACTTGCAAATACATTGCTAAATAGCACAACAATAGCCCCTAGCACTAAAATGACAGAAGGCATATACATGTATAAATAAGTGTAAAAATCTAGCGTATTCATATTTACTCCTCTTTATTTGTGCTATTGCTTTGATTGTCTATACTTTGAGATTCTGTATTAGAATCCATGCTTTCTCTTTGCGGTGTGGGCGGTGGTAATTCGCCAAGATTATCCATTATTGTATTATTTAGCATTGCCCTTTCTATGACTAAGCCATTATTGACTTTAGCGATATGCTCTTTTGTTGCTTTCTCTTGTGCTAGAGTATAGGTTGTGCCTACAAGTTGCTGCACAGAAACTTGCATAGGTTTTAAAAGCGTATTTGGAAACACACCAAGCCATATAATCACAAATGCGATAGGACCTAGCACACAGAACTCTTTGAATCCTAAGTCCTTTAGAGATTGTGTGATATGCGTTTGTTTGAGTGTGCCATAGAATACATTTTTAAAAAGATAGAGCATATAACTTGCCGCGATAATGAGTGTAGTCCCAGCGATAGCCGTCATAATAGGCGAGGTTTGAAAATATCCATAAAGTGATAAAAACTCTCCTACAAAACCGATAGTAAGCGGTAAGCCAACATTTGATAGCATAACAATGGCAAAGAAAGTTGAGTAATGCGGCATAACATGTGCGACACCGCCAAAATCATCAACATGCCTTGTCATCGTGCGATAGTAAAGCATACCTGCTAACATGAAAAGCCCCCCACTTGTAACACCATGTGCTACCATCATAAAAATCGCACCGCTAATGCCCTCATTATTAAACGCAAAGATTCCAAGCACAACAATACCCATGTGTGAGATTGAGCTATATGCAATAACCTTTTTTATATCCTTTTGTTTAAAGGCAATAATACCTGCATATACCACCATAATAACGGCTAAAACGCTTACAATAGGCATAAAATGCACGCTTGCATCAGGAAATAAAGGCAGGACAAAACGCAATAACGCATAAGTCCCCATTTTTGAAAGCAAGGCTGATAGCATAACACTGCCAAGGGCTGGGGCTTCACTATAAATATGTGGTAGCCAAGTATGCAGGGGAATGATTGGAATCTTTACAGCAATGGATACAAAAAAGCCTAAAAATAGCCATATTTGTGTATCTAATGGAATCTTTAATGCTCCACTCAACCACACACCTAAATCAAAGCTCCAATATCCAAGCTGCTCATAACAGAGATAGCCAATATAAAGGATTGCAAGTAACATCATAAGGCTTGATGCAAAGGTATAAACAAAGAATTTTAAACCAATATAAATCTTTTGTCCGCTACCCCAAACACCAACCATATAAAGCACAGGTAATAATGCAAGCTCCCAGCATGTATAAAACATTAATACATTTTGTGAGACAAAGAGAGCCATAAGTATAGCTTCAAGTGATAGCAAACATACAACAAAAGGCTTTGCATCATCTCTTCTTTGCAAATAGATATTCGCAAGGAAAATAATAAAAGCAGTCAAAATAATCAAAAACAAAGAGATTCCATCAACAAACACAATATAATCAATGCCAAGGGCTGGAATCAAAAATATCTTTGTAAAAAACTGCGTATCCGCTATATCCACACGATAGCTAATCCATAAAGCGATAACAAGCCCAAGCTCAATAAAAGAAATAATTCGCCCAAATCGCTTTGCCCCGCTATCATCAAACATGAATATAAATAAACATGCTACAAGGGGGCAACCAATAATTAAGCTTAATAAATATTCCACTTTTACTCCTTGCTTAATTCATTATAAAATACATAAGCGTTACACATATTAAAATGGCAACACCAGCACTCATTAACCGCAGCATACTGCTTAGATTCCCATTTTGCAATGGTCGCAACATATAGCTACATAGCACAAAGCACTTTGCAATACCATCAACTATTTTATCTAGAATCCCCATATCGATAATATGATATAAGAAATCCGATATAAAGCCAAAAGGTTTCACAATAAAGATTCTATATAAATGCGGAATGTAGTATTCATTTTCTAGAATCTTATGTAAGATATTTTTCTTACCATCTTTATAGCCATTTCTATACATAAAATACGCACTCACAATAGAGAGTATCACAAGCCCTAGAGTAAGTGAGATAAGCATGATAATATTATCTACATGTATTTTTGCTGGGACAAGCACAGATGATAAGAAAGTATCAAATTGAGTATAAAATAACCCAGCAACAATAGCTAGAAATGCTAAAGGAGTTATAGCATATAGCATAACCTTACTTGCTTCATGTGGATGCTCGTTATGATTTTTTGGTGCTAAAAAGACCAAAGTGAAAAGTCTAAAGCTATAAAAAGCCGTACAGATAGCACCAATAAGCAGCACAATCCATAATTCATAGGAGCTTGTAAAGGCAACTTCTAGAATCTTATCTTTTGAGAAATAACCAGAAAGTGGCGGGATACCACAAAGGGCGATAGAACCTATAAACATGAAAATCATGCTAATTTTTAAAGGCTTATTTAAAGCCCCCATCTTTGTAATATCAAGCTTATCATTCATAGCGTGCATAACATTACCCGCACCTAAGAATAAAAGCGATTTAAAAAAGGCATGTGTGAAAAGGTGAAAAAGGGCTATTGTATAAGCCCCAAGTCCAGCCGCTACAAACATATATCCAAGCTGTGAAAGCGTAGAGTAGGCAATAATCCTTTTTAAGTCCTTATTTACAATTGCCATAAGTGAAGCAAACACGGCTACAAAAGCCCCAAGACATGCGATAAAGTAAGCAACTTGTGGGACACTATTATAAAGTGGGGCTAGTCTAATGACTAGATATACTCCAGCAGTTACCATAGTAGCAGCATGGATTAAAGCTGAAACTGGTGTAGGTCCCTCCATAGCGTTTGCAAGCCATGTATGCAGTGGAAATTGTGCGGATTTTCCCATAGCACCGATAAAAAGCAGTATAGCAGCCCATGTCAGCACAGAATCTTCTGGTGGATTACTTGCTAATTGTATAAAAATCTCATTATATGAGAGTGAGCCTACACTTGTATAGACTAAAAAGATTCCAAGCAGCATACCTAAATCAGCGATTCTATTCATCACAAAGGCTTCAATAGAAGCTGCATTTGCACTCTTTTTTTGATACCAAAAGCCAATGAGTAGATAAGAGCAAGTCCCAACACCTTCCCAACCGATGAAAAGCACCATAAGGTTATCGCCACCAACAAGAAGTAACATTGAGAATACAAATCCACCAAGATACGCAAAAAAGCGATTAAACCCTTTATCATGCGCCATATAGCCGATAGAATAAAAATGCACCATACTTGAAACGAGTGTAACAACTAGAATCATCACTGCATTAATATGATCAAACATGAAAGAAAAGGTTACTTGAAACTGCCCTGTTTGGATAAAATCCCACAGCACAACATGAAAACTCTCGCCACCATTCATTAAAAAATAAAATAATAAAAGCGAAAGGATAAAACTCACACTAATACAAAGAGAAGAGATATAGCCAAGCATAATGGAGGGTTTTAGGGTAGAGCTAAGCCCAGCCATAAGAGCGGATATAAGTGGAAGTAAGATTAAGGCTATAAGTATTTGTTCTTGATATTGCATAATCGTTGTAAAAAGCATAATTACCCCCTCATGTTACTAAGCTTATCAATATCAAGCGTTTTATATTTTTTATATAGCATAAGCACTAAGCCTAAGCCAATAGCTACTTCTGCCGCTGCTAATGCAATGACAAATAATGCCATAATCTGCCCTTGCAAATCGCCCTTATAATAGCCAATAGCCACAAAGGCTACATTGATAGCATTGAGCATAATTTCAGTAGCAAAGAGTAGAAGCAAGATATTTTTTCGTCTTAAGATTCCATAAAGTCCAATACAAAACATAATGGCACTAAAAACAAGATAATGATTTAATGTAATCATTGTGCCTCCTTCTGTGATAATTGATTGTGCGGTATTGATTGATTATATTTAAATACATCTTTTTCACTCTCTTTTGATGTTGAGACATCTTTATTGAGTAAAGCTTTATTTGATTCTTCATGCGTAAATTCAGGCTTATGAGAGCCTACGCCAATACCTGCTATCATTGCCATTAAAAGCATGATTGCCGCTGCTTCAAAGCATACAAGATAGTCTTTAAAGAGTAAATGTGCGAGTGCGTTTGTGCTATTGTCATTTTGATATGGGATTGTTGTTTGTGTATTGCCAACGACAATTAAAAGACCGATAGCAAAAATACTTACAAGTAGCCATACCATAAATTGATTCTGAAATCTTTCTTTGACTTCTTTACTCACATCAAATAGCATCATACCAAAGGCATACATAACCACAACAGCACCTGTATATACAATAATCTGCACCACACCTAAGAAATCAGCATTCAGCAAAAAGAATAAACCAGATACCAAAATCATACCAAAAGCAAGTGCGGTGAGTGCGTAAAGAATGTTATTTGTCATAACGACAATCAAAAACGCACATAAACACAACGCACCAAATACATAAAATGCGATAGCCTCAAACATACCTACTCCTTAGTAATCTAGCGGCGTTTGCTTGACTTCTTTATCCGCACTTGGACGCACAGACCCAAACCCTGCAAACTCAAGCTGATGATGACTTTTTGCTTCTTCTAAATCTTTTAGAAAATCTTCTTTTAAACCAAAATGCGCTCTTTGCTCACTTGCATTCTCAAAGCGATTCCCCATAACAATGGCAAGTTCTGGGCAGACCTCAGCACATAAACCACAATAAATGCACCGACCTAAATTAATCGTGTAAGAATCAATCTTTTTACGACCATCTTCGCCCTCATGCGTTAAGATTCTAATGCAATTACTCGTGCATATCTTCTCGCATAAACCACAGCCAATACATCTCTCACTACCTGATTCTAACATTCTCTGCAAGTTATGCACAGCACGATAGCGTGGGCTTAAAGGCTGTGTTTCAAAAGGATAGTTAATCGTTACAGGCTTACTAAAAAACTCTTTTATTGTTAAGCCTAAGCCTTTGATAATATCTGCACCCAAGCTTAACTTCACACTTCGTTTAAAGCTTTCAAAGCCATTTTCTGGCATTTTCTCCATACTCACAAAATAATAATCTTTCTTTTCTTGTGAATCTGTCTTTGTCTCTGTATGTGTTGTTTGCATACAATCTCCTTATAATAATACAATGCCTGTAATAAGCACATTTGCCAAAGCCAAAGGCACAAGCACTTTCCAACAAGTATTCATCAATTGATCTGGGCGGACATGTGGAAGAGTAGCCCTTACCCACATGAATAAAAAGATGAAAAAGCATACCTTTAAAATGATAGCAATACCACCGGGGATAAAGCCGATAGGATTAAAACCACCTAAGAAAATAAGGCTTACAACAAAGCCAAAGGCAAACATGTGTGCGTATTCAGCGATGAAAAACATACCCCATTTTAAGCCACTATACTCCGTGCAATACCCCGCAATAATCTCTGCTTCATGCTCGAGTAAGTCAAATGGCGTTCTGTTTAACTCTGCATAACTTGCGATTAAGAAAAGCAGGAATGCCAAAGGCTGCTTCCATATAAGCCAATCAAGCACACTGCCGCTTTGATAGCTATTCATAGCCACAAGTGAGAGTGAGCCTACAAGCATAATGGGAGCTAAAATCGCAAGTCCGCTTACAATCTCAAAGCTTAAGACTTGGATACATGCCCTAGCCCCACCTATTAAACTCCACTTATTCCCACTGCTAAGCCCTGCTAAAAGCGGCGCATAGATTCCTACTGCACCAACTGATATAAAAAAGAGTAAGCCGACATTAATATCTGAAATAATCGGCGTTACCTTATAGCCAAAAATCTCAAAATCAGGAAAAAATGGAATAGCAACCATAGAAGTCATCGCACTCACTAAAGCCACAACAGGGGCTAGTGTGAAAATAAACTTATTTGCACCTTTAGGGATAATGTCTTCTTTAGTGAAAAGCTTAATCGCATCAGCTCCAAACTGCAACAATCCAAAAGGTCCTACATAAACAGGTCCAAGTCGCCTTTGAAAAAATCCTAGAATCTTTCTTTCAAGATATGTTGCAAATCCACCTAAAAATGAAAACACAAGCAAAACAACTAATACTTTTATGATAGTCTCAATGATAAACTCACTCATGCCCTATTCCTTTCTTCCTTATTCATTTCATCTGCCTTTACAATCTCTAGCGATGTGCTAAAATAGCCTTGAAACAATGCTTTTATATTACTAATCATAGGTGAAACAAGCAAAAGCATAGTATCTATTTCATTATCGCAATAAATCTCACTCTCAACGCGTATATCATTGTGTATAAGATATATGGAATCTCCCTCACTCAAGCCATGCTCTTGCATATATGCTTTACTTGCATAAACACCGCTTTTTGATTGTAGATTCTTACTTGAGCGCGTTGTGTTATTAAACTGATTCTGTGTTTCAAGCAATAACGCATTATAGCCTATATTCTCACGCGGACATAATGAAAACTTCACTTCAAGGCTACTTTGTGCTTCTTTTTTATCTAAAAGCAACATATAGCCGCGATTATCCCTGCCATCTCTCTCAAAACTCACCTTTAAATCTTTATGTAGAATCTGCTTATAAGCGGCATTATTCATATACAAATATTCTGTAAAATCGCTTAAATACTCTAAATGTGAAATCTCATCAGGCAAAGCTTCTAACTCTCTTGCAATATCGCTTAAATCAAGTCCAGATTCTAAACAAGAATCTAAATAAGGCACACTAGGGATTAAAGGCAACACACGATTTTCTAGATTCGTTATACTACCCTCACTTTGTGCGAGTGTAGGCAGACCAAAATTTGGCTTTATAGTAGGGAGATTAGAATCTAGAGTGAAGCTTCCATTTGTGCGGATACCTATGCTATATTTAGATTCTATACTATCACTTGGGCTTAAAGCACAAAGATTTGCTACGCCAATTGTATTTGTGCCTTTTGGGATATAAAGCAGGGAAAGATTTAGCCTATTGCATACAAAGGCGATTAAATGAGCTAGAATCTGCAGTTTTACGCCATTATCCATAATATCATGTCGCACAGATTCTGTAATGCCCTCCATAATCGCTGTTGCCACTGCATTTTCTATTGTGGGGGGATTTTTATCTGTAAAATGTGATTGCAATCCATAGCCTTCACTACTTGTAAAATCATGCGCTAAAAACTCATCAAAAACATATTGTGAGATCATTAAGATTCCATCTTTTTTAGTAAGCTTTAAGCTACTTAGATCAGTGATATTTAATGCGTTTGCGATTATGTTTATATCATAGGGACTTAGATTATCAACTTCGCTTTTTGTGTCTGCTTGTTTCTCTTCTGCTTGATTTTCATTTTGCTTATTTTCTGCTTGATTTACTTCCACTTGATTTTCAACTTGAGAGTCTTTAGATTCTAAACTCTCTTTAGAATCTTGTGTCAAAGTCTCTTCAGCTTCTTTTTGGATATAGAATCCTTCTACCTTTTGGACTTCCTTTTTCATAAATGCACTTAAGCTATTAGGAAAGCATTCTTCAAAATCATCAATTAAATCATTTGCAAATACTAAGCCAAGTATCCCCATAAGTGAAACATTCGCATTATCACCTTGTATTTGTGTAACATTTTTGCCAAGAGATTCTAAAAGTGTATCTTTAAAGAGAGTTATGCTTATCACTTGTGAGTTTTTCTGCATTTTGAGATTATTGTTTAGCTTGTAGCGAACAATTGGTGCGTCATGTTTAAAATAAGTATGTAATGCTATAAAGCTAGGGCTTGTTTTAAAGTCTTCAAAAGTAGCAAAGATATTGTGTTTAGATTCTGTGCTAAATTGTGTTGCATAAAGCTTTCTTGCTTGCAAAAAGTAATTTTCAAAATGCTGCAAACAATAGGCTTCATGATTTATTAATGGAATCTCTAGCTTTTTAGCAATCAGGTCGGCAAGAAAAGCTTCTTCATTACTCACATCACTGCCTATAAATATAGAATCTGCCCTTTGGAATGCTTGGTGCAATGCCGTTGTATTACGAGATCCAAGAGATACCATATCAAAGGCAAACCGCCCTGCCCCACAAATAGGATTATATAAAAAGTCATTTTGCACGCGATAGACTTTTTGTAAATCACCCTTTACATCTAAATGCTTTACATTATATATAAGCTCACAACCACCCGCACAATGCGTGCAAGTAGAATGAATCTTTTCTAACTCCCACGCATTACTTGTATAGGTAAAATCTTTATAAGTCATAGCCCCGACAGGACATACAGAGATACACTCTCCACAATCTTTGCATTCATTTTTACCCACAAACTCAATCAAGCCTTTTTGTCTTTTCGCCCATACAGAATAGGGATCTTTACCCATAGAATCTTTATAATTATCTGGCGTGAAGAGATTTGCTTTACCTGCTTTCAAGTTTGCTTCCCCAATATTATCCTTGCAAGTGGTAACGCACCTTTCACACATGATACATAATGCTGGGTCATAAAAGCTTTGAGCAAAACTATATGACTTTTTATCTGCCTCTTGTAAGCCAAATTGTTGCGTATCAACCTTTGTATAAAGCGTGAAATCTTGCAATTCACACTCCCCACTTTTATCACACACGCCACATTCTAAAGGGTGATTCACACAATAGGTAGTCATAATCTCATTTCTATCTTTTTGTAACTCTTCATTATGGACTACAACTTCCATGCCATCTTTTACTTTCGCATTACAGCTATACACCCTTTTACCATTGACTTCCACCATACACATTTTACATGCTAAAGTCGGGCTACAACCGCTTAAAAAACAAATGGTAGGAATCTGTATATTATTGCGTCTTGCAACATCAAGGATTGTATCCCCATCATTTGCTTGAAGCACTTGCCCTTCAATCGTAATATTCATACTATGCCTTTAATGTTTTATAATCAAAATATTTTGTAGAAGTTATTACATAATCACTTGCAAGGACTGCTACCATGCCTTTCATAAATGAAGTCTGCATAACTCTCACACTAAGGATAACATCGCCTACTTGTAGATTGATAATCTCATTATCCTGCAATTTTGTAGCAATGCAAAACTGCTTTGATACCTTTAAGATTCCATGCAATTCTTTACTATTATAGACTAGATTTTCACTTCTGTATTCATTGCGATAAAAGCTTAAATTGCCACTTAAAGCCGCTTTATAGATAAAAATACCACTGCCCTCACTCATTACAATTTCTGGATATTCAAGCAAAGCTATATTATCTAAAGTAAGCTTCAAACTTTTAGAATCTAAACGCATTTTAGATTCTAAAGAGTCAAAATCTTTAATATTTTTTTCTTGTAAAAACTCACTTAAAAAAGGAACTTCACTTGTAATATCTATCATATATTCACAATCAAGCCCTAAATAATCCTTACTTATATCAAGCAAATCTCTTTGTATAGAATCTTTCGTGCTACTAAAAATATCATCATCTCTAAAGCTTGGATAAAGCTTTACTAGATTCCCATACATATCAATTACACTTCCTTCCATAAACTGCATTGGCATAATGGATACATGTTTGTGTGTATTCTTAGATTCTATTTTAGAATCTAGTTTGAAGGGCATGGGTGCAATGCTAAACTCTGCATTAGAGCGGATACCTAAGATATTATTATAACTACCATCATCATACGCTAAATCGCATAACAAACCAATCGCATGGATATTATCATAGCAAAGCGGGATAATAGAGCAATTCTTATTGCAAAGAGAAATAGCAGATAAAATCTGTGCGATAAGCTTATAATGCTTAGAGAGATAGAAATCTTGTCCTATTAGAATCTTTATGTGAGAAGTTTGAGTGATATGAGATTCTAAAGGCTTATTATAATTACACATAGAATCTAAAAGGGCTAATTCAGCTTCACTTACATTGCTTTCTGCCATAAGATAGGCTAAATCTTGTGCTTGTAGCCATTTTAGAGTATTTTTTAATAAGGCTAGATTCTGTGAGCTATTATTTAGGGCTTGGCTAGTTTCTAAAGTGCTGATTGTAGCTTGTATTTGCTTTGTAAATAGGCTTAAAAGTAGCGTGCTAATAGCAAGCTCACTTGATACTTCATAAGTAATTGCTAAATCACTTTGAAATCTCTCTTCAGCAATAGGGCTTATCCAAATATTTTTCACCCCTTTTTTGAGTGATAGCTTTGAGAGATCACTACGCAATACGGGCATTTCATCATAGAGATAACTGCCTAAGATAATCACAACGCCATTATGTTGTAAGTCTTTTATTGCGTTTAGATTCTCTACTTCTGTGTATGTATTACAAATCGCATTAAATTCTTTATAGGATAAAGCCTCGTTGCAATACAGCTTTTTATTTGCTTTTTGTGCTAAAAGATTTGCGATATAGATTTCTTCATTTGTTAGATTTGTCCCAAGACGCAGGGCATTTGCTTTTGATAAAGTCTCATTTAAACTAAAATTATTAGTTGTAGAATCTTGTAAGTTTTTGCGTAAAAAGTTATGTCTTCCAGCATGGCATAACTGCATGATATGGGCTTCATTTTTAATGCGATAGACTTCTTTTTTAGAATCTATATTATGCTTTACTTCATAATGCAAAGGGCAGTGCAAACTACAATGGATACAATGTGATTTAGCTTTCTCTAACTCCCAAGCATTACTTGTATAAGTAAAACGCGTAGAAAACATAGCACCCGTTGGACACACACTCACGCATTCATCACAATCTTCACAATAAGCATTAAAATCTACACCAATCTTTGAGTGAAAGCCCCCTGCAAGCACAGATAATACACTATTTCCCACATATTCATTACAAGTTCTAGCACATCTCTCACACATGATACATAAGGCTTCATTATAGACTTTATTGTGAAAATGCACATAGTCATTTTGCTTTTGAATGGCAAAAAAGGGCTGGATTGCAACCTTAGATTCTAACACTTTATCCTGCAATTCACACTCACCGCTTTTATCACATACACCGCATTCTAAAGGGTGATTGATACATAAAAAGCTCATAATTTGATTGCGATATTTTTGCAACTTCTCAGTTTGTGTGTAGATTCTAAGTGGCTTTGCTACATAGCTTTTACAACTTGCAATAATATTGCCATTATCCTCTTCTACCACACACATGCGACATGCACCCGTTGGCGTAAGCTTTTTAAGATCACAAAGTGTAGGGATATTTATACCATTATTCCTTGCTACGCTTAATAAACTCTCCCCTTTTTTTGCATAGCATTCCTTATCATCGATAAATACTTGGATACGCTCTGTCTTAGAATCTTCATGCTTTATAGCAATACCTGCTTGTGTCATGTTGTCTCCTTTTGCAAAGCTTCTTTGTCTTTAGAATCTGTATCACAGCCTACAACACACATGCTAATATAATAGCACCGCATACATCGTTGTGCCTCAGCTATTGCCATTTCATTATCAAAACCTAGATTAACTTCCTCAAAATTACCTGCCCTATATTCTGGCTGCAATTTATCACTTACTGCCCGCGTATTGCCTGATAAAAAGCCCTTAATCTCTCTATTCTTATCAAATACACCAATTTGCTTTAATAAATCCTCCATTCTCTCATCATCATTAATCGCTACCTCGCCTGTTTGTAGGAAATTAGCTACAACGCTTGCTACTCTCCTGCCCTGCCCTACTGCATTTACAATCGTTAAGGGACCGCTTACGCAATCTCCTGCGGCAAAGATCCCCTTTTTTGTTGTTGAAAAACTTGCATCATCAACAGCAATTGTTTTCCATTTACTTATCTCCACACCAAAGCTAGAATCTAAAGGGAAATCCATCTCTTGACTAACCGCTGGGATTAAAATATCACACTCTAGCATAACCCCGCCATCTTCAATGAGTTTTAACTCGCCCTTTGGACTTGTATCACTTTTTATTAACTCATAGCGATTTATTTTCAAGGCTTTGATTCTAGAATCTTCTTCTATTATCTCATCTACTGCACTTAAAAACTGGAATACAACGCCCTCTTCACATGCCTCATGATACTCTTCTTTTGAAGTGTTTTTAATGATAGTTGCCTCATCTCTGCGATAAAGCATAATCACACTAGAAGCCCCAAGCCGCACGCAACATCTCACAACATCCATAGAAGTGAAACCACCACCAACGCATACCACTTTTTTACCCGCTAAGTTTGGTAACTCGCCGATATTAAATTTTTGTGCTAGATTTACAGAATCCATAAATTTAATCGCTGGTAAGTAGCCACTTAGAGTTGTATTTTCATTCTTACAGCCAAGCTTTTTACTAGCCCTTGTGCCTACTGCTATCACTAAAGCATTATGCTTAGATTCTAATTCACTAATATTTTTAGAATCTACTAAGAAATTTGTATGAAAAATAACACCTAAAGACTTTAAAGATTCTATATCATGATTATATTCATTAATTGGCATACGATAGTTTGGCACACCCACAGCTACCTCACCACCTAAAACAGGCAAGGCTTCATACACATCGACCTTAATCCCCCTTAATGCCATGTAATACGCACTGCTAAGCCCTGCTGGACCTGCTCCAATAACACCTACTGACTTATTAGCAAACTCTCTTGTCTCTATATTATTTGGGTGAGAATAGCCCTGCCATTTGCTTGTCTGCTTCTTGCTAAACTCAATGTTTGCACCAATTCGCTTTAACTCCATAATGCTAATAGGATCATCTAAAATAGCCCTGCGACACGCATTCTCACAAGGATGCGGACATACACGACCACACACTTGAGCTAGTGGCATACTCCCCCTTGTGCTACTTAGTGAATCAAGATATCGCATATCTTTCACACCCTCAATATAGGCTGGAATATCCACACGAGATGGACACTCATCAGTGCATGGTGCGGTGATTTTTGATATATATTCTAGGTTATTTATCCTTGTTGTGATTGCACTTTTATATCGCTCTAAAGATTCAAAAGTATTTTCAGCGGAATTGTCTCTCGTAATATTATAAGCTACAGGCATAAGCGTGTGAGTTTTTATCTCTTGCGTTGTATTTTTGCCACTTTTGCGGGAATCTATGGTGTCGGCTCGGTCATGTATGTTTAATACACTCCCTTCGCCTCCACCTTGATAACCCGCAAAATTGTCTAAAGATACTTCCGCAGTGGGCATTTTGGATTCTTTAGAATCTGAAATCTTGTCATGTTGAGCCGTTGAAAAAGGCGAAACATCTTTGTTAGATTCTATACTAGATATTTCAGCACACGCCTCAATATGACAATTTTTAGAATCTGCATTCCTATCATTTTGCACCCCTGCACCTTGTGTCCGCTCATTTAGGCTAGAATCTACATTCTCTCTTGCTATCTTTCTAGCAGATTCTATCATTATGCTTTCTAAATCCTCTTTTTCTTGTGTAGCCTTTATATTCTCCATTCTTTGCATAACATCATGGACTAAGGAAGCTGGGGTAACTCCGCTTTCAATGCTTTGCTGCACTTTATCTACAAAATCTCTTGCATCTTGCAGTTTCTTTGTGCTTTGTTTTAATTGCTCTGTTAAGTCATTTAGACTTTGCGTGCTATTCTCTAAATTAGAATCTTTTTGTTTTGATAAAGGCAGGGCTTTTGCAAAGACTTCTGGTTTTTCTTTTAAAATTTGAAGAATAGGATTTGGTGTGGTTTTACCGACTTCACATTTTGAAGTAGCTTTCATTAACTCACATACTTCCTTTAGCTTCTCAATATCCTTTAATGCCTCACAATCACTTGCATAGTTATAATTTTGTAGCTTTTCTAAAAGCTCATAAAGCACTTTGCCACCATATTTACCCGGCGTGCATCTCCCACATGATTGTGCGTAGTTTTGATATTGCTTTGCATAGATTTTTAATGTTTGTAAAATATCTAGGGAAGGATCAAAGATTACTATCCCATCCCAACCGACAAATGCTTTTATCTCTTTTTGTGTGGTTTCAATAGGCTCTTTTGTAAAAAACTTTACTTGCGGTAAAACTTTAGGAAAATCACTTAAGCTATATGGAATGTTTGGATTTGTTTTCTTTACCATTACGCAACCCTTATATGTCCTATGCTTTTTTTACAACTATTGTCCAATCAACATGATTAAACTGCAAAGAGTTCATAAGTGTATGTCCCCTTTCTTTCACATAGTTTGCACTCTTTGCGACATTTTCATGCTCTCCCTTTTCAAAGAGAAAAATGCCTACTTCCCCACTCTCTAATTGCGTTTCAATCAGCTCGCCCATTTTGTCGTAAAATTCACTTTTTAAATGTCGTAAATCAAATCGTTTCATGCCCTACCCTTTTAGAATCTCTATCTATCTATTTCGCCTAAGATAATATTACTATTACCTATAATCGTAATAACATCGGCTAAGTAATGTCCGGGCAGCATTGCCTCTAATACTTGTAAATGATAAAAGCTTGGGGCTTTTATCTTTACTCTGTGTGGATATGGATTCCCTAAAGAGCTTATAAAAAAGCCTAATTCACCTTTTGGAGATTCAGTGGGAGCATAGACTTCACCCTTTGGCGGTCTCATACCTTGTGTTACAAGCACAAAATGCTGCATTAAAGAATAGTTTTGTGTCATCACATCTTCTTTTGGTGCGGAGATATATTGTGGTGCGTGTGCCATAAGAGCTGTATCTGTATCTTTATAGAGTTTCATTGCTTGTCTAATAATGGAGCATGATTGAAACACTTCTTCAGTGTAAAGCACATAGCGACCATAGCAATCGCCACTATCTGTAAAAGGCACGCTAAAGTCTAACTCATCATAGATTTCATAAGGCTCTTCTTTTCTAATATCATAAGGGATACCAGACCCACGAAGCATAACACCGCTAAGCCCATAATCTTGTGCCATCTCTTTGCTGATTTTACCTACACCTTCTAATCTCATACGCCAGATTCTATTCTTATCTAAAAGTCCTTTTATGAGATTAATTGTCTTTGTAACTTCATTTAAACAAGATTCTATATTTTCAAACCAATTATGCGGAATATCAAGTGGCACACCACCTATGCGGATAGAATTATGCGTTAATCTTGCCCCACAATAATCCTCTATCATGTCAAGCACATATTCCCTACCCTTAAATGCATATAAAAATACACTCATAGCTCCAACATCAAGGGCATGTGTAGCCATAAAAAGAAAATGTGAGATAATGCGATTAAGCTCTAAAATGATTGTGCGTATAACCTTAGCCCTTCTTGGCACTTCTACCCCTAAAAGCGTTTCTACACCATAGGCAAAGGCGTGATTATTACTACTTGCAGCGGTATAATCCATTCTATCTGTTGTTGGCATAAATTCATTATAAATCATATTTTCTGCCAACTTTTCAATCCCTCTGTGCAAGTAACCAATATCAGGATATGCCTTTTTTACCATCTCTCCATCAAGCTCTAGAATCAGTCGCAATTGTCCGTGTGCGCTTGGATGCTGCGGACCTAGATTTACAACCATTTTGCCTTCATCTTGCTCAAATAAAACATTTTCAAATTGCGTTTGCAGCTTATTAAAATATTGTGCCATATCTACCCCTATACTCGTTTTTCACGCACTTTTGGTTGTGTGTTTGGAAACTTTTGTAGAATCGGTGGTTTATTTGTCTCTTGATAGCTTATCTCATGCACCATATCGCTTGGCGTTGCACCCTTTGGCACTTCTTTCCCTATGCGTGAGAAATTGATACTATCATTTCTATCAATCCTTGCACTATCTCTTTGCTCTGGTCCTACAACATCTCTATATTCTCTGCCAAAAATCTTATCGACTTCATACCATGAGGCAAACTCATCGCCTTTTAATGGATAGGTTTTTAATAAAGGATTGCCTACCCAATCAATAGGCATAAGGATTCGCTTCAAAAATGGGTGATTGAGAAACTTTATACCAAACATATCATAGCATTCTCTCTCACTCCAATTCGCACAAGCAAAAATGCCACTCACACTAGGCATAGCCTCATTTTCTTTTAAAGCACATTTTACACGCAATCTACGGCGGTCTTTATGTGATTTTTCATGTGAAGTAAGCTGATAGAAAAGCTCAAATGTCCCATCACTTGCAAGATTATCAATCGCACTCATTTCAGACATAATGTTGTATTTCATAGATTTTAGAATCTCTAACGCCCTGCAAACATCTTCTTTTGGGACATAAAATACTGCTTGATTAATCTCTACATAGCTATTTAATATATTAACTTCTTTTTGCAGGGATTCTAAAACTTCTTTATAGTTTGAGTTTATAGTCTCTATTTTTGGGGTTGTTATAGGCTGATAGAATCTATCTGTATGATAGACTTTTTTTTGGACATCTTGTTTTTGTGCTTTTCTGCGTATCATGTTGTATCCTTATCTTCCTTTATTCAAACTTTCCTAGATTTGAGTTTTTACTAGATTCTAAATCCTCTATAAAACAAAGTTTTACTTAACTGCTTGTAGAATCTAAACGCCATATTAAAACTTGTAAATGCAATTTGTCTTATAAAATCTATACGATGCAAGGTTTTTCTATATTTATATAAAGGATATTTACATAAACACGCTCTTTTTGCATTCCTATATGACATGTCCTGCATTCCAAATCCTTTTTAGATTCTCATTCCAATCTATACCTAATTCTTTGACTAGAATCTACCTTATATAAACTTCTCTACACAAGCCTTTTTGGTGCTTCAGTTTTAATCGCCTTTTCAGAGCGAATCTTTTGCTGCAATACCATCATAGCATACTGCAGCGTCTCTGGTCTAGGCGCACAACCGGGCAGATAAATATCTACAGGGATAATCCTATCTACACCCTGCACTGTAGCATAGGTATTAAACATGCCTCCAGTATTTGCACAGCTTCCCATAGACACAACCCATTTTGGTTCAGGCATTTGATCATACAATCTTCTTGTAAATTCTGCGTGCTTCTTCGTCAATGTCCCTGCGATAATCATAACATCGCTTTGTCTAGGACTAGCACGAAAAATGATTCCAAATCTATCGAAATCAAACCTTGAACCACCCGTTGCCATCATCTCAATAGCACAACATGCAAGCCCATAAGTAAGGGGCCAAAGAGAGTTACTTCGCCCCCAGTTTAGAATCTTATCCACACTTCCAAGTGCGACAGGCATACCCCTTGGGCTAAGCTCACCTACCTCATGTGTTGCCATGACAATGCCCCCCTTTTCCACGCAAACAAAAAGCCAACTACAAGTAAGCCAATAAATGCAAGCATTTCAATAAATCCTAACATTCCAAGATTACGATACTCTAGTGCCCATGGAATCATAAAAATAACCTCTACATCAAAAAGCACAAATAGCACAGCTATAATGTAGAATTGGTGTGAGATTTTATTTTCTTGCTTGATAGGGATAGGTCCGCATTCATAGGGTGCCATCTTAAGTTTATCGCCCTTTTTCTGTGCTATCTTTCTTGATACAAGTCTTTGTAAAAAGAAAGTTGCTTGAAAGGCAACAAGCGTTAAAACAAACATAACAAATGCACCAAAATATGGGTGTGCCAACATAGGCTCTAGCGTTTTGGGCATATTCTTCCTTCACTTTCAATTTTGTATGTAATTCTAATTTCAAATTAATAAAAAATAATTTAAACTTAATTTCAATGCGTCATTTTATTGTTATACAAGTTACAAAATGTTACTCAAAGATTTTATCTATACATATATCCACTTATTATAGAATCTGTTATTTTATATACATAAAATTATATATTAAATAATTTTAAGATTATTTTCATAGACTTAAATATGCTTTATTAATCTAAACCCACTAAGGCATATTTAATATAGAATCTAGCTTTAATCTTTTTAGAAACTATTATGCTGCTTAAACTCTTAAGCCTTCCTAAATTTGTAGGACTTTATGTTATAATACTAAGCATTTGGGATTCTAAATTTATTCACAACTACTAAGGATTATAATGACTACAAAAACTACTATGACAAAAAATTCTAAAATCTTTGTTGCTGGGCATAATGGGCTTGTTGGCAGCTCTATTGTAACAAGCCTTAAAGAGCAAGGATTCCATAATATTATATGTCGCACTAGGGCTGAACTTAACTTGTTAGATTCTGTGGCAGTGGAGAATTTCTTTGCTACGCAAAACATAGAGTTTGTATTTTTAGCAGCAGCTAAAGTTGGCGGGATTTTAGCGAATAACACTTATCGTGCGGACTTTATTTATGAAAATCTTGTAATACAAAATAATATTATCTTCAACGCATACAAATTCAATGTAAAAAAGCTTTTATTTTTGGGTAGCTCATGTATCTATCCAAAAAACTCACCTCAACCTATGAGAGAAGACCACTTGCTTACAGGGGAGTTAGAATATACAAATGAGCCCTATGCTATCGCAAAGATCGCAGGATTTAATATGTGTGAGAGTTTTAACCTACAATATGGAACGAATTTTCTTGCGATTGCCCCGACAAATTTATATGGAAATAATGATAATTTTAATCTTTTAAACTCTCATGTATTACCCGCTTTAATCCGTAAATTCCACCTTGCAAAGCTACTAAGCGAGAATAAAAAAGATTTAGTATATAAAAATCTCATGCAAGATTGTGTTAAGAGTGAGAGTGAATGCGAAGCCCTTTTAAAACAACTTTTAATCACAAAAGATTCTGTTGGGATATGGGGTAGTGGGAAGCCTAGAAGAGAGTTTCTACACAGCAAGGACATGGCAGATGCAAGTGTATATATCATGCAAAATGTTGATTTCTCCGATTTAGCAAAAGGTGAAAATGTGCGTAATACACATATTAATGTGGGCTATGGAAGCGATATCAGCATAAAAGAACTTGCAAATCTTGTAAAAAGCATTATAGGTTATAGTGGCGAGATTGTCTTTGATACGACTAAGCCTGATGGCACATTTCAAAAGCTTATGGATTCAAGTAAGCTAAACTCACTTGGATTTAAACCTAAAATCTCACTAGAAGAAGGCATAGCAAGCGTCTATCAACACTATTTGCAAAAATACAATGGATAATCATGCGAAATCTAGCCTATAAATTTCGCCCTACAACACTTGAAAACTTCATAGGACAAAAACATTTATTAGCACAAGATGCACCGCTAAGAATAATCATCGAGAAAAACATACAAGATTCTAATATGCTACCAAATCTTTTATTTTTTGGACCACCGGGCAGTGGCAAAACAAGCCTAGCCCACATCATCGCAACACTTAGCAAAAAAACCTTTTTATCCTTTAATGCAACAAATTTTAAGCTAGATTCCCTAAAAAAAGAATTAAGCTTGTATGAACACACAATGAATAAGCCGCTTTTATTTATCGATGAAGTCCATAGGCTAAACATAGCACAACAAGAGTTTTTACTACCTATTTTAGAAAAAGGACAAGTCGCATTCATTGGGGCTAGCACAGAGAATCCTTTCTTTACCCTAAGCCCAGCCCTAAGAAGTAGATCCTTTCTTTTTGAGTTAAAAGCCTTGCAAACACAAGATTTTGAAGAGCTTTATAACAGAGTATTAAAAGCCTATCCACCAAAGCATAGCTTTGATTCAATAAAGTCATGGCTTTTAAGCCATCACAATGGCGATTGTCGTGCGTTTTTGAATCTACTTGATATTGCCCTTGATATAGATTCCAAACAAGAAGTCAGTGTATCTATGCTTCAATCTCTAGTCCAAAACGCACAGGGAGTAAAGTCACAAAATACACATTATGACTACATATCAGCCCTTATTAAATCCATACGGGGCAGCGATGAGAATGCAGCATTATATTATCTCGCATGTCTTATACAAGCAGGGGAAAATCCAGAGTTTATAGCACGCAGACTAGTCATTCTAGCAAGTGAAGATATAGGCAATGCAAACCCAAATGCACTCAATCTTAGTGTAAGCACAATGCAAGCAGTAAGTAAAATCGGCTATCCAGAAGCAAGGATCATTCTCTCTCAATGCGTGATTTATCTAGCATGCTCTCCAAAAAGTAACACCGCATACACAGCGATAAATCACGCCCTAGAAGATACAAAAATCCGCTTAGAATCTGTGCCAAGCTATCTAAAGACAGACGCAAAAGGCTATAAATATCCACATGACTTTGGTGGCTTTGTAAAGCAAATCTATCATCATGGAAAAAAGTATGTATTCCTTAAAAACATCGGCTTTGAAAAGACCTTGCAAGAATGGCTAGTGAAAATAAGAAAATAATTATTTAGTGAAAACAATATAATTTAGTTTTAACTTTCAAACCATAAGTTTTAATTCATCATTTTTTTGTAACATTGTTGTTTTTTAATCATCTAATAGTGATTATATTATAAATGAGCTAAACGATATGAATATTGACTTGCAATTAAGCACAAAGCCATAAATTTGTTAAATAAAATATCGCAGAGAAACAATATATTGCATAATACTTTGTCGCATATTAAGGCATTAAAATAATTTAGCATAACAAAAATATGAAAATTATTTTAAAAACAAGTATTTATTATGTGATATCATAGTTCATAAGTTACAAAGAATGTATATCATTATAACTTCACTCCCCTATCTAATTAAAGCTTATAACTATATATTGTTATAAAGAGTATAAACACTTTATGATTAAAAATCTTGTTATTTTATTTGATAATAAAACTTTTAAGTATTGAGAATATTTCAACTTTATGCTTTAAACCTTGCTTTCACTCACAGAATCTACAAGATAAATAAGATTTTGCCAAATGATATTTGTTTTGTCATTTAGCCCTATTTCACAAGTGCTAGAGCTTGAAAAGCCAAGGCGTAGTTTTTTATGCCTTTGTGTGTTATTTTGCGTAGTGGATTCTACGCTAGAATCCACTTTTTCACTCTCTATTTTAGATTCTAGCCCGCAAGCTGAATCCCTTTTTTGCTTATCTGCGTAAAACTCGCTTAGCTCCCGCAAAGCTAAAGCATTTAGCTCGCTGCAAATAAAGCCCTTATTCCCAGCAAAGCCACAGCACTGCGTTTTAGAATGCACTATAACTTCGCCACTCGTGCAAGTTTTGGCAATAGATTCTAGAGACTTATCCCATTTGCCCTTTCTTGTAGAGCACATCGCATAAAGCGCAATATCTTCATCTAAAGGCGTGATATGTAATCGTGGCAAAAGAGTAGATTCTATACATTCTGGCATATCTAAAATAGTGAGAGTAGAATCTAGCTCCTTTAAGCCATTTTTTAGCTCATAGCTACACGCGCTATGATCGCACACAATATGGATTTGCTTCACACCTTTGCTTTGCAACTCTTTCACACTAGATTCTAACGCCCTATACACTTCCTTGCGTTTAAGCTTGGCACTTTGTGGATAGTCTTTATACGCCTTGCCACAGCAAAGATTACTAAGATTTTGCGGATATACCACACTCACATTAGCTTTCTTACACAAGGATTCAAAGACTTCTTGCAAGGCTCTTGTATCTTTCAAGCTTGATTGTGGGGCAAAGGAGCGATTGATACAAGTGCTAAAATATATGATTGCTACTTGGGATTGTGCGTTAGAATCTTTAGATTCTAGTCTGTAAGCATTTGCCCTAGGCAGTGAATGGGGGATATAGGGCAGGAAACTCATCTTTTTGCTTAAATTACTGAGTGTATTTTTACCCAACATATTAGAGCTAAAGTTTGCTATGCGTAAGCCCCCTTTAGCAAGGCTAAGAGTGGTGCTAAAATGCTTGGCACTCTGTGTAGCAACAAAGCGTGAAAATGTGCCTTTTGCGGCAGGGCTAAGTTTGGAGGCGATTTTACCGCTATCAATTTCTAGGGGGCAGGAGAGGGAACACATAGAGCAGGTGGCACAGGTTTCCACACCAAAGTATTGATAGCTTTGTTTTAACTCTTTTAGTTTTTGTGCGTTGTCTTTTTTGCTAAAATCTTTGATTTGGCGTTCGCCAACTGCGTCATTTATGTTTAATAAACTCCTTGTTGGCTCACTTAAAAACAAAGATTTTAGCTCAAAAATACTGCCGCACTTTGTCCCACATTCTCCCCCTTTTTCTGCGTTTGTAGTTTCCGCATTTGTAGTGATTGATTTTTGTGGCTTGGTTCTTAAATCAGCGATTGCTTCGCTTCGTGTCTCCACACCAGATTCTATAACACCTTTAGAATCCATAGAATCCGCCCCATTAAGCAAAGCCTCTAGCCTTGTGATTTCTTTTCGCACCGCTATTCTCTGCCTTGGCGTCAAAGTAAGCTCTCTGCTAGGGCAAACCTTTTCGCAAAATCCACATTCCATACATTGATTGATAAAGTCCTCTACCTCGCTGCTTTGTTTGAGATTTTGCGTGTGGATTTGGGGATTATCACTAATGATAACATCAAGATTGATAAGGGCGTGCGGATCAAAAATCTCTTTTATCCTGCGATTTATAGCATAGGCTTTCGCACCCCACTCTTTTTCCACAAAGGGGGCTATCATACGCCCTGTGCCGTGCTCTGCCTTTGTGCTACCCTGCAAGGAGATAACAGAATCTACCATCGCTTCCATAAACGCCCCAAAGGCTTGGCTTTCTTTCTCATCATTAAGATTAGGCGTGATGATAAAATGCACATTCCCACTTAAAGCGTGTCCAAAGATAATGCCTTGAAAGTTAAACTTCTCAAAAAGCTTAGTAATAGAATCTATGCCTTGTGCGAAAGTGTGAATAGGGAAGCAAATATCTTCAGTGATGACTATGCTCCCACTTGGGCGACTTCCCGCTGCAAGGGGCAAAAGGGCTTTGCGGATTTTCCACCAAGATGCCATAGTCTTTTCATCACTGCTAAAACGCACGCCAAAAAGGCTTGGCACAGATTCTAGCTCCTTGCTTATAAAAGCGATTTTAGAATCTAGCTCCTTTTGTGTGCTAGATTCTAACTGCACTAAAATCGCACAAGCCCCACTCTCTATTTGCCCTAGCTCACGCGGTGCGTTTTCCAAGCCTTTAGCAGAATCTAAACACGCATAGTCCATAATCTCCGCCGCACTCACAAGGCTTTCATTTGCCGCTAGAATCTCCACCGCCTTTGCCCCAAGAGCTAAATTCTCATAAAAAAGCAAAGCACACGCTTTGTAAGCATAGTCTTCTACGCATTCATACTCCACAGAAGACACAAAGCCCAAAGTCCCCTCCGCACCGATAAAAAGATGATTGATAATATCTTTAATTTCACTAAAATCTAGCAGGGCGTTGATACTATAACCGGTTGTATTTTTGATAGCAAATTTTCTTTTAATGAGTTTGCAAAGATCTTTATCTTGCAAAATCTCTTTACGCAAGGCTAGAAGTGAATCTGCCTTATCTTTATGTTTTTGCAAAAAAGATTCTATGCTTTCATTTGGCTTGGCATTCTCACTTGTATCAAGTATAGTGCCATCAAATAGGATAAATCGTGCGGATTTTATGGTGTTGTAGCTATTTTGCTTCACGCCACAGCACATACCGCTAGAGTTGTTTGAAAAGATTCCACCAATCATTGCGTTATTGATAGTCGCTGGGTCTGGTCCTATCTTTTTGCCATAGGGTTTTAGGGCTTCATTCGCTTCTACCCCAATCACGCCACAGCTACATTTTATACTCTCCGCATTCCCCACAATCTCAATATCCTGCCAAAACGCATTGGCTAATACAAGCACAAAGTCACTACACGCCTGTCCGCTTAAACTCGTCCCCGCGGCTCTAAATGTGAGTGGGGTATTATATTTTTGACTAAGTGTAAAAAGCGTGATGATTTCATTTTCATTCACCGCTCTTACCACCACACGCGGCACATACGCATAGCAAGAGGCATCAATCCCATAGGCAAAGCGGCGGAGATAATCTGTGTAGATTCTATCTTTAAATATTTCTTTAGCTTGGGCGATAAAGCCTTCAAAGTCTCTATATTGTGTTGTCATTTTTACTCCTTTGGCTTAATAGTTGGGTTCATCTATGATGACTTGTTGGTGGTCTATCACCCCATTTTTGTCCCATTTCTCTGCATTTTGTTCCATAATCTTTTCTAGCTCTTTGGCTTTATAAGCCATACCTGCATTATATTTTAAGCTACTTGTATCCCACTTGGTAATATCTAGGTTAAAATCTTCACGCCGATAAAACATAAACCTCATATCCTTAACATTACTTGTATCCCAAGATTCTATACCTGCTAGATTTTTTCTTTTACCGCCATTTTCTTTGTAGCATTGAAACATTATAATATCCCATTGCTTAAAATTGTTACGCCGAATCTCATTTATTTTCCCTTCATAATATAGCCAATCATCATATAGCCAATCCATAAGAAAAACTTCCCGATGATCTTGATACCCTTCACACAACTCGCCGGGTAGCCAGTCTTTCCCCCAGCTACCCCTACCTTCAGGATCATCATATACAGGATAGTATTGATTTCTCAAGTGATTTGCAAATAAAAAGCTCATATCTGTAATGGCACTGGTGTCAATCTTTGCGAGATTTACGCGTTTATCATTGATAAGCTCCACAAGCTCATCTCTATTTTGCGGAAAGTAGGGTAGTCCCTTTTTTGATTTTGGCTTTTTAGATTTGCCTACATCTGCTTGACTACATTGATAGGCAGTAGTGTAATAACAGGCATTTGCACTTTGTAGCAAACAACCATTCTGCAAAAACTCACAGACTTTTTTCTGTGAGGCTTTTTGCTGTGAATTATCATAGTAGTTGCTAATCCCCATTATCGCAAACTTAAACCAAGTCCTTGCTCCGTAAAACTCATCTGCAAACATCGCACAATATAGCCCAAATCCCTGCAAACAAGCACTTTGAAAAAGTTGTGCCGTCATCGTATCTATGCGTTGCTCAAAAATCGCAGCCAACACATCGTTATTATCTGCAATAACTTTATGCTCACTCTTTTTCAAATCCATAAAGCTATAATACAATCTCACACAGCCCGTAGGCTCACCTAGCTCACAAGCCCTAGTATTAAGATATGTCCGCACACTAAATTGCGGCAAACCAGAGGGCTGAAGTTTTTCAACCTCTTTGACTAAGTCTTTATAGGTATCATTAAATCGCTCAAAGTCCTTTTCTCTAAAAAACTTATTTAAAGCCACACAAGAAAAGCCGCTATCTATATGTGCTTTTTTAGCCATACAACGAGCCTGTAACTTGTTGAGATGTTTTATATATTCCTTATCTTCAAATACCCTTGGAGCTGAATCCTCTCTTGCCGTCTTTGCATAGATTCTTGCATATTCAATAAACTTATATTGTGTCTTAATTTTCTCAAGGCAAGCCACCTCTAAGCCCCTTTCACACGCTAAACTAAGTGCATTTAAGCCCTTTTTAACATCATTTTTTTCTACCTCAAATCTCCCATCATCAAGCAGATGCAAAACTTCCTTATACCATTGCTTTTGCTCTTGGCTAAAATCTTTGGCAAAGATATAAGATTCTGGCTGGGAGTGCAAAAATCTTGGGATAAGAGCTTTTGTTTTTTGTAAAAGCATAGCTTCTGTGCTTTCATCTGGAAAAGTATAATATTGTTCTTGGTATAAGCTTCTTTGTGTAGAATCTGCTGCATTCCCCACACAGACCCATAGCATCACACAGAGCAAGATTTTTATAGCGATAGAGTAAAGATTGATACAAATTCTATCCTTAAAATATTCCTTTGCCTCAAGCATAAAGCGTTCAATTTCTCGTGTCATCATTGTTTTTTCTTTTGATTATTATTTACTAGCAAATTATTCCACTATTATAACACATCTGACCAATTATGTTTAGTTCTTGCTATAAAACTATAAATACCCGCATGATTTTGGTAGCTTTGTAAAACAAATCTATCATCATAGAAAAAAGTATGTATTCCTTAAAAACATCGGCTTTGAAAAGACCTTGCAAGAATGGCTAGTGAAAATACGAAATAGTGCTATATCTAAAAAGTAGATTATATAATTACTAACTACTGCTATGTTAAAAGCAGATTCTAATTTTTACTTACAATATCAAAATAATCTTATAGGATCTCATCTTAATAAGTGATCTTTGCCAACTTATATTGCTACTACATTCAACGATTTTTCCATGCAACCTTGCCATAATTTGTGCTAATGACATATCACCATATAAACCACTTGCTTTATTAAGATTCTGTGTTAAAAAATTCTGTATAAGGCACTAATCGTCAAAAAGTACCTAGCAATCAAAGCTGTGTTCTGAAACATAGAATCTAAAAAAAATAAAACCTGCATTTACTCATAATAGTCTTCTATTTCTTTTACTATAAGGTTGCCATCATCTGTTCTTTGGGCAGTGTATTTTATCTCTTTCTCTTCTGCTGCCATTTCTTCTGCACCCCTAGACATCTCTTCTTTAAATTCTTTTGCCTTTTTCTTTGCCTCGTTTATTATCTTCTCTTTTTGTGCCTTAGACATATTATCGCTGATCTTGTTTTTTTCAGCGGTTCTTATAAAAATTTCTTCAATATTTTTCTCTGTTATCTCCTCGCCGGACTTAAACTCTAAAGTATCTTTAAGTTCTACTCTGCCTATTAGATACATAAAATCTTTTGCCGCATTGACATCGATTTTCACATGTGCTTTACAAGTAACCTTTTTTCTTGTGTCATTCACTTCATCTGTAATGAAATTTTGAAATTTCGTGCCTTTTACGATTTTTTCCAGTCCTATGTCCCTAGTAAATGGAGTATCTTCCATGTGTGATTTTAAAATTTCGGTAAGTTTTTCTTGCACATCTTTATCGCCGCATTTTGGTGTGCTTGTATTATTTCCACACGCTATAAAAGCAAACACGCAAGCTGCACTTATAACACTAAGTGAAATCTTTTTTCTAAAACTCATACTAACTTCTCCCATAATGTATTCAGTCTTATCACAAACAATAAAACGCAAAAGGATTTTACAAAAAAAACAAATCAAGTGAAAGCATTTTAAGCCTAGAATCTATTTTGATTTAGCCCTATAACTCTGCCATGTGGTAATAAGATTCTTACAAAAGTTACTTTCATTATGTGGATAGATAATAATGTCATCTTGTGTCAGTAGCAAACAGAGTTTAGAATCTGTAAAAATGGGTAGCACATAAGTGGAATTATGTCGTTTTAAACTAGATTGCAAATAAACCAACCATGATATAAAGGTGGTTTGTATGCACTTCTTTTGTGCTGGATAGTGTGTATTTCCTGCTTTGCACTGCATGATAGCTGTGGGATTTGTAGGCTCAAAAGGTGTAAAGGAAAAGTGTTTTTGCATGGTCTTTACATTGCTGTGTTTTTGCTGTGTGTATAAGATCTTATTGCTAGCTTTTAGTGTAGAATCTGGGAATTGCCTTGACATTACATGCAATATGGAATTGCTTTGAAATTTTTCCATATATTTGGCATATAAGATTCTATAAAATAAAAAAGAGTATAGGGAATCTGGCAATACATATTGTGTTGTTTCAGTGATTTTTTGTGTTTCTTTGCTAGTTTGTGTGGCATAGGTGTATTTTTGTGTGAGATATAAAAGGTTGTGTGCTAATACGATGTTATTGAGATTCTCATAGCTTTCATTTTCAAGTTCTTCTATCTCTGCGGCTATATTTGCTACAAAACTAGCACTTAAGATATGATTGCTAAACTCAATATCACTTGCAAAGGCTTCCCATGGGGCAACTATTAAACCCCTTTCCTGCAAGAATAAAAACTCTCTAAATAAATCCTGTGCAAAGAGTGTAAAGCTAACAGATTGCAAAAGTTTATCTTGTGGAATGCGCTTATCATAATCTCGCATTTGACTTAAATCTGCGAAATAAAGCTTTGCAAACTGCTCGTATTCTTCTGCACCTTTTTTGCTTGATGATTGTTTGAGAATGGGTAGAAACTGCTCTTTATACCATTTATTACTTTCTGCTTTATTTGTGGCAAATGGTATGCTTGGCTGGTTTGTTTTAACTTGTGTTTTTATATCTTGTTTGGGTGGGACTTCCTTCTTAGCACAGGCACTAAAAAAGGCATATATAATGCAAAATAGAATGTATAAAATAGGTTTTGGCTGTGCTAACTTCCCTATATTCATGATTTTTATTCTTTAATCACATAAGCACATTACGCACACTTAAGCATTCTGGTATGGCTTTTAAATCATCTAATAGCTGGGTAGATACCGCACTATCAACAAGTATTAAAGCTAATGCATTTCTTTCACTAGAATCTGTTTTTCTGCCGAGTCTAAAGTCCGCAATATTTACCTTATGCTTTGCGATTGTATGTCCTATGCTACCTATAACGCCCGGGACATCTGTATTTCGCACAAGAATCATATTGCCATTGGGCTCTAAATCCATGCCAAAACCATTAATATTATTGAATCTCACAATATGTCCATCATAGATTGTGCCGCTTACACTCATGCTTTCTTTAGCAGTATTGAGAGTAATTTTTACAAGATTCTTATAAGGTCCTGCATTATGTTTGACTTCTACACTGCTTTGCACGCCCCTTTCAGTCGCAACAAATGGGGCATTTACATAATTGATTTTATCATCAAGGGAAGGCTTTAATGCTCCAACAAGTCCAAATGTTAAAAATGCGTCTTTGTATTTCTCAAGCTCAACGCCATTAATATACACATGCAATGCACTGATTGCCCCATCAATTGCTTGTGCGGCAAAATAGGCAAGCTTTTGTGTAAGCTCAAGATATGCGATGATAGAATCTGGCATATCCTGCGTTTTGGTTGGGAGATTGAGTGCATTTGGAAAGGCTGATCCTCTTGCTGCTGAAATGGCGGCATGTGCAGCTTCTATTGCTATTTTTTCTTGACTTTCAAGCGTATTTGCTCCAATGTGTGGCGTTACATAAATATTGTCTAAATCTAAAAGTTTGTTATTTGTAGCAGGTTCAGAATCAAATACATCAAGTCCAGCCCATGCGATTTTTTTTGATTTTAATCCCTCATAAAGGTCATTTTCATTATACAAGCCACCACGCGCACAATTGATGAGTATCACGCCATCTTTCATTTTTGCGATTTCTTTACTTGTGATCATATTTGTAGTTTGCTTATTCTTTGGCGTATGGATAGTGATAATATCACAGGCTAGAATGTCATCAAAATTCGTTGTATATTCTATACCTAAATCGAGAGCTTTATTTGGATTAATGTATGGATCATAGGCGATTACTTGCATGTCAAAGGCTTTTGCACGGATTCCAACACGGCTACCGATATTGCCAAAGCCAATCACACCAAGCTTTTTATCCTTTAGCTCAATACCATACCAATCTTCTCTCTTCCATTTACGCTCAACTTTAAGCTGTGTATGTGCGCTTGGGAATCTGCGGATAGCACTTAAAAGATGAGTCATTGTCAGCTCTACTGCAGCAATCGTATTTGCAGTAGGCACATTCATAACCACAACACCTCTATAAGAACACGCATCAATATCGACATTATCCACACCCACGCCAGCACGCACGATAGCTTTCAGCTTTTTAGAATCTTTATATGCAGATTCCAAAAGCCTTCCATTAACTCCAGTTGAGCTTCTAGTGATAAGCACATCGGCTTTATGTAAATGAGTGAGTAGCTCATCTTTTGGTAAATGTGCTAGATTCTCCATAGAAATATCATCTTGTGTGCTTAGAATCTTTAAACCTTCATCATGGATATGATCGCATACTATAATATGTTTTTTCATGTCATTCCTTTAAAATCATTGAGATAGAATCTATTTTTTCAAACTAATTTCATACTCTATACCATAATACTTAAAATCATTTAGAATCATTTCTCGTTGCGCTTCATTTGGCATAAATAGCAATAAGTCAAGCGTATCTTTATGCTTAAAATAAGAAAAGTCAATATGCTTTTGTCGCAAAATCTCATTCAAACAGAAAAACTTATAGTCATCAAGATTTTTGACTAGCACCTTTGTATAATCTGTCTTTAAGTCTTCATAGCGTTTGACTTCAATATTAATATCTAGCACATTTGAAGGAAACTGATAAGTAGTGGCAATTGCTTTTTCATTTGCATTGCTAATCCATACATCATCTTGTATGGTTTCCATTTTTGGGATATTTTTTATTACCTGCTTTTGTGGGATCTTGGCAACGGACTCTTCCACTTGCACATCAGCATTTTGCATTTTTTGATAAAACGCATATAAAACATAGCCACCACCAAGCACAACAATAAGTATAAGCCCAGCAATTATGCCCCTTATCATTCAAAACCCTACACACAAAGATATTATTTTTTACCGAGATTCTTAAACTTATCGCCTAATGTATCGCCTAATGTAACCTTCTCATCAGAATTATAATCATTTAATTCTTGACGCTCTTTTTTCTTTTGTAATCTACGCACAGATAACCGCACACGATTTGCCTTTCTATCAACCTGCACTAATGCTCCCTTGATAGTATCGCCCACCTTAATGCTGTCTCTAGCAATATTGCCTAAATCTTCATTGCGAATAAGTGCGTCAATATTTTCATTCTCTACCTTGATAAATACACCAAAGTCTTTAATATCAATAACCTGCCCAGAAATCTCATCATCAATAGCGTATTTTTTTGCAAACTGCTCACTAGGCGATTCTACAAGATAGCGTCTATTAAGTGAAATTTTCTCATTGGTAGTATCAATCTTATCAATTTTTACTTCAATAGAATCTCCAACCTTAAACTCATCGGCACATTTCTTAGACTTATCCCAAAATGCGTCTTCATTATGTAATAGTCCATCAACAGAGCCAAGATTCACAAACGCACCAAAATTTGTAATAGTCGCAACCTTACCTTTTATCACATCGCCTACCTTATGCTCTTTTGTAAATCGCACAAAAGGTTTATCTTGTAGCTTCTTTAAACTTACTCGTAAGCGTCTATTATCAGGGTCAATCTCTATAACCTCAACATTAATCTCTTCGCCTACTTTTAAGCAATCGCTAGGTTGTTTAATGTTCTTATCCCACGACATTTCAGAGATATGTAAAAAGCCCTCAACATCATTGCCTAAATCTACAAACGCACCATAATCTTCAATATTACTTACCGTAACGCGTATAACATAGCCAACTTTAATCTCATCTTTAATCTCTTTCCATGGGTCATCAAAAAGAGCACGTATAGAAAGTGATAGTCTATTTTTCTCTTCATTATATTCAAGTGGTTTTACTTGCACCTTATCGCCGACTTTATAGTGCTTTTCAGGATTCACAGGTCCCCTATGACTAATCTCTGTAAAATGCACGAGTCCATCAACAGAACCTATTTCAACAAATAAACCAAATTTTGTAACATTTTTTACAACACCTTCATAAGCCAAACCGCTATCAAGAATCTTTTTTGCATTCTCTTTTTGTGCGGCAGTATGTGTGTCAAGATAACGCTTTCTTGAAATTACAATGGAGTTGCCATTTGGTCGTATATCAACTATACAAGCTTTTATGGGCTTTCCAACCACTTTAGAATCATCTTTATCACGGCTTAGAGCTGAATAATGCCTTGGCATGAAATATTCAACACCATTTGCAGATTCTACAATATAGCCACCTTTATTTTTCCCTCGTATTACACCCTCTACCACTTTATCCTTATAATCAGTGCCAAGAGCCTTGATCTCATTTACAACTTTTTCATACTTAATGGCTTTTTTGTAAGATACTCTAAGACCACCTTTTTTTGACACATGCACAAGAATGCTATCGCCTTGCTTAAACAAAAGATTCCCATTAGAATCTTTTATCTCATCGATACTCATGCGACCTTCTTTTTTGTCTTGCACATCAATCATAACGCTTTCATCATCAATCTTTACGATTTTTCCTTCTCTCAAAACATTATCTTCAGATTGTTCTGAACGGCTTAACATTGTTGCAAAATCTTCTCCTTCATTTGGAAACATTTCATCGATTTTTTCTGGACTAATTTTCATCGGATACCTTTTTTGAAATCTATAGATTTTGTTATTTTAGTATATTTTCAGTGAAAATGCGATAAAAATCTACAAAAAACGATTTTTTTAAAGTAGAGTTATTGCAAAGTTTTACGCAAATTTGATTTAAATATTGTTTTATGCTATTTCATAACATTCTAAATTTTGTTAATTTTATATTAGAATATAATATTTTCATATAAGGCTATATTATGATTATTATTCCAGCACGACTTGCCAGCTCAAGGTTTCCAAATAAGATTTTATGTGATATAGGCGGTGTGCCCATGTTTATTAAAAGCGCACAAAACGCACAAGCAATCGATGAAGTCGTCCTAGCCCTAGATTCCACTGAAACATACAATATCGCAAAGCAGTATAAGATAAAGGCAGTCCTAACTCACCCAGACATTCCAAATGGCAGTCTCCGTGTGCTTGAAGCTGCTAGAATCTTAGGGCTAAATGATGATTGCATGATTATAAATCTACAAGCAGATGAGCCATTTTTAGAACACCATGTGATACAAGCGTTAAAAGATTGTATGCAGCCTGACATTTTTATGGCAACTTGTGCGAAGGGCATAACGGCCGAGCAAGCACAAAATCCGAATCTAGTAAAAGTGATAACCAATCACTTACAACATGCTATATATTTCTCTCGCACAGCGATACCATTTTGCAGAGATCGCAATGAATCTATACCTATAAATTATCTAGGGCATTTAGGCTTATATGGATTCTTTAAAGCAACACTTGAAGAATACGCAAATTTGCCAGAAACAAAGCTAGAACAAATTGAAAAGCTAGAACAACTCCGTGCAATTTACTACAACAAACCCATTAAAATTGCGCATGTAGAGAGTGAAAGCATAGGCATTGACACAGAAGAAGATTTGGAAAATGCAAGAAATAAGTATGGGTTTTAAGAAGTTTTAATAACTGATTTAATTTTCCATAGCAACATATTGTTGCTTAATGTTTTAAACTTTTAAATACCGACTTTATTTAGCGTTCAAAGCTGTGCAGTTTTGCATAAATCAAAGTAAGAGAAAAAATTTATACAGATTCAAAAGAATTCTATACATTCCTACCTATTTTTATACATTGTGCGGGATAGCATAAATTATGGAGTTTAAAGGGGTATTTAAAAGATTAAAGGTTTTTGTGTTGTTGTTTGTGGATATAGGCATATAGATTTCTATAAAAATATGTAAAATGCGCATGTAGCTGGGGTTTAACTATACGTTTAAGATGTTTAATGCGAGTTTAAAGGCTAATGCGCGGGAATTAAGGAATCTTTTGGAATAAGCCTACAACAATGCCTAGTATCCCATCTTCTCTATCTTCTAGCTCTATGTCATCATAACTCGCTTATAAGCTTATATTTGGGGCATTTTTGCAATCTTTTTACATAGAGTTCATCTGTGCGGGTAGCACATATTTGTCCCCCTCGTGGTGTGCCTTTCTGCACGATAATCTGGCAGTTTTCAGGCACGGCTGGTAGCATGGAGTCCACTCTGGCTGTGATAATGGATAGATCTAGGAATGAAGTAAGCCCAAAATATGAGCGTAAAAAGTCCTTGTCTAGCTCTATGTGTCGCGTGATATGCTTATCGTTTATAAAGCCTTGCCCTGCACTTGCATAGACTTCATCATATACTGGAATTTTTACAGAATCATTTGATTGAGTGTTGTTTTGACTGAGAGACACTAACGAATTACTGGGAGACAACCCAGAGGCATGACTATAAGACATATCTCTCATAACAAATAATTTCACATTAACTTCTATGTTTATTGAAACCATCTAATGTAATATTATTGTCTTTTACAGATTCATATCGTTTAATACTTTGCAAAGATACACCACTTACTTCTGATAAGTCTTCTTGAGTTCATTTTTAACTTCCCCTATTTCCTTATTTTATAATTTAGTCTCATGCAATGTATTATCCTTTTTACAAACATAATGCCACCGAGGCATGAGAATAAAGGCGCGGGCTTTATCTAAAGTCCTAAACCAAAGAGATATAGAATCTCTAAATCTCTCTCATGTGACAGATCTAAAGGTATAGGAGGGCAGAAGTAAAAACTTAGAGAAATGCTAGATTCAGAGGGATTTTATATCCCAAAATCGATGTATTCCGCAGCGGTGGACATGGCGGACAAAGTGTTAATACAACTGATTCTGCTGTGCGTATCACGCATATTCCAACGGGTATCAGTGTGTCTATGCAAGACGAAAAGTCTCAACATAAAAATAAGGATAAAGCCCTAAAGATATTGCAGGCAAGGTTGTATGAAGCCGAGCTTGAAGCACAAAATGCACAAAATAGAGAATCAAGGAAAAACCAAGTCGGTAGTGGCGATAGAAGTGAGAGAATACGCACCTATAACTATCCACAAAACCGCATGAGTGATCATCGCATAAACCTTACATTATATAGCCTTGAAGAGATTATGTTAAGTGGCGATTTAGATAAAGTGATAGACCCACTTATCGCACATGCACAAAGCCTTGCTTTATCGAACGCAAATGAAGCGTAGGTGATTTGGCAGCAAACTTGCTTTAGCATAAGAAATGTTGTCTTTAAGCATTAATGCCATTGTTTTTTGTAATTTATGCTATAATACCCCACACTTCACAAAAAACCACAAATTAACACAAAAGGATACACATGGGATTACGAAAACTTATAAGAAAAACTTCTTGGTATAAAAACTATCAAGCAAAGAAAGAATCAAAAATGAGTGATGAAGAATACTTCATATACAGACATAAAAAAATCTTTGGCTATACACCAGATTTTAAAAATCCACAAACCTTTAATGAAAAAATCATTCATAGAATCTTATTTGATAGAAATCCAATATATACAGCCCTAGCAGATAAACTCAAAGCTAGAATCTATATAGCAACAATATTAAAAGACTTTAATGCTAACAATACACTAGACTCTAACAAAGATGCTAATACTCTAGTTTCTCATACAAATCATATAACTCATATAACTACGGGGGGGGGGGGCAAATATAGCCTAAATCAAAACAACACAGATTTACAAAATAATCCTACTTTAAACACAACAACTTCTATTACCCCACAAACACAAAATAAAGAATATTGCAATCCAAATCAAAATAACACAGAATCTAGCAATAAAACTTCACAAGCAACACAACATAAAGAAAATGAAAGTATAAATTCTACTTCCATTTGTCATACTGAACCTTTAGGTGAAGTATCTAAAACTTTAGAATCCAAACAAGATTTAAGCAAAGATATTTCGTGCTTACACACTCGCACGAGCGAAGCTCTTGCCCACACTTGCAAATATGACAAGAATCTAGATTCTAAAAATTATACCCTAAACCCCGCAGCCCACCCAAATTCAGCACAGAATCTAGAACCCACACCAACAGAGCACGCAAACAAAACTACAAATTCTAGCAGTTGTTCTGTGGCTTTGGAGACTTTGGCTGACTTAGGGGGTAGGAGTTATCTAAGCGATATGACTATCCATCACAATTCAGCCAATCGCCCAAATTGCATAGACAAGGGAGTAAATTTAGAGAATCTAGAACCCACACAAAACACACCACAAAATCCTATACCTAACCAAGCAACACAGAATCTAAGCTCACTTCTTACTAAAGATTCCTTGCTTTTTAAGCCAATAGACACACTCACACAAGAACTCTTTAATACAAACTCTTGCTCCTACTTACCAAAACTCTATGGAATCTATAAAAGTGTTAATGAGATTGATTTCTCTAAACTTCCACAAAGCTTTGTATTAAAGACAAATCACGATTGTGGTGGTGTAGTCTTAGTGAAAGATAAAGACACTTTTTTAAAAGATTCTAAAAGCTTTAATGAAGCTATAACTAAACTCACAAATCATTTAAACACAAATTTTTACACACTTTATAGAGAATGGCATTATAAAGATATAGAGCCTAGAATCTTTGCGGAGGAGATGTTGTTAGATGGGACAAAAGATCCAGATACCTATAAATTTCATATTTTTCAAGGTTTAGAAGATCATTATATCCAGCTTACTGCCGATAGATTCACAAATTATAAACGCACGATTTTAGATAAAGATTGGCAGCTTGCCCCATTTGGTTTTCTTTATGATAATACAAATAATCCCATTCCGCCAAAGCCTAGTGAGTTAGAGCATCTTAAAAGACTAGCCTTTATGCTTTCCCAAATGTTTGATTATGTGCGTGTGGATTTATACTATATGCCATTTGCTAAGGGGCAAAAAATCGTTGTGGGGGAGCTAACTTTTACGCACGCTTGTGGGACAGAAAGGCTTGTCCCAGAATCTTGGGATAAAAAACTAGGTGATATGTGGAAGCACACTTCATATAATAGGGGGAGTGATGAAGGCAAATAGTTTTATACAAAATCTTAAGCCCTATATCCCTATCGCACATAAGGTATGGGAGATTTCAAAAAAAGAAGAGATTCTAAAGCTTGATTGGAATGAATCTAGTATGCCGCCATCGCCAAAAGTCCTAACCGCCTTGCAACAAGCCATTTTAAATGATAACTTGCACTGGTATCCAAATACGCACAATGCAGAGTTATTAGCCCTTTTGAGTAAGTATGCAAATGTGCCAAGTGAATGTATAGAGATTTTTGCAAGCTCTGATTGTTCGCACGAGTTTATTTTGCAAGTCTTTGGGAGTGTTGGCGATAATGTGTGTATTGTTGCACCAACTTATGATAATTTCCGCTCAAGGGCTGATGGCATAGGGCTTCAAAGTGTATTTTTTCACACAGATGAAAAGGGCAATATTGATTTTAATTTGCTTGATAATTTTCTTGCAAATACACAACCAAAAATCGTGTATCTATGTAATCCCAACAATCCAACTGGCACATTGCACGATATATTGAATCTAGAATTACTTATCACAAAATATGGCGATATTCTGTTTATTATAGATGAGGCGTATTATGAGTTTTGTGGTAAAAGTGTGGCGTATTTGTTGCCAACAATGCAGAACCTTATCATCACAAGGACTTTTTCAAAGGCATTTGGCTTAGCATCATTTCGTATAGGCTATTGCTTAAGTTCTGCGCAAAACATTGCTGCATTAAATTTACTTCGTAATGCAAAAAATATTACTCATCTCTCACAAGTAGCAGCTATTGCAGCAATAAAAGATAAAGAATATATGGAATCTTATGTAAAAGAGGTCATATTGGCAAGAGAGTTTTTTATAAATGCGTTAGATTCTATGCGAGAGTTTAAACTTTATCCATCAAATGCTAATTTTGTTTTTATTCAGCATAGGGATATAAATGGATTAAAAATGTTTTTAGAAAAAAGGAATATTTTTATACGAGATTATTCGCATATTGTAGATAAGCATTGTCGTATTAGCATAGGCACAAGAGAGCAAATGCAGTGTGTTGTTAGAGAAATAAAGAGATTTTGCAATGAGTGATTGGAGAAAATATGCAGACAAGAGAGCAGAACAACAGAGTTTTAGCATTATTTGATTTTTGTGAAACGCTTGTAGATTTTCAAAGTGCAGCAAGATATTTAGAGATTGTCGCAAATTATCGTGGCTACAATATGAAACAAGATCTGGGACATAGAGTGTGTGCTAAATTGAAGCGTAAAGTAGGCAAGAGGATTCAAAAAGTTTTACCTAAATCATATCGCAATAAGTTTATTCAAAAACCTGTTAATTTTGAAGTTTTGCGGGGATTAAGTCTAAAAGAAGCAGAAAATATCGCACAAGATTTCTTTGAAAAAGAATTGCTTTTGCGTGTTAATGAACGCATTATGGAGCGTGTGCGTTATCATCAAAAGTTGGGGCACACCATAGCGATTGTATCAGGTGGCTTTGAGATATATATTCGCATTTTTGCAAAGCATTTTGGGATTCAATATGTTGTGGCGGTTTCGCTGGAGAGTAGTGAGGGGGTTTTAAGCGGCAATATGGCAGGTATTCATACGATGGAGCATAGAAAGCTTTATAAGTTATCACAAACACTTGATCTATCAATGTATGATTTAGCACAAAGCTATGCGTATAGTGATTGCCCTAGTGATATTCCTTTGCTAAGTTTAGTGGGCAATGGCATTGTTGTAGAATGCGGGAAAGATATAGAATGGGCGAAGATTTTAGGATTTGAGATTGTTTAGGATTTTTGCTTGAACTACCAGCCCTAACACAACTTAACCACACATTAGCACCAACAAAGGCCCCATATTAAACATCTTTTATAATTTGATTAATGTGCTTATATCTTACATTCATTGCAAAATAAAAACAAGCTTTCAGACTTTATTAAAGCGATTCATTTCTTAGTGTTTTATGTTTGCGAAACGCCAACCTAAGGGGTTTTTATGTTTTATACAGGGCGTGACAAGAGATTAAAAGAAAGTGGTTTAAGTAAAAAAGAGTTTGCAAAAATTGTGCATATGCGGTATGTAAAGTGCAGTCAATAATAACAAAGTTAAAGATTGTTTTGTTGAGCCTTTAGGCGAAACACCTCTTTTACACGAAAGGTTAGATTTTTTCATACTTGCAAAATGATAGTCTTTATCATTGCCAACTTCTAACCCTTGTTGTTATTTTCTATCATGCACTGGACTTACTTGCAGGTTGTAGCAATCTAAACACTCATTCCTACCTTTTCTTATAAAAACTACGCTTTTATTGTTGCCAACACTGCAAGAAGCATATATAACGCATGTAAAATCAGTGTCGCCAGACTTATAAACAACAATATCATAAACGAAATAAGTTTTCTTATCTTCTCTATTTATATAAAATATTTTTGTGCAAAATTTCATTCTTTATCCTTTAGCACATCTAATTTTCTTTCCATAAAATCTAAACTTGTATGTCTGTATTCTATGTAATCATATTCTGTAATATTCATGTATCACCTCCTATAAAAGCAAGTTTCATATTCGCTAAACTCATTGTCATGAAATAATAATATTTGCTTTGCTTCTCTTTTAAACCCGCTTACTTCTTTTTCATTCCACTTCCACTCATGCAGTGGATATTTTGTTATTGCATAATCTAAATGACTTACCCGCCATTCTCTACTTCATTATGCGTATAGCCAATGAGTGCAGCTACTCTAAACTTATCTTTGCATAGACTTTTTACAAACTTTTCAGTAGGACGGATCTTTGTTTCTCTCGTGCAGTAATCCTTACCTATAGGATAACAAAGCTTATCAAAAATTAATATTTTAATATTACTAAAAGTAAAAATTAATCTTATTATGCTATTATTGCAAATCATATAAAATTGAATATGGAGTTTATTTTGCAAGGTATTATGGAGTTTTTGAAAATCTATCTTGATCCGCTTGTATTTAGTATTTTGGGTTTTATGGCATTGCTTGTTGTATATTTTAGTATCGAAAGATTTATGTTTTTTACTCGTTTGCAGTTTGAGAAATACACCGATGTAAAAGAGTTAGAAGAAGATGTGAGCAAGAATCTCACACTTTTATATATCGTGTATTCTAATGCACCTTATGTTGGGCTTTTAGGCACGGTGGTAGGCATTATGATTGTGTTTTATGATATGGGTGGTAGTGGTAACATTGATGTAAAAAGCATAACACTTGGGCTATCTATGGCATTGAAAGCAACAGCACTTGGGCTTGTAGTCGCCATTCCTACTTTAATGATTTATAATGCGTTTTTGCGTGTGGCAGACACAAAGGTAAATCGCTTCAAGATTCTAAATAAGAAACACACAGACTAGGGGCATTACATGAAGATTAAACGCGGAGATGGATTAAATATTGTTCCTTTTATCGACATTATGCTTGTCCTACTCGCACTTGTATTATCAATCTCTACCTTTGTTTCACAAGGAAAAATAAAAGTGGAAGTGCCAAATGCAAGCAGCACAGAACAGGAAAAAAAAGATGATAAAAAACCCATTGTAATTGTAGTTAATGCGGACAATAATATATATGTAGATGATAAGGAAATAAATATAGATGACTTTGAATCTTTTATAAGCACGATACCAAATGATTCTATGGTGCATTTTAAAGGTGATAAGAATTCTAGTCTTGAGCGATTAGTGTTTGTGATAGACCAGCTCACAAAAAAGGGGCATGATCATGATAAATTTAGAATCGATACGCAGCGTAATTAAGAATCCAAGCTTTTATGGTGTTGCATTCGCATTTATAGGTGCGGTGGGAATCTTTAGCTATAGCATATATAGTAGCACAAATATTTTTACAGAAAAAGAGAATGGCGACCAATTTATAACCATTCAGCTTTCAGCCTTTGCCCCTCCAAGCAAAGACCCCATAGCAGAGAGAGTAGAGCAGCCAAAAAAGGTGCATAAGCCACAAATACACAAACCAAAAAAAGAGATGATACAAGCCCCGCCAAAGCCAGAACCTACGCCATTACAAGCTATGGAGGAGCCACAAAAAGAGGTTGCAGAAAAGATTCCAGAATCTCCAAAAGAAGTCGCACAAGAGACAGAGGCGACAAAAGCCACTACGACAGCAAAGCCCAATAATGAAGCGTTCGCACAAGAAAATATCAAGATTATGCGTTTCTCTGATGGCAATGAAAACGAGTTTCTACAAGCCATACATCGTGCGGTAGAGAAGCGACATATCTATCCGCCGCTTGCATTGCAAAGAGGATATGAAGGAGAGGTGCTTGTAAAATTCTATATCGATATAAATGGAAAGGTTTCTCACTTTGAGATTGTAAGGCGTTCACCACATGCTTTGCTTGATAAAGCCGCGATTAAGACCTTAAAAAGAGCGTGTAAGCATTTCCCAAAACCAGATGAAAATGTATATGTTGAGATTCCAATTGTTTATAATTTACAGAGAGGATAAGTTGGATAAGGTGTGATTTATATTAAAAACATGTTTCATTGTATAAGCAATACACAAGCAATATTAACATGCTGTATCTTTTATATTGGGGGTTTTGACATCCAAGTTGTATCTACTTTTTACTTGTGATAATTTAACAGGCATCTTTTGTGTTTAAAAACTCAAGATTTTTCTCTAATGAATCTTGGCAAAGTTGCATAGCTTTTGTTTTCGATGTGATGACTGATTATTCAGGGCTTGGCCACTGAAAACCAATTTGGATTTGGTTTCCACATATCCCCAAACTTTTTATCCCATTCTTGTGGTGTGAATCTGCCCGTGCCGCCTTCTGGGGTAAAAGTAAGTTCCCCAACCACAATTCTACCTTGAATATTGTATAAATCAACTCTTAGATAAGGCGACATTATTAATATACGGGCAATCTCAAGCATAATGTTAAGGTGTTCGGGCTTATTTGGAATAATATTTGGAAGCTGATAAAGATATTTCATCGGCATAACACTCCAACTCTCATCAAAAATACTTCTTGTATGCTCCACAAATCTATCAGTATCCACTTGTATGCATTGTGTTTTATCAAAGCAGTGGATTTTATAATCACTTGGCACTTTAGCTTCCCCATTTGCGTTAGTCTCAAGCAACATCTCCTCCGCAAAGATTCTAGGCTCTATATCTTTATAATGCCATTCTCTATAAAGTGTGTAAAAATTTGTGTTTAAATGATTTGTGAGTTTAGTTATAGCTTCATTAAAGCTTTTAGAATCTTTTAAAAAAGTGTCTTTATCTTTCACTAAGACTACACCACCACAATCGTGATTTGTCTTTAATACAAAGCTTTGTGGAAGTTTAGAGAAATCAATCTCATTAACACTTTTATAGATTCCATAGAGTTTTGGTAAGTAGGAGCAAGAGTTTGTATTAAAGAGTTCTTGTGTGAGTGTGTCTATTGGCTTAAAAAGCAAGGAATCTTTAGTAAGAAGTGAGCTTAGATTCTGTGTTGCTTGGTTAGGTATAGGATTTTGTGGTGTGTTTTGTGTGGGTTCTAGATTCTCTAAATTTACTCCCTTGTCTATGCAATTTGGGCGATTGGCTGAATTGTGATGGATAGTCATATCGCTTAGATAACTCCTACCCCCTAAGTCAGCCAAAGTCTCCAAAGCCACAGAACAACTGCTAGAATTTGTAGTTTTGTTTGCGTGCTCTGTTGGTGTGGGTTCTAGATTCTGTGCTGAATTTGGGTGGGCTGCGGGGTTTAGGGTATAATTTTTAGAATCTAGATTCTTGTCATATTTGCAAGTGTGGGCAAGAGCTTCGCTCGTGCGAGTGTGTAAGCACGAAATATCTTTGCTTAAATCTTGTTTGGATTCTAAAGTTTTAGATACTTCACCTAAAGGTTCAGTATGACAAATGGAAGTAGAATTTATACTTTCATTTTCTTTATGTTGTGTTGCTTGTGAAGTTTTATTGCTAGATTCTGTGTTATTTTGATTTGGATTGCAATATTCTTTATTTTGTGTTTGTGGGGTAATAGAAGTTGTTGTGTTTAAAGTAGGATTATTTTGTAAATCTGTGTTGTTTTGATTTAGGCTATATTTGCCCCCCCCCCCCCCGTAGTTATATGAGTTATATGATTTGTATGAGAAACTAGAGTATTAGCATCTTTGTTAGAGTCTAGTGTATTGTTAGCATTAAAGTCTTTTAATATTGTTGCTATATAGATTCTAGCTTTGAGTTTATCTGCTAGGGCTGTATATATTGGATTTCTATCAAATAAGATTCTATGAATGATTTTTTCATTAAAGGTTTGTGGATTTTTAAAATCTGGTGTATAGCCAAAGATTTTTTTATGTCTGTATATGAAGTATTCTTCATCACTCATTCTTGATTCTTTCTTTGCTTGATAGTTTTTATACCAAGAAGTTTTTCTTATAAGTTTTCGTAATCCCATGTGTATCCTTTTGTGTTAATTTGTGGTTTTTTGTGAAGTGTGGGGTATTATAGCATAAATTACAAAAAACAATGGCATTAATGCTTAAAGACAACATTTCTTATGCTAAAGCAAGTTTGCTGCCAAATCACCTACGCTTCATTTGCGTTCGATAAAGCAAGGCTTTGTGCATGTGCGATAAGTGGGTCTATCACTTTATCTAAATCGCCACTTAACATAATCTCTTCAAGGCTATATAATGTAAGGTTTATGCGATGATCACTCATGCGGTTTTGTGGATAGTTATAGGTGCGTATTCTCTCACTTCTATCGCCACTACCGACTTGGTTTTTCCTTGATTCTCTATTTTGTGCATTTTGTGCTTCAAGCTCGGCTTCATACAACCTTGCCTGCAATATCTTTAGGGCTTTATCCTTATTTTTATGTTGAGACTTTTCGTCTTGCATAGACACACTGATACCCGTTGGAATATGCGTGATACGCACAGCAGAATCAGTTGTATTAACACTTTGTCCGCCATGTCCACCGCTGCGGAATACATCGATTTTTAAATCATTTGGATTAATATTTATCTCTAGTGAATCGACTTCTGGCATGATAGCAACAGTTATTGCGGAAGTGTGGATTCTGCCTTGTGATTCTGTCTTTGGGACGCGCTGCACCCTATGTGTGCCACCCTCATATTTTAGCCTTGAGTATGCACCATCACCTTTCACTAAGGCAATCATCTCTTTATAGCCGCCGACTGAATTTTCACTGCTGCTAATAATCTCTACTTTCCACTGCTTAGAATCTGCGTAACGACAATACGCACTAAACAAATCGCCCACAAAAATCCCCGCTTCATCGCCGCCTGTCCCAGCCCGAATCTCAAGATAGATATTCTTTTTATCATTTGGATCTTTTGGGATTAATAGAATCTTAATCTCATCTTCAAGGTTTTTTTGTGCCATTTCAAGCTCTTTTAGCTCCTCTTTGGCTAACTCTCCTAGCTCTTTGTCCTCTAATAACGCCTTGTTGCTAGTAATGTCATCAAGGACTTTTAGATACTCTTTTGCCTTCGCGACTATCTCATCGCTTTCACTTTTTTCCTTGCTTAATGCGGTGAGTTTCGCAATGTCATTTATGACTTCTTCAGTGCTTAACATGGCTGCTAATGCGTCATTTCGCTCAATAATTGGTTTTAATCTATCAACTAACATGAATGCCTTTGCTTGTAAAATATTGTATTATAAAAGATGGATTCTATCTTAAATCTAACAATTATCGTAACTTTAATGATTTTGCAGATCCTAAGCTGGATATTAAATATGATTTTGCAAGGGTAACTACATTTTCAAAAAAAATGCTTTTAGCATTGAAAAGAATTATTGTCATATTAAGCGAATTATCTTTTTCAATAGCAATATTGCTTGAGATAAACACACTTGAATCATATTTATTTTTGACACAGCGATTGATAATTGGGGTTGAGACTTGCCATCTAGATAAATGTAGGACTTTAATACCCTTAAAGATCAGAGAACACGATGGATTCAAATCTTGTGACTTACATATAAGTCTTATAGTTTCTTCTATGCACTATAAATTAGATTAAAACACAATATCCAAACCTAATTGTCCAATACGATACAAAGCAAAGTCATACTTTATTGGGTCTTTAGAATCAAAGGATTTTAGTGTATGCGTGATTTCTTTTACTGCCTTTAGATTATAAGATTTAGTTTTACAGAGTCCAAGTTGCTTTGAGATCTTAAAAGTATGAGTATCAAGAGGTAAAAGCAAATGCGATGTATCTACTTCGTGCCATAGCCCAAAGTCAAGGTTATCCTTGCGGATTAGCCATCGTAAAAACATATTGTATCGTTTGCGTGTGGATTGCATATTGCAGGGGTTACCAAATAAAAATTGCAATCCATAACTCTGAATCTTGTGTGCGTTTATATAGTCATTTGCTAGTTTTTCAATACGATTGATGGCATGTAAAATATCAAAATGTTTTGTATAAGATTCTAAAAATAGCGATTTAATACCGCCTTTTTTAATAAAATCAGCAATGATGAGAAAACAATTTTTAGTATCTTCTCGTGTTTGGAATCTGTAATATGGAAACAAATCTAGTGGCATATCTTTTATAGAATCTGCGTCAATCAAGCAAGAAAAGGGCGTATAAGAGAGATTTTTTACAATCATTTGTGCGTTACCATAGGCATATAAAGCACAGATCAAGCACAATTCATCAAAATATATAAAATCTCTATGTTTGTGGGCTATTTGCAATGGGTCTGGGTGTGAATGCAGGTATATTTGTGCGTTAAAAAGAGAGTATTGTGCGTCTAGGAATTGTTTTAGTTTCCTGTTATATTGCATAAAATTCCTTATCATTACTAGAATCTATAAAATTTTATCATTAAGTCTTGACTATTAATAAAATTTTCTATATAATTATATCTTTATTTTTACTTCATTCCGGATTAGCTCAGCGGTAGAGTAGGTGGCTGTTAACCACTTGGTCGCAGGTTCGAATCCTGCATCCGGAGCCATTCATTATCCCCTTTTTTGACTTCAAATTTATTTGTTACAATTTTCTATGATATTAAATCAAGATAAAATTTGTTATACACTATACTTTACATCTAAGCACGATCTTATTGCCATTACAAACAATATTGAAATATTCATTATTAATAAAAAGACTGACGAATATAAAGTCTAAAAAGAGCGACATTAAAACATGTCGCAAAGATTTGAAAGAGCTAATTATATATTAGCTGTTAGAGGGGATAACAGAAACTTTTTTTCTGTATTTATCTTTTTGTTGGAAACTCACAATACCATCGAGAAGCGCATAAAGCGTATGGTCTTTGCCCATGCCGACATTATTTCCTGCATGCACCTTTGTGCCTCTTTGTCGCACGATAATATTCCCTGCTCTTACAAATTGAGAACCAAATTTTTTAACGCCCAACCTTCTTCCTGCAGAATCTCTATTATTCTGCGTACTACCCTGACCTTTCTTGTGTGCCATCTAACATTCCTTACTTAATGATATTTGTTACTTTTACGCGTGTAAAGTCTCGTCTAAAACCTCGTTTTGTTTTGCTGTCTTTACGCCTTCTTTTCTTAAAGGTAATAACCTTTTTGCCTCTACCTTCATTAATAACCTCTAATTCCACTTTTGCATTTGCAATAAATGGATTCCCTACGACCAAATCCTCACCATTTACGATAGCAAGGACTTCACTAATTTCTAGCTTTGACTTCGGCTCAAGGCTCAATTTATCAAGCAGAAGTATATCTCCCACTTGTGCCTTGTATTGCTTGCCTCCGTTCTTAAATATAACTTGCATAGCTATCCTTTAAAAAATGTAAAACCGCTATTATACTATCATTTTCTAATTTTTACCTTAAAAACCACAAAAAATGACACAATCATAGAATCTTTATTGCACAGAATCTCACAAAAGAATCTATGCAAAATCAGCATACACTAACGCACTTCCCCATGTGAAACCAGAGCCAAAGGCATCAAGCAATAATAAATCTCTGTGCTTAAACTTACCACTTGTATAAGCATCATCAAGTGCCATAGGAATGCTTGCTGCAGAAGTGTTGCCATATTTTTGCACGGTTAGGATAATCTTTTCATCAGGGAGGTTAAGCGTATTTGCGACCGATTGTATAATGCGTAAATTCGCTTGATGTGGCACGAAATAATCTAGGTCTAATGCGCTCATATTATTGTGTGCTAAAATATCTTGTGCGTCCTTTGCGATTGTCCTTACTGCTACCTTAAATACTTCATTGCCTTTCATTTTTAAGACTTGATTTTTACTCTCTTCTTCATCTATGCTAAACATGCTTAGAGCTTCGTTTTGTGTGAAAGTATTGAATCTTTTTGGAGTGCAAAGCAGGTGTGAAAACTGCCCATCAGAAGAAATGTGAATATCTTTAATGCCGACTTTATCCCCTCTCCCAACGACACAAGCCCCAGCCCCATCACCAAATAAAACGCAGGTTGTTCTATCGGTAAAATCAAGCACAGCGCTCGTCTTTTCAGCACCTATTATAAGGACATTTTTATACATTCCGCTTTCTACATATCCTTTGGCTGCAGATAAGGCATACACAAAACCCGTGCAAGCTGCAGTTATATCAAATGCAGGGACATCAGCAATGCCAAGCTTTGTAGCGATAATACAAGCGGTTGAGGGCATGGCGAAAAAGTCTGGATTAATGGTCGCACAAAGGATTAAATCAATATCTTTTAGACTAAGATTTGCTCTCTTAATAGCAATCTTAGCGGCTTCCACACCTAAATCACTACTCATCTGTTCTTTATCTGCAAAATAGCGTGTTTTTATCCCTGTGCGTTGTGTAATCCACTCATCATTAGTATCTAAGAATTGCGTAAAAAAATCATTTGGGACACAATTGCTAGGGACATAAGAGGCGATAGACTTGATAGAGGCATAGAACATATCTTCTTCCTTAAAAACACTTGTAACGATACATATTGAAGCAAAAAATGAAATGCTTACAACACAATGGGCTTTAAAACAATAGCCATTATATTATCACTTTTTATCGTTGCATAGACTGAAACGCTTCTGCAATTTTATCACATATTTTTGAATCACACGCTTCAATAGCCTGATAAATTGCACATTCCATAGCCCTAGCATTACTCTTGCCATGACTAATAATTACAGGCTTTTTAATGCCAAGCAGGGGAGCACCGCCATATTCTGCATAATCAATCTTTGTTTTCAACGCTTTGAATGCTGACTTTGCAAAAAGATAGCCTAAAGAACTCATAAAAGACTTTTTAATCTCAGCCTTTAATATCGTGCTAATAGAGCTTGCGACACCCTCACTTGCTTTTAGCACAAGATTCCCCATAAAGCCATCACACACGATAACATCAACAGAGCCATTGAATATGTCTGATCCTTCAACATTGCCTTTGAAAAAGTTATATTCTCTCAATAATTGAAAGGTTTGCTTTGTGAGTTCATTGCCTTTAGAATCTTCCTCGCCATTTGATAAGAGTCCAACGCTAGGTGTTTCATAGTGCAAAACATGTTTTGCGTAATGAAAACCCATTAATGCAAAATCGACAAGATATTCAGGCTTACAATCTGTATTTGCACCTGCATCAAGTATAATGCTGCATCGATTCTCTATCGTTGGCATACAAGTGCATATAGCGGGACGAGAAACGCCCTTTATCCGCCCAATTTGCAAGGTGGCTAAACTCATTGTAGCACCACTATGTCCTGCGCTGACACATGCGACTGCTTCATCATTCTTTACAAGCCCAATGGCATGATATATAGAAGTGGTTGTGCGTTTGTTCGCATCGCTTGCTTTCTCTTCCATACGCACATAGTCATCAGTATGCAATAACTCAATGCGTTGCAATATATCACTTGAGAGATTCTTAGAATCTAAAGAAGTTTTTAGCAACGCAGTATCGCCTACTAAATATGCCTTAAAATTTCTATTTTGCAATGCTTGCAACAAACCACACACGACAGGCTCAACGCCATTGTCAGCACCCATTGCATCTAATGCAATCTGTAACATAATGCCCTAACTATAAGATTGTGTAAATTTATTAATATGGTGCGGTAGTTTCCAGCTACCATCTTTATCTTTTACCGGTGTTGCTAGTCTTACTTTGTAGTGCGTTCTTCTCTTTGCCGCTCTAGTTTTACTCACTCTTCGCTTAGGAACAGCCATGACTTACTCCTCAATATTATAATCTAATCGTATAGATTCTATCTCGCTCGCTAAAACAAAATCAAAATCTATGAAACCATCAAAAAACTCAATCACATCAAGTGAATTGATGACTTTTGATTGGCTTTGTGCCTCCCAGATTCCATCTGAAAAATACAAAACCAACGATTCATCAATTTCAGCACTAAACTCATTTCCACTCAAAGAGCAAATAAGCTGCAAATTCCCCTTAATATTACCACGAAATACCGCAAGTTTAGAATCTTGCCGCATAATCTCGCCTTGCAATTCTATATGTTCGTTTTCAAATATAACTTCACTTTGCTTTTTATCAAGTATTAAATGGATTTGCTTTGGCTTTTCTGTGATTTTTCTAAACTCAATCCGCACAAAAACCGCCTATTTGCCAATATGCTACAATACCTTATAGTATCTTACTTTTTGCGAAGAAAAAGGCTATCTCAATAGCCGCATTTTCTTTAGAATCGCTCCCATGCACTGCATTTGCATCAATGCTATCTGCAAAATCAGCACGTATAGTCCCGGGTGCTGCTTCTTTAGGATTTGTAGCACCCATCAGCTCCCTATTTTTCGCAATCGCATTATCTCCCTCTAACACCATAACAACCACAGGACCACTTATCATAAACTCCACAAGATCATTATAAAAAGGGCGGTCTTTATGCACTGCATAAAACTCTTTTGCTTCGCATTTGCTTAACTGCACTTTTTTTGCTGCCGCGATACGCAAACCATTGTCTTCAAATCTTGTGATAATCTTACCGATAACATTCTTTTTCACCGCATCTGGTTTAATAATAGATAGTGTTTGTTCCATAACTTCCCTTTAATTCACAAATATTCATCAGTCATCACTAGACTGATAAAAATTAAAAGTATGTATTCTACCCTAAAAAATGTTAAAAATCAAGATATGCCGATGATAGACACTTCTTTTTATGGAAACATTATCTAGTTATAGATTCTTAAAGACAATAACACAACTTTACTTTTTGTAAAACTTAAAATAGACTATCTAACAGATCAAAAAATTCTTTTAAAGATGGAATACTTTTTTTGCCTTTTTGGCTTTCAAAACCAGAACATATATCAAGCAACATGGGTTTGAGTGTGAGTATAGTCTGTAAATTTTTAGCAGAGATTCCACCTGCTAACCATAAGTTCCCCTGCAAAGTTTTGTGTTTTGCTAGAAAATCTTGCATAGCCACAATATCTATATCACACCCACTACCCGCACTACTATCCCATAAGGCAAAATGTGTTTGCAATCCTTTTTCTACATGCAATAGTTCCTTATAGTTGATGGATGGATAAAAGGGTAAAAGCCCTGCATTTAATCTCGCATAAAGTGTATGCAGGGGATATGGTCCATAAAAAGATTCAATATCTTTTACAATCTCACTTTCAATGCAAAATGATATAGGCATATCATGCAGTTGCAAGCAGTCAATAAGTCCTTCTTCTAAATATTTTACACCGACCTCAACGCACTCATGCGTAACTACACCGACCCTTAAAGGCATAGAATCTTTATGTGTGTTAAACGCTTTTTGTGCTTCTTGTAGAAACTTTCTACCCACATAACGCATACTCTCTGGCGTTAGGATAAAGCCTAGCATATCAGCGTATTTCACACTCTCTTTTAAAAACTCTAAATCATTAATACCGCATACTTTAATGAGTGGTTTATAGCACTCTTTTTGCATTGAGTGATTTTTTGTATAGAATCTTTGCAGTAAAGTAGCAAATATAGCCTTATTTGCACCGATACTGAGTGCTTGTTTTAATCCATGTATGATGCTGTGGTGTGGTATATGTTTAGATGCTGGAATCTGCGTTGTCTTTTTAGCACTTTCAAGTGAGTTTGCTTCTTGTGCTTCGTCATTTATGTCTAATAAACTCCTCGCACAAGAATCTGCACAACCCTTGAAATTGTCTAAAAATACTTCCGCAGTGGGCATTTTGGATTTTTTAGATTCTACATAAGACAAAACTAAATCCCCACTAGATTCTAAAAAAGCTTCTTTTTTATCAAGCTGCTCTACTAAAAAACTGCCGCATAAAATCCCTTGAAATCCACCACTCCCAGCCATAAAGCTATCATACTCTGATTGTATGCCAGATTCAAAGATAACAGGTATATGCTTTGGAATCTGTGCGCGTAATTTCATCGCCTCCATTTTATTGATTTGAAAGGTTTTGAGATTCCGCGTATTAATGCCTACAATAGCTTTTTCAAGATTTAAGTCCTTAATCAGATTGTATTCAGCAAGTGTGTGAATCTCTATTAATGGTGTGAGATTATAGGCTAAGAGTTCATCATATATAGCACAAAAAGATTCCATATCATCAACAAAAAGTGCCACTATAAGCAGCACCATATCCGCCCCAAAGAGATAGCTAACTCTTGCTTCATCTTTATGTAAAATGAAATCTTTACGCAAGATACAAGCCTGTGGAAATGCCCTTTTAATCGCATATAAATCCTGCAAACTTCCTTGAAAATAGTCTTCCTCACAAAGCACAGAAATTGCATTTGCCCCTTGATTTATATATATCTGTGCAAGTTTTGTTGGCTCTGTGATGGTGCTGATATGTCCTTTTGTAGGGCTTTTTCGCTTCACTTCAGCAATGACAAATGGAGCAGTTCTATCATTAAGCAAAGTAGGGCAAATCAGTGGAAACTCCCTTTTTTGCGGTAAATCATATCCAAGCGATATGCCCTTTTCTTGCATTTTTCTCTTTTTTGTTTCGCATATTTGAGTGAGAATCTCAATGCCATCAATTTGTGGTTGCATGTAATCCTTTGCATGTATAATAGAAATCTTGAAACAAAATTTTACACAAACTTCGTTTGTAAATGCAACTAACACTATATATTTTATTCACACAAATCACAATTAAAAGTATTTTGTTATAATCTTAGCATGTAGCCCGTATCATCATGTTTGTATGATACATCTGTGATTGGGCTACAAATGTTTATAATTATTAGGAGAGATATATGCAAGAGTTAAATCATAGCAATTTTTCGAGTATGACAAGTGAAGGTGTGGCAATAGTCAATGTTGGGGCTAGCTGGTGTCCTGACTGCAAACGCATTGAGCCGATCATGACAGCATTAGAAAATGAATATAAAGATAGAATCCGCTTTTTTAAAGTCAATTTTGACACAGAAGAGCAACTCAAAGATTCACTACAAATTAGAAGAATCCCAACACTCATTTTCTACAAAAATGGCAAAGAAGTCGCAGAACGACTAGTCGAGCCAAAAAGTCAAGCAGAGATTGAAAAAGTCGTGCAACAAGTGCTATAAAAATAGCATGATAATAACACTTTGAAAAATCACTCATTGTATGTAGAATAAGCATATATAGGGTGATAGCACAAAATCACTATTTATTATAAAAAACTAAGCATGACTATACTTTAATAACAAAAATTTATAAATTCAATGAATTACAATTTCACACATTAAAGCCACTAAAAGATTAGAATCTTTTTATAAATAATCCTACTTAAACTTTACATAAACGCATATCACACGGCAATCTACTTGCTTTTATCCGCCCAAATCATCTCAAATATCACGCCAGAAACTTTTTCTTTAAACTCCGCTTGTTTGTCCCCTAGCTGTTCTAAAAATGGCGAGTTTTCTAAGTAAAAATCTAAATATTTATTTTTAAAAATATCCGCAAATAACCTGCGTGCATTTTGCTCATCGCCTAGAGAATCTCTAAAAGTCTGCTCCTTTGCAATATCATCTTTTAAATCCATAAGTTCTTTTGCTATCTTTTCATCTGCTCCAAATTCTACATTGCCAAATTTATCATTAAATGCCTTAACGATATTTAATAGTCGTTCAAACTCTACTTCTTTCTTGCTAGAACCATCAGCACTTGATGGTTTAACCCCGCCTTTGCCCTCTTCTAGCTCTATGTCCTTTGTGTCTGTAAGTATTATGCGTATGCTCTCTAAATCTACATTATTTACTATCCCCTTTGCTAAGTCCTCCGTGCTTGGTGGGGCAATCTTAGTGATAAGCATTTTTAGCAAGATATGTAGCTTTTCAAGCTCTGTATCATTAAAGGGCAGAATCTGTGCGAGAAAGGAGTATTCTCTCAAATACGCCTTTGCTTTTGTGTAAAACTCTGTCTTTTCATCATCGCTTTTTGCGTTATATTCCTTTACCATAGTATCAAGTTTAGAGTGGATTCTATCCTCGCTTTGCCTTTGTAAAATAGCTTCTACAAAAGAATCTAGCTCATATTGCGTATAGATTCCATATTCAAATAGATTACTTTTAAGCGTGAAAATCTTTTCAATATCGCTTGGCTCTTTGAGATAAGTCTGCCCATAAAAAGTGCTAAAAGACTCCCCAATCTTTTCGTGCGTGTTTGCAAAGTCTAGCACACAAGTATCCTCTTTATTTTTACAGATTCTATTAAGGCGTGAGAGTGTCTGCACCGCACTTATGCCCTCTAAGGCTTTATCTACATACATTGTGTGTAAAAGCGGCTCATCAAAGCCTGTTTGATACTTCTCTGCGACAATTAAAAAGCGATACTTATCCTTTTTAAACTCATCTTTTAGCATAGATTCACTAAAGCCATTAAGACCTGCTTCGCTATAACTCTCCCCATCTATTTCCTTATCCCCTGAAAATGCCACTAAGGCTTTATATTGTGGATAATTCTCTTGCAAATACTCCCTAAAGAAAAGATAATATTTAACCGCATTTTCCCTAGAGCTTGTAACGACCATTGCCTTTGCCTTGCCGCCGATTTTTTTATAAATATTTTGAAAAAAGTGTTCTATCATTATTTTTGCTTTTTTCTCAATGGTTTCATCGTGATTTGTTACATAGGCTCTTAATTTCGCATTTGCTTTTGCTTTATCATATTCTTTATCATCATCTATGCTAGAGATGATTTTATAGTAGCTTGTATAAGTGATATAGCCCTTTAATACATCAAGGATAAAGCCCTCTTCTATGGCTTGTTTCATAGAGTAGAGATGAAAGGGGATAAACTTTCTCTCCCCATTTATCTCACAAGGGATTCCAAACATTTCTAGCGTTTTTGGCTTAGGCGTAGCAGTGAAAGCAAAATAACTTGCATTTTTTTGAAACTTTTTATTTTCAATGATTTTTATCAGCTCTTCTTCTATGTCTATTTCATTAGAATCTATGTGATTAGATTCTTTATTGCTTATGGCTTTCGCCATTTCTTGTGCGTTTTTGCCACTTTGGCTTGAATGTGCTTCATCTATGATTATTGCAAAGGTTTTATTCTGTAAATGTGTGATTTCATCAGCGATATAGGGGAATTTTTGTATCGTTGTGATGATGATTTTTTTACCCTCTTCTATGGCGGCTTTTAGCTGTCTGCTTCCATCTGTGATAGATTCTACAAGGTTTTTATCTTGTGTGAAAGACTTGACATTCTCTTGTATTTGTCTATCTAGCACTTTTCTATCCGTTACGACTAGAATGCTATCAAAGACAGGTTTTTCTTCATCATTTTGCTTTCTGTGTAAGCTTACTAGATTATGGGCTAACCACGCTATTGAGTTGCTTTTCCCACTTCCTGCACTATGCTGGATAAGATACCTTTGCCCCACGCCCTTTTCTTTTGCGTCTTTTAAAAGCTTACGCACCACATCAAATTGATGGAATCTAGGAAATATCACAGATTCTGTTGCGTCTTTTTTTACAATTTGTGCGAAGTTAAAAAGCAGATTCAGCACATTATCTTTTTGCAAAATCTCTTCCCAAAAATAGCTTGTTTTCATTTTATTCGCAACAAGCGGATTCCCACTGCCACACTCACACCCTATTTCTCCACTGCCATTATTTAGCCCACGATTAAAGGGTAGGAATCTTGTAGCCATTCCCTCTAGCTTTGTGCTCATATACACTTCATCACTATCAAGGGCAAAATACACCACACTTTGCTTAAATATACGCTCTCTTGGGTCTCTGTCTGTTTTATACTGCTTTGTGGCGTTATGGGCATTTTGATATGTGAAAGGATTTTTAAGCTCCATAGTGATAAGGGGCAGTCCATTTAGGAAAATCGCCATATCTAAAGAGTTGTTATTTTTCTCACTATAATAAAGCTGACGCGTGATAGAAAAGATATTTTTCTTGTAATTTTCTATGGCTTGTGGATTAGCACTTGAATTTGGCTTAGGGTATGCAAGAAAGAGTTTAACGCCCATTATTTCTATATGCGATTGCAGGGCTTTTAAGATTCCTTTCTCGCTTATTTGTGAAGCCACTCTTTTTAGCAACTCTTGCTCTTTTATATTTCGTTTTGCTAATTCTTGCAGGGCTTTTGCTTGAGTTGATTGCAAAAAGCGTTCAAATAGCTCTTTATCCACACATAAATTTTTATCATAATCTTTGCTTTCTCTTTTGATATAGCCATTTTCTAATAAAGCAGATTCTATAAAGTTTTCTAAATCTTTTTCTGTGTAGTTAGTCATTATTGCTCCTTTCTTGATAATTAAATAAGTTTGGTTGCAAATCTTTTTCTTTCTGCCGTTTCCTTTTTAGACCAAATTTTGTAAGCTCTATTTTTTCATCAAGTCGTGTTCCAACCACTTTTTTAACTCTATAAGATATTTTAACTTCTTCTCCATATTCATCAAAAGTTCTACTAATTTCTAAATCACAAATAATACTTGTTCCGTTAATAAAATTATATTTTTGTGTAATTACATCATTCTTAAAGCTACTATCACCCATACTGAAATCTATTTTATTTCCATTATAGATTCCTTTCCATTTGTATTCATCTTCTTTTAATACAGGGGATATAATTTCAATTTCAGCATTTTCTATAAGTTCTATATCCTTATTTTCTGTAAGAATGAAAGTTTTAAATTGTTCTCTTTTAACAAGCAATTCGCTTGACTTCTCGGTTTTGTAGCCTATTTTTTCAATTTTTTCATATTTTTCTGCTTTGTTATAAAAATTTGACACTATCCTTCTAATTTTTGGACTTCGATCAAACCCTTGAAGTATCTTTTTAAGTTCGGTCAGCACATCATTATTATTTTTTAGCTGTAATTCCTTGATTTGCTCTTTCTTTAAGAGATTTTCTAACTTTTCTCTTTTGTATGCTCCTGTGAGATAATGGATTATAATTTTATTAACAGATTCCTTCAAATATATTGCAACGCCAATAGCAATTGATGTAGTAGCAATAGAATCAAAATGTAGAATCAAAGATTCTATCAGTCCGCCCTCATCTCTTGCTTGATTTTCTACTTTAATTTTTATATCTAAAATATTTGCAATTTCTTTCATCAAATTGAGCAAATATTTTTCCATAGCATTGCGGACAAAAGCGTCCATTGAATGAGACTCATCTGTAAAATAATAATGGATTTGCAAAAGTTGTTTTTCAATTTCTAACTTATCTTGTTCCAAATATAACCCCCTTTTTAATTTACTCTTATCCTACCACAAACGGCTTCGTTTATAAGTGTGTTTTTGTATTCTTTCACAAGTTCTATTTGCTTTTTTGTTTTCTCTATAGCTGAATCTATTTGTGCGACTTTGGAATCTAAAAATGCCGCAATTTCTTCTTGCTCTTGTAGTGGGGGTAGGGGGATTTTGAAGTTTTTGATAATATCTTGACTAATATTGGGTTGTCCGCCACCATATGCCATTGAAATAAGGTCTTGTCTTTTTGCAACAAAATAATAAAAAACAAATCTTGTATTCAAATATTTACTTTCACATAAAACACAACACGCCTGATTTGTGCAAGCATCAATTCCTAAAATAGATACTTTCCCTATTGTTGCTCCATACATAGCTATAATCAAAGAGCCTTTGGGGAAAATTTTTAACGCGGAGTGTGCCATCATTGCCTTTTGTGTAATTTTATTTTTGCTATTTGTTAATACAGAATCGTTTAAATCCCCAGAGTTAATCCAAAAAATATTACCATTTTTATAATACTCATCATTGTCGCTTTGTGGTGTCGTTCCACTGCTAATATTTTTATAAATCAATCCACTTCTTACCACTTCCCAGTGGTGTGGAATAAGCCCGAGATATTCTATATCGCTATTTTTAGATTCTATATTTGGATTAAGTCCTTTTGTAGCGGCCTCATTAATTAAGGCTTGTTTTTTCTCTTGTAAAAGTGTGATTAGCTTTTGCTTTTTATCTATATAGTTTTGAATCTTCTCGCACTTAGAATCTAAAAATTCCGCAATCTCTTTTTGCTCTTGTAGTGGCGGTAAGGGGATTTTGAAATTTCCTAATTGTGTCGTTGTAACTCCACCTATAAGACCACTGATATTTGAAAAAAAAGTATTTTTGAAAAAACTTCCTTGAAAAAAATAAAACAATGCTTTTGAGTCCAATTCTTTTGACTTATTACTAATACAACAAAGTTTATTTACAAAACAAACTTCTTGATTCAAAAAAGCTATTTTCTTGCCCGCATTTGCACCTTCTAAGCAAAGCAATGTAGAATTTTTATAAGCTCTTTTAAAGCCTGTATCATCATTTTGTATAAACATACCATTGTTGTAATTTACATCATTAGAATCTAGCCCTATATCTTTTGTGGCAATATAAGGAATAGCATTTTCAACAATACTATATTTGTCCTTATCAGCGTCCTTTATGCTCTCGCCTGTAAAAAGAATGGTTAAATGCTTTAAACGCCTTATCTCCCAACTTTGCGGAATCTCCCCAAGCCATTCTATCCCGCTAGGTTTGTAGGACACTTTGCTACTTTCATAAGGGGATTGAGTATGCTTTTTCATTTAGTTGCCTTTTAGCATAGCACTTAAGATTTGTGCCAACTCATCTTTGCTTATCTCACCACTTGCTACGCTTACAATTACATCTTCTAGCCTTTGGTAGAAATCAGCAGGGAGAGAATCTGGGCGGTTTAGCTTGATAAAGGCTTTTGCTATGTAAAGTGCGGTGCGTTTATTGCCATCTGCAAAGGGGTGGAACTTCACACAAGCAAACATTAAATGGGTAAGCTTATCTATAAAGCTTGGGTAGTAATCATCGTTTTGGATTTGTGTTAGTGCAGAATCTAAAAGGGCGATTTGCTTAGGATTTGCCCCACTTAGTCCGCCTATTTCATTGATAATATCATCGTGCATTATTTGCACTTCTTGTAAGCTTAGATATTTCATTTATCTTTAAGCCTTTCAAACACGGCTTTATTTTCTGGCTTTTTTAAATCTTGTAGCATAGCTTCGCGTAATTGTTGAAAATCATCAGTTTGTGTTTGTGTTTGCTCTATGCTTAAACCCGCCCCCGCCTTATCTGCTAGGGCTTTAAAATCATCTAAAAACTCTTGCTTGACATTTTCTAGTATCAAAGTCATTTTTGCTCCTTTTGTGTAAATTTTAGCACATTATCTTTAAGTCATTTGCTAACATAAAATCTGCTTTAATAAATCCTGCGTTTCTTGCTCTAAGTCTTGTAAGTCTTTATTGATAGATTCTAGGCTTCGTGGGGCTGTGTAGGTATAGAAATATTTGTTAAACAAAATCTCATAGCCTATGTTTAGAGTATCCCACGCTATCCACGAGTTTGGTACATAGGGCTTTACTTCGGTTTCATAGTAGCTTTTTATATCTTGTGTTAGGGGGATTTTCTCTGTGTTGTTTGTCTTATCGCTATCTATGAGTAAATTTTCCTCTGCTTTTTTGAGTTTGACATCAAGGAAGTTTATAAAGTCTTCTTTGCTTGTGAAATCTTGCGGATTTGCCTCTAGCTCCTTAAGCTTTGATACAAGCTCATCTTTTTGCTCTAGGGCTTGAAATTTCTCATCGTTTAGTAAAATTTCTATGCTTTTTGGTCTCTCAATGGTGATTTTAGCATAACCAAACTCGGTGTTATCATAAATTTTACAATCATCATTTTCTTTATTTGCTAAGAAAAGATTTGTAATCTTGTCTATATGCTCTTTTGTCATATTATTTTGCTTTTGCCCTAAGGACTTTTTCATCTTTGTGTAATATGTCTCTTTTGTGGCGTTTATGAGCTGGACTTTGCCTTTTTTAGATTCTGTTTTGTTGTTGGTTAGAATCCATATAAAAGTGGGAATGCCTGTGTTATAAAACATATTTGTAGGCAAGGCGATGATGGCTTCTAGGAGGTCGTTTTCTATGATGTATTTACGGATAGCTACCATACCGCTATCGCTATTAAAAAGTGAGCTGCCATTATGCACGGAGGCTATGCGAGAGCCTACGCCATTATTCTCGCTTGGCTTTTTCATCTTGCTTAGTTGGTTAAGTAAAAACATCATCTGCCCATCGCTTTTACTTGTAATGCCTACCTGAAATCTTGGGTCATTGCAAGTGGTGATTCCGCCCTTTTTGCTGACATCTAATTCTTTTTGGTCTTTTTCCCACGATTTGCCATAAGGGGGATTTGTCAGCATAAAGTCAAATTTTTCGCCGCTTAGCTTATCTTCGCTTAGGGTTGAGCCGTATTTGATATTGTCGGGATTTTCGCCCTTTATCAGCATATCGGCTTTACAAATGGCGTAGGTTTCTGGGTTTATCTCCTGCCCGTAGAGATAAATTGTAGCTTTAGATTGGATAAGCCCTTTTTCATCTGTGATAAACTCTTTAGATTCTGTAAGCATACCGCCACTTCCACACGCATTATCATAGATAGTAAAAGCACCTTTTTGGATTCTATCTTTTATAGGTAAAAAGACTAAATGTGTCATAAGCTCTATAAGCTCTCTGGGCGTGAAATGTTCCCCAGCTTCTTCGTTATTCTCTTCATTAAATCTTCTTATAAGCTCTTCAAAGACATAGCCCATACCAAGATTGCTTAAGCCTTTGTGGATAAGCTCATTTTTATCGTTGAAAATAGGGTGCATAGAGAGATTTATTTTTGCAGAGCAGAATCTCTCTATAACGCCATAAAGAATTTTTGCATCTTCTAGCGTGTCAAGCTGATTTTGAAATTTAAACTTTGTGATAATGTCTTTGATATTTTCACTAAAGCCTTCAAGGTAGTTTTCAAAATTGATTCTAATGTTTTTGGGGTCATCTAAGAGCTTTTTAAGTGTGAAATTTGAGTGGTTATAAAATGTAGCTTCACTTGTTTTGCATAGTAAAGTATTTAGAGTATCTTTGTCTATCTTGTCTTTATGTTTGTTATAGGTTTCTAGGACTTTATCTTTTGTCGGCTCTAGGATAACATCTAGTCGCCTTAAAATCGTCATAGGCAGGATAACATCGCGGTATTTTCCTTTCACATACACATCGCGTAATAAATCATCTGCTACACTCCAAATAAAACTAATGATGGGCTGAAATTGATGGATTTGCATAGATACTCTCTTTTCTTTTTGTGAAATGATAGTAAATAATCACTAAATTGTCTAGCCGTGTATGAGATTTAAGGCTAGATTCTATTATGTTTAGGTCATTCTTAGCATATATTAGCAAGGCACAATATATAAACCATTGCGTTTAATCTTGCCCTCTAGTTCATACGCAAAGACTAAATCTCCAAAAAGTTTTAAGGCATCTTCAAACAATCCATTATTGTATGCAAACTCTAAAAGCGGGTCTTTTATCTCTTGCATATAGGCGATATTGTGAATCTCACAAGCATTTTTTACAAAAGATTCTATATCATAGATACATTGCGCCTTCTGTGCGTGCAGCAACTCTTGTGTGCCGCGACTTTCGTGCAATCTATGGGGCAATACAAAAAGGGGCTTTTGCAGGGTTATGGCTAGATTTGCCGATGAGCTTGAGCCACTTTTTATATCTGCTTGGGGTATGATTATGATATCACTCCATGCAATTATCAAGCGATTTCTCTCTAAAAATGTATGCTTCATGGGCTTATAGGTGCCGCTATATTCGCTTAAAACCAGCCCATTTTGTGCTAGATTATTAATCAAAGTAGCATTTTCTTTGGGATAGATTGCATCAATACCGCAGGGCAAAATAAGAATGGCGTTATTATTCGCGTTTAAATGTGCGATAGAATCAATGCCAATAGCCCCACCGCTAACGATTACAAAGCCTTTTTGTGAAAGCGTGTTTGCTAGTTGTGTAGTCATTTGTTTTGCATATTGATTTGGCGATCTTGTGCCAATGATGGCTACTTTTGGCTTTTTGAGTAGGGATAGATTCCCATGCGCAAAGACTCCATTAAATGCTTTGTATAAATGTTTGCTTTTGAGATTATTTTCTTTTGCCTTATGTATTAAATCGTCAAGTAAAGCGATTTTATCCATTGAGAGATATTTGGCTAACGCACTAGATTCTAAAAATTCACTTTGAGTGATGATTGTGTGCATAAATGTCCTTTATTTATTATATTAGGTTTTACGCATTCGCACACAGCGAGTCCTATCCATTGTTAAGTGTAGAACAAATTTTTGTTACATTGCACCGCAGATAGAGTCTCCATTCAAGAGATTGTTGGAAATCTAACCCCTACATACACTCTGCTTTGCAAGTTACGATAAGTAGGCGATTTTATCCATCACACGGAATCATAGGAAAAATATCCCAAGAGAATCTAAACTTGAAAATATTCCATTGCACTCGACATGGCAACTTCAACAAAAACTTAGATTCTATTAATCCTTATTTGAAAGACCTAATATCTGCAGTAATGCAGTAAAGATATTCAACACATCAAGGTATAAAGAGATAGCCGCCATAATAGGATTATCATAACGACCTCTTACAATATTTTGTGTATCATAAGCGATATACAAACTAAAGATAAGCACTACTGCACTTGCAATTGCAAACTGAAACATAGGGCTTTTGAAAACAAACATATTTAAAAGACCAAATACAAAAATCACAAGCACTGACCAGAATAATGCAGTCCCCATATTTGCCAAATCTTTTTTAGTTTTCAAAGCAAAAATACTCATGATACCAAAAATAATAGTAGTCATAGCAAGAGCTTGAGCTACAATCGCCGAATTTTTCGCCATCACAAACGATAAAAGCGGGACCAAAGCCAAACCACTAATGAAAGCAAATGCGGCAAATACAGCCAGATTAATACCGGGCTTATCTTGCACAAAACCCAGACCAAAAATCAGTGCAAGTTCAAGCACAAAAATTGGAATTCTATATTGTGCAACCAAAACAGGATCATAAAACCCAACCAATGCACCTATTGTCGCTAAAAGCAAACTGCCTGCAAAAAATTTATATGTCGTTTTTACAAAATTCACAAGAGCAGTATCACTATATGAAGATTGATAATCTACTTCTTGTGTATTTTGAGTGTAATTTCTATCATAAATTCCCATAATTTCTCCTCATAATAAAGAATTTGCGAGATTTTAACCAAAAATTATTAACCAAGCAACAAAATGCATTGTTCCACAAAAGCCCAAACTATGTATAATCAAAGTTATTTGACTTTATAAAGTAGTCCCACCCTGCTGGACCATCCTAGATTCTTTGGCATGTAGGGTAAATGAGACACTCATTACCGCATGGCGATATGAAACAACATTTAGCTTATAAAATATGCACTTCGTAAATATAATCCTTTGTATCCATGCTATAACGCAATTCTCGTATAAGCGTGTGATGATTTTTCCCTTTGAAAAAGCTCTCAAGTTTTTTCAAATCTTTTTCCGCATTTTCTCTATCAAGATAAAATATTGCACCTTTGCTACCGCTTTCTTCCACCTTTTTTGCCATTGCTTCAAATGTAATGGTGTTTGCCTTGATATCTGCCTTGAGACTTTCTTTAGCAAGTTTTAGTTCCATGTATATCCTTTTTCATATATTTAAAATGAATGGTATTCTATCTTAATCTTGTTAAGATGTTAGCATTACAGCATAATAAAATTATTACCTCCGCAACGCCACGCAACATGCGAAAAAATACTTTGTATGGTTAATTGAAAATCCAGAAAGAAGTGGTACGCCCAAGAGGATTCGAACCTCTGACCTACGGCTTAGAAGGCCGTTGCTCTATCCAGCTGAGCTATGAGCGCATGAAGTGGTACGCCCAAAGGGAGTCGAACCCCTAACCCCCAGATCCGAAGTCTGGTGCTCTATCCAATTGAGCTATGGACGCATAAAGCTTCGCTTATATTATGCTTTGTAACAATGTAGAAATATGGGGTGGATGATGGGGCTCGAACCCACGACCCTCAGAGCCACAACCTGATGCTCTAACCAACTGAGCTACACCCACCATAGATATCCTGAAATAACTTATAGTGAAAATGGTCGGGGCGAAAGGATTCGAACCTTCGACCCCTTGGTCCCAAACCAAGTACTCTAACCAGACTGAGCTACGCCCCGACACAAAAAAAGAAGTGATTATAAGATATTTTTGCAATAAAGTCAAGATATTTTTATGATTTTAAGTTTAGTTTTGTTTATCATAAAAAAGCATTTCCATCTCGCATAGAGTAAAAAACAAATAAACTATTTTTTATTTCTTTCAACCTGTATGCCTAAACGCATCCATTAGATATGCTTCAATGCATAGATGATAAAGAATTTGCTACATGAAAGTACGATAAAATCCAACAACCTTATTTCCACAACTCCCCTAGTTTTCTATCCCATTCGTTCGGGGTGAATTTGCATGTGCCACCTTCTGGGGTAAAAGTAAGTTCCCCTACAATTACTTTTTGAGGCATAATATATAAATCAACTCTTACAAAACTAAATAGATATGATAACATATTGGCTATCATTACAGATTCTTCCAATATTTTTGGCTTTGGTAGCTCATCTGACAAAATTTTATTATTGTAGCTAAACGGCTGAAAATTCCAGTTTGCATCATAAAAATATCTTGTGCCATAAACATCCATATCGCTCGCTTGTATGTATTTTGTCTCACCAAAAGTAAAAAATCTATACACCAATACATTAATACTTATTGCCGTTGTATCTATATTTGGCAAAAGTATTTGACCCTCTATACCCCTCTCTTGCTCCCCCAACATCTCCTCCGCAAAGATTCTAGGCTCTATATCTTTATAATGCCATTCTCTATAAAGTGTGTAAAAGTTTGTGTTTAAATGATTTGTGAGTTTAGTTATAGCTTCATTAAAGCTTTTAGAATCTTTTAAAAAAGTGTCTTTATCTTTCACTAAGACTACACCACCACAATCGTGATTTGTCTTTAATACAAAGCTTTGTGGAAGTTTAGAGAAATCAATCTCATTAACACTTTTATAGATTCCATAGAGTTTTGGTAAATAAGGGCAAGAGTTTGTATTAAAGAGTTCTTGTGTGAGTGTGTCTATTGGCTTAAAAAGCAAGGAATCTTTAGTAAGAAGTGAGCTTAGATTCTGTGTTGCTTGGTTAGGTATAGGATTTTGTGGTGTGTTTTGTGTGGGTTCTAGATTCTCTAAATTTACTCCCTTGTCTATGCAATTTGGGCGATTGGCTGAATTGTGATGGATAGTCATATCGCTTAGATAACTCCTACCCCCTAAGTCAGCCAAAGTCTCCAAAGCCACAGAACAACTGCTAGAATTTGTAGTTTTGTTTGCGTGCTCTGTTGGTGTGGGTTCTAGATTCTGTGCTGAATTTGGGTGGGCTGCGGGGTTTAGGGTATAATTTTTAGAATCTAGATTCTTGTCATATTTGCAAGTGTGGGCAAGAGCTTCGCTCGTGCGAGTGTGTAAGCACGAAATATCTTTGCTTAAATCTTGTTTGGATTCTAAAGTTTTAGATACTTCACCTAAAGGTTCAGTATGACAAATGGAAGTAGAATTTATACTTTCATTTTCTTTATGTTGTGTTGCTTGTGAAGTTTTATTGCTAGATTCTGTGTTATTTTGATTTGGATTGCAATATTCTTTATTTTGTGTTTGTGGGGTAATAGAAGTTGTTGTGTTTAAAGTAGGATTATTTTGTAAATCTGTGTTGTTTTGATTTAGGCTATATTTGCCCCCCCCCCCCCGTAGTTATATGAGTTATATGATTTGTATGAGAAACTAGAGTATTAGCATCTTTGTTAGAGTCTAGTGTATTGTTAGCATTAAAGTCTTTTAATATTGTTGCTATATAGATTCTAGCTTTGAGTTTATCTGCTAGGGCTGTATATATTGGATTTCTATCAAATAAGATTCTATGAATGATTTTTTCATTAAAGGTTTGTGGATTTTTAAAATCTGGTGTATAGCCAAAGATTTTTTTATGTCTGTATATGAAGTATTCTTCATCACTCATTTTTGATTCTTTCTTTGCTTGATAGTTTTTATACCAAGAAGTTTTTCTTATAAGTTTTCGTAATCCCATGTGTATCCTTTTGTGTTAATTTGTGGTTTTTTGTGAAGTGTGGGGTATTATAGCATAAAAATAATCTCTATATCCTTGTATTACAACATTTTATTCAACCATCCATTTTAACTCACATTGAGATTGCACTACACAGAAACTGGTATATACATTCTCACACAAAGCTTAGTATAATACTCATACAATAAACACAGAAAATAAAAAAGGAAACACTATGTTACCACCTTTTCTACAAAATATAGAGATTAATGATGGATTTGACTTGCTTGTGATTTTACGCCAACATTATAATGTCGGGGATAAGCAAAGCTGGTGGTGGCCTAGCTTCTTGTCTTTGCGTGTAGAAAATGGCATTGAGATAAATGGAGCAGCACAGATTGAGATGGATTTAAGCCTTTGCTTTGCTGCTATTTTAGGACAGAATACAAAGTATGAATATGCTGCTACTAGCCTTAGTAATCTCTACATGTTTTTTTATAATAATCTTACAAAAAACCTAAATGATGATATACATCTATATAGCAATTATCCTAATCCACAACTCACACAAATCGCCCAACCACATTATCAAGATTTGATACTCAAGCAACTTGCAAATCTTTTGCCACAAGATATTATGCCTCTTATTAGAATCTCTGGATTCTATCAGCAAAAAGCAACGCGTTTAGTCGCCCTAGCGAAAAATATTATAAAGGATTTTGAAACTTTTCATAATTTCTCACTACATGTTACAAAAGAGTGGCTTTTATCTCAAAAAGGCATTGGGCTTGAGAGTGCATCAAGTATTTTAAACTATGCGTTAAAAAGAGAAGAAATGGTGGTTGATAGCTATACACAACGCTTACTTGGGCATTGCGGTTTGCTTTTTGATGATTATCACTCAATGCAAGACTTTTTAACACAGAATCTTTATAGGGCAAGTGATTTGTATGGTGATATGCCATTAGCACAAGTTATGGCAAGGTTTCATGGAAAAATCGTTGAATGTAGTAAGCAGTATAAGTTAGCAAAACTTACTTATCTAAGATAAGATTCTATATCGATATACATAACTTAAAATAGTTTCTACTTTTTTGTCATTTTGAGCGTAGCGAAAAATCTTTAAAGTATAGAATCTAAAAAAGATTCTCTACTCTTTTCAAAGACACAATACGATAAACATATAAACCACGCAATATTATTAAAGCATTATCATAAAACATCATTCCCATTTACAAGCAATCTTGCGGCTTGTTTTGCATGCAAGATAAAGCTTTGAGCGATATTATCAAGGCGGTTAAATGGCAATTTAAATAGCACAATATCAGCACATTTTCCTGCTTTAAGACTGCCATTATTTAAACCTAGTGCTTTTGCGCTATTACGCGTGATAGAATAGATTAAATCCTTGCTTAAAGATTCTATATCTTGTGCTTTATCTTGACTAAGTGTCGCAAAAAGTGCGTAACGAATCTCTTCTAAAATATCAACATCAGCATTCGAGCTTTTACCATCAGTAGCAATGATATGATTTAATCCCATTTTGCCTTGCAATAAAAGGTTAGATCTAGGACAAGAGATAATAGACCCTTGTTTTAATAGTCTTTCTTTAAGGTTAGAATCTGCATACAAACAATGCACAAAAAGAGTATGTATATCGCCTAATAAATCTAAAAAGCTATCTATGCTAAAATGTGCCTTTGCATCTTTTACCTGAAAATTCTTTGCATAAAATTCCTTAAAATACCCTGTATTCTCACTAAGCCATTCTAACTCTTGTCTAGATTCTAAAAAATGTGTTGAAAGCAAAAGGTTATAACGCATAGCAAGCTCAACCACATAATGTGCTATTTTTGGATTTATGGAATATGGTGCGTGCAAGGCTAATGCGGGTGTAAATGTAGCATTTTTTAAAGACAAAGTCTTTTCAAGGCGATTTGAGATATTTAGGGCTTGTTGTGTGAAATCACTCTCCATTGCCCCCAACACTTCATGGCAATAAATCACTTTGAGTTTAGAATCTAATAATAACTCTAAATCCAAATCATAGCTACTAATCGCACAGACACTGCCCACGCCACTACGCTTTTGCGTCCTTATAGCCTGCTGCATTGCCTGTGTATTGTGCTTTAGGACTTCACCACGATTTGCCATAACGCTATCAAGCCATATATCAAAATCCCCATAACAAAAACTTGTATCATTCTTGCTAAATTCAAAATGTATATGAGAGTTAATAAAAGCTGGTAGCATAACATGATTTTTATAAAACACAAAATCGCAATTACTATATTTTTGTCTCAATGAATTAAAATCGCCAACTTCTTTAATCATACCAGAATCAATGATAATACCACCATGTTCTACAACCTCCCATACTTCATCGCAAGGGAGCATTATGCTTGTGCCTATGAGTTTCATATCTGTCCTTATTATTTTAAACATTAGAATCTTTTGTATTATAGCAATAAGTATTCTTTCTTAACAGCATATAGATTTTTTGCATACTAATTTTAACAAGCTTTATGCAATACATGTAAATTCCATGAGATTATCTTGTAGGAAACAAGCTAAAAACATTGATGAGACATAGAATCTAAGCTTTAGCTATATTTGCTATAATTAGGGCTTTGTTTAGATAAGGATTATTATGCGTCAAAGTGCTATGAGCGGCATTTTATTCATGTTTGCTGCTTCACTTACTTTTTCTTTAATGAATGCGTGTGTTAAGCTTTTAGATTCCATGTCTTCTATGGAGCTTATATTTTTTCGTCATGTTTTCACGGTGGTTTGTATAGGTATTTGGTGGTGTTTTTATCCACCTTTTAAGCCAGATTCTAAACCACGCAAAAAAGGTGGCTATTTGAGATTACTTATGCGTTCTCTTACAGGTGGATTAGCTATGCTTGCTATGTTTTATAATATCGCTACTATCTCGCTTGGGACTGCTTCAGCCTTTGCACAGACTATGCCTATTTATATTGTGTTATTTACACTGCTTTTTACAAAAGAGCATGTGAGATTACCCATCATATTAGCAACGATGATAGGCTTTGTTGGGGTGATTTGTATCTGTGATATACGCACTGAAAGTCTAGGGATTGATAATATTATTGCAGGTATTATTAATGGAATCATGATGGCATTAGCTTATATGAGTTTAAAGGACTTGAAAGAATATTTTAATGAATCAAGTATGATTATGGGCTTTGCCATGACTATGGTTGTCGTTGGTGGGGTGTTTATGTTTATTGAGATTCCACATTTATCTGGCTTTAGCATACCAAATGTGCGTGAATGGATAGGTATCCTTATCTTAGGGATACTTGGGACTTTAGGACAAATGTTTCTAACAAGGGCTTTCATACTAGCCCCTGCTGGGCTTATATCCCCGCTTGATTATATGCGTATTGTATGGGGTGTGATTTTTGGAGTAATGCTTGGAGATTCTCTGCCTAATATGATGACATTAAGCGGCATTACACTCATTATCATATCTGGTGTTTTGATAGCTATGCCTGTGTTTTTACAAGACTATAAAAAGTATAAAAACAAGAGTCTAAAACCTTAGACTTTGAGTGGTGCTTTATGTATTTTATCTTTAATGTAAAAAATAGTAACTCTTTATTTTATCATTTATATAAAAAATACACAATGTAATCTATATTAATGCAAAAGATTGTTAAAATTCTGTTTTGTTATAGAATTAGTAATTGGGGTGCAAAATTTAGATTCTACAAAGTTATAATAAGCATAGTTTCATAGAATCTAATTGAATAAACAATATACAAGATTCTAAGTTTTATGATGATAAAAGGAAAACTATGTTTGGTTTTAGAAAAAAACAACAAAAAGAGCAAATTACAACACATATAGTAAGCCTATATCTTAAAAGTCATGAGATAGAAGAAAGGCTTAATAATCTCACCATTCAGCCAAAATTAGCCATTGGCTATCTTATGCCAAATATGGATTTTGCAAGTATTGCAAATAAGATAAAACAGACATTACCACATGATTGCGTTGTGATTTTAGCAAGTTCATCTGGGCTTTTATGCAGTCAAGATGAGCTAAAAACATGTGATAAATTTTATGGTAATGATATGGAGGGTGATGGTGTTGCTATCATGCTTTTTGCCGAAGGTATGATAGAGCATATACATGTGCATACGCTGCCCCTGCATAAAGATTCTGCTGATATAAATGCACAAATCTCACAGCTTGAAAGTGAAGTAAGAAAGGTGAACTTACCCTTTAAAGCCACGCATACAGATACGCTAGGGTATGTGCTTGTTGATGGGCTTAGTGGTAGTGAGAGCTTCTTGATGGAAGCGATTTATAATGCAGGTAAATTGCCATGTTTTTATGTGGGTGGAAGTGCTGGTGGAAAGCTTGATTTCAAAAACACCTACATTTATAATAACACGAGCGTTGTGCAAAATGTAGCGGTGCTAACCTATGTCAAATTGCGTGAAAGTTATCGTTTTGGAATCTTTAAAACACAAAATTTTGCACCTACAAATACACATTTTGTAGTGCTTGATGCTGATATGAAAACACGCGTTATTACAGATTTTTTAGACACAAAAACCTATACGCAAGTAAATGCCCTGCAAGCCCTTGCCACACATTTTAACTGCCCTGTTGAAAAAGTCCCAACTTATATGCAAGAATACACATTTGGTGTAAAAATACAAGATGAAATCTATGTGCGTTCAGTAGCAAATTTTGATATAGAAAATGGCAAAATATGTCTTTATTGCGATGTTGATAAGGGAGAAGAGATTCTGCTTTTAAAAAGAACTGACTTTATAGAATCTACAAAAAAAAGATTACGAAGAGTTTGCAAGAAATAAGCCAAAACCGCTTGGTGCGATATTTAATGATTGTATTTTAAGGCGACTAAACAATACGCAAAGACTTTCTTCATTGCAAATTTTTAATGATTTTCCTGTAGTTGGGTTCTCAACTTTTGGAGAATTGCTTGGTGTGAATATCAATGAAACTCTAAGTGCTATATTTTTCTATAAGCAAGAAAATGGCGTATTCAGTGATGTCCTTGTAGATTCTTTCCATAGACAATACGCACAATATAAAACATATTTTATTACTAAGAAAATGCGTAAATTAGAACTTATTAATAATATCAATCAAAAAATGCTAAGTCAGCTAAAAGCAAGTGTGCCGACATTCAAAAGCGTATCTGATACTCTAGCCCATGTTGCAGAAGACTTTAAATGTGTAGAAAATAATCTTGATGATGTAAATATGAGCTTTGATAGCTTTGTAAGCGGTTTAACTTCTGCTATGGATAGAAATAGCGAAAATATGAATCTAGAAGATTATATTAAAAGCCTTTTGTCTGGCATTGATGACTTAAATAGAATCTTAGATATTATCGCAGGTATTGCAGACCAAACGAATTTATTAGCATTAAATGCAGCGATTGAAGCAGCAAGGGCAGGAGAGCATGGCAGAGGCTTTGCAGTCGTAGCCGATGAGGTGAGAAGTCTAGCTGAAAGGACACAAAAAAGTCTCGTTGATACAAACACTTCGGTAAAATCAGTTATTGAAAATGTGCAAACTATCGATCAATGTGTGAAAAATACAAATCAAGGCATGTGTGATATTCAAGAACAATCTCACAGCATATCAAGCACAATTACAGAACTTATAAATAACGGCAAGGCAATATCAACTATGATAGCCCAAAAATCACAAATAGGTGATGATCTTGACAGAGAACTAGAACACATAGCAGTGTATGAGCGTATTTTGGAAATGCTTTATAAATAATCTTAAAAAACATTACCCATATAAAGCTTAGATTCTGTTACATTAACATAGCCTTATTTGCTATTTGATAACGATAAAATAAGATATAATACGCCCTTTAAACAATAAATTAAGGTAAATTTATGAAAAAAACAATTTTTTTAACAAATGATGATGGCTATTTTAGTCAAGGCTTGATTGCCCTGCGTAACGCTTTAAGTGATATTGCACGCGTTGTGGTCGTAGCCCCAGCCCATGAAAAGTCAGCATGCGGTCATGGTTTATGTGTGAGTAAGCCTCTGCAACTTATAGAATTGGAAAAAGATTTCTACAAGCTTGATGATGGCAGTCCAACTGATTGCGTGTATGTTGGCTTGTGTGAGCTTTTTTCTAACACAAAACCAGATTTGCTTATATCAGGGATTAATATCGGTGCAAATTTGGGCGAAGATACAACATATTCTGGCACGGTCGCAGGTGCAATGGAGGGGGCATTGCATGGGATACAAAGTATTGCCATTTCACAATGTATTAACGACAAACATGGCGAAGACAATAAACTAGCAAATCGTGATTTCACACTAGCCCTTGATACAATAAAGCAACTCTCATTTGATATATTGCATAATAACTATACGATTGGACACAGAAAACTACTCAATATCAACATTCCTGCAATCTCAAAAGATGAATGCAAGGGCATTAAAGCTACACAGCTTGGATATAGAATCTATAATTCAAAAGCACAAGTCATGCAAAACCCACGCGGACAGAAATACCACTGGATAGGCTTAAATCCATTGCAATGGCAAGAAAGAGATAATGCGGATAATCCATACTTAAAAGATAATTTTTACACTCGTAAAGATATGAAAATAATAAGTGATTTTTCCGCAGTAGCAAATAACTATATATCTATTACGCCTATGCAGCTTGATATGACAGATTATGCATGTATGCAATCTTTGCATTCATATTGCGTGGAGAAAGAATAAGTTTTTGTGTTAGGTGATTCATTAATAGAATCTTATGCCGCAATATTAGCTTAATGTGAAACATTTGAATTGCATGTTTGTATAGGATTATAAAAAGTATTAAATATAGACACATTGTAAGTTTAGGTAAAAAGCGGATACTTTTTTGCTTGGTTTCATTAATCTATATCACTTGTTGTCTCATATAAATAAACTTTCGGGCAACAAATGCTTATGCAGACATTTTTCTCTAGCAACATTTTTTAGCACCATCTCTACTATATCTCTTATTTTGAGAATCCATGAAAAATTCTTTGCGTGTTTTTGGTGTGCAGTGTGGATGATATTTTTTATGATAGTCTAAATATTTTTCATAGCTTGGCAATCCAACTAAGAGATGAAAAAATCTTTCAGAATCTTTATACCATCTAAAGCAAAACTGAAAAAGAGATAATACAATATCTTCTTGCTGTTTCTCTTTGTATTCTCCGTGTAATGAATCTTGACCTAGTGAATCTTGTGTATTTATCGCATTAGGTGTTTTTTGTGTGTCTTTTGATTCCATGCTAATCCTTTTTGTATGGCTAAGTCATTCTAGCACATTTCACAAGGCATGTCAATAACTGCTTAACGCACATCAGCCCGAAGCGTTACTATGCTAAACATTGCACCACTTTTGCATTGAAAATACTTGGTAATGCGTTTTGGGCTATTATTTAAATAGCTTTCTATGTTTCCCACTTTTGTGCCACCAAGTAGTAAAGCTTGAGTTTGTAAATCCTTTAATGCGGAGAAAAAGAGCATAGAACAAACTTCTTTAGAATCTTTAAATACATGAGAAGCCATTTTATTTGCGATAATACCTTGCTTTCTTAAGATAGAGCGCTTTGGATTCTTACTGAATTGCAATGTGATATTTTTATGTAGCTTACTTATACTTTGGGATTTTTTGAGATTTGGTAGCGGTATGTCCTGTGTATCTGCATAAAGTGGATAAAACATTATGCAAAACAAAAGCACAAAACAAACTTTCATTGAAAACCTTGCTAGAGAAAGCCTACTACTCTATGAAGCCATCATGATTCCAGCATGTACATAGTTGATATTGTAGAGCTTATTTACAAGCTGACTGATAAGCCCTTTCATCTCCATGCTTAACTGCTCGTTACGCAATAATTTATTAAACGCTTCAAAGTTAATGTCTTCGCTTGTTTTAGCGATATAACCTGCTGCGATTAAATCCTGACTATTAAGAATATTTTCACCACGCAATACATTTGCCATTGCCATAAAGCTTGAAGCGTCCTTAAATCCCCCTTGTATAGAATCCCCTAGTCCTTCAATCTTTTGCAAATATTCCGATTTTACAAACACATCTTGTGGCAAATAGTTTTCATCTGCACTTATTGGAATATAGCGATTCCTTGAGCCATGATGAATGTCGATTCCTTGCTGATTATGCACGCTGTCTGTATATCTTTTTTGTAAAACATTCTGTGAAACTTGCATTTGAAATCCTTTCAAAATAGATTTATAGGCTTTTAAGCAAAAAGGATTCCAAAATTAAAATATGTAAAAATATAGACATTTTAGTGTGTCAAATGGGTGAGATTTTATGTGTTTAAATACTCTGAATTGCTGGTCTAACATGATGAATAAAAGCGAATCTAGATTCTGTAAATTTTGCACCCACCCAGATTTGGTAGAGAATCTAGAATCTTAGAATATTTATAGCCTTGAGTAAATTGTGCGATTTTAAAGTGTGATTTTTAGAATCTTTTGGTGTTGTAGTCAATGTTTTGCAACAAGTTTTATATGTTTTATAAAAATATGAAAGGTATTTTGTGCGTAGATTAAAAACTATAAGTATTGCTTCTCTACTAACCTTATTTGCTTACTTGCTTTTTGATGGATTAAAGCCACCGCAAACATTCCGCGAAACTAAAGAGATATTGACAAAAATATGGGAATCTAAAGGCTTTACAACGGAGTTTTATTGCAAAGCACCCTTTCAAATCACAGATAATGGTATAAAGCCAATAGAATCTCCACACTACACCCCCAGAAAGCCACTCACAAAGAAAAAGACAATTAATGAACGCACACAAAATATTGAGTTTGAGCATATCATGCCAGCCCATAACTTTGGACATCATCTCCCATGTTGGCAAAAAGGCGGCAGAAAAGCATGCAGGGATGATAAAACCTTTAATCTCATGGAAGCAGACCCAAGAAACCTTGTCCCAGCAATCGGCGAAATAAATGCAGACAGAAGCAACTTTAGATACGCAGAAGCCCCACGATATATAGTCTATAATCAATATGGAAATTGCAAGGTTTATACTGACTTTAAAGCAAAGAGATTCTATCCAGCAAACTATTCTAAAGGGCTTATCGCCCGCACATATCTTTACATGAGTGAAACTTATAATATCCGCTTAAGCGATCAAGAGAGAAAACTCATGGAAGCATGGGACAAAATGTATCCAAAAGATGAGTATGAAAAAGCAAGGGATAGCGCCATCGCTCAAATACCTTTATGGAAAATGTTTTATAAAGCACAGAGTCTGATCACAAGATTATAGAATCTTGGCAGAAAAGATATGTTTTAATCTCTTTGGTAGATACATATAGCCGTGTAGTTAGCTTTCATATCAGTGATACTGAAAATAGTCTAGGTGTGGCTAGGGCTGTGGCTAAATATATCCTTAAATATGGTAAGCCAAAAGTTATTAAAGGGGATAATGGAAAAGCCTTTCTATCCAAATACACTAAAGCTGTTATGGAAAACTTAGATATAGAGTATAAGAATGTAAGGGCTTATAGTGGGTGGTTAAAACCTTATGTAGAAAATACTTTTAGGGCATTGCAAGATAGGATTATCTCTTGGGGTAAAGGCTATATTGGACATAATGTAGCTCAAAGACAAGCAATAGAGTTTTTCTTTAGTAAAAAAGAGAGAAGACTTAAAAAAGGGGCTTTAACAAACTTAAAAGAGCTAGATAGCTTTGAATCTATGCTTTATGCGATAGACACATATACAGATACACTGCTTAATAATCGCTATCTAGATTCACTAGGCATGACTCCAACAGAGGCTTATAATCAAAAAGCAAATGAAGCAGTGGCTATGAATGAGTATGAACTCATTATGAAGCTATCGCCTAGCGTAAAAAGAAAAGTGAATAAAAAGGGCATTATGCATGGGGGAGTGTGGTATCAAAGCATTCAAGCGTTTAACTATGACTCTGTAATCATTCGTGCAAACATCAATAATACACAAGAGTTGTTTATCTATGATGAAAAAGGGGTGTTTGTAGATATAGCTACTCGCATAGGCTTTGATGGTGTGAGTGCAGAGAGTGCAAAAATGGCTGAAAAAATATCGCTTAAACGCATAAAGGCAGCTAAGAAAGATATGCAGGCAGCAAAAGATAGTCAATATGCAAACTTGCAGGGCTTAATAGAGAGTGCTGCAAGTAATGCACCAAGAACAATAAAGCCTTGTGTGCCTAAAATCAATAATGTAGACATTGTATCTGCAAAGCTAAAGAGTGAGGCAAATAAGGCTATTAGTGGTGGGGATGTAGTGAATCTAGTGGAGTTGCAGGAAAATGAGGTAAAGGGTGAAGTTAAAAGGGATTTGAGTTTTTATAATGCGGTAACCAAAAATAAAATAATTATAAAACATAATGTTTTATTGCAAAGTCTCTATTGATTGCTACAATTCTTTTGTTTTAATCTAAAAAAGGTTATACATTTTTTAAATTATTAAACTATGTTTTATGTGCTTAAAAGGTATATAAAACTACACAATAAAGGCTTATAAATTCCATTAAGTAGAGAATGTAAAATTAAAGTATTGTTTGCTTATGTAATTTTAATTTGTATCAAAGCTTAAGTAATTTGTAATTTTGTATTGCTTAGTTTGTCACACTTTGTAAAGTGAAAAAGTAATATATAATCACTATATAAAAATCATATAAAAAGACTTAGATTTTAAGTTATGATGTAAGGGTATTTTAAAAAACAGGAAAGAAATAAAACTTTAAAACCTTATTCATACAACACAATCAAAACTGAAATCTTTAGAATATGTATTATTTTACTTGTGATTTTTTGATTTAATCTTAAAAGGTTATACAGAATTATAACAGGGCTTTTTTGCTTAGTGTTTAGAGTATCGGTTTTAGGGTGTTTGGAGTTAAAAAAGTTTAATATTTTATAAGTGATAACTAAAAATCCTTACTTTATATGAAAACTCTTAACCCACATGCCCTACAAAAACATAGAATCATCTCTATTTTAAGCGCTACTTGTTGTCATAAAATATTAAAAATGTTACTTTTATCTACACAAAACTAAAATAATTTCGCTTTTTTTACAAAAAAAAAAAAACGATTTTGCATATATTATAATGCAAATCTACATGTAAAAATATTTTTTATCGACACTACTTAAGGAACACAAAATGCAAACACAAATCCAATCATTAATCTATAAATCTCTCCAATCTCTAGCAGATGAACTAGAAAATGAGAATCTAAAAAATCCAACGCTTGAAACAAAAATCTATGGGATTGAGGGCAATTTAGATTCTCTAGCCCTTGTAAGCTTTATTGCTGACTTAGAGGAAATGCTAGCGGATGAACTCAATCTCAATCTTGTCCTAGCTGATGAAAAGACAATGAGCGGAAGAAACTCGCCATTTAAAGATGTCGCTACCTTAAGTGCCTATATCCTAGAAAAGAGCAAAGCAAATGCCTAGAGTTATACTTATCACAGGGACACGCAAGGGCATAGGCAGGGATTTAAGCGAGTATTACTTAAATAAAGGCGATATTGTATGTGGTTGCTCACGGACACAAAGCAATTTGGAGCATAAAAATTATAGGCATTTTACCCTTGATGTGTGTGATGAAAATGCGGTTGTAAATATGGTAAGGGCTGTGAAAAAGGAATTTGGCACAATTGATGTTTTGCTGAATAATGCAGGTATTGCCCCTATGAATCATATCCTTACTACACCACTAAAAACTATGCAAAATATCTTTAACACAAATGTATTTGGTAGCTTTCTTTTCTTACGAGAAGTCTCAAAGGTTATGGTGCAAAATTATAAAAAGCGTATAAAGGATTTAGAATCTAAGGGGCTAGATTCTAAAAATAATGCGAAAAATGCTATTGCGGAAGCGGTTTGTGATGATTTTAAAGAATCTGCAATCTTAGATTCTAACAATAAGGATTCTACTGCGGAAGGATTTTTGAGTGATTTTAGTGGTTTTACTAAAGAAAGCATAGCTTTTGGAGCGAAAGGTGAAGGGAGTTTATTAAACATAAATGACCGAGCCTTGAGCGAATAATCCGCCAAAAGCACCACTTGTGCGAAGCACCAGTCCAAACCTGCAAAAAAGCCGACGCAAACAACGCAAATGCCCTACCGCATCGTAAATTTCGCCACCATCGCCACCCCCTTACGCCTAGAGGGTGAAGCCGCCTATGCCGCCTCAAAAGCCGCACTAGTCAATCTCACACAAGTATGTGCTAAGGAATTAAGCGAGTTTGGTATCACCATAAATGCCATTGGTCCTACACCTGTGCCAACGGATTTAATCAAAAATGTCCCTAAAGCAAAAATGGACGCCCTTTTAAACCAACAAGCCATCAAACGATTTGGTGAGTTTAGAGATGTGCTAAATGCCATTGAGTTTTTCTTAAATGAAAAGAGTGATTTTATCACCGCACAAGTGATTTACCTTGGAGGCGTGAATGCGTAGTAATTCTTATAATTTCACGCACCCATTTTTACGCAAGATTGAGGGTTTTGAGCAAGATTCTATATGTCTTATTGCACAATCTCAAAGCCACACTTATGGGGAGCTTTTAGATTCTATATGCAATGCTCTAAATTTGCTAAATGACATAAAGGCAAACAGTGTCATTGGCATTATCGGCGATTATGATTTAAAGACTTTAGCCTTTTTCCTAGCGTGTGTAGAAAAGGGGTTTATTATCACACCGCTATCTGCTTCACTTGCCCCAAAAGATTCCATATTCTCTCCTATGCTTCAATCTTATATCAAAGAAGGGCAAATAGACTATCTTTTCTATAATAACACCTTGCATTCTACGCATAGCACAGACAAAAAACACAGCATTATTGCTTCCCTGCAGGCAAATCACACAAGCGGATTAATCCTTTTTTCAAGCGGTAGCACGGGCAAACCTAAAGCCATAGTGCATAATCTAAACACCTTGCTTCAAGGTTTTTTAGAGAAAAAGCCAAAGCGTATAAATATCTTATTATTCCTTATGTTTGATCATATAGGTGGGCTAAATACGCTTTTTAATGTGCTAAGTCTGGGGGCGTGTGGCATTACTCTAAAAAATCGCAAAGATATGCAAGAGATTGCAAAAAGTATTCAAGATTACAAAATCGCCCTTTTACCCGCTAGTCCTAGTTTGCTTCATCTCTTTTTGCTCTCAAACCCAACGCAGCTTTATGATTTAAGCTCACTAAGGCTTATTACCTATGGCACGGAAAAAATGTCAGATTCTCTTTTAGCAAAGCTTAAAAACGCTTTTCCAAAAGTGCGATTTCATCAAACATTTGGAGCAAGTGAGATAGGTATCACGCAGACTACAACAAAGGATAATTTTATTCGCCTTGATAATATGGAATATAAGATTGTAAATAACGAGCTTTTTATCAAATCCCACACAAACGCACTAGGCTATCTTAATAGTGATAATAGTGTGTTTGATAATGAAGGCTATTTTGCAACAGGGGATTTAGTAGAAGTAAAAAATATTAATGGGGAAGAGTATATAAAAATCATAGGCAGGGCAAAAGAAGTTATAAATGTAGGTGGAGAAAAGGTTATCCCACAAGAAGTTGAAGGGGTGCTATTACAAATTCCATTTATAAGTGATTGTGTTGTATATGGGGAATCTAATGCTATTACAGGGCAAAGTGTGAGTGTAAAGGTGGTGCTAGATTCTGAAAAAATAGAAGAGGTAGAATCTCAATCTCACGCTACTTCAAACTTAGCGCTAAAAAAACATATCCGCACTTTTTGCAAAGACAAACTCGCCTCCTTTAAGATCCCAAGTAAAGTAAGCATTGTGGAATCTTTAGAAATGAATGAGAGATTTAAGAGAATAAAAATATAACGTGGAATTGGTTATTCTATAACACTAAGAAATAGAAAGGAAAACTATGGCACAAATAATTCGAGAAGAAGAATTGCAAGGAAAATATGTAAATTTACGCGAGATTACTTTGGCTGATGCGGCATTTGTCGTTGCGCTTCGTTGTAGTCCAAAGGCAAAGTTTTTAAATCCAACTAAAAATGATGTGGATTTGCAAGAGCAATACATTGAAAACTATTTTAAAAAGAATGATGAATGGTATTTCATTGTAGAAGACAAGCAAGGCAAGGCACTTGGGACGATTAGGATTCACAACGCACATGATGGTGAGTTTGGCTCTATTAGCTGGATTATGTCAGATGATGCTAAGCAAGAGCAAACCCTAGAAGGCAAATACCTTTTAAAGCATTATGCCTATCATGTCTTAGGATTCAATAAAGATTGCTTTGAAGTGCGTAAAGCAAATAAAAAAGTCGTGCAATATCACAAGTTTTGTGGATCACGCATTGTTGGGGAAACCGATATAGATTATCTTTTTGAGCTTACAAAAGATGAGTTTGATTCCAATAAACATAAACTTTTAGACCTTATGGAGATTTACGCTAAAAATTAGTTTCTTGTGTGTTAAACTGCGTAGCTATCATGGTAAAAATGTTTTTACCAACTAGATTCTAAAGACTTTTTAAGACCGCATGATTCAAATAGCCAAACAATACTAAGTAAAGCCAATGATAATGCTATAATACACAATCTCAATTTATGATTTAAGGAATAGCACATGATTATATTCAGTAGTTTTGATAATGACAAAAAGTTTATGCAAGTAAAAAGGCTTAGTGATTGTGATACTTTAGAAGCTGATAGCTATGCGTTTATATGTATAAAACATGCGGACAAAGAAATGTTAGAATCTTATTTTACGCTTGGCAAAGAACTATATAAACATAATATCCCTTATGCCGTGTTGCTTGATAGCCCGGCTGTGCTTCAGTATTGTGGTCATACTAAAACAGAAGATGGTTCGTCAAAGTGGGAAAAACATATATATCGATATAGAGGCGATATTGCTTATACAGACGATGGGGAGTATAAAAGTGAAGATATAAGTAGCCTTTTACCACTTCGAACACTACTTTTTATGTTTGCAAAGCATGGTGCAAGTTTTTTTATACTTGATAAGCAAAACTACGATTTTTTACCTGCGGCACAAACATGGATAGATCATTATTTACTTGATATAAAGCTTTTAGGACTCGTAGATTCTTATATGGAGATTGAAAATATTGCTTCGTGGTCTACATATCATGACTTTATGTACAACTTCTTAAAAAATTCCAACAAATACATTGGCATTGATGGTGTAGTAGAAAGAAGTTTGCTTGTTTTTAAATAAACAACTGGGTTGCAGGTCTATTCTACCATAAAGACTCCCTTAAAACTTTCCACAAGATTCTAAAATAAATCTTTGTAGATAAAAATTCGCTTTAAAAGATTATAATACGCACATCTTACAAGATATAGGACATTATGCTAACAACTTTAGAATCTTTTCTGCAAGCCATTATGCAATATAGCTTTTTGCAAAACGCCTTACTTGCTATTGTGCTTATTAGCGTAATTGCTGGGATAATTGGCTCTTTGCTTGTGTCAAATCGCATTGTATTTGTTGGTGGCGGTGTCGCTCATTGTGCGTATGGTGGGATTGGCATTGCGTTATTTTGCGGTTTTTCTGTGTTGCTTGGGGCAAGTATCAGTGCGATTATTGTGGCATTTAGCCTTGCGTTTGTGCAGAAGAAATGGGATACACATATTGATACTTTTAATGCGATATTGTGGGCGCTTGGCATGTCTGTGGGCGTGGTGTTTATGAATCTTAGTCCAAACGCAAATGCCGATATGGAATCTTATCTCTTTGGCTCACTCATTAGTGTGGATATGGAATCTTTGCTGCTTATGGGCGTGTTTGATGTGATTTTGCTGCTTTTTGTTGGTATGTATTATAAAGAGATTCTAAGCGTGAGTTATGATTCTGTGTTTTGTCAGTTGCGTGGGCTTCATACAAATATCTTTACACAAAGCATTTTTGTATTTATTGCCATTGGGATCATTCTTAGTATGCAAATATCGGGTTTAATCCTTGTATTAGCCATGCTTTCTATCCCTGCGTATATGGGAAATATTTTTGCAAAAACGCTCAAAACTCAAATGTTTTTTGCTGGAATCTTTGCGTTATTGTTTATGGTTATTGGCTTATTTCTTGCTTATGCTTATAATATTATGCCCGGTGCAGCTATCACTTTTGTTGGCACGATTTGCATTATTTTGGTGCATTTATGTAGATGGTTTTTGGGATATTTACAAAAAGGATAGATATGGATTCTGATATAAAGGCATTGCTAGAGCAAGTAAAGAGTTTACAAAATGAGCTAGACGCACAGAAAAAGACTACAAAAAATGCATTGAAACTTAGCATAGGCGTTGGCATACTCTGCTTTTTCTTTGTTGCGCTAAATCTTAGCATACTCTTCACTATTGCAGGTGGTGTGGCAGGAAATGAACGCAAAGTGCAATCCCTGCAAACACAAGTAGAGAAAATGCAAAATCTCGGTGAGAAATAAACTTTTTACCTTTATATGCTTGGTATAGATTAATACAGAATCTTTTGGCTATTTCTCTAGAGTTTCTTAGACTACCTTAAAGTTTGCTGCAAAGATTCTATTTCTTGCATACTATATCCAGCCTCTAGTCTTGCCTCTATATTTGGAATCTTGCCTATGATATTAAAGTCATAGCCTTGCAATATCTCACATAAACTGCGATTATCATTATAAAGCTTTTGTGCGTAATTGAGCCATTTTACGCCTTTTGAGACATGCCCTATTTCATCATGTAAGATTCTATCAAGTGCAGCAAGAATCTGTGATTTTAGCGGCGTTTGTGCTTGTTCTATCTTCTCTCTTACAAATGGATTTGCATCAAGTCCTAAGGCTTCTAAGCCCTTATGCACGAGTGCCATACGATCAATTAAAGTCTGTGTGCTTTGCATAGCGCAAAACAGATTATCATGCACGAAAAAATCTCCATAGCCATACCCAAGCTCTTTTAGTAAAGATTCTAAAAGCCTAAAATGCAAAACCTCTTCACCAGCAAGAGTGATAAAATCATAATAATATTCAAGCGGTAAATGTCGAAAACGATATGCCGCATCAAGCCCTAAATCAATCGCATTGTATTCTATATGTGCGACTGAATGCAGGATTTTTGCTAGGGCTTCTTTTGAGTTTCCGCCCTTTGGTCTTTGCAAACGCGTAGGGTGTATAACCTTGCAAAAAGGGGCATAAGAAGGTGTTTTTATACTCTTAATTTCAATATCATGCTGCATATTATATGTGTAGAAATTTGCCTGTAAATATTCTACTTTTTGTAATTTTAAATCAATTTGCGTAGTGGTGAGTGCATCAAAAACTGCGGTAAAAAACTCCATTTATGCTCCATTTCTATCTTTCAGATTCTAACATAAATAATGCAAAGTATAAACCAAACCGATAAAGACATATAATATTTGGTAGTTTAAATGTAAAACCAATGCGAGAACATAAAACCTTGCAATTACAGCACAAAGTATTTTCTATACAAATGATTATAAAGAATATAAAGCATTATCATTGGTTTTTTTGCTATCATCCAAATCTTTTACAAATCCTACGATTGATCATACTTTCTATTTTATATAATCTCCTATTAAATACACAAAGAAGTAACTTTTATAAAAGCTTTCAAATATAATGTAGAATATGGTAACCATCGCATATACTTTTAATATAATTTATCATTATAATAATACATATTATTATTCATAATGTATATAATTCCACCTGTTAATGATATTAATTATCATAACATTAGATTAAAATGGGATTATATATATGCATTTTTTGCAACATTGCATTTGAGTTATGCTCTAGCTTATCCATTAATGGATAGCAATACGACTAAAGAAGAAATCAAAGGCGATATAAAAACACATACACTGCAATCTGTCGTTACAACTGCCACAGGCAAAGAGCATTTACAAAAAGATGCACCAGCTTCAATTACCATAATCACACAAGAAGAGATAGAATCTAAACCGCACAAAGATTTGACAGAAGTGTTGTCAGGCATACCATTGGAGGGGGTATGGGTAGAAGTGGCAATGCAGAAATATCTGTGCGAGATATGCCTAGCGATTATACATTAGTGCTTATAGATGGCAAAAGACAAGATGTAAGCGGGGCAATAAACACTTTCAATAATGGTTATCAACAAATCGATAATGGTTTTTTACCGCCATTAAATGCGATTGAAAGAATCGAGATTATAAGGGGACCATTAAGCACATTGTATGGCAGTGATGCAATGGGTGGAGTTATAAATATTATCACAAAAAAGCATATCAACAAATATGGACTGAATTTAAATATTGAGACAATACAAAATGAGCATAGGTATTTTGGAGGGCATTATATTGCTAATATGTTTGGTGTTATTCCCATTATTAAAGATGTATTGGGGATACAATTGCGTAGTTGCTTTTATTATCATAGTCCATCAAGCATAATGCTATCAGGTCCAATACAAACAACAACAGGCGACAACAACAATAATGAGAATTACACATTAGGACAAATTGTTACAAGCACACCAGATGGCGGGATAGGAAACACAACAGAGGGGTTAATCTTTGATATTGGTGGACGGATTTTATGCAATCTAGATTCACAAAATCACATTTACTTTGATACACAATTCGCAAAACAATTATATGATAACAGCAAAGAGCAGTGGGGACCACATACAAGTGTAGCAAGCAATTATATCATCATGCGTAATAATTCAATATTAGCGCATGAGGGAAAATACCACAATTGGAGTATGCAAAACTCCATACATCTCAATTAAGCATACAATGCAAACATATATAATTTTAGCAAACTGGATTCACTCACAACACCACCAACACCAAGGGATATTCAGGGTAGAGATGTGATATTAGAATCTAGGGCATTTATGGATTTGGCATTTAACAACACATTGAGTGTTGGTATGCAATATTGGTATGCGTATATGCAGGATTTAATCGGCAATCCTAGCACATTTTCACAACATACCATATCTTTGTTTGCCGAAAATGAATGGGAGGCAAGGGATAATCTAAAACTTACTTTCGCCTTGCGTGAAGACTACAACTCTCGCTTTTCCCAGCAATGATAAAACGCAAAGCATTGAGTTTAATAAACCCTGCGGCGTCCTTTTGATTATACACAGAATCTTCCTCAAAAGTGCTGTATGCGGCGTTAAAGAGTGAGTTTTTAGACTCTCTTCCTACGACAATCACATTGCCTTTATACAGCTTCAAAGACACCACGCCACTCACACGCTCTTGTGTCTTATCTATCAAGGCTTGAAGTGCCTCTCGCTCCGGGCTAAACCAATAGCCATTGTAGATTAACTCCGCATAGCGAGGCATAATAGAATCTTTTAAGTGCGCTTCCTCTCTATCAAGGCATAAAGATTCTATCGCACGATGAGCCTTTAGATATATTGTGCCACCGGGCGTTTCATAGCAGCCGCGAGACTTCATACCCACATAGCGATTTTCTACCAAATCAAGCCGCCCTATGCCGTGTTTGCCCCCTAGCTCATTGAGTTTCGCCCAGAATCTTGCCGGGCTTAGTCTCTCTCCATTAATCGCTACGCCATCGCCTTTTTCAAACTCCAGCTTAACAGATTCAGGCTCATTTGGTGCGTTCATCGGTGAGACACTCCAACGCCACATATCCTCTTCAGGCTCGGCATTTGGATCTTCTAGAATCTGCCCTTCATAGCTGATATGAAGCAGGTTTGCGTCCATTGAATAGGGCGATTTATTTGGCTTTTTCTCAATGCTAATACCAGCAGATTCTGCATAGGCTAAAAGCTTTTCGCGGCTGTTTAGGTCCCACTCACGCCAAGGGGCGATGACTTTTATATCAGGATTTAACGCATACGCTCCAAGCTCAAATCGCACTTGATCATTGCCCTTGCCCGTTGCTCCGTGTGCTACTGCGTCTGCTCCAACGGCTTTTGCTATCTCTACAAGCCTTTTTGCAATCAAAGGTCGTGCGATGCTTGTGCCTAGCAGATATTCGCCCTCATAAATGGTATTTGCACGAAACATAGGGAATACAAAATCCTTGATAAACTCTTCTCTCAAGTCCTCAATGAAAATATTCTCACTTTTAATGCCAAGATTTAAAGCCTTAGCCCTTGCGGGTTCTACTTCCTCGCCCTGCCCAATGTCTGCGGTGAAGGTTACCACCTCGCAGTTGTAGTTATCCCCAAGCCACTTTAAAATCACGCTTGTATCAAGCCCACCGCTGTATGCCAAAACGACTTTTTTAATTGCCATGTTACTTTCCTTTAAAAATTGTAAAATTGAGATTTTAAAACAAGTGATATTTTAGCTTTAAATTATGGAATACTAGTTTATTAATCTCTATATGTCGTCAAAAATTAAACTCGATGAAAAATGGGAATACATTTCTTGCTGCATATGTTTAAAATTTGATTATTATGGTTATGTGCAATAAGTCTTTTCTATCAATAGATTTTTTAATTTACAGAATCTAGCGCATGTTTATTACCATATTGACCCTTTGGGAAGATGAAATATTTTTATTTGTTGCAGAATCTATATTTTCTGTCTGTGTAAATTGGTAATAATTTTTTAAATATTCACAATATTATAGATCTATTGCTTTTGTCTTATTGGCGTTTATAACATGCAGTTTTTACTTTATTCTACATTTATGATGGCAATCAAGCGATTTGCTTTTACATAAAACATTATTCTTATGACATAGATTCTATTATGTTACTTTTTGTAAAAATTAGCTTTTTTGTTATTTTTTGATAATCTTGTTTATCATATTTATTTACATAAATGAATCATGATTGATTATCAAGTTACTTAAATGATTTGACATTTTACATAATAAGGATTAGTATGCAAAGACCTGTTTGGAGTTCTCAACTCGCATATATTTTAACCGTTGCTGGTGCGACAATAGGCTTTGGGGCTACATGGCGTTTTCCCTATATGGTCGGGCAAAATGGTGGTGGTGCGTATGTGCTTACATTTTGTATAGCGATGATTCTAATCGGAATCCCTATGATTCTTGTTGAAAATGCGATTGGCAGACGCATGCATAAAAACTCTTTTGATTGCTTTAGTGGCACAGCAAATGGCAAACCTATATCGCCGCTTTGGAAGATCATAGGCATTACTGGACTTATTGGCTGTTTTGGTATTATGGCGTATTACATGGTGATTAGTGGTTGGGTTTTAAACTATATTTTTAATAGTATAACAGGCTCACTTTCTCTCTCGCATACGCTTTCTGCTAGTGAGACAAAGGCATTTTGGGAATCGAGTGTCGTTCATGCACCACTTGCAGTAAGTATTGCTACTTTCTTTTTTGTTTTGGCAAACTATATTGTTTTAACTCGCGGTGTTATTAATGGAATCGAAAAGGCTGCAAAGATTCTCATGCCTCTGCTTTTCTGCCTTATGATTGGCATGGTTATACGAAATGTTACTTTAGATGGTGCTATGGAGGGCATTAGATACTACTTAACACCTGATTTTAGTAAAATCACACTTGATTTATTCATTGTAGTATTGGGGCAAGTATTCTTTGCATTATCGCTTGGCTTTGGCGTTATGATTACGCTCTCATCGCATTTGCATAAAAATGAACAGCTTATTAAAACCTCTGTGATTACTGGTGTTGTTAATACTTTAATTGCAGTTGTAGCTGGCTTTATGATTTTCCCATCACTCTTTAGCTTTGGTGTAGATCCTGCTGCTGGTCCTAGCCTCGTATTTGAGAGTTTGCCTATTGTGTTTTCTAAAATGCATGGTGGCACGATTTTTATGGTTGCATTTTTCTGCTTGCTTATGCTTGCGGCATTTACGACTTCGTTGCCAAATTTTCAAGTCCTAATCGTTGTGTTAGAAGAGAAATTTGGTATGAATAAAAAAGTAGCGGTATTCCTTGTTTTAAGTGTGGTATTTGTGCTTGGTAATATCCCCTCAATCTTGGGTGATAACGCATGGAGTGATATAAAGATTCTAGGAAAGAGTATATTTGATGCTTTTGATGATATTAGTGCGACTATATTTTTTATCTTTACTTCCCTTGGCTGTGCCATCTTTGTAGGTTGGGTGCTTAAAGATGAAGCAAAGCAAGAAATATTGCAAGGAAGCGAAAAGTATGTAGGCATTGTAAATATTTGGTTTTTATATGTGAAATATATTATCCCTATTATCATTTTAGTTGTCTTTGTGGCGAGTTTCAAAGAGAAGTTTTTATCATAAAGTCTAATTGATATCCCTTATTTGTTAGGGCTTTGGTGCATTTTATAGGCTATTTATTTTTTATTCTATGTAAAATGCTATAATCCCGCTTTAGCAAGTAAAAAAGGAGTCTTAAGTATGACTAGCACACATAACACACCAGAATCTATTGAGATTTTTTTTGATTTTTGTAAAGCAAATGAAGTAGAATTTGTAGATTTTAGATTCACAGATATAAAAGGAACTTGGCATCATATAAGCTTCTCAATGTCTGCTATTGATTCTGATACCTTTAAAGTAGGCATTCCATTTGATGGCTCAAGTCTTGCAGCATGGCAGCCTATCAATAAATCTGATATGATACTTATCCCAGAGCTTGTGCGATATTTTATCGATCCTTTTACTGCGGATACAACAATCGTGGTATTTTGTGATATTTGGGATATTTATAAAAATGAGCCTTATGAGAAATGCCCTAGAAGTATCGTTAAAAGAGCTATGCGGCATTTAGTTGATTTAGGTATTGGCGATAGTGCGTATTTTGGACCTGAAAATGAATTTTTCGTATTTGATAGCATTAAAATGCGAGATTCTGTAAATTGTCAATACTATGAAGTGGATACAGAAGATGGAGAATGGAACAGAGATAGGACATTTGAAGGCGGTAGTAATATAGGACACAGGCCCGGCTTAAAAGGTGGATATTTTCCCGTTGCCCCTGTGGATTCCTTAGTAGATATTCGTGCAGAAATGGTAAAAGTGCTAAATCAAGTGGGGCTAGAAACATTTGTCGTGCATCATGAAGTCGCACAAGGGCAGTGTGAAATCGGTGTGCGTTTTGGCAATATGATAGAAGCAGCAGATAATGTGCAAAAGCTAAAGTATGTCGTAAAAATGGTAGCACATCTAAATGGCAAAACTGCTACTTTCATGCCAAAGCCCTTATATGGCGACAATGGCAGCGGTATGCATGTGCATATCAGTATATGGAAAGATGGTAAAAACTGCTTTGCGGGTGATAAATATCAAGGGCTTAGTGAAATGGCTCTATATTTCTTAGGCGGCGTGTTGAAACATGCAAGAAGTGTAGCAGCCTTTACAAATGCTAGCACAAATTCATACAAAAGGCTAATTCCGGGTTTTGAAGCCCCAAGCATTCTAACATATTCTGCGCAAAATAGAAGTGCAAGTGTGCGGATTCCATACAATCAAGGGGAGAAAGCAAAAAGAATGGAGTTTAGATTCCCAGATAGCTCGAGTAATCCTTATCTAGCCTTTGCTAGTCTATTTATGGCAGGACTTGATGGAATCATAAAAAAGACAAATCCGGGTGAGCCTATGGATATTAATCTTTTTGAGTTAAGCCTTGATGAAATTAGAGATAAAGGCATCAAGCAATTACCGCACACATTGCGTAGTGCTATTGAAGAAATGCTTGCGGATAGAGAGTATCTAAAAGAGGGCAATGTCTTTAGCGAAGACTTTTTACAAGTATATAAAGCATATAAATTTGAAACAGAAATCTGGCCCTGGGAAGCAAGACCACACCCATTTGAGTTTTTAACTACTTATAGTTGTTAGTTTGCATTAGTGCAAAGCATTATTGTATAAGTCCCTTGTGAATATTTACATGACACTAGATTCCATGCTTAGAATCTAGTGTAAGCAGATTTAGCATGCAAATTAGAAATTGTAAAATCTTTTTGTAGATTCTAATCCTGTCTTATCTCTACAAATTTACAATAAACATCAAGATTCTAGCCATTTAGAATCTTTATCCCTACCACATTTTCTTAAAATACATATCAAAATTTATAACTATATGCTTATAAAATAGTCATAATTGCATAAAATCTCTGTGAAATTCAAAAAATAATGTAAAATATAAGAAAGACACAAGGAGAGTGGTATGCAAAAGGATAAACAGACAAACGCAGAAATCGCAAAAAAAGACATGTATTTTAACCGCGAGTTGAGTTGGCTAAGATTTAACACGCGCGTTTTAAATGAGGCAAAGAATACAAAGTTGCCCCTACTTGAGCGACTAAAGTTTCTAGCGATTTATAGCACAAATCTTGATGAATTTTATATGATAAGAGTAGCTGGCTTGCAGAGACTTTTTGCCAATGGTGTTATTGAGAGCGGGGCTGATAAACTCACGCCTTTAGAGCAGCTAAATGCCATACGCACATACATCAACAAAGAAAAAGATATTATTGCAAATCTGTATAGTGATATTAAGAAATCACTTGCGACAGAAAAGCTTATTTTACGCAATTTTGATGAGCTTGATTCTAGAACAAAGCAGGAGATGCACAAATATTTTAAGACCTATTTGTATCCTATTATCGTGCCTATCGTTGTAGATTCTGTGCATCCATTCCCCCATCTTAATAATCTAAGCTTTGCCATAGCCCTAACGCTAAAAAATAAGGAAACAAATGAGATAAAGTATGGCATGGTGCGTATATCACGCGTTTTGAAGCGTTTTGTGCGTGTGAATCACGACTCTTTTGTATTTACTGAAAGTATTGTTGGGGAGTTTGCAAGTGAGCTATTTGAGGGCTATGAGACACTTGCATATTTGCCATTTAGAGTTACAAGAAATGCGGATATGGAGATAGAAGAAGATGAGGCAGATGACTTTATCGCGCTTATGAGCGAGGGTTTACGGGCAAGGAAAAAAGGCGAGATTGTGCGGCTTGAAGTCGGTAGTGCAAACAAAGAGAGTGAATATACAAAATTGTTAGATTTTATCAATACGCAGCTAAAAGTGCCAAAAGAAGATGTCTATACATATAAGACGCCTATTGGCATGAATGCCTTTTGGGAGCTTGTAGGATTAAAAGAATACGCATATCTTACCTTGCCACAATATGTAGCAAAGACTCTGCCACCACTTGATGATTCTGTAAATATTTTTGATTGCATTGAAAAAGAAGATATATTGCTATTTCACCCATTTGAGAGTTTTGATCCTGTCGTGCAGTTTATACAACAAGCAGCAAAAGACCCTGATGTGCTATCTATCCGCATGACACTTTATCGTGTAGGGGCAAAATCCCCTATCGTTAAAGCTTTGACAGAAGCCGCTGAGGTGAAGCAAGTAACCGTGCTTGTTGAGCTAAAAGCGCGCTTTGATGAAGAAAATAATCTTCACTGGGCAAAGGCTTTAGAATCTGCTGGGGCGCATGTGATCTATGGTGTGCCAAATCTAAAAGTGCATGCAAAAATAGCCCTTGTCATTCGCAAAAAGGGGGATAAATTGCATGAATATGTGCATCTAAGCTCTGGTAACTACAACGCACAAACTGCAAAAATCTATACAGATGTGAGTTTGCTTAGTGCAAATCCAGCCTTTGCAAAAGATGCGGTAAAATTCTTTCACTCACTCTCTGCAGGTAGCTCTAAACGCGCTACACTTGATACGCTATATAGTGCGCCAACGCAGATAAAAAAGCACCTTTTGCAATTAATCAATGATGAAATCGCACATAAAGAACAAGGTAAAATCATTATGAAAGCAAACGCATGTGTGGATATTGACATTATAAATGCGTTATACAAAGCATCACAAGCGGGGGTAAAAGTGGATCTTATTATACGCGGTATATGTTGTTTGAAACCCGGAGTTGCGGGATTGAGCGAAAATATCAATGTATATTCTATCGTTGGCAAATATTTAGAACATGCTAGAATCTATTATTTCAAGCACGCAAAAACAAACATTTACTTTGCAAGTGCAGACATTATGCCAAGAAACTTGGAGCGTAGAGTAGAGCTACTCACACCAGCGATAAATAAACGCGTAGCAGAAAAACTCATGCAGATTCTGACCTTGCAGTTAAATGACACTATGCAAAGATATGAATTGAAAAGCGATGGTGAATATCAAAAAGTCCCAGCAAAAGATGGCGGACTCTCATCGCAAGAGGCATGGGAGAGAATGACTACACAAATACACAATGCTAACAAAAAAGTCGATGAAAAAATGAAACGACTTGTAACACGCATGATGGGCGAGTCGTAATTCATAAGCTTTAATGATTTGTGGTGGTTTGTGTGTATAGTTAGGTTTAGATTTCAGTAGGTGTTATTTTAAGTATAGCAAAATATATGGTTGTAACACTCAAAGAGAACTTATCATCTCATGCAAAGTGCGTAGCAGTTGCTACACTTCTAAGGATGGATGCAGAACTTTTGGTGCAAAATAATAAGAGTATAGAATCTAAAAAGGGCAACAATGTATTACGCAAATATACTTACGGGCGGTATAGGTTGTGGGAAAAGCACAACCGCAAGGCTTTTAGCATTGCATGGATTTAAGATTATTGATGCGGATATAATCGCACGAAAAGCATTGGAGGCAGCTAAAAGTAGCGTTGTGGCGGCATTTGGTGATGAGATTTTAGAATCTAGTGATTGCTATGCTATGCGTAAGCAAATATCTAGCATAGATTCTAAAGCTACTATTTTGACCTCATCTCAAAATGAAGCGTATTTGGAAAATGAAAGAAGGCTAGATTTCATAGATTCAATACAATCTGCTGTCGCTCAAGTAGCAGAGAGCAAGGAATCTAAAGATTGTCATATCAACCTTAAGAAGCAAAGCGAAGGGGAAATATCTAGCACAGATTTGGAGAGTAAAGGCAAGGCTTGTTTAGAAACTCAAAAGAATCTTGATTCTGAGATAACTTATCGTGCTAAGCCTTTAGGCAAAGTATCTAGTATAGAATCTAAAGCAAATTTTTTGCTTGAACTTCAAGATGACAATGTTCTAAAATCCGCAACAATTTTAGATAAAGATATTCCACCTCTTCTAAACGACCAACATGACAAAAAACACAATTTAGAATCTAATCCTAAAGCAATAACAATTAGTCGTGAAAAATTAGGCAATATAGTATTTAACAATGCTGAGAAAAAAGCAAAGTTAGAATCTATACTCCACCCACTCATTCAGCAGTATATCGCACAAGAGTGCGAGATTTTAGAGAAAAAGAAAAGCCCATACTTCATAGATATTCCCCTTTATTTTGAAAGCAAATATGAGTATAAAAAGCGATTTGTTATCTGTGTATATGCCACAAGGGATATGCAAATACAACGCATACAAGCCAGAAACAATCTAAGCCTTGAAGACGCGATAAAAAGAGTGGATTCACAAATTGATATTGAGATAAAGCGAAGTAAAAGCGATTTTGTCATTGAAAACACAAGCGATTTAAAAACGCTGCAAAAAAATATAGAATCTTTTTTACAAACTTTTTTAAGTCAATATTAAAAAATGGCAGAAGTGATATTGCATAACAATAATTTGTTACAATAACACCTTTTTTAAGCTATGGAGTGAGAAATGATAAGATATTGTTGTGCTTTTATGCTATGTATTGTGTGTTTTCAATATATATATGCTTTCGATCAAGAAGCTGATACAAAAGATTCTATAATAAATGAGCAATTTATGACAGAAGAAGAGTATGGCAAATATCTGTATCAAGAACCACGAGGCATTAGCTGTAAAAAATGTCATGGCGAATATGGCAAGGGCAAACAGCTTGTAAGCTACACGCATAGGGGTAAAGAAATAGAGATTGAAGCACCAGATATTACAGGACTTGACTTGCAAAGATTTACAGAAGCCTTGCGTAAAACACATGCGGTTATGCCAAAATACTACTTAACAGATTCTGAAATCCATGTGCTATATAAATACATTAGAACGCATGAGTAATGGGTTTAAATGGGTGTAAATTCTAATATTGTCAGAATCTAAGCCCATTGCATTACATGCTATTCAATTTTATACGATAGAATACATTTCTTACACTAAATTATATTAAGGTTATATTTTATGGAACAAAATAATAAAAAAGTTGCATTATTGATGAGTGGCGGGGTTGATAGCTCATATTCTGCCTATTTATTGCAACAGCAAGGCTATGAAGTTTTGGGAATCTATCTCAAACTTCATGATAAAGAAGAAAAACATGCAGTTTTTATTAGAAACTGCGAGAAAGTATGTGCGTTTTTAGGCTTAGAATTTAAGATTATAGAAGCAAAAGAAGAGTTTAAAAAAGCCGTTTATAATGAGTTTATAGAATCTTATAAACGCGGTGAGACGCCTAATCCTTGTGCGTTATGTAATCCACTAATGAAGTTTGGACTAGCTTTAAATGCGGCACTTGGCTATGGCTGTGAGTATATCGCAACGGGGCATTATGCACGCATTACAAGCATAGATGGCATAAAGCGGATACAAGAGGCAAGGGATAAGAGCAAGGATCAAAGCTACTTTTTATATGCCATTAGTCAAGATGCGATTAATCGCCTTATTTTCCCGCTTGGCGATATGCTAAAAGAAGAGGTAAAACCTAAGGCGTTTGCGGCTTTGCCAATACTTGGAGATTTGGAATCTTATAAAGAGTCGCAAGAGATTTGCTTTGTTGAGACAGATTATATTGATATTTTAAAGAAGCATGTCAGCGTGGAAAACAAAGGTGTTGTGCGTGATACGCAGGGAAACATCGTTGGCGAACATAAGGGTTACATGCAATACACTATTGGCAAACGAAAAGGTTTTAGTGTTAAGGGCGCGCATGAGCCGCATTTTGTGCTAAAGATTAATCCAAAAGATAATGAAATCGTTGTTGGCAAAAAAGAAGAGCTAGAGACTTTTTGTGTAACCGCACTCAATAAATCCCTGCCAAATGAGTTTATAAATGGTGAATATAAAGCAAAAGTGCGTTATCGTAGCACACCAAGCAATGCGACTATTACTATACAAGATGATAAAATCATAGCGACACTAAAAGAGCCTGTATATGGCGTAGCAAAAGGACAGGCTTTAGTGATTTATAAAGATGATATTGTGCTTGGTGGCGGTGTGATTATATAGGCTAGATTCTAGCATTGTGTAAAATATCACGGAGAAGAAAATAAAAGCTTGTGTGTTTTGAATTGTTTCCATTGTATTTAAGTGTGAGTGGTTATTTTTGATTTTCCAAACCCCTACACTTAGGTAAACATAAGCGCAAGGCTAAAAATATTTAAGGTAAATAAATCGCCACTTATTTTGCATATATGTTTTGAGATGTTCGCATCGGAATTGAAACATATATTTTTTACAAGAGATTCTTAAAAATAAGTTTTGAATATCTACTTAGAATCTAACCTAATATTTGAAGCAAGTCTTTTATTCTTAGAAACTATAAATATGTGGAAGTGGAGTTTATGTTCTCGTAAGTATATATTTATAATCTAAATTTGCAAGATTCCCAAGAAAAACATATAAAGGTTTATAAACTAGACTTAAAAGATTTGATATTTAATGTATAGAACCTAAACTTTCAAGATTGCTTAATAGCATTATCTAGCTTTTGTATAAACTGCTGGCTTGCTTCTTCCATAGCATTCAAATGCGTAACGATATAATCAATATCTGTGCTATCTAGCTCTTTATCTATCTTTTGTAATGCGTCAGTTACATTTTGAGTGATAATATCTCGACTTCTATCGACTTCTTGGCTACTTACAAGGCTAAAAAGGACTTTTTGACATATCGGGTCTTCAAAAAGATGTGATATAGCATGTTTGCTAAAATCTTGTGCTGGTTTAAAAAGCTTAAAGCTCAAATACGCATTGGATTTATACAGAATATGCTCAATTTTTGCTACATTGATGATAAGACTTTTTTGCAAGATACTAAATGCACTATGCAGGGCTACACTTTCATTGCCAAGATTCTCAAACACATCGGTAAAAGAAGCGATTTTACTTTGCGTGTCATTGATGATACGATAGACTTCTTCACTTCCTGCTTGAATGGTTGTGATCTCTTGTTGCATAGTTTGGATAACAAGTGAAATCTCATCAGTTGCTTTATGTGTATTTTCAGCACGCTTTCTTACCTCATCAGCAACGACTGCAAAGCCTCTGCCATGCTCTCCTGCCCTTGCGGCTTCAATACTTGCGTTTAATGCTAAGAGATTTGTTTGTGCTGCGATATTGATAATAAGTTGTATAACATTGCCAATATCATTTGAACGCTGTGCGAAGTTATTAATCACATCATTGCTTTGGGCGATAAGTGTTAGGAGATTTGCTATACTATCAGCTATTTCTGTGATATTTGCTTTATTTTCATCTGCGATTTGAGTAAGCGATTGGATATTATCACTTACGCCGTGCATTTTACTCATTTCATGTGTTAAATCTGTGCTAATGCTATTTAAGTCGTGATTCTGATTATCTAGGCTCATATTCATAAGTGATCTTGCAAGTGAGTTTTGGATACTCTCTTTTGCATTTGTCTCAATACTATTTAAACAAAAATTAATACTATCTATGTTTTTTACAAATGCGCCTTTCAAGCCCTCACCTAAGGCTCTTCTATAAAATTCATGGTTTTGTGATGCACTCACAGAAGTATTTACCTCACGCAGAAAGGCTTCAAGATTATCCAGTAAGACATTTAGATTCCCACCAAGTGTAACAAGCTTAGAATCTCCATGCAAATGGATAACGCGACTTTCAAAATCACCATCTTTTGCATGCTCGGTTACTTCAATAATGCGATCTAAAAATTGTGCATGTCTAGTCTCAAAAAATAAGCTCACACCTTGTGCCACACATGCAAGAAGCGCTATGCTTCCAGCAATAATGCCACCATTTAAAAAGCTTAATAAACCCGCAATGAAAGAAAGCAATATGCCTATTACCAAAAAGATTCTAAGCGACATGTCCATTCCTTTGAAGATTTAACACGAGATTATTGTAGGTTAGATTTGCATTTTTTGCATATTCAAGGATAAAGTTATACGCCTTATCTATCCCTTGTGCTTTTTCAATCCGCAAAGTCTCTTCATAAATCTTGCTAATAACCGCTATGGCTGCTTCATTTGGTTTTCTACGCACAGAATAGTAACCTATGACTTGATTATGTTGATTATAGTTTGGCGTAATGTTTGCAAATACCCAATAGAAATTATTGTGTTTAGTCTTATTTTTCACAAAAGCAAAGACTTCTTTGCCCTGCTTAATATGCTCCCATAGAATCCTAAAAACACACTTTGGCATGTCTTCATGACGCACAATGTTATACGATTTAAATAAAACTTCTTCTTCATCATACTCTGCATAATCTAAAAATGGCTTGTTGCAATACAGCACATTACCTTTTAAATCCGTTTTTGAAGTAATTAATACATCTTTATCAAGTATAAGTTCTTGCATATAACCTCCTTGCAAGTAATTAAATTGAATAATCATAGAACATAAAAGCGACTTGGCATTATAACATGTTAGGCTTAATGCAATATTAACGCTAGAACATATACTCTTTGTAACCTTAACATTGTCTAGTATATCCACAATAAAAATAAGTAAAATCATAGTTTGAGGTTTACTAAGAATATGACTTTGTTTATATTTTAATCATTTTGCTTACACTTCCAGATAGCAAAAGATTCCAAGTTATTAATTTATTTTAGCTTTAACAACTATCGGATAATCGAGATGCGGCTATCTATAAGCGGTACTATTTACACATTACACAACCGCATTCTCATCAATCACAATGCCAACAGGGCAGTGATCACTCCCCATTATCTCGGGGTAAATATGTGCTTCTTTAAGATTCTTAGCAAGGCATCTTGAGAGTAAAAAGTAATCAATTCTCCAGCCCGTGTTATTTTGCCTTGCTTTTCCCATGTAGCTCCACCATGTATAAGCATGCTCTTTATCGGGGTAAAAGTAGCGATAAGAATCAATAAAGCCACTATCTAAAAGCACACTCATTTTTTCTCGCTCTTCATCAGTGAATCCTGCATTTCTGCGATTTGTCTTTGGATTTTTTAAATCTATCTCTTTATGTGCTACATTTAAATCACCACATACAATCACAGGCTTATACTGCTCTAATCCCTTTAAAAAAGAGCGAAAATCATCTTCCCATTCTTGTCTGTATGTAAGCCTTTCTAGCTCTCGTTTAGAATTTGGTGTATAAACATTTACAAGAAAAAAGGTTGCATATTCTGCAACGATAATTCGCCCCTCTTTATCATGGTGTGCTATCCCCATATCATTACACACGCTTAAAGGCTCTGTTTTGCTAAGAATGATTGTGCCAGAGTATCCCTTTTTTTCTGCTTCATTCCAAAATTGATAATATCCATCAAATGCAAAATCACTTTGACTTCTGTGCATTTTAGATTCTTGAATACAAAATACATCAGCATCTATTGTGTTAAAAAAGTCCATAAATCCTTTCGTCATACATGCACGCAAACCATTTACATTCCAAGATATCATTTTCATATTACTATCCTAAAGTATAAAAGTAGATTCTATATAAAAGAGTAAATTATAACCACAGAAATACAACATTACTTAATGCAAATATGGAATCACATTTCTAACCATCATATGTAACAAAAAGTAATAAACATGTTATTGAGAGTAAAAAGATTTCTTAAAATATGTTTCTTTTTAACACATGAAAATCCATAGATATCGTGTAAGCAAAATGAAAATCCCAAGAATTTACAAAATATTTGTTACAATTAAGATATAACAAGCTCTTTACACACAGCAGCATAAGCTAACAACATAGTCTTTTAGAGTATTTATTATGCTTCATTCGCAATACAGGATAATGTTTAAAGAGAATGTTTGTGTTTCCATTTGAAACGATAACCCAAAACAAGGAGAAGATAATGTTAGAAATCAGATGGCATAGTAGAGCTGGTCAGGGTGCTGTAACAGGTGCCAAAGGGCTAGCAGATGTAATCGCTGGCACAGGCAAAGAAGTGCAAGCATTTGCGACTTATGGTTCTGCAAAACGCGGTGCTACAATGGCGGCATTTGATAGGTTTGATGATACCCCCATTCTTAATCATGAGAAATACATGGAGCCAGATTATGTATTAGTGATTGATCCCGGTCTTACTTTTATCGCAGATATTTTTGAGAATGAAAAGCCTACAACAAAATATATTATCACAACGCATTTAAGTAAAGAAGAGTTGCAAGAGAAAAAGCCGGAGTTAAAGGATCGAGAGTTTTACATAGTGGATTGCATTAAGATTTCTTTAGAGGCATTGGGTAAGCCTATCCCAAATGCGCCTATGCTTGGTGCTTTCATTAAAGAATCTGGTCTTTTACCTATTGAAGAGTTTAAAGAAGCGTTTAAAAAAGTGTTGGGAAAAAAATTGCCACAAAAAATTATTGATGCAAATATGGTGGCAATACAGCGCGCGTATGATGAAGTGCATTAATAAAGTATGAAAGGATAGATTATGCAAAATGCGAATAAAGGTTGGAATGACTTATTACCCGGTGCAGTTGTATTTCCACTTGAAACAGAAGGTGAAAAAAGCCTTGACATGCACCAAGAGGAGAGAAAATATACAGATAATAGCTCTTACACACTAAGCGTAGCACATTGGCGGACAGAAAAGCCCGTGCATAATGTAGAGCATTGCATTAACTGCTATTTTTGCTGGGTGTATTGCCCTGATAGCTCTATTTTAGTAAGAGATGAAAAGATGACTGGTGTAGATTACAAGCATTGTAAAGGTTGTGGTGTGTGTGCTGATGTGTGTCCTACAAATCCTAAATCTTTAATTATGTTTCAAGATTTTGTTACAAAAGAAGATGCGATTAGTCAATGGCCAGCAAAAGAGAAGAAAGAGAAAAAGGCATAAGGAGTTAAGCAATGGCAAAAGTATATGATTTACAAGAAGTTGAGGTATGGGATGGCAATGTCGCCGCTAGTCATGCCCTGCGACAAGCACAAATTGATGTAATGGCAGCATATCCTATCACACCATCAACGCCGATTGTGCAAGATTATGGCACATTTGTTGGCAATGGCTATATTGATGGCGAGTTTGTGCTTGTAGAATCTGAACATGCGGCAATGAGTGGTTGCGTTGGTGCAGCAGCAGCAGGTGGTAGAGTGGCTACTGCTACAAGCTCACAAGGCTTGGCATTAATGGTTGAGGTATTATATCAAGCAAGTGGTATGAGACTACCTATTGTATTGAATCTAGTTAATCGTGCATTAGCAGCACCGCTAAATATCCATGGCGATCATTCAGATATGTATCTATGCCGTGATGCAGGGTGGATTCAGCTTTGCACTTGTAATCCACAAGAAGCTTATGACTTTAACCTTATGGCGTTTAAAATCGCAGAAGACTATGATGTAAGAGTGCCTACAATAGTGAATCAAGATGGCTTCCTAAGCTCACATACCGCACAAAATGTGCGTCCTTTAAGCGATGAAGAGGCATATAAATTTATCGGTGATTATAAGGTAAAAAACGCATTGCTTGATTTTAGCAAACCTGTTACTTATGGTGTGCAAGCAGAAGAAGATTGGCATTATGAGCATAAGGCACAATTACATGCAGCAATCATGGATTCTATGCCTGTTATTGAACGCGTATTTAATGAGTTTAAAGAAAAGACAGGCAGAGCATACAAGCCTGTAATGAGCTATGATATGGACGATGCGGAAGTAGCAATCTTTGCTATCGGCACAACCGCAGAATCTGCAAGAGTTGCAGCAAAGGCTATGAGAGAGCAAGGCATAAAAGCTGGAGTTGTAACTATCCATGTATTACGCCCATTCCCTTATAAGCAAGTAGGCGAGGCATTGAAAAACGCAAAAGCAGTTGCTATCATGGATAAGTCTTCACCAGCTGGGGCTATGGGTGCCATGTTTAATGAAGTGAGTGCAGCTATCTATCAAGCCGCTACAAATAATCGTCCTATACTTTCTAACTATGTGTATGGCTTAGGTGAGAGAGACTTAACACAAAAAGATATTAGAAAGATTTATAGCGAACTTGCGGAGAATGCTAAGGCTGGAAAGCTTACGCATAACGCACAGCAGTGGATTTGTTTGCGTGGTAAAGAAATGGGTTTTAATTAAGATTCTTAACTTTGAAAAGTTACATTAAAAAGGAAAGATAATGACAAAAGAGATAAAAAATCTAAAACAATTTAGCAAAAGTGCTGAAAGATTTGAAGGTGCGCATTTATTGTGTCCGGGTTGTGCGCATGGTATGATTGTGCGGGAGGTTTTAAATGCAGTTGATGGACCAATAGCTATTGGAAACTCCACTGGCTGCCTAGAGGTTTCAACAGCGGTATATCCGCATACTTCATGGAATGTGCCATGGATTCATATCGGTTTTGAAAACGGCTCGACTGCGATTTGTGGTGCTGAAGCTATGTATAAAGCCCTTGAGAGAAAAGGCAAATACAAAGGACAAAAGCCTAAATTTGTAGCATTTGGTGGCGATGGTGCGACCTATGATATTGGATTCCAATGGATTAGTGGCTGTTTTGAAAGAGGGCATGATTTTACATATATTTGCCTTGATAATGAAGTGTATGCTAACACTGGCGGACAGAGAAGTGGCTCTACACCACTTGGGGCTAGCACTTCCACAACACCAGCAGGAAAAGTAAGCTATGGTAAAAAACAAAAGAAAAAAGACTTGCTAAGCATTATGGCAGCACATGGAAGCCCCTATGTCGCACAAGTCGCACCAAATAAATGGAAAGATATGAATGCTAAGATAAAAAAGGCGATTGACACAGAAGGACCTACTTTTATCAATGCTATGAGTGCTTGCACGACTGAATGGAAATTTAACTCAAATCACACCGTTGAAATGAGTGATTTAGCCGTAGATAGCCTTGTATTCCCATTGTATGAAATCATTGATGGGCATGAATTGCGTATCACTTATCGCCCTAAAAAAGTCATTCCGGTTAGGGACTATCTAGCCGCACAAGGCAGATTCAAACATTTATTTAAACCAGAAAATGAGCATATCATCGAGCAATTTCAAAAAGATGTTGATGTTAGATGGGAGCTACTACAAAGAAGAGAGGAAGCAAAGTTGTAATACATTTTTAGCGTTATTTCTCTACCAGCTACCCTTAAAACCATTAAGATTTAGAGCTACTTTAAGCTAGATTCTAAATCTTTTAGATTTTTGATTACACTTTCTATGTTATTTGATTGCATTAATAACTTTAAAATTCTATAAAATTGCAATAGAGTGTATATGCAATTCAGCCTAGTTTTATAGCTAATTTGTATGTGCTACTAGATTTGATTCCATACTTGTCATTTTGAGCGTAGCGAAAAATCTAATATAAAACCCATTTTTGTCATATTGAGACGAAGTCGAAATATCTTTTTTCAACTCAACATGACAAGATTCCAGAAACCACACAACGCAATCTCTCAAATCACTACAACATATCAAAAAAGTGTAAAATATATACAAAATCCACACAGATTCTATAAAACTCGTAACTTTTACCTACCTTTTACAAAATCTGCTTGAATTTGTTTTTTTTTTTTGTTAAAATTCCACGCAATATTTATTTGCTATTGCAAATATTCAATTTAGAAAGAGCGAGTAAAAGGGGCAAGCTATGAGAGTGAAAGCATATATATTAAGTGGGATTTTGCTTAGCGTGAGTCATTGTGTATATGCTGGGGATATTCAAGGCGATATTTATAATCTAAATAGCAAAAATGATAGCTCAAGCGATACATTTTATAGTAACAATATGGGGACAACATACACTGGTTTGGCATGGGGTAGAGATTTTACACAAAGTTATGAAAATGGTACATTAATCATTGGCAACACTTCAAAAAGTCCAACAAGTAACGGACATTGGTTTGGTCGTGGCGGTGATGTAGGGTTTATTAATGCTACTTTCAACGCAAAAGAAGTCTATATTACAGGTACATTAGGTTCTGGTAATGCAGCAAGGACAGGTGGCGGGGCAAATCTTACTTTTAATGCAAGCAATAATCTCACATTAGATGGGGCAAATATCAGTGTAAATCGTGCAGGCACACAAAATTCAACTACTGCTTTAAATGGCAAAGAAATCGATATAAAAAATTCACAATTCAATATAGAAAATATCAATGGCGGTGGCATTAATATCGGCAATGAAAAAACAGAGAATCTAACTATAGATAATACAAATATAAGTATGAGTGGTGGACAGATAAATATCACCGCAAAAAACTCAAAGCTAAACTTTGGGTCGGTCAATATCACAAATGGCACACTTGATTTAATAAAAGCAAATTATACAGAACTTACAACACACTCACTTAATATCACAAACTCTAGCTTTCGCTCAAAAGAACTTAATATGTCAGGTGATATTGTAAATGGTAGATTCACACCAACACAAGATCTAGCACATGGGGCAGGTTTTCGCCAAAGTCTAGGAAATGGAGGGCAAGATTTTAGTTCAGATTCTGTAACAATAGATGATGGCAGTAGCACCTTAAATGCGACTAATGCGACGATCAAAGAGTTAAATTTCAAAGGTCCATCAACAATCTTTGGTTCAACACAAAAAAAGCTTACTGCTACTATTAGCGGTAAGTTAAACATTACAACACTCACAAATCCTTACCAACCGCTTGGCAAAGGTTTTGCCGCTGAACTAGAAGTAAAACAGGCTAGTGAAGTCAATATAGAAAACATACACCACCAAAACTATACTGGCGGTAGCTGGATACATGTCAATGTGGATAATAAACTTGTTGTAGGAAATATTCAGTTTGCAACAGATGGTATAGCTGGGAGTCAAGGGCATGTCGAGCTTAAATCTAGTAACGGCGATGTAATAGTAAAAAATGCAGCTGGTTGTGGCAATGCCTGCACAGGTGGTTTAGGTATCCGTCCGCTAAACTTTCTTAAGATAGATGGTAAAAACTTCTATGGTGGCAACATAGAAGCTATAGGTTTGCCAACAGCTGGAAGCAATTCTACGCTTGATTTAACAGGGGTTAGCGGCACAAAATTTATCGATACTTTCTCTATACGCACAGGCACGCTACAAGCAAAAGATTTTCATGTGAATAATTTTATTGTCTATAAAAGTAACTCTTACTCTGTAGTAGATCAAAATATCGGTAAAAGTTTCATCAACTATCTATCAATGGAGATAGGCACAAGCGACTTTGCAGATGGAGCAGATATTAGATTCAATGGTGGCGGTGAGATTCTAAACTTTAACTTCATCGATGCGAGACCGACTTCATTTGTGCGTATGGGTGAGATTAAGCATGTCAATGTTAATGAAATGAAAATCAAAGAAGCTGAAGTTAATATTAAAAATGGAATCTTTAATACAATAGTTTCACAAAAAGGGCAAACTGCTATCACAAACGGCGCTTCAAAAATCACGGCTAACGCCCTAAATGTCAATGAGCTTTTACACTTAAAAGACTCGAGCAAACATAGTGGTGTTATGAGAATTGAGCTAAATGCTAATGGCGAAAACATAGACCAAAAGTTTGACAAATACCTAAATGTAAGCGTAGATTCTAAAGATTTAAAAAATATGAGTGGAAGTGAGATAGCCGAACTCATTAAAAAAGCTGAAGCAAATGGAAGTAATGGCAATACAACAGATTACAAAAACGCAAGTGGCACATATATCACAACAAGTGATGGCAAACATTATCTAGTCTTACCAGATATTATGACAAATGAAAATATTACAAATAGCACAGGACAAGTTGCAAATGGTGGTAATATCTTAATAGAGCAAACCGAACTCACAAAAGGTGCATTAAATAACTATGGAAAGATTCTCATAGATGATGGCTTTGTAGATGGAAATAAACCGACACTCTATCTCACAGGTAATCTCAATAACTACAATACAATAGATATGGGAGCAAATGGACATATAGAAGTAACAGGAAACTTTAATAACAAAGGTAAAATCCTTTTTAGCATTCAAGCAAATCCAAATGATTCTAATAATGAAATAAAAAATGCAAGTATGAATATCAAAGGCAAAGCAACACTTGATATATCACCCGGAAGCACAGGGGCATTACAAGCAGATATAGCAGATTCTAAGACTTTAGCAAGTATAAGCAGTCAGCTTAATAACAAAGGCGACAAAGGTGTAGAATACAAATTAATCACAGCAGAATCCATAAGCTACACCTACACACAAGGGGATTATACGACTACTTTTGAAAAAGACAAAGATAAAACAACCATAAGCACAACACATAAAGACGGCAACAGCGGTTGCAAGAACAATAACTGCCAAACAGGAAGCAATGGCAATACAAAACAAGAAACCGACTTCACAACAAATGGCAAAGATAATCCATGGGATATGGATAAAGCCCAAACAGATTCTAATGGCAATGTAGTAGAAAATGGCATAGGCTCTACTGATAATGAAGGCAATCTCATACAAAAGCCAAGCCAGCAAGATAAACAAGAAGAATGCAAGAAAGATGGTTATTGCGGCTTTGGTAATGATAAGAATGCTACTGAAGCAGACAGAGGCTATGACTACGCACAGCAAAAGATGAAAAATAGCTTTTCACTCACTTATAAAGGTGGTAGCATAGATGGTAAATATATCGATATAGAAAAAGTGGTAACAGATAAAGAGATAGGCTTTAAAATCAATAAAGTAGATATTAATAACTTTATAGAAGGCAATACAGAAAAGCCTTTATGTAATGCAGAATCTAGCACATTTGATTGTGCCTTGTATATGGAAGCAGGTGGGAATAACTCATGGATAAATGCTATTAAAAAAGAGAGTGCAAATAGCTATGAGATTCTAAAAAATCTATTCTATGATGATAAATCTTCACTTGTGTTTTTAATAAACCTAGACCAAACTCTAGCTGCTTCAAGAAATCTAGATTATTTCCTAGAAGTAGGAAGGACTCTAGATACAGCAATAGATCATGTCTCAAACCTAGAGAATAAAGCATCAACACTTCATACACTTACACTATCAATGGAGAGTGCAAAGCTAAATCGTCTAGCAAGAGTAGCTAGCATTCATGGGAGTGCTAGTAGCTATATTGCTATGCAGAACTATCAAAAGAATTTAGAAGCAGCGTTGAGGGAAGCAGAGAAACTAAAACTAGCAAGTCTAGATTCTAATACAAACACAAGAATAGCAGCTATTAATAATATAGTAAGTGGTAATACAAATAGTAATGCAGTTTATAGAAGCAGTGTAGCTACTCTAGCAAGTAGCTCAAATCCTAAAGGGGCAACAGATATACAAACGGACATAGGGCATGGGGTGCAAAATAATACACAATATGCTATGCAAAACACACAAAATGCAAACAATGGAGTAACAGATATACAAAGTGATATAACAACTGATAACAATTCAAATGAAGTATGGTTTGATACCTTAGCAGATTTAATCATGAGATTTAATAATAGAGAAGAATATCCAAATCATGCTTGGGTTAATATGCTAGGGAATCTTAACTTCTCAAAAACAGGGACAGCCCAACTTTATGGCTTTAATGCAGGATATGATTATTTTGTAGATAAACTCCAAACTGCATTTGGTGCGTATGGTGGTTATGGCTATGGCACATTTAATGGAAATAATAATGGCTTTACTTCAAATAACTCAAATAATGTGTTTGCTGGAATCTATACAAGGACTTTCATTGAAAACCATGAGATAGATGTAACGCTTAATACTGCCTTTAGCTTTACAAACGAGAGACAAGGATCACAAATTCCTAACTTTGATTTACTTAATCTCTTTGGTGATGGATATGCTTATACTCTTTCTAATGTAGAGTTAAATGCAACTTATGGTTATGCCTTTTTAATGAAAAAGGGCTATATAGTAAAACCTTTTGCAGGATTATCGTATTATGTATTAGGCTCAACTAATTTTAAAAGAGATGATAATACGAAACCTATATTTGCTATGAATACAGATGATAATATAAGACAAACTATAAGTGTAAATATAGGCATAGATGGTCGTAAATACTTTGCAAATCAAAGCTATATCTTTATAGTCGCACAATTAAAACAAGATGCAATCATTTTACAAAATAATGTAGATTCTAGTGGGACTACAACTACAAGTATAGGCAATATAGGTGATTCTGTAAATAACTTTAATATGAGATATAAAGCTCAAGGCTATAAGTCTTATGTATTCCTTACAGGTGGTGGAGAATATAGCTTTGGTAGATGGTATTTAAATGGAAGTTTGAGCTTACAAAGCAGTGTATTTGATAAAAACTTTGGCTTAGGATTTAATATTGGTGGTAGGGTTGTGTTTTAGGGGGAGTGGGGTAAATTGATTTATAAGTTTGACTTGAAATAATGTTTATGTTGTGGCTGTTTTAGATTCTTTGCCATAGATGTTACAATGCAGGTTACATTTTCAAGTAGAAATTTATTGTAAAAGAATGTGTATTTAATGGAGGGGGGGGGGGTGATTAGCGTGTTCGGGCTGCAAGTTTAATATAATTTTAGACTTAGAACAGGAAATTAGATCTATCAGGATTCTAAAACCCTCCAAAAATCTTCCACATAGTCCCTAATTATTCATTATTTACGCTTATCTCGCTTCCATTCTCAATGGCGTTTTCTAAAATCTTTGTGCCGTTTTTAAGTGTTTGACGCAAGTCCATGATTTCTCTTATTTTGTTGCGGATAGTTTTTTCATTTTCTTTTGTGATTTGTGAAAGTTGTTTTGGGATAGAATCAAAAATTGTGTGTGAGATAGGCAGGGAACAAAAAATTTGCTCAATTTTTTCAGGTAAAAACTCTAAAATGCAATCTTGTAAAAATACTTTATCAAGTGGGGTTGCATGTATCTTATTATCTTGTTTTACTAAGGCTTTGTCTGCGTGAAACTTCTGGTCTATACGCAATATTAAGCATTCAAGCAATATGGTTTTTGTGGCTTCTACCCATACACTTATAGTTGTAATATCTGTGTGCATTTTTAACAGAGAATCATCTATCATGGCTTTATATTGCTGCGTAAAATCTTGGAAAATTTTTAGCTGGAATTCTTCAAGATTTATATAGCTATCCGTGCTAATATAGTTTGGCTTTTTTTGCAGGATAATATGATGAGATTCCTCTACCCATTCTTGTAATACTCGCTCAAAGTTTTGCATAATATCTCGCATACTTTGCTTGATATAGGAATCAAGTCGCATAAGCTTTTGTAATAAATTTTTATGTTTTCTTGCTAAAAGGCTTTTAGAATCTTTTATTTCTCTTAGTAGTTCATCTTTGTTGAGTTGAAAGCTCTCATATACAATGCGGCGATTCGTCAATATATCAAGGAATTTTGGTTGATTTGGTCTAGTCTTTATCTTAATTGTTTCTAAGTTATCTAACACACTTTCTACAATGCTGTCTAAATACCTTTTTAAGCCCTTTGCAATGCTAACAAAAATTTCATAATTATAATCATTAATAAGCTTATTTAGCCTAGTGATAAAGTGCTTACTTGCCTTATGATAGGCTAAATCCAGCTTTTTATAATGCTGAAAAATGATTTTGTAATGCTTATCTATATTTTTATTTTTTTCAAGTGCTATTTTAAGGATAGCATTTCCCCTTTTTAGCTTTGCCCTTTGCAAGACTGCTTGTATGTTCTCTAGAATATCTTGCATGATTGTATTTTGTGCTGAATCTTGCTTTAGCGTGTCTTTTTGGGCGTAAAAAGTTTCTATTAGAATCTTTGTTTGGTCGAGTGCGGATAGGATATTTTCTGGTGTTTTTATCTTGCCTGATAGTTGCTGTTTGGCGAGATTATTAAGAATTTTACATAACGCAAACTTCTCATCAAGCCTGTAAAACTCAAGTAGATTCCATAAATGCAAGTCATGGATAGATTGCAAATTGTATTGAGAGATAAGTTGTTTTCTATGTGTGGATACTTGCTCTAATATTTCATGCTCTTCTTTCTCTTTTTTATCATAGGCGATTATAGCTATACTTGGCTTTTTCTTGATGATTTTTAATAACTCTTCTTTTTTGAGTTTTTCTGGCTTATTTAATACCCATAGAATGCAATCAGAATCTTTTATTGCATTAAGCGTTTTTTTACTGCTAAAATCACTCTCTTTTATAATCGCGCATTCTTGCAATAAATCTACATTCACAAAGACTTCAAAATACTCAATAGATTCTAAATTACTAGAAGAACAATCAAGCGTGTGTAGATTCACATTAACACTATTTTGTTTGTAATATGCCCTTGCAAATGAGACTTGAGAAAAACGAATGATAAATTTTTTCTGTGCTAAAGAGTTGTTTAAAGGTATAAGAGAATCTTTAAAAAGCACATTTAAAAAGGCAATCATACTAAGATGGCAATCGCCCACAAGCTGCATTGTCAAAGGGCTTTTATATTGTTCTTTTAGCTGTTTGTAGCACTGCTTTATCTCTTGTGTGGGGTGCAATTTTGGCATATTAATGATTTTTTCTGCTTGTTTTATTTCTTGCAATATATCGCCTGTGCCCTCCTTGCTAAGATTCTTATCATATAAATCATCATATTCTTGTATAAATTGCTTTAATAAGCTCATTTATTCCCTCCATATACAAGCATTGAAATGAGTGTATCAAAGTCTTCTTTCTCTTGTTCTTTATATTCTTCAAAATAGTGGATAAAGCAAGATTCTAAGATATGTTCAAGTCGCTCTAATTGGGTATTAAAAAGATTTATTTTATTATGAAAAAGTGTATTGATATTTTGTTCTAACAATAAGAAATAGTAATCAAAATTTTCTTTCAAAGGCTTTATGACAGAATCTTCTTGTATATCTGCCTTTTTAATCGTATTGGGCAATAAAATATCAAGGCGATAGGAAAGGTGTTCTACTACAATGGCGTTGCTATCATCAAAAAAGTCTGCTTTAATGCTGTTTGTATATCGCATGAAAATAAGATCTAGAATCTTTTTATGCTCGTTTGTTTGTGCAAACTTTGCAATAGAGTCTGTATTGTTTGGATGCAATAGAGTTGTTATCTCATGTAATTCCTTAATAGCAAAAAAGTATTCCTGCAAGATTCTAGCAAGCTCCCTTAGTCCTACAATAAGGCTTTGTATCATAGAAGTTTTTAACTTCTGTATGTCGATATTTCCACGCTTTTTTGTTTCATAATTTAGGGCTTGTATGAATTGTGAATACAGATTATCACGCAAATTTGCAAACGCGTCATAAAAGGAATAGTATTGTGCTGGAAGTCTTTTTAAAACTTCTTTGCATAGGGATTTTATGTGATTTATTTGTGTTTTTATCTCATCTTTGTTTATAGAATCTATTTGCCTAGATTCTGTAGGGAGTTTGCAAAGCTTTAATATATTTTCTAGCATTTGGATATTAAAATGTGTTGATGGGGTGTTAAATATATGTGTGAAAAGCATAGATTCTAGCTCTAAAATCCCGCTAGTTGCTATATCAAATCCACTTTCAGAAGCACTTGCCCCACATCTCATTGAGTGGGCTACCCCTGCGGTAATGAAGTGAAAATGCAGCTTTGCAAGACTTTTTTGTCTTTCTTTTTGTGCGTGTTTCAACCGCTCTTCTAGTGCATTTTGTATTTTTTGGCAAAGGCTTTGTTTTTTTCGCAAGGTCATATTTGCCTTGTCAATATGCGTTACAATAAAATGAATGTGAGAGATATTCTGCTTTTTTACTAAACGCAGTAATATAGCAATGATTTTATCAAAAGATAATACCGCATTTAACTCATTAAGATTAGCTAAATACAGAATCATATCGCTTTTTGCGGTATAGTCATACACTTGCAAATGGCGAAAAGTCTGGGGTATGAGTGAGGGGGTATTAATAAATCTCATAAACTGCAACAACACATAATCCTGTGGGACAATAATGCGATCTACAATAGCGATTTTATTATTCTTAAAATATGAATCATAGATTTTTTCATATTTTATTTTTTCACTCCCATTTTTTAAGCAATCATGAAAGGTTTCTTGCAAGTTTTTATAATGTTTTGCGGTATCTATTATGGGCGATTCCTGCAGGGTTTGTAGATCATTTAAGTGCATATAGACTACACTAGCCAGACCTTTACCATAATGGTATTCAATGGGTACTTTTGCTTCCAATGGCATGTTAGATTCAGTAGATTTTTTACCATCATAAAGCATGGTTGCTAGAAGTGTTGATTTTCCTGTTTTTTGTCCGCCTAAAACTACAACTTTTTTAGTGAAATCTTCTTCGCAAAGAAAGACTAGATTCTTAGTCCATGAGAGTTTCTTTAGAATCTTTTTTACTTTTGCTATGGCATTAAATTGATTAAAAAGTGGCGTTTTATCTGGGGATAAATGTATAAAAGAGTTTGCAAATGCTTTATTTGTGCTTGTCTTTTCTTGTGATTCTGTAATATCGCTCTGGGTTAATACCTCGATACATTTTTGCTCATGGAAGCTTATAATACCATGTTCTCGCAATAGCTTTATATGCTTTATGACTTGCTTTATACCTTTAGAATCAATATGATACAAAATGCTTGCTTGTAAATATTTAATGTAGTTTAAATAATGTTTTGTAGGCATAGACACAAACTTTTTACAACAAACTTTGCAAAGTGTAAGAAAGCTTGGAATCATCATAAAAGTATTGAGATTATTCTCATTACACGCAAGCAATAAACTAGCGGCTTCATATATATCACACTCTTTTAATTCTTCAGCATTTTTTAGTATTTGCAAAGGATTTTCTAAAAGTATATAGTGTGGGGAATCTTGCACATAAAGTAGATTAAAAAAAGTTTGCATTCTTTTACTTGGGTCTTGTGGCATTAATGCTAGATAGTCATGCAAGATCGCAATATGCTGTGTATTTTTATCCTTCTTTTTTGTTTTCATAGCCCAACCCCTTGCTATATAACTAAAAAATGCTTACTTCACATAACCACACACAATGAGACTCTATATACCTATTTTTCCACATCTTGCGTATATGTTGCTTGTGTGGTTTGCAAAAGCCCATCTTGCGAAATGCTATCTTGTGAGATTCTATTTTGCAAATATTGCTCTTGTAAATCTTGTGTTTCTAAAGCTATGCGTAACATTTCATCAGCAATCTTTATACGCATAATACAATAACGCACGATAGCGGCAAGGAAAATAAAAAAAGCAAAAACACATACAGCAAATAATATTGCCGGAAACAAATCAGGTGTAATAAGAAAGGTAAGAGTTGCCCCAAAAAGTGCTACACCAAAGAGAAAACCATAACAAAACTCCATCGCCGCTAAAAAGCGTCTCATTTCGGTTTTATACATTGTCTTTGTAGCTTTTTAATGCTCATCATCCAATAAAACAGCACTTGCCAAATATACATAAGTGAGAATCATAAATACAAATGCCTGCAATACAGCCATAAACATAAGGATTCCAAATGGTAAAAGTGGCACGACCCAAGGGACGAGCTGCAACATTACAAGTAAAAACATATCATCACCGCGTATATTCCCAAATAAACGGAACGATAGCGAGATAATACGAGAACAATGTGAGATAATCTCAACAGGGAAAAGCAATGGTGAAAGTAGCTTTATAGGACCTGCAAAATGTCCAAAATATTTCCCAAAACCATTTGCCCTAATGCCCTCAAAGTGGTAGTAAAAAAACACGATTAAAGCTAACACTAGAGTAAAGCTAATGCTTGCGGTAGGTGCTTCAAATCCCGGAATCATACCTATAACATTGCAATAAAACACTAAAATGCCTATCGTCCCAGCTAAAGGAAAATATTTGCGTGCCAACTTCTCACCTAAAGAATCCTTACCAATATAAAGCATACCACCGATAATCCACTCATAAAAGTTCTGCATACCTGTCGGCACAGCTTGTAGTTTTCGCACAGCAAACATGCTAATGCCAATAGTTACAGCCGCACATAAAATAGTGTAAAAGATTGTAATAAACGCATGGTCGGTGCTGATTAACCCCGCAAATGTAAAGAGTCTTTCTTCCATGTCTATCCTTTTTTATAAAAACAATAAGCTGGATTCTATCTAAAAAACACTTAAGAATAGCTAAAAACTGCATAACAAGTGATGGCAAAATCACAAGATATATAATGGTTATAATTACGAAACATGAACTTCAAAACTACCAAACATATTTTAATTTAGAGTATGATTTTGTATAGCTTGTTATTTTATATTCTTGTCAAAAATGAGTAGAATTATCTATGTTTAGCTCTTATGTAAATAGTGAGGCGATAGGTATGTATTTTGTCTATCATCTCAATATTTTTACTCTATTTTTTGCTGTGTTGTTTTATCGCAAAAGTGCATTCTTAGTAGGGCTTCCTTTATTCTTTGGATATTGTGTTAGTATAATCGTGCTATTTTTATTGAATCACCCTATACACTCTTATGTAAAAATTTTTAGCGTATTATATGACTTTGGCGTGGGCTTAATCTTTGTTTTATGTGTGTTTGCAAGTGCAGAGAGATTGAAAAGATATAGGGCATTAGATGGACAGAACCTTATTGTTGGTTTTGGCTTAGGCTTTTTTATTTTTATCCTTAGTGTGCTAGTAAGTCTTATATTGTTGTATGGATTATCTCTATTGTTTAATTCATATAAGGCATTTTTGTATTTTTTGATAGTAGAATCTCTTGCTTTAGGGTTATTTTTACTTTATTTTTTTTGCAAAAAATGTTTATGTGTTATTGAATCTTTTAGGCAAAGTAAAAAAGAGAGCACAAAAAATTTTATTGTTTAGTTTTTATAATCGGTGGTATAGCATTGGTGCCGAATCTCTTACCTTTCGTAGTGGAATGTTTTAAAAGGTTATAAGAGTTTTTATTGATATAGAATCTTTACATCAAAACACACAAAAGACTTTTAATCTAGGCTTTTTAGCTATTCAGGCAAAGGTTTATAGAAACTAAATTACTTGATAGATTCATATTTTCACATATAACATGTATTTCATTTTTCTTCATATTTACTATTATGGATTAAGGGATATAAAATCTGTTATAATTGCATGTTTCAATTAATATTAAATTAAAAAATATAAAGGCATAAAGTGGGAGAACTCTTTAGTCTAACAACACTATGGCGGGTTTTAGATGGCGTTGGTGTTTTGCTATTTGTAGCATTGATTAGCATTATTTTTTCAGTTGTTGGTGGGCTTATTATGGGGCGACTTATGATTGTAAAAAGTAAGATTATGCAGTATATTTGTAGATTCTTTTTAGAATCTGTGCGGATTGTGCCGCTTATTGCATGGCTTTTTATTATCTATTATGGCATACCTAGTAGCTTTGACTTACATATCAGTGCGATTACTTGTGGGATTATTGTTTTTAGTATGTGGGGGATTGCTGAGATGGGTGATTTAGTCCGAGCAAGTATTCTTAATATACCAAAGCACCAAAGAGAATCTGCTCTTGCTTTAGGTTTTAGCACATGGCAGATTGAATATTACATAATTATCCCTCAAGCCCTAAAAGCTCTTATGCCCTCAAGCATAAATCTCTTTGGCAGAATCATTAAAACCACTTCGCTTTTGCCACTTATTGGCGTTGTGGAGCTTTTAAAAGTAGGGCAGCAGTTGATTGAGGTTGTTGGGCGACATGATACAAGTGTTAATTTCATCGTGTATGGTGCGATACTGCTTATTTACTTTATGCTTTGCTATCCATTTTCTTATATTGGAAACTATCTTGAGAAAAAATTTATCACGCAATAATCCTTGCTTAAATAAACAAAAAAGCCTAAATACAATAGCCATGTATTTAGTAAGATTCTATCGATATGCTATTTCGCCTTTGCTTGGGGCTAATTGTCGTTTTTATCCATCGTGTTCTTCGTATGCTTTATTACTTTTGCGATTTGATAATGTTTTTATTGCGAATGTAAAGATTCTTTTAAGAATCTTTCGTTGTAATCCTTTTTTTCATGGTGGGTTTGATTTTCCAAGCGTATATCTAAGCCAAAGGACATTTGAAAATATAAAATTGTATCAAACTAGTTTAGCAAAACCTTATATCAAATCTATACCAAAAACGACATATTTTTTTGTAGATTCACATTCTTGTTTGCTTAAATTGAAAAAATTTTATATAATTTCGATTCATTTATAAAATATTAAGGGTTTTTAGTGGATAAACAAAGTAATTTAAGGCTGATTTTAGCGGTTGCCATTTCATTTGCAGTTATTGTGATATGGTCAAAGTTTTTTGCACCAGAGCCACCGATAAAAGAGCCACAAGCAGCAAATCAAGTAACAGATTCTAGTGTTAAAAGTGAAAATGAGGTGATCCCACAAAGTGCGATGAATACAAATGCAAATATAATTGCACCGCCTTCATCAACAAACGCTAGTAATACTATGAAAGGCATTCCTACTTCTGTGCCACAAATAAAAGAAAATCTCGTGCGTATAGAATCACAAGATTTTGATATGGATATTGATACATCAGGTGCAATTACGCAGGTGTATCTCAAGGCGGATAAATACACCCAGCCACATCAAGAGGGCATTTTTACACATATTGGGCGACTTTTTGGTATGGTGAGCGGTGAGAATAAAAAGCTTGATAGACTGCCTTTATTAGCAGATAATGTGCCGCTTTATCCATTGCAAATGATTTTTACTGATGAGAATTATAGAAAAAAATCAAGTGAGATAAAATATAGCACAGACAGATCGCATATCGTGCTTACAGATAAAGCAGAAACGCTTACTTTAACGCAGGATTTAGGTGATTTAGTGGTAAAGAAGATTATCACTATTGAACCAAATATGACCTATAAAGTCCAAATAGAATTAAGCAAACAGACACAATATCTAATCAGCAATGGTATGCGTCCAAATGCAGATTCTGAAAGCTATGTATTCCACGGCGTAGTATTGCAAAAAAATAATGGCTCGATTGAAAAAATAGAAGATGGAGACGCAAAAAATGAGGGAGAAAACTTTGATGATGCACTCTATGTAGCAAGTGTAGATAGATATTATACAAGCCTTTTATTTAATATTGATAAGCCGCTTTCACTTAGCATTGGTGCTTTTAGCAAGGGACTGCCCACCCCTTTCATTAATGTAAGCAGTGCTAATGAAGTATTGCATGGCTATATAGGACCAAAAGATTATAGGGTTTTAGAATCTATTAATCCGCATTTAACAAGCGTTGTAGAATATGGCAGAATCACTTTCTTTGCGAAATACATCTTTGCATTGCTTGATTTCTTATATCAGTATATTGGAAATTGGGGCGTTGCCATCATCGTTTTGACAATCATTATACGCATTATCCTATTCCCATTAAGCTTTAAGGGCATGGTGGGTATGCAAAAGCTAAAAGAATTAGCCCCCAAAATGAAAGACTTACAAGCAAAATATAAAGGCGATCCACAGAAATTGCAAGCTTCAATGATGGAGCTTTATAAAAAACATGGTGCAAATCCGCTTGGTGGCTGTTTGCCACTTGTATTACAAATCCCTGTGTTTTTTGCTATTTATCGCGTTTTGTATAATGCAGTTGAGCTTAAAAACGCACCGCTTATGTGGTGGATACACGACTTAAGTGTTATGGATCCTTATTTTGTATTGCCTTTGCTTATGGGACTTTCTATGTATTTACAACAAGCCCTTACGCCCACAACCTTTACAGACCCTATGCAAGAAAAAGTGTTTAAATGGCTACCTGTTATTTTTACATTCTTTTTAATCACCTTTCCAGCAGGGCTTATACTTTATTGGACGATTAATAACCTTATTTCTATTATCCAGCAACTTGCTATTAATAAAATGCTAGAATCTAAAAGGCAAAAAGAGATTGAAGAGCATACCCACAAAAAACATACACATAAAACAAAAAATAGGCAATAATATGTTACAATATGGTAAATGAAATAACAAATATTAAGGAATTTATAAATGAAAAGATTTAGTGCAAACACGCTTGATGCTGCATTGATAGAAGCTACAAAGCATTTTGACTGCTCATTGACACAAATAGAATATGAAGTTATTCAGAATCCAAGTAGTGGATTTCTAGGATTCTTGAAAAAAGAAGCAATCATCGTTGCCACAAAAAAACATAATATCAATACCGCAAATACAGAATCTACAAAGCCACTTGAAACAAATATAGATAGTATGAATAGCACAACTTCACTCAACACCGAAACAACACAAGACACAAAAGAATCTTCTGCAACAATTTCTGCAATAGATTCTAAAGATTCTAAAATCAATACTAGCGACAATAGCTTATCAAATAATAAACATATTGAAAACATGGAAAGCAATAATCAAACAGACTTGAATGCCAAAGAATACACAAGTAAAGAAAGTAAAGATAGTGATGAAAGTGATGAAACACCGACAAAGCACACTTTCATAGCCAAAGATTTACAGACAAATAAAGACAATAACACTAAATCTTATGCAAATGAGTTTAAAGCCGACACGCTAAATAAAGGACCACAAGAGAGTAAAGCCCAAGAGTTTAAAACAAGAGAAAGCCAAATATTAGAATCTCAAATAACAAAACCCAAAACGACAGACACCAAAGCAGCAGAATCTAGCATAACAGATTCTAAGCCCACACAAACTCATGCAAACACAAAAGAAATAAAGCAAAATACTTCCATACCACATAAAAAGTCTATTGATGAGAGGGTGCAAGGCGATTTTGATTCTACATTTTATGATAAAGATTCTAATGTAGCGTGGCAGGATAGCACACAAAGTAATGCAGAGCAAAAAAAGGATATAGAATCTATTTGTAAAGAAGTCCAAGATGAGCTTACTGAACTGCTTTCTTACTTGCCACTAAAGCTTAATAAAATCCATGTAGAACCTTATGATGATCATACGCTTTTCATTCTTATTGATGGGCTTGATGCAGCTTTACTTATCGGGCAGAAAGGCTATCGTTACAAGTCTCTTAGCTATTTGCTTTTTAACTGGATTCATACTTGTTATGGTTTAGGTGTGCGACTTGAGATAGCACAATTTCTAAAGAATCAAGAAGAGATGATGAGAGCTTATCTTGGTCCTATCATTGAGAGTGCAAAAGTAAATGGTAAAGCACAGACAAAGCCACTAGATGGTGTCCTAACACACATTGCATTAAAAATGTTACGCGATGCCCTGCCAAATAAATATATTGTTTTTAGAGAAAATGCCGATGGGGAAAAATATATCAGCATTAGCGAATTTATAAGCAACAATAATATGCGAAACAATATACATGGCTTTGGGAATCTTCCTAAATATTAATGAATACAATTGTAGCTATATCTAGTGCGCTTGCAAAAAGTGCTATTAGCATTATCCGCCTTAGCGGAGATGAAGCCTTGCATATTGCTTCAAAATTGCTTAAAAAAGATGCTTTAGAAAATCTATTAATCCCCAGAAAAGCCACACTTCATAGAATCTATAATGAAAAAGGCGAAATGTTAGATAAAGCCATTGTGATTTATTTTAAATCCCCAAAAAGTTTTACAGGTGAAGACATTGTGGAGTTTCAAAGTCATGGCGGCATTTTAGTGGCAAATGAGATTCTGAAAGCATGTTTAGCCTTTGGTGCGACTTTGGCTAAAGCTGGTGAATTTAGTATGCGAGCATTGCGTAATAATAAGCTTGATTTAGTAGAGTTGGAAGCAACACTTGCCCTAATAAACAACACAAATACAAACCTAACAAAGCTTTTAACAAGAAATATGGATGGCAAACTAAGTGAAATGTTAGAATCTGTGCGGCAAGAGATATTAAACATTATCGCACAAATTGAAGTGAATATCGATTATAGTGAAGAGGACTTAGACAAAGATATATTATCTAAAAGCGTTTCTACCCTGCTTTCAATACAAGCGAGATTCCAAGCTATACTTGATTCAAGCAGGCATTATCAAAAGTTGCAAGATATAAAGCTTTGTATCATAGGAAAACCAAATGTTGGTAAAAGCTCTTTGCTTAATCTCTTATTAATGCAAGATAGGGCGATTGTAAGCGATATAGCTGGGACGACAAGGGATACCATTACAGCCATGCTTGATATTTGTGGGAATCTAGTCTCACTCACTGATACTGCCGGCATACACACAAGCACAGATTCTATTGAAATGCAGGGGATAGAAAAAAGCATGAAGAGTGCAAGAGAGAGTGAGATAATCCTTTGTGTATTTGATATTTCAAAACCTATGAGTAAGGAAGATTTCGAAATACTAGACTTTTTAAAAAGCGAATGCAGTAATAAGTCTGTTTTAATCGTGCTAAATAAAAATGATTTAGCTAAGCAAAATACCCATGATTTTACACCCTTTCAAACAATCACTCTAAATACAAAAGATGAGAATAATGCAAGACTATTAAAAGAGAAAATTGCCAACTTTTTAACTATGGAGATTGATAATAATACCTTTGTGCTGACAAATGCCACACAAAGCAATCTTTTAGAATCTGCGTGCAAAAATCTTAGCATTGCAAAGGAATTGCTGATAAGTGGATCACTAGAACTTGCAAGTTTTGAATTACACCAGAGTTTGCAATCACTAGGCTCTATGACAAAGCCCTATGATGTAGAAGATATGCTAGATTCTATGTTTTCACAATTTTGCGTTGGTAAGTGATATTATACACACCTAATATGGAATCTAAACAATGGAATCTTTATGCCAATTCTTGGGTTTGGCACACTCAAATTAGGCAATCAAAAAGAAACACAAAAATATGTAGAACAAGCATTAGAAGTGGGATTTAGACTTTTTGATACCGCACAAAGTTATGGCAATGAATCTAGCGTGGGGGTAAGCGGTTAAATCTAGCGGGATTAAAAGGGAAGAGCTTTTTATCACTTCTAAGCTTTTTAAAGCCTATGCGACAGAGGATAAGGCAGGAAAAGCCTATAATGAAAGCTTAAAGAAATTGCAAATTGATTATGCGGATTTATATCTTATCCACCAGCCTATAAATGATACTTATGGTGCGTATAGGGCGATGAGTAAGCTTTATAAGCAAAAGAGAGTTAGGGCTATTGGCGTGAGTAACTTTAGCAATGCTAGACTAATGGATTTTGTGCAAAATTTTGAAATCACCCCCGCTGTAAATCAAATAGAGTGCCACCCGCATTTTCAGCAGATACAAGCCCAGCGATTTTGCCAAAAACTTGGAGTGCAAATGGAAGCGTGGAGTCCTCTAAAACAAGCACGAGATAATATATTGCAGGATAAAACCTTGTGTGAAATAGGCAGCAAACACAACAAAACTCCCGCACAAGTGATTCTAAGATGGATAGTCCAAAGAGGCATTGTAACCATACCAGCTAGTAAAAATATAGCCCATATGAGAGAAAATTTTAATATTTTTGATTTTTCGTTAGATAGAGCGGATTTGCTTAAGATAGCCAAGCTTGACACACCGCATAGAATGCTTGATCACGCCAATCCAGACACGATAAAATGGCTCAATGAAAGAGAAATCGGCACAACTTTGAAAAGATAATTGCTTAATGCTTTAAAAGAGATGTTTGAGTGAAGTTTGCTTTGATGCAAATCCAAAGCAATATAAGCAAGTATAAACACATTTGCAAAAGTATGTGAAAGGCTAGAATCTTAAATCTTTGTAGAATCTAGCCCTTAAACACATAGCCTAAATACACGCATAAGATTCCACATACATTGGAGAGTAGCATATAAAGCATTGCGGTAAGGATACAATGATTTTGCAGGAGTTTTAGCACTTCTAGGCTAAAGGTAAAAATGTGCTAAATCCCCCAAGCAAACCGATAGTAAGAAACACAAATAAGAGTGAATCTTGCCCCTTTATCATCGCCACACATAGCCCTATGCCAAAACACGCCAACATATTGATACAAAATGTCGCTATGAAACTATAATGCAGATATTGACTTGGCAAAATAGATACAACACTATAGCCTATATAAAAGCGTAACGCCACCCCTATACCACCACCTAGGCTGATAAGTGCGAGTTTGGTTAGCATTTGTGTCCTTTTGTGAGAAATTTTCATACTATAATGCAAGAAAATATGCAAAAAACAGAAAGGCAAAACTATGATAATTCTAATCGGTGGGGAAAGCTATACAGGCAAAATGCTTTTGGCACAAAGGTTGCTTGAAATCTATCATTATCCTTATATGAGTTTAGATCATTTAAAAATGGGCTTTATAAAAGGACTAGAAAATCCACCTTTTAGTGTGGAGGAAGATTCTAAAATCACCGCATTTTTATGGAATATCGTAGTTGGCATTATTGAAACTTGCATAGAAAATGAGCAAAATCTCATACTAGAGGGCGTAAGTTTAGAGCCCAAACATGTGCGAAACTTGCTAGATTCTAAGCCCTTTGCATCTATAAAAGTGCTTTTTCTTATCTTTTCAAAGCAATATATTTTAAAACATTATCACACAATAAAACTCAAAGAAAATACCATAGAAAAACGCAAGGAATCTTATGTGGCTAGTAAAGAGCAGCTTATAAAAGAGCATAGTGCGTTAAAAGCGCAATGCAAACAATATAAACTCCCCTTTGTTGAGATACAAGAAGATTATGAAAATGAAATGCAAGGTGCGGTTGTGATGTGGGCAATGAGTGATAAATAAATGTAGATTCTCAAATATATTGTGGTAGCTAAGGTGGATTCATAAAGGCAATGTCCACCGACTCACTCTCGTCAAAGAAACGCAAGAATTATTTTCCATACTGCGATGAGTTTTAAAAACTTAAGTGCTTATACAATGGAATCTTAATTGGACACAAAAAACGCTTTGTGTGATACAATATAATTATACTTGTAAAGCCCATATTTTTTGAGAACAATATTTTCAAAAAAATAGTCTAAAATAGATTCTACCTTATCACATATAAGTTAAATTTGTTTGAGTGGTGCTATTGCTTTGGGGTTGAGATTTACTTTTTGCATACCAGATTCTTTAATTTTGCTTTTAGCTTTTTTCTAAAAATATTCGGTTCTCTTTTAGCACTTAGAATCTTATGCCATGCGTAAGGTGATATACTTCTAAATACTGCATATTTTGTTAATTTACCTATAAAGCTTTCTTCAATCCAAGTTTCTATACAACATGTATCATAGTATTTACTATACCATTCTAGTTGCTTATGTGTTGGGTTTATGCTTATTATTGATTTTGCTGCTCTATCTTGTCTTAGCGTAATATAGTGTGCTTGATTGCCGTATTGACTAGCTACAAAATTGCCGTATGTTTCAAACTCACTAAATCCAGAAGCACTAAGTTGGCATTCATCGATGCTTTCTAAAATCGCTTCAAAAAATAACTTATTATGTGTTTTTTCTATACGAGAAATAAGCTCACACATAATAGAATTATTTATCATCATGTGTTCCACAATAAAACTAAAATCAACCGCACGCATTAAAATGCTTATAGAATCTTGCTTATAAATGGGTATTTGAAGTCGCTCTAATGTGTCAAAATATGGCTTATGAATATAATCGTGTTTTGCAAAATATGTAGTAAGGTTTTCTGGTTTTTCTTGTTGCAATTTTTCATGATGAAAAAACATCATATCATTTAAAGCAATACAATCTGCGTCCCAAATAAGATAATATGGAGTAAAAATAGGGCAACAATCACCCCCCCCCCCCCATGTCTAACAAAGCATTACTTGTTTTATCATTTGAGTTCGCAAAAGTTGCATATCCCATTTTAAGAAATTGCTGTAAATACCAGCCGCTTCGCCATATAGCCGCATTTTTGGATTCCATATACTTTTGAATGACTTCAAGACTTAGATTCTTGTAGATTTTATCCTCATCAAAAATATAGATTTTTTCTTGTATATTCTGCGATAAATTTAAAATAAGATTTGCGTTATTGCTACTTGTTATGATATGTATCTGTTGTGGTTTTGCGTGATTATATAATCTTTCTAACATAGGTGCTAGATTGATATTATCTAATTGTTTTAGGCAAATTAAAACATTAAACATTGTGTTCCTTATGTGTAGAATAGAGTTATATTATATCTGCATATTATGTATTTTTAAGTTCTCTCTTTGTTTTTACAGCCTTAATACCCAATTCTAAACCTTACTATTACTATTGCTTTTTTGTTGTTTTAAAATCTCTTAGAAAACCTGTCATACCATGATAACCTTTTCGCAATACTACATTGCATTTTTATAAATTATTTGCATAAACATGTATTTTTTTTGTTAAGATACAGCCTTTATAGAATCTTCGTAAATCTAATAATAAAGGCATATAGTGAAAAGCGGTAAAAAAGGGGTAAAGCGGATTATTGGGGCTTTCTTTTTTTCTCTAGCGGGATTAAAAGCTTGTGTGAGTGAAGAAGTCTCATTTCGACAAATCCTTATTGTGTTTGTGTTATTTTTCATTATTGCGTGTTTTTTGGGGCGTGATTTTTTTGAGATTGCTTTTTTAGTTTTGCCTTTGTTTTTTATGGTATTTGCGGAGTTAGTGAATACAGCTATTGAAAAGATTATTGACCTAGTCCAGCCTACATTTCATCCGCTTGCACGAGATGCAAAGGATATTGGCAGTAGTTTGCAGTTTGTTTGTATGTTGTTTGCTGCTTTTATTTGGGGTGGCTACTTGCTTGTTCGTTTTGTGTTATAGAATCTTAAGGATAATTTTTGTTTGTTTCAGATGATGAGAGTAAAGCAATATGTGCGCGTTTTAATACTATAAAGCCACCTTCAAATGCTATTATTATCGAGGGGCATTGGGATAGCTTCGTGCAGCAAGCCTACATTACTGCCTTGCGCGCTCAAGTGCAAAAATACACAGGCGATATTCATATTGTATTTCAAAATGCAAGGGTTGGCATTATCTTCATGTTGCTTTTGCGTAATACTTTAGAATCTAGTCAAATAGAAGATGTGTATATCTATGTTGATAATGTGCAGACTACCCGTCTTACTTCTTTTCTCTTATCAGAGCGTTACACACTGCTTCTTAATGGTGAAGTCTATAACGCCATAGAAAATAATGACAATGCCATAATGAAAGAAGTATTAAGCACCCCATATAGACCAAAAAGGCTTAATATTTTTTCTAGCTTTTTTAGTTTTATAGGGCAGTGGTGTGTTAGTTTTTATCAAACTGCCTTATCGTTTTTTAACTTCATGGGTATGTTTTTACATTTCTTTATGCTTGGTTGTTTAAAGCCATCAAATTTTCGTTTTAAATCCCTTATTTATCATATCTATGAGCAGGGCTTTAAGGCATTGCCTGTTGGGCTTATGACCTCGCTTATTATTGGTTATGCAATCACACTGCAAGGGGCATATCAGCTAAACTCTATGGGTGTGCCGATTATGAGTGTTGATACGACTGCAAAGCTTGCTTTGCGTGAGATGGGACCATTTATCCTTGCCTTAGTGATTGCTGGTAGAAGTGCATCAAGCTTTACCGCACAGCTTGGGTCTATGCGACTTACAGAAGAGTTATCTGCTATGAAAGCTATGAATCTTAATATATTCTATTTTCTCATTATCCCTAGAATCTTAGCCCTTATTATCGTTATGCCTTTAATGGTATTTGCTGCTGATGCGATTGCACTTTTTGGTGGTATGGTAGCGATTAAGACAAGCATTAATATTGGCTTTGAGACTTATTTAGAAAGATTCTATGAAACGGTGTCGATTACGCATTTTTGGATAGGCGTGGTAAAAGCCCCTGTATTTGGTGCGATTATTGGCATTGTTGGGTGCTTTCGTGGGTTGGAATGCAGGGGCGATACGCAATCTATTGGTAAAATGACAACCATGAGTGTTGTGAATGCGATATTTTGGATTATCATGGCAAATGCGATTTTCTCTTTCATTTTCACAAGGTATAATCTATGAGTAATATCGTTGAAGTTAATAATCTCACTACACATTATGGCAATACGCTGATACATGATTCTATAAGCTTTCATGTGAAAAAGGGGGAAATTTTCTCTATACTTGGTGGCAGTGGAAGTGGTAAAACGACACTTTTACATACGCTTATATTCTTGCATAGACCAACTTCTGGGAGTATTAATATCCTTAATACTGATATTTGGAAGTTAAAAGATTCTAAAAAGCATACTATTATGCAAAAAATGGGCGTTGTATTTCAGTTTGGCGCTCTCTTTAGCTCTTTAAATGTGCTTGAAAATGTAACAAGTCTGCTTGAAGAATACTCATATTTTCCATCAAACCTATATCCTGAAATAGCAAAGTTTTGGCTACATAATGTAGGGCTTGATTTAAGTGTGTGTAATAAATATGTGAATGAATTAAGCGGCGGTATGAAAAAAAGAGTAGCACTAGCTAGGGCATTATGCACGGAGCCAGAGATTCTATTCTTAGATGAGCCAACAAGTGGGCTAGATCCTGCTAGTGCATGCAAATTTGATGATTTAATCGCTTCTTTAAAAGAGAAGTTTGGCGTAACGATAGTTATGATTACACATGATTTAGATAGTATAAAAGATGTTACTGATAGATTTATCTTGCTTGGTAATAAAAAGATTGAGTTTAGCGGCACACTAGATGAGTTTGCAAAAGAAGCAAATAATGGTTTGCATCAAAATAGCCTTTTTCATTCTACGCGTGGTGAGAAATATTGGAAATATAAATAAAGGATTTGTATGGAGAGAAATATTAATTATACACTTATTGGGCTTATTTTTTGTATCTTAACGATTGCAATGATTGCGTTTATCTTTTGGATTGGTCGCTTTGGCATTGATGATAGAAGAGTGAAGATTTATCATGTTTATACACAAGATGAGGTAGGGGGCATTAGTGTCAATACACCTGTAAAATATAAAGGCATTAGTGTGGGGAGTGTAACTCACATGGGATTTAAAAAAGATGATGTAGGTGTCGTGCAAATTGATGTTGCTATTAATAAAAAGATACCTGTAAGAGAAGGGTCTGAGCTAGTAATAGATTCTGATGGATTTGTGGGTATGAGCTATTTAAAATTAAAACAGAATGAAAAAGGCAATATCATTAAAGATGAAGATGAAGCGACACTCTATCTAGCAAAAAATGCCATTGGTAAATTGCTAGAAAACGCACAAGGCATGACAAATGATATACAAGATATTGTAAGCAATGTGAAAAATATCACAGACAGCAAAAACATTGAAGATATACGCAATATGCTTATTTCACTGGAGGGCACAAAACAGAATCTTGATAAGACTCTAAATAGTGCAGATAAGCTTTTAAGGGATTTAGATAGGGCATTATTACGCGGTGATTTTAATGTGAGAGAGATTCTAACACCACTTATCAATAAAAGCGGATATAGTTTGCAAACGCTAAACTCTTTCCTTGAGAAAGCAAGTCTGTTTATGGATAGAATGGAGCGAGACCCTTATGAAACACTACTTGGAAAACGAAACTAAAGGAGTAAATATGCGATTAAATCTTATGCAAGGATTCTATATTATCTTAGTTGCAGCATTATTGCAAGGTTGTTTAAATGTGAATCTAAAGTCAGTCCTGCCAGACCAGACTTTTTATAGCCTTGATAATGTAGAGTTAGAAAATCAATGCAAAAAGAAGCAAGATAGCTTTGCTTTACAAGTGAATGCTCTCTCACCCTATGATAGCAAGGATATTTTACTCTATAATGAGAAAAATGAGATTAAGGTATTACCAAATTATAAATGGATTGATTTACCAAAGAATATGGCAAGAAACGCTTTCATAAAGATTGCGTCAAATCATTGCTTACAAGTAGATCAGAATCCACCTTTAAGTCAGCGGCTAAACACTTTGCGAATTAGTATTAATGACTTATATGTAAAAGGCACAAGTGATTATGAAGCAAAAGTATATCTAACTTATGAGCTTTTAGGCTATGATATGAAACGCATAAAAGAAGGCAGCATAACAACCTCTGCAATGGGAGAAAATCCAGCCATCACCCTGCAACATGCTATGAATGAAGCATTACAAAAAATCGCTAAAGAGATAAAGAAATAGCATTTTAAAAAAGTATTTAATAAATAACAATAAAATTGCAATTATTTTTGAAGGATTCACAAATGACACATGAAAACTATAATCCAGCCGCAATAGAATCTAAATGGCAGAAAATATGGCAAGAAAGCGGCGTATTTGAGCCAAGCAATGACTTTTCAAAACCTAAAAAATACATTCTCTCAATGTTTCCATATCCAAGCGGGGCAATCCACATGGGACATGTGCGAAACTACTGCATAGGCGATGCTATGGCTAGATATTATCGCATGTATGGTTATAATGTATTACACCCTATCGGCTTTGATGCCTTTGGTATGCCTGCTGAAAATGCTGCCATAAAGCATAAAATCCACCCAAAAGATTGGACTTATAGCAATATGGAGGTTATGCTAAAAGAATTACAAACTATGGGATTAAGCTTTTCAAAAGAAAGGGTGCTAGAGACTTGTGATCCAATATATAGCAAATATGAGCAAGAGTTTTTCATAAAAGCATGGCAAAAAGGCTTAGTCTATCGTAAAAAAGCCTTTCTTAATTGGTGTCCAAATGACTTAACCGTGTTAGCTAACGAGCAAGTTATCGATGGTAAATGCTGGCGTTGTGATACCCCTGTGGTGCAAAAAGAAATGTATCAATACTATCTTAAAATCACAGACTATGCAGAAGAGTTACTCAATGATTTAGAATCTTTAGAGGGCAAATGGCCCCCACAAGTCTTAAGTATGCAAAGAAATTGGATAGGGAAGTCTAGCGGCTTATCTTTTTCATTTGAGTTATGCAAAGATTCTAAAAACCTGCTAGATAATAAAATCAACACGCTTGATGTTTATACCACAAGGGCTGATACAATCTATGGTGTGAGCTATTGTGTCATAGCACCAGAGCATAGCATAGTCGATTGTCTCATTGAAAAAAATGTATTAGCAAAAAATGATATAGAAATAATCAAAAATATCCGCAATCAAGCTGAAAAAGAGCGATCAAAAGCTGATAAAATAGGCATATCTCTCCCCATTTTTGTCCTGCATCCACTCACACAGAAAAAGATTCCTGTATGGATTAGCAACTTTGTGCTTATGAGTTATGGAAGTGGTGCTGTTATGAGTGTGCCAAGCCATGATGAAAGGGATTTTGAGTTTGCAAAAAAATATAATCTAGCCTTACTGCCCGTCATAGAAGCAAAGGGTGAGCATGATGGTATAAATAAGCCAAACACAGAAGATGGAATCTTATGTAATAGCGACAAGTTCTCAGGACTAAATAGCAAGGAAGCAAGGGAGAAAATCATCGCCCTTTTTGAAGAAAAAGGCATAGGTAAAAAAACTACAAACTATAAACTAAGAGATTGGGGCATATCACGCCAACGCTATTGGGGGACACCTATACCACTTATCCACTGCCCACAATGTGGCGTGGTAGAATCGAGTGTTTTACCCGTTGAATTACCAAATGATATTGAGATAACAGGGGAAGGCAATCCGCTTGAAAAACATGCAACTTGGAAATATACAAAATGCCCCAAATGCAACGCAGATTCTATAAGAGAGACTGATACTATGGATACTTTTGTAGAATCTAGCTGGTATTTCCTGCATTACACAACACCAAAGGAATTGCGTAAAGATAAAGCCTTTTGTGCGGAATCTCTGCAATATTTTATGGAAGTTGATGAGTATATCGGTGGAATTGAACATGCGATTTTACACCTTTTATATGCGAGATTCTATACCAAAATGTTGCGAGATCTAGGCTATATTAGCTTTAGTGAGCCTTTTTCACATTTACTCACGCAAGGCATGGTGCTAAAAGATGGAGTGAAAATGTCAAAAAGTCTAGGCAATGTAGTAGAGCCGCGACATATTATAGAATCTTATGGAGCAGATACTGCAAGATTATTTATCCTTTTTGCTGCACCATCTAGCTATGCGCTTGACTGGAATGATAATAGTGTGGTTGGTTGCTATAAATTTATCTGCCGACTTATTGATAGAAAAGTGCGTGTAAAAAAGTGCGAGACATTACCAAAAATAGACACACAGAAACTAAATAAAGATTCTAAAATTGCACGACTAAAAGTATATGAAGCCCTGCAAAAACAACAAAATATATTTAATAAAAAGATTGAGGGCTATCCATTTAATGTCGTAATTGCGGCATGTATGGAAGCACACAATGCCTTGTCTGCACAAGATGATGATTTAGTTTTCACAGAGGGCTATTTTATATTGCTTCATATTTTAGAGAATTTTATCCCACATATTGCAAGTGAGCTTAGTCAAGAGTTGTTTAATCTCGCAAATTTTACGCCCATTGAGATTGATAAAGATGCTTTCAAACAAGATGAAATCACCTATGCAATTAGTGTCAATGGAAAGAAACGCGCTGAAGTCATGATGCCCACAAATGCCACAAAAGAAGAAGTCATAAATGCTGCTAAAAGCGTAGCAGAAAAATGGCTTACAAATGAGATTAAAAAAGAGATTTTCGTGCCAAATAAATTAGTCAATTTTGTGGTGTAGGGTTAGATTCTAATAATTGTCATGTTTGAATAAAGCAAACTTAAAAGAGATTTTTGCTTATAGTTTAAAGCCCCAATCTCTTGTCTCTACCATCACTCACATGTTTTGCAAACACATGTCTAGTAGGAAACTAGACTGAATAAGTGGTATCTCTGTCTGAAAATATCATTGGCTTAAACCTACCAATTAAGGCTTGCATGTAAAATTGCATGATAGAGTTGCTGTGTGGCTTGTGGGGTTTTTTTGAGTGTAGATATTGTGAGTTTGTTTTGAGTTTTTAGCTTGTGGTAGTCGCTCTTGTTTAACTTGTCGTCTTTTGTGTAAATTTGCAGAAGTTTGCAATCTTGTCTAGATTCTACAATCTTTTGCAAAAATCTTTCAATCTCTGTATCTATCGCTAGATTTGTATGACGGGAATCGATTAAATGGCAAAATAATTTAATGCTCTGCCGCTTGTAGATAAAATCAGTCAAATGCTTATCCCACACTTTTTTTGTGTCTTTGCTCACTTTTGCATATCCAAAGCCCGGAAAGTCGATAAATATAAGTGGGATTCGCATAGATTCTGTTTGTAATAAATCTTGATTATTTTGCATGGAATCTGTTTTGCATTGCATTGCATTGCTGTCATGTGTGTTGGGCGTAGAGTCTTTGTTAGTAGTTAGCTCCCAAGTGGTGCTAAAAAAATTAATGAGCTTTGTTTTGCCCGGTGTGCTTGAGCTTTTTGCAAGTTTGTGATTGAGTAAAAGATTTATAATCGAGCTTTTGCCCACATTGCTTCGTCCCAGCGTGGCTATCTCAGTGCAGTTTTGCGGTGGGCAATCTTTTATTGTCTGGGCTGATTGCATAAAATGCGATTGCAAAACCTTAATGTGAGTGTTTGACTGAATGTGTGGTGGCATAGATTCTATCTTTTTGCTTTGTGTAAAATTACTTCACAAGCGAAAATTCACCAATTTCATGGACCAATACATCAATAAGATTGTTGGGTTTAAACATATTGCATACTAGAATTGGCAATTTATTATCTTTAGCAAGAGCTATCGCAGTATCGTCCATCACTTTAATATGATCTCTTAGTGCTTCATCATAAGTTAGGGTAGGCAGAAGTGTCGCATCATTATATTTGTTGGGATCTTTATCATAAACGCCATTTACTTTTGTAGCTTTCACAATCACAGCAGATTCAATCTCAATAGCACGCAATACCGCCGCAGTGTCGGTTGTAAAGTATGGATTTCCAGTGCCAGCACCAAAGATTACAATCCGCCCTTTTTCCAAATGTCTTAAAGCGCGTCTATGAATATAACTCTCGCAAACTTCTGTTACATCAATGCCGCTTTGCACTCTCACATCAAGCCCCAAACTCTCCAAAGCTTCTTGTATTGCTACGGCATTAATAATAGTCGCAAGCATACCCATATAATCCCCACTTGTGCGTTTGATAAGCCCGCCTTGAGCCGCATTAACGCCGCGAATGATATTGCCACCACCAACAACAATGCCAATTTCCAATCCGCACTCATAGAGATTCTTAATCTCTTTTGCAATAAACTTTAAAATATCTAAATCAATGCCAAATCCACCAGAACCAGCAAGAGCTTCACCAGAAAATTTAATCAAAACGCGTTTTTTCTTTTGCATAATAAACCCTCATAAAAGTAACATAAACATATAAAATCGCATTATAAATAATTTATGTATATAGGACTTTAACAATAAGGGGAAAATATTTTGAAATAGTATGAATTTCGCATTGTGTTACTTGCCACTTCTTATAAATAAAAATCTTTATAATAATTGAGAATAATTTGTTAGTAGATATGAAAATACGAAGTATGGCTTAAGATTATAACAAAAGGCTAAAAGCCTTTAATGCTTTAAGAAGGGATGCAAAAAAGCATAAGTTAGACTAAATATTTAGAATCTTATTGTGCTTCTTGCTGTTGTATATTTCCACCACTTGCGATAATATCAGCAATTTTATTAAAATCCATGTGTAACGCAAAATTCTCTTGAAAATCTAAGAAATGATAGAATCTGTCTGTTGTCGTGTAGATATATCCAAGCATTTGTGTTTTATCTCTACGCATAAGATTCTCTTTAAAATACTTCTCAACATCAGGCAACATCTTATCAAAGTCGTCTGTGCCCGGGAATCTGCGTCCGCTTGCAAAAACAAGTCGAATCTTATTGCATTGCACTCCTTTTACTTTAAGCATATAGAGTGCTTCTAGCCATGTTGTGCTACTTGGCTCTATAGATAATAGACGAATATCATACTTCAATAAGTCTTTTTCATAGTTAGTATTCTCTACAACTCTGCCGATAAGCCCCTCTTCTTCATATTCCTTATTAAACTTATCGATCTCATCATGGATAATCTTTAGTGTAGTGTCAATGCTTTTTCGCTTCATTTTATACTTTTCTTCCAAACTCATATCGGTTGGATCTAACACAGCTTTTGACAATGCGACATGCAAACCGCAACGATCTTCTCTGCAAAAATCCAAATAGCGATAAATATTGTTCAATATATCATCTGTGTGCGTGTTCCAATCAGGGATATAAAAGGCAAATGGCGGTTCTTTTCTTGCTGGATTCTTCTTTGATTCTGCAACGAGATAGCGTAAATATACATAACGATAGGAATCAAGCATGCTATAAATCGTTTTATCTTCAATCGGCAATACCTTGTTATACCATGCTGGTTCTACTTTGACTACTTTATTTTCCCATTCTACAGGGGTTTTGATAAAGGGGCGATTAGTCCTAATGGGTCCTGCCACAGAATTACTCATTTCAATAAAAGGGATTTTTGGGTCATTTTTAATATAGCGATAATGTCCATCAAAAGACATGACATAATCTGGTGTTTGGGAGCAAAAATGCGTTAAAAGCTTTGTGAATGGAATCTTAGCAAGCACATAAGGCTCAATCTCTGCGTAATCATACTCGATTGAATCATGCTTAGCGATATATTGCAAAAAGGCTTTGGCGAATGGACTTGTGTTTGCAGATGATAGGCATAATAGTTTCACAGCCATATTGTATCTCCCATTTGGTATTAACTTATTTTCAATGTAAAAATAGTTTATTATAACATGATTTTTATTGTTTTAAAATAATTCATTCAAAATATGCAAAAATCCTAGTTAAAACGCACAATGAAATCGCATAATTTAATAGCCATCTCACATATAACAAATATATGAATCTCAGTCTAAAAAATCCACAAAGATTCTATCTAGGCATTTCTTTTAGCAATGGTGGGTTAAACTTATCCCTTTCTTCACGCCAATTTGGTGCTAATGTTTCTTCTTGTGGTGGCAGCATGATTTGTGGTGGTATGCCTTGTGATTGCGGCGTGTCTGTTTTTGGCGGTGTATTCATGCTATCTTGTGTTTGATTATCTTTAGAATCTAGGTTTGCAGATTCTGTATTTTGTGTATTTATATTGATATTTTGTGATTGCTTTTCTATGCTTACCTTTTGGGTTTGTGAGGCTATATTTTTAGCTTTTTTATCATCATCTAGCTTTTTTATCTCATCGGTATATGCACTCATATCATCTTTTCCTGCATCATCTGCCACTTTTTTAGAATCTGTATTTTCACTATCTTCTGTTTTGCTATTGTCTTTATAGAATCCTTGTAAAACTTTTGCATTCTCTTTATGTCTCGCTTTACCATAACACTCTATTTTTGTGATATATTTTTCCCCTTTATGTGCGTAATTCTCCATAACTTCTGAAATCTTTACGCTTTGCCCCACCTTTAAATCCATAGGAATATCTCTATTATAAACTTTTTTAGGCTTTACGAGATTCAGTATCTTGTGCTTGTATTTTGTTATCCCCTGCTCATTATCTGTATCATAAAGAATCTGATGTGAAAACACGCAACCAGCAATATTTCTTTTACCAACATTTGTAATTGTCCCGATATATTGATACACATCAGAATAATTATAAGTGCGATCGTAAGCAATCTCTTTTTCTATCTTGTAGAATCTTTCTTCCATAAAATAACGCATTGCAAAAGGAATAGCGATAATAAGACAAAATCCTAACAAAAATAGGGGAATAGAAATAATTTTTCTGCGAAATGAAATAAAAGATAAAAACACAAAGCACATAGCAATCAATGCAAATGACGCAAATAAAATCAAATCATACAGATGAAAATATGAGATAAAATTGAGTATTTGCTCTTTCATGCCTACTTATCCTTTACTTCATCGCATGTTGTGTTCTGCTTTGTTTTTCTGCAATCCCACTCACACCCATGCGTCTTATAAGCTCCTGATAGATTCTATCTGGATGGATATTCTCACTCGCAAGTCCCACTACAATATGATAAAACACATCAGCACATTCATAAATAATCTCTTTAGAATCTCTATCTTTTAATGCAAAGCAAAATTCCCCTGCTTCTTCAATAATCTTTTTTGCAATAGCATTTGTGCCTTTTGCAAAAAGTGAAGCGGTATAAGAAGTTGTGCTATCTGCATTCTTACGCTCTAAAAGCGTGTGATAAAGTGTATCTAGTGTATCATAAGTATTTAGGCTGTGTGTTAGAGAATCTTTTGTAGTCTCTAGGCTCTCTTGCCTAGTAGTAGCACAATCTTTATTTATAGAATCAATGTTTTTAAAAAAGCATGAAAACTCACCCGTATGACATGCCACACCTTTTTGACGCACACGAAGTAAGATAGAATCGCTATCGCAATCAAGCTTTATTTCACACACTTCTTGTATATTACCACTTTGCTCCCCCTTTTTCCAAATCCTTTGTTTTGAGCGTGAAAAATAGTGTGCTATCCCTGTTTGTAAAGTAAGATTTAGCGCTTCTTCATTCATATAGGCAAGCATAAGCACTTCATTACTTATAGAATCTTGTGTTATGCAAGGGATTAATCCTTTATTATCCCAAGCAATATGTAAGCATTTCATATTATCCACTCGCTTCATAATATTGTCTCTACAAGATTCATACAATGCCCCAAATATTAATGATTGCTAATTGTTGTGCGTTGTTTCGACTTAGAATCTACCCAAATGTTTGGCACAGAACCACCCGGTGTAAGGAAAATTTGTGCATCTTTGTTCTCTTTCAATGCTTCATTAAACTTACCTTGCACTTCTATTTGACGCAAGTCAAGCAATCGTTGTGATAAGCTCTCGCTTAAAAGCTGGTTTGCTTGTGCTTGACCTTTTGCCTCAATAATTGCCGCATCGGCTCTACCTTGCGCTCTCTCTCTCAAGGCATTTGCTTCTTGTTTTGCTCTATCTGCTTCTTGTTTTGCGGCTTGGACTTGCTCAATTCTCTCTTTTACCATAGGTGGCAATACAATCTCTCTTAATTGGATAGAGTCAAAAATAACAGGTTGATTTGGTGTAGCCTGCAATTTGGTCTCAAAACTTGAAGTGATAAGTCCTGCTATCTCATCGCGTTTATTTGGTAAATCTTCTGCTGGGTAATTACCAACAACACTTCGCACAACATCTCTTATAACTGGATTAATGATTTTTTGTTCCCATGATACGCGGTAATTTTTAATGGTTTCTGGGACTTTATCGGGGTCTAGTCTATACTGCACGGTAAGCTCAATAGACACAGGCAAACCACGAGAATCCATAACGCTAATCGCATCATTTCGCAATACACTTTGATCATCTCTTCCTACACTTCCCATATCTTCATTGCGTGAGAAATGCAATACTCTCATTCTAGTATCTACAACGATGACTTGCTGAATGATTGGCACAAAAAAGTGTAAGCCCGGCGTTAAAGGCACATCATCATATTTACCTAGATTTACCTTGATTCCAACTTCACCAGAATTAATAATGACAAATGGTCGTGCTAACACAAAAATCACTATAAAGATAACCGCAAATATGATAAAGGTTAGAAACTTGCCACTTGGCATATTTGGCATCGGCATAGAATCCATATTGAATCCGCCCTTATTGTTTCTACCATTATTATTGCCATTTCCATTATTTCTATTTTCATTATTTGGCGGTGTTTGCTTTGGTGTATTATTTTGTTGTTTGCGTCTATGTTCGTTTAAATCTATTGGCATTGAGTTCCTTTGTATAGGTCTAGATTATAGTCAAAGCGTGATTATAACACAATATTATAGAATCTATTGTTTGCAATCACAGCTTCATGTAAAATGCAAACATTATTCGTTAATGTATGTCAGCAAATGCTTGTATTTTTCATGTTCCCCCATAACGATTTTGAAGAATTCATCTTGCAATCTCTTTGTTATCTCTCCACGACTACCCGCACCAATAGTGCGGAAATCTACTTCGCAAATAGGCGTAATCTCTGCGGCAGTCCCAGTGAAAAACGCTTCATCTGCAATATACACTTCATCTCGTGTAATGCGTCTTTGCTCAACTTTTATGCCCAAATCTTTTGCAAGTTCAATAGTCGTTTTTTGTGTGATAGATTCTAGTGTGTTATCATAAGGCGGTGTGATTAATACCCCATTTCTAACGATAAAAAAGCACTCACCGCTACCCTCTGCTACAAAACCATTATCATCAAGCAATAAAGCCTCTTCAAAGCCACTTGCAATAGCCTCATGCTTTGCCATTTGTGAGTTAAGATAATTCGCCGCCGCCTTTGCCTTACCCATTGTAGATTTTACATTATTCCTTACAAAAGAGCTAATTTTTACGCGAATGCCTTTTTGCAAAGCCTCTTCGCCTAGATATGCACCCCATTCCCATGCAGCTATTGCGGTTTCAACGGGCGAATTTAAATGATAAACCCCCATAGCCCCATAGCCAAGATAAATAATCGGGCGGATATAGACATTACCCTTAAAATCCTTGCTATTTGCTTTTAATAAATCAATTTGTGCTTGTTTGAGTTCTTCTTTTGTATAAGGGCATTTAATTAATAGAATCTTTGCACTATTAAGAAGCCTTTCTGTATGGTCATCAAGGCGAAATATCGCTAACCCTTTTTTTGTCATATACGCCCTTGTGCCTTCAAACACGGCATTACCATAATGCAAAGTATGGCTTAAAATATGCGTGGTCGCTTCACTCCAAGCGACAAGTTTGCCATTTTTCCAAATATATGTTGATTCTTTCATGTTAGCCCCTTTCTCTTAGATACAAATTTACAAAATAACTAAAAAGTAACCATTCTATCATAAAGTTGTCAAAAAATAATATATTGGGATCAAAACCAAGTTGTAAATGTTTTATGTAATCTTTGCTATAAATTTTAAGATTCTGTATCAAAATATTTTGTATGTAAATAGCCTTATATTGCCTAATTATGCCGTATAGATTTGGATTATTTGGTTACATATTATTGAAAAAAAGGTAGAATCCAAAATTGCGTATTGCTAACTAACAAAAGCAAAGGATAGCTAGTGAATGAAGTGATTTTATGTATTGATGATGAAGAAGATTTGCTTGATTTAATCGAGCTTAATCTAAATGCTGCCTTAAACGCAAGTGGTTATGAGGTTGTCGGTTGTCTCAATACTGATATGGCAAAAAGATTCCTAAAAAAAGAGCATGTAGCCCTTATCTTAGTAGATAGGAATCTCGTGGCAGAAGATGGGCTAGACTTTATTAAGGAAATAAAAGATTTAGGCTATGATATACCCTTTATTGTAGTGAGTGCCTTGTCTTTGCCTATGGAGCGGGTAAAGGGGCTACATTATGCTGATGATTATGTAACAAAACCTTTTAACTTTGATGAGCTTGTAGCGCGCATTCAAGCAGTGCTAAGAAGATATAAAAAAGATTCTGTGCGATCTGTGCTGAAATACAAAAATATAACCTTAGAAGTCGATACAAAGGAATTAAGCATTGAAGATATCAATATTCAATTAAGCCCACTTGAAACACGCATTATGCAATGTTTCATGCAGCATGCAGGCAAGGCATTGAGTAGAGATTTTTTACTCGAACACGCATGGGGCAATAAAGATGGCTATCATGAAAATAGCGTAAATGTCGGCATAAAAAGATTGCGTAAAAAAATAGAGAAAGAAACTAAAGAAGTAAAGATTAAATCCATACGCAATGAGGGCTATAAACTATGCTAGTTTATGGGACTTTCTTTGCAATATCCATTCTTGCAATCCTTCTTGATTTTACAAGCATAGCCATAGTTTGTAATCTACTTGGCTTACTTCTTGTATTAGCACATTTTTTACGCAAAAAAGATATAGATAAAGACGCTTATCTTATAGAATCTACAAAAAATGCCCTTTGCAATCTAAAAGAAAAGAAGTTTCAAGATATTAATTTTAAGGCATTAAAAAAGGATAATAATCCCTATATTAGCGAGTTAAAAGCCCTAAGTGAAGCCATGCAAAAACAACAAAATAGAATCCAAAAACGCACCAGAAAACTGCATGAAAAAAATCTCCAAACAACACAACTTCTAGCAAGTATCTCACATGAGATAAAAAATCCGCTAAGCATTATTCAAGCAAGTATTGAAACCATTATGATTCACAAGGAAATGGAAGAAGAAATGCGAAATAAGCTTTTGCATCGCATTATGATATATAGCAAAAAGATTAATGCCCTTTTAAACAAGCTTACTTTAAGCGAGAGTTTAGAACACAATGTCATTGCCATAAAAATGGAGCAATTTGATATTTTATTGCTTTGTGAAGAGGTCATAGAAGGATTCCATAATTATCTTTTAAAAGCGGTATATCAGGATAAAAAGATTGTGCTAGAGGGTAAAAATCGCCTTATATTTGCAGATAGAATCTTAATAGAGCAAGTCCTAAACAATCTCATCTATAATGCACTAAAATATGCAAACACAAAGGTCATCGTGCAAATACATGATGGTTATATCGCCGTTATTGATGATGGCTTAGGTGTGGCAAAAAATGAACTTGCAAATCTTACAAAAAAATACTATCAAGGCAGCAATACAAAGCAGGGCAGCCACTCACTTGGACTAGGACTTTTTATTGTCAAAGAAATTGCAAAGATTCACAACACAAAAGTAGAATTCTTCACAAAACGCACAAAAAAAGAAGGCTTATGTGTGTGTTTTAGGATATAGAATCCAGATAGCAAACACTCAAGGTTAATATATCTGCACGACATTTTCAGCTATGACTTTTGCATTGATTGTGCGTTTGCTTTCAAGATTCTCAATCTTAATAGTATCGCCTTGCACGCCATTTTCTAATGCTCTGCCGCTTGCACTTGCTTCAATGCCATTATCACGGAATATAATTTTGACATTAGAATCTTTAGACACAAGCATTCTTTTAGCAAGTTTATTACGATAGATTATGGTATTGACTGGGATATAGACTTTTGCACTTGACTGCAGTATCTCATATCTACTAGCAGGGATTAGGGCGAGTGATGAGAAGTCCTGCGTTTTAGTCATAAAGCTATTTGTGGTTATGTTGCTACCTGCTTTAATACTCTCTGTGGCGGTGTGAATCTGTATAGAACCATTTATACTATAGCGTATAGAATCTTGCAAGACTTTTCCATTCTGTCTATACTGCAAAGTGAGATAGCCATTCGCACTTTTTGTTGTATTTAGCTGTTTTGATACAATGCTCACTGCATAAAGATCGAGTGTATTTCGAGTAACAAGCGATATAGATTCTATGGTGAGTTCTGGATATATGCGTTTATATTCACTAGCAATATAGCTTTTTAGTATAGAAACATTATCATTAGCAAAAGCATGAAGAGAAAAGGCAATATAAAAAAATATGAGAATCTTTTGCAGCATTCTACTTCCTTGTCTAAACTTTTACACAATTATAATGCAATAAATACAAAAATAAAACTTTTGTGTTTTATCTTTTTTATTTTTTGCTACAATGATTGTGTTGTGTGGTTTGGGAATCTATTTTGCTTGACTTTATTTATATTAAATGTAAGGAGACATTATGAAACTTGATACGACTAGCACTATGAGTTCATTAGCACAATCAAAAGAGAGTGGCTTAATCAAGGATTTAAAAGCAAAGGTTGATGGCAAGACGCTTGAGAGTGATAAGGCATTGCGAGAACAAACTGATAAATTTGAGGCAATCTTTATTAAAACCCTGCTTGATACAGCATTAAACCTTGATAATCCATTGTATCCTAAACAACCCGGTAGTGATATTTATAATGCTATGTTTAAAGAGCAGCTTTCAGAGAATTTGAGTGGTAGCTTTGGATATAGTGAATTACTTTTTAATTACCTTAAAGACCAGCAAAAGTTGAAAGGTTAGAAAGCATTGTAGCAATCTGCTAAAATGCTTTAAGTTTAGCTTGTATGTAAGCATGTAGTTTTAGATTCAGTCAAACGCTTGAAGTTAGAATAAACTATACTCTCTTATTCCTACACTCACCAATAATAACACCGCATAGCGTTAAAATAACCCCTACGATTCCATAGAATCCAAGTCGCTCATCAATAGCTATCATCGCCACGATAATCGTAATAATAGGCGTAAGATACACATAAATATTTGTCTTAATCGCACCGATAAGCAAAGTCGCCTTGTTCCACATTAAAAAGCAAAGGGCTGATGGAAAAAGCACAATAAAAATGAAATTAAATGCTACCATAGGTTCTAAAAGTTCGTGCCATTGCGGCTTAAAATCAAATATAAAAAAGCCCGGGATTAAAAATAAGATTCCATAAAACACTATCTTTCTTGTCGCAATGATGATATTATATCCCTTATCCATAATGCTAACAATCGCCACAGAATACGCCCCCCAGCCAATAGCCGAGATTAAAGCCAACATATCGCCAAATGGATTAAATCCTACCGCTTCACCATCGCCATAACTCAGCAAAATAATGCCCACGATACACAGCATAAAGCCTATAAAAAAATTTCTATAAGGCTTTTCAATCCTAAGCATAAAGGCAAAAATACCTGTGAAAAGTGGGGCGGTAGCGATGATGACACTCACATTTGAAGCATAGGTTTGCTCTATGGCAAGATTCAAAAATAGATTATAAATGCTAATGCCACATAAGCCCGCAATGGCAAACATTGCTTCCTCTTTGAGTGAGATTCTAAGAAAAGTCGGCTTCATCATAAATAGCATAATATAGCCAAATACAAATTGTAAAATAAGCAACTCAAAAGGCGATAAATAATCTAATAGAATCTTCACAGAAACATAAAGGGCTGACCAAAAAAACACGCTACTAAAAGCTAAAATATGTCCGCTTATTCTCCCCATATCATACCCCCAAAGACTTATTTTTCGTAAGATTCTGTAATAAAGTAAGATTGTTTTGGAATCTAAAAAGATAATCTCTTCCTAAATCAATGCGATTATAAATCCACCCCCATAACGCCCAGATATAGTTTGCCATAAGTGAGCCTTCAATCACACTTTGAAAGGTAAGTGTTTGCAAGCTATTTTTATTGTAGTAATGTATGATATGCTCTATTTGTGCTTGAGTGAGTTCTAACTCTGCGACTAGATTCCCAAACTCCCATTCAATGCAGCTAAAGCCAGCATATTCAAAATCAATGAGTTTTATCTCACTTCCATTAAAAAGGATATTGGGTAATTGCAAATCTCTATGGCATAGCACCCCCCCCCCCCATTATCAAGCTTTCTTGCCACTTCGATGACATATTTATGCTCTTTTGGCGTTGTGAGTGCGATTTTTGCTAATTTCTCATATTTTAGAATCTCATTGTAGAGTTTTATGGGCTTATACTCTGTATTATCTTTGTGTGGTATGCTGTGAAGTTTTAAGAGTGAATCAAGGAGTTTTTCTAATACTTTTTCTGTAATTTGGGCTTTTTCTAAGCTTTTATAATCGCATAAAAAATCACTCATTTTTATGCCACTACCATAAAATTCACTCTTAGGTGTAATATCTAGATTCTCTATAAGTTCTAAAATGCTTCGCTCACCTTGTCTGTCAATCACATTTTCTGTCCCACTGCCCGGAATTCTTATCACTTTTTGTTTGCCTTGAAATGTAATGAGATAATTAATATTTGTAATACCTGCTAAACGCACTGCCTTTTTATCGTCAGCACACTGAATCGCAATCTCTTCTGGCGTTAAAAGTCTGTGATAAAGCGCATCAGCAAAGCTATCAATCTCTGTGTATAAAGTATCACAAGGAAAGGCATAATAATTTATAGAATCTAAACTTCTTAACACCGCATATTCCCAATATTCATCACTATCGCATTGCGCTAATTTTTCTTTAAAAACTTCAATATCTTGCGTATTATCAAAATATGCAATACCATCTCCATAGCCACTTGTCGCATTTGTATCAATATCTAAGATTCTATAATTTTCATCAACAATATAGCCCCACGCAGTCGTATTATCTGGAATCTTTTGTGCTAAAAATTGCGATACCCCACTTTTAAAAAATCTACAAAAATCTTCTGTAATATATAAATCACCATTTAAGATGATTGTGCTTTTTTGGATTCTATGCTTTACATATAAAAGCGATTGAGAGCTATTGCAAGTAGCATAGTCATCAAATACGACTTTTTCAAAATGAAGCTTTTTTGATAGAGAATCAAACAAATGATTCTTATAGCCTGTTACAACGATAATATCTTGCACCCCACCTTTTCTTAAGATAGAGATCATATTTTCTAAAATGCTTTTCCCGCGAATCTCTAAAAGCGGTTTGGGCTTATTTAGGGTCATTGGCTTAAGTCTTGAGCCAAACCCTGCTGCTAAAATGATGGCTTGCATACATATCCTTTTGCAATTTATCCTAGTTTTTATGTGTAAAAGTTATTATACAATATTTTAATACCGAAGTTAAATCTATGAACTAATACCTAGAATCACAGAGTGTCCATGCAAAGAGTGGTGTATAGCTATTTTGCTTAACAATATCACTTGCTTCAAGTAGAGTTTGTCCTGTGGTTATAATATCATCAACCAGAATCACAGCTAAATAATCATGCTTAAAATGAAATGAAAAGTTTCTACCAAGCGTCCGTCTCTCTTCTTTTGTAAGATGAGAGAAATGGCTATTATTACCTATCATTAAGGCATTATGAAAGACTTTGAATCCGTATGTTTTAAAGCATTGTGCTAAAATCGCACTATGAGAATACATACCAATAGCTTTATTGCGTATAGATAGAATGGCTACTTCTTGCTTCTTTAATTTGGCTAAATCTTTATATCTTTCAAAAAAATTTGATAGTGCATAAATACCTAGTCGTTTGAAAATTCTACTACCAATAATGTTATTCTTACTTGCTAGTAGTAGTTTTAACTCACTAAAAGCAAAGCTACTAAAAACTTTTACTCCATTATCAAGCACTCGCTTAGAATCTATGTATTCTAAATGTTTTAAACACTCTTTGCATATAATGTGCCATGTAAGCTTTCCACACATTGAGCAATACATCTAGATTCCAAAAAAGCTGCAAATTCTTTTGTGTATTTCTTCTTTAGGCATGGCAGAATCTAGTGTTAAAATATCTGGCTTTTTTATGTTGGGGTTAGATTCTATAAAGTTTTCATCTTGTAAATACGCTAATATCTCTTTAAAGTAGCTTTGCGTGTCAAGTAGGTATTGTATGCCTTTTTGCTCTATATTATCAAGACTTTTTGCATTAAGGCGACTTTTTAGCGTGTCTTTTGAAGTTTCTAAAAAGACTATTTTTTGTGGCAGGATTCCCCCCGTTGCAAAGAGATTAAGATTCAATGCTTCACGCATATCAATCGTTTTAGCATAGGCTACACCAGAGATAAGGCTTCTATCAGCGATAATTGTATTTGAGATATTTTTTAGTTGTAAAAAGAGTTCAGCCCTTTGAGCTAAAAAGAGTAAAAATGAGCTTTTTTCATTTATCTGTGTTTGGCTATCTAGTAGAATCTTTCTTACAAGATTCCCAAGATATGTGCTGCCGGGCTCATTTAATACGATGATAGAATCTTTTATGGAATCTTTATAGTTTTCTAAACTCACGCAAGGGTAGTTTTGCTTTATGAGATTACATTGTGTTGTTTTGCCACTTGTATCAATGCCCTCAATTACATAATACTTCATTATAACTCTTTTGAATGCAATGCTTGTATATAAGAGTGAATGCTTTCTGGCACAAGATGGCTAAACTTCCCACCATGCACGATAATGCTACGCACAATCGATGAGCTAATAAAAGCATTTTGCAATGTCGGCATAAAATATATTGTATCAAGCGAGTCATTCAGCGAGGCATTTGCATAGCCCATTTGCAGTTCATACTCAAAATCACTCACTACGCGTAATCCCCTTATAATCACCTTTGCTTTCATATCAGCAGCTAAACTTGCAAGTAGATTGCTAAAGGTAATGCAGCTTACATTTGGAATCTCATCTTTGTGTTCTTCTAATGCAAGGTTTATCATTTTCTCTCTTTGCTCTAAGCTATAAAGCGGATTCTTGCTTTCAGAGCTTGCTACTGCGACTATTACTTGTTGAAACATTTTGCTACTGCGTTTGATAATATCTAAATGTCCGTTTGTAAGTGGGTCAAATGTCCCCGGATAAATTGCTAATTTATTCATATCTACTCTTAGAATCTTATTTTTTCTGATCTTTTGTTTTAAGCACTGTGGCTATGGCTACGGCTATTTTCTTTGCATGTGCTGCATTTTTATCTTCTAATTCTTGTCCAAACTTTGCTATCGCGTCTGTATCCCAATGAGATGAATTTGCTAATTCCTTAATACACTGAATCCATAAATCAAAGTTTTTCTCATCAGCTAACACACCATATTTACCTTTAAACTGCTCTAGTGAGGCGGTAAATGCGGCTTTTGTCTGTGCGCCTTTTATGATATTAAACATGATTTGCATTGTATTTTCAACTTTCTTTGGTGGCTTATTACTCATAAATACATAGATAACGCCCACAATAAGCACAGGTATAACAAGCACAAAGCAAACTGCCCACATGATGATATAAAACAAATGCGAATACATACAAAGCCCTCTAGTCCAAATATAGTTTAAATATAAAAGCTTGATTATACTTAAAAAATAATTTCTTTTAGAAATTTTTCTCACAAATGTGAGAATCTAGCAAGAATATGAACGCATTATTTTTGGCATTTTTTTGCTATAATTTCGCTGATTTTTACAAAATTTAACGCATTAAAATCATATTCTAAAACATAATCAATACAGCATGATAAAAGACAACAAAAAAGGGTGGTAATGGCACAAGAGAGTTTAGAAACAAAAGAGATTCACACACAAGCTAATATACAAGTAACATTGCTACACTTTACCCCTTTAAGTGTTTGTAGCAGGGCGATACGCACTTGTTGGGATAGTCATAATAAAAGCGATAATGGTGGTGATATTGATAAAGGCTTAATATATCGTGTAGGAAATGTAAATAAGCATAAATCTACGCTAGAGCATTTATATTATAACTTTGAGATTAAAGGTATAACAAGGGCATGTCTGCAAGAATTAGCAAGGCATAGAATAGCAAGCTTGTCAGTGAAAAGCACAAGATATACGCTAAAAGAACTCAATAAAGAAGAAAGCTTTTTACCCTTATGTGAAGAAAACTATAAAAGAGCAGAAAAATATATCATGCTTTCAAGCAATGAAAGAGTAAAAGACCAAAGTATAAAAGCCTTAGAAAATCTGCGTTTAGCAGTAAAAGATGGCATTGCTAATGATATAGCAAAGTATTTAATCCCTGAATGCTATAAGAGCGAATTAGCATGGAGTATAAATGCTAGAAGTTTGCAAAACTTTTTAGAGCTAAGGACCGCAAAGGCTGCATTAAAAGAGATTCGAGAGTTAGCCTATACCATTTTTAAAGCCCTGCCAGAAGAACACAAATATTTATTTGAAGAATTTTTATGTAAAGACCCTTTATTTATGGAATCTGTAAATAAGAATTAAAAGAAGCAATATAGGCAAATGTTATGACACAATCTCTTATCACAGAATCTTTACACACCAATCCCTATATTCAATCACAAGACTATTTTAATACACTAGATTCTAAATCCAAAAAAGATTTTTTAGAATCTCTTTATACATTACTCACCACGCAAAAAGCAATAATCTTTTCTAAATTTATAGAATCTCACCCCTACTTTGAATCTTATCTTATGCAAAAAGACTTGAGCGATAGATATTTATCTCTATTATCAAGTAGCTATCATATTATCCATGCAGCTTTACAAATACCGCAAAGCTATCTCCCAAATATAATTTTTTATGATAAGCATAAAAGCACAGATTCTGTATATAGACTTGGTGTATTACCTTATGAGCCTTTTAGTGCGAGTTATAGAGATACACTTACAAAAAAACTGCAACAAAGCTATAAAGAAGAATTAATCTTTTATCTATGCAAACAAGACTTTTTAAAAGAAATAAGCCTTGCTTTACAATTACAACAATATTGTCAAAAAGATGAATTGCAAAGCAATTTTGTAGAATCTTTAGTTAGCTTTGGGCTTACTATGCAGGCAAGTGATATTCACTTATTCCTGCAAGATTCTAAAGCCTTCTGTCTATTACGCATTGATGGAATCTTAGTGCATTTTTTGGATATAAATACTACATTATTTGCAAAAATCTCACAGAAACTAAAGCTTTTATGCAAACTTGATATTAATGAAATGAGATTACCACAAGATGGACATCTAAAGCTAGAGAATCTTATCTATAAAAACGATAAGAGAGATTGTGATGTGCGATTATCTTTTATGCCTACATTACGAGGTGAAAGCATTGTATTGCGTATCCCACATGCAAATAAACGATTTGAAAGCTTAGATACTTTAGGATTATCAGTAGAGATTTTGGAGATTCTAAAAAAAGCTTTGCTTACAAAAAGCGGACTTATCCTTATTAGCGGTCCAACAGGAAGTGGTAAAAGCACACTACTTTATAATTGCCTTAGATTCTTACATAATGGCACAAAAAAGATTATAACAATAGAAGACCCCATCGAGCAAGAAATACAAGGCATAACACAAACGCAAGTCAATGAAGAGCTATCATTTGACTTTGCAAAGGCATTAAAATACATATTGCGTCAAGACCCAGATATTATTATGATAGGCGAAATACGCGACAATGAGACATTAGATATTGCTTTGAGAGCGGCTTTAACAGGGCATTTAGTCATGGCAAGTATCCACTCAAGTGATTGTAAAAGTAGCCTTGCTAGATTATATGATCTTGGTGCAAAGGAATACATTTTGCAAACCACACTAAAGCTTATAATCTCTCAAAGATTAATACAAACACTCTGTCCTGCATGTAAGGAAGAAATACAAGGGAAATTTCACGCACAAGGCTGTCATGAGTGCTATGGACAGGGCTATGGGAAGAGAATCTTATTGCAAGAAGTATTTGATTTTAGCATTCATAAAAGACTAGATTCTAAAACTTTGATGCTTGAAGATGAAAGCTTTATAGAATCTCTTTATCAAGGCATACCGACACTAGAGAAACAAAGTCAAAAATTATTTAAAGATGGAATTATTAGCTATGAAGAAAGTTTGCTTTAATATGTTTAAAAATATAGATTCTATAAAAAAGCTATTATATTGCCTTAGTTTTAGTATATGCTGTGCTAATGATTTTAATGCTTTTCCAAAAGATAATACTGCTAATTATTTGCAACCACTAAGCACCGCCCAACAACAAACAAATATTTCTGTGCAAAGAGAGACTAGCTTACCAGAAAAAACGCCAAAACAGCTCTCACTACTCAAACAAGCAAATAAGGAGAGAAATGGCATGTATGTCATGGTTGCACTCAATATGATACCCACTCAAAGATTGCTGAATAATAAACCTTCTTATGTGTTTAGCATGGGAATGGGCGTTAGAGGTGGAGTGATTAGCTACCTTGATGAATACATAGGTATGCGTGGATATTTCGCCCTAGATTTTACAAATGACAATCTTTCGCCCATACGCACAGATGCAAATGCCTATGATGGCACTTTTCTTATGGCAAGTCTTGGGCTAGATATCATGATAGATTTTTTCATTGATAAAAATTATAAAAATACACTAGGATTTTTTGCTGGTATTGGAGCTGGGGCATTTATCTATTTTGATATGCAAACCCCCATTATCACACCATCATCACAAGAAGTAAGCAACTTTAAAGCAAGTGGTAATGTAATGGTGCAAGGTGGATTTAGCGCATTAATCGCCTATCATCATAGGGTAGAAATCGGCGTTAAATTCCTACCAACTCAATCACTACGCGTAGAGCAAGATGGCTTGGTAGCAGACTATAATCCTTACATTGCGTATAGTTATAAGTTTTAAGTGTTGAAACTTGTGTAAAAAGATGATTTGGATTTGAATCTATGCAATAAAGCTATGCTTGAAAGGCTATTGTATTGTGGGACTCTGTTGTCTCATTGGTAAAAATTTGTCATAAAAGATTCTTGAGCGTGTTAGGATTACTGCAACACACCATATTTATAATACGCCGCACAAGCACCCTCGCTACTTACCATGCAGCTTCCCATAGGCTTTGTTGGCGTGCAGGCTTTACCAAAAACTTTGCAATCTTTTGGCATAGCAAGTCCTTTTAGAATCTCACCGCAAAGGCAATGCTTTGACTCTTTAACCTCTACTTCTTCAAGATTAAAATGAAACTCTGCGTCAAACTTTTGATATTCCTTTTTTAATCTTAAACTTGAATTAGGAATCGCTCCTAGCCCCCTCCACACAAAGCTTGGGGCGACTTCAAAATAAGTATTTGTCATCTCTTGTGCTTTGAGATTGCCCTCCATGCTTACAGCACGAGAATATTGCATAAAGACTTCATGCTTTCCCGCGAGTTTTTGCTCTACAATATGCAAAATACTCTCAAGCATATCCACTGGCTCAAAACCGCTTACAACGATTGGAATCTTATAATCATTTGCGAGTGGCACATAGATTTTAGAACCGCTTATAACACTCACATGAGATGGAGCGATAAGGGCATTTACCTTTGCTCTTTTATCATCAAGGATAGCACGCACGGGTGGAGGCACTAAAACATGGTTAATATGTAAAAAGAGATTCTCTAATCCCATGTTGATAGCACGATTGAGTAATGCTGCAGTCATTGGCGTTGTTGTCTCAAAACCTATGGCAAAATACACGATTTTTTTGCTTGGATTCTCTTTTGCAATTGCTAGGCAATCAAATGGGGAATACACAAATCTCACATCAGCACCCCTTGCACGCGCATCAGCCAAAGAGCCAGAAGCCCCCGGCACTTTAATCATATCACCAAGTGTGAGTAAGATGACATCGGGCATCATGGCGAGTGTGTAGGCTTGTGAAATGCGTGATTTTGGCATGATACACACAGGGCAGCCCGGTCCATGTATGAAAGAAATGTTTGTAGAATCTAAAAGGCTTTTTAAGCCATATTTCATAAGTGTATGTGTATGCCCGCCACAAACTTCCATTATATAAAGCTTTTCTTGCAGGTTTTGTGAAATCTTATTAATTTTACTGCTTAATGCTTGTATATGTTTTGTATCTCTATAAGGATTAATAAAATCTTGCATAATAAACCTTGTAAATAGGAATAGAATTAGATTCTGTGTTAGATACTTCGACTAACGCCTCAGTATGACAATTTGTTATGGATCTAGATTCTTGTCATATTGAGTACGCAAACACGAAATATCTTTTCTAGATTCTATATTAGAATCTTGTTTAGACTCTTTTATCATTTCCAAGTCTTTAGATGTTTCGCTACGCTCAACATGACAAATATTAGAATCTAGACTCTATAAATTGCACCCTAAACCCCGCAACCCACCCAAATTTGGTTAGGAATATAGAATCTTATGCGGTAAAACCGCTAAAAAGTGGGGATTAATACACGGCGACACTTAAATTGATTTTTGCTTCATGTGGTAGTTTGCTTTTAAAATTATCAAGGTCAAATTTAATACCTTGTGATGCTGCCTCTTGTATTAAAGCGACTGCTTCATGCACATTATATGGGCTACCACCTTGATATGGCTCAAAGATTCTGTTTGCAATAGCAAGTGCATAAGAGTTTTTCTTCACATGATCGGAAGCTGCATGTGGTGCGGTAATATAGGCAAGACTTTCAATCAAATCTTCATCAAATTTCCAATGATTGAAAAGAAAACCCGAAAATGATAAATGATCAGTGCCAAAAAATTCATTTTCTACAAATGAAATATTTTGATAATTATTTTGTTTGATGAGTTCTAAAAACTCTTTATCCTTTTTTTGTTGTATAAGCATACTTGAAAATAGAATCATGCCAAGACGCAAAAGCATAACGCAGGGGACGAGTTCCTGTGCTAATTTCTTATCTTCATCGCCTAGCCATTCGGTAACAAAATTTGCCTCTTCGCTAGAATTGCGTAAAAATGTCTGTGTATCCAAACCATAAGGGGCGACATTAATCGTTAGCTTACCTTTTAATGAATTAGCAATAGCAATATTTTTTATATTTGTTACACCTAAAAGTGCAACTACCTGATTGATTGTAGAGATTTCGCGTGAGAATCCATAATAAGGGGAGTTTGCCAAACGCAATAAATCAGCAGTCAAAAAAGGGTCTTGTGAAATGATATTAACCACTTCTTGCACACGCACATCAGAGCCAGACTTGTCGATATAGTTACGCAATTTCACCACGGTTTCTGGCAATGGCGGCAAGTTTTCGATAGTCTTGCTTAGTAGTTCATTCATCATGATAAGTTCCTTATGATTCTAAAATCCCATAAACTTTTAGCCTAATATTATAGCATAATTTATTTATATCAAAGTGTTTAGACCTATTTTTTTAGAAAATTCATTTTTCCCAAATCGCATAGCATAAGCATTCGTATTTTAGGTGTTTTTAACAATCTTATGTTGTATAGCTTGTAGTATTTTTTGAGTAAATGATGGTTTTTAGCGGGATAAAAATGTTACTTCGTTTCCATATTTGTGGGTATAGCATTACCCTTTTAAAAAGGGTAACTTATAAGGAGACAAAGTAAAAGTTAAGCAGGCTTAAGCCAAGCCCTAATAGCTACTATTGAAGTAAGCGGATAACATGTTGTTGCACAGCGTTTGCTTGACTCATCGCATAGCTACCAGATTGAGCTAAGATATTAAGCTTATTAAAGTTTGCAGATTCTTGAGCGAAATCCACTTCTCTAATTTGACTTTCAGCCGCTTTAACATTTACTTGTGTTACAGAAATGTTATTCACAGTTGAAATCATTTGCCCCTGAACAGAACCTAAATCCGCACGGATTCTATCTAGAATCTTAGTCGCAGATTCAGCAATATCCATAACAACCATCGCACCTCTTAAAGTCATAACACCAGCACCAAGGGCTGCACCACCGCTTGCAACAACAGAGTTAAAGTTTGCACCAGCTGCTGATTTAACATCCTTGTTAAACTCACCCATAGTATCACGCAAATTCACAACCGTTTTAGCAACTTGTTGGTTATCAAAGCCAATCGCCTTATAAAGTCCTTTTGCATCAGCAGCAGACATTACCACAATATCCCTTGCATCAAGTCGTGTCAAAGACAATCGTCCATAGTTTTCAGAACCTTTGCCTTCAAGCTTTTGACCGCCATTCATAGAAGTAATTGAGGTAGGTGGGACTTTACCATCTTGCCCTTTTTCATTCGCACCCATAGAGATTTTAATACCACGACCATCAACACTTCGCAAGTTTAGTCGCCCTCTCTCATCTGTGTAGGCTTCAACACCTGTTTGGTTTGTTACCGCGTTGAATGCTTGCACCAAACGACCATCAGAGTCACCAGCTTTAATGTCATTAATATCACCAATTGTGATACCATTAATGATAACCTTTGACATTGTTCCTGATTTTACCATAGCATCAGAAGTTGAGATAACATTTGCTACCGCTCTAATACCTGTTTTATCAGAGTTTTTATTGATAACTTCAGCTAACACGCCAATACCTGTGCCAACGCTTGTAGAGATTTTAACAGATTGTAATGACACATCATTCACACCATCTACATTTTTAAATGTAAGCTTAACTGTGTTTGCTGCTGTGATTAACCCACCTGTTGCAACTCTTACTTGCCCGATTTTATCACTTGTTGTTGCACCAATTGAAGCTTTAATAGATTCATTTGAATAAGCACCAACTTGGAATTCTTTGTTTGTAAAAGCACCAGATAGTAACTTCTGACCATTGAAAGAAGTAGTGTTTCCAATCATATCAAGACCTTGAATAAGTCTTGTAATATCTGATTGAATTGCTCTTCTTGATTCAGTAGTTTGTCCATCTTGTGCTGCTTGTGTAGCTTTCACTTTCACAGTGTCAAGAATTTTAAGCTGCTCGTCCATCGCTTTATCAGCAATTTGGATAATCCCCATAGCATCATTTGTGTTGCTAATTGCTTGTCCCAATGCACTTGCTTGACTTCGCAAACTATCTGCGATAATCATACCAGAAGCATCATCTGCTGCCTTGTTGATTCTCAAACCTGAACTTAACTTTTCCAAAGAATCTTTCAAACCTCTTTGGGTAACAACTGAATTAACATGTGCGTTTAACGCGTTTATGTTAGTATTTACTTGAAAAGCCATCTTATGCTCCTTAAATGTTAGATGTCTTTAGGTCTTTCTTGTCTTGTTGCAAACTAAATCGGCATTTTTTATTTTTTTGTTGAGTGTTTTTTAAAAATTGCATGTTTGGGCTCATATATAATCCAAGATTTAGCCCATAAATAGCGAGTTTCTGAGATATGTAAATAAGGACTTTAATTGTGAAATAATTTTTTGCAAGGATTTAGAAAGCATGAAAAATGCAGATGTATAGCTTTTTAAGAAAGGGGTAAAATATGATTGCAGCCTTATTGGTTTGAATTTAGTTTATGAATTAATAGCTCCAGTGTATTGGTAGCTATTCTCTAAAAGCCCCATCATTAAAATGCAATACCCCTACAATTCCCACTCGTCTTTCATTTGCAAATGTCCTTGCACTTGCGTTTTAATGTCATCATATACAAAGCTCTCTCTAAAACTATCAATTCGACCGCCGCTTGCATTCTTATGTCCGCCGCCATTAAAGCACATTTGACTTAATGCACTTACATCGCAATTCCCATTTGATCGCAAACTCACATTACCCCTATTGCTTACATCCATGTAAAAATCAAACTCTTCATTCTCTTGCAAAAACTTATTTGCCACAACAGAAATGCCACCCATGCCATAGCTTAGAAAGCCAACCTTATCTTCAAAATACACCTTGCATTGCTCTTTCTTTGTCTCAAGCAGTTTGACTTGTGCGCGTGAGATGATATTATCCATTGTTTCACTATCTTTATTTCCGCCTAGCACTTCTTTTTTAATAAAAAATAGCGCATTATCAAAGCCCACTTCATCGAAAGCTTTTCCATCGATTAAACCGCCACTTTTTTCTGTGCTATATTCAATGAAAAAGTTACGCGCAAAATCTAGTAATTTAAGCTTATAATTTCTATTTTCATCATCAAACATAAAGCGATTAAACTCATTACTTGATGCAATAAGACTCATAGCCACCTTGCCAAACTCAAAGCCAAAGCCATCTTCAAGCCATATATCCACAGAGTTAATCATCTCAACGATAGGCTTTAGCCACTGCTGCACAGAAGTATCTAAGCCAAAGCGATCTAGCAAATATTCATAAGTAATCTTTGTCGCACAGCGATTAATATCAAGATAATACCAGCTATACATATTCGCACTCTCTTCGCCTGTAGCATGATGGTCTAGCAGCACAATCTCAACATCTACTTGTGCCATTTTTAGCTCTTTTACTTGTTCGCTTAGAAATTTTGACTCATTTAGCGTAAGATTTAAATCTGTGATAAGGATTATAAACTGCTCTTTTTGCGGGGTGCTACTTTTCTCTCGCTCAACTTTTACTGGTTTGCCAAATAACATGCTTACACTTTCTGTTTGTGCCTTGTGAGATTCTATATCACGCAAAATAGCTTGTAATCTCACCATGACTTCTCTGCCATAGTTTGCATTATAGAATGTAATGTCTTTGAAAAATTCACGCGAAACAAACTGACAGCCATAGCCATCTAAATCGATATGTGATAAATGATAAACTTTCATAATAGCTCTTTTTGTAGAAAATATATTTAATCAATCCGTGAAATTATAGCAAAAAAGCTTACTATTGCAAACGAAAATAAGCGTTAAGTAAAAGTTCATTTATATTTACTTATTCAAAGATTTTAACAAATATTAGGCAAAATTTCATGTATCATTGTGAATAGAATCATAGTAACAACAAGTAGATTCTCACACTATAACATGGAGTAATATAATATGATAGCCATCTTATTTGATTGTGAAAATGTATCATCTACGCATATTCCCTTTATCCTTCAAAGATTAAAGCGATTTGGTAAAGTAGTCCTTAAGTATGCCTTTAAGGATTGGAGTAGGCAAAGCGATTGGACACAACAAGTGGTTGAAGAATATGGTATGATACCCATTCAGGTTTTTCGACATAAAAGTTTTAAAAATACCAGTGATTTAAAAATCCAAGCAAGTGCCTATAAGATTCTGTATGAAAGCAATATAGAGCATATCTGTATCGTCTCAAGCGATAGTGATTTTAGAGATATAGCCCTAGAGATTCAGGCAAAAGGTAAGATTTCAATTGGCTTTGGCGAGATGAAAACGCCAGAATCGCTGCAAAATGCCTATACGCATTTTATCCACCTACAAAGCAAAATAACGAATAATAACCAAGCAATCACCAATAAATCCGCCACAAATAAAACCCCCACTACTAATAGCAAACAAATATCTACAAAAAGTGCTACACCACCAAAACCTAAAGAATTAATGATTTTAGAAAATGCTATTCAAGCCCTGCAAGATACGACAGGATTCTGTCAAGTTGCCAAGCTTGCAAGGTATTTAACACGGCAAGATAGCACCTACACGCTACAAGGAATCTTTAGGGCAAAAAAATGGGCAAATGTTTTTGATAGATACCCCTCAAATCTACATTACGAGCTTACTGGTAAAAATAACAGCACTCTTATTGTGTGTATTAAAAACTAAGAGTTAAAAGATTTAAAACACGAGAGTTTGTTGGGGTTAAATTTTGATATAAGCTAGTAAAGATTCTAATAGTTGGGGAGTTATAGATAAAAGGTTGCAGCAAATAAGTTGCTTACCTTTATTGCATTGCATGAATACCTAAGAATCTTTTAGAGTATGTGGAAAGTAGTTTTACGCAATGATACCAGAGATTCCATAGAATCCCTAGCCAAACATTAAGATTCTAGGACTTAAAATTACTCTGCAAAGATAACCATATCAGCCGTGATTTCACTGCCAAATTCACTTGCTAAAGTTGCATTATAAGCTTCTTTAAAAAAGCCTTCTTTTTGTAAAGTGTCAATTTCAGCATTAAGCCAATCTAGCAATTCTTTATTACCTTGTTTGACTGCTGGGGCGATTACATCTTGCTCACCGATAGATTGGATTCCCACTTTATATTCTGGATTATGTTTTACCCACGCATAAAGCATTGTAGAATCATGAGAAAGCGCATCACCTTTTCCTTGCTGGAATGCTTGGAAAGTCTCTGTGTTTTGCTCGAATTTAAGTAAGTTTATGCCACTTTGCTTACTGAAATAAATGTCTGCTGTTGTGCCTTTATTGACTATCAAAGTTTTACCTTGCAATTGCTCTTCACTTGTGATAGCACCATCTTTGCTAACCACACCTAGCGTTACTTTCATATAAGGCTTTGCAAAATCTACTTGCTTTTCTCGCTCTGGTGTTTTTGTAAAGTTTGCCATGATAATATCTACTTTATTTGCTTTTAAAGCACTAGCCCTAGCTGCCGCTTCAACAGGCACAAATTCAATCTTATTCTCATCACCTAGCAAATCTTTTGCAAAACGCTTTGCGATATAGACATCAAAGCCTTTGTATTCATTATTTTCATAATATCCAAATGGTGGTTTATCGCTGAATACACCGATACGAATCTTGCCATTATTTTTGATTGTCTCAATGGCACTTTCTTGCTTTTTTGTCTCTTCTTGTTTAGAATCACCACATGCAAGTAGTCCAAGCATAATTGCACCACCTAAAACTAACGCCGCACTAGAACGAAAAATCCCTTTAAAATTAAAAGCCATTACTGCTCCCTTTCTAAAATAAAATAAAGTTGCAAGTGTAGCATATTCTTGCCTTATATGCAACAAAATTATAAAAATATTGCATTGTTATAGAATCTTGTATATAAAAACTTCATATTTTAGAGTTTATTTACAATATAGTTAGAACATAAATCGCAATCCGCCATTAATCTCAAATGTGCTTGGCACACCCCTGCTAAAATGCGTGCTGCCTATATGCGTAATAGCACTTAGAGTTTGTGTGATACCAAACTCAAGCATGGCGTTAAACTCGCTTTGTGTAAGATTTTTTCTATTACCACCATAATAATTTGAGCCATTAAAGAAAGTTGCACCATAGGCAAAATACATATTGAGCTTATTATCAAGTAAACCAAGCCTTGTTGCCGCATAGATTAAATGTGCGTTATTTCCCATTTTGATAGCACGACCACCCCATACAAAAAAGGGCTGAATATTTGTATAAAAAGTGTTTGACATATCCGCTTGTGTGCCATTACCAACACCCAAGATTCCAAGACTACCCATTCCTGCGTTACCACTTGCAACATAGCCAATCATCGCATCAATATTTTTATATCCAATGGTAACTTTAGAATCAAAAAGGAATGTGTTATTATGAAAAGACTTTGGACTTTTATGATCTTCAAAACTCCCAGCAAAACCCAAGTCAGCACCAAACCACCATACATTACCACCATTAAATCTTGTAGCAAAATGCCCTCTTATGCCCGCAGTCGCAAACACACTTGGTATAAAGGTGGTAAAACCACTCATATACGCACTATTTTTTATATCTTTTTGATCGCCATTAAAATAGTATTTTACCCCAACATTAAACCAACCTGTTTTATCAAGGGGCATAAATCGTGTCATTTCATAATAGCTTACACGACCAAAATTATATGCCCATATCGCTTCAATCACAAGATTTCTCACACTCCCATTTCTCACCCAGATCCCATCAATTAAGTGATTAATCCAAGGGCTAATGGGCTGAAATCTCCCCGCTTTAATCGCTGTATCACCATCAAAATATTCTATAAAAGATTCCCCTAAGGCTACACTGCTACCGCCTAAGACTTCATTGCCTGTATTATTATAGAAGTATTTTTTCACTCCATCGTTATAGTTTAATAAGCCTTGAGCGGCACGAAAAGATATTGCCGCACGCAAATTATAATAAAATCCAGTGGTATAGCCAAGTCCAACAGAAGCATTAAGCAATCCTGCATTACCTAAGAATCTATTTGAGCCATAAAGATTATTTGTATAATATCCACCGCCACCACTTGACATAAAATTCCCATATAACACAATATCTACTTGCTTTGTGCCATTAAGCAGGGCAGAATCAAGTGTTTTATATTGCCCAAAAGCTAAAGCAATCGTTAAAAAAAATAAAATAAAAATACGCATAACATTCCTTGTTGCATAGAATCTAAAAGTGAAAATAAATCCGTTATTCTATCCAAAGATTATCAAGCAATCGTATCTTTCCAATGCGAACTACAAGTAAAAAAATGCAATTTTGTGCTTTTGTAGCAAAAGTTAAATCATGATTGTAAAAATCCATATAATCTATGTTTAGATTCCCTAGAATCTTTTCTGCTTCTTGCTTTAATATCGCAATATCCCTTATATTTTGCTGTGTGATGAGATCTTGTAAATGAAATATTGTTTTGGGAATCGCAAGGGCTAGTTGCCTCTCACTCTCACTTAAATATACATTCCTTGAGCTTAAGGCTAGATTGTCATAATCACGCACGATTGGCATACCTATGATTTCTATCGGTAGGCATAAATGTTGCACCATTTTTTTGATAATGAGTAGCTGCTGTGCGTCTTTTTGTCCAAAGTATGCCCTTGTAGGCGAAATGAGATTAAAAAGCTTTAGCACGACTTGCAATACCCCTCTAAAATGCGTGGGACGATAGTATCCCTCAAGGATATAGCCCATCTTTTTGGGCGGTTCTATTGTGATTTCATCATCATCTGTGTATAGAATCTCACTCGTTGGCGCAAATACAATATCAACGCCTACTTCCCTGCATATTTCAATATCTCTCTCAAGTGTGCGTGGATAAGTGGATAAATCTTCTGTTGGGCTAAACTGCGTTGGATTCACAAAGATAGAGACAACGGCTATATGATTTTGTGCGACATTAGATTCTATAAGGCTTTTATGTCCGTTATGTAAAGCCCCCATAGTCGGCGTGAAACCAATATCAAGCGAAGTGAAATGTATATTAGAATCTTTATTTTCATTATGCAATTTTGCATGACTCATGCCCGTTTGGATACATATAGTTTGGTTTGGTTTGGTTGTTTGATTATGATTTAAAACTCGTTTTGTATTGTCTGTTTGGCTGTAATGTAATAGTCGCTTTGTGTCTTCTGTGTGATTGTCTTGCAAAGTTTGTTTGGTGTTTTTTATGTGATTATTATACGGGGCTTGTTGTGTTTCATCTACTTGATTGTAGCTTACAACTTGTTTTGCTTCATCTACTTGTGTGTCATGTAAAGCTTTTTTTGTGTTGCTTGTTTGCATATGGCATGGAGCGTGTTTTGTATCATCTATGTGATTGTAATTTAAATCTCGTTTCGTGCTATCTGTTTGAATATTTGTTTGTAAAAAAGCAATATATTCTTGTTGCTTTACTTGCAAGGCTTCTTGTAGCTCCTCTTTTGTCGTTGCTATAATGCAATTTTTATGTTGTTGCTTAAATGCCTTATAGTCGTAGTTTTTATAATCGCAATCTTGTTGGTTTTGTAACATATATTTGCCTTTATCGCTTGTAGAAATAAAACGCTATTGTAGCGATTTATTCAAATCTTTTGTGGATTCTACGATAAAAAGTGCAAGATTTTATTGCATGGTTTAGTTTCTAAATTCTTGTCATATTAGGTGCGTAAGCACGAAATATCCCTTTTAGATTCTACGCTAGTATTTACTTACGCTCAATATGACAATTTATTAAAGTTTCTAAAAGCGTTATTATAACAAGTAAAGCTTTAATGATATAGAATCTAGAATAAATAGATATGAAAAACACAAGACAACGATATATTCTTACATTCAAAGCCCCAAAACTTTATAGAATCTAGTCTATACGCTATAAAATTTATTTATAAATGCTAGAATATTGCGGTTAAGTTTTTGTGATATATTATAAAGTTTGCGGAATGCAACAATGTTTTAAAAGTTTAGGAAGGTAATCGTGGAAACGACTGAAAAGAAAAAAATGAGTGTGAGTGTCATGCTTGGCATAGGCTTTGGTGTGCTACTTCTTTTTACATGTATTATTGCAGTGATTAGTCTTATTAATGTGGATTATATTATTAAAAGTTTGCGTCAAATCAATGATGTTAATGCCCTAAAGCAAAGACATGCTATAGATTTTCGTGGTAGTGTGCATGATAGGTCTATTGCTATTAGAGATGTTGTGCTAACAGATAGTAATAACATGACTTTATTATCAAATCTTGAGAAAGAAATAAACGCATTGCAAGATTTTTATATGAAAGCTGCAAATGGTATGGAAGAAGACTTTTTAGCAAAAAATATGTTTGATAGTGAAGAGAGTCGCATTTATGCTTCTATCCGTCAAACGCGTATGGCAACTCTGCCGATGATTGATAATATTATCGCTATGAAAAAGCGTGGGCAAAATGAGTTGGCAGAAAAAGAGTTACAAGCGATTGCACCGCATTTTGTTACATGGTTAGCACAGATTAATGAGTTTATTAATTTAGAAGAGTCAAAGAATCAGAATCTTACAAAAGAGTTAAGAGATGCAGTAGATTCCTTTAAGGCAATATTATTTGTGCTAGTTGGGGCAAGTATTCTTTTTGGCGTACTGATCGCTTTATATATTGTGCGTAGCTTGTTAAACTCACTTGGTGGTGAGCCACATTCTGCATCTCGTGCAGTATCTCGCATAGCAAATGGTAATTTGCAAGAATGTGTAACCTTTAAAGGTGAGGGCAGTATGCTTGCGTCTATTTCAGCTATGCAGACACGATTAAAAGAGATTATACAAGCGGTTATAGAATCTTCAAATCAAATTAATGAAGCAACGCATAAAGTCGCTAAAACTTCAAATGAAGCACAACAGGCTTCAACCATTCAAACGCAAAGCTCTTCAGTGATTGCTACAAAGATTAATGAGATGAATGAAGCTATTTCAGAGATTTCCAACGCAGCAAAGCTATCTGAACAAAACGCGTTAAAGAATGTGGAGCTATCCCTAGAGGGCGTAAAAGTGGTGAATACAACCGCAGAAGAGATAGGCAAGATGACTATGCTGATTAATGATTCAGCAAATAATATGCGAGGCTTACAACAGCAATCACTTGAGATTAGCAATAGCGCTAATCTTATCGCAGAGATAGCAGATCAAACAAACTTACTAGCACTTAACGCGGCTATTGAAGCTGCAAGAGCAGGAGAGCATGGCAGGGGCTTTGCAGTCGTAGCAGATGAGGTAAGGCGACTTGCTGAACGCACTGCAGGTAGCACAAATGAGATTGCAAAGATTATCCAGTCAATCCAGCAAGGCATTGAAACTTCAGTAGAATCTATTGAAGTCATTGTGCCACAGATTGAAAAGGGACAAGAGCTTATCTCAAATTCTGTTTCACTGCTTAGTCAGATACAAGAACAAGCTCAAGATTCTCTCACAAAAGCCCAAGAGGTAGCACACTCATCAGGACAACAAGAGGCAACAATGGAGAGTATCGCAAAAGATATGCAAAATATCTCTAATCTATCAGTAAGCACAGGGCAATCATTGCAAAATACAAATGAAACCATTCATAAGCTAGAGCAAATCTCTGATGGCTTAAAACAACACATGCAATATTTTAAGATATAGTTATTTATGGTATTCGCGTTGTGAGAGTTGATTAAGTAAGGGGATCTAAAATATATCTGTGGAGTACAAAAGATTCCCACTTTTAAAGTGGGAATGGAATTTTAATAATGTAAGGTTGCAAGACTGAACAAATAGGTTGGAACAAAAGGGCTTATGCCCTTAAAACACTGGGCAATGTAAGAATAAGCCCTATAAAAACATTAAAGGATATAGAAATATCCTAATAAAAACACTAGATTATGTAAAAACAATCTAATAAAACATTAGAAAATGTAAGAATAACCTACATTAATCACATGTGTATTCATGAGTGTTTCGCTTTTATCATTTTTATCATTTGAGCTATATCCAGCTGATAGGGCTTGGATTTTTGCACCAATTTCTACTTTATGAGACCCGCCAAAAGTTGCTGCGATACCTACATTTATAGGGATATTAAAGCCATTGTATTTCATCTTGCCAATTATTTGATCAATCACTGCCTTTTGACCTGTCATGCCAGTGATACCATAGCCAAGCCCAAAGCCTACATACGCACCAAGTGTGAAGCTATCTGTATTTAAGAAATTCACCATTACATCAGCATTCAATGTAATATTTTGGAATGATAGATTAATGTCTTTTACTCCCGCTCCAAAAACTGCACCCTTCATAAGCAACCTACTGCCATTAAAGTCATAGCCTAGATAGCCTCTCACACCCACTATCGGCATAAAGAAGTATTGATAACCAGCTTTTAAGCCAACATTAAAGGAAGCAGCTGATTTATCCATTTTGCTATCTTTGTAATCCTTGTCGCTCCAAGCTTTACCATTTCCATCATACATTCCCACACCAAAAAGTGAAACACCACCATGCACACCTACAAATAGACCGCTTTTCTCTCCACCCTCATCTGCTAAGGCAGTATTGCTAAGCCCTATTGCAAGTAATGTGCTTGCAGCTATTATACTAAGAGTTTTTCTCATTGTTTATCCTTTAAAATAATTTAAATTTCCTTTAACTTTGATAAAAAGCTCAAAGGATTTAAAATTTTAATAAAAACAAACAAATCGCAAACTACAAAAAAAAAAAAACGATTTTTCTGTATTTCAATAGAAAAAATGTAACATTTTTATGGGATTTAACGATATTTTTACATAAAATGAGAGGGAATCTTGTTGTATTTTTAAGCTTTGTTTAAATATTTTAGAAGTTAAGATTCTCTGCCTTATGATTGGAATGCATAGCTTGTGGCACAAAAAATAGTAAGAAATTAGTTTTCTTGCTTTTTTGAGCCATAGGCGAAAAATCTTTTTGTTAGATTCTGTATTAGATATTTCGCTACGCCCAATATGACAATTTTTAGATTCTAAATATTATACTTTGGAATCATCAGTAAAATATGCATTTAATAATATGAACTCTTACAAAAATCGTATCACAACTTACTATGACTAGAAAGTGTAGAAACAAAACCATAATTAAGATTTCAGCATGAAAGATTCTAGCCCTACATTAAAAGCCATATTGAATCTATCTTTATGCCAAGCAGACATGTTAGTCTAAAAGTAGAATCTTTAGGATAAATATCAAAATTAATCTAGTCCCTCTATCTCTGTATCTGTGCATAAGAATGCACTTTTTGTTTTTAGGTTTGAGTTTGAACGCAAACATGCGCGTAAAAATACATCGGCTTCTTCAAGGCTAGAAAAAATCGTAATAGTTTCTGTAAAAGTCATAACTTCATAAAGGTTTGTAAAAATCCCCATTTTTTCCATGAAAGTTTCAAACCCGCTTACATTGTTTTTTAAACTTCTCTCATCTTTGTCAAGTTTATTAATCGTAATTTTATAGAGATGAAACTCATGGATAATGCCCCTTTCTGTGCGCGCATCAAACTTGCTGCCGGGCTCTGGCAAAATCATATTTGTGCCATAAAATTCATTCGCACTTGCAACAAGTTCTTCAGGTTTCACCACCGAAAAAACCATAGGCAAATCAACCAAAAAATCAGCTTTTTTCTGACTCATACATCACTCCTGCATAATTATCAAATATTGACTATCCATCTGCAATTATATGCAATAAAATAAAATGTTTGCAATATTTTTCCTATTTTTATAATCAAAACATTTTGAAAGTTAGCATTGTATCATATTGTATTAAAAATACACTATTTGGGAATAAATTTTGCTTCTACATTTAGCGATATTTACAAATTATAAGGGGTGCTTTATGGTCGCTGATATGAATGTTTCTGGGATAAGCCAATCTCAAGCAACGCCCACAGATAGTCCAAAGCAAAAAGCAGATACAGATACCACGACACTCTCATTTTCTGAAGCACTTGCAAGTAAAGAGCAAAAAGATTCTACAAAGATAAAAGACTCAAAAGAAACAAAAGAGAGTGAAAAAAAGACAGATAAAAAAGACATGAAAGAATCTAAAGAAGCAAAAGATTCTAAAGATTCTAAAAATGTAGCTAAAGAAAGCGAGCCAAATCCACTCACAACAAAGCCAAATAAAAAGCAAGATGAGGCAACACTCGCTAAAGCTTTGAAAGAGAGTAAAGAAGAAGATAAAGATACTGAATCTAGCGAAGAAATAGACGCACAAGAGATAGACCTGCAAGACAAGCTAAAAGAAGCAAAAGAGGGCAAAACAGATAAAATGGAATCTAGCCCCAAAGATTCTAAAATCGCAAAAAAAGAAGATTCCACAAAAACTAAGGATAAAAAAGATAATGCGAATAAGCTCGATGTTACAGCAGAATCTATGCAGCAAAATAGCGAAAATGTAGCTGAAGTAGATGAAGAGATAAGCACTAAAAAAGATGAAGTAAAGCCAACAGATTCTAAAGCAAAAAATGTAGTACAAGATAAAGAATCTCAACTAAAAAGTCTCAATGATGTAAAAAAGGAAGCACAAGCAAGAAATCTCAATCTACAAAAAATGGAGATTATAGAAAATGGTAAGAAAAATCCCATAAATCCGCAAGATTTAATGGATAGAAGTCTGCTTGAGGGTAATAAAGAACGACTTGCATTTTCCTTGCAGGATAAAGGACAGGCAATAAGCACTTCACTTGCTAAAACAAACATGCAAGACATGGGAGAACAAGCAAAAAAAGATGCACTATTAGCAGAGCTATTAAACCGCTATGACGCAAATGCCAATGCTAAACGAAAAGCACAAAATGAAATGGAAAAATTGCAGTTTAAAATCGGTGATGGCGATAAATCTATGGTGATTGAACGCACGCATATTCAACCAAAAAATATTACAGAATCTAAAGTCCGCAATGAGATTATGGAGCAAGAGTTTTTAGAAGAATTGCAGGGCATTACAGGTGATGAGGATTTAGCAGATATACTTGAAGTCAATCGTGCAAAAATCACCGCACACATAGCACAGCAAAGCTCTAAAATTGCAAATGGTAAAGATTCTGTTATGATACAAAAAACCTATCAAGGCTGGGCGCAACAAGGGCAGTTTTTAGACCCAAAAGAAATCAAAGATTCTAAAAATGTAGCCTTTGAAATGGATGTGCAAAAGCCTTTTGATGCTTTATTTGCAGAGAATCTAAAGACAGATTCTAAAGCAAAAGAAGCAGAAGTTATAAGCAAAATGGATAAAAAGGTTGAAGAAGCACCAAAGGAAAAAGTCGATGCAAAACAGGAAGTGGGTTCTGTGCATACAAAGCAAGAAGTGAATATGAAAAATGCGATGGCAAGGGAAGCTATGAAGCATTTTGCAAGTCAGTTTAAAGAAGAGATTCTAAACTATAAACCGCCTATTACACGCATTAATCTAGAGCTTAATCCCGCAAATCTAGGGCAAGTGGCGATGACTATTTCTAAGAAAGGCAAGGACTTGCAGGTAAGCATTACTTCAAATGCGAATGTTATGACAATGTTTGTGCAAAACGCACAGGAATTGCGACAGAATCTTATGCAAATAGGCTTTAATAGCCTTGATTTAAACTTCAGCACACATGATGGGGGTGGCAGTAATGCTGGACAAAATGACCCTAAAGACCAAAAAGATGGCAATATAAAACTTCAAAGCATTGAAGAAGCCGAAGCCCAAGCCCAACTTGGCAATATCCCACAATCACTTGAGATTGCATTACCGCAATATGCGTGATGAGAATGTATTTAATAACTTTAATAACTTTAATAACTTTAGGGTCTTTTTAGTTTTTTAGAATCTGAAGATAAGTTCAATGCAAGTTGGTATTGTTGGGAATCTTGATAGCCACCGTAATGTAAAATTTTTGTTGAAATTCGCTTAATTTATGTGGATTTGCTGCTTTTCTCGCTGCACCATAGATTCTAAGGCTAAAAGCAAGTTTAGAATCACAGAAGATTCCCACTTTTAAAGTGGGAATGGAATTTTAATAATGTAGGGTTGTAAGACTGAACAAATAGGTTGAAACAAAATAGGGCAGAACAAATAAAGGTTATGCCTTATAAAACATTAGAAAATGTAAGAATAGCCTACATTAATCACATGTGTATTCATTAGGTATTCAGTTTTATCATTTTTAGTCTTTGAGCTATATCCAGCTGATAGGGCTTGGATTTTTGCACCGATTTCTACTTTATGAGACCCGCCAAAAGTCGCTGCAATACCCACATTTATAGGAATATTAAAGCCATTGTAGTTCATATTGTTAATAACCATATCAATCGCTGCTTTTTGACCTGTAACACCAGTGATACCATAGCCAAGTCCAAAGCCTACATACGCACCGAGTGTAAAGCTATCTGTATTTAGGAAATTCACCATTACATCAGCATTCAATGTAATATTTTGGAATGATATATTTATATCTTTCACACCTGTTCCAAGTTTTGAGCCTTTCGCAAATATTCTACTCCCATTAAAATCATAGCCAAGATAGCCTCTCACTCCCACTATTGGCATAAAGAAGTATTGATAACCAGCTTTTAAGCCAACATTAAATGAAGTAGCCGATTTATCAATTCCCCTGTCTTTGTAGGTTTGATTGCTCTCCGCTTTACCTTTCTCATCATACATTCCCACACCAAAGAGTGAAACACCGCCATGCACACCTACAAATAGACCGCTTTTCTCTCCACCCTCATCTGCTAAGGCAGTATTGCTAAGCCCTACTGCAAGTAATGTGCTTGCAGCTATTATACTAAGAGTTTTTCTCATTGTTTATCCTTTAAAATAATTTAAATTTTCCTTTAACTTTGATAAAAAGCTCAAAGGATTTAAAATTTTAATAAAAACAAACAAATCGCAAACTACAAAAAAAAAAAAACGATTTTTCTGCATTTCAATAGAAAAAATGTAACATTTTTATGGGATTTGGAAATAATTTTATATAAAATAAGAGGGGGATCTTGTTTTATTTTTAAGCTTTATTTAAGTATTTTAGAAGTTAAGATTCTCTACCTTTATGATTGGAATGCATGGCTTGTGGCACAAAAAATAGTAAGAAATTAGTTTTTCTTGTCATTTTGAACCATAGGTGAAAAATCTTTTTGCCAGATTCTGTATTAGATATTTCGCTACGCTCAATATGACACTACTCGTACCCAGATTCTATAAAATCCGCACTCCCTCACCTTGCACTCACCCATAAAGATAGAGATTCTAGAATCTAATCCCTATCACACTGAGGCGTTAGCCAAAGTATCTAGCTTGGAATCTAAAAAGATTTCTCTCTTTCAACAGCTCAAAATGACAAGAAACTAGGCTAAATCTTGTCTTAAACTTGCTAGTTTATCTCACTTAACAAGCTATAAAACAAACACAACTATGACAATCGTAAGACATAAAAACGCAGAAAAATACTTCTTGTTTTTATTATGCTTTAAGTTTTTTATTATAATAGTTTCATTTTTGATGATAGAGAAGGAAACTAATGCGCGTTACACAAGTTTTGATGAATTTTATCCGTAGTGAATCTTTTGGCGGTATTTTTCTTGGGATTAGCACGATTATGGCACTTATTGTTGCCAACTCGCCATTATCACATATATATCACACGATTTTTGAAACACCTTTTGGTTTTCAGTTTGGCGAACATTTTGTGGGTATGGAGCTAAAAATATGGGTGAATGATGTGCTTATGTCGTTTTTCTTTTTACTTGTTGGTTTGGAGATTAAGAGAGAAATGCTTTTTGGCGAGTTAAATTCTTTTTCAAAAGCGGCATTTCCAGCTATTGCAGCATTAGGGGGCATGATAGTCCCGGGTGCGATATATTATGCACTCAACATTGGCACGGCTTCAAGTCATGGTTTTGGTATCCCGATGGCAACAGATATTGCATTTGCATTAGGTGTGTTGCTTATACTTGGCAAACGCATTCCTATTGCCTTGAAAGTTTTTCTTGTTACCTTAGCTGTTGTTGATGATTTGGGTGCGATTGTGGTTATTGCGTTATTTTATGGAGATTCTATACATTTGATGTGGCTGCTTGCTTCAGCCGGAATCATTGTGCTACTTGTGCTATGCAATATGCGTGGCATTAAGCATTTGATTGTATATCTTGGACTTGGAATCTTATTATGGTTTTTCGTGCATGCAAGCGGTATCCATGCGACTATTGCGGCGGTAATTTTAGCATTTTGTATCCCTGTGAAAGCAAAAAAAGATTTTCAAGCATTTTATGAGCAAATGGGCGTATGGGCGAAAAACTATCAACACAAGCAAAATAAACAAGATTCTATACTTTTAGACCATGATAAATTAGAATTTGTGCAAGAAGTCCAGCATAGTGCTATAAACACACAAAATCCACTCTTAAGACTAGAGCATTTTTTGCAACCTTGGAGTGCGTATTTTATCATGCCTTGCTTTGCGTTTGCAAATGCGGGGGTAAGCATTGAATCTAATTTTAATTTTAATATAGACCATATTTTTCTTGGTGTATTCTTAGGCTTAGTTGTAGGGAAGCCTATTGGAATCTTCCTTGCGTCTTTCTTGTGTGAAAAGTTGGGTATTGCAAAACGACCTGATGGAATCTCTTGGACTTATATTTTAGGGGCTGGTATGCTTGCTGGGATTGGCTTTACGATGTCGCTTTTTGTATCCGAGCTTGCCTTTGATATACATGAAGCAAAAGAATTATCTAAAATCACTATATTGCTTGCATCGCTTACTTCATGTATTATTGGTGTTATATTCTTGCTTTTATCTGGTAAAGCAAAAAATTAACATTTTTTGTGTTAGAATCCTTGCTTTATTTTTGAATATGAAGGATATGTATGCAAGAGCTTATTAGTTTTTTGCCATTAGCAGTTCTTATTTTAGTGTTTTATTTTCTTGTGTTTCGTCCGCAGCAGCAGCAAAGAAAGAAACATGCAGCTATGGTTGAATCTTTAAAAAGAGGGGATAAAATCGTTACAAATGGTGGTTTTGTATGTGAGGTAATCAAGCAAGATGATAGATTTATAGTTGTAGAGTTAGGCGATACTCAAGTGCGACTTGCAAGGGAATTTGTAGCTTACAAAGTTGATGAAATGGCAGAAGACGATGATTCTAGCACAGATTCAAAGAAAGAGGAAAAAGAATCTAAAAATAAGCATGATAAAAAATAAATTTTAGGTTAGATTAGCGTATGGCAAAGATTCACACAAATACACAAAAACCCTTTAATTACAGGTTGTTAGCCTTTATTCTTGCATGTTGTTTTGGAATCTTTTTTAGCATTCCATCGTTTTTTCAAGATTCTAGCAAATACCCCTTTTTTGATGGTTATAAAAAGATTACGCTTGGACTTGATTTGCAAGGTGGGTTAAGCCTTTTGCTTGATGTTGATGTAAATGAGGCAGTTGGCAATAAGTATAGCAGTATGCTTAGTGATTTAAAGCATCAAACAGATAAGAAAAATATTTTTATTAATAAGCTTAGAATGCAAGATGATTCTATAAGCTTTATCTTACTTGATTCAAGTAGAACAAAAGATATGGAATCTATCCTTAGCAATATGGAAGGTGTGGTATGGTCTCAAAGTGGTAATACCTTTAACATAGCGTTGAATGAAGAGGCTATAAAAAAGGTGCAAAAAAATGCCCTAGATCAAGCTATTTTTACCATTCGCAATCGACTTAGTGGTTTTGGTTTAACAGAGCCAAATGTCTTGCGTGAAGGGATTAATCAAATACGCGTAGAAATGCCGGGTGCGCAAAGTGAGGAAGAGCAAAAAAGGCTTATAAAGTTAATCTCGCAAAACGCACAGCTAGAGTTTATGGCAGTAGATGAAGATTTGGCTAGACGCATGATGAATGGTGAAGTAATCAGCGATGAAGAGGCTATGAGGTATAATTCTGTGCTATTGCCTTATGCTGAAAATGAAATGGCAAAGCTCCCCTTGAAAGCCGTCCCTATCCTTGATGGAAGCTCCATTGTAAAAGCAGATTCTACAATTGATGAGAATAAAAATGATGCGGTAAGCTTTGTGCTAGATTCTAAAGGGGCTGAAATATTTGGTGATTTCACAGGGCGAAATATTAAGAAAAGATTGGCGATTGTGCTTGATAAACGCATAATTTCTGCACCTAGCATTAATCAAAGGATTGGTGGTGGCAATGGCATTATTACTGGTAGTTTTGATAGAAAAGCAGCAAGTGATTTAGCCATAGCGCTTAGGTCTGGTGCGCTTCTTGCCCCCGTTTCTGTGATAGAAAAAAGGGTTGTAGGTCCTAGTCTTGGTGCAGATTCTATACAAGCTTCCGTTATAGCCCTTATCAGCGGCTTTGTCTTAGTTGTGGGCTTTATGATTGTATATTATGCTATGGCAGGTGTCTTTGCTTCTCTTGCCCTTGTTATCAATCTCTTTTTGATTATCGCCGTTATGGCGTTATTTGATGCGACACTAACACTACCGGGTATGGCTGGTATCGTGCTAACTGTGGGTATGGCAGTAGATGCAAATATCATCATTAATGAGAGAATTAGAGAAGGACTTAAGTCTGGCATGGGAGTAATAAAGTCATTACGCATTGGCTATGAGAATGCTTCTCGTGCCATTTTTGATGCCAATATTACTTCACTTATTGCCTCAATTTTGCTTTATGTGTATGGCACTGGTGTTATAAAAGGCTTTGCGATTACTACCGGTATTGGCATATTAGCTTCTATCGTTACCGCTATAATTGGCACACATGGAATCTATCTATGGCTTGGTAATCGTATAGAAAGAAGTAAAAATCTAGCCTTTTGGTTTGGCATTAAGCTAGATTCTAAGACTGAAGTAGCAGCAAAGCAAAAGCGTTAGTAAGGAAGTGAAATATGGAGATTTTTAAACAGCAGAAAATTTTTGATTTTGTGCGTTGGAGTAAGTATGGACTAATTGCTTCTATTTTGCTAACACTTGCTTCATTTTATCTATTTTTTGGGGTGGGTTTTAATCTTGGCATTGACTTTGCAGGTGGTAGCACAGCACAGATTCAATACACACAGCAAAATGCCCCTATGGCAGAAATACGCAAACTTTTAGCGACAGATGAGCGATTTAAGAATGCTCAAGTAAGCCGCTTTGGTGCGGATAATGAGATTATTATTAAGATTCCATTTAATGAGAACTTAAAAGCAAATGAGATTGATACCACTTTACATACATTATTAGAATCAAGCGGTGAGTTTAGCATAAGAAAGCTTGATACAGTCGGTCCAAAGGTCGGCGATGAATTGCGTAAAAGTGCGATATTATCACTTGTTTTAGCGACTATTGCGATGATGGCGTATGTGAGCTTTCGCTATGAGTGGCGGTTTGCTCTTGCTTCTATCATCGCCTTAGTGCATGACATTGTCATTACCGCAGCAAGTGTGATTATCTTTAAGATTGATTTAAATCTTGAAGTTATAGCAGCTTTACTTACCCTGCTTGGCTACTCAATCAATGATACCATCATCATCTTTGATAGAATCAGAGAAAAAATGCTTGAAGGCAAAAAGATGAATGCAAATGAAGTGATTAATGAAGCCGTATCAAGCACACTAACAAGGACAACGCTTACTTCGCTCACTATGTTTTTTGTCGTCTTGACACTTTATCTTTTTGGTGGGCAAATTATCGTAGGGTTTTCTTTGCCACTTCTTGTTGGTGTTGTCTTTGGGACATATAGCTCAATGTTTGTAGCACCAAAACTTGCGATTTTACTTAATTTCTCTGTCGAAGCCTATTATGCAAAGGAAGTGCAAAAAGCTAAAAAACAAGAGGAAAAGAAGCGTATGCGACAGCTTTATGAGGGTGGTAGAGTGTAATACATGAATGATTTAAGATTCTAAAGGTTTATAAATGAAAAGATATATTACAGCGTTGCTTATGTTAATAATGAATAGCATATTATTTGGGAATCTTGCATATAGTAGTGAAAGTATAGAAGATGAAACAAATACAAAAGATTCTATAAAGCTTATCACACAACCTGAAATAAGCGAGATTCTAGAGATAAATAAGCAAGGCGATGATACACTTATAACCTTTACAAATATCAATCTTAAAGTAGGTGAGAGTGGCATTATCCTGCGTGATTTATCATCTTACAAAGCGATTGTAGCAAGTGTAGTTGTGATAAAACTAGAAGGCACAAAGGCTATTGCAAAAGTCTCCCCCTTTACACAATTAACCCAGCCCTATCTACCAACACCAAACATGACGCCTGAAACTGGCGATATGGTGATATTTAGGAGTTTTAACAACAAAGCATTTCTTATAGCCCCAAATGAGATAACCTATAAAAACATTACTGAAAAATATGATTTTATAGAGTTTGTAAGCTCTGATTTATTAATGGGCTTTCTAAACTCACAAGGCAAACACGACCCAACGCCAAAGCTACTCCCAAAGGCATGTAATGAATATGGTGTTGGACTTTTATTTATCGTGGGAAGCAAGGATATTGGAATCTTTAGTTGCCAAAATGTTGCTAGGATTGCAAAATACAAAAATACACTCACAGACACAACGACAAAATCCCCATTCTACACACGCACAATTTTTGAGGGCGGCGGCTCACTGACTTACTCACTCTCATCAAAGAAAAGCAAAGATTATTTTCTATACTACGATGAGTTTTTAAAAGATTAAGTATTCTTTAGCGAATAGAAGGAAAACTTATGATTATTCTAATCGGTGGAGAGAGCCATACATGCAAAACACTTCAAGTACAAAGGCTACTTGAAATCTATCATCACTCTTATATGAGTCAGATCATTTAAAAATGGGCTTTATGAAAGGGCTAGAAAATCTGCCTTTTAGTGTAGAGGAAAATTCTAATAATCTAAAATATAAAAAAGGTGCAAAAATGATTCAAAAAATCATCATAAGCAAAAATCTAGCGTGGCTTTTAATCCTAATTGGCGGGATTTGTGAAGTGGCGTGGGTAAGTGGGCTAAAGTATGCCGACACACTGCCCCTAAAAGCTTTGACCGGTGTTGGCATTGCCTTTTCTTTCACTTGTGCGGTTCTAGCGATGAAAAGGCTAGAGGTTAGCATTGTGTATAGTGTGTTTGTTGGCATTGGCACGGGTGGTGTGGTGGTGGCTGAGATTGTGCTATTTGGCGAGGAGGCAGCACTCATAAAAATCGCTCTTATTTCAACGCTTATGCTTGGAGTGTTGGGGCTAAAATGTAGTGTCAAAGAGAGTAAAACCGCACAAGACATACACGATCATTTGCCTGAGGAGCTAGAATCTTTGTTTATAGAATCTAGCGATACGCAGGATTTTCAACACAATATTAAGCAAGATTCTAAAAATGGTTCAAAAAAAGCTGAATCTAGGGCTTCTAATACAGATTCTACAAAGGATAAATAATGCTACATTGGACTTTACTTTTTATTGCTGGGATGTTTGAAATCGCTGGTGTATGGACGATGAAAAAGCTCATTGATACCAAAAATAAAATCTATATCTTATGTCTTGCGCTGATTTTTGCAGGGAGTTTTACCTGCCTATCTATTGCTATGCAAGAGATTTCTATGGGCGTGGCGTATGCGATATGGACGGGCATTGGTGCGGCTGGTGGTGTGCTTGTGGGGATTGTGTTTTTTAAAGAGGATAAGTCATTTTTGAAGCTTTTTTGCGTATGTGTGATTATCGCTTCTAGCGTGGGATTAAAGGCGTTAGGTTAGATTTTGTTATCTTTAAAATCTAAATACTGAGATTCTTGATTTAATCTAGGCATTATGTAGAATAAGATTCTAGAATCTAACTTTATATGCGTATTACTACCATGTAGAGACAGCATACAAACAAACTCAAAGAGTTTTGTTATAATACCCATGCAAAATGCCACATTGACAAGTATAGAATCTTTACACCCAAAACTTACAAGGAAATATATGCAAAACCAAAACAAAGCCGTAGTGTTACTCAATATGGGCGGACCAAATAGTTTAGATGAAGTCGCCACTTTTCTCAAAAATATGTTTGCTGACCCATGTATCCTTAGCGTTAAAAATGAGTTTTTTCGCTCTATGCTAGGCAATGTTATAGTAAATTCACGCATTGAAAAAAGCAAGAAAATGTATGAAAAGATAGGTGGTTGTAGCCCATTAACAGAAATCACTTTTAAACTTACACAGAAATTGCAAAAGAGGAATCCAAGCACATTCTACACTTATGCTATGCGTTATGTGCCACCCTATTCATTAGCTGTTATACAAGAAATCATGCAAAAAAACATTCATGACATTACGCTTTTTAGCATGTATCCGCAATATAGCTCAACTACAACTTATTCATCTTTTAGCGATGTTTCACTTGCCCTTAAGACACTAAACTTTACTCCACGCATAAGAACAATCGATCGCTATGCAACGCACCCCTTGTTTATAAAGGCAGTTACACAAGGCATTAAGGACACTTTAAATGGAAGAAATGCAAAGGATTTTGTGCTGATTCTATCCGCACACTCTGTGCCTATAAGTCGCATTAAAAAAGGCGATCCCTATCAGCAGGAATGCGAAGAATGTCAAACACTTTTACAAAATGAATTAGAGAAAAATGATATTGTATTTAAAGATATACAGCTATGCTATCAGTCAAAAGTGGGACCTGTGAAGTGGATTGGTCCTTATACAGATTCTGTGATTAAATCCCTTGCTCCAAACAATATGATTATATATCCGCTAAGTTTTACCATTGATAACTCTGAAACAAAATATGAGCTTGCTATACAATATGCTGAACTTGCAAAATCGCTTGGCATAAAAGAATACCTTGTATGCGAATGCTTCAATGATAGTGACTTATTTGTAGAATTTATAGAATCTATGACTTCTTATCAAGAACCTCAAATGCAGGCAGAATATTCCCCTCCAATAACTCAAGGCTAGCACCTCCACCCGTGGATATAAAACTCATATTATCTCTTTGCCCCGCTTTATCTATCGCGTCTGCGGTATCGCCACCGCCGATAAAGCTAAACGCATAAGTATTAGCAATTGCATGAGCGAGATTAAAAGTCCCACGAGAAAACTGGTGAATCTCATAAACACCAAGCGGACCATTCCAAATAATAGTTTGAGAATCTGTAACCACTTCACTAAAAAGTTTAACGCTTGCAGGACCAATATCAACTGCGATGAGATTCTGCGGTATGTCTTGTGATGGTGTGATTTTAATCTCACTTGGACTATCAATGCTATTTGTGCTTACCAGATCCACAGGCAAATATACCTTTACCTTTTTCTCTTTTGCACTTTCTAGAATCGTTATCGCATCTTTTATTAAATCATCTTCTACAAGGCTATTCTGCATATCATAGCCTAACGCTTTTAAGAAAGTATTACTCATAGCTCCACCGATAATGATTTTATCAACGACATCAAGCACTCTTTGCAAAAGACTAAGCTTTGAGCTTACCTTGCTTCCACCAACAATCAATAAAAGCGGTCGCAATGGATTCTTAATCACCTTTGCAAAGGAATCAATCTCTTTTTTCAACAATATACCTGCAACTTTATGATTCACAAACTTCGCGATACCATAAGTGCTAGCATGCGCCCTATGGCTCGTCCCAAACGCGTCATTCACATAAACATCACAAAGACTTGCGAGATTTTTACTTAGTGTTTCATCATTTTTTGTTTCACCTTCATAGAATCTAATATTTTCAAGCAAGATGATTTGACATCTATTTTCATTTTGTGCGGCTTTTGCAGATTCTATTGTATCGGCAAGAAATACATCTTTATTGAGTAGCCTCTCTAGCCTTTTTACAACATGTTTGAGTGAAAAATCACTGCTACGCCCTTTTGGTCTGCCAAGATGACTCACCAAAACAATACTTTGTGCTTCATTGTCAATACAATAGTTAATTGTTGGCAAGGCTTCACGCATACGCGTATCATCGCTGATATTGAAATCTTTATCCATAGGGACATTGAAATCAACGCGGATCAACACTCTTTGGTCTTTGATAGTAATATCTCGTATGCTTTTTGCTTCTTGCATTAAAGTGATACTTGTGGTTTTTGGCATAATTACTCCTTGAAAATGTTGCATAACTTTATAAAACAACATTGTAGCACAAGCAATTTAACCATACCAATCACGGCTAAATCAAAAAGTAAGAATTGCCGACTTTTGTTTGAATGAGAGATAACAATTTTAGAAATTATAAAGCATAATTTTTCGTAAGTCTATTTTTTTACCTTGATACTTGCAACCTCATCTTTTAAGGCTTTACCGGGCTTAAATTTTGGCACCATTTTATCCGCTGTTTTGTAAGTTTTATCAGTTCCGGGGACTTTACCTTCTTTACCTTTTTGCACCGCATTTTCAAATTTACCAAATCCTACAAGCTCAACTGTGTCATTTGACTTCAATACATGTGTAATTGCATCTACAACAGAATCAAGTGCCTTTTCCGCATCCTCTTTCTTTGCATAACCACCGATTTCTTTGATAGTCTTTACAAAATCGCTCTTTTTCATAACGAAAACTCCTATATAAAATATATTTATCTTTAAACAGCACACAAGCTAAAAAGATAAACTAGCATTGTATTTGATTTTTGTATGAAAATCAAGTTATTTTAGAGTTAAATTATAAAAAATTGCAAGTTTTTGCTACAATGCAGCCTTTAAACACCTATATTTTAAGCAAAAAAGGATATAAATCATGGCAATCAAACTTGCGATTAACGGCACGGGACGCATTGGGCTATGTGCGGCTAGGATTATTGGAGAACGCGATGATGTAGAGCTTGTAAGTATGAATACCACGGCAAGTATAGATACTTTAGTGCATTTGCTGCGATATGATTCTGTGCATAGATTCTATGATGTTGAGAAGTTAGATGAAAGCACACTTCGCATTGGTAAAAGCAAAAATGTAAAGATTTTAAGCGATAGAGATCCGCTCAATCTTGACTTTGGTGAAGCGGTAGCGGTGCTTGAATGCACGGGTAAGTTTAATGCCCTTGATAAAGCAAAAGCACATATTAAAGGCAATGTCAAACGCGTGATAATCTCCGCTCCTGCGGATAATACGCCAACTTTTGTCTATGGCGTCAATCATACGCAATACAATAATGAAAGTGTGATTTCAAATGCGTCCTGCACTACAAACTGCCTTGCCCCCATTGTGAAAGTGCTAGACTCTACTTTTGGCATTGAAAACGCCCTTATGAGCACTATTCATAGCTACACGAATGATCAAAATCTCCTTGATGTGAAACACAAAGACTTACGCCGGGCGCGTGCAGCAGCCCTATCTATGATACCTACAAGCACAGGTGCGGCAAAGGCGATTGGGCTTGTATTGCCCCATTTAGCAGGTAAGCTTAATGGTATCGCTGTGCGTGTGCCAACGCCTGATGTGAGCTTGGTGGATTTAAGCGTGAATCTAAAGAGTGAAGTAAGCAAAGATTCTATTAATGAAGCATTTTATAAGGCTCAAAGTGGCGAGAGTTTTGAAGGGGCATTTAAAGGGCTTATTATCGTTGATGATGAAATGCGTGTATCAAGTGATTTTATCGGCAGCAAGGCGAGTGCGGTAATCGTGCCAGATAAGACAATCGCCATTGGCAAAAGTGCAAAAATCCTTGCGTGGTATGATAATGAGATGGGCTATACACATAGGCTTGTGGATATGAGCGTGTATGTGTGTAAGGGTTTGTAGCAAGTTAGCGTATCATTCCAAAATATTACATACAGCAAATGATTATAATGGATTTAGTATCCCTATAAATTTGGGTATCACAGCGACTTTTGCAGGATCTCATAAAGTAGAAATCGGTGCAAAAATCCAAGCCCTATCAGCTGGATATAGTGCTAAGGCTAAAAATGATAAAACTGAATATCTTGTGAATACACATGTGATTAATGTAGGCTATTCTTACATTTTCTAATGTTTTATAGGGCACAACCTTTATTTGTTTTGCCCTATTTTGTTCAGTCTTACAACCTTACATTATTAAAATTCCATTCCCACTTTAAAAGTAGGAATCTTTTGTACTCCACAGATATATTTTTGTATGTATTTTAGATTCTTTAACAAAAAGGCGATATTATGCAAGATTCACTCTATACATTTATGGAAAGCGATGCCTATATGCAGGGGATATTCTTACACGAGATTTTTGCGTGTTTGTTTTTTATCCCTTATTTGTGGTATCTCTTCATTTTATATCGAGCAAAGACATTTTTAGATATGAATAGAAAGATTTATTTTGTCATGCCTATTACGATTTTTCTGCTTGGCGTGGGTATTATTACAGGTGGCTTTCTACTTGCTATGCGGGGCTTTATCCTTGATATACGCATTATCGTAATGATTTTTGCCCTACTTCTTTTTCTCATCGGTGAAATCTATCGTATGAAAACCTTGAAAAAAGCAAGGACAAGCAAAGAAGGTATGCAAAGATACAGGCAAACATGTAAGATAATGTATCTTATCTTTGTTGTTGTTTTTGTGTGTGTTGTAGGTTTTATTAAAGCATATAAGGGGCAGTATGCAGTTTTTTTATCATAAAGATTCTGGATTAGAATCTATTACTCTAGATTCTAAAGACTCTCATTATCTATTTCATGTCCGCCGCTTTAAGCAAGGCGAGACCCTACTTACCACAAATCTTAATGATATGCAGATTTATGGCTATAAGCATGAAAAGAAAAATACCTTTAAACTCATAGGCTTGCATTCTAAAGTAACGCAACCAAAAGCCTATACACATATTTTGCTTGCAATGATTGATTTAAAAGATATTTATGATATATTACCTGTTTTAAATGCGTTAAATGTCGCTTCTCTCCAGCTTTTTTACGCAGACTTTTCACAGAAAAATCGCAAAATTGATATGCAAAAAGCACAAAGGATACTGCAATACTCATGTATGCAATGCGGACGAATGAAACCACTAGAGGTTGCTATACATAAGGACTTAGAATCTGTTTGCAAAGCTTTTCCAAATGCTATTGCGATTGATTTTTTAGAATCTGTAGAAACTTTTGAGAATCTCACGCAACAAGAGCGACAAAGTATCGCTAAAAATGGCGTTATTATCGGTTGTGAAGGCGGATTTAGCCAAAAGGAACGCAACTTCTTACATACAACACAAAGAGTATATGCTCTGCAAACCCCATTCATTCTTACCGCCCATCTAGTCAGCATTTATATTGCAAGTCTTTGTGTGTGATTAAGTTTTTTATATTTTATAAAAAATGCTTGTTTATATGAATTAAATTTATCTTTCATTACATTATCTATAAACGCAACAAAGATTTGCTAAAATTTCGTTTTTTAATACCTAAAGGAAATAAAATGAGTTATAAAAATCGTATAGAATCCATATTAAAAGAACTAAATCAAGGCGTGTATGAAAAAGATCAAGCATTAAAACTTGTGTTACTTTCATTTTTGAGTGGTAAATCTGCCTTTTTATACGGACCTCCGGGCACTGCAAAAAGTCTTATTGCAAGGCGAGTAGCATTAGCCTTTAACATAAAAGGTTCTAACACTTTCTTTGCTTGCCTAATGAATCGCTTCAGCACACCAGAAGAAATCTTTGGTCCCATAGATATAGCAGAGTTAAAGAAAAATCGCCTTACACGCAGCACACAAGGCTATCTACCCACAGCACATTTTGCGTTTTTAGATGAGATATGGAAAAGCTCTCCAGCAATCCTAAACACACTTTTAACCATTATCAATGAAAAGATTTATCGCGATGGTAATACGGATATAAAAGTCCCATTAAAAGGGCTAGTATGTGCGAGTAATGAATTTCCTATGCAAAATCAAGGGCTAGAAGCCTTATATGATAGGCTAGTTATCCGCTTAAGTGTGCTGCCCGTGGAGCAAAGAAGCAGCTTTGAAGCCTTGCTAGATGAAGACATTGTAGAAATAGAAGTTACAAACCCTATCACACTAGATGAGCTGCAAGACATCACGCAAAAAGCGAAAAAGGTGAAATTCTCACAAGAAGCAAAAGAAGCCATGCACTTCCTTAAAGCAAGTATAGAATCTTATAATAAAACCTTGCAAATAAGAAATCAAGCACAGACAGATGATATAGAATCTAGTAAAGACTCTAAAGATCAAAACACAGATCCACACAAGAGCCAATCTCACATAATGGCATCTATGTCTCAGATAGACGCTGGAGGGCTATGGCAGAGCTTTTAAAGACAGCAGCAGTACTAAGTGATAGAGATGAGGTCCAGCCTATTGATATTATGCTTTTAGCACATTGCCTATGGAGTGATGAGGCACAAAAAGAAGTGGTGAATAAGCTTATTGCTAAAGCCTTACAAAGCAGTATGCAAAATGCTAAATTTGATATATCAAGCTTGAAAGAAGAGTATAGTAAGCATTATGATGCAACGATTGCAGAGTTTTATCAGCATGGCAAACCAAAACAAATGAATCCAACAACAAAAGATTTATACACCAAAGTATGTAATGATATTATGCAATATATTAATACTTGTAAAATCAAATTACAAGAAATTTTTGAAACCACACGAAATAAAATAGCAAATCCATTTTTAACTACTAATGACTATTGTAGTGCTTTGCATGATATTACACAGACACAAGTAGAGCTAAGACAGCTAAGCATAGCAGTAGAGCAATTAAAATATATTATACAGAATCAACCTACACCCATACCGCCAAAGTATGGCGAGACAAAAAAAGAGTAATGAAGCAAAGAAAAAGCAAGATAAAATAAAGCCAACAACAAAAGAAGAATTGGAAGAACTTGTGAAAGATGAAAGTATCTATTTAGGTGATATTGATACAAGTGAGATTATAGATATGAGCGAACTGTTTCAAAACTCAAAGCGAACGGACTTTAGCGGTATAGAATCTTGGGATGTAAGCAATGTAATTAATATGCGAAGTATGTTTGAGCATGCAATTTCTTTCAATCAACCACTAGATGACTGGGATGTAAGTAATGTGGAAAATATGCGAAGTATGTTTAACACGGCAAAATCTTTTAATCAGTCATTAAATAATTGGGATGTAAGTAATGTGAAGAATATGGATCATATGTTTTACAATACTTCTATGAGATCATACCCGCAATGGTATAGATAATTATTATATTCTTAAGGTGAAATAAAAGGCACATTATGCAGCACATACCACAAGATATACAGAATAATTTACGCTATGAAGAGTTATTGCAAGATAAAGAAGTGCAAGAGCATTTAGCAAAAGCCCATGAAGAGTATCAAGCCCAGCAAGATTCCCTGCAAGATTCCCATCCTTTTAAAAAAGAAGAGGTAGCACACCATAGGCGAAAGCTCACACCCACGCAAGATATTGAAACACTAAAAGATGATATAAAAGAGTTTGACACTTGCAATAAAAAGCATAAAGGCACGCTAGATTCACTACTCAATAAACAAGAACAAAAGGATATAACCCTTACTGATAAACGACAATATGCCCTAAACGCTTGGGAGCAAATGCTAAAATCTAAGAAAAACGAATATATAGACCAAGAAAAGCTAAAACAAACAAGAGATTATAAACAAAGGCTAACAGACTATTTAGAATCTTTACTTGAAACAAAAGAGTTTTTAAACAATTTGGGTGGTGCTGGAGAGCTATTTAGTGGAGTATTGGATGAGATGAAGCAAGGCTTAGATGTAAGCCATCTAGGCGATGAATCTTATCAAAATAAGCTAAAAGGACAGAGAATAGAGATGCCCGGAGGCAAAGGCACTGACAATGGTGCTGGTATAAGAAATCGCATAGATATAAATACAATCAAGCAATATTTTAACACCATACAAAATAGCAAAGCCTTAAAAGAAATAGCCGAGCTTTTAGGCAGACTAGAAAAAGAAGAGGAAGAAAGTGAAATACAAAAAATAAAAGAGTTAAAAAGCTATTCCTATACGCAAATAATCCCCACAAAACGATATAAAGAAGAGATATGCGGGGTAACTTTAGGCAGAGATTTAGAGAATCTTTTACCACAAGAATTAGCAATGCTAGAAGATGAAAGCTTAGAGTTACTATTTGATTTAAAATACATTCAAAACCGCCTTTTTTGCTTTGAAAAGCAAGGCTATCACTCTATCACACAAGAAGCACAAGAAGAAATAGAAAAAGAGATAGAAACAAAAAAGCAAAAGAAAAGAGAGAAAAACGAAGGTGCGATAATAGTCTGTGTAGATACAAGCGGCAGTATGATGGGTAATCCAGAATATATCGCAAAAGCCCTAACACTCTTTCTAGCAACAAAGGCAAATACACAAAAAAGGGCTTGCTATCTTATCAATTTTTCCATAGGCATAGAGACTATGGAGCTAAGTGGCAAGGGCGGCATGGCAAAGCTTATGCAGTTTTTAGAGATGAGCTTTGGTGGTGGCACTGATGTAGCCCCAGCCTTAAAAGAGGGGCTTAAAACAATGCAGCAAGATGACTTTAAAAAATCTGATTTAATCGTTATTTCTGATGGTGGATTTGGATATATCCCAGATGATTTAGAAAGGCAAATGCAAAATCAAAGACAAAAAGATAATAAATTCTATTTATTAGATATAAATGGCAATTCAGGCAAAAAAACATTTTTTGATAAACATTGGATATATAACGCACAAACACAAAATATAAATACTTTATATGAAAATCTCGCAACTATGTATAGTTAGTGATAAATTAATAACTCTAGATTCTAAACCTATCATTTTCAGCGTAAGCAAGTCGAATAAAAGCACCATTCATTCTTACCGCCCATCTTGTTAGCACTTATATTGCAAGTCTTTGTGTATGAAATATAACAAAATGTCAAGTTTTTGTTAAATTATGCTGCTTTTTTATAGACTTTTATGCTGGAAAACATTATAATACGAATTTATTTTAGCTTGTTGTTGTATTAGATTGTATAGCGTATGGTTTGTATTTGTTACAATGTGGGATAAGCAAAATACACATTTTATCAAGCTATATTCTATAAGGAACAGAAATGCCAAAAGTCCTTATTATAGATAATGATATAGATCTCCAAAAGTCCTTGCATAGCAGTCTCTGCCAAGCTGGTTTTGAGACATTATGCTTGAGTGATGTTTCTATGATTCTAGAAAAAATCGCACAAGATGATATTGATGCGGTGATTTTAGAGCTTTTAGACCACGAGATTGATGGCTTTGAGTTGTGCGGAAAGATTAGAAGCCATACGCAAATACCCATTATCATTTCATCAAAACTTACACATATAAGCGATAAAATCCGTGCGTTTGAGCTTGGCATAGATGACTACATGACAAAGCCTTATGAAGCAGTCGAGTTAATCGCAAGGATAAAGGCTTTGTTGCGAAGGATTGAGCCACGAAAAAGGGTTTTTGGTGCGTTAAATATTGATGCAAAAAGACGCACAATAAAGCTTTATAATGAAGACATTGAGCTTACAAATACAGAGTTTGATATTTTACTTTTTTTGGTGGATAATCGCTTACAACCTGTAAGCAGAGAGAGAATAGCACACACTATTAATGCGATTCATGATGACACGGGATTACGCAGCATTGATACGCATATTAGGAACTTACGCAATAAGCTTGGCGATTCTGCTAAAGAGCCAAAATTCATTCAATCCGTATGGGGCATAGGCTATAAATTCTGTCTTTAGATTCTAAATAACAAGAATCTAGATTCCCACATTTTCACATAAAGGATCAATATGAGACATTACAAAATCACAGCAAAGGGTAAGGTACAAGGTGTAGGGTTTAGAAACTTTACGAAAGCCTATGCAGATTCTAAAGGGTATAAAGGTAGTGTGCAAAACCTTGCTAACGGACATGTAGAAATATTTGTCAGCCTTGAAGATTTAGGTGATTTTCTAGCAGCATTGCAAAAGGGTAATGGCAGAATGAAAGCGAGTTCTTTTGAGATAGAACACCTTGACTCACTTGATTCAATGGAGTTTTCAAGCTTTGAGGTATTACCTTAATGAATCTTTTTTTATCGCTTTTTGATATTGTTACTTACATACTTTTTGTATTCGCATTATCTTATTATCTTGCGACTACGCTTCAATGGTATAATTACAGCTTTTTGCGTATCCTTACAAAGCACCATAAAAGTATATGGCATATCTATTATTTTGTTGTGCCGCTTGTTATGTATGCGGGGCTATCGATGTTTTATCATGGCATGCTTTTTTATGGATATTTTTATTTGATGTATTTGCCCCTGCTTTTTTTGTGGTATAAAAGCCTTGATAAAAAGCTTGTATGGACACAAAGGATCAAGCGATTATTTGCATTTATATTGCTTTTTATTATCCTTAGTGTGTGCTTGTGTGTGTTTGTTTTTCATACACATATATATGCTTTAGTGCCGCTTATTTTGGGCTTTTTATGTGCGAATGTGTGTGAGAGTTTGCTCTTTAGAATCTATGCGAAAAAAGCACATAATAAATTGCAACAATTACAGAATCTAAAGATTATTGCAATTACTGGAAGCTATGGCAAAACAAGTATAAAAAACTTTATCGCTCAAATCTTGCAACAGCAATTTAGCGTTTATGCAACGCCACGCAGTGTGAATACCTATAAGGGCTTAGTCGCAGATATTAATCAAAATATTAATGCTACACATGAGATTTATGTAGCAGAGGCAGGGGCTAGGCAAGTCGGGGATATTAAAGAGATTGCAGAGTTACTGCAGCATCATTATGCAGTAATAGGCAAGATAGGACACGCACATATTGAGTATTTTAAAAATATTGAGACAACGACAAAAACAAAGTTTGAACTGCTATATTCAACAAGGCTTACACATGTCTTTGTGCAAAAAGATAATAGCTATGCAAATGCCCTGCCACCGCAGTTTGAAGCAAATATGAAAAAGATTGTAGCCTATCCACCAAAGCTTAAAGATATAGAATCTACACTTGAAAAGACTTCATTTAGCTTAGAGCTAGATTCTATTTTTGTGTCATTTACATGCAAGATATTGGGGCGGTTTAATATCGATAATATCGCAGTGGCAATCATGATTGCAAAAACGCTAGGCATGGATATAAACGCATTGCAAAAAGCAGTGGCAAAACTCACACCTATCCCGCATAGATTGCAACGCATAGACACAGCACAAAAGGTTATCATTGATGATAGTTTTAATGGGAATCTTGAGGGTATGAGTGAGGCTATCCGCCTTGCTTCACTTCATAATGGTAGAAAAATCATCGTAACGCCGGGTTTAGTCGAGCATGATGAAGCAAGCAATATAGAATTAGCACAAAAAATAGATAAAGTGTTTGATATAGCAATTATCACAGGGGATTTAAACGCAAAAATCCTTGATACACACATAACAACACCGCAAAAAATCATACTCAAAGACAAAACAAAACTAGAAGAGGTTCTAGCCGAGGGTGGCAAACAAAATGATTTAGTGTTGTTTGCAAATGATGCACCGAGTTATATTTAAATAGGGTTATGTGTGATGAGATAGCATTTGGTTTATGTTTCGTCAAATTGTAAATCACGGCTTAACACCATGCGACTAACCCATAGGCTACTTGTTTTCGCTATTTGTATATGTGAGTGATAGAATCAATCACATGCCAAAGTTTAGATTCTGAAGTTATATTTCTTATCGCTAATAAAGAGCTATTCAAAAGCATCAACCATAAAGCCCTGAAACATTTAATCTTAAACAATTCTGATACCTGTTACACATGCGAACACATATTAACATCACTGCATGATACCTTGCCTACAAACGAATCATATTTATAAATATTTTAACACCCTGCTTGCATTATGAATGCGGTTTTAATCTTTTGTCTACTAGTAATTTTGTATTGCCTGGTTTGCAACACTTTGTAAAGATACAATGCGATATATAAACACTATACAAAATCAAATAAAAAGTCTATATTTTAAGTTGCAATAGAGTGTTATTTTACTTGCAATTTTATATAGTAATTAAAAGTTGTTAGGTTAAAGTTATCGTGATACAATTTTGCTTTATTTGAATAAGATCTTTTGCATAATGTTTGTTTGCAAAGGCAATTGATTCTAAATATAGCAAAGCCACAAATGGATTAAAAATGACAATACAAAAAAGAGATGAAAAAAATAGAAAAACACAGGATTCTAAAGCGAAAAAGGATATAACAAATACGCAAGATTCTAAAATAAAGATTCATGCAGTAAAAGCACAGAATCACAATGTAAAAAAAGATATGCCAAATCTACAACATGTTACCACAAAAGAAGCACAAGATTCCAATATTTATTCATATCATTTAGATGAGTTAGAGAGTCTTATAACCCCAAAGTTTAGGGCAAAGCAGATATACAACTGGCTTTATAAACATTATGTCAGCAACATAGAATCTATGAAAAATATCCCAAAAAACTTACAAGAGATTCTAAAGCAAACCTTTAATTTCCCAAATCTAAAGCCCATACGCATAGAAGAAAGCGGGGACGGCACAAAAAAATATCTCTTTCAAACAAGCGATGGAGCGACTTTTGAGAGTGTGTTTATCAAAATGCGAGAGAAAGAGTATGATGAAAATAATCGCGTGAAAAAAAGTGAAAAATATACTTTTTGCGTATCATCGCAGGTTGGTTGCCGTGTCGGCTGTGCGTTTTGTTCTACCGCAAAGGGTGGCTTTGTCCGCAATCTTAGTGCTGGTGAGATTGTCGAGCAAGTCGTAGCACTCAAACGCGATAACAACCTGTCTGCACACAAGAGCATAAATATCGTGTTTATGGGTATGGGAGAACCACTTGATAATCTCAATAATGTCGCAAAAGCCATAAAGATTCTGAGTCATGAAGAAGGGCTTTGTATCGCTACTCGCAGACAGACTATCTCTACAAGCGGCATTGCCCCGCAGATAGAAAAGCTTGGAGCTATGAATCTTGGCGTGCAAATCGCCCTTTCATTACACGCAGTAGATGACTCGTTGCGTAGTCGCCTTATACCGATGAATAAGGTTTATAACATTGAGCGGGTGTTACAAGCGTTAAAAAACTTTCCACTTGATACACGAAAACGCATTTTATTTGAATATTTAGTGATTAAGGACATAAATGATGATTTAGCAAGTGCGAAAAAGCTAGTGAAACTTCTGCATGGATTTAGGGCAAAGGTAAATCTCATTCCATTTAATCCACATGCAGAAAGTGAGTTTCAACGCCCATGTATTGAGAAAATGCAGGGCTTTGCTGACTATCTTTATAAGCGGGGTATTGTAGCAACGATACGAGAATCTAAGGGTATTGATATTAGTGCTGCATGCGGGCAGTTGAGAGCAAAGCATGTAAAGATTCAATAAAATGAAGCATAGACCAGACATTTTGGTTTTTGTCAATCTGGCTTTTGCATATTCTGTGATGCTATCATAAAACTAAATTTTAAAACCTACTTTCGTTGATCTTATATTTTAAGCCTAGAGATTATACGCAGAATTAGAATCTCCAATTTCTATAAGTTATAACGCCCTAATTCTTTCTCCAAAGATTCTATAAAAGCGTTTTTATACGGGGCATTTTCAGGTAAAGATTCTTTCATTAACGCAAGATTTGCTAGATAATCATTCATTTGTAACATGCCCTTTGTAAGCTCGAATTTTAAAAATAACCAGTAGGTATTTAACACATCGCTTTGGCAATAGAAATCAACTTTTGCTAAATCATTCTCTTGAAAAATTAGCTCATGCACTTGCGAACCACTCACTTCATATTTTCCCATAATACCTGCCATCTTGCAAAGGGCATCAAGGCTAAGCGTTCTTGTCGCACCATAATTACCCAATGTATCATAGAGGTCAAGATGGAATCTCTCGCTATATCTTTGACGATAATTCTCCCATTTGTTTTTCCCAAACTGCTGATTGTCTGTCTCGTAGTAGCCTGATAAATTGATATTGTATTTGAGTGAGCGAATGGCGATGAGTGGCATATCATAACCCCTACCATTAAAGCTTATGAGTCGTGGATTTTGCTTGTTTAAAAAGCTGCTAAACTCTTGCAATAAGTTTTCTTCTCTATTCTCCAAAGGCACATCTTTTGCAAAATGCCCCACTTTGATAAAGTTACCAAAATCATCTGCTAACACACTTGCAATAGATACAATCTTATGAAAACTAAGCGGTAAAAACTCACTCCCGCTACTCTCTTTTTGTGCTGCAAATGCCTGTTTGCATATCTCCATAGCATCGCCTTCATAATGATAAATCTCTTGCAATAGCTCGACATCTGGCACACTCTCAATATCAAAAACACAAATCATTATAGAATCCTTTTGTTATATTAAACTGATATTGTATTGCTTAGATATTAAGTTTTAAATTACATGTATGTGAAATGTGATGAAAATGGGCTTTAAGATAAAATTACACATAGCAAAGATTCTATACTTTATACTTATCGTTTGTAACTGAGGGTGTTTTCACAACTGCGGTAATGCAATCACTCAAGGCTAAAAAGTCGCTAGACTCATTTGGCTCTATTACGATAATATCACCTTGTTTGTATTCCTTGCCCCTCATGCGGACACTTCCTGTTACAATCACGGTGATTTCTGTGGCAATTTTGTGAGTATGGCACTCTTCATAATCACCTTCTTTGTAATATTTGATACCTACTTCAAAATCTTTAGTTTGAATGACTGATGGAGTAAAATCACCCACAAACCAACCCCGTATCATAGAATCTAAACTATAAAGCTGCATATTATCCCTTTGGCATGTCAAGATAGGCGCGCAATTCTTTCATTAAAAAAGTTTCATTGCTCTTTTCCCACTCTATAATATCCACACCCTCTAGTAAGACAGAATCTATCTGCAAAGAAAACTCGATTAAAGTAGTATTTTCACAAACAAAGATGTTTCTTGCTTTAAAATTTAATGCCTTGCAACCATCAAAAATACCCTGCATTGCTTTTAAACACGCTTCCTTTCCCTGAATTCCATTTACTGCATTCTTTTTAATCTCTGGATCGCATAGTGTGAAATCTGTGCATAGCATATTAGAAATCGCATTTATATCCTTTGTGCCAAAGGCTTTTATGTAGTCTTGTGTTAATTGCTTAAGCATTGTGTATCCTTTCAAACTCTGTAATCTTAGCAGGACTATAAAAAGTATGATATTGTTCTGCCGGTATGTTATAAACGGCAATTTTTTGATTTTTTAAAATCATTTCATTAAGACAAGGGGCAATATAATATTTTTCTTCATGTGCTATTTCTTTATAAATCATGCTTTGTGTAGATTCTACAAAATATCTTCCGTGTTTAAAATAGAAAAATCCCGCTATGGCATTTTTACTTAATGGCACTTTTTCAGCAACTTGCACAACAAAGCCATCATTATCCAAACACGCATAAGCGTAGCGTGGATGAATGGAGGGAAATGTAATAACACCTGCATCAAAATCTGCAAAATATTTTAGAATCTTAGATAAATCACAATCTAAAATTTGATCTGCATTGCATATAATAAGCCCATTATCATTATTAATGTATTCAATCGCAAATAACGCACTACATGCCATACCCGCAGTGTCATTTTTTAACACGATAAATTCTGTATTTGGACTTAATAGCTTGATTGTTTTATCTAAATGATATTTATTCACATACATTTCACGCAACACAAAGATAAATCGTGCATTAGGAATTAAAGCAAGATTCTCTAAGCAATGCTCTATCATAGTCTTACCGCAAATCTCAATAAGTGGTTTAGGGAAAATATTGACACTTTCATCAAAAAACATACTTTTTCCTGCCAAAGGTATAAGCACATTAATCATTTGCATTCCTTTCAAAACGATCTATATGTGATTGAATATTGTCTAGATTCACATCTAAAACGCTTTGGACTATCATCACATTTGCCCCTGTAGCTTTAGCTGCTTTAATGCCGTGATCATTATCTTCTATTATCATCACTTCGTCTGGTTTAAGCTGAAGTCGTCCTATTGCCTTATTATAGATTTCTGGGTCTGGCTTTGGCTTTTTTACATCTTGGTTTGAGAGATAGAAATCAAGGTATTGTAAAAGAGCTGATTTTTGCATCATGGTTTCAATGGTTGCTTGTATTGAGTTTGAACATACGGCAAGTTTGTAGCCCGCTGATTTTAGCTTTGAGAGAGCGTATTCATGGATAAAAGTTGGCTTACAAGAGGCATAGACAATCTGCATGGTATAGAGTTGCTTCATTTGATTGATAAAATTATGAAGTCCTTGTGGTAGATTTCTCTCCATAGATAGCATTTCTAACTTTTTCTTTGTTGGCAATCCATCGAAAGTAACTAAATGGTCATAACGGCTAATTTGCATGCCAAACAGCCCTAATGCCTTATTTAACGCTTCATAATGCCAATCTTTTGCTTCAATCAACACTCCGTCCATATCAAAAATAACCGCTTTTATCTTAGCCATGAAAAAACTCCCTTGCTGCTTGTGTATAATCCGTGCAAAGCATGATTTTATTATGCAATTTATGCTTATTTATAATGTATCTATACTCGTCCCATTCACGCCAAAAATCTCGCTTATGTAAATCTGGTGATACAATGCAAATTTGCTTATTTTTATCCAAATGTTTAAGAATTATTTCTTCACTAATCCAATGATTACAAAACTCATCAAGCCATACACCTTTTGCTTTATCATACAATGCAGGTATTTTTTCATATTCACTCTGCCTTGTAAAGACATTCATATCATGTTTTATATAGTGAAGCGTATCTGGCAAAGACATATCAAAGACAAAATAATTATCAATGCAATATTGTTGCAACGCTTTTTTTAGTGGCACACAAAGTCCATCTGCTTTAATGTTTAGGGCAAGTGTGAGATTATTACCATGTTTTTGATATGTTTGCAAAAAAGTCTCAAAAGATTCTGCATTAGAATCTGCCATATCATGCGAAATCACTAAATCCAAACAATAATCTCTAATATCTGTCTCAACACCATAACCCAAACTAAAACTTTCATGAAAATTTTGCAAACTATTACCAGATTTATGTGCCTTTATGTTAGATTCTATGTTTCTTTTTATTGCGTTATTTTCATTATGAGAAAATGCGTTTTTTCTTTCTATGTCTGTTTTTATGTTAGATTTCACATTAGATTCTATAACTGCATTTGCCTTTATATAATGGTTCAAACCCCTATGTGCTAAGATAATCATCGCCTCTATTCTCTCTTTATAAACTCATGCCGCAATTTACAAAAAAAAAAAAACGATTTGCAAATATTTTGATTTTTTTTATGTGATTATCATCTTTTGTAAGATTAGAAAAACAATCTATTTTGTTTTCTCTGACAATTTTTTACTCCATAAAATTGATGAGGTGTTAATTTTATTTTTCTTATTTACTTTGCAATAACCTGATGAAAATTTAGCAAATGATACACATAATGTTTCATTAAATAGTGCCCTCAAGTGCCTGGACATACTTGCATCATTAGACATAATCCAGTTATCACTTTGAAACCTAATGCCACAAACATTATAATCCCAATCGTCCCAACCAAACTTTACCTTGTTTGTCCTCTACAATGAAATACCGCTTACCATTATTCTTAAAATAGTCTTTAATGTATTGCTTTTGCAAACCCACATCATTGTAGTTGGATTGAATTCAGATTTTAGACTACAGCACAATTTTATGATAAATGCCATACTTGTTATGCTAAATACAATATCTAAGAATTTAGAATCTTCTGTATATCTTCTTTTGTGATTTTTTCGTGTTCTATGAGTGTAGTGGCAATGCGTTCGATATAATGTTTGTTTGCAATGATAAATTCTTTATGCTCTTGCTTTGTAGATTCTAGAATCTCTAAAATATCTTCATAGTCAGTAAGCAATCTTTCACCCATGCCATAATCTTCACACATTTTTTTTGCAATGAGTTTTGCCCTCTCAATATCATGTTGTGCGATTGTAGCAATGCCTATATTATGGACTTCAAGGGCTAGATTACCACTTAGGGCGATTTTTATTTCTGCGATGAGATTATCCCTTGTATAGTAGTCGTAGTTATTGTTTTGCGGTTGAGATTCTATTGCGGTGTCAATTAGCATGATTTTTTGAAAATCTGGTAAAAGCCAATATTGCGATAAACCTTTTGCGGCATTATAGATAGCAAGCATTTGCTTTTCTTGTTTGCTTAGGGCATTTTGCCGCCTTTTCCCAAATAGGACTTTATGGCTTGTGTCTGTTATGTCTTGCATGGTGATTGCATTGCGATTATGACGCAGGGCATTAATAGCGGCTTCATTTACAAGCGATGCAATATTTGCCCCGCTAAAGCCCACGCAAAGCTTTGCTACTTCATGCAAATCAAGCGTATAAGCACGATTGCGTAAATGCACTTTTAGAATCTCCGTGCGTTCATTTAAATCGGGCAAATCAACATAAATGCGTCTATCAAATCGCCCACTACGCAAAAGCGCGTGATCCATAACATCAACTTGATTGGTCGCACCGATGACAATAACGCCACTTTGATCGCTAAAGCCATCAAGTTCAGTCAATAGCTCATTTAGAGTGCTTTCCCATTCTTGATGATTATCCGCACCCCTTGCTTTACCGATAGCATCTATCTCATCGATGAAAATGATTGAGGGCGCACAAGCCCTAGCCCTAGCAAATAGCTCTCTTACTCTCTGTGCGCCAACTCCTACATACACTTGCACAAAAGATGAGCCGCTATGATAGAAAAAAGGCACACCACTCTCCCCTGCAATAGCCTTTGCGATCATAGTTTTACCCACACCGGGCGGTCCTACAAGCAATACCCCTTTTGGCAAATATATCCCTAAATCTTGATATTTTTTTGGATTCTTTAAATAATCAATGATTTCTAATAAATCATCTTTTGCTTCTTTAATCCCAGCGACATCACGGAATCTCACCGAGCTTTTCATGGGCTCTAGTGTTAGCGACATTTCAGTTGTATCATCATTGCTATATGAGTTTGTATCTGTATTTGTAGAATCTTTATGCCATATTTTTGGCTCAATCTCTTCATAAAGTATGTAGAGTATAACCCAGCCTATTAAAAATACAACTATTGCATAACATATCTTCATTATAAGCGAAGTTTTGGGGGCAATCACAGGTAGTCCATTATCGATAAAAGAGAGATAAAGACCGCAAGTTTTTTTAATATTTGTCATCTTGTCTTTATCTGTTTTAGAAACAATTCTTGCATTTAAGCAGCCATATAGCTTTGTCGTTAGAATCTTATAAATCTTTTCATCTGCCATATAGAAATATGTGTGTTTATCACTGACTAGTATTTGCTCGACTTCTTCTTGTTGTAATGTCTTAACTAGTGTGTTAAAATCAATTGTAGTTGTATTCTCTTTTATAAGAATATAGCTAGTGATACTAACGCATAACGCCCAGATACACAAAATAATTGTAAAAAGCCATTCTTTTAACCACGCCATTTTATCCCCATGATATAGTGTGTCGTATAAATTGTATTTTCCTTACGAATCTAGATTCTTGTCATATTTGCAAGTGTAGGCAAGAGTTTCGCTCGTGCGAACATGACGAAAAAGGCGAAATATCTTTGCTTGAAACTTCTTTGCATTTTCCATACTAGATGTTTCGCTCCGCACAACATGACAATATAAGAATCTAAAAAGAATCTAGCTTTCATTCACTTGCACCCTAAACCCTGCACCACCTATTAAAAGTATAGATTCTAAAATTGCACCTTAAAAACCAAGTAGCTAAATCTAAAGCATTAAAGATTCTAAATTATAGAATCTAGCTACTCTTTAGCTTCAGAATCTATGCTTTGCTCTATTTGCTGTTGTTCTGGCACAGGTTCAGCTGATTTTGGATTCAGTAAATGATAAATATTATAAATAAAAATAGCACTTACCATGAGTGGGGCTAAGATTCTAATCGCAAAAAGCCAAAAGTAAAACATAACAGGTGTAAAGTAATGGCTAGTCCATTCTCTTAAATGCTCTGTTTTAATCGCATAGCCCACAAAGATTGTCGCCAAAAGTCCGCCAAGCGTCATGATAATATTAGCACTAAGCCAATCCATCCAGTCAAATAAGCTTTTTCCAGCAATAGTCAATTCCTTATGCCCTTCATTAAGCGAGAGAATAAGCACAGAGCCGATTAAAAACACTACAAGGCTAACAACCCACGATAGCATAACTCTATTTTTCCCCGTTTTATCCTCAAGCCATTTTACTGCTGGTTCAAGCAATGAAATCGTGCTTGAAAGCCCTGCAAAGCCTAATCCAATCATAAATAACACACAAATCACGCTACCTACTGATCCCATCTTTCCAAATAAAACAGGCAGTGTGATAAACACGAGTCCAGCCCCCGCACCAACATCATCTTTGGTCCCATACTCAAACACAAAAGTAAATATCATAAGCCCTGCAACAATAGAGATAATAATCCCGGGGATAAGCACCCACATAGCCGCACTGAAAAGATTCTGCTTTTTCTCTGTGAAAGCCGCGTAAGTAACGATGATACCAATACCTAGAGAGAGTGAGAAAAAGACTTGCCCCATAGCTTCTATTAATACTTTTGGTGTGATTTTGCTAAAATCAGGGTCAAACATAAAAGCTACACTCTTACCAAATGAATCTAGTGTCATAGCATAGATAAGCAAACCAAAGAAAATCACGAACAATAAAGGCATAAGCGTGAAATTCAGCTTTTCAATCCCGCTTTTTACACCCTTTGCGACAAAATATGCGGTAAGAATCATAACGTTTGCAAAACTCATAATTTGTGCTTCAAAGTTTTGAGTGAGATCCCCAAATAATGTTTTAGAATCATCTATATTTGTAGGCAAATGAAAGCTTACCACACCAAAATAATACACCACCCAGCCAAGCACAATACAATAAAAGGTAAGAATAACGGGACCACCGATAATAGTAAATCCAACCCAATGCCACTTTTTATGATCGCTTTCATCAAGCTCATAAAAGGCATCTTGTGCGTTTTTCTGTGTGCGATTCCCAACAAGCATTTCAGCAATAAGCATAGACACACCAACCGCCACAGAGATAATGAGAAATAAGAGGATAAAAGCAGCACCGCCATTTTGCCCAGCCATAGTAGGAAAACGCCAAATATGCCCCAAGCCTATGGAGCTTCCAAGTGTCGCCATGATAAAGCCAATTTTAGAAAAGTTTGTCATCTTGAACCTTTATAGAATCTTACAAGTCTAGTGTCTTTGTGTTTTTAACAAATCATAGATTATAGCAAAGTTATGGCAATATGCGATAATGCGATGCAAAAATAATGTTTTTGTGAGAATAATGTTATAAAATCAGTAGAAAATCTTTAGAATCTTTGTTTAGAAAATGTTGTAGTTTGTCGATAGTTTGCTATAATTACCGCTAATTTTCTATAGAAATAGAGGTAAGTATTTTGTTTCAAGGAGGCTATGATGGAGACACAAGGAAGTTCATTATCATCATTGCAACACCAAATTATGGCTTTTATAAGCAGTGGAGGATTTGAGCAAGGAAGATCAAATACTCCAGCAAAAGCACATGAAGAAAAGCAGGCGGCTAACACTTATGATGATTCCCAATTGCGAGAGCAAATGACGGAGTTATCGCGTAAATTGCAAGAAGAAATGCGTAAAGCAAATACAAATATTGACTTTTCTTACAACGATGAGATTAAAGCACTTGTAGTAACCGTGCGTGAAGCGACAGGACGGAGAGTTATACGAGAGATTCCATCGCCAGAAGCCATTGAGCTTATGATGAAAATGCGTGATATGGTCGGCAATATCTTTGATGAAAGGGTTTAGATTTTCATAATGTGCTCTAACTAAACCTTTGGGCGAATTTCTAATATAGAATCTAAAGATATTTCGTGCTTACGCACTCAATATGACAAGGATTAGATCTAATGTGATGCTTTATCATGTTGATAGTAAGCCGTTTATTTTTGATTCCAGATTCTAAGTTTGTTGTATTCTAAGTGATTATCATATGCTAATGCTTGTCATGTTGAGCGTAGCGAAACATCTAACACTAGAGAATCTAAATTTAAGCGACTTGGAATCTAAGTTGTGTAAAATCTAAAAATCTAATAAAATTTAGACTCTAAGCTTTTAGTTTCCACATATTGCTTGATATTTGTTTTTTGTAGAATCTAGTTTTATTTTAGCTTAAAGGATAGTTATGGGATTTAAAAAGCTTAAAAGCAAAAATGTGTTTTTATCAATGATTTTGTGTAGTGTTACTTCTTTTTCACTCTTATATGCGGATAATTTAAAGGAATGTCAAAGCAAAGAGGATAAAAAATCTGAGTGTGTTGAGAAAGTGTATGATGACAATAGAATCTTAGGAACTGAACTTCCAATTAAAAATGGGGTATTACATGGCATAGGAAAACATTATTATAAAAGCGGAGATATAACAAGAGAAATACAATATACAAATGATAAAATCAATGGTATTGTAAGATTCTATTAATGAAGGAAAAAAGATTATCTGGCAAGCAACCGCACAAAATGGAAAACTTACTCGTGGGAAATACTCTAGTGGTAAAGCCCTAACAAATGTACATCTCACAAGATTAAGTAATGAAATAAATCAGAGTCAAAGAGGCGGTGCTTATTGGTATGATATGTGAAAAATAAATGAAATGCAGATTCTATACCACTTAGGGTGGCTGCAGTGTTTGGGGTGCATTTACAAGATTTTAGAAATTTTAGAATCTTGTGCTAAAAGCGTGTTTGCTCCTATATCAAAAAAATGCTAATCTACCTGCTAAATGCCGTGAATTTTTAAGAAAATTCGCCCATTGTTGTTGGATTTATCGTTAGATTCTGTTTGATTTGTCATTGTAAATTCCTTGTGTTAAAATGAGAAGGGAATCTTATATTTTTTTTGTTTGTCAAGTAAAAAATTTCTGTAAAATTTCCGCCAATTTTCCACCGCATTTTCACTACATTTTTTTGCTAAACTTCTTGCGTTAAATGCTAACAAGATTCTAGCCTTTCACATACTTTTGCAAATGCGCTTTGTATTCGTTTATGTATCGCTCTATTTGCGGATTTTTCACCACATAGCCTAACACCTAATGTAGCTCAAGGGGAAATGTGAGATTCTTATTACCAACTAGATATGATAAGTAGCTGAAAAATTTGTTATACTTCTGCTTTTTGTAATCACAAAGGAATACAATGGCAAGAAATGAGGTAAAAACAGATTCTTGGGTGAGGGATTTATTAAAGGTTGCAAACATACCTTTTGCAGAGCAGGGAGGAGGAACTAAAGAGCTAGATGAAGCGTTTAAAACTGCTTCCAAAGCCCTTAGCGGTAAAGCAGGCTATCCAGACTTTTGTGCGGTGGTAAAAGACTTTGTATTTGTGTTTGAAAACAAAGCGGATATAGATAAGCATTGCAAACTAGATTCAAAAAATTGCATTGATTTAGAAAATGCAGATTCTGTGAAAAATTATGCCGTTAATGGTGCGATTCATTATGGCAAACACTTAGCCAAACACACAAATTATAAAAAGATTATTGCCATAGCTGTAAGTGGCAATGAAAAACGCCATAAAATCACGCCTTATTTCATCAATGAAAATGGCTTTGTAACTAAGGATTTAAAAGATTTAGAAGACTTTATTGTCTTTAATGAATATAATATTGAAGAATACTATACTAAAGAGATTCTAAAAGAACAAACTAGCCAAGAGAAAACAACAGAGCAACTTCTAAAAGATGCGAAAGAATTACACGAAGATTTACGCAACTATGGCAATTTACGCGATACTGAAAAGCCTATCGTAGTTTCTGGTATTTTACTTGCCCTAGAAGAGATAAAGTATAAAAACTTTGATTTAGAGCGACTAAATACAGATAAGCAAAAAAGCGATGGGATAAAAATCTATGAAGCCATAGCAGATAATTTAAAACGCGCAAATGTCCGCCCTGAAGTGAAAAAAGATAAATTATTAAGTCAATTCTCTATCATAAAAGATACACCAAAAATCAATGAAACTAACAGCACCTTAGGCAAAACACCGCTAAAACATTACACAGAATTTCTCTACAAACGCATTTATCAAAATATTAAATACACGCAAACAAGTGAGGATATTTTAGGATTATTTTATAGCGAATTTATGAAATATGGCGGTGGCGATGGACAGACTTTAGGCATTATACTAACCCCTAAGCATATTTGTGAGCTTTTTTGTGATTTAGTGGAGTTAAAACCTAATGATGTTGTATTTGATCCTTGTTGTGGAACGGCTGGATTTTTGATCGCTGCTATGCATAATATGCTTTCACAAGTTACAGATGAGACACAAAGGCAACATATCAAAGAAAATCAACTTTTTGGCATAGAAGAAAAGCCTGATATGTTTTGCATTGCCACGACTAATATGATTGTGCGTGGTGATGGTAAAAGTAATTTAGAAAATAAAGACTTTTTAAAGCAAAATCCCTTTGAGCTTCAAAAAGACATAGCCGCAAGCATTGGTATGATGAATCCGCCCTATTCTCAAGGCAGCAAAGCAAATCCAAATCTTTATGAAATCGCCTTTAGCGAACAGCTTTTAGATTCTCTCACTAAAGGTGCAAAAGCGATTGTGATAATCCCGCAAAGTGCCGTTACAGGAAAAAGCAAAGAAGAAAAGGCGATTAAAGCAAATATTTTAAAAAAGCATACCCTAGAAGGTGTCATCACTTGTAATAAAAATACCTTCTATGGTGTAGGCACAAACCCTTGTATAGCCATATTTACCGCGTGGATTCCACACCATAAAGACAAGATTTGTAAATTTATAAATTACGAAGATGATGGCTTTGAAGTACAAAAGCATAAAGGTTTAGTAGAAACCATACACGCTAAAGATAAAAAGGCACATTTGCTAAAAGTCTGGCGTGATGAAATGGAAGCAGAATCTAAATTTTGCGTGAAAACTACCATAGAAGCCCAAGATGAATGGCTACACAGCTTTTATTATTTTAATGATGAGATTCCAAAATACGAAGATTTTGATAAAACAATGGCGGATTATCTCACATTTGAATTTAATATGATAACGCACGGACGGGGATATTTATTTGGTTTAGAGGGAGATGATGATAGATAAAGAAATATATCAACGACTTTTTTCACAAAAAAGACTAGATAGCTATGCGGATTTGAAAGAACATTTAGATAATTTTAAGTTAATAAACTCTATCGCAGCAAAAATGGGGCTTATAGAAATTGTGCTAAGAAATAGCATTGATTATATGGTAAGCATAAATGATAATGAGTGGATTTTAAAATCTCTTTTAAATACCAAGTTAGCCCATCATCAAGCATTATCGCAACAGAGTTTGGGCTTTTGGCTAAGAGTGGTGGATTTTTACAAGATTCACAATCAGCTTTTTACAAATAAGTTTTTAAAAAGCTTAGATTTTAAGCGGTATTTTATGGGGAATAAGAATAGGTTTAGCAATAAAATAGAGTTGCAAGACTATCAAAAAGTAAGTTTGTTGTTGCTACTTTTTAAAAATTTACGCAATAGGGCATTTCATTTTGAAAATCTCTACAAGCTAAACAATGATAACAAGCCGCGATTAAGTGCGTCTATACAAAATAAAAACAATCAAAAAATGATTATAAATCTAGCAACAGAAAATATTGAAATCTTTTTAGATGATATATTGATGGGTTTAGTAGAAAAATCTTTAGAAGGATTAGGGGAAAAGCATCCCCTCGAAACAAAAAGAATTGTAGCAGAATTAAATCAAGGAATCAAGTAAGGAGACAATATGAATGTAGATTCTATGAAATGGGGCGAGTTTAAAATTTGTGATTTGTTTGAGGTTTATACGGGTGCTTTGGTTAATCAAAGTGAGTTTTCAAATGGTAAGATACCACGCATTACGGCTACAGATTTAAATAATGGTATTGCATTTTTTACGCAAAATGTAGAAAATAAAAATTTTAGAACTTTAGAAAATTTTATTAGCATTTCATTTTTAGGCAGTGTGTTTTATCAAAAAAATAAAGTAAGTTTAGATATGAAAATCCACGCCATTAAACCTAAAAATAAGGAACTTAATGTGTATATAGCCTTATTTTTGATACCTCTTATTAAAAATTTTACCTTTAAATACATGTATGGTTATCAACTTTCTACGCATATATTAAAGATTCAAAAACTTATGCTTCCCATAGATTCTAAAGGCAACCCAAACTACGCTTTTATGGAATCTTGTATGCGTAAGTTAGAACAAAAGCACTTAACAAAAATCATAAAATACTATAAAAATAAGCTCTTAGATTCTAATGGGGGGGGGGGGGGGATAATATTTGCCACCCACCTTATCTTACTGAATCTTCACTTTGCTATACCGATTCTATATCCTGCCATACTGATTTTTTATCGCGTCATACCGATCTTTTGCCTTGTCATACTGAGCAAAGCGAAGTATCCCAAAGACATAACGAACAATCCCACACTTTTACAACAAAGCAAAACCTTGCAACTTTCCTTGAGGGTAGCCTAATGGAAATTGCAAAGAATGAATTAAGTTTAGAATCTGTGCAGTGGGGCGAGTTTAAAGTTAGTGATTTGTTTGAAAGAATAGAAAAAGGTAAGTGTAAAAACTTTAACCAAGAAACCAAAATTTCTAAAAATGGCGTTTCTTTTCTATCTGCTACAATCAATAATAATGGTGTGAGTGCTTTTGTTGAAAAAAATAGTCTTTTGCAAAAAGGAAACTGCATAATGTTTGTTAATCAAGGTGATGGGGGAGCTGGATATGCTGCTTATAAGCGAGAAGATTTTGTTGCTACAACAAGCTGTTCTTTTGGTTATGCAGATTGGGTTAATAAATATACAGGCTTATTTGTGGCAAGTATATTATGTAGATTTAAAGAAAAATATTCTTTTGGTTATGGACGCACAGAAGCAAGACTGAAAAACGATGTTGTTATGCTTCCCATAGATTCTAAAGGTAATCCACACTATGAATTTATGGAATCTTTTATGAAAAACTTAGAGCAAAAGCATTTGCAAAAAATCTTAGCTTATTATACACATAAACTAGATTCTAGCGGGGGGGGGGGGGGTAATACCCTTTGATTATAATGATTATTGTGCTTTTATAGAATCTAGTAGGCAAGATTCTACCTTTTCTTATACTTGCAACCTTGATAAATTGCAATGGAGAGAGTTTGTCGTAGGTGAAATATTTGAAGTAAAAGCTACAAAAAATGGAATTGATAAAAATAAGCTTAGTGGCAAAAAAGGTAAAATCCCCTATATCACACGCACAGAAAATCAAAATGGCGTTGATGACTTTATCGCAGAGCAAGAAAATTATCTTAAAAATGAACGCAATGTAATCATTATAGGGCTTGATACGCAAACTGCTTTTTATCACAATAGTGAGTTCTACACAGGACAAAATATCCAAATTTTAAAAAATGCAAACCTTAATCAATACAATGCTCTTTTTATGATACAAGCCTTAAGAAACCTAATGACTAAATTTAATTGGGGAGGCAATGGGGCAACGCTAACAAGACTAAAAAGAGGTAAAATTCTTTTACCCATAGATTCTAAAGGCAATCCAAACTACGCTTTTATGGAATCTTTTATGAAAAACTTAGAGCAAAAACATTTAAGAAAAACCATAAAATACTATGAAAATAAACTTTTAGATTCTAAAACAAAAGCCTAGTATCTATCAAGAAATCTCAAAAGTTAAATCCCCCTTAGCCCTTATGCCTTCTCTAATCGCACCCTAAATAGCATTGGCTACACCCATAGATAAAAGTAAAATGGCACAAAGGGCGGTGTATTGCGTATTAAGCAGTGAAATGCAAAGTCCGCATAGAGCCACACCTGTGCTTAAGCCGATATTTGCCGATGAGACAAACAAGCCATTTGCAAAATCAGGGGCTTGTGGATAGGGGTGTGTTATCACATAATGTGTGGCATTATTGACAACACCTGCCAAGATTCCAAGTAGCACCGCAAATATAAGCAGCACAACCCCTTGCTTTGCAAACACAAATATCAACACATACAAACATATCATTCCAAGCAAAGGGGCAATAGGCGCACAAAACACAACCACAAGCGAAAATACACTCACACTCCAGCCCACATCATCAATGGATACGCTAAATTTCTGTGCCACAATGGGGATAATCCCCATCATTCCAAGCTATGTGCTTAAAATCCCAAATACACCAAAACATAAAATCCACAATAAAAAATTATGATTCATCTTTTTCCTTTTCGTATAAAAATAAATGTGAAGTGAAAGTATAAAACCTGACACTTGGTGTCTGTCAAGGGGGAAAATAAAAAAAATCTATATAATTTTAGAATCCTCTTATATCAAAATGCTTTATCTCACAATCCCTATATTAGATTCTAAAGTGTTTTTAGAATCTTTGAAAAATGTTGTAGCCAATTGCTATCATCTTTGTTTGTAAATTGTAATTGCCAAATTTCTTACTGCCATTTCTAATTTTCACTCATTGTAAAAGTCATCTGCCTGTGCTTTAGAATCTAGCCTTGTGAGTTTAAAAATCACAGGACGGATTCCATCATTGCACGAGTTTATCGCCACACCGGGCTTTTGAATCCAATCTTTAAAATAAAATACGCTGTCCTTATCGCTATGTGCGAGTGCAAATACATATTGATAAATCGCCTTCCACGCTTCATCGCAGAATCCTTGCGGTTTATCAAAGCCAAGCGAGATAAAACTCTCTCCAACCTTGTGTATAGGACACACGCATTCCACGCCATATTCTTTAGCTAATTCTTCATCAAAATGCGTTTTTATCACTTCAATTTTCACTTTACACATTGCTTTTCCTTTACATTTGGCGTATTAATATTATACTTAGTTTTCATCTCATTTAGATTCTGTGCTTTCAAAGCCTTTTTAGAATCTTAGCGGGATTTCCGCCTACAATGACATTTGGCGGGACATCTTTAGTTACCACACTTCCTGCGGCGATGATTGAATTTTCCCCAATGGTAACGCCCGGGCAAATCGTGGCATTTATCCCTATCCACACCCTATCTTTTATCACAATGGGCTTACAAAAAGTCGCCTTGCGATTATAGGGGTTAAAATCGTGATTGATTGTGGTTAAGCACACTTTAGGAGCGATAAACACATCATCGCCAATTGTAATCCCGCCCCTATCCATAAAAGTGCAAGAGCTATTCATAAAGAAGTTTTTGCCTACCTTGATATTGCGTCCAAAATCCACATAAAAAGGCGGGAATATCCAAGTGCTACAATCCACTTCATAGCCTACAATCTCGCTAAAAACAGCCCTTACGGAATCTTTATCTAGTGCTTGTGTGTTTAGCTTATGGACTAACTTTTGCGTGTTTTCTATAACGGCTAAAATCTGTGAGAAATCCTTATCATCTGGGCTTATTAGCTCTCCATTTATATCCCGTGTGAAAATATCTCTATCTGTGCTTGGCGTAGCGTTTGTTGTAGCTTTTGCTTTGTTAATGTTTTGCATAGTTGTGTCCTTGTAGGTTTTTGTAGAATCTAGTAGCAATCTTGCGATTAAGATTCTAAGAAATGTCCTTTTGCCCTGCACACATTTGACTAAAATCTAGAATCTTGTCATATTGAGTGCATAGCACGAAATATCTTGTTTAGTTTCTATGCTAGATACTTCAGCTTATAGCTTCAGTATGACAACCTAGAATCTACAATGCAAGTATAAAGCCTGACACCTAGTGTTTGTCAAGGGGAAAATGCGAGATTTGCAGAATAATTATAAATTTTCAAGCATTGTTTAAATTTGGGTTTGATACCACTTACTACCCCAATTTTCACTACTGCTAAGGGCTTGTTTAAACTTTGGCATAAGAGCGTTGTAGCTTAGGCAAGATTCTAAGATTTTGATTATATCATCTGTGCTTAGGGGTAGGATTTGCATTCCTTTGATATGTGTTTTGTTTAATTGTAAAAATTTCTTCACAAATTGCAATTAAAATTTTTCAAGCACCCATAAGTATTCAAATACACCATTTTTCTGCACTTTAGCATTACTTTTAAATCGCCTATAAGGAATTTCATAAAAACTTACTTTACCAAAGGATTCTAAAAGCTTGAAAATAGAATCTTTTTGCATAATTCCATCACTATTGTAACTTAACACTAAGTTTTTATAGCAAGGTAATTTTGCAATATTTTCTAGCTGTATTAAAGCAGTTTTTGCGTTACAAAATAGGCTTTTTTGCTTCCCCCACTCACGCATTCCAGCCACACCTTTAATGCTAGGATTATCATATCTTGCAAGGGTTTCTAGTAAATGATAATTTGGGGCGTATTGTCTTTGATTATAAGGCGGGTCAAGATAAAGTATATCAATAGACTTTTTAAAACCTTGCAAAATCTTTACGCTATCCCCGCAAAAGCACTCCCCGCTTATGCCCTGCGAAAACTCAATAGCCTTTAACATAAAAGGCTTTAAGGCTCTTTTATCCCAACTCTTACAAAATGCTGCATACACACCTGCCACATTTGCAAATAAAGACACAGATTCTAAAAGCGTGGCAAGGAGAATAAAATACTCACTCTCGTTGATATGATTTTCATTTTTCCATTGCTCTATTTGCAAACGCATCACATCTATTTTTTGTGCGTTTTCTTGTGTGAAATACATTCTTGCATTTGTCGGGCTGGGTGCATAATGTGTGCTAATAAAGCCTTGCACACCACGCAAAGAATTTAAAAAATTTAGCACCTTTTCATAAGGGGTGTTAAAAAAAGTGGGGTTTTGCAAGGATTGTTTTTCTAGTAAAAGCTTTTCAAAAGTTGGAATCCCATACTCCAAATATGCTTTTTGCAAACAATAAGAAAAATACAGCATATCACTACTATATACTTTAAAGCCTTTATGCCTAAAGAATTTCCCCACACTTACACTGCCGCTAAAAACATCAAAAAAGCTTTGGTTTTCTGCCTTAATAAGCCTAAGTTTTTGTAAAAAGTCATAAATGATGGGGGCTAATTTTTCTTTATTGCCAATAAAACGCATTATCCGCCTTGTAATTTGTAATGAATACTTCTTGCGTGTGTTGTTTATCCCTATATTTTGCTTGATAATTTGCATTTGTATAGTGTGCTTGTATAGTGTAGATATAAAAATTATGCGTCTCTAACCATTGTTTTAAAAGCTTATTTTCTTGTCCTTTGTGGGTAAGGACATTTGAAAGCCCAAAGAGAATGCCTTTAGAATCTAGTTTGCTAAGAGAGTTTAAAAGCCGTTTTTCTAGGCTTTCATTCCAGCCGCTAAAACCCCTTTTACCATCATTATAAGTGCCTTGCGTGATAAGATAGGGTGGGTCGCAATACACAAACAATTCTTTATCTTGCATAGAATCTAAAGTGCTAAAAGCTTCACTAAAATCAAGGCTAGAAAATGTGATACTGATTTGTTGTAGGGATTGTATAAAAGCAATGAGATTGATTTTCATTTGTGGGTTAAAACTTGAGCGATTTCTGCCAAAAGGGGTATTAAAATGATGTGCGTTATTAAAGCGTATTTGATGATTAAAACTAAAAGCAAGAAGTGCAAGTAATTTTAAAGGATGTTTATACGCATTATAATCCTGTCTTAAAAGTTTATAACCCTCTGCATTTTCTTTGCTTAAAGCGTAAAAATGTATAATTTGCTCTATTTCTTGCAGTGTTTTTTCTAAAGGATTTTGTTGCAAAAATCTTAAAAGAGCGATAAGATAACTTAAATTATCATTTGCCAAAATTCGCTTAGCATTGACATTGATTGCTACATTACAACCTCCACAAAATACATCTATAAAAGTATCAATTTTTTTAGGAAATAAGGGTAGGATTTGGGGTAAGATTTTGTATTTTCCACCAATATAATTGAGTGGGGATTTGATATAGCTTGGTTTTGAGTGTATTGTTTTTGTCATTGTGGTTTCCAAAATGCGAGTAAATTTTCTAAGCTTTGTATAAAAATTTTTGGTGCTTTAATCCCTAAAATCATCTTACCTTTTTCATTAAGTAAAAAGCCTACTTCAATATCTATAATTTCCTCACACAAAGAGCCATAAAGCACAAGGGTGCGGATAATTTTATAATTTTTATAATATTTTGAAATATATTCTGTCTCTATGCAATCATAATTGTTTAATTCTTTGATTCCTTGTTGTTTGTTGATATATTTTTTACCCTCAATATTGATAATTTCAAGGTTTTTAGGGTCAAGCAAAATCAAATCAGGAATAAAAAGCCTTGCCTTTTTATTGCCTTGCTTATAAGATTGCTTATCCTCATATTTTTGTAACGCTATGTAATTACCATCTGCTGTTAAAAAATAGCTTTTTTCACATCCTGCGTGATTTTCAAAAATTCCATAAGCACTGCTAAAATGCTCCACAACAAGATGGATAAAAATTGTCGCAAGTTTCTCGCCTTGTGTTTCATAATGCCAATATGTTTGTGGTAATTTTGCTTTTGGAATTGTAAGTCCATCTAAGTCAATATGTAGCACATTTGCTATTTGTATAAATTTATTATTTTTACCAAGATGTTTTTGTTCTAAGCCGTGATGTGTGATAGTAAGATTCTCTTTAAACCCCAGCTTTCGTAACGCTGCACAAATACCACTTACCGCCCCAATATTTGGGTCGTGAGATAGGGTATTTGCTTTAAAAAGTCTTGCACTTATAAAGATTGTATCTTTAACTTTGTGGATGTTGAGTGGAGTATTATTTTTTGGTGGTTTTCTCATTGAATTTTTATAGGCTACCAATTCTTCAATATTTTCAAAAGGTTTTAAAATCTCATTATTTTCTCTAAAATCCTTTCCCATAATCTCCACACCCAAAGTGCGTAAAATCCTTGTGCCAAAGATTGAAGTTTGTGTGGGTTTTTTGAGTTCAGTTTTAAGATTATAAAGCATAATTTTTGTTGTCTGTGGATAAAAATTGTTAAGATAGACAAATTTAGTAATGCGTTGATATACGCCTGTATTTCGGCTTTCACTATCATTTGTCTTTGTCTCTTCAATCGCATAAAGTGGAATATCTTTAGGGGTAGGCTCATTCTCTTGAAAAAACACAAGATAATCTACAAAACTACTCGTCCCACTTACAATTTTGACATAGATTTTTTTAAGTCCATTGCACGACACACCTAGAATCTCATAGCTAAACGCAAAGCAATTTTCTTTAACAATGGGTAAAATCTTAAGAGTATCTATAAAAGCACAAAGCTTTTTATCCTGTAAAAATCTTGTGATTATAGTGTGTAACACTTCTTGTTTTGGTCGCTCTTCTGTGAGAATATAGAGATTCATTGTTTGCCTTTGTGCTTTGTGGGATTATACCACAGAGTTCTTGCATTGTGTAGTCACTCCCTTGCGGAATGTCATAGAAATAATTAAGGCATATTTTCTAGCTTAAAATTTTTCTAAATCAAAAGAATCTTGTGTAAAAAAGCCTTGATAAATGATGAAATTTGAGTGTAAAAAGTCATTGATGATAATATTGCTAAACTCACTCTTTTTAGCAAAATACTCACTCACAACCCCTGTGCCACCAAACACATCAAAAAAGCTAAGATTTTTCCTTTCTCTATAATCAAAGCTTTTTAAAATGCTTGTATCAATAGAATCTAAAAGCTTTGTTTTAGCTCCTGTATAGCGGCGAGATGAGAGAGAAAACATTTTAGCCTTTCTTTGCAAGTATTAATTGTAAGTATTAAAAGGCAGAATTATACAACATTTGCGTAAGTCTAGCATAACTTAAGGCAGTGGATAGAATCTGCCTTAAAATTATGAAGCCTTTTGCTAATTGTAAGCTTATTGTCCCACTCTCTGTGCTTGTTCTGGTGGATAGCGATCGCCTACAATAGCGATATTATCAAGCTTAGAATCTAGCCATTTTATATCTTTTTGCGTCAATGTAACTTGCAAACTCTGCACATTTTCTAGCAAATGCGTGGGGTTTGTCGTGCCAAAAAGTGGGATAATGTAGGGCTTTTTAGCGAGTAAATAGGCAAGGGCGATTTGTGCAGGAGTTGCATCTTTGCCATTTGCTCCCTTTGCCTTGCCAAATTCTTGCAAAAGTGTGATGATTTGATAATTTGCCCTCATCGCTTCATCTTGGTATCTAGGAAAAGTTGCGCGATTATCATTGCTTGGGTCAAAGTCGCTATTTTTTGTAAGCTTACCGCTTAAATACCCTCTAGCCAAAGGTGAATACGCCACAAAGCCTATGCCTAATCGCTCTAAAGTCGGCAAAAGCTCACTCTCTACATTTCTCCACATAAGATGATATTCACTCTGCACCGCACTCAAAGGGCAGATTTTATGTGCTTTTTCTACGCTTTTTGCACTTAGCTCACACACGCCCCATCGCATTACCTTGCCCTCTTGTATAAGGCTTTTCATCGTATCTGCGACTTCTTCTATGGGCGTTTTTGGGTCAAATCTATGCTGATAAAGCAAGGGCAAACTCTCTAGATTTAATCGCTTTAAGCTCTGCTCTACAACTTGGCGGATTCTCTTTGGCGATGAGTTTAAATCATCACCATTTGCACCAAAGCCAAACTTAGTAGCAATAATGACTTTATCTCTATAAGGTTTTAGAATCTTGCCTGTTAAAATCTCATTGCTATCTGGTCCATACACTTGTGCGGTATCAAAGAAATTTATCCCATACTCAAGTGCTTGTGCGACTATGTTTGAGGCTTCTTTTTCGCTCAATCTTTTGCTTCTATGATAGTTTAGCCCCATACAGCCAAATGCAAGTGCAGAAACTTGCAAAGGGTTTGTTTTGCCTAAGGTTCGCATAGGCATTTGCCCTTTTAGATTCAGTGTAGTTTTATACGGATTAGAATCTGCCATAAGCACACTGCCTACACCACTTCCAAGTATTGCCGCCATTGCGGTAAGTTTGCCTGAAGTCTTTAAAAACTCTCTTCTATTTGTATTTTGCATAGTTGTCTCCTAAGAGTAAAATTTTTCATCTTGATTTTTGGCGTGTAAAGATTCGTGCATTTTAGCTAGTTTCACACCAAGCATACCCCATACAAACGATAAAAGTGCGCCAACACAAAGCACAAATATCACTCCAAAAGAAGCAAAAACTCCCTCAATCTGTCCGCTTAACATATCACCTGCACGATACAACACACAATCAAGGAAATTTTTCACTTTATATTTTTCATTTGCACTTAAGGGGACAAATAGCATTTCTCTCCCGGGTTTTACAAGAGCGTATTCACCAATCCTACGCACACTCATCACCACAGCTAGAGGCACAAATGCAGGGTGCATAAAGGCTAAAAATACAAAGCCCAAAGTCAGCACAAAGCCTAGTGAGCCAAGCAAAGCCGATAGCCCAAAGATTCTAGTAATTTTTGCAGTGAAAAATATTTGTATAATAAGGCTACAACTTTGCACGATAAAATCAATCCCAGCAAATGCTTCTATGCGAGATTCTCTAGTAGAAAAAAGCGTATTGATTACACGCGCTTGTTCCATATATAAAAATGTGGAAATGCTTGTGAGTAAAAGGATAAAAAAACTAACATATAACAAATACCTTGAATGCAAAATGAGATGAAAACCGACAAAAGGATTTTTCGCATCAATGCTTTTCTCAAAACGAGCAAACAAAGCTACTTTATTATATTTTAGACTTTTCTTTTTTAGAATCTGCATTATACATATCTTACACACAAGGGCTAAGAGTAAAGACCCGAGTGCCACAAACACAAAAGTAGAGCTTGAAATATGGCGAGATAAAAAGACTACGACTAAAGCCCCAGAAATACTACCAAGACTAGCTCCAGCAGCTATCATACCAAAAAGTCGCATACTTGATTCTCTATCAAACACATCAGCAAGCAAACTCCACGCTGAACTAAATACAAAAAGATTAAATACACTCACCCAAATATAAAAACTACGACTGAGCCATAAAAACCCATTGCTTCCAGATTCTAGAATTTGCATAGCAATATAAAATATTGCAAGATTGAGTGCGAAAAAAACTATTACACAATCTACATAAAATTTTCGCTTGATTTTTGTGCTTACAAACATAAGAGTAAGACTCGCAATAATGCAAATAATAAATGTCCCCATAAAAAGCCATTTAAGTTCATCTTGTCCGCCTTCTATACCTAAAGCATCACGCAGTGGTCGCAAAAGTGCATAAGCGAAAAAGAGCATAAAGATAAAACAAAAAGCCCAAATAAAAAGTGGTAGCTCATTTCTTTTGATAGGAAATAGATAATAACAAAAATCCAGCACTCTCATTTATGCTCCCTATGAATTGCTACGCCATTTTTTGCATTTTTTAGATATACCAATGCGACAAGCATAATCATTCCAGCCCATAAATAAAATTGTGCTTGAAAACCAATGGCAAGCACGATGGGTGTAGTAATTATGGGGCTAATAAATTGCCCAAAGAAAAGGCAGCTTGCCAATCCGCCATACGCCCTTGCTCTTACTTGTGGTTTGGCTATACTAAAAAGATAGTTACTATTATTTGTAGTAATTATTCCTCCAACTATTCCAAAAATAGCAAGAGCACAACAAGTTACTATAAAATCATCTATCAATGCCACAAGAAAAAACCCTAAAGACTCAAAAACAAATGCATATACATAAATAGATTCTATACTCAAAAATATGCGTAAATTTTTATAAAAATATGCAGAAAAGGCATAAAAAATTCCGGGTATCGCCATAGCCAATCCTATATATTTTTCCTCCAATCCTAGAATATTCTCTATATAGTGGGGAAACTGCACACCAGCAAGATAATATATCATCATTACAAAAAAACCAGCAAAATATATTTTTATAAAATTTTTATAATCTACTTTTGAATCTTGTTGTAATATTTGCGTATTTTTTCGCAAGATTCGTGGCTCAAAAAGATAAAAAATACACAAAATAAAAATACAAATTCCACTTGCATAAACATAAAACACATAATGCCAAGAAAAACTTGCCAAATACCCAGCAATAATTGTCAAGCCAGCACCGCCCAAAGCCATCACAAATCCTTGCAAACTTAACGCTTTCTCCCTTCTTCCATCGCCCACTGCATAATAGTCTCCAAGCAAAGCAGAAGCTGCTGTGGTAATGAAGCTTGAAGCTATGCCAAGCACACAGCGACTTGCAAGTAAGCTATAAATATCATCGCACCACGCACCCGCACAGCCTGCTATCACCCAAAATATCATAGCAGGATAAAGAAACTTAAGCCGACCAAACTTATCCATTAAAATCCCAGCCAAAGGCGTAAGACACATCATAAATAATGCAGGTATGGTTACACTAAGCCCCACTAAAAGCTCAATATGTGGTGTGTCGCTAAACTCTCTATATATAGCGGGTAATGCTGGGGTGATGAGAGTTGGACCTAGGATTGTCATCATCGCCGCAGAAAACAATGCGAGTTTAAATCCTAGCCTTTCAGTTATTGTAATAATCTTTGTATCAAATTTATTCATCATAATCCTTGCTTATTCATAAACACACAAACCAAACACGATAGATTCTATCTTTTCATTGTGTTAATACGCTTTGTATTCTCCACATCTCTATGGTCAAAAAAGAGACTTGTTTTTGTGTCAAGTTTTGCGATTTGTGCTTTATCGTTGGCATCAAGTTGAAAGTCAAAGATATTTATATTTTCTATCATACGCTCTTTTCGCGTTGTTTTAGGGATATTGATGATATTTCGTTCAAGCAGCCAACGCAAAGTTATTTGTGCGACACTTTTGTTATATTTTTTTGCAATTTGTATTAAGATAGGATTATCAAAAGTCCCTTTTCTGCCCTCGCCAAAAGGTGCCCAAGATTCCATTGCCACACCTAAGCTTTGTAGATTTTTTTGTGCTTCTATTTGCTGGTGAAATATATTGCATTCTATTTGATTGATAGCGGGTTTTATTTCATTATTGATACAAAAATCCACAATCCTATCAGGATAAAAATTACTCACACCAATAGCTCTTATAAGCCCATCTTTATAAAGCTTACTCATCGCCCTCCACGCACCATACACATCATTATAAGGCTGGTGGATAAGGTATAAATCTAAATAATCTAAGCCTAGCTTTTTTAGAGAATCTTCAAAAGCTTTATACACATCTTTTTCATTTGCGTGGCTTACCCAAAGCTTTGTAGTGATGAAAAGCTCTTTCCTTTTTATTCCGCCTTTTATCGCATTTTGTATCGCTGCTCCAAGGGCAGATTCATTGCCATAGCTTTGTGCAGTATCAAAAAGGCGGTAGCCTACTTCTATCGCATCTTCTACGCTTCTTTGACACTCTTTTAAATCAGTGATTTGATAAGTCCCATAGCCCAAAAGTGGCATTTTCACGCCATTGTTTAAAGTAATGTATTGCATTGTGTCTCCTTTTTGTTGTTTTGAATGAGTTGTGCCTTGTGCGATAAGCGGATAGGCGAGTGCATTTGTAGCCAAACTTAGGGCTACAATTTTGCCTGAAGTCTTTAAAAATTCTCTTCTACTATCTTGCATATTTGCCCCTTATTTGACTTGTTTAATCGCTTGTAAATACTCTTCATCGCTTAGCTTATCGCCCCATATCACATTAGAATCCTTATCATATTGCGTTAGGGCGATATGTGTGCCGCTAGATTCTAGTCCAGCTCCGTGCCAATGCTCTACATTCGGCGGACAAGAAATGCTCTCCCCTACTTCTGCTTTGTGGATAATGCCATCTTTTGTGCCTGTGTAAATCACACCTTGCGTAACAATGAGTGTCTGTCCAGCGGGGTGAGTATGCCAAGCCGTCCTAGCCTTTGGGCTAAAATGCACCTTTGCACCGCTAAAATCTCGCCACGCATTTTTGTTAAATAGCATTGTAACTCCAACTTCACCACTAAAGTTTCTAGAATCTCCTTTCATCTCTGTTGCATCTTTTGTAATCTCTTGCATAGATTTTTCTCCTTGTGCGAAACATATTGATACTATACTTGCTAATATACCTGATAGGATAAACCTATTTACTTGCATATTTGTCTCCTTTGAGTATTTGATAGAATCTAAGTTTTTAAGCAAATATTAGATTCTAAAATAAAAGTATAAAGCCTGACACCTAGTGTAGCTCAAGGGGCTTTGCATAATGCTTCTGCATTTTGTGCTAAATCTCATACCCAACCCCTTAGCCTTTAAGTGTTATGCTATCAAGTGCTGCAATGGCATTAAGACTTTTTGGATACCCAATATAAGGCACCAATGCCGTGATAACACCAAGTAGCCTTTCTCTATTATTACCCATAGCAAGATTCCCGCTTATATGGGCTTTTAGCTGTGATTCTGCCCCGCCTAAAGCTGCAATATATACAAAAGTTAAAAGCTCTCTAAATTGAAGCTCTATACCATCTCTTGTGTAATAATCCCCAAAGCAATTTGCTGATAAAAATTGCCTTATATGCTTCTCATCTTGCGGGGCTTGTGCGTTGGCTTTGTCAATTGTTGCACCAAAGATTTGTCGCTGAATGTTTAAGCCCTTTTCTTGCCTGTTTTTTCTTGTGGTTGTGCGTTTAGATTCTAAAGGCAGGGTAATATTATGGGCTGTAAAAATGCTATTTGTTATACCTATAAACGCACTCACTTGCCCAAACCCCACATAAGGCACGGCTTGATAGATAATCTCCTTAATCACAATGGGCTTTATACTATTTTTCAGTGCTGCTTGAAGCATAGTTTTATACATTTCCAGCGATTGTGTAGCTATCAGTGCTGCTAATGTAAGCTTGATATAGTCTTGCAATTCTAGCTTTGATTCCAAGAATGCTTCATCAAGGGCAAAGTTCATAAATATTTCAAAAAACTCTGCATCATCTGCGATGTCCATATCCAAAAAAAGCTGAGCAAAATGCTCTTTTGCTCTCTGTGTTAATTGCATTTTTATCTCCTTTTTCTTATGTATATTTTCTGCAAAAACAATATCACCCATAAGCAACGCTCCTGCTCCTATGCTAACTTTTTGTAAAAAATCTCTGCGATTTTGTTTTGTTTTCATTATGTGTCCTTTAAAATAAATGTGAAATATTTAGAATCTTATTGATTCTATGTGTGAAAGTATAAAGCTTGACACCTAGTGTCTGTCAAGGGGAAAATGCAAGATTTTTGAACTTATTTAGATTAGGGCTTGAAAGCGGCTAGAATTTCAAAGTTAGGTTTAAGACTAAGGAAATATAGCCTATTTGACTAAGGGCGATTAGCAGTAGCTTAGCACTGCTTTTCACACTCTTTATAATCCCTGCTTTGTGGGTTAAAGGTATCTACGCCCTTTTCTATCATCTCATCATACATTCTAAGTTTTGTCTCTAGTCTTTGTGAAATCTCTTGCAATGAAGCGATATGTGCTTGTAAATTTGCATAGCTTTTTTGCAGTAATGCCCTGCGTGTTGGTGCAGTTTTAATACCCCCGCTTAACGCCTCCGCATACTCTCTAATTTCTTTCAGGCTCATTCCACACTGCCTAAGCCACTCTATCCACTTCACCCACTCCATATCGCTTTTTGCAAAGTAACGCACCCCATTTTCATCGCGTTCTACAAAGGGGAATAGCCCCTTATCAAGCCAGAATCTAATCTTTCTTGAAGGGATATTTGTTGCCCTCTCAACTTCTATGATTGTATATGCCATTTGTTTGTCCTTGTCGTTTCTTATAATTATAGGGTAAAGTGAATAATCCCCTAGCAGTCCCAGCCAAAAAGGCTTTTATTTGTATCAAGCTGCGTGATAGAATCTCTCTCTTTTTGCGTTAAGCTAAAGTCAAAAAGTGTGAGATTTTCTTGCAATTTTTCAAAGCTTGAAGCCTTTGGGATAATACTCATTCCTTTATCTAGCAAAAATTTCAAAGCAATTTGTGCGGTGCTTTTATGATGAGCTTTTGCTATGCTTTGCAGAGTCTCATTTGTAAAAATGCCATTTTTCCCACAAGCTAAAGGACTCCACGCTTGCAAGTGAATGCCTTTAGATTCTAAAAATTTTTGCAATGTGTGCTGTTGAAAGAAAATATGTGCTTGGACTTGATTTAGCACAGGCTTAACACGCACAGAATCTAAAAAATCCTCCAAAAATCTGCCATAAAAATTTGAGATTCCAATCGCGTGGATAAGCCCTTTGTGATACGCCTCTTCACAGGCTTTATACATTTCTTTAGCATTTGCGTAAGGCTCGTGGATTACAAGCAAATCTACATATTCTAGCCCTAGATTTTGTAGGCTACCCTCTATGCTTTGCCACGCCTTTTTGTAGGACATATTTGATGAAAGCTTTGTGGTGATGAAAAGCTCATTTTTTTGCAATGGGCGGCTTAAATCGTTTGAGCTAACTTCGCTAGATTCTCTATGGGCTGATTGCTTGTGTGGGTTTGAGATTGGCGTGGTGCTAGAATCTACAATGCTATTAGAATCTAAATGTGTCGTGGAATGAGTGCTAAAAACCCCAAATTCTTTTGTTTGCAAACTAGAATCTTTTAGGCTTTGCGTAGCTAGAGCTATGCCCACTTCCTTTTCATTCTCATACATTTGAGCAGTATCAAAGAGTCTGTATCCAATTTGCAGGGCATTGTGAATTATTTTCACACCTTTTTGCCCTTGCAGTCCATAAGTCCCAAGCCCAATACTAGGCATTTTTATGCCATTATTTAAAGTGATATATTGCATTGTTGTCCTTTAATATTTTTTTGAATCTTAGATTTAAGCTTGGCATTATAAAGCCTGACACTTGGTGTTTGTCAAGGGGGAAATATATTAAGTTGTTATAAGATTTTTAGAATCTCAACGACTTATCCTAGAAAAGGATAAGCATTTGGGACTTTATATAGACATAGATTCTAAAACATATCCCACAAGCTAACAAGTAAGCACAATGATCATTTTATCCTTTAGATTTTTGGTAAAAATTTGCTGGATAAAAGGTAGCTGAAAAATCTTACCTTGCAATACGATAGTATCATGTGCTGTGTCTATAATCTCAACAAAGGCATTTGCTAAATCACACGCCATGCTATATGCTAATCCATACATATCTAGCCCACCTATGCGATATGCCATAGCAATGGATAATGCCTTTGTATAATCAAGTGTGTAGCCTTCATCATCTTTTTTAAACTTAAAGCCCAGCTCACTAACATGTGGAAATTTAAAGTCTTTTGCAAGTTGCAGTATATGTGTGGCTTGAAAATTTTCACTTAAGGCATTAAAGCTAGATTCTAACCACGCATTAATCATGTTTAATTCACTCTCAAGCAATTCAGCATCATCTAAAATCAGCCCAAAAAGGCTAAATATATCATTGATATTCTTGCTTACTCTTTCAGTATCACTAAGCTTCATTAGACTTTCATAGCGATTTTTCATTGTATTTTGATAGTTTGCATATAGCCTTTTTCCTTGCTTATTCTTGCTTTCATAGCTTTGCAGTGTTAGCTTTGGATTGAGTGAGATAGAGCAGGTTAATAGCGATTTATATTCATTATTTTCATAAGTTATCATACTGCTTTCATCTGTATTTAGGTTTATAAATAGGCTTTTTGTGCTTTTTAGTGTGTTTGCAAAATCGATATATTCTTGCGTATTTTTTATAGGAGATTCTAACTTTTTAAGGATTAGGGGGATAATTTTTGGCATGAACTTTTCATTAAGAGTAAAAAAGCTTTTATTGCTTAAGGGCTTTTCAATATTGCCAAAATTATCCCAAAAGTTTGGCTCACTGCAACCAATACAGCCATGTCCGCCTTGCACAGGCCAGCTTGTCTTTGCGTTGAATTTCACTTTCGGGCAGTTATTGTAAGTATATGGACCTTTACAGCCGACTTTATAGAGACAATAGCCCTCTTTCATATTAGAATCATCAAAAGATTCTACAAAATCACCAGCCATAAAAGAGCTTTTTCTCTCACATAAATCATGCACACTTTTGCTATACGCCCATAATGGTCGTTTCAGTGAATCAAGGCTAGGAGATTCTGCAAATAAATAATAATAAAGCAGTGTTGCTACAATGTTTTTATCACTTGGCGGACAGCCCGGGACATTGATAATCTCTCTTTCAAAAATCTCACTTAAAGCATGTCCATTTGTAGGATTTGGATACGCACTCTGAATCCCACCAAAGCTAGAACATGTCCCAATGGCAAATACCGCTTCTGCATTATGTATTAAATGCGAGATTTCATCATAGCCATTTCTATCCCCAAGCGTGATATAATCCTTTGCAAAGCCCATAGGAATGCTGCCCTCAACAAGCAATACATACTTTTCATGTGAGTTTGCATGCTCCAATGCGGCAACTGCCCCATGTCCGCTTGATACCATCACTAAATCATGATAGACAATCTTAAATATATCAAAGAGTAAGACTTCAAAGCTAGGCGTCTCTGTCCGCAATAAACTCTCACTACACCCCGTGCATTCTTGTAAATGTAGCCATACCACCTTTAAATCGCCCATGTATTCTAGAATCTCTACGCAAGTATCAAGCATGGTTTTTGGCACACTGATGAGTGAGAGCTGGTCTTTTAGCCATGCTTTTGTAGAATCATTTTGTAATATTGTGCTTTTTGTCGTGTGCGATAGAGCTTTTAAACGATTTTGTAACTTTGCCTCAATCTCTTCTTTTTGTAATGCTGCCATTGTCTCTCCCTAATATCCATGGTATAGAATCTGTAATATTGTATCACACTTTCATGTATTACAGATATAAATTCCTATAAGCTTGTGTGTGGTTTTCATGCGTTATAAAAGATTCTAAAAGTCGGTTTGCCATAATTACTTCATCTAAAGTCTTGCATTTATGATAAAATATCGCATTTATAGCACTAAACAATAAAAGGCTTGTTTTGACACAAAACTCACAACAACATATAAATAATAGATTCTATAACTTTTTAAAGACATTCTTTATAACATGTAAAACAAAGCATTTTCTTGTATTGCGACATGCGACTACATATTTACATACTACTTCTTTATTACAAGTTTTATTTTGCTATCCATTTTATATTTTTTCCCCATTACTACTTTCTAGGATTATGCAAGGTGGGGTTACCCAAGCAATACCTACACAAACATTAAAAAAGCAAACAAGATTCAAAAAAATACTACATAAAGCAATGGTGGGTATATGTTTTGGCTTTTTATTTTGGTTGCCATTTTGGTGCTTTATATTAGAATCTATTCTGCCACCTATTTTGTATGGAATCTTTTGTGTTTTTTTAGTGGCTTTTATGCTGTATATCTGTGCTATACTGATACGCTTAAAAGTAGAATCTCACAATAACACACTAAGTAAAAAGCCTCTAATTCACGCTAAAAAATATGTCGTTGATACTGCATTACCCTTTTTTCTTGTATTTATAATATTTTGTGTTGGAATCTTTTCTTTACTACATAAAAATACTTATATAGGTGTTAGCCTGTGCTATCCTTTAAGCATTGCTATATTTTTATTCATGCCGCGAATGTATCGCTTTTGGTTTGGGTTTTTTGTGGGGATTTTTGGATTCTACTGGATGACACTTAGCTTTCGCTTTGAGGGTTTGAGTCTGCTTATACCTTTTATTGTTATTTGCGTGGGAATTATTTATGGTTTGTTTTTTTGGATTCTATTATATTTTCAGAATCTAGTATGGCGTATCATCGCTATGGCATCACTTTTTATTCTTCATCCGCTTGATTTTAATTGGCTAAATATTGCGTATTTAAGCTCATATAGCGTTTTTGAAGCATCACTTTTAAGTCTCTTATGCGTTGCTTTTGCGTGTTATTTTATCATCACAAAAAGTGCCCTACAACTCCTTGCCCCATTATTATTACTCATGTCTTTAGACTATGATATGACAAGACAAGACCCAAAACTACAAGCAAAAATCATAGAAACACAATACAAACAAGATATGCGTTGGGAAGAAGAGAATAGAGAAAGTATAATCGCTAATAATTTAGAAGCTATACAACAAGCAATAGATGAAGGCTATCCACTTGTAATCCTGCCTGAAACAAGCTTTCCTTTAATTCTAAACACACAAACAGAGCTGTATCACAAGCTGCTTGATTTAAGCAGACATATCACTATTGTAACTGGGGCTATGCGTGTGCAAAATATGGATTTTGGTAAGTTTTTAGATTCTAGTCATTGCGATACAAACAACACAGACTTGACACAGAATCTAGATTTTAATGCTTGTCATGTTGAGCGAAGCGAAATATCCAAAAGCTTGAAATCTAGCAAAGATTTTTCAGCTACAGCGCAAAATGACAATAAACAGAATCTAGATTCTAAAACAAACTCAAAAACTACATACAACAAAATAGATTCTATAAACACACACAAAAAGCATTCATCACTTTTCACACTTGATACTTTACAGCAAAGAGAAAAAACACTAGATTCTGATTCCATAGAATCTAGCTATATCAATACGCCGACTAAAGATTTTGGCTATTATAATAGTGTCTATATTTTCTCAAAAGGACATAGTCTCATCGCAGATAAAAACGCCCTTGTGCCTTTTGGGGAGACACTACCATTTAATGTTATTTTATCGCCGATTTTTGAAGAGATTTTTGGCGATAGCTTTGGATTCAATAAAGGTGATGAAATTATATCCTTTATCACTCAAGGCTTACATGTGGCTATTGCAAACTGCTATGAGGGGACTATGGAGCTACCCTATAACACGGGGGCAAAATACATTCTTATGTTAAGCAATAATGCGTGGTTTTACCCATCAACACAACATTTTATGCAACAAATGATTGTAAAATATTACGCACGAAGCTTTCAAGCCTTTATCTATCATTCTACAAACCACACACCAAAGGCTATTATTACACCAAATAATGGCAGGGATTAGATTCTAAAGATTTTGAAAAGGCGAAACATCTTTTTGGATTCTGGGCTTTAAGATATTTCCCTTTTTTCGCTTCACTCAAGCTCAATACGGCAAACAAAGATTCTGTGTTTATCTAAGAATCAAGCTGCGAAGAAAAGATTTCAAAATTATTATGGAATCTTGTGTTTTGTGTAGTATGTTGTGAGACAGATTCTAATTCTTTAAAATAGCTTAGAATCTACAAAAGCACATGTTTAAAGACTTCATCAATATTTTGGACTGCGACTATTTCTAGGTTTTGCTGCACTTCTTTTGGTATATCTTCTAAATCTCTTTTATAGTTTTTAAGTGGGATTAGAGCTTTTTTAATATCTGCTTTATAGGCTGCTATAAGCTTTTCTTTAAGCCCTCCAATAGGCAAAACTTCACCGCTAAGATTAAGCTCGCCCGTCATTGCCACATCTTGCCTTACATTTTTATCAAATAGGATTGAAGCAATAGCACACGCCATAGTAATGCCGGCACTAGGACCATCTTTTGGCGTAGCACCCTCTGGGACATGCAGGTGAATATCAAGCGTTTCTGTGGGGCTTTTATAGGTGCTAGATTCTGTATCTTTTGTGGTTTCTGTGTTGTCTTTAGATTCTGTATTACTCGATTTAGCATTCAACTTTTTAAAGTCTTTTTGCAGGGTCTTATCAAGTCTATTTTTCACAACAGAGTAAGCGATATAAGCAGATTCTTTCATCACATCGCCTAATTGCCCTGTGAGTTTTAGATTGCCCTTACCAAGTAGAGACAATGCCTCAATCTTTAATACATCGCCGCCGACTGCCGTCCATGCTAGTCCATTGACTACACCAAGCCTTGGCTTTCTCTCTGCTTTGTCAATCTCAAATACACTTTTTTTCAATAATCTTGTTAAATCTTTCACGCCTACTTGTATAGTCTGTGCCTTATTACTTAGAATCTCGACTGCGGCTTTACGCATGATTTGTGCTATTTTCCTGCGGAGATTCCTTACTCCTGCTTCCCTTGTGTAGTTATGGATAATGGTCTCCATGGCGTCTTTAGAGATTTTTATCTCATCTGGTCGTAAGCCATGATTTTTAATCTCTTGTGGAATGAGATATTTTTTTGCTATCTCGTATTTTTCCTGCGGTGTGTAGCTACTGATTTCTATAAACTCCATTCTATCTCTAAGCGGTGCGGGAATGAGTGAAATATCATTTGCCGTTGCGATAAATACGACTTGCGATAAATCTATGCTAAAGTTTGCGTAATAGTCTCTAAAACTCACATTCTGCTCTGGGTCTAGAATCTCTAAAAGCACACTTGTAGGATCGCCCCTTACTCCCCTTACAATCTTATCGATTTCATCAAGTACAACGACTGGATTCATCTTTTTAGAATCTATTAAGCCTTGCACGATTCTACCCGGCATTGAGCCTAGATATGTGCGTCTATGCCCCCTCAATTCATTCACATCTTCTAATCCGCCTAATGCAATCCTTACAAGCGGTCTATTAAGGGCTGTTGCTATTGAGTTTGCAAGGCTAGTTTTACCCACACCGGGTGCACCATAAAAGCAAAGGATAGTGCCTTTATGCTTTTCGTTTGTATTGATAGTCTCATCGTTTTTAGAATCTTCTTTTAACTCTTCTTTTTTAGATTCTATTCTTTTAGATTCACTTGCTTTATCTTTTGCTCTTTGCTCTAAAAGCTGTTTGACTGCAAAATATTCTACAATCCTTTGCTTTGCATCAACGAGTGAGTAATGATCGCTACTTAATTGCTTTTCTACATTTTTAATGCTTAGCTTTTTACTGCTTATACTTGTAAATGGAATCTCTAGCATCCATTCTACATAGTTTTGCACCATATTTGCATCAGAGCTATCAGGATGAGCGCGGGATAGTCTATCAATTTGCTTTTTAATCTCTTTATATGCGTCTTCGTGCATACCGCTTTTTAACTCTTCTAGTTTGCTATAATATTGGTCTATCTCTTCATCTCTTTGTTTATCAATGCCTAATTCTTTTTGAATCTGTTTTAATTGCTCTTTTAGGAAAAATTCGCGATTAATTTGATCCATTTTTGTATGCACTTTTGATTTTATATCTTTTTGTAATTTTTGCGTTTCAATCTCTTCTAGCACCATTTGAGTAGCAAGCATAAGCCTATCTTCTGTATCATTGCTAGAGAATAGAATATAGCTTTGCTCCTTTTTTAATCGCAAAGTAGAAGTTACTAAATCTACAACTTTATTTGGATCATCTGTGCTTTCAATATTGCGTAATAAATCAGGCGAAATGTTTTGACTTAAATGTGCTAGGGCATTAATCTTTTCCATAAAGACTGCTAGAAGTGCATCTATTGTCTGCTTATTGCTTGGCTTATAAGTGATGACTTCAATCTGTGCTTCTAGTGGCTCTACATTGATAATCTCTGTGATTTTGCCCTTTGAAATTCCTTGAAATAGAATCTTTATACGCCCATCAGGCAAACTCACCTTACGCATGATTTTACCCACAACGCCTACATCATAGAAGGGCACATCATTATCTTTTGGATTATTTTTCGCACAAACCACAAATATATTTTCATTACCTTTTTGAGCCTTTTGCACGGCTGCTATATTTGCTTTATCCGAGATAAAAATGGGGGCAATGATAAAAGGAAATACAAACATTTCTTCTTCTACAACGACAGGCAATGTAACTAATGCTTCATTTTCTTTATCCATAATAATCCTTTCTTTGTATTTATATATTTTCTACCAGTTGAGTAGCACCATATACCATGGCACCTTTGATGGTGTTGGCTTTGTGGCTTCCTGCAAGTCAGAATCTATTCTTTCCTTATATATCTGTTCTGCTTCTTTTTGATCGTTTTTTTCATACACTCTTGCAATAGCCTTATTCAGCTCATTTTGCCCTAGCACAAATTTTACTTCCATTTCATGCACGAAAGGCATGTATCTACTATTTGGATATTTCTCCATAAATTCTTGTATTAAGATTATAGAATCTGTCATAAATTGTTGATCTTTTGAAGCGTTTTTAAATGCGTATAAATGCGATTTTAACCGCAAAAAGCTAATATAATCGGCATTATTTGCATTCCCATATCGCTTTAAATATTCTTTAAAATAAAAGTCAGATAAAATATATTCTTCATTACTTAAATGAGCTTGTCCTAAGGCTAACATTGCCTCTGGTATAAGTGGCGAGTTTAAATGCTCGCTTTGTAAGGAAGAAAAATAGCTATCAGCTGTCTCTAGATTCCCAAGTCGTATGTTTTTAAAGATTCCTTCATACCAAAAACTTGCTGGTTGATTATAGACAACTTCTTTATCCTTATTACTACATGCCATAAACAAGCATGATAAAAATAGGCATAATAACATGGTAGAATAGGAAGAAAATGTATTGTAAAGTGTTTTATTTTGCAAAATAAACTCCGCTTAAAAAATAAACGATATTATATAAAAAATTCGTGTTATGTTTGCATATTTATAAACTTTTTGGTAAAATATTCATTTTGCTATATAGCTTTAAGGGCTTAAGAAATACTAAAAGCATTGTGTATGTAGCATTCGCAACTTATAATGTTAATCTCGGAGAGTGTTATGATTTTTGAAGTCAAGTCGCCAATTTTAGGTTTTGAGCATGTTAATAAGATGAAGCTAGAAAAGCTTGATGAAGTTTTTCTGCGATTAACAAATGCTGATGATGCGACACCAATTTTTACTCTAGTTAATCCATTTGTTTTACGCGAAACTTATGAATTTGAAGTGCCTATGGCATTAAAACTATTGCTTGATTTAGAAAATAGTAAAAATATTCTAACCGCTAATATCATGGTTATGCAAAATCCAATTGAACGCTCAACGATTAATTTCCTTGCACCTTTAGTTTTTAACTTTGACAATCTCACTATGGCTCAAATCGTCCTTGATAGCATTAAATACCCACATTATAAACTCGCAGAACCAATAGCTAACTACTATCCACAGGATACGGACGCACAACCGCAAGCATAACCCTACACTTTTTCTCTCTACAACGCACCTATGGGCTATTGAAGCATCCGCTACAATTCAAATTATTGTGCATCGTGGTGCATACACTTCTCGACCTAATACACTGCTATCTTTATATAGATATTAGCTGTAAATTGAGATCCAAACAGAAATCAAAGCAATATAAACAAAAAAAACGCAGCGTATTTTGTATGCTTTACTTACTTACATTTAATAAAATAAACATGTAGTTTTATATGCTCTATTAGCACACAAAACATGCTTTTAATCAGTAAAATCTTAGATTAAACAAAAAAATTATATAGAATTATAAGAAAATCATTACATAGATAAATGCGTATTTGCTATAGTGAGTCAAAAGCTTCATGAATAAAGACTCTGTAAGTGTTGATGTATGGGTTTTGGGTTTGGTAAGTTGGAGTGAAACTACCCATATCGTAGCCCCTTGCAATACAACACAAACACGCCCTATGTTTCACACAACAAACTTTTGTCGTTCAAACCATAAAATCGCATACACAAAAGATTGTGTTGTAGGGCATTTAGAATCTTGTAAGAATTCATGTATAAGCTCTCTTGGCACAAAGATAATGTCAATATATTCTTGCTCATCTTTATTACCACCGCCCTCACTCACTCTATCTTGTTCGCTTACTTCTGCATAAAAGAGATATTGACGCGCTCCATTCATACCTACGCTGCTATAAAATTGATTGATTAAAACTAGCTTGTTTGCTTCTACATGATAACCGCATTCTTCTTGTATCTCTTGGACTGCAATCTCGTTTGGGCTAATATCTTTATCGCATAATCCTGCACATAGCTCATACATAAAGCCATGCAAGGGATTTTTCAAAAATACACTTACTCTAAATTGTCGCACAAGGATAAAGCCATCTTTATCTCTATTATAAAGCAAAATTGCAACACTATCATTGGCATTTGCAATATCCCACACTTTTATATCATTGTTTTCTTTGAATCTTACTTGTTGTAGTTGCAGGTATTTTGAAGTTGTGAGTGGGCTTATACTAAGAATTTCTGGTGTGTTTGGAAGTGGCAGGGGTGTATTTTGTCCTTTGTAGTAAAGCATGTTTGTTGGCATAGCATTCCTTTATTGTGAAGTATTATCGCTTGTGGTGTCGCTATACTCAATCTCATCAGAATCTTCATCTAATGAGTCATCATGGATAAGAGTTTTTTGTATCACAAAGGTATTGTTATTAAATGTCGCATTTTTCACAAATGTATCAAGTATTTCTTTTGCTTCCTTTGCAAACTCGCTAAAGGCTTTTTTATCCTTCCCGCTTAACTCACTGCGTGCGGTTTTAATCTGTCCTAATGGATTAATAGACTTGTTATTCTTATATACACCAAAATGTAAATGCGGTCCTGTGCTAAGTCCTGTGCTACCGACATTACCTATATATGTGCCTTGTCTTACATAAGTGCCAACACGACTGCTTTTTGCAATTTTACTCATGTGGGCATATAGGGTTTTAATCCCACCAGAGTGATTAATCTCTACAACCTTACCATACCCACCTTTTACCCCAGAAAAAGTAATCCTTCCCTCACCTGCTGCATAGATTGGCGTGCCTGTAATAGCAGCATAATCCACGCCATAATGCGGACGCACATAGCCTAAAACGGGGTGTCTTCGCCCTGATGAGAATCTAGAGCTTATTCTGCGATATTTTACCGGTGTAATTAAAAAGAAGTTTGCCATCTCTTTTCCATCTAAATCATAATAGCGGTTTTTATATCCAAATAGATATTGAAATTTCTTATTAGATTCCACAGCAATGGACTTTATATCGGGAGCACCGATTGGCTTTCCTAGTCTGTATTGTCTTAGATAGACTGCTGCGATTCTATCGCCTTTTTGCACGACTTGACGCATTTTATATGCGGCGATGAACTCTTGATTTAGCTTTGGGTCTTGCGTTGCTCCATATAATGCGCTTGATGGTCCGCCACCATCTTGGATTTGTGCTACAACTTTTTGTTCTAATTGTATTGAAATAATGGGGATAATCTCAAGGCTGTATTGCTCTTTTGCAAAATCATAGAAAATATGCACCTGTGTGTCTGCATTTAATGACAAAAAAGCCTGCACCAGATTCCCTAAAGAATCACGCACAACAAACACATCGCTATCTGTTTTTACATCAGCGACTAACTCTTTATCTTCTGGGCTAAGGTTATAATATGTCTTTTCAGAGATATTATTTTTTGCTAAAAAGCCCAAGAAAGTTGAGCCATACTCCCATTTATACTGCTCTGTGTAGGTTGCGTAGAATCCATTTGTTTTTGTGGGCTTTGAGACTTTAGATTCTATCTCTTTTGTGCTATTATCTGTATTTTGTGGATCTCTACTTGATGAATCTTTACCTAATAAATCTTGGCTTTCTGTGCCAAATACTGCTATATTCATCGCAACGCAGTATAGAAGTATGATTTTGCAAAAAATATTCATTGCTCTTTTACTTTCCTTTTTTAAAATACTTCACAAAAAAATTAAAATATGTTAGAATTTTGGTATTATATTTGCTAACATTATGTTTGAGATACTCTTATTTAAGAGTGTCATAAGTGAAATAAAGGTTAGATTATATCTTTTTTTTGTATATAAATCTTAATTTCACAAGTTTAAAGGCTAGAATGTGCGAAATTGGATTTATCCTACCATAGTTTTTGTGTGTTTTCTTTACGCAATGGCGTTTATTCTCTTTTATACATATAAGGGGGCAAATTCATATAGCGGTGGAAAATCACAAGGTGGCACGACTACGGTGGAGAATTTTCAATCAGAAATGAATAAAAAGATTCAATAAAATTTCAGCACAAAATTCAGTAGGACACTTGAATTTTTTATATTTTAGCCGATTTAGTAAGAAAATCTTTTGTAAGGAGACAAATATGAGAATTGCTAGCAGTATAGCGGCTTCCGTTCAGCAAACTCAAGCAAGAGAACGAAATGATATAAACCGCAATTATGAAAAAAGCGTTGAAAATAAGCAGCAAGAAAATAATCTATTCTCAAATGTTGGCGATAGAAAGCATAGCGATAGAATCGCCCAACTTAAAGAAGATATTAAAAATGGTAACTATCAAGTCAATTTAGCTGCAACTTCTGAAAAAATGGCACAAAGTTTGCTTAATCTCTAGTATAAGGACAGATTCTACATTATGCTAGAGTATCTAGGGAATTAGAGAATCTAGCAGATACAGAGAATAAGCTTTTTAGCTTCACTAAGATTTTTAAGATTCTGTTATTTAAACTTTAGATGACAAGTTTAGCAAATCTTAGATTCCATATATCTCTACAAATTTTAGTTTCTGTCTGTTTATTACTAGGGTTGGACTATGATAAAGACAGAAACACTACACACATATCTTACTGATGCAATCGCTAAGTTACAATCACTCATTGCTTACACACATAGTGATATTGAAGATGTAAAAGCGGCAAATCATGAAGTAGTTTTTGAACGCGGTGCTTTAAAAGCTTCAACAATTAGAGAGTTTGAGCTTGCAAAAAGCATGATAGACCAAGAGATGTTGCAGCTTACACAAAACAATCCGCATTTAAAATTAACAGAGATTCTAGATGAGAGGGCAAATACACTTCTAGCAGATATGCGTAAAACATTAGAAGAGTTAAAAAGCATTAATACGCATTATGCACGCATGGTTTTTGCAGTAAGTGAATTCTACACTTCTATTGCTGATAGACTTATCCCGCGTGAAAAAGCAGATTATAAAAGTCGCGTAGAACAAAGCCAACTATTAAGAATCCAAGCGTAAGGGGGACATTATGGGCGGTATTTTATCATCATTACACACAAGCACAACGGGTTTGCATGCACATCAACTTATGGTTGATGTAACGGGCAATAACATTGCAAATGCAAGTGATGAGTTTTATACAAGACAAAGGGTTATAGTCCATCCTGAAGCACCGCTTTATTTTCCAGATTATAATCTTGGTCGTGGGGTTAATGTTGATTCTATACAAAGATTGCACGATGAGTTTGTATTCTCTCGCTATTCAAGGGCAGCAACAGAACATAACTTTTTTGATACAGAGTTTGTTACCTTGCGTGAGGCAAGCACATTTTTCCCTGATGTAGAAGGTGTGGGAATCTATAATGATTTAGAAGAGTATTTTAACTCATGGAAAGATATAGCACAAAACCCAAATGATACCGCACAAAAGCAGGTATTAGCAAAAAATGCGATGATTCTCACACGAAATCTTAATGATACAAAAGAAAAGCTTTTAATCTTACAACGCAAAAAAAGCGAAGAGATGGAAGCACAGATTAATGATGCCAACAAGCTTGGGGCTCAAATCGCTGAAATCAATAAGAAAATGAAAGAAATGGAAGATAGCCTTACTTTAAAACAAGCAAACGAATTGCGTGATAGAAGAGATGAGTTGGAGTTTCGTTTAAAAGAGATTCTAGGCGGTAATGTTTTTAAAGGTAAGCTAAAGGCAAATAACCTTGTAGGCTCTCAAGCAGCCGACTTTGATGAAGATTATAACTTTAGCGTAGGGCATGGCTTTAGCTTTATTGATGGGGCAAACTTTCACCCTATTGTGCTAAATAAAAGCAATAATGCAGCAGGGCTAAATAGGCTTTATATACGCGGTTATGACTTTAAAGATGTAGATATTACTGATCGCATGGACGAGGGAAAAGTCGGTGCTTTGATTGACTTATATAATAATGGCTATGAAGGGACAAAAGTCGGTAAATTGCAATATTATATGAATTTACTTGATAGCTTTGCTAGAGGACTTATAGAATCTACAAATACGATATACGCACAGAGCGGGACAGATTCTATAAAAAGCGATATTTTAGAAATTGGTAAAAATGAAGCTTTGCGTGATACAAACTATAATATAAAAATGGGTAAATTTACACTCTATGCGTATAACGCAAATGGCGAGGTATTAGCAAAAAAGGACATTCACATTGATGTGCCAACGACTATGCACGATATAGTCAAGCAAATAAATGCAAACACTGATGATAACAACAATAATAACGCCCTAGATGACTTTGATGACTACTTTCAAGCATATTATGATGATGATGCAAGGCAGTTTAAAATCACTTCAAAGTATCCAACAAAAGGGCTTTATGTCGGCTTAAAAGATGAAGGCACAAATTTTACAGGTGCATTTGGCATCAATCGCTTTTTCTCTGGTAATGATGCTTCTAGCATTAATCTTGAGAGAGAGTATAGAAAAGACCCAACAAAGATTCGCCCATGGCTTATGCCAGTTAGTGGTAACTTTGATATAGCAAATATGATGCAACAACTCCAATACGATGAGGTTGAGTTTTATCAAAATAAACTTGATAAAAAGCACATGAAGCTAAATGAATTTTATCAATACACAACAGGTGCAGTAGCTAATCAAACACAAGAGGTAAAAATCACACTTGATACAAAGAAAAGTGTATTAGAAGCGATTAAAAAAGAGCATTTAGCAATCTCACAAGTAAGTGTTGATGAAGAGATGGTAAATCTTATAAAGTTTCAAGGCGGCTATGCAGCAAACGCAAAGGTAATCACTACTATTGATAGAATGATTGAAACCTTACTTGGTATTAAACAATAGTGTTAAGCAGTAATTAATGCGGATTCTATTTACACTTCATAATGTTGCATGCAAAGGTGGGAGTGAGAGAGTTGTTATTAATCTTTGTAATGCTCTTTGTGAGATTAAGGGCTATGAAATAAGCATTGTCTCATACTATACCGATACAAGTGAAAAAGAGCCTTATGCCTATCCTATTAATCCAAAAGTAAGCGTAAGCTATCTACATAACTTTGATGATATACATAAGGGTTATCGCGGATTAAAGCGGATTTTATGGCGTTGGATAAAGCCTTTAGTGATTAATTATCGTATGAATAGATACAAGGATTATGATATTATTATAGAATCTGATTTTGCTTTTTTCTATCCACGATTTAGAGTTAAAAACACAAAATATATTAAAATCGTGCATTCTGTGATTAAAAAATGGAAAAAGAAAAATAATCTATTTGACTGCATTGTATTTTTAAACGAACAAGAATTGCTAAAATGGCAAAGAAGCGGTAAGCATGTTGTAAAAATACCAAATTTTATTCCTATCCTGCCTTTTGAAGATACATTGCCTAAAGTTTTAGAATCTGTTATGAAAAAAGATGATATAGATAGTAACCTGCATGCTTTAATAAAATCACATTATGAAAGTCTATTAAATAAATCTTTCTATAACGACACACAAAGTTTTATTATAGCAAGGTCTATATTAAAAGCATGGAAATTACAGAATCTAGATTCTATAAATTGCACCCTAAACTCCGCAGCCCACCCAAATTTGGCTAGGAATCTAGAATCTTGTCATGTTGAGCGTAGCGAAACATCTAGCATAGGATCTAAACAAAGCCTAGATTCTATAAACACAGATTCTAAACAAGATTTTTCGCCTATGGCTCAAAATGACAACATTCTAGAATCTCAACCATTTGGGCGGGTGCAGGGCGTAGGGGTGCAAGATAATGAGAATTTAGAATCTACTAAAACTACAGATTCCATAAATAGCACAAACCAAACAATACAGAATCTAGAATCTAACAACCCTCACACCAAACACAAACTCATAGCCGTTGGACGCATGGATGCAGTAAATAATCATAAAGGATTCCCACGATTAATTGATGCGTATAGTAAAATCGCACATAAATTCCCCTCATGGCAATTAGAGATTATAGGGCAAGACCAAGGACAAAAGGCTTTATTAGAAAAGCAGATTCTAGACTTACAAATGAAAGATTATATCCTTTTAAAACCTTTTACTAGCGATATGGAATCTGTGTATTTAAACGCCGATATTTTTGTAATGAGTAGTCATACAGAATCTATGCCTATGGTTTTAATCGAAGCGGCAAGCTATGGACTACCTATTGTGGCTTATGATATAGGCACGATTAGAGACTGCTTTCATGATAATGGAATCTTAGTAAAAGATAATGATGAAAAAGCATTTTGCAAAGCCTTAAGCACTCTTATGGAAAATGAAGAAAAACGCATAATCATGGGGCAAAATGGCATAAAACTCGCAAAAGATACTTTTTCAAAAGAGAGGATTTTAAAGCAGTGGTTAGAATTATTTCAAAGTCTTACTCACATAAAAAGCTAAAGGTAAAATATGAAAATTGTTTTAAGTATAAGAAATCTTGCCGCAACAAGTGGGGTAGAACGCGTAGTTGTGAATCTTGCAAGTGCTTTGTGTGATTTAGGACATGAAGTAGAGATTGCATGTTATTATAAAGACGAACAAGACAGAATATCTACTTTTCCCGTTGATCCTCGTGTAAAGATTAGCTATATTTATCCATATCCAGATAATCATACGCAAGATAAAGGCTTAAGAAAAGTATTGTGGAAGTGGTTTCGACATCTTATTGTAAATCTTGCTATTAATGCAAAATATACTGATGCAGATATCTTTATAGAATCTGATTTTTTTCTTTTATTCCCCTATATCAAACGCAAAAATATGAAATATATTAGAATCATTCATGTAGAAATAGCAAAGTGGAAAAGAAAAAATAATCTATTTGATAAAGTCGTTGTGTTAAGTTCTAGCGAATATGCAAAATGGCAACACAAATCAAACAAACTTATTAGAATCTTTAATTTCATTCCCATGCCTTTTGATACAAAACTGCCACAGATTCTCCACACAGATTCTAATCCTTATGAGAGTATAGAAAATTTACTCAATGCAAAAAAGACTCTACTAGCACATAATATGCAAACACATAAAGACACTCCGCAAAGCACACCAGATTCTAAAACTTGCAAGATAATCGCAGTAGGGCAAATGCAATCGCACCAAAAAGGATTTCCACGCATGGTAAGTGCATATAGCAAAATCGCTAGAGAGTTTCCTAACTGCACGCTTGAAATCACAGGCAAGGGACATAAAGAAAGCCCTATGAATGATACGATAAAAGAGCTTGGCTTACAAGATTATATCAAACTAAACGCTTTCCACAACAAATATAGAATCTGTATATTTGCAAGGCGATATTTATGCGATGACAAGCTATTTTGAGGGCTTACCTATGGCTTTAATAGAAGCAATGAGCTATGGACTACCTATTGTGGCTTATGATATAGGCACGATTAGAGATTGCTTTGCTCCAAATCCAGAGATAAAAAATGGTGTAGCCTATCATAAAAATGGAATCCTTGTGCCAGATGGAGATGAGAATCTTTTATGCGAAGCGATGAGAGAACTTCTAAGTAATGAAGCCATGCGATTAGAAATGGGTAGGCAAAGCCTTATTCTAGCAAAAGAGAGATTTAGTAAAGAAGTCATCATGCAAGAATGGCAAGATTTACTTACTGCGTTGAAGCGATAGAATCTAAAATGATTTATTTTAAAAAAGATGAGATGATATAGACAGATAAATCTAATTATTCTTATTGCTCAATGAAAACAAAAACTATGTGATAAAAATATAATGGTGGAGCTGTGGGGAATTGAACCCCAGTCCGAAAATCCTATCCTACAGAGATTTCTACATACTTAGCAATGTTTTGTTATCTTAACACACCCCTTAAAACATGCAAAATGGAATGTATCAAAGCCTATAATCTTTTTGAGTATCACTAGGCAAAAACACTCAAGCAATCGGATTGATGACAGATTCTAAAATCTCCCGATAAAGACAGAAGAATCTGGCTCCAAAAGGAGATTAAACTTACGCTACTTTTGCGTAAGCTGGAGCGTAATTCGCGTTGTTTGCGTTTATTGTTTGTTGATAGTTACAGGTATCAGCTGGTATGCTTAAACTGCTATAAAACTTCCGTCGAAAGCCAAAACAGCCCCAAATCACATAGCCTGAAATTATAGCAAATTATTTGCAAATTGTATATTTATCTACAATGTGCAAATATAAATTTTACCAAATAACATACATTTAAGAGTGGATATATACCGACCTTCTGTGTGTAATAAGTCATTTAGTTTGCACAGAACCCACATAGCTTTGTGTTACTATGCTTAAAATACAAATGTATAATAAATTTTATTTACCTTGAGAGAATAAAATATCAACTTTAATTGCGTATGCAAATAATTTTAAAGGAGTTTGTGTGATTAGAAAAATCGCAATGAGTATCTGCTGCATATTTGCATGTATGCACGCAGAACCTATAAGTAATAGCACATTTACCGCAACACCACAAAATACAACATTACAAAACAATATGCAAGAAAATGAAATCACCTTGCGTTTAGAGAATGTTTTACGCAATGATTCTGGTGGATTAAGCCTTAAGGAACTACTCAATAGTGCAAATAATAACTATGCCCTGCAAGCCCAAGACTTACTTGCTAGACAAGCCGATAAAGACCATTTAGTGCAAATCATGGCATTAATCCCAACGCTTGATGCAAAATACAACTTCAATCATTCAAGTGCGAGTGTGCCAATGAGCTACACCACGCAAAATGCACAACTTGCGTTTAACATGAAGCTTGATTATGCTGATTATAATGCCATTAGAGAAAAGGGTGCAACTGCAACAAAAGCAAGCTATGATAGCAAATACACAAAACAGAGCATTTATCTGCAAGTTGTGCAACAATACTATACTTATTTTAGCAATGAATCAAAGCTTTTAACGCTAGAGCAAAAGCTAGAGCAAATAAACTCCGATGTAGATAGAGTGCAAAAGCTTTATAATCAAGGCTTAAAAACCATCGCCGATTTAGAATCACTCAAATCACAAGCAGCATTAACACAATATCAAATCGATGATGCAAAGCTTGCCTTAGAGCAAAGCAAACTCATGTTAGAGTATCTCACAAACACAAAGATAGAATCTCTAAAACGCGTGCAGATAGAATCCCCTAGCTTCAAACTCCAAGATAGAGATGATATTAAATCGCTTGAATATCAAGTGCAAGCACAAAAATATTTAAATAAGCAATTACATTATTTTCCTGTGCTAAATATCCAAGATAGCTATACTTACAATATTCAGATTCCAGACTTTGCAAAAGGGCTAATAAACAGCGGGACTTTACCGCCAAGCTTTCTTATGTCGTATGCTGACCATCAAAATACATTTAGCGTTGTGGTGAGTTATGGCTTATTTGCAAAGATAGGGCAGAGTATGCAAAAGCAGTCATTTCGCCTAGCCCAACTTGCAACAGAAAAGAATCTTGCTTACAAAAAAAATGAGCAAAAAAAAGATGAAGAGCTATACAGAAAAGCCATTGAAGTCGCACAAAATCAAATAAAAAGCGCAAAAGCAAGTCTTATATCCGCAAATCTCTCTTATGACAACATGAAAAAGCGATATGATGCAAACCTAGTTACTTTTACAGAATACTTACAGGCTTTAAGCACAAAATATGATGCAGAATCTACTTTCATTCAAGCTTTGAATAACTATGAGATTCAAAAAGCAAACTATATCTTTTATAGCGGACAAGAGCTAGAGCAGTATATCCAATAGGCAATGCTATGCAAACTTTGCTTTAGACTAGAAGTTAAATTCTAGTATTCATGCCCTGCAGCACAATTTAAACTCACATAAATGAAATAGAATCTAAAGTTTGTTTTGTTGCCATATTGAGTCTCTGAAAAAGGTGACATATCTTTTCTGGAATCCCTGTTAGATATTTGTGCTAACACTCAATACGACAAAGTTGCTTTTAGAATCTCTAGTCCCACATCAACTCATATAAAATAGATTCCAAAAATAAAAACTAAAAATAGAAGCTAGCAAATATGTTGTGAATAGCTATAAATCATACACTACCTAGAATCACTCTCTTTAAGGCATATTTCTTGTAAATAGTTAATTGTCTTTTCAGGGTTTTTGAATATATCATTCTTGCTTAATTCTTTGTCTGTTAAGACTTTGCCATTAAGACATTTGCTGAATATAGTCTCGCCATATCGCTTTGTGATTATGGCAAAAAGCTTTTTATCTTCTGTGTAGAGTTTCGTATCTCCATGCAATATAAAATTTAAAGCTGATACTTCTGCTTGCAAGTTTCCACCTTCATCATACATTTTTATAACGCCGTCTTGCTTACCATTTTTATATATCGCTTCTCCCCCTATATTGCCATTCTCATAATACCACCTTCTTATTCCTTCTGGCTTGTCGTTTTTAAATGGCATTTCGACAAAAATACTCATATCGCCATGATACAATCTCTCTACACCCTCTTTTTTACCATTTTTATATGGCTTTTCCATCCAAAGACGCCCATTTGAATGATAAATTTTCTCTACACAACCGCTTATTCTATCCGCTTCATTTTTACATTCTTTTAGTGTATCTGCATATAAAGTAGAAAGTGAGAGAAAACCTATAAACGCACTTTTTAGTAACATATCCGCCCTTTTAAATTGAGATAATAAAGCTAGAATCTAGCTTTAAAAATGGATAATGTGAGTAACATAAAGATTCTAAAAGCCATTATTGTGGCAATTTCTCTTCTTTATAGTTTTTGAAAATATCTTGTGTGATTTTATAGCTACAAAATTTTGGACCACACATTGAGCAAAATTCAGCGTCTTTAAAGACTTCTTGTGGCAGGGCTTCATCGTGGTATTCTTGCGCTCTGTCGCCATCTAGGGCGAGTTCAAATTGTCTATTCCAATCAAAGCTATATCTTGCATCACTCATCGCATCATCTCTATCTCTTGCACCAACTCTCCCTCTTGCGATATCTGCTGCGTGTGCGGCGATTTTATAAGCGATAATGCCCTCTCTCACATCATTTGCGTTTGGTAACCCTAAATGCTCTTTTGGCGTTACATAGCATAGCATTGCCACACCTTTCCATGCGGCTACACACGCACCAATGGCACTTGCGATATGATCATATCCTGCGGCAATATCTGTAACAAGCGGTCCTAATACATAAAATGGTGCTTCATTGCAATACTCTTTTTGCAATTCTACATTTCGCTCTATTTGATTAAGCGGGACATGACCGGGACCCTCAATCATGACTTGCACATCGGCTTCATACGCTCTTTTTGCAAGTTCGCCCAATACCTTTAACTCGGCAAATTGTGCCTCATCACTCGCATCAGCTAAACAACCCGGGCGTAAAGAGTCGCCTAGAGATAAAGACACATCATATTCTTGACAGATTTTTAGAATCTCATCAAAATATTCATAAAAAGGATTCTCTTTGTGATAATGTAACATCCAACTTGCCATAAGGCTACCACCACGAGAGACTATACCCATTTTGCGTTTTGAAACTGCTGGCATGTGTGCGAGTAAAAAGCCACAATGTATAGTAAAGTAGCTTACCCCTTGCTTTGCTTGTTTTCGTAATACACTTAGCATAGTTTCAATATCTAGTTTTAACACATCATTTTTCACATCATGTAGAATCTGATACATAGGCACAGTGCCAATAGGCACACTTGATGCCTGTATAATAGCCTCTCTAATCTTGTCTAAATCGCCACCTGTGGATAGATCCATAACAGTGTCTGCACCATACTTGATTGAAGTCTTAAGCTTTGTTACCTCTTCATCAATGTCTTCTACGATTTGAGATGATCCAATGTTTGAGTTAATTTTTGTTTTTAAAGCTACACCTATACCCATAGGCTCTAGATTCTTATGATTGATATTTGCAGGGATTATAAGCCTACCTCTTGCGACTTCTTTTCTAATGAGTTCTGGGCTAAGATTCTCAACATTTGCAACATATCGCATTTCTTCTGTGATAATGCCCCTTTTTGCGTAATAAAGCTGTGTCCTGATTTTATCATTTGCCCTTTTTTCTATCCATGTATTTCGTAAATTCTCACTCATGCAAATCCTTTATAAATAGAGTAATTTCAGTCTAAGTGTAATGCAAACTTGTGTGATTTTATCTATATCCCAATATAATTTTGAATCTAGTAACGATAAAATAGAGTTTTTGTATAAAATGGTAACAAACTTTACAGATTTATTATATAATGATAAATGTTTTTTGTATCATATCGCACTGGAAAATGAGATATGGTAACATTAAGTAAAGTTATTAGCATGTGAGTGAAGTTTTATAAAGTGTTTATTTTTTTAAGGAAAAATGATGAAGGATATAACGCTTATTATCATGGCAGCTGGAGATTCTGTGCGATTTTGCAGTAGCAGGGCAAAAGGCACATTACATGCAAATACACACTTTAATCACACATTTCATAATGAAAATATAGAATCTAGCAATAAACCATCTACAAAGAAACAATGGCTAAGGCTTGGGGCTACGCCTTTGTGGTATTTTGTAACACATGATCTTGCTTCACAAATCTTAGAGACACTTAACATATTACAGCAAGAGAAAAATACAAGATATACAAATACTTATAAAAACGAAAATGACACAAAATGTAACAATAAAAATAGCAAATCTAATCCAAACAAGTCAATAACCGCTGATACACAGAATCTAATCCAAGATTCTCAAACGCATTACACACAAACACCTTTACAAAAGATAATCATCACAGCTTCTAAAAAAGATATATTTTATATGAAAAAACTCATATCAAATACCCTGTATTTTCATATCAATCATAAAGAGTATAAAATCCCGCTTGAAATAGTTTGCGGTGGTAACACTCGCTTTCAATCTCTAAAAAATGCCCTGCAACATGTAGAAAGCACGCATATAATTGTCAATGATTGTGCGAGATTTGATACAAAAAGGCATGTATTGCATGATATGTTATCTTTATTTATGAATGAAGATTTTGACTGCATTGTGCCGTATTTGCAAGTGAGTGATACAACACTCATGTATGATTCTACAAATAACACACATAAAGCAATAGAGAGAGAGAAACTAAAGCTTATCCAAACGCCTCAAATCACAAAAACACAAAAGATTCTAGAATCTTTTGCAAAAGAAATTGATTTTAGCGATGAAAGCAGTGCAATACTCTCACTTAAAGATTCTAAGCTTGGCTTTGTTATCGGCAGTAAAGACATGACAAAGCTTACATACCATGATGACTTGCATTTATTAAAAAAGCTATATCACGCAAACGCACATAATAAAAGCGACACTCTCATAGGCTATGGTAGCGATATACATGGCTTTATAGATTCTAAAGATATGTATCTGTGCGGGGTAAAGATAGAATCTAGCATGGGTTTCAAAGCCCATAGCGATGGCGATGTGGCTATACATGCGATTATAGATTCTATACTTGGGGCTATGAACTATGGCGATATAGGTGAGCTTTTCCCTGATAGTAAGGACGAGTTTAAAAACATAGATTCTAAAATTCTATTAAAAGAAGTTTATGATTATTGCTTAAGCGTTGGATTAGAACTCATTAACCTTGATATTACAATCACAGCTCAAACCCCTAGAATCTCGCCCTATAAAGCACAAATGCAAGAAGTCCTAGCTAATATTCTTTACTTACCAAAAATGTGTGTCAGCATAAAGGCTAGCACGGCAGAGGGCTTAGGCTTTGTGGGAAGAAAAGAAGGCGTGCTAGTAAATAGCATAGCCCAACTTAAAGCAAGGAAGCTATATTAAACCCATGAAATTAAATAAAGTTTAAGAAAGGAAAGTATGCAAGAAAGATTTTTATATGACAAAGATTCTAAATAACAAGAAATTTTAAGCAAAAAGAATCTTATTGCTAAGAAAGATCCCTAAAACTTTGAAAAAAGGATATGTATGAATGTTTTGATTATTGAGAGTGAAACCTATTTAGCCCAAAGTATAGCAAGTAAATTAGCAGATGGTGGGCATGTATCATTTATCACTTCTTCACTTGAAGAGGCAATAAATCGCACGGGATATGACATTGTGCTACTCTCTACAAGCACCGCAGATTATAGAGACATTATTGAAACACATAAAGATGCCATAATCATTCTTATGGTATCCTATGTCAGCGATGATACCGTGTCAAAGCCTCTTAAAATGGGAGCAAAAGACTATATTATTAAGCCTTTTATAATGGACGAGTTAGTAAGAAAAATCGAGCATTACAAAGGCTTTAAAGAACTTGCTGAAGACATTAGATTCTTTAAAAACTACTTCACTTTCATACAAAATGAATTACAAACGCCAACCCTGCCCCAATACAATCCGCCGATTCTAATCAAAGCAAGTTCGCAAAGAAGTGCGGATATTTATGCGATGAAATATGCGATTGAGAGAAAGCTAAGGTTTGAGTTTATAAGCCTGAAGAGTATCTCATGGAGTGATTATGAGTTTCAAAAAAATAAAGTCTATTACATTACAAATTGTGAGAATCTAAAAAAGCAAGAAAAAAAAGATTTTTTGGAAAAAATGGCAAACTATCGCCTTATTATCTCAATGATTTCTGATGATTTAGTATCCTTTCCGCATATTGTAGATATTACAAATATGGCTAATAATCTTGAAATTGGCAGTGAGATTCTATCCATTAAAGAATATGAAAGGATTGTGATTACAAAATTTGAGGGGCGATATCCAGATGTGGAGTTAGCAAAAAAACTTGGCATGAGCCGCAAAAGCTTATGGGAAAAAAGGAAGAAATATGGCATCTCAAGAAAAAAATAAACAACTCTATATCGATAAAGAAGCGATTTCAGTCCTAAATCTCGCACAAGAGGGCTTACTCTATCCTGTAACAGAGCTTATGAATGAAGCACAGATGAAAGCAGTCAATACAAGCGGTGTCTATAAAGACCAGAGCTATCCTTGCCCTTTTCTCTTAAGCCCTAGTGGCAGACGCAATAGTGAAGTCTTACAAAAGGCAAAAAAGGGCGATAAAATCGAGCTTATAACAGATGGCGAGACTTCAGGTAGCATTATCGTAGATTCTGTGTTTAGCATTAATAAGCAAGAGCGGATAAATAAGATAATGGGTGGTGATTTTGCCTCCAAACGCATACAAGATATAGAATCTAGGATAGGCGAAATTTGCGTTAGCGGTAAATACACACTCACAAATAACGACATTATAAAGCACAAAAAACGACTAGCCCAACGCATAGCTACACTGAGTGCGAAAAATATCGCAGGTATTGTAATGAGTGCTTCTCCCCTGCATAGAATCCATGAAAAAATCATGCGAGATGCCCTAGAAGAATGCGATCTATTAGTCGTATTCTTACTCAAACCACATAAAAGCGACTTAATAGAATATAACTTGCGTTTAAAATGTATGGAATTTTTGATAGATAATTATCTTATGAAAGAGCGGGTTATCATTATCCCGCATGATGATACCTATCTGTATGCAGGGCAGAATCGCATGATTATGAATGCCATTGTAGCAAGGAATTTTGGTTGCAATAAACTGCTTGTTGGTGAGAATAATCGCGGCTTATCTGTGTATTATTTAGATAATGAAGTGCATTCTATCTTTGATTCTCTTACCGGTATGAATATAGAAGTTGAGATTTTACCAGAATATGTATATTGTGATGTGTGTAAAACGCTTGTCTCAATCCATACTTGTCCGCATGGACATCATCATCATATTAACTATAATGCAGAATCTTTTGTCGAGTTCTTTAGACTAGGGCTTTTACCCCCTGCTATGCTTGTGAGAAGGCAGATTTCAGCAATATTGCTTTCATCTTTATTCCCACACAGATTCAAGGATTTAGATAGATTGTATTATGATATTTTACCATCAAGCGGGATTATACAAAATAGCGGTGAAGAGGAGTTTTACCTAAAGCTTATGCAGCTTTATCAAACAACCTCACTCAATTAATGTTGTTTCATTTATAAGGCATACAATGAGATTATTTCATCTTTATATTTTTGATAAGATAAAGCCTTTAGTATTGCAAAAAATCATTGTAAATATTTTGGGCTTTATTATTATTTATCCCATCACTTTGCATAATAAAGAGACCGCATTATTACTTAGTCTCTTTTTGGCAGTATATCTTTATAAAAATATGCAAGATTTAGAATCTAAACAAAATCTAGATTCTAAAACAGCTTGTCATGTTGAGCGTAGCGAAACATCTAAAAACTTAGAAATTAATCATAAGGACTCTAACCCAAACATAGATTCTAATCTTAACCCTACAAATAACACAGAATCTAATCCTATAAATAATGCCAACTTAACACAAGAATCCAGCAACACACAAGATTCCATAAACACAAACCAAGCTAAACCACTCATACCACACGACTTTGCTATAATCCAGCTTATGATAAGCCTTTTTTGTGCGTGTTTATTTGTCTTTGCAACATGGCAAATGTATATCTTAGAAGCCTTTATTGGCTGCATTTTTATACGAATTTATGATTATTACAAGCCAAGTTTAATAGGTAGATTCTATAACCTAAAGCCAAACAAAATACTAGGCAGCATTCTAGGGGCGATTTTGCATGGCGTATTAAGCGGTGCAAGTGTTATGATACTCTATTATATTTCAGTAAAATTTTCTTAATTTGCAAATATGCTAACTAAACTTTATTTTAAGCATGATTAAAAGACTAATATGTATTTATACACAAGATTCCGTGATTTGAGTAATTTTGTAAAAATATCATAGTTTTTACAAAAAATAGTTATAAATATTACATAAATCGTTTTTTTTTTTTGAGTTGTGTTACAATAATTCACGCATTTTACAACAAAATGCAAATATTTTAAGTGATTAAAAGGGGTTTATCATGTATAAACGATTTGGAAAAGTAGCAATAACACTAGCACTAATCTCTACGCCAAGCTTCATGTTGGCTGATGAGGGTGATGGCAATGGCTTTTTTGCTGGGATTAATACGGGCTATACCATTGGTTTTAGCAAGGCGGTAACAAATGAGCAAGGCAATCAAGGCACAACAACTGATACAACCACCGCACCAAGCCATATTAATATCGGCGTGCAGTTGGGTTATAACTATATGCTGACTGACTTCTTTGGTTTGCGTGGCTATTTGGATTATAACTATGGCTTTAACCACAATCATACAAAAACAACAACCACAGAAACAGGACAACAAAATCAAATCACCGATACAACCACACTGGATTCATCTCATGCGATTAGTGTAAATGTCGATGTTTTGCTTAATATCCTAAGCTCTGATACCTTTGCATTTGGAGCGTATGCGGGTATTGGACTTGGCTATGCGACAATGAATAGCACCAGCAAAGCAACTGATGGCGGTGTTATAACAAACACAACAACACCGCAAGGCGATGGCTTTATCCTACCTATAAATCTAGGGCTAAGTCTCACTGCAAATAATCATCATCGCTTTGAGTTGGGCTTTAAAATACCAACTTTAGGGATTAAGCAAATAGCCCCAGCTCAAAACGGCAATCAACAAAACAACAACGAAACAACCACGACACGAAATCTCATCACAACAATAGGATATAGCTACATTTTCTAGCATGTAGCCTTTGTGTGTGATACTCTTTGCAACCCACCGCATAAACACACACTACTATCTTTATGATAGTAGCTATATCTCTCACTCAAATCTATAGCAAATTTAATCAAACTGAGCATATCCCTTGCATAATAAAGAGACCACATTATTACTTAATCTTTTTTGGTGATACATATTTATGGGAATATACAAGATTTGAATTCTAATGAGTGGGCTGCAAGGTTAAAGCTATAGTTATTGGAAATTAGAACGACTTGTCGCACTAAGTCTTTAGATGAAGTTCTAGTATCGAATCCCAACAAGATATTTCGTGCCTACGCACTCAATATGACAAGATTCTAGATTCTTATCCAAATGGGTGGGTGCAGGGGCGTAGGGGTGCAAAATTGTAAGATTCTAGATTCCATAATCGCCTTGCAAGGCGACTAAAAATAGCATTAATTCACAATCAAACGATTAAAAATCTCTTGAGATGGACGCGCATTTGAACCTGTAATATCACGCATAGAATCAACTTGACTTTGCGTTATAGTCATCGTTTGCTTTAGCACAATCCATCTCACACCTTGTGAGCATGGTGGTGTTGTGAGTGAGCCATCAAACTGATATGAAGCGAGATCGCTTGGTAGTAGCTTATGAATATCAATATTTGCGATAAAGTTTGCTTTATCTGGTTGTGTAGGCAGGTTTTTCACCAAAGATTCAATGATAGGATTAGATCGCCCTTCCACAAAAAAAACGGCAAGTATCACCTTATGTCCCTTAGAATCTTCATGCAAAAATTGTGCTTCAAGTATGCCGCGAAGTGAATCGATCGCATTTTCACCGGGTGTTTTAAAATATATTTCTTTTAGCTGATAGCGATTGCCATTCATTTCTAAAAAGTTTCCTTGCGGATAAATCATCTTAAAGGTATAGTTAGAGAGCATGAGATTTACTCCCTTTGCCACGCTGTATTTAAGCTCAAATTGTGCTGCACCCTTGCTTACATTTTTTGTAACGATATTTATGGGTGATTGCTGATTGCCCTCCGCACAGCCCAAATAAAGTGGATTAAGATTTGCCCAATACTGCGGTGCAGTATTATCTTTATAACTCCAGTTTTGCTTGTTTTGTGCGTATATAAACTGCGTAAGCGATAAAAGCACAAGGATATAAAGTCTCATATTTACTCCTTATATAGAATCTCGTGTAGAATTATAAACTCTAAAAAAGAAGTTTTAGTCTTACCACACTTAGTTTCTACCCCTATCCTCCCCTATATTTCAAACTTCAGATTCTAAGATATCCCCTAAAACACAACCCTACCACCAATATTAAATCCTAAGCCAAAGTTTTTATCAAATACACTGCTTTGTAAGCTCAAACTTCCATTTAAATACCATCTACCAAAGCTATATTCTCCACCACCTGTAAGGAATACATAAGACTTATAGCCTTGAGCTTTATATCTCATATTAAAGTTATTTACAGAATCACCTATATTGCCTATACTTGTAGTTGTAGTCCCACTAGAATCTACATTATTTTGTAAAATGATTGCATCTTGTTTTAATTGTGCGACTATAAAGATATAGCTTTGATTTGCAAAGTATTTACGACCATCTATGCCTATATTTACACTTATAGTTTGTCTTATATTATCATCTGTATTCATAGCAAATATAGGTTTCGTATTATCATCTCTTTTAAAATTAGTTGAGCCTAATACATAATACGATAATCCTGCAAAAGGTTTTACTATATAGCCCTTTTTCATTAAAAAGGCATAACCATAAGTTGCATTTAACTCTACATTAGAAAGAGTATAAGCATATCCATCACCAAAGAGATTAAGTAAATCAAAGTTAGGAATTTGTGATCCTTGTCTCTCGTTTGTAAAGCTAAAGGCAGTATTAAGCGTTACATCTATCTCATGGTTTTCAATGAAAGTCCTTGTATAGATTCCAGCAAACACATTATTTGAGTTATTTGAAGTAAAGCCATTATTATTTCCATTAAATGTGCCATAGCCATAACCACCATACGCACCAAATGCAGTTTGGAGTTTATCTACAAAATAATCATATCCTGCATTAAAGCCATAAAGTTGGGCTGTCCCTGTTTTTGAGAAGTTAAGATTCCCTAGCATATTAACCCAAGCATGATTTGGATATTCTTCTCTATTATTAAATCTCATGATTAAATCTGCTAAGGTATCAAACCATACTTCATTTGAATTGTTATCAGTTGTTATATCACTTTGTATATCTGTTACTCCATTGTTTGCATTTTGTGTGTTTTGCATAGCATATTGTGTATTATTTTGCACCCCATGCCCTATGTCCGTTTGTATATCTGTTGCCCCTTTAGGATTTGAGCTACTTGCTAGAGTAGCTACACTGCTTCTATAAACTGCATTACTATTTGTATTACCACTTACTATATTATTAATAGCTGCTATTCTTGTGTTTGTATTAGAATCTAGACTTGCTAGTTTTAGTTTCTCTGCTTCCCTCAACGCTGCTTCTAAATTCTTTTGATAGTTCTGCATAGCAATATAGCTACTAGCACTCCCATGAATGCTAGCTACTCTTGCTAGACGATTTAGCTTTGCACTCTCCATTGATAGTGTAAGTGTATGAAGTGTTGATGCTTTATTCTCTAGGTTTGAGACATGATCTATTGCTGTATCTAGAGTCCTTCCTACTTCTAGGAAATAATCTAGATTTCTTGAAGCAGCTAGAGTTTGGTCTAGGTTTATTAAAAACACAAGTGAAGATTTATCATCATAGAATAGATTTTTTAGAATCTCATAGCTATTTGCACTCTCTTTTTTAATAGCATTTATCCATGAGTTATTCCCACCTGCTTCCATATACAAGGCACAATCAAATGTGCTAGATTCTGCATTACATAAAGGCTTTTCTGTATTGCCTTCTATAAAGTTATTAATATCTACTTTATTGATTTTAAAGCCTATCTCTTTATCTGTTACCACTTTTTCTATATCGATATATTTACCATCTATGCTACCACCTTTATAAGTGAGTGAAAAGCTATTTTTCATCTTTTGCTGTGCGTAGTCATAGCCTCTGTCTGCTTCAGTAGCATTCTTATCATTACCAAAGCCGCAATAACCATCTTTCTTGCATTCTTCTTGTTTATCTTGCTGGCTTGGCTTTTGTATGAGATTGCCTTCATTATCAGTAGAGCCTATGCCATTTTCTACTACATTGCCATTAGAATCTGTTTGGGCTTTATCCATATCCCATGGATTATCTTTGCCATTTGTTGTGAAGTCGGTTTCTTGTTTTGTATTGCCATTGCTTCCTGTTTGGCAGTTATTGTTCTTGCAACCGCTGTTGCCGTCTTTATGTGTTGTGCTTATGGTTGTTTTATCTTTGTCTTTTTCAAAAGTAGTCGTATAATCCCCTTGTGTGTAGGTGTAGCTTATGGATTCTGCTGTGATTAATTTGTATTCTACACCTTTGTCGCCTTTGTTATTAAGCTGACTGCTTATACTTGCTAAAGTCTTAGAATCTGCTATATCTGCTTGTAATGCCCCTGTGCTTCCGGGTGATATGTCTAGTGTTGCTTTACCAGTAATTTTCATACTTGCATTTTTTATTTCATTATTAGAATCACTTGGATTTGCTTGAATGCTAAAAAGGATTTTACCTTTGTTATTAAAGTTTCCTGTTACTTCTATATATGTCCATTTGCTCCCATATCTATTGTATTATAGTTATTGAGATTACCTGTGAGATAGAGTGTCGGTTTATTTCCATCTACAAAGCCATCATCTATGAGAATCTTTCCATAGTTATTTAATGCACCTTTTGTGAGTTCGGTTTGCTCTATTAAGATATTACCACCATTTGCAACTTGCCCTGTGCTATTTTGAATATTCTCATTTGTCATAATATCTGGTAAGACTAGATAATGTTTGCCATCACTTGTTGTGATATATGTGCCACTTGCGTTTTTGTAGTCTTCTGCTTTAGTGCCATTATTGTTTGCACCGCCGTTTGATTCGGCTTTTTTAATGATTTCAGCTATTTCACTCCCACTCATATTTTTTAAATCTTTAGAATCTATGCCAACATTTAGGTATTTGTCAAATTCCTGTTTTATCTCTTCACTGCCATTTAGCTCAATTTTCATAACACCACTATGCTTACTTGAGTCTTTTAAGTGTAAAAGCTCATTGACATTTAGGGCGTTAGCCGTGATTTTTGAAGCGCCGTTTGTGATGATTGTCTGTCCTTTTTTGTTTGTAATGGTGTTAAAGATACCGGTTTTCATGTAAATATCAGCTTCCATTGCACTCAGTTCATTGATATTTACTTGTTTAATATCCCCAAAGTTTATATAGCTTGTAGGTCTTGCAGCAACGAAGTTGATATTTAGGATATCACCGCCACCTTTAAACCACAAAGCCGCAGAATCTGCTGTATGACTTGTGCCTATTTCCATTGACAGATTATTGATGAAGCTTTTACCGATATTTTCACTCACGGTTGTATATGCACTGCCATCAGTTGGATGCTCAAAGCCTACACGATTTGCATTTGCTTTCCACACAGTGAAGTTATTAAAGTGAAAGTTTTTTGCTTTGAGTGTGCCATTTCTAAATTGCAAATCATCAATGAAAGTAGTGTTTTTTACACCTGTCAAGTCAAGATAGCTATTATTTAGCGAAGTAACCAAAGAGATTGCTTCCACTTTACCAGCATAGAAGTTATTGCCTTTGATTTGAAGTGTATTAAATGAGCCAATACCGCTTTCATTCGCTGTGCCACCAGTTACACTTTTTACGATGACATCACCCTCTTTACTATTTAGCTCTATCCAACCCGCACAAGCTTGAGTGATACAAATATCAACGGCAAAGCCGACATTCCCTACCACTATATCTTTTTTTGTATTAACAAAGATATTAGAATGTCCCATGCCTTTAATGCTATCTGAAGTAAAACCACCATTATTTGCATTAAATCTTATCTCACTTTTTGGAATCACCGCAAAGCCACCAACCCCATCAATACCATCAAAATACACATCTTTTGCAACAATGTTTTCCTCTGCATAGACGTTTAAAACCTGCGATAATCTACCAGCAGCTTTACCAATCGTAACATTTTTTGCATTTAGGTTGATTTTACCTTGAGAACCAGCAAGTCCATTTTGATTAAAAGATACTCTATCTATTTCTAAATTTTTTGTAAATTGTACCGAGATAGCAGTGGGATTTTGTCCGCCTAGTTTCCCAACACTCACTTCTCGCCCCACATTCACGGTTAGGGTTGTGCCACCACCCGCATTATTATGTGCTAAACCACCGATTTTTGTATTCGCATTAATACTAACACTCCCACCAAAACCTACTGCACCAGTATGAGAAGTGTAGAGATCATCTATCGTGATTGTTCCATTATGAGGGTTATGTGATTCAATAGTAAGTCCCCTTTCCCCTCCAAAATTATTTGTTTCTAACTTTATGCTTGAAAAATTATAGCTACCGGTTCCATCCCCACCGTAAATGCTTAGTTTATCATATGCAGACTCTCCACCAAGATGACACGCAAAACTATGACAAACAACAGTCCAATCGCTTCTTCCACCAGCTTCCAGCCACTTCTCCTCTGCATACCCCACATTACACAGCAATAGCGTAGTTCCAAATACAGAGACACATAAGTATTTTGTCTGCACCCGTTTTAGCAAAATACCACTTAATATAAAAGCTTTGCCCTTTAATTTCATTCCCCAATTTTTACCACTCATTACACTCACTCCAAAAAAGATAAATATTTGCAATAGCAAATAAAAATACTCATGTGATTTTAACAAAAAAAACAAACAAATTCAAGCAAATTTTGTAAAAAGTAGGTAGTAGTTACAAATCATTGAAACATTAAAATATGTATATAGAATCTAGCTTTTACCCAATGTTTGCAATATGGCTTTTACCATATCATTTGGTGGCATTTGCAATATCTCATTGCTTAATCCTTGCAGGGCTTGTGTGATTTGCGTATCTTTAAAGCCTAGTGCAACTAAAGCTTCATGGGCTAATTGCACATTTACATTATTTGGGGTTTGTATGCTTTGAGTATATCCGGCTAATTCAAGCATGATTTTTCCAGCAACCTTTGCACCAATGCCTTTTACACTCTTTAATGCAGCAAGGTTATTTGTCTGCACAATAGCAAGAAACTGCTCCACAGAATAGCTTGATAGAATCATTAAGGCAATTTTTGCGCCTACACCATTGACCTTTAAGAGTTGCAAAAATACCTCTCGTTCTCTGCGTGTCTCAAATCCATACAACAAATGGGAGTCTTCGCGGATAATCTCAGCAATCTCAAGTGTTACATGTGTTTTATTCTGTAAAGCAGCACTTGTAAGCAATGAAATCTCAACCATATAAGTAACGCCAGAGACTTCTAGCTCTACACCCGTTGGCAAAAGCTTTTCTATATTTCCCTTTAACCTTACAATCATTATGTATCCTTAGCCATTGTGTCTCACATTACATGTAGGCGAAAAATCAAGCGTATTTATACAAGATTTTGTATCTTAGAATCGCAACAATAGATTCTATTTTTAAGCTAGGCTCATTTCGCAATAAGCCCAAAACTTTAAATTAAATGGGTAGTTTTAAGCAAACATTGGTGCAACAACAAAGCCCAAAGCCACCGCAAACACGATAGCTATAATACCCGGAAGTATGAAGCTATGGTTAAAGACAAATTTGCCAATGCGTGTAGAGCCGGTGTCGTCCATTTGCACCGCTCCAAGTAGCGTTGGATAGGTAGGAAGCACAAATAACGCCGACACAGCCGCAAAACTTGCTACCAAAATATACGCAGAATCCGCATTTGTAGCGGTGATACCGAGTGCAGCAATCACAACTGGCATAATCGCCTTAGCCGTAGCCGCTTGTGAGTAAAGCAACATACTCGCAAAGAAAAGGGCTACTGCCAAAAGTGCGGGATAGCCACCCTCTTTAGGATTTACAAGCTTACCGGCTAACTCGCCAATCTCTGTTTTGTAGCCATCAACAAAAGTATTGCCAAGCCAAGCCACACCTAAAACGCACACACACGCTGTCATTCCAGCTTTAAATGTGCTTGCATCAAGCAGTTTGCCCGTTTCTACCTTGCAGAAAATCACAATCAAAGTCGCAATCATCAGCATAAAGCTCATAATCGCCCCATCGCGTGGTAATCGCACAGGGTCAATATAGTTTTTCACCATTGCAGACAAGTTTGCTAACATTCCATCTTTTGCCGCAAAGTCTGGCAGGATAGAATCTAGCTCATTACTTAATGAATCTAGCTTAGATTCTATTAATGCAATGGCTTTTTCATTCTGCTCATTTTTAGTGATAGAATCTATCTCGCTTTTTGCAGTGGCAAAGGCATTTTGAAGATTTTGCACTTCATTTGGATTTGCCTTAATGGCAGGGATAGAATCTATATAGGCTTTTTTCAAAGATTCTAGCGGTGCGATAAGGTTTTGCTTTTCTAGCTTTGCTTGTTCGCTATCTTTGAATGCTAAAAGTGAAGTAGCTTCTTTCTTTATAGAATCTAGCTCTTTATCCACATATACCGGGATATTTTTGCTAACAGAATCTAGCATAGGCTTACGCACGACATCAGATATTGAAGTGGCATAAATCACCACGCAAAGCACACCTACAAGGAAGATCCCAACACTTAGCTTTGCCCCCTTTTTTAGCTCAATGTGTGCCGCACCATTTGCTGATTTCACAAGCCCAGCCTTTAGTCGCTCTTGATACACAGGATCTTTACTCAAATCAAGCGGGAAAAACTTGCTCACCACAAAGGCAGTCAGCATACACGCACTAAAAGTTGTGATAAGCCACACTAAAAGCAAAGTAGGATAGCTCCAGCCAAAACGCTCTAATTCGCCGGTCATATACACCACCGCCGCACTCACAGGACTTGCGGCAATGGCGATTTGACTAGAGACAACAGCGATTGAAAGGGGGGCGGAGGGCTTAATATTTTGCTCCTTTGCCACTTCCACAATCACAGGTATCATAGAAAATGCGGTATGTCCAGTCCCTGCTAAAAATGTCAAAAAGTAGGTAACGGTGGGGGCAAGGTAGTTAATGTATTTTGGATTCTTTCTTAGAATCTTTTCAGCCACCTGCACCATATAGTCTAGCCCACCAGCAAGCTGCATTGCCGCAATCGCCGCAATAACTGACATAATGATAAGGATAACATCCCAAGGAATAGCCCCGGGCTTCATACCCAAAAAGAGACAAAGCACAACGACACCAAATCCACCGGCATAGCCTATCGCCATACCACCAAGCCGAATACCGATAAAAATAGCTCCAAGCAGCACGGCAACTTGAAGTATAAGCACTAACATTTCCATTGTAATCCTTTGTTTTGTATTTCTGCGTTGTCTTTTTGGCTAGAATCGGCGATTACTTCGCCTCGTGCTTCGTCATTTATGTTTAATAAACTCCTTGCACTCGGCTCGTAAAGCCCCGATTCTAACTCAAAAATACTTCCGCAATGTTTCTTGTTTGGTATCTATGTGCAAATTCCAAATGCCTTGTAAGTAATTTACGCTTAAGGTACGCCCTTAAGCGTGTTAAAATAAAATCGCGTGAAACGCAAACCTATAAAGCGTTATCGGGTGGGGGATTTTTAAGGGGGAGGGGTGATTTCGCAATTCAAACCCCTCCCCCTTAAAGAAAAAATAAAATAAAAAACCAAGTTTTATTTTTGCACCCTAAACCCTGCACCCACTCATAATAGAATCCAGATTCTATAAACACTAAACCTAACCCAAGCTACTTACGCAAATGGCGAATTTTTTTGAAACTTCGCTTTATCTTCTGCACTCATATGAGGATTAAGCATATTTTGTGGTTGGAAAATCTCATCTAACTGCTCTTTACTTAAAAGTTTTCTTTCTAATGCGATTTCTTTCACCGGCTTGCCTGTTTGCAAAGATTCCTTAGCGATAGACGCAGAGTTTTCATAACCGATATATGGATTCAGTGCGGTAACGATACCTATGCTGTTATACACAAAATCACTACATACTTTTTCATTTGCTGTGATTCCATCTACACATTTACTTGCAAGGGTAAGCATTGCGTTTCTCATCATAGAGATAGAGTTAAAGAGTCCATAAGCAATCACTGGCTCAAATACATTGAGTTGTAATTGTCCGCCTTCACTTGCAAAGCTTACAGTTACATCATTACCGATAACTGCATAGCACACTTGATTCACCACTTCTGGAATTACCGGATTTACTTTTCCGGGCATAATAGAGCTTCCGGGCTGCATTTTAGGGAGATTGATTTCATTTAGCCCAGCACGCGGTCCAGAGCTTAAAAGTCGCAAGTCATTGCATACCTTAGAGAGTTTTACCGCTACTCTTTTTAGCACGCCGCTTACTTGCACATAAGCACCCGTATCTTGTGTCGCTTCAATCAAATCATCAGCGGTTTTGAAAGGGTGTCCTGTAACTTCGCAAAGATATTTTTGCACGATTTTTGGATAGTCTGGGTGAGAGTTTATCCCTGTGCCAATGGCTGTGCCACCCATATTGATTTCTGTTACAAGGCTTCTTGCCTCTAGCACTCTAGCAATGTCTTCACCCATCATCACCGCAAATGTATGAAACTCCTGCCCTAAAGTCATAGGCACAGCGTCTTGGAGCTGTGTGCGTCCCATCTTTAGCACATTTTTAAACTCTTTTGACTTATTTTCAAAGGATTTTTTAAGCACTTCCATATCTTTAGCAAGGGCTGAAAGCTCATCATAAAGGGCTACGTGGATAGCTGTGGGATAAGAGTCGTTTGTAGATTGAGAGAGATTCACGTGGTCGTTTGGGTGGCAGTGCTGATAATCACCCTTTTTATGCCCCATAATCTCTAAAGCAAGGTTTGCTACCACTTCATTGGTATTCATATTTGTGCTAGTTCCAGCCCCGCCTTGAATCATATCTACGACAAATTGATCGCGTAATTCCCCAGCGATAAGCCTATCACAAGCCTTACAAATAGCATCTTTTTTTGTATCATCAAGTAGTTTTAACTCATTATTTGCTAGAGCTGCCGCCTTTTTTACCTGTGCGAAAGCCTTAATAAAGCTTGGATAGCCACTGAGTTTATCACCTGTAATATTGAAGTTTTGCAAAGCCCTAAAAGTTTGCACTCCATAATACACATCATCAGCAATTTCTAGTTCGCCTATAAAATCGTGTTCTACGCGTTTTCCCATAATAAACTCCAAAAAATGAATTTCGCAATAATTGCTACTGCTTCAGCGGATTATAGCAAAAAAAGTAACAAGTATCTATGCTTTTAGCAATATTTAAGCCATTAAGGCGTAATAATCTGTGTTTTATGTAATAGATTCTCTGTTTTAGAATCTCATTTGAAATAATTTTTAACAAAGCAAAATTTTAGTTGCCATGCAACCTAAATTTCAGTATTGCTTTTTGAATGTGTTGGCAAAATGCATAAAAATATGAATTTATGGTATCTCTACAAAAAATGTAATTTAGCTATTTTTATGCTACAACTTTTCCTCGATTTGCATGCATGTCGTGCAATAAAATCCTAATAATTTTCAATGCGATTGGCCGTTTTATAGCTTGTTGCATTTCTTTATAATCTTTGTGTAATTTATTTTCTTTAGATTGTTGCAGTATTTTTATTGTATCTATCATATTCTTATTGTTAATGATTGTTTATTTCCATATTCGATAAAAAAATTTGCAAGAGAGGCTTAAAATCTCTCACTGAAAAAAATACAAACAAAAGCAATAAAACTCTTCATAGATTCTATCCTTTTACAAAATCTTGCTACTTCTTAGTGTGTTGCATATTAAAACACTCAAATAAACACCCAAAAATGCTAAAATACCAAACGAAATAAATAAAAGGATTTAAGTGCTAAAGATTCTAAACTTTTATGCTTTTTGTTGTGCTGCTATTATTATGCTATGCTCTTTTATAAAGCATAATAATATCAAGCATGAGATATATTCCCCTTTCTTTATCACACAAACTAAGATCACACAAGCTACACATAATACACCGGATAAAAACCTGTCCTTTATTGCTACACAATCGCTATTGCCAAACAAAGAGTTAAGCGCACATGCAAGTGCGATAGTCTCAAAAGATTCTAAGCTTATGACGCTTTTTTATGCGGGGACTAGAGAGGGGGCATTTGATGTGAAAATCTATCAAAGCTTTTTAGACACAAAGACATTAGATTCTAAATGGAGTGAGCCTTTGGCTTTGCTTACACCAGAAATGCTTACAAGCCTTAGTGGGAGATATGTAAAAAAGCTAGGCAATCCCATTGTATTTAAAGATTCTAGAGACAGAGTGCATTTGTTTGTTGTTGGGGTTAGTCTTGGCGGATGGGCTACTTCCAGAATCTATCAGTTTTATTTTAGCGATGATTTAGCACAAATACATTATGTGCGAGAACTTCACCTAAATCCATTTGGCAACTACTCTCATCTTGTCCGCACACCAGCCTTGCCGCTTGAAAATGGTGGTTTTATCCTTGCTTTCTCACATGAAATGTGGCATAAATTCCCACTTATTGCAATCTTTGATGAAAATGGCAATATGCTAACCACAAAGGCTATAAATCATCTAAAAGCACAACTACAACCTAGCATTATCGCCCTAAATGAGAAAGAGTGTGCCGCATTTTATCGCACAAATAACCGCTACAATACAAACACTTACTATCAAACTTGTGAGAATTACGCAAAAACTTGGCATAACATAGAAACAAGCAATATGAAAAACTATGATAGCTCGATACTGCTTGTAAAGCTTGGCGATGAAGTCGTGCTTATCACAAATGATGGCAAACATAATCCTATATGGCAGAACGATACAAAAAAGGGTGATAGACAAAGCCTTAGCCTTTATTATTTACAGGATAAAATCAAGGGGCAATTTGTCTATATCGATACGATTGACACAGCTAAAAAGGGCGGCGAAGTTAGCTATCCTGCGGCAATACTCGATAATAATCTCTTGCATATTACCTATACTTATAATCGAAAGACAATCAAGCATACCGCACTAAATATTAACGCAATACTAGAAAAGATAGAATCTATGAGAAAAGATTCTATGCAGCAGATAAAGGGGGGCAAATGATAGTTACAAGTATTTGTGTGCTTGGGGTCTTATTGCTACTCTCAAATGGTGCGTGTAGATTGAGTCTAAAAGATTCTAAGACTTCTTTTAGTTGTAAAGTCCTTATTGTATTTAGCTTTTTGAGCCTTATATGCTTTTTACCTATAATAGAGAATGTTAGCATTGTAAAGCATGTATATTCATATTTTGATTCACCAAGCTTTTTTGCTATGACGCTCATTTGTGCGGCGTGTTTGAGACTTGTAGATTTTAGGGTGCGAAATAATAAAAACCAGAATCTAGAATCTAGTCAAAATTGCACAAGACACCCTGCACCCACCCAAGTGGTTGAGAATATAGATTCTATAAATTGTCATACTGAAGCGTTAGCCGAAGTATCTAGAAACATAGAATCTAAACCTGTCATTTTGAGGAAAAGCGAAAAATCCAAAAACACGGAATCTAAAAAAGATTTTTCACCTTTTTCAAAGGCTCGCACGAGCGAAGCTCTTGCCCACACTTGCAAAAATGATAATAAACAGAATCTAGATTCTATAAATTTTGCACCATTGCACTCTGCACCTGCCCATTTGGATAAAAGTCTAGATTCTGTAAATTACGCCCTAAACCCCGTAGCCCACCCAAATTTGGTGGAGAATATAGAATCTAATCATTATGAGCGAAATGCGGAGTTTATCACTCAAAATAGAAAGAATTTAGAATCTAATATTTGTCATGTTGAGCGAAGCGAAACATCTAAAACTTTAGTTGATAAAAATAATAATCCAGCCTTAAACATTCAAAACAAAACGACTAAAGATTCCAACAATAGCACTCAATTAACGCTCCACACTTACAACGATATCAATCAAGATTCTACACCACATCAAAACAAGCACTGCATAGAATCTTTTAATATAGGATTTAATATCTGCACCGCCCTTATACTTTTTATATATGGTGCTATTTTATATGGTGGCTCTCTTGGCATGATAGATTTTTACTTGCAAGAATTGGCTATTCAATCATCTCATTTGCAAGACTTTGACACACACGCATTTAATCCACTTAATATAAACATATTCAGCACACAAGCATTTGACATATATCACGCAACACTGCTTAATCAAGCCCTAATTAGCTTTGTGCTACTTGTGCTACTTTACATAAGCAATAAAGAGATTGGAATCTTAGCCCTTTTTTCATTCATCTTATTTTACATATTTAGTGGCGAAAATGCTAGTCTATTAGAATGCTTCATCTGCCCTTATCTATGGCTATATTCTATTTTTTATATTGTTTATAGAATCTTGCTTAGATTCTATAGGTTTGTATCCATCAAAATACATGATAACTGCATATAAATCTAGTTAATTTTTTTGTTTCCTTTTTATTGACTATTTGTTTTTTTTTTTTTGTAGAGTCGCCGCATTGCAATATAACATACATATAAGGTGCGGACACTATGGAGCAATATTATAGCGATGTGAGACAATTGGCATGGTGGATACCGGGCAAGAAAACCCGCCATGCAATGAGAAATGTATTATGTCATTTGGGCAATCTAAGCAATCTAGATTCTATAGCAAGTGAAACGCAAAAAAGAGCAAATGCTATTCTCGCAGATATGATGCTATATAAAGATAAGCCAAAGGTATTTTTATTGCAAACTCCAGAATATGGCAATATAGGCGATCAAGCAATTACACTTGGGACAAGAGTATTTTTAGAAACCTATTTTCCAAACATGGCGATTATTGAATATAGTTTAAATGATCTTGTTTTATGTGGTGATTTGATAGCAAGATTTATTGCCCCACAGGATATAATTTTCCTGCAAGGTGGCGGGAATATGGGAAATTTATGGATGGATATAGAGGAAGCTAGAAGAAAGCTTTTGAGTGAGTTTCCGTATAATCGCATTATTATATTTCCTGTTTCTGTTAGTTTTACTGATGATTGTGATGGCAAACAAGAGATTCTAAACTCTAAAGCATATTACAACGCACATAAAAGTCTAAGCATTATGACAAGAGATTCTAAAAGTTATGAGATAGCTAAAAAGCATTTCACGCACAATAATATCGTGCTTATTCCAGATGTTGCTTGTTGTCTTACTGGGCACTCTTCTTTATTTACACAAACACAAAGAAGCAAGGATATTATGCTTGTTTTTCGCAATGATAAGGAAAAAGTGTTAGATAATGAAATGATAAATAACATAAAGGCATATTGCAATAATAGCAATCTTACTTACAATGAAATTGATACATGTATTGAGAATAACAATATTACACAGCATATAAGGCATTTTGTAGTGCAGCAGATGTTAAATAACTTTGCTTCATGTAGGCTTTGCATTACAGATAGATTTCATGGTATGCTTTTCTCATACATTACAAAGACCCCTTGCATTGTGTTCCCTTCACTTGATCATAAAATTTCGTATGGATATGAGTGGCTACAAGAGCTAACATGGATTTATAAGGTAAATCCAAGCGATAATATACATGCAATACAATCAAAAATTATGCAATTTTTAAATATAGAATCATGTGAGGATACTATAGATCTTGCAAATGTTTTTTACACAACATTCAATCAATTTTATAAAGAAGGAGAGATTTCATGTATATAATTCATTTTTCAGTTGATGACTGCATGGATATGTTTAAAGATATAACAATGAATAGCTATACAAGCCTTTTTCAATCTCCATATTTTTCTTTTCTAAAAGAACTACATAAGAAATATAATGCTTGCATAAGCCTTTTTTGTTTTATTGAATATAATAATTTTAGTTTGCAAAAGACTACAAATAAATATGTAAAAGAGTTTTTAGAAAATAAGCATTGGTTAAAATTTGGCTTTCATGGGAAGAATGAGAGTAGCAGATATAATACAGAAACAGAAAATATTGAAAAAGATTATAGAATCTTTTTGCAAGAAATAGAGCGTATAACAGGACACAAAGAAGTATGTTTAGCACTTAGGCTTCATTGTTTTTCGGGGTCAAAAACAGCTTTAGAATCTTTAGGGAAGTTCGGCATTTCTGGTTTCTTAACACGAGATATAGCGGTCAATGGAGAAAATAAAAGCTATTATTTAGATTCCAATCAAATCTACTTCATCAATAAGAATCAAAGTTATAAAGACATAGACACAAGCATTTCTTTTTACAAAAGTTTTACGCGTATAGAATCTTTAGAAAAGAAAGATATAGAAAAAGAAAATCTCGCTAGACACCTTATTCTATATACACACGAATGCACTTTACTAGACAAACAAACGCAACAATTTTTACACGACATTTACACTCAAACGCAAACTACACATACGCCAAACTTCCCAGAAGTTTTACACGATATAGAATTAAAAAGCTTTACAACAGATTCTATAAAAACATTTTTTGATGCTTATATTCCCATTACTTCTTGTAATCTTAAATGTCAATATTGCTATATCACACAGCAAAATCTTTGGTTTAATAAGCCGCCTAAATTTGAGTATAGTCCAGAACACATTGCAAAAGCCTTAAGCAAAGAGCGTTTAGGTGGGACATGCCTCTTTAATATGTGTGGCGGTGGTGAAACTCTTTTGCATCCGCATATCATTGATATAATACAGGCAATATTAAACGAGGGACATTATGTATGGGTTGTAACAAATGGCACATTGACAAGTCGATATAAAAAACTTGCTGCATTGCAAAAAGATTTGCTTTATCGACTTGCCTTTAAGTTTTCTTTCCATTATTTAGAGCTGAAAAGGACAAAAAAGCTTATGACTTTTGTTGATAATGTAAAGCTTATGCAAGATGTTGGTTGCTCTTTTAGTGTGGAGATTACACCACATGATGAGTTGATAGACTATATTGATGAAATCAAGGATTTTTCACTTAACACTTTTGGAGCATTACCGCATATCACTGTGGCAAGAGATGAAACTAATAATAAGGCTATTTTAACCAAATATACAAAAGAAGAACATGAAAAGATTTGGTCAGGCTTTGATTCTGAACTTTTTAGATTTAAACTCTCAATATTTTTGCAAAAACGCAGGGAATATTGCCATGCAGGGAAATGGGTATATACTTTTAATATGGGAAATGGTGTGATGAGACAATGTTACTCAAGCAATAAATCTCAAAATATTTTTAGCGATATAACTTCTGCCCTAAATCTTCCCTGTGTTGGTGTAAAGTGTGAAGAGCCACATTGCTATAACGGACATGCCTTTCTCACTTTGGGTGCTATTCCGACACTAGAGACACCAACCTATGCCCTTATGCGTAATCGAGTGCAAAAAGATGGCAGAGAGTGGCTAAATCCTTATATGAAAGCATTTATTTCACATAAACTCCATGAAAACAACACAAAAGATTCACTGCATAAAAGATTAAAGGGGCATATAAGAAATTTTAGCAAAACACTTTTTACACGCTAGAGTGATTTTACAAGAGGGTGATTTTACAAGCCCACTGAATATAGTGTGATAAAACCATAGCAAATATATTTCAACTTCAACTCTTCTTTTAACTTATTTGATAGAGGGTGGCTATGATTGTATTTTCTATCAAATAGCATGTCGTTTCTGCTATTGAAATCTCTTAACAAATCGCACAGCAGTTATGAAAACATCATGGATATTACAAAACATTAAACAATATGTTACAATTTGTAGTTTTCCCTTGATTTGTTTTTTTTTTTTTGATATAATGCCGACGGCGAGGTTTCGAGCTTAAATTTAGTATTATATAGCGTGATACAAATTTATTTATCATAAAAGATTCTGAAAGCAATGTAGTGAGGCAACCTATATTACACCTTTTACAAGAACCTTTGGCTTTTAGTATGTAAGTTCTAACCTTTAGCAGTTTTCAACTCCTTTACTTTGGATAGGTTGTCTCACCACATTGCTTATGAGTTAAATTTACATATACATTTCTTACCCCATATCTTAACCCTTTGTGATTATCCGAGTTGTGCTTATTAGATTTAAACCCAACAAACAAGCTATTTCTAAAGGCAAAATGGAATTTTGCTATAATGTCAAGTAATTTTTAGAATCTAACTTTTAAATCTAGCTTTAGAATCCATGTTGCAAAAGGAAATAAATGAATTTTCATGATTATCTTTTATTGCTTAGTGCGGCTTTTTTTGCCTCTCTTTCTCATTGTGTCGGCATGTGTGGTGGGATTGTCGTGGGGCTAAATATGCGGCAGTTTGATAGCTCAAAGATACTACAAGCCCTTGCAAATATACTCTATTTTTTTGGGCGAATGTGTAGTTATATGTTTATTGGCTTGTGCTTTGTGTTTATTGGAAAAAGCTTTGGATTCAGTCAAACTGCAAAGGCGATTATTTTTATTGTGCTTGGGATTTTGCTATTTATCACCGCCCTTATTATCACTTTCTATCCTAAAATGCTTGGGAATGTAACCCCTAGCGGCAATTACGCATGGTATAAAAAGGCTTTTCACAATGCCCTGCATTCAAAAAGTATTGCGGGATTCTTTGTTATTGGAATCTTAAATGGCTTGCTGCCCTGCCATCTTGTGTATATGTTTGCTATTAAAGCCGCAGATTCTCTAAGTGTATGGCATGCTATGCTTAGTATGTTTATCTTTTCTCTTGGGACTTTTTTGCCCTTATTTCTTGTGGGCTTTTTTAGCCAACAACTTTTCCATTCTACAATGCGGCGTGTGTTTTTGTATGTTGCATTTATCATTATGAGCTATTTTGCATTTAGTAATGTCTATAAAGGCGTGCAACTACTGCAAGGGCATAATCCTATGCACCATGAAAGCCACGACAGCATGTCGCATGAAAAGCATAATGACACACAAATGCCAAATATAGATTCTCATAGCCATTCACATCACAAAGCAAACAATTAACGCTTAAACTTCTTCTTAAATCTTACATAACTTAACACAAAGCATACACAAAAGATTAAAGCTAGGGCATAGAAATTTGGCATGATATTATGCAAACTATCGCCCATTTGATTGAGCCGTATAAAGCCATTAATACCATGATATGCAGGGATAAGATTCACAAGCCATTGTAAGACTTGCGGCAATAGCATAACAGGATAGATAAAGCCCATCATAAACACAAGCGGTAGCGATGATATAAGTATAATCTGCGTTGGCAAGGCGCTATCACTTATAAAAGTGCTAAGAAACATACCAAATGCCGCACAACTTGCAATAAACATCAATCCAAAGAACCAAAAATCAAAAGGATTCGCAGTCGTATGGATACCATAAATCTTAAAAAACACACCAAAATAAAGCAAAAACAGCACGACATAAATACCGCTAAACACAAAGATTCTAGCCCATAAAACATAGCTTAAAGGTGCGGTGTTAAAGTAGTGTTTCTCGTGATTTTCATGGGCTTTATTTTGACTTGCCCCTTGTATCATAATCCCAGCGATAAGCGTTTGATGTAGGATAAATACCAAGATAGCCGCTAAAGCGTAATTAATGTAGCCTACTGAAGGATTAAAAAGCGGTATAGAATCAAACCTTACAAGTGTCGTATCATCACCAATGTTGATTTCACCCTTTAGGGCTTTTGCTTTGAGTTTAATCTCATTGCTCCAGTAATTTCCCACTTCATTTAAGCCCTCAATAATCGTGCCATATATCAAAAAATAGGACGCATTCGCACGATATAAAAGTGTAGTTGGCACACCTTTATACATATTAGATTCAAAACCTTTGGGGATACTTAACTGCCCATAGACTTCACTTCTCTCAAGCATGTCTTTTGCCGCTTTTAAAGAATACACGACATGTTCTACTTGCAGATTCTCACTCGCATTTACAAGGAAAATGAAATCTTTTGAAAGCTTTGTATTGTCTAAATCAAGGACTACAATTTTTTGCTTACGCACCACATCTGCATAATAGGGTGTAGGATATAAGAATACATAAAGCAGTGATCCCACAAATACCACAAAAACAATCGTGATATTGCTAAATACTGCCTTTAATTCTTTACCAACCACCTCTAAAAAAGTCATTTTTCTGCCTTTAATTCTTTTGCATGCTTCTCTAATGCCTTTTGTAATTATGCCTAAAACTACGGCTTTCGTATGGAGCATGGATTTTAAGTAAGAATATTTTGTTTAACCTTACAATAACAAAAATCCAAAATTGCCCTATGTTTTATATGCCGTTATGCCAACCTGTAGTGTTCCCAAGCAATACAGGTTTAAAGGATGGTGGATTATAACAAATCTTTTTAAATGCTGGTATTTATAGGTTTAATGTATTCATTGTATTAAAATAAGGAAGGCAAAACAATTATTTTGCAAGTTAAAACAACCCCACACACTTTTCGCAAAAAAAAAAAAACAAAATAAGGCGATAGCGTAAATACACAATCGCTAGAGCATGTTAATAATAACATGCAACAAGCAAAGACATGAATTTTAAACCCTCTATGAATATGCATTAAAATGCTACAATATAAGTTTCTAATTTTATCTCCATTACAGATACAACCAAAGAAGTAAGCACACAAAGGAACTCTATGGATAATACCCTGCAATCACAACTACAAAAGATTCCAAATGAACCCGGAATCTATCAATACTATGATAAAGACGATAAATTACTCTATGTGGGCAAAGCAAAGAATCTTAAAAAAAGAGTGAAAAGCTACTTCACAAAAGAATGCAGTCCAAATCCAAAAAATAGCCTTAGAATCCAGCACATGGTCGCACAAATCGCACACATTCACACAATCATTGTAGCAAACGAACATGAAGCCCTTATCCTTGAAAACTCATTCATAAAATCACAGAATCCAAAATACAACATTCTCTTACGCGATGATAAAACATATCCCTATATTACGATTAATCTTAATGACTGCTACCCTAGATTTAGTATCACAAGGCGTATCATAAAGCATAAAGATACACTCTATTTTGGTCCATATCCAAAGGGTGCAAAAGAGATATTACAAAGCCTTTATGAGCTTTTCCCCATAGTCCAACAGGCAAGTTGTCTCAAAGGCAAAAAACCATGCCTTTATTATCAAATAGGCAAATGCCTTGGCGTATGCAGCATAAAAGATTCTAACACAAAAGCAGAGTATGACTCATATATACAACAAGCCATAATACTTATGAAAAATACAAGTAAAATGCAAAAGATTCTAGAATCTAGCATGCTTTCATTTGCAGAAAAAGAGCTTTTTGAACAAGCAAAGATATGTAAAGATTGCATTGATGTCTTACAAGAGACTACGAAATTTTGTGCGGTGGATATGAAAAAGCTTTATAACGCTGATGTGTATAGCTTTGTATTGCAAGGCAGTAATGCGATATTATTTAAGCTATTTGTAAGAGATGGTAAGGTCGTAAGCACACATCATCAGTTTGTAAAACCAAATATGACAAATGACGCAGAAAACCCATCGCAAAAAGAGTTGATAAGAGAAGAGTTGGCATGTGAGATTTACACTCAAGCTTTACTAAAGATTCTAAAAGAAGGCACACTTTGTGATGACATTATCCTTGCTGATATTAGCACAGAGAGTTTGCAAACACTAAAAGATTCTATACCAGAGTTTGCTAATAAGCTATTTGCCCCGCAAAAAGGTGAAAAACTCCGTCTTGCCACACTTGCACGCACAAATGCCCTGCATATACTCACACATAAGACAAATCTATATGCAAAGCAAGAGCAAGTATTGCAAGAGATTAAAGAGCTTTTTTCACTAGACCATGAGATTACAAGTATTGAGGTCTTTGATACAAGCCATCATGGCAGTAGTTTTATCGTAGGCGGTATGGTAAGCTATGTAGATTATGATTTTTATAAACCCGGATATAGACACTATAATCTAAGCGGTAAAGATGAATATTCGCAAATGAGAGAAATGCTAACAAGACGCGCTAAAAGCTTTGATGAGAATCCAGCCCCAAGCCTATGGCTACTTGATGGTGGATTAGCTCAAATTAATCTCGCTTTAGAGATTCTAGAATCAAGTGGGGCTAGAGTGAGTGTATTAGCCATAGCAAAGGAAAAAAGAGATTCTAAAGCTTATCGTGCAAAAGGACATGCAAAAGATATTGTCCGCTCAAAGCATGTAGAGTTTAGATTACAAGCCAATGATCCCAGACTTCAATTCTTACAAAAGCTACGCGATGAAGCTCACAGATTTGCTATTACCTTTCATCGTAACAAAAAGGTTGGGGATATTAGAAAGGGGTAGATTCTAGATATTGCAATTTTGTCTTTTAAATTGTTTCAACATAAAAAGTCATTATAATCCAGTAATTGCTATGTTGTGCGACAGCAAAGAATCGTTTTAGAAACTAATTTCTCCCTATCATATAACCTACTTATTTAAACATAAAACACACAAAAAAGCGTAGAATCTATATTGTAATTCATTTTTTTGTAGTATAGAATCTTTGCTTCCATAAAACTCACATTCTATTTGAAAAACATTAACACACATAATGCTTTATTTAAAGTTAGATTCTTAATTTTACAAAATCATATTAAAAGATTAATTTTCTAAAAATTTAGAATCTCATTTTGTGCTGTTTAGAGTCTAAGAGTGAAAGATTAATCTCTTTTCATATCCGCTAGATTATATAGCCACTCAAGCATATCGTGTAGCACTTCTTCCTTATTGATTTCTTGGAAAATCTCATGTCGTGCTTCCTTGTATAGCTTTAGCGTAACTTCAAAGCCAGAATCCTTTAAAAGTTGTGCCATTTTCTGCACACCATTGCCAAAATCACCACATGAATCACTTGCCCCACTGATGACATAAATAGGTGGTTTTGGCAAATCCTTACTATTTAACGCACTCTTTTCGCAAAGCACTTCTTGCAGCCATAATGTCCCTTTAAAAAGTGCGATAAAGCTATCAAGCGAAAACACAAACTGACACGCCGCATCGGAGCGATACGCCTTAACACTCTCTATATCCCTACTTAGCCATGCAAACTCACCTGTGCTATATTTTGCATTACTATCCTTTTTCGCAAAAGGTCTATTGAATCCACCAAATGAAAGATTATTAATAAAGTTTTTACCCCATTCTTTTGCACCAATGAAGCGTAAGAATGACGCCATACCAATACCTGTTTTAAGCAATGGATTATACGCAGGTGAGCCAGAGAGAATAAGCCCATCTAACATCTCACCATGCTTTTTAAGATAACCTCGTGCAAGCAATGACCCCATACTATGCCCAAGCAAAATAAAGCGATGTTGTGGAAACCTAGCGCGAAGCATTTGCGTAAGGCTATATAAATCACCTATTGCTTTATGGAATCCATCTTTATCATTTGTCGCTTCAGTGCCACCCATCTCCCCCCAAACATGCGTAGAAGAAATGCTTTTGCCATGCCCCCTATGATCACTGATTGCCACAACATAGCCATGTAGTGCTAACTGAGCGCAAAGCCAGATATAACGCTCTTTATGCTCTACCATACCATGTGCGATTTGTATGATAGTGGGCTTTGTCGCATGTAGATCCCGTTGTGCTTGACTTTGCTGTGTCTCTTGTGGGAGATAAATATCATAGTAAATATTTAAATTATCACTTTGTGAAGTAAAGCATAGATCTTTTTCTATATTGATATTTTGTGGGATATTGTCTTTTGTTTCCATGTAGATTCCTTAGTCTAGTCGCATTTTTGTTATTTTAGAACAGAATCTTACTAAGAGATTCTAAAGATTGAATGAGAAGTTACTTGTTTTTTAATTTGCTTTGTGAGATATCCTATCATTATGAAATGTTTTAGTCTTTCTCCTTTTTAAAAACCTTTCTTATAGTCCTTTCAATGCCTTTTATGGAATCATAAATATTAAACAAGGGTTTTAGTCTATTATATTTTGCTGGATTTGTGATGCGGAGTTTATGACGATATTTAAACTTTTTTTTAAGGTATGGCTCTATCGCACCCATTTTAGTAATAATATCAAGGGGATCGTGCGAAAAAGCAACTAAAGATTCACAATATGAAGCATAAAATGGCAGAAAATTCTCCCTTATACGCAACTCATTACATGGCTTTTTGTCTAAAAACTCAACAAACTCAAAAAACATGAGCAGCATACTGCCTTTTTTGTGGTATTGTCTTGCCATTTCTTTATCGCTAAAGGCTTCATAAATATGTTTTGCGTAATGTGGGACGGGTAGGTTTGGATCGGCATTTGTAATACTATTTTCTCTAATCCTATATAGGTATAACTTGTCTTTTAACACATAAATATTTTCGCTTTGTAGAAACAATAGACAACCAAAATTATGGTCTTCATGTATCACACCCTTAAGAAAATATAATCTTATGTTCTTAAGAAATGCAAAATCAATTAAGCCAGACCATGCAAAATAAAAGCTATTAATTTTTTTCTCTATACAACAATCTAACCATTCCTGACCACTTAGTTTTACATCTTCTTGAAACTTAAAACACTCCTGCATGGTTGCTCCCCACTCCTTATTGCTGTCATTCTCATAAAACGGCAAAAAATCAAACCACACAATATCTACACCATCTGAATGCTTTATACACTCTTCTATGCAATAAGGTTTCCAATAGTCATCAGAATCTAAAAAGATAATATAATCTATTTTTTGTGGTTGGAGTGTGGAGTTATTGTTGTTTGTGGTGTTTATTGTATGGGTAATGTTTGTATTGTGTATGGATTCTGTATGTTGTGTTGCATGAGTGCTAGCAGTATAGATTTTATAAATGTTATATGGGTTTTCATTTGTAATGTTATAGGAATAGAGTGTTACCCCCCCCCCCCTACATTCTTATTCATGTGATTTATAGCAATACAATTTCGTTGAATAACGCTAGAATCTAGATTCCCTTCTATGTTTGTATGGACTGTGGAGTTTGAATTGGAATCTAGCCCTTGCTTAGAATCTATGTTAAATATTTCTCTACATTCAACATGACACCTATTAGAATTTTGCTTTGCTTTATCTTGACATGCAGAGTCTGTCGTAGGCGCGATGTTAGATTCTAAATCCATACTAGAATCTAGTTTTGCTTCATACTTTTCACTAAACCATGCAATGCCTACATTTCTAGCACTAGATAGCCCACCATTCTCTTTATCTATAAGTATAAATCTAGAATCTTTTGCTACATATTCTTTTGCTATATTTAGACTTTCATTATTATCTGTGCTACCATCATTGACTAAAACAATGCTTAGATTTTTATATGTTTGATTGATTACAGAATCTAGACATTCTCTTAGATACTCTGCTACATTATAGATTGGTATTACAACGCCTACTTTTTTGTTTTGCATGGTGGTTTCCTTTTTGGTGTGAGTGGCATCCATCAACAGAAATTATAAGAGATTTTGTGTTAATATGTATTTGTTTTGACCCATCTGACATTCTTTTATCGCTTATTTTTTCCCACATATTGTCTTATACCCCTCTCAATACTTTTTATAGAATCATAGATTGAAAATAATGGCCCTAATAGCTTATATTTCTTTGGATTTGTGATACGGAGTTTATGGCGATATTTAAAACCTTTTTTGAGATAAGGTTCTATTGCTGGTAGCTTGGGAATGAGATTTAGGGGGTCATGCTTAAAATCAAAAAGTTTTAGGCTGTGTTGTATATAATATGGAAAAAAGAGTTGTTCTATTGTTTCATTATCTTTGTTTGGATGATCTTTTAAAAACTGAATTAATTCTAAAAGCATGAGAAACCAGCTACTAGCAATATGATATTGTTTAGCTAATCTTGCATTATTGAAGGCTTGATAAATATGTTTGCAATGCGGAACTATATGAGGATTTTTAGAATCAAAACGAGTGGTACTAGCAGAACCTATCCTTACACAATATAAAGTTTCACAAAAAACAAAGATGTTCCTGCACTGCAATATAAGCAATAACCCAAAATTATGATCTTCATGGATTACACCGTCATAAAAGGTAAGTTGCAGTCGTTTAAGAAAAGAAAAGTTGATAAGCGCACACACAACGATCCAGAAACTTTTCACATTGTTATCTTTACAACTTTGTATGAAGTCATTTCGGCTCTGCATTGCGCTATGCAAAAAACCGCACATATGCTGCAAACTTGCATCGTCTGCAACACAGTTTCCTAAAAAACATTCCGACTCAAACCACACAATATCTACACCATCTGAATGCTTTATACACTCTTCTATGCAATAAGGTTTCCAATAGTCATCAGAATCTAAAAAGATAATATAGTCTATTTTTTGTGGTTGGAGTGTGGAGTTATGATTGTTTGTGGTGTTTATATTGTGTTTTGTGGTGTTTATATTGTGTATGGATTCTGTATTGTGAGGTGGGCTATCTTTGTGATGATTTATGTTGTTTATTTTATGCTGAGATTCATCTGTGTTGTTTTGGGAATTATTGGATTTTAAAGTTTTAGAATCTGTGCTAAATTCTTGTTGTGTCGTGGTTGCATGAGTGCTAGCAGTATAAATTTTATAAATATTATATGGGTTTTCATTTGTAATGTTATAGGAATAGAGTGTTACCCCCCCCCCCCCATTGTTGCTATTTATTCTATTATTGTAGTTTGTGTTTTGTGTAGAGTTCAGATTCTTGTTATTTTTAGTCATAGGTGAAAAATCTTTATTTGAATCTATTTCAGAATCTAAGTAAAAATTTGATTCCATGTTGGATACTTCACTCAAAGGCTCAGTATGACAAGTTGCTTTCAAATCTGGTTTTACTTTATCTTTATATTGAAGCGTGGAATCTATTGTATATGTTGTGCTAGATTCTAAATTTATACTAGAATCTAGTTTTGCTTCATACTTTTCACTAAACCATGCAATACCTACATTTCTAGCTGTGCTTTGCCCACCATTTTCTTTATCTATAAGTATAAATCTAGAATCTTTTGCTACATATTCTTTTGCTATATTTAGACTTTCATTATTATCCGTGCTACCATCATTGACTAAAACAATGCTTAGATTCTTATATGTTTGATTGATTACAGAATCTAGACATTCTCTTAGATACTCTGCTACATTATAGATTGGTATTACAACGCCTACTTTTTTGTTTTGTGGAGATTGTGTTGTTGTAGTGTTATGTTGCATGGTGTTCTCTCATGTTTATGTATATTTGAGTTTATCTCTCAAACAAACTTGCTATTATAGCAAATTAAATGATGTATACATTGCGAGCGTTATGAAATTTTGATTAGCGTTGTTTGTTTTGACATGCTTTATTGTGTAATTTAAAGATCTTGCGTATATTTCTCTCAACACTTTTTATGAAATCATAACCTGCAAATAGAAGCTTTAGTCTATTGTATTTCTTTGGATTTGTGATACGGAGTTTATGGCGATATTTAAAACCTTTTTTGAGATAAGGTTCTATTGCTGGTAGCTTGGGAATGAGATTTAGGGGGTCATGCTTAAAATCAAAAAGTTTTAGGCTGTGTTGTATATAATATGGAAAAAAGAGTTGTTCTATTGTTTCATTATCTTTGTTTGGATGATCTTTTAAAAACTGAATTAATTCTAAAAGCATGAGAAACCAGCTACTAGCAATATGATATTGTTTAGCTAATCTTGCATTATTGAAGGCTTGATAAATATGTTTGCAATGCGGAACTATATGAGGATTTTTAGAATCAAAACGAGTGATGCTATTTGGACGCAACCTCACGCAATAAAGACTTTCACATAAAGCAAAAATGTTATTACATTGCAATATAAGCAATAACCCAAAATTGTGGTCTTCGTGGATTATGTTGTCGAGAAAATATAATTGAGCATTGTATAAGAAATGAAAATCCATAAATCCCATTGTAGCTAAATAAAATGCTGCTGTCTCATGTTGTCTTTTAGCCCGAATTAACTCTGTTTTGGTAAGCATTTGACTTGTAAAAATACCATATTCATTATGTAAATCACCGCAATCAACTATTTCGCCATTCAAAAAACATTCCGACTCAAACCACACAATATCTACACCATCTGAATGCTTTATACACTCTTCTATGCAATAAGGTTTCCAATAGTCATCAGAATCTAAAAAGATAATATAGTCTATTTTTTGTGGTTGGAGTGTGGAGTTATGATTGTTTGTGGTGTTTATATTGTGTTTTGTGGTGTTTATATTGTGTATGGATTCTGTATTGTGAGGTGGGCTATCTTTGTGATGATTTATGTTGTTTATTTTATGCTGAGATTCATCTGTGTTGTTTTGGGAATTATTGGATTTTAAAGTTTTAGAATCTGTGCTAAATTCTTGTTGTGTCGTGGTTGCATGAGTGCTAGCAGTATAAATTTTATAAATATTATATGGGTTTTCATTTGTAATGTTATAGGAATAGAGTGTTACCCCCCCCCCCCCATTGTTGCTATTTATTCTATTATTGTAGTTTGTGTTTTGTGTAGAGTTCAGATTCTTGTTATTTTTAGTCATAGGTGAAAAATCTTTATTTGAATCTATTTCAGAATCTAAGTAAAAATTTGATTCCATGTTGGATACTTCACTCAAAGGCTCAGTATGACAAGTTGCTTTCAAATCTGGTTTTACTTTATCTTTATATTGAAGCGTGGAATCTATTGTATATGTTGTGCTAGATTCTAAATTTATACTAGAATCTAGTTTTGCTTCATACTTTTCACTAAACCATGCAATACCTACATTTCTAGCACTAGATAACCCACCATTCTCTTTATCTATAAGTATAAATCTAGAATCTTTTGCTACATATTCTTTTGCTATATTTAGACTTTCATTATTATCTGTGCTACCATCATTGACTAAAACAATGCTTAGATTCTTATATGTTTGATTGATTACAGAATCTAGACATTCTCTTAGATACTCTGCTACATTATAGATTGGTATTACAACGCCTACTTTTTTGTTTTGTGGAGATTGTGTTGTTGTAGTGTTATGTTGCATGGTGTTCTCTCATGTTTATGTATATTTGAGTTTATCTCTCAAACAAACTTGCTATTATAGCAAAAGATATATAGTCATGATTGATTCTAATATCTAAAACTACTGCCTGCTTCCGGGTTTATACGCAACGGAATCTTTACAAAGCGGGCAAGTCTTGGCGTCGTAAAGCTCAAAGTCAAAGTCAGCTAATGCAAATAGTGGGATATTTTGGCTCAATTTACACACCTCTTTGCTTTTACCCATAGAATATGTGCCATCTGTTTTTGTGCGTCTGCAAAGCCCACGATTTGCTAATCCTGCAAATGCGACTATAACTCCACCGGCACTCTTTACACATTCTGCACTCTCCATTGCACTCCCACCGGTTGTGATGATATCTTCACAGATTAGCACTCTTTCATTCTTAGCTACTTCAAAGCCCCTGCGTAAAGTCATCTTGCCATCAACTCTTTCGGTGAAGATAAATCTCACATCAAGCGCCCTTGCTAACTCATAACCAGCTAAAATGCCACCTAATGCAGGGGAGCATACACAATCAAGCACTATGCCATAATCTAGAATTTGCTTTGCTAACTCTTTTGCTAGAATCTCGGCTGTCTTTGGATTCTCTAGCACTTTAGCAGACTGCAGATAAAACGCACTATGATTGCCACTACTCAGTAAAAAATGCCCCTCAAGCAAGGCATTGTGTTCTTTATAAATAGATTCTATATCTAATGCCATGCTTTTATACCTTCATTACTTCTTCTTCTTTTGTTTTTACCATGTTATCAATCTTTTTAATATGCTCATCTGTGATTTTTTGTATCTCATCAGCACCTTTTTTGCTTTCATCTGTGGTTATTGCCTTGTCTTTCTCAAGTTTTTTAATCGCATTATTAGAATCTTGTCGAATGTTTCTTACTGCAATCTTTGCTTTCTCGCCCATTGCCTTTGCTTGTTTGGCGATGTCTTTTCTTTGGTCTGAAGTCATCGGCGGGAAAAAAAGCTTGATACACTCGCCATCTGCGTTTGGATTAACCCCTATGTTTGCCTCTTGTATTGCCTTTTCTATTTCTTTTAATAAGGGCTTTTCCCATGGATTAATGATAATTGTCGTTGCATCTTGGGCTATCACACTGCCGACTTGGGCTAATGGTGTAGGTGTGCCATAGTAATCTACGCGGATATTATCAAGGATATTCACACTCACTCTACCGCTACGCAATGTTGCAAAATCTTTCTGCAATGATTGCAAACTTTTTTGCATGTATTCTTTTGTATTATTATAAATATCTTGCAACATTATTTAACTCCTTGTGTAGTAGCATTAGAATCTGTTGGGGTAGATTCTGTATTGAGTGAAGGCGTGAGTGGTGCTTGTGGTGTGAGGGCTGGTTGTGTGCCTTGTAAAAGCGGACTAGATAAGGGTAGCGTGCTATCTGTTGGTGTTAGCGGTAATGCTTTTGGAATCTCTACGCCATCAAGCACACTCGAACTACGACTTGATTTTGTATTATAGAGATAGCCTAGTGCAATGGTGTTTATAATGAAAAGCAAACCTAAAAACATTGTGATTTTTGCCATGAAGTTAGCTGGACCTTTTGCACCAAAAAGGCTTTCATTACTCCCACTATACGCACCTAAACCTATGCTAGAACTCTTTTGTAATAACACAGCTATAACAATAGCAATGGTTAATATCACTTGAAAGACAATCAAAACACTTGTCATAAAAACTCCCTAAAAAATGAAAAAGATTCTAAACTCATATTAAAGCCATAAAAATATAAAAGCCGACATTATAGCAAAAAATGCTAAATAGCGTATAATTTGGGCGAAAAGTAATAAGTGCAAACACTAAAAATACAATATTATTTAAACGCTATAATTATTTCTTAGGGATAGTATGAAAAGTGCGTGCATGGCAAAAATATGTTTGAAAGATTCTAAAGACTTGTGGTGTATTTTCTAGTAATGCGTTGTCAATTTGTATATAGTTTGGTGAAAGGGCGATTGTATGGCGTTTTATGCCTTTCTCTAAAAAAGTCATAACCATAAGAATACCATCTAGATTGTATGCGTTTGGATTGTGAATATTTAGATTTTGAGAATCTAAACTTTGAGTATTTAATCCTTGAGAATTAAGCACAAATTGCTTTTGTGCTTTCTTATTTGCAGGCTTTAGCACGAGATTCTGTAATCGCAAAAGATTGTCTTTGTATTGTGTGGTGGTGAGTTCTAATTGTATGCCAAGATTCTCTACCTCATCGCTATGTAATGTATTTTGCATAGCGATTTGCTGTGGGATACATGCTGTGTTTAGTTGCATGTTTTTTTGTATCACTTCATGTATGAGATTGCGTAAAATCATATTTTGGGGTTTGGAATCTATGCTAGATTGTGGTATGCTTGTATCTATATGCGGTGCATCTAGGCGTGGTATATCAATATGCGGCAGGGTGGGGTTTTTTGGCGTATTTATGGTTGGGGCTTGTGGCACCTTTAATTGATTTGCAAATAACTGATTAGATAGTAACAGATAAGGGAGTATAAAATATAAAACTTTCATAATCTTTTCCTTGCAATATTACGCTATTTTAATATGTGAATATTTTAGAATCTTAGCAAGAATATCAAAAAAGGTATTATCAATGGCTGTGAGACTCTCAAGCTCATAAAGCGATAAGATAAGATTCTCACTTCCCTTTATGCGTAGCGATAGACTTTGATTTGGCGTTGTAGCGATTGCGATGAGTTTATGCAGGACTTTTGTTAAACCCTGCTGTTCTTGTTTTGAAAGATTTGCTTGTTTATTAATCGCATTTAGAATCTCAAAAGATTTTTGCAAAAACGCTAAATAATCCTTTGTTAATATAGAATCTTGCATAATGCGATAATCTCTATCATCTTGTGAAGTTGTGCTAGTGGCGATATGCTGCTCTCTTTTGTATAAGTCAAATAGAATCTCATTTAAATTTGTGCTTTTTATCCATATTGTCGCATTGTTTATGGCTATTTTATAGTCTTTCTGCCATGTCTCATCATCTTGGTGTTGCAAGGGCTGTCTAAATCGCTCATGTTCTAAAAGATGTGCTTCAAGTAGGCTATTTGCAGTATTATACATGGGGTGTGTGGTAATAAAGTTTGCATGTGCTACAATGTGATATGCGCTAGATTGCATGGTGCATTCTGTCGTGGCTTGTATGCTTTTATCGGGTTTATCTTGTGTGAATTTGGACTTTTCAACACAGAGTATTGAATCTGGTATAAGTGCAGTGAGATTATAGCCCTCAAAGTTAAGATTTTGTGTGTGAAACTCAAAATAACGATGTTTTAGTAATGTGTCTTCGTGTAATTCAAGTATATATTGAAATTTTTTTGCTACTACACCATCTATCCATTCTACATTTTCTACATTGCATACGACTTTATACTCTTCGTTTTTACACTCTATATCTGGCGATATTTCATAGGTTTGTGCTTGTGCGTATTGAGTAAGAGTGATCGCTAAACACGCATTAATGCTAAACACACAAAGCAATATTACATGGCATAATCTCATACAAACCTTTCAAACACTAGTCCCAAGTTGAATCAAGTTGAATAAATCTTTAATTTTCATTAAACCTTTAGCATTGAAATATTAGCACAAAAAGAAGTAAAAGACTATTACTAGCAAGAGAAACTTACCTTAGCACATATTTAATTTTAAGCTTTTCTTTTTAATCCCATTACATATAGTATTTATTTAGAATCTAAATTTAATGCTACAATGCTATAAAAAACAGAGAGTTTCACACATGCAACCATTACAAAGTTATCTACTACAAGGGGCTACTAGCTATTTAGAATTTTTAGAGCAAACAAATCAAGGCATAGAAGAAATACATATACTTCGTATCCGCATGGAAAAGTATGATACGCTATTGCTAGAACTAGATCGTATGCTATTTGGCACAGATTATTTACAAGTCTATATACAAGATTTTATAATCGATATAGACTCATTTGAAGAAAAAAGCTTTAATGAACCAACTAAAACATTGAGATTAAAATTTTCAGATTCACTGCTTACCACCTTACTTGATGAAACTACACAAAATAATAAAGAAGTAAGGTTAAGTAAAGATTCTATAATATCTTATTTGCTTGGTGATAATTATAAAAAAGAAGTGCCAAAACATTTGCGAATTTTTAATGATTTAAAATTTCTTGTAAAAAATATACGAGATTTTCTCAATAAAGATTCACTAAAACTAGCCCTGCCAACAACAAAGCCAATAGAGCTAAAAATCGCGCTAGATTCTCACATAAGCAAAGAGCAACAAGAGGCAATCAAAGGCATTTTCACTCACCCTATAAGCTATGTTTGGGGGATTAGCGGGAGTGGTAAAACACAAGTTGTGCTTTTTAACTGCTTATTAAATCTTATCACACAAAATAAAAAGACATTGATACTAGCCCCGACAAATACCGCATTAGAGCAAATCTTTATCGCCCTTATCACGCAAGGCGATAGAAAGGGTTTGCCGCGATATAAATTCCTGCGTTTAGGTATGCCAAGCAGTGATTTTTTACAAAATTTCCCTGATGTGTGTTTGCAAGCTGATGAGAAAGATTCTAAAGAAGAGTTAGAATCTAATAATGAATTACAAAGTCTATTTAAGCCACAAACACTAAAAGAAAGACTGCAAGAATGCCTTGTTATAGGCGTTACACTCGATAGCTTTGTGAAGCGTTATGCCCAGCTTTGTGAGTTAGAGTTTTCACATATTTTCCTTGATGAATGTGCCTTTTCACCACTTATAAAGCTTATCGCCCCACTTACACTTAACACGCCAATAACCCTTTTAGGCGATCATAAGCAATTAATGCCAATCTGCCACATGCAAGATTCTGACATTCAAACCAAACACTTTGAAGTGTGCGTATGGAGTTTAAACACACTCTTTTTAGAAATGTTTTTTAATAATCATGCGATACTACACGCACAGCATAACTACGATGATATTACATTTAACTCTATCGCCCATTATAAGCTTACAACTACGCACCGCTATGGCAATAATCTAGCCCATGTGCTAGATAGACATGTCTATCATAATGGCTTAAATGGCAAAGGTTTGCCAACAGAGATTTACTATATCGATAGCACAAGCTTTGGACCAAGCTATGAGTATAACGCACAAAATAATCGTAATGAAAGTATGGGCGAGGCAAATGCAATTACTGCATTAACCCAAATACTTATAGATGAATATGCGATTCTAACCCCATTTAGAGACCAGCAAAAGCTTTTAATCTCAAAGCGTATCCCTAAACATAGTGTTTTTACAATCCATAAATCACAAGGAAAAGAGTTTGATACTATCATTTTTTCGCCCGTGAAATTTAGTAAATATATGACAGATTCTTACAATAAAGCCGCATTATTCGCACTCAATGTAGCAGTTAGCCGATTGAAAAAGAAGCTTATTATCGTATGTGATTATTCCTCTTGGATACGCAGACAAGGGCAATTTATCACTGCTTTACTGCAAAATGCAAAGCCTTATCCACTCTCACATAGACAGCCCATAAAGCCTAGTGAATTGCCGTTTTAAGATATAGAGTCTTATATGCAACATTAAAACAATACGCATATAGAATCTTTTAGATTACTTTTAAGATTCTATATTGCTTATGCGGAGTTAAACGCAAAAATATGTTCTTAGAAGCCACAACTTTGGGGTAAATGCAGGTTGAGATGCAAAAGGGATTTTAGAAACCAACATAACAATCCATCATGTTAGCGAAGCCAAAACATCTAACACTAGAGAATCTAAATTTAAGCGACTTGGAATCTCATTTGTGTAAAATCTAAAAATCTAATAAAATTTAGCTATACCACTTTGGGTGACTGCAGGGTTTAGGGTGTAAAAAATAAAAACAAACATGCAAAAAAGCAGGACACAAAACAAAAAGATTCCACAATCTTAGAAATCTAGTGTGATTCTACAATAATCTCTGTATCAGTGCTAAGATTTTCGCCGCTGATTGCTACCATTTTAGAATCCGAAATGCCTATATTTATCGGTATAGACTTTGGGATTCCGTCTTCTAGTATCCATATTGAGCCTTGCTTTGTGTTGTTTGTATTTGTAGTCGTGTTTGCTTGTTTTTGTCGTCTTGGGGGAGAAAACATAAGTGGGTTTGATGATTTTTTAGAATCTGGCTTTGCTTGTTGTGCTTGTGGATTATAAAATATCGCTGCGATTGGGACTAAAAGCGTATCCTTTTCATTTGCTACTTGTATGAAAGCGGTAGCGTTCATGCCCGGTTTTAAAAGTAAATTTTCATTATTTACATAGATTGTTGTCTCATAGCTTGTGATATTATCTGTCGTTGTAGCGGCAAAATTCACTCTATCTACCTTTGCTTTAAATGTTTGATTGGGATAGGCATCGACACTAAAGCTTACTTCTTGGTCTGACTGCACCTTGCCTATATCAGATTCTGAAATATTTACGACTAGATTCATTTCCTTTAGATTCTGTGCGAGTTTAAAAAGTGTTGGCGTTTGAAAGCTTGCAGCAACGGTCTGCCCTAAGCTTATACTCCGCTCTAGGATAATGCCATCTATTGGGCTTTTTATAATCGCATTTTGGAGATCTATTTTTGCGGATTTTAGATTGGTTTGGATTTGGGCTATACTTGCTTGTTTGATTTTTATATCAGCTTTTGCGGAGAGATAGTCCATTTTTGCATTTTGTAGTTCAAGCTTTGAGGGAGTTTTGCCCCCTGTTGCTTCATAGAGTTGTTGCTGTTGTTCGTAATTCCACTTTTTTTGCTCCAACGCTACCTTTGAGGCTTCAAGATTTGCTAGGGCTGATTGGAGTTGGGCTTCATAGCCTTCTTTTGTTTGATTGAGTTTATTTGGATTGATTTCTGCTAGAATCTGATTTTTCCGCACAGAGTCATTTACATCTACATATAGCTTATAAATCGTGCCAGAGATTTGACTGCCTATTTCTACTTCATTTGTTGGCGAGAGTGTGCCAGTAGCTGACACGCTTTGTGTAATATCGCCCTTTATAGGCTTTATAGTAGTATAAGTAATGTTTTTAGAATCATGCAAAAAGAGATAAAAAAGGATAATAGCAAGTAGCACTACTGCAATAATGGCAAGTATAACAAACTTCTTTTTTGCTACCTTTGGCGTGATAGTATCATATATTTCTTTTGTGCTTGGCATATTTTTCCTTTTATTGTTTATAAGTCATTTGCTGGGTCATTGGTGTCTTCTTTTGTTTTATCTATTTTTGGAATTTGGGCGGCTTGTAAGATTCCATCTTTTAGTTCATTTGGAGCAAAGTCACCACCAAAGGCTTTATAAAGGGCTATTACTGCTTGATTTTTGCTTAGATTTGCACTTGCAAGGGTGTTTTTTGCACGCAGATAGTTATTCTCATATTCAAGCCTTGAGATAGAATCTATAAGGTTTTTTTGATAGCGAGATTCCATAATGCTTAGTGTATCTTTATGTATATTGTAGTTTTCTTGTGTGTGCTTTAGTGTCTCTTGTGTGATGAAGACATATTTTGCTGCATTTTCTATTTCTGCTAGGGCGGTGTTAAGTGTATTTTGCAATGAATAAAAGGCTTGTTTTGTATTCTCTTTTGCGATAATGTAGTCTTGTGTGAGTGCTTGACGATTAAGAAGAGGGGCTGCAAGTGAGCCTGCCATCTGCCATACCATATCGCCGATACCAAGCTGTGGTGAAAACAGAATCTGCCCTAGATTCCCACTTAGATTCACACTTGGTAATAATGCCATTTTTTTATTATAGCGTTGATACAGGGAGCTATTGAGTGCAAATACACTTGCACGCACATCGGGGCGGTTAAATAAAACATTTGTTGGCATGGAATCTACATGCGGGATTTGTGGGGTTTTAAAGGTGTAGTTATCTGTGTTTATATCAAAGTTAAGTGTATTGGCATTTAGTAGCACTAGCAGGGCGTTTTTATTTTGCTCTAGCGTGTATTCAAGTGATAGGGTTGTATTTTTTTGCGTGAGATAGTTGCTCTTTGTCGTTGCTACGCTATCAAGCCCCACAAGCCCTAGATGGTATTTTTTCTCTGTGAGTTTGTAGATTTCTTCAAGGTTTTGTGTGATTTGTTTATTAAGTGTAATGGCTTCTCTTGTTTGTCTTATGATAAAGTAGTAGTTTGCAATATCGCCTAGCAAAATAACTTGTGCGGCTTGTAGATTGTATATTGACTGCAGAATCTGCTGTTTGCTAGATAGTCTCAATGCGTTTAATTTGCCAAAGAGATCAACCTCCCAGCTAAAAGATAGGCTCATATTTGTCGTATTTTGCGTGATATTTGTCTGAATCTGCTTGTAGTTATTATCGCTATAATTGTAGTTTAGCCCAGCATTTGCTTTAGGGAAAAGATTCCAAGTATGTATTTTTGCGGTTGCCCTTGCTTGTTTAATATTTGATTCTAAGGTTTTTATATTCGTATTTTTTTGCAAGGCGTGATTTGCAAGTTCGTTTAATACAGAATCATCAAATAGCATAAAAAATGTGCTTTTAAAGTCCTTGTATTCATTATCTTTAGTCGTAGCGATACTTTCTAATAAATCCTTATTTGCAAACACTCTTGGCGTATGCGTTTTTATTGCTAAATCACTCTCTTTAGGAAGCTTTACGCAACCTATACAATAAAAACATATAAAAGGGATAATAATAAAACTTATGCGTAAGATATACCGATAAATCATAACTATCAAATAACCTATATATTGAAATACAACAGAATAACAAATTTGAAAATTACTATTAAGATTGTAATTATATGAAATATTGTTAAAGTTTGTGCGATTTCATGTCTATACGCAATAATATTCCATATAAAAATACTATTTTACACATTTACATATTGCATTATCTCCTAAACTTTCCTTAAAATGTTATAATGGCGGTTTTAACTCTATTTTAAAGGAATGATAATGACGACTTACAATAAACTTGGACTAAACATCATAATTGCTGGGGCAGTAACTCTAGCCATAGCTTTTGCAGCAAGTGCTATCCCAAGCGATAAAGAACTATTGCAAAAGGCAAAAGATTCTAGTTTAGATCCAATGCCAACAGGCAAGGAACTAGCAGCCTTTCAACAACAAAAGATAAAAGAAACCGGTGTTGCAAAAGGTTATAGCCCATTGCTTACAAAAGAGCAAATTGAATTAGGTAAGAAGCTATATTTTGACCCACGATTATCAAGCTCAAACCTTATCTCATGTAATACTTGCCATAACTTAGGACTTGCTGGTGCTGATGTCGTGCCAGCAGCTATCGGGCATAAATGGAGTGCAAATCCGCATAATCTCAATAGCCCAACTGTGCTTAACTCTGTATTCAATGATGTGCAGTTTTGGGATGGTAGATCAGCACATTTAGGCGATCAGGCACAAGGACCAATCCAAAATCCAGTAGAAATGGCAGCCCAACCAAAGCTTGTTGAAGAAAAAATCACTTCAATACCAGAATATGTCAATGAGTTTAAAAAAGCGTATGGAAAAAATGTGAAAATAGACTTTAAACTCATCGCAGATACAATTGCATTGTATGAATTTACGCTTACAACGCCAAGCCGATATGATTCTTTCTTAAGAGGGGATACAAATGCCCTTACAAAGCAAGAAAAAGAGGGGCTAAATCTATTTATCGATAAGGGTTGCACCTCATGTCATAATGGCATAAATCTTGGTGGGAATATGCAGGCATTTGGCGTTATGGGGCAGTATCAATACGCAAATATCGGTGATTTTAAAGGTAATGAAGATGGTTTAGTAAAAACCCCAACATTAAGAAATGTAATGCAAACTGCACCATATTTTCATAATGGACAATACTGGGACATTAAAGATGCGATTAAGGAAATGGGTAAGATTCAATTAGGCATAGATTTAAGTCAAAAAGAGATAGAATCTATTGCTACATTCTTTAAAGCCCTAGATGGTAAAATGCCAGAAGTTATCTATCCTGTGTTGCCTGTGGCAAGCTCTAAAACGCCAAAGCCAACTTTTTAATCTAAAACTTACCTAGTTAGATTCCTTAAGATTATCGCCTTTTAATAACAATCATGTTATTAAAAGAATCTTTAAGGTTAAGTCGCCTCATAATAACTACATGCATTTACACGCAACACAGAATCTATTCTACATATTGCCATAAATCTAGTATCAGCATAAAACCACTTAAAAATAGCAAAACACAGCGTATTGTAACTTCGCTAAATTTTTGCTATGATTGCACGAATACTTCGAAACTATGGAACTTTAATCATGAATTTTGTCTTAATAATACTCTCTGGTGTGTTTGATATTTTTGCAAATCTTGCATTGCAAAAATCCGATGGATTCCGCAAGATATGGTGGGGGATACTTGCCTTAGTGCTTGTGGGTTCTGCGTTTTTACTACTCGCTGTTGTTGTTGATAATGGCATGTCTTTGCCTATTGCCTATACGCTTTGGGGGGCTATTGGGATTTTGGGCAGTGTTGCTGGGGCATACTACTTTTTCAAGCAAAAGCTAAAACCTATTGGTTATGTCGGCATTGTTTTGGTAGTTATCGCTGTGGCTTTATTGCAGTTAAAATTCTAAATGAGACAAAATCATAAAAGCGGCTTTTTAAGCATAGATATTGCTTTCTCTCTGCTTATCCTATCATTTGCTTTTATTCTACTTTTACAAGCCCAAAATACAATCACAAAGCAGTTAAACACACATGATATGCAGAATCTTTATAAAGCAAATGAAACACTTTTTTACAACCTAAAACACAATATATGCAAAAAACACACATTAAAAACACAAAGCAATCACACCTATAATGCGTGTATGCTTACAGGAAAAGCAAACGATGAAATCACTCTGCATTACTATGCAATACAATAATTTCATGCAAGATAAATATTTAGAATCTAAAGACATGGTTTAAAGATATAGTCAAAAATTAGCATATTTAGTGTGGGATTATGGAGTTTTTGCGTGCGGTTTTTTGGAGTGAAAAAAGAACTAGAAATATAAGTATGGTATATAGTATGCTTAATGCCACTACGCTTGGACAAGTGCAAGTTTTATCAGTATCTGCGATTTTTCCTATCAAAGGGTGAATTATGCTAGGATATTTTATCAGCACTATAAAAAAACCCATATAAGAAGCAATAAGTAATATATATCTACCGATAATCAAGGATTTGGTATAGACTAAACTAATATATAATCCAACAAACAATGTGTTAATAAACAATGAGTATCCATAATCTTTATTTAAATCTATAATTTTCCCACCAAATCCAACCAATAATACATAAAAAGCATAAGCAAAAAAGAACGCAAGGATTAAACTTTCTATCAAATACCATAAATCTTTTATGAGTATTTTTAAAAATGTAATGAAACTCTTAAATGATTGCCGTATATTACAATGAAGTCTTTTGTAAAAATTCAATTTTTTAAAACAAAATCTAATAAAATAAATGAAAAAATTTTTATAGATTTTACATAGTATCAAAATACTTCCAAGGACTATAAAAATAATAAGTCCCAAATTAAAATAAAACTCAAAATTATTAGAAATTTTAGATAATATGAACTCTTCGCTTATGTTTTCAATTTTAGCATTATGCAAATACGCGATACCCTTAAAAAATAAAGCATACAAAACGATGAGCAAAAAAACCTTTAAAAAATCTGTATGATGCTCACATAGCTTTCTATAAAATCCTAGCAGCAAGCAGTCTATATAATCTCTAAATTTATGGGTATTTCTTTTTATATCAGCTTCAGTTTCAGCAGTTTTGCCCTGCTTATGCCATATTTGTTCTAGCTCTATTTCTTTGCAATAGAGTTCGTATTTGTGGAAGTTTGAAGCGTCTAGGAGATTATTATCTTTTACCAAAGCATTTTTGATAATCCTAAAAGAATCTCTAAAATCATTTGCAACTTTACTTGAAAAAGTTTTATCATCATTTTCTATTAAGGCTTTTAAATCTTTAAATTCAAAATTGCATTTCACATTCACAAAGTTTAGATTCTCTTTGAAAATAGCTTGTGAAAAATTAAGAATTGCTTTATTGTGAAAAGTTGCCCCATAAAAACAAGCGGTTTTTCAAATTCACACTCGTGAAAATCAGCAAAATCATAAAAATGGGAATTGTTAAAATAGACATTATAAATATGGAATTTTTAAAAAATAATTGTTTAAATTCATTATTTTTAAAATAAACACTATCAAAGAAATTACAATTTTCAAAAAAGGCAGTCTCAAAACTACAACTTCCAAACATATTTGATTTTTCTGTGTTTCTGTCATCAATTTCTTTGCCAAAATGGACTTCTTTTTCAAAGGTAGAGTTTTCAAAAATTGCTCCTTTTAAAAACTTAACTCCAAATGCTTTAAATATTCCTTTAAATTCACATTGTCGGCAATCAATGTTGTGTTTAAATGTAACATTGAAAAAAAATATTTCATTGTTAAATATACTAAATGCAAGATTCAAAATCTTTTTAAAAGTTACATTTGTGAAAATAAGTTTGTGTTTAAATTGTTTTTCATACCCAATTACACTTTCTAAAAACTCACATTTATGAAATTTCAAAGGATAATCCAACAAATCATCAAATTGTATATCTTTATTAAATTTGATAACTTCAAGGCTGTTTTCGCTTACGCAATTTTCTATAACATAAACTTTCTCTCTATCATCATAACGAACATATTTCTCACTTATTTCTAAAATTTGAGCTATATTTTTGGCGGCTTGTTTTGTGTCATTTCTCATTATTTTCCCTTTATTATTTCTATCTCATCGTTTGTGAGATTGTAGAGTGTATAGACTAAAGAATCAATTTGAGATTCTAACTTGCTTGTGTCAAGGGTAGAATCTTTTGCTTTAGATTCTAGGATTTTATCTACACATTTTATAATCTCACCACACAAGGGGTTTATTGCTAGATTCTAGCCTTTCATAACTTACTATTTTTTAAACAATTTGCTATGACTCCCCACACGCAAGGCATTAAGCTGCAAAATATCATCGCATAGCTCATAAATGAGTAATAAGTCTGGTTTAATGTGGCATTCTCTAAAGCCTTGCAAGTTTCCATTTAATGCGTGGTCTTTGTGTTTTGACTCTAGCTTCTCTCCTTTAGCTAGTGTGTCTATAATCTGCATCGCTAGGATTCTATCTGCTTGATTTAGGGCTTTTGCGTCTTTTTTAAAACTTTTTGTCAAATGCACTTTATACATTAGAGTAAGCCCTCTTTTTCAAACGCTTCTTTCGCACTGGCATAAGTCTTTAGTGTGCCTTCCCTTTTCTCTTTTTCAAGTTCTGCTTTTGCCTTTAGAATCTCTTTTTCAAACTTTGTAAGCTTGGGCTTTTGCACCTTGCATTTTGCGTTATCAATCTTTGCTAGGCTTTTTATCGCAGTGTAAAGCTCTTTACTAGCATTTTCTATAATCAGTGTCATTTGTTATCCTTTGGGCTTTTGTGTTGCTTAAAATTCTAGCATTAGTTTTTTATGTTTTGGAATCTATTATTGCTATCTCATCGTTTGTGAGATTGTAGAGTTTATAGACTAAAGAGTCAAGTTTAGATTCTAGTTTGCTTGTGTCATTTTTAGTATATTCTACTTTGTCATTTTGAGCCTTTGAAAAAGGCGAAAAATCTTTTTTAGATTCTGTATTTTTAGATACTTCGGCTAACGCCTCAGTATGACAAGCTTTAATTTCTAGGATTTTATCTACACATTTTATAATCTCATCGCACAAGGGCTTATTAGATTCTGTGATTTGTGGGATAGGGAGATTTCCAACACTTATGGTATCAAACCCAAATGCTCCCCCTTGCATATGTGAAGCAAAATATTTTTTTGAATAAAAATAACTCATTAATTTACTATTAAGTATCCCCAATAAAAATCTTTTATCAACCTTGAAATTATGCAATATATTAACCTTGCCTCCATAATATCCCTTTGAAGCAATGCAGCAACGAATAAAATTTGTCATTCTTGCCATAAAGATAATTTCAGAATCTTCAAATATTTTTCTTTTATCCCCTGAATAGTATGTTTGTGTGTTGTCAATATATTTACCGCCATTAAAACTATATCTATGAATATCAGAAGATTCTAGAAATGGATTATTATCTTGTCTGTGCTTATACGAAACATTTGCCCTAAATCCTGTAACAGATAATCCACAAAAAATATCACAGCAATTAGATAATTTTATGTGTTGAATATTGCTTATTCTAAAAGCAATGGTGTCAAGTTGCACAGAAAGATTTTCAATTTGCACTTGTGGTAATTTTTTAAACTCCATAGAATCCAGAGAATTTTCATCGTTTGCTATCCCAAAATTTATGGTATTTATATTTGTATTTTTATGGCTAAAATGGTTTATACAGGTATATGTGGAAGCTGAATTAAATACCTTGAAATTTGAAACATCTATCATTGACAATAAAGTTAAATTATTATCTATAAAATCTCTAATTCCCTTGCCAGAATCCACACAAATATACGCAATAGGGTTAATAAAACAACAATATCCATTACTACGCATTAGCTCTTTAGTTCTTTCTATAAAATACACAAAAATACTTCCTTCTTTGTTGGTTTTGTATATCTTTGATTTTTTATTTAAGAATGATTTTGTTTGGGTATCTATTTTTCTATAATCAATATAAGGCGGATTGCCGATGACCAAATCAAAGCCTAGAAAGTCGCCATTAGAATCTAGCACTTCAGGGAATGCAAACCGCCATTCAAATGCGTTAGTGTAGCCTTCACCACTTGTTGTAGAATCTAGCTTTTTACGCAGGGCGACTATTTTGCCATAGGAAATATAGGCTTCATCTTCTTGCTCTTTGTTAAGCTGTGGATTGCCAAATATATTGTGTGCGTAGGATAAGCCATCTAATAAGCTTTCATTATCTAAAAGCGAAATGCCATAATTTGTGATATGTGTTTGAATAGCTTTTTCTAGCTCATTTTTGGTCTTTGGGTCTTTCAGTGTGAGTGTGAAAGTTTGCTTGATAGATTCAATTTGTGCTTCAATCTCTTGCTTTGAGATGTTTAAGATATTTTGGTCGGCGTTTTTGTAGTCAAAGACAAGCTTTTTGTATCTTTCTATTTGGTGTGTAATATTTGGAATATGTTTGAGTGAATCTTTTAAATCAAAGCGGCTTATAAGTGAATTTCCACATTTAATATTTATATCAATGTTTGGCAGGGTTTCTAAATCGCCTGTATTTTTACCATTAGAATCAAAGATATAAAAGCTGTATTTAAGTAGCTCTATCCATAGCCTTAGCTTTGTGATTTCACAAGAGTTTGGGTTTATATCCACGCCAAAAAGGCAGGATTCTATCAAAATGCGTTTGTTATGAAATAGGGCTTTTTGGATTATGTGAGATTCTAAATTTTCGTGGGCTGGGGTTTGATAAGTATGCAGGGTGTTATTAGAATCTTGTATTAAAATCTCATCATTTTCTAGGCGTAATCTTATGTCTTTTAATCGCTTGTAGTCTCGCTCTCCATTATCATCAATGTGAATCTCACAGAGAATCTTAAGGCGGAATTTTAGCTCTATCATAGCATTGAGCATAGATACAAGGAAGTGTCCGCTACCAACGGCTGGATCGCAAACCTTTATAGAATCAAAAATGGCATTTGCCTCTTTATAGCCATCTTTTGAATCTGTGAGTTTATCTAGCTTTTGTGCTAAAGATTCTAAGCTATCGCATTCCCACGATTTTCTTTCATTAAACTTATCTATAACGACTTTTTCTAGCGACTCTTTACACATATAGCTAGTGATAAAGCTAGGCGTGTAGAAACTGCCCTCTTTATAGCCATTTAGCTTTTCAAAGACTAGTCCTAACACAGCGGCATTTATCAGCTTGTCGTGGTTTGTTTTGGTGTGGTTTATAATGTCCTTTGGCGTGGTGGTGAAGTCATAGGCGTGTAAGAATTTAAAGAGATATTCTAAAAGGGGCAGGGACTGCGTGTCTTTATAATCTTTGTCTTTTTTAAGGATTGAGTGCTTGAAAATGGCGAGATGATTAGAATCTAGTTTGCTTATTTCGTTATTTTGCTTTTCTAATTCTGTTTTGTCAAAAAGGCTTGAGTTAAGATAAGGGATAGAATCTTTTAGCTTTAAGTCTGTTTTTCGCTTCTCTTTTTTAAGGGCTAATATGTCAAAAAAGAGTGTGTTTAAGTCTGTGAAGTTTTGCAATGTGTCAATGTCTAAAAAGGGCTTTTTAATATGCTTGAAACTTAAAAGCATAGATTCTAAAAGCCTTAGGAATAATATGCGGTTATTCCAAGTGGTAAGCAAGGAAAAGATTGTCTCAAAGTCTTTGTCTCTATCAAGTCCTAGTTTGTTGCAGATTGAATCTAAAAGCGTGTTTTGCTCTGTGGTGGGGAGGATTAGAATCTTGCCTTTTTGGTCTATCTCTTTTAGCCCTAGAATGTAGAGCAATTCATCATAAAAGCTTTGATTGAGTGTGTTGGCGTCAATGCAATTTTTTTGTTTGAGTAGGATTTGTGGGCTTAGGGCTTGATATAGCAGGGGCAGGGGTGTAGTCTGTATATTAAAATGGGTAAATTTTAGTGTGGAGTTAAGGGAGAGCAAATAGTCTTTAAGTGTGGCGTAAAACTTGCTTGTGCTTGTGTCTGTGCCTTGATTCTTATCGCAGTTATCAAAGGCTTTTAGGATTGTTTTATCTTTAGCAAATGTGAGATACTCTCTAGCGTCTATGAGATAGAAATCTCGCGTATTTGTTAGGATAATGTGCTTTATGTCGTTGTTGTTATGGGTTTTATACTCGCGTAAAAAGTAGAGAATGGATTCATAAAAGGCTTTGGATTCTAGATTTTCTACCAAAACTGGGCGGGTGCAGGGTTTAGGGTGCGTTATTTTAGATTCTAGTTTCTTGTCATTTTTGCAAGTGTGGGCAAGAGATTGTTTCGTGTGAGCCTTTGAAAAAGGCAAAAAATCTTTTTTAGAATCTATGTTAGATATTTCGCTTTGCTCAATATGACAAGCATTAGACTCCAGATTTTCTAGGATTTGTGCCTTAACCCCCACAGCCAGCTCAAGTGGTATAGATTCTAGATTCTGTATTGTTTGGTTTGTGCTATTTATAGAATCTGTAGTTTTAGTAGATTCTAGAATTTTGTCATTTTTGCAAGTGTGGGCAAGAGATTGTTTCGTGTGAGCCTTTGAAAAAAGCGAAAAATCTCTTTTAGATTCCAAATCTTTAGATACTTTTGCTAACGCTTCAGTATGACAAGGATTAGAATCTAGACTATATTCTGGTGCAAATAGTGTTACTACCCCCCCCCCCCCATTGTTAGCGTTTATAAACTCTGCTTTGTTGCTTAGACTTTTGACTTCAAAAAGCACTCTAGCTTTGTTGTCTTCATAAATGCTTAAATCAATGCGATTTTTGGTGTTGCACTCATAGGCAAAGCTTTTGGCTAGAAACTCTATCAAAGCGATTTTTTGATGCTCTTCACTCTCATTTTCATTTGTGTGTAAAAGCTTATCCCTATGTTTGCTAAAAGATTCTAGCTCACTCTCACTTGGACTATGGGCGTTTGATAGAAAGTCTTCTAGGGGGATAGGCGTGTAAGTCATTGTAGCTTCTCTTTTGTGGGGTTTGTAAAGTGGATTATAGCAAAACTTTGACCATTCAAACTATACGATGGATAGCATTTAATAAAAAGCAAGTAGCCTTATTAAAATGGCAACATTCACACAAGACTCTTTATCGCATTTTCTACATTTTTTATAACCCAATTTGGTGTGCTAGCCCCAGCGCTTATTCCACATATTTTTTTACCTGCAAACCATTCTTGTTTGATGTCGTTTTCATCTTCGACTAGATAGCTATCCTTGCAATGATTTTGTGCGATATAGAAAAGCTGCTTTGTATTCGATGAGGTTTTGCCGCCGACAATAATCATAATATCAGCCTTTTGACTAAGCGTCCTTGTTGCCTCTTGATTCTCAAAAGTCGCATTGCATATTGTGTTAAACACTCGCACTTCCATGGCATTACTGACAAGATACTGCACGATTTGTAGGAATTGCTCTATTTGCTTTGTGGTTTGTGATACGACTGCTACTTTTTTTGGAATCTTTTTTATTTGCTGCAAGGATTCTAAATCACTCACAACGATGGGTGTTTTCACACTATAACTCATCACGCTACGCACTTCAGGGTGATTAGAATCTCCAAAAATCACAATATTATACCCATCATTACTCATCTTTTCTACAATCTGCTGTGGCTTTGTAACAAAGGGGCAAGTCGCATCAGTGATACTAACGCCCTTTGTTTGCAAGATTGCTAGATTCTGTTTTGTGATGCCATGTGTGCGGATAATCACGCTTTTACTATCGCCTAGCTTTGTAATATCTTCTTGCACTTTTACGCCAAAATTTTTCTCTAAACGGCTGATTTCAAGCGGATTGTGTATAAGCGGTCCTAGTGTGAGTGTGTTTGGGTTGTTTTGTGCGATTTTTTCTGTGATTTTTATCGCTCTTTTCACACCAAAACAAAATCCATATTTATCTGCAAGTATGACTTCCATGATATTCCTTATTGTAATTTTTTAGCCTTATATAATGTGTATTGTGAAAAATTATAACAAAGTTGTTTTAAGATTGCATGGCTTTTAAAATAGGGCAAATAAGATTCTAAGATTGCATTTATATGATTTAACGCCATATTAGAATCTTTTCTTTTGAGTTTAGAATCTAGTCTAAACTCGCACAGACACTACACATGAGATATTTTGCCAAAACTATATCGCGTCTAAAAACTTCAATTCATCTCATAATTTTAGGAACACCTTTTGCTTCAAAGAGTGCGTATTCAAATTTTTCGCAAAGGATGCAAACATGAGTTTTAGGATAAATACAAATATCGCGGCACTCAATGCGCATACCATCGGTGTGCAAAACAATAGGGCAATAGCTAACTCGTTAGAGAAGTTAAGCTCTGGTTTGAGGATTAACAAGGCAGCAGATGATGCTTCAGGTATGTCAATCGCAGATAGTTTGCGTAGCCAAGCAAGCTCGCTAGGGCAAGCAATCGGCAACGCAAATGATGCTATCGGTATGATTCAGATTGCGGATAAAGCAATGGACGAGCAATTAAAGATTCTTGATACCGTGAAGGTTAAAGCAATCCAAGCTGCTCAAGATGGGCAAACCACTGAATCAAGGCGCGCGTTGCAAAACGATATTGTGCGACTCTTAGAAGAGCTTGATAATATCGCTAATACAACAAGCTACAACGGGCAGCAAATGCTATCTGGTGCTTTCTCTAACAAAGAGTTCCAAATCGGTGCGTATTCTAATACAACGGTGAAAGCTTCAATCGGTCCAACAAGCTCGGATAAAATCGGGCATGTAAGACTTGAAAGCTCGTCTGTAACAGGTATTGGTATGCTTGCTAGTGCTGGTGCTAAGAATCTTAAAGAGGTAGCATTGAAATTCCGCCAAGTTGATGGTAAGAAAGACTACAAGCTTGAGACTGCAGTCATTTCTACAAGTGCTGGCACAGGTATTGGTGTATTAGCAGATACTATCAACAAATTCTCTGATACACTCGGTGTGCGTGCGTATGCAACGGTGCTTGGGACTGGTGGTGTGCCGGTGCAATCTGGAACGGTGCATGGCTTGGTTGTAAATGGCACAACTATTGGGACAATCAATGATGTGCGTAAAAATGATGCCGATGGTAGATTGATTAATGCCTTTAACTCAATTAAAGAAAGAACAGGTGTAGAAGCGTATGTGGATATCGAGGGTAGATTAAACCTTAGAAGTCTTGATGGTCGTGCTATATCTGTGCATGCTGAAGGTAAAACAGGTGCGGTGCTTGGTGGCGGTAGCTTTGCTGGGGTATCTGGGACAAATCACGCTATCGTGGGTCGTATAAGCCTTGTTAGGACAGATGCAAGAGATATTATTGTATCTGGGACAAACTTTAGTAGCGTTGGTTTCCATTCGGCTCAAGGTATCGCACAATACACTGTGAATTTGCGTTCTGTTCGCGGTAATATGGACGCAAATATCGCAAGTGCAAGCGGTGCAAACGCAAATGCGGCTCAAGCAGTGCAGAATAAAGATGGTATCGGTGCAGGTGTAACATCACTTCGCGGTGCGATGGTTGTTATGGATATGGCAGAATCTGCTACAAGACAGCTTGATAAAATCCGTGCTGACATGGGTTCTGTGCAAATGCAACTTGTTGCTACAATCAACAACATTTCTATCACACAAGTTAATGTTAAAGCGGCTGAAAGTCAAATTAGAGATGTGGATTTCGCACAAGAATCTGCGACATTCTCTAAGCATAATATCTTGGCTCAATCTGGTAGCTTTGCTATGGCTCAAGCTAACGCAGTGCAGCAAAATGTTTTAAGACTTTTACAATAGTGAAAGCTTTTAAAGCAAATGGGCTTGTGGCTTAGAGGCTATAAGCCGCTATCTTAAGATAGATTACGCCACATTTACCTTTGATATAGTTTTTCATATATCTTTGGGTAGATGTGGCTTTTTAGATTCTGTGCTTCTTTTTTCTTTGTGTTTTTATTCTATCAAATTTAATTATGTAGTTTTATATGCTTTATGTTTTAAATAAAAGATTCTATAATCTCTTTATATTCTTTACGAAAAGATTCTATGCGATTATAGAGTGTGTGTTATTTATAGATATGAAGGCTTTAATGATAGCCTTGCATAAAACTTTTAGATATTAAAGATTTTAGTTTATGTGATCTTAGATTCTGCATTTATTTATCACTGCTTGAATTTAGATTTATTATTGTTAGAGTATTTAGAATCTAAAATGGATTTTGTGCTATGTCTTTATGCAAGGCATGTATAAATTATTAAATAATACTATGTTTTATAATCTTGTGATAAGTGATCAAATCTTAGATTCTAAAAGCTTATAAATTTTTCTTTTTAGAATCTATCATACTAAAATAATTATAATCTAGTTTAGACTGAGTAATTATTTAAAGCGATTATTTTTCAATAGTAATAAGCGGTGAGCTGCCACCTAGCACTCTTTCATGCTCTTTCGCAAGGACTTTTAGATTCTCTCCTTTAATGCTTATGCGTAACAATCCTACATTTAAAAAGCCAATTTTTTCTAGAAATAAAGACTCTAGCTTACCATCGTATAAACCACAAAAACGCAACACTCTAGGCAAGACTTCAATCTTTATAGAGAGACTCTCATTATCTAGCATTGTCTTTGCCTGCATGAGTTCTTTTACGCCAAGTTGATTTGATAACTCACTTTTTCGTAAGAAATAGAATCCATGATATTTTTTCACGCTTATGTCATGCAGGTCGCTTGGAGAATAGATCCTGCCATTTCTGCGTGCTTTTATGCTAAACTCAACACAATCTCCATTGTGAGTGATATTTTCTATCACACCGCTAATTGGCGATACTATGGCATTTGGTATCGTGGGATTAATGAGTTTTGAACTACAAAAAAACAGCCATGCTAATAACATAAGCAACAAAATCCCAGTCAAAATATAGAATCCAAAATATGCAGCAATCAATCCAAATATAACGATAATATAAGCTCCTTGCTTACTTTCACTCTCTATAACACGCATCTTTTCCCCTTAAAATAAATATATGGATTATAGCAAGTTTTTATACAAACGCGCTTTAAGATTTTTGTTATTTTAGATTTCAGCACAACTTAGAATCTAACTTGCTGCGGATTAAGAAAACCTAAACTAAACATAATGCTTAAATACTACATAATTTGCTTTAAACTCCAAAGTATCACAACCTAATATTATCCAACAAACAAAAAAATACCCAGCATTTGTAACCCAGTCCTAAGACACAAAACAATCTGGAATCTTTAATAAAGACAACGCGATCAAATAACCATTCGTATAGCGTCAGAGAAGCCTTCAGCGTCATTTGCTAATACATAATATTCTACGCCGATTGCTCTGCCTTCCTCCATTACATCGTATTCAAGTGGTGTGGGTGTAACTACGATAAACACAGGGTTTTTAGCATTTGGCGTTGCTTTATATTCTCGTATGAAATCAAAGGCTAGTAATCCCATGTTTTTATAATCAAGCACAACTATATCTTGTGGTTTTGCCCCTAGCTTTGCAAGTGCATCAAAAGGATTATGCTCAACTGTTACCTTAAGTCCAGAATCTACGCGTTCAATAAGCTGTTGGGATTTAAATGACTTTGTGTCGTTTTCTTGTATCACCATGACATTTTGCATACTAAGCTTTTCTAAATCTTTTAGCAGTCCAAAAAGCTCTTTTGTCTTTGCGGATACAACCTTATTCTTATCAAGCCCTTTGAGAAAATAGCGTAAGTAAGTCTTTGAGTTATATCCACCATGAATGTCTGCATCGCGGAAAAATTTCTTTACATACTGATTTGTCTTTGCACGCGCCCACATCGCCTTATCTAGCTCATAGCCTTTTGTATTAAGTAGCTTTATAAAACGCCCCTTTATTTCAGCGGTCATAGGGGCAAATACATCAGCAAAGGTTTGAAAATGCTTTTCTTTAAAGACTTGCAATCTCGCACTCTCTCTTGCGATAATATCTTTTTGCTTTGCGATATAATCTATCAAATCTACAAATCTTCTGCGTAAAACTTTCACTTCTTTTTCAAACTCTAAGTATTCCTTGCTTTTTTTATCAGGCATAAGCCTTAAAGTCCGCTCTTCTTCTTCAAGTCTTCTGCCAAGTGGTTCAGATTCTGCCTTTGCACCTGCCATGCCTATTTTCACATCTTCGATATATTGCTCTAAATGAGTGTAAGAGACTTGTCGCACCAAAAAGATTCTCTCAAAAGCATAGGGTAGTGGATATTGCGTCTTTTTATTATACTCTTCAAAGTCTCTATATAGTGATGCAACTTCATGCTTAACCGCTTTTAACTCTTTGTTTTCAAGCATAGAATCTAAATCGCACAAATCATTATAAGCTGTGAATAAAAAGCGTTTCATACGCATAAAGTCAAGCTCTTTATTGCCCTCAATAAAATCATGATGATGACTTAAGATATTCTTTTCTCTTGCAAAATATTCGTTAATGCAATCTTCTGGAGATTTCGTAACAGGTATTGCCTCTTCATCTTCTAATGAAATCTTTAACTGCATTTTTACGACAACGCGATTTTCTACCACAAACTCAACCTCAATGTTTGTTGCTAACTCTTCTTCTTCGCCCTGCCACACATCAAAGGTAAATGGATAAACGCGTTTATTGAGTGTTTGCTCTACTTTACCCTCTTTATTTGCAGGATCTAAACTTATAATTTGCCCTTCTAGCATTATTGCTCCTTAAGTTATGACAAAACATAAAACTTTATATTATATCTAAAAACATGTATTTTCAAACACAATAATCTAAAATTCTACTCATTACGCAAGACTTGCAATACATCTATTTTGCTTGCTTTTTTAGCAGGATAATATGACGATAAGCACACAATAACACATGCTCCAATGATAGTCCATAATAAATCACTCCAAAGTAACTCAATAGGCAGTTTTGATACACCATACACATCAGCAGGGATTGAGATAATATCAAAAGTTTTTAGAATCCACATGACAATAAATGCCCCAATTACGCCAAATACAATGCCACTCCCGCCAATCACCGCACCTAGGCGGAAAAATATCTGCTTTACATGCTTCTTACTTGCCCCAAGACTAATCAGCAGGGCAATCTCTTTTCGTCTATTCATCACAACCATAAGCAATGAGCTAATAATATTTAAACTCGCCATAAGAATAATTAGCATAAGCACTAAAAACAAAGCCTTTTTCTCCAACTCCATAGCCGCAAAGAAATTGCCATTTTGCTCCCACCAGCCTTGTGCTTCTGCATGCACGATATTACCACTCTCTTTCATATAAGATTCTATAGCAAGGCGGATAGATTCTATATCTTTCATAGGCTCATTAGAAAAGATATGAAATCCCTCATAAGCCCCATTTCCCACACCACGCAATGCTTGTAATGCCTCAAAAGTCGTATAAACAATGGAGTTATCATAGTTTCGCAGACCACTTGTAAAAGTGCCATCAATGCCAAATTTCTTCATCTTTGGAGTAAGGGCTATGCCTGTTGGGGCAAGCTCTGTAAATATGAGAGTAACTTTTTCATCTTTATTTAGCCCAAGTGAATAGTAAAATGTCTCACCCATAATGAGATTAAAGGTATTGCTAAACTCTTTTGTGCGACTTTCATATAAGACCTTATTGACATTTTTCTCTCTCTCTAGATCGATTGCATACACAACGAGTGGATAGATTTCTGCATTCATGCGGATTACTGCTTGTGTTTGCATATATGGGCTAAATTTTAATTTTGGAAACTTTTCTTCTAAATACTCTAAAAGCTCTTTTGATAGCCCCCTATTAGAAGTTGCAAAAATAGTAATTGGATAATTCATTATAAAAAGCTTGTGTTCAAACTCTTTTATCATGCCATTCATAATACTCATCGTTACCAAAAGCACCATAACGCCCACACCCACACCAAGAAAGGCTAAAATCGCAGTGATTGATATAAAAGGCTGCGTTTTATCAAACTTAAGATAATGTCGCAATATAAATGTTATAAGGCGTGTATTTTGCATAGAATCCCTTTTTGTGAAGCCATAAAATTTTAAGTATTATAACAAAATCATTTTAGGTTTCTAAATAACTGAGTGTGAGTGCGGGGGTTTTAACAAGCTACATTAATCTTATTCAAGTTGTGCTTATTGCGGTTTTTAGAAATAGAAAGTATCCACAAGAATATGGTTAATTACATTTCTATGATCATATATTCCGCTTAACTGCAAACAAGATGAACTTAAGTTTGGACATATGTATGTTAGCTTAAGGACATGTAGCACAGGCTAAATTGTTCCTTGACTTCAAAAAAAAAAAAACGATACACTACGATTTTTATTTTAAATTCTGCGGAGTTTATATGCGTAAGATTATTGCTGTTATTGGATATGCAAGCTTAGAGCGTTTGGAAGAAAAAGATAAACAAATAATACAAGATTTAGCACGAGATTTAGGTAAAAAGCTTATACAAGAGGGTTATGTTATCGCAAATGGTGGGTTAGGTGGCGTAATGGAGGCTGTTTCTCTTGGTGCTAGATGTGCTAATAATTATAGCGATGGACAGATATTAGGACTTATTCCAAATTATGATAAAAGTATCGCAAATCCCTACATTGATAGGGTATTGCCACTTGGGTTTGATATAGCAAGAAATGTTTGTGTGGCAAGTGTTTGTGATGCTATGATAATTATTGGCGGGGAGAGTGGAAGTCTTAGTGAAATGGCTCTTGCGTGGCAGCTTGGTAAATTAATTATCGCACTTTCAGATTATGGTTATGGTGGTGAATTTAAAAACAGAACACTAGATTCTAGACGAAAAGATAAAATCTATTTTGCAAACAACGCAAACGAAGTTATAGAGATTTTAAGAGAGAAATTACCCCTTTATCAAAAAACTTTTGCAGGTATTAAAAAAGATATGACAAAACAAGAAGCAAAAGATATTATTAAAGCACATTGTGATATTGAGGTGGGATTAGACTTTTTAGGTCAAGGAAGTGAGGGTTTTGTATTCACAGATAGGAAAAAGATATATAAACTTTTTAAACACTCCCCCTATATTTCAAGGCTTTATTTTCAATTAGAACCACTCTCTAAACAACTTAAAAATACGCGTTTTAGCCTGCCTTTTGAGATATATTATAATAATGATATATTGATCATATCGTATGAGTATTTTGAAACAAAACCTTTTAAACCTATGCCTTATACTGCATATATAGAGTTACTTTCAGATTTTTATTATGCAGGTATTGTGTGTTGTGATATGCAGCCTAAAAATTTATTAATTGATACGCAAAATGATAGGCTTGTTATTTGCGATATTGGCTGGGATTTTGTCTCTTATAGTGATGCATTTTTTAAGAGTATGTGTAGAAGGGCATTTGCGATTTATAAATTACAGAATCATTTATGCAAACTTGATAATATCAAGGAATTTCTTAGCCCACTTAATACACAAGAAGATTTTAGTGTCTTAGAGAAATTTTTACAATGTGAGAATCTCTTAAGCGAATATCAAAGATTTTTCTCAAAAATTGGGGCTTTTGGACTGCATAAAACTTTAATAAGAGATTTTTATAAAGAGAATCTGCAGTATAAAAGCATTTTTGATTATGGTGCTGGAAGTGGAGAAATCGCTTATAGCTTAAATAAAATAGGTAAAAGCGTCGTAGGTTATGAAATTAGCAAAGATATTATTAAAGATAAATATCAAAAGGCTTTTGAAAAAATTATTATTGAGAAAGAGTTAGAAAACTTTATACAAACAAAGAAGCAGTTTGATTCTATCTTATGCTCTCTAGTGCTATGCCATCATCTAGCAGATACGCAAGAAGAGGCCTTAAAAATTATTGATTCTATTATGAATAATCTTGTGTTATTAAGCAAAAAGCATATTTTTATTGTGATTTGTAATCCACTTTTTTATAATGCAAAATCTAATATACAAAAGCGTAAAAGTAGCGACTTTTATGATACACAACACATTATTACAAAAACAATGTTTGCTACAAAAAGAGATAGACTTGACTTTCATTATCCTTTGGGATTTTATGAGAATCTTTTTAAGCGCTTTAATCTTAAAATAGAAAATCTTTTTCAAAGTGGGGATACAAGCACAAGTCCTTATAGAATCTATAATTCTGATTTTATGTTTTTTAGTCTTATAAAGGAATGATATGGATAAATCTAAGGAAAAAATTGGCATTATTGGCTATGGTTATGTTGGCAGGGCATTTTATGAATTTTTTAAAAATCATTTTGAAGTATTTGCATATGATAATAATCCTACCCTAAAGAATGATTTTTCTTATTTGCAAGATTCTATGGATTTTATTGAAAATGTTTCATTAGTGCTTGTTTGTGTGCCAACAAATGCCCTGCCTAATGGATGCGTAGATACGAGTGCGGTGCATCAAGTGCTAGAAAGCATTAAACAAGAAAAACTCGTATTGATTAAATCAAGCATACCGCCATTAAGCACTGAATCTTTGTCAAAAAAATATCCGCATTTAAAACTTGTATGTAGCCCTGAATATATTGGGGAAAGTAGCTATTACTTGCCACCACCTTATGATTTTGATAAAGAGGTTGTCAAGACGCCTTATTTTATTTTTGGTGGCAGGGATAATGACTGCTCTGCTATTATTAATTTTTTCAAAAAAGTAGCTGGACCAACAAAAGAATATATAAAAACAACAAGCTCTAATGCTGAAGTGTGTAAATATATGGAAAATTCATTTTTTGCAACTAAAATTACTTTTTGCAATGAATTTGAAAAGATTTGTAAAACTTTTGGGGCAGATTATGATATTGTAAGAGAATTATGGCTAAAAGACCCACGCATTACAAAAACTCACACTTTAATAATGGATGAAGATAAAGACTACTGCTTTGGTGGTAAATGTCTGCCAAAGGATTTAGATGGGATTATTACGCAAAGCTTTAAGTATGGTTATGAGGCAAACTTTCTAAAATCTGTTAGAGATTCTAATAAAAATTTAAGAAATGAAGCTATAAGGCCCCACATTTTATGCTTTCATCGCATTGCATATGAAGAAGCAATAAGTCCAATTTATTTTGAACGAAAAATGGCAATAGGGCTTTTAAGATTAGAGCAGTATATAGAATCTTATCTTCAAAGGGGATATAAATTTGGCAGTATTAAGCAATGCTTAGATGAGCCAAAGAAGTATTTTTGCTTAAGTTTTGATGATGGTTTTAAAGAACACTTAGAGATTGCTAAAATATTACAAAATAAATATAATCCAAAAAAAGAATCTTTAATTTTTTCCATAAATGTGAATAATGCTTTAAACAATATGCTTTGCGGAATGGATTTATTGTATTGTTTAATTGAGAAAGGGAAAATAAAGGAAATTTTTGAATATTTTAAACTTGATTTAACACCAAGCACTCTTAATAATATAGAGGTATTAAAACAACACTATATCAAGCAAGATTCTAAAAGTCTTTGCAAATTTTATGAAACATTTAAAGCAGATTTATCGCATATTTTCTTAGATTCTAAAGAGCTTAAAGAACTTGCAAATTACGGCTTAATTGCTTCTCACGCATTATTTCATCGCGACCTTACCCAACATAAAGCACAAAGCAAAGAAGAGATTCTAGAATCTAAACAAATTTTAGAGCAATTACTTGATACAAAAATAGATATTTTTTGTTATCCAGAGGGAAAAAATGATAAAGAATTGCAAGATTTTGTAAAGGAAGCTGGTTTTACATTTGCACTTTCAATCAAGCATATACACTCACAATATGGTATAGGAAGACGCGTTGCGAAACTTTGAAATTGGTGTGATTATTGCATTAAGTAGCAATAGGATAGAAAGTTTATTTGACAGGGCATTGAAAAGTGTTTATAAGCAACAATTACCCCTTAAAATAAAGCCTAAAATTAGAGTTATTATATCTTGTGATGATTTTAATGAGGCACAAAAAGAAAAGGTTAAAAATAAAGTTAAGAGCATAAGAGATGAATTATGTTTTAGTGATAATTTTCCAACACAAATTATAGATAATAATCGCACAAAAAAGCATTCTGGCACAGGAGCGTGGAATAGTGCCGCTTTTCATTTACTTAGTATTTGCAAGAATAAAAAGAAATGCTATTTTGCCTTTTTGGATGATGATGACTGCTGGGATATAACATATTTGCAAGAATGCCTTAAAGTTTTATACAAAAATAAAAATGTCGGCTTAATTGCTAGTGGAATCTACTATCACACGCCCAATGAAACAAAAATTCTTCAAGCAAATAAAAATACCCTGCAAAAAGAAAATGTTTTCTTGCAAAATCCCTATATACAAGGAAGTAATCTTTTTATCTCTTTGAGAGTATTTTTTGCTATAGGTGGATTTGATGAGAGTATGCCTAGCACGACAGATAGAGATTTAATTATGCGTTATTTAGAATACACGGAAGTTTGTAAAAAGATTCAAACAAAATTTATAAATAAGCCATTAGTATCTCACTTCGCAGATGATGATAGGGAGAGAATTACAACAAATAGTAAGGCAAAGCACAAAGGATTGGAGTTATTTTACCGCAAGTATCTAGATGATTTTTCTTTGATATTGCAAGAGAAATCATTGAATAGAGCAAAAAATATTTTTAATTTCAAACTTCACTCTTTTAAAACATTAGATTCTTATAAAAATTTAGAACAACAAGATAATAAACACAAAACTTTAACACAACAAAATTCTACAAAACCTTTAAATCTTATTTTAGCCTTTGCCTGTTTTGATACAAAAAATATAAAAGAGCTTTTAGAATCTTTTATAAAAATCACACTTTCCAAGCAACCAAATTTAAGTATTAAAACCTGTGTGCTTACAAGCACTAAGCTAGAAACAAAAATGCAAGAAATATTAAGTCAATACCCTTTTAACTTTCATTTAAGCATTATGGATAAAAAGGAGAGTATTGCTATTTCACGCACGAAATTACAACATTTTGTATATAAAATAGGAACAAAACATTACGGGAATGATTTTGTAACTTGGATTGTTGATGATGATTTGAGATTTTGCGGATTTGATGGAGAGAAAACATATAAAATAGACTACCTCTCACATATTGCTGCATATAAAGATAGTGGTATTGACTGCTTATTTGGAGGAGTAGTAGGAGAGCCACCCCTACCTTTTTTAAGCACACTAAGAATGCAGCTTTTAGATTTATTCTACACATTGAAACATCAAAATAACCTTACGCATAAGATAACACAAGAAAAAGATTATTTTGGGAGAGAATATTATTATGATTTAAGTAGTCAAGATTTTGCATTTTTAGAATACCCTTTCTTTAGTGATATGTCTCCAAAAGATATGATAGTAGAACTTCAAAATGGCTGCATTGCCACTAGAAAACTTACAATGCCTAAAATCAAAGCGGGAATCTTGCAAACAGATTCCATTCATAGAGGTGGAAATAGCATTATTTATAATCCTTTGTTGCTAAAATTGCCAAATTTTACACCAAATAAGAAGCGCTATAATCGTCGCAGTGATTTTAACTGGGCGATTATACATAAGGAATTGCATTGCTATACCCTAAAGGCTGTAAATCTACCATTACTTCATATTCGTAATAGCATAGCATTAAAAATAGAGTGCGAAAAGATTCAAAGTGATTTTGTAGGATTAGTATTTTATCGTATTTTTCAACATTTATGTGTGTCTTATAAGCAAAAAAATCCATTAAGCTATGATGAAATGCAAAAATTATTCAAACAAGAATTACAGAATCTTAAAATAAAACTTTATGCAAATATGTATCGTATAGAGACGCTAGACAAACTAATTTACAACAAGATACATAAGAGAAAATACCAACAACCATATAAAAAATTAAGCAAAAAGATTCAACAGAGCCTGCAAGAATTTAAAAAGTTTTGCAAGCAGAATCAAAGCTTATCCTATGATAATTATATAAAATGTTGCGATTTTATAGAAAAATATCTAAGGCATAAATAATTTATAGAAATGCCCTGCAAAATAATATGACAAGGAAAACAAATGGCATATACAATCATAGAAGTTGAGAGGGCAACAAATATCCCTTCAAGAAAGATTAGATTCTGGGCAGATAAGGGGCTATTCCCCTTTGTATAACGCGATGAAAATGGGGTGCGTTATTTTGCAAAAAGTGATATGGAGTGGGTGAAGTGGATAGAGTGGCTTAGGCAGTGTGGAATGAGCCTGAAAGAAATTAGAGAGTATGCGGAGGCTTTAAGTGGAGGCATTAAAACTGCACCAAAACGCAGGGCATTATTGCAAAAAAGCTATGCGAATTTACAAGCACATATCGCTTCATTGCAGGAGATTTCGCAAAAGCTAGAGACAAAACTTAGAATGTATGATGAGATGATAGAAAAGGGTGTAGATACCTTTAATCCACAAAGCAGGGATTATAAAGAGTGTGAAAGGGGGTGTTAAATTGACTTTTCTATTAACTCGTTCTTGTATTTGAATATGCTACAACAACTTAACGCATTTTTAAGAATCTCGATTGCCTAGATTTTATACAGACTTTAAAACTTCAATCCTAATTCAACCATATTATACATAATAATTGGTTATACAAAGACACCCTTAGTAATTTACAAATAAGTAATAAAGAGATTTATACGCCCTTTTTTTGCATATATTTCCTAACAATAAGCAATACACATACAATCATAACCAACGCATAAGAGAGAAAATGCTCTCTATCTAACATAAAGCAAAACAAAGTGCTAAAAACACCAATAGCAATAGGCAACATATTCTCTTTTAGTCGCATATTTTCATACAAAAGCACACAAAAAGTCGCAACCACGATAAAATCAAGCCCTTGTATATCACGGATAAAACTAATTTCATTGCCAAGTATAGTCCCACATACACAACCAGCAATCCAGTAACAATGATTAAGCAACGAGATATAAAACATTACCTTTTGATTATGGATTTGCTGTGTAGAATCTAGCATAACCTTTGCTTGAGCGCTTTTTTGCTCCTTGAGATTCAGTATCGCAAAGGTTTCATCTGTAACGCTAAATATAAGATACCATTTACGCCAACCACCCAAGCTATATCGCTTGAGACATGCTATCGCATAAAAGAATTGACGCGCATTTACACTTAGAGTAATCAAAGCAATACTTACAAAGCCAACCCCACCAGCAAGCCATGCCACTGCAATATATTGCAGTGCCCCAGCATAAATAATAACCGACATAAAAAGACTAATCCATGGGCTATAACCAGCATTTGCCATCATAATGCCAAATACAGCACCCATCAACAGATAGGTTGCCATAATAGGCAGACTATATGGGAAAGCCTCTTTTAAAGCTCTAATTTCACTACAAGACAATATTATCCCTTTCATACTACAAAAAACATAGTGTGCAATAATACAACAAATTACAAGGTTATAGCTAAATTTTGATATATCATGGTAGCATGGAAGTTAAAAACAAACGATATGCAAATTACCACCAAAAACAACAAAATGCTAACTTTTTGGCTATCTTAAATAAGCTAGGAATCTTCATTTTTAAGATATAATACGCAATTTATGGAACAAATTATGCTTTAAATCAAGTGTGTTATGGGTAGCTTCATTTATGTCTAGTTGCCTAAAGACGACAGAGATTCAAAGGATTGAGTATGTTGAAGCAAGAGAATTATTTGAGTTTTGCTATCGTAGTAGGGTTTTTTCTTGGATTAATGTTTGGTATCGCAAAGTTTGATGAACCAGAGCTTATGGTGCTTTGGACGATACTTGCTACAATGGGGATTTACCTTATTACGACGGTGTGTATATCGGCGTATTATTTGTTTATGGATTCTCATGGCACAAAACTTCATAAAGAGCGTTTAGAAGAAAGTCTTGAGCATTACCGCAAAGAGTTTGATAAGAAAGAGCAAGAGGCACAAAACATTCGCAACTTTATTAAAGGGTTGCAAGGTTCAGAGAGTTAAAGCTAAGATAATAAAAAGGATAAGGTATGCAACAAGCTTTCAGTGCGGCAGCAAGAGGTCAAGATGCGTATAATCAGTATTTAAAAAATACGCAAGATGAGCTTGCTTTGCAATACTTGCCTGCAGTTAAGGCGATGGCATTTCGCTTGAAAGAGAGATTGCCAAGCTCTGTTGATATGAATGATTTAGTTTCTATTGGGACTGAAGAGCTTATCAAACTTGCTAGACGATATGATTCTAATAAGAATGATTCCTTTTGGGGTTATGCAAAGACACGCGTTAATGGTGCAATGCTTGATTATTTGCGGACACTTGATATTGTCTCAAGGTCTTCAAGAAAGCTTATTAAAGCGATTGAGGCAGAAGTTTCACGCTATTTTAATGAGTTTGAGGAAGAGCCTAGCAATGAGTATCTTGCAAAGGTGCTAAATGAAGATATTGAGAAAATCCATCAAGCAAGACTTGCAAGCGATATTTATGCGGTTGTCCCGCTTGATGAGCAGTTTAACGCACTAGAAGATGGCGATATTTTGCAGTATTGTGAGCAAAAGGAATTAATGGAGATTATCCAAAAAGTCTTAGCAAAGCTTACAGAGAGAGAGCAGCTTATTATCCAGCTTTATTACTTAGAAGAGTTAAGTTTGAGTGAGATTAGTGAAGTTTTAGATATTACAGAATCTAGAATCTCACAAATATCAAAGGAAGTGATTAAAAAAATCCGCAGAGAAATAGGAGAAGCAAATGGCTAAGATTCTAAGTCAAGAAGAAATTGACTCCCTTTTAAATGTTGTCGATGAAGAAGGTGCGGTCGATGAGGCAGAGCAGTCAGAGATAGTTACTGAAAAGCAGATTGTAGTCTATGACTTTAGACGACCTAATCGTGTGAGTAGAGAGCAGCTAAGAAGTTTTAGATCTATCCATGATAAAATGGCAAGGAATCTTTCTAATCAGATTTCAGCGATTATGAGATCTATTGTTGAGATTCAGTTACATAGTGTGGATCAAATGACTTATGGTGAGTTTTTGATGAGTTTGCCTACACCTACAAGCTTCAATGTGTTTTCTATGAAGCCTATGGATGGTGCGGGAGTTTTAGAGATTAACCCTAGCATTGCTTTCCCTATGATTGATAGACTTTTAGGCGGTCGTGGCGATCAATATGATGACACAAGGGAGTTTTCAAATATTGAGCTAAACCTGCTTGATACAATTTTACGGCAAATCATGCAGAATTTAAAGGAATCATGGGCAGCAGTCGCAGAGATTTTCCCTAGCATTGATGCGAAGGAATCAAGCCCAAATGTCGTGCAAATCGTGGCACAAAACGAAGTTGTCGTTATGGTTGTTATGGAGATTGTAATCGGGCATAGTAGCGGTATGATGAATATCTGCTATCCTGTTATCTCACTTGAGACAATCCTTAGCCGTTTAGCAAGTCGCGATTTAATGATGAGTGAGACAAGCGGTAAAAAGTCAAGGAATAGAGAATTGCAAGCCTTAATCGGTGGTGCAGATGTGCATATTGCCGCTATGCTTGGTGGGACGCAGCTAAGCTTTAAAGAGATTTTGGAGCTAAAGGTTGGCGATGTAATCATGCTTGATAGAGTAGCCGATGATACCGTGCATGTTAGCATTGATGGCAGGGATAAATATCGTGCAAAGATTGGCTTACAAAGATTTAGAAAAACAATACAGATTCTAGATGAGATTAAAACAGAAAAAGATCAAGTCAAAGAAATGATTGAAATGCTTGAAGCACAAAGAAAGAGCAAGGTAACAGACCTACAAGATGAAGGATTTGGCAATGAATGATTTTATTGAACTCTTTATACAAGAAATGGTAGCCACTATCGATGGCATGATGGGTAGAACTGCAGTCGTTACACACACTGGAGATACAGAAGTAAGCGATAGTTTGCTTGGCACGCCATTTGGAAAAGTTGTAGTAAATGTATCGCTTGGGGCTTCACAAGTTAGCACACTTTGCTTTATCATGCCAGAGAATCTTGCCACTGCCCTGCCTGATTTAATGATGGGTGGAGAGGGCGATACTGGCAAAGATATGATGGATGATGATGATAAAGATGGCTTAAAAGAAGTGTTTCAATCTATCACAGGAGCACTTGCTACCGCACTTGGCGGACATGAGAAGCTGCCGCATTTCTCTTTTGCTATCGCTGATGTGAGTAATGTGGAGAGTGAAGGGAGTTTAAGTGATTTTGATACTGCAAGTCGCTTTGATGTGGGTATAGATTCTGTAAAATCAGAGCTTATCATGCTTACAAAAAATGATCTTTTAACACATGTCCCAAAAGATTTAAAAGCACCAGCTAGCACAGCTAGTGGAAGTAAAGATGTGAGTTTAAGCGATAAAGAAATGCGAAATATCGGCATGTTGCTAGATATTGGACTGAGTGTAAAGGTTCGCATTGGGCAGAAAAGAATGCTTTTAAAAGATGTTATTTCAATGGATATTGGTAGCGTTGTGGAGCTTAATCAACTCGCAAGCGATCCGCTAGAAATCTTAGTCAATGATAAAATCATAGGAAAGGGCGAAGTCGTTGTCGTAGATGGTAACTTTGCTATACAAATCACAGAGATTGGCACAAAGAAAGAGAGATTGGAGAGTTTGAGAGGTTAATTGGCTTTTGTTCTTGGTCGTTTTATGTTGGTCTCAAAAACTACATGAAATCTTTTTAATGCTGTTAAAGAATTTGTTGTAATGGAATGGGTATATTGCCACATTTTGTTGGATTAATCTTCACCCTGAAAGAGAGATTTGTGTTATTGTATTAAGGATTTATATGGGATTTAAAGATTCTAAAAGTATGAGAATATTGAAGGAGTATGGGATAAAGCCTTTCATGTCGCATTGTCTGCATAAAAGCATAAAATCACTCAATAGACGATCTATTTTTGTGTTGTTGCAATTCTATCCCAAAATAGTTTTAAATAAAAATCAGTTTAAAACTTTCAAATTGGCATATAAACATTTTGAAGAAAATTATAGAAATATCATTGCTATTAGTCCATCATTTTTTATGAAAAACCTTAAAAAACATATTGCTTGGTTAGAATCTGATATATTTAAAAACCAATATGGCGATGTTGAGAATCTAGAAAATATTAGCAAAAATACAATAGGTGCAACTTCGTTTTCTATACAAGAAGATTCTAAAATAAATACATTTACCCCCCCCCCCCCCCATTGTGTCAAACTCAATGCAATGAAGAATCTAGCGGTTTAGAATCAAACGCTTCATCTACTCCAACATATGAAGATAGTTATCAATTTTATCCACCTTTATTACAACCAGAAAGCATAGACTATTCTACAATAGATTCTAAGATAGCATTAGAATTGCGTTTGCCACCCGCAGTGCCATATAAGTTTGTGTTTGTGCGTTATAGTTTATCAGGTAGTCTTGCGTTGCAAAGATTTTTTGAGCGATGTAATGTATATCCATGTGAATATATTGATTTCTTAAAAAGTAAAAGCGCTATACATAAAAACACTTATTTTGATATACAACATTTCCACACATACGAAGCCATGCAAGACAATAAAAAGCTGTATTGTTTGAAAACACAAGACACTATTATTTTACTTGCAAGAGATCCTATATCGCGACTAAAAACGCTTGTAAATCATGGTTGGTATGTCAAACATATACACAACTTAGATCATAGCTTTACTATGCAAGAAGACCCCTATGATGTTGTTAATAGAAAAGGATATCATAATGAGCATTATAAATTTACTTCCAATAGCCCTTTCGTTACAAATGGCTTGTTGTCGTTCTTCTTTTCTACATGGTCGTTTGATTATAGCTCTGTTGTATCTAAGTTAGCTTTATGTCAAAATATAACCTACATCGATATGCAAGAAATTATGCCAGAAAGGGCATTTGACACTATGACAAAACTTGCTAAAAAATTTAACTTTACACTACCCAACGAAAAAGACAGAGAATTCTATCGTGCAATACGATTTGATAAAACATCGTATATCCTGCCTTTAGCGTGCATTATTCCTATAAATCATACGCAAAAAATCACATTACATATCACATCTTTATATGAGAAAAATAGTGATTTTTTGAGTGCAAATAATACAATATTTGACACACCCCACCCCTTATTAGACCAAGTTGCTTTCAGTATGAGTGAAGATGATTTGAAAGCCTTGCAAGATGACAAAGAAACACTAGGTAAAGTGAAGGCGTATATGGTGAGATTCCTAGATGAACTAAAAAAGCGTATAGATTATATACAAAGAAACAACAAGCATGAAAATGATGTGTTGGAGATATTTAGGGGCGATAGAGAATTATGCAGAGAGTTTAAAACTATGCTTGATAAAGAACTCATTCATATAAAAACACATAGACCAGATATTATTGCCTCGTGGAAATACTACCAAGAGTTTGAGAGAATATGTATAGAAGAACATGGGATTAATTAATATATTATTGTGTTTTACACATTTGGTATGGCTTATTTGCTGGTTGAAATTGTTTCGAGATTGCATGATAGATTCTAACCAATTTTTTAATTTATCTATCTCTATCATAGAGAATCTAAAATGCTAGAAATAGCTGTGTGATAAATAGCAGAGCAGATATGTTGTTATGAAGTTTCTTAATGGTTGTGTTGAATATCGCCAGATCACACGCCAATACTTTCATGCGAACTTTTATCCCCCTAGAAGCATTCATAATTTCCAACTAAGGTGCAAAAAATATTTTTCACAACAAACAAGGACAAATAAAGGGCTATAGGCAAGACTCATGAACATAATGCAATGTATGTAAATAATAAAACTGCTTGTTCTTATTGTTTAGTGTATGTTTGACTTCATATCCAAACAATAACTAAAAACCCCACTCTAAAATCTCTTCCTATTCACATCTTCTAGAATCTTAGCAGCAACAGAATCTATTGCCGTGCTTATATCTTGTGATTTGTTTGCGATTTCTACATTTTGCTGTGTGGTTTGCTCTAGTTGTGAAATAGATTCATTAATCTGTCCTATGCCTTGAGCTTGTTCTTTTATAGATTCTGCCATATCATTTATGCTTTGGACTAGTATATTTGTATTTGCTTCTATTTCACCTAGAGACTTTTGAGTTCTCTCTGCTAGCTTTCTTACTTCATCAGCAACGACTGCAAAGCCTCTACCATGTTCCCCTGCTCTTGCTGCTTCTATTGCTGCATTAAGTGCAAGTAGGTTTGTTTGGTCTGCTATATCTCTAATAATGCCTATAACATTTTTAATATCTTCGCTTTGTGCTATAACTTCACTTGTTCTGCCACTTACATTTTGCATTGATGAAGTAATCTCTTCAACTGAAGCAGCAGTTTGTTGTAGTGAGCTTGCTTGTGTGTTTGAGCTTTGTGTAAGAGTGGTTACCGCTTCTTCTAGATCTTTTGATTTAGATTCTAACTCTTTTGCAAAACTTTGAGTTGTATGCAGCATTTTTCTTATTTCTTCACCTAGTGTATTGGTTACTACTTCTACTCTACCATTTGCATCTCTTACTTCTGTGGTAAAGTCTAGATTAACATAGCTATCAAATACTCTTGCTATCTCGTTTGTATCACTACCTATCTTTTTCTCTAAATCATCTAGCATGTGATTTAATACATTTTTTAACTCATTTAATTGTGGATTATGTGGTGTTTCTGTGATTCTTGCTCTAAAATCACCTGCTTCTATTGTTTTAGCTGTTTCTACGGCTTGAGCTACTGCTTTAGAATCTTGCTCTAATCCTAGCTTTGTTTTTTCTATGTTTCCGTTTATGGCGTGAGCCATTACACCTACTTCATCGTGTGAGTTAATGCTTAGTGGTTTTGGGGCAGTCTTGACTTCATGATTCAGATACCTAAAGAATGCCACTAAAGAATCTTTAATTGTATTAATAGGATTTGTAAAGAATCTAATAAGGAAGAAAATCGCCACAGCACCTAAGGCAATCATAGCAATTGCCAAGCCAATTGTCTGTATAAGGCTCTCATTAATAGCTTCCGTATAGTCAGCCTTATCAGCAGTAGATACAACGGTCCAACCAAATGGAAATTGTTTATAATATCCAAACTTATCAACCACCTGCCCATTTTTCAGGGTTAAATCATAATCAATAAAGCCTTCCTTGCTTTTTGTAAGTGCATCTTTGAGTGCAACTTCCACATCTTTTGATAAACCGCTTCTCACAAAATCCATATCTTCATGTGAGAAAATCGCTCCACTTGAATCTATTAAAAATACACTCATTGAGGGTAACTCTGGATTCTTAAAAGACTGAAATCTTTCTTGGAAATGACTAACGCCAATATCAAATCCTACAACACCGATAAATTTACCATTTTTGATTAAAGGCATTGTTGCGGTAGCAAACATTTCGCCTTTATATTTACCAACTTCACTTGCATATACAGGCGTAATGATACCAGCTTGTTTTGCCTTTGTTTCTACATACCATGGGCGTTGTCGTAAATCTATATTGCCCACATCTTCCCATTCTGATGAAAATTTCGCCGTTCCATTTGGATCATAATCTTGCAAAATAGCCTTACCATCATCTTCATAAACTATAAACATTAGAGGGTATTTAATAAGCGAAGAAGTTGAGTTAAGAAGAATTCTTTGACTTACGACATTATTTTTATCAATATTAACAATATCCCTTGCTAATACCCTTAAATGCTCTTGGGCTTCATCACCCATTGTTATCATTATACTACGATAGGCTGACTCTAGTGTTTGTGCTTGAATACCTTGATAGATGTCTGTTACATCATTCTTTGTCTTAATAAAGTTAAAAACGCTAATAATAACAATGATAACAGAAAATATTGCGACTGCACCGGCTGCGAGTTTTCCACTTAATGAACGAAACATTGCTAATTCCTTCTACATTCTTATCCAAAATCTTTTTATGTCATAAAAATAACATAAATCGTAAAATCCGAAATTATAACACAGATTCATGTTAAATAGTGTGAATAAATAAGCATTATTATAATTAATTAGTGTAGATTCTAAGCATAAATCCATAATAACAATTGAGTTGTAAAGATTAATATATGAAAATTGGCAAAATATGGTTGTATCGATTTATAAAAATATCAATCATTTTGCGTGTTTTCTGTGATAGATTTTCCTGCAAAGATCATGCGATGGATTGCAGGTGATGACATAATGATTTGTGTTTGTTTGTCGTATTATCATATTGAGTTTCTTTTTGCCTATTTGTAAAACAAGGCGATTATTTTGCCATGTGAGTGAAAAAAGATTTGTGTTTATCTGGGTATTTTGTAGTAGTGAAGTTAGGGTTTGTTGATTTAGAGGCTTTTTTTGCAAAAATGCGTAATAGGCTTGTTTGTTTATCTCTTGCTGCAAGGTTTGTATATGTAGGTTTGCCTGTCTTAGAGCTAGGGATTGTGTAGTATAGGGTTTTAGCATGAATATAGATAGGATTGAAAGCAAAGTAAGGCTTAATAAAATCTCAAGTAAGCTAAACGCATGGGTATATTTTATCTGCATTTTATTCCTATTTTTATTTCTAGGGTTTTTTATCGTCCCTTATTATAGGATATTTTGTTTTGTTTGTAGAATCTTGATGGAATCTTTGGGTTATAGATTTTTGGATTTTTATTAAAGTATAGAATCTAAAAATTAAAAGATTCTATAATGTGGATTCTGTATGGTGAGATTCTAAAGATTCTAAAAGATAGAATCCAAAAGCATATTTACATACTTATCGCATACATTCTTTTGCGTTCGCTTGAGCCTAAGATTCCAAGCTGTTTGCGGTATTTTGTGATCGTTCTACGCACCATTTTTAGCGCAAACTTTTTTTCTATGAGTTCAAGTATTTTTATATCTGATAGCGGCTTTTTCTTATCTTCATTGCGTATGAGTTCAAGCAAGAAGTCTTTAATACTCGCATTAGAAGTATCGCCATCAACAGCAGTTGTAAAAAAGCTTTTAATTGGAAATATACCGCGATTGCATTCTAAAAATTTATTGGCAATAGCACGCGATATGGTGCTTGGTGAGTGTCCAAACTCATCGGCTAAATCTTTTAGCTTCATGGGCTTTATCTCTCCGCCTGTGAAAAACTCATATTGATATTCAATGATCATAAGTCCTATTTTGCGTATAGTCGCCTTTCGCATGTCAAGGGCATCGACTAGATCTCTTGCTTCTTTGAGTTTGGTTTTAAAATATGAGTTCTCTTGTGCTTCTTTAAAATGGGGCTTTTCTATAATCATGCTTGGATAATATGAGTCATTAAGGCTTAGTTCAATGCTATTTTCTTCCTGTGTGATGATAATATCTGCAATAACCGCACTAGAATCTTCATGGAAGTCAAGGCTAGGCACTCGTCTAAAACCGCGAATGACTTGCATGACTTTTTCATAGTTTTTATGCTTTTTGTATTTTATGTGATTCTCAAGATTTTTTATAATCTCTAAGGCAAGATCATAATCTGCGTTATCTAGCTCACTTGCATCAAGCTGAAATATTAGGCTTTCTTGTAAATCTTTCGCACCTATTCCACCCGGCTCTAAATGACAGAATCTCTTCCTTACTCTCTCTATCTCATCAATATCAGTTTGGATTCCAACATGCTCTAAATCTGCAAGTAACTCATCTGTATCGCAGTCAAAAAAGCCCTCGCTATTGAGATTATCAATAATGGCTAGGGCTATTTCTTGGCTTCTTTGTGTGGGAAAAAGTGGGGGATTAATCTGTTCTTGCAGTGTTTCAATAAGCCCTTTTTCATAGATAGTAAGAAGCTCGATTTTATCGCCCATTGAATTTTTAGTATTGTGCATACCTCTTTGTGGGGCTTTAAGCGGTGTGAGTTTTGTTTGTAAGCTTGAAGTGAGTGCTGATTGAATCTCAATGTAGGGATTATCTTCGCTAATTTTACCTAGTGTCTCTTCTAGCTCATTAATAGGGCTTTGAAGAATAGGCAACCAGCTTTTTAGCGTTGATGATAGTTTTGATTTAACAGCGACATTCTGTCTTAACTTTGCCATTACAACACACGCCTTTTTAGAATCTTAATGTGTAATTGTAGCAAAAAACTAGACTTTTCTAGCTAAAAATCACTTGAGTAAGGCTATATGAAGACTAGATTATGAAATCACTTATCCCCTAGCAGCAAGTTTATTTATCGCCTCTGCATTCAGCTCGTCCATATGCGTTTTCATCACGCGAGAATACATATCTACAAGCCTATTTGTCTCAATCATGCCTGTCATTTCTAGCACTGCATTGACATTACTTTTTTCTAAAAATCCTTGTGTAACTGCCCCGCTATTATAGACAAGATTTGCCCCTGCTAGACCTTCTGAGTCTGTATTATCTGGCTCTTTTCTCTCTTCGATATAAAGGCTACCACCGATTTTTTTCAAAAACTTTGGATTATCAAAAGTAACGATAGCTAAACTCCCACCAGCAATATTATCTGCCATGCCCTCATTACCAAGCTCTTTAAAGCTTACATTTCCATTTGTATCGACATTTATTTGCATGTTTGCATTCATTAAGATTCCGCCCTCATTGTCGATACCATCGCGAGATAATACATGGAATCCCTCTTGCGTTACAAGATAGCCATCATCGCTTATACTAAAGCTACCATTTCGCGTATAGGCAATGCCATTTGGCGTTTGCACGGCAAAAAATGTATTCGGTGCTTTCAAAGCAAAATCAAGCGTATTTTCAGTTTGCTCCATAGCACCAACGCTAAAATCTGTATATTCCTCTGCGATTGTAGGCACACGAGTCATTGTGCGATTTATAAACTTTGCTGCTGCCTTTGTCTCATCAGGTATAGGCAGAGTGTCTTGATGTCCTTGCACCATACGCAAAAAATCGCCTATCACAACATCATCGCGTTTGAATCCATTTGTATTGAGATTTGCTAGATTATTTGAGATTACATCGAGTCGATTAAACTGCGTAATCATACCGCCTGTTGCACCATAATATCCTGTTTGCATAGTTCTATCCTTAGAATTGTTTTGTGATTATAAGCAAAAAACTTTCCATTTTTGTGTTTTTTAGGTTATTTATAGAATCTTTTTGTTTTTTTTGGGGTATATGTTGTGGATTCTGTTTTATTGGGGTTTGGTGTGTATTTTGAAAAGAGTTAGATTCTTAACCATTTGGGCGGGTGCAGGGCGTAGCGGTGCAAAATAGCAAGAATTTAAATTTTATAACAAATTGTCATATTGAGCGTAGCGAAATATCTTTAGTCTTTATGATAGTTTGTAAAGCCACCATTATGAAAGCGAAGTATTTTAGAGATAGAATCTTTTGAGTATTTTATATGCAATCTTAGCAACCTCAAGTTTTTAAGTTAAATCTTTTTATATAAATTAGATAAAGTTTCAATAATTTAAGCGTGTTGTAATTATTATTTTATAATCGCTCATTTATGCTAACTTTAATTTAAGGATATTCTATGATACAGAAGCTATGCAAGCGTATTGTTTTGACATTGTGTGTGGGTATGAGTGTTGCATTTGCACTTGATGATGAAGTAAAAAGTTTAGAGAAAGATTGTAATGGCGGTAATGCTGGTGCTTGTGTTGATCTTGGAAATATGTATGATTTTGGTTATCCTTTCAAGCAAGACTATAAAAAAGCGGCAGAATTATATCAAAAAGCATGTAATGGTGGTGATGCTCTTGGTTGCTATAATCTTGGCTTAATGTATGCTAATGGTAAAGGCGTAAAACAAGACTACAAAAAAGCGGCGGAATTGTTTCAAAAAGCATGTAATAGTGGTAATGCTCTTGGTTGTTCTAATCTTGGAGTCATGTATTGTGATGGCAAAGGCGTAAAACAAGACTACAAAAAAGCGGCGGAATTGTTTCAAAAAGCATGTAATAGTGGTAATGCTCTTGGTTGTTCTAATCTTGGAGTCATGTATCGTGATGGCAAAGGCGTAAAACAAGACTACAAAAAAGCGACAGAATTATATCAAAAAGCATGTAATAGTGGTAATGCTGGTGGTTGCTATAATCTTGGGGTAATGTATGCTGATGGCGAAGGCGTAAAACAAGACTACAAAAAAGCGGCGGAGTTGTTTCAAAAAGCATGTAATAGTGGTAATGCTCTTGGTTGTTCTAATCTTGGAGTAATGTATGCTGATGGCGAAGGTGTAAAACAGAATAAAAGTAAGGCAAAAAAGCTATTTGGCGATGCGTGTGATATGGGGTATCAAGGTGGCTGTGATGCTTATAGAGAATTAAACGAAGCTGGTGTGCAGTAAAGACTAGATAATACTTTGTAGTTTATTATACTTGTTTTTATATTTTCATATATGTTTTATGGGGTGTATAAACATATAGCTATTGTTGAATGGTGTTTTACCATGTGAAACATACTTATTTATGTTTAGTAAGCCACTTTATATAAATTACAATATAAAGAGTATTTACCAAGCCTTTTTTATTTCAACTTAGAGTAAATATAGCGACTTGACAATGAAAAAATGTCGGTTAATTGGTATGGAATTTAGTTTTTTAAGATTGTGTATCTATTTCTGTATTGCGGGGGGATACTTGTAAGGATAGGGGATTGTAGATTCTAGAATCTAGATTCTGTATTGTTTTGTTTTTAGATTCTATGTCTATCATATTTTCATATTGTATTTTAGCGATAGCGGCTCTGCCTATCATTGCGGCATTATCACTACAATATTTTAACTCACTCATTAATAGCTTGTTATCAAATTGTGCGGCTAGGGATTGTGCCTTCTCTCTTAGCATAGAGTTTGCGCTAGCCCCACCTACGATAGCAAAGTGCTTGATATGGCTATTTTGCTTCATATAGGACCTGCATTTTTGGATAAGATGCGTTGTCGCACTCTCTTGCAATCCTAAGGCTAGTGCCTTTGCTTGTGTGCTATTTTTTATATCTTGTGTTTTAGAATCTTGTATAAAGTTTTTTAACTCCATTTTTTCAAGCTGCAAGCGAAACGCATTTTTTAACCCCGAGAAACTAAAGCTTTGTATATTTTGATTTACAAGCGGTATGGGTAAGGCTATGGGGGCAATATTTTCTTTTAATGCCATTTGTGCCATAGAATCTATAATCATACCACCCGGATAGCCAAGCCCTAGCATTTTGGCTGCTTTGTCATAGCATTCCCCAAAGCTATCATCAAGTGTATTTGCAATCACTCGCATATCATTGTAGCTATAACATTCAAGTAGCATTGTATGCCCACCTGATACAAGCAAAACGCAAAGTGGCAAAATCGCTTCAGATTCTATAAAAAGTGAGTATATATGCCCTTTTAAATGATTTATGCCAAGTAGAGGGATATTTAGAGATAGGGCTAAAGCCTTTGCCATTATTACGCCCTCTAAGAGTGAGGTAGATAAGCCCGGCTCATTTGTTGCTGCGATATGGGTTATATCTTTTAGTGAAAAATTTTGCTTAAAATTTTCTAATAGCTGGACTAAATCCCTTGCAAAAAGCCTTGAGGCAAGCTCTGGCACAACACCGCCATAATGGCTATGCGAGGCTTCCTGTGAAATCTTTTCATGCCATAAAAGCTTTGTATTAGTGCCATCTGTGTATGCTAATGCACTATCATCGCAACTTGATTCAATACTTAAAATCCGCATATTTTCTCTTTAAGTGTTATGTTTTAATGTATAATTGTATCAAAGAAGTAAGTATTTGTAAGTCTTAGGAGGTAGAACATGTTTGCAGAATGGGAAGAGCAAAAAGGGATCGTGCTTATTTATCCGCATGTATTTTGTGATTTTAATGCGAATCTAGAGGAAGTGCAAGAATGTTATGAAAGTTTGATTACAGAGATTCTAAAGGTTGAGCCTTTATTTCTCATCGTGCATCCAAAGGATAATGGTGCTAAGACGAGATTGCAAGACTTTCTATCCACACTTGAAACAAAGGCGTATCCATGCAAGATTATCGAGCTAGAGAGCAATGACTTATGGGCTAGAGATAGTATTGCCATTTCTGTGAAAAAGCAACACTCACAAGTTTTAGCACAAATCACAAATGCTATGCTAGGTAGTAAAACCAAAACCAATAAACTTGGAATCCTAGATAAAATCATCAACAAAGAAACAGAAGAAGAGCATATCTATGCAAACTTTGGATTCAATGGTTGGGGGCTAAAATACCCTGCAAATCTTGATAATAAGCTAAACACTAAACTACATGAAATAGGGCTTTTTGAGAATATGGAAACCTATGGTATGATACTTGAGGGCGGAAGTATTGACTATAATGGCAATGGACTTTTGCTTACAAATACGCAATGCTTACTCGAGGCAAATCGCAATCCGCATTTAAGCAAAGAAGAGATTGAAGAAAATCTTAAAAGCACATTGCAAGTAGAAAAGATTCTATGGCTTAATCATGGATTTTTGCTTGGTGATGATACAGATAGCCATATTGATACCCTTGCTAGATTTATCAATGAAAACACCATTGCCTACATTAAATGCGATGATTTAAATAATCCGCATTTCAGTGCGTTAAATGCTATGGAACATGAGCTAGAATCTCTTGCAAAGACACATAATCTAAACCTTGTGCCACTTCCATTTTGCGATTATGTAGCAAAGTGTGATGAAGATTCTATAAATAATAATTCGCTTGTAAATAATCTATCTAATGATAATTTACCTACTAACAACCTGCCCGCAAGCTATGTCAATTTCTTATTCTTAAATCAAAAAGTTTTGCTTATGCCAACCTATAATAAACCAACAGACCTTACCGCACTACAAATACTAAAGAAAGCCCTACCAGACTATAATGTCATAAGCATAAACTGCGAAGCATTGATACAACAACATGGAAGTTTGCATTGTGTTAGCATGCAGATACATTAGTGTAGTATTAGGTTTGAATAACAGAAGTCTGCAATGTGGAACCATGTAAATTTGAGGCTACAAACTGCATATCACAGGATATAACCAAACATTTATCCTTTCTTTACATACACTTTTGATACAACTCCTGCCTCTTAGAAGTCGATCAAGACCCTACAATAAACGATTGTGTAGAACATAAACACTAACCCAAGCATAATCAAACGCACAACCCAATCGCATTTGAGAAAATATCTAGACTATATAGCATATCAACAAGTCTAATCCAATTCTCACAGATAGCAACTCTCTAAATTCAGCCAAATGCTTAGAATCTAAGTCCAGTCTCTAGCATGGTAGTCCATGCGTTGGCATGGGGAAGAGTTATAGTTTGATTATTGATTTGCACGGGACTACTTGCTGGTATATTATAATACTTTGCAATGGCTTTGATATAGAATCCTAGATTTCTTGTCATGCTTATATCCACACCAAGAGAGCCAAACAGACTATATCCAACATCACCTGTGCCACCATTTGCCGCCTCTGCCTTGCCTTGTGCGAAAGCATATATCGAATTTGCCGCACCGCCGCCAAAGCTATATAATAGACTAGTTCTTCCGCCAAATGACTTCCTGCCTTGCAACTCCGCACCATACATTGCCAAGCCATAGCCAAACGCACCCGCATATCCATCAACACCGCCAATGAAACTGATATAAAGCGGAGATTCTAAACTTGCAACATTGAATCCTATTTTGAAATGTGTCGCCGCAAATGCACCCACATTGCCACCAAGCAGACTGCCATTAAGATTGTCTGTAAAATCTGGTCCATAAACGCCCATAGACCCAGAGCCACCCTTCAAGTTTAAAGAAAATAGTAATCGCCGTATAACGATTAAGTCAATATCTAACGCACCATAGCCGCCCTTAAAATCCCCATCTGCTCTATTATTACCACCAAAATCAGTATAGATTCCACCGATACCGACATTACCACCGACACAAATTATAGAATCACAAGCCGCATTCGCACTCACTCCAAGCACACTTGCCAACACGATACTTAATCCTAGCCTTTTATACATTTTTACCATGATTTCTCCTTTTCAATTTAATGGCAAATCGGCTTATTTTACAAAAAGATAACTAAGACAAAGCTTAAAAGCATATTCGCAATGATTACTCACTCTTGCAAAGATTCTAAAGCTCCTAAAGATTCAAGCACATTGTGTTTAAAGACTTCAAATATCTCTCGTGGTTCTATGCTTTCAATCTCAAAGTTTGTGCCTTTTGAGACGACATAAGGATTCCCAAGCAATACACGGCTAAGCTTTGTATCTCGCATGTTTTTACCGCTACTCTCTGTGTTATTCCCATAAAGTGTAATGCAGTTTGTCCCCATAGCCCATGCAAGATGCGTTACGCCTGTATCACCACCGATAGCACAATCAACCTGTCTTAATACAAATTTCAAGCTATTAAAGTCAAGCTTATCAAGCTGCGTAGCCTTTAATCCTTGCTTTTTTAACAGCGTAAGCATAGAATCTGCCCTGTCTTTATCCTCATTCCATAGAATGTGAAAATGGCAATTTTGCAATAAGCCTTGCAGTAATTGTGCTAATTTTGCGTATTTTTCTATTGGATACATTTTCTCTTTAATAGAAGCTTCAAGGATAAATAAAAAAGTATAGGGCTTTTCTTCCATATGATTTAGTGCTGAAAAATGCGAAGTAAGAGATTCTGCAATAAAATGATAGCTAAAGCCTAGCCCTTGTGAATGCAGTGGCATAACTCGCTCAAGTGTAAAAGGGTTTGCCTGAAACTCTTTTATATGACTAAAAAGCACAGAGAAATTTCGCTCAAGGATATTAGAATCATAGGGTATTGATACCTTATGTGTATAAAAATAGCTAGCAAAGCCCTCCCTTGCCCCATCTTTAGAGAATCCAACAAATTTTTTAGACACAAGGCATTTACCGACAATGGCTGACTTTATAAGCCCCTGCATATCTACCACCATGTCAAATTCACCGCAACTCTTACAATATCTTCGTATCTCTAAAAGCCCGCCTATGCTTTTTAAAAGCTTTTTAAATGGCAGTGAGTGAATCTTTGTAATACAAGGGGAATGCTCCAAAATACCGCTAAATCTCTCATCAACAAACCATTCTATCCTATAATCCCCAAGAGCCTTAAGTCCAGCAAGCATGCTTGATGCGATGACAACATCACCAAATGCAGATAATCGTATGATAGCAATTCTCATATTTTTCCTTTCTGTGAAATTAAGATTATAGCATAGATAAGCTTAGAAACTTTTTGTCATATTAAGCAGGATTTTATTGTGTTTTGATATAATCTAGCATTTTGTTTATTATTAAGGGTTAAACATGGGATTCTATAAAAAAATACGACCTTATTTGTATAAATGTGATGCCGAAAAGATTCACAACTTCGCAATAAAAGTAATGAAAATGCCACAAAAGATTCCATTATTTGAATCTATGATTGCAAAGTGCTATTGTCGTATCCATGAGAATTTAGCTCAAGATATACATGGTTTGCATTTCTACAATCCCATAGGACTTGCAAGTGGATTTGATAAAAACGCGGAAGCGGTGCGACCTTTAGCTAGTCTTGGCTTTGGATATTTAGAGTTAGGTAGCGTTACACAAATGCCTCAAGATGGGAATGAAAAGCCTCGCATGTTTCGCCATGTAGAAGAAGAGAGTTTGCAAAATGCAATGGGCTTTAATAATATCGGGGCAAGGGGAATGTTGGCACATTTAAAGGAAGTATATCCCTTTTGTATCCCGCTTGGTATAAATATTGGCAAAAATAAGAATATCGCACAAGGTGATTCTCTAAAAAATTATGAATTAAGCCTTGATACACTCAAAGACTATGGCGATTATTTCACCTTTAATCTCTCATCGCCAAATACGCCCGGTTTGCGTGATTTACAAAATGAGAGCTTTGTAAAAGAGCTTATGGAGATGGCAAAAAGCACAACAAATAAGCCAATTTTCATTAAAATATCGCCTGATATGGAGATAGAATCTATGCTCGCTGTATGCGATGCGGCTATCCAAAATGGTGTAAATGGGATCATTGCTACAAACACAAGCATTGATTATAGCCTTGTCTCAAATCCAGTGAAAAAAAATGATGTATGCTTTGGTGGTCTTAGCGGTAAAGCTATTAGCACAAAATCTAAAGAGGTTTTAAGAATCTTAGGGAAGAATTTTCATAAGAAAACTACGCTTATTTCTGTTGGCGGCATTGGCGATTCTAATGAAGTGTATGAAAGAATAAAGCTTGGGGCAAGTTTAGTGCAGATTCTAAGCAGTATGATATATGAAGGTCCAACGCTTATATCTCGCATGAATAATGAGTTAGCAGAAAAGCTAAAAGCCGATGGATTCAAGCATATAAACGAAGCGATTGGAGTAGCGATTCAATGATGAAGTTATATCAAAAAATTGTATTAGGAGTTTGCATAATGAGTAGTATTGCATTTGGTAGTGTATTGCCAAAATATGAAAGTAAGATTCTTGAAAATGGTTTGCAAGTCGTGGTGATTCCACTGCATAATAAAAGTAATGTAATTGAGACAAATGTATTTTATAAAGTCGGCTCTCGTAATGAAGTCATGGGGAAAAGCGGTATAGCACACATGCTAGAACACATGAATTTTAAAACAACAAAGAATCTAAAAGCTGGTGAATTTGATGAGATAGTAAAGCAAATGGGCGGTGTGAATAATGCTTCTACAAGCTTTGATTATACACGCTATTTTATTAAATCTAGCACACAAAATCTAAATAAGTCCTTAGAGCTTTTTGCTGAACTCATGCAGAATCTAGAATTTATAGATTCTGAATTTCAATCAGAAAGAGATGTGGTAGCACAAGAGAGATTATGGCGGACAGATAATACACCAAGTGGCTATTTATACTTTCGCTTTTTTAATACCGCCTATGTTTATCACCCATATCATTGGACTCCAATCGGCTTTATGACTGATATACAAAATTGGAGTTTGCAAGATGTGAAAAGCTTCCATGAGACTTACTATCAACCACAAAATGCAATATTGCTTGTAAGCGGCGATGTCAATCCACACGATGTATTTAGCGGTGCGGAAAAATATTTTAGCAAGATTAAGAATAAAGGCGAGATTCCAAAAGTGATTATGCAAGAGCCAGAACAAGATGGCATAAGAGAAGCCTATATCAAAAAGGATACAGGCGGGATAGAATGGCTTATCATGGGCTTTAAAACCCCAAGCTTCACGCATAAAGACCAAGTAGCCCTAGAAGCTATCGGCGATATATTAGGCGGTGGTAAAAGTGCGATTTTACCCTCTATCCTGCAGGATAAATTGCAACTTGCTTCATCTGTGAGTGCGTATAATATGGATATGATTGACTCAGGCATGTTTATCATTATAGCAACAGGCAATGCGGGAGTAAGTGCAAATGCTTTGAAAGAAGAAATATTAAAACAGATTGAAAAGCTAAAAAAAACACAAATCACACAAGCACAGCTTGATAAAATTAAGATAAACACTCGTGCAAGTTTTATTTATAGCTTAGAGAGTGCAAGCTCTGTGGCAGGACTCTTTGGATCATATTTTGTGCGAGGTGATATACAACCGCTTCTAGACTATGAGAAAAATCTAGAATCTCTAAATACCAAACAGATTCAAGAAGTCGCAAAAAAATACCTTGCGCTAGATCAAGCAACAACTTTGATTATGAGAAGATAGTGAGTGGGATTGAGTGTTAGGTGAGTTTAGCAATTCGAGTTATATTTCTATGTCTCGTTGCCTTACAAGAATCTAAAAGGATTCTAATTGTGTAGTGGGTAGGCGAGTTGCTTTTACTAAGTGCCATAATCCATTTAAAGCTATTCGGCATGTTAGAAGCTGCTTATTGGAATAGCTTTAAACTTCAATTATTTCACATCAGCAGTGAAAATTAGCTCTACATTACCCCATGTAATACCAGCATGACCAGCAGCCGCATCACTTAAAGCTTTTAGTGCCTTTTCTCCCTGTGAAAAATTATGTAAATCCAAAGTGCCCTTCGCAACAAATTTGCCGTTATTAATGGTATAAACTAATGGGACAATACTTAATTCCTTGCCGATCATAACCTTTGCTCTAAGTAACCCAGTATCTTCACCCTCTACAACCTTAATAAAAGTAACTTTTATATTATTTTTACCAAGCAGTGTGGGGAAAAATACTTTATTCATGTTGTCTGTTGCAATTTCATTATCTGGAATCTCACTACTTGTTGGGACAATAGTCGCACTTGCATTCTGCAAAACACCCACAATACTACGAGTATCTTTACCAAAGGTATATTGTATTGTCTTAAAAGAACCAGCTAAATCCGCCATCACAGGTGCCTTGTAGCCTACAAATTCTACTTTCACACTTTTTGTATCAATCGTACTTGCATACACAGAAGAGCTTGCTGCTAATCCAAATATACATGGTATAATCTTTTTCATCATAAACTTATTCACAAGAAATTCCTTTCACAATTAAAATAGCCAAGCAAGGTATCACATGTTTGTAAATATATGGAATTTACTTTGCTATATCAAGCTCACAAACGCATAAACTTGATTATAGCTAGGTATAATAATACAATTTAAGTTTAGGCTGTGATTTTCATGCGACAAAAGGGTAGATATTACGAGCAAGTAGCATTAGAATATCTTATAAGTTTGGGGTTTGAGTTTATTGAGCAAAATTTTCATAGTCGTTATGGTGAAATCGACCTTATTATGAAAAAAGATTCTATCCTACATTTTATAGAAGTAAAATCATCGCATTGTATCAATCCACTTGTAAATATCACGCCAAAAAAGCTAGAAAGACTCACAAAAACTATACATGTTTTTTTAGACCAAAGACAGATTGTAAGCCATTTTTGCATAGATGCGGTGAGTATCTATAAAGACAATATTACATTCATTGAAAATATTACATTTGGATTGTAATGCAATATTTTTTAGAATCGATATCAAAAATTATGTTTATGCAATGGCAAAAAAAGACTAGCCAAGTAGCTAAAAATATTTAAAGTTATTACAACAAAATACTTTAAGATTCTATAAAAATGCCGATTAGAGAGTATGTTTTGTATTCTAGTCTAAAAAAATGTTGGATACAATACAAAAAAGATTCCATATTACACAAGCACAATATGTAAGTATGGAATGTAAATTTCTTATACTTTTGATTGAACTTATTTGAATATAAATCGCAATGTTGTTTAGGAGTGCGTTATGGCAGGAAAGATTACTTCTCTTGGGCTTGGTAGCTCGGTTTTAAATGCTGATGTTATTGATAAATTGCGTAAAGCCGATGAAGACAATGTTATTAAACCTGTTGATAAAAAAATGGAGCTAAATATTGAGAAGCAAAAGCAACTTGTAGAAATAAAAACTGCCCTTGAAACATTGCGACAACACACACGCAAACTCTCTGACTACTCTACATTCTTAGGGCGAAATGTAAGCGTATCTGGCGAAGCAGTAAAAGCTAGTGCAGCAGCTGGTGTGCCTGTGCAAAATATCAATATGGAAGTAAAACAACTCGCAAAAAGCGATATTAATGAAGTCGGCACAAAGTTTGCCTCAAGAGATGATGCCTTTAGTAATGATGATGGTGTGCTTGACTTTTTTAGCGATGGGCAAAGCTATCGCGTTGAGATAAAAGGGGGAATGACCGTTGGTGAAGTGAGCCAAGCCATAACCGATGCAACAAATGGAAAAATCATGGGTTCTATTATGAAAATCGGTGGGGAAAAGCCCTATCAACTTATGATTAACTCAAAAGAGACGGGCGAGAATAGTAGAATCTATTTTGGTTCTCTTTTACGATCAGAGGGCATGGGGAATCTTGATATTGACTTACAAGGGGAGCAAGACTTCTTCATAGAAGTAAAAGGCACAGATGGACAAATGCATAAAATAAGTGTTACTCTCAACATTCCACAATCTGCTAGTGATAGATTCCTAATGCTACAAAATGCGCTAAAAGAAGCCTTAAGTGCGAATGAAGCAACAAAAGATTTAGTAGAAAGTGGTGATATTACCTTTGGATTGCCAAATGAGGGCAGAGGCTTTATTATCAACGATAAAAGAGGCTTTAAGATTAATGTCGGCGGGGATAAAACGGGCAATCTAGGCTTTATGCAAAAAGAATCAAAATCACAAGATTTATATTCAAGCAATATTGAAGTAAAAGAGGGGGCGCTTACAGGTAGCTTTCAAGTCAATGGCAATACGATAGATTTAGCCCAAATCACAAAGAAAGAAAATACCGCAGACCAAAACGCCCAAGCAGTAGCAGAAGCTCTCAATACAATCAGTGGAGTGCAAGCAAGCACTAGTCAAAATAAAATCGCTTTAAATAGCGATGGCGTTACCATTGATATTAAGGCTACAAGTCCAGAAGAAACACAAGCCCTTGAGAGTGTCGGATTAAAAGCGGGGAAATATAGCGGTTTCTCATCATTGCAAAAAAATGTGCTAAAGATTAAGAATGTGCAAAGTGCTGCAGATTCTGAAGTGCTATATAATGGTGCGACAATCAAGCGTCCAAGTAACACTATCGATGATATTGTAGGCGGATTAACCATAAACTTACAAAAAGTATCAGAAGAGGGCAAACCAGATGTAATAAGCATTACGCAAAATACAGAAGACATCGTAAAAGAGATACAAGAGTTTGCAAAAGTATATAATGAAACCGTGCCAAAGCTAGATGCGGTTACAAAGTTTGACCCAGATACAAAACGAGGTGGGGTATTTAATACTGAAACGCTTATAAGGAGCATTCGCCCAGATTTAAACCAAGCCATTACCCAACATATTGCAAATGGACTTGAAGTAAAAAGCTTAATGGATTATGGAATCTCGCTGAATGATAAAAGCGTTATGCAGCTTGATGGTGGCAAACTCTCAAGTGCATTGAGTGCTGACCCAGAAAAAGCAAAAGAAGTGTTTTATGGTGGGGAAAAAAAGGATAGTTTAGGAAAATATAATAGATATGATGGAGTTTTTACAAAAGTAAATAAAGTTTTAGCCGATTTATTAGAAGGTGGAAACGCTAAGTTAAAAACTTTTGAGCAAACACTTGAAAGAGAGCTAAAAAACTACAATCAAGAGAAAGACAAAGCAAAGAAAATGCTTGATGCTAGATATGATACCATGCAGCAGAGATTTGCGTCTTTTGATGAGCAAATAGCAAAAGCAAATAACTCTTTCAATGCCGTTCAAATGATGATAGACCAAGCCGCCGCTAACGACAAAAAGAAATAAGGAGCAGTTATGAGAGCGTTTAATGCCCATAATATGTATCAGCAAAATTCTGTAAGCGTGGAAAGCCCAGCAAAGCTTATAGAAATGTTGTATGAAGGTATTTTGAGGTTTTTAGGTCAGGCACGCAGATGTATGGAGCAAGAAGACATTGATATAGAAAAGAAGATTTACTATATCAATAGGACGACTGATATATTCACGGAACTATTAAATGTCCTTGACTATGATAGGGGCGGTGAAGTAGCAGTATATCTTACAGGGCTTTATACGCATCAAATTAAGCTTTTAACACAGGCTAACATGGAGAATAATGTCGAAAAGATCGATATTGTTATGAATGTAGCAAAGGGCTTATTAGAGGCATGGAGAGAAATACATCAAGAAGAGCTAGGACGCTAGTATCTTTTGCAAACAATTTGAATACACTTTTATAGAATCTTGTGTTGGATTCTATAGCTTCTTTCATCTTTCATATTTTATTCACTTCAATATCAATAAATCGTTTGACATGTTGTTTTTTGTGTTTTGGAATCTTGTTATTTTGAATGCTTTGTCATTCTGGATAATTTCACACCACACTTAAATTTAATATTATTGTATTTAAAAAGGCTTAAGATAAAAATAGAATATATGAGTTGCTAAAAGAAGTAATCCAATAAGAAAAGATAACATACGCAATCCAGAAAGTAATGCATTTCTCATACTATAAAACTTGTTTAAAATAATACATAGAATAATAAGGAAAAATATCCCAATCCCAAATGACATAACTTCAAATGCAATATCAATTTTATATTGCAAAGTGAAAATGCAAAATGTTGCCATGACATATAAAATAAAAGGTGCGGCTAGTGTCAAAATGGCAAGAACTATAAGCCTATAAATACTCATTGATATATCCCATATCGCATTATAAGTTCATTGCCATATTCTCCACCTTTCTTATTAGCAATTATGTCTCCCCTTGTCAAACCCCGTGCCATCTTTACCAATTTTTGTTTAGCCCAATCTAGTATTTCTGCTATATAACCTGCAGCCAATGCTACACTTGGACCCTTTAGAAAACATAGCATGGCACTATATAAAACGTGCAACACTTTAATCCAACCCCATTCTCTTCACCATCGAATTTAGAAACATAATTTTCATAAAGATGATAAAAACAACACCACCTTGAGTATTCCATTCTGGATTTTACTATGCAACATGCGACACATTGGGACCATAGTATAATACACCAAGCCTGTTACTTTGATTCTATTTGAAGCAAGATGACTTTGATAATATTTGAGAAAAATTTTTATATTTTCTTCTACCATATATTTTCCAAACTCCACATAATAATCTTGTGGAAAATCATCTTTATAGGCTTTATAATCATCAATGAGTTCATCTAACGCTTTGTATAAAATGATATTTTTACTCATATCTTTACGATTAATAATTTCAAAAGCTTGCAATGAAATGATTCTTGTATGATTTGATTTAATTTACCTATTTGTATCAACCCAAGATTTTAGCATTATTGCATGATATAGCGCTGGTTTTTCAAATTGCTATCAATTTGGGATGCAGGTAAATCAAGTATTACAATACTACCACTTTCTTTGCGAAGTGATAAAATATGCGTATGCAACTCCATCTCCACACATATTTCTATTTTGTCTTTTTGCCCGTGAAGTTTAAGTATAGTTTGCAATGCCTGAAAATTTTGTGAATCTAAACATATCTGTTTTCTTTCATGGACAATGATTTTGTAAAAATAATAGCTATATCCTTATTGGTTTCTCTATCCTTATATATGTTAAGTTAAATGTCATAAGTTTTGTAGAATCTGCATCAACAAGCAATATATTTGCTATATCAAGATAAGATACCTCACTCCATGAACTACAATATGCACCGCAACCCCCCCCCCCCTCCATATCAAACCTTATAAAATCATTATCAAAGCATGAAATATTGATAACAGCACCCGCGGAAGGCGACCTAAATATTTGTTCTGCTTCTTCTGTGTCTTCTATATCATTCTTGTCTACCCAAGTATTCAAGTCGTCGCGAACAAAGATTTTGCTTTTTTTGTAACTTTGTTATTGTGATCCACATCATGCACTGCCATACATAAATCTTCAAAATACAAAACACCTTTAAAAAGACTAGTTTCACCTCCAAGGCAACCAATCAATGCAACATTACATACTTTATCTTACAATTATGTGTCATCATGATTGCATAATGAAATCTTTAATTCTTTAAAATAGTGCGGATTTAAGCTGTTTAGAAGCCCTAAAAGATTTCTATGACGCTTACACGCTTATTCATTGCAGATTCCATACATTCTTTATCTGCTTTACATGCATATAATGTTGGCCGCCATTTCTCTTGAGGTTTGGATAGATCTTTACTCCTCTCCTCATTAAATTTTATCATATGATAATACAATACACTTGCGAGTCTCTCCATTATTTGCACAAGATTCTCATCAGCTATATTTTTCATAAAATAAGATTTATATGGCATAAATCCCCTATTCGCAAAATATTATATTAGATGATATAGCACAAATTTTGATTATATGAAGCCATATGTCAAACATTTAATTGACAAGTTTAAAACTTTATTTTTCGCTAAAAACTCCCCTACCCCAAAAATCCCAAGTCCCATTAGAATCACATCGCAGATAAAGCAGATTCCACTCACCACAAAAACATAATTACGAGTTATGCCCTGCTTAATAATAAAAGCATTTTGTGCCCCAATAGCAACAATAAGCGAAAGAGATAAAAGAAAACCTTTTAGGAAAATCCCCATAAACCTACCCTATTAATTCTATCATTTTATTACAAATACATTGAAAGGCAAATACAACAACAAAAAAATCAAAAAATAAAAAAGTAGCTAAAAAAATAATTATAAGAAGAATTTAAAATTTCCCTATCCCTGCATCGACCTACATTCCCACACCTGAAAGGTGCAGTATCATCGGCGAAGAGAAGCTTAACTGCCAGGTTCGGAATGGAGCTGGGTGTTGCCTTCTCTCTATAGACACAAGGAAAAGGGAAATAAAGACAAATCAACTAATAAGCTAAAGCTCTACAATTTAAAAAAATAAAACTTGATAGCCCTAAAAACTTACACAAGCTCCAAGCTCTATGCTATGTTTGTTTTTATGTTTGAATCTGTCTTAAGCCCAACTTTTAAGTTAAGCTCATTACAATCAAACTTCATAGAAGCAAACAAAGAAAAGAGACGAATACTAAACTAAACTCTCAAACTAGAATCTAACCCATAATCACTAGATTCTATAAAAGCTAACCTGTATTACTTTCACTTATCTCGTTTTGCTTTTTTCTTTTGTCCTTATTTCCATTTTCCTTATAGGGTAATGGTGTTAATAGCCTTTGATATGTCATAGACTGCATTATTAGAATCTATGCTATCTATAAAAGCCCAAATGTTATTTGTCTTTTTCTAGTAACTAACTATATCAATTACACTTCTTACTTCTCTCTTATGAAAGCAGATTCTGTAAAAACCCTTAGAATCTTGCACTCAATAAGGCAGTAATCCTTATATAAAAAGCCAAACGGTCTATTAGTAGTAGTCAGCTGAACATATTACTATGCTTACACACCTACCCTATCAAGCAGCTAGTCTTGCTGCGACCTTCAGGGAAAGTTAATCTTGGAGTTGGCTTCCCGCTTAGATGCTTTCAGCGGTTATCACATCCACGCGTAGCTACAGAGCGATGCTCTTGGCAGAACAACTCTTACACCAGTGGCGTGTCCATCCCGGTCCTCTCGTACTAGGGACAGCTCTCCTCAACTTTCCTACGCCCACGGCAGATAGGGACCGAACTGTCTCACGACGTTCTGAACCCAGCTCGCGTACCGCTTTAAATGGCGAACAGCCATACCCTTGGGACCTGCTCCAGCCCCAGGATGCGATGAGCCGACATCGAGGTGCCAAACCTCCCCGTCGATGTGAGCTCTTGGGGGAGATCAGCCTGTTATCCCCGGGGTACCTTTTATCCTTTGAGCGATGACCCTTCCACACAGAATCACCGGATCACTATGACCGACTTTCGTCTCTGCTCGACTTGTTTGTCTTACAGTCAGGCTGGCTTATGCCATTACACTCTACTTGCGATTTCCAACCGCAATGAGCCAACCTTTGCAAGCCTCCGTTACTTTTTAGGAGGCGACCGCCCCAGTCAAACTACCCACCAGGCATTGTCCTGCTAGAGGATAACTCTAGCCAGTTAGCAGACAGAAACATTAAGGGTGGTATCTCAAGGATGGCTCCATCTCCACCAGAGTGAAGACTTCAAAGCCTCCCACCTATCCTGCGCATAATGCTCCCATCGGCAGTGCCAAGCTGTAGTAAAGGTCCACGGGGTCTTGCCGTCTTGCCGCGGGTAGGAGGAATTTTCACCTCCACTACAATTTCACTGAATCCCTGGTTGAGACAGCTCCCATCTCGTTACGCCATTCATGCAGGTCGGTATTTAACCGACAAGGAATTTCGCTACCTTAGGACCGTTATAGTTACGGCCGCCGTTTACTCGGGCTTCAATTCAACGCTTCGACTTGCGTCTAACGAATCCTCTTAACCTTCGAGCACCGGGCAGGCGTCACACCTTATACTTCCTCTTACGAGTTTGCAAAGTGCTGTGTTTTTGGTAAACAGTCGGGAGGGACTCTTTGCTGAGACCTAATTACTTAGGCACACCTTATCGCGAACTTACGGTGCTAGTTTGCAGAGTTCCTTAACCAGAGTTCTTTCACGCGCCTTAGAATACTCATCTCATCTACCTGTGTCGGTTTGCGGTACGGGCAACATTAGCTAAACTTAGAGGCTTTTCTTGGCACGACGGCGTCAGTAGCACTCATCTTGATCCGAAGATCGCAACAAGCTATTCAAGTTTCGAATACAAGAGCGGATTTACCTATCTCTCAATCTACGCTTTTAAATTAGCACTTCCATCAGCTAACGCTACTTAGCCCTATGCGTCCCCCCATCGCACACTAATGTTGGTATGGGAATATTAACCCATTTTCCATCGACTACCCATTTCTGACTTGTCTTAGGACCCGACTAACCCTACGATGACGAGCATCGCGTAGGAAACCTTAGACTTTCGGCGAAGTGGATTCTCACCACTTTTATCGCTACTCATTCCTGCATGCTCACTTCGCATCGCTCCAGCACTCCTTACCGGTATGCCTTCAACGCTGATACGAACGCTCTTCTACCACTGTGCATCAGCACAATCTACAACTTCGGTGTCTATCTTAGCCCCGTTATATTTTCTGCGCAAAATCACTAGACCAGTGAGCTGTTACGCTTTCTTTAAAGGATGGCTGCTTCTAAGCCAACCTCCTGGTTGTCTGAGTAACTTCACATCATTTTCCACTTAGAATAGAACTTTGGGACCTTAGTTGGTAGTCTGGGTTGTTCCCCTTTTGACGATTGATTTTATCACCCACCGCCTGACTCCCAAGATACGGTAATAGGTATTTGCAGTTTGACAGGGGTTGGTACCGCGGTGAGCAGCCCTAGCCCAATCAGAGCTCTACCCCCTATTACTATCACTTGAGGCTATACCTAAATATATTTCGAAGAGAACCAGCTATCACCAAGTTTGTTTGGCCTTTCACCCCTATCCACAGCTCATCCCAACCCGTTTCAATGGGTACGAGTTCAGTCCTCCACGAGCTATTACACTCGCTTCAACTTGGCCATGGATAGATCACTTGGCTTCGGGTCTGCAGCATCTGACTAAACGCCCTTTCAGACTCGCTTTCGCTACGGCTTCGCGTGTGCTTAACCTTGCCAGATACCACAACTCGCAGGATCATTATGCAAAAGGCAGTCCGTCACCCTGATAAATCATAGGGCTCCGAATGATTGTAGGCAGATGGTTTCAGGTTCTATTTCACTCCGCTCACTGCGGTTCTTTTCACCTTTCCCTCACGGTACTTGTTCGCTATCGGTGTGATAGTAGTATTTAGGGTTGGAGAGTGGTCTCCCCGGCTTCAGCCCGGATTTCACGTGTCCTGGCCTACTCTGGATCCTGCTACCTATGAATAATATTTCGCATACGGGACTATCACCCTCTATGATGTGTTTTTCCAAACACTTCTGCTACATTATTCAAGTGGATATTGCAGTCCTCAACCCCAGTAGCAAGCTACTGGTTTGCCCTTTTCCCCGTTCGCTCGCCGCTACTAGGAGAATCTCTATTGATTTCTTTTCCTCTAGCTACTGAGATGTTTCACTTCGCTAGGTTCGCTCCATTAAAGGTAATACATATCTCTATGTATTGGGTTGCCCCATTCGGAAATCTATGGATCAAAGCTTCTTAGCAGCTCCCCATAGCTTATCGCAGCTTAGTACGTCCTTCATCGCCTCTATCACCCAAGGCATCCACCATCTGCCCTTAAAAGCTTTTTACTTCCAAGGATACTGCCTTATTGAATGCAAGAGTTTTTTATCAAACTCTGCCCCAATAAGACAAGTATGTCGCGTAATTGTAGTTAATTACTATTTAGGCTATTAACAATAAAATTTCAAATAACATTTAGACTAAAGTCTAATGCAAAGTTTTCTTTAGATAAAACAAGTAAAACCTTGCATTAGACTTCATATATCTCTTACACATATCTATAAGCTTCATGTAATTAAAACCTATGCTATGTGTATTCAACATATCAAATCATTTTTTATATTATTTATAATAAACTTATATACTCTCTTTTAAATCATATTATTGCATTACCCATCTACATAGCATACCTAGAGACTATTCTCAAAATGGTGGAGAATAGCGGGATCGAACCGCTGACCTCCTGCGTGCAAAGCAGGCGCTCTCCCAGCTGAGCTAATTCCCCCTAACGATGATAGTAAAACTAGAATCTAGTTTCCATATTCAACTTTAGTTATTTTCTAACACTCTACAAAGCATTAAAAAGAATAATTTATGGTGGGCTTAGGAGGACTTGAACCTCCGACCTCACCCTTATCAGGGGTGCGCTCTAACCACCTGAGCTATAAGCCCTTTACTAAAGAGAAAGCTAGTTAAAAGCAATAGCAAAATATGACATAAATTCGATTTCAATATTTAATATTTATAAAATACGCAAATAATCTCTGAAAACTAAGCAAGATGCAATATCATAGCCAAACTATCACTACCACATAGCATACAACTATAAAAAGACATAATTTATAGACTATATAGCAACTATATCTAAACAACTTCATAATGATTAAGATAAACAAATATCTTAACATATCTCTAGAAAGGAGGTGATCCAACCGCAGGTTCACCTACGGTTACCTTGTTACGACTTCACCCCAGTCGCTGCATCCGCCGTGGGCGGTAACCAATTTAGTATCCCGACTTAAGGCGAATACAACTCCCATGGTGTGACGGGCGGTGAGTACAAGACCCGGGAACGTATTCACCGTGACATGGCTGATTCACGATTACTAGCGATTCCAGCTTCATGTAGTCGAGTTGCAGACTACAATCCGAACTGAGAGACATTTTAGAGATTTGCTCCACCTCGCGGTATTGCATCTTTTTGTATGTCCCATTGTAGCACGTGTGTAGCCCTAGGCGTAAGGGCCATGATGACTTAACGTCGTCCTCACCTTCCTCCTCCTTACGAAGGCAGTCTCCTTAGAGTGCTCAGCCGAACTGCTAGCAACTAAGGACGAGGGTTGCGCTCGTTGCGGGACTTAACCCAACATCTCACGACACGAGCTGACGACAGCCGTGCAGCACCTGTTTTCAAGCTCTGGCAAGCCAGCACTCCACTATCTCTAGCGGATTCTATCAATGTCAAGCCTAGGTAAGGTTCTTCGCGTAGACTCGAATTAAACCACATGCTCCACCGCTTGTGCGGGTCCCCGTCTATTCCTTTGAGTTTTAATCTTGCGACCGTACTCCCCAGGCGGAATGCTTAATGCGTTAGCTGCATTACTGCCCTGACAAGCAGGGCAACAACTAGCATTCATCGTTTAGGGCGTGGACTACCAGGGTATCTAATCCTGTTTGCTCCCCACGCTTTCGCGCATCAGCGTCAGTAATGTTCCAGCAGGTCGCCTTCGCAATGAGTATTCCTCTTGATCTCTACGGATTTTACCCCTACACCAAGAATTCCACCTACCTCTCCCATACTCTAGATGGTCAGTTTCAAATGCAGTTCTGTAGTTAAGCTACAGGATTTCACATCTGACTTGACCACCCGCCTACGCGCTCTTTACGCCCAGTGATTCCGAGTAACGCTTGCACCCTCCGTATTACCGCGGCTGCTGGCACGGAGTTAGCCGGTGCTTATTCGTAAGATACCGTCATAATCTTCTCTTACAAAAGGAGTTTACAATCCTAAAACCTTCATCCTCCACGCGGCGTTGCTGCTTCAGGGTTTCCCCCATTGAGCAATATTCCCTACTGCTGCCTCCCGTAGGAGTCTGGACCGTGTCTCAGTTCCAGTGTGTCCGATCACCCTCTCAGGCCGGATACCCGTCATAGCCTTGGTGAGCCATTACCTCACCAACAAGCTGATAGGACATAGGCTGATCCTTTAGCGAAGGCTTTCAATAAAAAATTCGTCTTTGGACGATAAATCGATGGGTTCGCAATTTGCTTGTGCGACAGACACTAAGTCTAGTCTCCGCACAAATTGCTTCACAACATCAATTTCTCATTCCAAATACTAGAATTTTGTGCCAACAACACAAAGCACTAAAAAGAGAAATTCTTTATTGAAAGCCCCTTTCCCCCGTAGGGAGTATCCAGTATTAATCACCGTTTCCAGTGGCTATCCCAGACTAAAGGGCACATAACCTATGCATTACTCACCCGTGCGCCACTAATCCACTTCTAGCAAGCTAGAAGCTTCATCGTTCGACTTGCATGTATTAGGCACGCCGCCAGCGTTCACTCTGAGCCAGGATCAAACTCTCCATAAGAATTATGGAAGTTTGTATCTATCAAAATTAATTAATAGTAGCAAACTCTCCATAAATAATGAAAACCCAACAAAATACACAATAAACATATAGCTTAAAATATATCAGTTAGAATCTTCACAAATAATCTCAATATCAAACAACATTTCATATTTAACATAAGTTACATACAAAATGCCATAACATTAAAGATTATTATTTAAAGAATTTGTCCTAATCTCTAAAATGTTTCACAAAGACTAAAACTTACTATGCCCTGCCCTACTCTCTTACAAAGACTAAAGCAAAACATAATAAATCAGTTATAGTCGAGTTGTATAGATTAACAATTTAAAGACTTGGTTGTTAAAATAAAATTGAAGCATTTAAAACATAGTAAAAAGCAATATTCAAATTTCATAATAATTTTACAAAACTAAGATATTAACTTTAAACAATCTAGCTACAATATCACAATCAAATCTTGCTTAGTTGTCAAAGATCATTGCTTTAAAAATATCAAAATTTCCAAAGTCAAATAACGCAAGTATTAACAAAAACACAAAAAAGTAAAACAAAATATAAAAACTCTAAAATCTAAAAGGATAAAAAGAGTTTGATAAAAATATTACTGATTTTAATGAAAAAATGCTATAATATTCGGTATATTTACATCTTGTAAATCTTTAATTTGCTTTCTGCAAACTTGAGAAACAGAATTATATGCTAATAAAGCTTAAATAAAGCTTAAATTTAAAAAAGTTTTTGATTTTTTTTGAGTTTGTTTTTTAGGGGGGATTTTTTAAGGCAATTCTAATGACTATCATGTAAATTAAAATTACATTGTATTAGATATTAGGTGATAGTAACGACATGCTTTTACACAAACAAAAAGCAATACAGCAAAACAATATCCCTAACACTTATAATATAGTCTATAATTACATTCAGAATCATGCAAACACAAATCAAATAAAAATAAGGAATAATTGTGGATATTTTAGAATCACTTAATGACGCTCAAAGAGAAGCCGCCATCCATGTAGATAATGCCTTGCTTATACTTGCTGGGGCTGGAAGCGGCAAAACTAAAACGCTAACAACAAGACTTGCCTATCTCTTAAGTATAGGTATCCCCGCACAAAACACATTAACATTAACATTCACAAATAAAGCCGCAAGAGAAATGCGAGAGAGAGCATTAAAGCTTATAGAATCAATGAGTATTCCTGTGATAAATACCCCCTTGCTTTGCACCTTTCATAAATTTGGATTGCTTTTCTTACAACGCTACATTCATTTACTTGCGCGTAATTCCATGTTTAATGTCATAGATGAAGATGATAAGCGAAAGATAATACGAAATATAAAGAAAAATAGCAAAAATATCGCAAAAGAATTAACTCCCGCAACACTCTCAAGTGCTATATCTGATTATAAAAATAATGCGATATTGCCAGATATTGCAAAGCAAAGCCCAAACATGATAGATGCACAAGTCGCAAAGATTTATCAAAAATATGAAGACTATCTTTACGCAAATAACCTTGTAGATTTTGACGACTTATTACTGCTACCTTATAGAATCTTATATGAAAATGAAACTTTACGCACACAAATAAGCAATAAATATCAATATATCATGGTAGATGAATATCAAGATACAAACAACCTGCAAGCAAGTCTTTTAAAACTTCTATGTGCCACACATGAGAATCTTTGTGTAGTAGGCGATGATGACCAAAGTATTTATAGTTGGCGTGGTGCAAATATCGAAAATATCCTAGACTTTGATGCCCAATTTGAAAATACAAAGATAGTAAAGCTAGAGCAAAACTATCGCAGCACAGAAGAGATTCTAACAATCGCAAATAATCTTATATCACACAACACAACACGATATGATAAGATTCTAAAAGCAACAAGGCATAATGGCAAAAAAGTCCAATATATAAAAAGCCATGATGACAAAGCCGAGATGAAACAGATTATAGAATCTATACAGACACTCATAGCACAGGGCGAGAGCTATAATGACATTGCGATATTATTCCGCTTAAACGCACTTGCAAGAAATGTAGAAGAATGCTTTAATCGCGCTAAGATTCCATTCAAAATGGTAGGCGTTATACGATTTTATGATAGACAAGAGATTAAAGATGTGCTTGCCTATTTGCGTTTAGCCCTAAACCTTGATGATAACTTTTCACTTGAGCGAATTATCAATCAACCAAAGAGAAGTATCGGCGAAAAGACATTTGAAAATATAATAGCCGCAAGTACGCAATACACAAGCATATATGTCGCATGGAAACAAGGCGGATTATCTTCACTTAAATGCCATGCAAGGCTAAGCGAGTTTTTTACATTAATAGAATCTTTAAGGGAGTGTTTGCAGCTTAATCCAAGCGAAATACCGCATTTTTTTAAAACCAAAATAAAACTTTATGCAGATGATATACCAACAAAAGATTCTGAAAGCAATGAGGATCGCAGGAAAAATATGGACGAGCTATTTGCGACTTTGCTAGATTTTATAGAATGTGAGAGGGGCGGGGATTACGCTAGTAATGAAGAGATAATACAAGCATTTTTAAATGATATAGCATTAAGCTCTAGTAGCGATATGGAAGATTCTCACAATGTGCTTTGCATGAGCGTACATAATAGCAAGGGGTTAGAGTTTAAGCATGTATTTGTTATCGGCATGGAGCAAGGCTTATTTCCATTAATGAATTTTTATGAAATAAGTATAGATTCTGTTGATAAAAACACACAAAATCTTAATGAAGAACGAAGACTTGCCTATGTAGCCTTTACCCGTGCAAAAGATACACTTACGCTAAGCTATGCAAAAGAGAGAATGCGTCATGGCAAATACAGAGAGTATTACCCATCACAATTTTTAACAGAATGTGGTGTAGTATCAAAACAAAATGCGATATTAAAACCTGAAGAAAGTGATAAATGTGTGGCTGGGCTAAAACGCGGCGATTGTGTCCAGCATAAAATATTTGGCTTTGGCAGGATAGAATCTGTAAGAGAGCTAGGCGACAACTCAACCGCAATGGTAAATTTTGGCGGCACAAAGAGAAATATCCTTATATCTTTTCTCACAAAAGCATAAAGCATGTTTGTTTGAAGCGATTGAGCGATTGCTAGTAATTTGGAGCCTAGATTTCAGTAATTATATAATGCTAGGCATAGTAGCATAGCAAAACTTTTAGCAGAGACTTAAAAAAGGTTTTTATTTAGCCCTCAACATAATAAGATTCTAATATTACAAGCATAGCTTAATACATGCGATTCCAGATTCCATAAGATATTATTCGCACTTCTTTATGGATTCCATATAAGTATAAATTTTGTTTATTTTATACCCTAAACTTACAATTTTTTGCAATTTTATTTTCAAATTATGCGTTTTTTAAGCTTTTAGTATTGTAACTTAGCTAGAAATTTGCTACAATAGCGACTTAGTTTTTTAAAATATAATCGCAAAGTTGCCAAGCAAACAAGTAAAAAGGGAAAAATATGGAAATTATGCCAAATCCACAGGTCATGCTTGTCGTGTTTATAGTGTTTATGGTTACAATGTTTATGCTCAATAAGTTTGTATTCCAGCCACTTTTTGCCTATATGGACCAAAGAGAACAGAAAGTTACAAGTGATTTAGAGCTTGTAACGCGTGAAGATAATGAACTTCAACGCATAGAAAACGAGATTCATGAGATTTTATCTCATGCGAAGACACAGGCTTTTACAGCTAAGGAAGAGCAAGTTGAAGAGGCGAAAAAGAGTGCAGGTGCAAAAATAGAGCGTATGCAAAATGAAAACCGAGAGAAAATGGATGCTTTCATGGCAAAATTGCAGGAAAGCAGGGATTCTATGAAAAATGAATTGCGTGCAAATATAGGCGATATAGAATCTTTACTTGCTGCAAAGATTAAACATATTTAAAGTTAGTGTATAAAGGAATAAGTATGCGATACATATATATGGCTTTCATGTGCTTTGTGCTATGTAGCATATCCTATGCAAGTGGCGAAGCTCATGTGATGGATATTTCAAAAACTGACATTATAGAAAGATTGATAAACTTTGTTATTTTTGTGGCGTTAATGTGGTATTTACTTGCAGATAGGCTTAAGTCCATGTTACAAGAACGCACAAAAGGCATTGCAAATAAGCTTTCACAGACACAAGAAAAAGTAAATGAGATAAGAGCAAAGAAAGAAAAAGCACAACAGCGATTGAAAGAAGCAAAAGAGCAAGCGGCAGAAATAATTGCTACTGCCAAAAAAGAAGCAAATGCGTCTGTATTGCGTATTGAAGAGAAAACGAAAGAACAAATTGCAAATCTATTAAAAGCAAATGAAGAAGCAATGGAATTTCAAGAAAAAATGCTACAAAAGCAGCTTGTTGCAGAGATCTTACAGGAAGCATTTGTAAGCCAAGCCTTAAAACTTGAATCCAAAGATTATGTTGGAATCCTAGAAAAGAAGGTGGTGTAAATGCAAGAACATGTTATAGCAAAAAAATACGCCAAAGCATTAGCTGGTGTCCCCAATGTCGACATTACGCAGGTGTATAACACATACGCAGAGATAAATAAAATGTTTGCTATAAGCAAATTTAGAGATATTGTCATGTCGCCCATTATTGACAACACAAGTAAGCTTGCATTTCTAAAATCTCTTGTTGATATTACAGCGAACCCTTATGCTGAAAAGCTTTTAACAATTCTTGTTAAAAACGACAGAATCTATTTGCTACCTTTTGTAGCACTTGAGCTTAAAAAAATTATTGATAGTCGCCTTAATGTGTATCAAGCTACACTTTATGTGAAACAAGAATTAGGTCAAGATTCTCTGCTCAACATTCAGGATAAGCTTGGCAGGAAACTAGGCACGACACTAAAAGTTACCCAAAGCATTGATCCTACTCTAGATGGCATTAAGCTTGAGGTTACGGAGTTGGGCATTGAAGTTGCGTTCTTAAAACATAAATTCACGCAAGAATTACAAGACTTTATTTTAAAAGCAATCTAATAGAAGGAGACACATGGTTACCGCAAAATTAAAACCCGAAGAAATAAGCTCTATTATCCGCGAAAAGATTGAGCAGTTTGACCTGCAGGTTGATATTAGTCAAGTTGGCAAGGTTACGAGTTACGCTGATGGTGTTGCTAAGGTATATGGCTTAAACGATGTTATGTCGTATGAGATGGTCGAGTTTGACACAGGTGAAAAGGGACTAGCACTTAACCTTGAAGAGGGCAGTGTTGGTGTTGTTGTGCTTGGTAATGGAAAAGGTATTAAAGAAGGCACAACTGTTAAGCGATTAAATCGCCTTATGAAGATTCCAGTTGGAGAAAGTGTAATAGGTCGCGTTGTAAATACCGTTGGTGAGCCACTTGATGGCAAAGGTGCGATAGAATCAAATGAATATCGTTTTATCGAGCAAAAAGCTCCCGGCATTATGCAACGAAAAAGTGTGCATGAGCCATTGCAAACAGGTATTAAAGCTATTGATGCACTTGTGCCTATCGGTAGGGGACAAAGAGAGCTTATCATTGGTGATAGACAAACTGGGAAAACGACCGTTGCTATCGATGCGATTATCAACCAAAAAGGGCAAGGTGTTTATTGTATCTATGTTGCCATAGGACAAAAAGAATCTACTGTGGCACAAGTTGTGCGTAAGCTTGAAGAGCATGGTGCTATGGAATACACGGTTGTAGTGAATGCTTCTGCGAGTTCAAGTGCGGCTATGCAGTATCTTGCACCTTACTCTGGTGTTACAATTGGGGAGTATTTTAGGGATAATGGCAAACATGCACTTATTATCTATGATGATCTTACAAAGCATGCTGTTGCTTATCGTGAAATGAGCCTTATTCTAAGAAGACCTCCGGGAAGAGAAGCTTTTCCGGGTGATGTTTTCTATATCCACTCTCGTTTGCTTGAGCGTGCGGCTAAATTGAGTGATGAGCTTGGTGCTGGATCTTTGACTGCATTGCCTATCATTGAAACACAAGCAGGCGATGTTTCAGCCTACATTCCTACAAATGTTATTTCAATTACAGATGGACAGATATTCCTTGAGACAGATTTATTTAACTCTGGTATTCGCCCTGCGATCAATGTTGGTTTATCTGTATCGCGTGTTGGTGGTGCTGCACAGATTAAGGCAACAAAACAAGTTGCCGGGACATTACGACTTGACCTTGCACAATTTAGGGAGCTGCAAGCATTCGCACAATTTGCTTCAGACCTTGATGAGTCAAGCAGAAGACAGCTTGAGAGAGGGCAAAAAATGGTGGAAGTCTTAAAGCAGGGACCATATAGCCCACTGCCAATTGAGCGACAAGTAACTATCATTTATGCCGGTGCGAAAGGATTCTTAGATGATATTCCTGCAAATAAGGTTGTTGAGTTTGAAAGACAGCTTTATCCATTTATTGAAGCAAAATATCCAAGCATTTTTGAAGATATAAGCTCTAAAAAAGCGCTAGATAAAGAGATAGAATCTTTGCTTAACAAGGCATTAAGTGAGTTTAGAACAAGTTTTGCGATTTAATAAGGCATACTTATGGCAAATGGACTAAAAGAAATTAGGAAAAAAATATCAAGCGTAAATAACACTAAGAAAACTACGCGTGCTATGAAGCTAGTCTCGACCTCAAAGCTTAAAAAAGCTGAAGAGATGGCAAGAAGGGCTAGGGCATTTGCGGATAAGTTAAATGAAGTTTTTTACGACATGATGTTGCGTATTAAGCGAAGTGGTTTAACAAATATTGATAGCAAGTTCTTCAACAATACAGAATCTCATGATGTAAAAATTGTAGATATTGTATTTGTAACTGCGGATAAAGGCTTGTGTGGTGGCTTTAATAGTATCACCATGAAAGAGGTTTTACGCTTAAGAGATGAGTATGAAAAGAAAAAGATACGAGTAAGATTTCGCTGTGTTGGCAAAAAGGGTAATGCGTTTTTTGCATTCAACAACATTCCTTTAGAAGCTAGTGTAGCGGATTTGAGTGCTTCACCGGATTACGAAAAATCAAGTAGCTTTATTGGTGCGGTTGTCGATGATTTCTTAGCAGGTAAAACAGACGAAGTTATTATCGTGCATAATGGATTTAAGAATCTTATCTCACAAGAATTGAAAAGTGTGAAGATTCTGCCACTTGTGCCGGATAAAGACGCCTTGCAGCAAGATAGCGAGATGTCTAGCGTTTTAAACATTTCGCCCGAAGATGAAGAGAATATGATTCTAGATGAGTTAGCAAAAAAGTATGTAGAATATAATATGTATTATGCGCTTGTAGATTCTCTAGCGGCAGAGCATAGTGCAAGAATGCAAGCAATGGATGCGGCGACAAATAATGCTACTGAGTTAGTAAAAACGCTGACTATTTCTTACAATAAAGCACGACAAGAAGCGATTACAACAGAATTAGTTGAGATTAATGCTGGCGTAGAAGCCATGAAGTAAATATGTGAAAGGAGCTTTAAATATGAATAAAGTAGGTAAAATCACACAAGTCATGGGACCTGTTGTTGATGTTGAGTTTGAAAATTATTTGCCAGAAATTAATGAGGCACTTGATGTAAATTACAAGTTTGATTCTGAAGAAAAGCAGCTTGTATTAGAAGTAGCGGCACACTTGGGCGATAATGTCGTAAGAACAATCGCTATGGATATGACAGAAGGGCTTACAAGAGGACAAGAAGTTAAAGCGCGTGGTGCGATGATTGAAGTCCCAGTTGGCGAAGAAGTATTAGGTAGAATCTTTAATGTTATTGGTGAAGTTGTTGATGATGGTGAGCCGGTTAAGGCGGCGGTAAAATGGCCTATCCACAGAGAATCTCCAAGCTTTGATAATCAAAGCACAAAAACAGAAATGTTTGAAACAGGTATTAAGGTTGTTGATTTGCTTGCCCCATACTCAAAAGGTGGTAAAGTTGGGCTATTTGGTGGCGCTGGTGTTGGTAAAACCGTTGTTATTATGGAGCTTATACATAATGTTGCGTATAAGCATAGTGGTTACTCTGTATTTGCAGGTGTTGGCGAAAGAACAAGGGAAGGAAACGACCTTTACCACGAAATGAAAGAAAGTGGTGTTTTGGATAAAGTTGCCCTTTGCTACGGACAGATGAATGAACCACCGGGCGCAAGAAATAGAATCGCTTTCACAGGTTTAACAATGGCAGAATACTTTAGAGATGAAAAAGGGCTTGATGTGTTGATGTTTATCGACAATATCTTCCGCTACGCACAATCTGGTGCGGAAATGTCAGCCCTTTTAGGCAGGATTCCATCTGCGGTTGGTTATCAACCTACACTTGCAAGTGAAATGGGTAAATTACAAGAGCGTATCACTTCAACAAAGAATGGCTCTATTACTTCAGTGCAGGCTGTTTATGTCCCAGCAGATGACCTTACTGACCCAGCACCTGCGTCTGTTTTCTCTCACCTTGATGCTAAAACCGTTCTTAATAGAAAGATCGCTGAAAAGGGTATTTATCCTGCTGTGGATCCACTTGATTCTAGCTCTAGAATCCTTGATCCACAAGTTGTTGGCGAAGAGCATTATAAGATTGCAACAGGTATTCAGCAGGTGTTGCAAAAGTATAAAGATTTGCAAGATATTATCGCCTTGCTTGGTATGGACGAGCTATCAGAAGAAGACAAACGAACTGTGGAGAGAGCAAGAAAGATTGAGAAATTCCTATCTCAACCATTCTTTGTTGCTGAAGTATTTACAGGCAGTCCGGGCAAATATGTAAGCTTACAAGAAACGCTTGAGGGCTTTAAAGGCATTTTAGAGGGCAAATACGATCATATACCAGAAAATGCGTTTTATATGGTTGGCAATATCCAAGAAGTGCTTCAAAAAGCAGAGGATATGAAACAAGCAAAATAATAAGGAGCATTCATGCAGGATTTTCAACTCGATATTGTTACTCCTTATGGTGAGATTTTTAATGGCAAGGTAAATTCTGTCTATTTGCCGGGTAAAGAGGGTGAGTTTGGCGTTCTGCCCGGACATTGCGATATGTTAGCGCTTTTACAAACAGGCGTGATTGACATTCGTTCAGAATCAAGTCATGATCTTGTAGCAATAAACTGGGGACATGTTTCCATCAGTAATAATAAAGTGAGCGTATTAGCCGATGGTGCAGTGTGCGTTCGTGGTGGTGATAGTAAGCTATCAAAGGCGCTAGAACAAGCTAAAAAACTGCTTGAAGATGCTTCAAGTGATACTTCTATGATTGCTGGGGCATTGCGTAAGCTTGAAGAGACAAAGTAAGGTAGTAGTTGGCTATCCTTTTGGCTAACCACTCTAGCCATACATTTGTGTAATCAAAAGATTATGTCTCTTATCTTTCCCTATAAATTTCTCTTAGTCTAGAGTCTTTTAGATTTTAATAAATGTTATATTGAGTGCAACATGGATTCTAATTAGAGAGATTTTACCTAACATCTCTCATAATCTACAAAGATTTTGCAGGGTTAAATTTAGTGCTTTCCGCTAAATGCCTATATCTACAAACAATAAAAAGCCTTGCAAGTCTCACGCATATTTAATTTACAAGGATTTTCATGACAAACACAACTACAAAAACACTAAGCTACACTACACTTTTTCAAACATTATTGTTTATTATAATTTTGCTTATAATTTGTTCTTCTGCTAGGGCTATTATGGTGGCACATTTTATCCCCGAAGAACTCTTTACGCATAAAGATTTTTATGCAATGTGGATTATGGGCTTTAAGCTTGATATGCGTAGTATTGGCATTGCGATGCTTGTTTTTGTTGGACTAAAACTTATTGCTTTTATTATAGAATCTATTCTTAAAATATCTGTGAAATTAAGCGGGGGGGGGGGGGTAATCTCTAGAGTCTTTGTAGCTTTAAACTCTTTTTTCTCTTCTTTTAGTCGCTTTTTCTTTTCATTTTACGCATTTTTACTTGGCTTTATTTTTATGGTGGCAGCCTTTGTAAATTTCTATTACTTCCAAACCTATGGCAATAAGATTGATATTTTCATTTTTGGATTAAAAGATGATGATACTTTAGCCGTTCTCTCTATTATGTGGCATGACTATCCGCTTGTGTGGGGGATCTTAATGTCTTTGCTGTGCGGGATAATCACCCTTTTTGCCTACAAGATTCCATTAAGATACAATGCAATAAAAGAAAGACTAAACACCACATTTAATGCTATCAAGCTTTTTATTTATGGGACTATTCATTTTTGCTTAATTATTCTACTTATCATCGCAGCGCGTGGGACTTTAGGGACTTTCCCTATAAAAGCAGATAATTTTCATATTTCTACATTACCTATTTTTAATCATATCGCCACAAATCCACTTATGGCATTTGAATGGGCGTTAAAAGATTATAGAAATAATGCGACCTTTGAAGAGCCAAATATCGAAAGAGGCAAGGAATTGCAAGAGAGACTTTTCCCACTTTTTCATACCACAGCAAATTCTAACTTTCTAAAAGATAACCCACCGCATGTTGTCTTAAATGTTATGGAGAGCTTTGGTATAAATGCATTAGTGCATGATAGAAAGGATACAAATGATTTGCTTGGGAGTTTAAGAAAGCATTTTGGGAGTGATTTTGTATTTTATCGCTTTTTGAGTGCTGCAGATGGCACAGCCCCATCATTTGTAGCCCTTTTCTTTGAGAGTCCAAATGAGCAAATCACGCTTGGTTCATATAAGAATATAAAGCTTCCCTACAATCCATTCTCAATATATGCAGATTCTGGATACGAAGTCTTTTATATCACTTCGGGCTATGGGCAGTGGCAGGGACTAGAAGACTACACAAAGACACAAGGGGCGCATAAAGTCTATGATGCCCTTACGCTGATGGAGAAGTATCCAGAAAGTAAGCAAGATTCTAACTCATGGGGTGTGCCTGATGAGTATGTATATAGACTTGCGTTTGAGATTCTAAGTAGTGCTACAAAGCCAACCTTTATTGCTATCCTTACCACAAGCAATCATCCGCCTCATCTATTACCGCACACTTTTTCGCCTATGCCACTTTCATTTCCTAGCGAATTGGCAGATAAACTAACACAAAAAGAGCAAGACAATCTCATATTGCCGATAAAACTATATCAATATGCTAATAATGCCTTTGGGGATTTTATGGATAGAATCAAGCAATCAAATCTCGCAAAAAATACAATTATAAGTGCAACAGGCGATCATCGCTTAAGAAATCTTGGACCAAATCCAAGCACCGATAAAGCCCTAAACTTCAGTGTGCCTTTTTATATCTATATCCCACAAGCCTATCAAATAAACCTGCATTATAATCCATCTCGTGTGGGTTCGCACAAAGACATACTGCCTACACTCTATGCTTTGAGCCTATCAAATGCGACATATATGAGTGTGGGCGGACGCAATATGCTAGGCAAGGTGGATAAAAAGCAATATGAGTTTGGATTCAATAGATCAGTATGGATTGATGATAATGGGATTTATCCCACACAAGCAGGGGTTGGGTATCTATGGAAAGATAAAGAGATAAACACAGATTCTAAAAAAGCCTTTGGCTTACATGCATTAGATGAAAGCTTTCTGCTACAAGACAATAAAGACTTTGAGAATCTGTATCGAGAACTCTTTAATTACTCCATATCATGGAGAATATATAATGCTAAATGATTGGATTTTTCTTCTAAGATTCTATAAAAGCAAAAAGCTGTGTTTGTGTTATAGAAGCCCTAATTCATGAGTTAATTTATATGATAATTTGTTAGAACACCACAAGACTAAATCACACTAACACAGCTATTAATCGTTATGCTTCCAATTTTTAGTTATAAAACTCGACTTCTTGTTGCATTTGAGATGGCTGCAAAGGAAATAGAGATTTAGCCTTATCGAATCTAATTTTTTTAAATGATTGGACTTCAAGCATCGTTTTTAATTGATACTAAATTTTAGAATCTACTTGGTAAGAAGTGGTGGATACAAAAATTCTGACTGCATTACACTATAAAAAAGGTAATGCAGCTAGAAAGCCAACCTTGTGAGAGAACTTAAAGAAAATATGTTTATTTTGCTTTGAAAGTAGCTGCTCGTCCTGTAACTCTTATGATATTTTTACCAAAAGTTTTTGATACGACTTCATAGCGAGGTAAAAGTATCGTATCGCATTTGTTATCGACAATAGCTTTATTAAGCACCATAGCAGCTATATTTGGATTTTTAGCATCATAGGGCATTTCCGCACTTACAACATCGCCAACATTAAAATCATTGCCATTAAACTGCACTAAATAGCCTACATTAGAATCCATCTTTGTAGCAACAGTTGATGAACAACCGCGTTTTTGAATGTCTTTGTGATTCCAAAAAGATTCCAAAGAAAAGTTTGAATCTTTTTCAAGTTCTTTAAAGAGATTCCCTAAAGGCATAGTGTCTGCATGGAAAGTGCAACATGGTAAGACATTGCCTTCAGCCGTGATTACAAGCAATTGATTGGGATAGGCACAATGAAATGTTTTCATTTTGGTTGTAGTGTGGCTTTTAAGGTCTCGCGCGGTTTTTATCTTTATCATCTCTTGTGCGCCAATCATATCGACTTTATCACGCCAAAAGGCTATGAAGTCATCTAATTCATGTTCGTTAATTTCCGTCCTTACGAAATTTACGCGAATAAGCGGAGTTATGCTTTGCATTTGCTTTTTTAGCTCAATGAGTTGTAATACATGCTCTTTTACTTTTGTATAATTGCTACCCGGTCGCATTTCTTTATAAATAGATTCTGAAAAAGCATCAAGTGAAATTTGGATTCTATCTAGTCCAGATTCTATAAGTGATTTTGCTCTTTGTTGTGTAAGAAGTAAGCCATTTGTGGAAAGATAAATATCTAAAATTCCTTTGCGTTTCGCATATACAATAAATTCTTCTAAATCATTGCGTAATAGTGGCTCATTGACATGATTTAGCCGTATTGCTTTTAAACCTTTACTTACGCCTTCATCAATGACTTTTTTATAAATCTCAAATGGAAAAACAAATTGCTTTTTATCGCTATTAGATTCTAGCGATATGGGACACATGGGGCATTTTAAGTTGCAAGTTGCATTTAACTCAAAATTTATTTGCAATGGAAATGTAGGCTCTATCTCAAAGCGTGCGGATTTACTCCATGCACTTCTGTATTCATGCCAAGGGTTGCCCCCCCCCCCCCATATTAGCAAATTTTAATTCACCAAGTTTATCAAAGCTTTCACTACCTAAAACACCGGTAAAAGATGTCATGTCGCGTTTAATTTCTGTCATACAATATCCTTTTTGTCAAGTTGTTTCAATCTCTCATAGTCCCGTGGTGTTCCGCAAAACACTACTTCGCTAAGATTGATTGTGAAAAATCGTATATCCATGCCCCATTCTATCAATATATTATAGAGTGGGGCAATGTAGTATTCATTCTTTGTTGTTATGTTGTTTTGCATGGAAAACTTCAAGGCTTCTTTAAAGTCTCTAGTGCGTTTAAAATAGTATAAACCACTACTACATAATGATGAGATTCTATCTTTTTCACTTGTTTTTAAGACTTTATTGCTATTTTTATCAGGTAAAACAAAACTCCATTCATTCCCTTCAGCGTGAAAGACTTCTAAATAGCCATCAATCTCGCTAAAATCAGTTGTTATGGGTAGAGAAAAATTTGGTCTAAAGGTATCTATGTTAAAAATGAGTAAAGATTCTGTGTCTTTAGTCTCACTTTTTTCTAAGCCTAGCAGCGTAGTATGGGCTTGTCCCATCGTTTCTTTTTCGAGTGTTATTGTTTCATAGAATTGCAATCCTAACTTCTTGCATTCACCATCGATAAATGCCTTTGTATTGCAAATATCACGGCATACAAATAGAATCTTTTCCTTGTTAAAATATGCTTTAAAGCTATGTATCGCATGATAAAACACGCTTTTATCCCATAAGGAAAGCATATATTTTGGCTCATTGTAGCCGCTTTGTTTGAATCTGGAGCTAAGTCCTGCCATTGGGATAACAATTATCATATCTTGCCCCTTTTGTCCGTATTGAGTGAATTGGGATAGAGTGTTTTAAACTGCTTGTAAAGGCGAAAAGCATTTGCAAATAAAGCGTCTTGTCTTTTTGGATTATCAGCATGCAGCGGGAGTGCGGATAAAAAGAGATGGATTGTGATCGCATAGATTTCTGCGGCATTTTGTGGGCAAAAAGATTCAATAAAATATTGTTGCAAACTTGAAACTATGCTAGGTTCTTGTATGTTAAAGTAAATGTGTGATTCAGCAATTTCACATTTATAAAAACCAGCAATGATAAAATCATACAACCCAACAAGCGAATGAAATATCTTTGCATAATCATATCTTTTGTCGCCATAAGGAGTTATTGTGTCGCTAAAATCAATACCTCGTGGATCATAGGTTTTAATGCGATTTGAGCGGAAGTCAAACATAATATTGCTAAAACAAAAATCACCATGTATAAAACAAACATGAGAAGATGGGGTAATATATGTGTCAATATCTGCAAGCATGTCTTGCAAAGTAACGCTAAATGCGGCAGTGCTAAATAGAGGCATATCGCCCCCCCCCCCCCCATAGTTGTTGATAGAGTTGTCGATAGGGGTGTTTTGGCATTGCTATCAACAAAACAAAAAGGCTGTGTGAATGAAAAATTGCGTTCTTTGCAAAAATCTTTTAATCTTTCAAATGTTTTTTGCGTATAATTAAAATTTGTTTGGCTAGTAGAAGTTTTTGCATGGAGTTTAGAGAGAAAAGAATGCAGGGAATTAAGGATATTTTTCCACACAATTATACTTAATCGCCCAAATACAAAAAGCTCTGCCAAAGTATTTAAATACAAATACTCAACCTTATAGCTATTTTTATCTAACTGCATAAATAGTGGAATATGCAGGGATAAGTCTTTTGGAAACTCTAAAAACCAGTTAATCTCGCCTTGCAGTTTTTTATGCAATGATGATGTTTTGAGATAAAAGCCATCTTGAAAGACTAATTGATTAAACGCTCTTTGTGTGGTAATAATCTGTTTGGCATGCAAATAACTTGAAAGCAGCCCAAAGTCCTGCCAACCATTTTGCTCCACAACACGAAATGGATATGCTTGTGAATATAGCTTTAAACCGCTGATATAGTCATACTTGCTACACACTATTGATTGTATCAGCGTGTAAGGATTTTGTATATGAAAGTAACCACTTAGAGCAAGCTGATCGCCACATGATTGCTTAGAATCACAAGCAATACGATAATCACTGCTTAAATATTCCCACTCATAATTATTATCCACATGCATAACGCCGATGGCATTTTCTGTGCTATCTATCTTTTCTAAGTAAATATCGCCATGTAGAATATGTAAAGACTGATTAAGGGGCAATTTCATGTTCAACGCATAGACAATAGATTCACCCAAACCTAAATTATCAGGGACAAATAGAATCTCTATATTATGTTTTGCTAGATTTGCAATATCAAAGCTATGGAGTGTAAAACTTTCAGGTAATGTTAAAACAATAGGTTCATTATAGGCATGAAAAAGCCGTGCGTAATACTCATAGAATCTTTTTTGCCCAAGCGGCAGAAATGCAGGTGGCAGTTTTCCAAACTCAATTTGAAATTCTGCAACCAAATATTGTGCCGATGTAATAAGTATCACTGCTTATCCCTTTAGCTATTTTTGCTTTTATCGCATATTATTTGTTTATAAGCTACTTCTTGTGATAGCATATCTTGTATTTCTGTATAACTCTTTTGCACAAATTCAGATGGGCGAATTGCCTTATCATCAATGTAGAATCCATCAAAGCCACACCAAGCCTTACCCACCATAATAGAATCATAGGGGATATTATGCTTATTTAACCACTCTACAATATCTGGCAACACCTTAGCGTTAATTTTGCCTATATCACCATTATAAGTTCTCATGCCCCTACTTGTTGAAATGATAATATTAAAGCCCATTGCCTTATATTCTTTTAGTTTTTTCACAACCTCAACTCGCACAGGCTTATCACTATATTCTACATCTATATCTTCTGTAAGTGTTCCATCAAGGTCAATAACGATATTTTTCATTTATTCTTATCTTTATGTGTTATTTAGGGTAGAGATTATAACAAAATAATTGCAAACTATAAATTCTTTATGTAAATAGAACAAAATAAATAACCATGCAAACTAAACTTTGACAAGGTTTATATTTTTACACAAGACAGAAGCTAGATTTTTAAGTAAAAATTAAGCTTTTATTAGATAGAATCCTGCTTTTATTTCTGTTTGAAAATTGTTTTTTGGCAGACTTGTTTTTATTGGAAATCTACAACAAGGACAGGTGGGTGAGTTGGCTGAAACCACATCCCTGCTAAGGATGCGTAGTCGCAAGATTACCGAGGGTTCGAATCCCTCCCTGTCCGCCACTCTATGAATAAATTTTTGTTATGTTGATTATTTGTTTGTATAAGGCACTCATTCATAGACTTTATTGAATCTAAGATCTCGTTAATGTGTTGCATTCAAGAATAAAGCTTGCTTGGTTGCTTTAGTTATTCACTCAATATGCTTAGAATTGATACTGACTTTAGAATCTAGCTCAATTAGATTTTTAGCGGAGTATAGCGCAGCCTGATAGCGCGCACCCTTGGGGTGGGTGAGGTCGTGGGTTTGAATCCCGCTACTCCGACCATTACTTTTTATCTACCTTATCTACTTAATTTTTGATATATTTTTATTTATTTGTTTTATAGAATATTGTAGGGCTTTATAAAGATTCTATAAAAGCCAAAAATAATTGTAGAATCTCGACCAAATTTATGTTGGCTTAAGCATTAGGGCACAAATACTTAGAGCTGTTTCTATGTAGTGTCGTATCGAGCCTTTGAAAAGGCAAAATATCTTTCTTACATTCTGAGTTGTTAGGTATTTTACTATCTCAACATGACAAGTTGTTTTAGTGTTTAGATTTGTGCTTTTTGTGCCACAAGCCATGCATTCCAATCATAAGACAGAGAATCTTAACTTCTAAAACACTTAATAAAGCTTAAAATAAAACAAGATTTCCTCTCATTTTATGTAAAATTATTACTAAATCCCATAAAAATGTTACATTTTTTCCATTGAAATGCAGAAAAATCGTTTTTTTTTTTTTTGTAGTTTGCGATTTGTTTGTTTTTATTAAAATTTTAAATCCTTTGAGCTTTTTATCAAAGTTAAAGGAAATTTAAATTATTTTAAAGGATAAACAATGAGAAAAACTCTTAGTATAATGGCTGCAAGCACATTACTTGCAATAGGGCTTGGTAATACTGCCTTAGCAGATGAGGGCGGAGAGAAAAGCGGTCTATTTGTAGGTGTGCATGGCGGTGTTTCACTTTTTGGTGTGGGAATATATGATGAAACAGGTAAAAAAGCAACCGACAGGGAATTAAAGGATAATTTTGGTGTAAATGCCTCAACTACTTCATTTAATGTTGGCTTAAAAGCTGGTTATCAATACTTCTTTATGCCGATAGTGGGCGTGAGAGGCTATCTAGGTTATGACTTTAATGGTAGTAGAGCGCTTATGAAGCTTGGAATGGGAATGAAAGATGTGAATGTATCATTCCAAAATATTACATTAAACGCTGATGTAATGGTGAATTTCTTAAATACAGATAGCTTCACGCTTGGTGCGTATGTAGGCTTTGGGCTTGGCTATGGTATCACTGGATTAACTGGTGAAAAAACGATCGTTGATACTTTGAATAAAGGACAGGATTATAATGGATTCAATATCCCTATAAATGTAGGTATCGCAGCAACTTTTGCAGGATCTCATAAAGTAGAAATCGGTGCAAAAATCCAAGCCCTATCAGCTGGATATAGCTCAAAGACTAAGAATGATAAAAGCGAAATACTAATGAATACACATGTGATTAATGTAGGTTATTCTTACATTTTCTAATGTTTTATAGGGCATAACCTTTATTTATTCTGCCCTACTTTGTTTCAACCTATTTGTTCAGTCTTACAACCTTACATTATTAAAATTCCATTCCCACTTTTAAAGTGGGAATCTTTTGTATTTCACAGATATATTTTTGTATGTATCTTAGATAAAAAACGCTTCGTATTTTTACAGAATATATATACGAAATAAATCAAAATCCATTTACATAAGCACAAAGTTTAGTGCGTGAATGAAGAAATTTTAACTCCACAGATTCTATATCCACGCAATTTTATAGAATCTAGCTTCAAGATATGCTTGTCATTTTGCCTTGCGTAATGCTTTGATATATTGTTTTATAATTGCGATTTTGAAACCAAGAAAAATCTCATTATAATCGCATTCACATAAAAAACGCTATGAAATAAAAACTAAGCGCGTTTAAGATTGATCGCTTCTTTAATCAAGTCATCAGAAGTTGTAAAGGCTTTTGCATTCATAGAATAGCCTCTTTGCATTAAGATAAGATTAGTTAAAGCATCTGCTACATCAACATTGCTTGTCTCAACATAGCCTTGCAATACTTTCCCTTGCTTAAGGTTAGAATCTTCCCCCCACACAAGCTTTGGATTCCCACTAAGTTGCGTTACTTCGCCATTAATCGTACTAGGATTTAGGGCAAAAAGATTCCCGCCGACCTTTTTTAACCCTTGATCGTTTGCAAACATAGCAAGTCCCACACGACCGATCGCTTCTGTCTGCCCATTTGTGAAAGCAACAGAGATAATGCCCTCATTATTGATTCTAATATTAGACATTTCGCCGCGATTTTTACCATCTTGCTCTGTATCATTCACACCAGAATCTTTATATACTTTATTCGTGCTTCTTGATAGCGTTAGCTTAACACTTTTTTTGCCTAAGAATGGAATCTCCATATCATCAGCTTCTGCCTTACCGCTTGGGTCAAAGAAAATTTTGCCCTCTTTTACTTCGCTACTAATAAGCATGCGATTGCCTGAAAATTCATGTATATAGCTACGCACATTCCAAGTCTCTGGCATTTTCTGTGTGCCTTCAGAATCTCCCGCATTTACAAGGAAGTATTCATTATGCATAGCATATTTTTTACCACCTTCATCAAAGATTTCAGTTGTATTTGTAAAACTTGGCACACTAAGATTTGTGCCTGCTAGATAGTCGTTTTTACCCATATTCTCCATTTCACCGCTTAAATGCAGTCGCTCAAAGAAATTCCCGCTCAATTTAACTTTTACTGGCGTATTTGTATTATTTTTTAGCACAAGCACACCTTTTGGATCGATTGATCCATTTGGATTTCTATTTAATTCTAAATCAAGTCCTGTATCTCTTTTGATAAGATATTGCAACTGCCCTATTGTGTGGAATTTACCCTGCGATGAAGTCCCATCACCATATTCATAATGTGCGATTTGCACCGTGCCATCTGGCATTGTTACTTCAATATCTGCTTTTGGAAAAGTATTAGGGCGTATCATATCGCCGTCTCTGTTTGCAAGGGCATTAAAGTCTTGGTTAAAGAAGCTTGCTTCATTAAAGACTCCATTGCTTGTGTGTGCTAACACTACATTTTTAAGCTCACCTGTGCGATTTAGATTCACGCTTAAATCCACTTTTGTTGTCTCTACGGGCTGATAGCTAATTTGTGGTGGTATAGAGATTGGCTTCATTACACCTTTCGCGAGTTCTTTATAATCTTTTTCTGGGTCTTGTGAAGCTTTGAAATTATTTCCATTGATTTTTCCAAGATTTACGCCATAGAGATAATACCCTTCAGAATTTACCAAATATCCATCAGAATCTATCGTAAAATCCCCGTTTTTTGTAAAGTAGTTTTCATCGCTGACATCAAAATTATCTTCGCCTATTTCAAACTGCCCCTCTTTATTTTTCCCAACGACAAACCAGCCCTTGCCTGTATAAGCCACGCTTGTATCACTATCTGCTTTTTTGAGATTCCCCATTTTTGTAATCACATTGTTACTAGCTCCAGTTACACCATAGCTGAAGTCATTGTTTGTAACCGTCGAAGCATTCATAGAATCCATACTGCGAGAAAATAGTGTCTTAAACTCTGGATCATTTGCCTTGTAGCCTAGCGTATTAACATTGGCGATATTGTTTGAGATACTATCAAGCCCAAACTGATGCGTTTTAATCCCGCTCACAGCGTTTAACATCGTGTCATTCATTCTATGCCTCCTGCACTTTTATGGAATCTTTTGATAAATATAGCCTTTAATCCTAATGTAATACGGCTTTTTGATATTTTTAATATGTAGTTTTTAGCAAATTCTGTGCCATTTGGGCATTTTGTGTGTGAATAAATATGGGCTATAGAATCTTTGAAATAACAAAAGTTACAAATCAGTTTCTAAAATTCTTTATTCATCATGCAAAATCTTTCTTCTTAATAAAAATATGCTAGAATACTTTCTTTGCTGTTATCACAGAACGAGTGGGGTTGTATGAGATTCTTAAAATTCAAGTTGCGACCAAAAAGCTTTATAGTGTTTGTCTTAGCAATAGCTTTTATTTTTGCAAGTCAGTATTTTACTATACGAAATGTTGCTAAAAGCCATGATGAAGATTCTGCAAAAAAGCTTGATATGTTAGCCAAACAATGTAGGGAGGGGGATCAAAAATCATGCGATGATTACCAAACATTGCTAGATAGAGAATTGCCTATTAAAACAAAATAGATCGTTATTTTATTTTAGGATTTTATATAGGCGTATTAAAGCCGATAATTTTATGTTAAGCTATTTTTTAGGATATTTGCAGTTGCAAATATTTAGCCAAAACTTGTAAAGGAGAAAGTATGACAGAAGAAAAAGAAGTGCATACCACTTTAAGCAATCATTTAGAAGATAGAAGTATCGCACAGGATATTAATTTTAGATTATCTGGTGAGCTTATGGGATTGGGACATAATATCTCACAAGTGCGATTTGCACCAACTGAAGATATGTGTGTAGATTCTAGACTTATTCATAGTGGCTTTATTTTCAGTGCGGCTTCACATTGTGCTTTAACTGCTTTAAATAAGAAAAATAGCCTTGTTATCGGTGCGGATATTAAGTTTCTTGCACCTATAGAGCTGGGGCATGAAATTATCTTTAAAGCAGAAGCCCTGCAAGATGATACAAAAAAATGTGAAGTAAAGGTTGAGGGCTTTTTGCTTGATATTAAAATCTTTTATGGCATGTTCTATATCGCCGTGTTTGATAAAAAAATCTTTAAGCTAAAGTTTGATTGATGGTTATCGTCTTTGTTGTTGATAGTTATAAAAATAGAAGTAATGGCACTTCTATGACAGCCTTTCGCTTTGCAAGAGAGCTTATCAAAAAAGGACATGAAGTCCGCATAGTAGCTACCAATATCACTGATGATAAAGGGGAGATGGCAAGGGGAGCAATAGGAGAAGAGGGTGAGAGACTATATGGGGTAAAAGAGCGGTATATCCCGCTTGTTACAGAAGTGTCTAAACGACAGCACATGATATTTGGAGCGGCAAATACAGCGGTATTGGAAGAAGCATTTAGCGGTGCAGATATCGTGCATTTATATATGCCTTTTCGCCTTGAGATTGTATCATTGCATCTTTGCAGAAAAATGCGTATCCCCTATATCACCGCATTTCATGTGCAACCACAGCATATAAGCTATAATATGAATATGGATTTTGAATGGTTTAATCACTATCTCTACAAGCGTTTTTATCGTGCATTTTATCGCTATTCACACCACATTCATTGCCCAAGTAAGCTTATGGAATCTGAGCTTAATCGTGTCGGTTATGGTGGTAAAAAGTATGTAATAAGCAATGGCTTTAAATTTAAGCAAACATCGGCAATAGAAGAGAAATTTAATGACTCTTATTTTCATATCGCATCTGTTGGTAGGCTATCAAAAGAAAAGCGGCAAGATATACTCATTAAAGCGATTGCAAAAAGCAAGTATAAAGATTCTATAAAATTGCACTTGCATGGATTAGGACCTAGAGAATCTTATCTTAAAGGGCTTTGTGAAAAGCTACTAAAAACTCCTTATGAGTTTGGATATATTGAAAATAGTTTATTAATGGAAAATATTGCTAAAATGGATTTATACATACACCCCGCTCAAGTTGAGAGTGAAGCGATCTCTTGTCTTGAGGCGATTTCATTTGGGATTGTGCCTGTGATAGCTGATTCTAAAATCTCTGCTACAAATCAATTTGCCCTTGATGAAAGAAGCCTATTTCAAACAAATAATATTGATGATTTGTGTGCTAAGATTGAATACTGGATTGAACATAAAGATGAACGCCTAGCTATGCGTGATAAATACAAAGAATCTGCAAAACAATATGCCCTAGATTTAAGCATAGAAAAGATTGAAAAAGTATATGAAGAAGCGATAAAAGACTTTAAAGATAGCCCTATGCTTTTTACACAGATTAATCCACTAAAGCAATCTTAGATTTTATTAAAAAACACCCTATTAATGATTGTATAGACATAAATGCTAAAATAATGGGGAAAAAGGCACAAGCTGGATTAAAATCGACACAGAGTATTGTTTGTATAAATAGCCCAACTCTCTATATGCTGCAAAAACAACGCGCAGTAAAACAAAATAAAAAGCAAAAAAGCTTAGATATTTCAAAGTGTTCTTTATTGGTATTAAAAAGTGGGAAAAAAGTTAGATTCTATTCTTTAAAGTAACTTATTAATGAAAGATAACAAGAAATATATGTGCAGAGAAAGTGGCGGAACGGACGGGGCTCGAACCCGCGACCCCCTGCGTGACAGGCAGGTATTCTAACCAACTGAACTACCGCTCCAAAATGGTGGTCGCTACAAGACTCGAACTTGTGACATCCACCTTGTAAGGGTGGCGCTCTACCAACTGAGCTAAGCGACCTAAAGAAATTATTATGTAGTGTAGAAAATATCGTAAAGCTTGGTGACCCCTAGGGGATTCGAACCCCTGTAGCCACCGTGAAAGGGTGGTATCCTAACCGTTAGATGAAGGGGCCACAGCTTAGACTAAATGGTGACCCGTGTTGGATTCGAACCAACGGCCCATTCCTTAAAAGGGAATTGCTCTACCAGCTGAGCTAACGGGTCTTTTAAAGCTAATCAAAAATAAAGACATAATCATATCTTTTTTTTTCTGTAAAGTCAATATATTTTTACATTTTTTCTTATTTTTGTATAAAATATGTAAAATACATATCGCTTTAATAATTTTGTATGACTAAAATCTACAAATCTATTTTAAAATAGACTGCCTACATAGCCTTTAAGATAGAAAGCAAATTTAGAATCTATCTTTAATTTAAGGCGTATTTGCCCTAAATCGTAAAAGAAGCTAAATATAACCTATTTAATATCCGTATAATATTTGTCAAGGTTATTTAGAATCTCATCAAGTGGCTTTTTCATTTCGCACGAAACTAGGTCGTAGTCTTTAATTTTACATTTATCGCTTACTACACAACCATCTTCTATAAGTTTAGTCCTAAAAGTGTAGAGTTTTTGCTGCCAAGATTCAAAATCTTTTTTTATTGCACTAGCTAAAGCCTCTGACTTTTTCATATACTCAAACTTCTCTACTTCTTTTAATCCATCACGCAAAGAAAATTCACGCAAATCACCATCACTTGGCACTATTTCATAAAACTTTCTCCAATTACCACTAATTATTGTACTAATATCCTTATAACAATAATGTGTTATACTCTTACCTGCATTATCATCATAATACGCCTTATACAACTCATCTCCACCCACCTCAACAGCATACGCATTTGAGATAAATGCACCAAGCACCAACGCTATTAAACCTTTTTTCATATTGCAACCTTTTGTAAAATATTTGCTTTTTACTGCCCTAAATCTTAGAATCTACATAAAATCTTATTATGCAATATCCTAAAATCTCACATAAAGCATTCAAAAGCCTATGCGTAATTTACAAAAAAAACAAAGTCAAGGCTAAAAAGCTATTTTCTGCCCCTTTGCTTTATTTCATATCATGTTATAAACCAAAACAACCCACCAAACATTCCCATATTTTCTTAAACATGCTAGAATCTCATTCTCATATCAACACAAGGCTATCAATGGAACAACAACTCATGTCGCTTGCCATACAAACCTATAAAATCACGCTATTTTTATCCCTGCCTGTCTTGCTTGTCGCGCTCATCATGGGTCTTTTGATTAGCATTTTTCAAGCTACAACGCAGATTAATGAAATGACACTTGCGTTTGTCCCAAAGATTCTAGCCGTTGTTGCTATGATTATTTTCACTATGCCGTGGATGCTAAACATGCTTATGGACTTCACTAAAATGGTGATTAATATGATACCTACTATTATCTCCTAAATATGCAAGAAATACTTATTGACTTTCAAAAATACTCAAGCCTAAAGATTGGCACAAAGCTACCTGTAAAAGTCTTTGATATAGCTGATGTGGGGGCGTATTTTAGCAATAAAGATTCTAAGATAACAAGTAAAAAAATCACATTTTTTGAAAATACAACACTGCAATTTAGCACGCCTCTCACTCACACAAAACGCACATTTTTAGAGCTAGATTCTAAACAATGGCATATCATTGGCAAGGCAAATAATCTGCTTGTATCCCCAAACGCAAAGAATCTTGCGATACTGGGTGATAGCTTTAAGTATATCGCATTGAATGAGGACTGCGTTGAAATGGGCGCGAGTGTGTCAAGTTTGCAAGCATTTTTATTCTTTAAAAAGCATGATTTAAGTGGGCTTGAATTTCTTAAGAATCTGCCCGGAAATATCGGTGCATTATGTAATATGAATGCAGGTATGAAGCAATATGAGATAGCACAGATTTTGCAAAGCTTAAATATCAATGGCGAGTGGATTGATGTGGAAAAAGCAGGGCTTTTATATAGGACAAGGGAGAGTAGTGGCGTGATATTTGCGGCAAGATTCCATAAAATACCGGGCTTTCGATATGATTTATTGCCGCTTTTTACACAAATGAGAAGCACTCATCCGCATGACCCAAGCTGTGGGAGCTGCTTTAAGAATCCACCAAATGACTATGCAGGCAGACTGCTAGAACTTGCTGGTATGAAAGGCTTTTATATCAATAATGTGGGCTTTAGCGATAAACATGCAAATTTTTTAGTAAATCTAGGTGGTGCAAGGTTTGAAGACGCGATAGAAGTTATAGAGCTAGCTAGACAAAAAGTCTATGAGATAAGTGGCATAAGGCTTGAATGCGAGGTGCAAATATGCGAGTAGAATGCGATGATAGCTTTTTTCTACTAAAGCCTTGTAAAAATTTATGGAATCACTTTAAGACAACGCATATTTTCCCATATATGCAAGAGAAAATGAGGGGGCTTAATCATGAAAGATTGTTAGATTCTAGTAATTGTCATGTTGAGCGAAGTGAAACATCTCAAAGTCTAGATTCTGTGTCAAATCTGGGTGAAGCACAAGACTTAGGGCATAACCTATGGAATCTAGATTCTATAAAAATGCACCCTAAACCCTGCACCCACCCAGATTTGGTGGAGAATCTAGATTCTAATCAAAACGCAATGGATAAACTCCCCTACACAGAGATTCTAAAAGCATGGCAGGATTTAAAGCAAGATTCTAAAAATGATTTAAACGCAGATTTAACACAAGATTCTAGCATAGAGATAAATGGCTATATAGAGTTTTTAGCTGATTTTATCATGCAAACAATACGACTAGATTCTATAAAAAAAGACTTAAAACTACAAGAAAGTATCTATAAATATATAGAATCTTTAGATAAACAAAATCTCTATATAGAATTAATCTTTGTAGATAGTGAATCTATGCAAGAGCTAAATAAGCAATACATGGCAAAAGATTATCCCACAGATGTGCTAAGCTTTCCTTTAGAGATACAGGATATAGAATCTAGCGATATGCCTCAATGCTTAGGCGGTATCATCATAAATATCTATGAAGTATGCGATAAAGCTGCGTTATATAAGCATAATCCCTATGCGGAGTTTTCATTACTTTTTATCCACGCATTTTTGCATTTATTGGGCTTTGATCATGAGAGAGACAATGGCGAACAAAGGGCAGTGGAACAAGCAATTATAGAATCTTTAGGTTTGCCAGATAGTCTCATTGTGCGGGTAGATTCTAAAAACAAGTTTAATTAGATTATATTTCTAAAATACTTTTAGTTAAAAATACTGGACTTTTATGATACAATGACGACTTATCAAAATAAAAGGGAATATATGTCCGGTCAAAAATGTCCAAAATGTGCTAAATTGACTTTCTTTATAAAAGGCGTTGAGGGAAAATGTAATGAATGCGGCTACAAAATGAGTGTCCCCCCAAATGATGGAAAAGGTGGAAAGGGTGGTAAATGCCCGTTTTGTGGCAAATATAGAGTGTTTAGTGGAATATGTAGTGAATGCGGAGCAAAATAAAATTTCATAAAAAAATAGCTTTTTTTAATTGTTGCAAAGAGATTATTAACTTTACTTTTACACCGCGATTTCACGCATGTCGCCAAATTCCATAAACGCCTTAAATACAAGTGTGATTAAGCCAATGCGATTTTGCTTTAACTCTGCATTATCAGTCATTATTAAGACATTATCAAATACAGAATCTAAATCGCTTTTGAGTGCAAATAAGCTCTCTATCTGTGCTAAATACGATTCAGAATCTAGAGTATTGTTTGTAATTTCTGTTTTCTTGCTTTTTGTATATGCCATGAGATTATTATAAAGTTTTGTCTCACTCTCTTCAAATAGGCTTGTGTTTAGCGTTATGTCCTTAGTAAGATTTGCATTATCTAAAATATTTGCTACTCGCTTGAAAGTGCCTATCACAGATTTGATATCCACGCTTTCAAAATATGATGCAAGTGCTAGAATCTTATCAAAGCTTTGTGTGATACCAAATCCCATAAGTAGCACACAACGCACAATGCTAGGATTTACGCCCGGAAAGATTCCATATATTCTCTCCATCATAAAGTCTATAAGCATATTTTGCTTTGCGTTGCTATAATCTTTACTTGCTAGATCACATATCTCTTTTATGCTTAAGTCAAAGCCAAATTGATGTGCTATTTTTAGAATCGCCGTAGCTTGTCGTCTTAGTGCAAAGGGGTCTTTTGAGCCACTTGGAATCTTATTAATATTAAAGAGTGTGAAAATGGTATCAAGCTTATTTGCCATATTTACAAGTGCGCTGATTTTGCTGCTAGGAAGTGTTGCTTGTATGCCATTTGGTAGATACTGCTCTCTTATTGCAAGGCAGACTTCAGATTCCATGCCACAATCTTTTGCAAAGTATGATCCCATAATGCCTTGTAACTCGGGGAATTCCCCTACACTTTGGGATAATAAATCGCATTTTGCATATTTCAAAGCTTGTATTACAAGGGCTTTTTCATTTTCACTGCATTCTATTTGCTTTGCGTTAAGCAAGGCTATAAGGCTATTTGCCATGTTTTGCTCTCGTGCAATCTTATCTGCAAGGCTTCCCGCCCCCTCCATAAAGCTAATAGAATCTAGACTTCCAAACTGCATTTTAGAATCTATATCTTGTGTGTAGAAAAACATAGCATCTTCAAGCCTTGCTCTTAATACCTTTTCATTCCCCTTTGTAATGAGAGAGAAATCACCGCCAAAAGAATTACTCACAACTACAAAGCCATGAAAAAGTTCTGAATCTTTATATACCGCAAAATATCTTTGATTCTCTTTCATAGAGGTTATAATCATTTCTTTTGGAATCTTTAGAAACTTCTCATCAAAGATTCCTAGCATTGCATGTGGATATTCTGTAATCGCTACTATCTCTTGCAATAAGTCTGTATCAATCTCTACTTTTATATTATGTTTATTTTCAAGCTCTTTTATCTCTTGTAGTATTAAGTCTTTACGCCTCTCTTGGTCTAGTATCACGCCATTTTGTGAGAGAAAATCAAGGTAAGATTCTATGCTTGTAGCATAATGGCTTTTTTGCTCTCCATTTGTATCTTTTGCTTGTCTGTGTGCAAAAATAAGATTGTTTCCTTGAATATTATAAGCATTGCAAGGGATATTTTTATTATCTAGCATAATGCAAATATTTCGTATTGGTCGTATAAAGCTATCCTTGCAATCACCCCAACGCATACTTTTACCAAAATGCAGTGAATGAAGCAGAGTAATCACCATAGATTCTAAAAGCTTACTTGATTCTATCCCTTTTACTTCTTTTTCATAAAATAGCACTTCCTTATTATCTTTAATCGCTGTTTTTACCATATCTTTAGTGATATTATTTTTTTGCAGAAAGCTTTGCATTGCCTTTGTGGGGTTATTATTAGAATCATAGGCAATAGCAAGTGGTGGTCCATAGGATTGTGTCTTTGTGTCAGGTTGTTTTAATGCAAAATCTCTATGGATAAAGCTTAGTCTTCGTGGTGTGTAGAAAAAGTCAAAAGGGGCGTCAAGATGATTATCTTTTAATATCTTTTTCCAATTTTCTTTGATATTACTTAGATTTTTTAAAAGTGGAATTGCGGGTAATTCTTCTGTGAAAATTTCAATAAATAATTCTGCCATTATACTCATGCCTTTTTAAATTGATTGTATAATTTTAGCAAATAAAAGTGAAAAAGGCTAAAAGGTGCAAAGAATATTTATCACTACGATTTGGTGCTATGCTATCTCTGTGCTGCTATGTCAGAATCTAGTAGCCCAAGAAAAAATCACTATAAAGATAGAAGGCACTTGCGTAGCATTGCAAGACTTTACTAAAGACCAAAAAGATGTATTAATGTATGCTTATTATTATGGTAGAGATCATGGCTTTGGCTATCTCATGGCAGCAATCGCATGGAAAGAATCGTGTGCAGGGGAGTATTTGTTGAATTTCTCTGATCCATCTGCTGGGATTTATCACGCACATATTCCTAATGTGATTAGAAAATATACAAGCTATCAAGATTCTTCATTTTTGCGTAATGTTGTAGGGCAAATGCTTATTTCTGATCCTATGTTTGCATCATCTATCGCACTAGATAATCTTAGATATTGGCATAAAGTCCATAAGGGCGACTTACACAAAATCATAAAGTCTTATAACAAAGGCTTTGCGTGGAGAAATAGAGAGAATGTAAATAGACAAGCCCAAGCCTATTATATAGATATTATGCGGAAGATAAATGAGCTTGAAGTCTTTATCCCGCAATATATTCATACTTATAAATTGCAAGCACCTTATAGAGATTTTAAGGTAAAGTTTGATGAGAAAAAAGGTAAAGAAACACAAGCTAAGTAGTTTGAAGGAAAATATATGCGATTTAGCCAAGCAAATAATTCACAACCGCAAACACCACTATCACCGCCGATAAATCACACATTAGCAAAAGATAGTATAAGCACAGATTCTACACAAAATATAGATTCTGCTTGTCATGTTGAGCGAAGCGAAACATCAAAGATTCTAGAATCTATACGACTCTCTATCTCTGGTATGCGTTGTGCGAGTTGCTCTGCAAGTATTGAAAATGAGTTAAGAAAAAAAGAGGGTATAAAAGAAGCAAATGTATATATCCTAAATAATACAGCAATAATAAAATTTGATAAAGAAACTTGCGATATAGATTCCATAATAGCATGTATAGAATCTTTAGGCTTTAAAGCAAAACTTGCCCCAAATTCTAGCTTTACTTTAGCAAATAACAAAAATCAAGCAAATACAAACTTTAGTCTAAAACCATTACATACAACTTCTAGCCCCACTTTCAATATGCTAAAAGATTCTAATCCGCTTGAGTGTGCCACTGAATCTAAAACACAAAAAATAGAGAATACAAAACCTACACAAAACAACACAATAGAATCTAATCCCCACGATACTAAAAAACATGAAGTAACTTGTATAGAATCTGAATCTAAAAGCACAGATTTTGTCTGTCATGTTGAGCGAAGTGAAACATCTAAAACAATGGATAATTTAGATTCTACAATTCATACAAATAACGATATAGAATCTAGTAAAGATATTTCGCCTTTTTCAAAGGCTCAATATGACAAGATTCTAGATTCTATAAATTTTGCACCCTTAAACCCTGCACCCACCCAAATGGATAAGATTCTAGATTCTAAAAACTCCAAAATACAAACTGCGGAAGTATCTTGCAATGATTTTGTGGGTTATCAAGGTGAGGGCGAAGGGAGTGTATATAAAATACATGACCAAGCCCTCGCCGCAGATTCCCGCAAAAGCATGCAAGAGACACCGCAGCAAAACATTCTACAAAAATTAAATCACTACATAGAACACACCCTTTTAAACGATAAAAGGCGATTAATCTTTAGTATTATCTTATCTCTAGTGATAGTGTATATAAGCATGCTACATGATATGTTTAGCCTTCCCTTGCCACAAATTTTGCATAATCCTATCTATAATGGCTTGACACAGCTTTTCATCACGCTTTGTGTTATGCACTTTGGGCGGAGTATATATTTTCATGGATTAAAAGCGTTGTTTGCCTTGCGACCTAATATGGATTCACTTGTGAGTGTGGGGAGTTTATCAGGCTTTTTATATAGCTGCTTTAGCTTAGCACAAATGCTAAAAGGCATAGAGAATCATTTATATTTTGAGAGTGTTTGCGTGATTCTAAGCTTTATTATGCTTGGCAAATTTATAGAAGAAAACGCAAAAAATAAAGCTATAAATAACGCAAAATCTCTCTTGCAAAGACAAAGTGAGATTGCCCTAAAAATCATAAATCCACACGATATAGCCGCCCTAAAGACTGAAGAAATCTCACCCTATAATCTTCAAATAGGCGATTATATACACATACTTCCACACAGCTTTATCCCCATAGATTCTATACTTTATTCAAATGAATCTCATATCGATGAGAGTATGTTAAGCGGTGAGAGTATCCCTATCAAAAAGGAAAAGGGCATGCAGCTTTTTGCAGGGACGCTAAACCTTGATACGCCTTTAATTGCTCGTGTTAGCCATACCTTAAGTGATTCTAAAATCAGCAAAATGCAAAGCTTATTAGAGCAAACCCTTGAGAGCAAGGCACAAATAGCAAAACTTGCGGATAGAATCTCACTCATTTTTGTCCCGCTTGTCATGTTTCTTGCTACTTGTAGTGGAATCTTTTGGTTTATATATGAAAACTTAGAGAGTGCTATGCTATATTTTTCTAGCACACTTCTTATCTCTTGCCCTTGTGCCTTAGGACTTGCCACGCCAATGGCAATACTCTTTGCAAACGCTAGGGCAAATCACTTTGGAATCTTTTTTAAAAACGCACAAAGCCTTGAAAGTCTAAGCAAAACAGATTATGTAGTCTTTGATAAAACAGGCACTTTAACAAAAAGGGATTTTAGTCTGCATAGCATATTCTTACAGGAAAATATAAATGAAAACGAGCTATTACGCATTGCTTCTTCTATTGAAATTTCAAGCAATCATATTATCGCTAAGGCAATTTGTGAGAGTTTTCATAATGAATCTAGTGATACACAACTCTATAAACAGCTAGATTCTAAACACTACATGAACGCAGGGATAGAATCTAAACTGCTTATAGATTCTAAAGAAAGAGTGTTTTTAATCGGGAATGCGAAACTTTTAAAGGATAGGGCAGGGCTATCTGTTGAGACAAATTCTATAAAGGGTTGTGTTTGTGTGTATATCGCTGAGGTTATGCAGGATAGGGCGATTTTACTAGGGCGTATATATCTAGCAGAAGCATTAAAACCATACGCACAAGAGATGATAGCTATGCTTAAAACAGGCGGTTTTCAATGTGAGATTCTAAGCGGGGATATGAAAGAAAATGTGAGCTATATCGCTGATATTTTAGGCATTCCTTACAAGGCAGAATGTCTGCCAGAAGATAAAATGCGATATATAGAATCTCTGCAAGAAAAAGGGCATAAAGTGATTATGATAGGCGATGGGGCAAATGACTCTATTGCGATAGCAAAGGCTGATCTTTCACTCGTTATGGCAAGTGGGAGTGAAGTAAGTATTGAGTATGGCAATATTATCTATTTTAGAGATGATTTGCTAGGCATTGTGGAAGCACTGCATTTGGGTAGAAAAACACTACATAATATCAAACAGAATCTAGGCTTTGCATTTTTATACAATATCATTTGCATACCCATTGCTATGGGAATATTTAGTCCTTTTGGAGTTATGCTAAACCCAATGCTTGCAAGCCTTGCTATGAGCCTTAGCTCTATTAGCGTTGTGGGCAATGCAAGTAGATTGTATGGGGTTTGGAGATCGTAGAATCTATTTTTAGATTAATATAGTATAATTTTATTTACTATTATTTAATTATTGTTTAAGGGAGATTCTATGTTTCATAAGTTTTATTCAATGCGTAAGCACACAAAGATACTTGATCGCTCACCTTAATGCCTTAGGTATTGGCTCTGGTGGAGAAGTCTTTGATAGCGGGGAAGAGATAGCTTTTAATATCTTGCTTAAAAATTCATATTTTAGCAATAAGATCTCATTTTGTATTTTTGATGTAGGTGCAAATGTGGGCAAATACACAACATTATGTTTGCGACATATGGGGGGGGGGGGGCAAACCTCTCAAAATAAGAATACGCTAGATTTTAAAATCCATTGTTTTGAGCCATCACGCTACACTTTTGAAAAACTCTTACAAACACATAGCAATAACGAAAAAGTAATTCTTAATAATTTTGGTTTATCAAATGCTGAAACCAAAGCAACCCTATATTCAAATGCCGATGGTTCAGGACTTGCAAGTCTTACAAAAAGACGACTCGATCATTTTAATATTGACTTTAACAAAACAGAGCAAATTCAACTTAGCACACTTGATACATATTGCAAAGCACAAAGCATCTCGCACATAGATTTATTGAAGCTTGATGTGGAGGGACACGAGCTTGATGTATTAGATGGTGCGAAAGTTATGTTTGCAAACAAAGCTATTGATATGGTTACTTTTGAGTTTGGTGGTTGCAATATTGACACACGCACATTTTTTCAGGATTTTTGGTATTTCTTTAGTAAAAATGATATGGCAATTTATAGAATCTTGCCTAATGCGACTTTATATCACATTGATAGTTACAGGGAAACCGATGAGCAGTTTATCACTACAAACTATATTGCAATTACAAAGAAATGCAAGATTGATAAAGACATGTTGGTAAGATAGCATAATAGACATTTAAGATTCTCATTACTGAAATATCAATAAACTATCTTAGCATATAATAGAATCTTTCCTTGCTTAACATTATTACTTAAGCAAAGCAATTGCATAAAAGATTCCTAAAAACTATCTATATTCTTCTTTTTTCATAGAATCTATTTCTTGCTCTTTTTGAAACTCTTCTTTATACCACACAGGGATTTGCTGCATACCAGAGCGATATAACATTTTTGTTTTATTTTTTACCTTGCTGATATTCCACATGCTTATATCTTGATTAAAGGACTTTGCATTATGAAACATATCACGCATGGTTAGCACCTTTTGCGTGTCCCATCTATCTAGCGGTTGATTAAAACTACTTGCCCCAGCAAACATACTTCCCATACCCTCTACATTGCTGACATTCCATGAGTTTAGCGGCTGATTAAATGCCTTTGCATTGAAAAACACGCCAAACATAAAACGCACTTTAGACACATTCCACTTATCTAGTGGCTGATTAAAACTACTTGCTTCATAAAACATGCCACTCATACTGACTACACTACTGACATTCCAGTCATTAATATTGTGATTAAAAAACTTCGCATGAGAGAACATATAGCTCATATCCACCACATTAGACACATTCCAAGATTCTATACCGCTAAAATCCTTGCGAGTCGTATTCTCAAAAAGTCTGCTCATATCTGTAATATTACTTGTATCAATCGCACTTAAAGGAATGCTTGGGTCTTTCAATAAACGAATAAGATATTCTTTTGTCTTTGGGGCATATATCTCTTGTGCCACTGCCAAATGACCACACATAAAACATAACAGATAAGCACACATTATAACCATAATATTTTTTCTCATATCACACCTTTAAATAATCTAAAACTACATTATAGCAGAAGCTAATAAAATCTAATCACATGAATATGGCGATTTGTTAAGATGAGATTTTAAGTTTTAAAACTACCTATGGAATACTTCTTGCATGTGTTATTATGAAAATCTTTAACAATTGTGATTTTGGAGTTTCTTTTATGGCGTAGCGTGGATTTCTATGACGATAGCGTTTGTTTCTGGTGATAAATTTATTAATTTTTTGCTAGAATCTTGCTTTCGGTAGAATCTTGCAATAATGAAGAACAATAGGAAATTTAATTTGATGAATACACCCTTTTTAGGCAAGGCAAGGAAGTCGAATGATTGAAAATCAGGCAAAACAGCTAGAAACCATGATGAGAAACAAAGCGAATACAAAATATGTCGCTATTACTTCAGGTAAGGGTGGCGTAGGCAAATCCACTCTTAGCGCAAACCTTGCCTATAAACTCAATAAGCTAGGCTTTAAAGTCGGCGTGTTTGACGCAGATATTGGACTAGCAAATCTTGATCTTATCTTTGGCATTAAAACTGATAAAAACATTCTTCACGCGATGAAGGGCGAGGTAAGTATCGATGAGGTCGTGTATGAAATAGAGCCAAATCTCTATCTCATACCCGGCGATAGCGGCGAAGAGATTCTAAAATATGCGGGGAATAATCTCAACATTGTGGAGAATTTCATACATGAGAGTAATATCCTTGATACGCTTGACTTTTTGCTAATTGACACGGGGGCGGGTATCGGTCCGCTCAATCAATCTACACTGCAAGCATGCGAGCATATTATCGTGGTTACCATGCCAGATCCTTCAGCCATTACAGATGCGTATGCGACTATCAAGCTAAACGCACATACAAAGAAGCAGATCTTTATGGTGATAAACATGTGTAAAAGTCAAAAGGAAGCCCTTGCGGTGTTTGATCGCATGGAGAGCATTACAAAAAAGCATATACCACATCTCACGCTAAAGTTTCTAGGTGGGCTTGAGCTAAACGCTGCGGTGAACAAGGCTACAAGAAATCGTGCGTTAATTACAAAAGTAGAGCCATTTAATAGCGTATCGGTAGGCATAGGTGATATTGCAGCACTTTTAGCGCATGAGATTACAGACATGGAGCATAATATGCTTTTAGAATCTAAGGGCTTTAAGAGTTTCTTTAAGCGTATGCTTGGGTATTTATAGGCTTAAAGAAAATAATTGATGAATATAGGATTCTACCGAGCAGGATTAATCGGTGATAACATAGTAGTGCTACATGCTATATATGCCCTGCGACATTTATATAGAGATTCTAAAATCATCGTTTATACTAATTCTTGCGGGGGGGGGGGGGTAACTTTATACGCACAATTTGAATTTATAGATTCCATAATCAATATAGAATCTATGGATAACGAAAGTCTCATTAAAGATATCAATGCGAATAATTTTGATATATTCGTTCTCACACAGCCAAATAGAGCTAAATGCAAACTTCTAGCACAGACGACATGCAAACGCATAATTACTTTTATGACTTTTGCGAATGCCCTGCATTTCCGCTTTGAGAGCGTGTTTATTCCAAAGCATTTAAACCACACTCCACAATATCAACGCATGTTGCAACTTGTTAGAAAAATTAACCCCAAGCATTATGATAAAAATATAGCTACGATAGACTACTCTTATATTAGATTCAAAAGTAGCGACAAAAATAAGGCAAAGGTTAAAGAATTTATAGAATCTAGACACATACAACAAAAAATCGTGGTAGTTAATCCATTTGTGCGTAGCACATTTTGCAATCTCACCTTGTGCGGATATGAAAAACTTCTATATAAACTATCAGGGCTATATCCAAACCTGCATTTTGTTATACCAACATATAAAGGCAATGAAGCGGGCAATACAGAATTATTAAAACTTCAATCTTTACATAATGTATCTATATTTTATAATGATGATGATTTAATAAACCTTGTGGCTTTACTGGAGCAAAGCATAGCCCTTATTAGCCCTAGCACAGCAATTAGTCATCTTGCAAATAATCTTAATACACCTTTAATATGGCTATGCAGCAAGAGAGATAGCTATCTTTGGTCTGGTGATAATATGGATTCTAAATATTTTGTGATTTTGTATAAAACAACGCAAAATATGAATGAAACTGATGAGATTGTAGCCATCAATGAAATTATAGAAAAGTTACAAGATATAGTGAGTCGAAAATAGCCTTGTAAAGTTTTGGTGAATATTGTATTCCCAACCAATGTTTCACTCAAATTTAATACAACAACTAACTTTTTAATAATATCAAAGCGTAGAAAAGCATTAGAAGTTACACAATAGCCTTATATTGCTAAATTTGCTCGATAAAGACAAGCAAATTGCTTACAAGCAGATATGACAAAAAACATAGAATCTAAACACAATAAATCTTGTTTTAGATTCAAATAGCCATTGTTGATAGCCAAGTTTACAACACAATAAACTATTATGCCACTTATCTTAGAGTATTTGTCGCTTTCACATTCGATACCCTTTGTGCTATTGCAAACTAGCTATCTTTGCTTTCTTTTTTACTTGCTTTAGAATCATTTACAGAAGAAGCTCCTATTGGCTGTCCTTTTGCAATTATACATTGTCTGCCAAAAATAATAATATTCCAAGAGCTTGAACGAATATCCACATTTACAAGCGCGTCGTTTGGTTGTCCTTTCTTCGTCGCCATATCTAACGCCTTGCCAACAGCATTACTTACCCTATTATTCCTATTGCCAAATGGGATTCCAAAAACTCTAGTAATACAATCCTTGCCCTCAACGGTTGTGCCTTTTTGTAAATTTGATGGCATATTCATATTACCTGTCGTTGCAACTGAAAACTTTGCGATATTCTGTGAACAACCGGAAATAAAAAACGCACCACCTAAAAATGTGCCTACAATCAAAGATTTTGATAATCTCATGTTTATCCTTTCATAAAAAATAGAAAGCCGATTTTACAAAAAAAACGAGTCAAGTGCATTTTAAGAAGTGATTAAATGTTGAATTAAAATAGAAAAATAGAAAGATATTTTGTTGTTGTAAATATAGAATTGCGAATTATGGCGAATAACATTTATGTTTTTGTAAACTAATTGTTGTGCGGGTATGAAGCATAAGATTATAAAATTTGTTGGGGTTCAACTCATTCATTTTCATATCCAAAGATTAAATCCAATATCACTCTCTCTAACTTATATATTCCAATAATCAAATGTTTATCCCATAAACTTCTTTCCCTCAATCTCCCTAGCAAGTTCCTTTGTGCTTTTTAGATCTACTTTACCACTGCCAAGTATTGGAATCTTATCTACGATAAAATATTCGCTTGGCTTTTTAAGCGGGATAATATCAGATTTTTTAATACTCTCAATTGCTATGGCACAATGCTCTTGTGGGGATTCTATAAGTAATACTACTTTTTCGCCTTTTTTGCTATCTTCGAGTGCTACTGCACAAAACTTTACTTCACTTGAAATCTCTTTATGTTTAAAGACTTTTGCAATCTCTTCTTCAACGCTTGATAAGCTAATCATCTCACCGCCAATTTTTGCAAAGCGAGAATATCTGTCTGTAATATGTAAGAAACCATCAGAATCTAGATAGCCTTTATCCCCGCTTTTATACCAGCGGATTCCATGTAAATCGATAATCACTTCATTTGTTTTTTCTTCATCATTGAGATAGCCTACCATGATTTGATGTCCGCCTATAAGGATTAGTCCATGCTCTCCTAATGGCAGCTCTTCTAGCGTGTCATAATCTACGATTCTAATAGCAGTCCCAGGAAGTGGCATACCTACACTGCCCTCTTTATTTGCTCTGTGAATCTGCCAGAATGTAACATCAAATTCATCAGGTAGATTCACACTTGCAACAGGCGTGGTTTCAGTCGCACCATAGCCTTCATAAATGGGCTTATTAAACTTCATCGTGTAAGCCTCACGCACTTCTTTTTTTAGCTTTTCAGCCCCTGCCACAGTTAAACGAATGCTATCAAACATTACTCTATCAATCTTTGGATTTCTCGCATAGATTCCAAGTAGGGTAGAAGTCGCACACATGATTGTTACATTATTTTGTGCTATTGCCCTTGCGATACCTAATGCGTCTGTTGGATCAGCATGTGAGATGACAAGCATATTTTCAATAAGTGGCATAAGCGTTGTAACGGTTAAGCCAAAAGCATGGAATGGTGGCAGAGAAGACAGCATGGTCTCATCATTTCTTGCATGGATTACATCAGCGATTTGTGCGATATTACTCATAATGTTTAAATGACTAAGCATAACACCCTTTGGCACGCCCTCACTCCCGCTACTAAAGAGAATGGCACATACAGATTCTATCTTGCTTTCCTTTGCAAACAAAAGCTTTAAAAGCCAAGTAGGTGCAAGTGTGATAAAAGAAATATTGAGTATAAAGGCTACTTTTTGCTTACGAATCTGTGCGACAATATCTTCCATAAAATGCAGGGTAACACCGCTAAAATCAATCTCTATGCCTTTGTCTTTTAGCTTTTCTAAAAACTTTTTTGAAGTATAGATATGTGAGATATTAGAAGACACTATTGCGCTTTTAATCGCCTTTGGTCCGGCAGTAAAGTTGAGATTGACAACGATTTTTCCAGCCATCATACTTGAGAAATTACATAACACACTTGCTAAAGAAGCAGGCAGCATAACACCTATGCAATCATTTGGAAGAGAACAGCTATTTGTCCTTTTTGGTAGTGGCTTATAGCTTAACTCTTTCATATCTTGACTAAGCATAACACAAAGTGTAAGCAATTTACGATAAGACATACTGCCTGTTTGTGTATCAATGATAGCAATATCGCCTCCACCGCGTTTGCAAGATTCTATAAAAGCAGCAGGGATAGTTGGCGAGTTTTGACACTGATGTTCCCATGCTTTAAAACTCATCTCAAATACTTTTGCTTTAATCTTTTCTTTTTGTGTATGAAGTGGCAGGGGCATACCAAAGGCAATGCTTACACTTCTTTTTGTAAAGCTTTTTTTACGCTCTCTAAACTGCTCATTGCTACGACTAAAGATACTGCCCCACATACCGCGAATGTAAAAAGGCAGAACAACTGCAAGACTCTCATCAACACCTTGTGCGATTTTCTCAAATCCACTTTTAAATTCATTTAAATGTCCATGCCGACTAATCACACCTTCAGGGAATAAACACACAATATCTCCATTGCTTAATCTCTTTTGAATCTGCTCTATTGCCCCACGACTTCCTAAGCTAGATACAGGTATCACACCAAAGAAATCAAGGAAAAACTTAATATACCAACGAGAATAAATACTTCTCTCCATTACAAAATACACTTTCTTAGGCACAGCCATCTGCACGATAGCCCAGTCGATAAATGAGATATGATTCCCAAGCAGCAATACACCGCCTTTTTGCGGGATATTATTAAAGCCCTCTACAACGAGTCTGTATCTCTGCAATATTGCCATGCTAACTAAGATTCTAACAAGTGAGAAAGGTAATAGCTTTATCATATATAAAGTAGCGACTATTCCAAGCAAGGCACTCACATAGAAAAGCCACTCAACAGGTAGATTCTGTATGCCAAATAAAGTAGCGATAAATAGGGCTAAAAGCATGCCGATATTCTGCACGAAGTTATTTCCAGCAAGGATTGTCCCCAATTCCTTATCATTGCTATAAAACTGCATTAACGCATTTAATGGCACAACATATAATGCCCCACCTAAGCCAAAAAGAAAGAAAAGAAGTGAAATGCTAAATAGAGAGTTAAAAACGCCAAATAATAAAAGGGCAATAGACATGATACACGCACCAAGCGGTATGAGACCTGTCTCAATATAGTTTTTAGAATAGCGACCAGCAATGATTGAGCCTACAATAATGCCAAGTCCAGTGCAAGCAATAAGCATATTGACAATATCTGTATCCATGATTCTTAATACATTTTTCGCATATACAGGAAAGATATTAACAAGCAGTTGTGAGATAGTCCAAAATACTGCTATAAAAAGCACAGAGAGATAAATCATTCTATGCTTTTTCATAACTGCTAGATTCTCTTTTAAAAGCTCACCTCTTAGATATTTGTCCTTATTGAATGAAATATTAGAATCTTGTCTTATTGTCGGTAGTCTAAAGCTTAGTAAAAATTCCAAACATGCAAAGAAGCAAAGCAGTATCGCTAAAAACACCATATCTTTTATAATGAGTGAGGGATCTGTAAGTCCATCTGTATAGAATCTCTCAAAAAGGGCTGAAAAAAATATCATACCACCAAGCATTGCTACAATCGCAGTTGCTTGTATAATGCCATTTCCCCATGTAAGATTCTCTTTACCTACAAGCTCTTTTATATACCCATACTTTGCAGGGGAGTAAATGGCAGCTTGCATACCCATAAGCAGCGTCATATAAAATGCCCCCCAAAAAAAGCCTATGGAGTAAAAAAACATAAGAATACATAAAAGAATGATATTAACAAAAGCCCCAATCTTTAGAATCTTATTTTTTGAAAACTTATCACTAAGAAAACCAGCAGGGGAAAAAAGCAGAACAAAAGGCAGAATCACAAGTGCATTTGCAATGGAGTTATAAAATAAATGTTCCCCCTCACTAAATGACTTATAGATAATGCTTAGCATTAGCACCTTATGCCCTAAATCAATAAAGGCATTGATAAATGCTACAATGATAAATGGAGTAAAACCTTTGATTTTATAAATCTTATTCATATATATCCTTATATTTATGCTGAAACTCTTATTGTATAAGACTTGGGATTCTAGCAGAAGTTTTGTAGTAAAGTGGAAATTGTGGTTTGTTTTAGAGTGGTGGAAATGAGAATCTCGTTTAATTATGGTGTCTCTTTGACACTCATACAACAAAGCTAGACTCCTTACTATCAATTAAAGGACTTTTTCTTATATTTTAGATTCTCACAGCCTACCGAACTGAAATTGTATTATTTATTAACAAATCGTATATTTTGTAAAGGGATATAGCCGTCTATAAAAGTTTCTTTATTGATGGCATAGCGGACATGAGCCCATGATTTTTTGGTGTCTATAACCTGCATTTTGATACCATCTTTATTAATGGCGATTATCTTTGATTGCGTGTTTGGTGAGTGGTAGATTTTTGCTTGTTTTGTGGTTGGGGTCGCCCATTGTTTTTTATCCTTTTGTGCGATTTGTATGCTTTTCACATCATAGGGATTGTTGGTATTATAGAGTTTAATATTTGTTGGGGAGTTTAGATTTGCTGAAAATGCGTTTGGTAACTCATGCGTGTGAATCTGTCTGTATGGGACATAATCTACATTATCAATTTTATTCACTTCTATTGTGCTGCGATTTTGTGGGTTACTTGGCTTCTGTTTTGGTTCTGTCTGTGCGATTGCTTTTGTGTCTTCAAACTCTATGTTTGCATAGGTGCTAATGCGATTTAGATTTTCCGATAGGGTATTGTGGATAAAATCGACATTTGAGCTTTGCTTGATTTTTTCTAGCTCTTCTTTCATACGCACTTTTTCATCAATTTCATCATTGTTTTGTGGATTTTCTACTTGGGTAATAGTAACTACGCGTTGCTGATATTGAGTGAGAGAATCAAAAACAAAATAATATACTAAAAAACATGCACATATAATACCAAGTGGTAAAGCATATAATTTCGCATAGAATTTTAGTTTCATAGAATCTACTTTATGATAACTTGCTTTTGCCCTGTCTGTATATGTCCAATGACACTAGCTTGCATACTTTGTGCTAACTTTTGCGCGTTTTCTTTTGGCACGATAACTACCATGCCAACGCCCATATTAAATACACGCCATGCCTCTTCTTTATCAACATAGGGCAGGAAAAACTGATAAATTTCTGGAATCTCTATGGCACTTTCACTAATAATAGCCTGTGTATTTTCTGGCAAAATGCGGATAAGATTCTCTTTAATCCCCCCGCCTGTGATATGGGCTAGTCCTTTTATAGAATCTTTATGTTGCAAAAATGGTTCTACATAGATTCGAGTAGGCTCTAGTATAGAATCTATGAGTGTTTTTCCTAAAAAATCCATCTCTACATTAATCTTTTTTGTATCGATAATGCCACGCACAAGGGAAAATCCATTGCTATGGAATCCACTGCTTTTTAAGCCGAGTATCACATCACCTTCTGCTATGCTTGAACGCCTTTGTATATCATCTCTTTCTGCAATGCCTACTGCAAAACCCGCTAGGTCAAAATCACCCTTTGCATATACGCTTGGCATTTCTGCAGTTTCACCGCCTATTAAGGCACATTTTGCCTGTTTGCAACCCTCTGCAATACCACGCACAATACGCAAGGCATCTTCACTCACAAGTTTATGTGTAGCATAATAATCAAGAAAAAACATAGGCACAGCAAAATCACAAATAAGATCATTCACACACATAGCAACCAAATCAATGCCTATATTATCTAGCCTATTATGACTAAGGGCTAGACTAAGCTTTGAGCCAACGCCATCAGTCGCCGCACATAATATAGGATTTTTGTAACCTGTCGGCATGGCAAAGCAACCAGAAAAGCCACCCAAACCGCCCAAAACAAGCGGATTAAAAGTTTCTTTTACAAGTGGTTTTAATGCTTGGACGAAGCTATTGCCCTCGTCTATATCCACACCAAAGTCTTTATATTGCAGTGTTTCCATATTTTCCTCATCAGTCTTTAATCGCAGGAATTGTAACAAAAAATCACTCAAAATATGCTTTAAAACATAAAAAAATCAAAGTATTGTAATAGCATTAATTTTATTTGTGTAAAAAACACGCACAAAAGTCTATCTACTTCAGCATACATACCATATCTGCTAGGCACAAGAGAAACTACACGCAATAAAACGACACACCAGCAATATTTTTTATCTTTATTTGTCCTATCGCACACATATTTTCAAGTCGATTTACACTCTCTTTTGTGAGTAAAATTTCACAATCTACATGCGTTAAAGGTCGCCTTTTTAATAGTTCTAGAATCTCTGTTTCGCTAAGGTCTTGTTGCGTAACATTTATCGCATCATTTTTACGCGTAACAACACATACATTTAGCCCTTCATACAATGTGCTTAACTCATATAACTTTTCATTACTCACAGGATATACTCTATGGGAGCTTGGTCGATCAATGGTTGAAATATCCACGCGTTTAATATCCACTTCACGCAAAAATGCGGCATTCTCCTTATTAGATTCCATATCATCATTCATGTTTGCTACAATCAATACTTCAGCGACTAACTCACCGCCATATTGCTTAGAAAAGTCTTTAATGTCTTGTTTAATTGTAACTAAATCAAGCGTTTTACTTGGCTTATCCACGCGTTTAAAATTCTTTGTAACCGCAGAATCAAGCGAAAATTTAACAATATCAAAGTGATTGAGTGCATTTTTTTGTGCGTGGAAACGAGAGCCATTGCTTAGTATAAGGGTTTTAATGTTTGGATATTCTTTTAATAATTCTTTTACTTGTAATATGAGTTTTTCTAGGTGTGGATAAAGAGTTGGCTCTCCATTCGCAGTAAAGGTTAGCACATCAATATCGGTGTGTGTTCTCAAAGCATGCTGAATAGATTCTAAGATAATCTCTAGCGGTGCGATTTGAGTTTGTGCGTCCATTGGCTTTTTTGCCTCAAGCTCACAATATACGCAGTCAAAATTGCATTGCTTTGTGTAGGGACTTAAATCTATACCCAAACTCACACCAAAGCGTCTTGATAGAATAGGTCCAAAGACAATTTGCATGTATATCCTTTTATATTTTTATAATTATATCAGTAAAATGTAGCGGGAATCTAATAATCTTTAAGGCGTAATATGCAGGGGAATGATAATATCACTTGCATAATTTTTCAAAAGATTCTGACATAAATTAGAGTTTTGAGATCTGTTAAATAGAATCTCTAAAGCACTTGTTTGGTTAAAGCGAATACTAAGGCAGTCGTTTTGAGAATCTGGCACACCATTTTTAGCAATTTTTAGAGAATCTCCACTTACAACCCATCGCTGTGGTGATAAATGCAGGTAGTTAACAAGCCATTGTGGATTAGCATTTTGCGGCATAAACTCATTTGTAATCGCATATTCTTGTGTGCTTGAAATAATGGTTTGTATATCGCTTTGGATAGCAACACTTAGGGCATTATTACGAGAAAAGCTTATGCGTGGCAATGCAAGACTCGCTAATATGCCGATTATCACAAGCACAAATAAAAGCTCCATCATGCTAAAACCTGTGCTATATCGTATGATTTTATGTAGCTTTTTAGGATCTAGATTCCATATTAGCTTTGTATCTGTCAAGGTTTTATTAGAATCTGGTGCATTGCGACATGATAAGCTAAATGTGAATTTATGGTTTAGAGCTTTTTTCACATAGGAATAAAGAGGTTTTACTTTAAAAGCACATAGGGAATGTTTAATCTTATTAAATACACAAGATACATTGAGCCATTTTAGTTTTTTCATATCCACTTCTTACATATACTTAACTATATAGCTATAAAATGTAGATTCTATACTAGATATTTCGCTACACTCAATATGACAACTACTAGAATCTACAATCCACTCATTTATACCCCATAAGCCCACAGCTCACCTGAACGATTAAATCTAAATTATCCCCCAACCTTTTTCTTTAGATTTCTGTAATTATCACAGCCATTTTGTAGTCCTGCTTCACATGCAAGGCTATACATTTGCAAAGCTTGTCCTGCATTTTGTGTAATGCCCCTGCCCTGCTCGTATAAAACACCTAGATTATTACAGCTACTTGCTACACCGCCCATACATGCGGTATTAAAATATTGTGCCGCAAGTCCATAGTTAATCGGCGCACCCTCAAGCCCTTGTGCGTAAATATAACCAAGATTTGCACAGCCTACAATATCCCCTGCATTACATGCTACATAGTTTAAATCCGCTGGATTCATATTTGCGTTATTGATTCCATACGCGCTACTTGCATTATTGAGTAAGCCTAGATTATAGCAGCCTAGCTGACTACCTGCATCACACGCAAAGCGATAGTATTGCAAGGCTTTATTCAAATCTTTTGGCACACCCGAGCCATTTGCATACGCCCAGCCGATATTATTACACGCATCGACATCACCACCAGCACAGCCTGTCATATACATTTCTGCAGCTTTTTGCTTATTATTCCCCATATTTGGTGCTTCATCATAAATCATACCAAGATTCGCACATGCAGTTGGATCGCCACCAGCACAGCCTTTTTGATAGTATTTAATCGCCTTTTGTGTATCACTCTGCACTCCAGCCCCATACATAAACATTACACCCACACCAAAGCAGCCTGCAGGATTACCTTGATCACATGCAGTATTAAACATACTCAAAGCTTGTTTATAATCGCCCTTTCTTGCCGCCTCAACCCCTGCATTTAGTGTAGCACTTGCACTTTTTGGATCTGCCAGTGCGTTTTCTGTTGGACTATTATCTGGCTTAGGGAAATTATAGCTTGGTTGCACGATATTAATGTTATTTGGTGTATAAGGCATTGGTGGCACACGCGGTGCATAGCTTATAGCAATATCACTTGGCGGCGTTGGTGCGATTTGAATCTGATTCCCACCGCCTTCATCAAACCATGCTTGATTTTGGCTTGGCACAACACTTGGGGCTTGTGGTTTCTCTTCATCGCCATTATACACAGGTTGCCCTTGACCATAGCTTGGTATAGTTTGTGGAATCGAGGGCGTAGGATATGAAGGCACAGGATAATAGAAGTTATTGCCATAATAGTATTTCTCATAGGTTCGTGGATCATAAGGGTCATAATATCGCTCATAAGTCCTTGGATCATAAGGATCATAGCGATAGTAGCCACCATAAGGTGCATAATATTGCTGTGGATAATATCCGCCTTGCATATTGTATTGTCCGCCATAATATCTTGGATCGCGTAAGTCATAGCCGCCATTTGCAGGCACATTTGTTACAGGGCTTTTCCCCGAATTGCCCGTATTTTGCTGTGCTTTTGGTTGTGCGGCTCTTGTCTCTGCCTGCTCTTCATCAGCAGCATACACGCAAAGAGAAAAGCTAATTAAAGCGAGTAAAAATATCCTTTTTTTCATCATCATATCCTTAATCTAGCAGTTTTGTATTAAAAGCAAAATATATACCAAACAATTTATGCTTCATTATAGAGTGAATGAAGCATGGCTATACCCATAGCATTTTGGCTTGAGTTATCTAGCGAATCTGTGTTAATTGACTTCTTATGCACCGCTCTTTCAGGGTGTGGCATAAGCCCGAAGACATTGTGTTCTTTATTGCAGATTCCAGCGATTTTATCCACACTGCCATTTATATCATCAGCGTATTGCAGCAACACTTGATTATTATTATATAGTGTTTCTAAGCCTTTAGAATCTATTTGATAATTCCCCTCTGCGTGTGCTATAGGCAGCATAAATTCTTCATTTTCCCCATAGTCTTTAAGCATAGCATTATCTTTTGCTTTTACACGCAAAAGGGCATTTTTAGAGATAAATTTTAAGTCTTTATTCCGCATAAGCACGCCGGGCAAAAGCTTTGATTCACATAGAATCTGAAATCCATTGCAAATGCCAAGTACCCTACCCCCATTCTCCACATATCGCTTTAATGCTTTCATGCTTTGAGATTGAGCGGCTATTGCCCCACATCTAAGATAGTCGCCATAGCTAAACCCACCTGCAATAACGGCTAACTTCGTCTCTTTTGGCAAAGTGCTTTCTGTGTGCCATATAAGCGTATTTTCTATACCCTGTCTTGTGTAAAAGTTCGCAACATCATATTGGCAATTTGTCCCTAAAAAATGCAAAATCGCTACCATAACTACGCCCCTAGATTATGCTTCTTGCACTTTGATTGTATAATCTTGTATGATTGGATTTGCTAGAAAATCTTCACACATGTCTTTTGCTAGATTCTGTGCTTCAACCTTATCTTTTGCCTCTAAAGTGAGATAGAATCTTTTATTCATAGTGAGTTTTGATACCGCGAAATCATGCCCTTGCAATGCTTGTAAAATCGCTTTTGATTCTGGATTTAAAACACCATCTCTTGTGCTAACTTCTATGGCTATATCATAACGCATTGCTATCCTTTTTTGCAATCTAGTAAAGGCGTATTATAGAATATTTTTTATAAAGTTATTGTTTATAAAGTGAAAAACTCGCTATCCTTTTAAGTTGCGTGAGACTAAACGATTCTAGATTTGTGTCATTTTGGGCTTTTGTAAAAAGTGAAACATCTTTATTTGAATCTATTTTTAGATTAATCTTTACTTAGATTTCATATTAGATATTTCGCTTCGCTCAATATGACAAGCTGTTTTGTGGAATCTAGATTCTCAATCGCTTGGGGTAGGTGTAGGGTGCAAAATTTATAAATTCTACACCCCATCTTGTAACAATCTCTTCAAAAATACAGAAAAGATTCTCTCTAATTGTTCTATATCTTGCAAAGACACCCTTTCATCTACTGCGTGGATTCTATCATTGCATAAGCCAAGCTCTACCACTTCTACGCCATATTCACTCAAAAATCTTGCATCACTTGTGCCACCACTTGTGCTAAGATCTGCTTGTATTTGTGCTACTTCATGGATAGAATCTTGTAAAAGCGTGATTAAAACACTATCTTTTGTATGAAAGCTTTTTGAGCTTTGTTTTAGCTCTAGCGTGTAAGGCAGTCCATTCAATACAGAATCTACATGCGATTTCACACTCTCTAAAGTCGTCATTGTGGAGTTTCTCACATTAAACATAATGACTAAATCATTGGGCGTTACATTCACCGCTTCAATGCCGCCTCTTATATCCGTTATCACAAGCTTTGATGCGCTAAATACGCAATCTCCACTATCAAGATTTACCCCCGCTAAAAGCCCTAGCTTACTGCCGAGTAACTCCACTGGATTGATACACTTTTCAGGATAGGCGACATGCCCCTGCTTCCCTAGAATCTTAATCACACCATTAATAGACCCTCGTCTGCCAACCTTTATCGTATCCCCCGCAAACTTCGTGCTTGTAGGCTCTGCGACAATGGCGTATGTAGGTAGCATGCCCTTTTCTTTTAGGATTTCTAGCATGTATTGTGTGCCATAGATCCCTTCACCCTCTTCATCACTTGTTAAAAGCACAGAAAAAATCATTTGAGTTTCATTCTCACTTATAAAATCTTGCAATGCCTTGATAAAACAGGCAATACCACCTTTCATATCCTGCGTGCCACGACCATAGATATAGCCATCATGTATTGTAGGGGTAAATGGCGGATAACTCCACTCACCTTTATTTTGTTCGCTATCTTGTGTGTCGTGTATATCCTTTGGCACAACTGCCCCGCCACCGGGCTTTACCACATCAATATGCCCTGCAAAGCAAAAATGCTTTAGTCTATCCCATGCACTCTTTTCATCATATCCCTTTGGAATCTTATAAAACAACACATTTTTTACACCACCTTTTTCAATATATAAAGCTTGAAATGAAGGTAAAAGTGTCTGTATATACTCATAGATTCCATGCTCTAGCGGCGTGATTGTAGGATATTGTATAAGTTTTTTTAGAATCTCTAATGCCATGTTTTACTCCATTATAAATTTGACTGATTCCAAACCTTGTGCTAAATCTTGCCTAGATTCTAACACATATTCAAAGCCATTCTGGGTTTTAATCAAAACAAAATTTTGCATTAGAATCTAAAACCCCATTTTGCACCCACCTTAAAGGTATAGAATCTAAACTTTTGTATGTTTAGAACTATCTGCTTAAGTCATGCGAGAAATCTAACGCGGTTGAATGGCGCTATTATCTGCCCTATTTGATTCTAAAAATTCAATTAAACGCAAGGCACATTCCATATAGCTTTTGCTTGTCCTGCTATCAGGCTCAAAGAAGCTAATAGGCTTACCGCTATCACTTGCTGCTACAATGCTTGGCTCTAATGGAATCTTAGCTACAACTTCTGTATGAAACTCTTGTGCTAACATATCGCTATTACCCTTTCCAAAAATCTCATAGGTTTTATTACAATCAGGGCATATAAAACCACTCATATTTTCAATGATTCCAAAAATTGGGATATTGCATTTTGCAAACATATCAAGCGCACGGAATCCATCATCAATGGCTACCATTTGCGGTGTCGTTACATTTATACCCGCACCAACAGGCACACTTTGAGCTAGTGTAAGCTGTGCATCACCCGTTCCCGGTGGCATATCAACGACCATAATGTCAAGCTCTCCCCACTCCACATCTTGCAGCAACTGCGTAATGATACGCATAACCACAGGTCCTCTCCATATAAAGCTCTGCCCTTTACCATAGATAGATTCTATACTTATCATTTTGACACCATACTGCTCTAAAGGTAAAAGCTTCTTACCATCTTGGCTAGTCTTTGGCTCAACGCCATCTAGTCCAAACATACGCGGGACATTTGGTCCATAAATATCAGCATCAAGTAAGCCTACTTTTTTACCGCTTTTTGCGAGTGAAATGGCGAGATTCACACTTGTTGTTGATTTACCAACACCGCCTTTACCGCTGCTTACCATTACAAAATGCTTGATTGATGGGGCTAGATTCTTAGGGGATTGCTCTGTTTGTGCTTTTTGTATATTTGGCGTTACAATCTCTATGTCGATATTTGCTAGTGGAAGGGATTTTGTCTTTTCTAGAATCTCTTCTTTGACTTTTTTAATGACTTCTTCATTGCTTGATGGGATATTTACCTTAAGATAGCATACATTATTGTTTATCTCTATCTTACTTACAAAGCCAAAGGTTACAATGTCTTTCTCAAAGTTTGGGTAAATTACTTGTTTTAATGCGTCTTCGACCATTTTTTTCATATTTTTCCTTTATATTGTGTTATGTGTGAAATTATAGCGTATTTGATAGAAGTTCATAGATTCTAAAACATTTAAATGCGTATGATATAATGTCGCCTTTTATTTTTAGAATCTAGCAGGGAGATTATTATGGGTAGAGCGTTTGAATATCGTAGAGCTGCAAAAGAAAAGCGATGGGGCAAAATGAGTAAAATCTTTCCAAAGCTTGCGACAGCAATCACAATCGCCGCAAAAGAGGGCGGACTAGACCCAGAAATGAATGCAAAATTACGCACGGCTATCGCTAATGCAAAGGCACAAAACATGCCAAAAGATAATATCGATGCGGCAATCAAGCGTGCAAGTGGCAAGGACGGACATTTTGAGGAAGTAAGCTACGAGGGCAAAGCCGCAAATGGTGTGCTTATATTTATAGAATGTGCGACTGATAATCCAACAAGAACGGTCGCAAACATAAAAAGCTATTTCAACAAAACGCCAAATGCAAGCTTGCTTACAAATGGGGCGATTGACTTTATGTTTGAGAGAAAGGGCGAGTTTCAAATCACTTTAAATGATGATAATGTTGATGAAGTAGAGTTAGCACTCATCGACTGCGGACTTGATTTATTAGAAAAAAATGAAGAAGAAAATAGCTATACAGCATATTCTAAATATGAAGATTTTGGGACATTAGCACTTGGTTTAGAGAATCTAAATATTGAAGTAAAGTCCGCAAAACTTGTAAGAATCCCAACAAGCCCCATAACCCTTACAGAAGAGCAAATGCAAGAACTTGATAAACTGCTCGATAAAATCGAAGATGATGATGATGTGCAAGCGGTTTATACAAACCTTGCGTAAGGTTTTTTAATGCGATTAGCCTAGAAAAAGGCATGTATTTATATAATGCTATAAGCTTTTACAATAGACCCACAAGGCTATGTTATTTTTAAATAGAGAATAGGAATAATTTTGTGTTATAAATACGGAGTTGCAAGATTATGGGGATATACATTTATATAGATTGATTATTTACCTTACAACACAAAATTGTCTCTCAAAAAGAGACAATATGGACTTGTATCAATAGTTACTGATAAGCCAAAATTGCTTTTAGCTTTTAATATACACACCTTACTCGTTTTTCATATTACTTTGCGATATGTTACTTTGCAAGCGAAAAGATTCTAAAAGATTTAATGCTTTTTTGCTTTGTAAATGCTCTCTTGCTAAATGAAATCCAGCTTCAATGCTATCAGCATAGCCATAGATATAAAGACTTGCACCTGCATTTAGAGCGACTAAATCTGCTTTTTTACTTGCTTTACCGCTTAGTATATCAAGTGTGATTTCTGCATTCATAGCGACATCGCCACCGCGTAATTCTGCGTGATTGGCGAGTTCTATACCTAGCTTTTGCGGTGAGAAAATATAAGTGTGAATCTCTCCATCTTTTAGCTCACTAACTTGTGTTGCTGCACAAAGACTTATCTCATCAATACCATCTAGCCCATGCACGACCATTGCCCTTTCAACGCCTAGAATCTTTAGGGCATTTGCAAGAAGTTCTGTATAATCTTTGCTAAACACACCTATAAGCTGATGTGTGGGTCGCAATGGATTACTTAAAGGACCAAGTAAGTTAAAAAAGCTTTTAAAGCCTAGCTCTTTACGCACACCTTGCACATGTTTTAGGGCGTTATGGATATTTGGTGCAAAAAGGAAAGTAATGCCAAGATTCTCATAACATGCCTTGCAAGTCTGCATATCCATATTGATATTAATGCCTAGATTTGTGAGTAAGTCTGCACTCCCACTTTTACTTGTAATACCGCGATTGCCATGCTTTGCGACTTTTAAGCCCATACTTGCTAACAATAGGGCAGTTGTCGTTGAAACATTAAAAGTTTTTCTCGCACTCCCACCCGTGCCGACAATATCAATGCGTTTAGAATCTTGTATTTCAAAATGCTTTGCCTTTGATATGAGAAGACTTGCAAATGCCGCAAGTTCTTCCCCGCTTGGTCCTTTGTGATAAAAGCTTGTGATAAGGCTGCCAAGTTGTGCTGGTGTGAGATCGTTTTCTGCGATACACTCCATTAAATCATAGCTTTCTACAAAGCTTAGATTCTCTAAATGGGCTAATTTTTGCAGGTAAAGCTTTATAGGTATGCTTCGCCTTTTGTAGTGAATGAAGTTTAGAATCATCTTTTCGCCATATTGTGTGCCAATAGATTCTGGGTGAAATTGTAAGCCAAAAAGTGGATATTGCTTGTGTGTTACCGCCATAACTTCGCCATCATCACTCACAGCATTAATGTGAAAGCAATCTGGTATTTGCTCTCTTTTAGCGACTAAAGAGTGATAGCGAGTGATTTGGACATGCTGGGGGATATTTGTAAAGATTCCATCTTCTGTGTGTGTGAGTGGAGATACCTTGCCATGCACTATATTTTTTGCATTGACAATAGGCACATCAAAGGCATACAAAATGGCTTCATGTCCAAGACAGATACCAAGAATAGGATATTCACCTTTTAACTGCGTAATAATATCAAGGCAGATTCTAGAATCTTTAGGGCTATTAGGTCCCGGTCCTAGTATGATATGTGTGGGTTTTAACATGCGGATTGTTTCAATATCAATAGCATCGTTGCGTTTCACAATGACACTAAAGCCTAGCTTTGCTACAAGCTGATAGATATTATATGTAAAAGAATCATAATTATCAATTAAAAGTATCACTCTATGCTCCATTAGAATAAAGATAGAATTGTAACGAAAAATTAAACAATTATATTTTTATGTTTGTTTTAAATCTTGCAATTTTGTCTCAAGCGATTCAAACTCATGCTTTAGAGATTCTATCTCTTGCATTCTCTTTTTACCTTCTAAAAGATAGCGTGGCGGTATAGAACTCGCTAGTAATTCATTAATATATACCATGCCCTCCCCACTTTGCTCATAAATCCTTTTTAAATGTGTAAAGCCCTCATTTGAAAAGAAATAGCAATAAAGTCCAATAGCTTTATTTTTATCTGCTAATCTTAGAATCAAAATCCCCGCATTTGCCACAGCAATGTGATCTTTTATACATTCTCCAAGTATGGTAACTTTTGGGACAATGCTGCGAAGTGAGAGTAAAATATCATAGGGTTTTAATCGATATTTTTGTATCTTTTGCTTATCCCCACTCATCTTTTTATGACTAAACTTTGTGCTAAATCCACATACAGAAAAATCCGCTATACCTACATCATAATATGTAATTTCAGAATCTTTACTACCCCCATGCACTCTTTGCCCACGAAAAATTGTTGCCCCCATATCAGCTAATAATAATTCATTTGTATGTATCATCTTAGAAGCAAGATAATAACTAGCCCTTAAATCATGCGTTTTTACATCTTTTATATTTGTGATTTTTGAAAATTCACTCTCTTTTTTTTGTTTAAATAGATTAGCAATTTCATCAATATGTCTTAGTCGATTATATTTGCCATCTTTGGTGTAAAAATGTGGATTATTCGCATTAATATGCAGAATCTCTTTATTATTATGAGAGATAACAAGCACAGAAAAATCACAGGCTTGGTGTGGGAAGATATTTTTAGGTAATTCAATAACAGCTTCTATCATACGCTCTTTTACAAGCTTATCGCGAAGTTTTTCCTCTAAAAAGCTTTTTTGCAAGGTTTGATTGCGGACAATGAAAACTCCCCTTTGCTTTAAATGTGCTAGGGCGTGTGTTAGAAACACTAATTCTGGGTAATTTTTAGCAAGTATGCCAATTTTACTGAATCTTTCATCGCCTTTTAATTGTTCTACTCCCATGTGTGCGTAAAGCGGTGGATTACAAATCACCTTATTAAATTGTCGCAAGATACTTCCCGCTTTAAAGACAGGTTGCTTTAAAATATCATTCACATAGAGTTTATAGTCTTTTATTTGCGTGAATCTTGCGATTAACCTTGCGATATTTGATAGCCTTTCATCTAACTCTTCTCCATATAAATGGATATTTGGATTAAGATTCCCTAAGGATAAAAAGATACTGCCAATACCATAGCATGGATTATATACCTCATCATTATCTTGTAAATCTAGCAATAATGCTAATAAATCATTAACTTCTCGTGGTGTAGAGTAGTAATAGAGTTTGTTTGTCGTGCGTTTCTGTGAGATAATATGTAGGAATTGCGTGATATTATGCAATTCTGTGCTACTTTGTAAAAGCGTTTTTAGAATCTTAGAGATATTTGCATTACTGCTTATAGGCACATATAATTCTTCTCCTATGAGATTGTGTAATATTGCATGAAAGTCTTCTTTAATTGTCTTTCTTTTGCTAGATTTTGCAATCATGTCTTCTAGCATTTTAGCATTTTCCCTCTTAAAGATAAAAAGCTCAAGCATAATGCTTACAACATCAAGCAAATCAGAATGATAGCGTTTGAGATAGTCAAAACAATCAAGCAATTTTTTCACAATATACCTTTTGGTCTTATGGGTTTGGTTTTAATGATTCTCATTTATATGATTTTAAATGAATGGGTAAAAACAAGAGTTGTATTATAGCTAAATTTTATGGATAAAGATTCTAAGGTAAAACTAAGATAATAGAGAAAAATAAATGCCCTACTTAAAATAAATACCTTACTTGGTGCTATCTTGTAAGGGGAGAAATAAGATAAAACGCCAGTAAAGTCAATTTCATTTTGAAAGGATTAACATGAGAACAATTTTCACTTGGAAAATCAGTATTATTGCATGAGAATAAGCTTCACTTGCAGAGAATGGTTGCGGAGGAGGGATTTGAACCCCCGACCTTTGGGTTATGAGCCCAACGAGCTACCTGGCTGCTCTACCCCGCGTTACTCAAAAATATCAAAGATAACTTCACATTAAGCAAATCTATTAGAAGTAAATTTGGTAGTAATTTGCATATTTGGCTGGGGTACAAGGATTCGAACCTCGGAATGCCTGGACCAAAACCAGGTGCCTTACCGCTTGGCGATACCCCAACGCTTTGCTTCTTTTGCTTGAAGTTAGAAGTTAAAGGCGAAATCATATCATAGTTTTGCTAAAAAGTCAAATAAAATTGATATAATTTTTAAAAATGTTATTACGGAGTATTTAATCTAATGTATCAAACGCGTATGAAAGACGCCATAGAGGCGATTAAAAAAGGTGAAATGATCATCATAATGGACGATGAAGATAGAGAAAATGAAGGCGATTTGGTAATGGCTGGAATCTTTTCCACACCAGAGAAAATCAATTTTATGGCTCAAGAAGCAAGGGGACTTATTTGCGTATCTATCACGCAAGAGCTAGCCCATAAGCTAGACCTGCCCCCAATGGTAAAAAGAAATGATAGCAACCACGAAACCGCCTTCACCATATCTATTGATGCCAAGGAAGCAAAGACAGGCATTTCTGCGTATGAGAGGGATTTAACAATCCGTCTTATGTGTGATAACAACGCAAAGCCAAGCGATTTTGTGCGTCCGGGGCATATTTTCCCGCTCATTGCTAAGAGTGGTGGCACACTTATCCGCACAGGACATACAGAAGCGAGTGTAGATATTTGCAGACTTGCGGGGCTTGCACCCATTAGTGTGATTTGTGAGATTATGAAAAAAGATGGCACGATGGCAGGGCGGGGGGATAAATTCCTACTTGATTTTGCTAAAACTCATAACCTAAAGATTCTCTATGTCAGCGACATCATTCAATATCGCTTAAATTTTGAAAATCTCGTGCGTGAAACTTCGCGTGAAAAGGCGGTGTTTATGGCACAAGAGTGCGAGAAAATCACATTTTTAGATCATTTAGAAAATGAACATATTGCCTTTAGCTTTAGCCCACAGGCTACAACGCCGCTCATTAGATTCCACAATACAAGTAGCGATATTGCCCTTTTGACAGATTCTAGTGAATGGCAAGCCCTGCAAAAAAGTATAGAGTTGCTCTCCCAGCAGGGTGGCTATCTTGTGTGTCTTAATAGCGATAAAGATAACGCAAATGGCAATATCGCAAAAAATTGTGGTGATATTAAAGACTTTGGAATCGGTGCACAGATTCTAAAATCACTTGGTGTGAAAGACTTCACACTTCTTAGCTCTCATTGTGCAAATGCAAATAAAAGCTATAATGCCCTAAGCGGCTTTGATTTGCATTTGCAACAAAGCATTGAAGTGTGAAAGAATCTTGATTGTATGTTTGCTTAGAGAGTAAGATGCTGGTAAAAATGGCATGTAAGGATTAAGCTGTATTTTATAGTTTTTCCTATATAATCCGCCTTTTTTGAGTAATTAACTAATAATAATTGTTGGGGTTTTGTGTATGAGATGTGTTTTTATTTTGTTTGTGTCTATTTGTGCTTTTGCGTATGCTTTAGAAAATAATGAAACTCATAATGAAGTAAGCAAGGAAAAGTCTCGTTGGATAGATTATAATGCAAATTTTAATGATAAAAAGCATTTAGCAAAGATCGTGTTTGCTCAAGATTTTTCAGGAAGTGGCTTTTCAAGGCTTAGTGCAATAGGGCTTCATTATGGACAGCCTAATACATTTTTTGGATTACCTGCTAGAATGGTTTTAGAGCTTGAGGGCTTTCTTGGTAGTGGGAGTGAAAAAGCCCTTAATCAATTAATCTTTGGTGTATCACAAGATATTGTGTTATCAATACCACGCACAAACTTTTATGCTGGAGTTGGTATTGGAATCTACATTCGCACACTTTTAGATTCTCGCATGAACTCTGCTTTTACTTTTGGGGAAAAAGTCTTTATTGGTTATAATTATGCCGTGGCAAATAAGGGGGGGGGGGGTATATCCTGTGAGATTTTTGTGAAACATTACTCAAATGGCGATTTAACTCCTTTAAACAAAGGCTTTAATTTCTTTGGCGTGAGTGTTGGATATAGTTTTTAACTATTTTATGAATTGTAAGTATAAAATATAGATTTTGCATTAATTGAGCTATAGAATCTTATCTTAATTTCACAATTTCAATAGGCGGTTAAACATGAAAGTTTTAGAAATTTATGGGATACTTGATTCAATAAGTCCTTTTATCATGCAAGCAGAATGGGATAATAGTGGATTAAATATCGGTAATATGCAAATAGAGTGCAAACAAGTCTATATTGCATTAGAACTTGATATGCAAGTGGTTAATGCGATAGAAAATGAAAGTTTGCTTATCGTGCATCACCCCTTAATCTTTAAAGCATTAAAGACCATACAAACTGATACATATCCTGCAAATCTCATTGAGCTATGTCTGCAAAAGAAAATTAGCGTCATAGCCATGCATACAAACTTTGATAAAACGCATTTAAACAAAGCCTTTGCTACAAAATTATGCTTAGAATCTCTAAACTTTACCCCAAATGGTGAGAAAGATTTTAGCCTTATTTATAGCACAAGCACACCATTAAGCACCTATTCTCTTGCTACGCATATAAAAAATATATTGGGATTAGATACACTTCGCTATACGCAAAAAGATAATATGATACATAACCTCTACATTACATGTGGGAGTAATGCCACTGCCTATAAAATCGCAAATAAGGGGGATTGCATTATCACAGGCGATATTAAATATCATGATGCTATGATTGCTGCAAGTGAGGGCATTAGCTTTATTGATGTTCCACACTTTGAAAGTGAGTGTATTTTCAGTGATTTACTAGCAAAAGCTTTACAAAAACACTATATTCAAGCTATAATTACAAATTCACACAATCCATTTTGCTATATTTAGGAGCATTGCATGAATAAAAATCTTGAAAAACTCATTGAAGTAAATCGCCTTGATTTAGAGGTGTCAAAATATGATCCTCTTATCGAGCAAAAAAAAGCCCCAATGAACGAAAAAATATCTGAAAAAACAAAAGCTTTAAAAGAAAAGCAAGAATTAGAAGCACTCATTGCAAGGAATGAAGAATCTCTTGCAAAAAATAATGATGAATTTGCTGTGATTACTGCAGATATTGAACGCATTCGCAATAAAATCCAAGAAAGCAAAAGCGAAAAAGAGATGAAAAATCTTGATATGGAAGAAGGCATATTGCGAGAAAAAAGCATAAGCTTTAACAATGAGATTGAAGCCCTTGAGAAAGGCATACAAGCGGCAAAAGATAAGATTGCTACACTTGATTCTAATGTCATAAAGCTTGATGAAGAGATTAGCGGTATGGAATCTGGCTGCAATGAAGCAGTCCAAGAGATTAAAAAGCAACAAGATGAGGTGAGTGCCAAACGGACAAAAGCTGCATTAGATATGGAAACAACGGTGCTAAGATTGTATGAAAAGATTCGAAAATGGGCGGGAAATACAAGCGTTATCTCCATGTATAAAGAAGCTTGTGGTGGTTGCTTTATCAAGCTAAATGATAAAAATATTGCAGATGTTAGAAGGGGCGATGAGATCGTGCATTGCCCACATTGTGGTCGCATTCTTTATGATTCTGCTCTAGTTGAAAGCAAGAGTTAAAGACCTAACCAAAGACAAGGCATAATGACTTTTATTTATTACACTCTTTTATGTTTCTTGCATGTTCTTGCATTGCCCTTGCTTTGTGTTTTATCATTAAGAGAAAAATATAAAAAAAGCATTCCACTTCGTTTTTTAATCCCCAAAAATCACTCAAAAGAAAGCTATGATATATGGCTACATGCTTGTTCTGTGGGCGAGGTGCAGTCCCTGCAAACCCTTATAGAATCTATCCCCAAAACACAAAGCATATTTCTTAGTGTTATCACACAGACTGGATATAAACAGGCACAAGACCTTTATGCAAAATATGAGAATCTTAGCATTGATTATTTGCCTTTTGAGACCTTTATCCCATTATTTACACCGACATGTAAAAAGCTTTTTGTGTTTGAAGCCGAACTTTGGCTTATGCTATTTGTATATGCAAAGCATAAGGGGGCGACTACAAAATTAGTTAATGCTAGAATCTCAACGCGTAGCGTAAAACGCTATCAAAAGCTTAGAATCTTTTATAAACATTTTTTTTCATTTGTTGATTCTGTATTATCTCAAAGCGATGAAGACACAGAAAGGCTAAAGAGTTTGGGGGCAAAAAATGTAAAAACAATCGGGAATCTCAAGCTATTAAACCCTATAAAACCAAAGATAGCGTATAAAAAACCAGAATCTTTAATCATTGTTGCAGCAAGCACACATGCAAACGAGGAAGAATTTGTGCTAAATGCGTGGAGTAAGGCAAAGGCATTATGGGAAAGTGATAGTGAAGTTTTAGAAAATATGGAATCTAAACCTTGTCATATTAAGCAAAGCGAAATGTCTAAAAATACAGAATCTAAAAAAGATTTTTCACTCGTTTTGGATACTCAAAATGACAAGAATCTAGATTCTATAAAGTTTGCACCCTTGCACCCTGCACCCACTCAAATGGTAGAGAATCTAGATTCTATAAATAATCACAATAAAGAATATGAATGTAAAACCCATCTTCACAACGCCACTAAAGACTATACGACAATAAAAAAAGATTCTAAAAAAAATCTATTAGTCATTGTGCCACGACACCCTGAGCGGTTTCAGTCTGTATTTCAGCTTTGCAAACAATATGGAAAGACCATGTGTCTTAGTGAATTGCAAAATGATTCTACACTAGACTTAGATCTGATTCATGCGGATATTTTGCTTGTTGATACGATGGGTTCTCTCATTAATTTTTATGCAATCAGCGATATTGTGATACTTGGTGGGGCATTTGCAAAAGTTGGGGGGCATAATCCGCTTGAACCAGCCACTTTCGCCAATGTGCTAATAAGTGGCACAGAGATTTTTAATCAAAAAGCATTGTTTGCATATATTCAAAATTACTATTTGATAGATAACTCTCATTCATTGCAAATGTTACTTCATCATTACAAACAGCTTATGACTTCTTCGGTTAATAAAGATTTGTGTCATAATATGATTGAGAGTATTTTAGAATAAATTAGACTTAATAAAACATTCAATAAGAGTTGATATACAAATAAGCATTGCAAGAAAATATTATAATATTTTGTTATATAGCTAAGTTTATAGATATTATTAACACTTATTATGTATAATTTTGCTTTTCTTAAGCAGTGAGTATGACTACAATATGACTTAAGAAGTAATTTAAAATTAGGAGTTTAGGTATGGATTCTATCGAAGTTTATAATCAAGTGAAAGATTTAGTAGCAAGTGAGCTTAAAGTTGCAGCAGATGAGATTAAGCCGGAGTCTGATTTTACAAAAGATTTGAATGCAGATAGCCTTGATGTTGTTGAGTTTATCATGGCATTGGAAGAAAAATTTAATATTAAGATTCCAGATGAAGAAGCAGAAAAAATTAAAACCGTGCAAAATGTTGTAGATTATATTCTTGCGAATAAGTAAGTCGAGTTACTTAAACTTTATACTTATTTGTGCTTAAGGAGCCATATTGCGAAGAGTTGTAGTAACGGGCATTGGCATGGTGAATGCTTTGGGGCTAAATAAAGATGTTGCATTTGACAATATTGTAAAGGGAAATTGTGGCATTAGAAGAATAGAATCTTTTGATATTACAGATTTTCCCGTGCAAATTGCAGGCGAAGTCGTTGGCTTTGATCCAGAATCTGTCCTTGATGCTAGAGAAGTGAAAAAGGCACATAGATTTATCCAGCTTGGTTTGTTATCTGCTAGGGAAGCCTTGCAAGATAGCATAACACGAGGTAAGCAGTCGTTTGCGAATGCAAACTTAGAAGTTTTGCCAGATGTTGCCGACCGCTTTGGTATTAGCTCTGCTTCAGGCATAGGTGGCTTGGAAAACATTCAAAACAATGCTATTGCATGGCATACAAAGGGTGTAAGACGCATTAGCCCCTTTTTCATTCCATCTGCACTTGTGAATATGCTTGGCGGCTTTGTATCTATCGCACATAGGATTAAAGGACCGAATCTTTCAAGCGTTACTGCATGTGCAGCAGGCACACATGGCATTATTGAAGCGGCTAAGACTATTATGCTTGGCTGTGCTGATAGAATGCTTGTTGTAGGTGCAGAATCTTCTGTTTGTGAAATAGGCATTGGTGGATTTGCGGCTATGAAGGCTTTGAGTGTATGTAATGATACGCCTAGCAAAGCATCAAGACCATTTGACAAAAAACGCGATGGTTTTGTTATGGGTGAAGGTGCAGGTGCATTGGTGCTTGAAGATTATGAGAGTGCAAAATCGCGTGGTGCATATATTTATGGTGAGTTATGTGGCTTTGGTGAGAGTGGTGATGCAAATCATATTACAACCCCTGCTCCAGAAGGCGAGGGTGCGTATCGCGCTATGAAACAAGCCTTGCAAATGGCAAATATTAAGCCCGACTATGTGAATGCACATGGCACAAGCACATATTATAATGATGTGCATGAAACTCAAGCATTAAAGCGTGTATTTGACAACGATGTCCCACCTGTCAGCTCTACAAAAGGACAAATAGGGCATTGTTTAGGTGCAGCTGGTGCTATTGAAGCGGTTATATCGCTTATGGCTATGGAAAAAGGCGTAATACCACCAACTATTAATCAAGAAGAAAAAGATGATCTCTGCGATCTTGACTATGTCCCAAATGTCGCTCGTTCCGCTACACTTCAAAGTGTTATGAGTAATTCATTTGGCTTTGGTGGCACAAATGGTGTTGTGATTTTCAAAAAGTGTCAATAATGGCTACATATTTAGATTTTGAGCAGCGTTTAAAGCTTTTACAAGAAGATATAGAATCAGCAACATTGCGAAATGATAATGCCGCAGTGTCAATTCTACAAAAAGACTTGCAAGATGAAATGAAAAAAATCTATGCAAATTTGAATGACTATCAAAAATTACAATTAGCAAGACATCCAGACAGACCCTACGCCCTTGATTATATTGAATTGATTATGCAAGATTCTTATGAGATTTTTGGCGATCGCCATTTTCGAGATGATAAGGCAATAGTATGCTTTTTGGGAAAGATTGAGAACGAACGCGTTATTGTTATCGGCGAAGAAAAGGGGCGTGGCACAAAAAATAAGATTACAAGAAACTTTGGTATGCCCCACCCAGAAGGCTATCGCAAGGCGTTGAGAATAGCAAAAATGGCAGAAAAATTTAATATTCCTGTGCTTATGCTTGTCGATACTGCGGGGGCTTATCCCGGGCTTGGAGCTGAAGAGAGAGGGCAGAGCGAAGCTATCGCAAAGAATCTGCAGGATTTTGCCATGCTACAAGTGCCAACTATATCCATTGTTATTGGTGAAGGTGGAAGCGGTGGTGCTTTAGCTATCGGCGTAGCAGATAGGTTAGCCATGATGGAGTATTCTATCTTTAGCGTTATATCCCCAGAGGGTTGTGCTGCGATTTTGTGGAATGATCCAACAAAGATTGAAGCCGCAACAAAAGCTATGAAAATAACTCCACAAGAATTAAAAAAAGCTAACTTAATCGATGATATCATACAAGAACCTTTGAGTGGCGCTCACAGAGATAAAGTAGCAGCTGCAGAGAAAATCAAGGCTTATTTTCTTGAATCTTTAGAACAAATAAGAAACACTCCAAACCATCTTGCAAAACGCTATGACAAGCTTATGCGTTATGGCTCTTTTCAACAATAGCTTAAATAGCAAACATCACAAACTCATTTAGACTTATTGAGTCGCCCCCTATTTACTCACATTTTTATTTTTTTTAATAACACACAGAAACTAATTAGCCATATTTCAATAGATTAAAAAAGTAACATTCTTTATATTTTTTGTAATTTTTTATATATTACATATTGTATTTTCATTTTTTTGTGTTAATATGCCTATTAATTTAGAACTTAATTTCTAAAGTAAGATTCTATATTTTAAAGTTTAGAATATTTTTTAAAAATAATTCTATATTACTTTAATGTGAAATAAATAAAGTCTCACAAGGTTAGAATCTTTAAAGCAAAAACAAGGTTTTTTAGGTAAAAGCTAGTAGAAATGTAGATTCTAAATCGACAAAGATTCTACAAGCACCAAAGAAGCGAAAAGTAGTTTTGCGGCAGTATTTTTGAGTGATTTTTCTAAAGAAACTTCGTTTTGTAGTTTTCAAGGTGGAGGCGAAGGGAGTTTGCTAAAGGCAAATGACCGAGCCGACACCGCAGATGCAGTTGCGGAGCAACAAATCCACACTTGCAAATCTGCAAAAAACACCAAAAAGACAAACACAAAATAAGGAGAACAACAATGGCAAATTTAAAGCATACTCACTACACCCAAGACACACTCGCCCTGCACGCAGGATACACCTATGACACGCAACGCACAATGAGTGTGCCAATCTATCAAAACACCGCTTATTGCTTTGAGAGTTTAGAGCAAGCCGCAGCACGATTTGGACTAAAAGAGCTAGGCAATATCTACACGCGTTTGACAAACCCAACAACCGATGTGCTAGGTGCGAGACTTGCAGCGGTTGAGGGTGGAATCTTTGGCGTGCCTACTTCAAGTGGGAGTGCGGCGATTTTCTATGCGATAGCAAATTGTGCGGAGAGTGGCGATAATATCATCTTTGCGAATAAAATCTATGGCGGTACACAAACGCTTTTTACCCATACGCTGAAACGCTTTGGCATTGAGGCTAGGACATTTGATATTGATAATATCGCTTCTTTAGAATCTGTGATAGATTCTAAAACAAAGGCGATTTTTTTTGAAAGCATTTCAAATCCCATTATTTCAATCGCTGATAGCACCGCTATTACCGCCATTGCTAAAAAGCACGGCATTATAAGCATTTGTGATAACACGGTGGCGACTGCCTTTTTACACAAGCCTTTTGATTTTGGCGTGGATATTTCCGTGCATAGCCTTAGTAAGTATGTCAATGGGCAGGGCAGTGCATTGGGCGGAGCTGTGATTGAGCGAGCAGGACTCAACGAGCTACTTAAAGATAACCCACGCTATCCTGCGTTTAATACCCCAGATGCGAGTTATCACGGGCTAGTCTATGCTTCACTACCCCTGCCTTGCTTTAGCATTCGCCTTATCACTGAATGGCTTAGAAATATCGGTGCGACACTCTCCCCGCAATCAGCGTGGATTCTATTACAAGGGCTAGAAACTTTGGAACTTCGCATTAAAAAGCATAGTCAAAATGCCTTAGATGTAGCAAGATTCTTAGAATCTCATAGCTTGGTTAAAAGTGTAGCCTATCCGGGATTAGAATCTAGCCCATATCACGCCCTTTTGCAAAAATATTATGCAGATTCTCAAAGCTCCGGGCTCATTAGCTTTGAAGCACAAAGTTATGAGGCGGCACAAAAGATTTGCAATAGCACAGAGATTTTTGCTATGGTGGTAAATATCGGGGATTCAAAGTCTTTAATCATTCACCCCGCTTCTACTACGCATTCTCAACTAAGTGAAAAAGAGCTTCAAAGCGGGGGTATCACACCCTGCACGATTAGACTAAGCATAGGGCTAGAATCTAGCAAGGATTTAATCGCCGATTTAAAACAGGCAATAGAAAAATAGAATCTAAAAGGAGCAAAAATGCCCATTGTTATCCCAGAAGATATTCCAGCCTATTCCCTGCTTAGTCAAAATGCCTTTATTATGGGGGCAAAAAGGGCTAAAACGCAAGATATTAGGACGCTTGAAGTGCTTTTAATCAACCTTATGCCTACAAAGATTGAAACAGAAAATCAGATTCTAAGTCTGCTTGCAAACTCGCCTTTGCAGGTGAAAATCACGCTTTTATCCACAGCAAGTTACATCGGCACAAACACGCCAAAAAGCCATTTAGATAGATTCTATGTGAATTTTAGCGAAGTTAAAGGGCGGCGGTTTGATGGAGCGATTGTTACAGGTGCGCCCATTGAGCATTTGGAGTTTGAAAATGTGGCGTATTGGAGTGAGATACAAGAGATTATGGACTATCTCAAAAGCCATTGCACAAGCACGATGTATCTATGCTGGGGGGCTATGGCAGGGCTATATCACTTCCATAACATTGAAAAGGTTATGCTAGATAGCAAAGTGTTTGGTGTGTTTCCACACAAAATTGTTACGCAAGATTTGCTTTTAAATGGGCTAGATTCTATTGTGAGAATGCCCCATTCAAGACACGCTGGGATTGATGAAAATGCGGTTAGAAACTCTAAACTTAAGATTCTATTAGAGAGCGAGCTTTGTGGCATTAGCGCGTTAAAAGATGAAAAGGACTTTTATATCCTAGCCCACCCAGAATACGCTAAAGACACATTGCGTTTGGAATATGAGCGAGATATAAATAAAGGCTTAGAGATAGCAAAACCGCTTGATTATTTTGGAGAAGATGGGGAGCCGATACTCTCGTGGAAGTCAAGTGCGAGTGTGCTTTTCTCAAATTGGCTTAATTTTTCTGTGTATCAGGACACGCCTTTTGTGTTATAGGGTGTGTATCAACAAATAGAATCAAGTAAAAATCGTGCAAAAATGCAAGACACAAAAGCAAAGCTGCAAGCATTAATAAACCTACAAAATCCTAAATATCATCATCGGGGTGCAAAAAATGGCTTTCAGAATCCAATATATATAAAGTCAATTTACAAACAAGATTCTAAAAAACTTTCGCATTTTTAAGTGAGCTGCGACAATCATTAAATTTTTAATCAATGTAAAAAGCTACAAGTAAGAGAATACACTCATTCTCTTATATGTATATCGATGTGCTTCATCAGTCTTTGAAAAATAGTAGAAAAAGTAGATTGTGGGATTACAATCTCCCACATAGATTGACAGATATAAATCTATTGCAATTCTTCTGGTGATAATTCTTTTAAGAATCTTTCTTTATCAAAGTTTGCGTGTAAAAATGCAACGATTTCTTCAGAATCTATCATTGCATTTTGCAAACATGAGGTCGCACCCGGTGAAGGTGTCATATTGAAAGTCATGCCTTTTCCTGTGCGTATCTTCTTTTCACCTAACTCAAGTTTTTTAGCTGTCCTATCAACGACTTGTGGTCGCACTTCACCATAGCCTTTCGCAAATGTAATGTCTTCTAGTTTCAGTGAAGGGATAATCTTTTGTGCGTCTTTTATGAAAAGCCTTTTGCCAAAGAAAGGCAGATGGAAGAAAATATTACGCAAGATATAATTCCTAATTTCAGAATCACTCAATAAATCATAAGTAACTTTAATCACATCTAGGTGTAGATCAAGCTTTAATAAATCTGGGCTAAGGACATCAAAGAAATGTTTGCTATTCTCAAGTCGCAGTGTAGCAAGTGCGGTTGGTCCAAGTCTTGTTTTACCCTCCACGAATACATCAGGGTCACCATGCAATGCTGCAAATGGAAGCTTAGGATTTTGCACACCATACACTTTTCCCTTTAAAAGATTTGGTGCGAAATAAAACTCACCGCCAACAGGCAAACAACCAAGATCTAAACCATAACCAGCCCTTTGAGCAAGAGGCAATGAATATGAACCAGCATCAACAAGCACAAATTTCGCATAAATCTCTCTGCCATCTGCACCAACAACAGCATAACCTGTATTCTTTGCTTCAATCCTATTGACACGAAAGCCTAAAAATACTTCATTTTGTGGATTTTTGTCTTTTGCTTTTTGTATGAAATACTCACTCAAAGCCTCATAATTTACTGCACACCAATCAGAATCAAAACCAGAACCAACTACATTTTCAGGTCTATCCCCACCACTTTTCCCTTCTATAACTTTTGGCTCCATAACCTTAATATCTTCTTTTGTATAAAATTTTAACCCGGGAAAAATATGTTGAAAATCTTCATGTCTTTTCGTCATAACTTCACATTCATGATCACCCACACCTATTGCCATTTTTTGCATATTATAAATGACTTTGTTTTGCAGGTTTTCTTTCAAACAAAAATTGCGAACTTTTTGTGCGGATAACTTTACTTTTCTGGCTTTTTCAGCACTATAATTTGTTTCTATAGAACCATCATGTATTGTTTGTGAATTTGCCTTATGGCTTGAGCTTATTTGTGCTAGTTTTGTTTCTTTTTCTATGATTGCGATTTTCTTTATATCGCTATATTCTGTTAATGTGTAAAAAGTGCAACAACCACTCACTCCACCGCCAATAATGACGACATCAAACTCATTCATTACCTATCTCCCTTCGCTACAATTCTTTGCAAAATCTTGAAAAATATCTATTTCACAAATATGACCATCTTTATTCAGCGTAATGTGTGGTGTTTCATGGCTATGAATTGCCCTATTAATATGCAAAATTCTTGTCGCATACTCTAAAGTTATGGGTATATCGTGACTGATCGTAATTATAGTATGAAATTCGTTAATTGTTTTTAATATTTTATATATCTCAAGTTGCGTTTGTGTGTCTATATTTGATGTTGGTTCATCTAAAATTAACAGCTTTGGATTGCCGATTAATGCACGGGCTATAAACACTCTTTGTCTTTGTCCGCCGCTTAGATCACTGACTTTTTTATATGCAAGATTCTCAATACCTAGTTTGCTTAGAATCTCAAAAGTCCGCATTCTTTGTTTCTTATTTACTCTATATCCAAATATTCTTGTTTCTAATATACCCATTTCTACTATTTCTATTACCATTATGGGAAAATTTATATTGATTTGTGTGTTTTGTGGCACATAACCTATATCTTTTTTATTTGCAAAAAGATCTCTATTTGGATAGTGAATCTCGCCTGTAAAATCTGGTAAAAGTCCAAGTAAAATTTTTATAAAAGTTGTTTTTCCGCCACCATTTGGACCTATGATTCCTAGAAATTCTTTGTGTAAAATCTCGAAATTTACAGATTCAAAAATTTTTTCCCCATTGTAACTAAAAGAAACATTTTTACCTATAATAATAGGTGGTTTATCTATTGTATGCGAATCGTTCTCATCTTTTTGCATATATGTTTGTTTCATATTCTCCCCTTAGTCAAGATTCTACATTGCATATAATTTTTATATTTATAATTTAAGTAAAAATTCTATCATTTTATATTGCAAAAAGAAAAGATATTAAGTCGAATCATACCACATAAATACTTCTACGAAACATGTTTGTTGCTATAACAATAAGGCTAAAATAAAAATCTAGCATTGTAGTTTTAACACATATAAAAAATGCAGAATCTCAAATGAAAACATAAAAACCACATTCAATATGTTAAAATAAGCGACATTAAAGTTTCATAGGTTTAAAGGATATAAATGGCAATTATTAAAGAACTTGATGCGTTTGAAGTGCTAGATAGTCGTGGTAATCCCACAATTTGCGTTAAGGCGGTTTTGAGTGATGGCAGTGTAGGTAGTGCGATTGTCCCAAGTGGAGCTAGCACAGGAAAAAAGGAAGCATTAGAACTTAGAGATAAGGATAATATGCGTTTCTTAGGCAAAGGCGTGCTACAAGCATGTGCGAATGTAACAGAAAAGATAGCACGAGATATTGTAGGCATGGAAGCATATAGGCAAACAAGCATTGATTATATGCTAAAAAATATCGATAATACACAAAACTACTCAAAGCTTGGGGCAAATGCTACACTTGGCGTTTCTATGGCGATAGCAAGGGCTAGTGCAAATTCACAAAAGATTCCGCTTTTTAGATACCTTGGCGGTATTAATGCGACTACACTGCCCGCCCCTATGTTAAACATTATTAATGGTGGAAGTCATGCTGATAACAATGTGGATTTTCAAGAATATATGATTATGCCGCTTGGATTTGATTGCTTTAAACGGGCGCTGCGTGCAAGTGTGGAAGTGTATCATACGCTAAAACAGATTCTAAACGATAAGGGTTTAAGCACGGGTGTGGGTGATGAGGGCGGCTTTGCACCGAATCTAAAAAATAATGAAGAGCCTATTAACTATATCATTCAAGCTATTGAAAAGGCTGGATATAAAGCAGGGGAAGATATAAGCATAGCCCTTGATATTGCAAGCAGTGAGTTTTATGAGAATGGAATCTATAATTTAAAAGGTGAGAATAAAAAGCTAGATTCTAAAGGCTTGGTTGCTTACTATGAAGAGCTAGTAAAAAAATATCCCATTGTATCCATAGAAGATGGATTAAGTGAAGATGACTGGAATGGTTGGGAGTATTTGACAGAGCGACTTGGTAAAAAAATCCAGCTTGTAGGCGATGATTTATTTGTAACAAACACGGCGATATTACAAGATGGTATTAATAAAAACATTGCAAATGCAATCCTTATAAAACCAAATCAAATCGGCACAATCACACAAACAATGGAAGCCATAAGACTAGCTCAAAAAAGTGGATACAAAACCATTATCAGCCATAGAAGTGGCGAGAGTGAAGACTCTTTTATAGCGGATTTAAGCATTGCCGTTAATGCGGGAGAAATAAAGACAGGTGCTCCTGCAAGAGGTGAGAGAAATGCGAAATACAATCGCCTTTTAGAATTACGACATGGACATAAATTTTTAAGTTATGATGCAAAAAGTTTGTTTGCAAAGTGATTTTGCAATGAGATTACTTTTTGAAAAAGTGTTTTGTATGGGCAATAAGCCTAATAAATAGGCTGGATTCTAAAAGCTTTAAATCTTGCAAAAATAACAAAAGTATGCTATTATTGCAGGCTTTGTTTATTAAAATTCTATAAAAAGGTAGCAGATAATGAAACGAACATATCAACCACATAATACACCGAGAAAAAGAACTCATGGTTTTCGCACAAGAATGAAAACAAAGAATGGGCGAAGAGTGATTAATGCAAGACGAGCTAAAGGCAGAAAACGACTAAGTGTCGCGTAATCTTGCTTTTAGCCGTGTGATGATCGCTCTATAATAATGTGTAATTTATTGTATATTTGACATTTTGTGTGTATTGCAATAAATGTGATATTTGAGAATATATCATATTGATTCCTAAGTGTTGCTGTATCTCTTTGGGTGTTTATATCCCAATATCTTGCTCCGTAGCATATCCCTAAAATGTGTATTTTAACAATATAGCTTCGCGTGATTTATATTATTTAAGATTCCATGTATTGCGATATAGCCCATTAGTTGATTGTTGGACTAGGACTTCATGCAATTGACATAAAACAAGTGATATAGATTTTAAGATTTTTATTCATATTGTGCTGGGTTGGGGGTCTTATTCAATCTTTTCAATACATTGTAGCATTATGGAAAGTTTGAGTATGGAATCTTGTTTAAGTGGATTATAAATAATATTTGCTTAGGCATTTTTTCTTGCTATTACACATTTTTTTGCTAAAATTAGCATTTTAGTTTGTTGTGGGTGCTGTGGGGGCTTTATGCAAATTTATACTTCTTTATCATTTTTGTTTTTTTATATTCTATACGCTTTTAAAAACGATATTTCTAAAAAATCTTTGAAATATCACTCATTTTTATTGCACAAATTCATTTTTCCTACAACATATCATAATCACATAAAAAATAAGGCTATATTGTGAGAGAAAATATTACAAAGCATACTTATATTATTAATCTTTGCTATTTTACAAAATATATTTGGAGATATATTTGTCTGTGCTTTCTCATGTCTTTTTGTCTGTATGCGGTAGAAAATAATACAGATAAAGAGATAGAATCTCAAACAAATAAAGCCAATCCATACAATATAGATTATCCTAATCTAGATTCTAAATACTATCCATACATTCGCTCTCGCAATAAGTTTTATGATAAAGATATAGCAAAGATTATAGAAAATGTGGATAGGGCTGAAGCTAAAAATGCCTTTTTTGTCGGTGCAGCTTATGGCTTTAATATTAATGTAGCATTGCCCTTTTTTGTTGATGCGGGTATAATAGGCACACAAAATACAAAGTCAGCTGCCCCTAACTTTAGTCTATTTGGATTCCGCGTTGGGTATCAAAAATATACAGGCAAAATGTTGCCTATCAATCATTTTGGGTATCAAATCTATATTGATTTTTGCGTGAGTCTTGGAAAAAGCGGATTATTTTTTACCGGGATTAATGCGGATATGCTGTGGGATTTTTTGGAATTGCATGGTTTTATTGGGAGTATGAATCTTGGTGTTGGGCTTGGCTCAAGCAAGATTACAGGACTTGCCATAAGCCCTTATGGTGATAAATATGAGGCAGCATATAGACTAAATCTTGGTATAAGTGTGCGTTATCCACAACTTCACCATAAAGCTGGAATCTACTTTGGAAGCACTCAAGGGACAGAGAGAGGCTTTTTGGGCTATACAATGATGATTGGATATGATTATGTTTTTTAGAATCTTTTTATCTCTTTTTCTATTATCTAGCCTTATATACGCAGATGATATAAAGGAAAGTGAAGTAGCACAAGATAAGCATGCAGAAGATTCTATGCGGCTAGATGAAGATCATACAGATATGTTTGATGAAGTCGAAGACAAACACAATGAAAGAATAAAGCAATCTATCGACAGAATGCAGCATGTAAAAGATTCTATAAGAGAGGTGTATGAAAGAGAGAAAATATATACTCTAGAGCCACAAAACTATTCCATTGAAGATTTACAAATTGGTATTAGCGATGCACAAAATAAAGCAGAAAGAGAACAAGCTAGAAAGAAATTAGAATCTAGTGAATATAAAACTCAACTATTTTTTGGTGTGCAACTTGGCACTACAATAGCTGCGGTAGCAGACAATATAAATGTTTTGCCGACCTTAAATCTAAAGGTTGGATTCCAAAACTTTCTTGGCATATCAAGTAAGCAGGTTGGGCTTAAAATCTACCTTGATACACTTGTAGCAAGCAATATTTTATCATCGCTAAAAAACGATCCTTACGCAGATTTTATAGCTAGCACATTTAGTGCGACAAATGTTAATGCAGAAGTTATGTATGAGATTCCCATTTCTAAAGATATGAAGTTTGGGGTTGGAACTGGTTTTGGTGTGGGCTATATGGCTTATAGTGACAAGTATTGGGATAAACTGAATGGCTTTGCTTCAAATGTTGCCCTTCTTACCTACATTTCATTTTATGAGAAACATAAGCTTGAGTTAAGCTTTAAAACCTTTATTTATCATTATGGGAGCTATGTTACCAGAAAGCTTGAGGGCGTAGCACAGAATCCTGTTGATATATTCTCAAGCGATTTTGCAAAGCCTATGAATCTAAGTTTAGGATGGGTATATGTATTTTAAAAAATATATACATGCTATAAAAAAAGCTATTCATTTGCTTATGTTTTTGACATTTGCTGCTTGCATGTATGCAAAAGAAACAGATACAACAAAAAGGGAGCAAAAAAAAGAAGATAGCTTTATCCCTAATGTGCTTTTACAAGATACGACAAATATACTTGATTCTTCACTGCCCCTGCCCTATTTTTCATTACCTTACACTAAAACGCATAATTATCTAAAAAGAGAGAGTAGCAAGAAAGATTCTCTATTTGATGATGCGATGAAGCCTATAAAACCAAAGATTACAACCTATGACTATTCACAACTAAAAAATATGGATACGACACAAGATGAGTATTTTATCGATTTTAAGATTCATGAGCTTGAGAAAGAAGCCTATATGCTAAGATCTCAAATCATCGAGAAAGAAAAGAAAAAGCGAAATTGGCTTATAGATTCTAAAGCGAGTGGATATTATGCGGGCATTGGTGTAATGCTAGGCTTTATACATAATAAAAACGCTTTGGGTATAGATGCAAGCAGGGCTAGTGCTGGTGGGATTCTAAAGCTTGGCTATTTGCGTTATCTCTATAATCATTTGGGCTTAAAAGCAGAGCTATTTAATATTTATGGAAATCACACGCACAATAATGAACTTTTGCTTTATAATTACTATGGATTTAGACTTGCCGTATTGCATGATATTCCTGTATTTTTTAAAGAGCATTATTTTGGCTTTTTTGCGGGATTTGGTGTTGGGGGATATATCTTTTCAAAAAAACATCAAAGCATAGAAACTTATAACCATTTGACAAACGCACATAATATGAGTTTGAATCTAAACATAGGTGTGAGCTGGACTTATGCAAAACACCATAGAGTAGAGATTGAGCATATTTTTATAGCCCCACTTACAACACTCTCAAATGGCACAACAGAGACTTTTGAACCTAGCTATATAGTGAGTTACTCATGGGTATTCTAAAAACTTTATCTTGCATTCTAGTATTTATGTGCTTTATTCCATATCTTTATGGGATAGATTCTAGCGAAACAAATGTAAAAAAACGCATTCATGTCAATGACGATAAACGAAGTAATTATAAAGTTAATAATTTTACTACCATAAATCTTAACTCAACAAAAAAAGTCAAAAAAGAAGAACCAAAAAAAGAGATACAAAAACCTACTAAAAGCTATGAAGAAAAGTTGCGTTATTTACAATCCTTGCGTTATGAAGTAATGAGTTTAAAAGAGCAAATTGGCGATGATTTTCAAGTCAGTGTGCCTTATGGGCATTATGTAGATGACAAAACAAGCGCACAACGATTTAACGCCCTAACACAAAGCTATAATGACGCCTTGAAAAAAAGCGGTTTATTTGCTGGTGTAAGCATGGGGGTTTTAGATATTTATACAAGCGGCTATATTGATAACAATCTTGTGATAACTCGTATTACACCGCTTGTATATGGTGGTAGTGGTGGCTATCAAAAGTTTTTCAATCATTATGTAGGCACAAGGCTTTATGGCGGACTTTTTACTTCATTTTTCAATGATATTTATACCTATGATATAAAAAATGGCACAACTGCACCTGTGAAAAATCCCTATGGTGGTGATGGGAATTTACAAAGTTTTTATATGTTAGCCTTTATGAGTGCTGATGTGCTGTTTGAGTTTCCATTTGACAAAACATTTAAAAACTATATTGGTGGATTCATGGGGCTAAATATCGGTGTTATGTATTATCGCCCTTATGCTTCACACCCACAAAAAGGCGATTATTACCCTGCAAAATATATATGGAATTATAACTTGCAAGTAGATTATTCCTTTAATCTTGGCATGAGTCTCACTTTTAATAATATACATAGAGTAGAAGTAGGGCTTGGCATACCTTTCTCATATCTCTCACTACCGGGCTTTGCAGAAAGTGCTGATGTGCTTGAGAGAATACCTTCAAACTTTTGGCGTAGTGCGGTCTTTTTAGCAAACTACCGCATGTTGATAAAGTTTTAGATTCTATATCTAAACTTGTTTAAAGTATAGGTAATAAATGTATCTTATTTTTAATCTTTTGCTACTTTGGAATCTAGCTTTCACTACATGGATATTTTGTATCGAGCCATTTACAAAACTGCATAGAAAAAAGCACAACAAGCCATGATACATAAATCCATAAAAATGCAAACATAATAATTGAGACTGAGCCATAGATATTGCTATAAAACTTATTATAACTCATGTAGTAAAAAAATATGATTTTTAAACCATACCACACAATTGCACCAAGCAAACTCGCTAGTATCAACACAAAAAATCGCAATGGCTTATTCGCTGCTACACGAAAAAGCATAGCAAATGCAATCCAAGTAGCAAGCATAGGTATAAAAGAATAATATTTTGTAATCACAGCATCAGAGTATATATCCACAATCACTGCGTTAAAGTAAATCGAAGTAGCAAGAAACATGGGTATAAGCGTAACTAAAAGCCAGTATATGATAAAAGAGTCAAAATAACCGCGTTTTTTTGCCTCAAAAATGCGTGCAGCAACATCATCAAAATTCCTAAAGAATATAAAAGAGCTAATAAGCGAGATGAGAAAGCCTACAAAGCCCATCTCTTTGCCATTTGATAAAAAATTATCTAGGATTTTTGCAAACTCATGGGCATTATCAGGCAAAATATTATCAAGGATAGATTGTTTTAGAATCTGTAATTGATCTTGAAAGCTTGGAAAAAGTGAAAAAAGAGAAAAAAACATTAAAAAAGCAGGAATAATAGAAAAAATGCTATAAAAACTTAAAGAAGCCGCATAATGAAAGATTCTATCATTATCGGTTACAGCATGCCAACAATATGAGATTTTTTCACTGATAAAATAGCGATGCTTGGTTATGTTTGCATAAAAATGTTGTAGTTTTTGCAAATAGCCATCTTGTTGTGTTTTATTGTTTTGTGTTTCATGTGTGAGATTATTTTTTTGCGTTTGTTCTGTTAAAGTTTCGCTATTTGGATTGTATGCTTGAGAGATTAACTCGTTTTGTGATGTGCTTTCTTCTGCTATCGTATTAGCAGAAGTATCTAAAGATTCTGTGTATTTTGTTGTGGTATGAATCTTTGTATCTTGCACACATAAACCTTTAATTAAGATATTTTTGGGCTGTTAGCTTGCCATAATAATACTGCAATGCTTGTATCTTTTTTCCTTCAGTTATCACATATAGCCAGTTATGCAATACTCCCTTTTTAAAAGTCGTCTTTAAAGCTGTATTATCCCTTGCATACTGCGTAAAATCTCCATGCAACACCCCGTCTTTGTAGAAACCTGTGAAATGTGGGCTACCATTTGGATAAAAATGACTGAATCTTCCATGCAATTTGTCATCTTTATAATGAACTTCCCATGCAAGTATGCCACTTGGATAATAACCCACAAATTTGCCATGCCTTAATATTCCTTTGCATGAACCTTGCATAACAATACCATCAATAATAGTTTTACATGAAGTCATTTTAGTATGTGCATAAAACAATGAAAATGCAAACACTAAAACAACATACTTGAAAACATTCATTCCCAACAAGAAAATACCCTAAAAAATGTGAAAAAAAAGAAATAAGAGTGAGACTATAATAAGAGTTTATTGCCACAAAAGGCAGACTAAGCGAAAATCCAGCATGAAGCCAAATTTTCACAATAGTCCAAATATGGCTAAAGTTATTTTACTTTAAGCACCGCATTGATTTTTTTCAATTTATCTTCTTCAAGTAGATAGCGTAAATTGCGTTCATCTTGTTTGCTTTTTCTAAACTCTTCTTCTTTTTTAGTGATTCTATGAAGAATTTCAGTAGCTTTAGAAACATTTCTATTTGCTTGTGCTTCTTCTAAGTCTAAACGCAAGTTTTTAACATCAAATTCCACCGCATCTCTGTATTGTTTGAACTTCTCTGTTTGTGCTTTAACTGCCTTGAGAGTATCAAACTCAATTTGTGCAATTTCTCTTTTTTGTTTTAAGTTTGCAGTCGCATAAAGCTCTTTTACAACGCCTTTAGGTGCAACAGAAGCACCGATAACATGCTCATGGTGAGCCATATTAGGACATGCGAAAAGCAACCCGCTTGTTGCTATAGAAACAAACATCAACTTCTTAAGAACCATCATAACTTCTCCTTTGGCATAGAAAAAATAAAAATTATGAATGGCATTATAACGAAATATAATGAGTTTTAAACATAATTTTTGTAAAAAATAGATATTTTGGTTTATTGTTAGTTATCAAATCTATTGAAATACCTTGCTACATGATATTCAATATCTTTGCAAAATCAACATATAATGCTTATAACGGCAATAATACCAGCATTCATTTATAGTAAGACTAGATTCTACATGTCAAGCCAAGAATAATCAAAACTATATGCTTAAAGCAACTTGACTAAACGCATATAGTTTTACAATAACTCTCTCATTCACGCAATAAACGCCTACGCAAGATCCTCATCTTTTACTCGTCCCTTCTTTCTCTCTTCTTGATATTCTTGCTGTGTCCAAATGTTTAGAATCTTGCCCTCACTCATTTGCACGACTCTTTGAGCTAACTCAATGGTGCTTGGTCTGTGTGCTACAACGATTAAAATTTTATCTTTTTGCAATGTAGCAAGTGCATCTTTAATAGATTCTTCTGTTTCTTCGTCAAGGGCGCTTGTGGCTTCATCAAGTATTAAAATATCTGGATTCTTATAAATTGCCCTTGCGATAGCTATTCTCTGTCTCTGACCACCGCTTAAATTTGTCCCAAACTCATCAAGGATAGTTTCTATACCATCATCAAGTTGTGATACAAACTCATACGCCTGTGCTTTTTTTAGCGCATCAATCACTTTTTCTTCATCGATTTCCATGCCATAGGCAACATTACTAGCAATACTTCCATGGAATATAAAAATTCTTTGTGTTACAATAGATATATTTTTACGCAAACTCTCTTGTGAAAGATCTTTTAAATCATAATTATTAATGAGAATCTTGCCCTCATTTGGCTCATAAAGTCGCAGTAAAAGACTCATTAAAGAGCTTTTTCCGCTACCACTTTTGCCAACAATAGCCGTTGTTGTATTTCTCTTAAACTCTAAAGAGAGATTATTGATCGCAGTAAAATCATCATATTTCAGCGTAATGTTTTGTGCCTCAATGGATTCTATAGGGGCTTTTAGAATCTCTTTGCCATCAATAATTTTTGACTCCCTATCAATAATGTCTGATAATCTCTCATTTGCCACAAGAGCTGGTTGCACCCCTGCAAAGCTTCCGTTTAATCCCTTTAATGGCTTATAGAGTAAAAACATAGCCGCCATAAGTGAGAAAAACTGCCCAGCACTCATATTATCCCGCAATACTTCTAGCCCACCTATGATAATGACAATCGCCATGCCTATTGAGCCAAAAAGCTCCATAAGCGGTGAAGTGAGTAGTCCTACTCTTGTTGATTTCCGTCCTAAACGAAACATCTCATTACTATAATCTTTATATTGTTTAAACTCTAGTTTTTCCCCATTACTTGCCTTAATAATCTCTATATTATTAATAATCTCAAATACCCTTGAATTCATATTAACACTTGTTTGAAAGCTTTGATTCGCAAGAGATCTTAGCTTTTTTGCAATGAAACGAATGGGGATAATAGATAAAGGCATAATCATTAATGCAAGCAAGGCTAAAAACGAGCCATTATATACAATAACCGCACTATATGCAATAATCGTTAATATCGTGCTTAAAAAATTCATAAGATAACCCGTAGCAAAATACGACACCACAGAAATATCACTAATACGCGCTAGAATCTCACCGCTACGCATACGATTAAAGAAATCAAGCTCAAACCCCAAAACTCGCTTCATTACCTTTTGTCTTACTAGATTTTCAACATTAGCGTTAATATAGGAGAGATAATAGCCCTGCATATAAATCCCAAGCCCTTTAATAAAAAATATTGTAATAAGAACCAAAGGCATGATATAAAGCATTGCTTCATTTTTATCTTTAAACACATCATCAATTAAAGGTTGTATCACATACGCACTGCCACCAGATCCAAGCGCAGCAAGCACCATGCCAACAAGCACCATAAAATACTGCCATTTGTGCCGCTTTACATAGGGTCCAAATCGTTTATAAACAAGTTTAAAATCTTTGCGTAAATTAAGGGATTGTGTTTGCTTATCATCAGTCATTTTTTTACTTCCTTAATAATTCTGTTTAACAAAAAAAATAAAGCAAGATTCTAACATATTTGAATAAACTATGACAAAAGGTAAAAGCGTGTAATGTTATACAGAAACAAATAATAAGCCTTAATAATTTTATGCTAGAATACGCCGATTAGAATCTCAAATCTACCACATATTAGATATTAGCAAAAAAGGATAGCAATGATAATTTTAGGTATTTCAGCCTTTTACCACGATAGTGCCATAGCCCTATTAGAAGATGATAGAATCCTTTTTGCCTTGCAAGAAGAGCGATTATCTCGCATTAAAGCTGATAGCACATTTCCTAAACTATCCATTGAAGCGGCATTAAACTATATAAATAACAACTGCCACGATTATATGGGGGGGGGGGGGTGAATACCCTAAAAACACTCCACAAGATTTAACCAACTTAGAATCTACTTTTGAAAATAACGCTCAAGCCCAAGACGATTCTAAGAATTGCGGTGGGGCTTTGCGTGTTTTGGGGCAATTTGGGGATAGGAGTTACCTAAAGGGTAATGACTCCAGCGATTTTTCGCAACTCCCGCAAATACCCCGCAAAGCCCAATCCACCAACCCAAAGCCAACACCCCTAACACTAGATTCTATCGACTCCTTTGTCTTTTACGACAAACCCTTCCTAACCTTTGAACGCCTGCTTGAGACCTACTTTGCCACCGCGCCAAAGGGCTTTCTAAGCTTTGTAAAGGCGATTCCTGTATGGCTTTCAACAAAGCTTTTCTTAAAAGAAACCATCGCACGAGAGCTAGAATCTTTGTATAAAAAATTCTATCCGCAAAAAAGTAAGCAAGAGATTAAAGCATTTAAACAAAAAGTGCTAAATAATCTCTACTTTAGTGAGCATCATTTAAGCCATTGTAGTTCCGCATTTTTCCCAAGTCCTTTTAGAGATGCTGGGATTCTAACCCTTGATGGCATAGGTGAATGGGCGACTACGACTATTGCTAAGGGGGTGGATAATCATATTGAGATTTTACAAGAGCTGCATTTCCCACATTCTCTAGGGCTTTTGTATTCTGCTTTTACTTATTATCTAGGCTTTAAGGTTAATTCTGGTGAATATAAAGTGATGGGCTTAGCCCCTTATGGAGAGCCAAAATTTGTAGATATTATCAAAACGCATTTAATTGATATGAAGCATGATGGGAGCTTTTCACTCAATATGAAGTATTTCTCTTACACCTATGGGCTAAGAATGACAAATGCCAAGTTTGACAGCCTTTTTCACGCACAAAGAAGCCCAGAATCTAAGCTAGAACAAATCCATATGGATATAGCTGCAAGCCTGCAAGTTGTAACTGAAGAGATAATGATAGCCCTAGCTCGCACCACAGCTAGACTTAGTGGCAGTAGGAATCTTGTTTTAAGTGGTGGTGTCGCGCTAAACTGCGTGGGTAATGGCAAGATTTATCAAAAGCTTATCAAAGAAGAAAGGCTACTCGATCATATTTGGATACAGCCGGCAAGTGGAGATGCGGGAAGTGCGGTGGGGTGTGGGCTAGGGTATTACTATATGGAACGCAAACAGCCTAGAAATGTGGATTCAGCTTTGGGTAATCATTTGCAAAATCCTTCCGCCCCGCTTCCCTGTGATGCACACCCTAGTGCGTCTCATTCGCAAGGCGAAACGATTTCACAAAGCAATACCGCAAATCTTAGAATCCGCGAAGAATACAAGCAAACTGAGTGTGAAAATGCCACCGCCCAGAATCTAAACACGCAAGACAAGGATTCTAGAATTGACAAAAACGCAGAAATTTCAACAAGCAGCAATTTTACAAACGACACTAGGCGGCAGGATTTTTGTGATAAAAATGGGGCTTTGCAAGGCGAAGCAAGGGAGTTACCTAAAGCGGTAATGACCGAAACTGAGCCGAAGCAATCGCCATTTTTAGCCAAAAAGCCAACGCCAAAGATAAGCCCAAGCAATTCTAAGATTTTGGAACTAGAATCGGGGTTTTCAAACGCCACAAATATAAAAGGGTCGCAGGCGGAAGGATTTGCCGATGATTTTGTGGGTTGCGCGCGGCGAGCGGTGGGCGAAGGGATTTACCTAAGCGGTAATGAGCAAGCCCACCGCGCAGACTCCCGCAAAAGCGCGGCAAAGCCAACGCCTTTGCTAAAAGATTCTATGCAAGGAAGCTATTTAGGATTGTCTTACTCCAACGACGAAGTCCAAGCCACGCTAGATTTCCTAAACGCAGTCTATGAAAAGCATCATTTTGACACGATTAAAACACTTACTGCAAAAGCCCTAACACAAGGCAAAGTTGTGGGCTGGCATCAAGGGCGGTGTGAGTTTGGACCTAGGGCGTTGGGGGCTAGATCCATTCTAGGCGATCCACGCAATACCACAATGCAAAAGACAATGAATCTAAAGATTAAATACAGAGAATCTTTCCGCCCATTTGCCCCAAGTGTGCTGGACTTTGCCATAAATGAGTGGTTTGAGTGCGACTACATTAGCCCATATATGCTGCTTGTAGCCCCTGTGAAAAGGGAGAAATGCTACCCACTCACACAAGAGCAAAAAGAGCTTTTTGGCATAGATAAGCTTAATATCGTTCGAAGCGAGATTCCAAGTGTTACGCATATTGACTATTCTGCCAGAATCCAAAGCGTGCATAAGGATACAAATCCGCGTTATTACGCTTTAATAGAAGAGTTTTATAAACTTAGTGGTGTGCCTGTGCTAGTGAATACTAGCTTTAATGTGCGGGGCGAGCCTATGGTGTGTAGCCCTTATGATTCTTATGCGTGTTTTATGGGGACGGAGATGGATATGCTAGTGGTTGAAGATTTTATTCTTTATAAAGAAAATCAGCCACAAGAGCATATCGCAAAGTTTAGGGATATTAAAGATAAGTATGAGCTTGATTAAACAATAAGGGATGTATATGAGAAAAGAAATATTGTATAAAATCACACAAGGCAAAATTGGCGTTTTATTGTTTTCTGTATTGTGGATTTTAATAAGTTTGCTTTTATTAAAGATTGATCGCATATCTAAAATGCGTTTTGATTTTAGCATTATGTCATTTGTATGGATTAGCGCCCTCTTATTATTGTTATGTGTATATTATGCAAGGCAGACAAAGATACAAGGCTTGAAGTTGGCATTATCTTATTTTAGTATTTTGCCTATTTGTGTAATCATTGGTGAGGTATATGGATTCTATAAATTGCAGAATAAAGACAATAAAGATAAAGATTGTGTTTTAGAATCTAATGGCATTTATGCAACTGCTTACTATGAGCCTAATACAACAACAGGATATAGGGCAAAACCAAATATAGTAGCTACTGCACAAATGCTAAATAAAAAAGATAACTCTATAATCTATGATATTTCCTATGATATCAATGAGTTTGGTTGGCGTAAAACAAAAAGTTCAAATAATAACAGCAAACAATGCTTTCTCTTTTTTGGCGATAGCTTTACCATAGGCGAGGGGTTAAATGATAATGAAAGTTTGCCATTTTATTTTGGACAACAAGTCGATATGAAAATTTATAACTTTGGATTCCATGGATATGGACCTCATCAAGCCTTAGCTTTGCTTTTAAGCGGTGAGGTTAAAAGGACAATTAAAGATTGTGATGAAGTAATAGCACTTTATGAGAGTTTGCCACGGCATATTTCTAGGGCTAATGGATTCTCACCATGGGAAGTTGGCACAAAAGCCCCGAGATTTAAAATCAATGGCGAAAAACTAGAATGGCTAAATACTACAACTAATAAGAAATCAAAATTTGCAAGATCAATAGAACATCGCCTAGAACAAAGCTATCTATATAAATTCTTACAATCACGCGATACATACAAATACGATGAGAAATACAATAATCTCTATTTTGCCATAATGTTAGAAATGCAAAAAGAGCTAAAAACACAACTTAACGCACCGCTTTATGTTTTACTATGGGATTCTAATAATTTAAGTGATGAACTAGAAGTTAAAGAATCTAATGCTATTACACAATGGTTAGATACAGCGTTTAACAATAGCAACATGGCTACAATGGGGGGGGGTATATGCTAGTAAGTGATATTTTGCAAGATTATAAAATAGCCAGAGAGAATTATTCCATTAATAAGTGTGAGCAACACCCAAACGCTATTGCAAATAAGGAATTGGCAAAATTTTTAGCACTAAATCTAAAAGATAGCATAATACAAACAAATAGAATAAAAGCGGTAAAAACAACAGATTCCAAAACAGAAAAAATCCAAAAGTAAAAAAAAGGGAAATGATGACAAACAATAGTGACTTACGCGTATTTTTAGGCATTTGGGCGGGGATTTTTGCGGTATTTCTACTCTCTGGAATCTTATTGCACGACATTTATAGAATCTGGGCGATCATTGGGCTAGGTGTCGCTTTAGCCTTGCAAGTCTATCCCAAAGTTAGCACACCACTTTATATCGCACAAGTGAAGCTTGGGAGTGTGATTGGCTGGTGCATTTCTCGTGCAACTTTGGTGGTGCTGTATTTTTGCGTATTTGTGCCTTTGGGGCTAGTCTTTCGCATAATAGGACGCAATGTTTTAGGAGCAAGACTTGACAAAGAAAAGGATAGTTATCTTATCTCTCGTCAAAAGCAACCTGTAAGTATGAAAAATCAATTTTAAAAATCAAAGGAGATTCTGTGTTAAAAAATAAATGGATAAAGTCTATTGTATGGGTTATCGGGCTTATTATACTGGTGATGATTCTACTAAAGCTAGATCGTTTATGTTTGCGTTATTTTGGTTTTAGTATGCCTTATGCGTGGATTGGCGGTGCTTTTGCGATTATTTTACTTATTTGTGCGAAAAGAGCTACATCTCAAGGCTTAAAACTCGCTTTTATTTATATAGCGATTGTGCCTATATGTGTTGTGATAAGTGAAGGGGTTTTTTATTATAAGATACAAAATAAAAAAGATATACTCATACAGCCGCATAAGATTCTAGGCTATGCCCTTGCCCCAGCAGTTTCTGAAAAAGGTAAATTGATTGTAGATGACAAAGTGATTTATGATATTGTCTATACGCATAATGAAAATGCTTTGCGACTCACACCGAATAATAATACCAACTCACGCACTTGCTTGAATATCTATGGTGGCTCATTTGTCTATGGTTCTGGTGTTGGAGATTCTGAAACTATAACCGCATATTTACAAAACAATCTACCACAATATAATGTCAAAAATTTTGGTATAGGTGCAGCTGGAGCACATCAAATGTTAGCAAGATTAGAGTTTGATTTAGATTCTAAAGAATTAGGGCAATGTGATGAAAATATCTTTATTTATGAGGCTATACCGCACCATATTTACAGAGCAAAAGGCGTATTTAAAGGACCAAAATATGAAAATATTAATGGTGAAATTATTTATCAAGGCACATTTAGCGATGAAGAACAGGCGGTATTTTGGCGAAAAGATGATGACACAGAAAAAAATAAAATAATAGAAAACAAACCGCGACAATCTTTTATACAGCGTATGGCAAGCACACTCAAAAAGACAAAGGACCAACTTGCAGAATCTTATACAAGAGAATATTTCTTTCCGCTTATTAAACCCGGTTCCAAGTCAAAAGATTTACTACAAAACGAAGTTTATGAAAAAGGGTTTGCCTCCAATTTGGATAGAGTGAAGCTAAATATCTCACAAGACCACATATATTTTGACATTATACGAAAAATCAACAAGATATTAAAAGAAAAATATAACGCAAAACTTTATGTGATTTATTGGGATTATGATATGCACGCACAATTTTTAGACAAATACGATAAAGTCATACAAACTACACTTAAAAACGATGGTATCCCATTTTACACGATAAGTGAAATTATCGGTGATGATTATAAAGAGGATTTAGAACGCGTAAAAAATGGCGATTTTGAACATTTTAAATACAGAATCTCGCGTTGGGATACGCACCCAAATGCCCTAGCAAATGAAAAAATCGCAGAGTTTATTGCCACACAAATTAAAAACGGCACAATAAAACCAAGTAGATTACACAATCCCAATACTACACATGACGATCCAAACAAAAAGGGGCAAGAATGACAAACAACATATTTTTACACCGCAAGGTTACCCAACTAACACATAATAAGGAGCAAATATGAATATCATTAAAGAATTATGGGCTTTTTTAAAGGAACGAAAAAAGTTTTGGCTTTTCCCTGTGATTATTATCATGCTATTTTTAGGCGTATTAATTGTATTGGCAAAAGGCTCTGCTGTCGCACCTTTTATCTATACTATATTTTAAGTATTATAGTATCTTAATTTGTGTGATTTTAAGTCTTAATTACAGGGGTTTTATGTATAGACACTAAATGTTTGTATCTTAAAATCTACAAATCACCCCAAAGATTACTGCCATCATTTAAGAGATTCTAAGCCTTTACAACAGCTCAACAATCTCTCTCAAGCATTTCACAACATAACTTATAGAATCTTGCGTGATAACATAAGGGGGCATAAAGTAGATTGTATTCCCAAGTGGGCGAAGTAGTAAGCCCCTTTTTAAGCCCTCTTCAAAGATAAATATATTTGGTCGCTCTTTATCTGTAATAACATCAAAGGCTATAACCATACCGCATATTCGCATATTGACTACTTTAGAAGAATCTTTTAGAATCTCAAATTCCTTTTTCATAAATAGACTTAATTGCTTATTTTTCTCAATGATATTTTCCTGCTGAAAGATATCAAGCACCGCATTTGCCGCCGCACATGCAAGTGTGTTACCTGTATAGCTATGTGAGTGTAAAAACGCCTTATATGTGCTATATGGCGCATAAAAAACATCATATATAGAATCTGAAGTAATCACAACTGAAAGTGGCATATATCCACCGCTAATCCCCTTTGATAAGCATAGATAATCTGGCACAACACCACATTGCTCTAGTGCAAACATGCTTCCTGTGCGACCAAAGCCAACGGCTATTTCATCAAAAATGATTTGGATTCCATGCTTCCTGCATAAAGCTATCGAATCTTTAATATAATCTTTATTATACATATGCATATTACCTGCACACTGAATTAAAGGCTCTAGGATAAACGCACAGATTCTATCGCCATACTCTTTTAGAATCTTTTCTAGCGATTCTAGTGCATGAGAGTAATCGCCAAATTGCGTTTCTGGGACTTCTGTGCGTAAAGATTCTAATAAAAGCGGGGCATAAGTCTCTTTATACAAAGCTACATCACCAACGCTTAAAGTCCCTATTGTCTCGCCATGGTATGAGTTTGTGAGTGAGAGAAAAAGATTGCGATTAATATTAAGATTACGAAAATAATGAAAACTCATTTTCAATGCTACTTCAATAGCAGATGATCCATTATCCGCATAAAAGCATTTATTAAGTGGTTGTGGTAACATATCACAAAGCCGCTTAGATAGATTGATAATAGGCTCGTGGCTAAATCCAGCTAGAATTACATGCTCTAAATTATCAAGCTGCTCTTTTATCGCTGCATTAATATAGTCATTACAATGTCCAAAGAGATTCACCCACCAGCTACTCACACAATCAATATAGCTTTTATCATTAAAGTCATACAGATAGATTCCCTTTGCCCTTTTTATAGGGATAATGGGTAATTTCTCATGGTCTTTCATCTGCGTGCATGGATGCCAAATATGTGCTAAATCAAGCATGGCTAAATTATCATTTTGCATGAAATACCTTTATATAAAATCATCTCTTTATAGTAAAATAGTAACTAAAAATCGCATTTTTTGCAATGCCAATAAAAAGGAAAAGAATGCAGGCTACAAAAATACTACAAGCCCTAAAAGATGATAACAATCTACGCACACTGCAAGATATACAGCACGATGGCATATATATCATAAAAGATAATAAGAGAATGCTAAATCTCTCTAGCAATGATTATTTAGGTATTGCTACTGATAGGGAGTTGAGAGAGGAATTTTTTGATACGATAGATAAAGAAAGCTTACTTTTAGGTAGCACTTCATCGCGTAGTCTAAGTGGAAATTATAGAATCTTTACACAATTAGAAGATTACATCGCCTCACAATTCCGTAATAAGTCATGCCTACTCTTTAATAGCGGCTATCATCTTAATATCTCTTGTATGCAAGCCCTAAGCGAGTTTAGTAATGTATTGTTTGTCGTGGATAAATTCGTGCATGCAAGCATTATCGATGGCTTAAGGCTTGGTGGAAAACGCTTTATGCGATACGCTCATAATGATATGCAATCTCTTGCAAGTATCTTAGAAAAAACACATGATCAATATGAAAGCATTATTATTGTGAGTGAGGGGCTTTTTAGCATGGATGGCGACTTAGCACAGCTAGATTCTCTCTGTGCGTTTAAACAGCAATATAGTAATGTCATGCTCTATCTTGATGAAGCCCATAGCGTTGGGGTATTTGGTGAAAATGGACTGGGTTTAGCTAGTCTAGGCTATGAAAATTCTATTGATTTTTTAGTCTATACTTTTGGTAAGGCGATTGGGTCTTTTGGGGCGTGTATGATTTGCTCACCTCATCTCAAAGACTTTTTTATTAATAAAGCAAGGGGCTTTATCTACTCAACCGCCATCGCACCTATAAATGTAGCATGGAATCTTTTTGTATTTCAAAAGCTTAAATCCATGCAAAATAGAAGAAAACATCTATTAAATCTAAGTGAGCTATTACGCAAAGAGTGTGCGAAATATAATATAAGCTTAATGGGTGAAGCACAGATTCTATCACTCATAGCCCATACAAATGAAAACGCCCTTTTACTTGCCGATAAACTTAGTCATAAAGGCTTTTTTGCCCCAGCGATTAAAACCCCAAGTGTCCCACCAAACACAGCACGACTTAGAATCTCTCTCACAAGCAACATGCAAGAAGAAATGATGATAGAGCTTGTCTCTACATTAAATGCTAATAGAATTATCTAACACATAGGTTATAAATTATTATCATTTTAAGATTTAATCCCTTGTCATATTACTTTTTTTGTCATACTAAGCGAAAACAAAACATCTTTAATTGCCATATTAAGCGAAGCGAAATATCCCCTACAAACTCTAAGATTAATAAACAAAAAAAGCAAAAATCCATAAAACAGCCACATTTACAAAAAAAAAACAAAAATTCAACTTTTTTATGCTAGAATTTGCATTTCATTTACTTTATATTTTAAGGAGATAGTATGTCAATACTACAACACGACATAATGGCACAGGCACAAGGCAATACAAAGACAAAAGCAAAGGCAAGCACACTAGCTAAGGCAAATACACTAGCTAAAGTGAGTATAGTAGCAGCCCTTACACTATGGGGGGGGGGGGTAACTAACCCTCTTTTTGCTAAAGAAGTAAATAGCGATATTGGCTCTGATGCCCTTAAAAATAATCATAATGAAGCAGAATTAACATTTGGACAAAACGCCAAATTCACAGCGGAACAGACACTAGGCAGCAACACAACAACCATTATAAACAATGCAGATAAAATCGGTGGGGTTTCTGGGGATAAAAAACTCACCATTAACGCAGACAATAAAAATCCAACAATCACAATCACAAATAAAGTGGGCGGAAGCAACTCATGGAATGCAGAGATTGACGCCCAAGCGTATGAGGGTGAGCTTGTCATCGAGAATGGCACAGCTGAAGCAGCAGCAAAATGGAGTAAAAAAGTAACAGGGGCAAGTGCAAAGGGAGATAATAAAAAACTCACAATAAACAACGCCCATGCAGAATCTGAATGGAGTGGTGCGATAGAAGCTAAGCAGTCAATCACTACAATCGATAATAAAGGTAAAATCACGGGTGCAATCACTGGTGCTGAAGGGGCTGTTACAGTCAATAATAGCGGCACAATAGAAACAGGGGCTATAACAGGTGCTGCTGGTGGCTTGACTATCAAAAATGAAGAAAATGGCACTATCAAATCAGCTACAACAACCACAGGACAATTTAACCTTACAAATAATGGCAAGATTGAAGGAACTATCACAGCAAGTGGCGTAACAGAAATTATGAATAATGGCACAATATCTGGTGCTATCACTATGAATGGCACAAATAAATCTACACTTACCAACTTTGGCACAATCAGTGCTGAAGTAAAATTAAGCGGCGGTAAAGACACAGCAAATGCTTCAAAACTCGTAAATAATCATGGCGGTGAAATCACAAAAATCACTTTCAATGACGATCATGGTGTGATAGAAAATCAAGGTATAATAGGCGATCAAAAGACTGCAACCAATGTAGCCATAGGGCAAACAGCATCTAAAGCAGGACATACGATAAGAAACCTTACAGGCGGACAAATCGTCTCTAAAATCGAGATGAAAACAGCAGCCGCAGATGGTAAAATCAATAGCATAGACAATCAGGGCGTAATCTCTGGTGCTATTGAGTTTGGTGAAGGACAAGATAAAGACGCAAAAGGTGGCGGTATCACAAATAGCGGGACAATTAGCGGCACAACGCTACTACAAGGTAAAAACATAAACCTTACAAACTCTGGTAGTATCACTGGTGAGATTACACTAAAAGGTGGCACAGCAACTGCAAATGAGCATTTAACAATCACAAATAGCGGTAGCATAGATAAAATCACACTGAATGAGACAAATAGCGTAGCACATATAAGCAATAGCGGTAGCATTGGTTCGCTAAACTTTGCACAAGCTGGCACAGCAGTGCTTGGCAAAAACTTTGCTGTAACGCTTGAAGATAAAGCAAGCTATGATACAAATGGTGCGATAAAGATTGATGGCAACACAAATGCTACAATCAAGCTTGAGGGTGTAAGCAATGCAAGAGCAGCAGGGGATAAAGCCTTTATCGTAAATATAGGACAAGGCTTTCAAGTAGGTGAAGCCTATGATTTGAAAAACTTTATTAAAGCAAATGCTATTCAAAACGCACAAGGCGGAAACATCAAAGATACTCTAGCCCAAAGCCTTGAGGGTAGAATAGATACTACACAAAATATCTATGATATTAACTTCAGTAATGGTGCTATGACTATCAGCGTTGAAGCAAACAAATCAATAGGCGCATTAGGTGCTATCCAATCTATTGCTAATATGAACTCTCAAATGACACGCGCACAAAGCATTATTGATGGTGTGTTTGATGCAGTAGCTACAGGTGAGATAGGAAATCTTTCTTATCCAAGAGAGGGTGCTATATCTGCACAATACACAGGTGCAAGTAAAAAATCTAAGCTAGAAGAATTAGCAGAAGCAGTAGAATCTGAAAAAGATCCTAAAGCAAAAGAAGAAAAACTAGCATTATTACTCGCTGAAAAAGAGAGAGCAAATAAATCATGGATAGGTTTTGCTACTCCATACTTCTCTACATCAAGCATTGCTGCTACAGGCTTTGCTGCTACAAATGGAAGTGCTATGGGCTTTGTAGGTGGTGCTGCAAAAGCTCTTGATAATGGTGTATTATTTGGAGCACACATTGGTGTAGAAAGTCAAAATGCAGGTAAAGTTGGTGCTGAAATGCAATCACTAGGCAGCAGCTTTATGGCAGGTGTGCATACTAAAATGCCTTTAGGACAAGTAAATAAAGCAAGTCTAAGTCTAGTGCCATTTGTAAAACTTCAAGCTAATGCTATGTTAGCTGCAAATAGCTATCGCTTAACACCTTTAATGGATACTACAAGAGAAGCTACAGGACTTGTAAGTGGCTTTAGTGCAAGTGCATTGTTTGGTTTAGATATGCCTACAAACTTTGGCTTTATTACACCAGAAATAGGTCTAATGCAACAAGCAGTGATTATGCCAGAACTTACATTTAATAGCTTTAATACAGCAGCTAATAATCAAACAATAAAAGGCACAACAGCAACACCTATGTATCTATTAGCACAAATTAGATATACAAAAGCTATTAAACTAGAGAAAATATCATTATTCCCAACTATTAAAGCAGGTATCCGCTATGCAATGGCAGGTAATAGCTTTGTAAGCTCTATAAATGTGCAAAATGGACTTTTCTATGCTACAAATAACATTGATAGCTTTGTAGGTGTGCTAGAAGCAGGACTAGGAGCTAAACTAGGACAAAATACAGCTATTAACCTATCTTATGGTGGTGAGTTTGGTGCGCAAGTAAAAACTCATAACATTAATGTAAGAGTTGGTTGGCAATTTTAATCTCTTATAGTTTAATATAAGGGTTTGATTGGCAATTTTAATCTCTTATAGCATTGATATAAGAGATTATTTTATGTCATGTGCTAGACTTGCAAAGAAGCTCGTGGCAATCTCTCTCACTTTATGTGGGCTAGGGGCTTTATAGGGTGTAATTTTAGAATCTATATCTTAACTGATTTTAGATAGGCATAATAGATTCTAAAACTTTAACCTTATGTGTTCTTTGATACTTTTACAGGTTTTAAATCTTTTGTCATTTTGACTTTATTTGTTATTTTGGCTTTCTTTGCCATTTTAACTTGCCTTGTCATTTTGAGCGTAGCGAAAAATCTAGCATAGACTAAGCTAAGTAATCTTTGTTTTAAGATTCTAATCTAAGGTTTATAAGATTCTAAGGTTTAGATATTTAGATATTTCATGCTTACGCATTTGCACGAGCGAAGCTCTTGCCCACACTTGCAAATATGACAAGGTTGGGTTTATACACATAGATATGGCAAGGGTTTGGATTGCTTCACTTTGTTTGCAATGACAAAAAGCATATTAATAACATGTTAAACTTTAAATCTTGTCATTGCAAGTTTTACAGAAAAGCTCATGGCAATCTATATTTTCATTATGTTAAGCTTTGTTATTATTGCATAACAATAAAGCTTAACATAATTACAAGTCTTTTTTTAAAGACTGAAAGAGAGGTTTAAGGATATTTTATATTTGGGTGGGTGCAGGGCTTAAGGGTGCAAATAGAATCTCATGCGCTAGATTCTATACAAGGTGTTTTGACATAGTCTTAACATGACAAAGTTTAAGAGATAATCTCATAGCTTTTGGCACTATGAGTTGTAGTTACTATGCTGTGTTTTGCATAGCCAATAGATACTATTTTTTAACTTGTTTTTTCATTTTTAACCTTACCATGTTGAGATACATGTAAAAAAACTCACTCATGATTCTAAATCTTTAGAATCAACAACCTAAAACTTGAAAATTAAACTTTGGAATGTAGGCCATTTGGCTTACTATTAAGCTTATTTTAGCTTTTCTATAGCTTGTCATGTTAAGGTAGGCAAAACACTTTTTTACTTTTTTAGTTTTTACCTTTTTTATGACATTATGAGACTTCTTTGTATTATACAGCATTGTATAATTTCATATATGTATATTATTTTTTGGTTTATTAAAGAACATTTATTAGATTCTCTGTTTATATAGACTAGCTTTACTTCATCGCAATATATTCTGCATTAAATACCAATAAACTCTAATTCACATTATATTCATGTCTTTTTCACTTAATATTCACTTAATATTCATGTATAATATATAATTATAAGCTTAATTCACTATTTTTATACTATACTACGAAAACAAAAAGTGAATATACTAAGGATAAATATGGATAACACAAACCTACTTCAAAGACTCCAACATGAAATACCAGAAAATGAATATCAACAATACATAAGTAAAATCTCTTTTGATTCTATGAACTCAACGCCAAATCATCTCATCTTTATAGCCCCAAATATATTCATAGCAAACTGGGCGAAGAATAAATACACAAAGCTTATGCTAAAGATTCTAGAAGTTAAGACAATCGATGAAATCAAAATAGAATTTATAACAAAAAATCAACACAATAAAACACCCACAGAAAATAATACAACTAGAAAATACATAACTACAAATAATCAAACTTTCATAAATAAAAATTCTTCATTTAATAGCTTTATAGTAGGCGAATGTAATAAATTTGCCTTTGAAACCGCAAAAGAAATAGCAAAAAATCAAGGTAAATGGAATCCACTCTTAATCTATGGCAACACAGGATTAGGAAAAACGCATTTATTATATGCTATCTGCAATGCTGTATATGAAAGAACACCAAACGCAAAAATTGTATATATAACCGCAGAAAGTATGTTTAATGAATACAGACATAGAATCCAAAACAACACAATGCAACATTTTAGAGAGAGATTTCGCTCATGTGATTATTTACTCATTGATGATGTGCAGTTTTTATCAAATACAGATAAATTCCAAGAAGAATTTTTCAATACCTTTAATGTCATAGTCCAAGAAGGCGGACAAATCGTAATGACAAGCGACAAAGCCCCAAAACTCATAGATAAACTTGAAAAAAGGCTAAAATCCCGCTTTGCAGGGGGTATGATGACAAAGATAGAATCTCCAGAGCTTGATATGAAAATAAATATTATTAAGCAAAAATGTGCGTTAAATAACATTACGCTTGAACCAAATATAATAAATTTTATCGCCACACAACTCCATGATAATATACGCGAAATAGAAGGAACAATCATTGATATATACGCCAATATGTCAATTATGAATATACCAATAACACTTGAAATAGTAAAAAATATACTAAAAGACAGAGAAATAGAGGAAAAAGCCACAAACTTTGATGATGTAGTCAATCTTATAGCAAGAGAATATAACATTAAACCAAGTGAAATAAAAACAAAAACAAGGGGTAAAAAAATCATAGCAAGATCAAGAAAAATAGTAGCCTATATCGCAAGAGAAGCAATCAATACGACTTTTCCCCATATTGCAACAGAGCTAAACCTAAAAGACCATAGTGCAGTAAGCAAACAAATAAAATCAATCAAACAAGAAATGGAAAAAGACAATGCACTAAAAATAGAAGTGCAAAATCTCTTATCAAAACTCAAACAAAATACACAATAACTACGAAAATAAAGCCATATTCCAATATATTTTTGTTATACTTCTTACTTTGTTTGTGTCCTAAAAATGAATTAAATGTGAATAAAAATAGCAAAATACAAATGCCAAAAAGTGCCTAATTAACGCTTTAAAACAAAAATAAAAAACTTTATTCACATTATTCAAGCACACTACTATAACCACTATACTTTATTAAAAGGGAAAACGCATGAATATGATAAGCATTGATAAAAGCATACTCGACCAAGCCATAACCAATATGCAATCAGCAGTCAATAAGAAAAATGTGATCGATATCACCGCAAATATATCCTTAGAAACAATTGATAATAATCTTATCCTTAAAGCAACAGATCATGAGATATACATACGCACAATACTCAAAACAAACTCATTACAAGGTGAGATAAAATGTGCAGTAAATGGTGAAGCAATAGGTAACTTCATAAAAGGACTAAATGATTCTGAAGTTATCATAGAGCAAGACAATGAGAATCTTTATATAAAACAAAATAATGCTTCAGTATTTAAAATCCCAATCTTTGAAATAAATGAACTCCCTTTTAGTCAAAACTACAAAAATGAACAACAAGGCTTTCAATCAATAGATATAAATAACAATTTCTTATTACAATCTCTAAAAAAGATTATGCACTGCTGTAACGATAAAGAAACATTTAATATCGCTATGCAAGGTATCCTTTTTGAAGTTAAAGATAAAGAAATAAATATCGCAGCAACAGATTCTAAACGACTAGGCTATATACAAAAACAAACAGAATGCGATAAAGATTTTATAAGCATTATCCCTAAAAAAACATTACAAGAGATTCTAAAACTATTTTCAACAGATTGTGAGCTATACATTAAGCCAATACAAGATAGCAATAAAATAGAAACATTATGCTTTGTAAGTGAGAATATAGAATTTTATGCAAAGCTTATCAATGCAAACTTCCCAGATTTTAAAAGCATTATTGCAAATAAACCGCAACTACCAACATTAAAAATCAATAAAGAAAAGATTCTAAAAACTCTTAATCAAATGAATGCTATATGCCAAAGAGCCAAAGTTACATTTGAATCTAATAAAATCATTTTTGAAACTCTAGAGGGTATAAATGGTGCAAGCGCCTCAATTACAATCAATGATATAGAAAATCACAAAGCAGAGCCAATGACAATAGGACTTGTGAATAGACATTTATTAGAATGTATCAGTAATATTAAACAAGATGAGTTTGAAATCATTATTGATGATCCTTATAAACCAATCTTTGTAATAACAAAGGATTTTGAAGAAGTTATCATGCCACAAATCATATAAAAAATTCTATAAATAAAGAGAAAGGAAAAATAATGGAAAATACAACAAAAGAATACTTAGCAGATAATATCAAAGTCTTAAAAGGGCTAGAAGCGGTTAGAAAACGACCGGGTATGTATATCGGCGATACAAATACAAATGGTTTGCATCACATGATATATGAAGTCGTGGATAACTCTATCGATGAAGCAATGGCAGGATTCTGTAAAAATATTAAAATTACTCTCACAGACAAAGGCAGTGCTATCATTGAAGATGATGGCAGGGGAATCCCTGTTGATATGCACCCAACAGAGAATATGCCAGCAGCAACGGTTGTTTTAACCGTATTACATGCAGGTGGTAAGTTTGATAAAGATACTTATAAAGTATCAGGTGGCTTGCATGGAGTTGGTGTAAGTGTTGTAAATGCTCTCTCTTGCAAGCTTATTATGACAATTTATAAGAATAATAAAATCTATAAGCAAGAGTTTGAAAAAGGGATACCAACTACAGAATTAGAAATAATTGGTGAGACAAAAAAACATGGCACTACTATTGAATTTTTCCCAGATCCAGAGATTATGGAGATAACAGAGTTTGATTCTAATATACTTACTCGTAGATTTAAAGAGATGGCATATCTCACACATGGCATAAAGATAAGATTCAAAGATGAAAGAGATGGTAGCGATACTACATTTCATTTTGAGGGGGGTTTAAGCCAATTTATAGAAGATATTAATAAAAAGACTTTAATCACACAGATTCTAAGCTTTGAGGCAACAGAAAATGAATATGACTCAGAGATAGAAATTGCCCTAGCCTATAATGAAGGCTATGATGAAAAGGTGCTAAGCTTTGTAAATAATATTAGAACACCAGATGGTGGCACACATGAAGCAGGTTTTAGAGCAGGGCTTAGTCGTGCGATATTAAACTACATTGAAGCAAACGCGAATACACGCGAAAAAGATGTAAAAGTATTAGGCGATGATGTAAGAGAAGGTTTAGTCGCTATCGTTGCAACCAAAATCATGGATCCACAATTTGAGGGACAAACAAAGGGTAAATTAGGCAGTTCATTTGTAAAAGGCATAGTCCAAAAGCTTACTTATGAAAAAATGGCAAAGTTTTTTGAAGAAAATCCTACTCAAGCAAAGCTTATCATGCAAAAAGTGCTTATCGCAGCAAGGGGCAGAGAAGCAGCAAAGAGAGCAAGAGATTTAACTAGAAAAGATAATAAAGTATCAGTTTCTACATTACCGGGTAAATTTGCTGATTGTCAAAGCAAAGATCCAAGCGAATGTGAAATCTATCTTGTAGAAGGTGATAGTGCGGGTGGCTCTGCAAAGCAGGGAAGAGATAGAAGATTCCAAGCGATACTGCCTTTACGCGGTAAGATTCTAAATGTTGAGAAATCAAGGCTTGATACAATCCTAAAAAGTGAAGAAATCAAAAATATGATTACTGCCTTTGGTTGTGGCATTGGCGATGAGTTTAATGAAGAAAAATTACGCTATCATAAAATAATCATTATGACAGATGCCGATGTCGATGGTAGCCATATACAAACCTTACTTATGACCTTCTTTTATCGCTATTTTAAGCCTTTAGTGCAAGGTGGATATATCTATATCGCCCAGCCACCACTCTATAAATATAAACGCAATAAAAAGGAAGTCTATCTCAAAGATGATAAAGCTTTGAGTGATTTTTTGATAGAAAATGGCATAGAGCATTTCAACTTTAAAGGCATAGGGCATAATGAATTATTACAGATTCTAAAGATTATCGCACATTACAGACAGCTTGTAAATGATTTAGAGAGACGATATAGTGTGCAGTATGTCTTAAGATATTTAGTCGAAAACGAGCTTGACACGCATGATTTAGAATCTTTATCTAAAAATATAGAATCTTATCTTTTAAGTAAGCAGTATAATGTCTTAAAAAAGCATATTGATGAAGTAAGTATCACGCTAAACGCACAAACAAATCTAGGCATAACAGAGATAAAAATCACGCGAAACCTATTCCATGATATAAGCTTTAAAGAATGTAAAAGGATTTATCAAAAAATCACTGAAAGAGAGCTTGAGTTTTTAGAGGGTAAAGACATTATAACAGGCTTAGAAGAGATTGAAGAAGCCACAAGGAAAAAGGGCGATATAAGCCGATATAAAGGTTTAGGTGAGATGAATAAGGAAGAGTTATGGGAAACTACCATGTCCCCGCAAAATCGCACTCTAGTCCAAGTAAAGATAGAAGATGATGAAATGGCAGATGAAATGTTTAATATCTTTATGGGCGATGAAGTAGAGCCAAGACGACAATATATCCAAAAACACGCCCGAGATGTTAAGAATCTTGATGTGTAGTTATGTCAAGTATCACATTTGCTTAATATGAATTTTATGTGTGTTTGCAAAAGTAATAATGCAAAACTTGTTACCTCTATTATTGGCAAAGTATCTAAAAAATCCACCCCTAAATCAAATCTGCTACAATACTACATAAAATTAACACAATATGGATTTCACTTGCAACGCATAAAATATAGCATGAATACAAAATATGGCTTTAGCATACTAGAAGTGCTACTTGCGATATTTGTTCTTGGAATCTTAGGGGTAAGCCTTATGAAAAGCATAAGTGCCTTAAAAGCACAAAACTACAAAATACAGCATTTTCTTGTAACAAATGCAAGTCTTTTTGAAACACAGCTTTTTATCAATAGACATTTAAGCAGTATAAAGCCAGAAAGCATTATAATAGCACCAAATAACATATCATGGGAGCAATATGACAAGCTTTTTATTGATACAGATAAAGGCGAATATATGGATTTTTCTTTAAATGCCACAAAGGCTAATTTAACCTTACAAAATGATAATCTGTATTTTAACAACGCCATTTTATTGCATAATGTCAAAAGTATGCAGTTTGTTAGAGAAAAGATAAACTCACATGATATTCTCTCATATAGAATCTGCTCTACCAATATATGTATAGCAGATTCTATAATCCTTGAAAAAGTAAGACAAAAAATGCCCACAATAAAAACAAAGATATAAATCCATGTCTTTTAATACAAAGAAAAGTTTTATAAGCCTTTATGCTCTGCTTATCACACTTGCTATAAGCCTTAGTGCCTTGCATACTCTGCGGACACTTACTATAAAGCAGGATATAACACTTATGCTATATTTTCAAAAGCAATCGCTTCTATACGCAAAGACCTTGCATGATATAGCCTTGCAATGTTATAAACAATATGCAAGTAAGGATTGCAAAAAAGATTCTATCCAGTTTGACCCGCATTTTTATGGGGAATACATTTTTCACAACGCAACTATAAAAGAGGGTAAATCTCAAGCTGATAAAAAAGTGCAAGTGCTAGATATTGTGATATACTCACAAACGCTATTAAGCACACACCCATTGAGATATGCGAAACGCTATATTTTAGAGTAAAGGAAGGAAGTGTATGAATATTTTGGAACAGGTGATAAATGATGCAATAAAACATAATGCAAGTGATATTCACCTAACACATAATGGAATCTATTTTCGTGTGAAAAAGCAGGTATTGCTTTATAACATAGCCTCTAGTATCATGCCTTTCATAACTTCATTAGAAAACCTTTGCAAAGACTTAGAAAACGAGCAAAGTGTTAGTGTGTACATTGGGGAAGTGCGATGCCGTATCAGTAAATTTACAACTATAAATGGTGCGAGTTATGCTATCCGTATATATAATAATCAAATGCCAACACTAGATTCTATACAAGCACCCCTAGCCCTAGCAAAGATTTGTGAAAACACAAGCGGCTTAATCCTTGTATGCGGCACAACTGGGGCTGGTAAAAGCACGACCCTTGCAGCTATGATAAATCATATCAACACAACCACAAAAAAACATATCCTAACATTAGAAGACCCAATAGAATATATCCATAAAAGCAATAAATCTCTAGTCAATCAAAGAGAGATAGGTTTGCATTCTAAAAGCTTTGAATCTAGCCTTATTGCAAGTCTAAGAGAAGATCCTGATGTGATTCTAATAGGCGAGATTCTAAGCCCAGAAGTCTTAACTCTTGCTATCACACATGCTTTAAGCGGACATTTAGTGCTTGCAAGCTTTCATGCGAATAACTGCATGGACGCTATAATGCGAATGATAGGTATGAAGCAAAGTGATTGTAATATACGCGCAAATCTTGCGACATGTTTGCAGGGCATTATCACGCAGAAACTTTATGATAATGGAGAGAGACTAACAGCTGATTTTGAGATTCTCATCGCAAATCCTGCAGTTAGTGCGCTCATTAAAGATGATAAAATATGGCAGCTAGATTCTCAAATCTCTATGGGTAAATCAGTTGGTATGCAACATTTTAGTAAAATATGATAGAATCCAAAGTTTCGTTGATACATTAAGATTTTAAGGAAATATATGCAAAAACAGCAAGTAAAAATGCGTGTTCTTGACTGGTGGAATAAGGATTGCGAAGAAAATTTTTACAATAATTTTTTCATTCAGATATTACAAAAGAAATATGATGTAGTATATAGCGATAAGCCTGATTTCATTCTTTATGGACCTTGTGGTTATGAACATTTAAAATATGATTGTGTGCGTATTTTTTATACAGCAGAGAATATTCGTCCAGATTATAACATAGCAGATTATAGTATAGACTATGATTATATTAAGTTTGGAGATAGACATCTGAGATTGCCCTATATGTTTTGGGTTTTTTGTGATGAAATGCGACAAAAAGAGATGGATAATAGGATAAGCCTGCTGGATAAAAAGGAAAAATTTTGTGGTTTTATGGTAAGCAATAATGCCTTAACAGATAAGAGAGATATGTTTTTTGAAGCATTAAGTAAATATAAAAGAGTAGATTCTGGTGGTAGATGGAAAAACAATATAGGCGGAAATGTCGATGATAAAATTGAGTGGTTAAAGTCCTATAAATTTAATCTTTGCTTTGAGAACTCAAGCTATCCGGGCTATCTCACAGAAAAGCTATTTGATGCGTTTTTAGCTGGTTGTGTGCCAATCTATTGGGGAGATACAAGCCTTAGAGTCCATAAAAATACAGAAAACAATAATGAAAATATATCTTTAGATTCTAAAAATAATGAAGCTATAAATAATCGGGGGGGGGGGGGGTAATGATACCTTTGATATGAGAATCCCTAATATTTCTCACTCACTCATTGATTATGAAATAAACCCAAAAGCCTTTATTAACGCACACAATTTTCCAACTTTTAAGGATTTAGTAGACGAAATAAAAAGGATTGATAATGATTCTTATGCTTTTGAATCTATATTAAGAGAACCTATATTTCTTAATAATTTTAATCCGCATGAATTTTATACTGAACAAATATCAGCATTTTTAGATCATATCATTACGCAAGGTGCAAATGATGCAAAGAGATGTGGTGATGGGTATTGGCTAAGAACACATTTAGAATTTAGACGCATAAGTGCAAAGTATTGGAATCTTCCTTCGGATTTCCTACATTATTGTTTTAAATATAGAAAAATTATTCAAGGAGTCCGTGATATTTCTGAATATCCTAGAAACTTTATGCGTTTTTTACGTCGAAAATAGAGGTGTCTTAAGTTGTTTGTTTTTAAAATATAGTTGTATCTCACACGGATAGATTTCGTATTTATATTGTCATATATGTAAACATAAATACGAAATTAGGTTCTGCAAAGTCATTTTACTACCTTTATCTACCCTCAATCCTTTAACGAATGGAGCGACTTTTGCTTTATAATGATGTAGTATCCCAAAATTATATAGTTAAATATGCTATAATACTAGCAAATTTGAATAGATGAGGTTTATTGTGAGCATTCTTGGTATGCTTTTTCGACCACTTTTTGCGACTGTGCTTATTGGTGTGAATTATAACACGACTGCGTGTAGCATTAAGGTTGTGAAAAAACGCGGTGGTCATATCGTAGAAGAGATTGATAAAGAATTTAAGATTCTAGATGGGAATCTCTCTGCTGAAGTGATTAAGTTTATTAAGAAGCTAAAGTCTCGTTACGCATATAGCTATGTTGCTATACTTTCTAAGAATACAGAACAAGTCCTAGTCCCCGGTGTGAAGAAAAATCAATTTGCCGCATTTAATGTAAATGAGAAAGAATATAAGTTTATAAAGCTGCCTAGTGCCTTTGCCTTTATACTAAAAGATGATATTACGCAATATCAAAATATGTTTAAAAAAGCTATGGGATTAGACTTTTTATTCTCACCTTTTGTGTTGCTGTTTTTTAAAGCAAAAACTTTTGTGGGCGATAGACCAAAACTTTTTGTGTTACAGGAAAAAGAGGATTTATCAGTATTAGTTTTAACGAGAAAGGCTATTTTATATGGCTCATTTTTACCTATGAGTGCGGGAGAGAGTGTAACAAATATAAGAGATTCTCTGCCTTCTTCTCTCTCTGAAGATACGCTAGTATCTACTACAAGCACACAATCTGGTTCTACCGCACAAGGCTTAGATGATTTAAATACAGAGCTTGGTGGATTAGAAGATGAATTAGAAGATTATGAAAACTTTGACTTTGATAGTCTTACAAGTGAGGCAAGTGAAAATGTAAGCGGCTCAAGTGATGATGACGATAGTGGTGGCTCTAGTATGGATAACCTGCAGGATTTAGGACGATCTACGACTATTATTAATCTTTTACAAGCCGCAATCAAGGATTTTTATAATAATTCATTATATGAAAGTGATTTTATTGAAGAGATTGTATTTTTTGATTGTTATGGAATCTCATCTCAAGCCGTGGATAATATAAAGTCAAATCTTATGATAGATTTTTCACTTATTGGGCTTGATTTATTGAGAGAATTAACAAATGTTATGCAGATTGAGTTAGATAGTTAGGAAATATTATGACTTATAGTTTTACAAAAGCAACAACAAAGCATGTATTAAAACCAGCTACAAAAATTTGGGGATTCTACTTTATACTTGCTTTTGGCATTTTAATCGTCTTTAAAGTCCAGCTTTTATTACAAGTAGAGAATCTAAAAGAAACACAGAATCTAGCAAAGGCAGAGCAAGAAAGAATAGTGCAATCAACAAAGAATCTAGAGCAAGAAAGCGAGAGATTATACTATGAGCTTGAAGTCGCACAAAAGATTAATGTAAGAGATGAAAAGCTGCGTATGCAGATACAAAATATTATAGCTATGATTCCACAAGGGGTGCAAATAAGCACGATAAGATTTGAGAATAATCAGCTTTTTATGCGTGGGACTACCATCAGTAGAGAGCTTTTTGAGACTTCATTGCAGTCGCAATTACGCACAATTTATGCAAGAAGTAATGCAAGTTTTTATGAACTCCCAAGCGGTTGGCTAAACTTTGAATCTATCAGTCAAACCTTAAGCGATGATGGCTTGATTGAGAGAATTGATAATATATAAGGCGTGAATATGGCAATATTAAAAGATGTAGAACCAGATATTATTTTCCGTCATATTGTATGGAGTGTGCTATTTATTGCCGCGGTTGCTTACTATATCAATGTAGATATTATGCCAAATGTTGATAGCTATAAAGAACAAGTGCGATTTACTCGTGTAACACAAGATGTGCTTGCTAGCACAAAGGCGGTGAGAGATAATGCACAAGCAAAGATTAATGCCTTTTCAGGTGCTAATCATGAGAAAATAAAAGTCTTTAATGGCGTGATTAATGAATCTGTAATACGCAAGAACTTACCTAAGGGCTTTTTACGCATAAATGTAAAAAAGATGGGCGAAGAGCTTATACCGCAAGACCAGCTTAAAAAGCAGTTTTATGCTATCACAGGCGAAGTAGGGATTAATAATCTAGCCTTAATCCTTGATATTGTGCCAAAACTACATGCAAAAAATATCAGTGCGATACTTGAGCTTCCATTTGTAGTGCAAAAGACAAAGAAAGGGAATCTATCCTTTGAATTACGCATTGCTATCACTCAAAGCACATATAAACGCTAAATATTATAAAGGAATTATATGGCAGAACAAAATATTAACGACAAAAGGGCATTTACTAGCGATTGGGAGCAATTAATCTATAATGAATGCGAGAAAAAAGGCTATTTTGAGCCAAATTGCCATGAAATCTATAATCCACATTATAAAGATTCTAAACCATTTTGCATTATGATGCCCCCGCCAAATGTTACAGGTGTGCTGCATATAGGACATGCCCTAACTTTTACATTACAAGATATTATTACGCGTTATAAAAGAATGGATGGCTTTAGAGTGCTATGGCAGCCCGGGCTTGATCACGCAGGAATCGCAACGCAAAATGTCGTAGAAAAAAAGCTATTAGAGCAAGGCATAAAAAAAGAAGATATAGGCAGAGAAGCCTTCATACAAAAAGTATGGGAATGGAAAGAAGAAAGCGGTGGTAAAATCTTAGAGCAAATGCGGACTATGGGCTTTTCTCCGGCTTTTAAACGCACAAGATTCACAATGGATAAAGGGCTTATAAACGCAGTAAAAGAGACTTTTTGTAATTGGTATGAAAAGGGCTTTATCTATCGTGGCGAAAGAATGATTAATTGGTGCACACATGATGGGGCATTAAGCGATATAGAAGTAGAATATGAAGAGAATAAAGGTAAGCTATATTATTTGCGGTATTACTTGAGTGAATATGTAGATTCTAAGGGACACATTATAGAAAGTGCTTTAAAAGATTCTAGTATAAAAAATCCTTACATTATCGTTGCGACAACAAGACCAGAAACATTTTTTGGCGATACTGCCCTTATGGTGCATCCACAAGATTCTAGATACACGCATTTAATCGGCAAAACACTCACACTGCCTTTAATTGGCAGAAAGATACAAATCATCGCAGATTCCATTGTAGATATGGAATTTGGTAGTGGAGCGGTAAAAGTAACACCAGCCCATGATATGAATGACTATGAAGTCTCACTAAGACATAATCTAGAGCATATAATAGTCTTTGATAAGAATGGAATCTTAAATGAATATTGTGGCGAGTTTAGCGGTATGGAGAGACTTCAAGCAAGAGATTCTATTATCGCGGCATTAGAAAAGGCAGGATTTGTAGAAAAGATTGAAGACTATACAAATAAAGTAGGCAAATGCTATCGTTGCGGTAATATCATCGAGCCTTATATCTCAAAGCAGTGGTTTGTAAGCAAAGACGCAGCAAAAGGGGCAATAGAGAGAGTAAATCAAAACGAGACAAGATTCTATCCTAGTCAATGGAAGAATAACTATGATGCGTGGATGCGAGATTTACGCGATTGGTGTATCAGTCGTCAGCTATGGTGGGGACATAGAATCCCAGTCTTTTATTGTGAATGCGGGAATGAATTTGCAAGTAAAGATGATAATCCAATATGCCCTAAATGCAGCAGTAAAAACATAACACAAGATAATGATGTGCTAGATACATGGTTTAGCTCTGGACTTTGGACTCATAGCACACTAGGCTTTGGGAATGGCGACTTTGGCAAGGGGGAGTTATGGCAAGAGAGTGATTTAAAAGATTTTCATCCTAATTCCTTGCTTATCACTGGCTTTGACATTCTCTTTTTCTGGGTAGCTAGAATGCTTTTAAGTGCGGATATTAACTGCAAAGAGATCGCATTTAAAGACATATATCTACACGCCCTTGTGCTTGATGAAAAGGGACAAAAGATGAGTAAATCAAAGGGCAATGTAATAGACCCCTTGAATCTTTGTGCGACTTTTAGCCCTGATGTCGTGCGGTTTAGCCTTGCGTTTTTATGCGTGCAAGGCAGAGATATACGCCTTTCACAAAAGCAGCTTGAAATCACGCGTAATTTTACAAATAAGATTATAAATGCCATGAGTTTTCTAGAGCTATATGCAGGGCAGCTAAGAAGTGAATATAGATTCAATGAAAAAGAGAATCTAAGCGAGTATAAAACCCCGCTTGGAATCTATATGAAATCACGGCTAAATCTAGCTATAAAAGAAGTGCGTAACGCCCTTGATACCTATCGATTTGATTTATATGCGAGTATTTTATATCGCTTTTTGTGGAATGAATTTTGTGATATTGGTATAGAATGTGCGAAAGCAGATAAAGAAAGCGTATTTGAGTTAGCAAGCATTCTTATAGAATCTATGAAGCTTTTACACCCTTTAATGCCATTTTTAAGCGAGTATGTATTTCAGCGACTTCTAAGCCGAGATATAGAATCTGGACTAAAAGAAAACCGCTCCATTATGATAGAATCTTTCCCAAAAGATATAGCGAGAAATACCGCATTAGAAAAAGGCTTTGAAATCATTCTAGATTCCATTACCACCATTCGCAGAATGCGTGCAAACTTAGGAATAAGCGGCGATGTCTTGCCAAAAGTTTTTATAGAATTGCAAAAAGATGATAAAGAAGTATTGCAATCACTTTGCCTAGATTCTAAAGAATCTTCTATAAATTTTGAAGTGCTTTTTATATCATTTGTAGCAAAACTTGCTAAAGTAAAAGAGGTTATATTTGTAGATTCTAAACCAGCCCAATGTATCGCTGATATTGGCGAGATTACAAAGGTATATATAGAGGCAAGTAATTTTGATATAGCAGGGATACTAGATAGACTAGACAAACAAGCCCAAAAGATACAAAAAGAGATCACAAAGCTAGAAAATATGCTAAATAATAAGAACTTCATCGCAAACGCCCCAGAAGCCGTTGTAACCCAAAATAAAGAGAATCTAAATGATTTAAAAGAGAGACTTGCTAAAGTGCTTGATGAGAAGAAAGCTTTACAGATTTAAGTCTATACATTTATGTTTTATCCCTTGCGTTATATCTTATCTCATTATAGATTCTATAATAGAATCTTTTATAGAATCTAGCGAGTGTATTGAGTAATAGTTTTAATATATGAAAATCTAGCTAGATTCTATAAACACAACACCCAAATAACTTTTAATAGATTCTAAACCTAAGCTGTGATTCTAAAAGTTTCATCAAAGTATAGAATCTATCTAAAATATACTTGATTTTGTTTTTTTTTTGTAAAATCGCAACATTTTGTTTTTAGATTTTATAAGGGGTTAATATGATTAATTTTAAGAAAATAGCAATAGGCTTTGGATTAGTAAGCGTGATTGCATTACAAGGACTACAAGCAAGTAAGCTAAAAGAGTGTCAAAGCGAAGCTGATAAAAAGACAGGCTGTGTTGAGATAGAAGAATGGCAAGAAAGGGGTTATGGATTGAGTTATGGATCAATTGAAACGCTATATAAAAATGGTAAAAAAGAAAGCATAAAAGACTATAGAAACGGGAAACTTGAATCCGAAACATTATATAAATATACTAAGGAAGGATACACAGAATACTATTATTATGGATATGGAACGCTTCTGGGTGTAACACCATATAAAAATGGTAAGGAAGATGGCATAAAAAAATGGTATCATGAAAATGGGAAGCTTGAAAGTGAAACACCATATAAAAATGGTAAGAAAGATGGCATAGAAAAAGAGTATTATGAAAATGGGAAGATTAAGAGTGAAATGCCATATAAAAATGGTAAGCAAGTTGGTGTTGCAAAAGTGTATTATGAAAATGGAAATCTTATGGGTAAAATAACATTTAAAAATAGCAATGAAAAAGGTTACGAAGCTATTATGAAAGGCTATTATGAAAGTGGAAAGCTTAAAACTGAAATGACAGTGAAAAATGATTGCCTAGATGGTATCGCAAAAGAGTATTATGAAAGCGGAAAGCTTAAGATGGAAGGTTCATATAAAGATTGCGGGCGAGATGGTGTTATGAAATTATATTATGAAAGTGGGAATGTTAAAAACGAACTTACCGCGAGCGAAGACGGACAATATGATGACAAATTCTATACTGAAGATGGGAATCTTTTAGGTGTGGTTCGCTATAATGGCAAAGCTATAGAGTCTGTAAAATGTGCTAAGAAAAAACTAAGCGATAAAGAAGCAAAAGAGATTAGGGAAAAGTTTATACAGCTTAAGTTAAGACAGCAAGACGACGAACATGAATTTATTAAAAAACACTGCAAATAATAAAACATTAGAATCATTATATTCTAAACTATAAAAGAATATAAAATAACCCCTTTTTATAATATCCTTTCAAAGATAAGTAAAAACAAAGGGGTTAAGATTCTAAACCACCCCTTAAAATAATACAACAATACATTTATCTCTATCTAAATCCACTAAAACACAATCTATAGAATCTACACTTCACCACAAACACAAATCACAATAAAGCAATTAAAGCAAAATTAAAAACATAATCTAATACAGCCAAACCCCTTTAACAATAGAATCTTTTAAAAGATTAAAAAGCCCTTACAGCAAATGCCCCAGCTTTGCCTTTTTGATTTGTAGATAGTCTTTATTATGCTCGTTTGGCTCGATGATGATACTTGCTCTTTCGCATTCGACATATTTATTCATAGATTCTATTTTACGCGGATTATTTGTGAGAAGTCGTATCTTTTTGATATTAAAATGCTTAAAAATCTCATTTACAATCTCATATTCCCTCGCATCTTTTGCAAAGCCTAGTGCCTCATTTGCCTCCACCGTATCCATGCCTTTATCTTGCAGATTATACGCATTAATCTTATTAAAAAGCCCAATACCCCTGCCCTCTTGACGCAGATAAATAAGCATTCCACCCTCTTTGTGAATCTGCTCCATGGCAAAGGCAAGTTCTGGACCGCAATCACACTTCCTAGATCCAAACACATCACCTGTCAAACACTCTGAATGCACTCGCACTAGCGGCGTATTCTCAAACTTTTCTGTAAAAACGACAAGATGTTCTCTTTTTTCACCATTGGGCATGTATTCGCGAAATGCTTTTGTTTTGAAATCCCCAAAGCGAGTAGGCAGATTAGCCTGTTGTGAAATCTCAATTTGTAACATATTTATCTCCAAATATTTTCATTGCAAAAACCGAAATTATAATATAAATCTATGATTATGGCAATATAGAGTTTTGTAGCCTTTTGTAAATTTGCCCTATGTGTTATGATTATAAAACAACATGGTGTAATGGTTGCTACACCGCTTGATAATTTATAACCTAATTACAATTCATAATCTTTTATTTTCATCTAAAAACGATTATGCAAAACTACTATACAAGATTTAAAGCATATAAAACTGAATAATTATTTTTATTAAATGGTAGTGAGTAAAGAATGCGATCCAAAGATTTTACAGCATTCTACAAAAAAACTAAAATTTTCACCAATACATTTTTCACTTTTAAATCACTTTGTATGCCATAATGATAAATTAGTATAATAAGATTCTCTATTAAAATAAAACATTATTCAAAAAGGAAAAAGGGTTGAATTTCTATCATAATTACATAAAAAAATACATGCAAATATATGATCCCGGCTATCTTAGCTTTATGTATGCCCTAAAAGCTATGGTAGCTATTAGTATCAGTGCTTTTACACATTATATGCTTTTTGGACAGCAGGTCTTAATCTGGGCTACTATGACACCTATCCAAGTATTTTTGCTCAATGCAACACTTAGTCAGCAAGCTGATAGAAAGACACATTTACTAGGCTTTGCAGTGTGTTCTACTATTGCTGTTGGCTTTTTTACCATACTTGCAGAAAAGGCATTAAATGGAGAGCACAGCTTGCAAGATATTTTATGGCTTGCCCTGCCTGTGCTATTTTTAAGCTTTGGTGTCGGCATGTCTAGGGCGCATTCTATTGATTTGTATCGTATGTTTATCCCTGTTGTGGTTAATTCTTTAGTGGCAGCGGTATATGTGGATTCCCATGTGATTTTGCCTATTTATCAAAGCATGTTTGTTGTGTTTAGTGGGGCTATGATTGGCATTGTTATAGGATTTTTATTATTAAATAATCCGGGAAATTATGGTAAATATACGCAAGTGTATTATCCTGCTGTGCTTAATCATTTGCAAAATATGGTGAAAAATCTCAATTCACAGAGTGAATTTAACCGCTATAAAGACCTAACTTTTTCGCTCATTCACAATATTAAGCAAACCTTGCATACAAAATCAAGTCTTTATAATGATAACTACATGATTAAAAACATTAAAAGAGCGATATTTTATATTTATAGAATCGAAGATATTTATCTTATAATAAATCTTTTGCCAAACTATAAAATCGCAAAAAAATATCCATTGCTGATACATGAAATCATTGAAAATCTTAATAGTCTAAGTAAAATTTTTAGCGGTAAAGTCCCAAATATAGAAAGACAACAAGTAGATAAAGTCCTTAGTATAGAAAATGCAAATGAGGTTGAGAAAGCACTGCAAAATATCTTAAGGATTCTCTACTATAAAATGGAATCTTTTTGTCGTGTGGGGAAGAATCCAGACCCAGCCTTTAATCCACCTGCAAAAAAGAGCTTCAAAAATATCCCTAAAGCCTTTGATTATAATAATATTACTTTTAGATTCAGTGTGAAATACTCTATTGCTATTGGTATGTCGCTTATCTTTGCTACGCTTTTGCATATTAATCGCGGGATTTGGATTAGCATGGGGGTTGTAAGTGTGGTGCGTCCTTCAATTGGCGGTATGCAAAAGGTGAGTTTTGAGTATTTTTTTAGTGCTGTTGTTGGCATTGGGGTTGGGGTAGCAATCTCTGTGTTTTCAAATGCGTATGTGTTTTATTTGCTTTTTGGTTTGCTTGTATTTTTAGTAGTGTATTTACGCGTATTTCCATTTTGGCTATGGTCTGGTTTTATGATGTGCCTTTTTGTTATGATGTATTCTATTATGTATGAAGACTTTTTGTTATATGTGCTTGATAGATTGGTTGATATTGGCATTGGGGTTGTGTTTGCTGTGATTGTGTTTCGCGTGGTATTTCCGCGTTTCGCACATAATCTTTTAAAGCCCCTGCTTATAAAGCAAGTGGAATTACTCAAAGATATATGCACACTTGTAATGGAATCTAATAAAGATATAAAGCCACTTGATAGCAATATGATACAAACAAAATATGCAGAGTTTTTACATAATGTCGAGGAGCTAAAAAATCATTTAAGAGATTCTAAGAGTGAAAGGGCGGAGGCGAGTAATCAAATCGTTGTGTATGGCTTTGATTTAATCAATGTTTTAGAATCTTTAATCATTAAGGTAAATGAAATCGCACAGATTTATTCAACAAGTGATTATGATAAGGATATGAAAGAGATTTATGCAAATGATATTCGTGTATTGCAGGAGAGATTCTTAATGATTGAGAATCTTTTAGCAAATAAAGAGACAGATTTTAGCTTTGATGAAAACAATGTCTTTTTAGGTAAGCAACACACGCATTTTGCTTGGACTACACACGAAATATTTCAAAGTCAAAATAAGCTTTTTAATCTTTTGAATGAAAAGCATATCAGTGCGCCGGAGTAGATTGTTAGGGAATTGCTAGACATTTAATTGTAAGCAAGGAATTCTAAGTCGGTTTGATAATATTCTCAACTCGCATACTATGAATGATATTAACATGCAAATTTATAGTTAATTTGCTTTAATTATAGCTACTCGTTTTAACATAAAAATATTACTGATTTTAAATATCTATGATTGTTGTGTATTGACAAATTACATAAAAAACCTTGACAAATTGTTTTTTTTTGTATTATTCAACAAATCGTTTATAAAGGATTGCAAATGCAGCAAAAGAAAATTGTTATTAAGCTAAAGACGACTAAAACAGGAAATGATATTAGTGTTATCAGACAGAGAAGCCAATGTAGAACTACTCATAAGCGACAGGATTGTTAGCGTGTTCTGCTGAATTTTAGGATAATTAATATGAGAGCAATTGATGCAGAAACTATTGAACTTGTGGAGACAGAAAGAATTAATTTTCCTAATTTTATACATAAGAAGGTTTTAAATAAAAATCTACTGATTGCCCCAGAGTATCCCACTTGGATAGTTTTAGATGATGATGAATACGACATGTTTCGTATCTTGTGTGAACATACAATAGAAGAATCTCTTGCTATTTACAGAAAAAATATACACGCACAAGATCCTTATTCTATAAGAATGAGTGTGCTTGAGAAAATTTTTAATAACAATTTTTATAGGGAAGGATTTGCACAAACTCAAAATGAAGAGATAATGGATAATATACAAAAATCCATACATATTAATGTGATAAATGATTGCAATATGCGTTGTAAGCATTGTTTTATAAATGCGGGAAGAGTGAAAAAGCAACAGATAGATATCGAAAATATCTTAGCAAAAGTGAGAGACATTACAATAATAAATGGCTATACATCAGTAACAATATCTGGTGGCGAGCCATTACTGCATAAAAATATTTTTTCACTTCTTGAGGGATTGCGTGGTCATAAGGTGTCATTATTTACTAATGGGATTTTAATTAATGAATCCATTATCGATAAACTTCAACCTTTGGTTTCAAATATACAAATTAGCATGGAAGGCATATCGGCGGAAAAATATGAGCAAAATAGAGGATATGGCAATTACAAAAAAGTCTTACAGGCAATTAATCTTATTAAAGCTAAAAATATACCTCTTTATTTAGCAGTTACCATTCTCCCAGACACATTGTTGGATATTGAAGAAAATCTTGTTGATTTTGTAAAAATGCTTGATTATAAGAATATGCAGATAAGACTGAATAATGAAATAGAAATGTCTGGTGCTGCACTTCATGAGCTTGACTTAAGAAATTACGATATGCAACATTCCAATATTGTTGTCTTTAATTTGATGAAAAAACTAGGGAAGCTAGGTTTTGCAGTAGAATCTTCAAAAGTTAAAAACATACGATTTAAAAATTGCGGGATAGGAACGAGTATTGTAATAGATTCTGATGGCAAGATATATCCTTGTAGTTATTTCTCTTCTTATCATATCCCATATACTGCAAGTGCCAAACACATTATTAAGGAATTTAATACAATCAACAACAACACTTCGATAGAACATATAGAAAAATGCAAAGATTGCGAACTAAAATATATATGCTCAGGCGGATGCAAAATAAACAATTTAGTGAAAAATAAAAACATGATTTTTACTTCTTGCAATGATGATTTTAAACAAAAACAGCTAGAAAAACTTGTGAATAGTGAGTTGTTATAATATATTCACAATGTTTGCAAGTCGATATGCTGCTAGAGTCTCATGTTATACAAGTTATTTTTTAATCTTTTGAATACATGAGACAAACCTTCACAATAAAATAAATCATAATCTGTAAAAAATACTTTAAAGTTTTAAAAATATGTCGATATGAGAGTAACAAGCAAGGATGCTTGGGATATTTTTACAATATTAATCACAAGGAGTGAAAAATGGCTTTTCAAGTCAATACTAATATTAATGCGTTGAATGCGCATGTGCAGAATGTTGTTACCCAAAGAGGTTTGAAAGATTCTTTGGAAAAGTTAAGTTCAGGTTTGAGAATCAACAAGGCAGCAGATGATGCTTCTGGTATGATCATTGCAGATAGCTTGAGAGGTCAAGCGAGTGCATTGGGTCAGGCTATTGCAAACACAAATGATGCTATGGGGATTATCCAAATTGCTGATAAAGCGATGGACGAGCAGCTTAAAATTCTTGACACTGTGAAGGTGAAAGCTACACAAGCAGCACAAGATGGACAAACTACTGAATCAAGAAGAGCTATTCAGTCAGATATCGTGCGCCTTATTCAAGGTCTTGATATGATTGGAAATACTACTTCTTTCAATGGTCAGAAGTTGCTATCTGGTTCTTTCACAAATAAGGAATTCCAAGTTGGTGCTTATTCAAATGAATCTATTAAAGCTTCAATTGGTGCAACAACAAGTGATAAAATCGGGCAAGTAAGGATTATGACAGGTGGGCTAATTACAGCATCTGGCACTGTGAATACAGTTTTCAAAAATGTTGATGGTGTGAATGATGTGAAGTTGCAGGCTGTTAAAATCTCTACAAGCGTTGGCACAGGTATTGGTGTGTTAGCTGAAGTTATCAATAAAAGTTCAGATAAAACAGGCATCCGTGCGGTAGCAAATGTTATCTCAACTTCTGATGAAGCGGTAAAATCAGGGACAATGTCAAATGTTATTATTAATGGCATTACGCTTGGTGATATCAATGACATTAAAGCTGGTGACTCTGATGGTCGTTTGGTGCAAGCATTCAATGCTTCTACAAACCAAACAGGCGTTGAGGCTTTTACTGATGAAAGAGGTCGTTTAACATTGCGAAGTGTTGATGGTCGTGGTATCAAGATTTCTATTGGTAAAAACGAAAAAGGTCAAAATGGTAAAGTGCCAGAAGTAGCGGTAAAATCTATGAATGGTGGTCAAAAGCTTGAAGGTAAAGGTTCTGAAAACTATGGACGATTATCTCTTAGCAGACTAGATTCTAGAGATATTATCGTAATGTCTGGGACTGATGCTAAAAACACTTACAAGGCTTTAGGTTTTGACAACAAAGATGTTGCTAAAACCGTTGTGAATTTGCGTGATACTATGGGTGCGTTTAACAAAGATGTTAAAAGTGCTGCTGGTGCGAATTTCAATAAAGTTGTTGCAAGTGGTGGTGCGGAGCTTGGTGCTGGTGTAACAACTTTGCGTGGTGCGATGGTTGTTATGGATATTGCTGAATCTGCGACTAAGATTCTAGATAGAATCCGTGCGGATTTAGGTTCTGTTCAAGGGCAAATGATTTCAACTGTGAATAACATTTCTGTAACACAAGTAAATGTTAAAGCAGCTGAAAGCAATATTAGAGAAGTGGATTTCGCTCAAGAGTCTGCAAACTTTAATAAACTCAATATCCTAGCACAATCTGGTAGCTACGCTTTAAGTCAGGCAAACGCTGTGCAACAAAACATTTTAAGACTTTTAAGCTAGTCTTACACTTGTTTGTCTGCTCATAGTAAGCAGTAATTCCAAGTTTTACGCCTCCTTGCTCTCCCCTTATCTTAATGGATTTGGGGGGTGGCTTGGTAACTTTCTTTATTTAATAGAATCTACTTTTTATTACTTCATTATTTTCATTCAAGTTTTTTTTATATTTACAGGCAAAGGCATATATTTTTAGTATTACATAAAGGGTTTATAAAAACTAATTACCCTTTTTTATCATTACGCCCCTTGTGGTAGTAAGTCATGGTAATCTATAACCTTGTCATATTACTTTTATTATCATATTATTTTTTTTGTCATGTTGCCCTTTTTTTTGTCATGTTGAGCGAAGCGAAACATCTAACATAGAATCTAAACAAATCTCTTACTATGTTACCCTTTAACATTGTCGTACTAAGCGAAAACAAAACATCTTTAATTGCCATATTAAGCGAAGCGAAACATCCCCTACAAACTCTAAAATCAATATAAAAAAGCAAAAATCCATAAAACCGCCACATTTACAAAAAAAAAAAAACAAAAATTCAACTTTTTTATGCTAGAATTTGCGTTTCATTTACTTTAATTTAAGGAGATAAATATGTCAATACTACAACACGACATAATGGCACAGGCAAAAGGCAATACAAAAGCAAAAACAAGCACACTAGCTAAGGTAAGCATAGTAGCAGCCCTTACACTATGGGGGGGGGGGGGTAACTAACCCTTTATTTGCCCTTGATTTAACAGATAATAGCGACAAAAATGCTGAAGTGGCAAAAGATGATTACACTGAACTGAATATTAAAGGAGCAGATGGACAATTAAATTTTGATGCAAATCTAGGTAAAAATGTTGAAACAATAAACAATAAAGCAAACTCAAAGGGAGCAGCAACAGGAAAAACCCTTACAATCCAGAGTGACCACTTGAAAGACCAAATAACTATTAATAACTTGGGTAATACTGATGAATCCAAGTGGCAAACCAAAGTTGTGCAAGGCAATAAAGCAGACTTAGTTCTCACTATCAACAATGGTTCAGAAAAAGCAGCAGCAAAATGGAGTGGTGAGATTACAGGTGGAGCTGGCACACTCAAAATCAACAACGCCCATGCAAATTCTGAATGGACTGGTGTAGTTACAGGTGGAGCTGGTAAAGTAGAAATCACAAATAGCGGGACATATAAAACGGGTAAAGTAACAGGCGGAGATGGTGCGGTAAGTATCACAAATACTGGGACATTTCAATCAGAAGTTGATACTCAAAAAGGTGATGTAACACTTACAAACAATAAAACTTGGGAGACAGGAGCTATCACACATAAAGGTGCTGGTAATCTTACTATTAATAACAATAAAGATGCTACACTAAAAAGTGTTATAAGCGGCAATAGTGCTGGCACAGGCGAAATTAACATTATTAACAATGGCACAATGGACACTACTGCTACAATCACAGCCGATAACAAGACAAAGCGACTTAACATTCAAAATGGTGTCTCATCTACAGGAGCAGCCAACCCACAAGCAGACATTAAAGGCACAATAACAGCCAAAGAAAATGGCGCTCTCATCATAAATCACGCTATTATCAGCGGTGCTATCACAGCTGGAAATGGTGAGGGTGATAAAGGCACAACTATCACTAACTTTAGCGGTAGTATCACAGGCGGTATTAAAGCAGGCACAGGGGATTTAACCATTGAAAACTATGCAGAAATTTCTGATAATAGTAAAAAGATTGAAACTGTAAGTGGCACTAAAAAGCTAACTATCAATAACCATGCAGGTGATATTAAAGCTGAAATAGACGCAGCAACACAAGTTGCAACGAGTGTAAATATCACAAACGACGCTGGTGCTACTATCAGTGGAGCAGTAAAACTCAAATCAGCAGATCAAAAATCTGCTACACTTACCAATCATGGTAGCATTACAAATGCAATAGACGCAGGCGGACAAAATGTAACTATCAATAATACAGGTAGCATTACACACGCAAATGGTGTAAAATTCACAGGCGCAGATTCAAAAGTTAATACGCTTAACAATAGCGGACATATCTCAAAGGTAGAAACTGCTACTGCTAATAGCATACTTACACTTACAAACACAGGGAGTGGTATCATTGATGTGATAAATGCAGGATCTAGCACAACTATCAATGTGGCAAGTGGCTATGCAGTAGATATCAGCTCTGATAGGACAAAAGCAGATGGCGGTGCATGGGTGTATGAAACTGATGGGGCTATCAATGTAACAGGTGATGGTAAAGTAAATTTTGGGACAGGTAGCGCGGGTGCAGCCTTTAGAGCGGCAGGTAATAATGGTCCAGCATTTATCATCGCTGATATGGATATTGGCAAACAATATGATTTAAGTAAATTCATCGCAGGAAACAAAACTAGCACAAATATGAATACCGCTGATCAAATCGCACAAAATATCGGCTTTACAAATAGCCTTTATGGTGCAAGCTTTGATAAAAACGGCATAATGACTATCAGCGTTGAAGCAAACAAATCAATAGGCGCATTAGGAGCTATCCAATCTATTGCTAATATGAACTCTCAAATGACACGCGCACAAAGCATTATTGATGGTGTGTTTGATGCAGTAGCTACAGGTGAGATAGGAAATCTTTCTTATCCAAGAGAGGGTGCTATATCTGCACAATACACAGGTGCAAGTAAAAAATCTAAGCTAGAAGAATTAGCAGAAGCAGTAGAATCTGAAAAAGATCCTAAAGCAAAAGAAGAAAAACTAGCATTATTACTCGCTGAAAAAGAGAGAGCAAATAAATCATGGATAGGTTTTGCTACTCCATACTTCTCTACATCAAGCATTGCTGCTACAGGCTTTGCTGCTACAAATGGAAGTGCTATGGGCTTTGTAGGTGGTGCTGCAAAAGCTCTTGATAATGGTGTATTATTTGGAGCACACATTGGTGTAGAAAGTCAAAATGCAGGTAAAGTTGGTGCTGAAATGCAATCACTAGGCAGCAGCTTTATGGCAGGTGTGCATACTAAAATGCCTTTAGGACAAGTAAATAAAGCAAGTCTAAGTCTAGTGCCATTTGTAAAACTTCAAGCTAATGCTATGTTAGCTGCAAATAGCTATCGCTTAACACCTTTAATGGATACTACAAGAGAAGCTACAGGACTTGTAAGTGGCTTTAGTGCAAGTGCATTGTTTGGTTTAGATATGCCTACAAACTTTGGCTTTATTACACCAGAAATAGGTCTAATGCAACAAGCAGTGATTATGCCAGAACTTACATTTAATAGCTTTAATACAGCAGCTAATAATCAAACAATAAAAGGCACAACAGCAACACCTATGTATCTATTAGCACAAATTAGATATACAAAAGCTATTAAACTAGAGAAAATATCATTATTCCCAACTATTAAAGCAGGTATCCGCTATGCAATGGCAGGTAATAGCTTTGTAAGCTCTATAAATGTGCAAAATGGACTTTTCTATGCTACAAATAACATTGATAGCTTTGTAGGTGTGCTAGAAGCAGGACTAGGAGCTAAACTAGGACAAAATACAGCTATTAACCTATCTTATGGTGGTGAGTTTGGTGCGCAAGTAAAAACTCATAACATTAATGTAAGAGTTGGTTGGCAATTTTAATCTCTTATAGTTTAATATAAGGGTTTGATTGGCAATTTTAATCTCTTATAGCATTGATATAAGAGATTATTTTATGTCATGTGCTAGACTTGCAAAGAAGCTCGTGGCAATCTCTCTCACTTTATGTGGGCTAGGGGCTTTATAGGGTGTAATTTTAGAATCTATATCTTAACTGATTTTAGATAGGCATAATAGATTCTAAAACTTTAACCTTATGTGTTCTTTGATACTTTTACAGGTTTTAAATCTTTTGTCATTTTGACTTTATTTGTTATTTTGGCTTTCTTTGCCATTTTAACTTGCCTTGTCATTTTGAGCGTAGCGAAAAATCTAGCATAGACTAAGCTAAGTAATCTTTGTTTTAAGATTCTAATCTAAGGTTTATAAGATTCTAAGGTTTAGATATTTAGATATTTCATGCTTACGCATTTGCACGAGCGAAGCTCTTGCCCACACTTGCAAATATGACAAAGCAGATTAGATTGCTTTAGCATGTTTGCAATGATGAAAAGAAGTTATATTGCATTACTGCAATGATGATTTATTGTCATGTTTTGCAAAGAAGTTCATTACAGAAAAGCTCATGGCAATCTATATTTTCATTATGTTAAGCTTTGTTATTATTGCATAACAATAAAGCTTAACATAATTACAAGTCTTTTTTTAAAGACTGAAAGAGAGGTTTAAGGATATTTTATATTTGGGTGGGTGCAGGGCTTAAGGGTGCAAATAGAATCTCATGCGCTAGATTCTATACAAGGTGTTTTGACATAGTCTTAACATGACAAAGTTTAAGAGATAATCTCATAGCTTTTGGCACTATGAGTTGTAGTTACTATGCTGTGTTTTGCATAGCCAATAGATACTATTTTTTTAACTTGTTTTTTCATTTTTAACCTTACCATGTTGAGATACATGTAAAAAAACTCACTCATGATTCTAAATCTTTAGAATCAACAACCTAAAACTTGAAAATTAAACTTTGGAATGTAGGCCATTTGGCTTACTATTAAGCTTATTTTAGCTTTTCTATAGCTTGTCATGTTAAGGTAGGCAAAACACTTTTTTACTTTTTTAGTTTTTACCTTTTTTATGACATTATGAGACTTCTTTGTATTATACAGCATTGTATAATTTCATATATGTATATTATTTTTTGGTTTATTGCTTATTGTTTTTATTGAGATGAGTGCAGGATTACAGATATTTTTTTTAGAATCACTCTTTACTTTAAGATTTTAAATTGTAGATTTTTTTGTTACGCTCAGTATGACAAACCGCTACTAATCTGAGTGGGATACAGGGAGTAAGGTGCAAATTTTCATGGTTTGAACTTTAAATCCGTTATTATTTTTTGTAGGCGCGCAAGAACTTCATGCATTGCGAACCTTTAAAAAGGGTGAAATCTTGCCTAAGACATCTAATCTAATATAGACCAATGCGTAATTAACATAATCTTGATATGTAGCACAAATAACGCAGATTTACACATCAGAAGATTAAAATAAAAGGGTTAAAAAGAAGAGGTATAATTTTTATTTTGCAAGTAATTTTAAATAGTCTTATAAAAAAGAATTTCATCAAAAGGTGTATTAAAGGTTGGTTAGTAGCATAACCCTTATATGATAAGGGTGCTAACTAGCTTTATGATTCTTATATTTTATGCCCTATTATGTTTTACTTTTCATCGACAACTTCAGCATCAATGACATCATCGTCTTTTTTCTTTGTGTCTTGTGTGTTGGCATTTGGGTTTGCTCCAGCGTTTGTGCCTTGAGCCGCTGCAAGTTTTGCAAAGACTTCGTTTAACTCTTTGATTTTAGATTCTATATCTGCCTTACTTGCTGCTTCATTTTTTAGAATCTCTTTGAGTGAGTCTTTCACGCTTTCAGCTTGAGCTAATACGCTTTCATCAACCTTGCCTTTATTCTCATCTTTACGCATTTCTTCAAGGCTTTTTTCCACTTGATAGACGAGATTGTCGCCTTGATTTCTCGCTTCTATCGTTTCTTTGCGTTTAGAATCTTCTTCTTTATGCAATTCCGCATCTTTTACCATTTTTTCGATTTCTTCATCAGATAGACCGCTTGAGCCTGTGATTTTAATCTCTTGTGATTTACCTGTGTTTTTATCTTTTGCTGAAACGGTTAAGATACCATTTGCGTCAATATCAAGTGTTACTTCAATTTGTGGCACACCTCTTGGGGCTGGGGCAATGCCTTGTAAATCAAAGTTTCCAAGCTTTTTATTATCCCTTGCAAGTTCTCTCTCACCTTGAAAAATCTGTATAGAAACAGCTGGTTGATTATCTTCGGCAGTAGAGAAAGTTTGCGATTTTTTCGCAGGGATTGTTGTGCCTTTCTCAATGATTTTTGACATTACACCACCTAGAGTTTCGATACCAAGACTTAAAGGCGTTACATCAAGTAAAAGCACATCTTTTACATCACCTTTCAATACACCACCTTGAATAGCCGCACCGACTGCTACAACCTCATCTGGATTCACAGATTTATTCAACTCTTTACCGATAAATCTTTTTACCTCTTCTTGCACTTTTGGGATTCTTGTAGAGCCACCTACCATGACGACTTCGCTAATCTCGCTTTTATCAAGTCCTGCATCTTTGATAACAGAATCTATCTTTTTAATCGTATCATCAATAAGACTGCTAATAAGTGTCTCAAATTTCGCTCTTGTAAGCTTTTTAACTAAATGCTTTGGACCACTTGCATCAGCAGTAATAAAGGGGAGATTTATCTCTGTTTCAGTCGCACTGCTTAGCTCTTTTTTCGCATTTTCTGCGGAATCTTTAAGCCTTTGTAATGCCATAACATCGCTTTTTAAATCAATGCCTTCATCATTTTTAAACTCTTCGCTTACCCAATCAATGATTTTATTATCAAAATCATCACCACCTAAAAACGCATCACCACCTGTTGCTAAGACTTCTACGACATTATCGCCAGTTTCAAGCACGGTAACATCAAATGTCCCACCGCCTAGGTCATATACCATGATTTTTTCAGAATCTTTTTTGTCTAAACCATAGGCAAGGGCTGCTGAAGTTGGCTCATTAATGATCCTTAACACATTTAGCCCTGCGATTGTCCCTGCTTCTTTTGTCGCTTTTCTTTGTGCGTCATTGAAATATGCTGGCACGGTGATTACTGCTTCTGTAACGCTCTCGCCCAAGTAGCTTTCTGCATCTTCTTTGATTTTCATTAGAATCTTTGCTGAAATCTCTTGTGGCGTATAGATTTTATCTGCGATCTCTACCGCACAAGCCCCATTTCTATCAATGATCTTATAAGGCAGTCTTTTTTCTGCTTCTTTTGCCTTATCTTCATCAAACATAAGTCCCATAATCCTTTTAATAGAATAAATGGTTTTTTGCGGGTTTGTGATGGCTTGTCTCTTTGCTGGTTCGCCGACTAGAATCTCGCCTTTATCTGTAAATGCAACGATTGAAGGGGTTGTATTTTTCCCTTCTTTGTTTGCAATAATTTTGCCTTCATTCCCTTCAAAAACTGCCATCGCCGAATTTGTTGTGCCTAAATCAATTCCTATAACTTTACTCATATTTTATCCTTTCAACAATTAAATTAAAATTATCAAACTTAGATTCTAAAAATCTAAGCGTTTTTAAACCTTATTAGGATTCTAAAATATAGAATCTTAATATCCTTCATCTTCATAAATTTGCTGTGTTACTATGCCATACTTTGCTGTGAATTTTATGGTTGCCTTTGTATTTTCTTCTGGCATATTGGGACATTCTCTGCTTTCTATTGCTTGACATGTAACAATACCATTTGCTTTATCAACAGATAATGTTTTCGCATTCGTATAGCTATACACGCAATCACCTGATTGAGACATCTCTTGCATAGAATCAGCAGCTGCTTTACATGTCGGTGTTTTAACATTATTTGCTAAAACAACACCAAGAGAGATAAAAGCACCAAACAGACATTTTCCTATCAAATTTTTACTCATATTCTATCCTTTCAACTTAAAATTAATTTTTTACAATGCTTACCATTGCTGGTCGCAATGTGCGTTCTTTATACTTATAACCTTTTTGCAATACTTGTTTTATTGCGCCATCTTCTTTTTCATCATCTTTTACTTGCATGATAGCTTCGTGCAAATTTGGATCAAAGCCATCTTCTGTATTGATAGCTTCTACTCCATGCTTACCTAAGACTTTGCTAAAATTGCCAAGCACAAGATTTAATCCCTCTGCAATCTTATCGCCGCTAGGCAATGCGTTTGCAGATTCTAAAGCTTTTTCAAGCGTGTCAATTATAGGCAACAAATCCTTTAAAATATTCTGGTTTGCATACTCAAGGGCTTGTGCCTTTTCCTTTTCAAGTCGCTTTTTTACATTCTCAAAATCTGCGTGTGTGCGTAAATATTGATCTTGTAAATCTTTTATCTTTTGTTCTAATAAACTCTCATCTTGCTCAAACTTTGCGATTTCTTCGGAATCTTGTGTAGATTCTAAAGTGTCTGCTTCATCATCTGCTTGAGTAGATTCTAAGTCATTAGATACTTCTTCATTTTTATCCATGTATGCTCCTTTCTCTTTTTAAAGATTCTAAGCTACTTTCATTATGAAAAATAACTTAAAGAATCTTTATGCAAAATTACTACATCCTAATTCTGCATAAAAACTCTTATAATCACATAGCAAATCGCCGATACACATCATTCTAGCTTGATATGTGCTTTGTGTCTTTGCATTTATATACAACACATCGTGAATGATTGCTAAATGCCCGTTTGATACTATGCCCTCAAAGTAGATTCCGTTACTACATGATAAAAGTGTCCTGCCTTGTATCGCATTAAGATATTGTGCAGCATTGCTTTGTGCGATAGTGCTTATATACTCACTCCCACACTGAAAGCAATGCTCTTCAGAATCTACCTGCAATAACGCCATAAGTTTCCGCTTCAACTCACCCGCACCAACTTCATTTGCAACCTTTAAAATATCATGTATATCTGCTAACATAAAAGATTCTAAAAAACGACTTAGTGCTTCAGAATATTGTATCAATGTCTCGCCACGACTAAATTGTAAGATAAGATAGCCATGCGTGTTGATTACAGATTCTAAGCGATTATCATCTTTTGGAATCACAATGCAATAGACCCCATAATGTGAGCTTAGGCTTTGCAACTTTGCTGCAGTTATCACTACATCACTTTGACATACATATTGCAATACATCTTTCCAATACGCATATAAAGTAGCATTTGTCGGGATTCTACCGCTACTAATATGTGGCTGGAATAATGCACCTTCTTTTTCCAAGACCTTAAAATAATTGCGAATAGTGGCTGATGAGATAGAGAGATTTTGTCTTGATTTTAAAAACTCTGAACCAATTGGCTCTTTGCTTTTAATATACTCTTCTATAATCCCTATGAGTAACTCTCTCTTTATACTCATGCAAAACCTTTATTTGCAAAAATTTGAGTGGTATTATAGCATAAAAAGTAAATATAATTAGCACTTGATATAAAAAATTGCTAAATTTTTAAAAACTTTAGTCAATTAATATAAACTTTATTTATTCATAATACTTAGAAATTTTATATAAGTATGCTAAATAATAGAATCTTGTATAGATCTAAATATGGTTTTTATGAAGTTTTTGTGTTTCTGAAATGGGTAATATTTTAAGTGTTACGGAGTTTTGTGAAAACTATGTTTTGGCTATGATCTTGATTTGGTAAAAGACCTTGTATGTAAAAATAGAAATTTGGATTTTAATTATTTATACTGCAAAGTCCTCCAAACTTACTTAGGTAGGGTTGGAGAGCAAAGCCTAGTTTCATAAAGCAATAGAATCTTAAATCAAAAATGAAAGTGAGCCTTTAATCACAATCGCATTAATAATATCAATAAAGAATGCGCCGCATAGTGGCACGATAATAAATGCCATGTGGCTTGGTCCATAATGTGAGGTAACTGCCTGCATATTTACCATAGCAGTCGGTGTAGCACCTAATCCAAAACCACAATGTCCAGCCGCAAGGACTGCAGCGTCATAGTCCTTACCACAGAATCTAAATGTAACAAATACTGCATAAAGTATCATTAGCACCGCTTGTGATACAAGGATTACAATCAATGGTAATGCAAGGGCTAGTAACTGCCAGAGATTTAGTGTCATCATCGCAAATGCAAGGAACAAAGAGAGTGAGACATTGCCTAACACAGACACTTCTCTATCAAATACTTGATGAATGTTTAGTATTTGCAATGTATTACGCAATATTACTCCTGTGAAAAGGCAATATACAAATGTTGGGAGATTAAGCCCGGGCATGACATCTTTCATAACATCTTCTAACACTTTACCGATTAATAAACATGCTGCAATCAATGCAAGGCTCTCTATAAAGCTAATAGGTGTGATTAGTCTCTCTTTTGTCGGCGTTTCAAAACCATGTGCTTCATCATTATTATGCTCTGCACCCGGCAATTTGAGATTATGCTTTTTAATAAGATATCTTGCAACAGGACCACCGATAAGCCCACCCATAACAAGCCCAAAAGTCGCACATGCCATAGCTACACCCGTTGCCGCAGAGAAGTTGTATGGATCTGCTTCAAAAATCTTAGCCCATGCAGCACCTGTGCCATGCCCGCCACTCATTGTGATAGACCCGCCAAGCATACCAAGTAAAGGATCTACACCCATAGCATAGGATATACCAACGCCAACGATATTTTGCAAAAAAAGCGCACCAACGATGATAACAAGGAATATGGTAAGCATTTTCCCGCCTTTTTTCAATGCGGAGAAGTCGGCACTAAGCCCAATTGATGAAAAGAAAGCAAGCATTAAGGGCTCTGATAATGAAGTGTCAAATTTAAACTCAAGCTGTAATGTTTTATAGATTAATAGAATCATAATCGCGGTTATAACCCCACCTACAACAGGCTCTGGTATATTATAATCCCTCAAGACTTTTACACGCTCGATAATGAATCTACCAAGCAATAAAACTGCCACCATACACACAAGCGTGAAGTAGAAATTAAAGTCAATGCTACTTAGACTAACATCTTGCACACTGACATAGCCCTGTTTAGTCTCTTTATCATGCGTATAGCTTATGGAATAGTAGTTATCCACTTTGCCAAGCACTTTTAGCTTTGTGTCCTTAGGTATGGTTGTATCGAGTTTGCACTGCTTATTTGGTGCAGTATAGATTGTCGCATTTTGTGTGTTGATTCTATATTCATCACGCCATGCAGCTACTTTCTCTAGCTTTATATCATCTGTGGCACATTGTGTCGTGCTATTTTGTGCGTTCTCAGTCGCATAAAGCGGCAATAATGTGTTTAAAAACAAAAACAGGCATAAAATATGTCGCATAAAAATCCTTATAGTTAAGATTGTGATATTTTGGCTTTTTAGATTCTATGTTTGTTTTAGAAACTTAGAATCTATAGATTCTACACTTTTAATCTTGTAATTACTCAATAAAAGTAGAGAAATTATATCCTTTAGCATTTGAGTGAGATTTTAGTCAAAGTATCTAAAAATACAGAATCTATAAAACACTTTGAAAAAAGATTTTTCGCTCAACACTCAAAACGACGAGAAACTAAATGCCAAAATATCAGCCAAAGATTATTTTGATTATAAAGCAGTCCTTTACAAACTCATTGAAATAATTACTAACCTGTTCGCCTACTCTATAATTATTTTCTTCTTTATTGCATATTTTTATAATTAATGTTTGTAAATCTTTTGGGTTTCTCACTAGATTACATTCTAAAAAATCTTTAGAGTGTGCTATATCTAAAAACCATTCTTTTAATCCATTCTCTTTTCTATCTCGCTGCATCCATTGCACGATAGGGGAGACAAAGCCCATCTTGCTTTTACGCCAAATCACAGATTCTGGCATAATATCATGCAAAGCATCGCGAATTAGTGCCTTTGTATAGCCATTTCTAATTTTATATGTATAAGGTAGGCTAAAGACAAATTCCACAAGTCTATGATCTAAGAATGGCATACGCACTTCTATGCCATTAATCATGGAATATCTATCATAATTTCTCAAAAGTGTTTGTAATACATCTTGAGTAAATAATTCATAAAGCCATTTTGAAAAATAATCAAGTTTGTTAAAATTAGGATGAGAATCATGGGGTGTGTATAATTTATTTCGTATCTTTTTATTGAATCTTGATAAAAGAAATTTGGCTCCATCTTTATAGAGTTTTAGTGTTGGTTTTGGTGCTTCGCTAGAATCATTAAGAGTATGCAAGATATTTTTTATTTGTTTAATATTAAATCTTGCATCCCATAAAGATTGCAATACATGTCCATAACCGCTAAAAAGTTCGTCTGCGCCATGCCCATCAAGTGTTACGGTAACACCTTTTTGCTTTATGGCTTGATATGTTGCGATCATTGGCACAGGGCTTGTTGTATATAAATCCTCAAAGAGATAAAAATAATGCTCTATTTTATCCCAATGTGCCACCGGGTTAATCTCTAAAAATTCACCTTGTATATGAATATGATCGCACACTGCCTTAGCATACTTACTCTCATCAAATGGCGTATCTTTAAAGCAAGCAATGCAAGCATGCTGCCAATCATTTGATTGTCTTAAATGTTGTGTGCTATTTTTGCTTACATGCGACATGGCACATATTGTAGCACTAGAATCTACTCCGCCACTAAGGGCTGTGCCTAGACTTACATCAGAACGCATTCTTAATGCTACTGAATCAAAAAATAAATGGCGAAATTCCGCAACAATATCTTCATAAGGTTTTGGTGTCTGCGGATTATATGGCATATTATCAAGTATGTGATAATATCTCTGCGGCTTAAGACTATCTACACCATTTTGTATAGAATCTGTATTTATAATCGTAAAATGTGCATGTGGAAAACGCTTAATGCCATCTATCAATGTATGCTCTGTGCATTCATAGCTATATATTTTGTTATATATCATATCATTAAAATGGCTGGAAGGCTCTAAATCTTTTAAAAATGGATAGATTGCCTTCATCTCAGAAGCAAAAACAAATTTCTTTTTATTGTTTTCATCAGTAATGAAAGCATAAAAAAGAGGCTTTTTGCCAAACCTATCACGGGATAGAAAAAGATCTTTTGTTTCATGGTTAAATATAGCAAACGCCCACATGCCATTAAATTTATTTAAACAAGCACTCCCATAAGCATCATAACTAGCAAGTAATACTTCGCTATCAGAATCTGTGTGAAATACATACCCTTTTGCTATGAGTTCATCGCGTAGTTCTAAAAAGTTATAAATCTCTCCATTAAAAACTAGACTATATTTTATATGCAGTTTCGCTGTATCTATTTGCTGGGTTACCCCCCCCCCCCCACATTGTCAATATTTAAGGGAAAGTGCATGGGTTGGGCTGCCTTATTGCTTAAATCAATAATTTTTAATCGCGTATGACCGAAACTTATATTCTCATTATGAAATACTCCATTACTATCTGGTCCCCTGTGATGTATTGTCGTTAATGCCCTATTGAAAAGTTCTGTATTGCTTGATGGAATTGTCCCTAAAATACCACACATATTCTGCCTTTTTGGATAAATTTAGAATTAATTATACATTAAAATAATATGTTATATGTATTAAAAATCCTTTATCCACTCAACAACTTAGATTCCATAATTTAATCTTTCATAGAATCCAAACGCGATATAACAGAGAGTTTGTGAGCTTCAAGTCCTTCAGTTTCAGCTAAGATAGCACAAGGATTCGCTAGATTTTTAATACCTTGTTTTGAAAAAGAGATAAGAGAACTACGCGTGCAGAAATGCTCTACCCCAAGTGGTGAGAAAAATCTCGCACTACCGCCTGTTGGCAATGTGTGATTTGGTCCTGCTAGATAATCGCCGATTGCCTCTGGTGTATAATGCCCTAAGAATACCGCACCAGCCGCTTTAATCTCACCCAAGAGTGAGAAAGGCTCTTGCGTTACAATCTCTAAATGTTCGGGGGCTATGGCATTCATTAGCATTGCGGCTTGTTTGAGATTCTCTACAATGATGATTGCCCCCCTTTCTTGTATGCTTTTTTGTGCTATGTCTTTACGCATTAGATGAGTTAGCTTTGTATCAATCTTTTGTGCGACTTCTTTAGCTAAGTCTTTATTATCTGTGATTAATATCGCACTTGCCATAGAATCATGCTCTGCTTGTGATAGCATATCTATTGCTAAATAATCGCTATTAGCATGAGAATCTGCGATGATTCCAATCTCGCTAGGACCTGCTATCATGTCAATATTTACTTCTCCAAACACAAGCTTTTTTGCAGTGGCGACATAGATATTTCCCGGTCCAGTGATAACATCTACTTTTTTAAAGCCTTTTTGCGTAGTCTTTGTATGTGAAAAAAGAGAATCTTTACTCCATTTAGTCTCGCCAAAACCATAGGCAAACATACCAATAGCACCAATCCCCCCGATTTTATACCCCTCTTTAATACCGCAAAGATACATCGCTGCAAGCACTAATTCATTTATATGATTATTGGGTGTTGGACTTGCCATAATGATTTCTTTCACACCGGCGACTTTTGCGGGGATTGCATTCATTAAAAGTGAGCTTGGATAAAAGGCTTTACCACCGGGGATATAGATACCAGCACGCTGAATGGGCATAATATTTTGCCCTAGCATATTTGCGTATTCATCATGATAGATAAAGCCTTTTGGGGCATTTTTCGCGTGGAATGTATAGATTCTATCGTGTGCTATTTGCAATGCGTCTTTGGTTTTAGAATCTAGATTTTTATACGCATTAAAGGTATCTTCTTCTGCGATTTTTAGATCATTAAAAGTCTGTGGATTCCAAGAGTCATATTTTCTCACAATATCTAGCAGGGCATCTTCACCCCTTTGCTTAATATCTTGCAGCGTTTTTAACACTTCAGGGATAATGCTATCCATATCTGTATTTGCACGCGCTAAAAGAGTGTTAAACTCCGTCTCAAAATCCTTGTCGTGTATATTTAATATCTTAATCATTTTAGAATCCTTAGTGATAGTTTTTTCATTATAGCAAACAAACTATAAAGTCGGCTTTTTTGTAATAATCTTAGCGAAACTTTGATAGAATCTTACTTTTACTTTGTTACAAAAAAGGCACTAACGCATGGAACAGCAAGCCATTATATTTAAAGACATTACACTGCAAGATAGGGAAATAATTAATACATATCTACAACAAGAAGAGTTTATGATTTCTGATATTTCTTTTGGGAATCTTTTTATCTGGCGTTTAGCTAGAAAGATAGCATTTTGTATTTTGCATGATTGTCTTATTATAGAAACAACTTATACAAATGAAGCACCATTTTGCTTTTTCCCTATCGGTAGCGGGGATAAAAAGAAAGCTTTAATCTCACTTCATAATCACTATAAACAAAAAGGACAGAATCTTATATTCCATTCAATAGAAAAACAGAATCTAGACTTATTACACGAAGTATTTGGCGATAGTATAACGCCTATTTTGAATCGTGATAGAAGCGATTATATCTATAAAACACAGGATTTAATCGAGCTTACCGGACGCAAATATCATAAAAAGAAAAACCATCTCAATAGATTCTTTGATGAGTATAAAGGCTTTAGCTTTGAATCTATTAGTGAGAATAATCTTAGCGAACTCTTACATGTATGGAGAAAATGGGATAACGCAGGAAATGATATAGGGCTACAAAATGAGTCAAAAGGCATTATAAGCGTGTTTGAAAACTATGCGGATTTGGGATTTTTAGGCGGACTTTTGCGATTTAATGGCGAAGTGATTGCCTTTAGCTTTGGTGAAGTTATCTCAAAAAATCTTTGTATTATCCATATAGAAAAGGCGGACATTAACTATCGCGGGGCGTATCAAGCGATTAATCAACAGCTTTTATCCCATTGCTTTAGTGATATTTTATATGTAAATCGTGAAGAAGATTTAGGTATAGAGGGTTTGCGTAAGGCAAAGCTATCGTATAATCCAGAATTTATTTTAGAAAAATACGAAGTGAGTATTGTATAGATTTGAAATTGTGAGTTTATTAATACCAAACATTTTAAAATCTTAATCTTTATGGGTGCGTGCAGGGTTTAGGGTGCATTTTAACAATATTTTAGAATCTTAAGGTGGTATAATGTATATTTGTGCGGGTGAGTGTGAGCAGTTTGTCTTTGCAAAAAGTATTGGTATGGGTTTAGTGTCTAGTGCAATAGGGCTCACAAAGATTTGTTTGCAGTATGCACCAAAAGAGCTTGTATTTATAGGTAGTGCAGGGTGCTATGATGAAAGTTTGCGTATAGGTGATATGGCGTATAGTTATAGTGCTACGCAGATTGAGCTTAGTTTTTTAGATAATCATTCTTATACGCCGATTGATAATAGCGTAAAACTTGAACTTAAAGATAATGTTTCACATGAAACATTTATACAGAATCTACATGATAAGATTCAGAAATTACCGCAAGTTATTGTAAATTCAAGTAACTATATCACAAACACAAATAAATATAATGCGATGATGAGTCATGCAAATATTACGCTTGAGAATATGGAATTTTTCAGCGTTTTAAAAGTCGCACAATATTTTCAGATTCCATGTATTGGAATCTTTTGCGTGAGTAACTTTGTCGGCAAAAATGCACATAATGAGTTTATAGAAAATCATACGCTTGTAAAAACAAAACTGCATGATTTTATAGCAACTCTTAACAGATAAAACTATATACTTAAAAATATCATAAGCCCCGTAACACAAAGCCCACAGAAAAAGGCAAGTAAAGCAGCACCCCTTTTATGCTTACAAAATGCAGTGATAATAAGTCCGCTAAAATAAAATAAAAACAAAGATACAGAAAAGCTAATAGCTATAATATCAAAATAAAATCCACCTTTGCCCTTATGCATAAGCAGCAAAATCCCGTAGAATCCACGCTCAACCGCCCGTAATTTCATCGTGCCATCTCTCTCTTTTATCACCATAACGCTATATCGTATCGACCCCATGCTAGGATTCCCACGCACCATTTTTAAAGTTGTATCGCTTGGAATCTTTAGATTATTGTCCTTTAGAATCTGCAGCATTGTGTCTTGCTCTTTTCCTTTAGGCAAAGATTCTATTTGAATCTCATGGATAGTAGCCCCTGCCTCTTCTTTAATATCAAAGAGATAAAGAGAACCCGTTATTGCATAAATGAGTGCTGCTGGAAGAAAAAATAGACTAAGATACAAATGCACTTTCATCCAAATTTGCTTTTTCTTAAACAAGTGAATCCTTTTATATAAAATTATCTGATCTTATAAATCAAATAATAAGAATGAAATCTAATTTTAATTATAGCAAAATTTTAATATTCTAGAATCTTTTCTGCTGAATAAATATTTTACAAATATGAGATTCTACAACCTTGCAATATAAAACCTTGCCCTATTCTCTAATGAATGAAAAGTATTTGGTATCTCTTCTTCTATAACCGCATATAACAGCTTTGTTAAAAGTATGCCGATTTGTTTGCCTTGTAGTGAAATCCCCATAGATTTTGCAATATTTTGCAATGCGTTACCATTAATGCTTAGTTGAGAGAGTTTATAGCATTCTTTGTTTATGATAATCTCGTTTAAATCTTTTGTTATAGCACATAGTTTTTCTTTGCTATATGGCGGCATTTCTTGTAATATAGAATCTTTTGGGCTAGATTCACCCAATGCTTCATGTGTTTTCTGCAAGACTACATATAATAGCATGAGTTGTGATATTATCTCTATATCATGCTGTGAGAGTAGATATTTGAGTGCTATTTTGCTATTTTGTGCTGTGAAAATCTCTGTATTACAAAGTAGTTGCAAAAGTGTTTGACTTCTTTGTATCGTTTTGTTATCAAAATGCAATTGTTTGCAAATAGCTTGATAATCACACAAATATTTTTGCAATTTTTCCCTATTTTTGTATATATCCTTTGCATAAGGCAGGGGGCAGAATAATAGAGAAAGTCGCAAGATAATATTTTTTGGGGCGATTCTTAGCGTTTCAAAATTATGATTTAATTGCATTGCGTTTAGAATCTTTAAAGGCGGTAAGATAAAGAAAAATACACTTTTGTATATAGATAAGATTTTATGTGCGTATTGTCCGCATAAAAGCTTTGTAAATTCTATCTGTGTGCGTTCATTTGCAATAAGCGATAGTTTTTGAGTAAGTAGAAATACCGCTTCTTTTGTCCTGTCATCAAGCTGAAATGCAAAAGGCAAAACAGAAGCAAAGCGAATGGCTCTCATAATACGCAGAGAATCTTCTAAAAATCTTTCTTGTGCATTACCTACACATGCGATTTTTCTCTCACATAAGTGCTTGATTCCGTTATGATAGTCAAAGAGTTGCATATTTATACTTGAATAATTTGCAGAATTTTTGGAATCTAGATTCTCTACCAAATGGGTAGGTGCAGGGTTTAGGGTGCAATTCTTGGAATCTAGAATCTTGTCATTTGAAAAATCTTTTTTAGAATTTGGGTTATTAGATGTTTCGCTTTGCTCAACATGACAATTACTAGAATCTAGATTCCAAACATTGCGCCCTAAACCCCGCAGCCCACCCTGATTTGGTAGAGAATCTAGATTCTTACTATTTTGCACTCTAAGCCCTGCATCCACCCATAGTATAACATGCTCTTCTGTCTTAATATCTTTATGTAGCATTCTACACGCAAGGGCATTTATGCTAAAATCCCTGCGAGATAAATCTTCTTGCAGAGTTTTTGCAAATTGTATGCATTCAGGTCGTCTCCCATCTTTATACTCACCTTCAAAGCGATAAGTCGTAATCTCGACAAGATTCCTTGTCGCTTTATCTCTAATCCCCAAAGTGCCATATTTTAAACCAACAGGGATAACTTCAAAAGATTCAGCATATAGGCTAAAAAGCTGCTGTGTTTGCATAGGCTCTGCATTGCTTGTAATGTCCCAATCTTTTGGCGACAAACCAAGCAGACTATCACGCACACAACCACCTACAATATAGGCTTCAAAACCATGAGATTCTAGAATCTTTAAGATATCAATCACATAGTTTGGTATCTGCATAGATAGGATATAGCTTTGCATGTTTTGACTAATATTAGCGAAGTTGCAAGAAATCACGCATGAGTTTAAAGCCCATTTCATGACTTCTTTCTGGGTGTGGCTGTATGCCTAAGATATTCTCTTTGCCGATAATGCTAGGAAATGAGATTCCATAATCACAAGCAGCAATGATAAAACGAGTATCACAGCACACATGATAGCTATGCACAAAATACAAATAAAAGGAATCTTTCATAGAAGCACATAAATTATGTGGTTTTTTGATAAAGTTTTTATTCCAACCTATGTGTGGTATTTTTAAATGCGTATTCTGTGCCTTGTTATTGTTTGTTGTATAAAGGGCTTGAATGTTTGTGTAAATAGATTCTAGATTCCCTACCACTCGGGCGGGTTCAGTATTTAGAGTGCAATTTTTACTAGAATCTAGGTTTTTGTCATATTGAGTGTGTAAGCACGAAATATCTTTTTTAGATTTCGTATTAGATACTTCGCCCAAAGGCTCAGTATGACAAGCCATTGTTTTAGAATCTAATTTCTCACTTACTTGAGTTAGCGTAGTGTTTTGCGGTGTATTTTCATAGAATCTAGTTTCTTTATCTTTATGGGTGTATTCAGGGCTTGGGGTGCATCTTGTGTCGAATCCAGATTCTCTACCATTTGGGTGGGTGCAAACTTTATAGAATCTAGATTCTATCTCTATTGAGTGATTATTAGGTGTAGGATATGACTTTGTAGAATCTAGCCCTTTAGATTCTATACCATTAAATCCCATATTCGTTTTTATATGCCACTTTATTGAGTCTTTTGAGCCAAAAGGTGCGACAAAGCCCTCCACTAAGCCAAGCCCTTTATATTCGCCAAACTCATAGCTTTTCTCAAAAAGTAGCTGCATGCCAAGACAGATTCCAAGCATGTAGCGACCGCTTTTTGCGTATTCACACAAAGATTTATCTAAATCCCTTGCACTCAAATGCTCCATCGCACTGCCAAATGCCCCGACACCGGGCAATATAATCTTATCACATGCTTGTATGTCCTTATGTGTGCTAACACGCTTAATAGATTCTGTCCTAGCGACATACTCTAAGCAACGCATGACATTTGCGATATTGCCAACGCCATAATCAACAACTCCAATTTGCAAGACTATAAATCCTCTTCTATAATATAGGGTGTGCCTTCAGCCTTGCCTTTACCCATGAGAGAGCGGACGACTTCTTGCACCTTTGTGCGTGTTGCATCTTTTGCAGTTGGAGCTTTATAATTTGTATCATAAGCTTTTTTTAGCAAAGCGATTTTTTCAGAATCTGTTTTTGCATTTTTTAGCTTCTCATAGAGTTCAGCTACTTTATTTGCCGACTCTACTCCCATCCAGCCAACAGGTATCATTTTCACATCGCCTTGTTTCAATCTCTCATCTAAATGCTTCAGCTCTTCTTGGCAATGCGGACAAAGTGGATCAGAGATAATGTAGAATACCTTTTTGCTAGTCTTACCCTTAAGGCTTACAATGTATTCTTGCGGTAGTTGTGCTATCTCTTTTTTCACTGCTGCTTGCGTTTTGAAAGTCATATTATAGTTTGTTATGGATTGAAACTCTTGGACTACTAGCTCCCTATCCTTATCATTGTTTGTAAAAAATGCTTGTGTAATAGGCAGAAAAATGCTCTCTTGTTTATTTGTAACCGCAAGCACCTTATACCCGCTTGAGCTATCTTTTAGCGTTAAAAGCTTAAGATTACTATCTTGACTTAGGGCTTGCTCTTTTAGTATCGTTGTAGCTTGTCCTGTTTGCTTTTGTATCATATCAGTGATTTTACTTGCATTTGCTAGATTTACACTCAAACTCAAAGCTATAAAAGCCGCAATTTTCTTTTTCATACTTCATACTCCAAAATAAAATAAGCCAGTATTCTAGCATGTAAATCATAATAGAGTAAAAAGCCCACCAAAATAACACTAAAAACCTAGCTAAATATTTATAAACCTTGATACTAGATTCCGTGTTTTCAATCTATGAAGATTCTATAAAAATCCACATGAATGACATTAATAGTTTAAGATCCATAAATATCTCACATCTTAAAGCACGACAAAACACACCCTAAAATGCGCATCTTATACAAAAAATCCAAAATATTTTTTATACTTTTATAGAAAATTTTATTTTGGCACACCTTTTGCTTCATACATGTCAAGTGCAAGGTTTGCACAAATACTCTTTTAATAAGGACATTATATGAAAAAGACAATTTTGGCGGCTTCAGTTATTTCTGTAGCTCTTTTAACTGGTTGTGTAGATAGCGGTTCAAGTGTAGATAATGCAGCTTTAGTTCCACCTGCAGCAGGTCCAGCTTTAGCACCTTTATCTGTGCCTACTTATCCACCTGTTGGCTATAATGCTAACCCTAGCCTTATGGCTTCAGCTCCTGTTGGCAATAGCGGCATTGTAGCACAGCCTACAACACCACCAGTAGCAGCTCCATCAGTGCAAACCGCATATCCAATGCAAGCAGGACCAGCAGTCCCACCATCACAATATGATTATAATCCAGCACCTCGCTATGATAGAGGCGATTATTCACGCAATACAAGAAGTGGTAGTGGTGGTTATGAGCAAGGCTTTGATAGATCAAATGCAAATAACTTTAGTGATATGAGAAAAGGGGCAAGTGATAGTGATATATCTGTTGGGATTCAAAACTCCCCATTACTAACACCAAATAATGTTATTGAGATTCAAGCGGTTGGTATGGGCGTAGCTCCAGAATCTACGGTATCTCCAGCACAAGCCCTAGCATTAGCAAAGCGTGCAGCAATCGTAGATGCGTATAGGCAAATCGGTGAAAAAATGTATGGTATCAGAATCAACGCAAACGATACAATCCGTGATGCAATCGCACAAAACTCAACTATCAAAGGCAGAGTGCAAGCTTTAATTAAAAATGCAGAAATCACAGAAACAGCATATAAAGATGGCTTGTGTCAAGTAAATATGGAAGTAAAACTTGATGGTAGAATCTGGCATCGTGTTTTGAATAATGGTTAATTTTCACATAGAATGTGCTAATATTACAGAATGCAAAAAATAAAAAGGTTTAGAATGTGTAAATTGCAAAGCGGTTTTGCCTATATCGCTAAGGGTTTTAGTGTATGTATTTTGGGATTTTTTATAGCGGCGTGTTCGTGGAAAAGCGACAAAGAGCTTACTAATCCAAAGAATCCAGATGGCATTTATGACCCTATGATGAATGGTGGCAGTGCAAACGCACAAGCTGAAAATGTATTCACACCGCAAGAGCAAGAGCCACAAAACCTTATCACAAGCAATGTAAAGCTGCTTTACATTAATACCGCACCTTTCAAGTTTTATGACTATGGGAGGCTTAATACCTATAAAAGCGGACTTGTGAAGTTAGAGCTTTTTAAATATGCACAAACTATCGGTAGTATTCGCATTAAAGCAGGGAGAATGTGTGTGCTTACAGAATGCAGCTATAAATGGCCTATCTCTAAGAAGTTTTTTGGGAAAGTGAGCTATGGCGATTTATTTGAAGACATTCTATTTGGACGAGATATATTTGGCGGCAAAGGGAAGCAAGTAGGTCCCAATGGAGTTTCGGTGCAAAGATTCCAACAATCAGGTGAAATGATTTACTATGAAAGAAAGCCGGGCCACACTTTGTTTAAAAATATGTCCACAGGAGTAACCATTGGGGTTGATGACTATACACCTTTATCGCCAGATAATGGCGTGCAAAACACACTCAAACTCCCGCAATAATTTCTTTTATAATCCGTGTCGATAACAAATGCGATACGATACTTTTACCTCGCTATGAAGTTATATCAAAAACTTTTGGTAAAAATATCATAAGAGTTACAGGACGAGCAGCTACTTTCAAAGCAAAATAAACATATTTCTTTTAATTCTTCTGTTTGCAGGTTAATCCGTTGGCTTACCCATAAGTTTATATTGTTCTTACAAGTATTCTATGTAGTTTTTAGATAAAATCTACATAGAATAAAGCAAATCCATAATAGATTGTTATTCTGCCATCCAAACATTCATAGACTACCCTTTATTATTATTCAAAGTATCATAAATCTTTTGTGAGAGTTCATTGAAAAGTAACTCTATTTGTCCGCTTAGGGCGGGGTTTGTTTGCTGGATAATCTCTTGCATTTTTTGCTGCTTTATAGCTTCTACTATGTCTTTATTTGTTGGGGTTTGTTTTGTTGTTTTAGAATCTTGTGTGTTGAGATTCTTTGTTTGAGGTGCTTTGTTGTATTTTAATTCATTTTGCTGCAATGTATGTATATCTTTTTGGAATATTTGGGCTTGTTTTGCATTGACATGGCTATAAAATTCATGGAGTTGGGAAAACATCTCATACACACTGCAAGGGATACGCAAGTCACTGCCAATCACACAAATGGGAATATGTGCGAATTTTTCCTTTGCAAGAGTAAAATCTGTGATGATGAAATCCGCCTTATCAATCGCACTCAAATGCCCCTTTAAATAGAATCCAAGCGATAGAGATAAAAAGACATTTTTACATGCTAAGTGGATTTTGACATCATCTTCTGCGATATTTTGCTGTAATTGTTGCATAGTCTTACCTTAAAATTAATATATAATGCGGTGCAGATATAGCCCGCAAGCTGGGGCTAACTCTCGCACACATAGGCTTTTTTCTAGTGTTGTATCATTTTGTATTTGACGCACTAGATTTTGAAGTGTAATTCTACCTAAACTAAACTCAAAACAAGCTTTAAGCATAATTCTTACTTGCGAACGCAAAAAGCCATTTGCCCCAATATGTGCTACAAAACACGAAATATTATGAATCTTTGTGGGGAAAATATGTGCTTTTACAATCGTGCGTATAAAATCTTTTGTTTCACTGCCATTCTTTTTAAAAAGTGAAAAATCATGTGTGCCGATAAACTCATTAAGGGCAGTTTGTAAGAGTGAAATATCGCCATGTCTTACTTTTGCAATATAGTTGCTATAAAAGGGCAGCAATTCAGCTTGTGTGAAAACATAGCGATAAATCCGCAATCTAGCACTAAATCTCGCATGAAAGTTAGAATCTGCGATAAAGATTCTCTTAATTAAAACAAATGGATATAATCTATCATTGAGTAGTTTTTTCATCTTTTCTAAAGGCATGTATAGCTTTGCGTGAAAATTAATCACTTGATTTGTCGCATGCACATCTTTATCTGTGCGACCACTGCCAATAATTTTTGCTTTTATGCCAATCTTTTGCAAAGTAAGCTCAAAAAAATTAGCCACACTTAACACACCTTTTGTATGCTTTTGATGACTGAAGCCACAAAACTTTGAGCCATCATAAGCGATAATGCAAACAATATTTTGAAGTCCCATCAATAAAATCGCTTAATATATTTTTTATATAGATAATATCCCGCAAGAAGCCATACAAGCGGTAACAATAGGCTTAAAGCAGGGAAATTCATAGATAACACATACATAGCCAAAAGATAAAAGCTCCCGCTACCTAAGACATAAAAATACGCATAGTTTTTATGGAATCTAGGATTTTTAATCCCAAAAAAGAGTATCAAAAATATGCTTACGAGTGGAAATAAAGAAGTGCAAAATGATTGTGAGAATCTTTTTAGCTGCTTATAATCACCCTGAAACGCACTCGCCCAATATGTAAAGACATTATAATCGCTATCTTGCGTGCCATCAAGGAAATTCCGCACAATCATTTCTTTAAACTCTATCTTTTGTAAGAAATCCTTATCATTAAAATACGCATCACCATCATATAGCACAAGCTCTAATATGCCCTGCCTATTCTCAATTTTACCTGTTTTTGCGATGATAAAATTATCTTTTATCTGTTCTGTCGTGTTTGCATATAGCACAAGCCCATGAAAGACATTCTTATCTTTAGAATCAATATATACAAGCCAATCGCCAATCTTTTGTCCGAAATCACCGGGCTTTAAATCGATATTAATCTCATTTTTTTTAAGGCTTATGAAATCTTTATATGCCTGTTTAGAATTAGGCGTCATCACAAATGAAAACATACAAAGCACAAAGCTAACCAACACACACAAGGGCAGTAAAATGCGTATAATATCCTTAGGACTTACACCAAGTGAGAAGAAGACTAGCATTTCAGATTCATAAGAAAGCTTACTTAACCCCAAAATACATGCACTATAAAAAGTAAGGGCAATCACAAAAAAGGTATTTGCTGGAATGCCATAGAGATAAAGCTGCATTAAGTCAATCATGCTTAATCTTACCCCATTTGTAAGCATGGCGATGTTTAATAAAAGAATGATAGAAGCGATGAAAAATAACACAAAAAAGAATGGAAAAAACATTTCGCCAATCGAGCGTAATACATATTTTTTAAGCAACATGATAAGCACTCACACATAAAAAGCTAAGTGAAAGAAAGGGGATAAATGGAATTTGTTTTATTGCTAAATTATTGGATTTAGATTCTATATTATTTTCTGTTTGATTATGTGCTGATGTGTTTTGTGTGGAATTTTTGGAATCTAGATTTTCAATCGCTTGAATAGCAGCAGGATTATTGGATTCTAGAATCTTGTCATTTTGAGCCTTTGAAAAAGGCGAAATATTTTTTTTCAAATCTTTTATAGAATCTAAGCCCTGCCTAGATTTTATGCTAGATACTTTGCTTTGCTCGGTATGACAATTTTTAGATTCTAGATTCTCTACCAAATCTAGGTGGGTGCAGGGTTTAGGGTGCATTTTTTTAGATTCTAGGTTCTCAACCGCTTGAATGTATGCGGGGCTTTGAGATGGTTCTTGTGTAGAATCTGGATTCTTATCCAAATGGGCGGGTGCAGGGTGTAAGGGTGCAAACTTTATAGAATCTAGATTCTGTTTTGTGTTGTCTATATGGTTTTTAGAATCTAGAATCTTGTCATTTTTGCAAGTGTGGGCAAAATCCTTGCGGATTGTGCGAGCCGAAGGCGAAAAATCCCTTATGTCATTTAGTTTAGATATTTCATCACACTCAATAGAATCTACATTATCACATTTAACATTATAGCCACTAGACCGCACTCTCTTTAATCTCCATACATTAAAATAAGAATATACAATACCCATTAAAGAAGCCACACATAACATTTCAAAAATAAAGCTTATTTGATAGGCAAAAAAAGATTCTAAAATAACAGCAAGACTAGCGATAATCCACACATCACCCTCACCTAAATATTGCCGACTACCCACTAAATGCAACATAAAATACACCCCATACACAACACCTAAAACACCAAAAGCATACAAATCATACAATTCATGTGTTACATAATAAAGAATATTAGCACAAATAAAGAGAATAGCAAGCAATATATTTGGCACTTTTTGCGTATAAAAATCAAGCACACTTAATATATGTAAAAGCACAAAGCCCATAAGACAACAAAGGGCTACAAATATAGAATCTTGTGTATATAGCATATCTATATAGATAGCCCCATTTATACAATACAAACCCATAATATACGCAAATACCACATAAATACAAATTAGCATATAATGCAACATAGCATATCTCACTATCTTATAAGACACACCAAGCCCTGCTAAAAAAAATCCAAGCATAACACGCCACAACACAAAGCAAAGCAATATGCCTACACAAAGATATAAAATATTAGTAAGCATACTTTTCCTTTATGTTTTTAGGGTAATAGCGTTTATGCACCTTACGCCCTACATTTGCTTAAATCAATAGTTTCATGTCTATTTATAGAATCTAAGCAAATCACACTCAATCTAAGATAGCCTAGCAAGTTCTTGCAATAACTCTGCTTTAGTAAGCCATTGTGTATTTGTGTTACTTGCATAAGTGAAATGTGGTGGGACGGGTTTGCCTTTTTCATTTAAAAGTGTAGTTGTATAATCAATTGGTGTTTGGAACATAATGCTAGGTGATATAATAAAAAAGTCATCAAACTCATAAGAGAGATGAGAATCATCTTCCCCTATCATTACTTCATGTAGCTTTTCCCCCGCTCTTTTGCCGATAATCTTAAAACTCGCATTTGGTGCGATAGCATGTGCTAGGTCCGTAATTTTAATGCTCTTAATCTTTGGGATAAAGATCTCGCCACCTTGCATTCTAGCTAGATTCTTAATCACAAACTGCACGCCCATATCAAGCGAGATAAAAAACCTTGTCATATCTACATCAGTGATTGGTAGCTCAGCTGCTCCCTCACTCACAAGTTTGCGGAAAAATGGCACGACACTGCCACGACTACCGATAACATTGCCATAACGCACAACGCTAAATTTCGCTGGATTATCGCCCTTAATATTATTCGCACTGATAAAGAGTTTATCACTGCAAAGTTTTGTAGCACCATAGAGATTTATGGGATTTGCGGCTTTATCTGTTGAGAGAGCGATGATATGCTTCACACCTGTTTTTAGACATGCTTCAATGACATTACTTGCACCATGAATGTTTGTCTTGATACATTCCATAGGATTGTATTCAGCGATTGGGACATGCTTTAAGGCAGCTGCGTGTATGCAGATATCCACATCTTTTAATGCAGATTCCAATCGTTGTAAATCCCGCACATCACCTAGAAAATACCGCATACATTTATCATTATAGATTTGAGCCATTTCATATTGCTTTAACTCATCGCGGCTATATACAATTAGCCTTTTTGGCTTGTAGAGTTTCAGCACGATTTCTACAAACTTCTTGCCAAAACTGCCTGTGCCACCTGTAATCAGTATGCTTTTATCATTTAACATTATATCCCCTTACATTTGATTTTTACAGAATCTTGCTACATCATTGCGACTTTGAAATAACGCTTTTTTATTCCATTCTAGTGTAAAAAGGATTTGTTGTTCCTTCTCATCTAGATTCTTAAAATTTTTACAAAACTTTTGCATATTATTGCTTAACGCATGATATTCATCGGTTGTGATTGTAAAAATGTCGTCTTTTTGCATGTCTTTCGCTTCTTTTATATGTGTGTTTGTGCCTTCTTGTGCTTGTTTTCTTATTTGTTGTTGCATAAGTTTAAAGTTGTGATTTTGTATTTTTTCAAGTATTGTGAGTGCTTTATACAAGCTTTTCGCACAATCACATAGCGTAGCGTTTGTCTCACTGCATGGAATCTTTACATAAGACTCAATATCTTTTGCAAAGATTGTATAAGAAAATGTGCTACATAAAAGAAGTATGAAAAATCGTATATACATCAAATCTCTTTAGGATTATAAAAACTCATTATACGCATCACATGCTTCAGAATTCCCTAAATCACATGATTTGCTATATAATTCTTTTGCTTTTTTTAGATTAAGTTCTGCCCCAACGCCTGTGCGATAATATCCTGCAAGTTGATAGCAAGCCTGTGCGTTTTTGAAATCACATGAGCGAGTAAGTAACCCAAATCCTTGCTTTGGATTTTTCTTAATGCCTTTACCACTTTCATAGAGATTCCATGCTTCAAAACATGCAGTAGCATTATCGCCATTACATGCGATTTGCCTTGCATTTAGGGCTTTTTGTCGTTGATTATGCAAAAGATAGATTTGTGCGTAAGCCCTGCAAACCTCGGTGCTATTGAGATTGCATTGCTTTGAGTTTTTATCCGCAAATGCTAAGGCTTGAGCACACATTGCTTTGTTGTTATTTACGCATTGTGTTAGCATTTCTCTAAATTTATCATCGATTTTATAGGTTTGCTGACGGCTTTTGGAGGTAACTAACTGCTCATTTCTTGGTGGCGTATCTTGCACGCCCGTTAGCTCATCTACGCGAAGTTCATCTAGGGTATCAAAACTTTTTTCTTTTTTAGAATCTGTGGTCTTCATACCACCACTTGGCGTATCTGGTCCTATGCGTATGACTTCAACCGGGGGCAAGTTTTCTGTGTCTTGTGCATTTGCAATACAAAATCCAAAGCAACATAGAAACATACTATATAATAAAGTTTTCATACACACCTCACATCGCGAAATAGCAGGAATTATAACATAAAATAAAGGATATATAAAAATACATTGTGGAAACTAAAAATCTAGTAAAGATTTAAAGTTATTTGGATTAATGGCAAGGTGATAAAAAAAAGGGGGGGGGGGGTTATAAATCTTAATACACATGCTTTAGGCTTAGGTTGAAGTATGCGTATTTGTGAAGATTTGTATTAGAATCTTTAAAGTGAAAAACAATCAAGCCTTATTGGGATTTAAGCCAATTATAAAAATCTTCAAAGTTATTAAACAAAAGTTTTACTTTTTTGTCAGTATCTGGGCGTTTTTTATCATCAAACTTTCTTTTTAGCTCCCCAATCTCTTTAAACTCATCGGTTTGTGAGAGTGCCTCTGCTTCTTCTTCGGTTATGTTTAGTCGTTTTGAAACGATTTGCTTTCCACGCTCAAAGTGTGTATCACTTACGATTTTAACATATTGCTTAATCAATTCTTGTGTATCCATGGTTTTGCTCCTTAGTTTAGTTTTACTTCAAGCATTTTGAGTGTTTTTGCATCCACTTTTTCCTTGCACTTTTTTCTGCCGCTTTTAAACATTTTTTTATCACATCGTTCATACTCCTTAATGTGGTTTTCAAATATGGGTGCAATATCCTTATTTGCATCATTTATGAAAGTTTGCAACTTGGCTTCATCTTTATACCAAGGGTTTTTAATGGTGCTTTCATAATCTGTATAAGGATATTTTTTCTCCATTGTAGCCCATTCTTTCATCAAAATTGTATCAACAACACGCTCAATCTCGATGCCATAAAGAGAGCGATAACGCCAATTTTCTTCAAATACTCTTTCTTGTCTATATGATACTTCCTTATCAAGTGTTTCTTTTAAGGCACACCATGCTAATTGTTTATATAGTGGTGTATTTTCTATTTCAGCTTTTGTGGTATAAGAGTTGCCATCATAGTCATAATATTTTTTATCTAAAAGTTCTGCGTATTCTCCACCTGACATACATTCATCAAACTTTTCATAATCTGTAATTATTTGGTCTTTAAATACAAATGCTTTTAATGCTTCTATTCTAGCAAGTTCATCTGCCTTCTGTGCTTCTATTTTAGCAAATTCAGCATTCACACATTGCACTAGTTTTTTGTATAGTGGTTCTTCGCTTATCTTGTAGTCATCGTCTTCATAATATTTTTTATCTAAAAGCCCTGCGTATTCTCCACCCCATGAAGTCGCTTTCTTTTTTGCTCCATCATCACTTAGACTCATACATTTATTAAAATAATGAGATAGTTTCTCTTTGTCTTCGTTATATGCGATGTCTCCACTTTTAAATATAAACTCTCTTAACAACTCAATCTTTTCAAGCTTATCTGCTTCTTGTTGTTTCTTTACTGCCTCTTCGTATTCTTTAGCACTTAAATAGACTTTTTTATCTTTTAGTAGCTCTTCTAGCTTTTTAAGATTTGTCTCCATAGATTCATAGAGAAATGAAAAATGACTTATCTCTTTATTATAAAAATATAAAAAATTACCAACGCTAGGCACTATACCAATACGCTCAATACGATAATAATTAGAATACCTACCTTTTACCAGCCAAATATAGAATAATCCTTTAGTGATTCTATCCATTCCGGGTTTATTATAGTCTTTAATCAAGCCTAGCTTGGCATATCTATTAAACTTTTCCCATAGTGTATCTGCTAGCCGATAAAGCTCTTTTTTGTATGTATCATCTTCATATCTATTTTTCATTCTCTCTAGTTCCCATTTGACTATATCTCTATTCATCTCTAGCTCTAAAGTAGCAAGAGATTTTATACATTTCTGCTCAGTGGGAGTATAGTCTTGCTTATAAGCAGTGTAATCTTCATATGCAGTGTATGACATCCCTAAGATATCTTTCTTTCTTACTTCTTTTGTTCTTTTTTCTGTGATAAAAGTCCCGCAGACTTGTTTTACGCGTTTTTCTAATTCTTCGTATCCAAGCCAAAAATTAGGGTTATCATAAAAAATAACCTGAGAATAATGTCTATAATCTATTTCTCCCCAGCCACCATTTGAGTCACCTCCCTTTAATCCACTTTCATATAAAAGTGGGGTCAACGCCACTTTAAATAAAAGCTTAGAGGTCTCACTCTTTATTCCAGCCTTTTGTATCTCTAATGCCATTTTAGAGTCAAAACGCTTACTTATAAATTCTGCTTTGTTTTTATAATACTCTTCATTTTCTTTTGCTTCATAATACTTATCATTCTCATCAGACTCATTAAGACTTTCTTCATCTTGTCCTTTCTCTTCAATATCTTGCTTTTTCTTTACTGCTTCTTCGTAGTCTTTAGCACTCAAATAGACTTCTTTTTTCCTAAGTAGTCTTTCTAACTTTTTAAGATTTGTTTCCATAGAGTTGTAGAGAAATGAAAAATATCCTTTAAGTTGATATTCATAAAACCAAAAAAACCCATCAATGCTATCTAGATAATTTTCGGATCCCACTACCCCGATATAGAATAATCCTTTAGTGATTCTATCCATTCCGGGTTTATTATAGTCTTTAATCAAGCCTAGCTTGGCATATCTATTAAACTTTTCCCATAGTGTATCTGCTAGCTGATAAAGCTCTTTCCGATAAGACCCTCTCAATACTTCACTGCGTATATCTGTCTCCCCATCATTTTTTATTCTCTCTAGTTTCCAATTGACTATATCTCTATTCATCTCTAGCTCTAAAGTAGCAAGAGATTTGATACATTTCTGCTCGGCGGGAGTATAGTTTTGCTTATGGATAATGTAATCATTATTTGCAGTGTATTGTCGCCCAGTAAAATCTTTTTTAACTTCTTGTCTTGTCTCTTCTTCTGTAATGAGAGTCCCGCAGACTTTTTTCACACGCTTTTCTAATTCCTCATATCTAAACCAAAAATTAGAGTTATTTTTTTTAGATACCAAAAGATAATTAGAATAATGTATATAATCTATTTCTCCCCAGCCACCATTTGAGTCATCTCCCTCTAATCCACTTTCATATAAAAGTGGTGTCAATGCGACTTTAAATAAAAGCTTAGAAGTCTCACTCTTTATTCCAGCCTCTTGTATCTCTAATGCCATTTTAGAATCAAAATTTTTCTCAATAAATGCTGCCTTATTCTTAAAATACTCACTCTCAGCCTCATCACCATAAACCACACATACACATAGCCATAATGTCAATATAAACTTTTTCATACTTTTCTCATCTCTTTTATATCTGTCAAACTCAATGCTTAAAATTTACTATATTTGCTAATTAGCCTTATTATAAGCTTTGCTTTATAGAATCTACTTGCCTTGCATTCTTTATCATAATGCTAATAGGCACAAGAAAACGCTAATGAAGTGTATTCCCCCACTCTCTTATACATATCTTTGAAAACCCTGCAAAAGAGCTTTCAAAGATATGGTAGAAGAATCAAATTCTCCTGCATTTTCCACATAAACGCACCACTTTCACACTCGCTAGGAAGCTCTTAAAGTAGATTAAGAATTAGCCGTAGCCACAGCCATAAGCTCAAGTGATTCTATATGCTTATTATTTGAGTTAATCCCCATAGGCACAATAAACCAATCAATAACATACCAAATCCCAAGCCCACCAAGCGTAAAAAGCTTAAGCAAACCCAGTCCTATCTCGCCTTTGTAGAATCTATCTATACCCCAAAATCCAAGAAAGAAACTTAAGAAAAACCCAAGTAAAGGCGATTTCTTTTTCCCTGCTTTTTGGACAATCGCATTTGCTGCGATGCCTTTTGTATCTGCCATAACAACTCCTTGTAAAATATTCTGCAATCAATGCAGAATGAAACCCTACAAAAAAAAAAAAACAAATAGTAAATAAATAGAAAACATACAGAAATATTTTTTAAATTATAAATCTTTATACACATTTTGCTTTACATAAGGTTTTATGCGTTCTAGTAGTTTTTGTATTTATTTTGGATTCTATGCTAGATGTTTCGCTACGCTCAAAATGACAAACCAATGGTTTGGAATCTAAAAATGATATTTCACCTTTTTTTATAATGCTTAATATGACAGGATTTTTGAGTGTCGCTAAAGTGTTTTACGCAGATATAGAAAGTAAATAATCCAAATAGGGCTTATAGATATTATATTTTTTGTTATAATCTTACTTTATTGTTTGAGAATCTAGCTTCACAAAAAGGAAAAAGAATGAAAAAAGTAGTCCTTATCATTACAGATGGCATTGGGCATAGTGAAAAGACAGAGTATAACGCCTTTTTTCATGCGAAAAAGCCGCATTATGACTATCTCTTTAAGCATGTCCCGCATTCACTCATTAGCACTTATGGCTTGAGTGTGGGATTACCAGAAGGACAGATAGGAAACTCTGAGGTAGGACACATGAGTTTAGGCAGTGGGCGTATCCTTTATCAAGATTTAGTAAAAATTAATAATGCCCTGCAAGATAAAAGCATAGAATCTAATAAGGCATTAAATAGCATACTAGATTCTATACAAACCTTGCATTTATGCGTATTAGCAAGTGATGGCGGGGTGCATTCACACCTTAATCATTTAAAGGGTTTAGCCCTATTAGCAAAAGAGAGACAAAAAAGAGTTTTATTGCATTTAATCACAGATGGCAGAGATGTAAAGCCTCAAAGCTTTCTTTCCTATTTAGAATCTTTGCAAGAGATTCTATGTGATAGCATACAGATAGCTAGTGTTTGCGGAAGATTCTATGCGATGGATAGGGATAAAAGGTGGGATAGGGTGCAATGTGCCTTTGAAGTCCTTGCCTATGGGGATAATCCGCAGACTTGCAGTATAGAATCCTACATACAAAAGCATTATGATGAGGGCGTATTTGATGAGTTTATAAAGCCTGCTAGCTTTAATGGCTATAAGGGTTTTAAGGCATATAATAGCGATAATACTCAAAATTTTATCAATGAAACTAATCTAGATTCTAACACAGAGGGCTTTATCTTTGTAAATTATCGCAGTGATAGGGCTAGAGAGATTATTGCGAGTTTGGGGCTAAGGGATTTTAGTGAATTTCCTAGAAAGTTTTTCCCTAATCTTTTCATAGGCTGTATGTGTGAGTATGATGAGAGTTTCCCTTTTCCTATACTTTTTCCAAAAGATAAGGTGCAAAATACCATTGCTGAGATTCTAAGTAAAAGAGGGCTAAAACAAGCCCATGTCGCAGAGACAGAGAAATACGCGCATGTAACATTCTTTTTCAATGGTGGCAGGGAAGAAGAATGGGCGGGTGAAACAAGGCTTTTAGTAGCATCACCAAAGGTGAAAACCTATGATTTACAGCCAGAGATGAGTGCTAGAGAAGTAGGTGAAGGCGTGTGTGATTTTATTAATAAAGATTATGATTTTATCGTGGTGAATTTTGCTAATGGCGATATGGTGGGACATACAGGCAATTTTGAAGCAGCGATAAAAGCTGTTGAAGCGGTCGATAGCGAAATCGCAAAGATATGGAATCTTGCCAAGCAAAAAGGATATAGCATAGTAATGACAAGCGATCATGGCAATTGCGAAGAAATGAAAGATGCCAATCTCAAACCGCTAACAAATCACACGCTAGGCGATGTCTTTTGCTTTGTAGATTCTAATGGCATAGATTCTATACAAAATGGCGCGTTAAGCAATATCGCCCCAAGTATCTTAAAGCTTATGGAGATACCTATCCCAAGCGAGATGGATATGCCGTTGTTTTAGGCTTTTTATTATGTTAGATTCTGTAATATTTAGGTGTAATTTAGGGTTAAAATGCAGAAACTTCTACTAGTATTTTAGTTAGATTCTAAATTTATAAAGGATAGATATGCGTAAATTGTTTATATTAGCGTTTTGTTGCATGAGTATTGTATATGCAGGTTTGAAAGAGGATATTGAAGAGAAGTTTAATGAGTGTATGAGTGCGAGTGATTATGCTATGCACGATAAATGTGATGATGAAAAAGCTGGGTGTTATTTATCGCAAGATGAGTATGGAATGCCAAAATATAAAAGCTACACAGAGAAAGAATATTGCTTTAGCGAATTTTCAAAAAAGTATGCAGATATTTTAATGAAGCAATGTGAAAATAAAAAGAAAGATGAGTGTAAAAAAATAGCACATATTATAGTTAATGTTTATGGTGTTAATAGTGTCGATTCTGCCGAAGATTCAAAAAATCTAAAATCAGCAATCAATAATCTTTTAACGCTTTGCTCTAGCACTGAATGCTATGAGATAGCAGAAATCTTTGGCTTAACACATAAAATATCGCAACCATTTTTAGAAAAAGCATGTAAGGAAAATGTAGATGATGCCTGCTATGCAATCGGCAAATAAGATTGTTTGGAGTTAATATTAAAATAAAAAATGCGAATCTCTAGCAACAAAGGAGATTCTACAAAAAAGCCAACATTTTTCTTTCATAAGAATTTTATGAGAAGCGAATAATCTTTTATATCTGGCTTTTAATCACACATACCCAAATTCACGCAAGGCGTTTGCAAGCTGCACGAGTAATGGACCACCACGACCTCCACTTCCACCATGCTCTATTAAGATAGTAATCACATATTTTGGATTCTCATAAGGTAAAAAGGCAGTAATCCAGCTTTGCGATCTATGCCAATATTCCATATCAGCTTCCCTTTTTCTTTTTATTGCATCTTGTGCGATACCTACGACTTGTGCTGTCCCTGTTTTACATGCAAGTTTTACTTGTGTGCCTTGTGTTACACGATATGCCGTGCCAGATGGATCGGAACAGACTTGATACATGCCAAGTCTTAAGGCGGGTAGCTTTGAGTGCTCAAACTTTGTTAATACATCTTTTATAGGCATATTTGTTGGCTTACCACCTAATTCTTTAGCAAAATGCGGTGTTACAAGCTTACCACTTGCAATAAGGGCGGTATATCGTGCCACTTGCATAGGTGTGGATAGAAATGAGCCTTGCCCTATGGAAGTAACAATCGTATCGCCTACATACCATTGTTGTGCATAGTTTCTCATTTTCCATTCTGGTGTGGGGAAGATTCCAGAGTTTTCATAAGGCAAATCAACTCCTGTTTTTTGCCCAAATCCCATTTTATTCATCACAATGGCTAGATTATTTATCCCCGCGATTTGTGCGAGTTTGTAGAAATACACATCAACACTTTCTCTAATCGCCCTATACACATCAGAGCTACCATGTCCGCCTGCTTTCCAATCGCGAAATTTATGTTTATTGACTTCAATATATGGGGGTGTAGAAATGATTGTCTTTTCTGTGGTATCGGTAAATTCCAAAAATGCTAATGCCATACCCATTTTGATAACAGATCCCGGTGGATACTGACCGCTAATAAGCTTATTAATAAGTGGTTTATAGGGATTTTCTAGTAAGTCTTTATATTTTTTATGTGAGATTCCACCGACAAAGTCATTAATATTATATTCTGGATAGCTTCCTGCGGCAAGTATCTCGCCATTATGTGCGTCCATGATAATACCCGCACCATTATGCTCACTAAATACAGAATCAAGCCGCTCTTGCAAACGCATATCAAGACTTATTTTCATATCATTATTGCTTGTAGCGGGCTTTTCATCGATTAGTCGTAATTGCTGATTAAGGCTATTTACCTGTATGACTTTTTCGCCAAGCTGCCCTTGTAAAAATTCATTATATTGCTTTTCAATGCCTTGCTTACCGATAATCTTTGTGTATCGTGAAACACGATCATTTTCTCTATCACGCACATCACTTGCCCCGATATAGCCTATAACATGTGCGGCTGATGCGTTATTTGGATAGTATCGCTTAGTGGTTGGGGTTACAATAATATTATTTTCTTGTATCATAGCTGGATATATAATCTGCATTTGTGCGTAAGATACAAAGTCTATAAGCGTAACTGGTGTGCGGCGATAAATGCTATTAAATTTTTTATAAGTTTCTAATAACTCTTCTTTATCTATATCAATGATATGAGAAGCGATAAAGTCAATGCTTTTTTCTAGCTCTTCATTACTCAAGCGATTACGCAATGATAGAGTAAAGCCTAGCTTATTTATCGCTAAAGGCTCGTTATTCCTATCAAGTATTTGCCCTCTTGTTGGCACAAGGATTTCTGTTTTAATCGTATTTGCAACTGATAGTTTATCATAGTATTCATGCCTAGCAACAGCAAGTATATAAAGCTTTATAATAATAATGGCGAAGACAACACCAAAAATAGCATATAGAATCCGAAAGCTTTGCGGTATATTTTTCATCATCACTCTTTAATAGCAAGGTAGTAATATATTAATGCGATTATACAATCCACTATAAGATAATACATATAGATTGTTGAAAAGGATAACATAGGTGTTTTAAACAAAACATTACATAATAATAAACCCGCAAAATAAAGCAAATATAAAGAACACACATAAACAAGCACAAAAGGTGCGTTTATAAGCACAATAGATTCTAACTGCTCTGCTACAAAGAATCTAACGATAAAAAACACGCAAGGGATAACTCCCACAAGTAAGGTTTTATCAAACTCATAGAAAAATAAGCATATAAGAACAATCGTTGAGATATAAAACTTCTCATCATTATAATGCTTATGAAATATAAGAAATAACACGCCCATAAGCGGTGGCAGAATAGGATAAATATCGCTCATCATAACATAGAATAAATAGGCTATGATACCTAAAACAATAAATGTTATATGCTTTGTCTTTGTTCTTTTATAAGTCATTGTTTATACTCTTTTTATCCGCAATTATACATCATTACTATTTTAAGTGCAATATTTTTTAAGTGATATTTTTAATTGACTAGATTCTATTTGTTTAGATTTTATAATGCTAAAATATTAAGATTTCATAGCTAACAAATATTAGAAAAAAGTCCAAACAAAGTTTAAGCTATGGATTGTCCCTAAATCTAAATCATTATGTCCGCCATAGATATTTGCACGATAGGTAATATCGGTATTGACTAAAAGTGGACTTATTTTTAATAAGCCCAAACCCACTTCAATATATGCTCCATTTGCTTTGAGATTATGTTTCTCGCTAAAGTTTGCTCCGACACCAATTATAAGGTGAATTAAACCCAAACCACTAAAACTACTAAATTCATCAGGGTGGATATATAGCACTCCGCCCACAGAGTGAGTGGGAGCATAAGTGTCCATATAAAGATATTTAAGCCTTGCTCCAAAGCCTACTTCATAATCAGTAAAAGGAATAAGGTGCGGCAGGTTTGAAATAGTAAGTGCTATACCTATACTCAAAATCCACAAAGAAATTCCACCCTACACTAGCACCAATGATTCCGCCAAATCTATCTTTAGCTACTTTATTTGAATCTATCTTGTTTAAATCTGTGCTAAAGCCATAGTGAAATGAAGCTATTTGAAATACATTTCCTATTGCATGTGGAAATTTCTCCAATCCACCTTCAGCCCTTAAGCTCCCACATATCATAATGCTAAGTAGAAAGATTCTTAATAGTCTCATTATTTTACCCCTTAAAAATGATTTGCTTACAAGGTGTTCGTAAGCAAAGTTTATTATATTATTATATATTTAAGATTCTTGTGATATTGAGTATAAGCAAACATCTAAAACTTAAAGTCTAAATTAGATGTTTCATCTTTTTTGTAATGCTTAGTTATACAAGCGATTGCGTTAGGTTTTAGAATCTCAACCATTTGGGTGGGTGCAATATAGCAAGAATTTAAAATCTTTTAGTAAAAATAGATTCTATAAAAACAGAATCTATACAAGCTATTGCGTAACGCGTGCTTTTGTAGGCGTATCAAGTCTAATCCTATCGCCCTTTTCATTATAGACTTTACGCCATTGATTTTGAAACTCTACATTTTTGTTTGAAAAGTAGTCAATCCATGCTTCCTCACATGTCTGCTTATCTACAAAGACAATATGCGGTCTAGGCATAGTCCAGCCATTTTTCATACTGCCTTTAATGCAATAAATCTCGCCCTCCATAGGTGTAAATAGCACATAGCTTGTAGCCTCTGTCTTTGCCATAAGGGCGATAGGATAGCCAGCCTCAACATCAGCTAAAAAGGTCTTACCCATTGCCATATAGCCAAGTGAATCTTGATAGTTCTTATAGCTTGGACGCCCTTTAGAATCTGTCTTTGGCTGATGCTCAATCCGCAAGGTATAGCCTAGATATGAACCGACATGATTATTCTCCCTATACACATAGATTCTTGCTTTACCGTGTGGTGGGTCTTGCAATACAAAACTACCATCACTCACAAAGCCGATTTCCTTACTCTTTGCAAGTGGGACAAGCTGACGATTGATAGAACATGCAGTAAAGCTAAAAATACATAATATAAAAAAGATATAAAAACGCATATTTTACTTAATCTCTGTGAGACGAGACAACACTTCTTTATAAGCACTTGTTACATTGCCTAGATTTTGACGGAAAATATCTTTATCCATCTTTTTATTTGTTGCCTTATCCCATAAACGGCAACTATCAGGGCTTATCTCATCAGCAAGTAAAATATTCTTATTAGAATCTCTGCCAAACTCAAGCTTAAAGTCAATCAGTCGCAATGAAGCCTTATCAAAATACTCTTTCAACATCTCATTCACCTGCAATGCTAACTCTTTAAGTTTTGCTATCTCATCAGTGTTTGCAAGTCCCATTAAAAGACAATGAGAATCTGTAATAATAGGATCATTCAAAGCATCATCTTTATAATAAAACTCTACAAGCGGGGCTTTAAGCGGCGTGTCTTTTATGTCTAAAGATTCTTGAATGCCTAGTCTTTTACTCAAACTCCCAGTAGCAATATTTCGCACCACAACTTCAATGGGGATAATCTCTAAGCTCTTGCATAGCATATATGTATCTTGCAAGGTTTGTATAAAGTGAGTTTTTATCCCCTTAGATTCTAAAAGTGTAAAAATCTGCGTTGAGATTTGACAATTTAGGCTGCCTTTGCCCTCTTCGCTACTTTTTTTCTGTGCGTTAAATGCTGTTAAATCATCTTTAAACGCCGCAAGCAAAGTATTCTCCAATGTCGTTTTATACAGCTTTTTTCCTTTGCCCTCATAAAGCAAATTTGCTTCTACAAGATTTTCTTGCAAAAAGTCTTTTTCTTGTGTTACTACATTTTTCATAAGTATTTCTCCTTAAGGTTTTTATATTTTATTTGCATTTTAGAATCTAGACTGAATCTTATAGCCACTCAAGTATAGAATGGCGATTAGATTCTAATATATCATACTCAATGCAACAAAACACCTAACCTAGATTCTATCATGAAATTGGGCAGTTTTTGGGAAGTCAGATTCTAAAAAATACACCATATACAACAGCAACTAGGCGTGAGTAAAAACTAGTTTTATCCCCTTATGCTACAAGTTATTAAAAGCCTACTTTGCTGTGCCCTTAATAACTGCCCAAGTTTTTAGCACATCGATAGCACTTTTTAGCTGCATGTCTTTCATAACCATGCTTTGTGTAATATCTTTGCTTTCAGAATCTTTAGAATCTGCTTTTGAGTTATTCTTCTTTTCTTCTTGTAATAATTCATTTTTTAAATGTCGTTTTAAATCGGCTTCTTTAAACTCAAGCTGATTCTCATCACTTAGAGGCACTTCAGTTTCTGCCACAACAAGATCTGGGGTAATGCCTACTGCCTGTATGCTTCTGCCTGTTGGTAAATAATACTTTGCTATGGTAAGCTTCATTGCCTCTTTAGCTTCTCTGCCAAATGGAAAAATCTTTTGCACACTTCCTTTGCCAAATGTGCTTTCTCCCACAACAACTGCCCTTTTATAATCCTGCAATGCTCCCGCTACAATCTCACTCGCAGATGCACTACCACCATTTACAAGCACCACAAGAGGCTCATGTAAAAACTCTGCCTTGCCTGAAGTCTTAAGCTCGACATTCTCTATTTTACCTCGCTCACTCACAACCACGCCATCTTTTACAAAAAGGCTTACAAGCCCGATAGCTTGATCTAGCAATCCGCCCGGATTCCCACGCAAATCAAGCACAATGCCTTCAAATTTGCCAAGATCCTTTAAGCCCTTTTTCACTTCACGCGTTACATGCTGATCGAATGTCGCAACGCGAACATAAGCGTAATTTGTCTCTTCAATCTTACTTACCAAAGTAGATCGGACTTTGACATCATCTCGCTTAATCTCAAATTTTAGCGGCTTTGTTTCGCCTTTTCTTATGATTGTAAGTGTTACTTTTGTGCCTTTTTTGCCTTTCATAAGCGATACGGCTTGGTCTATTTTCATATCAAGTGTTGGGTTATCATCAATTTTTAGGATAATATCCCCGCTTTTTAAGCCGACTTTTTTAGCAGGTGTGTCATCAAGTGGTGCGATAATCGTTAATGCCCCATCTTTCATGCCAACGGTTATGCCTATACCGCTAAAACTACCGCTTGTTTTTGTGCGTAAGTCCTCATAATCTTTTTGCGGTAAATACGCAGAATGTGCGTCAAGATTGCTTAACATGCCAGAGATTGCTTTCTCAATAATCTCATTTGTATCCACATCGCTGACATAGCTACTTTCAACAAGATTCACTGCTGCCATGAACTTTTGTAACGCCCTATCTCTTTCTGCCTGTGTTAGCTTTTTCTTTGGCGGTGTTTGTGTGTTGGGTGTGCTTTGTGCGATTTGCATTTGTGTGTGGTCTGCAATATTTTGTGCTTGTAAGATTCCAAAGCCACCTACAAGCAAAGCCGATGATATAAACCCTGATAAAATATAAAAATTAAGATTTTTCATTGTGTCGTATCCAAAAAGTAAAATTTCAAAGAATTATTGTAAATCTCTTAAGCAATCTTTTGAGATACCTACAATCTCAAACTTTTCATAGAATCTAGCAAAGGTATCATCAAAAAAGTAGACATTATCGCAACCAAGCCTTACAAGCCTGCTCCCCATAGCAGACGCCCTGCCCCCTCTTTTACAATGTATGAGTATCTTTTTGTCTGGATTGTCTTTAGCAAGGTTGAAAAGGGCATGGGTTTCTTTAATATTTGGGACACCTTTAATGCGTGCTGCACATACTTCCTCTTCATCTCGCATATCAACCATAATATAATCATCTAGATTTGCTTCTTCAATATAAACCGCCTTTGCAAGACTTTTATTTCTCTTACCATACTCTTGCATGTATATCCTTGAATTTTAGTGAGATAAAGGCTATATTCTATCGTTATTTCATAAATAAAGGGAGAATATGTAATTAAAAGTTACTAGATTCTATAACTTTACATAATAGATATTGCCAACAAACATTTAAAACTGCAAAAAACCAACAAAATCAAGTATAATTAAAACTTTTTATTTATATATAATAAACGCACAAAAGGACTTAAATGAAGAAATTATTAACAACGCCTATTTACTATGTCAATGATGTGCCACACATTGGACATGCTTATACTACCATTCTTGCTGATGTTATGAAAAAATATTGGACTCTTAGGGGCGATGATGTATTTTTCCTTACAGGCACAGATGAGCATGGACAAAAGATAGAGGAAGCGGCAAAAAAGCATGGGATAAAAACGATTGAATATGCAAATTCTATCAGTGAAAAATTCCGCGATACATGGCGTGAATACGACATAGATTATGATAAATTTATCCGCACAACTTATTTTGAGCATATTCTATCCGTGCAAAAAGCCTTTGAGATTATGTATGATAGGGGGGATATTTATAAGGGGGCTTATGAGGGTATGTATTGCGTTGGCTGTGAGAGCTTTTTCACGCAAACACAAGTCATAGATGGAATCTACTGCCCTGATTGTAGTGGTAAGAAAGAAACTCGCCTTGTCAAAGAAGAGAGTTATTTTTTCGCCCTATCAAAGTATCAAGACAAACTTTTAGCATGGTATAGAGAGAATCCAGACTGCATTATGCCTTCACACAAAAGAAATGAGGTTATAAAATTTGTAGAGCAAGGCTTACAAGATTTATCCATTACTCGCATAAGCTTTGAATGGGGGATTAAGATTCCATTAAAATTGCGTGATAGTAAGCATATCATTTATGTATGGCTTGATGCGTTGATGAACTATGCTAGTGCGCTTGGCTATGGATTAGACTACAATAATGCGAAAGAGCAGCTAAGCTATAAAATGGAGCAAAATCCATGTTTAGAATCTAAAATGGAATACTTTAATAACACAACGCATATTGTAGGTAAGGATATATTGCGATTTCATGCGATATATTGGCCTGCATTTCTTATGAGTTTAGATTTACCACTGCCAAAGCACATTTTAGTGCATGGCTGGTGGACTATCGATGGTGTGAAAATGAGTAAAAGTATTGGCAATGTAATCCACCCGCTTGATATTAAAAACGCTTATCCTACCGATATATTCCGCTACTTTTTATTACGCGAAGTGCCGTTTGGTCAGGATGGCGACTTCTCACAAATAGCCCTTATAAATCGCAATAATGGGGAGTTAAGCAATGATTTAGGGAATCTGTTAAATAGGCTTATTGGCATGAGTGAAAAATATTTCCAGTTTGATTTAAGTAAAAGTTATGATGAAAACGCATATGTTTCACAAAAAGAAGAGATTTCTCGCATTATTAATCAAAGTTTAGCCTATATGGATTCTATGCAACCGCATAAGTTTTTAGAGTCTGTATGGGAACTTTTCTATCTAGCAAATACTATGATTACACAAATTGCTCCTTGGGAACTTATAAAGCAAGAAAAAAGTATAGAATGTAAAGCCTTTTTGAATCTTATTGCAAATATCCTTGCAAAAGCAGCCTTACTTCTTTATCCAATACTGCCTAATTCATGCAAAGAGATAAGCAGGGCATTAAATATCAGCATAGATTCTAAGCAGTTTGATACACTGATAATAAAGCAAGGATACATACAAGATTTTATGATACAAAAAGTTTGTGCGCTTTTTCCAAAGATAGAAGAACCACGCATGAAGACAATGCACCAACCTTTTGTAGAAAATAAACCACAAAAAGAAAAAGATTCTATCCATAAGCCATGCATAAACGATACGATTAATATTGACTATTTTCAGCAAATAGTCATTAAAGTCGGCACAATTATTGCCGCAGAAAAACTCCCAAAAAGCAAAAAACTTTTAAAATTGCAAGTTGATTTAGGCGAAGAAAAACCGCGTCAAATCATCGCAGGTATTGCTGAATTTTATGATACAGAGAATCTCATTGGCACACAAGCATGTGTATTAGCAAACTTAGCCCCAGCAAAGCTTATGGGTGAAATCAGTCAAGGCATGATTCTAGCATGTAAAGATGAAAATGGGTTAAGCCTTTTACGCACAGAACATGCAAGAGTGAATGGCTCAAGAATCAGTTAATTGATAAATTCACTAAATCTACAAAAGCATTGATACAGGAAAAAGTATGCAGTATGATAAAGCTAAGATAGAACAATGGATTAAAGCCTTTAAAATTGCCCTTATTGAAAATAATACACAAGAAGCATTTATGCTAACACAGAATCTACCTTTTGATACAAGCATGTCTATGAATAATGCGGATAAAGAATTGCTAGAATATTTAGATATAGCAAAAGAGCTTATATCTCAAACCATAGATTTACTAGAATCTAGCCAACATGATACAAGGCAACAAATGGAGAAAATACGACAAGCAAAGAAGTTTTTCTCTTAAACATGAGACTTTTTTGCTAAAAAATGTTGTTTCTCTGCGTTTTTATTACCATTATTAAGCTTGAAATAATAAAAAAAGTGTATAATTGAGACTTAATCAAATTACAGAAAGGATAGATTATGAGAAAGATGTTACCATTGATGGTTATTGTAGGTTTAGGTAGTGTTGCATTTGCGGCGAGTGATCCAGCTGCAATCATTGCAAAGCAATGTAAAACTTGCCATGGTGCAAAAATGGAAAAGTCTTATCTTAATAAGACAGCTGTTGTAAAAAATCTAAGCAGCGATGAAATTAAAAAAGACTTACTTGAGTATAAAGCAGGTAAGCTTAATCGCTACAAAATGGGCGCTCAAATGAAAGCTCAAACTGCAAAGCTTAGTGAAGAAGATATTGAAGCATTAGCAAAATATATCCCCACAATAAAATAAGCTAAGATTTGTGCCTTACTTTGCAAGAATATTATTCAAGTGAAAGTTTGGTGCAAAGCCCCATAAATCCCCTTTAATCAAGATTCTAGTGTTTCAATGAGTTTTGCTTTGAAGTGCTAGATCTTTAATCAAGATTCTAAAATCGTTGTTTTATGATAACTTATATATTATAATCTTGTGTTATAAAACCCTTACATGCGCGTAAATCTATATAATAATTCATGTAAATTTCAAGCTATTTTATAAAGCGTTACTTTTAAACTCAACATAAAATAGTGTAAAATTACAAAAACTTTTAATAAAGGAATAAATTTGAATCTTAGCATTATTTTTGGCGGTATAAGTTATGAGCATGAGATAAGCATTGTAAGTGCTATTACTATGGCACAAAAACTTGGTAAAAACATTAAAATCACACATTTTATTTTTCTTGATTCTAATCATGATTTCTACCTTATAGAATCTAGCAATATGAAGTCAAAATATTTCAGCAGCCTAGCCTATAAACAAGCTAAAAAGATTGAGATCGGTGTGGGTGGATTCTATGAATCTGGCTTTTTAGGTAAGAAAAAAATGCTAAATACAGGCTTACTGCTTAATCTCATACACGGCGGTGATGGCGAAGATGGTGTATTATCTGGCTTATTTGACTTTTATAAAATCGCCTACATTGGACCACGACTTGAGGCTAGCATATTAAGCTATAACAAGAGATTAACAAAGCTTTATGCAAAAGAATGCGGTGTTGAAACACTTCCCTACTATGTGTTAAAGCGAAATGAGACTTGCGAGATTCCATTTGAACTGCCCTATATCATTAAGCCCACATGTCTTGGCAGCTCTATTGGCGTATGCGTAGTTGAAGATCAAACAAAGCTTTCTTATGGGCTTGATTGTGCGTTTGAGTTTAGCAATGAAGTCATTATGGAGCCATTTAAAAAGGGGATAAAAGAGTATAATTTGGCTGGAACAAAGGTAAATGGCGAGTTTATCTTATCGCTTATTGAAGAACCAGTGAAAAAAGATTTATTAGGATTTGAGGATAAATATTTAGATTTTTCTAGGACTGAAGAGATTAAAAATGCAGAAATTACAGAATCTTTAACAAAGAATTTGCATGAAGCATTCAAAAAAATCTATAATACAACATTTGAGGGTGCGCTTATACGATGTGATTTTTTCGTATCTAGTGATAAAATCTATCTAAACGAGATTAATCCAATCCCTGGTAGCATGGCAAACTATCTTTTCTCTGATTTTGAATCCGTGCTAGAAAAGATCGCCACTTCCCTGCCAAGAAAACATGCCATTAACATAAACTATCAATATATTAATCAAATCCAAAGCGCAAAAGGGAAGTAATCTAATTTAGATTCTAAATGCACCAAAACTTTAGAATCTATTGCATCATACACAAAATTTAGTTTCAGCTTTAGTTAATATATAAAAATCTTGCTTAATGCTGTTCTTCGCCTAGAATCACACATATAATGCCCACAAAGCCAACTGCTATGCCTATATATTCTTTTATTGTGAGATTTGGTGGGAAAAAGAGAAAGGATATAAATAAGATTCCAATCATACCTACAATCTCCCACACAGAATATGCCACGCCTAAGGCGATTTTACGCAAGGCAAGAGACATGCAGTAATATGAAGCCGCGATCATGCTTAGCATAACAGCTTTTGCTATCATTGGCGGGGCTACTTCCACAGAAGCAATATCTACAACACCATCACTACTAAAAGGCTCAAGCCATAAAGGGATAGCATTTAGCATAGCCACACCACCAACTTCAAGCAAAATCGCAATAATCAAAAAAGTCCATGCGAGTGTGCGAGTGTGCCCTGTATTTACCGAATCTTTTGAATTTATAGAATCTTTTATTGTATTCTGCATATTATCCCCTTTTACAGCACACTTTTTGTGTCAATGTAGGGTAATGAAAAGCTTTTTGCCACAGATTCTAAGGCGATTTTACCATCATAAGCATTTAAGCCACCGATTGCACCGGGCATTTTTAGCATTTCTCTCCAACCTTTATTTGCGATACATTGCACATAGGGCAGAGACTCATAAGAGTAGGTAATACTTGAAGTTCGTGCAATCACGCCGGGTATATTTGGCACACCATAATGGATTAAGCCCTCTTCAACATAGGTTGGATCATCATGCGTTGTCTGCCTTGAAGTCTCAATGCAGCCGCCAAGATCCACAGACACATCTAGCACGACACCACCTTTATTCATAAGTCTTAAATGCTCTCTTGTGATAACCTTTGGGGTAGCCGTCGCAGTTACTAAAACCGCACCGATGAGTATGTCTGCTCCGCTTAATGCCTGTGTTATAGAATCTTCATTTGCGTATAGCACCTTGATTCTATTCTCTAGTGTAAGTGGGTGGTTTGCTATCTTTTGCGTATCAATGTCAAGCACACTTACATCAGCACCCATGCCTACTAGTATCCGTGCTGCGTTCATACCTACCGCACCGCCACCGACAACCACCGCTTTCGCAGGGGCTACACCAGCACAACCGCCAATAAGCACACCCCGACCGCCATAGTTTGTAGCAAGCAATGTCGCAGCATGCTGTGCGGCAAACTTACCTGTTACTTCACTCATCGCCGCTAATACGGGATAATTCCCCTTTGGTCCGGCTATCGTCTCACCACATATTGAAGTAATCCTAGATTCTACCAACGCAGTTGCAAGCTCTTTGGAGCAAGCAAGATCAAGGAAGCTATACAGAATCATATCGTTTCTCAGATATTTAAACTCAGATTCAATAGGCTCTTTACATTTTACAATCAGTTCAGAATCTTCCCATATTTTCTTAGCATTTGAGACAATCTTTGCCCCTGCTCTTTCATAATCCTTATTTGTATAGCCTATGCTGCTACCTAAGCCATCTTCTACATAAATAGTGTGATTTGTGCTTGATTGTTGTAATAATGCCACATCACTTGGCACAAGCCCCACTCTATGCTCGTGATTCATAATCTCTTTTGGAATACCAATAATCATTGCTTCTCCCTTATATTTTATAGAAAGCTAATTGTTATAAAAGTGTCATTATATCGCAATATTGCGTAAAATGTGTTAGTGTGGTTATCTTTGTGTTGTGCAACATTGTGAGATTTGTCCTTGCGGTATCGTGTGTTAATTGTGTTTTTATCAGCAGTAATACATCTCTCACTTTTTAAAAGTACAAAAAGCTTTTAGGGTGCATTTGTGTAGAATCTGAAACTACATTGCCCAAACCTAAATCAACATGGAATTCTAGACTTAAAATAAAATAGATTTTACCCCACACGGATTGTTTTAATTCTAAGCCAAGCGATACTATAAAATATCGGTGCAAGTATGAGACATATAATCCCAAGTGGCAACACAAAGCGACCGACTAATCCCGCACATAGCACAATATAAAATGCACTCATAAAGAGTTTTTCCCCTGTAATCTTGCCTAAAAGTCTTAGATATAGAATCATGCCTATAAATATACTGATTGTTGAAAGCCCTATAAAGCCAAAGAAGAGTTCACCACTCATCTCAATACCAAAGATTCCAGAAAATAACGCTAATAATGTAATAAAATACATACTACCAGATGACATAAAAAAATAAAACATAAGCATCTTATTTTGTGCCTGTATGGCGATTTGCTTTGTGAGTAAAAACTGCATATACGCTGCGATAAAAAGCGGTATTACAAATATAGGCAATATAAAGTTACAAACTAGCATGATTTTTACTCTGCGTTTAAAAAGTGTGATATTTTCAAGCGGGATAATATAACCCTTTGGTGTAGATTCTACATGTATTTGGCTTGTATTTGTTGATATAGATTCTGTGGTTGTGTGTTGATTGTTTTGTGGTGTTATCTCTATATCAATATTACAAGCTATGTCATTATGTATATCAAAAATAACTTGCCTATTGATTAATGAATTATTTTGTATATCATAAAGATTATTGATATGTGTGAGGGATAATTCATATATTTCGCCATTATCTGCTTTAATAAAGCCATTTGGTAAAACCACACCTTTTAATCTTTCGTTTTGCACTATCACTCCTTATTTGTTGTAATTATAGTAAAAAAGCGTGATTTCATAAAAACATTTGCTTTTATGCTAGAATACCACATAAACAGAATCTAATTCAGTAAGGAAAACAATGCTTTCACGCGATATTGTAACCTATTCAAAAGTGCGTTATGAAGTGCGCGCATACATGGTTTATCTTTTTACACAAAATATTAAAAACTTTATGCCAAACCCAAGCTTTGAAAGCGTATTAGAAGGGCTTACACGCATTAAAGATGAGATAAAAGTCTTTGATTCTATGTATATTTTAGATAAAAACGGCACACAGCTAAGCGATGTTTTGCAGCCAAATGGTGCATTGCCAAATGAAAATAAAAACTTTTCTAATCGTGCGTATTTCTATGAAGCTATAGAGGAGAGACGATGTATCATCACAAACCCTTATCCATCAAGGATTGATGGCGATCTTGTCGTAACCGCTGCTTATCCCGTGTATAATGAAGCCCATGAGTTGCTTTTTGTTGTCTGCATTGACATTCATTTGCGTGATGCGATAAAGATTAGCTCACCTAGCCTATTTTTTGGAATCTTTTCTAATTTTAGCATTGCCATGTATTTTTTATGTTCCATTTCACTTGCTTTTGTTTCAATCATTTTGATTGTAAAGGGTATCGTGAAACTATGGTCAGAAGATTTATTACAATTTAGCGATTTTAAAGTAGAAGATATCTTTGAATCTACCATACTCTTAACCCTAGCCCTTGCTATATTTGACTTAGTGAAAGCCATTTTTGAAGAGGAAGTGCTGGGAAAAAACACAGGGCAGAAAACCTACACAGTCCATAGGACAATGATTCGCTTTCTAGGCTCTATTATCGTAGCCTTAGCGATTGAAGCTTTAATGCTTGTATTTAAATTTAGCATTGATTCACCAGAAAAGCTCATATATGCAGTATGGCTTATCTTGGGTGTAGCAATACTTCTTATCGCATTAGCTATATATGTAAAGCTCTCATTTGCTGCTCAACAAAATAAAGATTGATAGATTTAATACAAGGATAGATTATGTTTCCATTTAGCGATACCGAGCTTTTAGCCCCCGTGCGACAAAGTATAAATAGTGTGCGTCCCATACTGCTAAAAGATGGCGGTGATATTGAGATTGTAGAAATCAAAAATGCGTGTGTCTTTGTGCGTTTTCATGGTGCATGTAGTGGCTGCCCTAGTAAAAATGCGACTTTACATAATGCGATATTAGCTACTCTGCAAAGAGATATCCACCCAGATATTAAAGTGAGTGAAGTTTGAGATGAAGTCATGTATTTTTTCAGGGTAAAAAGACAAACAGCAAAACGGAATCCAGATTCCTTTTCTGTTTAAACAATACAAATGCAAGAAAATCGCTTTTAAAAATAAAATCAAGCAAAACCCAATGTAAAAAAAACAATTAACTATTACCCCTAAAGATTCTAGGCAGAACAAAAATATTAATTAAACAGATTTTCAAAGAAAGGAACAAGCTGTAATATCGAATCTTTGCGATCCATATATACAGCCCGTAGCAGAAAATGGAGAAAATATAAAAGAATCTTATCTTTTTGAGAATTGTGGGCTTCTTCTAGCCTTGCGCTTACCATATTTTTTACGCTCTACAACTCTTGCATCGCGTGTAAGCAATCCAGCACTTTTAAGCTCTTTGCGGAACGCATCTCTATCAAAGTTATTTAACGCTTTTGCTATACCGCTACGCAAAGCTTCAGCCTGTGCAGAGTAGCCACCACCAAGTGTAATCGCACGAATATCTACCGATTTATCCTGCTTTGTAAGCACAAGCGGCTGCATAACTTTCATTTTGATAGAATCATGTCTGCCAAGCCACTCATCTAATCCCATATCATTGATTGTAAGTTTGCCTGTCCCACTGCTTAACCATACCTTTGCAATCGCAGTTTTTCTTTTTCCTGTTGCATAAACCTTACTCATTACATTCCTTTATTATGCTTTTTTAGAATCAGCTACTTGAGCTGTGTGTGGATGTGTAGCACTTGAATACACTTTTAGCTTTTTAATCATAGCACGACCAAGTCTTGTTTTTGGTAGCATACCTCTTACTGCAAGTCTATAAAGCTTTTCTGGTTGCTTCTCAAGCATTTCTGCTAAAGTCTTTGACTTTGTGCTACCAAAATAGCCTGAATGTGTGAAGTATTTCTTATCATCAAGCTTGTTTGTGCCATTAAACTGCACTTCTTTTGCATTGATAATTACCACAAAATCACCGCAATCCAAATGCGGCGTATAACTTGCCTTATGTTTGCCTCTTAGTAGTGTCGCTGCTTCAGCGATTAATCTACCAAATACCTTGCCTTTTGCATCAAGGACAATCCAATCTCTTTGGATTTCCCCCTGCTTTGGTGTTTTAGTGAGTTCCATAATTTGCCTTTAAAACATGTAAAATATTTTTAAAAACAGAATTCTAATCAGCATTTACTTAAATATAGCTTAATTTAAGTTAAATTTAATATTTAAAGTCCCAAGCGTATCTACTTAAAGATTTGTTTGCTTTGAATATACAAGCCAATTATGACAATAGCATGCAGTTTTGTAACATGTATATATTTGCAGTATCGATAATATACAATGTGCTAGAAAAATGCTTGAAAAAAAGATACAATGCAATCAATCTAGGGGTGTTATTGTGCGGCTTTATAGAATCTTTGTTGCACAAATGGGGCATTGCTAGACTATATAAGCTTTATTTACAGAAAGGATTAATATGGGTAAGAATACAGTAACACTCACAAACAATGAGACAAATGAAAGCTTTGACTTTGATTTGATCAATTGCACAAGGGGACCAAAGGCGATTAATTTTAGCAAACTCTACGAGACTGCGGGGATTTTCTCTTATGATCCCGGGTATGGCAGCACAGCAGGGTGTGAATCTACTATTAGCTATGTTGATGGTAAAGAGGGGGCACTGCTTTATAAGGGCATTCCTATCCAAGATTTAGTAGCAAAGTATAGCTTTACAGATGTATGCCGTTTGCTTATCGCTGAAGATGGTTTGCCAAAAAATAAGGAAGAATCACAAGCTTTTGATCTTGAGCTAAGGCATAGGGGCTTTTTACATGAGCGACTAAAATCTGTCTTTGCTGCTTTCCCAGATAAAGCACACCCTATGGCTACGCTATCAGCACTCGTAAGCGTTTTAGCAACGCTGTATTATGACCATAAAGAAATGGACGATGAAGATGATTATCAAATGATGGCAAGAAGAATCATCGCAAAAACGGCTACAATGGTAGCATTTTGCTATCGCCATAGCGTTGGTGCGCCTTTTATTGAGCCAGATGTATCAAAAAGCTATGTAGAAAACTTTTTATACATGTTGCGAGGTTATCCGCATGGCAGATTCAAAAATACGCTAAAGGGTGAAGAAGGCGTTGATGCAGTAGAGATTGAAGCCCTTGATAAGATTCTAACACTACATGCAGAACATGGACAAAACGCCTCCACCACAACGGTGCGAAATGTCGCTTCAACAGGCGTGCATCCTTATGCAGCAATCTCTTCAGGTATCGCAGCACTTTGGGGACCAGCACACGGCGGTGCAAATGAGGCAGTTTTACAACAATTGCGTGAAATCGGCGATGTTAAAAATGTAGATAAATATGTCGCTAGAGTGAAAGATAAAAATGATCCATTTAGACTTATGGGCTTTGGACATCGTGTGTATAAGAACTATGACCCAAGGGCAAAAACTCTAAAAGCCTTGAAAGATGATTTAAATAAACGCGGTATCAAAATGGATATGCGTTTGAGTGAAATCGCAGAAAAAGTGGAAGAAGTAGCATTAAGTGATTCATACTTTATTGAGAGAAAACTCTATCCAAATGTGGATTTTTATAGCGGCATTATTTTGACTGCCTTAAAGATTCCAACAGAGCTTTTCACACCTATATTTGTTTTAGGTAGAATGCCCGGCTGGTGTGCTAACTTGATAGAGCATGTAAAAAATCCATCAGTAAGAATCACACGCCCACGACAAGTTTATTTGGGGAAATAGCTAAAATCCGACTGCCTATTGTCCAAAATAGTTGGAATTTGACATAAAATTGCACCGCATTGTTATGCGTAGTTTTATGTCTGTAAGATATCCTATAGTATTAAACAACAGCAAATTATTCCTAGACATACACACAAAATAATAAACAAATCTCAAACATTGTTATAAAAATATAGAAATATTTTGCTACAATAATGAGAAAGCAGTTTTTTAGGATAAGTAGGGGTATTATCATGTTGGAAGATAAAATTTTTGAGTTGGCACAGCGTGTAAAAACACAAAAGGACAACATTAAAACAGAGGAAGCCACAAAGCATAGCTTTGTATTACCTTTTCTTAGTGCGCTTGGGTATGATGTGTTTGATAATCATGTGGTTGTGCCGGAATTTGTTGCAGATATTGGAACAAAAAAAGGGGAAAAAGTTGATTATGCTATATTGAAAGATGGCAAACCACTTGTGCTTATTGAAGTAAAAAATCATAGTGAAAATTTAAATAATCATAACAATCAGCTAGTGCGTTATTTTAATGTTGTGTCTGATGCAAAATTTGCGATTTTGACAAATGGCATAGAATATCGCTTTTTTTCTGATTTGGATAATGATAACATTATGGATCAATATCCTTTTATGATTTTTCATCTAGAAAATATTAAACAACGAGACTTGAAAGAGCTTGAAAAATTTACCAAAGAACAACTTGATATAGATTCAATCGTGCAATTTGCAAGTATTGCAAAAAGCCACAAACAAATTCAGGAAATTTTCAGGAATCAAATAGAAAATCCAGATGATGATTTTGTGAAGTTTTTTGCAACGAAAATAACATCAAGACGCATGACAGAAGGCATTATTAATGATTTGGCAAACGAGAAAATCCTAGCCGTTAAGAATTCTCTTTCAAAAGACGAAAAACAAGATGAAGCAGAAGTAAATACTAATGAAGAAGAGCTTATTGTTACCACAGAAGAAGAATTGCAGGGATTCTACATTGTCAAGTCATTTTTTGCGGAATGTAAGAATTTTGATATTGAGAGAATTACATATAAAGACACCTTTAGTTATTTTGGAATCTTAGCGGATAACAATTTAAGAAAATGGTTTTGTCGGCCATGGTTTAATGGTAGCAAAAAATACATTACTATCCCTACAACTGAAAAAGATAAGCGTATAGATTTAGAAAATATTAGTGATATTTATCGATACAAACAAGAGATTTTGGCAGCTTTTACACTAAAAACAAACGAGCAGTTGTCGTAAAAGAATGTGACTCTATATGGAAACTGGCATAAAATTATATGATACTTCTATCATCTTGTTTAAAATACAATATTTCATTTTTTTGCTTTAATTTTGTATTGCAAAATTCGCAAAAAGGCATAGAGTGGTTATATTAGGTAGCACTGGTAGCATAGGTATAAACGCACAAAAAGTTGCAAAGCAGTTTAACATAGAGATTGAAGCCCTTGCGTGCGGTAGTAATATCGCATTGTTTAACGAGCAGATTAGAGAGTGTAAGCCTAAGTTTGTCGCTATCGCAGATGAAAAAAATCTTAATATGTTACAACCACAAGATAGCATAGTGTTTGTCGGCGAAGAGGGCATTTGTAAAATGCTTGAAATATGTAAATCACAAAAGATTCTAAATGCGGTGGTAGGCTATGCTGGTCTTAGCTTTAGTCTCAAGACTATTGCATTACAAAAAGAGCTTATCCTTGCCAATAAGGAATCCTTAGTGGTTGCAGGACATTTGATAAAGCAAAATATCATGCAAAACTTAGAATCTACTAAAGATTCTAAGCATACAGAATCTAGCACAAGAAACTACATGCTAGAGCATATTTTCCCCATTGATAGCGAACATTTTAGCTTATGGTCTTTACTAGCAATTTTAGATTCTAAAAATAAATCAAATATTACGCATTACAAAGCTTTTAAGAATCTCTATATTACCGCTTCTGGTGGGGCTTTAAGAGATTTTCCACTCGAAAAGATTCCATACGCTACACTAAGCGATGTATTGAAACATCCAACATGGAGTATGGGGCAAAAAATCACAATAGATTCAGCAACACTTGTAAATAAGCTTTATGAGATTTTAGAGGCTTATTGGCTTTTTGATACAAAAAACATTCATGCCTTTATTGAGAGAAGCTCCCTTGTGCATGCTTTTATAGAATCTAGTGATAATTCATTAAATGCTAGTGTAAGTCATGCGGATATGTGTTTGCCCCTTGCTTATGGTGTGGATAGATTCAAGGCTCAAAGTAGCTTTTGTATCACTCCGCTTAGCATAAATGACTTTGTAAAAATAAATTTTCAAAAAATACAGACAGATCGCTATCCACTATGGGCGTATAAAGATCTTTTGCTAGATTGCCCACATTTGGGTATAGCTCTAAACTCTAGTAATGAATTAGTCCAGCAATATTTCCTGCAAGAAAAACTCCCCTTTTATGCACTAGCAGAAGTAAGTATGCAGGTATTAGAGAAAATGAAAGATACAAAGATTCCAAATACTTTAGAATCTATCCTTGCTTTTAGACAAGAGGCAAGGGCTTTAGCAGATTTTTTTATAAAAAACTTGAAACAAAGATAAAAGTCCTTAAAGATATGCTAAACTCTCAAAGTTATTTTATTTTGAGAGGTGTTTCATGGAACAGATAAAGATTTTAAAGCAACTTCAGGCAGATTCATTAGTTTTCTTTACAAAAACTCACAATTACCACTGGAATGTAAAAGGCAAAGATTTTCCACAAGTCCATGCGGCAACAGAAGAGATTTATAATCAATTCGCAGAAATCTTTGATGCTCTAGCAGAGAGAATCATACAGCTTGGCGACACTCCGTATGTAACGCTAAAAGAAGTGCTTGACAAAGCAAAGATCAAAGAAGAAAGCAAAACTAGCTTTAAGTCAAAAGATGTATTAGAATCCGTTTTAGAAGATTACAAATATTTCCTAAAAAACTTTAAAAAACTTTCAGAAGTGGCAGCAAAAGAGAATGACACTACAACACAAGGACTTGCAGATTTACAAGTAGCACATTTAGAAAAAGCAATTTGGATGCTTAACGCACAACTTGCATAGGTAGGCTTGTGTGCCTTACTCCATTAACAAGCAAGATTCCACAATGCAGCAAGGTATCATAGAAGACACTTTGGAGATAAGCGATCTTGATATGCGTATATCAAATGATGAAAAGGAAGAGCTTGTAACCTTTGATGAAAAAAGGGAGGGTATAGGGAGATTTAATCTTCTTATAGCGTGTTTCATTCTGTCTGTCATTATGGCTATTTTTATCCCAAAGATTTTTATTTCTAATAATATTTATTACACAAGTCGAGAAATTGCAAGGTTAAATGCTGAAAAAGAGCTATTATATGAAGAAAGAATGCGATTAAAAAGAGAAATAGAGATTATAAACAACAAGCATTTAATGCTAGAGTTAGGGACCAAATAATCAAATGGTGTGGGAGAGATTCATATAATGCAGGATATATTTGTGTTTGGCGGCGGTGCTTGGGGACTTGCCCTAGCTCATGCGTTTAGTCAAAAAAATCGTGTTTTTGTATTATCAAGGCGAAAGCTAAATCTCACACAATATGGCAGTGATATTACACAAGATTCTAATACTACCCCCTATCAACTTAGCTATGATGACTTTATAACACACTATAAAAATTCTAAGAACCCACTTTGTGTGATCGCCATTGCAAGTGCTTTTTTACGAGAGTTTATGCAGAAGGCAAGTTTTTTAGAATCTGTGCGTAATGATATGCAAATCCTTGTAGCAAGTAAGGGGATAGAGCAAGGTAGTGGGGCTTTTGTCAATGAGATTTTAGAGCAGTATTTTAAGGCAGATTCTATGTGCTATCTTGCTGGACCTAGCTTTGCTAAAGAAGTGATGAAAGGGCTTCCTTGTGCGTTAGTGATACACTCAAGCAATGAAGATTTAAGCAAAAGATACGCACAATGCTTCCCTAGTTTCATTAAAACCTATGTGCAAAATGATGTTATAGGCGCTGAAATCGCAGGGGCATATAAAAATGTTATCGCCATTGCTGGTGGGATTTGCGATGGACTAGGACTTGGGAATAATGCTAAGGCATCACTGCTTTCTCGTGGGCTTGTTGAGATGGCGCGTTTTGGTGCGTTTTTTGGTGCAAAACAAGAAACTTTTTTGGGATTATCTGGTAGTGGGGATTTATTTCTTACCTCAAATTCTACAATGTCAAGGAACTATCGCGTAGGTTTTGGACTTGCTAATAATAAATCGCTAGAAGAGATTCTAAATGAATTAGGCGAAGTAGCAGAAGGTGTATATAGTGCAAAATCAATCGTGCAAATCAGCAAAAAGCACAATCTCTACACACCCATAGCCTTTGAAGTTCAAGCCATTTTAGAAGGTGGTGCCGTGCAAGTTGGGTTAAAAAATTTACTTGCGAATAAGTTGAAATAATATAAAGGTATGAAAATTTACAATACACCAACACAAAAGGAAACCACCATGCAAAACAAAAAAGTAGGCGTTGTAATACCAATCTATAATGTAGCAGAGTATCTAAGAGAATGTCTAGATTCTGTAATCAATCAAACATATAAGAATCTAAGCATTGTTTTAGTCAATGATGGTAGCACGGATAATAATGAAAGTCTAAATATAGCAAAAGAATATGTAGCAAAAGATTCTAGATTTATACTTATAGATAAAGAAAATGGTGGGCAAAGCACAGCTAGAAATGTAGGTATTGCATGGTTTAGTGAAAAGTATGAAGCAAAACTAGATTCTAGTATAAATTTAGAATCTAGCACAACATATACAATAGATTCCACGCTTCAATATAAAGATAAAGTAAAACCAGATTTGAAAGCAACTTGTCATACTGAGCCTTTGAGTGAAGTATCCAACATGGAATCAAATTTTTACTTAGATTCTGAAATAGATTCAAATAAAGATTTTTCACCTATGACTAAAAATAACAAGAATCTGAACTCTACACAAAACACAAACTACAATAATAGAATAAATAGCAACAATGGGGGGGGGGGGGTAACACTCTATTCCTATAACATTACAAATGAAAACCCATATAATATTTATAAAATCTATGCATCTAATACCACAAACAATCATAACTCCACACTCCAACCACAAAAAATAGACTATATTATCTTTTTAGATTCTGATGACTATTGGAAACCTTATTGCATAGAAGAGTGTATAAAGCATTCAGATGGTGTAGATATTGTGTGGTTTGATTATGAGGTTGATTGTGGTGAGATAGAGGCAAGCCCTATAACTCAGCTTCATGCATTAAAGATACCGCAACAAAAAATTAATATGCAAGATTGGCTATATAGGCTTTATGATAAACAGCAAATTTATTTTTCTTGGGTGTGGCAGGGTATCATAAATTTTAAATTTTTAAAGCACATTGATCTCTATTTTTACGACAAGGTATTTGCCGAAGACCACTTGTTTGGTACTTTACTCTTTTTGCAAAGTGAGTTCATTTATGTAATCCCAAAACCATTTTATGTTTATAGAATAAGATCAAATAGCTCGTGTGATTTTGATCCAGACCATATTTATATACCCCGCCATTTTGAACAATATTGCGATATTTTTGACAACAGGTTAATAACTAAAGAATATTATATTGCTAGTAGCTGGTTATTTATGTTTTTGGCGTTCATGAAATTTTTGGAGGATAATCAAAAAGTTAATGATGAGATTCTGCAAAATCTCTTTTCACTCTACATACAACACAGCCTAAAACTTTTTGATTTTAAGCATGACCCCCTAAATCTCATTCCCAAGCTACCAGCAATAGAACCTTATCTCAAAAAAGGTTTTAAATATCGCCATAAACTCCGTATCACAAATCCAAAGAAATACAATAGACTAAAGCTTCTATTTGCAGGTTATGATTTCATAAAAAGTGTTGAGAGAAATATACGCAAGATCTTTAAATTACACAATAAAGCATGTCAAAACAAACAACGCTAATCAAAATTTCATAACGCTCGCAATGTATACATCATTTAATTTGCTATAATAGCAAGTTTGTTTGAGAGATAAACTCAAATATACATAAACATGAGAGAACACCATGCAACATAACACTACAACAACACAATCTCCACAAAACAAAAAAGTAGGCGTTGTAATACCAATCTATAATGTAGCAGAGTATCTAAGAGAATGTCTAGATTCTGTAATCAATCAAACATATAAGAATCTAAGCATTGTTTTAGTCAATGATGGTAGCACAGATAATAATGAAAGTCTAAATATAGCAAAAGAATATGTAGCAAAAGATTCTAGATTTATACTTATAGATAAAGAGAATGGTGGGTTATCTAGTGCTAGAAATGTAGGTATTGCATGGTTTAGTGAAAAGTATGAAGCAAAACTAGATTCTAGTATAAATTTAGAATCTAGCACAACATATACAATAGATTCCACGCTTCAATATAAAGATAAAGTAAAACCAGATTTGAAAGCAACTTGTCATACTGAGCCTTTGAGTGAAGTATCCAACATGGAATCAAATTTTTACTTAGATTCTGAAATAGATTCAAATAAAGATTTTTCACCTATGACTAAAAATAACAAGAATCTGAACTCTACACAAAACACAAACTACAATAATAGAATAAATAGCAACAATGGGGGGGGGGGGGGTAACACTCTATTCCTATAACATTACAAATGAAAACCCATATAATATTTATAAAATTTATACTGCTAGCACTCATGCAACCACGACACAACAAGAATTTAGCACAGATTCTAAAACTTTAAAATCCAATAATTCCCAAAACAACACAGATGAATCTCAGCATAAAATAAACAACATAAATCATCACAAAGATAGCCCACCTCACAATACAGAATCCATACACAATATAAACACCACAAAACACAATATAAACACCACAAACAATCATAACTCCACACTCCAACCACAAAAAATAGACTATATTATCTTTTTAGATTCTGATGACTATTGGAAACCTTATTGCATAGAAGAGTGTATAAAGCATTCAGATGGTGTAGATATTGTGTGGTTTGATTCCTGCATATTGCATGAAGGCATGCAACCACATTCACATGATAAAGATGTATATCAAATTTATGCGCAAAAAGACAATAACATGCTAACACAAAAAGAATGGATACAAATATTTGTCAATTCGAATGAGAATTACTTTGCCGCCGCATGGCCATTTTTAATCAATTTCCATTTGTTGAAGTCTATACAACTCGCTTTTGTTGATTATGCGATTTATGAAGATGTCAATTTTGGAGTACTGCTTTTTCTACAAAGCCAAAGAATTTTTATGGTAAAACAAAAGTTGCATGTGTATCGAGTCCGTCCAAATAGCATCACCAATACGACACAAAATACACCGGTTCCACATTATGTCAAACATATTTATGATACTTTTAAAGACAAGCAAGTTATGCGAAAATATCATACATGTAGTAGCTGGTTTCTTATGTTGCTTGAATTTATGGAGTTTATAAACGCAAATCCAAGTAAGCTAGATGACAAGGCAAAACAAAAGTTTCTATCCCCATATATAGAGCCAAGCTGCCATCTTTTAAGTTTTAAGCATGATCCATTGAGCCTTATCCCAAAGCTTACAATCTTAGAGCCCTATCTTGACAAAAAGTTTAAATGGCGTGATAGATTGCGCATCACAAATCCAGCAAAATATAATAGACTAAAACCCTTGTTTAATATTTATGATTCCATAAAAGGTATCGAAAGAGCTATAAGGCGGCTATTTAGACCTAAGAGATAATCAAAATAAATACTTGCACTCTGAAAGATGCAAATGTCTTTGCAACATCCGTTTAAAAAATAACTCACATAATCTCACACAAGCAACAAGCTATTATGCCATAAGATCCTTTGTTGTAAACTTCTTTCCCTCAATCTCCCTAGCAAGTTCCTTTGTGCTTTTTAGATCTACTTTACCACTGCCAAGTATTGGAATCTTATCTACGATAAAATATTCGCTTGGCTTTTTAAGCGGGATAATATCAGATTTTTTAATACTCTCAATTGCTATGGCACAATGCTCTTGTGGGGATTCTATAAGTAATACTACTTTTTCGCCTTTTTTGCTATCTTCGAGTGCTACTGCACAAAACTTTACTTCACTTGAAATCTCTTTATGTTTAAAGACTTTTGCAATCTCTTCTTCAACGCTTGATAAGCTAATCATCTCACCGCCAATTTTTGCAAAGCGAGAATATCTGTCTGTAATATGTAAGAAACCATCAGAATCTAGATAGCCTTTATCCCCGCTTTTATACCAGCGGATTCCATGTAAATCGATAATCACTTCATTTGTTTTTTCTTCATCATTGAGATAGCCTACCATGATTTGATGTCCGCCTATAAGGATTAGTCCATGCTCTCCTAATGGCAGCTCTTCTAGCGTGTCATAATCTACGATTCTAATAGCAGTCCCAGGAAGTGGCATACCTACACTGCCCTCTTTATTTGCTCTGTGAATCTGCCAGAATGTAACATCAAATTCATCAGGTAGATTCACACTTGCAACAGGCGTGGTTTCAGTCGCACCATAGCCTTCATAAATGGGCTTATTAAACTTCATCGTGTAAGCCTCACGCACTTCTTTTTTTAGCTTTTCAGCCCCTGCCACAGTTAAACGAATGCTATCAAACATTACTCTATCAATCTTTGGATTTCTCGCATAGATTCCAAGTAGGGTAGAAGTCGCACACATGATTGTTACATTATTTTGTGCTATTGCCCTTGCGATACCTAATGCGTCTGTTGGATCAGCATGTGAGATGACAAGCATATTTTCAATAAGTGGCATAAGCGTTGTAACGGTTAAGCCAAAAGCATGGAATGGTGGCAGAGAAGACAGCATGGTCTCATCATTTCTTGCATGGATTACATCAGCGATTTGTGCGATATTACTCATAATGTTTAAATGACTAAGCATAACACCCTTTGGCACGCCCTCACTCCCGCTACTAAAGAGAATGGCACATACAGATTCTATCTTGCTTTCCTTTGCAAACAAAAGCTTTAAAAGCCAAGTAGGTGCAAGTGTGATAAAAGAAATATTGAGTATAAAGGCTACTTTTTGCTTACGAATCTGTGCGACAATATCTTCCATAAAATGCAGGGTAACACCGCTAAAATCAATCTCTATGCCTTTGTCTTTTAGCTTTTCTAAAAACTTTTTTGAAGTATAGATATGTGAGATATTAGAAGACACTATTGCGCTTTTAATCGCCTTTGGTCCGGCAGTAAAGTTGAGATTGACAACGATTTTTCCAGCCATCATACTTGAGAAATTACATAACACACTTGCTAAAGAAGCAGGCAGCATAACACCTATGCAATCATTTGGAAGAGAACAGCTATTTGTCCTTTTTGGTAGTGGCTTATAGCTTAACTCTTTCATATCTTGACTAAGCATAACACAAAGTGTAAGCAATTTACGATAAGACATACTGCCTGTTTGTGTATCAATGATAGCAATATCGCCTCCACCGCGTTTGCAAGATTCTATAAAAGCAGCAGGGATAGTTGGCGAGTTTTGACACTGATGTTCCCATGCTTTAAAACTCATCTCAAATACTTTTGCTTTAATCTTTTCTTTTTGTGTATGAAGTGGCAGGGGCATACCAAAGGCAATGCTTACACTTCTTTTTGTAAAGCTTTTTTTACGCTCTCTAAACTGCTCATTGCTACGACTAAAGATACTGCCCCACATACCGCGAATGTAAAAAGGCAGAACAACTGCAAGACTCTCATCAACACCTTGTGCGATTTTCTCAAATCCACTTTTAAATTCATTTAAATGTCCATGCCGACTAATCACACCTTCAGGGAATAAACACACAATATCTCCATTGCTTAATCTCTTTTGAATCTGCTCTATTGCCCCACGACTTCCTAAGCTAGATACAGGTATCACACCAAAGAAATCAAGGAAAAACTTAATATACCAACGAGAATAAATACTTCTCTCCATTACAAAATACACTTTCTTAGGCACAGCCATCTGCACGATAGCCCAGTCGATAAATGAGATATGATTCCCAAGCAGCAATACACCGCCTTTTTGCGGGATATTATTAAAGCCCTCTACAACGAGTCTGTATCTCTGCAATATTGCCATGCTAACTAAGATTCTAACAAGTGAGAAAGGTAATAGCTTTATCATATATAAAGTAGCGACTATTCCAAGCAAGGCACTCACATAGAAAAGCCACTCAACAGGTAGATTCTGTATGCCAAATAAAGTAGCGATAAATAGGGCTAAAAGCATGCCGATATTCTGCACGAAGTTATTTCCAGCAAGGATTGTCCCCAATTCCTTATCATTGCTATAAAACTGCATTAACGCATTTAATGGCACAACATATAATGCCCCACCTAAGCCAAAAAGAAAGAAAAGAAGTGAAATGCTAAATAGAGAGTTAAAAACGCCAAATAATAAAAGGGCAATAGACATGATACACGCACCAAGCGGTATGAGACCTGTCTCAATATAGTTTTTAGAATAGCGACCAGCAATGATTGAGCCTACAATAATGCCAAGTCCAGTGCAAGCAATAAGCATATTGACAATATCTGTATCCATGATTCTTAATACATTTTTCGCATATACAGGAAAGATATTAACAAGCAGTTGTGAGATAGTCCAAAATACTGCTATAAAAAGCACAGAGAGATAAATCATTCTATGCTTTTTCATAACTGCTAGATTCTCTTTTAAAAGCTCACCTCTTAGATATTTGTCCTTATTGAATGAAATATTAGAATCTTGTCTTATTGTCGGTAGTCTAAAGCTTAGTAAAAATTCCAAACATGCAAAGAAGCAAAGCAGTATCGCTAAAAACACCATATCTTTTATAATGAGTGAGGGATCTGTAAGTCCATCTGTATAGAATCTCTCAAAAAGGGCTGAAAAAAATATCATACCACCAAGCATTGCTACAATCGCAGTTGCTTGTATAATGCCATTTCCCCATGTAAGATTCTCTTTACCTACAAGCTCTTTTATATACCCATACTTTGCAGGGGAGTAAATGGCAGCTTGCATACCCATAAGCAGCGTCATATAAAATGCCCCCCAAAAAAAGCCTATGGAGTAAAAAAACATAAGAATACATAAAAGAATGATATTAACAAAAGCCCCAATCTTTAGAATCTTATTTTTTGAAAACTTATCACTAAGAAAACCAGCAGGGGAAAAAAGCAGAACAAAAGGCAGAATCACAAGTGCATTTGCAATGGAGTTATAAAATAAATGTTCCCCCTCACTAAATGACTTATAGATAATGCTTAGCATTAGCACCTTATGCCCTAAATCAATAAAGGCATTGATAAATGCTACAATGATAAATGGAGTAAAACCTTTGATTTTATAAATCTTATTCATATATATCCTTATATTTATGCTGAAACTCTTATTGTATAAGACTTGGGATTCTAGCAGAAGTTTTGTAGTAAAGTGGAAATTGTGGTTTGTTTTAGAGTGGTGGAAATTGGTTTCCGTGTTTGTTTGGCTCCGACCCAATAGCTCGAAGGTGTGTCAATGTGCGGTTATGATATATTGTAGGCAACGATAATATAATTATCAAGAGTTATCTATGCTATTTACGCTCCAAATATCCCTCTTGTGCTAATAGGTCGGCGATTTTTGCAAAAACTGGGGCGGCGGTTTGTCCTGCATAGTAGTCTTCATTTGCTTGTGAGCCATAAGTAACTACGCCGATGGTATATGTTTTTTTGCCATCGCTTGCATAGCCAAAAAACGAGCCATTATAGATGGTCTCACCATCTTTTCTCTCTCTTGCTGTCCCTGTTTTACCGCCTACAATAAGCCCTGCGACATCAGCCCTTTTGCCTGTGCCTTCTTTAACTACGCGATGTAAAATCTTTTGCATGTATGCCGCATTTTCTGCGCTAATGATTTGCCTAGGAGATTCTATACTTGGATAGAAAATCTTTGAATCTGGGGCTATGAAATGCTTTGTTACATGCGGTGTTACAAGAAAGCCGCCATTATTAAAAGGTGCATAACTACGCAATAGCTGGATAAAAGTCATACGCAATCCATAGCCATAACTTGCCGTTCCTTTTTCTACCTCTCTATTTAGAATGCTTGGCTTAGGCAATAGCCCCGTGGCTTCGTTTGCTATGTCAATGCCTGTGCTTTCACCGATACCAAAGGCTTGAAACATATCTTGCATTTGCTTTCCGCTTAGATTGCGTGTGAGTTTTGTCATACCAATATTGCTTGATTTGATGAGAATCTGCTCCGCTGTTGCACTTTTTAGCGGGGTAGTATCTCGTATGGTATAGGTGCGTAATTGATAGATTCCATCATGCAGGTCAAAGTTCTCCTGAAAGTTAATCCACTTTTTATTTGCTAGATAGGCAAATACAAGCGGCTTAATAGTGCTACCGGGTTCAAATGAGCGTTCGGCTGCTGCTACACGCATTTTGCTTGCTATGTCTTTGTCGCGTTTGCCTATATTTGGGTTAAAAGATGATGAAGAGGCAAGCGCTAGAATCTCGCCTGTAGTTGGGTCCATGATGCCTGCTACAATTTGTTCTGCTTTGTATTTTTTATGTGCGTCATTGAGTATATCTTGTATTTTTGACTGCAAAGTTAGTGGTATGGTAAGCTGCACTTGGAATCCATCTGTCCTTTCGTATGTTTTTGCATGACGATTTAATATGATATTTCCGCCTTTATCTGCCATACCCAAAATCTTGCCATCGCGTTTTGGCGATAAGATTCCATCTCGATATTTTTCAACGCCAGATTGGGCTACAAGCTTCATTTTATCATCATACATTTTGTCGTTTATTATCTTTTTGCCATAGTTTGTAAAGCCTAGTAATGGTTGCATAAGATTCTTAAAAGGATATGTCCTTTCTATCTTTTCAACAGCAATATCAAGCCCCCTATCAATCCTTGTGCTTGCATTATTTTTCACATCAGAATTGTGGGTAAAAATAGGCGTATAACATTCTTTTGATAGGTCTATATCTTTATTTTTGTATTCTACCAATAGCACATTTAATTTTTCAAGGGTATTTTCTTCTGTTATATCGCCATTTTCAAAGGATTGCATCGTTTGTAAGACTTCTATATCAAGTGGGGTTTGACTGCCTTTTTCATGTGTAACTTGAGCGCGTGCATAAAGTGTTTTGATCTCTCCATCTTGCAAACTTGTTTTATTGATATAGGTAAAAGTGCATTTTTTATACACGCCCAAACGTGCTAACTTTTGATTTAAAATGCGTAAATTTGCCGCATCAATGGAATTTACATTTGTAGCAATTAGGGCATTACCACCTTTTTCTATTGAATCCCGCAAAGATTTTATGTCAAAATCCGCATAAAGATGCAAGAGCTGAAATAGTAATTCCCTTTTTTCTTCGTATATGGAAGGGACATAAATGCTTACCCTGTATAGCTTTTTGCTTGTCGTAAGGATATAATTATCTAGGCTTGATATTTGTCCTCGCATAGCAATATCCACATCTGCCTTCACAGACCAAGGATAGTCTCTTGACTTTTTATTGTAGGGATCCATATTTGGTGGTTTTGCAATGATTTTTGCATATACCGCGAGTATAAATACAACAAAACAAAGGGCAAATGTCCCAAGCACTAGGAAAAGTCGCCATGCTTTTTGCGTTTTCGCCTCTTCGCTTATATTTTCTTCATTTTCATCGACTTGTTGTATCTTTTGGGCTTTTTGCGGCATGACTTCATCTTGTTGAATTTTGCGTTTTTCACGCTCATTGTTTGAAAGAGTTGTGATTTTAAAAGAATTTTCATTTGGTGTATCATATAGGCGGAAACGATTTTCCGCAATGCTATCAAGCATTATGGAATCAATATTTTCTTGATTTTTATCTAGTTGTGTTTGGCTGTTGCTGGAGTGTGAGTTTGTGGGTTTTTGCGGTATTTTAACACGAACAGAATCTGCTGCAGCATAATCTCTGTCATTGCTTGAGCGAAGATTCTCATCAATATTATTATTAGACGGGAAAAGATAGACATTTGCATTGCTATTTTGTGATTGCTGTGGGGTAGGGCGGTTGGATTTGCTTATTTGATTTTTATTTAGTGAATGGTTGTCCTCTAAGCTATCCTTTAAAGTAATTTTCTCATTACTTTTAGAATCTCCACCAAAGCTCCCACGCATCTAAAAGCAACAATCCACTAAATTCTTTTAAGCAAAATTAAATTTGAGTGCGTAAAATCTCTTTATACGCACTGATAGCCTTATTTCGCACTTCAAGCATAAGCTTCATGCTGGTTTCTGCTTTACCAATAGTGATGGCTGCTTGGTGTAAATCCTTAACCTGTCCGCTTGCCATGTCTGCCAACGCTCTGTCTGATACTTCTTGAGAAGCATTGAGTTCATCAAGAGACTGCTTCAATAACGATGAAAAATCGCCTTGTCTTCCTCTAACCTCATTGCTTACATCTGTTAGAGAAATATCAGCAAGACCGGGTGCTGCAATATGTGTAACTTGTGCCATTATTTCTCCTTAATATTAAATTTACGCTTGAAACATAGTGATAGCATTGCTTGCCATGTTTTTCGCACTTTGAAATGCCGCCACATTCGCTTGATATGCTCTAGTGGCTTCTACTAAATCGGCCATTTCGACAACAGGATTAACATTAGGGTATGCAACATAGCCTTGCGCATTTGCATCAGGGTGTGTTGGATCATACTTCATCAACGGCTTATTATCGTCCCTTACAATCTTATCAATATACACACTTGTGATCGGTGGCACAGGCTTTTTGCCATACGCACCTTCTTCAAGTGGATCTTTATATTCCACAAGATTATTGTCCTTTGCCAACCTTTTATTTAATTGCTTATTAAAATCAAAGGCACGAAATACAACCTCTTGTCGCCTATATGGTCCGCCCTCATCAGTTCGCGTAGTGTTTGCATTTGCAATGTTTGCAGAAATGACATTCACGCGCACCCTCTGTGCCGACAAACCATAACCACTAATATCAAAAGTACTCATAAACATGACTAATCCTTTATTCAAACCTAACACAATACTATCACTACAAATTCTTACTAGATTCTAAAGCGTAAGCAAAAATCCCTTTATGTTTTTTCAACGCTGAAGTAAGCGCTTGATACATAACAGAGTTTTTACCCATTTCACTTGTTTCTACATCCAAATCCACGCTATTCCCATCATTCCTTGCAAGGTGTCCATCCCGAAAGAATAAAGAGCCAGTCAAAGGATCTGCAAGTCCGCTAGGTAAATGCTGTGGCAACGCCTGAGTTAGTTTTAAGGTTTCAGCTCGAGACTTGTTGTCAAAAATCTGACTCGCTTTCTCGGCAAGCATATCCTCGAAATGAACATCTCTAGGACGATAAAAAGGCGTATCTACATTTGCCATATTGCTTGCAATAAGGTCTTGTCGCAAAGAACGATAATCCAGCGCACTATACACTAGATTATACGCCTTTGATGTTTCAAACGAAGTCCCTAATGCTTTTGATAGACTTTCCATAGTATTCTCCCTAATATCCATGTAAAAATTCAAAATTAAGACATGCTAAGCAAATCCAATTCCAAAAATACACTTAACCGAAAAACTCCAACATTATACCCTTTTTTTGTAAATAAAACAATTAAATTATTAAATTAACGAACTTGCGGTTAAAGTTGGCATGAGTTGTTGTTTCAGTGTAATTTATGTCTTTTTTTGGTATGTGTTTTTAGCGTCTTAATGTCTAAGTAGCTGTTCAGCAAATGATGTTCCAAAAACTATATCAAACTACAAACCTGCTAAAAAATATAAGATTATACAATGGAATATGACTTTATCGTGGGCATAGCGAAGTGTCAAATTGTCCAAATTATTAAGCTTTGTATTGTCCGACAATTATGACATATATCAACCGAAAAATGATTCATTTATTGCTCCAAGCATTATATTTAATAGAAAATTTCCTTATACTAAGGAATAAAAAATATAAAAAATACGGCATTTTATGCGGTATGTATTGACTTAACACGCTTTTTTTATTAGAATTTTGTCTTTGTTTTTACGACACTGCGATATTTTACTTTATAGATTTTAGCATGGCAATGCAAAACTAGGGTATGTATTGGCAGTGCGAGTTCTTAACTATAAAGGAAAAATATGCAAAAGATTAGGCTAAAGTTGAAGGCTTATGATCACAGAGTGCTTGATCGCTCGATAGCAGCCATTGTCAGTGCGGTAAAGAGGACGGGTTCTGAAATCATTGGACCAGTGCCCTTGCCAACTAGAAAAAGACGATATACGGTTTTGCGTTCCCCGCATATCAATAAAGATTCTAGAGAGCAATTTGAGATACGCATACACAGCAGAATCATCGACATTATGTCTGCGACAGGAGAGACCGTTGATAGTCTTATGAAGCTTGACTTAGCCCCAGAGGTTGATGTTGAAGTAATGTCAATGGATAAATAAGTTTATATTTATTGTATAAGGAATAAGAATGGAATTTATAGTGCAAAAGGTAGGTATGAGTCGTATTATCGCTACGCCTAGCCAAGCTGTAACGCTACTAAAAGTATTAAATGCTAAAGTATGTAAGCTAGAAGAAAATGGTAAGGCTTTGGTTGCCTACTCTAAAGGAAAAACATGCAATAAAAGCATTGAAGGTAATCAAAAGAAGTATAATCTAAGCAAGGAATTTAACCGCTTTGCTACACTAAAGGTTGCAAATACTGAAGTTGGCGATTTAGATATGTCTAGCCTTAGCGATGGCAAGGTTGTAAAAGCAAGTTTTAAGACAAAAGGTCGTGGTTTTAGTGGTGCAATGAAGCGTTGGAATTTTCAAGGTGGTCCAGCAGCACATGGTAGTAGATTCCATAGAAGACTTGGTTCTATTGGGAATAGAGAGTGGCCGGGTCGAGTTCAGCCGGGTAAAAAAATGGCAGGACATTATGGTGATGAGCTTGTGAGTGTGAGAAGTGAGATTATTTCTTTTGATACACAAAGCGGTATCCTTGTGTTAAAGGGTTCTGTGGCAGGGTATAATGGTGCTTATGGTAAAATCACTATTTTAGATAAAAAAGGTAGTAAATAATGAGTAAGGCAATTATGTTAGATGGCAAGTTTGCCAAAGGTGCTGAAGTAGCATTGCCAGAGCGTTATGCAGAGATTAAAGAACACAACTTGTATCTTTATGTGAAGTCGTATCTTGCTAGTCTTCGTGCAAACAACGCACAAGCAAAAACAAGAGGCAAAGTAAGCGGTGGCGGTAAGAAGCCATGGGCTCAAAAAGGTGGCGGTAGAGCGCGTGCTGGTAGCATTACTTCTCCTGTGTTTGTTGGCGGTGGTGTAAGTCATGGTCCAAGCAATAACAGAAACTATGATTTAAAGATTAATAAAAAGCAAAAAAGATTAGCTCTTGAATATGCTTTACAACAAAAAGCAAATGAGGGTAAGCTCTTTATTATAGAATCTATCAATGTAGAAAGTGGCAAAACAAAAGATGCGTTCGCACAATTTAAAGCACTAGGGCAAAGAAGCACATTATTTGTAACACAAGTGAGTAATGAAAAAACATTTCTTGCATTCCGCAATTTACAATCGTGTTATTTAGCTGATGCGAGTGAGTTAAACGCATATCTTGTAGCAGCATTTAGAAGCGTTGTGATTGAAAAAGCGGTGTTTGATGAACTTGTAAAAAGAGGTTAAGATGGCAGATATAACAGATATTAAAACGATTTTATATACAGAAAAATCTTTAGGATTGCAAGAAAGCGGTGTTATGGTTGTCCAAACTTCTACACGCATGACAAAAAACAGATTAAAGCAAATCTTTAAAGAATATTTTGGTTTTACACCTTTAAAAATAAACTCTTTGAGACAAGATGGTAAAACAAAGCGTTTTCGTGGTAAAGAAGGTCAAAGAGCTGATTTTAAAAAGTTTTATGTAAAGATTCCAGAAGGTGCGAATATTGATTCGCTTGCCGTATAGTTAAGGAGCAAACATGGCAGTAAAAACATATAAACCCTATACACCTAGTAGGAGATTTATGTCAGGTTTAAGCTCTGCTGATATTACAGCAAAGCCTAGCGTGAGAAAACTTCTTGTTAAACTTCCTGTAACAGCAGGTAGAAATAATAATGGTAGAATCACAAGCCGACATAAAGAAGGTGGTGCAAAGAAGCTTTATAGAATCATTGACTTCAAGCGTAATAAATTTAATGTTGAGGGTCGTGTAGCAGCGATTGAGTATGATCCATATAGAAATTGTCGCATTGCTCTCATTAACTATAAAGATGGTGATAAACGCTATATCATTCAGCCTAGTGGCTTAAAAGTTGGCGATTTGGTTATCGCGGCTGAAGGTGGGCTTGATGTAAAAGTAGGCTTTGCAATGAAGCTTAAAAATATCCCTATAGGAACAATCGTTCATAATATTGAGTTACACCCACAAGCAGGTGGTGCGATTGCAAGAAGTGCTGGTGCATCAGCACAGATTATGGGGCGTGAAGGTAAATATACAATCTTGCGTATGCCAAGTGGTGAAATGCGATACATTTTAGAAGAGTGTATGGCGACAATCGGTAATGTAGGGAATGAAGATTTTGCAAATATATCTATCGGTAAGGCAGGTAGGAATCGTCATAGAGGTATCCGCCCACAAACTCGTGGTAGTGCTATGAACCCAGTAGATCACCCACATGGTGGTGGTGAGGGTAAAACTGGCTCAAGCGGTCATCCTGTATCGCCTTGGGGAACGCCAGCTAAAGGCTATAAGACAAGACGCAAAAAAGCGAGTGATAGACTTATCATATCAAGACGAAAGAAGTAAGGAAATAATATGGCAAGATCAATTAAAAAAGGTCCTTTTATAGATACTCATCTTGAAAAGAAAGTAGTAAAGGCAAAAGCCGCAAAAGATAATAAGCCCATTAAAACATGGTCAAGAAGAAGCACTATCCTACCAGAAATGATAGGATTAACTTTCAGTGTGCATAATGGTCGCACTTTTGTGCCTGTGTATGTTACAGAGAATCATGTGGGCTATAAGCTTGGTGAGTTTGCCCCAACGCGAACTTTTAAAGGGCATAAAGGCAGTGTCCAAAAGAAAATTGGTAAGTAATGAGGGATGACAATGGCTAAAAAACAGAATACAAAACAAACAAATGGTGGTGTAGCTATTTTGCGTTATGCGCGTCTATCTCCCACGAAAGCGCGTTTAATCGCAAGGCAAGTGCAAGGCATGAATGCTGAAGTTGCATTAGCAAGTTTAGAATTTACTCCAAACAAGGCAGCAAAAGCTATTTATAAAACATTGGCATCAGCACTTGCAAATGGTGGGTTTGAATCTACTGGAGCTGAAGTTACTTCGTGTAGGGTTGATGCAGGTCCGGTATTGCGTCGTTTCATGCCAAGGGCGAGAGGCAGGGCAACTCCTATACGAAAGCCTATGGCACATATATATGTGGAAGTAAATGCAGTGAAAAAGGCAGCTAAACAAACAAGCAAAAAAAGTAAAGGTGAGGTTAAGTAAATGGGTCAAAAAGTCAATCCAATCGGACTAAGATTAGGCATTAATAGAAATTGGACTTCAAGATGGTTTCCAAACGCTCAAAACACACCGGAGAGAATTGGCGAGGATCACATTATTCGTAAATTCTTGAAAAAAGAACTTTATTATGCGAGTGTAAGTGAAATTATCATTGAACGCATGGCAACAAAGCTTCGTGTAACCGTAGTAGCAGCAAAGCCGGGGTTAATCATCGGTAAAAAAGGTGCGGATATTGAAAAGGTAAAAGAAACTTTAAGAAAGCTTGTCAATAAAGATGTTGCTATAAACATTAAAGAAGTTAAAAGAGCGCAGGCTAACGCACAGCTTGCAGCAGAGAGTGTTGCAATGCAGCTTGAGCGTAGAGTTGCGTTTAGACGAGCGATGAAAAAAGTTATGCAGCAAGCAATGAAGTCTGGTGCAAAAGGCATTAAGGTAAAAGTGTCTGGTCGTTTAGCAGGTGCTGAAATGGCAAGAACAGAATGGTATATGGAAGGTAGAGTGCCTTTGCATACACTGCGTGCAAAAATTGATTATGGTTTTGCTGAAGCGGCAACGACTTATGGAATCATTGGTGTAAAAGTTTGGATCTTTAAAGGCGAAGTTTTACAAAAGGGTATCCAGACTGAAAGAGAAGAATCAAAAGATTCTCGCACGAAAGCTAAAAGGAGATAGATTATGTTAATGCCAAAAAGGACAAAATATAGAAAGCAGATGAAAGGCAGAAATCGCGGTAAATCTCATCGCGGTAATGCCCTTGCATTTGGCGATATTGGTATCAAAGCCCTAGAGCATGGCAGAATAGATTCAAGACAGATAGAATCTGCAAGGATTGCTATGACTCGCCATGTAAAAAGGGCAGGTAAGGTATGGATACGAGTTTTCCCAGATAAGCCTTTAACTGCAAAGCCACTTGAAGTGAGAATGGGTAAAGGTAAGGGTAGTGTTGAAAAATGGGTTATGAATATTAAGCCCGGTCGTATTATCTATGAGATGATTGGTATTGATGAGGCAACAGCACGCGATGCGCTTGCATTAGCACAAAGTAAATTACCATTTAAAACAAAAATTGTAACGAGCGAGAGTGAAAATGAAATATACTGATTTGAAAGATAAGGATTTGCCAGAATTAAGGCAATTATTGAAAGATAAGAAAACAGAGTTATTTACCTTGAGAATAAAGCTAAAAACAGCACAGCTAACTAAGCCTAGCGAAATTAGCGTTGTGCGTAAAGATATTGCGCGTATTGCGACAGCAATATCAGCTAAACTCAATTTAGAAGAAAATAATTAAGGGATTGTTTATGAGTGAAAAGCAAGCACACAAAAGAGTAATACAAGGCAAGGTCGTAAGTATTGCGGGTAATAAAAGTGCGGTTATTTTAGTAGAACGAAAAGTTGTGCATCCAAAATACCGCAAAATCGTAAAAAGATTCAAAAAATATATCATTCATGATGAAGAGCATAAAGCAAAGGTTGGTGATGTGGTAAGTGCGATTGAGTGTAAGCCTATCTCTAAACATAAAGCCTTCACATTGAAAGATATTGTAGTAGTAGGAGTGTCAGAATGATACAGAGTTTTACAAGACTAAGCGTTGCTGACAATAGCGGTGCAAAAGAGGTTATGTGTATCAAAGTTTTAGGCGGTAGCCATAAGCGGTATGCAAGCGTAGGTGATGTTATTGTGGTGTCTGTTAAAAAGGCTATCCCAAATGGCAAGGTAAAAAAAGGGCAAGTGTTAAAAGCTGTTGTTGTCCGCACAAAAAAAGAGATTCACAGAGACAATGGCTCTCTTGTGCGTTTTGATGATAATGCGGCAGTATTGCTTGATGCAAAAAGAGAGCCAATTGGCACTCGTATTTTTGGTCCAGTTAGTAGAGAAGTGCGATATGCGAATTTTATGAAGATAGTATCGTTAGCTCCGGAGGTATTATAGTGAATAAGGTAAAGATTAAAAAGGGCGATATGGTAACAATTATCGCTGGTGATGACAAGGGTAAAAGCGGTGAAGTTCTTGCCGTGTTCCCAAAGAAAAATACTTTGATTGTTAAAGATTGTAAAGTGGCAAAAAAGGCAGTAAAGCCAACAGATGATAATAAAAAAGGTGGTTTTGTTGCAAAAGAAATGCCTATACATATTTCTAATGTAAAAAAATCATAGGAGTGAAATATGTATGCTTTAAAAGAACGATATAAAAATGAGATTAGAGAAGAGCTTAAAAAAGCGTTAGATATTAAGAATCCTATGCTTTTACCAAAGTTAGAAAAGATTGTGATTAGCGTAGGTGCTGGTGAGTATGCTAAAGAGGCAAAGATTATGCAAAACATTGCTGATACTATCTCTTTGATTGCAGGGCAAAAGGCAATTATCACAAAGGCAAAAAAATCTGTTGCAGGTTTTAAAATGCGTGAAGGTATGCCAATGGGTGTAAAAGTTACTTTGCGTGGCAATATGATGTATAACTTTTTAGAAAAACTCATCGTTATTGCATTGCCAAGAGTGAAAGACTTTAGAGGGATACCTCGCAATGGCTTTGATGGTCGTGGTAATTATAGCTTTGGTTTAAACGAGCAGCTTATGTTTCCTGAAGTTGTTTATGATGATATTATGGTTACGCATGGTATGAATATTACGATTGTAACAAGCACAGATGATGATAAAGAAGCCTTTAAGCTTTTAGAATTACTTGGTATGCCGTTTGCAAAAGGGAGATAATTTATGGCAAAGAAATCTATGATAGCAAAAGCAAAGAGAAAAGCAAAATTTAGTGTTCGCAAATATACGCGTTGTCAAGTATGTGGCAGACCACATTCTGTGTATCGTGATTTTTCTTTGTGTCGCGTGTGTTTAAGAAAAATGGGCAATGAGGGATTAATCCCCGGTTTAAGAAAAGCAAGCTGGTAAGGAGATAAAGATGGTCAATGATATTATTGCAGATTCTCTTACGCGGATTAGAAATGCAGCAATGAGAAAGCTTGATAGCACTGAATTATATTATGCAAAAATTGTTGCAAGTATTATGGAAGTTTTTAAGCAAAGAGGCTTTATTAAAGATTACAAAATCAATGATAAAGATGGCAAACAAAGCATTTTCGTGCAACTTGCTTATGATGATTCTGGTGTTTCTGTGATTAATGAAATCACTCGTATCAGTAAGCCTGGAAGAAGAGTGTATAAAACTTCTAAGGAATTAAAAAGATTCAAAAATGGTTATGGAATCATCGTTGTTAGCACAAGCAAAGGTGTAATCGCAAATGATGAAGCTTATAAAACAAATGTTGGAGGCGAAGCCCTCTGCAGTATTTGGTAGGAGTAGAAATGTCAAGAATTGGTAAGAAGCCTATCAGTATCCCAGATGGTATTGAAGTAAAGGTTGATAATAGTAAAATCATTTTCAAAGGCAAGAAAGAGAGCAAAGAGCTTGAGACGCATGGTAGAGTTGGCATTAAGCTTGAAGATAAGCAATTATCTTTTTCACTATTAGACGATATGCCACAATCTCGTGCATTTTGGGGAACTTATCGTGCGTTAGCAAACAATATTGTTGTAGGTTTGCATGAAGGCTTTACAAAAACACTTGAGATTAATGGTGTAGGTTATAAGGCAAATGTAAGCGGCAAGACTCTAGAGTTAGCACTTGGATTCTCTCACCCAATTAAGTATCCTATCCCTGAAAATGTTGAAATTGGTGTTGAAAAAAATACCATTACCATTAAAGGAAGTGATAAACAGCAAATTGGACAAATTGCCGCAGAGATTAGAGAGTTTAGACCACCAGAACCATATAAAGGTAAGGGTGTGAAATACAGCGATGAAGTGATATTGCGTAAAGCAGGAAAAACTTCTAAAAAATAATAAGGTGAGAATATGACAGCTAAAGTTTTAGAGAAAAAAAAGATTCTAAGAGAAAAATGTAAAAAGCGTATCCGTTCTCAATGCAATGGAAGTGCGACAAAGCCACGAGTAAGTGTATTCCGTTCAAATAAACATTTTTACGCACAAGCTATTGATGATAGCAAAGGGCATACAATCGCAGCTATTGATAGCAGAGTATTAAAAGTTGGCAATACAAAAGAAGACACAAATAAAATGGGTGCTGAATTTGCAAAGCTTTTAAAAGCAAAAAATATTGATGCAGTTGTGTTTGATAGAAATGGATATTTATATCATGGTGTAGTTGCTGCATTTGCTGATGGCTTAAGAAATAATGGCATAGCTCTATAAGGAGAGACAAGTGGAAATCAATAGAGAAGAATTTAGTGAAGTTGTGGTAAATATAGGACGTGTAACAAAAGTTGTAAAAGGTGGTAGAAGATTCCGCTTTAATGCTCTTGTTGTTGTTGGTAATCGTAATGGGTTAGTGGGCTTTGGTTTAGGCAAAGCCAAAGAAGTCCCCGATGCGATTAAAAAAGCAATTGATGATGCGTTTAAAAATATCGTGCAAGTCAATATTAAAGGCACAACAATAGCACATGATATTGAGCATAAATATAATGCAAGCAAGATTCTATTAAAGCCTGCAAGCGAGGGAACTGGTGTTATTGCTGGTGGAAGCGCTCGTCCTGTTATAGAGCTTGCTGGTATCAAAGATATTTTGACAAAATCGCTTGGCTCTAATAATCCATACAATGTAGTGCGTGCGACTATTGATGCGCTTGTTAGAATCAAGGCGTAAGGAGAAAGTATGTTAGAAAAAATTAAACCCGCTGAGAATAGCACAAAAGACATTAAAAGAGTAGGGCGAGGGCAGGGTTCTGGCATGGGTAAAACTTCTACTCGTGGTGGTAAAGGGCAAACTGCAAGAACAGGTTATAAAGCAAAAAGAGGCTTTGAGGGCGGACAGCAACCATTACAAAGAAGATTGCCAAAAGTTGGTTTTAACTCACATGTGGAAAAGCCTTTTGTTATTAATGTTGAAAAACAAAAAAAAGTTGCAACACTAGATTCTATAAACCTTGAGACTTTACGCTCGATCTACACAATCCCAAAATATGTTACAAAAGTAAAGCTTATTGGGGCAGGTGCAAAGAATCTAAAATCTAAAATCAGCGATGAAAGTGTTGTAGTAACTGGACAAGCTTAATGAATAAAAGTATTCTCAATAAAATTCTTATTACTCTAGCATTCTTATTTGCTTATAGAATGCTATCTTATGTTCCTGTTCCCGGCGTTGATGCTGAAGTGTTAAAACGCATTTTTGATAGCAATGCAAGCAATGCGCTTGGACTTTTTAATATGTTTAGCGGTAATGCGTTGGAACGCGTTAGTATTATCTCTCTTGGTATCATGCCTTATATCACCGCATCAATTATCATGGAGCTTTTATCAGCGACTTTTGCAAATATCGGCAAGATGAAAAAAGAGAGAGATGGTATGCAGCAGTATATGCAGATTATCCGCTATCTTACGATATTTATTACAATTGTGCAGGCAATTAGCGTTTCTTATGGTTTGCAAAGTATTGATGGTGGTAGTGCTATTATGCTGCACAATATGACTTTATTTGTATCTATTGCGGTCATTTCTATGCTTGCTGGGACAATGCTTCTTATGTGGATAGGAGAGCAGATTACACAAAGAGGCGTGGGTAATGGTATAAGCCTTATCATTTTTGCTGGGATTGTATCTGGGATTCCGGGTGCGATTGGTGCGGAGTTTAGTGCGGTAAGCGAGAATGAAAAAAGCACATTCCAACTATTACTTGTATTGGCAGTTATCCTTATTACCGTGTTTGTTATTATTTATGTTGAGCTTGGTGAAAGAAGAGTGCCTATCTCTTATGCGCGTAAAGTCATCATGCAAAATCAGCATAAGCGGATTATGAACTACATTCCAATTAAGATAAATTTAAGCGGTGTTATTCCACCTATTTTTGCTTCAGCCCTGCTTGTTTTTCCATCAACCATATTGCAGCAATTTGCAGGAAAACAGGTTGCAGAAAATCAAGCAAATAGCGACTCGTGGCTTGTTATAATTGCAGATTATATAAGCCCATCATCGTATTTTTATAATATCCTTATGTTTATCTTTATTATCTTTTTTGCGTATTTTTACTCTTCAATCGTATTTAACGCAAAAGATATAGCAGATAATCTCAAGCGACAAAATGGCTATATACCCGGCCTAAGACCCGGAGAGAATACCGCAAGTTATCTCAATAAGGTAGCAGGGCATTTAACATTCTGGGGTGCTTTATATCTTGCGATTATTTCTACTATTCCGTGGATTCTATTAAAAGGTATAGGGGTGCATTTTGTGTTTGGTGGGACTTCTGTATTGATTGTAGTTCAAGTTGCTATTGATACAATGAGAAAGATTGAGGCACAGCTCTATACAAGCAAGTATCAAACATTAAGTGCGGTGGGAATCTAAGCTTACTATGAGTATTGCGACAAGAAATAAAAATGAATTAGCATTACTAGCACAAGCAAACAAAGTGGTTGCCCTAACGCTTGATTATGCTAAAACGATAGTAAGTGAGGGGATTAGTCTTTTAGAGCTTGACAAGGCAATCGAAGATAAGATTCTATCATTAGAATCATTGCCAAGCTTTAAAGGATTATATGGCTTTCCTAATGCGGCATGTATATCTGTGAATCAAGTGATTATACATGGCATTCCAACTGATTATCGCTTAAGACAGGGCGATATCGTTGGCATTGATATTGGCACGAAATATAAAAATTATTATGGCGATGGAGCAATTACTATTGGTGTAGGCAAGGTAAGCGATAAGGATACAAAGCTTATGGAGTGTTCCTTACGCACACTTTATAATACAATAGATTCCATAAAAGCTGGTATGCGATTTAAAGAGATTAGTGCCATTTTACAGGAAAATATCGAGGGCATGGGCTTTGTGCCTTTGCTTGGATTCTGCGGACATGGCATAGGCACAAAGCCACATGAAGAGCCAAGTATCCCAAACTATTTAGAAGATGGTGTCAAAATGGGCGGTCCTAAGGTAAAAAATGGCATGGTATTCTGCCTTGAGCCTATGGTATGTCAAAAAAATGGCGAACCCGTCATTTTAGATGATAAATGGTCTGTTGTAAGCAAAGATGGCTTAAACACTTCTCATCATGAGCACACAATCGCAATCATTGATGGAAAGGCAAGAATTTTAACGGAGTTATAAATGGCAAAAGATGATGTAATTAAAGTAGATGGTAAAGTAATAGAGGCATTGCCTAGCACGACATTTAGAGTAGAGTTAGAAAATAAACACATAGTGCTTTGTCATATTTCTGGCAAAATGCGTATGCACAATATCAAGATTCTACCCGGCGATAATGTGCAAATAGAATTAACACCATATAGCCTTGATAAAGGTCGTATTGTTTTGCGTTATCCGCGTGATTAGTTGCAAAATCATTGTGTCATAAGCTATGATGAAACATATTGTTATATATTCAAATTCAGTAGAGTTTGATTTTGACACATGAGTGTGCGAGTTATTTGACATATATCACCTTATTTTTAATAAAATTGAGAAAATATTGTTTTAAGTATTGACAAGATTAAAAAATTAAGGTATAGTTCAGTCTTTATTTTTCATTTCTATTAGCATTCAACTGAACTATTGATGTTTCTGTTATGTTTTGCTGGTTTAGCTCAGTTGGTAGAGCAGCTGCCTTGTAAGCAGCAGGCCGGGGGTTCGAGTCCCTTAACCAGCTCCATTGTTTTAATCAAACTCTAATATTTTTAAGTTTAGTTATTTTGACTTTAAATAAAACATCAGTGTTTGACCAGTTTTTTAGCATTTGTGGTGAGTTACTCAAGTGGCCAACGAGGGCAGACTGTAAATCTGCTGACTATGTCTTCCGTGGTTCGAATCCACGACTCACCACCATTGTTTTTTGTTTGCGGGAATAGCTCAGTTGGCTAGAGCATCAGCCTTCCAAGCTGAGGGTCGCGGGTTCGAGCCCCGTTTCCCGCTCCATTTGTGTGAATAGATTATTTCGATTTATTAACGACTGGGAGCTGAAAACTTAGTTATTTTAGGATTTTTTCTAAACGCTTTTGTTTCCTGCTAGTTCTCGTTTTAAATCTATTATGTAATTATTTATAGTTTTTTATTTTTGCCCATATAGCTCAGTGGCAGAGCACTTCCTTGGTAAGGAAGAGGTCGGCGGTTCAATCCCGCTTATGGGCTCCAGTTTTTCGTTGGTTTTGAATTTTTATTCAATAGTCGTGTTTAATTTTATTTTAGGAGATAGCTATGGCTAAAGAGAAATTTAACAGAAGTAAGCCGCATGTGAATGTGGGAACTATTGGGCATGTCGATCATGGTAAAACAACTTTGAGTGCTGCCATCTCTGCTGTATTGGCAACTAAGGGTCTTGCGGAGCTTAAAGATTATGACAATATTGACAACGCACCAGAAGAGAAAGAAAGAGGTATTACAATCGCTACTTCTCATATTGAGTATGAGACAGAAAACAGACACTATGCGCATGTGGATTGCCCCGGACACGCGGACTATGTAAAAAACATGATTACAGGTGCTGCACAAATGGATGGTGCGATTTTGGTTGTGTCTGCATCTGATGGTCCTATGCCACAGACAAGAGAGCATATTCTACTTTCAAGACAAGTAGGTGTTCCATATATTGTTGTATTTTTGAATAAGCAAGATATGCTTGATGACCCTGAATTGCTTGAGTTAGTAGAAATGGAAGTAAGGGATTTATTAAATGAGTATGAATTCCCGGGTGATGATACACCTATCGTTGGTGGGTCTGCACTAAAAGCGCTTGAAGAGGCAAAAGCTGGAACGGTTGGTGAATGGGGACAAAAGATTCTAGATCTTATGGCTGCTGTTGATAGCTACATTCCTACACCAAAAAGAGATGTTGATAAAACTTTCCTTATGCCTGTTGAAGATGTGTTCTCTATCGCTGGTCGTGGAACGGTTGTTACAGGTAGAATTGAAAGAGGCGTTGTAAAAGTAGGTGATGAAGTTGAAATCGTGGGAATCCGTGATACACAGAAAACTACTGTTACAGGTGTTGAAATGTTCCGTAAAGAAATGGATCAAGGTGAGGCTGGCGATAATGTCGGTGTGCTTTTGCGTGGAACTAAGAAAGAGGAAGTAGAAAGGGGTATGGTGCTTTGTAAGCCCGGCTCAATCACTCCACATAAAAAGTTTGAAGCTGAAATCTATGTTCTTACAAAAGATGAAGGCGGAAGACATACACCATTCCATAACAACTATCGTCCGCAATTCTATGTGCGAACAACAGATGTTACAGGTGCGATTATTTTACCAGAAGGCACTGAACTTGTAATGCCGGGTGATAATGTTAAAATCACTGTTGAATTATTGAATCCTATTGCATTAGAGCTTGGGACAAGATTTGCTATCCGCGAGGGTGGTAGAACAGTTGGTGCTGGTGCTGTAACAAAAATCATTGAATAGGAAAAGTTATGGCAAAGGGTAATTTGGTTAAAGTTGGATTGAAGTGTTCTGAGTGTGGTGATATTAATTATAGCACTACAAAGAATGCAAAAACAAATACAGAAAAACTGGAGCTTAAAAAGTTCTGCCCAAGATTAAATAAACATACAATACATAAAGAAGTAAAGCTTAAAACAAGCTGATTTCATTCTACAAAATTGTATGTTGTGTCTCGCATTCTGTGAGGCATAGGGATCGTTTGAATTTCTAGTATTTGTTTGGGAAGGTCAGTAGCTCCAATGGTTAGAGCATCGGTCTCCAAAACCGAGTGTTGAGGGTTCGAGTCCTTCCTGGCCTGCCATTATAGATTTGGTATCAAGGTTTTTATAGTGAAGATAAAAAAATATTATAAAGAATCTAAAGATGAGTTGGGAAAAGTTATCTTTCCAACAAAAGAGCAAGTGCGGACTGCATTTGTTTCTGTGATTATTGTTGTTTCTGTAATTGCCTTGTTTCTGGCGGTTATCGATGTCTTTTTCCATTATACGATTTCGCGTATAGTATCTTAGGAATTGTTGGTAAATTAAGGAATAGCTAATGGAATTTCAATGGTATGCAATACAAACATATTCGGGAAGTGAGCAGTCTGTAAAAAAGGCTATAGAGAATCTTATTGAGCAGAATAATGCTTCCCATCGTTTGAAAAACATAGTTGTTCCTACTGAAGATGTTTTTGAAATTAAAGATAAGAAGAAAAAGACGGTGCAAAGAAGTATCTATCCGGGATATGTGTTTGTATATATTAACTTGGATACGGAGCTTTGGCATATGATTCAGTCATTACCAAGAGTTGGTAGATTCATTGGAGAGAGCAAAAAGCCCACGCCTTTAAGTGAAGCAGATATTCAAAATATTTTAGATAAGATTGAGAATAGACCTGCACCTCGCCCTAAAGTTTCATTTGCTACCGGCGAGTCTGTCTTAATCACAGATGGACCTTTTGCTAACTTCACTGGTGTCGTTGAGAGTTATGATATAAAAACTAAGAAATTAAAGCTTAATGTTTCTATTTTTGGTCGTAATACTCTCACAGAGATTAATGATGTGCAAGTTGAAAAAATTCTTTAACATTTTTTAAATAAGGATAGACAATGGCAAAAAAGATTGTTGGCGAATTAAAATTGCAGATTCCAGCTGGCAAAGCAAATCCATCTCCTCCAGTGGGTCCAGCTCTTGGACAAAGGGGCGTTAATATTATGGAATTTTGTAAAGCTTTTAATGAGAAAACAAAGGATATGGGTAATTTTAATATCCCCGTTATCATCACGGTGTATCAAGATAAAAGCTTTACATTTGTTACTAAAAAGCCACCTGTAACAGATTTGATTAAGAATGTTGCTAAATTGACAAAGGGTTCTGATAATCCTTTGAAAAATAAAATTGGTAAGCTTACACAATCTCAACTTGAAGAGATTGCAAAAACAAAAATGGAAGATTTAAATACGACTGACATTGAAGAGGCAAAAAAGATAGTTGCGGGTAGTGCTAGAAGCATGGGCGTTGAAATAGTAGATTAATTTTTGGAGAATCATAATGAAGAAAAAAATGTCAAAAAGATTACAAGCTTTATCTCAAAAAATTGATTGTGATAAAACTTACGATATGGAATCTGCGATAAATGCGGTAAAATCCCTTGCTTCTGCAAAATTCGATGAAACTGTGGAGGTTGCATTGCGACTTGGTGTTGATCCGCGTCATGCCGATCAAATGATCCGCGGTGCAGTTGTATTGCCACGTGGCACGGGCAAAAAGGTAAGAGTTGCAGTGTTTGCAAAGGATTTAAAAGCTGATGAGGCACGAAAAGCTGGTGCTGATGTGGTTGGCGATGAAGATTTGGCAGAACAGATTAAGGGCGGAAATATAGATTTTGATATGGTGATTGCCACACCTGATATGATGCCGCTTGTTGGTAAAGTTGGTAGAATATTGGGACCAAAAGGTATCATGCCAAATCCAAAGACAGGCACGGTTACTGCTGATGTAGCAAAAGCTGTTGCAAATGCAAAAAGCGGACAAGTAAATTTCCGTGTTGATAAAAAAGGAAACATTCATAGCCCCATTGGTAAGGCAAGTTTTGATAATAATAAGTTGCTTGATAATTTAGTTGAGTTTGTAAAAACTATCAATAGGTTAAAGCCAAGCACTGCGAAAGGCAAATATATTAAGTCAAGTAACCTTTCTCTGACGATGAGTCCATCAGTTAAAGTGGATTCACAAGAACTTATGGATGTAAAATAGCAGGGAAGTAAAATAAAGATTCTAGAATCTTTTTATCTTTATCTTGGGCTAGAGACTACTGGGGCGTGAAGCTTAAAAATTACCCCGTATAAGTTTGAAGGCTGAAAGGAGGAAGCATGACAAGAGAAGAGAAAGCGCAGCTTGTGGCAAATTTAAGCGAAAGCTTTAAAAATGCTAGTGCAATGATTATTTGTGATTATAAAGGATTGCAAGTAAAGCAATTAGAGTCTTTACGCAGAAGCTCTAAAGATTCTGATATTTGTGTGCAGGTTATTAAAAATAAGCTTGCAAATATTGCATTGAAACAAGCAGGTTATAAAGAAGCTGAACTCAAAGATACAAATATTTATATTTGGTCTAACGATCAGATTTCTTTATCAAAAGTTGTATGTAAATTTCAAGAAGCAAATAGCGAAAAATTTAGCGTTAAATTTGGCTATTTTGATGGCGAGATTGTAGATTCTAAGCATATCACTGCAGTATCTAAACTACCAAGCAAAGATGAATTGATTGGTATGTTGTTGTCTGTATGGACAGCACCTGCAAGGTATTTTGCGACAGGATTAGACAATTTAAGAAAACAAAAAGAAGAGCAAGGAGCTTAATATGGCAATTTCAAAAGAAGATGTATTAGAATACATCGGTAATTTATCGGTTTTAGAGTTATCAGAGTTAGTGAAAGCGTTTGAAGAAAAATTTGGTGTAAGTGCTGCTCCAACGGTTGTAGCTGGTGCAGTTGCTGGTGGCGGTGCTGGGGCTGCAGCTGAAGAAAAAACAGAATTTGATGTTGTGCTTGTTGATGCGGGTGCAAATAAAATCAATGTTATTAAGGCTGTTAGAGAAATCACTGGTCTTGGCTTAAAAGAAGCTAAAGAAGCAACAGAGAAAACACCAAATACACTTAAAGAAGGCGTAAGCAAAGAAGACGCTGAAAACTTTAAGAAAAAACTTGAAGAAGCGGGTGCAAAAGTAGAAGTAAAACTTTTTACCTAACTATTGTAAGCTTTTTAAGCCTATCTTTGTGGCGGAGATTCTATCCGCCTTTGGATAGGCTTTTTTGCATTTTTATAATTTTATAAATGTTCTCTCTATTGTATCATATTTCTGTTATGGGGTATGGTAGGCTAGAGAGAGTATTTGGCTCTTAAAAAACTTTGAGATAAAGAGGGTTAATATGGGCAAACGACGACTAACAAACACGAGATTAAGAGTTGATTTTTCAAAAAGCCAAGAAGAGCTTGATGTTCCTAACTTATTAATGCTGCAAAAGGATAGCTATGATTCTTTTTTGTATTCAAACGATAGTAGAGAAAGTGGGATTGAGCGTGTATTAAAGTCTATTTTTCCTATTCAGGATAGTGCTGGTCGTGTTACTTTGGAATATGCTGGCTGTGAGTTTGGTAAGCAGAAATACACTATTGCTGAAACAATGGTAAGAGGCTTAACATATTCTATTCCATTGAAAATTAAGATTCGCCTTGTATTGTGGGATAAAGATGACAAGGGTGAGCAAGTAGGCGTTAAGGATATTAAAGAGCAAACTATTTATGTGCGTGAGATTCCATTAATGACTGATAGGGTGTCTTTCATTATTAATGGGGTTGAGCGAGTTGTGGTAAATCAGCTTCATAGAAGTCCGGGCGTTATCTTTAAGGAAGATGAGTCAAACACTTCAGCAAATAAGCTTATCTATACCGGACAAATTATTCCAAATATGGGTGCTTGGCTATATTTTGAATATGATGCAAAAGACATTATGTATGTAAGAATCAATAAGCGAAGAAAAATGCCTGTTACTATCCTTTTTAGAGCATTAGGCTATAGTAAGCAGCAGATTATTCAAATGCTTTATCCTGTGCTTGATGTGTCTGTGAAAAAGGATAAATTCTATATTCCATTTAATCCAAATGATATTGAGGGAAGCCTTGAGTATGATTTGATAAATGAAAAAGGGCAGGTTGTTTTACCTGCGGGAAAAAGATTCAATAAAAAGCGTATAAGAGATTTAAACGAGCAAAATATCAGCTATGATAAAGTAGAGTTTTCTACAACAAATCTTTTGAATACCTATCTTGCAGAACCAGTCATTGATAGCAAAAGCGGAGAAGTAATACTTGATACACTCTCACCTTTAAATGAAGCGAATATAAAGAAATTAAATGATAATAAGATAACAAAATTTAAGATTATCCATGATACAGCACCGGGTTATGATAACTCTATCATTAACTCATTCCTTGCAGATATGGAAAGCTTGAAAAACATTCGCCAAACGGAAAAAATTGATGATGAGTGTGATTTAGCGGCTATTAGAATCTATAAGGTTATGCGTCCAGCAGAGCCTGTAACAAGGGAAGTAGCACATAAATTTATCGAGCAGTTATTCTTTGATCCTTCGCGTTATGATTTAACAGGCGTTGGTCGTATGAAAATGAATCATAAGCTAAATCTTAAAGTGCCAGATTATGTAAGCGTGCTAACCTATGAAGATATTATTGAAACGGTTAAATATCTTATGCAAGTTCGCAATGGTAAGGGCAGGATTGATGATAGGGATCACTTAGGGAATAGAAGGATTAGGGCTATTGGCGAGTTGCTTGCAAATGAGCTTCATTCAGGGCTTGTTAAAATGCAAAAATCAATCAAAGATAAGCTTACACAACAAACTTCTTTTGAAAATGTAATGCCACATGATTTGATTAGCTCTAAAATGATTACAAGCACGATTATGGAGTTTTTTGCAAGTGGGCAATTATCGCAATTCATGGATCAGACAAATCCGCTATCAGAGATTACGCATAAAAGGCGACTTTCCGCATTAGGCGAGGGCGGTCTGGTAAAAGAGCGTGTAGGCTTTGAAGCAAGAGATGTGCATCCAACGCATTATGGTAGAATCTGTCCTATTGAAACGCCTGAAGGGCAAAATATCGGGCTTATTAATACCCTATCAACTTTTACAAAAGTAAATGATTTAGGCTTTATTGAAGCCCCTTATAAAAAAGTGGTCGATGGAAAAACGACAAATGAAGTAGTCTATCTTACTGCAACACAAGAAGATGGCAAGGTTATAGCCCCTGCAAGCACAAAGCTAGATTCTACAAATAAGATTGTAGAGGGCTTGATTGAAACTCGTTGCGGTGGTGAGATTTCATTGCGTAAAACAGAAGATGTTGAGCTGATAGATTTGAGTGCTAGAATGCTTGTTGGTGTTGCGGCTTCACTCATTCCATTCTTAGAGCATGATGATGCTAACCGCGCTCTTATGGGATCTAACATGCAGCGACAAGCTGTGCCGCTATTAAAGCCAGATGCACCTATTGTTGGGACAGGTATTGAAAGCGTTATTGCTAGAGATTCTTGGGCGGCTATTAAGGCAAAACAAGGTGGTGTCGTAGAAAAAGTAGATGGTAAAAATATCTATATACTTGGCGAAAATGAAAATGGTGCTTATATTGATAGCTATTCAATGCAAAAAAATATGAGAACCAATCAAAACACAAGCTTCACACAACGACCGATTGTAAAAGTAGGCGATAAGATTAAAGCTGGACAGATTATCGCAGATGGTGCGAGTATGGATAGCGGCGAACTTGCATTGGGTAAAAATATCCGCGTTGCTTTCATGCCTTGGTATGGTTATAACTTTGAAGATGCGATTGTTGTAAGTGAGAGTATCATTAAAGATGATGCCTTTACTTCAGTGCATATATATGAAAAAGAGATAGAGGCAAGAGAGCTTAAACATGGTATTGAAGAGATTACTGCGGATATTCCAAATGTGCGAGAAGATAGTATCGCCCACCTTGATGAAAGCGGTATTGTAAAGATTGGGACTTATGTAACAGGCGGTATGATTCTAGTTGGTAAGGTAACACCAAAAGGCGATGTAAAGCCAACACCAGAAGAGCGATTATTGCGTGCGATTTTTGGGGAAAAAGCCGGACATGTTGTAAATAAATCTCTTTATTGCCCACAAAGTATGGAAGGCTATGTTGTAGATGTAAAAATCTTTACAAAAAAAGGCTATGAAAAAGATGCAAGAGCAAGACAAGCCTATGAAGATGAAAAGTCTGATTTAGATATTGAGCATCATGAGCGTTTAACAATGCTGAATAAAGAAGAGATGCTTAGAATCTCTTATGTATTATCAAAAGAGCCACTAAGTGCTGAAGCAAAGATTAATGATAAAGTCTTTAAAAAAGGTGAGTGTATCCCTAAAAAAGAATTTGATGATATTAATCGCTTTGCATTAAATACACTTATTAAAAGCTATTCTAAAGAGATTCAGAATCAATATGAACAGATTAAAAATAACTTTTTAGAGCAAAAGCGAGTTTTAGGTGTCGAGCATGAAGAAAAACTTGCGATTTTAGAAAAAGATGATATTTTACCAAATGGCGTTGTAAAGCTTGTAAAAATCTATATTGCAACAAAAAGAAAGCTAAAAGTCGGCGATAAAATGGCGGGGCGACATGGGAATAAAGGTATTGTAAGTAATATTGTCCCAGCAGTTGATATGCCTTATACAAAAGATGGAGAGCCAATTGATATTATCCTTAATCCTTTGGGTGTGCCAAGCCGTATGAATATCGGGCAGATTCTAGAAGTGCATTTAGGATTAATCGGTAAGCGTTTTGGGGAGCAAATAGAAGATGAGTTGAAAAAATCTCAATATGAGTTTAGCACAGAGCTTAAAGCTAAAATGATTGAGATAGCAAAAGCTGTGAATGAAGATGATTCTGTTATTAAGATTCTAGAATCTGCGAGTAAAGATGATTTACTTGCTTATGCGAGAGATTGGAGCAATGGCGTCAAGTTTGCTATTCCAGTATTTGAGGGTATATCGCAAGAAAAGTTCAACAAGCTATTTGAAATGGCTAGAATAGATATGGACGGAAAAACTGAGCTTTATGATGGTAAAACCGGTGAGAAAATCAAAGAGAGAGTTAATGTCGGCTATATGTATATGTTGAAACTTCATCACCTTGTCGATGAAAAAGTGCATGCAAGAAGCACAGGACCTTACTCACTTGTAACACAGCAGCCAGTTGGTGGTAAAGCGCTTTTTGGCGGGCAGCGATTTGGTGAAATGGAAGTATGGGCGCTAGAGGCTTATGGTGCAGCACACACTTTGAAAGAAATGCTTACGATTAAGTCTGATGATGTAAATGGTAGAAGAGAGGCATATGAAGCGATTACAAAAGGCTATCCTATTGGAGATTCTGCAATCCCAGAAACTTTCTATGTTTTAACAAAAGAGTTACAGTCTTTAGCCCTTGATGTTAATGTATATGGTGAGAATCAAGATGAGCCTTTAGTAATTAGCGAGAAAGAAAAAGATAGACCAAAAGATTTTAGCTCTTTCCAAATAGTCTTAGCAAGTCCAGAGAAAATACGCTCATGGAGTAGAGGTGAAGTAAAAAAACCAGAGACAATTAATTACCGCACGCTAAAACCAGAGAGAGATGGGCTTTTCTGCACGAAAATCTTTGGACCAGTAAGAGATTATGAATGCCATTGTGGTAAGTATAGAAAAGGGCGTTATAAAGATGTGATATGTGAGAAATGTGGCGTAGAGGTTACAACCGCAAAAGTTCGCCGCTCAAGAATGGGGCATATCGAGCTTGTAACGCCAGTAGCACATATTTGGTATGTAAGCTCACTTCCTAGTCGTATCGGCACATTGCTTGGTGTGAAAATGAAAGATTTAGAAAGAGTGCTTTACTATGAAGCTTATATTGTTAAAAATGCAGGTGATGCGTATTATGACAATGAGCTGACAAAAAAAGTTATGAAATATGATGTGCTGAATGAAGAGCAGTTTAAGAACCTGAATGGACGATTTGAGCTTGCAGGATTTGAAGCACAAATGGGCGGTGAAGCGGTTAAGGAATTATTAGAAGAGCTAGATTTAGTGAATCTTTTAGAATCTTTAAAAGCAGATATTGCTGCTACTAACTCTGAAGCAAAAAAGAAAACCTATATTAAGCGTCTAAAGGTTGTAGAAAGCTTTTTGCAATCAGGCAATAGACCAGAGTGGATGATGCTTAGCGTATTGCCGGTATTGCCACCAGATTTACGACCTTTAGTAGCCCTTGATGGTGGTAAGTTTGCGGTTAGTGATGTGAATGATTTGTATCGCCGCGTTATTAATCGTAACTTGCGATTAAAGAGATTAATGGAGCTTGATGCACCAGAAATTATCGTGCGTAATGAAAAAAGAATGTTGCAAGAAGCAGTAGATGCCTTATTTGATAATGGTAGAAACTCAAATGCAGTAAAAGGTGCAAATAAGCGACCGCTAAAATCTCTATCAGAAATTATTAAAGGAAAGCAAGGAAGATTCCGTCAGAATCTACTTGGAAAAAGAGTGGATTTCTCAGGCAGAAGCGTTATTGTTGTTGGACCAAATTTACGCATGGATCAATGCGGATTGCCTAAGAATATGGCTATTGAGCTATTTAAGCCGCATTTACTTGCAAAGCTTGAAGAAAAAGGACATGCAAAGACTATTAAAACCGCAAAACAAATGATTGACCAAAAAACAAATGAGGTTTGGGAGTGTTTGCAAGAGATTATTGAGGGCTATCCGGTTATGCTAAATCGTGCGCCGACATTGCATAAGCAATCAATTCAAGCATTCCACCCAAAACTTATTGATGGTAAAGCAATCCAGTTGCACCCGCTTGTGTGTTCTGCATTTAACGCAGACTTTGATGGCGACCAAATGGCGGTGCATGTTCCATTATCAAAAGAAGCCATTGCAGAATGTAAGATTCTCATGCTAAGTTCAGCAAATATTTTGCTACCAGCAAGTGGTAAGCCAGTCGCTGTGCCAAGTCAAGATATGGTTTTAGGGCTTTATTATCTAAGCCTTGAGAAGCCAGATTCTAAAGGTGAGCATAAGCTTTTCTCAAACTTTAATGAGATTGCAATGGCAATGGAATTTGATGAGCTTGATATACACAGCACTATACGCGTAGTGCATGAACGACATGTAATTACAACTACTGCGGGTAGAATGGTATTGCGTTCTATTTTACCAAGCTTTGTATCGCCACATTTATGGAATCGCGTTTTGAAAAAGAAAGATATATCAAATCTTATTGACTGCGTATATAAAGAAAGCGGTATCGGCGGCACAGCAGTATTCCTTGACAATCTAAAGGATTTAGGATTTAAATATGCGACAAAAGCAGGTATTTCTATTGCCGCAGCAGATATTATTATCCCAGATTCTAAAACTAAAATGATTACAGAATCTAAAGAGCGTGTGCGTGAGATTCAGTCTCAAGCAGAACAAGGTGCTTTGACTATACAAGAACGCTATAATAAAATCATCGATGTTTGGACAGAAACAAATGATAAAATGGCAAAAGAGATGATGGAGATTGTAGAGAAAGATAGGGGCGGATTTAACCCTATCTATATGATGGCAGATTCTGGTGCTAGAGGTAGTGCGACACAGATTAGACAGCTATCTGCGATGCGTGGTCTTATGGCAAAGCCTGATGGTAGCATTATTGAAACGCCTATTATCTCAAACTTTAAAGAGGGCTTGAATGTGCTTGAATACTTTACTTCAACACACGGAGCAAGAAAAGGTCTAGCAGATACAGCGCTTAAAACCGCAAATGCTGGTTACCTTACAAGAAAGCTTATTGATGTCAGTCAAAATGTGAAAATCACAATGGAAGATTGTGGCACACATGAGGGAGTTGAGCTTACTGACATTGCCGTTGGTAATGAGATGATTGAGACATTGCAAGAGCGTATTGTAGGTAGAGTAACCGCTGCTGAAGTGCATGATGGAATCTCAAAAGAAGTGCTAGTGCAAGAGGGCAAACTCATCACAGAAGAGATTGCAGAACAGATTAAAAACGCAGGTGTGCGTGCAGTAAATATCCGCACCCCTATCACATGTAAAGCACCGCGTGGTATATGTGCGAAATGTTATGGACTAAATCTTGGTGAAGGCAAAATGAGTATCACTGGAGATTCTGTTGGTGTTATTGCTGCTCAATCTATTGGTGAGCCCGGAACACAGCTTACACTACGAACATTCCATGTCGGTGGGACAGCAAGTAGAAGTCAAGAGGAAAATCAAATTGTTGCAAATAAAGAAGGCTTTATCCGCTACTATAATATTAAAACCCATAAAAATAGAGAGGGTAAAAATATTATCGCAAATAGAAGAAATGCTTCTGTATTGCTTGTTGAGCCAAAGATTAAAGCACCTTTTGATGGTGAATTGCAAGTTGAAACCGCACATGATAGAATCATCTTAGTCCTAAAAGGTGCAAAAGAGCAGAAGACTTATGAGTTAGGTAAGGCTGATATTGCAGCCCAAAGGGAATTAGCAGGTGTTATTGGCGAGATTGAGGGTAAAATCTATATCCCGCATGATACAGGCTATAAAGTAAAAGCCGGAGATAGTATCGCAGATGTTATTAAAGATGGTTGGAATGTAGGCAATCGTATCCCTTATGCGAGTGAATTGCATATACAAGATAATGAGCCGGTTTCACAAGATATATATGCAAATGCCGATGGTGTTGTGAAGTATTATCGCCTTGTATCTGATGAATTAGAGCGATACCATGATGTAAGTGTTGGCATGGTTGTGAAAGAAAAAGGCATTTTTGCAGTGATTGCAGATTCTAATGATAGAGAAGCATGCAGACACTATATCGCAAGAGGCTCAAAGATTGAGACTAAAGATAATGCGGAAGTAACAAAGAAGACACGCATTGCAAATAAAAATAATGATAAAGATGCAGTTGTTGCTTCATGGGATGCTTACAATACACTTGTGATTGCAGAACAAGCTGGAACAATACGCTTTAATGATGTAGTAGCAGGCACAACCGTGATTGAAAAAGAAGATGAAAAAACGCATATCAAATCACTCACAGTCCAAGAGTATATCCCGCAAGGCTATAAACCTGCGATTGTTGTGCTAGATTCTAAAGGTAAAGAGACTACCTATAATCTTGAGCCAAAAAGCGTATTGCTTGTAAGCGATGGAGAAAAAGTTGAGGTTGCTGATGTGTTAGCGAAAGTGCCAAAAGCAACAGCGAAATCAAAAGATATTACAGGTGGTTTGCCTCGTGTTTCTGAATTGTTTGAAGCAAGAAAGCCAAAAGATATTGCAGTGTTAGCAGAGATTGATGGACATGTAAGCTTTGGTAGGGCAATACGCGGTAAAGAAAGAGTTGTCATCACAGCAGATGATGGCAGACAGACTGAATATCTCATTGATAAGTCAAAGCAGATTCTAGTGCGTGAGGGTGAATTTGTGCATGCAGGTGAAATGCTGAGTGATGGAACGATAAGCAGTCATGATATCTTAAGAATCAATGGTGAAAAAGAGTTGCATAAATATGTTGTAGGTGAAGTGCAACAAGTTTATCGCCGACAAGGTGTTAGCATTGCTGATAAGCATATCGAGGTTATTTTATCTCAAATGCTTCGCTATTTCAAAGTGCTTGATAGCGGAGATACGAAATTCATTGAAGGAGATCTTGTTAGCCGTAGGCATTTCAAAGAAGAGAATGAAAGAATGCTAAAAATGGGCGGTAATCCTGCTATTGCAGAGCCTGTATTGCTTGGTATTACTCGTGCTGCAATCAGTAGCGATTCTATCATTTCAGCAGCTTCTTTCCAAGAAACTACGAAAGTGCTTACAGAGGCAAGTATCTCTGCGAAAAAGGATTTCTTAGAAGACTTGAAAGAAAATGTTGTTTTGGGTCGTATGATTCCAGTAGGAACGGGCTTATATAAGAATAAAAAAGTGATGATTAGACACAATAAGGATAATTCCTAAGTTTAATCTAAACATTTTTTAAGTATAATAGCCAAAAATTTTGTAAATTTTATTATAAGGATGGATGTGTGCCAACGTTTAATCAGTTGATTCGCAAGGAAAGAAAAAAGGTTGTCAAAAAGACAAAGTCGCCAGCGTTAGTAGAGTGTCCTCAAAGAAGAGGTGTTTGCACAAGAGTTTATACTACAACACCAAAGAAGCCAAACTCAGCGATTAGAAAAGTAGCTAAAGTGCGACTTACAAGCAAGTTTGAAGTGATTAGTTATATACCGGGTATTGGTCATAACTTACAAGAGCACTCTATTGTATTAGTGCGTGGTGGCAGGGTAAGAGACTTACCGGGTGTTAAATATCATATTATCCGCGGTGCGCTTGATACTGCAGGTGTTGCAAAGCGATCTGTTTCACGCAGTAAATATGGTGCTAAAAAAGCAAAAGATGCTAAAAAATAATTTTGAAGTATAAGGAGCAGTGATTCAATGAGAAGAAGAAAAGCCCCCGTTAGAGAAGTTTTGGGCGATCCAATATATGGCAATAAGGTTGTAACAAAGTTTATCAATAAAATGATGTATGATGGTAAAAGAAGCGTAGCAGAAAAGATTATTTATGCAGCTTTTAATAGAATCGAAGAAAAAAGCGGTGAAAAAGGCATTGAAGTCTTTGAAAAAGCATTAGCAAATATCCGTCCGCTTGTGGAAGTAAGAAGCAGAAGAGTAGGTGGGGCAACCTATCAAGTGCCAGTAGAAGTGCGACCAGAAAGACAACAAAGCCTTTCTATCCGTTGGCTTTTAGAAGCTACAAGAAAACGCAATGAACGCACAATGATAGAGCGTTTAGCAAATGAACTTATGGACGCAGCAAGTGATAAAGGTGCGGCATTTAAGAAAAAAGAAGATGTGCATAAAATGGCAGAAGCAAACAAAGCGTTTGCACATTATCGCTGGTAGTTTAAGGATAATAAATGGCTAGAAAAACCCCTTTAAATAAAATACGCAATATCGGTATTGCCGCACATATTGATGCTGGAAAAACGACAACTTCAGAGAGAATCTTATTCTACACAGGTGTAAGCCATAAGATTGGCGAAGTGCATGATGGTGCTGCGACAATGGACTGGATGGAGCAAGAAAAAGAGAGAGGTATCACTATTACTTCTGCGGCGACTACTTGCTTTTGGAAAGATCATCAAATTAATCTCATCGACACTCCCGGACATGTCGATTTTACAATTGAAGTAGAGAGGTCTATGCGTGTGCTTGATGGTGCTGTGGCTGTGTTTTGTTCTGTCGGTGGTGTGCAGCCCCAAAGTGAAACCGTGTGGCGACAAGCAAATAAATATGGCGTGCCGCGTATGGTATTTGTGAATAAAATGGATAGAATCGGTGCGAATTTCTATAATGTAGAATCACAAATCAAAGAGCGACTAAAGGCTAATCCTGTGCCAATCTGCATTCCTATCGGTGCGGAAGATTCTTTCAAAGGTGTAGTTGATTTAGTATTAATGAAAGCTATCGTGTGGAATGATGAATCTATGGGTGCAAAATACGATATAGAAGAGATTCCAGCAGATTTAATGGATAAAGCAAATGAATATAGAGAAAAGCTTGTGGAATCTGCAGCCGAGCAAGATGAAGCTTTAATGGAAAAATATCTAGGTGGCGAAGAGCTAAGTGAAGCAGAGATTAAAAAAGGCATTAAAATGGGTTGCCATAATATGAGCCTTATCCCTATGCTTTGTGGTTCAAGCTTTAAAAACAAAGGTGTGCAAACATTGCTTGATGCAGTCGTTGATTATCTCCCCGCACCAACAGAAGTTGCAGAAATTAAGGGCATTGAGCCAAAAACAGAAGAAGAGGTGCTTGTAGAATCTAGCGATGATGGCGAATTTGCAGGACTTGCATTTAAGATTATGACAGACCCTTTTGTTGGACAGCTTACATTCGTGCGTGTATATCGCGGTAAGTTAGAATCTGGTAGCTATGTGTATAACTCTACAAAAGGCAAAAAGGAAAGGGTAGGGCGACTTTTAAAAATGCACTCTAATAAGAGAGAAGATATTAAAGAAGTCTATGCCGGTGAGATTTGTGCCTTTGTTGGTTTAAAAGAGACGCTAACTGGAGATACACTTTGTGATGATAAAAAGCCCGTGATTCTAGAGCGTATGGAGTTCCCAGAACCTGTTATACATATCGCAGTTGAGCCAAAGACAAAAGCAGATCAAGAGAAAATGGCAGTAGCACTTGGTAAGCTTGCAGAAGAAGACCCAAGCTTTAGGGTAAGCACACAGGAAGAAACAGGGCAAACACTTATAGGCGGTATGGGCGAATTGCATCTTGAAATCATTGTGGATAGACTAAAGCGAGAATTCCGCGTTGAAGCAGAAGTTGGACAGCCACAAGTTGCCTTTAGGGAGACTATTCGCAGCAGTGTTACACAAGAATGTAAATACGCCAAGCAGTCAGGTGGTCGTGGGCAATACGGACATGTGCATATTAAGCTAGAGCCAAAAGAGGCGGGCAGTGGTTATGAATTTGTAAATGAGATTAGCGGTGGTGTGATCCCAAAAGAATATATCCCAGCCGTTGATAAGGGTATCCAAGAAGCAATGCAAAATGGTGTGTTAGCAGGCTATCCAGTGGTAGATTGTAAAGTAACGCTTTATGATGGAAGCTACCACGAAGTAGATTCAAGCGAAATGGCATTTAAGATTGCTGGATCTATGGCATTTAAAGATGCTTGTCGCAAGGCAAATGCGGTATTATTAGAGCCTATGATGAAAGTGGAAGTTGAAGTGCCAGAAGAGTATATGGGCGATGTTATCGGCGATTTAAACCGCAGAAGAGGACAGATTAACTCTATGGACGATAGAATGGGGTTAAAAATCGTTAATGCGTTCGTGCCACTTGCTGAAATGTTTGGCTATTCTACTGATTTGCGTTCAGCTACACAGGGTAGAGGCACTTATACGATGGAATTTGATCACTATGGCGAAGTGCCTAGCAATATCGCTAAAGAAATCATGGATAAACGCAGTAGCTAATCCCGCTTTGCTATCCATTTAGCTTATCATAATTACACTTATAGAATCTAAACTCATAAGTTTAGATTCAATCTCAAAACTTCAAAATTACTATATTATTTTAACTTTTTCATAATTGTTTTTTACTGCAATATTGTGCGATTTAATGGTGAAAATTTAGCTACAATTAAATCTTGTTGTATAAGTTGTATAAACGATAATCTACATATAAAAGCTTTCAAATTGAAAATTTATCAGTAGATCACATAAAAACTCTTGACAAATCGTTTTTTTGTATTATGCGCACATAGCATTATATACTAAATTTTTATGAAAGGATTTGTTATGAGTGATAAAAAAATAAGCCCTCAAGATAATGCTGCAAATCAGCAGAATGCAAACAAAGGGAACATCGGGTGTAAATAAGCAATTTGCACAAGCTCAAGGCAATAGAGGGAAGCAAATGAATCCCAACCAAAATCAGACTAAGAAATAGTCTAAAATAAATTCATGTTGCTAAATTGCAGTATTAGGTTAGCATTATTGCTAAATGCCTGTATTGCAAACAATATGGATTTTCCGTGTTTCTTACCTTATTCTTTTTGAATAATATTTTTGCTTATATATTTAGGGATATTGTCAAATTAAGGTATAAAGGCGGTTTTGATATTTTCCAAATGACACTTATATTTATCGTTATGCTATGGAATCTTTAGATACACTTCAAAATCATTCAGTTAGTTTCTTTCATGATTTATTATACAGACAATCATTTTAATCTTATTTTTTAGTTTTTCAAAAGCTTAATATCCTATAAATTTAAAGATTTTTCATATATTATTATGAAAATCTACTTCAGGAATTGAATATACGCTGATAATTGTTAAATAAATCTTAATTATAAAATAAAGTAGATTCTAAAGAATGGCGACCCTTGAAGGATTTGAACCTTCGTTACCGCCGTGAAAGGGCGGTATCCTTGGCCTCTAGATGAAAGGGTCATAAAAAGTAAAAAGAATCGATATTGTAGCAAAATCTAATTAATACAAAAAGATAAAGTCTTATGAAATAAATATTGTGAAAGATTTTATTAACGAAGTTTCGGAGTTAAGAATCTGCAACAAAAGTTGCAGATACAAAACAAGAAAAGACATAAAGTCTTGCCCTTGTGCAAACAAAAAGTATTCCAAAAACAATATAGAGTTGAAATTTGGCATAAAGATCATCTATCAAAATTTTAGCACTTAAACAAGCATTCAAAACATAGGTAAGAGCAGAATAAATAAAAAGCAGGGTTGTTGGATAGAATAACTATGCGAGAACTAGATTGCAATATGAAAATTTGTCATGTTAAGTGAAAGCAAATGTTTCACGCAGAATCTGGAGTTTTGTTATTTTGAGACGAAGTCGATTTTTTTTAAGATTTTATATTGGATATTTTGCTTCGATCAACACGACAATTACTAGAATTTGTCGTTTTTACTGAAATCTTGATGAACACAAGCAAATGCAGTCTGCGTTCATGACTTAGTTTCTAGCTTAAGCAATATGTTTGAGAGTAATCATCACCACAATCTTATGAGTTTGGCATTATGTAGCATTGTAGGCACGCTTGCATGATGGGCTGGTGGGGCTACACCTGTGTTTATATCTGCATAGATGATTTCTTGTTTTGCACCACCGATTATAGCGGCGATATTTGCACGATTGTAGTGTTCGAAATGATTAACGATATAGATATTTTCCCAAGATTGTATATGTTTTGGACGATGAGTGATTTTAAAGTGTCCTACACAATCAAGTGTTATAAGATTCTTTAAATAAATCGCATTAGAATCTAAACAGCAACGCAAGATATTTTTCGCACCCCAGCTATGCGCTATCACAGAAATGCTGTATCCAGCCTTACTTAACTTTGGTAGAAAATCAAGTAAAAAAGCATAGCAATTAAAACTCATATAAAGCATACTATATTGCTTCTCTTTTTTTCTTTGTGAAAACAAGCTCTCACAAAATGCCCTCCATACAACTTTATAATAAGTATCACAGAATCCACCGATAAAAATGAGTAGCTCTTTTGTATCAGTCTCTAAAATATGCTTGATAGATTCTATATCATCACCCGTGATATTCCCGCCATGTGTATCATAAGACATAGTTGCATATTGTGTGAGAGAGTGTGGCATGATAACAAGCGGTGTTTTAAGCATGAGATTTCCTAATAATTTATAATAGAGTGCAACCCATCATCAATTACAATAAATTTATCACTTTTATAGATATGCAGACTGCCTACAAGATTCTCTCTTTCATAAAAGCCAATCTCTAGTCTATCTTTAGTTTTCCAAGCGTATTTTATAGTGGTTTGTTCATCTGTATATTCATAGTTTTCATTTGGTAAAGTCTGCGGTAAATACTCCATTTTTGTAAGCTCTAGCCATGTAGCATAAGCGTATTCAATCTCACTAGATTCTATAATATAACGATTAAAATCAATGTCGCTAATATTACATATATAGATACAAATACCGCCTTTGCATTGTTCCTTAAAACAGGCTAAGTTAGTAGAATCTGTTGCAAGTTTATTGTCTTTTGTAGCGGCTAGTGCAATAGAAAAAAATGTAAAAAATAGAGATATTAAAAGCCTAGACATTATGCTTCCTTGTTTTGACATGCTTTAGCATAGAGTTTTTAGAAAAAGTTCTTGCAACTTAGCATTATAAGATTCAAGTTTTGCTTCATCATTGCCCTCAAGTAGAATGCGGATTTTATTCTCTGTGCCAGAGTAGCGGACTAGATGGCGGATTTTATGAGATTCTATCTCTTTTAGAATCTCATTTAAGCCTTGTATGGAATCTAGTGGTAATTTTTGCTTTATTTGAAGATTACTTTGCTTTTGTGGTGCAAGGGCAAATGGATTTAGTGCATCTTTACTTGTTTTGTTGCTCTCTAACACAAGGGCTGCTACTTGCAGGGCAGAGACTAAGCCATCACCCGTTTTTGCAAAGTCTGAAAAGATGATATGTCCGCTTTGTTCCCCACCAAAGTTAAAGCCACATTTAAGCATTGCTTGTAATACATATTTATCGCCGACATTGCATCGCTCTAGCTTAATATCATGCACTCTTAAGAAAGTCTCTAGCGCGATATTACTCATAAGTGTCGCTACTATGCCATTATTATGTAGCAATTTTTTCTTTTTTTGATAGAGAGCTAATGCCCCGATTAGCTTATCTCCATCGATTAAATTACCTTCATTATCAATCACTATCAATCTATCCGCATCACCATCAAGCCCAAAGCCAATATCCGCACGAAGCCTTTTTACCTCATCGGCTAATACATTTGGGTGCATTGCCCCGCAGTTTTCATTAATATTTGAGCCATTTGGAGAATCACTTAGCACAATCACATCAGCACCAAGCTCTTCAAACACGCTAGGGGCGACCTTATATGCCGCACCATTCGCACAATCAAGCACGATTCTTACCCCTTGCAAAGTTAAATGCTTAGGAAAAGAGTTCTTAATATGCACGATATAGCGACCTATCACATCATCAATCCTTTTACTTGCGCCAATCTCTGTGCCGATTTTATAATGTCTCTCTAAATCCTTGCTATGATATAAAGATTCTATCTCTTGCTCTTTTGTCTCATCGAGTTTAAAGCCATATTTATCAAAGAATTTAATGCCATTATCAAAGTAGGGATTATGACTAGCACTAATCATAATGCCCGCATCACAACGCATATCTTCAGTCAAAAACGCAATAGCGGGTGTTGGCATAGGACCTACTTGTATCACATCCATACCAACGGCAGTAAGCCCGGATACAAGCGCATTTTCAACCATATAGCCGCTTCGCCTTGTATCCTTGCCAACAAGGATTCTATTCCCAATAGAATCTCTTTGGAAATACAATCCAGCAGCAATGCCAAGCCGCAACGCAACCATAGCGGTAATATCCACACCAGCCTTACCCCTCACGCCATCTGTGCCAAAAATCTTCATATACTTCTTTCCTTAATGCAATAAATCATAAAATTTTAACATACTTTAAAGATTTTATGTTAAAATTAAGGCTTTTAATTTTTGTTATTTTATTTAAAAGGAAAAACATGGCAAATCATAAGTCAGCAGAAAAACGCATTCGTCAAACAGAGAAAAGGACAGAACGCAATAGATATTATCGCACACGACTTAAAAACATCACAAAAGCAGTGCGTGAAGCAGTAGCAAGTAAAGACCTTGACAAAGCAAATGAAGCTTTCAAAATCGCAAACAAAGAGATCCACAAGTTTGTAAGCAAGGGAATCTTAAAGAAAAACACAGCCGCACGAAAAGTAAGCCGACTAAATAGTGCGGTAAAAAAGCTTAGCCAAGCAGCGTAACGCGTATTTATTAGGGGAAAAGAATATGGATAACAAAATGAGTAGTGTCGAGATGATGGCAACCTATAATGCAGAGTGGTATGGCGATCAAGGAAATGAGAGTTACAAATCTGCAAAAGCAACACTTGATTCTATTGCAGAGTTATTGCCGAACTTAAGCGATGGTGTAACGAGTGTCATTGATGTTGGTTGTGGTGTTGGCACATGGCTTAGGGCATGGCAGGAAAAATATGGCAATATTAGCATTTGTGGTATTGATGGCAATAGTGTGGAGGGCGAACGCTTTTTCATTCCATACAATTTTTTTCATAGAATAGATTTGACTGCAGATTCTAATGCGATAGTAAGCGAGGTTTTAGAGCATTGTAAAAATGCAGATATTAAAACTAATACGCAAAATACAAATGACACAAATAGCGATACGCTTAGACACAATGGGGGGGGGGGCAAACCCTTTAGTATCGCACAATCCTTAGAGGTTGCCGAGCATTTATACGCAGAATATGCAGAAAATTTTGTTCGTACCCTAACTTCCCTATCTGATATTATTCTTTTTTCCGCAGCAATTCCCCATCAAGGTGGCACACATCATGTCAATGAGCAACCACCAGCCTATTGGGCAGACATTTTTAAAAAGTATGACTATGTGTGTTTCGATATTGTGCGTCCAAAGGTGTGGGAAAATACAAAAATTGCACATTGGTATAGACAAAACATAATGTTGTATGTTCATAAGGGTAAAGCAGAAATCTTTGAGGCATTAGGCTATAAAATCACGCCAAAGCCGATGCACTTGGTCCATCCTTTCATTTATGGATATATGAGCGATTGTCAGCTAGAGATCGAGAGATTAAATAAGAAGTTAAATAAAACATTTTTTAGACGATTAAATAGGTTGTCTAAAAAACTAAGAGGAAAATTATAATCTAACATTTATGTAGAAAATAAGTTATATAATGTTATTTTACAATAGGTAATCTATGTAATATGGCTATATAGTTGTCATGACACCATATTGAAAATTAAGCCACAAGAAAATCTCACCATCCATGCTATGTAGCAACTCATAAAGACTTAGATGAAACTTGTTTTATAAGTTATATAGAATTCTAGGGGTGATAAAGCACAATAAATCTCATCTTAGACTTTATTCACTATCCACAAGCACACTCATACCTACACGCAAACCATCTACTTTTTGTGTTGGGCGGGCTTCTATCTCAAATGTTTTCATATCATAGTTTTGTGTGCTAGCTGTTGCTTTCCATGTGGCAAAATCGCCCATTGCAGCGATATAGGTAACGCGAAATTCCACTTCTTTATTTAATGCGGGTATAAAACCCTTAAAGGTATTCCCTTTCTGGAATCTTTGCAAATGATTCTCATCGACACTTAAACGCAACCAAGAATCATTTAAATCAAGCAGCATAACAACAGGAAAACCACTCGGGGCTAACTCTCCACTATGCACTAAAATATTACTCACTTCACCATCTGCTGGTGCAAACGCCTCAATGTCTTTTACATAGGCTTCTACCTCTTGGACCTGCCCTAATGCTGCTTTTTCTTTCTCTAGGGCTGCCTTTTTTGCTTCATCTCGTGTGCCGCTTAAGGCAAGTTTATATTGTTGATATGTTGTGCTTTCATTATATTTTGCACTTTGATAGGCTGCAAATGCTTCATCTCGCCTTTGCAAACTCATCACGCCTTCATTGTATAGCTGCTGGATTCTCTTATAGGTTTTTTCTGCTAGTTTTGCTTGCGCGCTTGCGGCTTGCCATACATCTTTTGCAGATTCTATGGTTTCATTACGCGTGCCACTATGCACCTCCTCATTTAATGCCTTTGCTGCTTCATATCCTGCTTGGGCTTGTGTGAGTTTTGCTTCTAATTCTGGGCTTTTAATAGTAAAGACTACATCACCTTTTTTTACTACATCGCCCTTATGCACTAAAATTTCATCAATTCTTCCTGCAAGCTTTGAGCTGACACTATATTCTTTTGCGCTTATTTGCCCTTGAAAAATCTGCTTTTTAGGAAGATAGGCACGATAAAATGTGCCAACAAGCCATATTATAATGAGTGCAAACGCAACGACAATAAACACAACAGAAGCTAACTTTTTCTTATCTTTTAGAATCTCTTGTAGCATATTTTCTCCCTATTTTTGTATTGCAAAAAATGTGTCAAGATCGCCACTTAATGCTTGCAATTTTGCAAATGCGATAATCATTTTATAGGCTACACCTTTTTGCTCGACTATGACAGAATCGAGTGCATTCCTTGCATCTACTACAGAATCATTTGTAACAAGCCCTTGAGAGAATGCCCTCTCTTTTAATCGCAAGTTCTCTTTTGCAAGAGCAATGCTAGAATCAAGGGATTCATAACTCTCTTTATATAGCTTTATTTGCTTATAAGTTGTTTTTACAAGTAGCTCCATTTTCTGCACAGCCTCTATCTCAAGTGCGCTTGCTTGCATTTGCATAATCTTTGCACCTTGATATTTTTGCAGTCTGCCTTGTGGGCTAAGTAGCGTCCATCTAGCTGCAACCCCTGCATACCAATTTGGCATCATTTGCTCCATTTTTGACCTATTATCAGTTACCATAAAAGATGCAAAAGCACCGATTTTTGGAGTGAATCTACCAAGTTCTAATCGCTTTGTGTAATCTGCCATAGTGATTTTATTATGTGCAATTTGTAATGCAGGATAGGTTTTAAGTGTCGCTTCTTTGTAGTATTCAAATGATTTTAACTCTAAGTTTGGATTTATGGCTAGAAGTGAAGTTGGATTAGAATCTGTTGTTTGTAAAATGCTATCAAGCGTAAAATTTGCTATATCAAGGGCATTTTCTGCGCTTCTTCTTTGATTTTTAGCCTTATCATAGGCTACTTGTGCGCCGAGTAGCTCAATGTCTGCGATTTGCCCTAGTCTGTGAAGTTTTTTTGAATTTTCATAATGCTTTAATGTGCTTTCTTCTGTGGATTGTAAGGCATTAAGGGTTTCTTTTGCAAGCACAACGCTATAATAGATTGTTACTAATTCTTCAAAAGTAGCTAACTCTTTCAGTCTTAAAGCTTGATAGGAATCTTTTAGGGCAACTTTAGCAAGTTTATTACCATAGTACCTAGCACCACCGGTATAGAGCGGATATAAAATATTTAATGCACCAACGACAACATCTTGCTCTAAAAGCGTGATAGGTGTGCCATAGAATTGCAAAAGTGAGACAAGCTGCCCACCCATTTGCCCTATTTGACCGGATTGTCCTGCTAGAATCTGTGCGTCTTGTAATACTTTATTATACTGATTTCTATCATGAATGAGATCGATTTGGACTTTATTGCCAAGATGAAGATACAAGGCATTTAAATCAATTTGTGGCAAGTATGATAGCTTTGCTGCTAGATTTAGTTTTTCCATATTTTGCGTGTTGAGATATTGTGCTTTTATGCCTTGATTATTGCGTAATACATCTTGCCATGCGTCATAAATGCTTATGTTTTTGCTTGTATTTTTTGCGTTTTTAGAATCTAGGTTTTGTGCGGTTATGTAATCAGATTGCGTTATGTAGTCTTTGGCTTGTATATTCTTTTTGAGTGAAGTTTGATTGGCATAGCATGTGTATGATAGCATAATGCCAAATAGCCAACATAATGGCAGTAACCCTAATGGCAACCTTACGGCATATTTGCAATGATTCATTTCTAAACCCTTAAAATAAGATAACGCATGTAAAACTAAATATAGTGTTGATTATAGTCAATATTCAACAATAAAGGACTTATATGCTAGTTTTTAAATTGATAAACGATCTCTATTGTTAAGAAATATCTATGCCAACAGATTGATATGCAAATTGACTTAATGTTAGTTTGTTATAGAATCTCATTGCAATAAGACTAAATTTATCGTTTAGATTATAGGTTTCAAAAAGATTGCGTGAAGAGTTATCTTATTTGCAAACCTAAGTCCATGCAAACTGATCCTATGTAAATATTATACACACTTAAAGATTCCCTTCATTTTCATTGATAGTCTCACTCACAATAGATTCTAAGTGTGTATCTAGCATATCATGTCCTTTATGTGGGGCATTTTGTGTCATTTTTTGTCGCACTTCGCCATCGATTAAGACATTTACCAATATCGCTGGATATTTTTTAAAGCGTTTGAAAAGCAATTTTCTTAACACGCTAAATAAATCATTCTCTAAACTTTTTGCATCTTTAAAGATAGTCGGTTTTGCATTGCTAAAGTGCATATTGATATTATCCATAATAAACTTTGCTAACTCTGCCTCTTCTTTCTGTCCTAAGATTCCAAAGACATTGATTCTGTTTTCTAGAATCTTTCTTTTTTGCATATCCATACGCAAGGTTAGAATAAAGATTCCATCATTTGCAAGGAGATTTCGCTCATTTATCACATCATTTTCAATCTGTCTATTTGCTTGATTATCCACAAAGCTTTTGCCTGTTCGCACAGATTTTACTTTACGCATGTAGTTTGGATTGACTTCGATTTGATCGCCATCTTCCATAAGATAAATATTTTTTTCTAGCACACCACAAGCAATAGCAGTTTGTTTATGCTTTGCGATATGATTGTATTCACCATGCACTGGTAGGAAAAACTTAGGTTTAATTAATCTTAGCATGAGCTTTTGTTCTTCTTGGGCGGCATGTCCGCTTACATGGATTTCGCTGAAATCTTGATAGGCGACTTTTGCCCCTGCTTTCATAATGAGATTAATGACTGCTGATACACTGCCCTCATTTCCCGGGATAGCCTTTGCTGATAGAATCACCATGTCTGTTGGCTTGATTTTAATGTGTCTATGCTCATCAGTTGCCATGCGATATAATGCACTCATGGTTTCGCCCTGACTGCCTGTCGTTACGATTAGCACCTCTTCATCTGGATATTGTAATACTTCATGTGCTTCAATAAATACATTGCTTGGTAGATCAATGTAGCCTAACTCCCTTGCAATATCTAGGTTTTTCTCCATTGAGCGACCTATAACTGCGACTTTGCGATTATATTTCAAACCATACGAGATAGCCTGATACACTCTGTGTATGTTTGAGCTAAAGGTACTCATAATCACTCTGCCTGTGGCATTTTTAAAGAGATTATCAAAAGTTGGTCCTACACTTGCTTCACTTGGAGTTACACCGCTTTTATGAGAATTTGTAGAATCACTTAAAAGCAGCATTACCCCCTCTTCGCCATAATGTGCTAGTCTGTGTAAATCTGTGGGGAGATTATCAATTGGAGTATGGTCTATCTTAAAATCACCTGTGTGCATAATAACCCCTGCTTCTGTGCGGATCGCAAGGGCAGAACTATCAATAATGCTATGTGTGATATGAATCCACTCAATCTCAAAATCCCCAATTCTTACCGGACTTCTTTTTTCTACAATGTGAAATAATGATTTATATTGCTTCAAGCCATGTTCTTCAAACTTATTGCCAACAAGCCCTAATGCAAGTGGTGTGCCATAGAGTGGAAACTGAAACTGCTTGTAAAAGTAAGGCACAGCTCCAATATGGTCTTCATGTGCGTGTGTAATCACAACGGCTGCAATCTTATTTTTAATACTTTGAATATAGTGAAAATCTGGTATCAAAATATCAACACCGGGCATACTCTCATCTGGAAAACTCATGCCAATATCAATGACAATCGCACTTTTTTCAGTCTCAATAATAGTCATATTGCCACCGATTTCGCCAAGCCCACCAAGTGGTGTGATACGCACTTTTGCATTTGTGTTGAGGTTTAGTTTGTGGTGTGGATTGAGTGAGCCTTTTTGAATCTTTGTATTTGCTTCAACACCTTTTTTTAAGTCTTTGTGAAAAGAGAGATTCCCTTTTTCATTTGTGGTTTTTATCTTTCTTGTGCCATCTTCATGTTTCTCTTCTTCATATCTCTCTCTTTTTTGTCGCATGGCATGTTTATTTTCGCCTACCCATTTTCTATTCTCTGTGTTAGAATCTTTTGTATGCTCGTTTTTAAATTGCGGTTTAAAGTTTCGCTTTTTATGCTCATTTACAGAACGCATATTAGAATCTTCTCTTTTATTGGAATCTTCTAGGGCATGTGCGGGATTTTTAGGGCGAGGCTTTCTTGCATGTGTGTTATGTCTTTCGCCTTTTTGTGTGTCTGTGTGTTCCTGTCTTGTGCGTCTTTTTTGCTCTTTATTTAGCATATCATTTGACACATTTACTTGTTCTTCACTCTTATTTTGTTCATTCATTGTTTATCCTTTTTCATAGCATTATATATATGCAACATATCGCAATATTCTTGTAAGCCTACTTCATGTGCTCTTACATTCTCATCTAATTGCATGGTTTGAAAGATATGTTTTAGCATTGCCTTATCTCTCAATTTATCATATTGCATAAGATTTGAAAAGAGTTTTTTACGCGGTGCAAGGAATGCAAAATGCAGCAAAGATTCTAAATCTTGCGTGTAGTGACACTTCCCGCGTTTAAAGCAAAATACTGCTGACTCCACTTTTGGTGGTGGATTAAACGCTTCTTTTGGCACAGAAAAAAGATAGGATATATCGCCAAAAGATTGTGCTAAAAGGCTAAGGCTACAATATGTGCTATCCTTTTGTTTCGCACAAAATTTCTGTGCCACTTCTTTTTGTGTCATTACAAGAAATCCCTTGCAATGCGTATCCTTTAAGGCTTGCAAAATAATCGCAGTTGCAATATAATAGGGGAGATTTGAGACCAAAAAGTAATCACTACTAAGCAAATAAGAATCATTATGTCGCACTTTTAGCACATCAGCTTGCACAAGTTGCAATCTATTTGTCTCTATCTCATGATGATAGTTTTTCTCTGCCTGTGTGATTAAATCATAATCGATTTCATACGCTAAAAGGCTATATTTGCTTAAAAGTCTTTTGGTTAAATCGCCCAAGCCAATCCCCACTTCGATTAATCGCACGCTTTTATCAATCTCTGCGGCAATATCGTGGGGAATGGATTGGAAGATTCTATCAAGTATTACAGAATCATGTAAAAAATGTTGTCCTAAACTCTTTTTATGATGAAAGTGCGTTTTGCTTTTTTCATGCTGTTTTAATGTCGCTTTTTTATCTAAGCTTTTAGTTTTATAAGTTCTAGAATCTACATTGATTCTAGATTCTGTAATGTAAGATTCTAATGTATCTTGCATTATGTCTCCCATTTTCTGTTTTGTTTATATGTAGCTATATCTTAAGGGCATAGCCTTAAACTCATTTCATATTTTGACTGACTTTATCTTGTAAATAATTAGCTAAACTTATGACTTTAATATTATTTTTCAGTGAAATTATAACGATTTTTCTATGTTAAGTAAAGGGGATATTATGACAAATTTAGCAAAAAGGATTATTCCATGCCTTGATATTAAAGATGGAAGAGTTGTAAAAGGTGTGAATTTTGTAGCCCTAAAAGATGCGGGAGATCCACTTGAAGTAGCAAAAAGATATAATGATTGTGGTGCTGATGAGCTTGTATTTTTAGATATTAACGCTTCTTTTGAAGGACGCAAAGCAACGCTAAAGGTTATAGAATTTATTGCTAAAGAGGTCTTTATCCCGCTAACTATTGGCGGGGGCATTAGCACACTAGAAGATATTAGCAATCTCTTAGATGCAGGTTGTGATAAGGTTAGCCTTAACTCTTCAGCGATTAAGAATCCAGACTTTATAAATGAAAGTGCTAAGAAGTTTGGGTCTCAATGTATTGTCATCGCCATTGATGTGAAAAGAAGAGAGAATGGAAGTATTGGCGTTTTCACACATGGTGGGCGGCATGATAGCGGACTAGATATGCAGACATGGCTACAAGAAGTGGAGAAAAGGGGGGCTGGTGAGATTCTATTAACAAGTATGGATAGCGATGGCACAAAGGCTGGATTTGATATAGAAAAGCTAAAGATTGCTATGGAGTGTTGTGATTTACCGCTTATCGCAAGTGGTGGAGCGGGGTCTATGGAGCATATTTTAGAAGCATTTGAAATAGGCGTTGATGCTGTGCTTGCTGCAAGTATCTTTCACTATAAAGAAGTAGAGATAGAATCTCTAAAGCATTTTTTAACACAGCATAATATCCCTGTGCGTTTGGAATGTGTGTAGATTTAAGAGATTCTATCACATAGACTTATGGATAGATATACTAAATTGTTTTTATATCTTATAAATATTTTGTAAAATACCGAATCTTTATCTTAATTTAAAAGGGCAGTTATGTTGCTAAAAAGTGTGTTTATAGGTTTTCTCTCATTTTCTATCTTACATGCAGATACACTAAAAGAATGCAAAACCGAAGCGGATAAAATAAGCGGTTGCATAGAAAAAAAATATGATTCAAGTGTGAATATTTGGATAGAAACACCATATAAAAATGGCAAAGTAGATGGCATAGCAAAAGAGTATTATGAGAAAGGGAAGTTAGCAAGTGAAACACCATTTAAAAATGACAAAAGAGAAGGCATAGAAAAGTTGTATAATGAAAATGGGAATCTTGTGAAAGAAGTGCCATATAAAAACCGTGAAGTAAATGGCACAACAAAAACATATGATGACAATGGAAACTTGATTCTAGAAGCATCAGTTTTAAATGATATATTGCATGGGGATATGAGATTCTACACAGAAGATAAAAAGCTACTAGCTACAATAAACGCACAAAACGACAAGTTTATAAGTGGAAAATGCTTTAATGATAAAGTTTTAACAGACAAAGCTTTGGAAGAGATTTATATATTTAATAATATTAGCAAAACAATTAATTATTTACAAAGAATATGCCTTAAAAGTGCAGATACGCTAAAAGAATGCGAAAGCGAAGCAGACAAAATAAGCGGTTGCGTAGAGAGAGGATATTATGCAAATGGGAATCTTTGGGTAGAAATGCCATATAAAAATGGTAAAAGAGAAGGTATAGAAAAAGAGTATCATTATGAAAATGGGAAGCTTCGGGCAGAAATACCATTTAAAAACGATAGCGTAAATGGGGATATAAAACTCTACACAAAAGATGGAAAACTACTAGCCTTAATTAAAGCCGAGAATAATAAGTTTATAAGTGGAAAATGCTCTAGTGACAAAGCCCTAACAAGTAAAGATTTAGAAGAGAGTAATAAATATCCCTACTTCGAAAGTGCAATTAACCATTTAGAAGTAATATGCATCAAAAGTGATTCTAAATAACCCTTGATTTTAAAACCATCTTAACACTTGCTAGATTCTAACCTTAGAATCTTTTAGGCTTTAATCTAAAATAGTTTTTGTAAAATACAGAATCTTTATCTCAATTTAAAAGGGCGGTTATGTTACTAAAAAATGTGTTTATAGGATTTTTATCATTTTCTATCTTACATGCAGATACACTAAAAGAATGCAAAACCGAAGCGGATAAAATAAGCGGTTGTGTAGAAAAAGAATATGATTCAAGCGTGAATCTTTGGAGAGAAACACCATATAAAAATGGCAAAAAAGAAGGCATAGAAAAGCGGTATTATGAGAATGGGAATCTAGAAGGAGAAATACCATATAAAAACCATAACATAGATGGGGATATGAAACTCTACACAGAAGATAAAAAGCTGCTTGCCGCAATAAACGCACAAAATAACAAACTTATAAGCGGCAAATGCTTTAATAATAAAGTCTTAACAGACAAAGATTTAAAAGGGATTGAAAACAACTACATTAACATTGAAAAGGCACTTAACTATCTACAAGAAATATGCCTTAATCCTTTTTCATATATTAATAATTAATCCATGCGTAAAAAGCGTGCGTCTTTTGTGATTATTTGTCTATTTTCTAAATCAACTGAAAGCACATAGCGGTCAATATAAGGTATCAAAAAATGCTTATCAAGCACGAGATAATGTGTATTTGCTATCTCTTGTATATCTTTCACAATGCCAAGATTTATGCCATCTTCTACTACGCACATGCCGATAATATCAAAGTAGAAAAACTCATCTTTTTCTAGCGTGCATAGCTCTCTTGTATCATCAAGTGTGCTATAAAAAAGCATATTGCATAAAAGTTCTGCTTCTTCGCGTCTTATGATTTCTTTAAATTCTACAAGCTTTTTTGTGGAATGAAAAGTTTTGAGTATTAGGGGCAAATATGCCCTTGTGTTCTCTTGTGTGGGGTTATGTTTTGTAGCTATTAAACCAGCCTTATTCTGCGTGTTGTTTGTGTTGTTAGAATTCAGCTTATTGTTAGAGAGAATAGTTGAGAGTTTATCCACATATTCTATATAAAATACATTATCACTTGCTAAAATCTCGGGAAAATCTGTTAATATCGTAGCACGAATACCGCCTTTCAATCCCACACTTCTACCAAACTTGCCGACAACAACCATATTTGATGGTGTGAAGTGCGGTAAAGATTCTATGTATTTTGCATGATTAAGGGGCATTAGAATCCAAAGTTATTGCGACTTTGCATTACCACATGGATTTGTGCTATCATGAGCTACGACTACAAGCTCGTATGAGACATTATCCTTTGCCTTACATGCAGAAACGACATTCTTCAAAGCACTTACCATTTTGCCATCTTTGCCTATTATCTTACCTATATCTTCGTTTGCAACTTGAATGCAAATCATATAGTCAGAATGTTTCCCTGCACTCGTGGTAATTGCCACATCATCTGGATATTTTACAATTTTCTTAACATATTTTTCTAAGAAGTCTTGCACAGAAAACTTTTGCATACTACTTACTGCCATATAATTATTTGCTTAAAATCGCAACTCTTTCACTCATTTTTGCACCGACACTTTTCCAATATTCTAGTCGCTCTCTATCTAGCTTTACAACTGCTGGATTAGCCACAGGGTTATAAAAACCAATAGATTCAATCCAACCACCATCTCGTCTTTTTCTTGAATCTGTAACTACTATTCTATAAAATGGTTTTTTCTTACGACCCATTCGTGTTAATCTAATTACTGTTGCCATTGTATTCCTTATAAATGAAAAAAATTTTCGCTATTCTATCACAAAACTATGAATTTTTATAAATATTTTCCCAAAATTAAATTCTTCTTTCCAAAATCTAAACCAAACATACTATGATAGTAAAAAGCAATCAAGCAAAATCAATAAACACACAAGGCAATAAGCAAGTAAAACAATACTAAAATTTTTATTGTAAAATTCATTTATTAAAGATAAAGGCAGAATATGCAGATTCCATGCTCTCATTGTAAGCAAGTATATAATAAAGACGCATTAAAAGAAGTAAAAGATACAGAATCTAAAAAGACTTTATATTTTTGCTGTAATGGCTGTGAGCTTGCCTATTCGCTTTTAAAATCATGTAATTTAGAATCTTTTTATACAAAGTTAGGCGATAATACCCTGCAAACAAAAAAGCTACAAGATTCTAAAGTGGCTACAAACTTTAACTCCATAAATTTCACACAAAAATATCTAAAAGATTCTAATGGCTTAAAGGAAGTGCATTTCATAATAGAGGGCGTTGTATGTGCGGCATGCGTATGGCTAAATGAGCAGATTTTAGCAAAAATGCAAGGTATAAAAGAACTAAAGATAAACTACACTGCACATAAGGCAAAAATACTTTTTGATCCAAATGAGACAAGCTTTCAGCAAATCTATGATGAGGTTGCAAAGATAGGCTATAAGGCTATCGTTTATGACCCGCAAGATAGGGAGCAAAATGATAATGTGAGAAATAGGGAATACTACATTAAACTAGCCGTAGCAATATTTTGTGCAATGAATGTTATGTGGGTAAATGTAGGGCAGTATAGTGGCTTTTTCTCTGGGATAGATTCTATATCAAGTAATATTTTAAATCTTGCGAGTTTTATCCTTGCTACACCTGTGCTTTTCTTTTGTGCGAGTGATTTTTATAAACAAGCATATAAGGGGCTAAAAAATGGCGTAATAGGCATGGAAATGCTTGTAATAACAGGCACGACCCTTGTGTATTGCTACTCGATTTATGCGTGGCTTAGCGGGAGTGGGCATACTTATTTTGAATCTGTTTGCATGATTATTTTATTTGTGCTAAGTGCGAAGTTTTTAGAATCTTTAAGTCAAAAAAGAGCAAATGATAATCTCTGTAAATTAAATGCGATACTACCGCTTGAGGCAAGAAAAGAGAATGGCGAAATCGTATCAGTATATGATATAAAGGCTGGGGATACATTGCTTGTGTTAGCTGGAGAAATGCTTTGTGTTGATGGAATCTTGCTTAGTCCAAACGCACATTTAGATTATGCTAATATTAGCGGTGAGAGTGTAGCTATCACAAAAGAAGTGAATGAAGAGATTATGGCAGGGGCAATTGCCCTTGATAAGCCGCTTATCTACAAGGCACAAAAAAGCTTTGAAGATTCTAGCATGAGTAAGTTAGCAAGGCTTTTAAAAGAGAGTGAGTTTAGCACGCCACAAATTGCAACGACTGCTTTTAAAATCGCTGGGAAGTTTAGCCGCATTGTTTTAAGTATCGCTTTACTTAGCTTTTGCTACTACTATTTTTTCACACAGAGTGGCTTTGAGTATGCCCTGCTTATTGCGGTATCTGTGATTGTGATTGCTTGTCCTTGTGCGTTAGCTCTTGCTACGCCTATTGCTAGTGTAGTGGGCTTAAATGTAGGCTTTAAAAATCACATTATCTATACAAAGGCTGACTTTCTAGAATCTCTAGCAAAAGCAGATTCTATAATCTTTGATAAGACAGGCACACTCACACAAGGAAATATGAGTGTAGTGAGTATGACTCAATATAATGATTTTAGGGAATTACTTGGGGGTTGTGCTTTAGATTCTAAAGATTATCATATTAAACAAAGCGAGATAAATCAAAACCTAGATTCTCACTCTTGTCATATTGAGCGTAGCAAAATATCTCATATAGAAAATATAGAATCTAAACAAAGCTTAGAGTTTATAAACAAAGCTTCCATAAAAGATATAGAATCTACAAAAAGCACCAAAACAAAACAAAGCCGCAGTTTCTTTAGTAAAGAGACAACGCAGGTAAAGCAGAAAGAAAAAGGATTTCTATATGCTTTACTCAAACACAACAACCACACAATCGCAAAAGCTATATTACAATCTTTATATAAAGATAATGCAGAATTAGATTCATTAAAAGATTCAGCAAATACATATAATTTTACAGACTTTTCACTTATTGCAGGTAGTGGATTTGAATCCTATTATAACAATACACATATTATAGGTGGTAGTAGGGCATATATGGAAAAAATGGGAGTTAGTCTATTAGATTCAAACAAGACGGACACAGACGATGATATAACAGAATGCTTCATTGCCTATAAATTAGAGAATGAAAAAAGCTACACTCTTGCGTATAGATTTGGCTTAAAAGATTCTATAAAAGATGGAGCAAAAGATCTCATCTTGCTTCTTCATAGCTATAAAAAGAAAGTAAGCATTCTTAGTGGCGATAGAGAAAGTGTTGTGAAAAAAGTAGCACAAACCCTGCATATCAAAGACTATAAACATTCAAAAACACCTTTGCAAAAGGCAGAGTTTGTGAGAGATTTAATAGCAAAAGGGCATAATGTCGTTATGATTGGCGATGGATTAAATGACTCACTTGCATTAAAATACGCACAAGTTGGCATTGCTATGGGGAGTGGCAGTGAGATTGCCCTGCAATATAGTGATGTGATTATCCTTGATGATAGTTTAAAAAGCCTTTCAAAAGCCTTTAAAATCGCACATAAAACACTGCGTATTATAAAAGGCAACCTACTCATGAGTTTAGTTTATAATGTCTTAGCCATTCCGCTTGCATTCTTTGGCTTTGTGATTCCATTATTTGCGGCGGCATTTATGAGTTTGAGTTCATTATGTGTTGTGCTAAATTCATTGCGACTCTACAAAAGTAGGCTTTAATATTGTTTTTAATCCGCTATAATTTTAGCTTTTTTGTAAGTTATTGAATCTTTTTTGAAAATTTGGGAGCATTATGCGTCTTTTATTACTTATTTTTTGTATGTTTAGTCTATCTTTTGCAGAAGTTATACAATCTGTAAAAGTGAATAATATAACTTATATGTCAGAATCTCTAGCAAAAGATATAATCAATATAAAATCAGGCGAAAAGCTTGATTATGGCAAGGTGGATACCGCTATCCTAGCCCTTTATAAGCAAGGCTACTTTAATGATATTTATGCGACTTTTGATAATGGAGTCTTGCAGTTTTTTGTGAAAGAGAAACCAGCCATTGCAAGTATTGAGTTAAAAGGCTATGGCACACAGAGTGAAAAAGAAACAATTTATGGACAGATTGGAATCAAAAAGGGCGATACCTATGATGATATAAAGCTTGATAAAGCCCTTGAAACACTCAAGCAAATGCTAGAATATAAGGGCTATTATGGCAGTGTGATTGAGCCTAGCGTAGTAGAGCTTAGTGAGGGCAGAGCAGTAGCAATTACCTTAAATGTTAATCGCGGGGATACAATCATCATTGAAAAAAGCTATTATGAAGGTGCGACAAAGCTACCAAAAAGAAAGCTAGAATCTCTTAGTGCGAATAAGCAAAGAGACTTTATGGGTTGGCTACCCGGGCTTAATGCTGGTAAGCTTATGCTAGGTGAGATTGAGCTAGATTCTTTAAGGATACAAGATTCTTATATGCGTAATGGTTTTTTAGACGCACAGGTGTCAAATCCACTTCTTTCAGTCAATATGACAAATCACAAAGCACAGCTTTACTACAATGTAAGCGAGGGAGAGCAGTATAAAGTCAGTGGAATCTCTTTTGTAATTGATAGTGAGCATAAAGATGAAATCACAGAAGAAGAGCTAAAAAAAGATTTAAGCGCTAAGATTGGCGAAGTCTTTAATATACAAAATGTAAGAGATGATTCACAACGCATAAAGCTAAAAGTAGCAGATTTGGGTTATGCTTATGTCGCAGTGAATCCAGACTTAAAAAAGAATGCAGAAAAGCAAGAAGTGGAGGTTGTATTTCACATTGACTTTGGTAAAAAAGTGCGTATTAATGATGTCTTAATCACAGGCAACACACGAACAGGGGATAGAATCATACGCCGAGAGATTCTCATTGCACCGGGTGATATTTACTCTCTAGGTAAGATTCAAAGCAGTGAGATTGCATTAAAGCGTATTGGCTATTTTGAAAATGTCCGCATTGATGAAAGGCGTATTAGCGAAGATTCTATGGATTTAGTCGTAAATGTTACAGAGGGTAGGACAGGGGAGCTTACCTTTGGTATCGGCTATGGTAGCTTTTATGGACTTATGGTCAATGCGAGTGTAAATGAGCGCAATCTCTTTGGTAGTGGCTTTGGGGCAAGTTTATATGCAAATGTAAGCTTTGGGGGCGATTTCTCTTTTTATAATACAAGCAGGACTAGCTTTTTTACCGCTACACAACAAGCCTTTAATCTAAGCCTTACAAACCCTAGAATCTTAGATTCTAAATGGAGTTTGTCTATGAATCTTTATTATAGTCGCTATCTTAACTATGTTTATACACAGCAAAGTGTAGGTGGTGGCTTCACTGTTGGACGATTATTACTTCCTACTTTAAGGCTTAATGTAGGCTATGATATTAATAAAACAGATACCTTTGGATTCTACAATCTCTACACAGGACAAGCCCAACCGCAGTATCAAAAATATTATGATTCTGGAAATATTGATTACACAATTAATAATCCAAATTGGGACGGAAAGCAAAACAATGGTGCAACACAAGATTGCACCACTAACCCTAGCTCTTGTAGCAATAATACAACTCATGAATTTCTAAAATACCGCACACAAGGCTTATGGGATAGAAGCTATTCTGGTTGGGATAATGCACCTATTAAAAGCTCTATTACCCCAAGCCTTGTATTTGATAATACAGATGACTACTATTTTCCTAAGAATGGTAACTCTACAACGCTTTCTTTAAATATCGCAGGTATTGGTGGTGATGTGTATTATACAAAGCTGTATGCTAAGACTGGATTCTATTTTGATATTAGTAAATGGACTAAAATCGATTTAATCGCACGATATAAGGCACAAGGGGGCTATCTCTTCCGCTATAGTCCAAATCACTTTTTACCGCTTAATGATACTTTCTATATGGGTGGTGTAGGCACAATCAGGGGATATTCAAGCTATTCTATTACACCGCTAGATAGCGATGGTTTACGCGTTGGTGGTGATGGAATCTTTACAAATTCAGTAGAGCTTAGCTATGGCTTAATCCCTAGTGCAAAAATGCGTGTAGCCTTATATGCAGATTATGGGATCTTAACCTATCATGGTGCAAATGGTGCGGCAAACTTTAAGCAATACGGCACAATTTATGGTAACTCAAGTATATTAGCAAGGGGTGCAGCAGGTGTTGCAGTCGAATGGGTATCGCCTATGGGACCCATTGTAATAGTAATCCCTATGCTATGGTATGGACCAACAGACCCTATGGGTATAGGACCTAGCAAAATCTTTAGCTATGGCACAGCAAATGACATTCGTGCAAGTGGTGGCTATCTTACAAACTATCCTAGCTTTTTTGAATTTACTATGGGGACTAGATTCTAATCTTTGTATTCCTATGTGTAATGCGGATTCTAAAAGCTATTTTGAAAGTGTGCGGATAAGTTTGCAAGGATTTATATGTCATTATCATCATATATTTTGAACGCATTATCTTTGCGACAAAAGATAGTCATTATTCTGCTTTTTAGTAGCGTTATGCTTGGTATTGTAAGTGTGTGTATTATGCGTAGTGAGTGGATATTCTCACTTATTTGCGGTTGTCTGTCTTATGTATTACTCATGATAGTAACATTTCGGTCCATTCGCACAAAGATTACACAAAAGATACAAGAAGCCGACACAGAAGAAAAACTACTCAAATACGCAAGCAAATATGATGATGAAATGCAAGATATTACACAAAAAGTTATCTCACAAGATTCTAAGCATAACTTAAAAACTACAGAATCTATGCAAACACAAAACGAAGCGATGCAACATAATGAGAATTTGGAATCTTGTCATATTGAGCGAAGCGAAATATCTAACACAGAATCCAAACAAAGTAAAGATTCCATAGACACAAATTCTTCACTCTCCCCAAACATTCAAAACAGCACAAACTCACCCAAAACAACAGAAAATACAGAATCTAATCCCAACACAAAGCAAAGCAAAAAAGAAAAAAGCAAAGAGAGATTAAAACTCCTTGATTTATCAAAGGCGAGTTTGGGTTTTGAACTCAGCTTTTCACTCCCTAGAATCTTTGTATTCATCGGCATGATTGTGTGTTGTGTTGTGCTGGTGTGGTTTAGGGCATTCTATCCACTTGTATATCTTTTTGGTGTATTTCTTGGCGTTGTGATTATTATGTGCTTTTTACTTATGAAGCGATGGCATGATGATTTTATGCAAAATTCACACAAACACGACACCAAATCATGTAAAACTTGCTAGAATCTACAAAATCTTTTAATAGGAGCGGTTATGAAACATGTAGGTTTTGTATTTTTTGTGAGTGCGTTTCTTATGGTAAAGTCGGCTTTTTGTGTGCCTGCTACAATGCAAAATGCGTATGATAATATTTGCTGGACTTGTTATAGCCCAGAAGTTGCGGTGCAGAATTTTCTCTCAAAATACCGCGAACCATTGCGGAATCTATGCTTCAAAAAAGATGCGAAAGCATGTGAAATGATGGCTACTCTCTACTCGGCATTACAAAATGACATAGACGCACAAGACTATTACCAAATGGCTTGCAAACTTGGCGTAAAAGACTCTTGTGCTAAGGTGGATGTAGAAGAAGAATGATTAAAATCTGGTAATTTTTGGCCAAAATGGCTGTTCAGATTTAGATAAGGCGTGATACGACCTTGGCAATTGCTTGAGATTTACTTAGCAACCACGTTGTCTTGTTTGCACATTTCTTCAAATTCCATATAATATTCCCAGTTATTTACAATGTCTGGTCTATGCTTCTTAATATGCGTTAAGTTTGGGTCTAGTATGGCTTTTAGCTTTTGTCTTTCTTCCTTGTTGTGTCGTAAATATTCTAGTATATCTTTTTCTCTTACAAGGTTTTTATCTGCCCTTTTTACCTCAAAATCAATCTCGCTTATTAATTCGGTTAAATATGCAAAAACTGCTTCATGTAATTTTTTGTCAGCACAAAGCGATTCATACTTATCTTTTTTTATATAAATGCTAAAGGTGTGATTAATTCCGCTACAAACTTGTGGGCTTATGTCAATCTCATCGGTGTTTTTTGGAAAATCTATGGTGATTAAATACGCATTTTCATTTATTGTTGCATTCTCATTGTTTGCTTCATTGTGTTTTGTATATATGTTATCTATATCTTCAGCATCAACATAGAGATAAATGGGCAATATCATCAAAAGATTACCCGTAAAAACATTGGTGGTAAAAGGCTTTTTGCATTCTTTTGTTGGTTTTTTGAAACCAAACTCTTTTGAGAGTTTTTTAAAGGTTTCAAATGCTGTGTCAGTACTAATTTCTTTCATATCTATATAGCGGACATAGGAATGCTTGATTAAAGATACTAGGGCGTTTTGAGGAAATATTCTGCCATAACCAAATAAAAAACGATTTGATATATCATTAATTGTAAAATCATCTCGATTGAGATATTTTGTTATTTCGTGATAATCGCTAGTAAGATTAATTTTTTCATGTTGTTTAAACACAAAATTTCTATTTAGCATATGTCTTATTAATCCAATTGGATCACGCATTTGACACAAGACTGGCACATTTGCCTGAATTAGATGGAGAAATTTATGATAACCATCAGGATCTACACATCGATTAATGTCGTATTCGATTATGGTAAGGAAGTTGTAATCATACTTATTGTATTGCAACTCCTCAAAATAGATTTTATAAGATTCCACGCCAAGCTTTTGATGAAAGTCTTCCGTAAGAATCTCAACAACACCCAAAGCTTCAAACATTCTAGTTGTTGAATTTACACCAACACCATGCGAAGCAACCCGCACAAACCTATAATTGTTTGGCAAAGGTAAATTCAGCGCCCATGCCAAACCGCTATATGTAGTGTCGTAGTTAATATGCCTTGGATTTATGAGTGGCGGATATTGGATGGAATTTATTAAAGATTGATTGTTTTGTGTAGTTTGACTATTTGTGGGGGGGGGGGGGGTGAAATTGATAAAATCATGCATGCTATCAAACTTTATATTATATTTTTGCGTGATTGTATCTATATATTCTTTCTTAAATGTATCAGATTCTAACCACTCTATATGTTTCTTAAGATACTTTGCGAAAAATATAGGATTAGCAATAATCATTTCTTTATAATTGTTAATAAATCTATTTTTCAAAATAATAAAAGTTGGATATTGTTTAGCGCTCAATGCTATTTTTGGATACACATATAATAAGCAGGGGACAAATAATTTGTTAAGTGCTGGCAATAACTTTGATTTTCTCAAAACATATATGCACGACCTATATATTCCCTCGCGTTTAAGTATCTTAAGGCCCCTAGAATCTTTAAAACCCATACTGTTTCCTATCGTAATATTTGTGTGTGAATTATAGCCAAAACGCAAGCGATATGCAACACAGTTCGCACATATAACCAAAAGTGTCTATATTTTTGGAACTCTATTTGCTTTACATATCAAAATTTCAATTATTGTAAAGGATTTCTATGCTACGCTCATTATGGTCAGGTGTGAGTGGGCTTCAAGCTCACCAAGTTGCATTAGATGTAGAGAGCAACAATATTGCCAATGTTAATACCGTTGGCTTTAAATACTCTCGTGCATCTTTTGTAGATATGCTTTCTCAAGTAAAACAAATTGCTACTTCGCCCTATAAAAATGGACTTGGAGGGCAAAACGACTTTTCAGTTGGTATGGGTGTTGGTATCAATGCGACAACAAAGGTTTTCTCACAAGGTAACACACAAAATACAGATGTAAAGACTGATTTAGCTATTGAGGGAGATGGCTTTTTCATCATTAGTAGAGATAGGGGTGAGACAAAAAACTATACTAGAGATGGTGAGTTTTTGTTTGATGCAAAAGGGAATCTCGTAACAAATGGTGGTTATGTAGTGCAAGGTTGGAATAGACCGCCAATCGATCAAGGCTCTGGCTCTACAATGACTGATAATGAATTTTTCAAGGTAGATAATACAGGACCACTTGAAAGCATTCAAATTGATCCCGGTATGGTTATGCCTGCACGCCCTACAAGTAAGGTAACGCTTAGAGCAAACCTTAGTGCAGGAAGACATGTAGATGATGTGGTAAATGTCTCTGCTCTAGATTCTACAACTTATACTGCCGCTGATGGCATTAGTCCAAAGTATGATTCTAAAGGGAATCTTACTCAAATGGCAGAAGATTTTGGTGCGTTATTTAATGCTGATGGTGACTCTTTTGCGTTAAATGAAAATCAAGGCTTTTGGATGAGTTATAAGACTTCACGCCTTGTGAATAATGTAGTTACCACAAAAGAGCCAAGCGTATTGTATCTTAACGGACAAAAAGTAAGCTTTACAAATGATTCTGGATTATCTGGCACAAGCACACTTGCAGCAGCAGTGTCAGCGATTAATGCAGTGCGTGATAAAACAGGTATTGAAGCGTATGTAGATAATGGACAATTGCGACTTGAAAACCGCAATGAAATGGATGGCGATGAGAATACAAAAAATATCATCGTTACAAAAAGTGGGACAGGGGCATTTGCAAACTTTGTAGAAGGTGATAAAGACATCACAGCATTCCGCTATCGCTATACAAAGTCAAATGACCCAGATTCTACAACAGGGCAGTTTAAAACAACAGAAGATTTACGCGCATTAATGCAATATGATGCAAATATGATAAAAAGCCCGGGTAAAGAATATAAAGATAGCACAGCAAGCGTAAGCGTTACGCTTAATCGCTTTGGTATGTTTGAGATTTCAAACAAAGATAATGATGATGGTGTAACAGATAACTTGCAGATTATGGCAAGTGCATATAGCTCAGGGCAAGTATCAAGCAATATATTATTGCGTGATGCAATGCGTGCGTTAAATACCGCTTCACTTATTGAGGGTGGCTCAAGTGTAGCAAGTGGTAAATTCACACATGCAAGACATGCTACAAGTGTTGATTTATTTGATACTTTAGGCACAAAGCATACTATACGATTTGAGTTTATAAAAAGTGGTGGTAAAGAATGGACATTTAGAGCGATTGTGCCAGAACCAGCACAATTTATAGGTGGCAGTGCGGATAATCCAAATATGTTTGAGGGCGGTAGAGTGTCATTTAACAATGATGGTAGCTTAGCAGGTATGAATCCACCTATGTTGCAATTTGATCCAAAAAATGGTGCTGAATCTCCACAAAGAATTGAGCTAAACTTTGGTAAAAATCAAACTTTTGATGGCTTAACAAGCGTAGATAAGCGTTCAGAAACTTATAACATAGCACAAAATGGCTATAACGCTGGGGACTTGATGGATGTGCGATTTGATGCAAATGGTGCTTTGCTTGGTGCATTTAGTAATGGTAAAACTCTAGCATTAGCACAAGTAGGTTTAGCAAACTTTGCAAATAGTGCAGGTTTGCAAGCAGAAGGAAACAATATATTTTCTGAAACAGGCAATAGCGGTGAGCCAATCATAGGTGCAGCAAACACAGGACGAAGAGGCGGCGTGAGTGGGTCTAAGCTTGAGATGAGTAATGTGGATTTAAGTAGAGCTTTGACACAATTAATTGTCGTGCAAAGAGGTTTCCAAGCAAACTCAAAAGCTATTACGACATCAGATCAGATTCTAAACACACTTTTAAGCTTGAAGCAGTAGGGATATTTAAGCAGTTGAAAGGAGGTAACACATGGATATTGTTTTAGCAATGCTTGCTGATAACGCGGCAAAAAAGATTGGTGAAAAAAAATGGGATAAATTCCCTTATAGCATGGAGCGACACGCAAAGGAAAATGAGAGTGTGCAAAACTATGCTTTGTATCACTACATTATGAAAAATGCGATGCGTTATCCACAAGAATGGGTTATAAATGGCTATGGTGCAAAAGCGTTAGCAAAGGTATGTCTAAGCGGCAAGGAAGTAGAACTTAGCAGTATTGAAATTTTACAAAAAACAGGCGACTTGAGTGATGAGATAGTGCAACAAGAAGTTACAAAGACTTTCAGTCGAGCGAGTGAAGACTTCCCAGCATTAAGAGATTCTGATAATATCTCTAAAGATGTATGTCTTGTGTTTCCACTTGAGTGGAAGTCTGTTGGAGCTTAAGCTTTTATTTAAGACTTTTATTGACTTTTAACTTATAACTTGTTTTATAAGTTTGGGTGTTATCATTTAACGCGATTACCCCCCCCCCCCCCAATATGTTATAAACTTATCCGTGTGTATTTGCATGGATAAGTTTCTTCATTTAGAATCTAAACCCTAAAATGTATCTTGGATAAAAAACATAGAACACAATACATAAAACAACATAGATTGCCACGACTTGCAATGTAAGTCTTGTAATGACATTAAGCATAGAATCAAAAACTTTATTTAATCATGTAAATATAATTTGAATACTCAGAGATTTTTGCATCTTTTAGTGTATAATAATTTCCCTAAGATACTTTTAATCATGTTACTTAAATATACAATAATATTTTATTTGTATGTATTTAAGTAACATATAATTTGTTGTCATCAAATTTTATAAAATCAAGATAATTTTTATAAAATCTGCCTATCAAACACTTATGCAATCGCATGTCTATCATCACAAATAAGCCTTTTATTTTCTGTGTTTTAAAAATTTCATTATATTTCCCAAAGTTTATTTAGCAAAACCAGATTCTATTAAGAAACTCAAAAATGTGTAAAAAAGTAATCATAAGGCAATTAAAGCGCAAAACATTATATATTTTTTATATTTTTTCCTTTTTGTTGTGTTACATTCTAGCCAAACATTTTGCAAGTCAAGATGAATTTATGATTTTGATATAAGGATGGATTCTATGAGTGATCTAATGAAACGCAGAGAGGATGCAACACCAAAGGGCATTAGCGTATTATGCGACTGGTTTGTAGAAAAAGCTGAAAATGCGACACTTTGGGATACAAATGGTAAAGAGTATATCGACTTTGCTGCTGGTATCGCGGTGCTTAATGTTGGACATCGACATCCACGCATAATTGAAGCTGTAAAAAAACAGCTCGATCGTTTTACACATACGGCATATCAGGTAACACCTTATGAAAGTTATATCGCGTTAGCAGAAAAAATTAATGAGTTGGCACCAATTAGCGGCAAGAAAAAAACTTGCTTTTTTACCACAGGTGGGGAGGCGACTGAAAATGCCATTAAAGTGGCAAAAGCAAAGACAAAGCGATATGGTATTATCGCTTTTGGCGGTAGCTTTCATGGTAGGACTGCAGCAGCAGTAGGTATGACAGGTAAAGTTGTGCCTTATAAAGCAGAACTTGGTATCGGTATGGTTGGAATCTATCATGGTCTCTATCCAAATAAACTCCATAATATCAGTGTAGAAGATGCGCTAAAAAGCCTTGATCATATTTGCAAAAGCTCTATATCGCCTTATGATGTTGCAGCTATCATTTTTGAGCCAGTGCAAGGTGAAGGTGGGTTTAATCCTGCACCTAAAGAGTTTGTTGAAGGTTTGCGTGCGTTTGCGGATAAATATGGCATTGTATTAATCGCTGATGAAGTGCAAACAGGCTTTGGTAGGACAGGCAAAATGTTTGCGATGGAATATCATAGTGTTTCACCCGATATTATTTGTATGGCAAAAAGTCTTGGCGGTGGATTCCCTATCTCTGGTATCGTAGGTAAAGCTGAAGTTATGGATTCTGTAAGTGCTGGTGGTATGGGCGGAACTTATGCTGGTAGCCCTCTTGCAACTGAGGCTGGACTTGAAGTATTAAATATCATAAAAGAAGAAAAACTTCTTGAGAGATCAAATAAACTTGGAGAGCAACTAAAGACTTTCTTGCAAGGTTTAGGACATAAAGAAATCGCTGAAGTGCGTCAAATAGGCTCTATGGTAGCAGTTGAATTTTTCAAAAACAATGAGCCAAGCAGTGATATTGCTAAAAAAGTGCAAACACTTGCTATGCCTAAGGGCTTATTACTGCTTACTTGTGGTAGCTATGGAAATGTTATTCGCTTCCTTTATCCGCTTACTATTCCGCAAGAGCAGTTTGACAAGGCATTAAACATTCTTAAAGAAGTTATTGCGGAGGCGGTAAAATGAGTTTAAACGCACAACATTTGGCGCTTTTGGGACATGAGTTTGTTTCACAAAGCAAAAAAGATGGATTCATAGCGGTTAATAACCCCGCAACAGGCGAAGACCTAGCATTTGTGTATGATATAAAAGAGCAGGAATTAAAAGATATTGTCACAAAATCGCAAGTCGCACAGAAAAAATGGGCAGCCCTTTTAGCAGTGGAGAGAGCAAATATCCTTTTAAAATGGTATGACTTAATGCTAGAGCATAAACAAGCATTGGCAGAGATTCTCACACAAGAGATGGGTAAGCCTTTAGCTGAAGCAAGTGGTGAAATCGTGTATGCGGCTAACTTTATCCGCTGGTTTGCTGAAGAGTGCAGACGCATTGATGGCGATATTTTACAATCTGCACAGCAAAATCAAAAGTTACTTGTATTAAAGCAGCCTATTGGTGTTTGTGGGGCTATCACTCCGTGGAATTTCCCTTCCGCTATGATTACAAGAAAGGTAGCACCAGCTTTAGCTAGTGGCTGCTCCATGATTGTAAAACCTGCTACGCAAACGCCTTTAAGTGCGTATGCGCTTTTAGTGCTTGCGTATAAAGCTGGGATTCCAAAAGATTTATTACAAGTTGTAACAGGTAAGGCAAGCATGATTAGCAAAGTGCTTTGTGAATCTGATATTGTGAGAAAAATCACTTTCACAGGTTCAACAGAAGTGGGCAGAACACTTATGGCTCAAAGTGCAAATACCATTAAAAAGCTTTCATTAGAATTAGGCGGCAATGCACCATTTATAGTATTTGATGATGCAAATGTTGATGAAGCTGTTAAAGGTATGCTTGCATCAAAATTCCGCAATAGCGGACAAACTTGCGTTTGTGCGAATAGAATCTATGTGCAAAGTGGAATCTATGATAAGGTAGCACAAGCCCTAAAACAAGAAGTGGAAAAACTACAAGTTGGCAATGGTTTAGAATCTGGCACAACGCAAGGTCCGCTTATTGACACAAAAGCCGTTGCAAAAGTAGAAGAACATATTGCTGATGCGACAAGCAAAGGTGCGAAAGTGCTAAGTGGTGGTAAGCCGCATTCTAAAGGATTAAGCTTTTTTGAGCCTACGATTCTAACCGGTGTTACAAAAGAGATGGCAGTAGCAAGAGAAGAGACTTTTGGTCCATTAGCTCCACTCTTTAAATTTGACACAGAAGAAGAAGTCGTATCTATGGCGAATAATACTGAATTTGGTTTAGCAGCATATCTTTACACAAATAATGCCGCAAGGCAATGGCGTGTCGGCGAAGCGTTAGAATATGGTATCGTTGGTATTAATACGGGTATTATCTCAACTGAAGTAGCACCATTTGGCGGCGTAAAACAAAGTGGTTTGGGTAGAGAAGGCTCAAAATATGGTATAGACGATTACCTTGAAATTAAATATATGTGTGTAAATTTGGGTAATTAGACGCTATTCTTTTATATACTTGCATAGAGTACAATCTATTGTAAGTTCTTATCCAGAGTAACTAATGTAGGCAGTATGTTCTTACATTAGTTAGAATTAATGTTTGATATGTATCTAGCAACCGCTATTATCATTGCATTAAATCCTAGTGCAAAACACAAACTTACCGCTACGCTCGTTTGTAGTCAAAATTTAAGAAAATTAGAGGAGCATATATTGAAATTAAAAGACGCTAAACAGGAATTTATCGCCGAACTCAAGGGGCACCCAAAGACAAAAAAGCTCACTTTCCTTGAAGGTGTGGCAATGCTTGTTGGGACAAATATAGGTATTGGAATCTTGAGTATAGCCAATACCGCAAAGGGTGCGGGATTTTTTCCACTTTTATTTTGGCTTATTGTTGGCGGTATTCTCTCAACTATTACTATGCTTTATATAGCTGAAGCTACATTGCGGACAAAAGCACATTTACAACTTACAGGACTTTCTGTCCGCTATATAGGACCGGTAGCAAAATATCTTATGTTTATCTCTGTGGCAGTTACTGCTATTGGGGCATTAATCGCCTATGAAGCCGCAGCAGGTAAAATCATAAAAGAAATATTTGATATCCCAGAGAAATGGGGTAGCATTTTATTTTTTATCCCAGCTTCAGGTGTGCTATGGCTTGGATTAAAAGCAATAGGAAGAGGGGAAAAGCAAATTATTGGTATAATGTTTGGTATCCTTGTAGCACTTGTTATAGCAACTTTTTTCAAAGAAAATCTCAATTTTTCAAATGCACTTGAAATGCACTGGGATTTAGTCGCTATTTTACCTATCTTTAACACGGTGGTATTTGTATATTCTTCACAATATATAGTGCCAGAAATGGCAAGAGGTTTTTCTCATCAACCAGAAATGCTTCCAAAAGCTATTGTGCTTGGCAATTTTATCACTTTTGCTCTTCTTTCTCTTGTTCCACTTTCTGCTATTGTATTAGAGGGGCTAGAAAATATCTCACCTGTTGTTACAACCTCTTGGGGTCGTGCGATTGGTGAATGGACCTTTTTAATTGCTAATCTTTTTGGATTATTTGCCATTCTTACTTCATATTGGGGGCTTGGTGGCATGTTTATTACAAACATTGCTGACCAGATTAATAAAGATGCAGACAATAATCTCACTTTACGCTTTGTTATCTTGCTATTTGTAGCTGTTCCACCTTTAGCTATCGTACTATTGCAACTCATTGATTCTATAGATCAAGCACTCTATTGGCCCGGTGTCGTGGGAGCTTTAATCCTTAGCTTTTTCCCTATTCTTATTTTACAGAATGCGCGTAAAAATGGCGACCATGAAGCAAAATGGGTATGTCCGCCTATACTGACTAATTGGGGAGCAAAGATCACCATTATTCTTGTGTATTTATTTGCTACACTCTTTAGCATCGCAGCAAAATATGGATTTTTAGATAAAGTCATTAGTATGCTTGGCATGTAGCTATTGCAAAGGTCTTGCATATAATCTTTGTATTATCTATGTAGCGAATAGGTAATACAATATGTTTGCTATAGTTTCATTACCCCTTATTGTTTTATTTGCCTTTTGCAACCAAAAATCTGTCAGTGTAGTTGTATGTGCTAGTGTGTATTGAATCTTGTTTTCATTTCTATTAGACTCTATCATAGCTTTATGCACTATATCTTCATCTAGATTAAAGGCGGGGGCAATATAACCCATAATGCAATCAATTGGCATGGCATTCTCTGTCTCTATATCTTGCAACAATGAATTAAGAAATGCAAATCCCCCCTCAATAATCTTAAACCCACTACTTGGAATCTCCCTAGCAGATCGAATAATAGATACATTTCTATGGGCTATATTATAGTTTTTGAGATCCTTTTCTTGCATAGTTTTACTTAAGATTAAAATCTTTGGATTTATAGAATCTTGTTGATAAAATGGCAGCGAAAAACGCGTATCAAGCAGCGGATTATCCTCTCTCAAAGTAGCCCCAGATATGATAATATAATCAGCGATGCAACGCATATTATGCGTAAAGATTCTAGAATCTTCATTGCTAATAATGCCATTTTTATAATCGCCATGCAGTCTATGTGCGATCTTAAATAGAGTAAAATTTCGCTTTTTTTGCCATTGCAAAAAAGGAAAAAGAAGTTTATGTGCTTCATCTCTTAAGATTCCATGTGTAATGGGAATATGTGCCAATGTGTTAGCCCCGCCACTTGCTTTTGGTGTGCTATCTTCATGAGCGATAATAATTCGTTTTGGCGCTATTGTCTTTAAGAGTTCTGCACAAGGTGGTGTTTTGCCATAATGATTGCATGGCTCCAGTGTTACAAAAAATTCGCAATTATGAAATATACCACTATGATAAGCTGTGATAAATTCATGTATATGTTTAGAATTTTGCATATTTTGTAATGTATTTATAAGATACGATAAAGTATTATCTTTATTTAATCCCTGCTTTTTACAAGATTCTAAAACTGCTCTTTTAGCTACTTCATCATGTGTAATTTTATACAAAAATGCTTCTTTGCATGCAAGCACTTCAGCATGCGGCGATCCAGCCTTTTTGTGTGCTTGTAGTGCAATTATTGTATTATCACAAAGCACAAGCGACCCAACACAAGGATTTGGCAGTGTCAATGTCTGAAAACTCCACGCATAATCTAGTGCAATACGCATAAAAAAAGAATCCGAATCATACTTCATATCTATACTCCATGCTAGAATTATAGATTAAAATCTTTCTAAAAACAAGTATATTTATGCTATGTCCCCACTACGATAGAGTTATATTCTGCCAAAGACTTTATCCTTACACTTATGCTGAATTTAGATTCTCAAAGAATAATCTAAGCAACATATACACATAAAAAATAATAATGTTTTAGAATCTAGCGGGGGTGTTTTGACTTCATCTTGCATGGGTGGTCTCTTGCTTATACATGCAAAAATACTATGTTTCCAAGTTTCCAAAATCCCAAGCAATAGCAAAATCACACCATGCGTATCATTTAGCCAAAATCTTAAATTATTGATAATTTAGATATTGCAGTATTACTTCTGTATATGCACCTTTTTGTGTAAAAATAATCGTGCATGATTGTCCTAATGTTTCATTTCTATATAGAATCCATAGTCGCTTAAAGTCTTTATTTTTTGTGTTATCTTTTTGCCAAAGTGTTGTTATATTGCCTTTATCGCTTTGTATAATCTCATTTTTTAGTGGCAAATTTTTAGCAATAAAGTCTAAAAATTTTAACTTTTTTAAGGCAATAAGGCTTTGCTCTATATCTTTATTGTGGATAAAATATTTTCTAACCCCACTACTCTCATCGCATGTAAATGGCAGGTCATTAATCTTTTCCCCCTTAAATCGTCCATTCTCCAATGCCCCAAAGACAAGGCTTCTATCTGGTGGATATTCACAAAAATCAATATATGAAAGCCCTGTTATAGAATCTTTTTTTAACTTAAAAGATTCTAATTTCTGTGCCATAGCTTCCTTAAAAAATGGCTCAAACTCTTTAATTATCTCTTGTGCTTGTTTTGTGCTTAACTCTTGTCTCATTAATTCTTGTGCGTTTAGACTGCTTAACATTACACATAAAAATAATATCAAACTTTTCATACATATCCTTTAGAATCTATTTATAAAACACGCTACCCCATACATATTTTAGTGTTTGAAATCCTGCTTTTTGTGCTGCTTCAAGCACGACTTTTGCCTTTGCATAAGTTGTGATAATACATGGGGTTTTTGTAATGTTATAGAGTGTTTGAAAATATTTTGCATCCCATAGCTCTTTATTATGGGCTTGACTAAAAGCGTCTTGAAATACAATATCAAAAAAGCCAGCACTAAAGCTTGATAGAATCTTAAGGGCATCGCCATGCAAATAATAAAGTGTTTGTGTGTTATTTTGATAGAGTGAATGCGTGTGAAGTGTATGTAAGATTGTTTTGCTTTGTGCGATATTATGATATGGAAAATTATAAAGTTCTTGTAAGAAATAGTCTTTTTCTGGTGAGTAAATCTCGCATGTTTGAAAGTATTTTAAACTAAGCATGGCATTATAACCAAGTCCAAAGCAAATATCTAGTATGCGTAATGGGCGAGTGAGATTCTGTGTTTGTATAGATTCTGTAAGGGTTTTTAGAATGTGTTGCAGTGGAGTTAAATCTGTGTTGATTTTATAGTATTTTTGTATGGAATCCACTTGTGTTAAAAAGGATTTTCTTGTGTTTTCATCACAAAAACTACCATGTTGCTGAAAGAATAAAGCAGGATAAATATGCTTTAATAGCGTTTCACTATAAGCCCCAAGACTTTTTGAATGATAGCTTTGCTTATAAGTGGCGTTATAGACACTAAAGCTTTTATCTACGCCCTGAATTATATTATTATAAATTGCCATAAGTTAGAATCCGAGAATTTTAATATAAAGTTTCAATTTAAAGTCTTAACTAGGAGTTTGAATACGGGGTAAAAAGAACCCTTCCAGCCAGGGACCAATGGCACACAAACATTGCAAGTGCTCTGCTATGTTCCCATCCTGAAGCGTTGCTCACAATGCCTATTGCATAGGGCTAACCAGAAAGGCGATCGCCATTATATCTCATTTTATTTTAAAACATGCTTAAAATTAGCACAATGCATCTTTTGCATCAGTATATGCGATACCAAAGGCATCACTCACACCTTTATAAGTGCATTTACCATTGTAGGTATTAAGCCCTTCTAAGATTCCGCTATCTTTTAATGCTGCTTCTTTTACACCTAGCTTTGCTATGCTTAAGCCAAAGTTAAGTGTAGAATCTGTTAAAGCCAAAGTTGCCGTTTTTGCCACAGCCCCGGGCATATTTGCCACACAATAATGCAAGATTCCATCAACATCAAACACGGGATCATTATGAGTTGTAGGCTTTGAAGTCTCAAAGCAACCGCCTTGATCGATTGCTACATCTGTAAGGATTGCTCCTGTTTTCATACATTGCAAATCATCTTTTTTTACAAGTTTTGGTGCTTTTGCACCCGGTATTAATACCGCACCAATCACCGCATCAGAATCTGCGATACTAGCAAGTAAATTGGCACGAGAGCTAAAAAGCGTGTGAATCCGCATATTAAACATTTGATCCACATACGCAAGTCTAGCCGTATCAATATCAAGTATCGTTACATCTGCACCAATTCCCACTGCAAGTTGTGCTGCATTTAATCCTACTACACCAGCACCAATAATTGTGATTTTACCCTTTGGAGTCCCCGGAATCCCACTAAGAAGCACTCCATTGCCACCAAAGGTTTTTTGAATGTATTTCGCAGATTCTATAACGGCAAGTCGCCCAGCAATAGAACTCATAGGGGCTAAACAAGGCAATACATTACGCACTTTGATCGTCTCATACGCCACTGCATTAATCTTTTTTTCAAGTAGCATATCTGTTAGTTTTCTATCAGCCGCTAAATGCAAATAAGTAAAAAGAATCTGCCCTTCTTTGAAATAGCTATATTCACTCTCAATAGGCTCTTTTACCTTTACAATCATATCGCTTTGTTTAAATAATGTTTCTTTATCAACGATTGTAGCACCAGCCCTGTGGTATTCCTCATCACTAAAGCCAATCGCACTTCCAGCATCATGCTCGATAAGGACTTTATGTCCAGCTTCTTTATATTCATGCACATTTGATGGCGTTAAACCAACGCGATATTCATGCACTTTAATTTCCTTTGGACAGCCAATAACCATAATGTCTCCTTAAAAAAGTATATATGTTGTATCCCTATAGCAACATTTTGCAACTATACACTTTGTCAATATAGGGCTACTTTAGAGAATATAAGTCATCATAATAAATAAATACAATATAGACTATAAATTGAATGAATAAATAATTATATGTTACATTATGTAAAAAATATAGTCTTGCAGATATGTGTTTTTATATCATTTTGAAACATAATTTGTAATTGCAAAATTTACCTTTAGAATCTACACGACAAAGATTTTTGCAAAGTTATTTAGATTCTCAATAAAAAGTGTGTTTTGCAAAATTAAGATCTAAACTAGCTTAGGATAGAATGCGGGACAATAAACCCCTGCGATTCTAAACTCTCCCATGCGTAAAAAGAAGTCAAACGCAACCTATTTGATATTTGTATAATATTTATCAAGGTTCTCAAGAATTTCATTGAGTAGCTTTTTTTATCTTGCATAAAAATGTGCGAAACTTGCTAGATTCTAGGACCTTTGCACCCATAAAAGTGCTTTTCTTATCTTTTCAAAGCGTTATCACACAATAAAACTCAAAGAAAATGTTATGGAAAAACGCAAGGAAACTTATGGGGTTATAAATAACAGCTTATAAAAGAATATGGCGCATTAAAAGGGCAATGCAACAAATATCAACCCCCATTTATTGAAATACAAGAAGATTGTGAGCGTGAATGCAGGGGGGTGGTTGTTAAGCATAAGAGCGAAGTAAATGCGGATTCTCAAAATATGTTGCAAGCTAAGGTTGGATTCATAGAGACAATGACCTACCAGATACACGCTCATCAAAAGCAAAGATTATTTTCTATACTACGACGAGTTTTTAAAAGATTAATCATGTAAATATTTTTTTGACTAAATACACTTTGAAATAGCCTTGTCGTAATATCCCTTTTTTAAATAGTAATTTCTAACATTTTGCATTGTAGCAAGTGTTAGACCTAAAGACTTCTTGATATACTATTCAAAGCTATTTTGATATAAAAGGAAAACAATGCAATATATCACTCTAAATAATGGCGTAAAAATACCTAGCATTGGGCTTGGGACTTATGGACTTTGTGGGCAAAAGAGCATAGAGATAATACAAAATGCCTTGCATATTGGATACAGACTCTTTGATACCGCACAAATGTATGAGAATGAAAAGGAAGTGCTGCTACCATTTTTTATCTCTAATATTTCTCTTAAAATATTATATTTTTCACGCTCTAAGTGAGCGTTCAAAACAAAACCTTGATGGATTTCTAGCAATAGTGTAATAGTCGAATGTTGTTTGATAAGCAACAACCCAAAAAGTTTTGCTTCAATATCAAAGAATACATATAGTTTGATATTGTTGTGAATATAGCCAAAAGCTATGATCAAGCCCCCTTCTCTTTCATATTGTTGTATAAATCTATCAGTCCATTCATTGCATTGTTTAATCCTTAAAATTGTTGCGATTGTTTCAATCTCTCAACAAGATTTACCACTTGTGTATATGGGCTTTGTTTTTGCGTCTTATTGTGTTGATTGATGGCTTTAGCGTGTTTTATGGCAGTGTCTAAATGTTCTTGTATTATTTTTGAAAATTATAGTCGCCTTTCTTATAATTTGGGACATTTCTAAGTTTTTCATAAAAGATTCTAAACTTACCTTAATGTCTATTTCAATGCTTGTGTGATATAGGCAAGCTCTTCTGCGATATGTGTGAGTTCTGTTTGTTTTGTTTGCATAGCATCTCGCATTTCTTGTGTGTAGTTTTGCTTTCTTTTTTCTAATGTGTCTTGCAATATAGAATCTTTTTCTGTGATTTGTGTTTTTATAATCTCTTCTTGGGCTTGCAGTATCTGTGAAAAATATTCTAAAAATTTTGTTTCTACTTCTTTATTTTTTTCCATAAGGATTTGTGTGAAATGGCTAAAGGATTCATTAAAGATTTCTTGTAGTTTGATTGAGAGTTCATTTTCTTTTCCCTTACCACAGCTATTAATAGCCTTAGGGATAGAATCTTTTAGCGTTGCAACACTCTTTGAGATTTGTTCCTTTGGTGCGTGAAAGCTAACTTTTGGCTGCTTTATATCGCTATTTTCATCAAGTAATATTTGAGTGATTTTTTTAGCAAGCTTATATTTAAAATCCCTGCTTACATCGCTAAAACAATCACTAAGTCCAGATTCTAGAATCTCTTCTATCCGCTTAGAATCTACCTGTGTGCCTTTTGTATAGCTATATGTCGCTTCATCAAAGATTCTAGTTTGTAGTCTTTCTTGTTCTCTTTTTAAGCTTTTTTGCATACTATTTTGCAATACGCTTAGAAACTCTTGCATTTCATCTTGTTTTGCATTCAATTCTTGCTTTTTAGAATCTAGCTGTAAAGATAGCTTGTTTTGCTCTTTCTTTAGGTTTGCAATCATCTCTTCTAGCTCATTTTCAGAGGCATTTAAAAGGCTAGATTCTATACGCATTTCTTCCCTGCATTGCTCTATTGTCTTTAAAAAGCCACGATAAGCAAGGTATAAAATATCTTTTTGCTTCATACTATTTTCACCAAGTAGCATTTTGTCTAAATACTCTTCAACTGCTAAAATCCCCGTTTTTTCTAGAGAAAAGCCCTGATTTAGAGCCTCTTCTTCTCTATTTGTCTTATGCAGAAGTGCTAAGAAACTTGCAACAGGGATAAAGTCAATTCGCTCAATTATAGAATCTATATCGCCGCTATATTCTGCTTTTTTGAGTTGGGTGGCTAGGCTTGTCTTTGTGTATTCAAGCGATTGGGCTAACTCTTTTTCACCGATTAGATCAATCCTTGTTAGCACGATAAGCAGCCTTGAGATATTTTGCCCTAAAAGAGATTCTAAGATGAAATCAATGTCAATTTGAGTTGCTACACAACTTGCATTCATCACATGGATAAGTAAATCACATTGTGTAATATAGTCTTTTGTAATCTCTTCTCGTTTTGTGATGGGGTCATCAAGCCCGGGTGTATCCACGATTTCAACGCCATTTTGCAAGAATTTTAGCGGGGTAAAAAGGGCTACTTCTTTCACTAGATTGCATAGTTTGCTTTCATGGTTTGCGGAAGTGTAAGTGCTTAGTTTATCAAGTGTTATGCTTTCACTCTTTGTAGTATCTGCTATGTAGCTTTTTAGTCTATCGCCAAAGATTCTTTCACTCTCTACTACAAAGCTTTGCAAACTCTTATCATACTGCCCTGCTTTTTTAAGCTCTTCCCATTCATTTGTATTCCAGAAAAACACTTCTGCAGATTCTGTATCTCTGTATTTTAGAATCGTTAGATTTGCTGTCTCTGGGATTGTTGAGCTACCTAGTATTTCTTTGCCTAATAAGGCGTTTAGAAATGTGCTTTTACCAGCACTTAATACGCCTGTGATTCCTATTGAGAATTTATGATTTTGTGCGTTTGTATAGATTGTATTTAGGGTATTGTAGTATTTATCATGGAGTTTTAACTCGTGTAGTCGTTTTAGAATCTGTGAGAGTTCAATAGAGAGTGTTTTAAGGTTTAGAATCTTATGCTCTTCTTTTACCTGCTGTGCTTGGAATGCACTTTGTGTGCAAAAGTTTGCAAGGCTTCTTGCGTGTTGATTTGTGATTAATTCTGCTGCATTTAGTCGCAGGATATGTGCTTTTAAATGCTTTAACTCCGCTGCATTTACAACGCTTAAAAGTGCGTATTGTAGTAACTTTATAGATTCTATATTGAGTTTATATTGTGGCATACATTGTGTGTAAATGGATTGGAAAGTCTCGCTTTTTTCATAGAGATTGATATTTGTGCTATGTGTTGATAGGATTAGGGCTTGAAGTTTTGGTGGTAGAGAGAGTAGGGTATCTTTTTGTGTGTTGATTAGATTTTTTAGTGTATCTGCTAGATTGTTTGGAATCTTTTCTTGATAGATGAGTTGAGAAAAATGCGATACAATCTCCATATTGATCCTTTAATATTCTATGAGTTGCCAATTAGATAGAATCTAAAAGTTAGCATTATATCAAAACTTAATGATTTAACACTAGATTCCATAACTTTATAAAGCATAACGCACGGCTATAAAACAAAATTCACATAATGTATAAAATCGTAACAAAATATCAGCATATTTTTAATTTTTCAATACTATCATTTTATTTTAAGCTACAATATAAGACAAAACTATTCTTCACAATGATATGCGGAGGTTAATGCAATACCTATGAAAAAAAACATTATAGTAAATACGGGATCACAAAAATATCCGGTTACAATAGGCAAAATATCATCATTAAAATTTGAAGATAAAAATATACTTCTTATCACTTCAAAAAATTTAGAGCATCTGTATTTAGAATATGTGTTATCCATCATAAAAGCTAAAAGTGTGAGCGTTTGTATTATTGATGATGGTGAGACACATAAGAATATGCAAACAATAGATAAGATTCTAGAATCTGCTTTTTCGCACAAACTGCATAGAAATGCTTTAATGATAGCACTTGGTGGCGGTGTGATTACAGATATGGTGGGCTTTGCTAGTGGGATATTTCAAAGAGGGATTGATTTTATTAGCATTCCTACCACTTTGCTTGCTATGGTTGATGCAAGTGTGGGTGGTAAATGTGGGGTAAATAATAAATATGGTAAAAACTTAATTGGCTTATTTCATCAGCCAAAACAAGTATTTGTTGATACTATATTCTTACGCACACTGCCAGAGAGAGAGTTTTTAGCAGGTGTAGCAGAGATTATAAAGATTTTTGCGTGTTTTGAATATGCTTTATTGCAAGATTTTAATATGCGTGATATTGAGTTTTATATCCAAAGAAGCATAGAGTTAAAAGCTAGTGTTGTAACACAAGATGAAAAAGAGAAGCATGGATTAAGGGCGTTGCTAAATTATGGGCACACTTTTGGTCATGCCATAGAATTAGAGAGTGAATATAGTGAGTTTTTGCACGGCGAGGCAGTTAGCATGGGGATTGTCATGGCAAATAGGCTTTCAGTTAAGCTTGGTATATTATCAAGTGAGATTAGCGATTTTATCCATGATTTACTTAAAAGAGTGGGACTACCCACGCAGTATAAAATAAAAGATATAGATACTTTTTATAATGCGTTTTTCTATGATAAAAAAAGTCTTGATTCTAAACTCCATTTTGTTTTACTTGAATCAAAGGAAGTAATCAAAGCAGATATTCATAATGATATAGACAAACAGATTCTCTATGAGGTATTGCATGAGTTTGCATAGCGTAAGGATTGTGTATTTTATATTTTTTATCTTGTGTGGTCTAAACGCTTTTGCGACGCAGGCAGATTCCATACCAACACAAGATTCTATTGAATCTAAAAATTTTGTAGCGACAAAAAATACCACATTGCAATCTTATATAGAGCAGTTAAAACAGCTTGATATGGCATTGCATAAAACAGAGAGTATATGGCTGAAAAGATATGAAAATTTTAAAAGCTATCACGACATTTCAAATGAAATAACAGATCTTGAGAAAGAAGCCCTATTAGCCCCACTTGAAGCACAAAAGACACATAGACTAGTTACACTAAAAAAGCAGCAAAATCTCTTAGAGCAATATCGCACAAAGCCCTTTGGAGAATTGCTTGATAAACCCATGCTTGAAGCCGCACCAACACTTACAAATCCATTTGAAATATTTAGCGCATTCTCCTACATTAAACACATATCAAGCATAAAGGCAAATATGCAACACAATCAGCAAGATTTAGATAAACTACTCACTATAATAGACAAAAAAAGCACAATCCTAAATGAAATCACACAAAACACAAAAATAAGCAATACAGAAAAAAAGCCCTATAAAGACGCACTAGCAATCACACAAGAACAGAATCTCGAGTTGCAGAGTGCTAGAAATATCCTTGAAACAACAATAGATGTATTCAACAAAGACGCCGATGAGATCGAAGCAAACCTAGAATATCAAATCAAAAATCAGATTCTAAAACTCATCTACATTGGCATTGGAATCTTACTTAGCATAGTTATAGCCTTTTTCCTAAAACTCATCGCAAAACGCTATATAGAACATCACGAAAGAGCCTATACTACAAGCAAAGTTATCAATGTCTTTAACATTACGATTATTTTTCTCATTTTGCTATTTGCATATATCGATAATGCGACCTATGCGGTGGCAATGGTAGGTTTTGCTTCTGCTGGTGTGGCTATCGCTATGAAAGATATGTTTATGAGCACACTTGGCTGGCTTGTGATTGTGGTTGGTGGCAGCATACATGTTGGCGATAGAATCAGAGTAAAGAAAGAGAATGAGGTATTTATCGGCGATGTATTGGATATATCTATGTTACGCATTACAATCTATGATGATATTACGCAGACTTCATATAGGGAAAATCATCGTGCAGGACGACTTATCTTTATCCCAAATAACTACATTTTTACAAACCTAATCTCAAATTACACTTATGGGGATTTGAAAAATATATGGGATAGTGTGTCTGTGTGTATCACTTTTGATTCTAATATCACAAAGGCAAAAAAAATAGCCCTTGAAGTCGCAAGCACACATGCAAAGCTTTATACAGAACAAACTAGAAGTCAAATGCAAAGAATGCGAGATAGATTCGCCCTAGCTCACTCTGCCCTAAATGTCGATCCACGCGTATTTAACTTTGTAAAAGAAAATGGCATGGATATTTCTGTATGGTTTCAAAACTATGCTTATGGCACACTGAAACTAAAAAGTGTAATAGCCCAAGAAATAGTAGAAAAATTTTTAAACGAAGATGATATTCATATCGCCTATCCTATTACACGCATTGTGTATGAGAAGGCAAATGGCTTGGGAGAAGCACAGGATACTTTGACTAGGTTTAATCCGCATTAAAAGAAAGTGATTCAGGGTGCATTGAAAGTAGAGATAAAATCTCCAATATTTATACTCTACACTACAGAATCTAGTTCCAATATCATAAAAAACAAGTTTTTTGGAATTTTGTAGGCGTGATATGTATTTAAAACATTTATCTACAAAAAAGCAGGGCAATAAAATAAAATTAGTTAAACAATCCCTTTTCTCGTTCATCAAGGTATAAATCATTTGCTTCGATAATATCGCCCTCGCTTAGAATACATGATCTCTCAACGACACTCAAAAGTTCTCGTATGTTACCCGGCCAAGTGTATGCTAACATTTTTTCTTGTGCCTCTTTGCTAAAAGTCTTTTGCTGAAAGCCATAATGCGTGCAAACCTCTTCTACATGGCTTAGGGCAAGTGGCAGAATCTCTTCTGTGCGTTCTTTTAATGGTGGGATCTTAATAGGCACGGTTTGCAATCGAAAGAAAAGATCTTCTCTAAACTCTTGATTTGCGATTTTTTCTTGTATATTTGCGTTTGTAGCAGCAATAAATCTCACATCAATTTTTATGGGCTTTGCACTGCCTAATCGCATGATTTCTCTCTCTTGTAAGGCTCGCAATAGTTTTGCTTGCAGTCCCATAGGCATTTCGCCGATTTCATCTAAAAATATGCTTCCACCTTGTGCAGATTCTAAAAGCCCGGGCTTTGGGGCTGTGGCATCTGTAAATGCACCTTTTTCATAGCCAAAGAGTTCAGATTCTAAAAGATTTTCTGGTATGGCAGCCATGTTTAATGCTAGAAATGGCGCGTCTTTACGCTTTGAGTTTTCATGGATAAAACGCGCAAAGACTTCTTTACCCACACCGCTTGCACCAAGTAGCAGCACACTTGCATCAGTTGGGGCGGCACGGAGGGCTAGTGTCTTTGCTTCTTCTAGCTTTTTTGAGCTTGATTTAAAAAGCTTTTCTTTGCTTAGAATCTTTTTTGTGCTTTGTGGTGTTTGCTTATGATTTTTATTAAATTCCACTAGCTTTTTTGTGCGATATATGGCTTCAAGCAATTCTTGCGGTTCAAATGGCTTTTGAAAAAAGTCTTTTACGCCAAGGCGGATAGATTCTATAGCTTTATTAAGCGTGGCATTGCCTGTGATTACGATGGCTTCATATCGCCCATTGAGTTTATTAAGAAACTCTAGCCCGTCCATTTGAGGCATATTAATGTCTGTAATGACTAGCTCAAAGCTATCATCAAGGGATTTTAGCGCATCTTTTGGGTTTTTAAAGCTTACAATATTTAGGTCTTTGTAATCTGAAAAAAAGAATTCAAGGCTTTTTCGCATATTAATATCATCTTCGACAATGGCTATTTTCATGACTTTCCTTTAATGTTTTCTATTTGGCGGATTAAATACCTGCAAGGTTAAAATGCCACCATGAAAATCCACAAGCACATAGGAACGCACTTTTGTGAGTGTTTTGGTGCGAGATTCTAGATTTAGGGTGGTATTCATATCATCAAGGTGTGCTTGGTTTAGCATAAGGCATTCTAACACTTCCGCTTTGTATTCTTGTAGCAAATTATACAATAAATATTGTGTTTGTTTTCTCACACTTGCTTGCATTTCTGCTTTTGTGTAGCGATTGTAATGCATGAGTGTGAGTGAATGCTCTTTTGTATTTATCTCGCAAGTTTTTGCTGGTGTCTTTTGATTTAGCCTTAATGAATGCAGTGGCACAGAGATTTTATAGTCCTCGCCATAGGGTATTTCATCAATGATTTTGAAAAAATACTGCATGATAAATTCATATTGCTCTGTTGTCGCTATACTATCTTCATCTATGCCATATTCTGGCTTAATCTTTAGTGTGCTATCTTTTTGTATCTCTTTTTGTGCTTCTCTTTGCTTGTAGTAGATAAGGTCTGTTTCTGCGGGATTGCCGCGATATTCCTTACGCATTAAATCCATTTGGTCTTGCTGCATTTTAAGTAGGCTTGGGTCTTTTGGTAATTGTGTTTCTTTCAGGCTATCTGCTGGTAGTGAGTTGTATATCGAATCTTGTGTGTTTAATCTCTCTAAATTTAATATCTCGGGGCTTGGGGTATTTTGCATAAGTGTGTTTGTGTCTGCGTGAAGTGGGATATAAAAGCAAAAAAAACAAATTATGATATAAGTATGTATAGAACATATCTTGCCGCATGAACGCATAATGTTGCCTTATTATGTATATTAAGATTTATATATGAAGTTTTAATTATAGCAAAGCTTATGTATATTTGCTATCTCTTATTATCTCTTTGTGGATTAGGCAATAGGGATTGAGAGAGATTAAGATTTAAATATAGTAATATAGAATCTAGTGTGATGAAAAGTGATGAGATTCTATAATAACCAAGCTTTAAAGATATGTAGTTATGAATAGATTGCATAGATTTGAGAAGGTTAAATCACTTTATATTGTTTGATATTATCTCTTTTATTATTTTTCTCGTTTTACAAATAAAACTTCGTTGTAGTAAAAAATCTTTTATTATTAAAAGACAAAAATGATAAGATAGTAATCTTTGCTATCATACTAAATAGCCAAGAGATTATAAGCTATGGCAAATAAAGGCAATAATGCGATATGAAGATATTAGGGCTTTTCACAGATTTTTTTAATAATGAAATCTATATTATAACGCTTTTCTAAATTATGTAAATGTGCGTTGCTAAAAGCCTTGCCATCGCCACATTTGCCACTTATTATTTTTTCATTTTTATAGGTAGAGGCTGTAATCAAGTCGCCACTTTCATTATATATTTTTTCTATACCCTATTTTTTACCATTTTTATATGGTGTTTCTATCCAACCATCTTCATAATATCCTTTTTCTACACAACCGCTTATTTTATCCGCTTCGGTTTTGCATTCTTTTAGTGTATCTGCATGTAAGATAGAAAATGAGAGAAAACCTATAAACACACTTTTTAGTAACATAGCTGCCCCTTTTAAATTAAGATAAAGATTCTGTATTTTACAAAAACTATTTTAGATTAAAACCATAAAGATTCTAAGATTAGAATCTAGTAAGTGTTAAGATAGCTTTAAATCATTATTTAGAATCATTTTTAAGGCATATTTCTTTTAAATAGTTAATTGCTTTGCCAGCATTATGAAATCTACCAATCTCTTCTAAATCTTTATTTGTTGAGGCTTTATTATTAGAGCATTTACCGCTTGTAATCTTGCCATTCTCGGCTTTAAGCAAAGCAAGTAGCTCTCCATCTTCTGTGTAGTATTTTAAATTGCCATGTGCTTCATCATTTTTATGTGGTATTTCACTTTCTAGATTCCCACTCTCATAATACCATTTTTCTATGCCCTCTACTTTGCCATTTTTATATGGTGTTTCTGTCGCAAGATTCCCATTTTCTTTACACTTGTTTTAAAAACAAAGCAAATAAAAGGATAAAAAGCTATATTAGCTACATGCTTTTAAAGTAGGAATTTTTATTGTTTTTATGGGGGCTAGATTCCCAAGTGAGTATATTTAGCCTTATCACTTAAATATGTTTTTAAGCCCATATTTATGGTGTTGCTTTGTTTTGAAAGTTTCTTTTAAGGCTTTTAAAAACACTTGATAAAACTTCTTTCTTTAATAAGCTTTTATGCTTAGCCTATTTAACTTTTTTAAGTCTCTCAACTCTTTTTTAAATCTGTGTTTTTTAAAAAAAATATTGCAAATTTTGCGGCGGCTTTTTTGTGTGCGTTCTTGATTGTGTTTTGAATGAAATAAGGCTAGAAAAAGCCCTGCTTTGAAGTATAAAGAGATGTTTGGGCTAACGCCTCAAAATGACAAGGAAAAGCAACATGACAAGGAAAAGAAAGACAGAAAGCGACTTGATAGAAGCTAACTTCGCAAGTAATGAATATGCAAGAAACAAAAAAGCAACAATGACACAGGGCATAAAGCTAGCTTTGTTGTGCTTCTGTCTGCTTTGCCTGTGCTTTTTGAAAAAGCGTTTTAATCGCCATGAAAGTGGAAGCAAAAACGATATAACAATAAGGCTTTAAAGCCCAAACTAACATAAAGGAATAACATGTCAGCATGTGTTTTAGTATTTCAACAAAACTTCACAGACAAAAGAGAGTGTGAGGCATTGCCAGAAAAGACTATCAAATTAAATGATAGAAACATAAAAGTCAGCAAAGCAGGTTACATCTACATACAAAAATACATTAAAGGCGTGCATATAAGAATTAGCACCAAGCTAAAGGCAACTAAAGAGAATCTAGCCCTAGTGCAACAAGAAGCCCATAACTACATAAAAAATGAGCTTGTGCGGCAGGGCTTTATCTTAGAGGGAAGCACCAAAAGAAGCCCTGATGAGTATTTGAGTGATAGTATGTTATATGTATTGCAAGGTTTAACCGACATTAAAGAATCAAGTTATGCAAGATATAAGAGTGCAATGCTTGCTATACAAAAAGACTTAAAACACGCAAGGACGAATAATGTAAATAAAAACTTTTTACATGATTACGCCACAGCCTTGCATAAAAAAGCCTTAAGTAACGCAGAGATTAAAAGCAGGATAAATCTTATTGTGCGTGCATTAAATAACTACAATGAGTATTTTAACCTCCCCTACTTTACAAATACTCTCAATCTCTCAAGGTTTGGAGCAGAGAAAAAAGAAAAATATGCCTTTAAAGAAAATGAGTTAGCAACAATCCTAGAATCTAGTAAAAAAGATGAGATACTGCATAATTATCTTATGATAGCAAGTCATACAGGGGCTAGAGTTGGTGAGATCTTAGCATTAAAGTCTAGCGATATAGATACAGAATATATAAAGATAACAAAGTCAAAAATGCCAAACAATACCATTACCACACCAAAAACAAAAAGCAGTAAAAGAAATATTGCTTTTATCAATGAAAACTTTAAGCATTTCATGCACGACTTAAAAGCAAAATATACAGATACTCTCTTTAATATAAGTCATTCATGCTTACAGAAAAAGTGGAAAAAGCTTTTAAGCGAACTCAATATGAATAAAGAAACACCCATTTATAACCTAAGACATACATTCGCAACACTTGCTATCCAAAAAGGCTTTAATATCCTGCAAGTGAGTAGAACGCTAGGGCATAAAGATGGGCATATTACATCAACCACTTATGCAATAAACACAAATTGCTTTATAGAAAATATGCAAATTAATCTTACAAAGGAGGAAGCATGAGAAAAGAAGATTTAAGCGAAGTTTGCGTGGCTTTTTTGCTATTTGGAAGCTTTATTTTTTTGTTTTATAGCTTGAGTTTAGTTGGCTAGGGCTTGTGATGTGTTTTTTGCTTTGGCATTTTGAGCGTGTGCTGAAAAATCCCTTTTGCAAATAAAAAAGATGTTTCGCGCTAAGCACTCAACATGACAAGGAAAAGGGCGGGGACATGCCAAGCAAAGAGTTTTTGCGATAATGACTAGCTGTTTTTTACATTAATCTTTGAAATGAAATAACAAAGACGAATATTTTACGAAAGGATTTAAAATGCACTACAAACCAAGACCTACACCCCCCAAAGTCCAAACCGACAAGTTTGAAATCGACTTTAGGCTACTTGATTTGCTAGATATTACAAGCAAACGCTACAAAATATCAAAAAATAGGATATTTGAAGCGGCATTGACGACTTTTTTAAGTGATAAGGATTTGCCCTTAAAGATGTCAAGAAAAAGGCGGAAAAAGTTTTTAGTGAAAGAAAGCACTTTAGAGTTACTAGAGACTAAAAGCTATGAATTTGGATTAAGTAAAAATGCGATTGTAAATAAAAGCTTAAAAGAGTTTTTAATACAAAAGCCTTTTTGTCATATAAAAAGGAAGTAGATGGCAAGGCAAACAAGCAACAAGGGAACTAAGTATGCGGAAATATTGCGAGACAATTTTAAGGGTTATTGAGTTTTTTTTGAGAGGGAGTGTATATTAAATACATGACCGAACAAAAAAGCGATAATTCCCTTAAAAGTGTCCGCAAGATAACGCAAGAATATTAACTAAGAAATTAAAGAAAAGGATTAAACATGCTAGACATTTTATTCATATTTGGCGTATTTTCTGCAGTAGCTTTTATATGCCTTATTGTGCTGTATGGTTATGTTGTCTATACAAACCCATTTGTAGAACATAGCTTTATAGACTTTGTGAAAGTCTTTTTTAAATGTCTGTTTAAAATACCAAGTGATAGAGAAAAACAAGACTAAAGAAAGGATTAAACATGACAATACCAAACTTTATTACAAAACTCCCACAAAACATAATCAAGTATAAAGAAAAGCGGGAAAAAGAAATACTTGTGCTTTTAGAAGACATAGATCACGCCTTAAACTTTATAGAGCAAGGTGGCTTTTTATATGAGTATATAAGAGTTTGCCGCCCCTCGCAAACAAGCAAGACATTTATTCCACAAGCAAAAGAGATAAAAGACTTTTGCAAGGCTATCGCTAAGGGCATACGAGTAGATGCCAGTGATGAATACAGAGGCTTTGAGTTTTACGACATGCAAAGCATAAAAAAATACCATGATTGCTACTTGCAAACAAAGATATTAAAGCCTCCAAGTAACTTTTTATTGTGCTTGTATGAAAAAGGTGAGTTTAGCCCAGATGAAGAAGCCTTAAAGTTTTTAGAAAACTATAAAAAAGGGCAAGAGAGGGCAAAGATAGTGCAAGAGAGAGCAAATGAGCTGTCAAATAAAGCTTTTATTGATTCTGTGCGTAAAAAGCTGGGATTAAAAGAGCAAGAGACAAAAAGGGCAATATATAAGTTTATATTGCTTATGTATGAGACTTTTAGTCCGCAGGATTTAAGAGACTATTTTGCAGAGTTTGACAGGCTTGCTTTAATAGAGCAAAAAGAAAGGTTTTTAGCATGATTGTTTGTGCTTGTGATGTTGCCCTTTTGTCTCACTTTGTCGTGTTTGAGCGTGTGCTGAAAAATCCCTTTTGCAAACAAAGAGATGTTTTGGCTAAAGCCTCAACATGACAAGGCAATGAGGCAAAAAACAGAGAGCCAAAAGCAAAAAAAGGAACTAAGTAGTATGCGGAAATATTGCGAGACAATTTTAAGGTTTATTGAGCTTTTTTGAGAGGGAATGTATATAAAATACATGACCGAACAAAAAAGCGAAAATTCCCTTAAAAGTGTCCGCAAGATAACGCAAGAATATTAACTAAGAAATTAAAGAAAAGGATTTAAAACATGCTTGTATATAATAACCCCAAAAGAAACTTCACAATGATTCCAAATGAAGTTATCGACAATGACGACTTAAGCATTCAGGCAATAGCTATTTATACAAAATTAAGGCGAAATTGCTTGGAGTGGAAATTCAGCGCTAAAACAATGGCTAAAAAATGCAGATTAAACATTAAGACCTTTTATAAGTATCTAAACGAGCTGTATAAAAAGGGATTAATAAAACGAGTGCAAAAGCAAGAGAATGGCAGATTTACCAATGAAGTGGCTTATGTATTTGTAAAAGATTTTAACGAAGTTGAAGTAGAATTAGAAGTAAATAAGCTAGAGTTAAATCAAGTAAAAGAATTAGAGAAAGAGACAAGGCTATTGTCAAGCTTAAAAGATAGTGATGAGTTTGTATTACAAGATAGTATGCCAATAGAATCTTATGAAGAGAAAAAGCCTTTTGCTATTTTAGATAATGGCGAAGTATCTTTGAATGATTTTAGCGGTTTTCGAGTGAAAGGCGAAGGGAGTTATCTAAACGATAATGACCGAGCCTTGAGCGAAGAATCCGCTAAAAGCAGCAAAGAGACAAGCCAAAATATCGTCAGACCAAATTTTACCACACATAATAATATAATAGATATAAACAAAACAAAAGAATCCGACAAAGTCGAAAACAGGGCAAAAGATACAAAAAGACAATATGCAATCCTAGACATATCAAAGCTATGGAAGCAATGCAGGGAAGCTATTAAAAAAGCAGATGAAAACAGGAAACAAGAGAGAGCAAAGAAAGAAAACGAATTATTTGCTTTTACAAGCCAATTAGAGCCACAAGAGAGAGAAGCATATTTAAATTACATTGAGTATCGAAGTGATAAAAAGAAGCTATCCAAACATACGCTAAAACGCATACAAGCCAAATTTATGCAGTTAAAATACAGAGGCTTTGACATGTTTGCCATTGTAGAAAACACCATTGCTAGAGGCTGGACTGATCTTTATCCAATGCAAACTAAGCAGCAAAGAAAGCATGAAGAAAGAGTTATAGAGTCTAGTGAGTATAAAAGCTTTAGTGAGAGATACAAAGACTTTGACGAAGAAGCGGAATTAGCAAAGTTATTAGCGTTATAAGGCTGTTTATGTTTGCTTTGCGGCTCAACATGACAATAAAGGTGGCATGACAAGAAAGCAAAGAGACAAAGAAAACAAACCCAGCTTTTTAAGATTGCATTATGGCTTTTAAGTAGTTTTTATGATAGGAGTTACCTTAAGCGGTAATGACTATCATAAAAACTACTTAATCCCTTAAATTGCATAACCAAGATGAAAGCTTTAAAAATTATAAAGAAAGGATTAAGCATGGGTATCTTACAAGTTATAAAAAACTCTAGCCATATAACCTGCCAAGAGTTAGAAGCTTTAAACATGATATTTGAAAGCTTAAAAGCCCCTTACAAAGATTATGTTTTGTTTGATTTGGAAAAACGCATATTGTTTGATACACAAAAGCAGAATAAAGCGACAATCATGTTAAAACTTCAAGATTCTATAATCACCCTTGCAAATCTCAAAGCAGGGAGTGCAAGGCTTGATACAAAAGGGCAGTTTATTACAGAATATGAGGGTTTAAGGCTTAAGAGAAAATACTTTATTGCAGAGATTTTAAACATAAAGGAAGCAGGGATTAAGTATTTTTTGCAGGAGTTAGTAGAAAGGGCAATGGAATAATTTAATGGTGCGTTATGCTTAGCGGACACTTTTAAGGGAATTATCGCTTTTTTGTTCGGTCATGTATTATATATACACTCCCTCTCAAAAAAGCTCAATAACCCTTAAAATTGTCTCGCAATATTTCCGCACGAGAGCCGCAAAGCAAACATCTGCCACTTGTCATTTGAGCGTGTGCTGAAAAATCCCTTTTGCAAATAAAGAGATGTTTCGGCTAAAGCCTCAACATGACAAGAGAAAGTAACGAGGCAAAAGGCAAATAAACCAGCTTTCCAAGATTGATGGTAACATTTCAATGATTGAAATGTTACCACGAGATGAAAGCTTTCAAAAATTACAAAGAAAGGAAGACGGACATGCAACAACAAGGAATACGAACAAGCCTAGAAGCCATTTTCATAAAAAGCTTCATAAATCATTCACTAACACAAAAGGAATTAGAATCCTTTAATCACATCATAAAAGAGTTTAGCGACACAGCAAAAAAAGCCTATGCAATGCTAGAAGAAATGCTAGAATCTAAAACCTATAACGAAAATCTATTTTTTAACAAAATAGTAACCCTGCAAGATTCTAATTTCATAAAAGAATACACAGAAGCAAGCAAGGTAGCAAATCTAGCTCCACTCATAAAAGAGTATGAATATTGTGTCCAATTAGACAGGCAAGAGGAATTAGCAAGTTACATATTCTCACAAGTGCAACAAAGACAAGTTATACAACTTGACACAAATCTATTAAAGCCTTACCAATATCATGCAAAAGCAGATGATTTTCTAAGCTTTGCAGATGCAGAAAAAAGCTTAAAAGAATATGACCCGCAACGCACATATTCCACAGGCATAGAGTTTTTAGACACTGCTTTTAATGGCGGACTTGCAACAGGGCAATTAATCCTTATTAGTGGAGATTATGAAGCAGGGAAAACTACACTTACAACACAAATGCTAGAAAATATGAGTGCGAAAGAGATAGTATGCTTTTTTTGCTTTGAATTTACATTAAGTGCATACATAAGAAGGCGTAAAGAATATCCAAGCCCACTCTTAAAGAAAGAAAATCTCATAACAATTACAGATGGATACGACATAAGAGAGATAAAAGATAAAATCATTTATTTAAACAACGCAAAAGGCATAAAAGTCTTTTTAATAGATTCTCAAATGCGAATAGAAAACAACAATACAAAAGTAGGCAATGGTGAAGAGAAAGAAACTGAAAAGTTTGAGATTTTAGGAAAATTAGCACATGAAAGAGAATTAATCATTATGTTAATAGTTCAAACAAGCAAAAGCGATCCAGACACACCATTTAAGAGTAAAAAAGGCGCACATGAAGCAAGTATTATTATGCACTTAGAAAATGTAGAAAATAAGGATAATTCATTAACAAGTTATGCCATAAAACGCTTAAAAGTAAAGAAAAACAAGCAAACAGGCAAACATTTCAAAGAGGAAATATTCCTAAACTTTAAAACGCAAATGTTTGAGAAAGACCCAAAGCATATATATAAGGATAAGGATTATAACGCAAAGGATTCAGTAATGGGGGCGACGGTTATAGATTTAAGCGAACTGCCTATGTTTTGATAGCGTTTGTCTTTTTGCGGATTCTTCGCTCAAGGCTTGCGGTCATGTATGTATAATACACTCCCTTGACTTTCACTTGAAAACCGCAAAAATTCATCAAAACTTACTTTTGCAATATGCAAGGCGAGACGGCTAACCAAACAAACACACGAATAGTTAAGACAAAACCAGCTTTTTAAGATTGATGGTAGGCTTTCAATGATTTACCCTTTTTTATAGCAGGAGTTACCTATATGCGTAATGACTGCTATAAAAAAGGGTAAATCATTGAAATGTTGCCACAAGATGAAAGCTTTAAAGGATAAAGAATGATACAAAACATAAACGAAATAAAGTCTAACATCGACATTGTAGAAATAATACAAAGTTATATCCCACTTAAAAAAAGCGGGGCAAACTATATAACAAAATGTCCTTTTCATAATGAAAACACAGCGAGTATGAGCGTAAGCAAAGCAAAAAATATATTCCATTGCTTTGGGTGCGGTGAAGGCGGAAATGGCATTGATTTTATAATGAAATATGAAAGGCTAGATTTTACAAACGCAATAAAAAAAGCGGGTGAAATATGTGGCATTCAGGTAGAGGAAACACAAAGCAAAGATTACGCAAAAAGCCTAGCCATACAAGAAAGATTAGAAAAGTTGTATTATAAAAGTTATAAAGCTTTATTAGAGAATGAAAAGCTTGTAGAGTATTTAGCAAAAAGGGGTTTTAAAAAAGATGTATTAGAGGAGTATGGATTTGGGTATTGCTTAGAGATAGATGAAATAAAAGCGATTTTAGGGACACAACTAGCCTTTAGCTTAGGCTTTTTAACAGAAAAGGGACATAACTTTTTTAAAGATAGAATCTTATTATGTATTAGAGATGAAAAAAACAGGATAGTAGGATTTAGTGGCAGGGTGCATGACTTTGCTAACTTTTATAAAGCAGGAAAATACATAAATAGCAAAGAAAGCTTTTTATACAAGAAAAATAGCATTTTATATAACTACACACATGCGTATGAGATTCTAAAAAAGCATAAGCATAAAAAACTTTATATTGTGGAGGGCTATTTTGATGCACTCACTTGCAATTTATTAGGTATTCCTAGCCTTGCTATTTGTAGTGCAAATTTACATGTAAATCAACTGCGATTATTAAGCCGCCTTTTAAAAGATGATATAACACTCTGTATTGCCCTAGATTCAGATGATGCAGGTAGAAGCGGAAGCATAAGGGCGTATAAACTCTGCTTTGAAAATGGATATATTGAGACTAAAATCACACGACTACATAAAGATTATAAGGATTTAAACGAGTTTTACACAAAGGGTGATGTAAAAGACTTGCCATTTATTGAATATGATGGACTAGATTATTGCTTAAAAGTAGAAACAGGATTAGCAAAAAGCATAAAAGAGAAAAAAGAGATAATACAAGGTTATGAAAAGATTCTAAATAACACAAAAGACATTTTTACAAGAGAGTATATAAAAAAGTATTTAAAGGCTTATATCTCTCTGCCAACACAAGAGCCAAGAGAATACAGCAGCCAAGAGAAAAAAGAACAAGATTTTATATTAACCCAACTAGCCCAAGATAAACAGAAAAGATTTATTATGCAAGATATATTAAACGCTAATGATTTTTTCAATAAAGATGTATTTCAAGATATTTTAGAAAATAAAGGCAGCCCAAGAGTAAGAGAATATCTCTTTAAAGAGATTGAAAGCATAGATACAGAGTTATTTTATAAGATAGCTATACGATTTAAAATACATAATTTAGAGAAGCAAAGGAGGGATATTTTAAGAAATACACATATTGACATTAATTATATTATGGGGTTGAATGATAAAATCAGCGAGTTAAAAGAGTTGTTAGAGATTCCTTTTTGATTTTGTAAAAACAATAACAAAGCCCCCTTTCTGTTACTATCTAGCATTGTAACAAATTGTAATATCTACTAAATTTTGTTAATATGCCACACTAACAAAAAGAATAAATAGCAAGAATGCTATTATAATAAGCTTGTTATTCATTGAAAGATACCTCCTTTCCTGCACTTGCTAGAAAAGCGAGAATCTTACCGCTTAAGCTACCAACTTAAGTGGCAACAAAATTATACTTCAAAATATGCAAAACACAAAACAAAATATCCCCCCCTTTAAATGAATAAAAAAACAAACTACCATACAAGAAATTAAATAAAAGGCATAAACATGACACAAACAGACAGAATACACGCGCTAGGCTATTTAGTAGCACATGAAATAAACCTAGAAAACTTGAAAGAGGATAAAAACAATATCTTTTTAATGCGAGAGGGCAGCGAGATTTTATCCGCAAGTATTGAGATTATAGAAAGAGCAGATTCTGGCACAATTGATGTAGGCTTTGATTTTTCAAGCGACTTTTTATTAAATGACATTGATTTATCCACTGAAGCGGTGTATAAATCAAAAGTTGAAACAAGGTTAAAGCAAGATTCCATGCTAACCATTGAAACAAGTCAAAGAAAGGGGAGAATAAAAGTTAGGGTGTTATATTTTACATCAGGCACAATTTATAGTTAGCTCTAGCGTTTGTCTTTTTGCGACTTTTAGCGGATTCTTCGCTCAAGGCTCGGTCATGTATTTTATATACACTCCCTTCGCCTTTCACTCGAAAACCGCAAAAATTCATCAAAAATACTTCACGCTTTAAAGTCTCTAGTTTGCAGTTAAAAGCAAACAAAGATTTAAAAAAGGATAAAAAATGGAAGAACTAGAAACACCACAAGAACCAACAAGCGAATACGACACCACACAAGAGCAAGGACAGCTAGAAGCCATACAAAAAGAACTCCAAGACATTGAGGCAAGTGTAGAAAACGACTTTGCAGAACATATAAGCGCTTTAATTGATAATGATTCAGTGCTTGAAGAGTTGTTTTTTAGTGATAGAGTTACATTCTTTAAAAAAGTCATTGAAGAACAAAATAAATTTGTAAGTGCATTAGTAGAGCCAAGAGCAGCAAAGGCGAAAGAGTTACAGGACACAATCGCTGGTAAAAGTGAAATGGCAAATATTGAAGCCATAAAGCAAGATTTTCAAAGCCGCCACCCAGAAGTTGATATAAAAGAACTCATTGCCTTTTTTGCAAATGAACTTCCCCCAAGAGTGCAAGAAGAGATTAAATCTCAACCCATCGAAGCCTTTTTCGATTTAGTGTATGAGATTTATGCCGCACAGAATGCACCACAAGAAGAGGTGCAAGAAGAATCCCTGCCCGAAGACTTGCCGGCCCAAGCACAAGGCGTGGCGGTGGATTCACAACAAAGCGATACAAACTCAGGCGCACTGCCGATGAATAGGCAATAGCTATGCGTTCGTTTGTAGTTATTTTTAGTGTTATTAATCTTATCTTTTTGCTTATTATCATGTATTTGGGTATTGAAAACAAAAAGCTAGAAGCAGAAAATCTCGCCCTAAATTTTAGTGTCGAAGCACAAAATAGGCTTATAAAAGAGCAAGAAATACAGATTGAAAGCTATGTTTGTGATATAGATTCAATGAAAGCTTACGCGCTAAAAGAGTATAAAAGGGCTTTTAATGCTACAAAGAATGATAAAACATGCGAGGGCAGGTTAAAACACTTAGAAACCATTTTAAAAAGTTATGAGGATTAGAATATGAAAGCAAAAGAGGGCGTATTATACGCAATGATACAAGATGACGAAGTAGTGCAAATATTTGATAGCACACAATTAAGGGAATGGGACGAGAACGCAATTTTTGCAGTAGAAATCCCACAAGGGAAAGAAATACTCATTGGTCAAAGATATGATAAAAAGACACAAAGCTTTGTAGAAAAAAGCTTAGATGAGTTAAAAGAGGATTTAAAAGCACAAATTAGCTTTTACTTTGAAAGAGAGGTAAGCTACATGCAAGCGGGAGTAACACAGGGTGAAATCGCAACTTATGAATCCCAAAAAAGAGAGGCACAAGAGTATTTAGCAGATAATAATACGCCCACCCCGCTTTTAAGCGAAATCGCTAAAAAACGGGGTATGAGTGTGGCAAACTTGGCAGCTAAGATTATTGCTAAAAATGAAGCTTATGTAAGCAATCTTGGAAAGCTTTTAGGCTATAAGCAGAGTTTATGTAAGCAGGTGGAATTGGCAGAATCTAAAGAGGCGTTAAAGGGGATTATCTATAAATCCCCTTTAACTTAGTGTAAGCGTTTGTCTTTTGGACGCTTTTAAGTGAGTTATCAATTTTTGCTCGGTCGTTACCTATTAGGTAACTCCCTTCACAAAAATTTCAACAACACTTAAAATCGCCTCAAAATACTTCACGCTTTAAAGTCTCTAGTTTGCAATCTTAGCTAACAGATTCTAACTTGCAAACAAACAAACCAGCTTTCCAATATTGATGGTAGGCTTTTAATGTTTTTACCCTTTTTTATGCTAGGAGTTATCTATATCGATAATGACTAGCATAAAAAAGGGTAAAAACATTAAAATGTTATCACAAGATGAAAGCTACTAAAAAGAAAAATTTAAATATAAAGGAATAACATGGCATTGGGTGCAGCAGCAGCAGCAGGAATAGCAAGTGGCGTAGGTGCAGCATTGGGTGCAGCAGCAAACATCTATTCAGCTACAAAACAAGCAGAGACAGCAAATAAACAGCTAGAACAGCAACAAAAACAAGCCGAACAACAGCAAAAAAACCTAGAAAAAGCAGAGGCAAAGCAAAATGAAGCAACAAATGCCGCTGCTGCAACTAGCACAAACTTCGCAGAACAAGCAAAAGGCGATAAACCAGAAGAAAGCAGTCTTAGTGGTGGCTTGAGTGGAAGTAGTTTAACAAGCCCGGAGTTACCATTAGCAAGACAATAAGTTTTAATGAGTGATTTTCGCCTCACTTGTCTCGTTGAGCCGAAGCACGAAACATCTCTTTTATTTCAAGTAGAGATGTTGCGTTGCTAAGCACTCAAAATGACAAGAAAAGGGCAAAAAGACAAACAAAAAAAGGATAAATATGTCGAAAACAAATACCGGTTTTTTTCCAAAATCTACAAATGACTACATGCAAAGCTTTAACAATAAAGTAAATAATATTGTTAATCCAGCACCAGCACAACAAAGCTTTTACACACCCACTCAAACTCAAAGTGGTTTATCACAAGAAGTAGAATCGGCAGCTAAAGACTATGTTAAAGGGGGCAATTTGCAGCAAGATCAAAAAACACAAGGATTTGGCGCAGCAAACTGGGCGCAAGCAGGAATAGGTGCGGCAAATTCGTTAATAGGCTTAGGTTTAGGCGCATGGCAAACAAAAATAGCCGAAGATGAAAGAGTAGCAAAGGAAAAACAAAGACAAATAGAAAATGAGCGTTACAACCAGCAGAAAGACTACCATGAAAAAGGGATAAATGATGCGGCAAATACAGCCAGTGGATTAAAATCAGCAAGTGCAAATGTCTCAAGCCCACAGCAAAACACAGCACAAGCCCAAAATCCGCCACCAGCAAACACACCGCCACAGGAAGATTTACCAATGCAAAGGCAATAAGTTTTAATGAGTGATTTTTGTCATGTTGAGTGAAACGAAACATCTTTATTTTCATGCTAGTGAGATGTTTAGGCTAACGCCTCAACGAGACAAGAAAGGAAACATGCCAAGCAAAGAGCCAAAGAAAACAAAAGGAACTAAGTATGCGGAAACAAAACAGGCAAACAAGCAACAAAGGAACTACGAATGCGGAAATATTGCGAGGCAATTTTAAGGTTTATTGAGCTTTTTTGAGAGGGAGTGTATATTAAATCCATAACCGAACAAAAAAGCGATAATTCCCTTAAAAGTGTCCGCAAGATAACGCAAGAATATTAACTAAGAGAACGAGAAAGGATTAAAACATGCTAGAATATAAACTCCTAAACACCCCAAAAAATACAAAAATGTTAGCCATACTTTTTGACAATGCCCTGCCAAACGAACACATACAAGAAGAACATATACAAGAGGCAATAAAAAAGCTGTATGGGGAAAATGCAAAAATTACAAGCCTAGTTTTAAATGAAGCAAAACCGCCCCTTGATTTAAGTGCATGTAATGATTATATTATACAAGTAAGATGTGATGATACAGACTACACCGCTTATAACTTTGCATGCTGCTTTTTAGATTCTAAAGATATGTTGAAATTGCGTGAAAGCATAGAAGATATTACAGAGTGTTTAAAGATATTGCGAGGTGATAGGTATTATACGCATCCGTTATACTATAAAGATTTTGCAATAGCAATCTATGAAAAAAGTGCGTTATCTTTTGGACGCTTTTAAGTGAGTTATCATAAAATGCGGCGGTCATGTATTTTATATACACTCCCTTGCATTTTATTCAACAACACTTAAAATCGCCTCAAAATATTTCCGCACGAAACTCTTGTTTTTTGCGGTTAGCAAATCTTAGAATCTAGTTTAGCGACATGCAAAAGCAAAAAAACAAGATGAAATCTTTAAAAAATTAAACAAAAGGATAAACAATGGCAATGCCAGATCCCACACTAGGTAGAGTGCAAGACACAGGACATGCAGGCATAAGACAAGGTTTTCAATCCATTATGGATTCTTTAAACCAAAATTCACAAATGGCAATGAGTGCTATTGAGAATTGGAAACAAAGAGATTATGCCGCAAAAGAAGCAGAAAGAGAGAGAGTTTTTAAAGCAGAAGAAGCACTAAAAACAAGAACACATGAAAGCAGTGAAAATGATAAGAAAATAGAATCAGCAGAAAACATAACAAGATGGAATAATCAAACAAGTGAGAAAAATGCACAAACTGCTGCAAATGCCTCAAAGCATAATGCTAGGTATGCAGAACAGCAAAGATTAGTAAATGTTGCAGGACTTACAGGGTATAAAGGTAATGTTTTCTTGGTCAAAAATGGGAAGAATGTAAAAAATGGTGATGCTTATAAGCTTGACCCAAAATGGATAGCATATGCACAACAAAAAGGTATAGACCCATACACAGGCGCGCAAACAAAGCAAAACCAAAATAACCCACAACAACCAACAAATCCAATGCAAAAACACTAACAAACAAAGAATAGCTAAAAACTAAAAAGGATTAAACATGGCATTACCACTTATCACACTTCTAGGAAGTATGGGGACAGGACAAGGACTCGCATGGACTACAGCCGCAGGAGTAGCAGGAGGCATGGCAGTAAATAGCCTTACCAAAGATAAAGAAGCAGAGGCAAAAAAGCAAGAAAAAGCCCTAAAAGAGCAACAACAAAATGATAATGAAGCCTTTCAAAATGCCCTTAATGATGAAGCCAACCAGCAAGAATTCTTAAATGCTATGCAAAATAATAAATCCTTGCAAGAATCCTATAATAACTCCCTTAATGCCACACAAAATACGCCAAAGGAAGAAAACGAAGTTGAAGCAACAACAAAAACCCTAGCCCCAAAATTCTACAGAAACACAGGCATAAGCTACTTTGATAATAAAGAGCATTTAAGCCTAGCTGATGCCTTTTTAGCAAAAGAATTGGGAATAAATCTAAGCTATGTTAATATGGATTTAAACGCAAATGTTAAAAAAACAGACATAGGCAAAGCTAAAAATGAGTTAGCGGGACTCTTTGCAGATTCTAAAAGTCTTTTAGATGGTGTATCACATTATGAAAAGACTTACTTAGAACAAGATGGAAATACTTTTTTAAATAGTCATGCTATGGCAGGTCTTGGAAGAAAGATAAATGATGTTACAAATGGCTTTATAAACCTCTCAAATAATGCAAATGAAAAGATTTTAAGCAGAAATAAAATGGACGCCTATACTCTAGCAAGTCTTATGAATGGAGGGGCTGGAAAAAGGACAAATCAAAATATAAATGATGCAAAAGCAGTAATTGATAATACATGGAAAGGTAGGGAAAACTATTATGCAGGTGTAGTATCAGGCTTAGAGAATGGCATAAACTTCATGAATGAAAAAATGTCTTATATGCAAAATGCAGGTATTCCAGTCTCACAAAGCGATAGTTTGAAAATGTATCTCTTAAATGAGCTAAAAAAGGATTTAAATACAGCACAAGGCAAACAGCCCTTAAGTGATAGCTTTGAGAGAAACAGAAAAGCCTTAGGCATATTGAATGAAAAAGGTGATGCAGGAATAAATGAAGCGATGAGACTTATCCAAGCTAAATAGGATTTTATATATACAAACAACTAACACTCAAGTCCAGACAAAAAAAGGTAAAGCATGACACTCTCTCTAAACCCCACACTAACCCAAAACAAAGAAAAAAATACAGAAATACAAGTAGCAAACACAGATTTAGTTACACAACATAAACCAATGCCACAACTACAAGCACAAAACACAGATTTAAACACACAAGACAATACAGAATCTAACACACAAGCCCAAGAGCCAATACACCAAACACAAAACACAACACAAAGCTTTGACATAAATAATAAAGCTTACCAAGACTTCGTAAAAGCAAAACTAGCCGCACAAAAGGGCGCAGAAGTCTTAAACGATAAATTCTCAAACAATGATTATATACAAGGTGCATACAGAGCAGTAAAAGAGAGTGCAAAAAGCTTTAATCCCCTTGATGAAGAAACAAAAGAGAGATATAACAAGGGAAATTCAGGTGATGCCTTATGGGAAGCATGGAACACAATCACAGGACAAACTGCCCTAAGAAACTATAACAAAGAAAAGCTAAAAGAGAAAGAAGCACAACAGGCAGTGTATTCATACCTAGAAAAATATGGGACAAGTAAGGAATCTATAGGCTTAAAAAACTATGAAGAAGATAAGCTAAAAGAACAAAAACTTATAAAAGGGATTCAAAACAAAGAGACAAAAGACTTAAGCGAAGAGGAAAAGGATTATTTAAGAGATTCTGAATCTAATATATCCCGCTTTATTGACTATCTTTTTACAGATGAAAATAAAAACCTCCAAAAGTATAAAAACAATCTTACAAGACAAAATATTAACCATGAATTAGTAAAAAAGCTAGTCATACTTGACTCTCAAAACTCATCAATATTTAACTTAACAGAGGATTTGCAAAAAGAAGCAAGACAAAAGACACTTACATCAGGCACAAAACTAGCCCAAATGTATGGCTATGATAGGCTAGAGTATGATGCACAAGCACAAGATTATGTTTTAATCGATAAAGAGGGTAATAAGCTTTACCCCGATATGCAATCAGTCTTTAATAACTTAGGGACTGCCCTTGAAGCAAATTATTATGATGTAGTGTCTTCCTTTATCCCAGTAGGAAAAGCCGCACAAGTAACAAAGGGAGGTATTAAACTCACCCAAAGCCTAACAAAAACAGCCCTGCAAAGTGCGGGAATGAGTGCAATAGCTAGTCCGCTAGATTATATCAATATGCAAAACGAGACAGCCCAAGAGGGCGATATACAAGACATACTAAAGCATAGTGCAGGAAATGCGTTAGGCAGTGCAGTAGGCGTGTATGTTGGAGCAGGTATAGCAAAAGGGGCAAGTAAAGCATATAACAGCATTAAAGATTTAAAGAATCTAAGCACAGATGATTTAAAAAACATAAAAATAAGCAAATACCTAGATAATGAAGAAGCCTCAATACATAGAAAACTAGCAAAATTCAATAAAAGTGAGATAGATTCTAACTATGAAATATTTAAAAACTTACAAAGCGATAGGGTAATAAGTAAAGAAATGAAAGACCCCACATTTATGGGTAACTTCATGGACAAAATAAGCGATTATAATGTATTAAAACATCTCTCAAGCAAGAAAGAAAGCCAAGATAAGCTACTTTCAGCATTATTTTCTAATAAAGAGTTAGCTAGAGAGTTTGCAGGAAAACTCACAAGCGAAGAGGCTACAATTGTGAATAAAGCCATTCATGCAATGGGGGAAAACTTTACAAGACTTTCTAAAGAATACGAACAACAAATCATAGATGAGTATGCAAAAAGTGGAAAAATAAAAGGATTAAACCCACATACTGAAATGCAAAATCGTCATGTTGAGCCACAAAAGCACGAAACATCTCATTTGAATGGAAATAAAGATGTTTTTACTTTTTCAAAGTCTCAACATGACAAGGGAAACTTTAATGCCCCAACAAAGCAAGTGAAAAGCCAAATGATAGAAGCATTAAAGCCTATATTTAACCAAACAATGACAAGCAGTGATGGAGTGCAAGCCTATATGTCTCTAAAATCTCTCTCAAAGATGACAAGCCCACAGGCGATACAAAAAAGCATAGATAATGGATTTAGTAGAGAAGAGCATTTAAAGGCAGTGCTAGATATACAGAGATTGTTTGAAAATGCGAAGCTACAAGCGACAGAACCGCATAAAAGCGGAGAGAAAAACGCAATTATACACAGATTAAATAGCGAGTTAGAAAATGGTAATGCCTTGATTACAATAAAAGAAAGTTTAGATGCAAATAAAAATAGAGTGTATAGCTTAGAATTAGAATTAACCCCACGCTTTAGCGACTCTAGCACACCCTTGAATACTAAAATCAGCGAGGGCGGTTTTAACTCACAAAAAGGACACCAAGAGCAGACTATAAAAGCCGAGCCGTCTATTGCTAAAACCGATACTGACATTATACCACAAAACCTGCCAGAAGTCTATAAGCACATGTTAGATGAAATCGACAAACAAGCAAAACAAGATTATAAAACAAGCATTGATAACTTGCAAAACGCCCTAAATGATACAGACTTTAAAGCCACATTACTGCAAGGTTACAAACAAGTAACAGATGACGCAATTGAAAGCTTAGGACTTGATAATCAACTCACAAATACTTTAATACGAGAAACACAAAAGCTAGAATCTAAACCAAATATAAGTCTAAGCGAAGCGATAGAATTACGCAAAAATATAAATGAAATCATGCGAAATTATGAAAAAAGCAGCAGTGATTTAAAGAAATTTAGGGCAAACAAACACCTAGATAACATAAAAGATAATATCGATAATGCGATTAAAAACGCCTTAGATTCTAAAGTCGCACAGAATGAAGTACATTTAGGGCGCAATGAAATAGAAATAAGTCCATTAACGCGTCAAGAAGCAGACGAACTTTTCTCAAACTTTCAACAAGCAAATAAAAACTACGCACAAATAAAAGAGTCTTTAAATGACAAATTTGCCAAAGCCCTAACCAAAGGCATGAATAAAAAAGACTTAGATTCAAGACTTACCATAGAGCAATGGAAACAAAGAGTGCTAGACACACAATGGGGTGATAGCATAAAAGGGCTAGAGAACACAATATTTAAAAACTTTAATCCAAGAATGCAAAAACACACACAAATGCTAACAATACTTAGGGCATTAGACAGAAATGTAAAGCTAAATGATGATACATTCCCAATTGATTTTACTAAGATTTTAAGCGATATTGAGAATCTAGAAAAGCTTACACTGCACCCTGAAATCTATCCTATACTCGATACTTTTAAAAGCTATGCTAAAAGCTATCAATTCGCCCAAGAAATAAGCAAAGCAAAAGCATTAGAAAACCAAGTAGGCAGCGGTGCATTAGCCACAACACTAGAGGGCAGAATAAAAGTCTTTTTAACCAATAGATTATTTAAAAAGCTTTTTGCCTTTATCCCTTACATAGGCGATAATGCAGCCATAACAAAAGCCTTGCAAAGTGCTATAAAAGATTTAAAATACCCAAGTGAAATCACACTAGAAACGCTTAAAGTGCTAAATAAAGCAGATTTAGACAAAGGCTTTAAACCCATAAAAGATAAAGAGAATAAACCAAGATTTGAATACAAGGCAAACACACCTTTAAGTGATAAAGAATTACAGAGCCAAATAAGAGGTAATACACAGATATTAACCCCAAAAGATACAAGCGAGATAGAAGCCATTGCAAGTAATCCACTCATTCAAAACATGGAGAGACAAGCAAAGTATAATGAAGAACTCACACAAAAAATAAGCCAATTTGAAGCAAATAAAGAAAACATTCAACAAGATATATTAAATAATCTAGTTGTTGCCACACAAGAGATAAAGCAAAACACAGAGTTATTAAAACAACTAGCCCAACAACTCACACACAATAACCCAATCCACACGCCAAATAAAAGCATAATAAAAGCAGAGGCAAATAATGAAACCTATTTCATAACAACAGATAAAAACAACATCACAGCCATAGAAAAACAAGAATTGCAGCTAGCACAGCCAAAAACTTATGATGAGTTAATGCAAAGAGACAAAAACGAAAACGCAACACTAGAATCATACAGAGACCAATATGCAGATATAGCAGAGATAAAAGAAGCACAAGCACAGAAGCAATTGTTGTTAGAGTATAAGCCAGAAGTTGCGAAAGCAGATGGTAGCATAAAGCAAGAAATAAGTAAAGACACACCACAAACAAAACCATACGAAGTAAATGAGAATGGCAGAAAATACATAGAAATCCCAGATGATGAACTAGCAGATTTTGAAAAGCCTATCAAAGAAGCCTTATTACTTGAGCCAAGACAACAAGAGCTATTAAAAAAAATCAATGCAGATTCCAAAGATATAGACAGCTATGCAGAATTTATGACAAATGAAAGAAAGATTATGAAAGGACATGAATTTACCTTTAATCAACAGCAAGAGGGATTAGCAGATAGATTTTTAAACATGGCAAATTCACTAGAAAACCCAAGAGATAGAAACCACTATGCAGAAAATATACTGGCAAATATGAAACATGATATAGAAGAGGTATATAAAAGCAATGCTACAGAGTTTCTAGCAAGGGAAGCAGAAAAGCCATTTTATAAGCAAATGGATAAAATACGAAAGGAAACAGGCGAGATAGTAGAAGCATTAAATAAAGAAAGAGACAGACTGCACGCAGAAAAAGAGACACAATTAAAAACACAACAAGAAACAGAGAAAGCCGCAGAGATTGAGAAAATTGCAAACTATGATTTAGAAACAGCATATAAAGAAAAAGCACATTTAGAAAAGATTATGCAAAGTAATCGCAATGATTACAGCCCTTATAGTTTTAGCCCCGCACATAATAGTGAATTTTTAGATAAGTTGGATTTAGTAGAACAAAGAATAAGGGATTTAAAAAATCAATTACCAAATAAAACCCCACAAGAAAATAAACCAAGCAAAGTAGAAGCCCTAAAAGATTTTATAGATAATGCAAGATTTCAAGTCGATTATGCAATAAAAGCTAAAGGGACAGATACAGCCTTGAAGCTTATACAACAAATGATAAAGGATACAAATAACACTTATGAAGCCAAGTTTTTATATCGTTTGAAAAATGAAATATCTAGTGTTAAGGAATTGCCAACAAAAAGCAATTTAGAAAGAGATTTAACACAATCTAATAAAGAAAATACATACATTTTACGAGAACAAACAAAAGAGATTTTAAACTCATTAGTGGGTAAAAATATCACTAATCAAAATGATGGCAGGATAGCACAAATTTCACGCAAAAATATTGCCAAAATGACAAGTGATAAAGCAATACAAAAAAGTGTGGATAATGGCTTTACTCCACAAGAACATTTTAAAGCCGTGCAAGATATAGAAAACTTGTATCAAGGGGCAGTTTTGAAAGAAACGCATAAGGATAAAAAGAGTGAGAATCCTAATGTTTTCATACATAGATATAACGCAGATTTTAATGGAAATAACGCACTGATAACAATTAAAGAGAGTTTAGATAGTAACAGCAAAGGTAATAAGATTTATACGCTAGAATTAGAAGCCCTTGAGTTAAAGCCCTCTGCACCCGAGCCTCAAGGTAGTGCAACAATGTCTAGGAATACAGGATATGCAGAGCCTGTAACGCCCACTGAAACACCTGCTGACATTATACCACAAAAGCTAACAGAACGCATAAAAAACGATTTAGATTCTAACGATTATGCAGAAATGCTAAAAAGTTTAAAGCAATTAGAAAATAAACAAGCAGAGATTGATACATTTACAAATGAAGCCAACTTAATACGCAACACTTTAGAAAAGCAAGAGACAGAGAAATATGAAAAAATAGTAAGTCCTTTATTTGATAAATATCCAATAATGAAAGAGTTTTACAATGAAAGAGATATAAATACACATATCTATTTTAAACGCTTTAAAAACGAGTTTTTAGAGCGATACAACACGCAATATGATTTCTTTACTTTAGATGAAAAAGCCTTTCTAGCTAAATATCCAAATTTTACTCAACAAGACTATAAGGAAGCTACAACACAGAATCTAAAAGCCTTAAAAGATAAAAATGTAAGCATAAATGAATATGTCTCTTTTGCTAAAGAATATATGGATATTGTAAATAATCCTGTTTTTGAAAAGATGGCGAAAGAAATTGATTCTGTAGATAAAAAATATTGGGATACTCACTTTGAGATGAGTGAGCAACGGGATTCTAAAGTAAATGAAATCATTGCCATACTTAAAAAGGATATTGACTCTATTGATATTGCAAACAAGGCAGATGTTAGCATTGATAATTTCCATAAATTAGGCAGATACCTTGCATTTATGAAGCAGCCTGAATTTGGATTTGCTAACAAACTGACATTCACAAAAACTGGGTTTTTTGGAAAATTTTTAGAACAGACAGATATAAAACAACGAGAACTTTTAGGCGAATTATTATCAGTAGAAAAACTTTTAGAGAAAGAAGGAAAAGCTAACAGAGTTTTACAAGATAGGCTTTTCACTATATTTAGGTTAATGCGAGGGGAAGAGTTACTAGATAGAGAGATAAAAGATGTACCATTAGCAAGAGAGTTGATAGAAAAACAGCTAAACATTAAACCCATAAAAGAATTTGGCACAAACTATGCAGAACATTATCACAGCGGCGAGACTGCTATACAAAAACTCATAAATGAAGCACAAGCACATAAAGAAAGCGGAGCTAAGGGCGAGTATAAAGGACAAGTTGCAGGGGCATTTCATCGTAAAGAATTGGGGGATATTGATTTAGTATGGGGGAATGAGAAAATAGGCTTACAAAAAATAGTAGAAAAACATTTAAACGATTTTGCAGACTTTGCAGGAAATAATCCTTATGAAAAAATGTCAAATGCAATCAATGAGATTATACAAAATGGCAAACTACTTACTGAAAATGGAGTAAATACGCTATGGTATAAAAATGGCGATGAGTATTATCTCGTGGGAATCTCAAAAGGATTTAATAAACAAGGTGATAACAATTGGGTTATAACAAGCTACAAGAAAGATAATATTACAAATTTGCAAAAAGAAAAAGTGGATAAGCTATTCAGTAGCGATGCCGAAGTCCTTTCCGCTCAAGGCAAATTTAATGAGTTAGAGACTCTTAACTCAACTACTACCAACATTATACCACAACAAACCCTAGAATCTACCATGCAAAAGTTTAATTACGATGAGAAAAAGGCAAAAGATTTACTAGAATGGCATAAAGATTCTAGCCCTTTAACAAAAGATGAAAATGGACTGCCTAAAGTGTTTTATCATGGCACAACACTAAGCAGTATGAAAAGATTGCATAATAAAGAACTTAAAAAACCTTTTGAAGTCTTTAATACTAAAGATAATTCAGTTTCTAATTTTAGCATAGGCAATTGGTTTTCCAATGATAAAAACCTTGCTAAAAACTATGCAGATGATGATGAAGGAAACTTTATATATGAAGTATTTTTAAATATCAAAAAGCCCTTTATTATGGAAAAAGAGCTTACACAAGAAAAAATAAAAGAGATTGATAAAATTTTTAAATTCACTAAAAAAGATAAAGAAAGGGGATTAAGGGCAGTAGAAAATCTAAAACAAGCAAAAGCAGAGTTAAAAGAAAGCGGCTTTGAGTTTTTGCAATATGACAGAGAAAGCGTTAAGATAAGGCATATAGAAAGTGGCAAAGAGTTTAGCACACCGCTTTATAATCTAAAAAAGGAAAATTTGCATGAGAGCATAAGAGCTTACGAGGCAGATTTAAAACATAATCCTAATTTAGATGAGAGTTTGCAAGAGTTAAAAGAGCTTGATTCTCTCTTAAAAAAAGATTCGCCCACATTATATGAAGCTGGGTTTGAAAAAGAATTTTTTAAAAATGAAACCGAGCTTTATATCCTAGCCGCTGCAAGAGAGAATGAGAAATTACAGGAAGTAGTGGGCGGACACTATGGTGTATATGGCGGTTATGGAAGAATGTATCAAACAGCTAGAATCTATCCATTGCAACAATTTTATAAAAAAGCAGGATATGATGGCATATTGTTTAATGATAGGGAAATAGTAGCATTTGATTCCAATCAAATAAAGCACATTGACAATAAAGGAAGCTATACAGATACAAAAGGCAATATCACAAAGACTAAACCAAAAAATAAAGAATCTACACATACCTACTTTAATGAAAATAGCCCTAATATCATGTATGCTAATCCAAGTCATTTGGGAAGTGGAATAATAAGTGGCACTGCAGCAGGAATTGAGACTGATGAGAATGGAAACATTGTAGGATTTAATCCTGCTAAGTTTGCCGCTGGATTCTTAGGTGGGGCGGTAGGAAGTAAGGCGGTAAGCAAACTCTATAACAATGAAAGCACACAAAGATATGCTACTTTAGCTATTAAAAGCATACAAAAAGACTGCAAATCTTTGAGTGAAAATAATCCAGCTATGTTTGCTAAAAGAATGCAAAAGTTTAATCCTAGAGATTTTTTAAAAGGCAAAAAGGAAATAAATAGCTTGAGTAATGAAATATTTAACAAAGAGTTAGCAAAAGCCATAGAATCTGCCTTGCAAAATGGTAAAGTAGAGACAATGCCACAAGCAGAGTTTAGAAATAGAGAAGAGTTTGCAAAAATGTTTGATAGTATAAATGGTAATAAGGGTGTTATCAAAACGCCCTATAAAGATATAAAAGTATATATTCCTTATGCGTGAACATTTTACAAACAACACATATAACACAAACCGAGAAAATATAAAAGGCGGATTTTTTGAGACTTTTAGAGACCCTTTATTTATTGTAGAACAAACACAGCAAGGGCAAAAAGAGCCTAGCGTATATTTTTATAAACCATTTTTTGATAAGGATAAAATCTTATGAATCTGTTTGGAATAGGCATACAAGGACATAAAATCAAATTTAAAACATATTATTTTGATGAAAAAGAAACCAGAATAAACAATATATTAAAGAGTGAAAATGTAAAGATTTTGTATTTAAAGGGATAGCCTACACCAAAATCCCATCCCATGCAATCCGACACAACACGGTTAGGTTTGTGAAATAGCACCAAACTTATAGCCGGTATATATCTTTACTAATGCTACCACAGATGAAGGCATATGGCTATCATACCACAAATTCCCAAATAAAACAAGCCCCTATATTTCAATTAAAAAAGTAAATATAATAAAAGGTGTCGCTTATGTTTTAAGCAGTTTTACGCAATAAAGCATAAGCCCCCATTATTAGCATATGCGTAATGGGATTAACTCTAAGATAGTATAAAAAAGCCTTGCCTCGTTGCTTTCTCTTGTCATGTTGCGTTTGTCATGTTGAGTGCAAAGCACGAAACATCTCGCAAGTTTTGCAAGGCGGGTAAAATCCTTTTTATTTACAAGTAAAGATGTTTCGGCTTTGCCTCAACATGACAAGTGAGAGACTCAACAATAAACCATAAGGATAAAAAGCAAAATGCTAAAAACAATTGGAAATATTATTTATGATTATTATCAATTCTTTATACTCCCATTCTTAAGCATAAGTATATTCTATGCTATGGAATATATGAGTCGGGGTGTAGAGTTTTTTGTTGATGAAAAGGGTGTGAAGTGGCGATTTTTAAGCTTTTGCGCTTTAATGCAATTTTTCGTTAGCTTAGTTGTTATTTTAAGCGTTTCTGCTATGTTTAAAAGTGATGCCCTGCAAGAATATCAAACCTTGCAACTTGTAGCCATTATCTTACTTGGCACAACACCCTTTAACATAAGCATTTTAATATGGGTAGCTATAAAACTAGAGATTTACAGACTTATGCGGAATCGATATGAAAAAGAATTTAAAGAGATGATACATACAGACTCCTTATTACAAGAAGCCCTAACAGGTAAGCCACAAAGCACACAACAAGAAAACAAACTAAAAGAGCTAGCACAAACACACACCACACAAACAGAATCTAAAACACAAGCAAATAAAGAAAAAGACATATAAAGGTAATTGCAATGAATACAAAAACAATAATAGCTTTTGCTGCTTTAGCCTTATTTTTATATATACAACTAAACGCAAAGCTAGATGATATCATTTTAGGCATAGATTCAAATGCTAGTGTTTTAGTGTCTTTAAGAGATAGGCAAAAAATGCAAGATGCAGATGGGAAAATTGTATTAATAAAAAATAACATTAAAGCCTTAGAGGATACAGAATGTAAAAAATGCCATGTATTAAATGAAAATCTATTATTACCTATTGAGAATAAACATATAAGCTATGAAACTTTTTTAAGGTTTGTAAGAGAAGGAGGCTTATATATGCCAAGCTTTTCGCCTGAAAGTATAAGTGAAACAAAAATACAACAAATCTATACAAAATTGTATAACAGCAAATAAGATTTTTACTTTTATGAAGGGAAATCATGTAAAGAAGTAAAGCAAACAGACACACTTGTCATGTCCGCCCCTTTCCTTGTCTTGTTGAGTGTAAAGCACGAAACATCTAACCTTTATGCAAGTAAAGATGTTTCGGCTAACGCCTCAACATGACAAGAGAAAGGCAAACAAAGATTTAAAAACAGGCAAACAAAACCCAGCTTTTTAAGGTTGCGTTATAGCTTTTGTAACTTTTTCTAAATTTTAGCTAGGCGCATACTAGTCGTATGTAACTAGCTAAAATTTAGAAAATTTGCAGAATGTATAACCAAAATGAAAGCTTTTAAAAAGAAAGGATAAATAACAATGTATAAAGTAGAAGATGTAAGAGAACACACCTACCCTTACAACCAAAGCTTTTTAGACAAATATCCCTTTATGCTAACAAGCTTTAAAAGTGATAATTTACCCATGATTGTTTTAGATAATGAAGAAATAGATTTAATCTTTGATTTAGCAACACATTTTTACAGAAAGCTAAGACGATTAAAGGTGCTACAAGATATGAAATGGGGTATTGTCTCATTAACAAAAGATGTAGCTAGTTATGTTTTAACCGCTGCAAGTATTGGATCTCAATTTATCCCATTAGTAGGACAGCTTATGAGTGCAGTTTTAGCTTTAGCGCAATTAGGATTAGAAATAATTTATACCTTTACTAAAAAATTTTGGGAATACCCAGATTATATAAATGAGTTGTATTTTGTGATAAAGATGTTTGTAACTTGGGCTAAGATTAGCGATGGCAACAAACAAGAATTATTAAGCGGGGTAACAAACTATATAGAAATGCAAAAAGAAGAGTTTAACGACTTAGTGCATGAAGAAGGCTATGCTGAGCTTGATGAGTTAAGCATAATGTATATTATGGATAATTATCTCCCCGCATTTAAAGCAAGGGTTAAAAAGGTAATGAAAAAAAGCGGTAAAGATTTAAGTCAGGCAATACCTGATATTAACCCAACAGCACCCGGAAAAGATGATACTAACGAAATAGACTTTGCAAAAGAACCACAAGAAGAAAACCCGCAAGAAAAAAGAGAGCATTCAAATGAAAACGAGGGCAAGATTCTAGATACCATGCGAAACAGACAGAGTAAAGAAATGCCCGGCAGCAATCATTATGACTATGAGTATAGTAAAAGGGGTTTTAATATAAAGCTAGAAAAAGCACAAGAAATTGATATTACAAAAGATTTAGCACAAGAAGCCGCAGTCGCACAAGTGGTAAAAGGGGGTGTTTTGGCGTTATGCAGTTTGCATTATTGCAAAAGATATAAGGCTTTGCGAGAATTTAACGATATTTGCGAAGTAAAAGCACATATCCCAACAGATATGCAAGAACAAGAAATAAACCCAAGCATAAAACGCTTTAATAACCAAATCGCACATAAACAGCTAAAAGATTCACAAAACAGATACAAAGAGGGCTATCAGCCAAAAATCACGCATTATTTAAAGCTTGATTTAATCGATGAAAGCATAGACAGATATTATAGAGATTATATGAATCTATACAGCCAATTAAGCGAGGAGAGTAAGCTAAAGTTTGGTTTTGTGGAATTAACAGAGAGTAAAGAGGCATGGTTTTATTCCCCACATATTTGCAAAGAAAAAACACAGGGCAAAAGAACCCCTCCAAGTGAAGAAGAAGCAAAAAAGATTATAGAAAACTACACAAAACAAAGAGAGATAAAGAAAAAGGAATTTGAGAGTAAAGAAGAAAATGTAAATAAAAGATTTTATTTAAGGCAGGTTAATCTAAGTAGGACAGATTTAACCCTAAAAAAATATGCGTTTCAAAAAGGGGATTATGTATTTAGCGATAGCAATCATAAAATATTTATTGCAAGTTATGATGGCGAAGGGTTTAGACACACAATAAAAACACAATACTTTTATGTAGATAGCATTGCAACAGGGGAGTTTAGCATTCAACCTTATGAAGTGGAAGAGTGGGACGGTGAGGAAAGCATAAGTGTAATATATTATCGCCTACTTATCACACACAGAGTTACACTCAAACACAAAGTCGATAAAGATTTTCTACAAAAAGAAATAGGCAAGCTTGTTACACAACTTGCAATCGATGGAAAGAATCATGGCTTACCACAAAATACAACAGATAAGAATTTAGATAATTTAATACAAAATGGAATGTTATAAGTTTTGTTAGTCTCTGTCTTTTGCTAAAGAAGCTTTTATTTGTAGATTTGAAGTATAATTTTACTGCCGCTTAAGCTACGAACTTAAGCGGCAATTTTCTCTTTTCTAGCAAGAGCCAGAAAGGAGGCTTTGTTTTTAACATGTTTTTACACAACATAAAATAACACCACAAAGCAAAGAAACCACATAAACGCAACAAAGCCCTAAAACCATGCAAAAGACAAAACCAGCTTTTTAAGATTGCGTTATAGCTTTTGTAATTTTTTCTAAATTTTGGCTAGGAGTTATCTAAGCGATAATGACTAGTCAAAATTTAGAAAATTTGCGAAATGTATAACCAAAATGAAAGCTTTAAAAAAGAAAAAATAAAAAACAAAATATCCCCCCCTTTAAATGAACACAAAAACAAACTAATATACAAAACAAATACTCACAACACAGGAGCTAAGACAATGAGTTACACTCTAACAGATATTATAAATAACCCTAACATAGGCATTGAAATCGGCAAAGAAATAGAGTCTATGAGTTGGATTAAAAGCCCTTTTGAACCACTTGTAGGGCAGGGAAGCGACAGAGGCATAAGAAGTTATCAAATCGCAAATAAACAGCCATTCCGCCCACGACTTAAAGCAAGATTGACCGGCACAGGAGTCCAAGATAATGAGGAATTTCAAACAAATTATGATGAAATGGAAATCCTAAATCAGACAATTTACCCAAAAATTAGCGGTAATGGTTTATTAAGCCCAGTATTTCATTATAGTGAAATGCAGTTTATTGACTTTGAAAAAGAAGCAAAAGATAGCCTTGCTACATGGATGATGGATACAAGAGATAAGCAATTTATAGCCGCTTTAACAAATGATTTAACAAACTGCGTAGTAGCTGATGCCACAAATGGCTACAAAGACACCACAGCTGAGACAAGTGTCAAAAATGCAAGTAAAAAGATACAAAAGGGCGATACAATCAGCGTTAAAGCAATCCGCAGGGCGATTTTTCTAGCAAGGACTGGCATTGATTATAAAAATAGAGAGATTTTCCCACTTAAACCAATCCGCGCACAAAGCATGAGTAATGGCGGCATAAGCACAATGCACTATTCTTATATTATTATGCTTGATAGCTATGGAATCCAGCAGTTAAAGAATGATGAAGAATGGCGAGACATGCAAAAATACGCAGGGGAGAGAGGACCTAGCAATAATCTTTTTATGGGATTAGTAGGCATGATTGATGGCTGTCCAGTATTAGACTTTGGCGTATGGAGTGAAGCAGCAGCGGGATTATGCAATTCTGAAGTCAAAGATAAAGACTTTTTACGCTTTTTAAATAAAGATAACACACATAATAAGATTGTAAAGCCTAGTGATTATGCAGACGCACAGCCAGTGTCAATTGGCTTTTTAATTGGAGCTAGTGCATTGTTAATCGCTGGGAATCTAAGCCCTAGAATGTATGTAGAACAAAAAGATGCAGGAAGAAAAATCGCAGTAGGTATGGATAGAGTTATGGCAATTGCTAAGGCTAGATTTGGTGAAGATGATAATGGGTTATTAAAGTATAGTGGGCAGGATTTTGCCACGATTGGGTTGTTTTATTCTAAAGAATAAAATTTAGTTAGCGTTTGTCTTGCGGACACTTTTAAGGGAATTATCGCTTTTTTGTTCGGTCATGTATGTATAATACACTCCCTCTCAAAAAATCTCAATAACCCTTAAAATTGCCGCAGCACATACTTCACGCTTTAAAGTCTCTAGTTTGCAATTTGCAAATCTTAGAATCTAGTTTAGTTACATGCAAGGCGATAAAGCTAAAAAGCAAGGCAGCCTAAAAGGCAGATAAACCACTTTCCTGCTATAAAAAAAGGTAAATCATTAATTTGTTACCACGAGATGAAAGCTTTAAAAAATTAAAAAAGGATAACAAATGGCACTAAGGCGTAAAACACCACAAGATAAAGACATTCAGCAATTACAAATAAAAGAATTACAAGAAATTGTAACAAATCTCACAAAAGAAATACAAGAGCTAAAAGAGCAACAAAAAAGCGAGGGCAATTTAGGCGAAGTGGTGAATACACTTATACAAGAGATTAAGGGTTTGCAAGATTTTACATTTTCGTTGCAGAAAACCTTAAAAGAACATGCAGAAAATAGTCAATACCTACTCTCTAAGATTAATAAAACCGAAGGTATTGCAGATAAAAACGCAGGTGATATTTATAACCTAAAGATAAAAGAGGGTTTGCATAGTGATTTACTCGATAGGGCAAAGCCTATTATTGAGATTGCAGATCCTTTGTCTACAGTTGCATTTAGAATCCAAAAGCTAGAAACAAGTTTGCAAAAAGTTAAGGATTTTAACCCCCAAGAGTTAAAAGAGAGAGAAGAAGTAAATACTAATTGTATAACCGATTTGCAAACAGACTTTTTATTGCATGGGCAAATGTTGGCAGATTTAAGACTAGAGATTGAAAAAGTAAAAAAACTTCAAGCCCTGCATGATAAGCAAATACACGCCCTGAAGCATGAAGTAAGTAAAAGTGTATGGGAAAAATTGTTTAAGTGGCGTTTGTCTTTTGGACGCTTTTAAGTGAGTTATCAATTTTTGTTCGGTCATTACCTATTATAGGTAACTCCCTTCACAAAAATTTCAACAACACTTAAAATCGCCTCAAAATACTTCACGCTTTAAAGTCTCTAGTTTGCAGTTAAAGCAAACAGGCAGATTTGTCATCAAAGCCCAAACATCTTTTTATTTGCAAAGCTAGAGATATTTCGCCTTGCGGCTCAACATGACAAAAGGGTAAATCATTAATTTGTTACCACGAGATGAAAGCTTTTAAAATTAAAAAAGGATTAAATATGAATGACACACAAGAATTTCAAAGAACAACAATAGCAGAAGTTACACAAAACACACAAGCAGATTCTAGCCCAGATGAAAGCCAAAAGATGGGCGAAGCAAATGCACTAGATTCTAAAACACAAGACACACAAACAGAATCTACACAAGCCCAAAGCATTACAGAGCAATTACATAACGCCATGCAAGAAGTGGATAAACAAATAGCCCAAGAAGTAAAAGATAAAAAAGCAGACCTAGCAAACCCAATAAATCCCCCACAAAGCATAACCCAAGCCGATAAAGACAGGCTAGAAAAAGTTTATACAGATATGCAAAACGCACTCACACAGAATGCAAACTTTATTATTAAAACAGATTTAAGCCTAAGGGGCATTACTGAACTCATTGCTATTATGCGTATTTTAAATGACTTTTATCTCTATCATGTAGAATTGCTTAAAGACAATAAAGAAAGCATTGAGGTAGCAGTCATTGACATTGAAGCGATGAATAAGAGATTTAGCGAAATGGTGAGACTTGCAAACGGCTACATCATGCAAGCCTTAAAAGAAATAGATAATGCAAACGCTACTTCCCTTGCCCTGCGTAATGAAATAGAAGCCCTGCATGATGCTTGTCAGCTAGATTTAGCCGATACAAAAAACACCATGCAAAAGGTTACACAAACCTATGAGAAATTACAGCTTATAGAACATAATATAGGGAATTTAGAACAAGCCATAGAAGAGTTTGAGAGGCTTACAGAGAATAACGAAAGCCTTTTAAATGATATGCGAGATTTCTTAAATACAGAGTTAAATAACGCAATAGCTGCGTTAATGCTAAAAAAAGAAGAGTATGAAAGAGATTTGCAAGATAATTACACAGGTTTGCAAGAAGCATTCAACAAGCTTTTAGCACAACTCCAAACACAAGCCCAAGATTTCATAGTAGAATCAAATCAAATAAAAACAGACACAATCAATGAGATAAATTCTGTTGCAAACAATAGACTCCAAGAAGTAAAAGCCCTTGATACTGAAGTAAATGCAAGACTAACAGCCTTGCGTGATGAATCTTTACAAGCCCTAGATACAAAGAAAACAGAGGGGCTTTTAGAGTTAGAGACAAAGGCAAATGAACTAGCCACAGAATGCAATACTAAAAAAGAGTTATACCTCCAAGCAATCACAGATTTAAGCGAAAAAAGCTTAGAATCTATCACAGCAAAAGGCGATGAGAAAAAAGCCGAACTAGAAACACATACGCAAAACTTCATACAAGAAGCAGAAAATAAAAAGCAAGAGATAACAAATACGCTAGATTCTAAAAAAGCCGAGTTAGAACAAGCAAAAGAAAATGGGCTAAATGAGATACGACAAGAGGCAAGCACACATGAGACACAACTCCAAACCAAGCTAGAAGAAAGCCTAGAATCTATCATTCAAAAAGGTGAGGAAAAAATACAAGAAATAGAAAACAACACCACACAAGCAAATACAAATCTAGACTCTAAACTCCAAGAGATAGAAACAAAAACACAGCAAGTAGAAAACAATGTCAATACAATGATACAAGAGCATAATACGCATTTAAACAGCTTTGCTACACAATCACAAGAAGCCTTAAATGCGATTAAAACAGAGGGTATGCAAGAGATTCGCACAGAAGCCCAAAGACTATTAGAACAAATCAAAAATAACACGACCACACTTGATCAAAATGTAAGGCAAGAGTATGAGACATGGCTTTTAAACTTGCAAAATAAAGGACAAGAAGCACAGACTTTAATACAAGAGGGCATAAATACAACAATCCCAAATGCCCTGCAAAACTCTCAAACAGAGCTAGAGACGAAGAAAGAAGAGCATTTACAAAGCATAGATTCACAAAAAGAAAGCAGTTTAGAATCTATAAATGAACTCACAGAACAGACAATAAGTCAGCTAAAAAGCACATTTTCTTTTTTAATGAGTGATTTAACTCATGAAAATTTCACACAGACAACAACCTGGAATAAGCCACAAAATGTAAAAAGAGTGTTTGTAAATGTCTTAGGTGGCACAGGGGCAAATAATGCCACAACAAGAGGCACGCCCTCTTCCTTTGGCAGTTTTGTAACCGCGCAAGGTGGCGTGGGAAATGCAGGGGGAAATGGGCAGTTTGGGGAAATGAAGTTTAGCATTGTGGATATACCAGAGAGTGAGACTAGCATAAATGTAAGTATTGGAGCAGGGGGAAGTGTGGATATATTTTATTAAGTTAGGCGTTTGTCTTTTTGCGACTTCTTCGCTCAAGGCTTGGTCATGTATTTAATATACACTCCCTTCGCCTTTCACTCGAAAACCGCAAAAATTCATCAAAAATACTTCACGCTAACGCCTCAACATGACAAGGCAATATGCCAAAAAGCAAAACAAACCACGCAAACAAAAACCCATATTCTAGTATTTGATTATTTGCTTTTAAAGCTTTAAGGTAAAAAATAGCTAGGAGTTATCTTTTGGGATAATGACTAGCTATTTTTTACCTTAATCTTTGAAATGAAATAACAAAGACGAATATTTTACGAAAGGATAAAAAATGCAGCAAGTAGCAGAACGATTAATCACCGGCACAGCACAAACCACAGAACACATCATCACAAACAACACAGGCAGAAGCTTTTTACTCTTAGCACAAATGCAAGCAGGAAGTGGGGATATAAACGAGAATTTGAGGCATACCTTTACAGAGGGGCATTATGTTTGGAATAGTCATGGTAGCGGAAACGCTTATGATAACTACTTCTCACAAAATGGCAATAGGGGGAATTTTATAAACCTAAACCACAAGGATAAGAATTTTTCAGTTGTTGGCGGAAGTGGTAGTTTAGAGGGGATTAATACGAAGCGTTATAGGTATTATTGGCATGTTACTAGAGATTCTAGCGGCAATATAGAATGGAAAGGTTGGCGGGGTGTTGGTTGGCAGGATTATAACAATAGTTATAAAATCGCACGAGAGGGACAGAAAAAGCATATAATATTATTCTTTAGGGCAGGGGATAGCATAAGGATTAATTTTACGAGTTTTGGAAGTAGTGGGGATAAGGGGTTTGTTCGCTTAACCCCTTTAGCGTAAGCGTTTGTCTTTTTTTAAGATTCAGCTTCGATTATACATTTAAGCGATTTTTGAAAAAATAAGCTAGTCATTACCAACAAAGGTAACTCCTAGCTATTTTTTCAAAAAAGCCCTTAAAGCCATAATGCAAATCTTAGAATCTAGTTAAAGCAAACAGGCAGATTTGTCATGTTGAGGCAAAGCCGAAACATCTCACTAGCATGAAAATAAAGATGTTTTGCCTTTGCCTCAACATGACAAGAGCGGTATGACAAAGTAAAGTAACGAAATAAAGGCATAACACCAAATAAAAAAGGATTTTTGATTTATTTGTAAAAACATGTTAAACTTAAAGCCTCCTTTCTGTTACTATCTAGCATTGTAACAAATTGTAATATTTAAAAGAATTTGTTAATATGCGATACTAACAAAAAGCACAAATAGCAAGAAAGCTATTATAATGACTTTGTTGAACATGTCAAACCCTCCTTTCTAACTCTTGCTAGAAAAGAGAAATTTACCGCTTAAGCTACCAACTCAAGCGGTAATAAAATTATACTACAATACAATTAAATCAAGCCTTTTTATATCTTTTTGTTGTTATCTATAAATTAAGGATTAAAAATGCTAGACACACATCAATTTTTTGAGAATCTAAACGAAATACAAAATAAAATCTATAATTCTTTTTTCTTAAAAGAAGTTGATAGGGCAAATCTAAGCCCAAATGAAAAAGCCCAGTTAGATATAAAGATATTTGAGATTGCATGTAATAATGCTTTAAGGCTGCAAGAACTCATGCAAAGAGAAAAGGAGCTAGAATTTAGCCTATATCAAAAAAGGGTGGAGCTAGAAATAAATGTGATAAGGGCAAAGGCAGAAGCTACAAAGGCATTAAGTGAAGCAATTATAAGTGTAATCCAAGCTTATGTAACAAAGATTAGCGTTACAGATAATGCAAATATACAAAGGGCAAATATCTACACGCAGTTAATGCAAATAATCGCCAATGCAAGCAATCTAAACGCCCTAAGTCAAAGCGATAAAAACGGGAATAATCATATAAGCAATGCGATTGATATTATTTCAAAAATCAAAGATACAGAAGATGTAAATCTAGATTCTAAACTGAATAAATGTATTGAAAATCTAGTCAATAGAAGTAATGAAATTATGCTACTTGGTGCTGGAAGTCAAGATATTTTCATTTATGCAGTGAAAAAAGAGATACAAACAAACGAAACGCTAGAACTCTATGGAATGCATATTTTCAGTAATAATGAATGCGAATTTATGCTAGATAATGAGATTATAAAAGGGCGTGTAATGGTGTTTAGCAAAGATAAGGAAGGATTGTATAAGATAGGATTTAGGGCGAAAAATATTCAGGGAACATGGATTGAGACACATATTTATATTGTAGTTAAGGATAATGTTATAAGTTATGATTTACCACTTATACAAGCTTAGCGTTTGTCTTTTTGTTGCTTTTAAATGATTCTGCACTCAAAGCTCGGTCATGTATTTAATATACACTCCCTTCGCCCCTCGCTTGAAAACATTTAAAATCAATCAAAAATACTTCACGCTTGGTCTCTAAACTTTATAACCGATAGCTATTTTTTCAAAAAAGCCCTTAAAGCTATAATGTAAATCTTAGAATCTGATTTAAGTTGGCAACAAAAAAGTAACACCCATAAATAAACATGATAAAACAAAGCCTCCTTTCTGTTACTATCTAGCATTGTAACAAATTGTAATATTTACTAAATTTTGTTAATATGCCACACTAACAAAAAGAACAAATAGCAATAAAGCTATTATAATAAGCTTGTTTATCATTTAATATACCTCCTTTCTGCTCTTGCTAGAAAAGAGAAATATTACCGCTTAAGTCTGCAAACTCAAGCGGCAACAAAATTATACTACAAACACATAATTAAAGCTTATAAAAAACTTCTTAAATACTTTAAAACCTGTTATAATTCTAACGGGGCTGTAAAAGGTCCTATCCTTTTTCCTTACTTCCTTTCTAAAGATATGTTCGCACAGCATATCTTTTTTAACCCCCTTTATTTCAGTATAAAAAACTTGTTTAATTTCATTTGTATTTGTTTTGCTTTTTTAATTTTTGCCCTTTTCTTGTCTCGTTGAGGCGTTAGCCCAAACATCTTTTTATTTGCAAAAAGGATTTTTCAGCACACGCTCAAAATGACAAAGAGGTTTTTACTTCATCTCAATGAGACAAATTTCAAAACAAACAAAACTTTATAAAGGATTTACATGTTAGAACTCCAAACGCTAACCGAGCTTTTAAAAGAAAAAATGGGAAATTCACGCACTTTAAGTGAAAATCTCATTAAACAAGTGATTATCCAAAGCGCAAATGATTTAATCAGTGAATTTAAACAAAATGTCTGTATCCATACAGAAACACTAGATACAGACAAGGCAATAAAGATTAAAAACATTGCTTATATCTATCAAGCAAAGTTTAATAACAGCGTAATCTCTTTGCAGAGATTAAGCAGTGCAATACATGATAATGCTACAAAATTAATCGTATTAGACACGCAAAGTGTAAGGCTAGAGCCTTTTAGCACAGGCGCTTTAGAGATTTTAGGTAGCTTTTATATTGATAATGATGCTGAAGATATTCCTTTAAGTCATCTTTTCTTAAGGGCATTATTGCAAGGGGCAACCTTAAGTCTTTTTATTATGCTAGATAAACCAATAGAGCATATTAAAAACGCTAAGGCTTTATTTACAGATTTAAAAGATGAGTTAAGGACGCAATTAAATAGGGCGCAAGAGAAGCAGAGTTTATTGACCAAAAACATAAGGATTTAAGTTAGCAAAACTCTACTTTTTTACAACATGCCCGCAAAAAGTAAGTGGCGAATGCGGAAGTATTGCGAGCTGATTTTAAATGTTTTCGAGTGAAAGGCGAAGGGAGTTATCTAAACGATAATGACCGAGCCTTGAGCGAAGAATCATTTAAAAGCAGCCGCAAGACAACGCAAGATTATTTACAAAGGAAACCGAAAAAATGTATCGAATGGTAATCTTTAATGAAGACGGCTACATAACCCACAAACACAAAATAAGCATGATAATGGCAGGGACAAAGCTTTTAAAGGTGAATGAAAATTATATGTTTAATGATACACCTTTTTATGTTATGCAAGGAAGTGGGGCGATAGAATTTGAGTTATTACCGCATACAAAGCCTAGATTTCATAAAATACAGATTGAAAACCTAGATTATTTTATGCAGTATGAAAGGCATAAAAGTAGCGATTATGAGGAAAGAGAACAGATTGAAAACTTTGTTAAGCTATATGAGATAAACCAGACTTATGGCTGCATTAAGCTTTATAATAGTAGCTACAATCGAATCGAACAAGAATTAAGCGGAATAAGTAGGCATGAAAATAGAGTCCCTTTAACAGAATATAAAGAGCAAATAAAGTAGCTATTGCCTAAAGGATACAGAATGAAATATTTAATGTTAGTTGCAATTCCTTTGTTTTTTATAGCATGTGCAGAAAAAGTCGTTATAAAAGAGGTTTTAATCCCTACAAAATGCGAGATTCCAGAGAGAATAAAACCACAAGCAAAAGATTATAATGACTTTACAGAGTTTCAAACGTATTTAAGGGCATATTACAAGTTTATTGAAAACGATTTAGAGTTTTGCAGGACAGGCAAAAAGACTACAAAATAACCCCTTTAATTTACAGCGTAGATATGCTTTAATTGTTGGATATTTTGTAACGCAACATGACAAGGAAAAGCAAACAAAGCTTTCTAAGATTGCGTTATGGCTTTATGGGTTTTAAGTAGTTTTTATGATGGGAGTTACCTTAAGCGGTAATGACTATCATAAAAACTACTTAATCCCTTAAATCGCATAACCAAGATGAAAGCTACAACAAAGAAAAGATTAAAACAAAAGGATAAAACAATGCTACTCGCTGAAAAACTAACCCAACTCCAAAACCAACTCAACACCCTAAACACACAAGACAACACCGAGCTTTATGAAACACTTTATACAGACTTGCAACAAGTAAGCAGGCAGTTAAAAAGCGATTTAGAAAGGGCTACAAGACATCTAGAAAACAAGCTAGAGAGTGAGGCTAATGAATACCAAGACATTACTACAAAATGGGTTAAAAGAGAGTTAAAAGACTTAAAGCCAGAGTTACAACAAGACTTAGAAAAAAATGCAAATATCTTTTTGGAGACTTTTAAAACCACGCTACAACAAGAAGTAAGCGCAAAAATACATGAAATAATCACACAAAAAACAGATAATTTGCATAATGAAATCGACTTAAATGTGATTATAGACAATCTTAAAAACACACAAAGCCTAATCGATTCCATACAAGAAAACACGCAAAATGCCCTAAAAGAGAATCTAAAACAAACCCTGCCACACATTAAAGAAGAAACAAAAACAGAGTTAATACAGCTTTTACAAAGTCAAATCGACTTAAATGAAGTAATAAAAGCCGCCTTAGAGCAACAAGCCCTAAATGAAGTCTTAATGCAAGAGTTGCAAACAAAAATAAGCGAGTTTGTAGCAAATAATGTTAATGCTGAAAGCTTAAAAAATGAGTTAAAAGAAGCGATTGCAGGGGTTAAAAACGACTTTTTGTTATATATCAATGAAACGAAATTTAACGCAGAAAATAAAATACAAGACTTAAATGCGTATATAGAATCTTTGAAAGAAAATTTACTAGAAACAAAGCAAACTTATATAAATGATTTAGACAGGGAAAAAGAAGCGTTTAGGGAGGCGTGTAAAATCGTTTTGCTAGAGTTTGATAACTATATTAAATCACATAAAGACTCTATGCTGCAAGAGATTTTAGAAAGACTTCATAATAGCTTTGAAATAGAATCACTAAAGCAAGAGATTATAAACATAGTTACACAAAGCACAACAGAACACATTTTGCTAGAAAAAGATTCTATAACTGATGAAAGCATTAAGCAAGTAGCTTTATATTTTGTAACAAATCTCACACAAGAAGCAATATTAAACGCTTTAATTGCAAATGAGGAAGTGATAAAGCGGTTTGAGAATCTAGTCCTAGAGTTATTACAAGAGAAGCTAAGTCATGCGGTAGTAAAAGATTTCGTAGCACTTGCCTTGAAAGAAAAGGCAAAAGAGATATTAAAGAATGATGAATTATTAAGGGCTGAAGCAGAAGCGGCAGCCCATATCGCTTTTATGCGTATTCAAAGCGGTTTCACAGAAATACAAGATGCCCTAGAAGCACTTAAACAAGAAAGCGACATTGAAGCGGAGTTAGAAAAACTTGCCCTAGCAAAAGAGGAACTAGAGATTAAAAAGCAAGAGTTAGAAGCCTTAATGCAAAACTTAGAACAAGCAAAAGAGCAAGCAAAACAAGATTTAATACAAGAGCTAACTCAAAGCACAATTAGCCCTACTTTGCAAACGCATATACAAAAAGAGTTAGAGAATGTAAAAAATGAGATTCTAAGAGATTTAAATAATAATCATAATATCACAGACTTACAGAATCTAAAAGCCACACTAGAAACACTTATACAGGCAAATACAGATGAGATAAATAAGCAAACACAAAAGCTAGATACATTTATACAAGATAATGAGAACGCATTAAATGAGTTGCAAGAGAAAATAAAAGCAGTAGAGAATAAGGCGACAACAGGGCGACCGCAAGATGATGGGATAGATAATAAGACTCTAGCATGGAGCTAGTTTAGAATGCGTGTTGCTTTTTGCGACTTTTTGTTGATTCTGCGTGAAAGTCTGCGGTCATGTATGTATAATACACTCCCTTGACTTTCACTTGAAAACCGCAAAAATTCACTAAAAATCAATCACGCACGAGACTTGGCACTTGCACACTAGGCAAAATCGCCTCAAAATACTTCACGCTTAAGAGTCTCTAATTTGCAAGTTTGCAAAGTTGCAAACCCTAGAATCTAACCTTTATGCAAGTAAAGATGTTTCGGCTTGCCTCAACATGACAAGGAAAAAAGTAACATAACAAAGCAAACAAACCAGCTTTTTAAGGTTTGTTATGCGAACAAAAAAAGCAACTAAGTATGCGGCAGTATTTTGAGGCGATGTCCAAAAGACAACGCAAGAATATTTAAAAAGGATTAAGAATGAAAACAATAACCCAACTCACAGAAATCTTTAACGCCGACAAAGATGCTAACACAAAATCCCTACTTGAATACAAAGAAGCAGTAAAATACTATCACGGACAACAACTCCCACAAGAAGCCCTAGCAACTCTAGCAGAGAGAAGACAAGCCCCAATCATTGAAAACATTTATAAAATGATTGTCAATAAGATTTTAGGCTATAAAATACAAAGCACACAGGAGGTAAGAGTTTTTGGCAGGACAGAGACCACAAGGCAAAAAGCAGATTTATTACAAGAAATTATACGAAGTTTTAATCAAAGTAAGGTTTATGATAGAGAAATACATTTAAGGGATAGGGATCTATTATTTGGTATGGGTGTTTTAGAATTATGGGTTACAAAAGACAGAGATAAGAATAATAAAATTACATTGAAACACATACCAACTGAAAGCTTTATCGTAGATAAGTTTAGCACTGATTTAAATGCACTTGATTCTACACGCTTTCATAAGATTTTAAATATAAATGAAGCACAGAGTCTAGCCCTAGACATAAAAGTAGATTTTGAAATAGATAAAAACGATAAAAGGGCGATGATTATTGAAAGCTGGATAAAAGAGGGCGGGGTATGGAATAGGTATTTATGGCATACAACAGGGCATATTTATAAATACGAAGAAAAGCCTTTTAAAAATGGGGCACACCCTTTTGTAGTCTCAAAGTTTCAACAAGACCATAATTTTATATGGTATGGAATCTTTAGAGATTTAAAACCGATACAAGATTATATAAACATAGCAGAAAACAGAATGGCAAATATGCTAGGCGGAAGTGTAAAAGCCTTTGTAGAAGAGAGTGCAATAATTGATCTAGAAGACTTTAGCGACAAAATTGCTGATGATAATGTCGTTATAAGAGTGAGAGATCAAGCCCTAAGAGAGAATAAAATACACTTCATCGAGCATAACGCACAGATAACACAACTCACACAAAAGACAAATGAAAAAAGAAATCTAGCCAAAATCTTAAGCGGTTTAAATGAAGAAGCACTAGGCATGGCGACAAATAGACAAAGTGGGGTAGCAATAGCACAAAGAAGAGATGCAGGGCTTATGGGCTTACAAAACTATGTAATGCAGAGTGATATAAGCGATAGAATCTTATATGAGAAATTTATCGATTTAGTGCAGTATTATTACACAAAACCACAACTTTTTAGAATCACAGATGAAAAGAATATTACACGATATTTTGAGATAAATACAAATGAAAGTAATACGATAGAAGTGGGCGAATATGATTTAATCTATACCACACAATTAAAACAGAGTGGCAGGGAAGAGAGATTTGCACACTGGGCAGAGATTATAAAGACTATTTCACAGATGAGACCAGATATTGTAACAAGTTTATTGCCTATCATGCTAAAAGATACTGATTCAAGTGTAGTTACTGATGTGCAAGAAGTATTAGCACAAAGCGAACAAACACAGCAACAAAACGCACAGCAAGAAGCACAAAAAGCACAACAACAAGAGCAAATCCAACTAGCACAATTACAAGCACAAATAAGAGAGCTAGAAGCAAAAGCCTTAAAGCTTGAAGCACAGGCACAACTTACAATGCAATTAGCACAAGCACAGAATAAAGAAATGCAACAAATGCAGGATTCAGATCATGTTGCCCCGCAAGGTGAAACATCTCATTTGAATGGAAATAAAGATGTTTTTACTTCGTCTCAACATGACAAGGGAGTCTCAACAAGCGATAAAGCAAACAAAGAATTAAATAAAGCAAAAAAGCAATTACAACTCAGCACAAGTGATATGAGATAAAATATATAAAACACATTTAAAGTATTAAAAAGTATTGATTTATTATATAAAATGTGTTATAATTCTAGCATAACAAGCAATTGTTAAATCTATTTGAAAGGCTAGAATATGTGAAAAAGAAACGCAAAAATAAGCTTAAGAAAAAGCTTAAGCTATGGATTTTAGTTTTTGAGGTTATATCACTAATAACTACAATCATTTCAGGCTTAAAAGTGTTATTAGGATAAACAACAAGCCCCTTAAGGAGAGGGGCAGAGACATTTTATAAGAAAGGTGTAAAGAATGGATAATATTATGTTGATTTTAGTTGCTTTGTTTATGATAGCACAGAATGTCTTATATTTTTTACTCAAAAAAGACTTACAAAACCAAATAAAAGAACTAGAAAAAAAGATAAAGGATTAAAACATGCTAGAAAATATTACAGAAATAGCGGAATTAGTGGTTATTGTATCGCTAGTTATACAAAGTTTTTTATTAAACAAACGCATAAAAGAGTTAGAAAAACGCTTAAAGGATTAAAATATGAATCTAGTCAAACAGACTGCCAAAGAGTTGGGATTAACCTATAAAGAATTAAGCAAAGAGTTAGGTTATAGTGAAAGTGCGTTAAATGCAGCCGCAAGGAAAGATGAGTTAAGCGAACCGCTAAAAAAAGCCATTGAACTTTACTTAGAAAACCTTAAACTAAAAGAAAAAATAAAGCTTACAGAAGCGTTTAAACAGAATTTAAAAGACTTTTTAGAATCTTAGTTTATATGTAGATTAAAGCAAGGTTTGTTATTTGATGAAAATGAGTTTAGCGAATATGAAACTTGCTTTTGTGGAAAATAGATTTTGAAAGGATAAACAATGATTAAAACTCAAACATTTTATATCAATAGAAAAAACAAGCAGACTTATTATGTCCATGATGTTGCAACTTATAAATCAGGCGACACTGATTTTACATGCGTTATATATTTTGCTTGTAATCTTGGCAACAATAAAAGCAGGGAATATTATGTAAGAAGTATTGATGACTTTAAGGCTAAGTTTTATAAAAAGCGTGAAAGTAAAAAAATATATTCCAAGTTTCTCATAAGAAAGGATAAAGAATGAAAGCTAAATTATTAGCTTTAAGTTTATCTGCAATATATGCTTTATTTTTGATAGGTTGTGAAAGACAAACAGATGAGCAAAAAGGCTAGGTTTAATATGTATAAATGGGTTTGTGTTTAGAGAAACATATAAAAGCAGGATATTAGGCACAGGAACTACAACATTAGAGCCATTAAATATAACATGTGAAAATGGCAAGGTGGAAGTAAATTAATTTAAGAAAAAGGCTTAGATGTTTTTACTTTGCCTCAACATGACAAAGTCTCTAACGAGAGACAAAGCTGCTTTTTTATTATGAATCATTAAAAAGATTTGAATCTTTTAGCATGTTTTCAATGATTCTATACTTTTTTGCCAACTCGTAATTTTCTAACCATGAAGTAACCCATAAGGGAATGGGCCTTGTCGTGTCATTCCAATTATTTATGGTGCTATATGAAAGATCACACAGCCTTGCAAACTCTTTTTTACTTAAATTAAGCGTATGTAACTTGCTTGTAAAATCATCTTTTGTCATTTTTTGCCTTTTCTTTGTTGTATTGAATGAAACGAAAGGGGCAACATGCAACACCTCCTTTCTGTTACTATCTAGCATTGTAACAAAAAGTAAATTTTTATAATTTTTTTTTAATACGCTACATTAATAAAAATGCAAAATATCAAAATTAAGATTATAATAACTTTGTTCATGCGACCTCCTTTCTGGCTCTTGCTAGAAAAGAGAAATTTACCGCTTAAGTTGGTAGCTTAAGCGGTAATACAATTATACTACAAAAATACAATTAAATTAAGCTTTTTTATATCTTTTTTGTTGTTTTATATTTGGTTTTGCTTTTGTCATAGACGAAATAAAAACATCTTTTTTATTTGCAAAGCTAGAGATGTTTCGCATTCGCTCAACATGACAAGAAACAAACAAAACAGGCAAAGCAAACCAGCTTTTTAAGATTGCGTTATGGCTTTTGTAATTTTTTCTACATTTTGGCTAGGAGTTATCTAAGCGATAATGACTAGTCAAAATGTAGAAAATTTGCGAAATGAAAACCCGCGATAAAAGCTAAGAAGAAAAACAAAACAACCCCCTTTATTTTATTTACTTTATATTTTACTATTGCATAAAGTGTAAATAAGTGGGCGGCAATGCGTTCTTTAACCCCAAAAAACCTTAATAAAAATGAATTGATTGCATTGTAACCTTGTAAAACTTAACATGATTTCTTTTTTTTTGTCTCGTTTGAGGCGTTAGCTGAAGTGTCTTTACTTGCAAAAGGGTTAGATGTTTCCAGCTTACGCCTCAACATGACAAGGAAAGGCGGCCCCCGCTTTTTATAGGCATTCCTTAACTTTTTTGCTTCATTCATTGCCGCCCACTTATTTACACTTTTTGAATTTCTACATTTTGGCTAGGAGTTATCTAGATAACTCCTAGCCAAAATGTAGAAAACTTTATTTTATTAAAAAGGATAACAAATGGCAGAATTAAACATCGCAGAAAGCAAAACTCTCAAATGGGAAGGCGGCTATTGTAATGTAGCAGGCGATAGGGGTGGCGAAACTATCTTTGGTATTGCTAGAAATATGCATCCAAAATTGAGTTTATGGGGTATCATGGATACTTATAAAAGAAATTATGAGAGTTTCGGAAAAGCTAATTATAAAGAGTTGGAGAATCTATGTTTGGGCAATGCGGAATTTAAAAAAGAAATGGATAACTTTTATCGTAAAGAATTTTGGGATAAGATAAAGGGCGATCTTATAGAGAGACAAGAAGTAGCAAATGCTTTGTATGATTTTGCAGTCAATAGTGGTGTAAGTCGAGCTGTAAAAAGTTTGCAAGAAGTTTTAGGTGTAGTAGTTGATGGAAACTTAGGAAATAAAACACTACAAGCAATAAATGAAAAAGAAGGTAAAGAATTATGTAATAAGCTATGCGATAAAAGAAAGGCATTTTTTGAAGCGATTGCAAAAAAGGGACAGAATGCAAAGTTTTTAAATGGATGGCTTAATCGTGTTAAAGATTTTTATGCTTAGTTTATCTTTGTTTTTATTGCTTTGTAATATAGCTATTATGATATATGCAAGTAGCAATGTAAAGTGTAGCCATACACTACCTTATGAAAGCTTTAATTTTAAAGGTTGCAAGGCTAATTAGTTTTTATTTATACCATTACATAACTATCTTATTTTATTTTAATATCGTTTTATTTACCCCACTTTAATTGTAAAAAGGATAATAGCTTAATGCAAAAAGAAAAATTACTTAAAGAACTTGCATTACGGACACTTGCAAAAAGAGATTTAAAAACCTTTTTGCTTTTAAAATGGGAACGATTTAACCAGAAGCCTTTTATTGATAGTTGGCATTATGATTATTTATGTAAGGCTTTAATGCAAACCCTGCCACAATCAAATAATCAAATACAAAGGCTTATGCTAAACATGCCGCCTAGCTATGGTAAAACAGAGATTATTGCAAGGACTTTTCCTGCATGGGCTTTAGGGAATGATAGAAGCAGAAAATACATTTATATCAGTTATAGTGATACTTTGTGTAAAAAGATTATTAATGAAATAAGGGCTTTATTAAAATCTAAATTTTGGTTAAGTATATTTAAAGAGCCGCCGAGATTCTTAAGAGAATCAAGCCAAGAAGTGATATTAGAAGAAGGCGGGGGATTATTTGTAACGACAATTAGGGGTGCAATAACAGGTTTTCATGCACACCAAATCTTAATCGATGATCCTATAAAAGTCAGTGATATGAGTTATAAGGTAGAAAGAGATAAGGTAAATGATACTTTACGAAATATCGTTACAAGATTGCAGGATAATAAAAGCAATATTACAATACTTATGCAGAGGTTAGGGGACGAGGATTTATGCGGCTTTTTACTCAATCCTAAAGAGTTTGACAATGAGAGTATAAAAGCATGGAAGCATATAAAGCTAGTAGCATTGAATAAAGAAAAAGAGATTTATGCACTTGATGATTTTACTTATGAGAGAGAAGCAAACGAACCGCTATTTACAAAAAAGCATGATATAGAAGCTTTGCATTCCTTGCGTTTGCAGTTGGGTGAAGATGAGTTTGAGACACAATATCAGCAAGAGCCCCAAGCAAGTGAAGCAGGGTATTTTGAAAGCATATATTTTAAAGAGATTCCAAGCTATGAAATAAGTGAAACTAAGGATTATATATTTGTAGATTCTGCCCTATCGTTAAATGAGAGTGCGGATAATAGGGCGATTGTTGTTGTTGGATTGGAAAACTATCAAAATAGCACGAGATATATTATTAAAAATTGTTTGTTTGGAATATGGAATGAGGAAGAGACTATAAAATTTTTAATTGAAACAATGTTGCAGTTTAATAAAGCAGGTGTTTATATCGAATCAGATGGCGGCGGCATAACGCTAAATCGCTTACTACAAAGAGAAATAGTCTTAATCAATGAAAGGTTAAAAAGGCAGGATAAAGCAATAATCAGTAATGACATAAATGTATATGTAGCCAGTAGAAAGGTGGCAAAAGTAGAGAAAATAAAGGCATTAAGAAGCTATTATAATACAGGCTTTTTAGTCTTTTTACATGGTGCAAGTGGGATAAATCAAATAAAAAAGGAATTGCTAAGTTTTAACCCAGAAAAGCCTTTTAGAAAAGATGATTGCATAGACTGCATTGCAAGTTGCATAGCACATAAAGATTGTTTGCCCCCTGCTTTGAAAACGGATAGGGCGTTAAGTTTAAATAGGCATGCGGTGAAGAAAGGGTGGCGGATATAGCTTTTATCCTTTCTTTTTAAAAGCTTTCATCTTGTGGTAACATTTCAATGATTTACCCTTTTTTATAGCAGTCATTACGCATTTAGGTAACTCCTGCTATAAAAAAGGGTAAAAGCATTAAAAGCCCACCATCAATCTTGGAAAGCTTGGTTTGCCTTGCGGCTCAACATGACAATCAGTCTAACTTTTTGTTTGTTTTTATAAGCTTTTTAAAAGCCTTTTTTAAAATATCAGTGATAAAACATAATATTTGAAAGATTATAAAAGAAATAGACAAAAATAAGAAAGAAGTACCAAACGCAAACATTACGCCCCAGATGAAGTCATACATTATGTATCCTTTATGTAAAAAAAATTGTATAATTGTAATTATTTTAGTGATTAAATTTTAGGGGGAAGAAATGGAAACTTTAATAAGTGTTTTTAGCGTGTCAAGTGTTGATTTTGTAAAGGGTTTTTTGATGGGATTATGTCTTAGTGCGATAGCTTGTTTTTATTTTTGCAAGTGGTTTGTAAAATATATAAATAGACAAAGTGAGCTATTATTAAATAGTCATAAAGATATGTATAAAGAACAAATACAAGAACTAAAAGACTTGCTAGAGAGACAAAAATCAATCTATGAAACACAAAGGCATATACAAGCTACAAATGATGTAGTAGCGAGTGCGGGGTTATTGAAGTTATAATACTTTTAGATAAAGGCTAAAATACAGCTTATTCTTTATCTAGTTTTTCAATGCTTGTTATTAATGTGTCTAAAATCTTAGATTTTTCATAATAATAAAGCCATGATTTTACCCAATCGGGGATTTTTTCTGCCCTTTTCCAATTCACTACGCTTTCATACTGCATATTTACAAGTTTTGCAAACTCTTTTTTACTTAAATTCACTTCTTTTAATCTTTTGTCAAATTCTGCATAAATCATATATAACCTTTTTATAACATGTTAAAAACAAACCTCCTTTCTGTTATACCTAGCATGTAACAATTTGTAATAAAAATTAAAATTTGTTAATACATTGGACTAACAAAAAGCACAAATAGCAAGAAAGCTATTATAATGAGTTTGTTTTTAAACATTTCGTTTTTCCTCCTTTCTTTAGCCTCGCTAGGAAAGGTAAAAAACTCCCGCTTAAGCTACCAACTCAAGCGGTAATAAAATTATACTACAAAAATACAATTAAATCAAGTTAAAATAAATTAATTATTTATTATTTATAGTGAAAAAGACATAAAATGCACGATGAAAAGATAAAAAGAGAAGTAGAAATTTTTTATAAATCAAATCATACGAACGCTGCAGAGACTTCAAGGAAGTTTAATTTGCCTTATACTACGATTAAAAAGTGGATTGAAAAAGAGGGCTGGGAGAGTGGCTCTGCGATAAAAGATATTGAAACAACAAGTAAAGAAGTTGTTACAGAGAGTTTTAATCTAGTTACAAAAACCGCACAAAATCGCTTAAAAAATGAGATTATACAAAACTTAGGGGAAAGTGCGTATAATGTAGATAGTGTTATTTTAAATTCGCTGATGAATGAGGCAAGTGAAAGTTTATTAATACAAGCAATGAGTTTAAATCATATTAATAAAAGTTTAGCACTGAATGCAAGTATCGCAAAGAATGCGTTAATGGAACTAAGTATAAATGATGATGGAAGTATGCAAAGCAAAATGGCGATTATTGCATGTAGTGAAAAGGTGAGTAAGATTTTTAATGAGTTAAAGACTTCATTGTATGGAAAAGAGATAACGATTACACAGAATGCAAAGAGTGATTTAAGTGAGATGAGTGATGGGGAATTGCTGGAGTTGATAAATAAAGCGGATTTGAGTGAGTAGGCGACAATCTAAAAAAGAATTTACTACATTTACCCTAAATCTTTTAAAATCTTTATTGCTTCTTTTATCTGTTTTAATTCCTGTTTTAATTCGTAATTTTCTATGATTAAGTTAAGAAAAATTTCCGCATTTTTGGGCGTTTTGGCTTTCCATTTTGAAAAAGCTGTATAATGCAATCCCATTAATTCTGCTAATTGATTTTGCGTTATACCTAAAATCTTGCAAACTTCTTTAACTTTATCCATTTATTAGCCTTTAGAAATTTTCTATAATTATAACATAAAAATATATAAAAAAGCTTGATTTAATTGTAGATTTGTAGTATAATTTTATTACCGCTTGAGTTGGTAGCTTAAGCGGGAGTTTTTTACCTTTCCAAACCTGCATTAATAGGGCAAGGCTAAAGAAAGGAGGAAACTTATATGATAAACAAGCTTATTATAATAGCATTCTTGCTATTTGCGCTTTTTGTTAGTCCAATGTATTAACAAATTTTAATTTTTATTACAAATTGTTACATGCTAGGTATAACAGAAAGGAGGTTTGTTTTTATCATGTTGGCTGTTTTGTTTTTGGCTCTTTGTTTGGTATGGTTTTCTTTTTTTATTGCTTTTTCTTGTGTAACTCTTTTAATCTTTTTGTCATGTTGAGGCGTTAGCAAAACTCTTTATTGTTTATGTGTTAGATGTTTCGTGCCTTGCACTCAACGAGACAAATCTGCCTGTTTGCTTGGGCTTCTCTTGTTGGCACATTTGCGATTTTCATGTAAATTAGCACAAAGAAAGCACACAAAATTAGAGGCGTTGGATTTTAAGGACACACACGCACGAACGCAAAGGCACGCACATTAAAAATAATCACGCACGAACACACCAAAAGCCGCACGCACAAAATAAGGGGAAATTGCGTTTTTATTATGTTTTTGTTTTATAAAAGTAGCTTATAATATAAAATTGTTTGATGGATTTTAAGACAAAAAAGCCAAAGCGTGTTTATATGCGGGAAAAAAGTGTAACGAGAAAATTACATTTTTAGCTTTTTTATGATAGAATGAGAGCATTTTTTAAGCTTTGAATGCTAGAGTTTTGTTGGCTCTTTTTATAGAGTTTTTAAGGCTTTGTTAGTCGTTAGGCTTGAAAAAATATTGCAAATTTTATAAAAAGGTCTTGACAAAAAGGTTTTTTATGTGTAGCATTGCATTTTAGATTTAATGCTGGAGTTGAGTGTTGGCATTAAATAGGCTAATGGCTTTTTTATTTCTTTCGTTTGCTTGGGTGTTTAGATTCCCATTTTCATAATACTCTTTTGTTATGCCATCTACTTTGCCATTTTTATATGGTGTTTCTCTCCAAAGTTTCCCATTTAAATCATATTTTTTTTCTACACAACCGCTTATTTTATCCGCTTCGGTTTTACATTCTTTTAGTATAGGTGTATCTACACTATGAAATGATAGAAAACCCATTAACACACTTTTTAGTAACATATTTGTCCTTTTAAATTGAGATAAAGATTCTGTATTTTACAAAAACTATTTTAGATTAAAACCATAAAGATTCTAAGATTAGAATCTAGGAAGTGTTAAGATAGCTTTAAATCATAAATTATTTAGAATCACTCTCTTTAAGGCATATTTCTTTTAAATAGACAATTGCTTTTTCAATGTCGTTCATATTAATCTCGTCTATTTCTTTGTCTGTTAAGACTTTATCATTAAAGCATTTGCCGCTTGTAATCCTGCCATTCTCGGCTTTAACTAAGGCTAGTAGTTTTCCATCTTCTGTGTAGTATTTTAAATCTCCATGTAGTTCATCGTTTTTATATGATACTTCAATTACAAGATTCCCATTGTCATAATACCGCCTTGCTATGCCCTCTATTTTGTCATTTTTAAATGGTATTTCTATATTAAGATTCCCATTCTCATAATATTGCTTTGCTATGCCTTCTATTTTGTCATTTTTATATGGTGTTTCTCTCCAAAGATTCCCATTCTTATAATACACTTTGGCTATGCCTTCTATTTTTCCATTTTTGTATGGTGTTTCTACTCCTAGATTCCCATTCTCATAATACGACTTTTCTATACCTTCTCTTTTGCCATTTTTATATGGTGTTTCACTTGCTAACTTCCCTTTCTCATAATACTCTTTTGCTATGCCATCTACTTTGCCATTTTTATATGGTATTTCTTCTTTTAGATTCCCATTTTGATAATACCACTTTTCTATACCTTCTGTTTCACCATTTTTATATGGTATTTCTTTCCAAAGATTCCCACTCTCATTATACCATTTTACTATACCATCGTATTTGCCATTTTTATATGGTATTTCACTCCAAAGATTCCCACTCTCATAATACCCTTTTGCTATGCCTTCTCTTTTGTCATTCTTATATGGTGTTTCAAACTCTAGATTCCCATTCTTATAATATTCTCTTTCTGCACAGCCACTCATTTTGTCTGTTTCATTTTTGCATTCTTTTAGTGTATCTGCATGTAAGATAGCAAGTGAAAGAAAACCTATAAACACACTTTTTAGTAACATAATTGTCCTTTTAAATAAGATAAAGATTCTGTATTTTACAAAAAATTCTTTTAGACTAAAGCCATAAAGATTCTAAGGTTAGAATCTAGCAAGTGTTAAGACTTTAAAATCATAAATTATTTAGAATCACTTTCTTCAAGGCATATTTTTTGTAAATAGTTAATTGCTTCTGTAGCGTCGTCTCTAGGCATTTCTTTTAATTCTTTGTCTGTTAAGACCTTATTACTAAGGCATTTGCCGCTTGTAATCCTGCCATTCTCGGCTTTAACTAAGGCTAGTAGTTTTCCATCTTCTGTGTAGTATTTTAAATTGCCATGTGCTTCATCATTTTTATGTGGTCTTTCACTTGCTAGATTCCCACTCTCATAATACCATTTTTCTATGCCCTCTATTTTGCCATTTTTATATGGTGTTTCACTCGCTAGATTCCCATTCTCAAAATACGACTTTGCCATGCCTTCTCTTTCGCCATTTTGATATGGTGTTTCTACTCCTAGATTCCCATTTGAATAATATTCTTTTTCTATACCTTCTTTTTCACCATTTTTATATGGTATTTCAATCTTTAGATTCCCATTTTCATCATACCGCTTTTCTATACCTTCTCTTTCACCATTTTTATATGGCACTTTTCTCGAAAGATTCCCATTCTTATAATACACTTTTGCTATGCCTTCTGCTTTGTCATTTTTATATGGTGTTTCACCCATAAGTTTGCCACTTTCATAATATGTTTTTGCTATACCATTTGCTTCATTATTTTTGTATGGTGTCTCACGCCTAAAATTCCCATTTGAATAATATTCTCTCTCTACACAACCGCTTATTTTGTCTTCATCGCTTTTGCATTCTTTTAGTGTATCTGCATATAAAGTAGAATTAGAATCACTTTTAAGGCATATTTTTTGCAAATAGTTAATTGCTTTTTCAATGTCGTTAATATCAATCTCGTCTATTTCTTTGTCTGTCAAGACTTTATCATTAAAGCATTTACCGCTTGTAATCTTGCCATTCTCAGCTTTAACTAAGGCTAGTAGCTTTTTATCTTCTGTGTAATATGTCATATCTCCATGAAAATAGTAGTTTAAATATGATATTTCTGCCATAAGATTCCCATTCCAATAATACCATTTTTCTATGCCTTCTCTTTTGTCATTTTTAAATGGTGTTTCAGCCCGAAGCTCCCCGCTCTCATAATACTCTTTTGCTATGCCTTCTGCTTTGTCATTTTTAAATGGTGTTTCTCTCTCTAGCTTCCCATTTTCATAATACTCTTTTTCTACACAACCGCTTATTTTATCCGCTTCGGTTTTGCACTCTTTTAGTGTATCTGCATGTAAAATAGAAAATGAGAGAAAACCTATAAACACACTTTTTAGTAACATAATTGTCCTTTTAAATTAAGATAAAGATTCTGTATTTTACAAAAACTCTTTTAGATTAAAGTCATAAAGATTCTAAGATTAGAATCTAGCAAGTGTTAAGACTTTAAAATTATAAATTATTTAGAATCACTTTTAAGGCATATTTCTTGTAGATAAATAATTTTTTCGTCAATGTTGCCGATTCTGCGAAACTCTTTTAATTCTTTGTCTGTTAAGACTTTATTGTTAAAACATTTACCGCTTATAAATTTGTCATTTTGTGCGTTTATTGTAGCAAGTAGCTTTTTATCTTCTGTGTAGTATTTTAAATCTCCATGTAGTTCATCGTTTTTATATGATACTTCAATTACAAGATTCCCATTTTCATAATACCACTTCGCTATGCCATTTATTTTGTTGTCTTTATATGGTGTTTCTGCCATAAGATTCCCATTGATATAATACGCTTTTTCTATACCTTCTTGTTTGTCATTTTTAAATGGTGTTTCACTCTGTAGCTGCCCATTTTCATCATACTCTTTTACTACACAACCGCTTATTTTATCCGCTTCGGTTTTGCATTCTTTTAGTGTATCTGCATGTAAGATAGAAAATGAAAGAAAACCCATAAAAACACTTTTTAGTAACATATTTGCCCTTTTAAATAAGATAAAGATTCTGTATTTTACAAAAACTCTTTTAGATTAAAGCCATAAAGATTCTAAGGTTAGAATCTAGCCTTTTCTAAATGAATATAAGTCTTTACAAAAACACATTAAGTTTTCATACAAAAATCAATCAATAGGCTTTATCTTTTCTAACATAGTATCTGCTATTGCTTGGATATTAAAGGGATAGTGAATCTGTGTTATATTGCTAAATTGTGTGCGATTAAAGGTAGTTTGCCTTTTTGCAAGCTGCCTTGTATGCAGGGCTATTAGATTTTTTAACTCGCATTCTTTCATCTCATTTCGTAATAGCATAAGGCATTCTCTCAAACCTATGGATTTAAAGGGCTGGATTGTCTCGCCATAAGATTCTAAGAGACTTTTTGCTTCGTTTAGAATGCCGCTTTCAATCATATTTTGCGTTCGTATCTCTATGTTTTTATGCAATATATCTTTTGGCACGATAAGGCTATAAATGTCTATTGGCATAGGAAATGGCACTGGTGGATTTTGTATGAAAAATTGAGTTGGCGGCATATTTGTTTGAAAAAAAATCTCTAATGCCTTTGTGATTCTATAAGTATCATTGCTGTTAATCTTTGCAGCATAGGTAGAATCAATGCTTTTTAGGAAGCTATATTGTGTGCTTAGGGGCTGATTAGTTAGGGCTAGAAACTCTGCCTTTTTCATATTGCTTTTAAATGTATCAAGTGGGCTTAAGCCTTGTATGATTGCCTTGAGATAAAAGCTACTGCCGCCGACTATTAAGAGATTTTTTCTCTCTTTTTTGCATTGCTCTATGCTCTCGCATAAAAGCGATTGAAAGAGGCTTGCTGATACATGCTCTTTGGGGGATAGGACATTGATGGCAAAGTGCTTGACCAATGAGAGTTCATCGCTTGTAGGTTTAGCTGATGCGATGTCAATCTCTTTATAAATGCAGAGTGAATCTAGTGAAAATATATAGGCATTTAATAGTGGGGCAAGCTTTAAAGACAAGGCACTTTTACCACTGCAAGTAGCCCCCAAAATAGCAAATATTCTTGGATAATCCATAATAAACCTTTAGTAATATAGAAAACTATAAGATAAAATCGCTGATATTTCTATGCTTTAGAATCTTTAGCACATAAAATCGGGGCAAGAGTTGTGATAATCTCTTGCAACAATTCCTTAGAATCAATATCAATCATATACCATTCCTTTGCACCCGGATAGGGTTTTGCTTTTTGGCAATGCTCTAAAAGAGATTCTAAACATATATATTGCTTTACAAATACACACTCATCACAAAGCAGGAAAAGTGCTTTGGGCTTTTGCATAGATTTAGAATCTTGTATATACACGCAGTATTCCCCAAACATTTTTCTCGCACTAAAAGTGTAAGATTCTACTCCGCCTTTAGAATCTTCGCTTAAACTAGCCATATACTCGCATAAACGCTCTAGCACATAGTCTTTATACTCTTTTGAAGTTGCCATATTTGCCCTTTAATTTTGCTAGGTAGATTCTAGCATTTTTTAGCAAAGGGCGTTTGACTACACTACTGCCACTGCGTTTGTAAAATAATCTTTACTTCATCGCTATTAAGAAATGAGCCTTTTTATCCCATAGTCCTTAATATTGATTTTGCCTGTGAGTATCAAGCGTGGGCTTTGGCTTGAAGGGCTTTCAAGGCTAGATTCTAGCACAAGCGGCAAGCTTACATTATGCAGCGTGAGTGTGCCTTTGACTTTGCCTTTGATTGTATCACCACTATCGCTTCAAGGCTCATAAGATTGCAGGATAAACTTACTTTCTGGGAACTTCGCAGAATCTAGAAAGTCCTCTTCTTGCAAATGCTCATCGCGTTTGGTGCTATCTGTAAAGATAGATTCTATTCTCACTTCTCCGCTAAGTGCGGTGATAGCTTTGTCTGTAAGCGTGAGTTTGCCGCTAAAATCCCTGAAATGCCCTTTGATTGTTTTGACACCAAACTTTTTGACTTCAAAGCCGATGTGGCTTTGGGGACTAAGTGTAAAATCCTTGCTGTATGCAAAACATAGACTTAAAAAACTAAGGCTTAATGCCATTAAAACGAACTTTTTCATTATTTTTGCTCCTTTTGTATTTGTGATTCTAATCCTGTGAAAGCCTTGCGTAGTAGGGCTTGAAGCGTGCTAATCTCATCTGTGCTAAGGCAAGGGGATAGCAAATCTGTATGCACATCTAGCATCATTTGGTAGGTTTGCTTGGCACATTCCCTGCCTTTTTGTGTAAGTGTGATGAGATTCTCACGGCGATTGTTTGGGTTTTGTTTGCGTTTTACAAGCTTGGCAGATTCTAGCTCATCAATATGCAAACGCACATAGTTTTTATCGCTTTGGATAAAGCTACATAGGCTTATTTGCGTGTGTGGCTCATCATAGCACACCCATAGAATCCCAGCCTTTTTGTGGCTTAGCCCAAGTGGTAAAACTCGCTTATCAAACTCCCTAGAGAGATACTCTCTAAGTCCTGTGGCAAGGAAGCCAATGCAGTTGTAAATATCACATTGTGGCATTTTTCTCCTTTCAATATAATTTTTAATGATAGTAATTTTTAGTTACTATCATTAAAAATGAATTATAATTATCATTTGGTAAATGTGTGGAAAAAGATTGTGAAAAATGCAGAAAAATAAGTGGGCGATAGAATGAGAATTTCTTAAAGGGTGGCAATTTGGTGGGATTTATAATGATATGTGAATAAAGTTACTTTATGAGATTTGTGAATTTAAAATGAGTTTGGGCTTAGATTCCACAGCGGGATAGGAATCTAAGCATTTTTTGGAATCTTAAGCCCTAAAGCCCCATACTCTCAATGATAGATTTTACCGCATCTTCGCCCATAAAAAATTCTGCGATTTTTGCCAAAAGAATGATGATAGTAATAAGTGGCGTGATATAACGCATAAGGTAATACCACGCATTAAAGCCAAGCTTCCCAAAGAAGTGGGCAGTGTAAGATTCTAGCTTTTCTTTTGGCACAACCCAGCCGATAAAAATCACCGCCAAAAGCCCACCGATAGACATAATAAAGTTTGCTGAAAGAAACTCAATAATATCCATAAGCGACTTTCCGCCAATAGCCAGATAATCCGCAGCAGGTGTGCAAATAGAGCAGACAATCACCATTCCAAGAGCGATGATAGCAAGTGTAATGCTCCAAGTCGCTTTTGCCCTGCTCCAGCCATAAGTCTCACTCATATACATTACAGCAGGTTCAAGCAGTGAGATAGTAGAAGTGATCCCAGCAAAGCTAAAGGCGACAAGAAACAAAAAGGCGATAATATTGCCTAAGATTCCAAGATGAGAGAACATCACAGGCAGAGTTACAAAGATAAGCCCAGCTCCTTTATTGACAACGCCTTCATACTCAAACTAAACCAAGCTTTGCTACAAACTTAATGAAGCTACAAGACACAAAGCTACTAGCATACAATAAGCCTACTGAAAATAACGCAGTAGAAGTGGATAGGTTTAGTAATGTGCTGGGGGAAATGCAGTCCAAAAACAACATTGTAAGCATTAATGCAGATGAAGCTTTGCAGAGACTCTATTCAATTCAAGGTGCAAAAATACCACAAGAATTAGACATAAAATCATTTATGAATACACTTGATAGTATCGTAAATAAAGACAACTTTATAGCACATTTACAAAAGAAGCATGATTCACAAAATAGACTTGCATATTTAAATCTTGTTGAGCCTACGCTGAATAAATGGGATTTAAAGCTTACAAGTGGTGATAGAACCGACTTAATTAAGGTATTTAATGATGGAAAAAACTTTTTTATATTATTAATAACAGCAGAGAACAATAAAAGACTGATAACATTTTTACCAAAAGCACGAGAGGATTATATAGCAAATAAGATAAAAAATGCCGACCATATCCAAACTTTCATCAGCCGAGCGAGTAAAGAAAACGAATGGACTCGCAATGCAAATCCTACCACAAAACAGGAAATAAGTAAAGAGATAGAATCTAAGGATATACAAAAGACAGAAAAAAGTTAAGTGCAGAAGAATCAAGGAAACAGGCAAAAGAATACACAAATCTAATAGATGATTTCTTATATCAATATGACCTTAAAGACGACCTATGGTTTTTGAAATATGCAAAACTTCAAAACGCACATAATAGAGACGAAGTAGCGGCGGCACTTAAAAATTAGCATGAAGTTAGAGACAATGTATCAACAACATACGATGATTATGTAGCTGCAACAGAAAAAGTCAAAAACTCTCTCAATCGTGCCGCTTTAGACATTATTGATGATTTTAAAGCTTGTGATGAAGCACTTGAGGCAATAGAAAAAATACAAACTAAATTGCTTGATGACTATCCATTCAATCAAAAAAGAGATACAATACAAAAAGATAATGGCATAACACCACATACAAAGGATACACATGCAAACACAAAACAAAACTCAAACACAACAAACCACACAGAAAAAGAAACAAGCACAAAAGAAAGCCACACAGACAATAAACACGAAGCTACTCAAAGAGAGAATGGAGCTGACACTGAGTGGATTACTACACGCACGAGCAATAATCCACAAGAAAATAAGGACACAGAGACAACTCTCAAAAGAGACAATGGAATTAGCGATGAGTATTCACCAAGCTCAAAAGAGATGGCACAAAGCGGGAATGAAAAAGCTAATGAAAAAGGAAATTTACGAGATGACTCTAGCCATAGCAGCAGCGACATTGAAGCCAATGTTAATATTAGCAGAGATACACAAGGACATAATGCTGGAATCAGACTTGATGAGACTGACAACAAGCGATATAAGCATGATGGAAACGATGATAGGGATAACTCAAGGACTAGAATACACAGAAATGTATCTCTAAAGAAAAAAGGCAGTGTTAAGAAAGATACACAAACAGAAACTACACAAGAGATACCACAAAATAAAATCAAAGAATATAGCGATGAATACGAAAACAATCTATTTGCTTTAAGGGCAGAACAAAAAAAGATACTTGCAGAGAGAGAAAAACTAGAAAATGGGCATCCACAATTAGAAACACCTACAAACACACAGACAAATAAAGATGTTTCGCTTAACGCTCAACATGACAAGGAAATATCAAAGACTATACCGACAGAATCCAACTTCACTTATGCAACACAGGAAACAAAGGGCATAAGGGATTTAAGGAATGATTTAAAGGAAACTTTGAAGCCTATTTTAAATAAGGAAATTATCAACAAAGAAACAGGGCTAAAAGGCGTAATAACAGAAACAGAACGCAACAAAATATCAAGCAAAAAGGCAGTGGATAAAAGCGTTGCAAATGGCTTTACCATAGATGAGCATTACAGGGTGGGACAAGACCTAAAAAACCTTTATGAAAATGCTACAAAAAGAGAATCGCATAATGATTACAAAAATAGAGATAATATTATTCAAGTGCATAGATTTACAAAAGATATAAATGTCAATGGTAAGGAAGCGATAGCAAAAATTACATTATTTGAAAAAAAAGGAAGGCAATAATAAAATTTATACTTTAGAGTTAGAAAACTTAGAGAATCCTACTTCCTTAAGTTCGCCGCACATGCAAACAGAAGTAGCGGTAAAAGCTCAAGTAACCCGTGATGGTGTGCGTCCAAACGCTAATATTGCTAAAACCGATAGCGACATTATACCACAAAAACCAAAACCAAAACCAAAAGAAAAACAAAGTCCAAAAGAATTAGAAAATATAGAAAGTGATAGCAATCCAGCAGGTATTCTAAACCCTGAAGAGTTAGCAACACTGAATAAAGAATTTAAACTAGGGGAAATACAAGACTTAAAAGGACAAAAAGCCCTATATGATGCAAATATAGAATCTCTTAGTTTGCTTGATGATATACTAAAGAGTGGCAGAGTAGCAACTGATGATGAAAAAAGGATTTTAAGTAATTTTAGAGGCTTTGGTAAGGCAAGTAATGAATTATATCAAGTGATAAAAGAAAAAGGTGAGAGACTAGATAGCCTTAATAAGCTTTTAGAGAGTTTGAGTGAATCTGTTGGGGCAAAAAAAGGATATAACGGCATGATTGACTTTTATCTCGGTAAAGATTTAAATGAAGCTTTAAGCATTTCTACAAGACTAGATGTAAGAGATGCTGCATATACAGATAAAAACTATATGCAAAGATTTCATAATGGCTACAATAAGCTTATAAGTGATGAATATATAAAAGAATTACAAGGGCAGATACAAAAAGCAAAAGATACAAGAGAGAAAGCAAAAAAGGCTTATGAAAAAGAGATTGCCAACAAAGAGAGTGTAGCGGAGCTTAGAAATAGCTTGAATGAAATGCTAGTAAGACAAGCAGAATTGCATAGCTTTTTAGGCAGGGCAAGTGATTCTAAAATAGAGAGACTAAAAGCTATATATGGTGATGACTTTGAAGATATTGTAAGGGGGAAGTTTGATAAAAAGGAAGTAAAAATGAAAAATAAACAGCATAAAATTCCAACAAAAAGTAAAGTAGAAAAGGATTTAAGCACAGATGAGATAAAACAGATTATAAACACATGGGATTTAAATAACCCAAAGAAAAGCGATAAACTCATAATATCAAAGGTAGATGAAGCTGAACTAGAATTACTTGCTAAAGATTTTGATTTTAAGGGTAATTATGCGGTTGCAAGAGAAATAGATTCAGAATATTTAGCTCATGCTTTAAATAGGCATGAATGAAAATGTTTTGCAGGAAATAGAAATCAATCAACTACAAAAATTATTGCAAAATAAACAAGACACACAAATACAAACAATACAACAATCACTCAAAGAAAAAATGAGTGCAAGTGAATTAGAAGCGTTAAGAAGCTTTAGTATTTCACTTGCAAGAACAGGTATGTTTCTAATTCCACAGAATCAAAAGACTTTTGTTTGCCATGTAGAAAAGCTAGTGGCACAAAAGAAAGATTTACAAAGCATGATAGCGTATAGCAAAGAGAATAATTGCTTGTGGATTTGCGATGATAATGATGATAGTGTAGGTATGCAATGCTTGGAAAGATTATGGAATTGTGTAGAAACAACTTTGCAAGAAAAAGAACAAGAAGTTATAGAGCATGTATCAACAAAACACAGAAATTTATTATTGCAATTTATGAATTACAGAAAAGAAAAAGGCAGGGCAATGAATGAGTTTAGTTTAAAGCGTTTATGCTTTGTATTTAATGAGTTAGAGCAAAAAGGAATAAGTGTTATAAATTGCGTAAATCAAAGCATTGAGCGTGGTTATAATTGGGTATTTAAGCCTACACATAGAAACAGATTTTTTAACAGAAAAGCTAAGAAAGTGGCTTAGAGAAAGGATAGAAAATGTTTGGTTTTAATCGTAATCGTGTGGAATATGAATATTGTGAGTTAATAGACTCTGATTTAGACAAACTTTATCAAAAGGAACACAACGGGCTTAAAATCCGCCTTATGTGTGTTTTTATGCCAAAGCAGTTTTAAAGGCGAGTTAGTAGAGTTTGGAACAATGGAAGCAAATAAAATTAGCTTTATATCAAACCACAAAAGCTTTAAAAAGCATAATGACATACAAGCCTTGCTAAAACATGTAAAAGAACAAGAGCCTATGACATGCTATTTTGAAAAGTGCATAAATGCTAAAAATTGCGTATTGTTAGACAACAAGAAAGGGGCGTAACATGCTACAACAACACATCAAAACACTAGAGAGAGCAAAGGGCGGAGTCTTGCGAGTTATTGACAGCTTACAAGAGCCTATAACAGAATTTTACGAAGTTACACTACTTCAACAAGAACAAGGGGTATTATATACGCTTGTTAGTGTAGGAAGCGTGGAAACAGCAACCAAGAATCTAACCGAAGCCGAGCAAACCGCTTTAATCTTAATGCGTGAAACAGGGCTAAAACATGCGATTATTAAGAACGCCAACGAGAAGCACCGAGTCGGACTCGACCATAAACAAGGGCTTGTTAAGTGGTAAGCCCACGCTAAAAAATCGGCGGAAAAGAATTATTTGTTATAGTTGCCTTGCTACGCAAGGCAGAGATTAAAAAGTGTTTTTTAATTATTATTAAAGAGTTAAATTAATAGTAATTAAAAATAAATAAATGTTTAAAAAGGAAAGGATAAACATATGCAAAAATTGACAAAAAGGCAACAAGAAAACGAAATTATAAAAGCATTTAAAGAAAGAATGCAAGAGAGTGTAAAGAGTTTTAAAAATCCCGTTATGCGAGAAATATACCTAGATAATATTTTATTGCAAACCGACTCAATAAGGCTACATAAAAAGGGAATGATGAGTAAATATGTTTATACAAACTTTATAAGCATATTAAACGAGCTTAAAGAAGCAAATTAAAAGGAAAGGATTAACAGATGAGTATATGCCACAAAGAAAGATTAGACAAAAAAGCAAGAGACAGGTTAATTAAAGACATAGAGTATTTTATAAAAGAAAGAAAAAAGTTAAGTAGCTTTTATAAAGGTATAAAGGAGGTTATCTTTGAAAAAAGCAAGTTAAGAACCTACTATGATTATAAGGCAGGACTATTTTACTTTACATATAAAGGAGAAACAATAAAAGACAAAGATAACTTTAAATGGCATTCAATAAATGATTTTGGATATTTTTACCATGATACAGCTATCCAAATAATAGATTTTTTGCAAAATATGAAAACAACAAGAAAGGATTAAAACATGCAAATTTTTATACCAACAGCAATTCTTAAATGTAAAGTAAGCAAAAACGAATTTAGCAAGATGAAAGCCTTACATATCACAAAAGAATATGTAATTTTTACAGATAGCAAAGTGCTAATTAAAGTGTATTGTAATAATAGCCAATTAGAATGCAACGAATTAAACCTCGATTTTTACAGCCTTAAAAACTTAATCAAAGTAGGCAGTAAAAAAAGTGGAGAAATATCCTTTAATGCCAACATAAAAGAACATGAAGTAGAAATCATGTATAAAAGCGATAAAGGAATTATAAGCGGTAAAGTAGAAAGATTTAAAGAATATGTAGATTATAAAAACATATATGATAAATTCCAATACGCATATAAAGCCAAATTATCAAGTGAATTTAGCAAACTTGCATTATTTGATAACTTTGCAAAAAAGGTTATTGAGTTTAAAGACAATCTCATAACAGCAAAAATAGGTAATGCAAGAATTGCAAAGCAAAAAGAGAATATAGACAGCACCGAGCTTAAAGGGGTAACAATCGCATTGCAAAAAAACAGCAATTCTATGATAACACTAGACACAAAGAAAGAAGCAACATGGTATTTTAAAAATGACACAATGCCTTATAGGATTATACAGCACGACTTAGAAAATACCATTGATATAGTAGAAATGCCAATTATTAAATAATACAAGTTTAAAGAGAAAGGATACAACATGAAAGTAGAAAACATTGCAAAGACTTATAACACATTGACAAAGTATATAAGAGACACAATTTTTTGCAACAATGGAGAAAATAGGATAATGTATAAAGTAAAAAACAAATTTTATTTTATAAGCGAAAAAGACAATACTTGCAAATGTGTTTGTGAAGTAGATTCTAGCTTTTTAGAATGTATGGATACAGACTTAAAAGAAAATGTTATTTTTTCTTATTGTAGTCATAGTGATTATGATATAGAAAAACAATTAGAAAAACTACAAGAAAATAAAGAGAAACATGTATTTGCAATATTTGATTCTATCGTAGCAGAGATAGACAGACAAGACTTATTAGAAAGTAGCTTTTTTAATTTTTGCATTCATCAAATTGAAAAAGAAAATAATATTGTTTATAGTGAAAGTGAAACAGATTCTAGCATAGATACAAATATGCAAGAAACACAAGAAACAGACACAGAGTCAACAGAAACAGACTTTAATGCAGAAAACACAGAATCTAGCATTAAAGACAATGAAACACAATTAGATAATGAAATGCTAGAAAAACAAATACAAGCGGAGCAAGACAGACAAAGGCTTAAAAGTTTTAATGAGTATAAAGAGTTTATGGAATTAACAGATAAAATAGAGAATGTTAATCATATAATAAAACAACTACAAAATTATCTCACAAGGCTTGAAAATGGAGAGTATTACAAAAAGGAAATTAAAGAAAGAACAGATGAGCTAAATTTTAGAAAAAAAGTAGTCAAAAGGGCTAAAAGAGAAAACGCACAAAAGCAAACAGAAAAATCAAAAGAGATACTAGAATATTGGAAAGAACAACTAAAAATTGAAAAAAAGTCAATAAAAGGTTGGACTAGCAAGGAAGCAATGCAAGAGTATATTAAAAATGAGATACAAAGCACACAAAAACATTTAATGCAGTATAAGCATAAAAAGCAAAATTGTATAGAAAGAATGCAAGAATTATCATGCAATAAAGCAGCAATGAATTATATGCTTGAAATTCTAAGGACAAAAACACCATTAAGGCATACATTTGCACCATTACCATTATACACAGAAAGGCTAAAAGAACAAGGCTATAAAGAATATGAGCTAAGAAACACCACCATATATTTTAGCGAAAAAGAAAATAGCGAATATGTAATAATAGATAATTGCTTAAATATAGAATGTTTTGATTTTAATGGCATAGAAATAATATTAGAGGGCAATGAAAAAGTAGATATAAACTTGCTTGAAAATATTAAAGAATATATGCGTAAAAATATCATAGACATAGATAAAGCAGAGTTTGAAGCAAACACAGAAAACAAATATATAAACGAAATGCAATCTATTATCAAAGAAGCTAATATCACAGATAAAGACACAATAGAAAAGCTTATGTGCTTAAAAGATGATATAAGCAGACATGTTAAAAAGAAATCATTGCTAGTTTTTAGCATGAAAGATATATCTTTATCACATAAACAGCATAAAAGCTTTGCAGATTACAAGCATATAAATAGCTTTAATAGTGTAATTGAAAAAAGGGTTATAAAAGCAATCATTGCAAAGGAGAGAAGCCCACCATTGCATAGGAGGGCGTAGGGGAATCCCCACATGCCACCCGCCCTAGTTTTTTAGTTTAGTCCAACATACACCTTTTTAAACACAAAGTCCTTTTAGGGCTTTGGTATCTATTAATAAGCGTTTTTATGTGTTTTGAAATTGATAGTATGATTAATTAATATGCTAATAAATGCTTTTTATGCGTTTTAATAGCTAAATTTTAGTTTTTATTATTCTTTAAATTAATGTTTAATATAATTAAATATGAGATAATATACAACATATTAAATGATAATTAATATATAAATAAGAAAATAAAAAACATAAATTTAATGCTAATTAAATGTATTTTTCACTCTTAAAAAATGCTTATTAATAGATATATAAGCAATAAAATGTGATATAATATTATCTTATTTATTGCTTTATCTATTAAATTTATTTAAAAGGATTTCAAATGGTTATTGCAATAGCAAATGAAAAAGGTGGCAGTGGTAAAACTACTTTAAGTGTGAATCTTGCTATTAAATTAGCACAAGAGGGCGATGAAGTGTTGCTTATAGATTCAGACCCACAAAGAAGCACAGAAGCTTTTATAGATATAAGGACAAATGCAGAGCATGAGTTTTTATTTAATTCATTGCAGAGAACAGGATATGGATTAACAAAAGAGATTAAGAATCTAGAGAAAAAATATGATTGTATTGTTATTGATACAGGTGGTAGAGATTCTAAAGAGATGAGACAAGCTTTAGTTGTTGCAGACATTATTATTGTGCCAACAATACCAAGTCAATATGATGTTGCAGTGCTTGATAGAATGATAACAATATGTGATGAAATTAGTGTTATGAATCCACATGCAAAAACATTAATATTGATTAATAAAGCTAGTCCCAATCCATTTTTGATAAATAAAGTTAAAGACTTGCAAATATACATAAGCGAAAAAGATTTAGATAATCTCAAACTTATGAGTAGTGTTATCTATGAAAGGGAGGCATATAGAAATGCAACAGGTTTAGGTTTAGGCATTACAGAGCTTTGTAATGAGAGTGAAAGAGCATATAGTGATTTCATTAAGTTTTATGATGAGTTATTATGTGAGATTAAGGCAATGAGTATGAGCGAACAAATAAGTTAGTAATATAGACTACTTATAAAATACATTAAAGAAAGGAAATAACATGACTTTAGTCATTAAGAATGTAAAACAAGAGTTTGTAAAGAATTTCAAAGATTTAGCAAGTGAAATACATGCAGATGTTGAAATATGTGAAAGTAGGCAGGGGATACCCAATGCTGAAACAATGGAAGCCATAAAATTATGTGGTAATGGTGAAGCAACAGAGTATGCAAGTTTTGGAGAATTTTGGCAAGAAATGGAAAGGGAAGTGAATGCTGAAATTAAAAATTGAAAATAGTTTTAAAAGAGATGTAAAGATTGCATACAAGCAAGGGTTAAAACAAGATGAGATAGAACCAATCATACACAAGCTACTATCACAAGAATTGTTAGAACCAAAGTATAAAGACCATAAATTACAAGGCGATTTAAAAGACTTTAGAGAATGTCATATAAAGCCTGATTTATTGTTAATATATCAAGTAAAACAAGATAGTTTGCATTTGGTAAGAATAGGTAGTCATAGTCATTTATTTAAATAAGAAAGGAAATACAATGGGTAATAGAATTGAGATTAAAAGTGATAGCAGAAAGTATTTTGATATAGCACCAAGATACATTTCAGCAGAAAAAGATAATGTTTTAATATGCAGTCATTATAAAATCACAACAAACAAAAATAGTCAATATGAAATCTATGACACAAGCAATGGATTGACAGAATATTTTGATGATTGGAATGAAGTTATGAAGCATATAAACTTTGATTTTTATTGCAAACATAGTTATCTAAATTAAAGAAAGGAAATACAATGGGTATTAAAGACATTAATCAACAAAGACAAAACACTTTTAAAAGTGTAGAGTTAGAAAGAAAGACAAAAAAGGCACATGATATAGAAACATTTATCGAAAATGCAGAGGGTGAGACTTCAAAGAAAAGATATGGAGCACCACTAAAAGATAAAGAGAAAAAAAGCACAGAGAGATATGGTTTCTATTGCACTCCAGCAGAAAGTAAAAAGCTAAGGGCAATGGCAGAACAATATGATATGAAAATCGCAGAGTTTATCAAGTTTAAAGTATTTGATAAATATAAAAATATGTAATAAACATGTGATTTTGTTATAATACATTTTTTTATTTTATTTTAAAAGGATAGTTTATGGAAAATAAGTTTTTGAAAGTAAGTAAAAGACTTGGTGCAGTAGTTTTAGGTGCAACATTATTGTGTGTAAATATGCAAGGTGCAACATTAAAAGAAATAGAAGCACAGAAAAAAGCAGAGGAAGCAAAACAAGCACAACAAACACTTAAAGACAATCAAGTTGTTATCGTTTATGACAAAAATGTCATCGCAGAGTTAGCAAATGATATACCTGATGATAAAAAGAAAATGCTAAAACAAGCAATATATTATGCAAATATTGCAAAAGGCGAGTATAGCAAAGCAGAATGGGGGCACATGATTGATAGCTATGGCTGTGATTGGTTTCTTATACAATACATAATAGAACCCTACAAAGATATAGAATGGACTAAGCATGATAGAGAAAAACTTTTGAATGGTAAATTAAATATGGGATATTTTGGTGGGAAGTATGGTTTTGTAGATAGTTGTATCCTTGAAACTACTTATATGACTGCAGGTAGCTACATAAATACACATAGTAAAAAATACTATGGAAATTTTCCAGGTTTTAGTCAAACAAATCTTAATAATAAAAAAGCACTTGCAAAATGGCTAAATGATGTTTTTTATCCTTATATTGATAAGCTAGAAATAAGCGACCATAATGCAGAATCTAATTATATTATTGTTAAAGATAATTTGAAAAAAATCAAAGAAGCAATGGTAATTCAATAGTTCTTATCTCTCAAGTCCTTTCTTATTAAGGGCATTTTCTTGTGTATTTGCATTTTGTTTTTGTTTCTCTTTTTCTAACAATCGCAAATGCACTTTATAATCTATTAAGGCAGTATTATCATATTTTTCTAAATACTCATGCAAAGTATTATTCTTGTATTTATCATGCAATGATTTACGCATATAATCTATATTTCTCATTTTTCTATCAATGATATACCATTCAATAAAGTCAGTATAGTATTGCTGTTGTTCTAAATCTTTTTCTTGTTGTTTTGCTTCATTTTCATGTTCTGTAAAGAAACTATTAATCTTTGTTTGTAGCAGTGTAAAATCACTTAATTGTTGTTCCTTGTAATGTATCTTATCATCTGCTTTAGAATCTAAATAGCTTGTAAGGTTTTGAAATTCTTTAAAATAGTATTGCAATGTTTTTATGTGATGTTTATTTATTTTTGCATTCTAAAAAATCCAAAATTATCTGCATTAAGTGCAATGTATTTATTCCATAAAATAAAAAACATTTCAAAGAATACAAATAAAGGCTTTTTTATATGGATTGATGAATTAAGAGATTATCTAAATGATAAAAACATGAGAGAGAAAATCATTGAAATGATTGTAGAGATTAGAAAAATCAATGGCGTTATCACTATGGGACTACAAAACCTTGATTTTTTAGATGAAATCTCTAATGCAAACACTTTTATTGAAAATATGAGTAATTACATTATATTCCCCACAAAAGATGAAAAAACATTAGAGCAACTATACACAAAGTTATCTCTAAGTGGTAGCGAGATTAACTTTTTATCACAAGCAAGTAAAAATAAAAGACAAGTGCTTTTTAAACAAAAAGAAATAGGCAGTGCAATCCTTGATGTCAATTTATCAAGTCTTGGATACTATTAAAATAAGAACACGATATGCAATGACTTCAACAATCATTATGGAATCTAAGATTGTGGGCTATATACTTGGAGATAGCATAGGCTTTGAAGTCAAAGAATTACCGCACATGGAAAACGCATTATCTATACGACCAAAACTCATAGGCATAGATACAAACCTTACTATTTTTACACAAGATAAAAGGATTTATAACCTTTATGTATTCAGCACAGACTACAAGAGTAAAAATCCACTAAATCTTATTGTAAATATTCAAACACCTTATACTAAAGAGGAAAAAGAACAGTTAGAACTAGAAAAAAATAAAACTATACAGCTTTTAAAGAAAGGGGCTAAAAGGGTTGGCAATTAACAAAAGAATACGCCGTAATAGCAATAAAGGAAATAACAATAAAAAAGAAAGAACTTGATGATTATATTAATATAAGGCGAAAAGAAGTTGAAATGCAAAAAAATATATCATCACAAACAAAAGCATACAAATTAGCAATAAGCCCCAAGCAAAAAGAAAATCATGCAATACAAATGCAAAAACATATTTAAAAAATGGAGATATGGATAATTATCGCAAAGAGATTGTAAAAGCAAAAGAAGTAGAGGATAAACGAAAACAAAATATTGCAAAAACACAAAATGAAAGTATCAATAAAGTGTTAAACTCATACAATCTTTACACAAAGGGCAGTGCAAGCAATGGCAGTGAATACACCATAAACACGCAAGTTCATAGAAATAAAGAATCCAAGGCGACTTGTTGTGATTTTATAGAGAAACATTTCTTTCGTATTCCGTACTAGACACTCCACTTCACTCAACATGATAGATACTAGATCTTAGGTTTAAAATATTACTTACAATACAATCGTAATATTTAGATAGCATAGTTTATTATTTCGTGCTATCATTACGCAGATTTATTGTGAAAGTATTTTTAGATTCTAAATTAATATGAGAATCTAAAAAAGCAAAATATACACTCAACTATTTAATATAAATCAAAACACTAGATTGTAAATCATCACAAATAAAAGGAATATCTTAATGTATAGAATCTTATTGCCTTTTTTGTTGCTATGTAGTTTTCACTATGCTTTTGCTGAAAATATCTTGCGTGTAGCAGTATCGCAAAATGTCGGCGATATGAATCCACAGGGCTATAATCTCAATCAGCTTTACGCACAAAATATGATTTATGAAGGCTTAGTAAAGACTGATAGCAAGGGCAATATTACGCCCTCACTAGCACTCTCTTGGGAGATTAAAGATTCTGGAAAAAGCTATATTTTTCATTTAAGAAAAAATGTGTTATTTTCTAATGGAGAGCCTTTTAACGCACAGGCAGTTGTAAAAAACTTTCAATCGATTTTAAAGAATAAAGCAAGGCATTCATGGTCAGCCCTTGTTATGACAATAGATAATGTAGTAGCCCTTGATGACTATGCGATTAAGCTAACACTAAAACACCCCTATATTGCGACATTAAATGAACTAGCCCTTGTTCGCCCCTTTCGCTTTATTGCCCCAAGTATGATTCCACAAGATTTGGACTTAGCAAAAAATAATCCCAAAAAGCCCATTGGCACAGGTCCATATATGCTAACTGACACAAAAGTTGGCATAAGCAATACTTTTAGTAAAAATCCACACTATTGGGACAAAGAAAAATATAATGGAATCTATTATGATACTATCATTACAAAAATTATAATTGATCCAAACGCAAAGCTAGTAGCACTGAAAACTAAGCAAGTAGATATGATTTATGGCTCAGATTCTATACCTATTGAGATTTTTCATAATATCGCAGAAACAAAGCAGTTTCAAACCTTTGTTAGCCCCCCAGCATTTACCACATTTCTTATTGTAAATCCAGCAAGTAAAACCCTGCAAGACAAAAATATGCGAGAAGCCCTAGCCCTAAGCATAGATAAAGCAAAGATTATAGAATCTGTGTATTATGGCTATCAAAAAGAAGCACAATTTTTATTTAATCAAAATCTCCCCTTTACAAAGACAAAAAGCTACACGCCGCTAACCTATAATAAAGACAAAGCAGAAAAGATTCTAACACAAATGGGCTATACAAAAAAGAGTGATGGCTATCTATATAAAGACAATAAAAAACTACAAGTTCAACTTCACTTCATTGCTAATAACCCAACACAAAAAGCCATTGCCACCATTATGCAAGCACAATTAAAAGATATTGGAATCTTTTTAGAGTTAATCCCAAATGAAATAACAATGTATAGGAAAAAGCAAACACAAGGGCAGTTTGAGCTATGCTTTAGTCAAACATGGGGTGTGCCTTATGAGCCATTTACTTTTATTAACTCCATGAGACATAAGGGACATGCTGATTATATGGCACAAGTAGCCTTGCCTAAAACAGATTCTATAAATAAAGATTCTATTGATAAAGCGATTAAAACCCTTATTGAAAGTCCTTATGATATATACGCAGATTCTAAAAAAATAGATTTAAATAAAGCACAAGAAAATCTCACTAAACAAACGCAAAGCTTTCTTGATATGCTATATAGCACACAGATTTATATCCCACTCACTTATGATACAAATAAAGTTGTTGCGAGAGTGGGTATCAAAGGTATAGCCCCTGATGTAAGGGCATTTGAGATTCCATTCTGGGAGTTTTATGAATAATGCTTCGCTACATTTTGTATAGAATTTTTATGATTATTCCTATACTTTTTCTTGCATCATTTATTATTTTCTATCTTTTAAGATTGAATAGTACTGATCCAGTAGCACAATATCTTATAAACTCAAATCTGCCCTCAACACCTGAAGTAATAGCAGAGATCCGCCATGAGTTTGGCTTAGATAAGCCTATACTAGAGCAGTATCTCTTATGGCTACAAAAGGCAGTTTCACTTGATTTTGGTAAGTCATATATGAGTGATAGAGATGTATGGAGTGATTTTTTATATTATTTGCCCAATACGCTTTTACTCGCACTCTTTGCGTTTTTACTTACGATTTTAGTATCTGTGCCTTTTGGGATAATCGCTGCATATTATAGGGATAAAATCCCTGATTTTCTCATTCGCTTTATTTGCTTTATTGGCGTTTGTATGCCGAATTTTTGGTTTGCATTTTTGCTTATTATGCTTTTTTCTCTCACGCTTGGTTGGCTACCAGCCCTTGGTGTAGATGGACTTCATTCATTCATTTTACCTGCTATAAGCATTGCTTTCATGTCAATATGTGTGAATATACGCCTTATCCGTGCAAATATGCTTGAAGTCTCAAAAGAGAGACATATACTTTATGCGTATTTGCGTGGATTAAAAAAGGGACATGTAACAATCAAGCATGTTTTCTACAATGCGACTCTGCCTATTATCACCGCACTTGGCATGCACTTTGGCGAACTCATCGGTGGGGCTCTCATTATAGAAAGCATTTTTGCGATTCCGGGCATTGGCTATTATAGTTTGCAAGGCATTGCAAATCATGATTATCCTATTATTCAATGCTTTGTGCTTATTATGTGCCTTGTGTTTTCTTTGTGTAATCTCATTATTGATATATGTTATGCAGCCCTTGATCCACGCATAAGAAAGAATATGGAAGGCTCTCATGTATTATAAAGTTTTGGAAGTGTGCGATGACAATAGATTCTAAGCTATATAGAAAAAAGCTTTCTTTTTTAGGAAAGTTTTCTCTTATTATGATTATTTTCTTACTACTTATTGCACTCATTGCGCCATTTTTTTTGCCTTATACCCCCGATGCGATTGATTTAGATAATAGATTCTCACCTATTAGCACAGAGCATTTTCTGGGGACAGATCATCTTGGCAGGGATATTTTCACGCGTTTAATATTTGGGGCTAGAATCTCACTTTTTTCTGTGGGGATAATCTTAGTATGCGTTATGTTTTTGGGGATAAGTATCGGTGGTATTGCTGGATTTTTTGGCGGGAAAATCGATAAGTTTATCATGCGTCTATGCGATTTATTTTTAAGTTTGCCCACCATTGTATTATCACTCTTTTTAGTTGGCATATTAGGGGCTGGATTAGAAAATGTAATGCTAGCTATTGCCTTAACGCATTGGGCTTGGTATGCAAGGATTATCCGCAGTATTGTGCTAGGATTAAAACACCGCGAGTTTGTGCTACTCTCACAAGTCTATGGTGCGAGTAATTGGCAGATTTTTAAACGCAATATGCTGACGCCAATCCTTACACAATGCTTTGTGCTTGCGACTATGGATATAGGGCATATCATGCTGCATATTGCTGGGCTATCTTTTCTTGGGCTTGGCGTGCAGCCACCACAGGCAGAATGGGGGGTTATGCTAAGTGATTCTAAAGATTATGTATTTAGCAATCCGGAGTTATTGCTTTATCCGGGATTAGCCCTATTTATAGCAGTTGCTTTGTTTAATATGCTAGGTGATAGCTTACGAGATTATTTTGATTGTGATTCAAATATTATCCATTAAAGGCGATCTATGACATTAACGCTTAAACATCTCACTTTAATGTGTAATAACAAGATTCTATTAAATGATGTGAATCTTAGTATAAAAGCAGGACAAACGACTATACTATTTGGTAAAAGTGGCAGCAGCAAAACGCTTACAACCCTTGCTATGCAGGGCTTACTCCCAAAGAATATAAAGCAGGTAAGCGGTGAGCTATTACTCAATGATACACCTATAAATCCGCAGACTTCACGCGCAAAAGTCTTTGCAAGCATTATGCAAAATCCCCGCTCTTGCTTTAATCCACTCTATTCACTCCATACGCATATAAAAGAGAGTGCAAACGCTCTAAAAATACATTGGGATATGAAAACTATAGAATCTATGCTACATGAAGTCGGCTTACAAAAAGAAGTCTTAAAACTCTATCCATTTGAGATGAGTGGGGGAATGTTGCAAAGAGCCATGATAGCCCTTGCCCTGCTTACAAAAGCCCCTTTTTTAATCGCCGATGAACCCACAACAGACCTTGATATTATCGTGCAGTATAGAATCTTAAAACTTCTAAAACACTTGCAAAAAACCTATAAACTAGGCATTTTGCTTATCACACATGACCTAGATGTCGCAAAGAAAATGGGGGATAGCTTTTACTGCCTTACGCATGGTGAAATGCTACTTAACAAAAGAGTATAGAATCTATGATTTTTTAGATACAATCATGTTTTTATTTTTACAAGGAGAGAATATGTCTAGATTCCATAATATTACGCGACTTTCTACAAGCTTGTTACACAAAGGGGCTTTTATGCTATGCGGTGTGCTATGTGTGAATACCCTAGTGTTAGCAGATGAAATGTGTAGAGTGCCAACTCTAAATGATATGCAAATAGAAGATGGGACTTTTAAATTTTATGCAAACGATAAAGAAGATGATGATAAAAAAGATGGGGGGGGGGGGGAGTATCGCGATGATGATAAGCTCCTAGAGATTACAACAGACACACTCAATCCTTTCAAATATGAATCGTTTCACTATTTTTTAAAAGAGCTTGATTCTATAGATGTTCGCATAAGTAATGAATGTAAGAACAATATATGTAAAACAAAAGCATATAATAAAGAAACTGGAAAGCTAGTATATGAGACAAATTGCAAAGATGGGGAATTACATGGCAAACAATATATGAGTTTTGGCGACCCCGATGATTATTTTTTTAAACGCGAGGTTGTACTATATTATAAAGATGGCAAATTGCATGGTAAGCAACAGGTAAAAGTTCCGTGGTATGAAGCAAAGTTTAGTATTACAAATGACAAACTACATGGTAAATATGAAGAAATTCATGCTCATTATAATACATGGATTCATTCCATACTTAATGTGGTAAATGGAGTAGCTACTGGAGATTATGAAAAAAGTGAACACTATATTGGTCCCGGAGACTTTAAGCGTATAATGCAGGGGCAATATGACTCATCTGGCAATCTTAGTGGCACACAAATAGACATATTTGGGAACCACGATGGTATGAATAATGTAACAACACATGAGATTAAAATAATCTCATGTGAAAATAATGAATGTAAAGTATATGCTACATATACAGGCAAGCAAAGCGGTGAGGCTTTCGGTAGAGGAAACAAACTTTATGAAGCATTTCATGCAAAAAGAGATTCTAAAGGCAAATTCCCAAGAGATCTAAAAGTGCTTATACAAATCATGGGCGATAAAATATTTGAGCGTGAGATATAGCCCATTTCACACTTTATTGAAAGTTATATTGCTTATATTATGGGCTTGTATTATAGAATCTACATATATTTTATAATCCATAGCACAAGATTCTATACTGCATTAAGTTATCTTGTGAAAATCTGTTTAGTGGATCTTAATCGTGTGATATATAGAATGAATATATTCCAAGCTATTTAAACGCTTTAAATTTTCATAGTGTCTTCGTATAATTTATGTTATAATTTTCGCTTATTTTTTGCTATCAATAATCATTAATAATGTGAAAATTCATTTGCTTTTTTGTATTTTTAGCATGAAAATACAACATGAAAATATTGTAAGAAACTAAAGGATTTATATGAAGATTCTATATAAATTTATCTTGCTTTTATGCCTTATGCCTTGTAGTTTGTTTGCCTATCTTGATCCGGGTACTGGCTCTTTATTACTCTCATCAGCTATTGCCCTTTTTGCTTCAGCAATATTTTTCTTCAAAAGTATTTTTTATAAAGTTATTTCTTTAACGACTGGGGGGGGGGGGGTAAAGCTTAAAAAAGGTAAGCAAGAAAATCATAAACTTGTCTTTTATAGTGAGGGCAAGCAATATCATAATGTTTTTAAGCCTATATTAACTTATCTCGATTCCATCTCTTATCCTTATACCTATCTTACTTCATCAAAAGAGGATTTTGAACTATACGCAAAAGATTTAGATTCTAAAAGAGATTCTATACAGAAGTTAGAATCTACAACCGCTTGTCATACTGAGCCTTTGGGCGAAGTATCTCATATAGAAACTAAAAAAGATATTTCGCACTTACGCACCCAATATGATAAAAACCTAGATTCTAGCGACACAAACAAACACACAACGCAAAACCACAACCCCAACGCGCAATTTGAATACATCGGTAGTAGCGATAGTCCTAAAGCTATCTCTCGTCTTAATAGCCTTAGGGCTGATATTGTAATGATGAGCACACCACAGCTTGATATACTCCAAATCAAGCGAAGCAAAGGCGTGAAGCATTATAGCCATATTATCCACTCACTCCCGCACGTAGATATTTATGAGGTATTTGCCCTTGATTACTTTGATAGCGTTTTTACAAACTCAATCATACATACAGATTTTATCCACGAAGTAGAAAGGATAAGAAATCTCAAAACAAAAGAAGTCATCATCACCGGCTGCACTTATCTTGATATTTTACAAGAAAAGTTGCAAGATTATAAAGGGCTAGATGATGAGAAAAAGATACACTTTTTTCCAAAGACAGATACAAAGACTACTATGCTTTTAGCACCATCTTGGGGGAGAGAGGCTTTGCTTAGCAAATATGGTATGAAGCTTATTCAACCTTTTATAGATTCTAATTTTAATCTTATTATCCGTCCCCACCCACAAAGCTATAATTCCGAAAAGGAATTGCTAGATTCATTGCAAGCCCAAACCAAAGATTGCAGCAATATCGTATGGGATAATAATAGGGATAATATCTATGCCCTGCATCGTGCAGATATGATGATAGGGGATTTCTCTGGTGTGATATTTGACTTTGTATGTTTGTTTGAAAAGCCTGTGCTAACGCCTACATTTGATTTTAATATTGTGGGTTATGATTTAGAAGATATTTATGAAACACCTTGGGTGAAAGATGCTCTAACTAAGATAGGCAAAAGCATTGAACCAAGTGAGTTTGATAGATTACCAAGCGTTATAGAATCTTTACTGCAGGATAAAGAGGGCTATGACAAGTTAAAAGAAAATATTAGAGAGATGAAAGCACTTCTTTGGGAGTATCAAGGTGTGGGTGGCATCAAAACCGCACAAGAGATTTTAAGAATAGAAAAAGAGATTCTAGAATCTAGACTGCAAGATAAACTAGAGCTGCATAATGAGATAAATGTGATTAATAGAGTATTAGAGAATGTAGCAAGTGGTATGTGTGGAGATTCTCATATTATTTTGCAGGATAAAGAAGATTCTATACAGAATCTAGATTCTAAGAATCACACTCTAAACCCCGCAGCCCACACAAATACTGCGGAAGGATTTTTAGATAATTTCAAGGGTTGTGCAGATTTGAGTGCGAGAAGCTACCTTAAGGGTAGTGCCCAAGCACGAAAATCAAACTCCCTTGAAAGTGCAAAAAAGACAACGCAGAATCTAGATTCTAAAAAAGACATTGCAAAGGATAATGTATGATTACTGAACTTCTCTATTATATATTCATATTTCCTTTGGAACAAGTGCTTGAAGTTGTATTGCATAATATACTTAAGATAATACCAAGCTATGGTGTAAGCATTATTTTACTAAGCCTTGTAGTCAATCTCTTTTTACTTAAAATCTTTCTCTATACTGATAAAAAGGCACAGCAAGAAGCAGATTTAAAAGAGAAATTAGATAAAAGGATTAAATCGTGGAAAAGCGTATATAAAAGGGCAAAACTCTATGCTTTTACACAAACGCTATACAGACAGCATAATTATCACCCTATTTATGCCCTGCGTAGTCTTGGTGGATTAGCCCTGCAGATTCCATTCTTTTTTGCAATGTATGAGATTATTAACAAAGCTTCATATCTCCAGTTTGTAAGTTTCTTATGGATAGATGATTTAAGCAAACCAGATTCTATTATGCTGTTTGGCTTAAGTATCCATATACTGCCTTTACTGATGACAGCTTTTACTTTAATCAATGTCTTTTATAGCTCAAAAGAGTTAGGTGCGAGAGTGCAAGGGAGTTTGATTGCTTTATTGTTCTTGGTGCTACTTTATAGTATGCCGAGTGCGTTAGTATTATATTGGACTTGTAATATGGCGTTTGCGTTGTTTAAAGAGATATTTAAACACAAAAAACATTCATCTTTGAGTAATCATTCGCAAGATTGTGTGTCTTTGGAGGCAGTCATTACCACTAAGGTAACTCCTGCCCCCAAATCCACACAAAACTCACAAAGCAATACTGCAATTACTAGAATGTGTGAAAGTGCGGATAGGGTTGGCGTAGAATGCCGAGTTTCTAATGTTTCAAATCTTAACCAAGATACTAGAATTGCGGATTCTTTGTCTTGTCATACTGAGCAAAGCGAAGTATCCAAAAAACGAGATTCTAACAACATAGAATCTACAAAATCAGATTCTAACAACACCAATTCATCTAAAAGCACTAAAATACCAAGCAAAGCTACACAACCACAAGGAAAACTTAAAACTCTATTATTTAACATTTTCACCCCACACGCTGCCATAGATTCTAAAACCTATGCAACCTATCGCAAGATAAGCATTCTAGCTATTCTTAATATTTGCTTTATGCTATGTGTCTTTAGCCCTTATGCTTTGTATAGTAGTGATGTCTCTCAATTTGATGTAAAGCAAACATATCAAACACTAGCAGTTTTATTTGGCGCTTTTCTTTGTTCTAGTTTTATGATTATTTATATTACAAGCTTTTTTTATAAAACACGACTTTTTAAGTTTGGTGTATATGTTGCAAGCATATTATTTCTTATCGGGGTAATCAATACATTTATTTTTGTAGGTGATTATGGAGCAATGGATCACTTTGTCTTGCAAAAACCAGAGTTTAATAATCCAAATAATCTTTTATATGCCTTGTGTGCTTTTATAGCAAGTGTAGCGATTGTGTATTTTTGTTTTAAATGGCTGAAGAGTATTTTTAGTGTTAGTCTCATTAGTCTTTGTGTGCTAAGTGTTATATCTTTCTTTAATATTATGGAAGCAAATAAAACTTATATAGTCCCAAAAAGCCTTGTTGCAGAAGATAACAATCTGCAACCTTATGAAAAAGAATTATTCTCTTACTCTAAGACTGAAAAGAATATCATAGTTATGGTGCTTGATATGTTTAGTGGCTCACATATGCATCCACTCTTAGAGCAATTTCCAGAGTTTAAAACACAGCTTGATGGCTTTGTGCTATTTGATAACGCTATATCTACGACAAACTCTACTATCCATAGTATTGCTACACTTATCGGCGGGGAGCATTATGCTGTATATAATATGAATGCCAGAAAAGATAATCTTGCTGATAGTATCACTGAAGCCTTTGGTGTTATAGGTGATACTTTTGTAAAGAATGGCTATGATGTGGGGTATTTTATGGGGGATTGGGCCAAGGATAAAAAATATCTACAAAGATACAATAAGAATATGGTGGTGGTGCAACAACTTAGCTTATATGCAGATTACTTTATGCAAAATAATCATACTGCCTTTGAGGCGTTTGAAGCAGCAGGAAAAGGTGGTATTGCCAGCATAAAGAAAATCCTAAGCTTTGGGGTATTTCGCTTTAGTCCAGAGATGTTTCGTTCTAGAATTTATAATGATAGCGAATGGTTGCGTTATAAAGATATAGATAATAACGCTATCACTGCTGTACCTTATACCTCATCATTTTATGCTTTTACGCATCTGCATAATACAGAATCTAAAAAGCCAACCTTTAGATACCTACACGCCCTTATGACACATGTCCCTTATGCTATGTATTATGAGCAAGGAAAATGTATCTTTGTAAATGGGCAAGATAAACTTGGCAATAAAACTGCATGGCATGATTATCCGCATAAAGTGGAAATGCCCTACAGAAATAAGGCAGAAACAAGACTTTATTTCAAGCATTATGATTCTGAAGCATGTGCTCTGAACTATCTTAGCACATTTATACAATGGCTTAAAGACAATGAGATTTATGATAACACGCAAATTTTTGTAGTAAGCGATCATAGTGGGTTCGATAGTGTAGGCATTCCTAGCAACATAGCAGCAAAAGAGGGGCGACCTGATATTCTCTTTCTCTTTAAGAATTTTAATACAAGCGGGGAATTAAAAGTAGATTCTAGACTTATGGCAAATTACGATATTTCAAGCATTTTTTGCGAGAATCTTCCTAATGGTTGTCCTAATGTGCCAAAAAACATTCTCAACAATTATCTGCAAGATAGAAAAATCATTACAACAATACCTATCACAGCTGGTTTTGGTACGCATAAAAAAAATGAATGGAATATTACCCACTATTTCCAAGTGAATGACAACATTTACAATGAAAACAACTGGCAAGATATCACAAAAGAAGTCAAAAATGGTACATTACAGATTGACAAGATTCATTAATTGTCGTTTGCGTGTTTAAGACATTCGTTCTTGATCACATTGCGTTTTAACGGTTAGTCTAAAACACAATGTGATACATAGTTGCATTTTCCCCCATTATTAAGTATAATCGCACATAAGCACATAAAGGAAAAATATGTTAAAAGATAAAAAGATTCTCATATTTGTGAGTGGCTCTATTGCGATTTATAAGATTTTAATGCTAATTAGATCTTTGCGTAAAGATGGGGCATTAGTCCGCGTTGTCGCTACGCAGAGCGCATTGAAATTCATCACGCCTCTAAGCTTTGAGACGCTAAGCAATACGCCCTTGCTTCATGATAGCAATGAATGCTGGGCTAGTATGCCTTACACGGATCCAAACACTTTAGAATCTAATATGCAAAAAGATTCCAACCCACCGCAAAATCACATTGGCTATGCGAAATGGGCTGATATTGCCCTTTTTGCACCACTCACTGCAAATAGTCTCAATAAACTCGCAAATGGCATTGCTGACAATATCTACCTATCAACCGCCCTTGCCCTGCCAAATATCCCAAAGCTTCTCGCCCCAAGTGCAAATACTCTCATGCTAGAAAATCCCATTACGCAGAACAACATAGAGATTCTAAAAAATAGCGGCTATGAGATTATTAACCCAGCCTTAGGTATGCTAGCATGTGGTGATATAGGCAATGGGGCGATGGCGGATACTGAAACTATGCTTTTTGCCTTAAAGAAAGCTATTTTTAACAATCCATACTGGCAGGATAAATACGCCATTGTTACAGGTGGTGGCAGTATTGAAGAGATTGATTCTGTGCGATGTATTAGCAATCATTCAAGCGGTATGCAGGCAAGCAATCTTGCTTTAGCGCTCTATTATTTAGGTGCGAAAGTCATTTTCATTAGCTCGAAATCGCCCATAATCTTACCGCCAAGCATTAAACACATACAAGTAAAAAGCTCAAAAGATTATGAAAACGCACTTAAACATACAATAGATTCTATAAAGAATGAGAAAATCTATCTCTTCATGGCAGCAGCAATAAGCGATTATATCCCACATAAAAGAGAGGGTAAGCTAAAAAAGAAAGATTTAGGCGATACAATGACTCTAGAGTTGCATGAAAATAAAGATATTTTAGCGACACTAAAGGCGAATAATCTTATAAAGATTGGCTTTAAAGCAGAATGCGACAAAGAAAATGCGAAGATTAACGCAAAAAATGCACTTATTAAAAAACAATGCTCTATGATGTGCCTTAATATTATCAGTGAATCTAATATGAGTTTTGGAGCTACTCACAATGAACTCTATCTCATCACAAAAGATTCTGAAAAATATATACAAGGCACAAAACTTGAAGTAAGCTTTGGGATTTGTGCGTATTTGCAAACACTTGGGGTTTGAGATAAGGCTTATAGATAAATTTTGGTGTCAAGCAGGATTGCAAATTGTCTCAATTGAGTATGTAATATACAATAAAAACTTTGATGGCTGCTATTTTGCAATCATATTTAAAAGAAAGTTCTAAGGTGTGGCTGTCTGACAGAATTTATGTTTTTTATTTATGCCTATAACTTAATACGCTAATTCTAAAATAGAAATTTTGTGCTAAAAAGAAAGTAATCTTTAGATTCTAAAGTTTGCAGTGTTTTTACAAGGCAGATATGCAAAATAGTTTAGCATTCCTATGTCGCATAAACTCCATATAGTTTCACTTTCATTCTTTATGGCATTCACAGATTTTCATAAACTCGTTATAGTATTGCCATGTTGCAATAATATCGGGGCGATGCTCTTTTAAATGTGCGTATTCTCTTTCTAAGATACTTTGAAAATACATACATGCTTCTTTATTGTTTTTAAAATATTCTAGCATATCATATTCTTTTATGTGCCTTGCTTTTTCTCTCTTCTCTAATTCTTGCAGATATATCATATAGCCTTTTATGTAGTTAGACGCGTGTTGTAAAAGGGTATTATCATTTTGTAGTAGTTGCAATTCATCTTGCTTTATAAGTATGGCGATTTTATAGTCCAGTGTTGGTTCTTTGTCTAATATCATAGCTGTAATATCTTTGTAGTGAGAATCTTTTAGTCTCATGTCAGTGTGTAAAATAATGTGTAATTCAATATGCGGTGTTCTACTACATATTACGCAAACAGGAAAAAGCCAACAACTATTGCTTCCATTGAGTTTTGTTTGAAATGGTGTTTTATCTTTTGGTGGTTTGAAGTCAAACTTTTCTGCGAGAGCACAAAATGTCTCAAATCCATGCTCAATGCCAATATCTTTGAATGGTATGTAGTGAAAAGATTCTATGTTTTTTTCTAAAAGATGTATTTTTTGTGCTAAGAAATACTCGCGCTTATCGACATAAGATAACACTTCATTAAGCTTTGCTACACTCATATCTTTACTTGATTGAAAAAACATATAATCAGGTGGCAGTATAATTTCATGATAGGGCATATCCAGCGTAATGGGTGAAATTCCAGAGTATCCATTTTTTCCCAAATGATTGATAAATGGTTTTAAAAGCGAGATAGGATCTCTTACGACACATAAAATTGGGACTTTTTTTGTAAGGAGATGGTAGAACTTATCGTTTTCAAAATCATATCCGCGTATCCATATCGCAATATAATTATGCTTGTCGTTGCTGTTTAGATAATCATAGAGTATCATATAGTCATCTTTATCGGTATTAAACCTTGTATTTATGGCTATATCACATTGTCGAAAAAATGTTTGCATGGCATGTCCACCGCAACCATGCAAAGATAGGAATATAAATCTATAATCTTCTTGTAGTGGAATATTTAGCTGCCATGCGAGTTGAGCTGGAATCTGTTTGTAATCTAGTGTTTTTGGATTCAGTAATGGTGGGTATGGGTGATGTTTATTTATATAAGATTCTCTAAATTCATCGGAATTAATCCATTCTGCAATTTGCTTTTTATATGTATGAAAACTCAAACGAAAAGCAATAATTTTACAGAATCTTCGTATAATATTTCTGCTTATTTTTAAAGCAAAATTTTTAGCATGCACCTTTGGGACACACAAATGTGGCAAAATAATGATGGTTTGCCCCCCCCCCCCACTTGAATCATTGCGCAAATCTGCGTGTAATGGAATGATTAATTTCACATTCAGTGCTTTATTTACATAATTTTTTATCGCAATTCTTATGTTTTTGCATGATGATGTATTTCTCATATCTTAGCTCCGCGTTGAGAAAGTATTTGTGCTAACATAAAGCTTAGCTCTAGGGCTTGTGTGGCGTTTAGTCGTGGATCGCATTGTGTGTGGTAGTTTGTATGTAGTTTGTCTTCGGCAATAGCTTGTATGCCACCTACACATTCTGTTACATCAGCTCCAGTCATCTCAAGATGCACACCACCTGCAATGCTGCCTTGTGCTGCATGTATGGCAAAAAACTGCTCAATCTCACTCACAATATCTTCAAATGCACGGGTTTTATAACCGCTACTTGCTACTTTTGTATTACCATGCATTGGATCGCAACTCCATAAGATATTACGCCCCTCACTGCATACTTCTTTAAGCAATTTTGGGAATTTATCCCCGATTTTATCCGCTCCCATACGCACGATAAGATTCAGTCGTCCTGCTTCATTATGTGGATTTAAAATATCGCAGATTTTTAGAATATCATCTTTTGTAGCATTTGGTCCTATTTTTACCCCAAGTGGATTTTTAACACCACGCAAAAACTCTAAATGTGCGTGGTCAATATCGCGTGTCCTCTCCCCTATCCATAACATGTGTGCAGAGCAGTCATACCAATTGCCACTTAGTGAATCTTGCCTTGTTAGCGCCTCTTCATAATGCAATACAAGGGCTTCATGTGAAGTGTAAAAGGATACTTCTTTAAGCTGTCGAGTGTTATTTGTATCAATGCCACATGCTTTCATAAAACGCAGGGATTTTGCTATATCGCTTGCTAATTCGGCGTATTTTTTACCAAAGTTATTATTCTCAACAAAGCTAAGATTCCATAAATGCACTTGCTCTAAATTCGCAAATCCACCTTGTGAAAATGCACGCAAAAGATTGAGTGTGCTAGCACTTTGATGATAGCCTTTTAATAGCCTTGTGGGATCTGGCTCTCTTTTATCAAGCTCTTGAGAATTGATTAAATCACCACGATAGCTAGGATAGCTTATGCCATTAATTGTTTCTGTATCGCTACTTCTAGGCTTTGCAAACTGCCCTGCTAGACGACCGACTTTCACTATTGGACAGCCTGAAGCAAAGGTTAGAATCACACTCATTTGCAAAATAATCTTAAACATATCTCTAATATTATTTGCATTAAATTGTGAGAAACTCTCCGCACAATCGCCCCCTTGCAATACAAATGCTTCGCCGCGACTAGCCTTTGCAAACTTTTCTTTCAAACTATCTGCTTCTTTAGCAAATACTAATGGTGGTAAGCCTGATAGCTCTTTCTCTACAGATTCTATAGCACTCTTATCTGTGTAGATTGGGTGCTGCTTGATTGGGAAATCTCTCCAACTGCTTTTATTCCATGTAGTTGTTGTTATAGACATTGTATTCCTTTCTTCATAAAACACATAATCGCTCTTGTATCTGTTTATTCTCAAGCAAAACCATAACTGCATTTTTGCGTTGTTGTATCATGTTATTGCTCATTTATTTCTCCTTTCTCAAGTCAATTACTAACTTTATCCCTGCCATAGCCGTAATAATTGCGGTTATAATCGCTGTTATATCCCATGCACTCATTTATTTTTCCTTTGACTATAAATTGACATACTCATAAGTATCACACTTAGCACTAGCACTATAAAAGGTGCTGTTTCAAAATTTAGATTCATTATAGAATACAAGGCATTCACAAACAAACCCAAGCCTATATTCTCAAGTAGCTTCCACATTGTTAGCTCCTTTTTCTAGCTTGTTGATTCTATCTTTTAATGCCTTGATTTCTCTGTCGTTACAGCAATTAAAAAATAACTGACAACATATAAATACACCCATACACCAAAATAGAAAATCCATATTAAGCCCCTTTATGTTATAATTCCCTTGCCCCTCTCCTAAGGGGCTTTTTCTTTAGTATCCTAATAATAGTCTTAGCATGTAGGCTATACCTGTTATAAGTGATACGACTTTTAAAACTTCTTTCAATAGCTTAAGATTTTTCTTAAGCTTCTTTCGTTTTTTCCGCTTCACTTTACAAAGCAAGATTCTATAATATTTTTATTTGCATATTCTTTAAAAAGTAATATTTTTTAGTAAAAATATACAATATTTTAATTATTGTAAATCATATAGTTTCATTATATTTTGCTTAATTGCCTTTTAGAATCTTAGCTGCTTCTTTTGCATGATAGGTGATGATAATATCAGCCCCTGCTCTTTTAAAGCTAAGTAAGGTTTCAAGCATAACTTTTTCATAATCGATAATGCCAAGCTTTTCTCCAGCTTTAAGCAGAGCGTATTCACCACTCACATTATATACAGCAAGTGGCAGTAGGCTTTTTTCTCGTATTGATTTTACTATATCAAGGTAGGCTAAGGCAGGTTTTACCATGAGTATATCAGCCCCTTCACTCTCATCATTTAGACTTTCAAGGATAGCTTCTCTAGCATTTGCACTATCTTCTTGATAACTCTTTCTATCGCCAAAGCTAGGGCTACTTTGTGCGACTTCTCTAAAAGGACCATAATATGCACTAGCAAATTTTGTAGAGTAACTCATAATAGGAAGATTCACAAAATCATTAGAATCTAGGGCATTACGCATGGTTAGAATCTGCCCATCCATCATAGCACTTGGGGCAAGCATATCTACTCCACTTTGTGCTAATACCACGCTTTGCTTAGCAAGATTCAAAAGAGTAGCATCATTATCAACAGATTGTATTTTAGAATCTAAGATGCCACAATGCCCATGATCTGTATATTCACAAAAGCACACATCAGCTATAACATACATTTGTGGAAAATGCTTTTTTATCTCTTGGACGCTTTGCGGGATAATGCCATGCTTATCCCATGTGTAAGAGCCGCTAGAATCTTTTTTATGTTGCGGTGGCACACCAAATAATAAGATAGCATAAATGCCTAGATTCTGTAAAGTTTCACATTCTTTTAGGATATTATCTAAACTCATTTGAAACACACCGGGCATAGAATCTATCTCATTTTTAATACCTTTGCCTTCTACTATAAATAGGGGATAGATAAAATCATTGACACTCAAGGCATTTTCACGCACAAGATTTCGCATAACACTATTTAAACGCAATCGCCTTTTTCTTTGAAACACTTTTTATCCTTTTGTTTCTTGTATTTTCACTAAATCTTTGCATTATACATAATAATTTTATGTTTTTAATAAAGGGGTTGGGAGGGATTGTGTTTTGGAATTTGTTTTAATTTATGTTTATGTGAGATTTAGATTTTTTTAGCGCAGTTTTGTTACATTATTATTGTTTCCGCAATATTACGAGAGAAATTGACTTTATTATCCAAGATAATCCTAGATAACATTAAGATTAAAGCCGATGACTTTAGATTAATTATTTTATGTTTAAAGCATTTTTGTGTTAATCGGTTGTAAATTTCAGCTATTCTACATATTTTTTATAGCTTTTACTTGATTTTTTTTATTTTTTTTGATAGCATAACGGGATAAAAAACATTGTGCTGTGTGCTAGTCATGCTTATCATGTTTTTAATTTTACTAAAAAGGTGTAAAAATGTTGAATTACAAACAAGTCTTGAACCATTCTGTAAAAGTTGGTTTAGTGGCAGGTTCTGTTTTAATGTTGGCGGCTTGCTCTGGAGAGCCAAAGAAAAGCAAAAATGCTAAGTATGCTTCTCAAGAACTTGAGCCTAATGCTCGTCAGTTTGCTGTTTATAAGGCAGTAGGTTATGCTATTGATCCTCAGCATCCTCCATACGAGCCAAAAACTCTTAATGAGAATGCAAGAGGTATAGCTGTTGCGTATAGTGTTCCTTACAATTGTAAGGTATTGGGTGAGGTTGAAGGTAAAGATGAAGCAAGCGGTAAAGCTGGACCAACTTTTGAGCAAATCAGAGAGGGTGCAACTAATGATTTGAGAAATCAGGCTGCTGATCTTGTAAGAGGTGGTCAAAGATTAATGCTTTCTGTTACCAAAGAAGCTATGATTTGTCAAATGAGAACAAAGAAAGATAAGTATCAAGAAGAAGATTGCACTCTTTGGAATAAACTACCGGACAATGGGCAGATTCTATCTTACAGAATCCATGCTAATGTATTTGAGTGTGGCGAGAAGTAAGTATTGCTTGTGTTTGGTTGCGTAGATTCCCAGTGAATGTGGGAGTCTATGTTCGGTAGAGTAATTGAAAATTTAAATATAAAGGGTTAATATGTTGGTTAAAGATTTGCTAAAAGCTGGTTTGATTGCTACAAGTGTTGTTTCTTGTGTTGCTCTGGCAGATGAAGTTGTTAGTGTCGAGGCAGATAGTGATGCGCAGTCTTATTCTACTCAAACAACAGATTCAAAGTCGTTGAAAGAAAGAAACGAAAATATCGATGTTGCTAGAGAGCTTACGATTACAAAAAGTTCAAGTGATGCATACTATAAGTTACCTAGATTGCCACAATATACGCCAAAACCGCTTATTGATGATGCAAAAGGTATAGCTGTTGTAAATGGCGTTCCTTTGAATTGTAAGTTGTTGGGTGAGGCTGAAGGCATTGATAGCTCTGATGGTAAAGCCGCTCCCTCTTTCGAGCAAATCAGGGAAGGTGCTTTGAATGACTTGAGAAACGGCACTATGGATCTTGTAGATTCAAGAGATAGAATAGTGCTTACCCCAGTTAAAGAGGCTATGACTTGCGAACTTCGCAATGAGGGCGATCAATTTGATGAAAAAGACTGCACAACATGGACGCAGATACCAAGTAATGGTAAGATTCTATACTACAGAATCCATGCTAATGTTTTTGATTGCGGTGCAAGATAATCTTTGATTTTATTTTTATAAGGTGGAAAAATGTTGAAATTAGTTAATAGTTTTGCTAAAGTAGGTTTGGCAGTAGGTGCTGTTTCTCTTTTGGTTGCTTGTTCTTCTCAACCAAAGCAGAAAGGTGGAAATTACAGCGGTTCAAAAGGTAAGGTGAATTATAGTAAAGAAGTTGAAGTTACAGTGAATGCTGCAAGAGAGATTACTGTAACAAAAGTTGCACCTTATGTTAAGGTTCCTCAACTTCCAGCGTATGAACCTAAGAGATTAAATGAGGAAGCAAGAGGGATTGCTGTAGCGTATAGCATTCCTTATACTTGTAAGTTACTTGGTGAGGTTGAAGGTAAAGATAGCTCTGATGGTAAAGTTCCACCTTCTTTCGAAGATATTAGAGAAGGTGCAACAAATGATTTAAGAAATCACGCTTCTGAATTGGTAAATGAAGACAGCAGAATTTTACTTAAATTGACAAAAGAAGCTATGACTTGTGAAATGAGAGTAAGTGATGGTAAATACGAAGAGAAAGATTGTACAGCTTGGGAAAAAATTCCTCAAAATGGCAAAATTCTCACTTACAGAATCCATGCTAATGTATTTGAGTGTGGCACAAGATAATCCCCATACTATTGCCTCTTTAACGACTTGTTGATTCGCATTGCCATTCTAGATTTTCTCGAAAATCTAGAGCTTTGATTTGTAACATGTTGTTTTGAGGTGTTTTATTTCACTTAAAATCTTTCATATACTACTTTTTTATTTTAGTTTTTTGTATTTTATTTGTTTTGTTTTAATCTGTTGTATTTAAATTTTGTTTTGATAAACAGCAGTCTGCTTTCTATATGTTGTCATGTGTAGATTCACAGATGATTAAAAATTGTTGTGTCGTAGTAATGTTTAGAGTATTTGTAATATATAATCGAGAAAAAAGTAAAAATGACATTGCAATGCTAAGAAACTTTCATAAGAGAGTGTGCAAACAAGCCCTATGGTTTTCATGATAAATGGACAAATTCTCGATAACCAAAAGCACTCAATTTCAATTAAGGTAACAATAGATCCTGCTTTTCAGCCTCATTCCAAAATGGATCGCTCTTATATCCACAAGCATGCAAGAAAAACACTGCACTACAAAGTAAAAATACAGAAAAAAAATGTGTTATAATACGCATTATGAAAACCTTTAAAGATATATTGCTGACACAAAATGCAAATAAAGTTAAAGAAAAGTGTATTGCCCCAAACGCGCTACTATTTTTGCAAAACTCATATAATTTGCATTTGTTGAAAAACTTCATTATACCACAAATGCGTCAGTATATTATTGCTATCATGCCCTCAAGACGAGACAAAGAAGAGCTGCTTTTCACTTTTAATAATTATCCTGCATGCATGGAATTTAATAAATTTCATGCAAAAACGCTATTAAAAACTATCCAAAACAATACAATTTTAAAACAAACTTTGTCTTTAGAATCTTACACAAAAGTTAAAGCTTATGTTCCAAAAAATCTGCTTGATGCATATCAAATTCACTATATAGATTCCACAGATTTGTGCGAATATGCAGAGGGAAATTTCATTAATCACGCAACAGATCCAGTGCTACATGCTATTTTTGAAGATATTCGCAACATAATAAAACTTAAACACAAACACATAAAAAGCTTACAAACACAAAATCTACAAAGCACCCCAACAACTTATAATATTGCTGATAAACCATACAGCAATCAACAATAATACTATATTCCCTATCAATCACTATATTCCAACAATAACACAATATATTTTAAAATTACAAAAACCTTTCTACCTTTAAAGTCTCTCAATTTAGATTCTATTAAAAATAAAGTAAAAAGAGTGGTAGAAAACTATGGTGAATATTTAATCTAAGTGTGTAGAAATACGCGAATATGCGTATAGCTTCTATGAAGAGAGTGCAGGGAGTGAGACTGGATGGGGCAGTGAAAATGATGAATTTTGGCTTGATTCTCAAGCAGAAAAAGAGTGGTGTCAAATCCTTAAAAGCCTTGCTAAAGATTGTGCTAAAGGCATAGAGATAATGGGGAGAAAATCTATCTTTTTGGCAAAAACTTTATAGATAAATCAAATATAAAATATGAATATTATGATGAGAGAAAACGCGCAAGCTACCCAGACTTTATATTTAAAGACAGGGGAGATAGAATCCACATTTTTGAAGTAAAAAGTGTGAATGTGAGTAAATCTCAAAACATAGAAAAAGAAGCCTATAAACAAAAGATACAAAGGCTAAAACAAGCATATTTAAGTGCGAGTAAATCACGGTATATATTTTTTATCTGCCTGTAAAAGTGGGGCAAGATTGGCAAATATGGTGTGCGAAAGATGGGCAAATTTTGCACGAATATATGAATAGGGCGATGTTTGAAGAGATGATGAAAAAGGATTGCAGGGCTATGTAATGTGTGGGTAAACAGCTTAATGCAGGACTTAGTAAAAAAGAGTTGCAATAATTTGCAGAGGATTTTACATGGAGAATCTTACTTATTTTGTTGCATTTCATTACGAAGATTTGTAAAAGCAAAATAGCACATCGCAGAAGAAGATTTATTGACTAACAATACGAGTGACTATATAGCGATAATGATACATTAATAGAATCTATGCAAGTTTTTAACAAATTGAAGCATAAGGATATGACTTTTATAAACATGCTACACCAATTGTGTCGCATAAAAGTAAAATCAATTTGCATTATTTATGGTTATAATTATAAAATTCATAAAACACAGCAATACATTAAAGGATAAAAATGTCAAAAAAAGAATTTGTAGTAGGCATTGTAGGCGTTACAGGTGCAGTTGGTGAGGAGTTGTTACGGATTTTAGATGAGAGAGACTTCCCGGTGAAAAGGCTAGTCCCACTTGCTAGTGCGCGTAGTGCTGGTGATAGCATAGAGTTTAAAAATCAAAAAATAAAGGTTTTAGAGACAACAGATTCAGTATTTAAAGATGAAGGCGTTGAGATTGCCTTTTTTAGTGCTGGGGGGAGTGTGAGTGAGAGATTTGCTAAAAGTGCGGTAAAAGCTGGGGTAATTGTGATTGATAATACGAGCTTTTTTCGTATGCAAGATTCCATTCCGCTTGTTGTGCCTGAAGTAAATCCAGAAGACATTAAAAAAGATTCTACAATTATTGCAAATCCAAATTGCTCTACCATACAAATGGTGCATGTATTAGCCCCTTTGCATAAGGCATTTGGCATTGAGCGAGTAGATGTTAGCACCTATCAAGCGGTAAGTGGAGCGGGTAAAAAAGGCATGGAAGAGCTCATCATGCAAATGCAGAAATTCTTTGCGTTTGAGCTTGATTCTGTTATCCCAAAAGCCTTTCAACACAGAATCGCCCTAAATCTTATCCCCCATATTGATACATTCCTTGATAATGGCTTCACAAAAGAAGAGATGAAAATGATAAATGAAAGTCAAAAGATTATGCACGCAAACTTTGAGATTTCAGCGACTTGTGTGCGAGTGCCGATTTTACGCAGTCATAGCGAGACTTTAAGCATTCGCTTTAAAGATGAAGTGAATGCAGACAAGGCAAGAGAGATTCTAAAAAAGGCTGAAAGTGTCGTAGTGATAGATAGCCCAAGTGATAATGAATACCCCATGCCACTCATCGCCACAGATACCGATGAGACCTTTGTAGGCAGGATAAGAGTGGATAACTATGATAAACGCATTTTACATTTATTTTGCGTAGCAGACCAAGTGCGTGTTGGTGCGGCGACAAATGCCGTGCGTATCGCTGAAAAGTGGATTGCCCTGTAACATATATCATTGTAACACATATCATTACATAGCTATATATCATAGCTTTACTCACCACAAAGCTTAATGCGACTTATACGCAATAGATAAATCTCTCTTTAATCTTTAGTAACTACTCTAAAGATTGGCTAAGATTCTACACTTTTAACATATAAGATAGCTTTTATGGGCGCCTGAACCCAAGCATACAAAACTAAACAAATAGATAAAATACCTTGATTTGTTTTTTTTTTTTTGTAAAATGGCACGCATTCTAGCGAGATAGGCTACTTTAAAGGAAAACTATGAGATATTTTATACAATTTGGTTTAAGTGTTATCATCACATGCAGCATAGGCTATGCAGAGAATCTTAAGATATGTCAAAGTGAAGAGGATAAGATACAAGGATGTGTTGAAAAATATTATTCTGAAAATGGCAATCTAAAACAAAACACCATTTAAAAACAATAGCAGAAATGGGGATATAAAACTCTACACAGAAGATAAAAAGCTACTAGCCCTGATTAAAGCAGATAGTGATAAGTTTATAAGCGGTAAGCTTTAATAATAAAACCTTAACAAATAAAGATTTAGAAGAGATTGATAGATTTAATAGTGTTAGCAAATCAATTGCGTATTTACAAGAAATATGCCTTAGTAATGATTCTAAATAACGCTTGATTTTAAAATCCAAATTTTATCATGATTTGAGCGTATGCAAAATATTGCTTTTGATTCTAAAATCTTAGTTGTTTTATTGCACGCAACATGACAATCACTAGAATCCAGACTCCATATCGCTTGAATCGATTTTTTAGAGTTTAGATTTTGATGCAACAACAAACAAGATAGTCTGTATGTAAAAAATAATGATAGTATTGCTAAGTTTATGCAAGAAAAGCTGGATTTTGCAAAGAATACTATAAGCATTTGTATAATACTGCAATATAGAACGAAATAAGGCTGGGTTTAAGCGTCAGCAGGCAATGGTTTATTAACAAAAGAACAATTAGATAAGGCTAATAATCCAGCTAAAAGCAATTATAAAGATGTAAAAGAAAGAATATAGAGATAGCTATTTCCTGAAACATGGAAAGATATAAATGTAGTCGATAAAGTAACACAACCCATATTAAAATCAACAAAATTGCTTTGACTGAAAACAAGAAAAAGTTACGATAAGCTGTATAAATCAAAGTGGTGTCCCGAAAGGGATTTGAACCCATGACCTTAAGATTAGGAATCTTACGCTCTATCCAGCTGAGCTATCAGGACAAAATCGATGAAATTTGAATTGAATGGTGCCGAAGGTCGGACTCGAACCGACACAAGGTTGCCCTTACTAGATTTTGAGTCTAGCGCGTCTACCAGTTTCACCACTCCGGCTATATGGTGGATTTAATCATTCTATTTGAAGATGGTGCGCTGAGTGAGACTTGAACTCACACGGGTCGCCCCGCCACCCCCTCAAGATGGTGTGTCTACCATTCCACCACCAGCGCACAAATCCCCCCTTTAGAACAAAGGGAGACTAAAAAGTTTTAAGAATCTTTATACAAACAATTAAGATGCAAGATAAGGATTCACATAAATTGCAATAACAGCAAATACAAGCGTATAGATAACTTGTGCTTCAATCAAAGCGATTGCAATAAACATTGTCGTTTGCAATTTAGAGCCTAATGCGGGGTTTCTAGCAGTGCCAGAGATTGCCGCAGCAGCAGCATGACCCATACCGATACCACCACCAAGGGCTGCAATACCCAAGCCAACAACACCAGCAAGAACAGAAAGTGCCATTACTAAATCAGCACCATTAATACCATCTACACCAGCTTTTGCATCAGCAGCTAGTGCAAAACCAACACATGCGAAAAAGAATAAAAGAAGCTTTTTCATACTCATTCCTTATTAATAAAATAAACTCATACTTTTGTTTTCGGATATGCCCCCTACTTGCAAAGCATGGGGGTTATTCTATCTTTTTTTACCTTAAAATTTGCTAAATATTAACAGAAAAACCACAATAAAATAACATGAAATTTCATTGGGTATGTCAAAATCTTAATATTAACTCGCAATGGCGCTTAAAAGCAAACGCAAGGCTTGCAAACTAGCCATTTTCTGCACGAAGATTCTGGATTCTATAAAGTTTGCACCCTTACACCCTGCACCCGCCCATTTGGATAAGATTCTAGAATCTATATGTGTGTGCGGAGTGTAAAGGGTGGGGTTTTTAGAATCTTTGCCCTCTATATTTGTATCTAATAAATAGTTATAGGCAATATTTATTGGCAATCTATCGCGTATGAGAATGCAGGTAAAAACCATGCCAGCGGGTAAATGCAAGAAATTATTAGGGCTATCATCGTGTGTGGCTAATCCGCTTGTAGCAATGGCGATATCGGCTTGAAATAAGTCGATCGCTCCCCTTGCCATCGCATTTACACAAGCTTGTGAATACACGCTATGCTCTCTAAATACAGAATCTTTTATGCCTAGAATCTGCTGTTTAGATTCAATGCTATAAGTCGTTATCCCGCCTTTAAAAACAGAACTCGCACCATTAATAGCTGTAATCATCGCACTCAAAACTCCACCTGTGCAAGATTCAGCAACACAGAGTTTGTAGTTATGCTGTTGTAGTTTTTTCACCACAAAAGTTGCGATATCACCCTTTACAAGTCGCTCTGCAAATAGAGAATCTAGAATCTTAAAAAATGCGTCTAGATTCTGTGTAGAACCTTGTGCTATTATGCCGTATTCTTGCGATAATATGGCGGGTAGCGCGTTATTGCTATTTTTGGCTAGATTTTCTTTATTTGCTAACTTATCGCAATTTTCACTCATAAGACTAGAATGCAGTGGCACAGAATCTGCAAGTCTCAAGGATACAGAACAATCCATAGCATAATGTGAGATTATCTGCATAGCACTACTTTGCTCAAAGCCTATAATCTCAAAGTATATTTCATTATTATCAATTGTGCGGGTTTGCATATTAGAATCTTTTATGGTGTAATGTGATAAAGAAGTGTCTCTCTGTTTGTTCTTATGATGGCTAGAGATACTACCACCCAGCCTACTTTCACTTGATGAAGATTCTGTATTGAGTGCTTTAATTGCGTTAGAAAATGCTTTCATAACGCGTTTTTTAGGTAAATGAGATTTACTTTTTCTCATCGTTTTTAGAATCTTTAGAGTCTTTTTTATCTTTTTTATCTTTCTCTTTATCAAAGATTTTAAAGTCTTTATTCTTCTTAATAAAGCTTGATTGTTGCGAATATAAATGCACGATATTTGGGTCAGCAAGCAAACATACAGAGTTTTGGTCCTTATCTTCATAATCCACTTTGCTTAATAGATCCCTTGCGACATTTAGTCTTGCACGCTTTTTATCGTTAGAATCTACAATCATCCAAGGGCTATATGGTGTATGTGTGCGTGAAAACATTTTTTCAAATGCTTCTGTATAGTCGTCCCATAAGTTCAAAGACTTGGCATCAATAGGGCTTAATTTCCACATACGCAATGGATCGTTTTTCCTTCTTTCAATGCGTCTTTTTTGCTCTTCTTGCGAAACATTAAGGAAGTATTTAAAAATCATTGTGCCACTTGCAACAAGCATTTGTTCTAGGTTGCTCACTTGATAGATAAACTCTTTATACTCATCTTGTGTGCAGAAACCCATAACTTTTTCAACACCAGCACGATTATACCAGCTTCTATCAAAGAATACGATTTCACCACCAGAGGGTAAGTTAGTGATATAACGCTTAAAATACCATTCAGTTTTTTCCTGCTCTGTGGGCTTATTCAGTGCAACAATGCGACAACCACGAGGATTAAGGTGAGAAGTAAGCGCTTTTATCGTGCCACCTTTACCAGCACCATCTCTACCTTCCATTATAATGACAATTTTTTGATTTGTCTTTTTAACCCAATTTTGCAATTTCACAAGCTCGATTTCTAGCTTACGCAACTCTTTCTCATAAAAGTCATTTTTAAACAAATGGCGTTTATTAATCACCTTTTTTTTGCTATATACCTCTTGTGGATCCATTGACTCTTCAGGTCGAACGACAATTTGCTTTTTGCTCATTATAAGCCCCTTTATCTTAAAGTAAAAAAGTATAGCATACTCAATATTTTATTAAAATTTACTTAAAATAGCTGTGAGATGGTGTGTAGGTGTATATTTTTAGGGCAAATAGTATAGAATCTGTCTTTATTTATAATTATTTGTGCTTTATGTTTGGGTAAATCCCTATATTTTATGAATTTAAATATTAAATTTCATAATTTAGCTTTAACTCTGCTCATTTTAGACTTTGTCTGACATGATTAGCCTTTGAAATTATACAAATTCACTCTCATGATATTACAGAATCTTAACAAGGCTAAACTATAACAATCGGTTGTTAAAGCAGGATTTTATCCACAATCTTATAAACAAAATCAGCACTAATCTTTGCACTAGATTCTAAAAACTCATCAAAGCTTTGACTAGCCTCTCCATCGGCACTATCACTAATAGAGCGGAAGATGCAATATGGGATTTTAAAATTATCACACACACAGGCTACACTTGCCCCCTCCATTTCTACTGCGATTGCATTAAATTCTTTTACGATAGAATCTTTTATCTGCTGATTTGCGATAAATTGATCTCCACTTGCCACAATGCCCTCTTTTATACTAAGCCCCATATCTTTTGCCACTTCCTTTGCCATGTCGCATAGCTGCTTATCGCTTTCATAAAAAAGCTTACCTTCAGGGATAAAGCCCATAGCATGTCCAAAGGCAGTGATATCCACATCATGCTGACATAGCTTTGTTGCAAGTAATAAATCCCCAACCTTTAGCCCCTTTGCCAATCCCCCTGCAACACCACTAAAAATAATCTTTTCGCAACCAAAGCGTAGTATCATGGTAGTCGCACTGATTGCTGCATGCACCTTGCCTATTTTGCTATACGCGATGATAATCGTTGCGTTTTTATATGTGATTTTATAATACACATTCCCTGCAATTTCTATGCTTTCATATTCTTTATAAAGTGTTAAAAGCGGCACAATCTCTTCACGCATAGCCCCAATAATACCTATTGTCATATTTTTCCTTTTCTATGTAAATTAAAACGCTGATTATAACATAATATAGAATCCTTGTGCTATAAAAATTAGGACTATAAGAAATAGTAACAACTTATCTAAAACTATGCTAAAATTAAGCTTTTTGAAACTCTTTAGATTCAATGTATTTATATGCTTATAAAAGGAAATATTTATGAAAATTAGTCCCCGCTATATCCTGCCAAATCTCTTTACAGCAGGTAGCATATTCTTAGGTGTCATGGCTATTTTTATGGCACATAAGGGTTTGGTGCAAGCAGATTCTAAGGCTTTTACAACGGCTTGTTGGTATATCTTATTTTCTATGGTGCTAGATGGGCTTGATGGTCGCGTAGCCCGTCTTACAAATACAGCGAGTAAGTTTGGCGTAGAGTTTGATTCTCTTGCTGATATTGTTGCTTTTGGTGTTGCCCCTGCGGTGCTATTGTATTTTTATGTAGGGCATGATTATGGTCGTTATGGTGTGGCAATTAGCGGTTTATTTGTGGTGCTTGGGGCTATTCGACTTGCACGATTTAATATTACAACAAATGTTGAGACAAATTCTTTTATTGGGCTTCCTATTCCTTCTGCGGCGGCTATTGTGTGCTTATGGATTATTGTGGTGGAACATCAAAAGGTGAGTTTTTTTGGCTGGATTGAGTTTTTACGCACAAATACTTATGTTTTTCTCATCTTTGCATTCTTTATTGCTATTCTTATGGTGAGTAATATCCGCTACCCAAGCTTTAAAAAGGTGCAATGGAATCTAAAATATTTCATCGTGCTTTTAATAGCCCTTGCGTTTGTTATCGCCCAGCCATCTTTAGCCCTTTGTGTGCTTTTGAGTGCGTATATAATCTATGGTGTTATAAGATGGATTTTTATCGTGCTTTTTAGAATCACAATGAAAAAGAAAGATATTGAAGAGATAAAGGGGGATAATGGCACACGCAAAGAGTAATCTCAATCTAGCAAGCGATAGTATCCCAAAACTCTTTTTTAACTATTTTATCCCCATGCTTTTAGCCATGCTTGCAATGGCTAGTTATTCCACCATTGATGGCATTTTTGTTAATAAAAAGCTTGGTGATGACGCTATGAAAGCAATCGTTGTAGTATGGCCCCTATTTCCTTCTATGATGGCGTGTTCGCTTATGTTTTCTTTAGGTGGAGCAACTCTTATTAGCTACTATCTTGCAAAAGGGAGAGCGAATATTGCTAGGGCTATTTTTAGTAGTATTGTGTATTTGCTTTTTCCTTTATCGCTTTTAGTTGGTGTTTTGTGCTATGCGTATGCTAGTTCTGTAATTGACTTTTTTGCGCGGGGTTTAACACAAAATGTGCATGATATGGCGGTGGATTATCTGCGTGGGACTTGTGTGGGACTTTTTGGAATCATATTACATCCTGTGCTTGATATATGCGTGGTGAATGATAAGCGTCCCCGCCTTGCTATGTTTGCTATGTTTCTTGGGGCTATTTGCAATGTGATATTTAACTATCTCTTTTTATTTGTATGGGAGTTTGGCATTATCGGCAGTGCGTATGCTACGACTTTAGGGCATATTATCGGCTCTCTTGTGCTATTGTGGCATTATATAGAATCTAGACATAGGGCATTATTACTTGGCTTTTTTAATAAAAATCTAGCCAATAAAATACGCACAGCATTACCCTTTATCTGTGAGAAAAGCGGGGAGTTATATTTTGTAAAAGTGCTTAATTGGAATCTGCTTGGAAGAGCGATAAAATATGGCTCACCTTATGCGGCAAGTGAAGCAAGTGTAGGCATTGTCATGTGGCTTTATAATCAGATTCTAAAAGATATTGGCGGTGAGTCTGCCCTTGCGATATATAGTGCTATTCTTTATGCAGGATTTAACTTTTTTACCATTATGATAGCATTAGCAGAATCCATACAGCCTATTGCAAGTTTTAACTATGGCATGAGACTTTTTAATCGTTTGAGAGAGATTCTAAGATTCTATATCTATGTAGCATTGGGGCTTTCTTGTGTTCTATATACACTATTCTTTGTATTTAGTGATTTTGTTGTGTCATTGTATTTAAAGGATTTAGAGCTTAAGGCACAAAGCGGGGTGGCACTCAATATTTACTTTATTGGCTATGTCTTTTTGAGTGTGAATTTAATTATTGCATTTTACTTGCAAGCATTACAACAAGCCCTAGCTTCTTTTGTCGTAACGATAGCTTACACACTTGCATTCATTGTTGTGCTACTACCACTTATGACACATTATTATGGAATCATGGGTGCATGGATCGCCTATCCTATATCACAATGCTGTGCTTTATGCGTGAGTGTTATGGTTTTATACTATACTACAAAGCGTTCTGGGCAATAGTCATAAAGATTCTATTTTTATCTTTTGTATGCAGTCTATGTGATATTTGAATCTTTATAATCTAATTAGACCCTTCTAATATGATTTTTATATTGACATATTCACCTAAAAGCTCTTTTGGGGTGGTTGTAGCGATATTAAAGTCAAAGCGATTAATCTTGCCATGTAATTCTACGCCGATGACATTATCACCATAGCTGACATAGCAGCCGCAATCTGTGCTAGAATCATTTGTCTTTAAATGCGGATTTTGCAATGGCATATCGGTTGTTTGCAATGCGAAAGGATTAGTATTTGTGTTTTTTTCTTTTAAGGATAGGCTTGGATTGCGTATTGGTCCTGTGATTTTTACCTTAAAGGCTACTTCTTTTGTTATATTATTTATTGTGAGTTTTGTGTGTAAAATGTTATTTTTATATGAGATAGATTGTAAAAAGGCTTTTTTAGTGTGAAAAAAATCTGTTGAAAGTAGCTCTTCATCTCGTGCGGCATTATAGGTATTAATACTTTTGATATCAACTTGCCCTTGCAGATTCTTAATCGCATTATTTTCAATATCAAGTGTGCCAGAAAACTCTTGAAAATGCCCTATGGTATCAGCGACACTTAAATGCTTTACACTAAAACTCACACTTGAATGCGTCTCATCGATAACATATTCCTTTGCTTGAAGAATCACACAAAAAAGCATGAAAGTAAAAAGTTTTTTCATATTTAACCTTTATTTTATTTACTTAAAGCCCAAGATTCTAACATATCTAAGCATAAAAAGGGTTAATTCACTCTGTAAGCTAATAGCTAAAAACATAACTCATCATCGTAAAAAATAACTAATTGAAGCAAATCCAGCTACACCGCATGACTTAATCTCATGCACTCTTAAATCACTATTTATACCACCTAATGCAAATGCCCTCTCTTTTACATGCAAAGGCAAATTTTGTAGATATGGCAAACCTAAAGCCTTATTGCCCTTATCATAGAATATAGGGCTGATTGTAGCGTAGTTAGCCCCAAGTGATAGGACTTTAGATAAATCTTTTAAATGATGTGTGCTTACAAAAATAGGATAGAATCTTTTATCTAGCCTATTTTCTTGTGATAAGTTTTCATAAGTATTTACGGCGTGATTGAATGGAGTTAGAAAGTATGAAAAAGATTCCATATTACATAATAGCTTTAAACTTTTTGCGATACTTGTGCGAGAAAGCGTGCTATAAAGAATCTTTACTTTTTCATGCAAACTCATGTTATCTTGCAAAGAATATATTAAAGCATGGCTTTGCTTTAAATCTTTACAGATATTCTCACGCAAAAGAGATATATCAGATTCCTTAAAATGTATGCCTAAGTTAAAGCCATGTAGCCATAAAAGTATGAGTGTCTCAAGTTTATAGATAGAGAGATTCAGTAATAAAGCTATATTATGAGTTTGACAGAATCTATATGTTTCAAATAGTTTATGATATTCATTCGCAGATAAAATATCATTATTATCATAGCGAAATGCGATAAAATCTAACTTCATAGTTTTAGATTCTAACATAGCATAAGCATATTGTAGCTTTGTATATAATGTATCATCAGCATAATATGCAGGGGATAAAATGAGATAGGATAACATCAAGAAGCCATTAAACTAGATATTAAATCATAATTACGCAAAATAAGATAAAAGAGTGTGCCACAAAAAATACTCACTAAAATATTCTTAAACATAATATGTAAAAACAGCACAAAAATAATGCCAATAAGCCCATAGACCCCATTATCAATATTATCTAAGCCCAACATATCCTTACATGAATACACAAATATCATAGCAATAAGACTAGGGGGCAAAAGAATGCCTAAATCTGTGATAACTTTTGGGGCTTTATTACGAAAAATAAAGAATGGCAAAAACCTTGTTAATGCCGTAAGTAAGGCTATAAAAAGTATCATAATATATAGCATATTACCCCTTTAATCTTGACTTAGAATCTTCCATAATACTTTCATGCCCTCACTTAAATCATATCTAAAATGCTGCATAATACTAGGCACAATAATGGCTAAAATCACTAAAGCCACGCCAATTTTCACAGGGAAACCAATCACAAGCAGGTTAAATTGCGGGTGAGTTTTCATAATCATGCCAAAAATAATATCAGTCAAAAGCAACACAGCAATAATAGGAAACGCCATAGAAAAGCCGATTAGAATCATATTTGCAAATGACTTTGTAAAATATGCGACAATATTATCACTTAGCATAAAACCACCAAGTGGCGTATCATTCAGCGTTCGCGCGATAATATCAAGCAAAAGATAGTGAAAATTAAAATGCAATGCCATAAGAATTGATAAAAACACCACAACTTGAGAGACTATAGGCTTTGTAGTCCCACTCATAGGATCATACGCACTAGCCATAGTCAAACCCATAGAAAAACTTGCCAAATCCCCGGCAAATACGATAGATGAAAAGATGATTTGCAACACAAGTCCACAAGTAAAACCTAAAAGTATCTCAAACAGCCCACCAATCATAAATGCTGTCAAACTAGGATAAGAGATAATATGCGTTACCATCGGCATAAACACAACTGCAAGCACAAAGGCAAGAGCCGCCCGCACACTCACAGGTAAAATCTGATTATCAAAAAAGGGGAAAAATGCAAGAATACCGCCAAAACGCAACAATAGCATTAAAAACGCCATAACATTTGCATTTGTAATATAGGGGAGAAAATCAAGCATAAATAACCTTACTTTTGATACAAAACTCGAAATACAAATAATCTTAATTTTAATGAATCTTAGTGAATCTTAGGAATAAAATTATAGCATGAGATTATTGAGATTCTAAAGTGTTTTGAAGTTTGGGTGAAATAGGATTGAATAAAAAGCATGTTCCCGTGCTTAACTTAGGTTCAAAAACATACTGATGTGATTGTGTGAAATCTTTTGATCGTGCTTTGCCTTAAATTTGCATTAAATAAGTTGCAATCTCATTCTAACTAAAGCAAAGAGAAATGCTAGTGCCTATGTTAAGTGTGCTATTAAGATTGATTTTTGCATGATGTAGGTGTGCTACATGTTTAACTATGCTTAAGCCAAGTCCTGTGCCATTTATCATGCTTGAGTGGCTTTTATCAACGCAAAAGAATCGCTCAAACACTCTCTCATGATACATTTCTGGTATGCCAATGCCACTATCTTTGATATGCAATGTTTTGTGTGTCGCATCAAGAATTATCTCTATACTGCCTTTATCCTTATTGTATTTTATAGCATTCTCACAGAGATGAGAAAGCATAACAAGAAGTAGTCGCTGCTCTCCCATAACCAAAAAATCATCGCCTTGTATAGCACAAGAAAGCCCTTTTTGCTGGATAGAATCTTTAAACATAGATAAAGTAATTTCACAAAGATTTCGCATGGAAAGCGGATAAGGCGTAAAAGTGTAGTCATTATCAAGCTCATTTAGGATAATTATATCTTCAATCAAAGCCATTAAATGCCTTGCTTCCTTATGTATATTGCAAAGAAATTTTGGAATGTCTTCTTGTTTAATGATATTGTTTTGCAGCATTTCAAGCACGGCTAAAATGCTTGTGAGTGGGGTTTTTAGCTCATGTGATACATTTGCGCTAAATTCTCGTCTTAACTGCTCTCTTTGTGCTTTTTCTGTGATGTCGTGTAGGAGTAAGGCTACGCCGATTGGGGTTATTTTTGTTGTATTTTCTGTGCTTTGATTGGCTGTGAGATTTGGGTTAAAATCGCTAGATTCTGTATCATTGTCTTGAATTATATATGAAAACTCGCTTTTAGATTCTGTGTTAGTTATTTTGCTACGCTCAACATGATGGGCTATTGTGTTAGATTCTAGAATCTTACAATTTTGCACCCCTACACCCTGCACCCACCCATTTGGATAAGAATCTAGATTCTCAAAATTTTGTGCTTTAGTGGAGTTAAGCACAGATTCTATAATGACTTGATAGGTGCGTCGTTTTTGTGTATGATTTCTGTTAGCTTTTCGCCTTGCATTGCAAGATTAAACCATTTTTTATATTGCGTATCTAGTGTGGCTATATTCATGCCTTCATGTAGGTTGCCAAAAAACTTCATAGAACTTTTATTAAACGATAAAACACTGCCTTTAGAATCAAGTAGCAAAAAGCCATCTTTCATATTTTGCGTAATCGCATTAAATGTTTCCTTGTCTGCTTGTAGTTGCTTTATTTGAGAATCTATCAAGCGATTTTGCTCATCAATCTTATGTAAAAGCGGTGAGAGTTCTTTATAGCTTTTTAGTCCAAGCGGATTCTCTAAATTGAGTGCATTTAATGGTGCGATAATAAAGTTTGCAATGCTTCTTGCAAGCATAAAGCTAACCGTCAAACACGCAAGTAAAATAAGGCTCATATAAGGCAGGGTATCATAGAGAAGTGAGGGCATATTTTTATGCGGACTTGCTATGCGTAAGATATAGGCTTGTAGGTTTTTAGGATTTTGAGTAAAATCTAGATTCTGCGTTGTCTCTTGCGTGATTTTGCGGGAGTTTGCTTTTTTTGCTTCGGCACTACCGCTTAGGTAGCTTCTCGCAAAAAAAGCTTCACAACCCACAAAACGAAGTTTCTTTAGAAAATCATCACAAGATACTTCCGCAGTTGGCGTTTTGGAGTTTTTAGAATCTAGATTCGCTAAATTTTCGCCCTTGTCTATACAATTTGAACGATTAGCTAAATTGTGATGGATAGTCATATCGCTTAGATAACTCCTACCCTCTAATTCAGCCAAAGCCTCCAAAGCCATAGAGCAATTGCTAGAATTTGTGGATTTGTTTGCGTGGCTTGTTGGGGTAGAATCTAGATTCCTACTAAAATTTGAGCTAGTTTCTAAACTCACACTTGATTCTATAAGCCTTTTTTCTAGCATGATTCTTACAGCGTGATAAAGCATTTCTTGCTGCATGCTTTGTGAGTAGCGATAGCTTTGGGCTACCCCATTTTGCATACTTTCTTTAAACTCTATCCTTTCTGCATGATTATCAAGTGCTTCTTTTAATGCAAGATTATCATACACAACCTTACCATGAGAATCTATAAGGCTTACACGATAGGCGGTATTAATATGTGATAGATAAGAGATTCCCTGCTGTTTTAACCCTATCTCAATATAATGGCTATTTTGCTGTAAATGTAATAGAATCTGCTTTTCATAATAGTTTGTAAAAAAGACAAAACTAGCCCATAATCCAAGCAATACCCACCCAAAGCATACGATAAAAATAGTCCAAAATATCCTTTGCCGCAAAATCCACTCACTTCACTTATATTTGCGCGATTTTATAACCAACGCCACGCACGGTTTGAATGTATTTGCCACTTTCCCCAAGCTTTGTGCGTAAGGTATTGATATGCACATCAACTGTGCGTGTTTGAAACTCACTACCCCAAATAGATTCTAAAAGCTGCTCTCTTGTAAAGACTAAATGCGGATTAGCAAGGAATAGCATAAGCATTTCAAACTCTTTATAAGTGAGATTTATAGGCACTCCATTAGAGCTAACTATACGCGTTTTTGGATTAAGCGTTATTTCTTGAAAGCTGTATTCATCTAGGGATAATCCACGCGTTCTTCTCAATAAAGCGTTTATTCTAGCAAGTAGTTCTAGCACACCAAAGGGCTTTGTTACATAGTCATCAGCACCCATATTTAGCCCATAAACCTTATCTAGCTCACTGCTTTTTGCGGTTAAGAGAATGACTGGTATATGCTTTGTTGATTGCTTTTTCTTTAGAATCTTTAGGACTTCTATACCATCTTGCTCTGGTAGCATCATATCAAGCAAAATGAGTTCAGGCATACAATCTTCACTCAAAGCATTGAGTGCTTCAAAAAAGGCTGAAGGTGTCGCAAAGCCCTTTGATTCTAAAGAATGCGTATTCAATGCGTATTCAATGAGTTCTCGTATCGCATGTTCATCTTCTAGGATAAAAATCATTGTTTCACTCCAAAATAATATGATTTATTATAGCTTAGTTTTCTTTTGTCATAAATGGTGTAATGTTATTTGAAAGTCATATTATAAAGTCTATGATATAATTATGTCTTATTTCTTTTACAAGGATATTTGTGCTATCAACTAATGTTATTTCTCGTCTATTTGGGCGATTTGCCCATACAAGATTCCCAAAAAGTATGCAATATGCGATTAATCGCTTTTATGTTGATTTCTTTAAAATCAATCTTAGCGAATTTGAGAGTTTAGAATCTTATCCTACGCTAAACGCACTTTTTACACGAAAGCTTATAAAGCCTAGAATCCTGCATACAACCCCTTTTAATCTCATTAGTCCAACAGATTCTCTTATTACAGAATCTGGTCGCATTACACAGCAGACTGCCTTACAGATTAAAGGTAAAAGCTATAAAGTTGCTGATTTACTCGGTGCAGTGCATGATTTAGATACATATAGTTTTTTAAATCTCTATCTATCACCAAAGGATTATCATCATTATCATGCCCCGTGTGATTTAGAGATTTTAGAGGCAAAGTATTTTTCTGGTAAGCTTTTGCCGGTGAATTTTGCAAGTTTGTATAAAAATGAGAATCTATTCATACAAAATGAAAGGGTCGTGCTAAAAATGCGTTGTAAATATAATCAAAGCATTATGTATTATGTCGCTGTCGGTGCGTTAAATGTGGGTAAAATGCAGTTTTTATTTGATAAGGCAATACAGACAAATGCAAAACAAGGTGATTGTGTTTATACTTATGAAAAGCCTATTGCATTAAACGCAGGTGAAGAGATAGGATTTTTTGAAATGGGATCTACGATTGTATTAATCGCACAGGCTAACTGGAGTGTAAAATCAGGCGAAGTTGTGAGAATGGGTGAGCAAATTGGCACTTTAGAATCTTCTATGTGTTATTTAGCACTTTAAATTCAATGAATATCTTGATTTTCTTATGTTTGAATTCCGATAATTCCCCAAAAAAAGTCCCTAAACTTATTTTTTGATATTTCCCTGCTTTCATATGGGCTAATTATTATGTCTTGTTTGTGAAACTTGTAAGTTTTCTGTCGTGTTATTTGCAGACTCTTCACCAGAATGGCTTGTAGCTGTAGCTAAAGATTCTATATGTGATGGGCTTGTGGAATCGTTTATCGCTTCATTTGGATTTAGCTCATCATAGTGTTTGCAATAAGTTTCAAACATATCTTTTTCAAGCTTTTCATACCAATTTGTATTAAAATCCGGTGTGAAAGCTGGCATACATACCACTCGTGCGATATTTGATTTTACACTAATTGGATTGCTATCATATACTTTTCTAGTATTCACAAATACGATTGGTTGCACCCTTAGATTAAGCTTTTCAGCTAGGATTTTAGCTCCCGGTTTAAAGGGTAGAAACGCCCTTTTTCCCGGTCCCCTTGTGCCTTCAGGGAAAATAACAATAGGGCGTTTTTGACTAAGTTTATCTTTTGCTTCCTTTAAAAGCTGGATAATCCCCTTTTTATCTTCTCTATCAATAAGTATCATTTCAGGTAACTTCAAAGCATAGCCATAATATGGAAGTTCGCCCAATTGCTTCTTTGCTACCCAGCAAATATTTAAAGGGTGATCTCCCTCAAGGCATATAATATCTGATGCGCTTTGATGATTGACTACAATAAGTTGTGCATCTAGGTCATAGTCCCCTACTTTCTCCATTTTTAGCCCATTTGCAGGGAAAAAGTATTGACAATATCTTCGTGCTAATCTCCCATTCTCTCTTTTTTTCAACAAATAAATCCCAACAATAATACATGCAAGCCCAAGTGCTATAGTGAAAGTGGCAAAATAACCTCTTAATTTTTCCATACCTATCCTTTCTATTGAATTTCTAGAATCTAACGCTTATTTGTGTCATTGCGACTAATCCAACCCACTTTAGAATCAATATTTACTTTATAATAGTCATTCTTTTTATCTATTGCTTCAAGCTTTGTTGGATTTGTGATGACAAATAGCTCTGTTGAATTATGCGTTGGCTGTATCAGCACTCGTGCATTTGGCAAGGTCTTAATGCTATAGGTATTTGAAAAGATTCTATACACAATAAAGCCAAGCAATAAACATGAGATAATGGCAGCAAAATATGAACGCTTTATAAGCGTGATTAATAAAAAGATTCCAAGTATGATAAGTAGTATGTTTGTAATTTTTAGAAATGAGCTTTTTGGATTAAGATCTTCTTTTATCTCATCATCAAAAGATTCTATATTAATCGCATTTTTAATGCTTAGTGGTATAAACTCATGCTTATTAATATCAAAGTAGCTAAACTCAATAGAATTCAGCTCTTTTGGAATCCTAGCAAGCACATTAACCCGTGCAATTTCATCGCTAAATTTTGTGCCTTGACCAAACTCTTGGTCCTTAATATTTGGCAATCTAAAATCTTCTAAATTACTCCCATTTCCTTCCAACTCAATCAGTATCATATTGTTATTATCATCATAGCTCTCAAGCGTATAGTCAATGATTTTTAAGCTATTTGCCACAACGCCACTATATCCTTGCGTCTTATTTAGGGCTTGTGCTTGAAGATCTATAGAATCTGTTTGCATGGAATCTTGCAAATAGTTATTTTGCACGTGCACTACAAGTGAGGGGATAACTACCTTTGGCTTTATAATCTTAAAGGTATATGTCGCGGTGTAGTAGTCGCCTTCTTTTTGCCATTCGCTTTCTTTTATGAGTTGCACACTTTGGGATTTAGCACTTTTATCTTGTGTTTCAAGCGATGGGTTAAATTCTGTATAAACAATGCGTGCTTCATCTAGTAGCACAAGGCGATAAGTAATGCTTATGTATTGTCCTACATATAGGGTTTGCTCCCTTAGGTTATCTATATCTGTTAGCGTTGTGATATTTAGAATCTTTGCTTGTTCTGTATTATCTGTTGAAGTTATGGCTTCATCATTTTCATCATTATTTAAAACACTATTAGCGATATCGTTTGGAATCTCATCTATCGCAAAAAGTGGATTTATACACAATAGCACAAAGCATAGCATAATGCCCTTTAGATAGTTGAAAAATGTAGTTTTTGTAAATATAGAATCTAATATCGCATAAAAGCGTGATAGCATTTGTTGTGTCCTTTATGTGTTGTGTATTTGTAAAATCCCGCATTATAGCATATTGTTAGCATTAAAATCTAAAAACATTTGTTTTTATCCCTGCTTTTTGTATGATGTAAAATGTTACCACAATATACACTTATTTTAAAAAGATAAATTTATATGTAGAATTTTTACAATTTTGCATAAATTACAGACTATACTTTGTGCTTGTATAAGGCATAGGTGTTATTACCTTATATGTGTTTATGTATTGCATTTTACTTCAATTTAGTATTTATTTTTGTTTAGAGTAAGGAGCAGGGCAATGAAAGAGTATTTAGGATTTGGTATCGCAGGTAATTTTGCAAACCATTTAGAACAAGCGGGCGAGGCGAGTGATTTCGTGCATGTTGTAAGTGATGAAGAGGGCGCACCAAAGGGCATATTTCCATTCTACATTCCAAAGGATAATACATTTTTAGGGCGTTACTGCATTGATAATAAGAAGATTTTGTTACCAAAAGATACAGGATTGCGCGCACAAGCAGAGCCAGAAATAGGGCTTGAATGTGAAGTTGTGTATGAGCAAGGAAAGGTAAAGACGCTTATCCCAAAGTTTTTCATGGCATTTGATGATACTTCAATACGAAATGATAGCAATGCTACAAAGATTAGTCAAAAAAAGAATTTTTCAGCCGCTTCAAAGGGTTGTGGTTTAAGGCTTCCTATCGATAAGTTTGAAAAAGGTGGGATTTGTGATGATTATTCCTTAACTTCGTTTTTAATCTGTGATGGTAAAGCCCATCAATATGGCGATAATGCGAAACTAACAAATTATAGTTACTTTTATCAAAAGCTGATTGATTGGATAGTAAAAAAACTCAATACGCAAGAAGACCATGCGGTTTTAGAGAATCTTGACGAGATTATTAAAAGGGCTGATTATCCATCAAAAATACTTATAGCTATTGGTGCGACAAGCTATACAGAGTTTGCTGAGACTAGATTTTTGCAAGAAGGCGATGAGGTATGTGTAGTTACCTATAATCATAATAAATATAGCAATGAAAAAATTAAAGACTTGATAGAGCAAGGCGTATTAAGCCTTAAAGATGCTTCAATCGTGCGTCAAGAAGTCGTGCGTAGTGTGGATTGATATAACTCAGTTTAGAAGTATTAATAACCCTATTGCGTTTGAGCTGGGATTTATAAATTGTGATGTAAGCCCCATGCCTTGATGTTTTGGTGTGTTTATGTATGGAGTCATGTGTATATGCAAAAAGATTAAGCCTTGGTAGATTTTACGCTAAGCACAAAAGCAGTCGTTGCCTCCTTGTTTCATATTGTTTTACATTCAGTGTATAGTTTTATCTCTTTTAAATCATAGAATCAAGTAAAACAGATTCCATGTCTGCGATATACAAAAACCTACATTTGTTAAGTTATACCAACTATTCCGTAAAATCTTCCCCATCATGTTACATGTGGTAGCACGAAACGACAATTATAAACTTATATGACAAGAATATATCATAACATATCCACTTTTATTGGCATGTATATTACAATACAACGCTAAGTATCTTGAATGAAAGGGGACGATGTGGGAGCGCAAATACAAGATAAAAAACAAAAAAAGCTTTCAATACTTTATGGTTTAGTATGTATAGGCATTATGATTTCTTTTTGGATTATCCCTGCACCAGAGGGTATGAAAGCAGAGGGTTGGCATTTACTTGGAATCTTTTGTGCGACAATTTTGGCAATTATTCTAAAAGTTATGCCTATTGGAGCATTAAGCATGATAGCTATCGCCATTGTAGCGATTACTTGCGTAACAGCACCTGGTGATACAAAAGCAAGTATTAAAAATGCTTTGAGTGGATTTAATGAGAGTCTTATCTGGATGATAGGCGTGGCGATTATGATTAGTCGCGCGATTATTAAAACTGGACTAGGCAAACGAATTGGCTATTATTTTGTATCACTTTTTGGTAAAAATACGCTAGGCATTGCCTATTCTCTTGTAGTAAGTGAGACGATTTTAGCACCTGTTACACCATCAAATACGGCTAGAGGCGGGGCGATCATCCACCCTATTATGCGATCTATCGCACATAATTTTAACTCCGAGCCTGAGACAAAAACGCAAAATAAAATAGGCAAATATCTTGCATTGGTAAATTTTCAAATAAACCCTATAACTTCTGGCATGTTTATCACTGCTACTGCACCAAATCCTATGGTGGTAAATAAAATCGTGGAGGTAGCAAATAATCATGGCATAGAAATTGACATGCACATCACTTGGGGGCAGTGGGCTTTATCCATGTTTTTGCCTAGTATCGTCGTGCTATTTTTATTACCGCTTGTTGTGTGGGCTATCTATCCCCCTGAAATAAAAAAGACAGAAAATGCAAAAGATATGGCTACAAAAGAACTAAATGCAATGGGTCCTATGAGTTTGCAGGAAAAAGTCGTGCTTGGTATATTTGCCATTATGCTTATGCTATGGGCTGGAGTTGGTAAGTTTTTTGGTTTTAAGATAGACCCTGCTGCAGTTGCGTTTTTGGGACTAGCATTAACCCTTGTTAGCGGCATACTTACTTGGGAAGATATTCTTAAAGAAAAAAGCGCATGGGATACTGTGGTATGGTTTAGTGCGTTAGTAATGATGGCTAGTTTTCTTGGTAAGTTGGGCGTTGTTAGCTATTATGCGACGCATCTTGAAAGCGGTATCAATGCGCTGGGCTTTGGCTGGTTTGGTGCGTGTTTGTTGCTTACTCTCATGTATCTTTATATGCACTACTTTTTTGCCTCTACAACCGCACATATAGCCGCTGTGTTTGCGGCATTCTATGCGGCTGGTTTAGCACTTGGCGCACCGCCTATGCTATATGCCTTAATGCTTGCAGCAGCGGGTAATATTATGATGAGTTTAACGCATTATGCGACAGGGACTGCCCCAGTTATCTTTGGGTCTGGTTATGCAAGTGTTGGAGAATGGTGGAAAGTAGGCTTTGTGATGAGTGTTGTGAGTGTGCTTGTGTTTGGCATTGTTGGTGGTATTTGGTGGAAAATCTTAGGATATTATTAGGGTATGTTTAGAATCTTATGTATTATATTGGCTTGTTTTTTTGTCGGCTGTGGTGTAAAGGGGACTGAAGAATCTATATCTTTAGGCAAACTGCACTCTTTGCAAATCCTACCAAACACATTGCCAAAAAAACCACAAAAAGAGATCGCTAGAATCTGTGTGAGTTTCACACCCTTTAATGCCGCGAAACAATATGAGATTCTCACTTTTGAAAATCTTTTGAGAGAAGCATATAAGAATACAAAGCAGCACACATTTACAAAAGTAGGTATATGGCAGCAAAGCTATAATATGTTTATATGGCAGAAAAAATGTCTTATATTAGGAATGTAAATGCGAAATGACTTTGTTGCAAAAATGCTTTTTATGATTATGCTGTGTGCGACTTTGTTGTATTCTGGCTGTTATAGTCCGCTGATACATTTGCAAAGCGTTGGATTAGCTAAAGATGATACAATGCAAAAAAAAGATTCTATACACATAAAAGATTCTATATATGCAGACAAAAAAGCACAACCGCTAATTTTCTATAAAGAATGTAGTCGCAATGGCAGTGCATGGCTATATGAATGCCAAAGCATAGGTTTAGAATCCATGCAACAAGCAATCTATCTTTATTATCCAAACGCACTTTTAAATAATATTACTATGAAATTTTATCCGCAAAAAACATATATACGATTTGAAATAGATGATTCTAGCGTAATGCAAGACATACGATAACTACATGCATATTTAGCATTAATATGATTCTATTTTATAGCCAAATGTGTTGTGAGTAACCCAAACTCCATGTTTAGATTTTATATGTTGTATTCAATGTGGGCGATAGGTGTTTTTTGTTGATTTTTTAAATCTACTATAAGCTACAATTCCAAAACCCCCAAATACTCTCTCACCCTCTTTTTAATAAAATCTTTAAGCCCTTGTGGCTCTAATACCACTACGCTTGGTATCCACATAAGCACTAAAGGGGTAATCTCCATAAAATCTGTAATATGCAGAGTAATATCAAGGCTGCCATCTTTATTTTCATCTAAATGCTGATTTGGCGAGATTTTCTTTCGTTTAAAATATTTTGCGACTTTAGAATCTACCCATAATCGCACCATAAAAGGCTTTGCTTCAGGCACAAACCACGCATTCAAAGCATTATCTAGCCTCCCTAACACTTCTTCACTCACACTCTCACCCTGCCTTACTTCCTTTATATCAGTAATGTTATTGAGATAAAACTTTTTCATTATATTAGATTCTAATCCTAAAAGATACCACTCACCATTAAAGTTTAGAATCTTTAGCGGCAGAACTTCTCTTTGCGTGTGGGTTTTAGTGTTATTTAGCTCTTGTAAAAACTTGAATTGAATTATCATATGCTCTTTTATAGCTTTTTGTAAAAGCAGAATAGATTCAGTCTCAAGGGTGATTTCTTCTAAATTTGAGCGAGTGAAAAATATATCTGTGCTTTGTTTAGGTTGGCTTTTAGATTCTAGGCTTTCAAGCAGGGATAGCATTTGTGTTTTTGTAGCCCCACCCATACTATATGCAAAGCTTTTTAGAAGCAAAAATGCCATAGATAATTCTTCATTTTCTTTTGTTGTGTAGTGTCCGTGAAAATAGATTTTATCTTTCTTATAGCTATATTCTGCACCCATATTCTCTACATCTCGCCGCAATGTCCTAAGGCTAACGCTAAACTCTTTGGCTAATTCTTTCGCACATATCACACCATTATTTTCGGGGTTGTGTAATGTTGCAAAAATCTTACTGATACGAGCCATTTTTGTTTCATAATCGTGAAGTGGCATTGTTTATCCTTTCAATAAAAATAGGCACATATTACCATAAAAATATTTGTTTTGTCATAACGCTGTCAAAGCTCTGTGGTATAACTTCACTCAACAAAGCGATATTTCACTTTGAAATACACACAAGGAGCGATTATGGCAACACAAGCACAAAGAGAAAATAGGGCTGTAAGCAAATATAAAGCAAAAAGACTAAGAGCAATAAAGAAAATGGAAGGCACACTTATAGATTCTAATAAAGAAGCCCTGCAAAAGCTCTTACCTTTTAAGCCCATAGCCAACGATAAAGACTATGATAAAAAGCTTTTTGTTGCACATCTTATGTCTCTTTTTCCACATACAGCGGATTTTGATGAGTGTTTTAAACTTTTTAGAAAGCATTTTAATGCAAATTTAGCTGATTTTAAAGATGAAGCTATGGTGGCAGAGTTTATCACACCCTATCTTTTAGCACATTTTCATATATTAAAGCCCAAGCTATTTGTGCGTAAGAATCTAGCCCTTTTACAAGAGTGCTTTGGATTAAGTGAATTAGAGACAAATATCTTATATGCAGTTGGTTTAGTTGAGAAAATAGGTAGATACTATGATGATAAGCTTGATTATTTTGAGTTTTGTTTTCTTTTAGGTGGTGTATTACACACTAATCCTAAAAAGATACAAAAGCTACTTATGGCAGATATGCCACTGAGAAAGTTTGGTTTTATTGATGAAAATCTTAAATATGGTAATTTTGAATTAGAGGGCTTAGCCGAAAAACTTATGGTAGAGCCTCTTAGCAAACAAGAGATGATGAAATCCATTGCTAGAATCTACCCCAAAAGCACATTAAAGAGAGCTGACTTCAACTATATGCAAAGAGATTTAGATATGCTTTTAGATTATTGTAAAAATACGAAAAATCCTAGCATTTTTCTCTATGGTAAAGCAGGTGTGGGTAAGAATGAAATAGCAGCCCTTATAGCAAAAGAACTCAATAAGGAATTATGGGAGATTTATAATATCAATGATCAAGGCGAGATTAGAGAGGATAGACTCGAGCAGTTTATAAGGGCTCAATCTATGCTAAATGCTGATAAATCTGTGATTTTGCTTGATGAGTGCGAAGAGTTTTTCCCCAGCTTGTATCCCAAATACAATGAAGACAAAGCAAGTAAAAACACACTCAATAAAATGCTAGAATCTGTGAAAATCCCAAGCATTTTTCTAAGCAATAGTGCGGATATTGACCCAGCGTTTTTGCGGAGATTTGACATTGTGCTTGAAATCCACGCTCCAACAAAAGAGAAAAAACAAGAGCTTATACAAAAGTCTTTGAAATCTCAAAAGATAAAGCTAGATTCTAAAATCATTACTCAAATAAGTGAATCTAGCCTTTCACAAGGTGTGCTTTTGTCAGCGTGTAAAGTAGCTAAAACTCTAGCTAAACATAAGCTATCTAGCTTGAAAAATTGCGAAAAAACTCCAAAAAGCACAGCCACAAAAAGCCATACTATCACCCAAAGCCTTATCCAAGTATTAAACGAGCATTTAAAACTGCAGGGAGAAAAGCTCATTTCTATTAATGTGAAAAAAGAGCAGAATCTGCCCTATGATATGAGCTTAATTAACGCAAGTATGGATATGAAAAGCTTATGTGAAAAAATCAAAAATGTATGTGGGACAAAAGATTCTAAAGATTTTGCAACCACAGATTCTACACAAGGCATTAGAATCTTAGCTTATGGAATGGCAGGAAGTGGTAAAAGTGAGTTTGCCAAAGCCTTAGCAAAAGAGCTAGATAAACCTATAATGTTAAAAAAGGCGAGTGATTTACTCTCTATGTGGCTAGGAAAGAGTGAGCAAAATATCGCAAAAGCTTTTAGCGAAGCAGAACAAAAAGGAGCAATACTTGTGCTTGATGAAGTAGATAGCTTTTTACAAGATAGAAGCGGGGCATATCATAGTTGGGAAGTTACTCAAGTGAATGAAATGCTTACACAAATGGAGAGTTTTCAAGGTATATTCATCGCTACAACAAACTTTATGACTAATTTAGATAAAGCAAGTATCAGGCGATTTGATATGAAAATAGAGTTTAAGCCACTAGATTCTACTAGATTCATAAAAGCCTTTGGATTATATGCGAGACATTTAGGGCTTAGTGATTATGTAGCGTTTTTAGAATCTAGCTCTGCTAAAAGGGCGATAGAAAAGCTAGATAATATTTGCTTTGGAGATTTTGCCTTACTTGCTAGAAGTGCTAGATTTGAAGCAATTACTTCTTCACAACAATTACTAGAGAAATTACAAGAAGAATCTAGACTTAAAGATACACATACAAATAATAGAAAAATGGGGTTTTAGAATCTCTATTTTACAAAGTAGGTGCAAGTTTAGAGTGTAAATAAGCTTTTAGAATCTTAAAATGAGTTGTGATACAATAAAATAATCATTTATAAGGAAGTGTAATGACAGATGAAAATTTAGGGCTACTTTTAGAAAAATTTAGGGAATTTACTATCGATATTGAAGCGCGAAAAAAGCGAGGGCAAAATGACTTTAATCCCTTGCTTTGCGTGCAAAAGCTAGATGATGAAGCAAATATGCACAGCGGCTTTTTATACGCCCTGCTTAATCCTTGTGGGGAGCATTATCAAGATGATTTATTTCTAAAACTCTTTTTAGATTCTATTAGCTTAAAAAAGTGGTTTGGCGATACAAATAATGCAGAAGTGTATAAAGAGTATAAAAATATTGATATTTATATCACAAATAATAATAAGCATATTATTATAGAAAATAAGATTTGGGCTAGAGACCAAGGCACACAGATTGCGCGATATATAGAAGCGATTGCTGAAGTGGATTCTAGCGATGAGGGGGAATCCAGCGTAGAGTATGAAAATATCGCGGTGGTGTATCTAGCCCCATATATAAAAAATCCTACGCAGCAAAGTCTAGGCAAATGGAAAATACAAGGGGAGTTTCTTGTAGATAATGAAAATAATAAAGTGCGATTTAAAGCAATCTCGTATAACAATGAAATGATAGATTGGCTAGATTCTGCCCTAAATGAAGCAGGTGGGATAAGCAATCTAAGAATGGCGATAGAGTGCTACACTGATGTAGTAAAAAGACTAACAGGAAAAAAGGATAATACAATGGATTTACAAGCATTTTTTAATAAAGAAGAAAATAAGCATTTTTTAGACATAGCATTAGAGCTAGTAGCTAGGCGAGATGAAGTGTTACACGCACATTTTAGTGCGATTGCAAGGGAGATTAAAAGCAAGATTGAAATCGAGCATAAAGGATACGGGGTAGAAGTTTGGGACAATGGAAAATGTATCTCTGTGCGACATAGTAAGTTTGATGAAATACATAATTTTTGTTTTTATATAGAGGCACAACTTGAGAACGAAAAAGTATGGTCTTGGATTTATTTATGGAAGCACGACAAAAGTCAAACAGAAAGGCTTACCCCAAAACTTAGAGAAGTTCTTGATGTAAGCAATAATGATGTTTTTGATTCTAGCACGACGCTTAACAATAACAAGAAGTGGTATTTGTCATTAAAAGAATTTAAAGAAATTAATTTGAGAAACTTCACACAAGAAGAATTTATGGAGTTTTTTAAAAGCATGAAAGACAAGGTTGATGAATTTAATCAAAAAATTGCAGATGATTTAGCAAAAGGACAAGATTCAAAACTTGCTAAGTTTTTGCCTAGTGAAGATGATTAGAATCTTTGTCATAACGCTGACAAAGCGATGTGCTATAACTTCACTTAATAAACACATAAAGGGGAGAAAATGCAAATCACATAGGCTTACGATTTAGGGCTTTTAGCTAGATAATAGTTTTTAAACCCTTGTTGCGTTTTTTTTTTTTTTGATTACAATACGCATTTATACTTATAGCGATTAATCTTTACTACATTAAATTTAAAGAAAGGATAAGAGCATGGCAACTTATAAAGAAGAATTGTTTAATGCGATAAACTCGGGTTTAAAAGGCAGAGAACTTGGCTGGCTGGATAAATGTTATTGGCTGAATAGTCTGTTAATGCATGGATTTTTAAATCCGCTAGGCAAACATTATCAAGGCAATTTGTTTTTAGAAGAGTTTTTAGAATCTGTTGGGCTTAAAGAGTGGTTTGGTGATAGTGAATATGCTAATGTGCGTTTTCATGAGTATGGTTTTCTCTACTATTATTGTGAGCGTGGGAAGCATATCATTATACATGATAGTTCGAAAGGTGAAGAAGATCTACATATTAATCTTGAAGAGTATTGTGAAGAATTTGAGAGAGACTTTGAGTATCGGCTAGAGAAGAATGACGAGCTTGCTGTGATTTATATTGCCCCTTATAAAAAAAACATTTTCAAAAGAAAGCTTAGGCAAATGGGAAATACAAGGGGATTATCTTGTAAATGGAGATAATAAAGTAAGATTTAAATCTATCACTTTTGATAATGAGATTCTAAAATGGATAGAAAAGTCAATAGCAGAAGTTAGCTTTATCACAAAGCTAAATGCCACATTACTCTTTTATAAAAATATCGCCCAAATCATCACTACAAACACAGATGAGAGCACAAAGGATATAGAGAAACTTTTAACAGATAATAATCTAGAAGAAAATATAAAAATACTCTGTGAGATTCTATCAAATAAAGAGAGACTTATAGATTCTTATTGTGAAGCGATTGCAGAAAAGTATGAAAAGCAATTAGAAAGCAGGGGCTTTGAGATTGCTGAAGTAAATAATGATTTAGCAAAGTACACATATCCACTTATCATTAAGCCTAAAGATTGTGGGGAGTACTATTTTGCTTTTTGTATAGAAACATCCAAATACAACGACAAACCTGTTAATTATGGTGTGCAGCTTTTTAAGCAAGATTCAGATTATATAGATAATTTTATGATTAATAGAATCAGCCGTTATTTAGGCATTCGTGAAAGTCGTGTGCTTTTTGATCCTATACTTTTAGAAGATGGAGAAGAAGATGAAGAAGAATGGTGGTGGGGGTATCAAACAGAAACAGAGCTAGAATCTGAACTACAAGAATTTTTAGATTCTAATAAGATCAAAGATCTTAACGATGAACTAAAACCCATTCAAGCATATTGTGATGCAATACATGAGATTAAAAAAACAATAGAAAACAACTATAAAGATTATGTAATGACAACAGAAGAAGATGAAGAATATTGGGAACTTGGTGAAGACAATTATATATCTGTATGGCATAAAGATTTTAATGATGAGAAATTATACTTTAGTATAGATATGTTTGAGTCTTCGCAATCTATTTTTTTTCAAAGTCAATTACATGGTCTTAATATTTTTATGGGGGAGCGTGCATTTCCAATACTTAAAGAAGTTTTGAGTGTAGATGATAGTGCGTTTCGTGAGGGATCACATTGTGCTCTTTTCGCATACTTAACACAAGGTGATAAAATGAATCCAAAAGACTTTACAAAAGAAAAATTTATAAACTTTTTTGAAAGTATGAGAGAGCAAGTTTATAGCTTTAATCAAAAGATTAAAGATGATTTAGCAAAAGGACAAGATTCAAAACTTCGCAAGTTTTTATAAGCTATAAAGAAGATGATGATTAGAATCTTATGAAAACTTTTTATTGTTGTTAAGGAAATTTATAGTGATTTTTCTTAATCTATAAAAGACACAATATCGCAAAATAGATTCTAAAATAATTTAAGTATCTAGGCTTACGAGTTTAAATTTTTAGCTAGATAATAGTTTTTAAACTCTTGTTGTTGCGTTTTTTTTGATTACAATACGCATTTATACTTATAGCGATTAAGCTTTACTACATTAAACTTTAAAGAAAGGAGAAAAGCGTGGAATATAAAGACTTTTTTGAAAAAGTAAATGGCTTTTTAAAACAGGCAGAGAAGCACAAAAGGCGTGGGAATAATGACTTTAATCCCTACTTGCAAATGTTGAGTGAAAGTGATGAAGTCAATCTGCATAGCTCGTTAATCTATGGATTTTTAGATCCTAAGAATAATCACTATCAAGGCGATGTGTTTTTAGAAACATTTCTAGAATGCGTAGGGCTTAAAGAGTGGTTTGGCGATACAAGTAACGCAGAAGTGCATAAAGAGAGAAAACGCATTGATATTTATATCACTAATGGCAATAGGCATATTATTATAGAAAATAAGATTTGGGCGGGAGATCAAGATAGGCAGATTGAGCGGTATATTGAGAAAATAGCAAAAGACCAAAGCCAAGAATCTAGTGAGTTAGAATCTAGCGATATAGATTCTAATGATGATATGGAATCTAGCAAGAGTAAAACTAAGCAAGCAAATAACGCTTATGACAATATTGCTGTGCTGTATCTTACCCCTGATGGACTAGAACCTTCAGGGTATAGCTTAGGTAAATGGGAAATACAAGGGGATTCTCTTGTAAATGGAGATAATAAAGTGAAATTTAAAGCAATCTCATATAAAAATGAGATTCTAAAATGGATAGAAAACTCACAAGCAAAGGTCGGCTGTATCACAAATCTAAATGCCGCATTGCTCTTTTATAAAGATGTCGTGCAAATCATTACAAATAAAAAGGAGAACACAATGAATATAGCGAAATTTTTGACAGACAATAAAGACAATAATATGCAGGAAAATATGGAGATAGTCTTTGAGATTCTAGAAAATCAAAATGAAATTATAGAATCTTATTGCGAAGCGATTATAGAAAAGCATAGAGAACAAATTGAAAGCAAAGGCTTTGAGATTATTAAGACAAGCGACAATAAAAGGAGAGATGAATGGGATTGCAATTCTTATAGATACCCTTATATGATTAAGCCTCAAGATCTTCAACAACGCTATTTTTTTGCTTTTTGCATAGAATATACTAAAAATAATGAAAATAATGGTTATGGCGTGCGGCTTTTTGGGAAGGGTTCAACTAATAACGGCAAAATCAAAGAATACTTGGGTATTAAACTTACTAGGTGGTGGTGGCTAGAGGTTGATGGTGTATCTATGGGTGCATCTATGAAGGAGGTAGAATCTAGCCTACAAGCATTTTTAGATTCTACTGAGATCAAAACGCTTAATAACAAGCTTAAAGAGCCTAATGAAAAGATTAAATCCTATCAAGCATTTTGTGATACACAAAATGAGATTAAAACAGCTATTGAAAGCAATTATAAGGATTATGTAGTAAAAATACATGAAGACAAAAATACCACAGATATATGGCATAAGGATTTTAATAGTGAAAAATTAGGCTTTAATATATCTGTGTGGTATGATAGCGAAAAACATAAAGTGTGTTTTGGGGTTTATTTAAAGCATAAAACAGATACTTCAGCTATGATTGCAACACTTAAAGAAGTTTTAGATGTATGTGATAGTGCGTTTTGTACAGAATCAAAATATATTTATATTAACTTAGAGCAATGCGATGAAATAGATCCAGCAAACTTGACAAAAGAAAGATTTATAAACTTTTTTGAAAGTGTGAGAAAACAGACTGATGAGTTTAATCAAAAGATTAAAGATGATTTAGCAAAACAAGATTCAAAACTTCGCAAGTTTGCTTGATAAAAGGTAAAACACCTTAGCACAAAATAGGATTCTAATCTTATTTTGTGAGCTAAAAATCCACAAAAATTCTAAAAAATTTCACTTGTTTTGTCATAACGCTGTCAAGAGATTATGTTAATATTACAAAGTTTATATGCGAAATAGCATTAAAGTTTCTCTTAGTTTCTCTGGCAAACAAATCTCTACAAAAGGACAGCTATGAATCTCTCAAAATCTCGCTTTATTAAAGGTATGCAATGTCAAAAGCTACTTTGGCTTTTAGCCCATAAAAAAGAAGCCCTAAGTGAGCCAGATGAAACGCAAATTGAGCGTTTTAGTGTGGGTGAAGATGTGGGGGTTTTAGCGTGTGAGTTATTCCCAAATGGCGAGAGAATCTCTTTTGATGATGGCATAAGCCATAATGCTAAACGCACAAAGGAATTGCTAGATTCTGGCACTAGCGTGATATATGAAGCGACTTTTATATATGAAGGCATTGTTGTAATGGTAGATATTTTGCAAAACACACCACAAGGGCTTATCATCAATGAAGTGAAAAGCTCCACAAGCCTAAAGGAAGTATATATCTATGATTTAAGCGTGCAGCACTATGTCATCGCGCATTGTGGATATAGTATAAAGGAAGCGAATCTTATCCATTTAAACACAGACTATAAAAGGGGTGAATCGCTTGATTTAACTAGGCTTTTTGCTATCGTGCCTTGCTTAGAATCTGTGCAAGAATTTACACTAAAGATTCCAGCAATTTTGCAAGAGTTTGCTAGCACTTTAGATGGGCAAGATGAGCCTAGCATTGATATAGGGCTGCATTGTGATGATCCTTACTCTTGCGAGGCAAAGGCTTATTGCTGGGAAGTCCAAAGGGGCATAAAGGGAGAAGATTCTATATTCAACCTTGCGTGGCTTAATGGCGATAAAAAGCTAGAGCTATATAGACAAGGGATAGCACGATTTAGTGATATAAAAGATATAGATAGCCTAAGCTACAAGCAACAACTACAAATAGAATGCTTTAAGAATAAATCCGTGCATATACAAAAGGATAAAATAAAAGAGTTTTTAGGGAGTTTATCCTACCCCATTTATCACTTAGATTTTGAGATATTCCAGCTCGCTGTGCCGCGATTTGTAAGCACTTGTGCGTATGAGCAAATCCCTTTTCAATTTTCACTGCATATCCAGCATAAAGATGGCAAGCTAGAGCATAAAGAATTTTTAGCTAAAAGTGGAGTAGATCCAAGATCTGATCTCATCAAAGCCCTGCTAGATTCTATCCCGCAAAATGCCTTTATCCTAGCTTATAATGCGAGTTTTGAAAAAGGTGTCATTACAAGACTTGCTGCAAGTTTTCCACAATATGAAAAAGAGCTTTTACATATCGCTTCACAGATTGAAGACTTAATGACACCCTTTGCCGCTAGGCATTATTATCATTATAAGCAAAATGGCAGCCACTCTATCAAAGTCGTTTTACCAGCCCTTGTGCCACAAATGGAATCCGCTTATAAAGAGCTAAGTCTCGTGCATAATGGCGGAGAAGCAATGGAGTGCTTTGGGGCATTAGAATCTATGCCAAAAGAAAAGCAGATAGAATATCGCAAAGCCCTTTTAGCATATTGCAAACTTGATACACTTGCTATGGTGGAGATTATAAAGGCGTTGGAAAAGTTAGTGGGCTAAACGCAAGATTCTAATCTTACTTATGATAATTGAGAATCTTTGTCATAACGCTGTCAAAACATTATGTTATACTCTATCTATCCAAACAAATAGGGAGTAATAATTGAAAGATTCTAAGCGAGTGATGATATGTAGCGGAGCAGGAGCTTAGTGCTGAGAGTGAATTGCAGACATTCCGTGATAATGATAGTAAGAGAGTTTATAAAATATAGAACAATATCTTGAGATGATAGAATCATGGCTTAGATTTTTAATTATATACAAACAAAACAGGAAGAATATATGGTTAAACACGATGATATAAAGACGATTAAAGAACTACTTTTGACAGACAAAACACGCTATCATATCCCAAGCTATCAAAGGGGCTATAAGTGGAAAAAGCAGCAGGTAGAAGCCCTATTAAATGATTTGTATGAGTTTGCCTTGCAAGAAAAAGCGAAATTTTACTGCTTGCAGCCTATTATGCTGAAAGAAAATAAGGGTAAATACAATGTGATTGATGGGGCAACAAAGGCTTACGACTTTATACCTTATCTGTAAGGTGCTAGATTTAGGGATAAAATGCACGATAGAGTATGACACAAGAAAGAAAAGCACGGAATTTTTGAAAGATCCTGAAAAATATATGGATTCTCAAAAAGTGGATTCTAGTGATAAGAACATATTTAAAGGTATGGATTATTACTTTATGATAGCAGCTTACAAAACAATTAAGGAGTGGCTTGGTAATAATAATGAGAAAAAAGAAGTAATAAAAGGACTATTTCAAGCAGACAAGACAGAAAAATATGTCGGCATGATTTGGTATAAAAGTGATGAAAATGAAGCATATCTTTTTGCCAATATCAATAGCGGGAAAATCCCATTAAACGATGCCGAGCTTATCAAAGCACAGCTTTTATTAAAAGATGAAGCAAATGAAATACAAGAATTGCGACAGATAGAGTGTGCTAACGAGTGGGATTCTATGGAATACGCTCTGCAAGATGATGAGTTTTTTAGCTTTTTAGTTGAGGATAAAGAGAGCTATGACACAAGGATTTTGCTACTCTTTGAGGTATATTATGAGATATATAGCGATAGCGAAAAGGACAAATCCCATGCTGTATTTGAGTTTATACAAACTAAACTTATGGATAAAAATTCTAAAGAGTGCTGTTGGCAAGAAATTAAAAAGATTTTTCTTACTTTTAAATCATGGTATAACAATTCAAAAAGCTATCATCTTATCGGCTTTTTACTTGTAGAAAATGAAAGTCTAGCAGGGCTTTATAAAGAAGCACAAGGACAAACAAAAAGCAAGTTTTTGCATGAAACAATAAAAGAAAAAGTCAAAGAAAAAATTGCAACGCACAATAAAAAAGATTTAGCAAATATCAAATCCTTAACTTATGGTGATAATAACAAAGAACTAAAATCCATTGTATTACTCTTTAATATGCTCTCTTACATAGACACACAATACCGCTTTAGCTTTGATATATACAAAAATAACGATTGGGAGCTTGAGCATATCCACGCCCAGCAAGATAAAACACCACAAATACCATTCAAAGAAGTAGTAAAGTGGCTTAGGGATAGTAAGCAGATTCTTAAAAATGCAGAGCAAAGCGGTAAAGAATCATCGATAGATTTTGGAAAAATACCAAGCACACTGGAGAGAGTAGAAAGCCTACTAGAGAAATTAAAGGCAGAAGCAAAAAAGAAAAAGTTAGACGATGATGAAACTAAGGAATTTGGGGAATGCGTAAAAGCTGTTTTTGAGATATTTAAAGGCGATGAGCTACACACAATTGGTAATCTCACTCTACTTAGCAAGAATGAGAATATCTCTCTTGGCAATGCTATCTTTGCAATGAAGCAGCAAAGAATAAAAGAGAAAGAACAAGAGGGCGCATTTATCCCCCTTTGCACACGCAATGTGTTTTTAAAATACTACACAAAAGAGCAGAATATCTCTCAAGCACTCTTTTGGAGCAAACAAGATAGTCAAGATTATCAGGAAGAGATTATCGCAAAAATACAGAAATATTTATTCTCTTAAATCCCAAAATAAAGGATAGCAAATGAATACACAATCAATGACTTTTAAAGACTTGGCAGAAGAATACAAATACACAATCAAGATCCCTAGAATCCAACGCGACTACGCACAAGGCAGAAAAAACGCACAAAAGATAAGAGAAAAATTTGTGCGAGATTTATTTGAGGTGTTAAAAGGCAATGATGATAAGACACTCCACTTGCAGTTTGTCTATGGCAGTGTGAAAAATAATAATGAATTTATCCCCCTTGATGGGCAGCAGAGACTTACAACTCTTTATCTTTTGCATTGGTATATCGCAATGCGAAACAACACGACAGAATCTTATCTAGCAAACTTCACTCATGAAACACGCTCTAGCTCAAAAGAATTTTGCAAGGCTTTGAGTGAGAATACAATTACTATCAAAAACAGCACTGATATATCCGCAACTATCAAAGACCAAGCATGGTTTCTACCCTTTTGGGAGCAAGACCCCACTATACAATCTATGCTTACAATGCTAGATTCTATCCATACACAAGCAATCAAATCTAGCCCAGATACCCCCATGCTAGAGTGTTTCTATAAGAATTTAGACAAGCTTACCTTTTCTTTCATTAAACTTGAAGATTTTGGACTAGATGATGAACTCTATATCAAAATGAATGCTAGAGGCGAACTGCTAAATGACTTTGAAAATTTTAAAGCAGCATTTGAAGACTTCGTGGGCAAGAAATTTAAAGATGTCAAAGATAAAGATAATAAACCAATCCCAGAAGCAATCGCATACAAGTTTGATAATGAGTGGCTAGAGAGTGTATTTAACTATGTGAAAGAAAAAGAAAAAGATGATATGGAGTGTATAGAACTAGCACAAAGCCATATGCTAAACATTATCAAATATCTATGCGAAATGCTTTATTACAAAGCAAATGAAAATGAAAAAAGCTCATTTGATTGGGATAAGGTGCATTTTAGTCAAACTGAATCAAATAATGATGAAGCAAAATCTAGTCAAGGCAAAATCAAAGATTCTACCCAAACACAAAACATTCATAGTATGTATAAAATTTTTGAAACACAAGAAGAACTAGAGATTCTTATCTATGTTTTTGATAACTTTGACAAGATAAAAGATAAAGCAGCGGATATTTTTACAAACTTTACTACCAAGATAGGCAATAAAGTGGGGGATAAAGTTTGTATTTTTGATACAAAAAATGAAAATGGAACAAAGCTTTTTGCTGCAATGGTGCAAGGAATTTGTTATGCTAGAAAAGCAAACACACCAAGCAGCGAAAATGACAACGGCTTTACAAAGCAATATGCTATTTATCTTTTTAGTCTTATCTGTCTTATGAAGAAACAAGATGAAACTAAGATTGACAAACTTACTGACAGGTTGCGTGAGGTAAGAAACTATTGCAATTATATGGGGCAAAAGTATTTGTCTAATGGTGTATTATTTTATACAAGTGCAATACACAATAATATGGGGGAGCATATCAAAGAATGTATAGCAATCTGCAATAAAGATATAGTGGCTAAAGATGAGATTATAAAGCAATTTGAAGATCATCAATATTTCAAAGGGGATTTGGAACTTTTGTTTGGCAAAGTGAAAGCAAGTGGAAAAAAGCCTTTAGATAAAGATGATAAAGCAATGCTAGAAAATGCTAAAATTATTTTAAACAAAGAACAAACGCATAGCATTATCGCTAATCTTATTTATCACAGATTTAATCGTAATTTTTGGCTAGGCGAGACTTACAATAAGACTAAATTTCTTGTCGGCGGAAAAGAAGCTTGGCATATTATGCTGACACGAAATTGGAAAAATAAAATTAGCGGAGAGTTGGCAACAGCTTTTAGGGCTATGTGTAAAGAGAAATTAATAAGAGATGATGAGTTGCTTAAAAAGTGTAAGAAAAAAAGAATTAATCCGCAGAAATGGCAATACTATTTCATCAAATATAGCAAAAGTTTTTTTAAGGATAATCACAATTCATTTATATGGAACAAGTCATTAGAAATATACAGACTTACAGACATAAAAAGAACACCGCCTCTGATAAATCCATTTCTATGGACACTTAAAGAAAAGATTAAAGAAAAGTTAAAACTTAAAGCTGAATATAAAGGAGTAGCAAGCATTAAAGCTAAAGATCATTGTGTAAAAATCAAAGGCAAATGCGAAATACAATGTGCAAACAATAGCTTTGTGATAACACCCCTTAGTGATGAGTGTAGAAAGTCGTTAGAGCAATCACTGAAACAACAACCATCATTGCAATTTGAAAAAGGAATCTTTACAATCTCACTCACTAATGACAAAGATATTATCGAAGCACTTATTACCATACTCCAAGCAATTTTCACCAAAGAAAACCCCTAGCCCATGCCTACCAACTTGGGCTTATGCTGCAATGTAAATTTTTCAAGATATAATATTGACATAAATATGTCAAAAGTGTGTGCTATACTTCATCTATCTAAAACAAATCCATTGCATCTTTAGAAGCATAGAGGGCTACACAAAATCACAACACTCGTATACAACAATATTTATTTCTAAAGTTGAAACAAAAGATATTGTTATATGCTTTTATCTTATGCAGTCTTGCAAGTATAATTGATTGAATTGTAAGCACCCATTGCAGTCAAAATTGAAAGCAGTTTCACAACAGATTGTTTAGAAAATCTTTTATCCTTTTCAATAAAAAACCTTTTTACAAGAGTGCTTTGGATTAAGTGAGCCTGAAACAAATATCTTATATGTTATTTAGGCATTAATGACTATGTAGAATTTTTAGAAACTAGTCCTATTAAAAAAGAGATGGAAAAGCTAGATAATATTTGCTTTGGAGATTTTGCTTTAATTGCTAGAAGTGCTAGATTTGAAGCAATCACTTCTTCACAACAATTATTAGAGAAGTTACAAGAAGAATCAAAGCTTAAAGATACACATATAAATACGAGGAAAATGGGGTTTTAGGGGGGGGGGGGGTTAAAATACACAATGTATGCAGAAAGAGTTTTCAAGTGAATGACTTAAAAGCTGTATTATTGTTTTTTGTATTTTTGATTATAATATACATTTATATTTGTAGCGATTAATCTTTACTACATTAAATTTAAAGAAAGGGTAAAAGTGTGGAATATAAAGACCTTTTTGAAAAAGTAAGCGGCTTTTTAAAACAAGCAGAGATTCACAAAAGGCGTGGGAATAATGACTTTAATCCCTACTTGCAAATGTTGAGTAAAAACGATGAAGTCAGGTTACATAGCAGGCTAATCCGCGGATTTCTAAATCCATTAGGCAAACACTATCAAGGCGATGTGTTTTTAGAAGAGTTTTTACAATGTGTGGGGCTTAGAGAGTGGTTTGGTGATACACGCAATGCTAGGGTGTATAAAGAGTATAAAAATATTGATGTGTATATCACTAATGGAGAGAGACATATCATTGTAGAAAATAAGATTTGGGCAGAAGATCAGCTGCGACAAATTGAGCGGTATATTGAGAGCATAGCAAACGAGCAAAGCAGAGATTCTAGCGATACAGAATCTAGTGAGATAGATTCTAATGATATGGAATCTAATGAGCTAGAATCTAGTGAAAGTGAAACACCACAAGAGCAAGGTGCGTCTTATGACAATATCGCTGTGCTTTACCTAGCCCCTTATAAACGAAATCCTTCAGGGTATAGTTTAGGCAAATGGGAAATACAAGGGGATTCTCTTGTAAATGGAGATAATAAAGTGAAATTTAAAGCAATCTCGTATAAAAATGAGATTCTAAAATGGATAGAAAACTCACAAGCAAAAGTCGGCTGTATCACAAATCTAAATGCCGCATTGCTCTTTTATAAAGATGTCGTGCAAATCATTACAAAAACAAAGGAGAATACAATGAGTATAGAGCATTTTTTGACAGAGAATAATATGGAAGAGAATATGAAAATGGTCTATGAGATTCTAAAAAAGAAAGACAAAATCATAGAATTGTATCACGAAAAGTTTGTAGGAAAAGTTATAAAAGAGTATGCAAAAGAGATAGAAGACAACGGCTTTGAGTTCGTTGAAAACAAGAAAGAAAAAATGGACGAGTGGAAAAAGAATGAGTTAAGCTATCCCTTTATAATTAAGCCTAAAGATTGTGGGGAATATTATTTTGCTTTTTGTGCAGAATACTACATTAAATTAAAACAATATAGTTTCTATGGTGTGCGGATTTTTCACAAAGATTCAACGCTCAATCCAAATAAACTGAGTAAAATCCAAGAATATTTAAAGATTAAGAGAGAACCACCAAGCTGGTGGCTTTACTATAATGACGATAAAAAATGGCGTTATTCGTTAAGCACATCAATAGCAGAGTTTGAATCTAAACTAAAAGAATTTTTAGATTCTAGCAATATTAAAGCCTTGAATGAAAAGCTTAAAGAATATCAAGCATAGCAACATAACTCCCACAAAGTAAGTTTCTAATCTTATTTTGTGAGCTAAAAATCCACAAAAATTCTAAAAAATTTCACTTTTTTGTCATAACGCTGTCAAAGCTCCTTGTTATAATTTCGTTTATTAAACGATGAAAAGCAATTTTGCTAAAACATTGTGATTAACTTTAAAGGAGCGACAATGAGCTACAAAAATCGTATAGAATCTATACTCAAAGAATTAAGTCAAGGCGTGTATGAAAAAGATGAGGCTTTAAAGCTTATATTGCTTTCATTTCTAAGTGGTAAATCTGCCTTTTTGTATGGACCGCCCGGAACTGCTAAAAGTCTTGTGGCAAGGAGGGTGGCGTTGGCGTTTGATATGAGTGAAAAGATAGATTTTAAAGGGGATTCGGCTTTGGGTAATCATAGCGGCGATTTTGTGGATTTTAGGACAACCGCAGACCTTATGTCTAGCTCTGCCCTAAAATCCACAAAAAGCCCCACTAGCAATACCGCACTCGTGCGTAGCACTAGTCCATACTTGCAAAATCCTAGAATCCGTGATGAAGAAGCCGAGAATAACAAGCAAACGCAAAAAGCAGATTCTAACACTTTCTTTGCCTACTTAATGAATCGCTTCAGCACACCAGAAGAAATCTTTGGTCCCATAGACATAGCAGAGCTGAAACAAAATCGCCTTACGCGAAGCACACAAGGCTATCTCCCCACAGCACATTTTGCGTTTTTAGATGAGATATGGAAAAGCTCTCCAGCTATCCTAAACACGCTTTTAACCATTATCAATGAAAAGATTTATCGCGATGGCAATATGGATATAAAAGTCCCATTAAAAGGGCTAGTGTGCGCGAGCAATGAATTTCCTACGCCAAATCAAGGGCTAGAAGCCTTGTATGATAGGCTCATTATCCGCTTAAAAGTCTTGTCTGTGGAGAAAAAGGCTAGTTTTGAAGCCCTGCTTAAAGGCATAGATGAAGCAAAGCCTACTATCACAAAGCCCTTTAACTTACAAGAATTACAAGATATAACACAAAAAGCTAAAAGCATTACTTTTTCTACGCAAAGCTTAAAGGCACTTCATCACCTAAAAGCCCTTATAGAAACTCATAATAAAGCCCTAGATAAAGACACAACAAACCTAGATTTTAGCCTAGATTCTACACAAGAGAGTGAGAAAATCTATATTTCAGATAGAAGATGGGTGGCTATGGCAGAGATTTTGAGAGTAGCAGCAGTTTTAAGTGATAGAGATGAAGTGCTGCCCATAGATATTATGCTTTTAAAACATTGTCTATGGAGCAGTGAATCTCATATAGACATTATCCAAGATATTTTAGCAAAAGCCCTAGAAAACACTATACATATAGACCTAGATGAGTTTGATATATCGCATTTACAAGATGAGTATGAGGCTCAATATGAGCTAGTGAAAACAGAATTTTATAGCAGAAATAAGGCAAAGAAAGTCTCTCAAAAGAAAAAAGATGAATACACAAAAATCTGTGATACTCTCTTAGAATCTATAATGTCTTTACAAGAGAGACTAGCACAAATCTATAATACACAAAAGAGTAGCTTATATAATGTTTTTCTTAACGACAGAGATTATGACATAGCATTACAGGACATTGCAGAGAAGCAAACGCAGCTAGATCTTCTCTATCTAGCCCTAGACCAGCTAAAACATATCATCGCACGACAAATAGAGCCTATGCCACTAAAATATATGGATAAAAGCCGGATTATCTATCACCCAAAGACAAAAGATGAGCTACTCAATCTTATAGATGATAAAAGTGTGTATCTAGGCGATATTGATACAAGTGCTATTACAGATATGAGTGAGCTATTTAAAGGCTCAAATCGCACAGATTTTAGCGGGATAGAATATTGGGATGTAAGCAGCGTAGTAGATATGAGCGATATGTTTTTTAAAATGACTAACTTTAATCAGTCATTAGTATTATGGGATGTGAGTAAAGTAGAAGATATGAGTTGTATGTTTTATGGAGCAAAGAAGTTTAATCAACCGCTAGATTCGTGGAATGTCAGTAATGTAGAAGGTATGTCTTCTATGTTTGAAGGGCTACAAGCTTTAATCAACCGCTAGACTCTTGGAATGTAAGCAATGTAATTTTTATGTCGCGTATGTTTAAAAGAGCAAATAATTTTAATCAACCGCTAGATTCGTGGAATGTAAGCAAGGTGATGGATATGAATAAAATGTTTGATAACGCTAGGAAGTTTAATCAGCCATTAAACTCGTGGAATGTAAGAAGTGTATCTGATATGAATTGTATGTTTAGAAGTGCTTTAAGCTTTAATCAACCGCTAGATTCGTGGAATGTCAATAATGTGAGAAAGATGAGAATGATGTTTGATGGGGCAAGTAGCTTTAATCAGCCCTTAGATTCGTGGAATGTGAGTAATGTATTTGATATGCACGCGATGTTTTATGGAGCTACTAGCTTTAATCACTCTTTAGAATCTTGGCGTATTAAAAAAAGCACAGATACAACTTATATGTTCTATCAAAGTGGCTATAAGCACCCATATCCTAAAGGCATAGAATGAGACATATACCACAAAGCATAGCAGCTAATCCACGCTATACAAAAATCCTACAAGATAAGCAGGTAGATAACATATTGCAAAAAGCCTATATAGGCTATTGCAAAGAGCAAGATTACTATGATAACTTTAACCCTTTTATGCAAGAAGAGTTAGCCCTAAATCAACGCAAAAATATAGAATCTTGCGATGATATACAAGCCCAACAAGATTTACAAGCATTTGAAAGCTTTAATGCTACGCATAAAGCTATGCTAGATTCAATGCTTCATCAACAAACAGACACAGAATCTGCAAGGAAATATGCTCTAGAATATTGGGATAATTTGCTGCGGGATAAAAAGCAAAAATGGCTAGAATCTATGAAAGAAAAACTAAAAGAACAATACATTCAAGCAATAAAAGATTTTTTAGACTATCTTTTACCCATTTTAGAATCTTTACTAAGAGTTTATAGCTTATGTGGAATAAAAAAGCCTAATAATGATTTAGCCCTAGCACAAATACTAAATGAAGCAAAGCAAAGCTTTGATATGAAGCAACTCTGTCCAGATACCTATGAAGAAAGCGACACAGAGACAAATGGCTATGATTATAGCAAAGGGCATAAAAGATTTATTAACTTTAAAGAAATCAATGCCTTTATAAAGCACATACAAACTAGCAAAGATTTGCGTAAAATCGCTGCATTACTTGGCAGAGAAGAGGAAAATGGAAATAAGAAAATAGAGCATAGCAGTATAGACCAAAGCATAAAAACGCATAATCACAAAGAAGAGATGAGTGGGGTAACTTTAGGCAGAGATTTGGCAAATCTTTTACCACAGGAATTAGCTATGCTAAAAGATGAGAATCTAGAATTGCTCTTTAATCTCAAATACATTCAAAACCGCCTTTTTTGCTTTGAAAAACAAGGCTATGAAACCATACAAAAAGAGCATTATAAAATGGCAAAAAATGAAGGAGCGATGATAATCTGTGTAGATACAAGCAGTAGTATGAGCGGAAATAGAGAATATCTAGCAAAGGCTATAACGCTTTTTCTTGCTACAAAGGCAAGTATGCAAAATAGGGCTTGTTATCTTATCAACTTCTCTACTGATATAGAAACTATGGAGCTAAGCGGCAAAGATAATGCTAGAAATCTTATAAACTTTTTAGCGATGAGCTTTAATGGTGGGACAGATGTAGCCCCAGCATTAAAAGAGGGACTTAAAAAAATGCAAGAAGATAGCTTTAAACAATCTGATTTAATCGTTATTTCTGATGGTTATTTTGATGAGATTTCACAGAATCTGCAGCAACAAATGCAAGACCAAAGGCACAAGGGCAATAGATTCTATTTGTTAGACATAGATGACAATGCAGATAAGAAAACATTTTTTGATACACATTGGGCGTATGATACACAAACGCAACAAGCCCAAGTGTTGTATGCGATGGGGAATAGAATCTAGGATTCTATATTTACGCAAAGGTCTATCATATTTTACAATGCTTTGTCATAATATTGTCAATAGATTGTGTTACACTTACTAAATATCAAAAAAGGTTAGCAAATGAATAAAAATAAACTGAGTGAGATTCTAAAAAATTTGCCTAATAATTTTAGCTTTAAAGCCGTGTTTGAAATAGATTCTAAACATGTTTGTAGTAACAATAAAAAACAAAGTGCAACTAAGCAAAAGAAGAAATCTCACGCATTAAAACAAAATAAAAAGGCAAAAAAGATAAAAGAGCAAGAGTTATGGGAAGATATACGGGACACAGAAAATGAATGGCTAAATTTTTCCACGAATTACTATGATGTGGCTTCTAAAAAATGGGTAGATTATACAACCTATTGGAGTAATCGCATTAAAGAAAAGCTAGAGATTCATGGAATCTTTATGAGTGATAGAGATATTGAGGAATTAGGTTATACCTTTTTAGAGGTTTTCTATGAATATGAACTTGATGATTTTATTAGGGAATATAAATTATCAAAGAAATATAAGGAAGTGTAATGGATTCTAAACGAGTAATGATATTTAGTGGAGCTGGGCTTAGTGCGGAGAGTGGATTAAGGACTTTTAGGGATAATGATGGCTTATGGGAAGAGTTTGACATTATGGAAGTCTGCAGTGCGAGTGGCTTTGCTAAGGATAGAAAAAAGGTGTTAGATTTCTATGATAAAAGGCGGATACAATTAGGAGAAGTTAATCCAAATGCCGCACATAAGATGATAGCAAGGCTCAAAGCAAACTATCCACAAGAAGTAGTAGTCATCACGCAAAATGTAGATGACTTGTTGGAGCGAGCTGGGTGTAAAGATGTCATTCACTTGCACGGATTCTTACCTGAAGTGCGTTGTGAATTGTGTGAGACTATCACAAATATTGGTTATGTAGCTATGCCAAAACTTATATGTGAATCTTGTGGGGAAGAATCTTTGCGGCATAATATTGTAATGTTTAGCGAATATGCCCCAAACTATGCCCTGTTAGGTAGAGAGTTAGAGAAATTAAATGCGACTGAAAATAGCTTATTTGTATGTATTGGCACAAGTGGAGAAGTGCTAAATGTTGCACAATTTAGTCAATGTGCAAAGCAGAGTGTGTTAAATAACTTAGAATCTAGCTGGTTTGATGAGTGTTTCAATATGTGTTTTATAGAATCTGCTGTAAGTGCTGCTCCTAAGATTGAAAGGCTTGTGGGAGAGTTTATAGAATCTTAAGAAGTTTAGATTCTAGATTTTGCGTTGTCTTTTTGGCTAGAATCGGCGATTACTTCATCTCGTGCTTCGTCATTTTGCAAGTGTGGATTTGTGGCTTTGCCACCGCATATGTTTAATAAACTCCTTGTACTCGGCTCGTAAAACCCCGATTCTAACTCAAAAATACTTCCGCAGGGCGTTTTGAAATGTGCTAGATTCGAAATAATTGTCATATTGAGGCGTGAGCCGAAATATCTAGCATAGAATCTAAAACGATTTTTAGCCTACGGCTCAAAACGACAAGAATCTAGACTCTATACACTAAAAGATATCTCATTTTTCAAAAGCTTACATAAGCAAAGCTCTTGCCTACACTTGCAAAAATGACAAGATTCTAAAAGTTAGGATTCCAAAACCCCCAAATACTCTCTCACCCTCTTTTTAATAAAATCTTTTAATTCCTGTGGCTCTAATACCACTACGCTTGGTATCCACTTTAGCACTAAAGGGGCAATCTCCATATAACTTGTAATATGCAGAGTAATATCAAGGCTGCCATCTTTATTTTCATCTAAATGCTGATTTGGCGAGATTTTCTTGCGTTTAAAATACTTTGCGACTTTAGAATCTACCCATAATCGCACCATAAAAGGTTTTGCTTCAGGCACAAACCACGCATTTAAGGCATTATCTAGCCTCCCTAATACTTCTTCACTCACACTCTCACCCTGCCTTACTTCCTTTATGTCAATAATGTTATTGAGATAAAACTTTTTCATTATATTAGATTCTAATCCCAAAAGATACCATTCACCATTAAAGTTTAGAATCTTTAGTGGCATTACCTCTCTTTGCGTGTGAGTTTTAGTGTTATTTAGCTCTTGTAAAAACTTGAAGCTAATTATCATATGCTCTTTTATAGCTTTTTGTAAAAGCAGAATAGATTCAGTCTCAAGGGTGATTTCTTCTAAATTTGTGCGAGTGAAAAATATATCTGTGCTTTGTTTAGGTTGGCTTTTAGATTCTAGATTTTTAAGTAAGGATAGCATTTGTGTTTTTGTAGCCCCACCCATACTATAAGCAAAGCTTTTTAAAAGCAAAAATGCCATAGATAATTCATCATTTTCTTTTGTTGTGTAGTGTCCGTGAAAATAGATTTTATCTTGTTTGTAGCTATACTCTACACCCATATTCTCTACATCTCGCCGCAATGTCCTAAGGCTAACGCTAAACTCTTTAGCTAATTCTTTCGCACATATCACTCCATTATTTTCGGGGTTATGTAATGCGGTGTAGATTTTACTGATACGAGCCATTTTTGTTTCATAATCGTGCAAGGGCAAGGGAGTCCTTTTGTTATTGTTTTATAATTTATAATGTAAAAACATATATCAATATTACCATAAAAATATCTATTTGTCATAACGCTGTCAAAGCTCTTTGCTATAACTTCATCTGTCTTCATCACATCATAAAGGAGCGTTATGACTTTAAGCACACATTACACAAAAGACGCATTGGAATCTATCTTTGCTACCGCACAAAATGCCGAGTTTATGGGGATTATCTCTGCGTATAGGACTTATAAAATGATCAATGGAAAAAAGCAGGCCATAAGTGAGCAAGAGAACTTCTATCGACACAAGTTTTTAGGGCTAATGCTGAATGAAAGGGGTATTTCTTGTGTGAGCTTTTGCGCGGTATCAAAGACATTATACAAGCAAGATAATAACTCAGCACAGGAGCAAAATACAGATTCTGGCTTACAAGGTGACACGGGCTCAAAATATGAGTGGTGTTTCTATCTTGTATGGGGTGAGAACACCGCAGATTGCATTGAGATTGGTAAGCTTGGCAGGGCGTGTGGCAATGCTTATTATCTCTCAAGTGGCGGAGTAATGCACGGCTTTGCTCCGCATAAACGCGGCATAGGGCTTAAGCCCTACATCGGCAAGAGACGCATAAGCCCACAAAGGGTGATAAATATGTTTCATCGGTGGTTTTTAGAGACAGAGGGGACAGAGCTTATTGGAATCCGCTTTTATCAAACTATGGAAAACAGCTCACTGCGGCGGCAGGCGCGCGGAAGCCTCGCGCGATTTCATAATATTTCTTATTTGTATTACGCCCTCCCAAGATTTGATAAGCAAAATCCACGCATAGATGCAGAGGAATATCTGCGATCAGATTCTATGATTACAGAGAGTATTACAAACAAAACTTTATCACCCTTTATGCTGAGATATATCTTTGAAGAAAGGAGTCTTATGTTTGTAGATAAAAGTAGCTATCAAAGCTCTGTGCTATAACTTCACTCATCAACACAACAAAGGAGAGAAAATGCAAATCACACAAGAAAATCTCTTTTCCTATATGCAAGCTTGGCTTAGAGAATGCGATATGAAGATTCTGGGCTATCACAATGACACTAAGGCACAAAAGACTAAAAAATGCTTTTGTGACTCCTTGCATTTGCTAGAGTTTTTAGACACATTTTCTTATGATTTAGTATATAACTCAAAAGAGTTTTTCCTAGCAGTCGCAAAGCAATCGCAGAGAGATTTGGGCGTCAATCAATGTGAGTTTGAAACACTTTTGCAAGATTCTATCTCTAGGCTTGAGAATCTTAGAATCTTAAGAGAAGCACGCATAAATTTCAAAACACAATATCGCATTCGTTGGCACACTGCCAACCCACTTATACTCGAGCCGCAATATGCACAAGCTACCCTAAATCTTGCAGAGATTTTACAAATCGCAAAAGAAGTGGTGCTAAAGCACTATACCAAATACAATGGCAGGCTAAGTATTGGGGGCGATATTTTGGAATATTATGTATTTTATAATGGCACTCGCTATGAGTTTGACACACAGGGCAATCTCAAGGACAACCCACAAGCTCAATTCGCACAAGGCGTAATATCTGTAACGCTAAGTGTTTAGTCTATGGCGACAAAATCAAGGGGAAAATATGGCAGATAAAGATAAGACAAAAGATTATCATCGTAAGCAAGATTTTATGAATCCGTATGATGAATATAATAGCGAAGTAACACATCGTTTTGATATAGCCACAAAGCAGTGGCTAACAAATGGGGACTTCTACCAAAACAAGGTGGCTGAATGCTTGATGAAAGCGGATATACAATGCGATGATACGCTTATAGCAGAGATTGAAAGCTCATTATATTTTCGCTTCATTAGTTGGGAGTATATGTATGAAGAGATTGATGAGTATATTGAGATTTTAAAGGCAGATAAGACACACAAACAAACGCCGCAAATGTGATACAATACGCAACTATATTTAGTAAGGAAGTGTAATGACAGATGAAAATTTAGGGCTACTTTTAGAGAGATTTAGGGAATTTACTATCGATATTGAAGCACGAAAAAAGCGAGGGCAAAATGACTTTAATCCCTTGCTTTATTTTTTTTTTTTTTGATTATAATACGCACACACATATTACATTTTAAGGAGCGACAATGGCAAATGATTTCAAAGTAGAAGGTTTCAGTCTAGAGGACTTATTGGCAAATAAAAAGATGTCTTATCAAATCCCATCATATCAACGACCTTATGCGTGGGATAAAGATCAAATTAGCGATTTAATTGAAGATTTGACAGAATCTTATTGCAATGGCAAGGAAGGACAATATTTTTGTGGTTCATTAGTGATTGCAAAAGGTGCAAATAGTGAGCGGTATGATATTATAGATGGGCAGCAGAGACTCACTACTTTTACTATTTTAGCCTGTGTGATTAGGGATTTTTACATAGATAACTTGGGAGCTGAAAATAAAGATCGCATACAAGATAGCATATATGATAAATATGATAAAGACAAACATAAGCTAAAATTTTTAACAGATGAGAGATATCAAACCACCTTTGAAAGTAGTGTGTTAAGAGAAAATGTCTTGCAAGAGAGATTGAAAGAAGTCAAAAAGCCACAAGATATAAAGGATAATAGATATTTACAAAATGCGTATTATCTAAAAGAAAGGCTTAAAGAAGCAATTAGCGAAAATAATATTGATATAAATGATTTTGTATCGTGGCTTTATACAAAAGTTATTTTAACAAGGATTGAATGCCCTGATGAAGAAAGTGCGATTAGAATCTTTAATGTTTTAAATGATAGGGGAATACCACTTAGCCCTGTAGATATTTTAAAATCTTCTCTTATGCAGTCATTAGATAAAGAGCGTAGAGAAGCTTTTAAAACAACTTGGCAAGAGATTATGTCAAATTTGAAAACAATGGGATTTTCTATGTATGACACATTAAATGCTTATTTTTACTATGCGATAGCAGACAATCCTAAAGGAAGACTTGATAAAGAGCTTAAAACTTATTTTGAAAAAACTAAGCAAGATTCAATTGCTATTATTGAAGAAATAAGAAAGTTTGCACACCACTATATTGAGATGATTAACGCTAAAGATAAATATATCTATTGCTTAAGGTATCTGCCTAATCAAATCTATTGGCGAAGCATTTTGTGTGCTGCAAAAATGGTGGATTATAAAGAATACAATAAGCTAAAAGAATTGCTTATGGCTTACTATTACCAAAACCTTATAGGTATGGCAACGGCTAATAGATTTAAGCAGGTTTCATTTAATATCCTTAAAGCAGTCAAAGATAATAAATCAATAGATGAGATAAAAAACATTATGCGTGAAAATCTCAAAAAATATGGCACAACAAAAGATTATAAAGAATGGCTAGATGATGCAGATGTTTATGATTTGAAGTGGGTAAAACCAACATTACTTTTGCTTGAATACTTTTCTAAAGATGATGAAATTGGGTTTATAGAAATGGACAATAAGCTTCATACAGAGCATATCCTACCAAGAACTCCCAACGACGATTGGAAAAAAATCTTTAGCGATGAAGAAAGGGATAGCTGGACAAATGCCATAGCTAATCTAACATTATTAAAATTTAAAAAGAACATTCAAGCCCAAAATAAAAGCTATGAAGAAAAACGAAAAATCTATCTCAACGATGATGTCAGCACAAGCTTTAATATCACACAAGATATTTTTAAACATAAAAAGTGGAATGCGGAAGCGTTAGAAATGCGAGAGAATGAGATTAAAACTAAGATAGCAAAACATATTGATATTTTTTAAAATCTCATTAGATTCTAACACTTATATAAACAATGCGATTAAGATAGCTTTAGCTTAATCGCATTTTGCAATCCCTATCTAGCATTTTCTTGTTACATTCTTTAAATCCCACAACGATTCCAAAAAATTTCACTTTTTGTCATAACGCTGTCAAAGCTCTGTGGTATAACTTCACTCAACAAAGCGATACTTCACTTTGAAATACACACAAGGAGCGATTATGGCAACACAAGCACAAAGAGACAATAAAGTCCTAAGCAAATTTAAAGCAAGAAGGCGAAGAGCTTTAAAAAAAGCAGAAGGCACACTTATAGATTCTAACAAAGAAGCCCTGCAAAAGCTCTTACCTTTTAAGCCCATAGCCAACGATAAAGACTATGAGAAAAAGTTTTTTGCCGCACATCTTATGAATCTTTTCCCGCACACACTGGATTTTGATGACTGCTTCAAGCTCTTTAGAAAAAATTTTAATGCAAATTTAGCTGATTTTAGTGATGAAGCTATGGTAGCAGAGTTTATCACGCCCTATCTTTTAACGCATTTTCATATATTAAAGCCCAAGCCCTTTGTGCGTAAGAATCTAGCCCTTTTACAAGAGTGCTTTGGGCTAAGTGAGCTTGAGACAAATATCTTATATGTCATCGGCTTGTTTGATAAGATGAGTAGATACTATGGTGATAAGCTTGATTATTTTGAGTTTTGTTTGCTTTTAGCGAGTGTGTTGCAGACTAGTCCCACAAAGATTCAAAAGCTGCTTATGGCGGATATGCCGCTTAGAAAGTTTGACTTTATTGATGATAGGCGTAGAAGTGGTGAGTTTGAATTAGAAAGCTTTACTGAAAGACTTATGCAAGAGCCCTTTAGCAAACAAGAGATGATGAAAAAAATTGCTAGAATCTACCCTAAAAGCACACTTGAAAAAGAGGATTTTAGCTATATGAAAGAAAAGCTAGATGTGCTTTTAGATTATTGTAAAAACGCGAAAAATCCTAGCATTTTTCTCTATGGCAGGGCAGGTGTGGGTAAGAATGAAATCGCAGCTCTTATAGCAAAAGAGTTAAACAAGGAATTATGTGTTGTGAGTAACCCAAACTCCATGTTTAGATTTTATATGTTGTATTCAATGTGGGCGATAAGCACTTTTTGCTGATTTAGTTTCCTAGAATTAACACACAAAAGATGTTAAAGCACAGAAATTAGGCTTTACATTTACAAATCTCTGTCAAACAACAGCCACGCCACAAAATAAGAACCACAAAAATTTCATTAAGCTTTTAATAACACAAAGATTCTATAATTCTCTCGAACTTTATAAACAAATAATATAAATCTAACATAACCATAAGGAAATAATCTCATGCAGACAAAGACAGGCAATCCAAAGATTTATATAGAAACATTGGGCTGTGCGATGAATGTGCGTGATAGTGAGCATATTATTGCAGAGTTGCAAGATAAAGAGGGGTATAGCTTGACTGCGAATATACAAGAAGCAGATCTTATACTCATTAATACTTGCTCTGTTAGAGAAAAGCCAGAACAAAAGCTATTTAGTGAAATAGGGCAATTTGCAAAGCATAAAAAAGATGGGGCAAAGATTGGCGTGTGTGGCTGCACGGCAAGTGCTATGGGACATGAGATTATCAAAAAATCGCCACATGTAGATTTTGTCTTAGGGGCTAGAAATATCTCTAAAATCACAAGCATTATACACAAGCCAAAAGCAGTAGAGATTGATACAAGCTATGATGATAGCACTTATGTATTTTCAGATTCTAAGCAGAGTGGATTTAAAGCATTGCTAAATATATCCATTGGTTGTGATAAAAAATGTGCGTATTGTATCGTGCCTTTTACGCGTGGTAAAGAGATCTCTATCCCTTTTGATTTGCTTTATAAAGAAGCAGACAAGCTAGTTAAAAATGGTGTCAAAGAGATTCTATTATTAGGGCAGAATGTAAATAATTATGGTGTAAGATTTAGCACACCGCATGAAAAGATTGATTTCACTACGCTTTTAAGAGAATTAAGCAAGATAGATGGCTTAGAGCGTATCCGCTTTACAAGTCCGCATCCTTTGCATATGAATGATTCTTTTTTAGACGAGTTTGCCTCTAATCCAAAGATTTGTAAAAGCATACATATCCCCCTGCAAAGCGGCTCAAATAAGATTCTAAAATCAATGAAGCGAGGCTATACGCAGGAATGGTATCTAGACCGCATTGCATACTTAAAAAAGCAAAGTCCAAATGTAGGCATTAGCACGGATATTATCGTGGGCTTTCCGGGTGAAAATGATGATGATTTTAAAGAGACAATGAGCGTTTTAGAATCTGTGCGTTTTGATACAATGTATAGCTTTATTTACTCGCCGCGTCCAAATACTCTGTCGCATTCATGGGGAGATAAGGATAGTGTGCCAAAGGAAGTAGCAAAAGAGAGATTAGCGATACTGCAGCAAAGACACAGAGAGATTTTGCAGGAAAATAGCCAAAAAGAGCTAGGAAAGATTCATAAAGTGCTAATAGATTCTAATAAAAAATCACTGAGTGAGACTTTTAGTGAGGGCAGAAGCGATACAAATAGATTGATTAGAATTGAGAATGAATTCATCGATATGGGTGCTATTGTGGATATAGAGATTACAAAAGTTGTAGGTAGCACGCTTTTTGGTAAAAGCATAGAAAAGTGAGTATTTGAATGTCTTTTTTTGATAGATTCCTTACGCGAGAGCGACAGCAGAAGCTAAAACGCAGATACATACATAAAGTTATGCTATTTATCTCAAAAACTATCAATATAACATGCCCTAAAAGATTTCATATTACTGATTATGTCAAGGATAATAATTTCATTGCGTGCTTATGGCATGGCAATTTCTTAATGATGCCCTATCTTTACGCAAAGGCTAGAGAGATTCCAAATATGTGTTTAATCACTGCCGCACATAATGATGGGGCAATGGTGGAGCAGTATTTTGAGCAGTTTGGATTAGAATCTATCCGTGGTAGCACAGGCACACATAAAGGTGGCACAAAGGCTTTGATACAAGCAGTTAGAGCTTTAAAAGAAGGCAAAGATGTAGCCGTTACCCCAGATGGTCCAAAAGGTCCATATAAAAGCATTGCAAATGGGATCTTACTCATGGCTATGAGAAGTGGCGTTGGAATCTGTGGTTGTAAAGTAAAGCCTAGTGCATATTGGGAGCTAAAGACATGGGATAAATTCTGCATTCCAAAGCCTTTTAGCCGCATTGACTATTATATACATAAGCCTTTATTTTTACCACAAGATATGGAGATTGATGAAGCAAAAAAGATATTGCAAGAATATATGAATGAGGTAGATGCTCTATGATAATGCAAGTTTTCAAATTGTTTTGCAGTGTAGCAATAAGATTCTATAAAAAATCCTATGACCACACTGATGTGTGCTAGTGTAATTGCTAAAAACTCACATTGTTTTTGAGCTATAAGTAAAAAATTTAAAGCAGAAACCTGGTGCTACCCATAAATTTCAATAGACCCAGAGACTCCTCGTCTCTAGGGTTTATTTACATAGAGTATCTAAGCAAGGAATGAAGCCTAGAATCTTTGAGTGATTATGTTATTAGAATTTAAGCTTTGTGAAAGCTAAACCAGAGTTTGCATTACCAAAACCATTGCTTACAAAACCACCACCAACAGACCATACAAGGTTGCCACTGCTTAAAATGTTGTAGTTGATGATAGCAGAGAATTCTTTGTAATCGCCACCAGCATAAAGCACATCAAAATCAAGTGTTTCACCAAGTTTTAATCCTGTAAATACATACCATGTATCCACACCAGCATTTAGATAGCCACGATTTGCAAGTCCAGTGCCATTATATCCATTCATAGGATAGAGATATTGTCCATAGAATCTTGTCCTATCAACAAGTGTTGTGCCATTCAAGCTAAGATTACCAATGCTTAAATAACCACCACCAAGCTTAATCATATCAACAAAAAGCAACTCTTCATCAACTTGCCACATGAAGCCATTTGCACCACTAGCAAAGAAATGCGACCATAAACCACGAAGTGTCGTAGTAGATTTTACCGCACCCAAATCAAAATCAAAGATAGCACGCGCTCCAGCCTGCAATACATCGTGATTGCCTACTTTTGACCAGTATTGTGCGTAAGGGCTAAGGCTTACATGCTCACCAAATTTGAAATCCAAACCAAGTGCGAATAACTCATTGTTGAATCCAAAGTTATTCCAGCTTGATGGATATTTACCAAAACCAGAAATATCCATACCATAGCGTCCATCAGCACCAGATTTTAGACTAGCGCTTGCATTGTATCCATCGCGTAACCAGTCATTAACCCATGTTCCCCAGATTCCAAAATATTGAGATTGATACGCAAGGGCAAAACCTTGATTATGTCCGCCAATCCACTCTGCTGTCGCTAGAATCTTACTTGCACTATATCGACCGAGTGCAAAATCTAGCCCAGAGCCTTGATAACCCACATAAAGATCAGAGAGATCCACATAAGGACTTGCAAAAAGCTTACCGCCGTGACCAACAAATGCGTTATTTGTAAAATTGCCACCAGCACCAATTGTAAGTGGTGCATAACCTGCCATAGCACCAAGACCGAGCTTAAATCCGCTGAAGTTAAAATCTACGCCCACCTGTCCTACAACGCCAACATATCCTGTAAGGCTTTGACCAGCTAATGTATTTGCATCGCCAAAGCCAAAGTTACCCATAACGCCCACTTTACCAAAAGGTGTTACCTCAACTGCTTGAGCTGCACTTACCAAAAGTCCTGCTAAAACAACCGAACCCATTATTTTTTTTGTCATCTTTTATCCTTTATTAACAATTTGTGCTTATCCGCATAGTTATGCAACAAAAACACTGACGAGTATATCGACTATTTTTTATTAACTTTAGCATTATCTTGTTATTAAGCATAATTAGGGACAGATTGCATGCTTAGATTCTAGAATTCGTTATATAATAGCACTTTATAAACTCACTTTATAGGTGTTATTTTGCGTAACCTTTTCATATCATTCATTTTTGTATTCTGCAATCTCTTAAATGCAACACAGACAAATCTCAATGAAAAAGAGCTTATATATGCGTGTTTAGATAGTGATAAAGAGGCTTGTTTAAGGCTTATTGATGAAGAGCTGCCAAGCATAGATGAATGTAATGAAGAGAGAAGTTGTATTTTAATCGCACATATTTATATGAATGCTAACTTGCATGAATACGCAATCCCTTATCTAAAAAAGTCTTGCTATGCTAATGTGATTGAAGCGTGTTTTGAGAGTGCATTGAATTATGAGATATTAGAAAACTACACACAAGCATATAATACATATAAACAAAGTTGCGATAAAGGTTTTATGCCAAGTTGCTATAATCTTGCCATGCTTTATGTGAATGGCTTAGGTGTGAAAGCGGATATAAAAAAGGCAAATAGAATCTTTTTTGAAGCGTGTGCTAATGATGAAGAGCAGTCTTGCTATAACCTTGCAATTTCATATAAAGAAGGCATAGGACTAAAGGCTGATAGACTGAAAGCAAAAGAGTTTTTTAAAAAAGCATGTGATTTGGGCATGGAGCTTGGCTGCAAGGAATACAAAATCATTAATGCGGCTGATTTTTCAATAACAATAAAAGATCATTTAAAGCAGCAGGAATAAGATTCTATTATTTAACGATAAGTCGTTGCAAAAGGATAGCTATTTACTTCTTTTATACGCTTTTTAAGCCTTAGAATCTTTAAGTATATTTCTAGCTCTTTTATTGTGGCATTCTCTAAAATCCGCATATTTCCTGCATGTATGAGAGTGGAATAATGATTTTTCTTATCCCAAAACTCTTTTTTTGTTTCTTCTGTGGCAAACATATCAAATACAGATAGAATCCTGCCCATTTCCATATCTCTCATAAGCAAGGCTTGTAAAATTGCATTACTTTCAATGCCATATTCAAGCACTTGTAAATCTTTAAAATAGGGTAGAGATATGAAGTTTAAAAAACCATTCTCCCCTTTTACACGCAAGATTCTAAGAAAATGGGCGGTTATCTCATGCTTTCGTATCGCACTATCAAATGAGACTAAAAACTGCAAGGTTGAATACAGCATATCGCCCCTTGTGCTTTCTAGCCCTTGCAATAAAATATTAATCGCCCTTGTATGAAGTCCTGCCATCATCAAATTGCTATATGCCATTAAAAAATCATTTTCATTCTTCGTTATTAAGGCTTGACATAAAAACGCCTCGCCAAGCAAAGCATAAGAAGATTCAAGCGCCCCACCTTCAATCATAAGTAGCCTTTGCATAGAGGCTTTTTTATCGCGATAATAATCAAATCCGCTAAAATCGCGCACTCTCTCACACCTATCGCACTGCTTACTAAAATACAGCTGCATGGCAAGTAGTAGCGATGGTGTATTCTTATATCTCACAGATTCTATAAGCAAGTCTTGTGTGAGTTTTGATATATCCATATCCGTGCGATTTATCTCAAGCAAAGCATTGTAATATTCATAAAATGTTTTTGGATAGCTTAGCTTTATAGAATCTTTTTCTTTTTGTGTTAAAGCACATTTTAGTGTGCCTTTTTTGACATTTTTAGGTGTGATTTGCATGCTTGTAAGTGTGTTTATTTCTTGCAACAAGGCTTGTTTTTGTGCTATTTTAGAATCTTGTGTTGAAATATTATTGGCAAAAAGATAAGTGCTAAGATAATAAAAACACAAAAGCAATAACGATATATTCCGCATGATTTTCTTTCAAAATGAATTACTTTCATTATAGCAAAAAGTTTAGAGATTCTGTGGTTAAAAAACATTCGTCAATAACTAAAAAAGGACAAATATAGCACAACATATTTTATACTCCAAATGTGATAACACATTGGCAAATATTCGCAATTCCTTCTGGAAACAACTTTTAGAATCTAAACATAATAGTCTAAACTACCAAATGCGATAAAGTCGTCCATGTTGCATACGCGAGTTTAGCTCAATAGATTCTCTTCTTGCATCACATGCTGCAAGCATGCCTAATTCACATGCCAACTCTTGGTAATGTTCATAGTCTTGCTTACTAAGAGATTTAGAATCCATATAAGCACAAGCGATGGCAAACTCTTTATCACATGCCCTTTTGCGATATTCTAAGATATGTTCGCGTTGTTTTTCAAAAGAATCGTTATTTTCATACACAAGTGAAAGCAAAAAGCACTCAAAAACCCCGCCTTTATCGCATTGTGTTTGTATGTGTTTTAGAATCTTATCAGCTTCTTGTGTTTGATTATCGCTGAGATAATGCTGTCGCATATACATACAGCTTAACTCATCATTAAAATAACAACCATGCCGCATATAAGAAAGCGTTTTTTTAGGATCTCGTGAGACACCACGCGCATCTTTACTTGCAACGATTAGCATACCACAGCTTAGTCCAACACCCGCGTTACATTCCTTATTAAATTGTGCGAGTATTGTTTCGCACACCTTGTTGTCTTCGAGATAGTAGCACTTGCCAAGCAGATTTACCTTTTGTGCTTTTTGTGTGTCATTAAGTATCTGGGCTTGCACTCTAGTCCATTTTAAATCAGGGTTTTGCACGAAAGAATTTTGAGACTTTTCTGCTACATTTGCCGTATTTGTCGCACAACCAACAAGAAATAAGCACACACATATTAATCGAAGCATAATTTTCCTTTAGTTGAATAGATTCTAAAACTATCTTCGCCCTCTTGCATCAAGTCCTTTTTTTACAGATCGTTCAAACTCCATAGCAAGTTCTGGGTGTTTTTCTTCAAATCTTTTCTGTGTTTCAATGATAATATCTTTTTGTGCGTTTTTGTGAAGAGATAGGGCAATGAGAATGTTTTTAATTTGTAGTTTGCTTAGTTCCAATTTATCATATTCACTAAAAAGCTTATCTAGCACTTCTTGTAAATCTTCTAGTGAGCTAGAGCTAGAATCTAGCACCATCATAACACTCTCAACACTAAATCCACCTGTTAAATCAATGTCAAACTCTCTTTCTTTTGGCTTATTCGATAGCACAAACTTAAAAAGTGCGAAGATAAACAGCACAACAACAACGACAAAGCTTCCAACAATAACAATCACATTTGTTTCCATATAAATCCCTTTGGCAAGTAACCCTTTGTAAGAATTAAAGTCTGTATTCTAACATATTTTTTTACTGAATTCCAAAGTTAATTATTTTTTATTTGCTAGAATTGCTTATTTTTTGTGTCATTAAAATTAAAAGGATAATGGAATGAAACATTTTAAAGCTAAATGTGATTATGAGAAACTTGCAAAAGAGTATGGCACACCACTCTACATTTACGATATAGAATCTTTGCAACAACAATATCTTAAAATAAAAGATTCCTTTGGTGGTTTTAAATCGCTTGTGTGTTATGCCCTCAAAGCAAACTCTAATTTAAGCATTCTAAATACTCTTGCAAAGCTTGGTAGTGGGGCTGATTGTGTGAGTTTAAATGAAGTAAAACGCGCTATTTTAGCTGGTATCCCGCCATATAAGATTATCTTTAGCGGTGTAGGAAAAGAGGATTATGAGATAGAAGAGGCAATAAAGCTTGGGATATTATTCATAAATGTAGAATCTAAAATGGAGCTTTATCGCATTGAAGCCATTACAAAGAAACTCTATGGTGATAGTATTGCAAATAAATCATCACATACAACAGAGACTAGCCAAGCAGATTCCCTGCCTTTAACTACGCCAGAATCTATGCAATATCAAACGCGAATCTCTATCCGTGTAAATCCCGATGTCGATGCAAAAACACACCCCTATATCTCAACAGGTTTGCATGAAAACAAGTTTGGCTTAGATATAGAGAGTGCAAAAGAGTTGTATATATACGCCCATAAAAGCGAGTTTTTAAATCCTATCGGCATACATTATCATATCGGCTCACAGATTCTAGATAAAGCCCCGCTTTTAGAATCCACGCAAAAGATTCTAGACCTTGCAAAGAGCCTTAAAGCCTTGCAGATTCCATTGAAATTCTTTGATATTGGCGGTGGCTTTGGCATATCTTACAACAATGAAGAAAGTTTTGTGATACAAGACTATATCCATGAGATTATAAGAAAGATTGATGCACTAGATTTTACCGCCATCTGTGAGCCCGGACGCTTTATTATGGGGAATAGTGGGGCATTGCTTACACGCGTTATAGGTGAGAAGCAAACCGCAAATAAGAGGTTTGTCATTGTGGATTGTGCGATGAATGACCTACTTCGTCCTAGCTTGTATCATGCCTATCATCATATTAGCCATATTACGCAGAAAGAGACAGATTCCACGCAGATATGCGATGTTGTTGGGGCGATTTGTGAAAGTGGGGATTATGTAGGAAAAGATATTAAATTGCCACATTGTGAAAGCGGGGATTTACTACTTATTGAGAGTGCTGGGGCGTATGGATATAGCATGTCAAGTAATTATAACTCTCGTATGCGACCCGCTGAAATCGCAATATATAATGGAGAGTCCTATCTCATAAAAGAAAGAGAAAATTTTGATTTAAGTGTGCAAAATGAGCTTTCATGTTTAGAGAAATTACCAAGTTTTGATTCTAAAACAAATTAGAATATATAGAATCTAAAAAGATATTTTGCACTCACGCATTCAATATGACAAAATTTTAGATTCTCATCTCACTATAATTTCAACTTTCTTTTAATTCTTGTCATACAACCCATTTAGTCGGTATGTGTTAAATCTAGCTTGTTGTGGTGTGGCATAAAAGCTATTTCACAAAATTGCAATTTAGCGTATAATCTATAAAAAGTATAAGATACGCTAACAACATATAGCAGACTATGAAACTTGTTTTGTAAAATTGATATTTTATAATATTTTTCTTATGTAAGAAAATCATAATTATGGGGATAACTAAACATGCTGCTAAAAGAATTACACTTATATCACCAAAGCACCATATTTTTATAGAGAAATGCTTAACGCCAAATATAAATTTTAAAACCACACTGACTATAAATGCAAATGGATATGAGAATATAATAGCAGATGTTATCATTAGCCAAAAACAAATAAAGCAATCCAGGATAAATTTACCCCATTTAAATTCTTCTTTCATCACAACCTTTCATTTTTGCAAGTATTCTCAAATATTATGCCCTTAATTTATCAACAATACAACATACCAACTTCTTAAACAAAATGATATAGAGCCAAATAAATGGCAATAAGAATAAGAGAAGCGATAAATCCATTTTAAGCAACAATACGCTAACAAGAAATAACAAAGGAAAAATATAATACAACCAATATTTTTTAAAAAACAATATAAAATCATTGATATTTTGATTGTGATGAATGCACCACACTTCAAAATCAATTGGAATCTTAAAAATACATAGAAAATAACAATAAGGTGTAATAGCTAAAAGAGATGCCATAAAAATACTTTCAAAAAAGCTAGGTTGATACGCCATTGATAAGGATAAAATAAACACTAACACACAAAAGCCAAGCCACCCCGCATATAAGATTCTAAAAAATGTTCCCACAGCTAAAACTCCAAAAAAGCAGTAAATATTAAAGACTGACATTATAATATAGTTCGTTCTCTGCATCCCGCACTATTCGAGTTAATATGCGGAAAAAAATACAAACTTTTTTCACAATAATCATTCCATTCATAATATTGCATATATAATTCAAATCATAATTTTATAAACCCTGCAAAATATGATTTGCAAGATTCACGCAAAATGAGAGAGAATATGCCACTAAAGTTTCACATTTTTTCACTACAAAGTAAAGAATATAGTGGAGCAGGACTCATGCAATATAAAGGTAAAACAATCTTTTGCAATGAGAATAAAGAAGCAAAGATTCCGCCAGAGATTCCATTAAAAGAGGTTATAAAATACTATTATCGCTATCCAAAAAATGCAAAACCAAAGCATAAGATTCCTTTCATAGATTCTAATTTCAAGATAAGAAAAGACACGCCACATATCGCATGGCTTGGACACTCTTCTCTATTTTTTACACATAATAATATAGCGATTTTAGTCGATCCGCTCTTTAGCATGTATGCCTCACCATTTGCATGTATCAATCGTGCGTTTTCGCAGACTAAATGCTACAAAAACGATGACTTTCCACATGCACTGCTTGTCATCATCACGCATTCACATTTTGATCATTTGGATAAATCAAGCATTCTTTCACTTGACGCACAAACAATGTATTTTATTTGTCCCCTAGAAGTTGGCATATATTTGCGTAAATGGGGCATTAAAGGGAGTAAAATCATTGAGCTTGATTGGTGGCAGGGAGTAAGCTTTGAGAATGTTTTAGATTCTAGTCCTAATGGGTGGGTGCAGGGCGTAGGGGTGCGAAATTTATGGATTTCAGAATCTAAAAATTTTAAAAATGTGAAAAATGATACAATAGCTGCAGAATCTAGCAGCAAGGATTCTAAAAATAAACATGCCCTTACACAGAAAAAGAGTGAGATTTTAAAAATCACTGCCACACCCGCACAGCACAATTCAGCACGGCTTGGCGATTTCAACAAAACCTTATGGGCTAGTTTTGTATTAGAGTTTTCACCAAACACGCCGCAGTATAAAAAGGTGTTTTTAAGTGGCGATGGTGGCTACTACACACATTTTAAACGCATTGGAGATATGTTTCAGGGTTTTGATTTGGCATGTTTGGAGAGTGGGCAGTTTAATCATGCGTGGCGATATTCACACTCTTTTCCATTTGAGATTCTGCAAGAGGCAAAGGACTTGCAAACAAGCATGGTTTTGCCGATACATTGGGCTAGATTTGTCGCTGGTAGTCATGAATGGAATGAAGTAATAAGATTTCTTTATGAGAATCTACATAAACTAAATATCCCTTGTGTTGCACCAAAGATAGGGGAACTCTATCCTATTGGCACGACTTATGATAACCAAATGTGGTGGGAGTGATAAGGATTTATTGTGTTTGCTAAACAGCTTGATACCTAGCCTTGATTACTCCATGAGAGAAGCTGTCAGTGCTTAAAAAATGAAGTCAATATTTTATGCTATAATCTCACTCTTATTTTATTCTTTGGAGTTTATTTATGTTTAATTCGACATCACTTAGTCGCATATTCTTTAACAGAATCTTTTTGTATCTTGTGCTAACCAACACAGCTATATTTATGATAACCAACACTATAACTATGGGGGGGGGGGGTATAGAACCCAATTTTAAAAAACTTATTCTTCTAACTCTTCAGTGTCTTGTTATTAACTTTAGCATTTTCTACATTCCTTTTTATATTTGTAGCCTTATATATAAGAAATGCCTATCAGGCATTTCTATAATCTTTTTTGTGCTTACTTTCATTATAGGCATTGTTGATGTATTTCTTTTAGGGAATTTTCAAACTCCGCTAAATAAGATTATGTTTCAAGTATTTTTAAGCACAAATCCAAATGAAGCAAGTGAGTTTTTACAATCATATTTGAGTAAAAATATCATTATATCCCTTGTGATTTTTACTCTATGGAGTATGCTATTTATAGTTAAGATTCCAAAAAGTTTTCTCATTAAACTTGGTTTTAAATCCGCACAATCCCATAACGACACAGAATCTATCAAAGACGATAGGGTAGAAAAAATATCTTGCTACTTATTTATTATTTCTCTCACTCTATTTGCATTTTTGTATGGTAGATATTGGTATGGTGAGAAATATCCACAAAAGCAGTTTTTTACTGATAGGAATTCACTTTTTAGATTCGAGCAAGTGTTCTACTATGGCATAAAAGAGCAAAATGCATTTTTAAAACAATATAAAGAGTTAAGTCATGAGTTAAATGAGTTTAAAACAGAAAAGCCGGGCTATATGATAAGAAATGAAAGCAGTGTGCCAAAAGTGGTTTTAATTATTGGTGAATCTACACAGAGAAACTATATGGGAATCTATGGTTATCCCCTGCAAACTACACCGCTTTTACAAGAGTTACAAAAAAGCGGAAATCTCGTGGTATTTAGCGATGTGATAGCCCCACACGCACACACAAATGAATCTTTACAAAAAGTTCTCACTTTCAGTAATTATGAAAATGGGCAAACCCCATGGTTTAAGCAGCAAAATCTCATCAATATTATGCGATTTGCTGGATATAAAAGCATTTGGCTAAGTAATCAAGAGGCATTTTCTGTGTGGGGCAATGCACCGGAGGCAATATCGAGACATGCCGACATTACAAGATTCTCGCGTATTGTAGAAAGCTTTGATTCCGGAGCAGATTATGATAGCGTATTGCTACCTATGCTTGATAAAGCCTTAAGTGAGTATAATAATGCTGATAAAAGCTTTTATATCTTGCATCTTATGGGGACACATGGTGGATATGCCCAAAGATTCCCTAAAAACTTTGCTAAATTTAGTGAAAAAGATTTGATTGATAAGAATCTTAATACTTTTTCATTTGCAGATTCAGCTATACCTTTAAATTCAAGGCAGATGAATACAAAGATCGCATACATTAATGCTATTTATTACAACGATTATGTGGTAAGCAATATTATGCAAAGATTTAGTGATGAAGATTGTATTGTAATCTATCTAAGCGATCATGGTGATGAGATGTATGACTTTAGGGATCTTGCTGGACATGCAGAGACCATAGGGTCTCGCTTTATGATAGAAGTCCCTTTTATGATTTATATGAGTGATACTTTTAAACAAAAGCATAAAGACATAGCACAAAAGATACAAAACGCACAGAATCTTCCCTTTATGACCGATGATTTTATCCATGCATTTCTTGATCTCTTAGATATTGAAACCAAAGACACTATAACACAAAGAAGCCTTTTTCATAAAGACTATAATGCTAAAAGACAAAGAATTTTTTCTGGCAAAGATTATGACAGAGAGCTAAAAACACAAAAACTTAGTGCTAAGGTGCCAGAAAAGCTATGGCTACATAGAGTTGATGAGATAGCAAAACTAAAAGATTTCTGGGGAAAATATGCTGGCTATGAAATCGATGTGCATTTTTTAACAAACAATCCCAAAAAACCAACACCATATTTTGATGTAGGACACGATGGACTAGCACATAGCATAGGGCTTGATTTAGCAGAGATGTTTTCGGCTACAAAGACATTATGGATAGATAGTCTTAAAAACCCCAATGATACCGACCAAGTTTTTACGACAAAGTTTTGGATTGATTTTAAGAATCTAGATGATTCTAATAAATTATTATCTTTAAGAGAACTAGAGAGACTATGTGAAACATATAAGATTCCAAAGGAAAATTTAGTGATTGAAAGTCCTAATTATGAAGCTTTGAAGGTTTTTAAAGATGAGGGATTTTTTACAAGTTACTATTTTCCATATTATGATATGAAAAAATTAGAGAAAGATAGAGAAAAACTACATAATGAATTAAAAGAAATTATTGCAACAAATAATATTAATGCGGTGAGTTTTGCTTATGAATATTATGACTTTGTAAAATCACTCAATTTAAAATATGATATTAACGGGGGGGGGGGGTAGATATGCCTCTACTCACTTGGAATGTAGGCGGGAGCGACAAAAATTGGGTTAATAACATAGCAGTGGAGGCTTTCGGTGATACCCAAACAAAGATTATTCTTGTAAGCGAACAGGGCAATTATCGCTAATTTTGCGTATCGACATGAGTGGATATCCAACTCTTACATAAATTATTTTTTGCTAAGATCTAGGCTAAACTTACAGGATTTGAGATTTTATACATTAACTTAGATGATTGGGAATCTCTAAGATATATTCCTAAATTTTAGCTAGATTTAGTTTGAGGCTATATATGCAAAAATAGACTCTAGAGAAACAAAAACTACACCATCATTGCTATAAGTATTAAAACTCACATTTGCATTTATGCTATAATGTAGCTTTGTAGTTCTAGATTCTAACACTACAAAACAGAATCTCTATATACACAAATAAAAATATTCCAACCTCACACACAAAGGAACAACATGCAAAATACTCTCTCAAAAGTTATACTTGTTGATACTTTTGGCTTCTTTTTTCGTAGTTATTATGCCCTGCCACCATTGCATAACTCAAAGCATTTTCCAACTTCCCTGCTAACTGGCTTTGCGACACTTATTTTCAATCTCTATAAAGAACATAAAGATTCATGTATTATTTTCACACTTGAGGGTGGCGGGACAAATAGGCGAAAAGAGTTTTATCCGCAATATAAGGCAAATAGAAAAGAAGCCCCGCAAGACCTTTTGCTACAACTCCCTGTGGCAATAGAGTGGCTAGAGAAAATGGGACTTCCTACGCTCTCACTGCAAGGCTATGAGGCTGATGACTGCATAGCTACCCTTGCTACCCTTGCTAAAAAAGATGGTTATGAAACACAAATCATTAGCCATGATAAAGACTTGTATCAGCTGATAAGTGAGGGGATTTATATCTTTGATTATGCGAAAAAACAAGCTATTACGCAAAAAGAATGTTATGAAAAATTTGGGGTTTTACCGAATGATTTTATTATGTATCAAAGTATTGTTGGGGATTCCAGTGATAATGTGCCCGGGATTAAGGGCATTGGTCCAAAGGGCGCACAAAGCATTTTGGCACATTTTAAAAGCTTAGAATCTTTATATGAAAATATAGAAAAAGATTATGAAAATATAGTATCACTGCTTGGCAAACGCACAGCAGGACTTATAAAAGAACATAAAGAACAAGCCTTTATAAGTAGGAATCTTGTAACTTTACGCACGGATTTATTACAAAATTATGATTTTTTAAGTAAGAAGAATGAGTTTGAGACTTCGCCTTTACTCACTATCAAAGATGAGTTAGAATCCTATGAATTACACAGAATTTTACAAAAGATACTGCCAAGACGCAAAAATAATACGCAACATGTAGAAACTATACCTTTGGGGGATATAGGTGCTAATCCATTTGAGCAGAGAGCAGGATTTAGGTCGCAAGATAGCGGAGATTCTAAAGAAAATGCATCCCAAAGCCCTATACCCACCCAAGTGGTTAAGAATCTAGATTCCATAAGTTGTCATACTGAGCCTTTAGGCGAAGTATCTAATATGAAAGCTAAAAGGGATATTTCGACTTCGTCTCAATATGACAATCATTTAGATTCTATAAATTACGCCCTAAACCCCGTAGCCCGCCCAGATTTGATAGAGAATCTAGATTCTAATATTTGTCATGTTGAGTGTAGCGAAACATCTAGCATGGAATCGAAAAGAGATATTTCGTGCTTACGCACTCAATATGACAATAATCTAGCAGCCCACACAAATTTGACACAGAATCTACAAAATCCTACATTTCAATATACCCCTCATTTAATCACAGATTCTAAAGAACTTTTTAATCTATTAGAATCTATCCCAAAAGGAAATTTAGTTGCATTTGATTGTGAAACAAATGGCTTAGATGTAAGAGTGGCGGACATGGTAGGATTTAGCTTTTGCTTTGATGGATTGAATGCTTATTATGTGCCATTTTTACATGGTGGGATAAAGCGTGAAAAACCCAAATATGAAGTTATGAAATCTCAAAGCATATCACAGAATCTTTTTAGCACAGAAGAAGCAAAGCCTACATTCTCACTATTTGATGATACGACAATGAGTAAAGATTCTGCAGATAATGATACAACAAACACCCCCGCACAAATCTCTCAAAGCGATGCAAAAAAAGCCTTAGAAATACTCTTTAGCTACCCGCTTATAGGGCATAATATCAAGTTTGATTTACATATAGCATGGCATAATTTTGGTATAAAGCCTAAGCACATACCACAAGATTCTATGTTACTTGCATGGCTTGATGACCCAAGTCAAAGCGTGAGTTTAGATAATCTTATGAAAAAGCATTTTAATCACAATATGATAGCCTTTAGCGATATTGTCCCCAAGAAAGCTACCTTTGATTCTATTGATATAAAGACGGCGAGTAACTATGCAGCAGAAGATGCGGCGGCTACTTTTCAACTTTATTTTTATTTTAAAAATACGCTTTATCCGCATTTATTCACACTTGCTAAAGACTTAGAGTTTCCTTTTATACGCACACTTTGTGCTATGGAGGATTGTGGTATTGCTATCAATTATTCATATTTTAAGAATCTAAAGACTACTTTTAGCCACACCTTGCAGCAATTACAGCAAGAAATCTATGAAAAAGCTGGGGTATCTTTTAATCTTAATTCACCAAAGCAAGTAGCAGAGATTCTCTTTGATACATTAAAGCTTGATACAAAAAGAAAGGGTAAAAGCGGATATAGCACTGATGAGGCTACATTACTTGCCTTAAAAGATTCCCACCCGGTTGTGCCTTTATTACTTGAGTATAGGGAGATTTTCAAGCTTTTTAGCACCTATATTGAGCCAATATTAAAGTTGGGTAAAAATGAGAATAGAATCTATACGACTTTTCTACAAACAGGCACAAATACAGGCAGACTAAGCTCAAAATCCCCAAATCTTCAAAATATCCCCGTGCGTAGTGAGATGGGCAGAAGTATCCGCAAGGGCTTTGTAAGTAGAGAAGGATATAAGCTTTTAAGCCTTGATTACTCACAGATTGAGTTGCGATTATTAGCACATTTTAGCGGGGATAAAGTGCTATTAGAATCTTTTCATAATAATGCTGATATTCACGCAGAAACGGCAAAATTGCTTTTTAAAGATTCTAATAGAGACTTTTCACTTTTAAGAAGCATAGCAAAGTCCATTAACTTTGGTTTAATCTATGGTATGGGTGCAAGGAAGCTATCACAAACGCTAAATATCACACAAACTGAGGCAAAGCAATATATTGAAGACTATTTTGCGACATTTCCTAGTGTCAAGCAGTTTTTAGAATCACAAAAAGATTCTATACTTAAAAATGGATATAGCAGCACTTTACTTGGTAGAAAAAGGTATTTTGACTTTTTTAGTGCGACTGAATTTATGCGCGCAAACTTCTTAAGGGAAGGGGTAAATACAATATTTCAAGGCAGTGCCGCAGATTTAATAAAGCTTAGCATGAATGAGATTTATAAGAAAATAGAATCTTTAGATAATGATTGCTTTATGCTTTTGCAAGTGCATGATGAATTGATTTTTGAGATAAAAAATAGCATTATAGAATCTTTAAGCAAAGAGTTAAAAGAGATTATGGAGAATATCTATAAGCTAAAAGTGCCACTTGTATGTAACCTATCCATAGGCAATACTTGGGCGGAGTTGAAATAATTGCTACAATAAATTTAAGATTCTAAGCGTAATATTATGGAATCTAGCATACTGCATGACATGTAAAATTTGGCATAAATAACTCACTTTTAAACCAAACTCTATAAACCACAGCTTTATTTTTTGAAAATTATATATTATAATATGCGTTTTATTTGGGAGGATAGTATGATAGCAAAGCGTTATAGCGATGTGGTGCAAGAAAAACCGCTTGTGCTTGGCACAAGGGGGTCTCTCTTAGCCTTATGGCAGGCAAATCATATCAAAGAAAAATTAGAATCGCTTGGCTTTCAAGTTGTGCTAAAAACTATCAAAACAAAGGGCGATAAAATCCTTGATGCACCGCTTGCAAAAATAGGCGGCAAGGGACTTTTTACAAAAGAGTTAGAGAATGAATTGTTAAGTGGTGGGATTGACTTTGCTGTGCATTCACTAAAAGATGTTCCCATTGCTATTCCACCAGAATTAATGCTTGTTTCTATCACGCAAAGAGAAGATGCTAGAGATTGCTTTGTGAGTGAAAAATATGCAGATATTGCTTCATTGCCACAGGGTGCAAAAGTCGGCACGACTTCACTTCGCCGTAGCATGCAGCTAAAGCGTATAAGGCAGGATTTAGACACACAAAGCCTAAGGGGCAATGTGCAGACACGATTAGAGAAATTGCGTAAGGGTGAGTTTGATGCGATTATCCTTGCTAGTGCGGGGTTAAATCGTCTTGATTTGAAAGATGATATTGGCTTTATCTCGCATTTACAGATAAATCAATTTATCCCCGCTATGGGGCAAGGCTCACTTGGCATTGAGTGTAGAGATCCTAAGTATTCGCCAGATTTTAGAGATCAAGCGATTATGAAAGTTTTAGAATCTTTGCATGATTCTAAAAGTGCGTTATGCTGTAATATTGAGAGAGCTTTTATACAATTACTTGGTGGTGGTTGTCAATCACCCATTGGCATACACGCACAGATTTTAGATTCAAAAGAAATAGAGATTCAGTGTGTTGTAGGGAATTTGGACGCTTCAAAAGTGCTTACTGAAACTCGTGTGTGCAATAAAGGTGAGGTAGAATACGCATTGCAAGATATGATTAATACGCTAAAGAAAAATGGCGTTATGGAAATTTTAGAAGAAGTTCGCACAAGTTTAAACTAAAAAGATTTAAGGATTCTATATGGAAACAAAGCATTATGTAGATATTGCCGTTATAATTATTGTCGCTGTGCTTGGATTGCGTGGGCTTAAAAATGGGCTTATCCATGAGATTATGGGCGTTCTTGGCATTGTGATTGGAATCTATTGTGCCTCTAAATATTGTATTGATGGGGCAAAATATATTGAGTTAGCAGGGCTAAGCTTTGAGAATAGGCATATTTTATTAATGCTTGCTTTTATCCTTATCCTTGCACTTGTGTGGATTGGCTTTCTTGTGCTTGGCGTTATTGTCGCGCGTTTTGTTGTGATTTTACCAGAGATTGCGATTATAAATTATTTTGGTGGTTATGTATTTTCGGCGTTAAAATATTTTGTGATTTTATGCGTTGTTGTATATGGGCTGACACAGGTTGGATTCTTAAAAGATCCCATTAAAGAATTGACTGAAGGCACAAGAAGTTATCCTATAATGTATGAAGTTGCCGAAAAAATTATGAGTATAGAAGCTTTGCAAGATTTACAAAAACAATATGTAGAGGTTGAAGAGACAGCTAAAAAAGAGGTAAAAAAGGCAGCCACAAAAGCCGCTAATGAAGTGGTAAAAAGCGTAATAAAATAAATTTATAAGGAGAATATATGTTTGATAATGTCTATATCCAGCAAAGAATTGAAAAAGCACAAACACTAAGAGAAGAAAATCTAAATCCATATAGAAATGATTGTGAAGTAAGTCTTGATAATAAAAGCTTTTTAGAGAAATTTGATACACTAAAAAATCTAGAATCTGATGAGAAAAAAGACGAAGATTCTAAGCTATGGGTAAAGGGTAGGGTAAAGTTTTTGCGACTTATGGGTAAGGCAAGCTTTATAAAGATTGAAGATGAATATGCGATTTTACAGATTTATTTCTCACAAAATGAGCTAGGTGATCTTTTTAAGATTCTAAAGAAAAATTTAGAGGTTGGCGATATTGTAAATGTCTATGGTTTCCCCTTTGTTACAAAGACAGGGGAGCTTAGTCTGCATGCACTAGAATTTAAGATTCTCACAAAAGCCATTGTGCCATTACCAGAAAAGTTTCATGGACTAAGTGATATTGAGCTTCGCTATCGACAAAGATATTTAGACTTAATTGTAAATCGTGAGGTAAAAGAGACTTTTCGTATGCGTAGTGCGATAGTCTCTTGTGTGCGTAAATTCTTTGAAAATAGGGGATTCTTAGAAGTTGAAACGCCGATGTTGCACCCAATCCCCGGTGGGGCTAATGCTAGACCTTTTATCACTCATCATAATGCCCTTGATGTAGAGAGATATTTACGCATTGCCCCAGAGTTGTATTTGAAACGACTTGTTGTAGGGGGCTTTGAAGCGGTATTTGAGATTAATAGAAATTTTCGCAATGAAGGGATAGATCATAGTCATAATCCTGAATTTAGCATGATTGAGTTTTATTGGGCATATCATACTTACCACGACTTAATCACGCTAACAAAAGAATTGTTTGATTATCTCTTAGATTCTCTCAACCTACCAAAGCAGCTGCCTTTTGGCGATATGCTGATTGATTTCACGCAATTTAGCGTTATGACTTATAGAGAATCTTTAGCAAAAATAGGCAATATAGACAAAGATATAATTGAAGATAGAGATAAACTCCATGCGTTTTTAAAGCAAAATAATATAAAGATAGAAGAGGGCTTAAGTCATGATAAATTGCTAAGTGAAGCTTTTGATAATTTTGTAGAATCTAAGCTTATTAATCCAACTTTTATCACAGAATATCCCATTGAGATTAGCCCACTTGCAAGGCGAAACGACACACATTCAAATATTGCGGATAGATTTGAGTTTTTTATCGGTGGTAGAGAGCTTGCTAATGGCTTTTCAGAATTAAATGATCCCTTAGACCAGCTTGAGCGATTTAGGGCACAAGTAGCAGAGAAAGAAAAGGGTGATGAAGAGGCACAATATATGGACGAAGATTATGTATGGGCGTTAGGGCATGGTATGCCACCTACTGCTGGGGAGGGCATAGGCATTGATAGGCTTGTTATGCTTTTAACGAATAATAAGTCTATCAAAGATGTGCTTTTATTCCCTGCGATGAAACCAGTGAGTGAAAACTATAATTCTATTACAAAAGAGGAGCAAGCATGAGTTATACAATGCAAACAACAGATTCTGAAATCTTTTCTTTGATACAAAAAGAGTTGCAACGACAAAACGAGCATTTAGAGATGATTGCGAGTGAAAACTACACTTTTCCAAGTGTTATGGAAGCTATGGGCAGCATTTTGACAAATAAATATGCAGAAGGTTATCCGGGCAAAAGGTATTATGGTGGTTGTGAATTTGTAGATTCTATAGAATCTTTAGCGATTGAGAGAGCAAAAAAGCTTTTTGGTTGTAAATATGCAAATGTCCAGCCACATTCAGGCAGTCAAGCAAACGCAGCAATCTATGGGGCACTGCTTAAACCTTATGATAAGATACTAGGCATGGATTTAAGTCATGGTGGGCATTTAACACATGGTGCAAAAGTTAGCATGAGTGGTAAAATGTATCAAAGCTTTTTTTATGGTGTTGAGCTTGATGGCTATATTAATTATGATAAGGTTATGGAATATGCAAAGGTTGTGAAGCCAAATATTATTGTATGTGGATTTTCAGCTTATACTCGCACGCTTGATTTTGCAAAATTTAGAGAAATAGCAGATTCTGTAGGGGCTATCCTTATGGCTGACATCGCACATGTAGCAGGGCTTGTTGTGGCAGGGGAATATCCTAATCCTTTTCCATATTGTGATATTGTTAGCACTACAACGCATAAGACACTTCGTGGTCCAAGGGGTGGCGTGATACTTACAAATAATGAAGAGATCGCACAAAAGATTGATAAAATGGTGTTTCCGGGTATGCAGGGCGGTCCGCTTATGCATGTTATCGCAGGAAAGGCTATTGGCTTTGGGGAGAATTTAAAACCAGAATGGAAAACCTATGCAAAGCAAGTCAAAGCAAATATTAAAGTTTTAGCGGAAGTTTTGGTAAAATCGGGCTTTGATTTAGTAAGTGGCGGGACAGATAATCACTTAGTGCTTATGAGCTTTTTAAAGAAAGATTTTAGCGGTAAAGACGCAGATATTGCCTTAGGTAATGCAGGCATTACGATTAATAAAAACACGGTCCCGGGTGAAACTCGCTCTCCATTTGTAACAAGCGGTATAAGGATAGGCTCACCAGCCCTTACCGCAAGGGGTATGAAAGAGAAAGAATTTACATGGATAGCAGAAAAAATAGCAGAGATTCTAAATGATATTAATAACACAGCCTTGCAGCAAAAAATAAAGGCTGAAGTAGCAGAACTTGGCAAGGAATTTCTTGTTTATGATAAGGCGATTTTCTAGTCGTATTATTAGCAATAAGAAAAATTTCCTTGTAATTGTAACTTGTAATGCAAAACTTACTTAAAGCATGTTACAATTACAAATTTAAATGAAGTAGTATAAATGCATAAGGAATAGCAAATGACCGAAATGGAACTCAAGTTAATAAAGATTGACACACGCTATTACTATACAAAAGCGAAAGGCTTAGGGCAGAAAACCACTCATAACGGACGCATATTTTACGATAAATTTGAGCGAGTAGATTCCATGCTTACTTCTCAAGTCATGCAAGCCCATTTTCGCAAAGAAATTATTGTCGCGCATTCTCTTATATTGCGCGGCAATAAGGTGGAAAATATTGTGTTTGATTATAATGGCAGAGATCCGCAAAGATTCTATCATAGAGCGCAATTAATGTTGCGTGATGAAGGCTTTATTAACTTTACTGCTTATCAAACAAAAACGCCCGGTCATTTGCATTTATACATACACAAAGGACATACAGATTTAGAAGAAGGAAAAAGACTTGCAAAAAACCTTTCTATGAAGCTTGCCTCAAAATGTCCTGTTGAGTGGCGTATGTTTCCAAGCAATGATGTCCCACCGCAATTTAATATTTTGACATTGCCCTATGAAGTCTATGCAAAAGAGCGTGGTGCATGGGCGAAACACATGTAATAGAGAAATTTTAGACTATAAAGGATTATACAATGAAAGACGACAATAAAGCAGTTAATGATATTTTTCAAAATGACAATGGAAGCAAAAATAAAACAAAAACCATATTGCTTTTAACCATTGTGGCCATCATTTTAATATCTGTATTTTTAATCATCGCACGGGTGATGACTAGAGATAATCCATTGCAAGATATGCAGAATCAAGCAATGCAAAATCAAAATAAAGATGGACTAGCATTAAATGAATCTAAAGATAGGACACTGCCTTACGCGCATAATCTCGATTCTCAAACTCCATCTCAAAATCCATTAGGTTTAGATACAAACAGAGATTCATTAAAACCACAAGAGAGCGAAGCACAAGCAAATAATCCAATGTCAAATGTCCCACCATTAGGTGTGCCTACAAATGTTGATTCTATGCCTACAACCAGCACAAAACCATCAAAAGATGATGATCTTGAAAATGATGCGCGTTTCCAAGCAGCATTAAGGGATCTTGAAAAGCAACATAATGATAAAAAGAATATAGACAAAACTACAGAATCTAAAAAAGAAGAATCTAAGAAAGAAGAGCCTAAAAAGGTTATCACACCAATACCGCCTAAAGATACCACAATAGCAATAGCCCCAGATCCAACAAAGTCTTCACAAAAACCACAGGCAGATTCTAAAAAACAAACAGATTCTAAGAAAGAAGAGCCTAAAAAAGAAGAAGCTAAAAAGCCAGAACCCAAAAAACAAGAACCAGCCAAAACAGAATCTGCTAAGCCAAAAGATTCTGAAAAAGAGACTAAAAAGCCAAATGACAATATTATCCCAAAACCACAAAATAATGTCGTAAGTGCAAATCAAGGTAAAGCACCAGAGCAAGGCTATTATTTACAAGTTGGTGTTTTCACACAAACTCCAGCTCAAAGCTTTTTGAATAAAATCGCAAAGTATAACTATCGCGTATTAAAAACAGAAGAAGATGGCGTTACGAAGTCAAAGTATTTAATCGGTCCATATATCTCAAAAAATAAAGCAAAAGAAGCAGAACAAAAAGTAAGAGAAGAAGTAGAATCAAAAGCAAATGTTATCTTCTATCAAAGACAAGCAAAATAAAGGCAAGATTCTTTGCATGCTCTGCTTTCTTATTGTTTAGATAATATTCCAAAATCCTATGATACAACCTATCCTATCACCGAGTTTAGTCAAGGTGAGCGTGGTGTGCTTGAAGTTACTATCACGCAGAAAAGATTCCATAACAATATACTTTTTATAGAATCTTTTTGTAAGGATTTTAACTCCCCCTTACGCATTATTATCTTTAATGCCCGTCCCTATCACGCACAGATATTTCAAGAGACAAAAACGCTTTTTGTGCTAGGAACGCTTGAATTCCAACATGATAAAATGACAAATGCCCTAAACCCTACTTTTGTAAATCCAAAGATTCCACGCACAACAAATACTATCACCATGCAGTTTAAAACACGCACAACAAAACTAGCAGACCTGCAAAAACATATCACAAAAGAAGCCCTTGAAAACACACATATACCACAGCAATATAGTGATAAACTTTATCGCATTTTTCACCCAGACCTTGAGTTTTTTAAAGAATATAGTAAAGAAAAAGCCCTGCCAGAGAGTTTTCAAGAAGCATTAAAATTTATTGAAATTTTTGTTTATACACAAAGATTGCGTAAAAAGAAAACACAATTCCGCTCAAAGTTTCGTTGTAATGGAGACTTAGAATCTTTTCTTAAAACCCTACCTTTTAGCTTAACAAACGCACAAAAAGAAGCCATAAAAGACATACAAGAAGATTTAAAAAGTGAATTTGCATGCAGACGCATTGTCATGGGTGATGTAGGTTGCGGTAAAACTATGGTTATTCTAGCAAGTGTCATATTAGCCTATCCACAAAAATCAATACTTATGGCACCCACTACAATCCTTGCTAAACAGCTTTTTGAAGAAGCAAAGAAATATCTACCAAAGCATATAAACATAAGCTTTGTTTCATCAAGTAATGCAAAAGAGAGAAAAAAGCCGCTAGAGGGCGATTTTATCATCGGCACACATGCCCTGCTTTATAGAAGCGGTGATTTAACTGATTTTGCCTTAGTTATGACAGATGAGCAGCATAGATTTGGCACAAATGCTAGAAGTAAGTTAGAGCAAATGTTAGAAGGGAAAGATGAACATGGTCGCACAAAACCGCATAATATACAATTCTCCGCCACGCCAATCCCACGCACAATGGCAATGCTAAAAAACAATGTAGTCTCTTTTTCTTTCATTAAAGAACTCCCCTTTAAAAAAGATATTGATACAAGAATCATTGATAAAAGCGGCTTTCAAAGACTAATAGAGCATATCCGCACAGAGCTTACAAAAGGGCATCAAATCGCAATCATTTATCCACGCATTGAAGAAACCGATGAAAATAAAGAAAAGCCTATAAAAGATTCTCGTTATGCACCCATTCCCTACATGTCGCTAAAGGATGCGGAAAACTATTGGATAAAGCATTTTCAACATGTATTTAGCACACATGGCAAAGACAAGGAAAAAGAAGATGTGCTAGAGCAATTCGCAAATACAGAGAGTGCAATCCTCCTTGCTACAACGATGATTGAGGTGGGAATCTCCCTGCCAAAGTTAAGCATTATAGTCATCGTTGGGGCAGAGAGACTAGGACTTGCAAGTCTTCATCAGCTTCGTGGTCGTGTGAGTCGTAATGGTTTAAAGGGATATTGCTATCTCTACACACACCAAATACAAAATGAGCGATTAATCCGCTTTGCAAAAACATTAAATGGCTTTGACATCGCAGAGCTTGACTTAGGATATCGCAATAGCGGGGATTTACTCGATGGGATTTTACAAAGTGGCGCACAATTTAGATATTTTGACTTTGCAACAGATAGCAAGATTCTAGAAGAAGCAAATGCCCTTATCCATAGAATCTAAACATAATCTTAGTAAATATTAGTTATAATGTGCTTTTAAATCACACACAAGGCTTTATATGCAATACCCACAATTGCTTTTTATTTCGGATTGTTATAAATATACACATGCAGCAATGTATCCAAATAATGTTGATGAAGTATATAGTCTGCTTTATTGTAGAAAACCGCGTTTGCCTTTAGAATCTTTAAATGGACATATTGTAGCTTTTGGTATGCGACAAGCTATCAATAAACTTCAATCTTTATATGATGAGTTTATACAATGGGACAGAAAAAAGCTAGAAGAAGGGCTAAGACTACTTTATGCGGATTTTATGAAGCTTAATGCAAATGACACTTCTTATAAATTTCTCATTGATAAATGGCTTACATTACCAAAAGTCATGCCTATTACTTTTAGGGCAGTCCCAGAGGGGACATTTGTGGCAAATAATACGCCTATTATCTCAATGCATTGTGCTGAAAGTAAGCATTGTTGGTTTGTAAATTTCATTGAAACATATCTTAACTCTATGCTATGGAAGACATGCTTTGTAGCGACACAGGCAGCTATCTTTAAACGCATTGAGTATGATTGCTTAGGCTATTATCTTGATGAGAGTTTTAACTTTCATGATTTTTCTGCACGGGGTATGAATGGTATTATGGACTGCTATAATTCCGGCGTAGGACATGTCCTCTTTTTCTCTGGCACAGATTCTATAATGGCATTACAAAATGTATATGAAAACTATGGCGGTAATGTAAGTATGCTGGGCTCAATCCCAGCAAGCGAGCATAGCGTAATGTGTCTAGGCGGACAGGCAAACGAGCTTAATACCTTTAAGCATATCATGCAGCAATTCCCAAATGATATGGTATCAATCGTAGCTGACACATGGAACCTATGGGATATTATCGAGTCTTTAAAAAGGGATAAAGATGCGTATAATCTCATTTCTTCTCGTTTAAAACCCATTGTATTACGACCAGATTCAGGCGATCCATTTTTAATATTAACAGGTGATGAAAACTCACAAGATTCTAGAGCTAAAAAAGGTGTGATACGGCTTGTTAATGAATATTTTGGCTTTGATAAAGTGCGTATTATCTATGGTGATGCAATCAGCACAGAACGCGCACAAAAAATCTATGAATGGTGTAAACAAAATGGCTATAATCCAACAGAATTTTTGTGCTTAGGCGTAGGGAGTTATGCGTATAATTCAGGCATACGCGATGATGTAGGGCTAGTTACAAAAATGACTTGGGCAAAGATAGGGGGAAAACCCACGCATTTAATCAAAAATCCAATCACAGGTAATGAAAAGATGTCTCTATCAGGGCAAGTCTCACTTGACAAAGACACAAGAGAGGTAACGCAATTCCTTGATAGCACACCAGAAAATGACTTGCTAAACACGAATTTAGCATTACCAAACTTTGAGCACATAAGAGAGTATGTAAAAAAAGAGTTTTTACGCGCAATCAATCATAAGGGATAGATATGAAAAGCATATATATAGGTAATCTCACTTACACCACGACACAACAACAAGTGCATGATATATTCGCGCAATTTGGCAATGTCATCTCAAGTAGAATGATTCTAGATAAAACAACCCATAAATTCAAAGGATATGCCTTTGTAGAAATGGACGATGACAACGCAGAAACCGCAGTCAGTATGCTAAATGGCGAAAGCTATAATGGCAGAATCATGCGAGTAAGCATTGCAAATTAGCCTAGATATTGCAGGATAGAGGCAATGCAAAAGGAAGTCTATTCTGGCAATACAGCAAAGAGGAATTTTACGCACTCAATATAGAATCTTATAAGATTTTGCAGGAAAAAGAGGGTGTAGATAAGGCACTTAGGTTTTAGAATCTATGATGAAATTCTTTTTAATTAGTATGGCAAGTTGTTATGGCATTTAGTCTATGTTAGAAATTAAAATGTATAGCTATATCCAAGATGAAAAGAAAATGGACTTTGAGGCTTATATATTTCCTCGCGAATTACATTTGGCGGATTGTTGGTATCTCTCACGATATTGCGTAAATCAGGTTGCAATATTGCATATCGATAGAGAATCTCTAACCTATGTCGGCTTTCAAATGTGAGCGAAAAGCCCGCATTTGCCACCGCCTTAAATCCACTCTTTGTATAGTTTTGCGTATGTTGCAAATTCCCGTTATCTCTATATGTCTTTTGTGCGCCAAGCTCATAACCAGCACCCAAGCCAAATATAATACCCAAACTCAATTTCAAGTCATTGTTGTTATAAAAATCATATAGCACATCAGCATTGAACAAAAATGTATGCGTATTTGCATATAAATCATTTATAACTGCTACAACTCTATATGCTGTTACAAAATCACTAAAGCTATAGCTATAACTACCATAAAGTCGCATACCCCATGTTTTTGTGAAAAATAGATTATAGCCAAGCCTCAAACCAGCATCTACAACAAACCTATCGCTATCATGTCCCATTACAAGATTAAACCCGCTATCAACACCAAGCATAGCTCCAGTCTTTGTATCCTTTGTGATCTCTTTTGTAGGTTCAGGCAATCTAGGCTGCGTGCGTTTATAAACTTGAGCATACGCCACACTTGATAAAGTTATACTGCACAATATTGCACTTACATATCTCATATAAACTCCTTTGCTTTTTCAAAGAAGTAGTATCGACAAAAAAATATATTATTTGATTAATTCAATTAATTAAGGTCTAGGTTCAGCGTTCAGGCTACATAGGCTTATATTGGCAAAATCAAAAACACAACACACAAAACCTATCTCTCAATCGCAAGTACGCCGCTACGCACGATTTCTTTTGGCATGAAGTTATGCAGTGAAGTGATAATGTCTTTAATCATTTGTGTTTCACCACTTACGCTAAAGACAATGTTTTTTTCATTCCAGCTTACAATCTTGCCACCAGAAGCATTGATTAAGGCACTGATTGCACCGATTTTTTCATTATTTTCAAATTTAATTAAGGCAATTTCTTGTGTAACAATATCGCTATGCTCTACGACATTTAGCACGGGGATAAGCTTGTGTAGTTGCTTTATGATTTGCTCCAACACTTTTTCATCGCCACGCGTTGTGATGGTTATCCTTGAGAGATTATTATCTGTTAAAGGGGCAACGGTAAGACTATCAATGTTATAGCCTCTACCTGCAAATAATCCTGAAATGCGCGCTAAAACACTATGTTCATTCACAACGGTGATACAGATAATTCGCTTTTGCATATTTTTCCTTATTATTCTAATATCATTTTATAGAGTGGATTCCCACCCGGGACCATTGGCAATACAATCTCATCTTTATCAACGCATACATTAATGAGACTAACTTTTGGGCTTTCAATCGCTTCTTTTAAAGCTTTCCTAAAAGATTCTTTATCACTTGCTTCTAAGCCCAATGCTCCAAAACTCTCGGCTAATAGCTTAAAGTTTGGCTGCGTGAGTTTAACATGGGATAATCTCTTTTCATAGAAAAATTCCTGCCATTGCTTTACCATACCTAGATAGCCATTATTGAGTATGATATTTATGGTTTTAATATTAGATTCTATACAAGTCATAAGCTCTTGTATATTCATTAATATCCCGCCATCGCCGCTAAAGTTTATCGCATATTTTTGCTTACTCTCACTTTCTTTATTCTCTTTTTGCATTTCTTGCAGGGCGATTGAGACACCCATAGTCGCTGGCATACCAAAGCCCATAGTCCCTAATCCACCACTTGTGATAAATTGTCGCTTTGCGCTAAAGGGATAGAATTGTGCTGCCCACATTTGATGCTGTCCAACATCAGTGATAATAACCGCGTTTTCGCCTAGAATCTTTCCAGTCTCTTCTATAACCCATTGTGGTTTTAATAAGTCTGTATCGCAATCTTTATACGATAGCGGGTGAGAGTTACTCCATTTTTTAAGCTTTGCAAGCCATACACTTCTTGCTTCAAGCACTTCTTTTGTCGGTGCTTTATCTTGTAATTCTTTAATGAGTTCTTGCAAAACTAGATTTAAATCACCTACAATAGGATAATTTACATTAATGATTTTTCCTATTGAGCTGGGGTCAATATCAATATGTGCTATCTTTGCAAACTTTGCAAACTCACTCACTTTTCCCGTTACTCTATCATCAAATCTAGCACCTAAGCTAATGAGTAAATCGCATTCACTTGTAGCCATATTTGCCGCATAAGTGCCATGCATGCCAAGCATACCTAAGAAGTTAGAATCTCCCTGTGCTACGCCCCTTGCCATAAGTGTTTCCACACTTGGAATCTGCGTTATTTCAAGTAGCTTTTTTACTAAATCATGGCTATTTGCAATAACCGCACCACCGCCGATATAAAAGAGTGGATTATGAGATTCTAAGATAGCATTTGCGAGTTTTTTTATCTGCTTTGCATTGCCCTTTGTTGTTGGCTTGTAACTTGCTAGAGAAATGCTATTTGGATAGTGAAACTCCCCTATTTGTGCGCTAATATCCTTTGGTAAGTCAATGAGAACGGGTCCGGGTCTGCCACTTCTTGCGATATAAAAGGCTTCTTTTAAGATTCTTGGTAACTCTTCAATGCTTTTTACAAGATAGTTATGCTTCGTGCATGGGCGAGAGATCCCTACTGCATCAATCTCTTGAAACGCATCTGTGCCAATTTGAGTAAGAGGGACTTGTCCGCTAATAACAACTAGCGGAATAGAATCTGTAAAAGCGGTAGCAATGCCTGTAACCGCATTTGTAAAGCCCGGTCCAGAAGTAATGATTGCCACGCCAACCTTACCAGAAGCCCTAGCATATCCATCGGCTGCATGGACTGCTGCTTGCTCGTGCCTTGTTAAAATATGTCGAAAATAATCTTGCTTATAAATCTCATCATAGACATTAAGGACAGCCCCGCCCGGATAGCCAAAAATCACAGACACACCCTCTAAATGTAGTGCTTCAATAAGCATTCTTGAGCCATTCATTTGCTGCTTTGCCATATCATTCCTTTAAGTAATACCACATAATACTGCCTAAACAAAAAGCTATATTATATACAACTTTTTGCCAAGCTTGTCAAGTATTTTTTACTTATTTATTTGTTTTATATGCAAATGATAAAGTTTTTTGATGATTGTTTGTATTACACAGCAAACACTCTCAAACTTGTTTTAGTTTGTTTTATGTTATAATTGCTAATCTTTATGGCTTAGAATCCGTATTCTATGGGTTTTATATGTATGCTTTGTTTTAGCGATTTTTACTTGTGCTAAGATTGAGATTTTAAGAAAAGGCAGAATGATGAGATATGTGCTTATTGTAGCTGATGGAGATATTGCATTAAATTTTGTGCATAAAGTGCTAGATGATTACTCAAGCAATAACTTCTATATTGTTTTGTATAGAGATTCTCGCTTTTTGCCAAAGAAATATCCAAATACTTTTAGATTCCATGAATGCGATTATACTTCCACTTTTCGCCTTGAATCTTGCCTAGAAAATAATGACATTGGCGATATTTTCATTGTCCTGCAAGATGAAAAAGAGGGTGATGTCGTATATGAATATTTACGCAAAAACTACAAAAAAAGCCGCATTGTGCGTAGCATACATGCCCCTGAAATCTCTTATGAAACTACAAAAAAAAGTGATGGGAATCTAGTGATTGTAGCAGAGACAAATGCAGTGGCTTCAAGGCTATTGCTTCGTATGCCAAATGTGCCTGTTATCCCGCGTGGTTTTGGGTTAGAGCAGGGTGAGATTATGGAGATTGGCGTGCCAAGTGGAAGCATTTATGCACACAGACAAATTAATACGATAGAGCAATCTGGTTGGTGCATTGTTGGAATCTATCGTCAAAATAGATTCATTCTTGCTAATGATGATGTAGTGATTTTTCCCGGAGATATTTTACTTGTAGCAGGTGAGCCACAAAAAACACGCATGATATATAACCAAATCAAAGCGGATATAGGGCAGTTTCCAGCACCATTTGGACGCGATATATGTCTTATACTTGATATGCGTTTGCAGCCAAAAGAGACAATGCTGCATGACTGCAAAGAAGCGATTTATCTACACAGACACTTAAAGAGCGCAAAACTTACTATTAAGGTTTTACACGCAACAGATTTTGAAACTATAAAAGCACTTGAAGAATTAAAGAGTGAAGATATCGCCGTAGTTATTGATTATGAGAATCTAGACTTTATACAAACTTTAGAAAATAAGATAAGTGAAAAAGTAGGCTTTATCATCGTAAGTCAAGAAATCTTTGCTAAAAGGGCGTATCGCAGGGCTTTATGGGAGAGTAAATTGCCTGTTTTAAAGATAGGTATGTATTCCTTGCGACCAGATAACTATGATCACACACTATCAAAACAGCAACTTTATACGCAAAAGAAAATGCTATATCCACCAAATGTTACAGCAAGTTTGCTTGTGAGTTCGGGTGATGGATATAGAGATTCTAATATCGCAACGCTTATATTTGATATTAGCAAACAACTTTGCCTTGATGTAGCGGTGTATGATTTTGAGCCAGATGGACATTTTAACAATAAGATTGATGAAGAGTTTGAGAATCTTTCCAGAATCTTTGAGAGAAAATACACTATACAGCATAATAACATAGATAATCCTATCTTTCATATACAAGGTTTAAATAAGCCGATTTTACATTTCATTCCATTTCGCATGTCTATAACTAGATCAAGATTTGCAGCATATATACGAACGCAGTTTGAATCTATCGCATGTATGGATAATACAAATCCGCAACTTTTCATTCCTGTGAGTGAATAGAATGCGAGTGATTTTGATTGATAATTACGACTCTTTTACGCATAATGTTGTGTATTTATTGCGTGAGATTGGAGTAGAAGTTAGCATTTTACGCAATGATTCTTCCTTGCAAACTCTAAAAGATTCTAATTTTGATGCTTTAGTTATCGCACCCGGTCCTAGCCACCCTTTGCAATCTGGAATCTGCTTAGAAGCGATTAAATATTTTGCTCCATTTAAAAAGATTCTAGGCATTTGCCTGGGACATCAGTGTATCGCACATGTTTTTGGTGGCGAAGTGGTCTCTATGCAAACACCACAACATGGTAAAATCTCGCATGTAACTTTCAGCAATCACCCGCTTTTTCACGGCATAAAAATACCGCTAAAAGTTGGTCGTTATCATTCATTGCATGTCAGCAAACTCGGCAAATGCAGGGCATTAGCATGGAGTGAAGATAATGTCGTCATGGCATTACAAGCAGAAGGCTATCAAACTTATGGGATACAATTCCACCCAGAATCTATTTTGCAAGACCAAGGCAAAAAGCTACTAGCAAATTTTTTTGAGTTGTGTTAATTATGTTTTATTGGTAGCAGGATTATAATTGTTGTGTAAAAAAGCTGGTAAAAAGCAGCACACATTGCAAAGTAAAATATCTTATATAGGATCTTAGTGAAAGATTTGTATATTTAAGGGTATTGAATGATTTTACAATCACTAGAAGTTACTTGGAAACCTGAAACCATAGAGAAAAGAATAGCTGAATATAAAGAGTTAGCCCCAAAGATAAGCGAATTACAAAGCACATTAAAAACCTTACAAAAAGCAGAGCTAGATTCTGAAGCAAGTAATGAAACAATCTCTGCATTAAGACAAAAGCTAAATAGTGATTATGAAGCAGTAGTGGGTAAGAATGGTAGCTTTTATACAAAGGATAAAAAGGTATCCCCTAGATTTAAACTCTTTGAAATGGTAGATGATACAAGCTTTGAGATATTTGCATTGGAAAAAGCACCGCTTGTAAAGAATAATAAAGTAGTAGGAGCAGAAAGGGCAGATATTTTTACAAAGCGAGTAAGCTATCCTTATGTAAGACCACAGAGTGCAGATAATCTAGCTGATGCCATGCATATAAGCTTAAATGAGACAGGCTATAATGATTATCAAAGGATTGCTGACCTTTTAGGAAGCGATGTAGATTCTGTAAAAAAGCCATTATATACCCCTAGCGTTATAAAATTACTCTCAAACTACATAAACAAGGGAATTGCAAACATACTACATAATCACATGTTTATAATTCTGTATAACCTTTTGTATAACCTTTTAAGATTAAATCAAAAAATTACAAGTAAAATAACACATATTCCAATAGATTTAACCCTTTAAAACACCCTTACATTGTAACTTAAAATCTAATCCTTTTTTATATGATTTTTATCTAGTGATTATATATTACATTTTCACTTTACAAAGTGTTACAAACTAAGCAATACAAAATTACAAATTAATTAATACTTTGATACAAATTAAAATTACACACAATACAAAATAATTAAAGACTAGATACAAACTTAATAAAACATACAATACAAACATTACTAACAAACAAAAGATTAAAAGATACATTAAAAACATAAAAAGGTATTAAAACATGATTTGCATTTAGATTATGATTAGCTTGTAATAAATGTATGATTAAGTTATGCAAGTAATATTAAAGTATATTTTGCTTTGTTTTCAGTTTGTTAAAAGCCTTTGTATGTGTTAAGCATTGTTTGTAAGTGTGTTATGTTTTGTTTTGCATTGCAATCACTTTATAAGCCTTTGCATGTATATTAATGCCTTGCTTATAGTTTTATAGCTTTATATTGTTTTGCTTACTTTGCATTGTTTGCATACTAAGAGCCACACATAAAGGCATATGTAAGCCCTTGCATGTGTTAATCTTTAAGTATTGCATACGCACACATACGCATTTATGTTATAACTCTAATGCTTTTAAAGAATAAAAGCTTTAAAAGTGTCCGTGATTTTTTTATCATTTCATTATATATTAAAGACTACTTGTAGGGTTTTTTATTGGTACTTATTACATGTAGTCTAAAATTTAAGCTTACAAAGTATCCTTTTATTTTAACATTCCAAAATATCAAATATAAAGGTAATCATAAAAATGAGTAGAAAAATAAGCATACCATATAAAGACATCATTCCAAAGTATCAAACAGGGTATTATTCAATATCAAAATTAGCTAAAGATTATAATATTTCAAAGAGTACATTAAGCAAGTATATTAAAGAAAATAATATAAGAATTAACGAACAAGCACAACATGCTACAAATGCCCTAAATAGCGGCTTTTCAACACTTGAAAAAATAATTAACGAACGAGGCTTGCAAATTAATGAACACTTGCAAAATACACAAAATAAAGGCTTAATTGATACACAAAATAACGATTTGATAGAATGTAAAAATATTAATACTTTAATTGTAAATGAAGTTATAAACATAGTAAAGCAAAAAAACCCTTATTTTGCATATATATTCCAAGATTTAAGCAATAAAGTTTTACATATATGCAATGATTTACTAGATAATGGAATCACAAATACTAAAGATTTAAAAAATATCACAAGTGCTATAAAAGATATTAACGATACCTTGCAAGTTATACCAAAACCCCCAGCATTAGCACAACAGATAAACATTAACAAAGATAATAATAACATTAACAATAATAAAGAATTTGTTAAACATATTGAAGTAGAGATTGTAAGCAAATGAAAACTAGAATATATAAAGCTTTAAAGCCTTGTTTATATTGCTTTATAAGCCTTTGCATTGTTTTATATTACCTTGCTTTAATGTTTTACTTTGTGTTATTGTGTGTAGATTTATAGTTTTGTATTGTTTGCAAGTGTATTAATGCCTTGCTTTGTGTTGCAAGTGTAGCTTTATATTGTTTTGCTTAGTTAGCTTTGTTTGCATACTATGGAGCCGAGCATAAAAGCACATGTAAGCCTTTGCAAGTGTTAAGCATTGTTTGCAAGTGTTAATCTTTAAGTATTGCATACTAGCATATACATTACATAAGCACATATAAGCATATACATACACATAACATACACTAGCACACAATAAACCCTTAAAAGTCTATTGTTACATTATTAACATTTAATACCTTATTGTTAGCTTTATCTTGTGATATTTCACTACTTAACAATAAATCATTACCTGCATTACTATCACATGCAATACTATCATTAAGTATTAATTCTGTTTCTAATGCTTTAATTTCATTATTTAAATGTATTAATTCTTTATCCCCTGCAATACTAGCAAAAAAGCCATTATCCAAGTTATCATTATCAGTGCTTGAAATTTCATTAAACACATCATTTTTTGCTAACTTGTCAATATTATTGCTTAATTTATCATGCCTTTTAGTATTAAGCAAGTTTTGTATATTGCTATAAAAGGCTTTACCTGCATAATCAAGTAAAGTATTATTTGACTTTGCAAAGTTATTAACATGCTTTAATACCATTAACACATCATATAAAGCCTTTTTGCTTTGTTTATGCTTCATATCATAATCTATATTATAAAACCCTGCTAACTTGCTTTTATACTTATAAAATGCTTGTCTAGTGATATTATATTTTATGCAAATATTACTTACACTATCAATACAAGCTACATAATCGATTAAAGCATTTGCAAGTATGTTGTTATTGTTATTATTGTTAGCTTTGTTATTAGCTTTATTGCTTGTGTTATTGCTTACCTTACCTTTTACCTTACCTTTTGTGTTATATCCATTAAAACCCGCTTTATTTGCTTTGTTACCTGCATTATAAGCATTTGTATTAAAGCCTTTGTTTGTGTTATTGTTTGTATCAATCATTACATACCCCCTTATCTTGTTTTAATACCCCATTATATTGCTTATGCAATAAATCATTATATTTATATTCTTTTGCTAAATGGTGTTTATTTATGCAAAACTCACAATCGCTTAAATGATTAGATAGCTTACTATGTTTTGTATTATCGCATGTATCACAATCACTACAAGCTACACAATCAAAGCAATTACTACAAGTTTCACACATAATACAATTATTACAATAAAAGCACTCTTTACACTTTATACACTCAGTGCATGTGTAGCAATCATTACAATTAATGCAATAATCACAATCTACACAATTAATACAATCAATGCAATTAACACACGCCCTGCAATCCTTACATTTTATGCAATTTTCACAATCAAAGCAATTAACTAACCCTTTGCTATGTTGTAAAGCTTCATTTTCATTATAAGCCTTTGCATTCCATTTGTTATTGTTATTATCTACATAATACCCTTTTTCTAGTTTTAATTCCATAATCAAACCTTTAATAAAAAATCAATCAAATAAACATTTAAAAACATTAAACCCTTAATCCTTAGCTATAACAAAGTAATATTACATAACATAGCATTACATAACACTATATAACATTACATGATTTATAACTAATAAGCCTTATAACCTCATCATGTAATATATTTGCTTAATGTTGAGGTTAGCAAAAAACATAACATGTAACATAAAAGCTAAGTAAAGCCATACACATATAAATCAATCAAAGCATATAAAAGCACATACACATAATAAAGCCTTTGCATGTATATTAATGCCTTGCTTATAGTTAGAATGTATGCCACACTAAGAGCCGAGCATAAAAGCATATTTAAGCCTTTGCAAACACATAACGCATACATATTTAAAACCTTAATGTATCATCATCATTAGCAGGATTTAATACATATAAATCACTATTATTTACTACTTGTTGCAATGTGTTTTCATGTGCTAATTTGTCTATATAATTAGCCCAAAATTGCATTAGCTCACGCCTTTCTTGCATTCTCTCGCTATGGTTATAGCTTTGTATTACCATATTTCCTACACTATGAGCCAAGCACATTTCAATAATTGTGAAATCTAGCTTATGCTTAGGTGTTAAATCATATAATATAGTTGAAAATGTGGAGCGGATTCTGTGTGGTGTGTTTAGCTTATGTGTTGTTAAAAACTCTTTATAACCCCAATATGAAAGCGGCTTGTTATATGCGTTATCTACTGACTTTTTATATTTATCTTTTATTGTGTTGTCTTGTAAATAACAACATATAAAAGTCTTAATACTTGCATAAGGTATTTTATACTTGTTAGCTAGTTTTCTTTGTGTACCTCTAGCTATTAAGCCTTGTTTTTGTAACTCCAAATACTCATTCAAAGCATTATAAAACGACCTTTGCATTCTTACCTTATCACTTAAAGCACATGAAAAAACATATTTATCTAGCTTTTGTTTATACATAAATTCTAATATTTCAAGTGCTTGACTACTTAAAGGTAATTTAAACTCTTTATTGAGTTTCATTTTATAAGCAGGTATCACTAACATTTTATTTTTAAAATCTATATCCCCCCATTCTAAGTTTAAAATATTATGTATTCTTAAGGGTATATACATATTAAATTTATACATAATTGCAAATAGTCTATAATCTAGTGTTTTATATTTTGTAAATTTATCCTTATATGTATGTATATCTAAATCATTAAATAAGGCTTTATTGCTATATATAACAAAGTCTTTTAAATCTTTTTCAAGTATTGCTTTATGGTGTTTTGCTTTAGGTAATTTAAATATTATCTTATATTTAATCCTATCACATACACTATACTCTATGTAATCATAAGCTATGCAATAATCAAATACACGCTTTAACGCCCTGTATAGTTGGTAACATATATTTAATTTTTTTCTTACTTGATAGCTTTGCAAAAACTCTAAAATATCATTTTTAGTAATATCTTGTATTAGCTTATTACCAAACACTTTTAAAAGCGGCTTTGATTGGTGTATATATTGCTTTTTTGTAGTTTCTCTTATGCTTTGTTTTTCTATCCATTCATTAAATACATGCTTAAAAGTAAGCTTTGCATTTTTATCTTTATCTTGCATGTATTGCAAGTAGTCTTTAAGGCTTAATCCTTTTTCTTTAAATTCTAAGCTTTGCAATATAGAATTATATTCTGTTGTTATATCCCTTGCTTTATCAAGGCTTATATGTGGATATTGTCCTATTGTGATAGTAAAAACTTTATTATTTACCTTGTATCTAAAAATAAAAGCTTTGTTAATCCCTTGCTTATTAAGCCTTATATGTAAATATAAGCCCTTGTATAAACTATCATTTGCAAATATAGCGGTTATAACCTTTGCATTACTTGCTTTATTAATACTATTTTCAAAGCTTGTTATAACCCTTTTTATATCATGTAGTGTTGTATATTGCATGTGTATCATTCCTTATAAAATAGTGTTTGTTATCTACTTTATAAAGTATGTTTAGTAGTGTTTGCATGTAAGGGTATTATGCTTTGCAAGTGTATTAATGTTTTTGCATTGCATACTAAGAGCCGAGCATAAAAGTATATGTAAGCCTTTGCAAGTATATTAATGCCTTGCTTTGTTGCATGTAAGCTTTATAACCTCATCATGTAATATATTTGCTTAATGTTGAGGTTAGCAAAGCATAACACATAACATAAAAAGTAACATATAAAGCAAGTATTGCATACATATATACTTTAAATGCTTTATATGTTTTAAATTATGTTATAATCCTTACATGCTTAACGCATATAAACTACACTTAAGCATATAATGTAACTTTTTGCATTTACGCATTATATGCCCCTTTAAAGCTTACAAATCCCTTTTATTTCAAATCTTACAAAGTATCAAATATAAATTACATAACACATTTAATAATCTTGTATTGCTTAATGCTTATGCTTTGTTTTGCATTGCAATTACTTTATAAGCCTTTGCATGTATATTAATGCCTTGCTTAGTATGTGTAACTAATTGCTTTATATTGTTTTGCTTAGTTTGCATTGTATGCCACACATAAAAGTATATGTAAGCCTTTGCATGTGTTAAGCATTAATATTGCATACTAGCATATACATTACACACATAATAACATTAATGCTTATGCGTGTTTTCACAAATACAAATAAAGCTTTTACAAATTACAAAGTATATAAAACACTTGATACAAAATAATTTTTAAAGCGTTACAAATTAATTAATACTTTGATACAAATTAAAATTACACAAGCAAATAATGCTTTAATTTTTGCATTCTTTACTTAATGGATTTTATAAGCTTTTATTGTGTAGTTTTATATGCTTTATTAGCACATAAAACATACTTTAATATGTAAAAAAAAATTTGTATAACCTTTTTTAGCTTAAAACAAAAAGTTGAGATGGAATTATAAAAGAGTGAGTATTTTTTAAGTTTATTTTTTATTTGCAATATGAGAACATACACACATTAACAAAGTTTTAAAACCCTTTATATAAGGCTTTTATGTGTTAGTGTGTTTTTGAGTGTTAGAGAGAGTGTTTTATTGTGTGTTGCTAAGTGAATATAAAAAATGTTTTTATTGATGCAGCGATATATATTTGCAATATTGTGAATTGCTGAAGTTTTTTTGACCCCCTCCCAATAATAAACCAAATCCCAATTTAGCATTCGCTAGATCACCAAGTATAAAATTCATTTGAGAGCTATATTGTATATTTAAGCGCAAATCAACTGCGAATTCATTGTTTGTAAGGAAAGCGATACTTTCTTTTAATCGATTAAATTGTATTTGATTAGGAAAGTAAGCCAACGCTTCATGATATTGTAAATCTTTAATATCAAGCAATATTTTATTTTGGTGAGAACATATCGTTTTTCCCAATAAAAAATTTTTACCAAGAATTGTATTTCTTATTCCTAGCACATTTTGTTGAGTTATATTGATGGGAATTTGTTGCGAAATATTTTCAATAATTGAAATCCTATTGTTTAGATTAAAATTATATTGCAAAATCTTTTCAATATATGGTTTTGGGCGTCTTTGGCTTAATATAAGAGATGAAAATGGTAAATACTCTTTTGCATTTGTTACATTATTAAAACCCAATATTTTTAAAAAAATATGCGAAATTCTATCATTCAAGTTATCATTAAAAGATCTATGATAATTTCTAAGTGACATGCTTTCGTGAAGAAGCCATAGAATATGATTGTTTAGAAAATCAAAAAATAAGCTAAAACCATTACCAGAATCTTCATTTCTTGCAAATTTGTCAAGTATGTAGTTTGGTAGAGGAGAAGAACTTCCAAATAAACCAAAAAAATTTGCTTTAATTTCAACGCAATTTTCATGTTGATCATTTAAAGAAGTTGTATTATCTGCAGAATCTGTTGCCTTTAAAAGTGTCTCATTGTCATTTTGTGCAATAACCTCTATTTCTTTATAAGCATGCCCCAAACTTTTCCCAGTTCGTAAAAATATTTGATGTTTCTTGTGTGTCAGTAAAAATGTTTTTATAGTATGATAGAATGTAGATGTTTTCATAAAGGCTCTTTATTTCCAAATTGTACAGGATATGTAAAGGTTGTATTGCTTAAAACACATATAATATTTAATTCACAAAAGGAATTAATAGCCGCAAAAGAAGCAAATAAGTGCGAAAATATCAATCCTATTTTATATACTTCTCCTAAACAATAAAATTTAGTCTCATCCATAGATATCGTAACAAGAATGCCTCTTCTTGTGATACAGCCATGAACTTTATAGGTCGGTTGTGATTGTATATTAATAATCGCATCACTTAGATTTGTCAAAAAATGTTTATCTTGAGAATCAAATGTAAACCCAAAAATATGTAAAAGAGACAATAAACTTTCTTTTTTTGTTATATTTTGATAATTAAAAGACAAAATAACAACAAGATTCCACATCATATCACTATCCATGTCTATGTGTTTAATTGGTGTGGGTAGCGTAATATTTTCTGTTGTAACGCTCTTATAGTCTAATATTTCGTTAATGTCATGAAGTTTAAGTTGTGCTGGTATATTATTATTGCTGCACAATACATCCATAGATATAGTTTCTTTTCTGTGATGCTTAGTATAAAAAGAAATTTCTTTATAGTGTTGGCCATGAGCATCGACTTTGTTAGCTAATGCATAAAAATCATTGCTTTTATTTAAAAACTCAAATCTCTCAAAACTATAATAATTTTTAAAAACTCGTCTGCCAGTATCGCTACTATGTGCTTTTACTTTTAGAATCTGTATAACACAATAAGCCTGTTCGTGCATTCTATCTACAAATATTCGATGAGTATTTCTTGAGTGATCAAGAAGTATTGGTTCTGCCTGTGTAGAAAACAAATTAATTGCTGGTGTTGCAAAGAGAGAAAACTGATTTGCTCTTGGTAGACAATTTTTAGGAAGCTCCTTATTAAAAATAAATTTGATACCCATTTTTTTACTTTTTACATCTTTTAAAGCTTCTAAACCCTCAAGATGGATAAAATGAAATTTTTCTGACATAAAAAATAATTCTTGCAACAATATAAATGCACTAAAGCCTAAATCATCATTATCTGATACACTTTCATTTCTGTTAAATCCCATAGGCTGTAAGCAATGTGTTGGTATTTTAAAATTCGTATGTGTATCGTATGAGAGAATAATAATGTCTTTTACATATTGTAAAAGCCATAAAAGCAGGGTATTTGCCGTATAAACCTCATTGCCAAGATATAAATTCAGATATTTTATGTTAATATCTGCAATAGTTAGATGATCTTGCGTGGTTTCTATGTCGATCACAAATGTAGTGTATTTTCCCTCACTACCCACATCAACATTATAAATCTTCAAGGGATACAACATAACATCATAAATTGTTCTAAACTCACATCTAACCGACTGAACAGGAGAAGATACTACGCTTGTATGTCTAGGAATAAACACATTATTGTCTTTAGAATCTGGTTTTAAGTTAAAATTTTGTATACAAAATGAAGGCAAAGAGTTTGTATAGTTTGGCATAAGGATATTAATAAGAGATTCTGCAAGAGATGGAATATTGCCATCAAGCTCTTCATTAATCTTAGCGGTCAAAATTGCTAATGATTCAATAATGCGTTCAACATCTGGATCATTGCTATTACATGCTAAAAATGGGGCAAGTTTAGGATATTTATTAATAAACAATTCCCTTGTTTTTTGCAGATAATCAATTTCCTTTCTAAAATAAAAGATATTTTTCATCTAACCTTATACCCTTCTATCTTATTTAGCTTATTATAAAACTTCATAATAACGGTTACTATTAAAAATAATTTGTATATTAAAATTTGTTAAATCTTTATTATATTGTAATGTTAAGAAAAATTTGAGTTGACAAGGCGCTAATGTCTCATCATATTCAATGCTTACAATCTTTGCTCTATATTCGTACGTAGAAACTATATCATAAATTCTTTCTGACATTACGATGGCTAGATTTTTGATGTTTAAATCCAAATCATTATAAGATAATAATTCCTGTGTATCCTCTTTTGTGTTTATGAGGGTTTCAATATGCTCTCTGATTGCTTGAATGGGATTCTCAAAATACTCAGAATCTACATATTCATCAAGCGCATGAATAACCCTATCAACAAAAGACATAGTTATTCTTTATCAAGCTTTCCTACCAACGAGAGTTCAAAATTAGCCCCCATAAACTTAAAGTGCGGACGCACATTCAAATCTATTTTATACCATCCAGTTTCACCTTCTATATCGCTTACTGTAATTCTAGCCCCTCTAAAAGGTCTTCTGCTCCGCACTTCTGCTGGAGGATTTTCTTGATCTGAAACATATTGTCTAATCCATTCATTCAAGCCATTTTCAACATCGCTACGTTCTTTCCAGCTCCCAATTTCCTCTCTTTGTAAAACCTTGATATAGTGCGCAAGACGAGAAACCAAAAAAATATATGGCAATTGTGTTCCAAGCCTATAATTTGTTTCTGCTTCTTTGCCTTCAGGAGTATTTGGAAAAATTTTTGGTTTCAATACTGCATTCGCTGAGAAAAAGACTGCATTGTTACTATCCCTTCGCAATGTAAAAGCTATAAAACCAGATTCTGAAAGTTCATACTCACGTCTATCTGTAATTAACACTTCAGTTGGTATCTTAGATTCTAATGTACCGAAGTTTTCATAAAGATATACCGGCAAATCTGTGACGGTGCCACCAGCTCTAGGACCTATAATATTGCCACACCATCGATATTGTGCAAAACTATCAGTCAATCTTGTTGCAAAAGCATAAGCAGTATTGCTCCATAAGAGATGATTGTGTGAATTATGCACATTTTCTTTATAATTAAAACTTTTTATGGGATTTTCTTGCGGGTCATATGGAGAACGAGTTAAGAATCTTGTCACCATAAGTCCAGCATATTTAGAATCCTCGTTCTCTCTAAAAGTGCGCCACTTTGTATATTGTGGACCCTCTAATAAACTTTTTAGATCTTGTATTGTTGGAAGTTCTGCATAATTATCAAGCCCAAAAAAGCTTGCATCTACAGATGTTAAAAATGGAGAATGACTCATAGCAGCAATTGATGACATTTTGGATAAAAAATTCATATCGGGACTTGATGCATTTAGCGCATAATCACCGATTATTGCTCCTATGGGTTCTCCTCCAAATTGTCCATATTCGGCAGAATAAATATATTTATAGAGCGTACTCGTCGTAATATCTGGATTTGAATCAAAATCCTCTAATGCCTCTTGTTTTGTAACATCAAGAATGTTAATTTTTATATTTTCTTGAAAATTCGTGCGTTCTACTAAGAAATGTAAACCTCTCCATGTAGATTCTAATTGTTGAAACTGCTCATTGTGTAAAATTTCATCCATTTGCTGCGAAATTAAATCATCTATATGCGCAATCATTTCATCAAGTGTGAATCGATTGATTTTGCTCTCTGCATTATCAGATTTTACAATTTCTGTAATAAACTCTGCAACACCAAGTTTAGCAATACTATAACTTTCATCATTTTTAGAATATTTACTTTTTTGCATAATGCCCTCAATAATTGAGACATTCTGTGTTTCTACCTCTTGTTCTAATTTTTCGCTCATAATTATCCTTCAGTCTAATTGTTCATTGTTTTCTCGGCTTTCTTGTATCTCCAATAAAAGCTTTTCTTTTATATCTTTATTCTTTAAAGCCTCCAAAACAGCTTTTCTAAAATCTGGGATATTGCCCATTGGACCTTTCAATGCAATAAGAGCTTCGCGCAATTTAAGAAGTTTATTGAGCTCTGGAACTTGGTTTGCAATACTATCTGGAGTAAAATCTTTCATGTTTTCAATCTTCAACTTTACATTCAATTCATCAGCATCTTGGCTCAGAGTGTTTTTGACACTAAAATGAGACTCTATTTGCATCTTTTGCATAACCTGATTGAAATTGTGTTTATTAATGGATGTTAACCCTCGTTCTTCCAATGGTACTTTATTGCCACCTGTAAAATTAGCCATAACCATTAGTTTTAATGGGAGCTCAATCTCTGGAGTTTGTCCACCAGTTTTTGATTTGTAAGTGATATTGATGCGCTCTTTCGGTGGAGTTGAATTTTTTTCTGCCATAACAAAATCCTTATTTTACTTTAGATTCTACCATTTTACTTTGAGATTCTACCATTTTATAACCAAATTTCATAAAAATTATTATAAAATTCTCAAGAATATACATCTCATAATTTCTTAAGGCATAACTAAAAAGTAGAGATAATGAAAAATATTTGCACGGCTTTAATTTTTGCTATGATGTTGATTCTTATTGGGTGTAACACACCTATACGGATACAAGCATCTAACCATGATAATTCTAATCTCAACAATCGTAACGATAATGTTCCCATCACGCTTGTTATTTATCAACTCAAAGATGTTAATAAGTTCGAATATGCAAGTATTCAAGATCTAACAATGCGTGAGAGCGTAGTTCTTGGTCGAGACAATGTAGACTCGATTAGAATCCAAGTTCCACCTAATGAAAAAGATATGCTTGTGGCAGAATTTGCAAAAAAAGAAGGTAAATACATTGGTATACTGGCTCTTTTTGCAAATTCTCAGGGCAAGAAGCAAAAATTTTACAAAAAATTGAATAAAGTGTTTAAAAATACAATAAAAATTGATATTACACAAGAAGGCATTACAAATAGTAAAAACAACAGAGGAACAAACAATAAGGAGAAGCGGTGAATAGCAGATTAAAAGTTGTTTGGTACAATGGGATGAATGTAGATAAGATCCATTTTGAACAGCAAGAAAGATATTTTGAGCAACTTGTTTATATCAAGACAACAAAGTCCTTATGCAATTTCTATGGCCTTTTTGAAGTAGAATTTTCAAATGAATTATTAAATCTAGGTAAAATAGCTCTCTCTAGGATTAGTGGTATTGCACAAGATGGCAGTGTATTTAATGCTCCAAGCGATGATTTATTGCCACAAGCCTTAGAGATTAATTCTAATGTTGGGTCACCAATTATTACATTAAAAATTCCTGTATCTTCAGATTCTATTGCTGATATTTCTCTGAACAACACCTTTTCAAACTCTAAATATGTTGCAACAAATGTGCCAGTGGTCTCTAAAATCCACGACGATGTAAATGCATACACACAACAAACAGATTCGGAAATATCTTACACACACCAAACATCATCTCTTGTGTTGGGAAGTTTACGTTTAAAGCTTGGTTTGCTTGGAGATAAGTCTCCTAATGAATTAGAAATCCCTATTGCAAAAATCAAAAATATACACCACAATAAAAGAATAGAGCTTGATGACAAATTTATTCCAACCTCTATGGATATCAGCAACAATCTTTTTATCAAAACCTTCCTAGAAGAGATGCTTTTTTCTATTCAACAACACAAAGAGACTTTTACAAAAATTTTTAGAGGCATTAATCAAACAAAAAATACACTTGATTTTAGCACCTACCTATCTCTTAATCTTTTAAAAAAGTATGATTGCATTTTTTCATATCTTATTAACAAAGAAAGATTGCACCCTGAATTTCTCTATGAAAAATTGATAGAATTTCAAGCTGATTTACTTGTGTTGCATCATGAAATCGAGGAATCATTTGAGTTTATTGCTTATAAACACAATAATCTTTCATCAGTTTTTATTCCCTTAAGCAATCATTTGCGTTTGCTGTTTGCAAATGTTACTTCACCAAAATATGCTATAGCAAGTGTTGTTGATAATGGTAATGGATTTTTTGATTGTATTTTTGAGAATGCATCAATTATTCAAAATGGTGAGATATTTTTAGCAATCAGTTCATCATTGCCAACAAATACATTGCTTGAAATATTTACCACACAAACAAAAATTCATACACAATCAGCAATAAAAAATATTGTTGCATCCCAACTGAAAGGATTGCATTTAGAACCCATACAAAGCATTCCACCCGCATTACCGCATTTAAGTGGATATATATATTTTAAACTTGATAAAAAAGATTCGCTTTTTTCACATTTTGCCAATCAAAATACAATAAGCATCTATATGACAAATAATATAGTTAGCCCTGATATTAAATTGTGGGCATTATTCTAAGGGTATTTATGAACGCACAAATAAATGACACACAATGTTCATTATTGCTTGAATCTAATTTTGCAGGTATGCAGAATAATAAAATTCTTGACTTAAGTCTACCTCTTCTTCTTTTTGCCACAAGACTTTCAAAAATACATGCGCTAGATGATGAATTCATTGTTGAAATAAGGGACACTTTTGCAAATCAGGTGCTTGCCATCAGTGGCAGCCTAAGTGCCATGCATTGCCATGATGAAAAAGACTTAATCAAGTTTCGCTATTGTTTATGTGTATTTATTGATGAGATGTTGTTACGTAATGAAAGCATTATGAATAGTGATTTTACAAACCATACGCTTACTAATCGTTTGTTTAATGAAATGTTAGGTGGCGATAAATTTTATGGTATAGCTGGGCAGTATTTGCTAAATCCAAGCAAATATAAAGACATGTTAGAATTCATCTACGCCTGTCTTATTCTTGGTTATAAGGGAAAATATACTGTTGATAAACAGGGCGATGAAAAAATTAACCATCTTTGCAATGATATTGCAGCGGCTATTACACCAGCATTAGATTCAAATGAAGATATAGCGTTTAATGTTGCTCACAAAAATATTGTCCGCAACAATGTTTTAGAATTGTTTAAAAAAAGATACCTAAAACCATTTTTACTTATTGTTGTTATGTGCACTGTAGTTGTTTCTTTTTTCTTTTCTATGCTTAAGATAGAATCTAATAACACCATAACAAAAAACACTCTTATGCAAAATATTAAAAAATTCAAACAAGAGAACAATGAGGATCAATAATGCTGAAAAAAATAACAAGCTTTTGCAAATCAAAACCATTTCTATACATATTTCTTATATGCTTGTTCATATTTTTCAGCATAATATTTTTTATTTATGCACCCCTACTGGCTTTCAATGATATTTACATATTTAGCAATGCTTTTGTTCGACTGGGTATTCTTGTTCTTGTATGGCTTATTGTAGCTTTTTATTTTATGTTTAGACCTCTTCTGGATTTTTTACAAACATTAAAAAGTGAAAAAGGTGTTCAACGCAGGGAGTTAAAAAAAGAGGTTGCAAGAATTTTGCACAAAGCAAAACGCAATTATTCCCTTGCTTTAAATGAAGCCAAAAGTACTTGGAAAAGAACAATTCGTTTTAAAGATATTCCTTTAGTAATTATTATTGGTAATGAGGGAGCAGGAAAAAGCTCTTTAATCAATTATGCGAACATTGAATATCCATTAAGCGATAAATTAGAATCATATAAAAAAATTCATAAAAGCACCAAGAATTTTAATCTTTATGTTTCTAAAAAAGGGGCTTTACTCGATACCGAAGGTAATTATTTTACGCAAGAAGATTTTTTTAATCCAGATACAACAGATGAAATTGCTGAAGATGATTTGGAAAAAAACAAAGATTTTCTAATAAAAAAAGCGGTATGGAATAAGTTTCTTTCTTTCCTTAATTCCAGCATTTTTCACAGCAAACTCAATGGCATTGTGCTTGTCATTGATGTTCATTCCTTTCTTAATAACCCAAAACAATATAGTGACAATTTAATACACTTTCTTGTTAAAAGAGTTCATGAATGTGAACAAAATTTGAATCTAAAATTACCTATTTATGTAGTTTTTAGTAAGCTTGATCTTATGGAAGGTATGGATATCTATTGGAATGTTTTTAACGAAAATGTCGCAAATAAAATATTGGGTATCACTTTAGAACAACAGGCAAATAAGCAAACATTGCTGTCTTATTTTCAAGCTATTAGCAAATCATTATTGTACTCTTTCATGCACAAAAACAAATCTCTGCATTCTCTTGATGAGAAAAATGGGGCATTTTTGTTTTTAAAGCAACTTGATACACTCTTTGCTTTGGTAGTAGATTTTGTAATACAGGTGAATGAAAAAAATGTGCTAAAAAATAAGTCTTATGTTCGTGGAATTTATTTCACTTCAGCTTATCAAGAAAATGTTCCAAGAAATTACTTAGTTGATGCTGTATGTGAAAAATATGCTATTAAAAAGCCAGCAGCAAAGGCTGCTACAAAGCAACATAAGCGAAGCTATTTTGTACATTCAATGTTAGAACAAATTGTTTTAAAAGATTCTCATCTTAATAGTATGATTCTTAAAAACTCATGGGTGACATTAAGATTAGGTGTTATGGCTGTTTGTCTGTGTATACTGACATATAGCGTATGTGCTTATTATATCAATAAGGCATATAAAGCAATTGAACAAAGCAATACTTCTTTAAACAGCATTAATGCACTCCTTGCAGATGCCAATAATTATAACACATTAAGCCTTTATGAAAAAGTCAATCTCATGTTAAATCTTAAAGCAATTTTAAAAGAATATCCATTATTGTTTGATACATCAGTTGGTAGCCAATACTTTTTCCTTGATACATCATATCAAGCTTTTTTACCGGCCAAAGATCTCTATTATGCAATTAGTGAAGATGTTGTGAGCAAAACACTTATTAATGAAATGGAGTATATATTAGCACACAATAAAACTCCAGAGACACTTGTTGAAACATTATATATGTATATGTCTTTATTTGACACACATTATCTTGATAAGTCGCTTCTTGCAGTTTGGATTGGTAAGAATTGGCAGTATTTTAAAAAGTACAATATTCCAAAAGATGATTTTATAGCTAGTACTGAGGATTTAGCCTCAGATAGAATTCTTAATGCTCATCCAATGAATATTGGTAGTGTTACTAAAGCACAAGAAGAAATTATGCAAATTGCTAAAGCACAAAGAATATATATTCTTATAGCTTTTAAAAATAGTCTTGAGAAACAAGCAATTTATAATATAAAAAATAAAATTGGCAGATCTATTGATGCTGTATTTGAAGCTCCAGAAAAACTAAGTCATATTGACAAGAGATATACCAAAGAAGGCTTAATGGTGTTTTTAAGCCATCTTGAAAAGAATATGCATAATGCTCTTGATATTGACTTGTGGTATCTCGAAGGAGTGGAACAAGATAATGATGAAAAGATGTTGGATACAAAAATTATAGAAGTTTATCTTGCTGACTATAAAAAAAAATGGGAAGATATATTACAAGCTATCAAACCCAAGAGACACCATGAAAGAAATGCTTTGCTTAATGAACTACAAATCTTGTCTCAACCTAGCAATCCTATCAATAATTTGATTGGGGTAATAAACGATAATACCCATTTGAACGATACATTATTGCTTGGTTATGTTTATGGGCTTGGATTCTCCAGCAAAGAAATAAAAACACAATTTACAGCTCTTAGCAATCATTTCAAAGCATACTATGATTTAACCAATGAAGAATCATTAATAGATTCTAAAGCCAATTCTCTTAGTCAATCAAAAAATAAGGAATTAGCAAATTCACAGAATGCAACAAAAGATGAAAATAACATGTTGGCAGTTATTGCACAAGATGTGCAAAATGTCTCCGCAAAAATTGAATATTTTACGCAAGATATAACAAAAGATGCTAAAGAAAAAATTGTTTATATTCTTGATGGAAGCGATGATGAAAATGACCCATTTAAAAAGCTTGATATAGATAGTAAGGTTTTACCTCAAGAACTAAAAGCATATTATAATCATTTGGCACGAATGTCTTGGAAAATCATAGAGAGTAATGCTGGAGTTCTTCTGAATAGTGTGTGGAAAAATGAAGTTTATACAGACTTTGTGAATAATATATCTCCACTTTATCCTTTTAACACATATTCTAGAGAATCTGTGTCGATAGAAACTTTTAAAGGATTCTTTGGCAATGCTGGCACATTACAAACCTTTTATAAACAGTATCTAAGTAAGATTATACAAAAAAAGGGTGGTGCTTACATTCCTAATCCAACCTATATGTCAAAAATTAAGCTAAAAGAACAATTTTTAACTTTTTTTAACAAAACCTCTAGTTTAAGTGCAATGTTTGATGCAAACAACAATTTGACACTCAATTTTTTTATACAATGTCTTGATTTATCATCAGACTTTAGTTCTCTTGACATGGGATATAATGATACAAGCATCCACTATGATCATACGCTGCATCCAAAACTCCACATTATTATTGAGCACTTTAATAAAAATACCGAGTTGAGACTTACTGCAAATGATTATTACCAATATCCACAATATAAAAAAGTGTATATTGGAGAATGGGCATGGTTTGCATTTATAAAGGATATGGTCCCAAATCAAAATATGCGTAATTCAATTTATTTTGAAAATAATAAGAAGCTATATTTTGATTTTAATATTACAAATAAAACAGAGCTTTTAAAAATTATTGATACTTTGACACATTTTAATATGCCAGACTCTATTATGTAAGGAAATTGTATGCAAAAGATTGCTATTACTGCACAACATATAAATGATTTATCCACAACACCACTATATTGTGTTATTGATGAAAATGGTGGCACAATAGGGAGTGATTCGGGCAATAATCTTTGTTTGCAAGACCAACAAATAAAATCACAACATGTTCATATTCAATATGAAGAGGGTTTTTTTACAATTACAAGTATTGCAGATTCAGATATTTTTTATAACAATTCATTCTCCAAACTTCTTGCGGGTTATGAAACAACTATTGAATTTGGTGATACATTTAGGATCGGCAATTATCAATGTAGCATTATAGATCCAAAAGATTTAAACGAAGAGATTCTAAATACAAAAAACATTATCAAAGAAGTTGCTGCCTATGACAAACTCGATACATTGCAAATAAGACCTAGGGGACAAGTAGATGGAATGAATATCCATGAAGTACCAATTGAAAATATCTTGCATGAAAATGAGATGCTAGATGATATTATAAATATTCCAACTCATGCTTTTGGTAATATGAAAGAAAACCAGCATACTAGCAAAGAAATAGCCTTTATGCAAGATAGCATAAAAGCTAAACAAAAAAATAATAAATTAGACATAGCAAATAATGATATAGCCACACATAATCAATCCATCACCAAAGAGACAATCATTGAAAATAACCAGCCGCTTAACAAACAAACTATTTTAACTTTCTTAGACAATGCTCTTAAAAATTTATTTATTGATGCAAAAATCCCCTTACATACAAATGTACATTTAACTATGCAGGATATACAAGATATTTTACAAGATACCCCACTTATAGATTCCCCATTACTCATTAATACGCTTGTGTTAGGCATTATTTTTAAAGAATTGCATACTCCATTATTTGAAGTTTTAGATAATGATATATTGGAAGTAACACTAAGCTATGCTATACAGGAACAAAGACAAGGAGATGAAAAAACTTTGCAATGTCTTTTAATACAAGCCCTGCATTCTTATTTAAACAAACAGAGTTAATAGAGAATGATTTATTGTGGCATGATTTTAATAATGTGAAAAGCTATAAGAAAAATGTGTATAGAGAAACAAAACTAATACTCTGAATTACTTAAATACTATTTAAATTATCTCTTTGCTGTGATATGGTTTATCCAATTAAGGCTTAAGGCTATATTTTACCTTTCTTAAATAAAATCTTTATGCTAAGTTTTTGACATATAACTCTACAATCATTCTTTTATCTTATATTCTATTCTTTTATATTATGCTTTTTGGCATACCACTCTATCTTATCTCGCAACTCTTGTGGGAAAGATTCTCTATATATGGCTGGGATTGTGGGGTTTAGTTTTTTATCAAGCTTACCTGCTTCATAGAGTTCATCTAAATACTCTGGGATATAGTAAGTAGGGGCATTAGGATAGCCTTGTGGGGGAATGGTAGCCACAATCTTAGCTTCTAAAAGCATAATGTGTAAATACAAATCTACCTCTTCTTGTGTCCATTCATTTGATATCTCTAGGTCATATCTTTCTAAGTAAAACTTTTTGCTTTCTTCTCTAAACTCTTTCCTTGTTTGCTCTGTGGTTTTAGGGTCTCTTGGGTCTAGGATTTTGCCTTCTTCAATTTTCTCATCAAGACGCCATAAATTTCTTCCATCTCCATCTGTAGCAGCTCTATCTACCACATTAAAATCCATTATCCAATCCACTCCCATTATCTCATCTATGTAGGGATACATACCAAATCTATCGGGCTTTATTGTTTTAGATATATTCATTGCTTGTGCTACTCTTAATGGATTATTATATGTGCCATCATCTATAAGACTGCCATACTTCCCATAATAACCTCCCTCCCACATCACGCCTAATTGATGAACTAAAACTCTTTTTTGATATGTCCTTGCTGTAAAACCCTCTACTCTTAGCGCACTAAATCCTTTTATATCTCCTAGCATACCTGCTGCTATTTCCCATTCTGCCATTGTTAAAGATCCATCACTTAGATGAGCCATTCCTCTATTTGCTTCTACTATTGCATAGAGTTCTTCATATTCTCCATTAATGAGTTTGCCATTTTCATCTACATTTGCTATGGCATCTAATGGTATATCTATGACAGAGCTTCTTATCCCACTGCGTATTACTAGATATTTATATCGCTCTCTTTTAGTCTTTAGAGATTCATAATAGGCTTTTTCTTTATTAGTCCAAGGAGCTATTTTAGCTTTAGGAGGGTCTTTAAGATAGAGATCTCTCCAAGCTTTAAATTCTTTAAAATGATTCGGGTTTGTCTTAAGGCTTGGGTCAAAGTATATGGGTTTGTAGGGTTTATGGGTTTTTTTCATTATCTGCCAAGTTTCCATAAGGACTTTGGAGTGTTGCTCATTGTATTTACCACCTCCATTATCACTTCTTTTTGTAAGTTTTACAAGATTTGTTTGCTCATCTATATACATAATAAATCCATTGGGCGTGTGGAGTTCATTTGGTGGAATATCTTTATATTCAAAATACATATATTCTCCTTATTGCACAAAGCTTTATAGAAGCCTTAAGAGTTATCCTATCCATAATCCATCCTCCATTACTATTGTGGTAGCCAACCGTCCTATGAGTTTGGGGCGGTTAGATTGCTGTATGGTTTGGTTGTTTTGCATACTTGGCTGCTTATTGTTTGCAGGTAAAGGATATTTCTTATCAGAATCTAAACCTTTCTTATTCACCCCCACATACAAAGCCTTAACATTATTATGCCCTATGATATTGAGCTTTTCTAATAACTCTCTATACTTTGCATGATATTTATTATTTTTTCTATTTGTGTTTATATTGCCATTGGCTATATCGCTTAGTATATCTATGCAAGTATTATAGCAATCTATGGCTTTTTCTCCTTTTGGATTTTCATCTAATTTTCTAAATTCTTGCAATCTCTTTTCATCTCTTAGTTTGTAAAGCTCTTTTTTATTTTTTAAAATATCAAGACTTGCTTTATTTGTGCCATTTGCAAAGAAATCTATATCGCTGATGTAGTAGTTTTTATCTTTACTCACTCCTCGTAATTCATCTAAGAGGATATAGCCTAGTAGCTTTTGTAAGAGATAGTTTGATACTTGATTAGATGAAGTATTGCTTAGATGATAAAAGAGGGCATCTAGCTCTCCTAATCCACCTGTTTTTAGCTTTCCACCTATTATCATATCATAGAAATTAAATGATAGAAAAGTATTATTAACTATCATGGGATAATACACCCCACCATCTCTTTCTAGTGCATAGGGATAATTGTATTTATAGCTGAGTTTGAGGAATTGCAATCGTTCAAATTCTTTTTTGCTTTTTTCATATTCTGTGATAAAGGTTTGATTGAAGATATTGAGCGCTATGGCTTGAGGCAAACCTTTTGCAAAGTCTTTAAATGTATTGGCGATAAAGTCTCTTGCAAATAAGCCTTTTTGTTTAAAGATTTCTCTATTGATCGCCTTATTTATTGCTACTTCTTTTTGTTGTCTGTCTTTGATATTAGCATATTCTTTTTCAAGATTTTTTCTTAAAGCATCTTCAAGGCGTTTCATTCCTGAATTATTCGTAATATCCCCTAATGTAATCACTTCAAATGCTCGTGTTTTATGGATTCTAGTGAGCTGGATAAAAGCTTTTTTCTTGATTTGCTTCATTCTTGCATTGGCTCTATGTTTGTTGCTTTTTTGCTGTGAAACATAGAACTTTTTATCATTAGAATTCAAAATTGTAGCGATGTATAATAATCCAAATTCCTCGATAAGTAAAGCACTTAGGTTTTTTGAAAAATGAGAATGTAAAAGCGTTTTTGTCAGTTTGTATGCCATGTTTATCCCTGAAAAATTGAATAATATAGCAGAGAATGGGAAATAGGCTTTGACGAAATCTTCAAGTATATCTTCTAAAATTTTTTGATTATTGATTTGTGGTTTTTGTTTTTGGTCTTGCTTGATTTGTGAGAGTTTATTATCTATTTCGTGCAGATTATTTTCAATGTGTTGCAACATAACATCATCTTCTTTGGCATTATCATTAGATTCTGTATATGTAAATAGTATATCAAGTGTTTGCTGCTCTTCTTTGCTCAAAGCTTTGTTTTGCTCACTTTTTTCCATAGCAAGAACAAACTCTTCTATACAAAATACTTCTTTATCATTTCCTTTTTGCTTGGCAGAAAAACACAGAGGAATATTCTTATCTAATGTCTCAATATAGGAATTTGTAGGAAGCATATTGATTCTTTCTCCCTCTATCTCTATGCATTCATAACCCCAAGTAGAAAGGTTGTATAATGCCTGAGTATCTGTCTTAATCTTACCATAGAAATTTTTAATCACATAATAGCTTAAAGCTAGTAAAAGAACTTCTAGGGCAGAATAAGATTGTTTTTTTATTGTGGTTTCGTACGGTAAGCCAGTTTGCATTCCATAGCTTATTCCTTGTGTTAAAATTATGCTATTAATATACTTTTGCAAACAAGCTATGCTTTCTTGAAAATATTGCTCTTCTTTTTCTACTATCTCTTTTTTATCCTTGGGTTGTTTGAAAAAAGATTGTATGTATTGATAACTTTTTACTTTTTGCATCGCATTATTATCAGCACTAAATCTTAAAAAGGCAAGACTTCCCATTTCTAAATAAGAAGGCGCAGAATCTTGCCGTTTTAACCTTAGATACTCGTCATATGAGTCTTTATATCCTTTATATTGTGCTTTATCTATGTGGACAAATGGACTTAGATTTAGCACATAGGCTTTTTCTTTAGTCGCTTGTATTGTAATTTGATATTTACTATAATCAACTACTTCGTTATAATTTTTGTTATGCTTTGGGTGAAGCGTATCATTTGTGATTTTTTTTGGAGCTAGATTGTCATAAGAGATTTTATTGTTTAATTTATTGATCAGTGTTGTGTTTAATCCTGCATTATGCTTGTATGGAGCATTACTAATAATAAGATAATTAAAACCTTGCTTGGACGCATCGGTTTCTTTTTTGCTTTGCTCTTCCTTTTCCTTAATAAGCCTTACAAGCTCGGTTGAGTTAAAAAAAGGACTTTCAATATAAGCAAAGCGATTACTTGATACTGACATTTGATGCTGCAAAAACTTACGAATTTCTCCCTTACCGCAAATGCCTATTGCATTATTTGCTTTTTTGCTATGAAATACTAATTTTGCATTATCACGAAAACTTGGCAATGTTTGATTTTTCAACTGTAAGCAAACCCCTAAATCTTGCTTGAGTGTGGCTTGAAGCTCATCTGCTTGTGTGTTCAATCCAGAAAAATCAATAAGTATCTTATTATCTATTATGAGTGTATTATGTAGAATTTGATTTTCAAAAAGCGTGATAATTGGTGCAATGTCTTGAATCAATAGCTTAATGATGGGACTTAAGATAGCATAACTATACTTAGAATCTCTCCATTCTAAAATATTATCTAGTGTCTTGCCACCTTCAAACAATGTATCAGCACCCAAAAACAACAAATTGCCTTTAGCAAATATTTTTTTAATGCTAAAAATATCAACGATGCTAAAGAAAAAATTTACTATTTCTTTATACATTTGAGAGTTACCACCTTCATAAATCTTTTGGATTGATTGATTGAGTTCATCAAATGCGATATCTAAACTATTTTCCAAATATGTTGCGTTATTGAGATGCTCAAGCTCACTAAATTGCTTAACCTTTTCTATAAATGGCTCTTTAAAGTTGTCATTTATAGAATCTATAAGATCTTTGCAGCTATTATTCTGGTTTGCAAACTCATCTATGGCTTTAGAGAGAGATTTTATATTTTTACCTGATAGCTTGTCGCATAAAGATTTCACAAAGTTAAATAAAATACTTGATTCTGCTGTTTGCATATTATGCACACAAATACTATTATCTATTTGCACATCGCTTATCTTTAGATTATGCTCAAGGTAATATGTTTTTTGTGATGATTGTGCAATAATGTTTTTTATATCAAGACTGTTGTAGCTAAATACTTCTATATTAATTTTTTGTGATGCTAGGTCTAAGAGGTGTCTCACAAATCGAAACTCGAAGTCAATTGTCTTATTGTTATGATAAGATTCAAAATTTGAACAATAAAATTTTATTGTTTTAGCGTTCTTGCTATGTTCTTGGATTATTTTTAATAAGTCTTCTTGGGTATGTATAAATTTTATATCTATGTTATCCATTGTATGCCTTTCTCACTTACATTCCTTGCAGTATTTTTTGACTATGCGTTCTACTTCTGCTTGATATTCTTTGGAGTCGTAGAGTTCAAGGCAGTTAGTTAGACTAGAATCTTTTTTTCTGCGCTCAACAAATTGTTTAAGTTCAGCCAATGCTTGCTTCCCACCGACTTCTAACACAAGATCCCTAGCGTATGCATCAGACCTATGGGCGTGATTGTTAGGCAACCCTTTTGTATAACCTAAACAATAGTCAAATCCCCAAACTTTGTAATATTTCCTAGCATCTTGCTGATAATATCGCTCTTTAACCTCTTGCGTATAGTGTTTTTTTATCCATATTGTTGTCATAGTTAATGCATCAGATGCTTGGCTAATGTGTATCAAAAGAAATACCCCTATATATATCACTCTCATCATTTCAACTCCCAAAAATAAAATTGTGTTATATGTGGATAAGATTTGTTTGAGTCATTGAGATAATCATAACCAAAAATATGTATCTCAACTTCTTTATTCATTTCTACATCCACAAAATTACTTCCATTCCATAGAGTCGTATGTCTCAGTCTATTGTGCTGCATTCTCATAGCAACTATACCCTTTTTATTGAAAGACACCAATTCGTTGAAAAAAGTGGCATTTTGATATTTGCTTGTCATTTCTTTGTAAAAATCTTCCGAGTAGCCACACAATATGGATTGCTTGATCTTATCATCAAGCTTTTTGGGCTTATGCCAAGCAATACTTAGGGCATTAATAATACCATCAACGGATATATAGTAATATTTACCACCAATACCCCAAAGTCCAACAGGTAAGTCTTTTTTATTGGCTACCATATGTAGTGGCACTGTGCTGTTATTGATGGCATAACTTACTCGTGTTGCACATGTATTATATCTTTCTTTCCTTTTATCATTATAAAAATTTAATAAAACTTGACTGATTTTTTTATATCTTGCTTCTGCCATAATATAAGAGAGTTGATTAAGTTCATCTTGTGTTTGTGGTTGTGTCAATTTATAGTTTTTTATAAACTCATCGGCACCCTCTCTTGTTATCTCCCTATACGCACTTTCTACACTCGCAAAATCTGGTCTTTGAATCTTAATTGTTATCTCCTTGTTGCCACATTTGACTCTCCACACATTTGCGCCTAACATCACTTGCCCCTTAATTATTAAATACATTCATAAATAAAGCTTGATTATCTTGTATTGTGCCACACATAATAAGGACTTTACCAAAAGAAGATTTTAGTCTTATCTCCACTTCCTCCCCATTGCTATACCCTTGTGTAATGATATGTAGATTCACATCTTGTGTATGTCTTGAATCTCCTTGTAGTCTTGTCGTATCCTCTCCATAGCTAAAATATATCTCTAATATTTGTTTTTGTTTGTTTTCTTGTATCCATTGTTTGTAAGAAATGCTTTTATATTTTTGTTCTATTCATACAACCTAAATATTTCTCTTTATAGCTACTATTCACTTACATTCTTTGCAGTATTTTTTGACTATGCGTTCTACTTCAAACTGATAGCCCGAACCATATCCTGCACCATAATAAAACATTTTTATGCAACCTTTAAAATTTTTATAACTTAACTCTGGATTCTTATCATTAACACCATAAAATTCTTTTTCTGTATCAATATATTGCTTTAGCTCATTAAAAGCGGTTTTTGAATCCATTATCTTTATCTTATGCCTAGTGGGGTCAAGCGATAAATTATCAAGTTCTTTTTTAATCTCGCTTTCATCATCTATACCCATACAATATGCCAATCCTAACCAACCCAGCTCTGCGACTTTTCTGTAAGAATCCAAAAACTCCTCTGCATTTGCAATGCAAAAACAAAAAAATGGTGTAATACAAAATAAGGCTATCTTTTTCATTACTCACCCTTTTAATTCCCAAAACTGAAAATCCACCACATTATGGTTACCAATTAAATAATTTTCGCTAATCTCAAAGTCCTCAAAGTGTTTATCTTTTCCATTCCACAAAGTCGTATGTCCTTTTTCACTTCGCATACTTACCCTTTCTCTGTATCATATCCTCATATTCTTGAGAATTATACATATTCAGGCAGGCTACAAAATACCAATTCTTAGGATAAAGTTCAGGATATTTAAAATGTGGTATATAGCTATTGATATTGGTTGTAATAAAATCGATAAATCTTTTCTTATCATCTGGGTCAGCTAACTCAATCACGCCAAATAACCTATCAGCATTGACTATTTCATTTGGTAAATCTTTGTAAAATTCTTTTAAGCAAAGAGTGAATCCAAGATTTTTCCTACTTATAAATCTATGTTTATCCCATTCTGTATCACTAGATTCACTGCCCAATAAACAACAAACTATCGCTATTGTCATTACAGCATATCTCAATCCAACCTCCTTTATTTTAGTTCCCAAAAATAAAGCTCTGTTACAATAGCATTTCCGTATAATAAATAATTATTGTATAAATTTTCATCATAATCCAAGAATACTTTATTCAGTTCATTTGCTCCATCCCAAAGCGTGATATGCCCTCCAGCATCACTCCACCCACTAATTATCATTGCTACTACTCCACTTTTATCAAACTTTGAAAATTCGTTGTTGTAAAAATCGATGTTTTCCTGCTTGGTTTTCATAATTTTAGGATTATATGGTTCATCTGCGTTACCCCAAACACTTTTTAACTGAAGGAATTGTCGTATTTCTTTTACTCTCATAAAGTAATTATTATTGGCCTTATCCCCAAGAATTAAAGCGTTTTGAAAAGCAATCGGTCTGCTTGTTATTTGTTGTCTTGATATATATTTATTAAGTGGCATTCCACCATAGTTAAGTGCATAGCTTAATTTAAAAGCACAAGTATTTATATAAGATTCAGAATCTCTATTAAATTCACGCAAGGCTTGTCCTCCTACTTTCTCATACCGCTTTTGTGCTTGGACGGTAGCCCTTAACGTAATATCTTGCAATCTTTCCATATTTTCCGCTCTGTAAGTCGTTTTATATTTTCGCAAACTTCAGCATTTTTACAATATTTCTTTGCTATATTCTCTATCTCATCTTGATACACGCTAGAATTGTACATTAAAAAACAATTATGAAATAATTGTGCCTTTTCATCATATTTTCTTTTAGGCTTTACAAATTCTATTTTTTGAGTATTGATAAGCATTTTTATTTCATTGATTACATCATTGCGTTTAGAATCATCAAAACCAAACCACAATATTGCTTCATCATAAAGCTTTTCTATATCGTATCCCAAGCAATACCCTACTCCCAATGACCTTAGAGCATCTATGTATTCCCTTGCTTTCAGTAAATGCAACTGAAGCGACATATTATACCTATCGCTACTGCTATACACACAAGAAAGACAGAAGCACAATGCAACAAGAACTTTTTTCATAACAAATCCCAAAAATATAATTCTTTGATAATGTAATTTGTTCCATCTAAGAAATTATAATAATTAAATTCTACATCGACAAAATTACTTTCATTCCATAGTGTTGTGTGTCTTAGCCCATCTGTGCCAATCATTGCTACAATGCCTTTTCTTTTAATGGATTGCAATTCTTTAAAAAACTTTTGATTTTCAGCTTTTGAGGTCATATTGTGGTAAAAATCCTCAGAGCAACCACATTGAATCTTGTCTTTTACTTGATTATAAGTGGATTTAGTCCAAGATAACGCTTTCCAATTTAATTTTAGAAGTTCGATAATGTCAAATACACCCAAATAGTAAGTGTGGTTATCTTTACCTTTGTAGCCTCTGCCTACAACTTGCTTTTTCATATTTTTAATAGGGTGGGTGCTATAATTCAAGGCATAGCTAATACGCAAGGCATGCGTTCGTTATCATCAAACCCAAGTAAAATAGGTGTAACCCCCTCATCATACAATTTCTCTACATCATATCCCAAACAATATCCTATTCCTAATGCTTTTATACTATCTATATTATCTTGCTTTCTTATTGTAATCTCGGGTTCACTGCTATACATACAGGAAACACATAATAATATCACACAAACAATCTTTTTCATAGAATCCCTTTGTATTTTTTTATTTTAATTCCCAGAAACAAAGTTCGCGGACAAAAATATCGCTTCTCACTCACAATCTTTGCAATACTTCTTTACTATGCGTTCTACTTCGTCTTGGTATTCTTTGGAGTTTTGAAACATATTCATACATTCCATAATATATATTTGGATCCCTTGTTTATTATTTGTTATTTGATTTTTAGGATTTGAGCGATATTGAGAGACAAAATTTCGTATGCTTTTAGCAACTTGTTCTTCATTTCTAAGTCCGCCCATTATAGCAAATTTCATAGAACCTCGTTGAAATATATATAAATCATATGAGAGTTTCGTTGGCGGAAAGGCTTTCTCTTTTTTATCTACATAACTTTCCTCCAAACAAAAAGCAAAGCCATAATCCTTAAGCTCTTTTACTGCTCTATCAAATCCATCATAGGCATTGGCATTTAAATAAGATACACACAATAAAATAAATAGAATCTTTTTCATGTCGATTCCCCCTATAATAATTCCCAAAAACAGAGTTCACGGACAAATATAGATGCTTCCTCGTCGTTTAAATAATTTGTTCCATCTGCAAACTCTTCCCCATTCCATAAAGTTGTATGTCCACCTGCATCTACAAAGCCTTTAATTCTCATTACTACAATACCATTTTTCTTAAAGTTTTGCAACTCTTGTCTAAATGCTATATTATCATTTTTTGAATACATTTCTTTTGGATTGTATGGCTTTTCAAACCCCCATTTTACATATAAAAAATCCCTTATATATAGTAAATTTTATACAATCATTATTCAATTATCTGCGAGATACAATTTTTACTCTTTGGCATAATTGTGTAATCCTTAACATAGAGAGTTGCTTTGCCAAATAATCCTTGATGTAATGTGCCGTTAAAATAATAAATATTGCAGATAGGCGACACACCCTCATTTTTGCTAAACTCTCTTTCTTTTTCTGCACTTTCAAACTCTAATTCCAAATCTACGCCAATAAGATTTTGAGGGACTTCTAAATTCATGACATGCCATATTTCATTAGAAAGATTTGCGTTTTTATCTAAATCAATTTCACCATCTGTAAGTCTAGATTCTGTATCTTCTACCCTAAACACCCTATATCTTGGACACTCACATGCATACATCATATTTATCGCATACAATGTGATAGGCTTATCCACACTACACGCACAAAAGAATAACGACAATGCAATCAATACATATTGTCTCATATCATTTCCTTGTTAAAATTTATCCACCTTTTTTGCGTGGTTTTTTTGATGACCTTGCCATTTTGCCAAATAGCCCTTACTCCATGTCGATAATCTTGCTTTGTATTATCTTGCGTGTTATCAATATTTGGATTTGTTTTTGTGGTATGTCCCACAACATATCCTTGTGGAATTTCTTCGGATAGATTTTTTGAAATACTATCAATCACATAAAGATCTCCGCCAGATTCACAACCATGTATTTCAATGATTGCTCCTTTTGAAATAAATCGATCAAATTTTACATCATATATTGTCCTTTTTTCCTCATGAGTGTCCCAAGCAGTCAGTAAATCTGCGGTTTTACTGGCATAAAGACTTGCATTTAATTTGTTTTCTTTAATGTCTTCACTCAACAATTCTTTATACATTGAAGCACCTTTATACATATATAATCCCCATTTACTACCATGAAAAAATAGATCTAATGAAGCAATAGATTCTATATTTTGTTCATTAATTTTATCTACTATAGTTTTTGCTGAATCCACAAATTCATGTATAAAAATATCATTAGGATAATAGTGCTTATAATCTTTTAGAACATTTATAGAAGCATAATAAAATGCCGCATTGTCTCCAATTTTTCTTGCACCACCATAAAATAAAAGATGAACTTGTTTATTTCTTTGTGGAGTTGATTTTTGAATGCTTGTCCTTATTGTCTCTGCCCCCATAAAGTCTTTTTTTGGATTAAGTATAGTTATACCATCTTCGCTATTTTCCCTAAATCCCCATAATTTATCCTTATAACCACCATTTATAAGAGTAATAGTCAGTAGGGAATCTATGCTTTGTTGTTTTATGCTGTTTTGAGATTTTCTGTCAAGTTTAGCTTGTCTTTGTCTATCCCTAGATTCTAGTATAGAATCTAATCCATTAGCAAGTGTTATTTCTAGCTTTTGTGCTTTATAGGCTGTGTGTAGTGTAAGGATAGTAGCATTGCTAGGATTAGAATCTAATCCTATTTTTGCATAGTCTTTTATGTCTAAATCTTTATGATAGCAATATTCATATAAATATGTATATCTACCAACACCATACTCTTTATCATGGTATTCTTTATAGGCTTCTTTATAGATTTTTGGAATCTTTTGTGGGATAAGGAGTATAAGTAAAAGCATATTAGAATCCAGCTGTAAAGATACATATTTATACATATATTCTTTCATAAAAGATTGTTTAAGATTGGAATGCAATATAGAGAGTATATCTTGCAATGCTTTATCTAAGTTATGTATATCATGTAAATCTTTAGTATCTTTAGCTATATCAATAGTGATAGAATCTAGTGGAGTGTCATTATGAGATTCTATAAGTGTCATATGAAATTGGTAACTCATAAAAACCATTATTTCTTTTCATTTCGGTGTTTCTCTACTATTGCTTTAAATTTCTCTTGAATCTCGTTGTTGTAATAGATTTTTTCAAAGCACGTATTAACTCTCCCCTTATCAAAAGTTTCATATTCTAGATTTTTGTCAATATAGGCTTTTATTTCTTTAAAAGCTTGATTACCAAAAAGTTGCACCATATTGTCTATATGGTGTGGGTTTTTTGTTTCTTTTCTTGCTTTGCATTTGGGCATTTGATACATTTTATTTTCATTAGAAACATAACCTAAGCAATACATCAATGCCCATCTTACATAATATGTAGTAGGTTCTTTACTAAACTCATTTTCTGCTGACATTTGTTTTCCCGCATACGCCTTTGTTTCATCAAGGCAAAAAGCCAAACCAAATGATATGCCCAAAAAACATATAACTATATATTTCATCTTGCAATCTCCCAAAAATAAAATTGTGCTATATGTGGATAAGATTTGTTTGAGTCATTGAGATAATCATAGCCAAAAAGGTATAAAGATATATCAACCTCCTTATTCATTTCCACATCTACAAAATTACCTCCATTCCAAAGGGTTGTATGTCTTACTCTATTACCTTGCAATCTCATTGCTACAATACTTTTTGCATAGAATCACTTGCAATCCTTGCAGTATTTTTTGACTATGCGTTCTACTTCGTCTTGGTATTCTTTAGAGTCATAGAGATTTAGGCAGGTATAAAATCTACTAAAGTTTGATTTTTGATAATGATGCAATAATGTTTTATCGGTGATTGTAGCCTTATTGTCTATGTATGGCTTAAGGTCTGCTATTATATCCTCTCCATACGGAACGCCCAATTTATATCTATACCAACCCATAATCATAATATTAGGCTGTGTCTTATCAAAATTATTGCCCTTAATACAATACTCCATACCTATTCTTTTTATAATTTTTATTTTTTTATCATAAGAATAGGCTACTTTATCCACTTTCCCTACAAGCTCTCTGTTAAATTCTATATCATCGGCATTTAGATACATAAAAAACACACAACAAAACCATATCACTTTTTTCATTTTTTATATAAGCTCCCAAAATTCAAGTTTAGCTGTCCCTATATTAGTTAAATAATAATTATTAGCCACACCATTTACTACATCAACAAAATTACTTTCATTCCATAAAGTTGTGTGCGAATAAAATCCTTTCATTACCACAATGCCCTTCTTATTTTTAATTTGCTCTAATACCGCATATTTACCTTCATCTGTTGCTGTTATAGATATCTCTGCCTTACCCCATTTATCATTTAAGAATCTCCCCATATAATCTGCACCTAAGATATAAAGATATTGCTTGCCTTTACCATACATAGATTTATATTCTTTTGGCTTGATTTCAGTATGTAGTGGCATACCCCCATAATTTAGTGCATAGCTCACTTGCAAAGCACAAGTATTGCTATAATCTGCATAATCAGGACTTCTGCCAAAGAAATTTTTATGATTAATGTATTCGCTCAAAGGTGTGCCACCCACTAGGGCATATCTCTGCCATACAGAATCATCATAGCTATCATTTTGAATTTGTGTGAGTATCTCTTGGGCTTTCTGCTCTGCTGCTTTAGATGATATACCACGCCATACGCCATTATCTATGATAGCTTGTCTAAAGGTTTCTTGTAGATTCATATCATTCGGATTTGCCATATTGATTGTGTCGTATGCTTTTTTCACATCATCAAAATTTGGTCTTTTACACTTTATACTTGCACTTACAGTGCCACAAGTCGCTTTCCATTCAACTGCCATTATGTATCCTTGAATATATTTGTAATCACTGCTTGATTATCTTGTATTATGCCACGCACAATAAGGACTTGATTATTAGAAGATTCTAGCCTTACCTCCACTTCCTCCCCATTGTCATAACCTTGTGTTTTTATATGCAGATTCACATCACTAGAATGTCTTGAATCCTCTTGTAATCTCTCACACTCCTCCCCATAACTAAAATACACCTCTAGTATTTGTTTGTCTTTGTTTTCTTGTGTTGCTTTGGAATCTTTGCTTTCTTTATTTGTTATATGTAAGAGATTTGCTTGTGTATCTTTGTTTTCTGTCTCCTCTCTAAATCCCCAATGCTTCTCTTCATACCCTCCATTGATAACTTGAAGTGTGAGAATTGTATCTGTATTGTGTTCTTTATCTTTAGATTCTAGTATAGAATCTAATCCATTAGCAAGTGTTACTTCTAGCTTTTGTGCTTTATAAGCTGTGTGTAGCGTAAGGATAGTAGCATTGCTAGGATTAGAATCTAATCCTATTTTTGCATAGTCTTTTATGTCTAAATCTTTATGATAGCAATACTCATATACATATGTATATCTACCAACTCCATATTCTTTATCATGGTATTCTTTATAGGCTTCTTTATAGATTTTTGGAATCTTTTGTGGGATAAGGAGTATAAGTAAAAGCATATTAGAATCTAGCTGTAAAGATACATATTTATACATATATTCTTTCATAAAAGATTGTTTAAGATTGGAATGCAATATAGAGAGTATATCTTGCAATGCTTTATCTAAGTTATGTATATCATGTAAATCTTTAGTATCTTTAGCTATATCAATAGTGATAGAATCTAGTGGAGTGTCATTATTTGATTCTATAATACTATCATTAAGCTTTAGTCTATATATAGGGAGATTGTCTTTTTGTAATGGAGTGATTTTATAATGTAGCCTTAGTGTTGGTCTGTAAAGATTTATTTGTGATTCTAGCTTTTGTTTATTTTGAGTGTTAGAGTCTATTGGCTTAGGGGAGTTTATTCTAAATGTATTAGGCTTAGGTGTAGCAATAAGAGGGAATCCTTTATCACTAAAGACATTGCCACTAACTAAATCCTGCATTATGGGATAATCATCATTATATTTCTTTAATGCTCTAGCACTAGGGAGTATTACAGAAATAAGAGTGCATGGAGTAGGAATACCTGCGATATTATTAGTGCAACCTACTATGCTAGAGTTGATTAAATCAGATTCTAGAATCATAGGTATGCCTTTAGACTTAAAAGGTTTGCCTTTATTGCTCTTTAGTTTTACTACACCATTATGAGGACATTTAATCTCATTATCTTCTAATATTGGGTGCAAGAATGCGGTAGCGATTACATTGTCATGCTGAGCTGTAAGCGAAGAATCTTTTTGCTTTTGTGCTTTTTCTCTCTCTAATATTTCTTTAGATTCTGTGCTTTTAGATTCTAGCTTGATATTAAGGCTAGAATCTAAAAGAGAATAATTTAGGATTGTAAGGATAGAGTTGTTTAAAAAGATATGTAATGTGCTTAGAGTGTTGTTAGAATCTGTGCTATCTATTTTAGATTCTATGTAGTTAGAATCTACTTTGTTAATGAGTTGATAGATAGGCTTAGATTCATTTAATCCTAATGTAGATTGAGTATTACTAGCATCTAACTCACCAAAATAGCATTCTTTATGAGGCAGGCTAGATTCAGTGCCACCTGTGAGTAAGGTAGAGTAGAAAAAGACTTGTGTATTAGCAGAATGCAAGGAATCTAAAGTAGGTTGAGATTCTATATTATTAGATTCTCTTAAGCTATCGCTATATGCTTTTATAAGAGATTCTAGCTCTTGTATATCTAGTATGCTTTTATCTTTTAAGAATATATCTATTTTATTGTTGTGGATATGAATGAGATTAGACATTGAAATGTTTCTATTTAAAGCCTTAGAATCTAGTTTATCTAAGAATATGAGTTTAATGTTTTTATCTTGAGTATCTAAGATGAGATGGGAATATTTGCTGGTATCACTTGTATTGAAACTTGCTTGTTTTTGCTCTTGTCTTTGTTTTTCTTGTTGTTTTTGTGAATCTTTTAATGTAAATTCTCTTTGTTTAGAATCTAAGTTTTGTAAGGATTGTTCTAATATTTCTTGTTGCTTTTTCAGTTCTTGTGATTCTTGTTCTTGGCTTTCTTGTTTGATTTGAGATATAGAGTGATAGAGAGCTTTTCGAGCTTCTAGGTATTCAGCGGTTATAGAATCTTTGTTTGATATAAAGGTAAGATAAAATTCATCTTTATAGCCAAAATTATCAATAGCTACTTTATTGTTTAGTGTTGTTGTATTTTTACTATCCAGCACAATCAAAGGATTACAATGATAAAGGCAATAAAAATATCCTAGTTGAGTCTCATCTTGTAAATCTTGGAATGTTAGATTTTCTAAGTCGCTAGGGTTTAAATATGTGTAGTAGGCATCATTATTGTATAGAGTTTCTATCATTTCATAAAAACTTGAGAGTTGCCCTTTGTAATCATCTGGTAGCTGTAAGAGTATGTATTTAGAAATACTTTGTGTGTCCTTATGGTAATTTTCAATAAAATGATTAGTGTTTTTTAGCATTTATTTATCCTTAATAGCGAAGATTCTGAAGACTATTGAAGACATTAGCTTGCATTTGAGATATTTGCTCATCTTTTCTATTTCGATTCATTCTTAAAAACATACTCTCATCTTTTAAATCTTTGATTTTGTTGTATTCTAAAAGATTATCTACATTGCCGCTATTCATATGCATTAAGGCTTTTTGTAAAGAGTGAATGGTTGGCAGTATAAAGTGGGAGCCACTAAAAGCCCCCAGATTGATATAGTAATGCTTCCCATCTATATCTGTGCCTAGATTTTGTATAAGCTCATCTTGCCATTGATTATTATCTGGATTAGAATCATCATCAGATTCTATGTGGTGGATAGAATCTTGACAAGCTAAAGGCTGTTTTAAGAGATTATTGGCTTTTAAGGTATTTAGACATTTGATAAAAATCTCATTAACACTAAAGATTTTATAGGTATATGTAACACTAGATATTGCGACACCATTTCCCATGTAGCTCATGTTTGGCATGGAGAATGTCCTTACAAGAATAGAATGCTCTTTAAGATTTTCGTTATTAGTAAAATATTTGTGGATTTCATTAAGCAAACCATTATCATATCCAATGAGTGTGGTATCTCTTAAAAAACCACTTTTCTCTCCATACTCATATCCTCGTATCTTTTTAAACAATGCCATTTCTTTATCCTTAGCAGTAAGGATTGCAGAAACTATTTTATAAACCTTGCCTAATTTATCATTATCAATCCTTAGATTCTTAGCGCCCGGAGAATTAAATGTATAGACTTCTTTGACATTGTTTGCATTTTCTGCAGTAGCAAGGGATAATGTAAAGAGTTGAGCTAGACATCCACCTAGTGAATGCCCTACGATGATTAAGGGAGTAGATTCTGTAACATGCTTTTCGTCTATACAAGCACAATAAAACTTTAGCATATCTATGTATTGATTACTTGGGAGTGAGCTAAGGACTAGATTAGCATCAGAATCTAGCACATCATCAAAGAATCCAGAGGGAAACTCTGTGCCTCTTATGGCAAATATCTTTTGATTATTATCCTCTGTATCTTCAAAGAGTGTAGCAGAAAAGCCACTTGAAGTGTTTTCTTGGTGAGCTAAGATTCTAAAGCGATTAGTAAAAGCTATGGTTCTTTTGCTTAATGTATCATGTAAGCCTACTTTAGTAATATCATTATGCAAAGTTATATCTTTTTTACCAAAGCAAGTATTTATAGCTGGAATGCACCGATCTTTCTCTTGTCTTATGACTTTATCTGCATTAAATCGTGCTTCGATAGCACAGGCATAAGCTGTGTTTGTGCCTTTGGGTTTGATTGTTGGCTTATTATCTAAACCCAACACTTCAATATCGTGTTCTAATTTATCCCCGAAAGTTAGACTATCAGCTTTCACCTCTTTTTCATCTTTTGCATTTTGTTTAATGTAGTGCAATAAAGCATAGGAAGAATCAGCTATGTTTGCATAATCTAAGAATTTCTTAACTAACTCTGCTTTAGCATTATGAGTTTGTATATTTTTAGCCATTTAAAAATCCTTTGGTATCATTAAGTCTTTACATTCTAATATTATATCACCAGAATCTATGTAAAATCCCCCACCTTCATCACCTTTTAAAAAGATACCAAAATGCCTATAATAATAATTTTTATCATGTAAAAATGGATTCTCATTCTTCTTGTAATATAACATATTTTGATATTCAGTTATTTTGCCAGAAATTTTTTGCTGTTGGCTATCTCTTTTTTTCTCAAAATCGCTCATTAAATACTTCTTTTGCGTTTTCTCATCATAATAGCTCGGCTGAAAAGTCCTTTGGCTATCCAAAGCCTTATAGATTCTATATAGTTCCTCATCATAGATTGTATCTTTAGCCTCTTTACACAACCCCTTAAACTCATAATACTGCGGGTCAACATACTTAAAAGAGATTCCACCCATAATAAGTATAAAATAAAAGATAAGAGAAAAGCAAGGTAGAATCAAAGAAAAGTATTGAGAGTATTTTTTATGAAAGATTCTGTTAATAAGAAAGATTATAAAAATACCAAATAGTAAAAAACCAATGAAAAGAATAAAAGGTATGAAAATAAAAAATAATAAAAACCACATTGTAAATTCTCCAAATTAATGTTAATCCTAAAAGTATTGCTCTTAGGTGTGCAAGTGATAGGGAATCCTTTATCATTAAAGACATTGCCATTAACTAAATCTTGCATTATAGGATAATCATCATTATACTTTTTAAAAGCTCTTGCAGTTGGAAGTATAGTAGCTACCATAGTGCAAGGTGTAGGCACACCTGCTATATTGTTTGTGCAGCCTATAATAAAGCTATTTAATAAATCAGATTCTAAAATCATAGGAATATCTTTAGACTTAAAGCTTTTGCCTTTATTGCTTTTTAGCTGGACTACTCCATTATGAGGACATTTAATCTCATTATCTTCTAATATTGGGTGTAAGAATGCTGTGCTTGTTAGAGAATCTATGGGGGTGGATTCTTTTTGTGTCTGCTCTCTTTGTGTTTGTTCTTTTTCTAATATCTCTTTAGATTCGCTAGAAGTGCATTCTAACTTGATATTAAGACTAGAATCTAGGAGGGAATAGTTTAAGAGTGTTAGGGTGCTGTTATTTAGGAATATTTGGAGAGTTTGGGTAAAGCTCTCTTTAGAATCTTTTGTGTCATAGTCTGTTTCGCCGATTAAGTGATACACAGGCTTAGATTCTATAAACACGCCCTCTTTGTCTAATTCACCAAAGAATAAGGGATTGTTAGGAGTTTCTTTAGAGCCTGCAAGAGTGCAACCATCAAAAGTTATAAAGACATTGTATTCTTGAATGCTTTGTTTGTCTTGTTTGGTATAGGAATTAAGGATTGGGAGAAGTTCTTGTATATCAAGGATAAAATTATCTTTTTCTATGCTAAGGATTATGTCGTTGTCATTCTCAAAGATTCTAAACCTCTGTGTTTTAAATTGATTTCTCATTGTGCCATTCCTTGTGTTGCTCTAGGGTATAATGCTAGAGTTTCATTTTTATAGCATTTTATTAATAACTCATCGGCTTTGCGGTTTGGATTACAAAAGATTTGTGTCCTAGCCGTGATATATCCGATTAATGAAGTGGCAGTGTGGCTATCTTGTATCAGTGGATTAAGCTCTTTATCCACACTCACAAAAAATGAACTCTCTTGGATAGCAAAAAGATAGGCTAAAAGAGATTCTGCTTCTAAGCCTTTAATTACATCTTCTTTTAAGATTTGGATATACACTCCCTTTTCTTGTAAATACAATATTGCTTCAATGATGTTGCTTGTATCTTTTTCTAAGAGAAATTTTGCTTCCTTTGTTTTTATCTGGGCTTCGAAGACTCTTTGCTCTATGATAGCATAGAGCCAATTTGGTGGGCTTTTTACTTCATAATAACCATTTTCTCGTGCTTCTTTTGGAGCTTTTTCTGCTTCTCGTTTATAGAGAATCTTATGCACCGCTAAAGCAATGGTATTGCAATATTCCAAAGCCTTTTTGCATTCTCTATATTCTTTTGTATCTATTTCGTTATGTTCTTTTAAAAACTCATCTTTGTGTAGCTCGTATTCTGTTTTAACCTCTTTGCTTGTTGTGTCAATAAGAGATTCATTTACCTCATACAGATAAGCATAAAAGTATAAAATCTTTGCCATAGAAGTGATTCTATGTGAATCTAATCCCCCAAAGTTGAGATTTAAAAGAAAGTAATTTCCCTCTATGTCTTTGCCTAAATGCTGTGTGGCATTTTCTTTGATAGATTCATTAGCGTGGTGCTTTTCATTAGTTTTATTTTGGGATTCTATATGGAAGATTCTATCGCTTACGCTTAGTTTATAGCTCTCTTTATTTCTATTGTTGTAGTTATGGGTTAGAGTTTGATAGGCAAGCAGAAAAATATCGCTTATAGGATAGACTTGATAAAGTATCGCGTGAGCCATACCTGCATTAACAATATAACTATGTAAAAATATCTTATGTGGTTTTAGCTCACTACTAGGTATCTTAGAAAAATAGATTTGAAATGCTAGTGAGATATTTTGTTGCTGAGTTAGTGTATTTGCTAGAGTTTCCCACCATTCTGTGTTTGCATTGGGGTCTCCTTTTGTAATTTTAGCAAACATTGCCTGGGCTGGATTAGAAGCCTTAATAATACTTTCATCAACTTCATAGATTTGCTTAGAATCTAGTATGATATGCGGTTTTAGATTCTTCGCACCAGGTGCATTAAAGGTATACACTTCATTAATGATAGAATCTTGATTGAATTCAGTAGCCAAAACATCAGGATTCTTAGCAAAACAGAGGGCAAATATTTGAGCCAAACAACCACCTAGAGAGTGTCCTACTATATTTAAGCTTTTAGGCTTAGTAATCTCTGGATATTTCTTGGCACAAGATTCATAAAAAAGTATCATTGCATGGAGATATTCAAAAGGTATAGTAGAATCTTTAAGGAGATTCACAAAGTCTGTTGTGTAATCAGCAGAATCAAAGCTTCCTCGTATGGCTAAAGTATATTCTTTAGTTTCTTTATCTTGAAATAAACAAGCGTGAAAGCCTTCTTTTTGTCTATTATTTTTTGTATCAAATTTTGGATAGTAATCTAAAAGTTCATATTTTTCAAAAAAGTTTTTTACTTGAGTGGGAGTCATGTCGCCCTTGAGTTTGAGGGTATTAGTAAATGTGCTATCTTGTGTTTCATAGTTGTAGTATTCAACATTCATTACATCAATTAGCGTTATATCTTTAAATTCCCGATATTTATATTTATTGTTGGCAATCTCCCCAAATTTCTTTCCTATCAAATCATAATACCCATACGCAGCCTGTGCTAATTCCGCATTATCTTTGAGTTTGTTAATCATTTCTTTGTTTTTCATTACTTTGCTCCAAAAAAATAGGCTGTATCCCTAAATCTCTACAAGTAAAAGATCTTTCGTTCCACTCCCAAGAATACGCAGTAGAACCTTTTGGTTCTAAAAAATAACGATTTGTCTTAAAAAAACTTGCAAATGTTTTAATATATGTAATATGCTCTTTTGACACGCCATTATTATTAAAATATAAAGTAACATCATACCAATATTTTCTTGTTTTGTTGGCAAGCACATTACTTCTATATACCCTTATAGATGGTAAATAATCTGCATATTTGCCATCTATACTATTACTCAAATCTATTGCTACTTCTTTTAACCCTTCCCAATCCAAATTATCTAAATCTGTATCAAAATACCCTAGAATCTTATTATATTTATATTCATCATTTGGAAGCTCATTTAATTTACATATTCTCCTAAACTGCCAATAACTAGGCTCTACATAAAAAGAATAAGGTGTATAGTAAAAAATAATTAAAATAATACTTCCAAGAAAAACTAAAAACTTAGAGATTTTCTTTTTAGATTTAAAAATGATTCTATAAATAAATTTTAATATAAGATAGGAAAGAATAGTAGAAATTGACATTAAAAGAAAGATATAAATCATTAGACTGCCTTTTTAGATTCTAAATGAGAATTAAAAGTATAAACTTCATTAATATTTGCTTCATTGCTATCATCACATATACTTAAAGCAAGCATTTGAGCTAATGCTCCACCTAGTGAATGTCCTACTATATTTAAACTTTTAGATTCTGTCATAGCAGGATATTTTGCTTTGCATTGATTGTAGAAACTTAGCATATCATTATATTGTCCTTGTGGAATGTATCCTAGAGCCATTCTTGCATCTGTTTTTAAATCTCCTGTATCACTTGGCTCTGTGCCACGAATGGCTAAAGTGTATTCCTTAGTTTCCTTATTTTGAAACAAGGTCGCAGAAAAACCTGAATCTGTATTAGGGCAATGTTCTACAAGATCGTAGCGTTCAAAAAATCTTTTAGTTTGAGTTGGAGTGAAGTTTCCTTTGAGTTTATCATTAAATATCAAACCTGTATCTTGAACTCTATGATTCCGATAAGTCATATCTAAGATGTCATAGAAAGTTATAGTTGGATTATTTTTTCGATTTGTGTTTTTAATATCTTCGCCTTCAAACTCTTTTCCTATAAAATGAAAATATCCATAGGCAGCTTGGGCTAATTCAGCGTTATCCCTCATCTTGTTGATTAATATCTTATTATTCATTTCTTGGTCTCCAAGTTGTATTTTGTTATCTTGTTGCAATATAAATCTTCTTCACTCCAATAAAATCCACTTCCTTCATTGCCATCTAGGTAATAGCGTCTTGTATGCCATTTTCCAAGTATTATAGCCAAAGTGATATTACTTTTTTTAAAAATCTTTTCATTGCTATACAAACTTGCAAAAATAGAATACCTTGAGTTTCTTATTTCACCTATGAAAAATTCATATTCTACTTCATTAGGGGAGTAAAAATGTGCTTTCTCACCCATTGCCTCTACTTCCCTATTCAACTCTTCCCAATCTAAACTATCCAAATCTGTATCAAAATACCTTAGAATCTTATTATATTTTTCCTCATCATTTGGCAGTTCATTTAATTTACACATATTCCTAAATTGCCAATAACTAGGCTCTAAATAAAATGAATATGGTGGTGTGTAATAAAAGATAATTAAACCTATACTTCCAAGAAAGACTAAAAACTTTGAAACCTTTTTCTTTGATTTAAATGCTTTTCTATAGATAAGCCATAAAAGAAAATAAGAAAGAGATAGGGCAATACAAAACATAATTAGAAAAAACATTGTAATTCCTTTAGGAGTTTAGATTCTGCATTCTTTTGTTTGCGTTTTTCACCAAATAAAGTAGCAGAGAATCCTGAATGTGTATTTGGTTGGTGGATAAGTAAATCATACTTTTCAAAGAATCTTTTAACTTGAAGTGGGGCGAAGTCGCCTTTGAGTTTGTCATCAAAAATCCAACCTGTATCTTTAACTTCATAATCTTTGTAGGTAGAATCTAGGATGTCGGTTTGGGTGATAGTGAGATTATCTATTCTAGGGGAATTTTTAATTCTTTCATCTTTTATATCGAACTTTTTTCCCACTAAATCAAAATACCCATAACTAGCCCATGCAAGCTCAGCATTGTCTCTAAGCTTTTTGATTTGTTGTTTATTTGTCATTGCTTATCTCCTTGATATTGAAAAAATTTCCTTTTTATAATGTATGTGCAACCTATACTATCCTCGAACCACGTAAGATTATAACTAGCCATAGATTCTCGCTCTAAATGATAGCGTCTTGTATACCAAGCACCATGGACATTAATTTTAGTTAAATTTTGAGGTGCAAATCCATTTTTATTGGCAAATAAATTAACATAACCATAAATTCTTCTTGTTTTCTTTTCTGCTGGGGAAACTCGATATTCTACAATATCTTTTATATAATTATCGCTTCTTTCATCTAATTTTGCAGCCTCCCTATTCAACTCCTCCCAATCCAAACTCTCCAAATCTGTATCAAAATACCCTAGAATCTTATTATACTTCTCCTCATTGTTTGGTAATTCATTAAGCTTACACATATTTCTAAATTGCCAATAACTAGGCTCTAAATAATAAGAATAAGGTGTGTAATAAAAGATAAAGAGAAAAAATAGTATTACTAAAACACTGCCTATGTTATATTTAAAGCGAATAAACAAAACCAAAGGAATAATAATAAAAACTACATATAAAGGGATTTCTATAAGATAGATAATCCCAATAAGGAATAAGATTGTAAATTTTTTTAGAATCTTTTTTATCTTAATAAGATTCTTTTTTCTTTGAAGCCGTTTTTCCATTGTTGTCATTATTTGTGCCTATGTAGTAGTCATTTATTAAATCTTTGATTTGCTCGAGCTTAAATTCTGTGCCTCTAATAGCTAGGGTGTATTCTTTAGATTCTTTATTTTGGAATAAAGTAGCAGAGAATCCAGATTCTGTATTTGGTTGATGAATGAGTAAATCATAGCGAGAAAAGAATCTTTGTGTTTGATTGGGAGTGAAGTCACCATCGAGTTTGCCTACCTTTATTTCATCATCTGGTTTATGTGGATTTGATTCCACTGCAATGTATTTATTGTAAGTTAAGTCTAATATGTCGGTTTGGGTGATAGTGTCTTTTTGTCGCGTTTTGCTTTTTTTGTGAAACTTCTTTCCAACCAAATGAAAATATCCATAACTTGCCATTGCTAATTCTGCATTATCCCTTAGTTTTTTAATCCGTTCTTTGTTGGTCATTTTTTACTCCTCATTTTCTTTAACAATATCACCACAACCTAAAGTTTCCTCACTCCAATAAATTCCTGTCCCTTCGTTACCACTTAAACAATAGCGTCTTGTTTGCCAAACACTAGAAAAATACATGAAGTTGATATTATGGCGATTTATCTTTGACTCATTGCTAAAAAAAAAAGAATTGTCATCTCTATTCGTGAATTTTTATATTTCCAATCTGTTGCTGTTCGGTATTCAAATATATTTTTTTTGTACCAACCATTTGTTTGTTTAAGTTTCTCCACCCTACCATTCAACTCCTCCCAATCTAGTGTATCTAAACTTGTATCAAAATACCCTAGTATCTTATTATACTTCTCTTCAGTATTAGGTAATTCATTAAGCTTACACATTTTTCTAAACTGCCAATAACTTGGCTCTAAATAAAAAGAATAAGGTGTATAGTAGAAAATAAAGAGAAAAAAGAGTATTACTATAATACTTCCTATATTGTATTTGAAATAAAAAAACAAAACTAAAGGAATAACAATAAAAAATATTATGGCTAACATTAGGCTGCTTTCTTAGATTCTAAAGAGGTATTATAAGTATAAACTTCATTAATGATATGAGAATAGCTTAAAGCAAAGAGTTGAGTGAGATAGCCTCCTAAAGAGTGTCCTACTACATTAATCTTTGTAATACCTTTTTCTTGCATTAAAGGCTTTAGAGTTTCCTCATAAAAGATTAGCATATCAAAGTATTGCTCTATTACTTTATCCAAATCATCATTATTTGTGCCTATGTAGTAATCATTGATTAAATCTTTGATTTGCTCTAGGTTAAATTCTGTACCTCTTATGGCTAGGGTGTATTCCGAATCTTTAGAATCTGCTTTTGTGTCTTTAAAAAGCGTAGCAGAGAATCCTGAATGGGTGTTGGGTTGATGAATAAGCATATCATATTTATCAAAGAATCTTTTGGCTTGGGTTGGAGAGAAGTCGCCACCAAATAACTTATCATCAAAAAAACTATCTTTTAGCTTTCCTGTTTTTTCATCTCTGAAGTATTTGTGTTCTATATTGAGAATGTCAGAGTGGGTTGGATAAGTGTTTTGTAGTTCTTGGTCTGTGGTATTGGGATTTTGCTTTATTAATTCATCTCTTTTAATATCTCTAAAATGCTTTAACCTCTCTTTATCTATCTCATCTTTATTAAAATCATAATTAGGGTTTGCGAAATGGAAATACCCATAAGCAGCCCAAGCTAATTCCGCATTATCTCTCAACCTATTGATTTGTTGCTTGTTGTTCATCATCAATTCCTTTCTTCAAAATGACTACAACCTAATCTGCTTCCAGATAAATAAAATCCTGTTCCCTCATTACCTGCTGGGAGTCCTCTTAAATCACGCCACCAAACATTAAGCTCAATCAAAGAAATATTATCTAAATTTCCTTTAATGATATTGCCAGCTTCATTACTCCCCTTAAAAAGAATAGTGATACTGCTTTGAATCCTATCATTTTGTCGTTTTCTAAGTATACTCCAATTTCTTTTATTATCATTTAAATATTTAATGAAATCATCAATATTTGCATCAAAATACTTTAACACTTTATTATAATACTCCTCATCTAGCTTACCACCATTAGCTTGATAAATCTCTGGGTTTAACTTACATATATTTCTAAACTTATGAAAGCTTGGCTCAAGGTAGTAAGAATAAGGTGTGTAATAAAAGATAATCAATCCAATACTTCCAAGAAAGACTAAAAACTTTGAAACTTTCTCTTTGGATTTAAAGAGGATTCTATAAATAAATGTAAGTATGAGATAAGAAAGAATAGTAGAAATTGAAGTTAAAAGAATTATATAAAACATTAGACTGCCTTTTTAGATTCTGTGTTATTGTAAGCTATCAGCAAAGAATCTGACATTTTAGAATCTTGTTTTTGTTGCTCTCTTTGTGTTTGTTCTTTTTCTAGTATTGCTTTAGATTCTTTAGAGTTACATTCTAATTTGATGTTAAGACTAGAATCTAGGAGGGAGTAGTTTAAGAGTGTTAGGGTATTGCTACCTAGAAATACTTGGAGGGTGTTTAGGGAATTGTTAGAATCTCTATTGTTGCTTGTAGATTCTATAGAGTTAGAATCTATCTCACCGATTAAGTGATAGATGGGTTTAGATTCTATAAACACTCCATTTTTGTCTAATTCTCCAAAGAATAGGGGATTATTAGGGGATTCTTTAGAGCCTAATAATAATTGAGAATATAAAAAGATTTGAGTATTACTAGAATGCAGAGAATCTAAAGTAAGTTTAGATTCTTGATTGCAATCAATATGGGATTTTTGATTGCTAGATTCTGTGTTATTAGATTCTGTATATCTTTGTTTATAGTTCGCGATAAGAGATTCTAACTCTTGTATATCTAGCGTTGTATTATCTTTTATAAAAATGTCTATCTTGCTATCGTGGATATGGATAAGGTTACTCATTGAAATATGTAAGGTGTTAGAATCTAATTTATCTAAAAATATGATTGTAATACTTTTATCATTAGATTCTAAGATCATAGAATCTTGTTTGCTGAAACAATTTGTGTGTAATCCTGCTTGTATTCTCTCTTGTCGTTGTTTTTCTTTTTGCTCTTGTGTGTATTTCTCATAACTTAATTGCGAGATTCTATTCCGTTCCTTTTGATATTCCTTTAATCTTTCATCTTTTAATTGCATTATGGATTTATACAAAGCTTTTCTGGCTTCAAGGTATGTAGTGCTTAGAGAATCTTTTCCATATACAAAAATGTTTGCAAAGTCAGATTTATAGCCTAGTATCTTACTAGCATTTTCCTTTGTGATAAAGCTTTCATCGTTTTCTTTACAAATAGCAAAACTCTTGCAAGTGTATAAAGCTCTAAGCAAATGGATAGGGGAATCTTTTGTGAGGGAATGAATAGTCTCTAGGTCCAAAGGTTTAACAAAAAAGTTTTTATCCTGATTTCTGATATTAAAGAAATTTTCGCTCACAATATTTTCTTGTTCTTTGGCTATGTAGTGTAACTCATAATGTAAATCATCATATTGCATAGCTTGTCCTTTATCTCAATAACATTAATTGTTCCCAACCACACCAATAGCAATCTATCATAGGGGTAGAATCTTCTGTAATTCTGGATTGCACCAAAAGCTCGTCATAAATATTTTTTATGGATACTAAAATAATCAACCACCCAGCCACATTCGTTATTTTCATAGCTTTTAAAGCCCCTTTTACTGCCCCACTTCTTTTGAAATCATCAAATTTTGTTATCAATTTAACAGCATCAAGCTTTAATTCAATGGTTTCACTAGGGAGTATATGATTACCAAATTGTTGCATTATCGTTTCTGTATCTGCTATATCTATAGTGTAGATTCTATAAATTTCACTTTGTTGTAGAGCAGGTGGTAGTTCTTTATGACTATTTGGTAGATATGCAATGAGATTATCGACTGCTTTACTTAACTCTTGATTAAGCGTAAAGACTTCGGTATTAATGGTATGTGGGATAAAGCCATCAAGGCGTATTTTTACAAAGATATTTTTTCCTATCTCTGCTTTATGGATTTCAGAGAAAAGCAAACTCGCTCCTAGCTTTGCGGTTTGGGAGTTATAAGTATTAAAGTGCTTTTCTAAAAACTCTCTTTGTAGATATTGTGGAATCTTGTCTTGTATTTCTTTATCATTACAGACAAGCAGTCCTTCATCTAATTTCACATTATTTTTAAGTCTCTCATCAACTTGAATACTTACAAACTCATCAAGATTGCTATCATAAACACTAAAGTCAAAGGCAACTTGTTTTGTTATTTCATTAGCAATATTAACAGCCACATTGACATATTGTGTTGTGGTATTTTGTGTTACTCCTGTGGCATTAAAGGTATAGACTTTATTAACTTTATCAGGAAAAGAGAGGGCAAAAAGCTGGGCAAGATACCCACCAAATACATGTCCTGTGATAGTAAGTTTTTTATCTTGGATAATGGGCTTTACCTTTTCATCATAGAATCGCAACAAACTTAAATAATAATTGATAGATACCTCACCTCGAATAATCTTTATTCCAGACTTCACAGCATTCACAAGATTCCAATTAATCCTAAATATATCAATGCCCCTTATAGCTAGGATATATTCATTATCCTCTGTATCATAGAATAAAGTAGCAGAAAACCCTGTATCATTATCTTGGCTAAAGGCTAAGACTTCAAATCGTGTAATGAAGTGATTGGCTTGAGAATCGCTAAAACCGACATTGTATTTTTCAAAGATAAGATATTGAGATTCACTAAGGGCTTGGTGGTAGGTGGGATTGTCTTCATTGTTATTTGCTCTTTCTTTAAAAATTTCACTATTTCTATTACCAAACTTTCTTTCTTCATTCCCAAACATTCCTTCATTAAGCCCCTCACTATAACTCGCCCAACAGAGTTCAGCATATTTGACTAATTGCATATATTGTTGCATTCTTGTCATTTTAGCCACCATCTTTGTTTGATAAGTTCTTTGGTTTTGTTTATGGAAGCACAACCAATTATTCTCTCACTTTTGGGAATCATACCTATATCTATCCAAAGATATGTTTTATGTTTTTCAAAGAGATTTTCTGTTCCATATTCATAATAATAAACTTCCTTTACTTTTATTCGCCAAGATTCTTGTGTTAATTCTGTTTTGAGGTCAAAACCATAGCCTGTAGTTTGTATTCTCTCATAAATCTCCTGATTATATATAGTAGTCGTATCACCCCCATCCTCCTTGCACAACCTCTCAAATTCCCTAAAGCTAGGTTGCCACTCAAGTGGGACAAAGCTAAAGCCAAACCAAGAAAGCATAATAAGCGGATAAGGTAAGGCTAAATAAAGCTTTTTAACTCTTAGATTCTTTTTAAAGATTTTATTAAAGCTATATACGCAGAATCGTAAAAAAAGATATACCCATATACAAGAGAGAATAAAAAGTGTAATCCAACCAAAAAATGGAAAAGGAATAAATGTAAGAGGATAAAATAAAATAATATTAAGCCAAGTTAACAATACAAGCAAACCATACTTAAAAGTGTTTTTCATCGTTTTCCATAATTGCTTTTTGTTTTTTGGAGGAGATGGAGTGCCTAGTAAATCAAAGTCTATCATTATATTGTTTCCTTAGTCAATTCATAATGGCATCGTGTCAAAGATACTGCTTCTTAAGCCCACTAAATCGATATTATATTATTATAGTATAAATCTATACATTGCAACACATTGAGTATCTTTTTTAATAAAATCCATTATACCTACATCCTCATTCCCTACCTCACCTCCACCCTCATTCTCTCACACCCATTAGGCGCTAGTAATACCTTGCCTTGTATATGAAGTAAAGATATTTCTGTGTCATTTTCTTTATTTCCGTCTTTATTGCCCACATCGCATTCTCTCACATAATCCCTATTTGAATCTATAAAGCTTCCATAGCCATAGCTTAATTCATCTTTATTTCTTTTCTCTTGTAATAGCTTTATTATAAACTTAGGCATAATCTTTGGTACAATAAGCAAGTATTCATAGATACTATAAGTTATTCGTAGAGTAAGGATTCTATAACTAAAGAATATAGGATTATATATCTTGCTTATATCTTGTAGTATTGGCGTAAGAGTAGGATTAGAATCTAGTCTAGCATAATCTGTGTTTTTAGATAATGGGGGGGGGGGGTAGTGTTATCTCTAGTGTATCATTTGGCGCATAAAAGCCACTTTGTGAAGAAATGTATTGTTCTTTAGATTCTCTATTTTCATAAGTGCCTGGTGTGAAATAATATTCCTCTAAATCTCTATAAGGCGTAATAAGAGTGAAAGAGGGAATAGCAATATCTATTTGAGAATCTAGGGCTTCTTTACTTTGTGCCCTTGCATTATTAGGAGCTGGAGCATTAATCTTAAAAGTATTTTCTTTAGGTGTGCAAATAATAGGAAATCCTTTATCACTCATTACACCACTAGAGACTAAATCTTGCATAATTGGATAATCATCATTAAATTTTTTTAACCCTCTTACATTTGGAAGTATAGTAGCTACCATAGTGCAAGGTCCTCCACTAAGTATAGGATTAGTGCAACCTATGATAGAGCTATGTAATAAATCAGATTCTAGAATCATAGGTATGCCTTTAGACTTAAAAGATTTACCTTTATTACTCTTTAGTTTTACTACTCCATTATGAGGACATTTTAATTCATTATCTTCTAGTATGGGGTGCAAGAATGCGGTGCTTGTTGTAGAATCTATGGGGGTGGATTCTTTTTGTTCTTTAGTGGCTAGAGCAAGTCTATGTTGTTGTTCTGTTTGTCTTGAAGGCTTTGTTTGTGTAGAGAGATTGATACCAAATCTTTTATCTATTGGTTGTATCTCTTTAATACCGCTTATATCATCATTATGGCTAGATTCTCTGCTATTATCCCTTTTTGTTGTGTTGGTTTTCATTATTTTGCAGCCTCTTTGTTATCTCCATAGATATTACTTCTTGTCTTTCCTTTATGCTTTATATAATTAGCTATAGGCATGATAATAGTAATTTGTCATACATAATCTTGCATTATTATATAAGACTTCTATATTATCACGCTCATCACTAATATCACTTCTCCATTTTCTCCATAGAAATATCTAGGCTTATTCATATCTTCTTTACCACCCCTAAGTGCTAAAGAGTAAAAATACACATCACAAGGCAAGTTAAAATCTAATCCCAAATCTTTTTCTAAATGCTTAGAATCTATAATGCTGTTGTCTTTGGCAAAGATGGTGATTTTGTTAGAATCTTTAACTAAACCTACACCTACAATTTTATTCATTCTACTTCAATTCTTTATATTATGCTTTTTGGCATAAGATTGTATTTTATCACGCAATTCTTGCGGGAAAGATTCTCTATATATAGCTGGGATTGTGGGGTTTAGTTTAAAATCTAACTCCCCTTTTTCGAACCTTTCCTCTATCTCTTCAGGAAAATAATAAAATGGTGCATTAGGATAGCCTTGAGGGGGAGTAAGGGCTAATATCTTAGCTCGTAAAACAACTCTCTTTGCATGTCTCTCTACTTGATAATCTTCCCATTCTTCTTTAAAGCCAATAGCATCATAGGGATTTTTATGCCAACTCATAGCTATTTTTCTATAAGTTTCTCTACTTTCTTTGGTCGCCTTTGGATCTGTAGGGCTTAAAAGCTCACCGCTTTTTATCTTTTCATTTAAAAATTCTAAACGCAAAAAGCTAGGATCTCCCTCATAATTTGTTCTATTTAGCTCCTCACTAAAAAGAATATCTATATATTCCGTTAAAAAAGGGCGTAATCCATACTCATCTTTTGGAATCTTTTTGAGTAATTTCATATATTGCTTTCCTAGCCTTAATTCATTCTCATAGCCAAGCTGTAGGGCTAGAATATGAGCTTGTGATGCCCTTGTAGCAAAGCCCCATCGATTAAGCCCAAGCTCTGCCCATATAAAACCATCTCTATTGCCTAATATCCCAAGGGAGAGGCAATATTCTGCATTAAGCAACTCCCTATCCCAGTCATTACTTAGTGTCCTAAAGGCATCATAACTACCATACTGCAAGGCTAACTCAAACCAATATTCTGGTGTTTTGATGGTGTTTGGGGCATTATAATACACCTTTACAACACTACCAGATTGTTTTTGTATAACACAATAGCGATACATACCATAATAGGCATCAGGAAGACTATAGGCTTCTATGAGTTCAAGTAAGATATTTACCGATCGTTTTGTTTTTGCTTGAATGGTTGATTTTATTCTTTTAATAGATAATGAAAGTTCTTCTTTGTTGTCATATGGATATGGTGCTAATGCTGCAGCCACATAATAATCCTCATTCATATACACTTCAGCTAAAAGCAATCCTGCTTTATAATCCCTGCTCTTAGTATAGACAAACTCAAGCTTTTGTATTACGCTTTCAAACTGAGCATACCTTGTTTTATATATTTGGCCTATCTCATCATCACTCTTAAAATAAAAGTTCTCGTTTTGTATAGATAGCAACAAAGCTTCATATTCCTCTTTTGCCTTATCATAAGTTTGCAAATAGACTTGTTCCCTAGGTCGCTCTATCTCTCTTAGAGCAATATGCTTATACACAATGATACTGCTTTCTATCCCACTTCTTGCAACAAGATAATTATATCTTTCTCTACCATTAAGACTTTGATAATAGGCTTTTTCACTATTTGTCCAAGGTGCTATCTCTTTTCCTTTTACACTCTCCTTCAGATAGATCTTTTTCCACTCTAGCATATAGAGATTTGAAGTTTTAGCTCCCATAAAACCATTCACTATAGAATCTTTTTTATATAGCAATGGTTTGTAGTTTTTATATGGGGAGCTATCCATCTCTTTTCTTGCATCAAGTATCATTTTTGCCTTTATTTCTGGTGCTTTTGTTAAATCTGGATATTTTTCATTTGGATATTTATTATTTGGGATAATAAGGTTTGTTTTAGAATCAAATATAACCTCTAATCCATTTGGTGCTTTTATGGTATATGTCTTTACTTCCCTATCAAATAAGAACATAATCTTTCCTCCAAACCAATTATTCTATTTTTCTCCATCTCTTGCTTTATTTCCTCCTTTAGACTAACACAAACCCAGCTGCTACTAATAAGAGCACCTGTGCCACATTCAAGCGATGCCTTTCCGGCTGCTTCTCTATCTAGCTTATCTTGTATGATTGCAATGTGTTTTTTACAAGTGCTTTCAAATCCGGATTTATTAATCATAAAAGCTATAGGCAGACCAAGTGATAATCCAACTATACATTGGATAATTCTCTGTTTTTTATCTTTTGGTTTTTTAGCCTTTAGGTAATGTATCAGATCTTCTATTCTTTTCATCTTTTATCCCCTTATCCTAAGTAAAATCCATCTTGCTGTATAATTGTCGTTGCTATGCGTCCAAATATTTTTGGCTGTTTTACTCTGTTTGTATCACTCACTCCTTCATATATGGCTAAGATATTATTCTTTGCAATATTTCTAAGGGCTTCCATAAAGTTTCTTGTATGTGTTGTTTTATGTCTCCCAGAAATCTTAGCAGTTAAATAATCAATGCAGAAATTATAAGAATCTACAATAACATTGGCATTTGATTTGAAATTTATCTTTTGTTTTTCACACTGAGATTGCGAAAGATTGTAAGATTGTATAATCTCATTTATATCTTGCCCATTTTTTCGCAATCTTATGTTATTGGTGTCTAGGCGATATTCACTCTTAAGTGTATTTGGGCTTAGTTCTTTTGTAAGGAAGGTTTTATAAAAATCCCTATCTTCCATTCCGCCTCTTAATTCATCTGAGATAATAAAAGCTAGGATTTGCTTTATTATCATATGTCTTGTAAAGGCACTTTGATTTGTTGTTTTACCTGTAGTTGTGAGTTTTTGTAAGGCTGCATATAGCAGTATATTTGGTGCAATCTCTAGACCACCTGCGCTTAAACTCCCACCAAATAATCCATAAGCGAAATTGTAAATAATCATTCTTGAGTGAATTGGCATAGGATAGGTGAAAAATGTATCGCTGTCCATAATCAATGGTGCATGGTGTAGAGATTGTAGTTTATATTCTAAACTTTTGTATCTTTCTAATAGTGTTTTAGAATCTGTTTTAAAGAGAGAGTTTATGATCTGTGTAAGTGTTGCGTCTGCTAGTGCAATAATGAAGGCTTGAGAACTTGCTTTGAGTGCCTGCTTGCCAATAGCTTTTGTAGTTTCCCTATTTATTTGAGTATTATCTGCTTGTATTGTAATATGTTTTGGTTGTTTTATTGGATTATTATTGTTATCTATAATGATTAATTTAATACTTTTACTCTCTTTGCTTATAATAAGTTTGTTTCCCGCTCTATCGTGTTTAATATCAGATGTTTTAATATTTTTTAGATCTATTTTTTTTAGCAAGTCATTAATTTGTTGATTTTTCTTTATATTATTTGAAATTTTTATAGAATCTTTTTTATTATTCAAAGCACTTTCTAGTATTTCAAGTGTAGCATTTTTTATGATGTTTGGTATGTCTAAAATACCTTTTATACCAGTTGCAGTGCTCAAGAGAGATAATGTAATTTTGTTATTGTTTTTGGTGAGATACATAGCAAAGCTAAAGGTTATAAAAAGGATTGATAGGGCTTCTAGTTTTTTAGATTCTGTGTCTGCAAAAAATATTTTTGTGGTTGGTAAAATATTTGTAAGTGTGTTTTCTCCAATAGATTGCATTATAAGTGGCAGTGCTTCATCAAGTTGTTTATGCTTAAAGCCTATGTATTGCTCTTTTATATGATGGCTTATAGATGAGAGGCTAAGTGTATTTGTATCATTTGAAAATGGGTGTAGTGCAATATTTCCGAAAGAATTACCAAGCACTATCTTGTAGTTGTTATTTGCGTTTTCTTTATATTGTTTCATAGCTTCTTTAATCTGATCTTTTAAGTCAATTAAATCAATAGGGATCGCTTGATTTTGATTATACTGAACGAAAAATGTAGTCCTTTTTCCTTGAAGTATTGTTTCTACACTTTGGGCTTCTGCATACATTTTGCTCATCACATATCCCTTTTTAATCTCTGCACCATCTTGCTCTAAATAATATAAAAACAATGCTTTTAAAAAGATATTTTCTGGCGTATAAAAATATTTTTCTCCACCAAAACCAATATCATTACTTGCGGTATATACCTTAAATTTTACACTATCAAATAAAAACTTATAATACCCAATATGTTCCTTGATAAATGTTTGTCGCAATTCTTTGATAAATTTTATATTTTGTTCTTGTATCATAAGGCTTTGTATATGTTGTTTATCATCATAAGATAGTGCCTTGTTATCTTTGTATTCCCCCTTTTTTGTCTGATGTATCTTTATAAATGGAGAGATATATAAGAATAAATTTTTTGTATCTATATCGTCATGCGTGTAGCTACTATAATCTTGTGTTGGATTGTTATTGGTTAGTTTTGGTGGATTTGGTCTGCCTTGTATCTGCAAACCCATCTCTTTTAAAACTGCCTGCATACTGCCAGCTCTTTGTTTATCTGGCGGTGGAGTAAGTGTAATATAATTTCTATTAGATTTTGTTGTATTTTCTTCCTTTATAGTGGTTGCTAGCCTTTTTGATGTAAAGGCTGGATGTGCCATATAGATAAAATTTGTATATGATTTTGCAAGTTTATTAAAAAGATTGTATGCTGGGCTTTTAGTATTAGAATCTGTATGTAAAGGAGATATACACATAGATGAATATTCATTATTGTCATTTGTGATATATTCTTGTTGTTTTTTAAGTATATCTATAATACTTTGTATATTTCCATGATATTTTCCCTGTATGATTTGATTAAGCTCTGGCGTAAGATTAAAAGACTTTTCTTTAATCAGAAAATCAGCCTCTAATCCACTAAGATCAATAAAATTACCATCGCTATCAAGTAGCATAAAGATATGAGATTCTACCAAACATACTGCAAGAACTTCGCTAATATCCTTAAAAAATGCAGTAAGTATAGGCACTGCAACTGCCCTATAATATCTATCGTTTCCCAATATATTGAGTTCTTTTGAAATATCATACATCTCTCTTATAGTCGAAGCTGTTCCCAAACTTAAAGCAAGGAATACAAAGAGACTTCCACTACCAAGAGATAGACATACACTAATAATTGCTATCCCAATCTTTAATGCTATAAGCAGAGTAGTCCTTGTTTCATCATCTGCCTTATTCTGCTTTGTGTTGCTTAGATTTGTTAAGATCTCATTGCGAGTATGCATGAGTTTTGTTTTGAGGTCTTCTAACTTTTTGTCTCTTAGTTGTTTATCTTCAATATATGCCTCATAATAACTCGTTACCCTCTCTACAATATCAATAAAAAACTCTTTTATATATTGTATGCCTATGGAATCTGTATTTTTTATATCATAAAAGTTTAGTGTCGGCTCTTTTGGGATATAGGCATTTGAATATTCAAGCAATTCTATATCTTCAAAGAAGCTATGCCTTCTTAGTTTTTCTTGATTTTCTCTTACAGAGTTAATATTGTATAAAACTCCCATGCTACCAGATCCAACTTGTATTGAAGCAGTGGTAAGAACACTTGCTATACCATAAACAATATTAGTTTGTTTTTCTTCTTTTTGTTGGTTGTTTCTTATCTTTTGTGCCTCATTTGCCACTTTATTAATGAATATTTCTAATGGATTGTTACTATCTTCATTTATGTATTGAATATTGAGTTTGCTTTTATTCCTTTGTCTTTGTTGCTTGTAGATATCTGATAATAAATTATCAAGCTTAATTGGATAAAAACAAAGAGTCTTTATCTTACTAGCGTCTATATAACTATCAAATTCTTGATACAATCTCTCTGCTATAAAGTCAGTAGGCGCGATAATATGTAGAGCAAGATGCTTGTCTCTAGCATTCTTTAAAAATTTCTCTATAATTTCTTTTATCTCTTGTGTAGGCTTGATGTTATGTATCTTTTCTATACTAATAGTATTTTGCACATATTTATCCTCTCTCATTCTCTACCTCACATATATATTTGACAAAGCATTATAGCTATTATGATTGCCTTGCGTATCTTCTCTTTCTTCATTGCCAAATTCTATCATTAGTTTTTCAGCTCTAGTAGGATATAACCATATTTCTCTACTATAGATTCTATGTTCTTCATAAAGTCTTTTTGTGTTATCTAAAAGCTTAAACCCTCCATAACCATAGTCTTTATGTTTTTTAGCTTGTTCATTCTCTTTATAGAGTTTCTCTAATATTTTTGGAATATTTTTGCGAATAATGGCTATATACTCTCTTGTGTGATTGTCAAACACTATGCAAAAGCTTTTATGTATATAATGCTTTGTAGGATACTCTGCTTGTATTGTTTGTGGAAGCGTTGTAAAATCTACTTCTTTGCATTCTGAAAGATGAAGCATATAGTTTTGTAATGGCATATCCTGTGTTATATTCTCCATATTGATTTGACAAGCATAGATATTAAGAGAATTTTTTTGTAAAGAATCTATTTTATAGCATATTGTAAATATTGGCTTTGTATATTGTATTTGAGATTCTAATGCTTCTTTGCTTTGTGTATTAGCATTACTAGGATTTGGTGAGTTTATCCTAAAAGTATTTTCTTTAGGTGTGCAAGTTAGAGGGAAGCCTTTGTCAGTGAGACAACCACTAGAGACTAAATCTTGCATAATAGGATAATCATCATTAAACTTTTTTAATCCTCTTGCATTTGGAAGTATAGTAGCTACCATAGTGCAAGGTCCTCCACTTAGCAATGGATTAGTGCAACCTATGATAGAGCTATGTAATAAATCAGATTCTAAAATCATAGGTATGCCTTTAGACTTAAAAGATTTACCTTTATTGCTTTTTAGCTTTACTACACCATTATGAGGACATTTAAGCTCATTATCTTCTAGTATTGGGTGCAAGAATGCGGTAGCGATTACATTGTCATTCTGAGCTGTAAGCGAAGAATCTTTTTGTTTTTGTGCTTTTCCTCTCTCTAATATTTCTTTAGATTCTTTGCTTTTAGATTCTAGTTTAATGTTGAGACTAGAATCTAGGAGGGAGTAGTTTAATATTGTAAGGGTAGAGTTGTTTAGGAATATTTGGAGTGTTTGAGTAAAACTCTCTTTAGAATCTTTTGAATCATAGTCTATTTCGCCGATTAAGTGATAAATAGGCTTTGTATCATCTAATCCCATAGTATCTTTAGAATCTAACTCACCAAAAAAGCATTCGTTATAGGGTTTGTTAGATTCGCTGCCACCTGTGAGTTCTATTCCCATAAAGTATATTGTAGAGCTTAGAGAATCTATGCCTTTAGATTCTAAAACTTTGCAATCTATGATTTGGTTATCACAAGCATATAATGTTTCTCTGTGTCCTGTGCTAGTTTGCTGTGTGTCTAAAGAAGTAGCCTTTGTCATAAAAATCCTTTATGCGTTGGCTGCTTTTCGTATCTTATGGAGTGTTTCACTCCAATATCTCAAATCATCGTTGCCACTTAGGATAGCAAGGTAGCTTTGAAAGATAGAATCTGTATAGCCTTGAGAGATAGAGGGATAATGATAGTTTTTATACAAACATCTTGAAAGGATAGTGTCTTTGGGGTTAAAGATATATGGAGCGTATTGATTAAGTGTCCAATTATTCATAGGTATGCTTGGGTCAAGCTGACTTTCCTCATAAGGCTCATAATCCTTATCTTTACTTCTTAGCACTATTTTATGCGATTGTTTGTCATAGCTAATAAAAGTAAAATCCCCTTGTATATTCGTGTATCCTAAGTTTTCTGCCTTTTGTATTTGAGAGCTTAGAATCTTATCAAGCATAGCATACACATATCGTAGCTGCTCTCTTGTGTGTTGTAGCTTTTCTTTCCACGATTGCAGTGTCGCTACAAATCCCTCATCTTCACTAGAGCAAGTAATATCGTGTTTTGAAAGTCTATTGTAGTTTTGGTCTAGTTTGCATACAAAGCGATTGCCTATCATACCTCTAGCCCAAGTCCTAAAGGCTTTTGCTCCTTTGATAGATTTTAGGTTAGAATCTATACTTTGGAATTTGCGAAAGATAGTATGGTAATATGCGAGGTCAGCAAGAGAATCTTTTAGAGTATTGATAAAATTAACTTCCATATCAAAGGCATATTTCATAAACACCTTTCTTGCTAAGGCACTAGGGCTAAGATTGGGGATTACATCAGGCAGCCACTCTTTGCTATCAATAATCTCTATACCTATGGAATCTAGTTTGTTGAGAACCCAAGTAACGCAGTTGTGGATAGGATCAGAACTCATCGGATTTGAGTTATAGTATAAGTTTTTGATAGGATTATCAAGTTGCGTATCATCTTGCTTCAAATTCGGTGTCCTTTTCCTTGTCTGCTCTACTTCTGTTTTAATAGAATCTAAGAGTTTTTCATATTGTTCTTTTGAGATTTCAAACACACAGCGGTTTTGTTGCCAAAAGGTAGAGAGTGAGCGTTCTTTGTAATAATAGGGCTCTACATATTCATTGACTACATTATTGCCTTCTGGTGCATATTGATTATTTTCATACACTTTGCCCCAATGATTTCTAGCGTGTGTAACGGGACCAAAGCCAAAGAATCCTTCACCTTCAAATTCATCGCTTAATATACTAGGATACACTCTCTCATACCATTTGCCTTTGTCTTTTTTGATAGTATTAAGATAACAACCTATGAAAGAATCATATCGTGGATTAGAATATTTCTCTATCTCAATATTGCCTTGTGAATCTAACTCATCGGGGTGGGTATGTGTCAAGCCCAAAAAGGCGTGAGGAATGGTAAAGGGCATAAAATCTAGTTTTGGTTTCATAGTATCGATATAGATTGTTACAAAATACTGCATAAAAAATCCTTTTTATTTAATTGGTCCTGTGCAAAAACTTATAGCACAAAGCCACCAAAAACTTGTTAGCAAAACAAAACAAATCAAAAAACTTGATGCATAGATTCTGTATTTTAACTTATTTTTCTTATAGAGAAAACATATAATGATAAAAGGAATAAGTGAAAGAATACTAAATTCTAAAGCCAAATCATAAAAATCACATTTAAACAAATGCAATCCAGCTTTACCAAAAAAGCTATAAAAATAATAAAGTGGTTTTATAAATATAGCAATGGAGACTATCATCAATGCCACGCACACAAAGCAATCTAGGATAAATTTAGAAAAATCAAACTTTTCTTTTTTCATACGATTTCCTTGAAGTTAGAATCTAATATGCTAGGATAAATATTATTATGCCACATATCTTTTACATGTATAAGCGTAGGCTTGTCAGAATCATATCCTACTTGATATTTGTATATATCAATATCTTTGAGTTTATCTAGCTCATCAGGATGAGTATGTGTCAAACCTAAAAATGCGTGAGGAATGGTAAAGGGTATAAAATCTAGTTTTGGTTTCATAGTATCGATATAGATTGTTACGAAGTATTGCATAGGGAATCCTTAGTTATTAATTATTTGCTAAAACCGCCATTAGCAAGATGATAAGCCGCAAGCCACCAATAGCTATTTATGCTTATAAAAACAAACCAAAAGCTTGACTTGTAGATTCTGTATTGTAACTTATTTTTCTTATAGAGAAAATATATAATGGCAAAAGGAACAAGCGAGAGAATATTAAATTGCAAAGCTATGAAATAAAAACCATCATAACCAATAATGTTAAGACCATTTCTAATAAAAAAACCATAAAGATAATAAAGTGGTTTTATAAATATAGCAATGGAGACTATCATCAATGCCACGCACACAAAGCAATCTAGGATAAATTTAGAACAATCAAATTTTTCTTTTTTCACACGATTTCCTTAAAGTTAGAATCTAATATACTAGGATATACCCTTTCATACTATTTGCCTTTGTCTTTTTTTATCGTATTAAAATAGCAACCTATGAAAGAATCATATTGTGGATTAGAATATTTCTCTATCTCAATATCACCTAGTGAATCTAGCTCATCAGGGTGTATATGGGTAAGTCCTAGAAATGCGTGAGGGATAACCATAATATCTGTAGTGTTAAAAGCCATTGGATTAATATAGATTGTTACAAAATACTGCATAAAAAATCCTTTCTATTTTCTGAAATTATAACTGAGTGTGTAATCTACAAAAACAACAAATATCACTAATATCAAAAAACAAAAGATAAGGCTTGTTTTGTAAAACTTATAAAATTTACTATAACAAACCAATGGTAAAATCAATGATGGTGGAACAAATATAATAGTGAATGAAAAATTACGAAAAAACTTCGAGCTGTCTATGAATAAATTTAATGAATATTCAATCATTTGTGTAAGATATGAGATAGGCATAAAAAATACAATGCTTGATACTATCATCAATCCCAAACAAATAAAACAATCTAAAATAAATTTAGCAAAATTAAACTTTTCTTTCATTTTCTAGCCTTTTATTTTACTGATTATTTTCATACACCTTACCCCAATGATTAGTAGTAGATTCTACAGGGGCAAAACCAAAGAATCCCTCACCGCCAAAGTTAGAATCTAATATGCTGGGATAGATTTGTTCATACCATTTGCCTTTTTCTTTTTTGATAGCATTACAGTAAGATTGCGTAAAAGGGTCATATTGCGGATTAGAATATTTTTCTATCTCAATATTGCCTAACTTGTCCAACTCATCAGGGTGTTTGCGTGTTAAGCCCAAAAAGGCGTGAGGGACAACCACAATATCTCTAGTATTGAAATCCATTGGATTAATGTAAATAGTTACAAAATATTGCATAACACTTCTTTATAAATGACTAAAAAAATAATATCCAAATACGGTATAACATACCATAAAAATTAAACTCAAGCCCAAACTCACCTTGTGTATCTTATAGGAAATATTGATTACAAAAAATACAATAAGGCTTAGTGAAAAAAAACCAACGATAAATTCCGCTATATCACCAATAGTATGAATGTTAATATCAAAAAGCCATTGCGTTGGATATAAAAGCCATTGCAAATTATCACTTTTTACTAAAATAGAATATACAATTGGAGAGATTATTACAACCCCAAAACATATAAAACAATCCAAAATAAATTTCTGCCATTGAAATTTATCTTTCATAGATTCTCTCTTATTGCATATTGATTATATTTAAATACCTTACCTGCCACATCACATACTTCGCTTACACCCGTGCCAAAGCCCCAAAAGCCATTGTTATATTCATTTGTATCCATTGTTTCATACCATTTCTTATCGAAATCTTTCCAATCAGCATTTTTAAGCTTTTTATCTCTTAGTTCTTTATCTATTTTATCTAATTCATCAGGCGATTTACCTTTGGTGAGTCCTAAGAAAGCGTGGGTGAAGTCGCCACTAAATAACCTTAATTCTTTTAATATATCTATATAAATCGTTACATAATATTTCATTTCACAAGTCCTCCTAGTATTTTAAATAATTGAAACATTAAAGTGATAAAAGTTATGCCAAAACAAAAAACAATAAGAAACCTCCATTTTCTAGCTATCACACAAACGCTCACTACACATAGAAATGATATACCTAAAGCTACCCAAATTGCACTATTAAGGTAATTTACAAAGCCAAAAAATAAAATGATAAAAAATACAACTAATAATAATGGTGGTATATTTTTTAGATAAAAGAAATTAAATACAAAAATAAGGAGCATATATAATAAAATCACATTCTGATTATTGTCTGCGAAATAGAAATACAGCATAGGAGGGATAAAGATTCCCACACTACACATAAACCACGCAATCTGCCCACTTGTGATAGAATCTAGCCCTTTAGATTCTAGCTTTGCTTTGATATGTGAGTAAATAGGAAGTTTCATTTTACACGACCTTTTTAGATTCTAAAAATAAGATTCTACAATATGGTTGCTAATCCCATCATTACACTTTAATCTATATATAGGGATATTATCTTTTTGTAATGGAGTGATTTTATAATGCAGTCTTAGTGTTGGTTTATAGAGCTTTATTTGTGGCTCTAGCTTTTGTTTATTTTGTGTATTAGCGTTTGTGGGCTTAGGCAAGTTTATCTTAAATGTATTAGGCTTAGGTGTAGCAATAAGAGGGAATCCTTTATCACTAAAGACATTGCCATTAACTAAATCTTGCATAATTGGATAATCATCATTATATTTCTTTAATGCTCTAGCACTAGGGAGTATTACAGAAATAAGAGTGCATGGAGTAGGAACACCTGCGATATTATTAGTGCAACCTACTATGCTAGAGTTGATTAAATCAGATTCTAAAATCATAGGGATATCTTTAGATTTAAAGCTTTTACCTTTATTACTTTGCAATCTTACTGCTATCACAGGATTATGCTTTGCTTCTTTAGTCCTTAATATTATGCTTTTTAGCATAAGCTAGTATCTTTTCTCTTAGTTCTGCTGGGAAGCTTTCTCTATACATTGCTGGGATTCTAGGGTCTAGCTTAACATCAAACTTACCATCTTTATAAAGCTCTTCTAAATACTCTGGGATATAGTAAGTAGGAGCATTAGGATAGCCTTGAGGGGGAGTTGCTGCCATGATTTTGGCTTCTAAAAGCATAGTATCTATATACAAATCTGCTGATTGCTGCGTCCGTTCATTATTTAAATCAACATCATACCTCCAAAAGCTTATTTTTCCCATGCTTTCTTTAAACTCTCTTCTTGTTTGTTCGGTAGCTTTAGGATCTCTAGGGTCTAGCAGTTTGCCTTCATATATCTCATCATTGAGTCTTTCAATAGTAAATCCATTTTCATCTACTGAATATCCATAGTGTATATTCAAATCCATTACCCAATCCACCCCCATTATCTCATCAATGTATGGAAGCATACCAAATCTATCTGGCTTTATTTTCTTAGCTAGGGCAGAGAGCTGTTGTTTGCGTAAAGGGTTTTTTCTTATACCTGTTTTAAAACTCCCCAAATAATCTTCTCCATACACTTCTATTGGCTTTGATATACCTCTATAATCTATTTTTGGATTGAGTTGAATGTATAATATTGTAGATTGCACATATCGCGCACTAAAGCCTGTTAAATCTGAAGCAAAATATTCTGGATTCCCTAGTATCCCCGCCGCTATACCCCATTCTGTTGCAAAAAATTCAGATCTTAAAGTATCTTTATTTTTATCTACCTCATAAAATATCTCTTCATGTTCTGGATTTATCACTCTGCCATTCTCATCTACTCCACCTATGGCATCAAATGGTATATCTATGACTGCACTTCTTAAGCCACTTCTAATAACAAGATATTGATATCTCTCTCTTTTTGTCTTTAGAGATTCATAATATGCTTTTTCGCTCTTAGTCCAAGGGGCTATCGCTCCTTTTATAGGGTCTTTATAATAAAGCTTTTGGATTTCTCTAAATTCTAATAGAGTAGAAGGCTGTCCTGTCCTTATTGTGGGGTCTAGATAGTTAGGTTTATACTTTTTCTTTGCCTCCTCCATTATCTGCCAAGCTTCTATAAGAGCTTTAGAATAAGCTTCTGTGTATTTACCTGTTTTCACATCATTTCTAGGGGTAAAATGAATTTTATTTGTGCTTTTATCAACTTGCAATGCCAGTGCATTAGGTGTGTAGATTTGATAAGTATCACTCACATATTCTCCTTATATTTTGGTTTATAAAATCTAGCCTAACCATAGTCCATCTTCTATGATTATCGTAGTGGCTAGTCTACCTATGAGTTTAGGACATTTCTCCTTGTTTTTATCTTCACCTACATCTGTTCCTACAATATGTGGTGTTGGCGATGGATTGTTTAGGTTTTCCTTATCGTTTATCCCCACATATAAAGCCCTAATATTGTTTTGTCCTATGGTATTGAGACATTCTAAAAATCTTCTTGCTTTATTCTTATCTTCTTTATAGCTTAACATTATACCTTTATCATTGACTTTTCTTGTATAAGTAAAATAATAGTCTGCATAATCAGCAAGTATGCTTATAGCTTCATTATACGCATCAATGGCTGATGCTACCCCTTTTCTCTCCAAATCCTTAAACTTCCGATACAAGCTACTCTCTTTTGGCACTTGATATTTTAGGATATTATCTAGTGATATTGTAAAATCATCATTAAAAAACACTTCATCGCTGATAAGATTCGCAGAATCTCGCTTTTCACTTCGCATTTCATCAATGATGAGATAGCCAAGCAATCGTTTCAAAGCAAAATGATGACTTTCTTCTGATTTTGCATCTAACTCATAATGAAAGCTTAGATGATTATGAAATACTCCTGTGCAAAGATTAATACCATAAAAAAGTTTTTTTAAATCAAAGCTCATAAATCTAGCATTTACAACCATAGGATAGGTTACAAAATCATCTTTGATTAAGGCATATGGTGCATCATACTTGAATGTATAAAACCTATATATAAGATTATCGTATTGTTGTTTTATGGCGTCATAATTACTTGGAAAAATTAATTCTAATGCTATGACGAATACAGCTTCCCTTGCCATTTGAGCCATATTGCTTTTAACTTCTTTTATTATTTTTGTATATGTGAGGTTTTTTGCATCGGCTATAATTTTAAGAATTTGATTTTTACCGACAAGATAGCTTTGATGGGGCTTTGAGCCATCATAATAAAAATACATTCTATCTATAAATTTCTCATCTATTGCATTTATACTTCCTTTAGCTTTTAAATGTTGTTTGATAGATGATTTTAGGTTAGAGAGATTAAGTTCTTTTTGGTTATCTAATTTTTGCTTTATCCCTGTGATAATAGCTGATTTTGCTTCAAAATGCGCTAATTGTTTTTTTGTTAGTCTTAGTTCTGTAATAGCATAATCTTTGGTAGTTTGCTTAATTTTCTCCCCTCCTTCTTTAATAGATTTTTTGTTATTGTTTAATTCTACATAGCTCTCATCTGGAAAAAATTTTTGTTTGGTCAAATGAAACACACCTAACATATCAAGTATAGCCTGATCCAACCCTTGCGTAGCTTGTGTAACCATAAATTTAATTATACGCTCCATAATTTTTATATAATTATCATCAAGAGCAAAGTTGATAAAAGGACAAGTGCAAGCTAATATGTTGTAAAAAGAAATGGTTACAATTTCTTCTATCTTATACTGATACCTATCTTTCAAGTATTCATCACCATACAAAAATGTAAGTTCTTCGTCAAAATTATTAATTGTTTTTACCTTGCCATTAAGCTCTATTTTTTTAGGGTATTCTAAAGATTCTTGGTTGTCTATTTGTTTTTCTAAATCTTGAAAAAATTGTGATGTTTTGATTTCATCAACAGGTATATTTGTATTTGATTGTAAATAATCATAGATTTTTACAAATATATTATTATAACCCTCAAGATAACGACACTTTATCTCGTATTTTGTATCAAGATAGTTTATTACGCACACTCCTTTATCTGTTATAATTGTTATATGAGGAAAAAGTTTCTTTGTGTGATGCAGGGATAGTGCTACCTTCAAAAACATTATTGATATATCACTTGTTTTTAATTGTTGTTTGTTTGCCATATTGTTTATATTGTTGAAAATATTTTGAGAGAAATCTTGCAACATTGTTAAATACTCTTTTGTAAGTTCTTTTTCTTTTTCTATAATACTTTTTTTATCTTCATTATTTTTAAAGAATTGGTTGATATATCTGTAATTATATATATTATCATTTGCAGTATATAATTTATTTATATCATTTTTAATCCCTTCATTATCGCTATGTGTTATATGTAATATATTCCACTTACTTTGTGCTTCGTCTAACTGAGTATTTAATTCAAGCAATTTTGTATAAGATTCTTTAAATTCATTATATTTATTTCTTGTGATTTTCACAAATGGAGAAAGCTGCAAGATAAATGGTTTATCATTGTCAGCTTCTATCTGTATCGCATAATTGCTATAATCTCTGCTACTATTGTAAGTATTTTGTCGTTCATTATATGTAAATCCTATCTCATTCCTATGTTTATCTTGGATATGATTATTTGCTATAGTTTCAGTGATTACCTCTGTGAGTTTTGCATTATGTTTGCTTGGGGCATTAGTGATAATAAGATAATTTTTACCCATATTTGTGATTGTTTTATTCTCCTTATTAGCAAATGATTCGGCTAGTTTGGCAGAATTAAAGTAGGGACTTTCTATATAAGAAATATGATTAAAACCTACAATACTTTTACTAAGAATTGGATATATACTATTGCTAGCTTTATGATTAAGATAGAGGGTTGAATCAAAAGTATTATTAAACAATTTAAATGAATTAGATTGATCGTGACTTTGTAAGAAAAATTTTTCTATATCTATTTCACCATTGGGTATAGAAGCCTTATAAGCGAGGTTAGATTCTATACAAGATGAATGAGCCATAACATCAATATTAAATGAAGAAATATCTAAAATTTCTTTTTTATTAATAATCAAGGCACAAGTTAAAAGATGAGTATTTGCATAACCTATAAACATACCAAATTCTGTTGCCAATAAATTTGCCAAAGGAGTTAGAAGGTGTTGATATTCTCTATTTTGTAGTTCATTAAACTCATCCATAAATAAAGCCACACTAGCACCTATCCCCACGATACCTATAGCAAGGCTATAAGGGTTAGATAATAAAGGTATGTTTATTGCAACATCAAATACAAGTTTAATAGCTATCTTCCATGTATCATTGTCTTTATTTTCCAAGAGTTTTTTTATATGCTCAATCAATGATTCTAAAGAATGCTTGAAACTATCATTCAAATAAGGTTTAATTTTTTCTGTAAAAAGCTTAGATTCATCAATATTGTTAATATAATTTTTCATATATTCCTTTAAGCTTTGAAAATTCGCATTTCGTAATTTATCCTTATCAAGAGATTCAAATAAATCTTTCAGTGTTTCTACATTTTTGTTATTAGTTTGGTTTTTAAATTGCTGAATGAGCTTAATTAGCGGATTATCTGTATAATGATATGAATTGATTGTAATACAATTTTTTCCTTTGGGAGAATGTGAAACTAATTGATCCCCAAAAGATTCTAAATATCTTATATATTTTTGCTTTTCTAAAACTGCCAAGTTCATATTTTGATCAATTTCATTAAATGTATGAATAGTAATTTCTACACTAGTATTTTTATTTTGCAAGGATTTAAGTTCTTGGATAATCTTTTTAAAAATGTCAATATTCTTTGGAGGTATATTATCGTTTTGTGTTTTTGCATAAAGATAATTAAAATAATTAAAATTTGGACAAATAAAATCAATTTTGCTTATCGAGTATCCATCTTTTGGCTTTAGTAAGGCTTCAATCTCCCTCAAAAGCTCTTTTCTAGTATGTATTAGCATACATTCTCCTCCATAATTTGCCTTTCAACACCGCTCATAGCATTTTTGCATATATCTTTAGTGTCATATATCACTATACCATTTTATCCTGCATTATACACCAAGTATCCTTGTAGTTTCATATATCTCCCCACAATCTCTCACTATGTCCTCCATTGATGACACTACACTTTAAGATATGAGAATCCACATCATCTTTAGATTCTGTCATAGAATCTACTCCATTAGCTAAATGTATTTCTATTTTCTTTGCTTTAGCTGGAGTGAGGAGAGTAATGATATATTGTGTGAGTGCATCTCCATGTAGTCCTATATTAGTATAGTCATTATTCTTTACTTCTAATTCCCTACATTCACAATACCTATAAACATACTGAAACCTCCCTACACCATAATCTTTATATTCATACTCTTTATATGCTTTATCATAGACTTTAGGGATTTTCTTAGGGATAATGAGTATAAGTGATAAAAGATTAGTATCTAGCTGTAAATCTATCTCTTTAAACTCATAGTATTTAGGATAATCCTTAAGGAGTAAGGATAGTAATGAAGTAGTAGAATCTGTAGCATTGTTGTCTGTAGTGTTTGTATTATTATGAGTAGTAGTATTATGTGTAGATTGTGAGCTATATGCTCTCTTATCTAGCTTTATAGTAGAATCTAAGTCTTTAGTATCCTTATGTATATCAAGAGTTATACTTTTCAGCGCCTCATCATCACTACTAGATTCTATAATCTCACCATTAAGCTTTAGTCTATATATAGGCAGATTATCTCTTTGAAGTGTATTTATTTTATAACGCAATCTCATACTTGGTTTAGTAAGTCTTATCACTGAAGCTAATGCTTCTTTACTTGTATCTTTAGTATGAGTGGGCTTAGGCGAGTTTATCTTAAATGTATTAGGCTTAGGTGTAGCAATAAGAGGGAATCCTTTATCACTAAAGACATTGCCATTAACTAAATCTTGCATTATGGGATAATCATCATTATATTTCTTTAATGCTCTAGCACTAGGGAGTATTACAGAAATAAGAGTGCATGGAGTAGGAACACCTGCGATATTATTAGTGCAACCTACTATGCTAGAGTTGATTAAATCAGATTCTAGAATCATAGGTATGCCTTTAGACTTAAAAGGTTTACCTTTATTACTCTTTAGTTTTACTACTCCATTATGAGGACATTTTAATTCATTATCTTCTAATATTGGGTGCAAGAATGCGGTGCTTGTTAGAGAATCTATGGGGGTGGATTCTTTTTGTGTCTGCTCTCTTTGTGTTTGTTCTTTTTCTAGTATTTCTTTAGATTCTTTAGAGTTACATTCTAATTTGATGTTAAGGCTAGAATCAATAAGAGAATAATTAAGGAGGGTTAGGGTATTACTACCTAAAAATACTTGGAGGGTGCTTAGGGAATTATTAGAATCTATATTATTGCTTGTAGATTCTATAGAGTTAGAATCTATCTCACCGATTAAGTGATACACAGGCTTAGATTCTATAAACACGCCCTCTTTGTTTAACTCACCAAAGAATAACGGATTATTAGGGGATTCTTTAGAGCCTAATAATAATTGAGAATATAAAAAGATTTGTGTGTTGCTAGAATGCAAAGAATCTAAAGTGATACCATAATCTTGATAGGCTTTTGCTAACTCTTGTATATCAATAGTGTTTGTATCTTTAGTAAAAATATCTATTCTTTCATTATGGATATGGATAAGGTTGGATAGAGAGTTAGCAGAATCTAAAAAGATAATCACATTATTTTTGTCTTTAGATTCTAAGATGAGATTGTTGGTGTTGGTGTTTCTACTTGAAAATCTCTCTTGCCTCTCTTTTTTTCCTTGCTCCTCTTTGTATTCCTCATAGCTCAATTGTGAGATTCTTGTCTGTTCTTTTTGATATTCTTGCTCTCTTTCCTTTCTTAGATTCATCATTGTTTTATATAAGGCTTTTCTAGCTTGTAGGTATGTATCATTTAGAGAATCTTTATTGACGATGAAAGAGAGATAAAAATCATCTTTGTAACCAAAATTTTGCGTAATGACTTTGCTATTGAGTGTTGTATTATTTTCATTATCTAGCACTAGCAAAGGATTGCATTGATACAAACAATAAAAATATCCTAGCTTAGATTCATTATCTAAATCATTAATACTTAGATTCTCTATGTCTTTAGAATCTACATAAGTATAGTAGGCATTGTGAGAGTAGAGGGAGGATAGGAGGTTATAGAGATTGTGGTCTTGCTCTTGTGCAATATCTTTAGGAAGTTGTCTTATAATTTGCTCTCTTAAAGAATTATTAAACAGGGCAATTTTGTAGGTTTGCTGCTCCAAGGCAGCATGACTCGTTTCTGTAAATTGTTTTAAGTTTATCAATTTATCAAACATAACTTTCCTTATCAGTAATATAAGAAATTGCATATAAAAAATCAGTTGGATAATCCATTTCCATTATCATTGTTTCTAATTCCTCTTGACTTATATCAATATCATTAGATAATTTTTCTTCCAAAACAATGTTTTCTTGTGTTATATGGGTAGAGTAGGATTGATATTCATGTATATTAATTTGCTCTTTGTATTGATTGTATTCTAATAAATTATTTATGCCATTATTAACCTTACTATTGATTAGCATTATAGCCTCCTGCAATGTCATAATTAGTGGTGATAGATAGTGAGAATCAAACCATTTATCGACTCTAAAATATCGTATTCCTGTAAAATGCTCCCCTAAAATATTAATCGCATAATGCTTCCCATCTATGTCTTTACCTAAATCTTGTATAAGATTATCTATTTTTTTATTATTATCAGGATTAGAGTCATCATCGGCTTCTATATGGTGGATAGAATCTTTACACGCTAAGGGTTGCTCCAGTCTTTTATTGGTAAATAAATTTTCTATTTTATTGGCGTAAAATTCATTAAGACGAATCGCATAAAGGGTAATTTTTATCTGACTATAAGAGTCAATATCTCTTTCTACTTTACCGCTAATAAACAAATGATGAAAATTCGCATTTGGCATATCATAGCCACTCTTGCACTTTTGATAGATTTCTCTTAAAAGTTCATCTACTTTATTTTTGTGTGATTTTATTCTCTTGAGCGTTAAAACCTTTTGGAGATTATCCTCATAACTATTATTCATATCAATTAATACGGCATTGAGTCCAAGCTTTTTAGCACCAGGAGAGTTATAAGTGTAGATTCCCTTAATAATGCCAGAATGGGTAGGTGTAGCAAAGGATAAGGCAAAAAGTTGTGTTAAACACCCACCTAGCGAATGCCCCACAACAATTAAGGGAGTAGATTCTGTGATATAACTTTTCTCAATACATTCGCCATAAAAGTCTAGCATATCCAAATATTGCTTTTTAGGTATAACACCACCAATCAAAGAAACATCAGCTTCAAATTTATCTTTAGAATCTTCTGTGCCTCTAAAGGCTAAGATATACTCTGAATCTGCAAATTCTGCCTTAGTATCTTTAAAGAGTGTAGCAGAGAAACCTGAATCAGTATTAGGCTGATGAAATAAAAGCTTAAAACGATTAACGAAGTTTATGGTTCTATCGCTTAACTCTTTAGGATATAGCTTTATACATTTATTTATTTCTGCATTAAAGATATGACAGCCATTGCTATCTTTGTGTTGCGTAGAATCTATTTCTTTAGATACATTTTGGATTTGATTTTTGTATTCTTTGCCTTTTGTATCTTGTTCAAATCGTGCTTCAATAGCTCGGGCGTAGGTGGAAATTTGCTCTGTGTTGGTGTCTTGATGAAAGTAGGTTGAGCCTAGAGTTTGTTTATCACCCTTTACCTCTACCTCTTTGCCCTCATTATCAACATCTTTAAAATTTTCCTTTTACTACTTCTAAAAGAGCATAGCTTGCATCAGCACATTCCGCATAATCTAAAAATTTCTTAACTAAATTTATGTCTGCTTCGTGTGTTCTAATGTCTTTTTTCATTTTTTAAATCCTCGCATATTAATATGTTGCTCGTTTTCCAATGCCACCCAGCCGCTTCATCGCCTTTTAAGTATAATCCAAAGTATTTATAGTTATATTCTATTTGGGTTGCATAATGTATATTGTTGTAATACCTTTTTATTGAAAGTTTGCTTAAGCTACCTCTTTTATACTCTGTGCAACTTTTATAATTAAAATTACCAAAACAAATCTCTTGTTTTAGTTTTTGACTATAAAAACAGCCTCTATCATTGGTTTCAATATCGCTATGCTTTTCTATAATTTCCCAATAGTCCTCATTATAAATAGTTACTTCATCTTCAGCTTTCTTGCACAACCTCTTAAACTCATAATATTGCGGGTCAATGTATTTAAAAGAAAAAGAACAACCATTCAACAATGCAATCACGAAGATTCCAAAGATAAAATATAAGGCATATTTTGAAGAAGCATAACTTGCATCAGCACAATTAGCATAATCTAAGAATTTCTTAATCAAGTTTATGTTTGCATTATGTGTTTGTATGTTTTTACTCATTGTGTATCCTTAGTCAATTTTTCAGTAAATCTTGTTTTAACGCCTTTTTGAAACCATAAAACATTTTTGTTTCCCTGTGTGTAGCCAACTTGATAACTTAATGGTAGTTGTTCTAAAAATGCACCATATAGCCATCGTTCGCCCTTTTCTAAGATAAACTCATTAGCAACAAGACATCGTGAGTTACTGCTAATAGGTGCTAAAAAATAGCTTTTTTCATAAATAAAGTCTATTGTAATTGCATTGGTGCTTGTTTTTATCACATAGCCATCTTTGTTTTTTAGCTGATTGCCATACATTGTAACAACTTGTGCTATATTGCCTTGTTTGTTTAATATGTATTCATTCGTTTCATACGACTCCCATTTCTCATTATTATCTAACTGCTCATTAGAGAATGATTCAATTAAGGGGGTTGCGTATTTATAAGTGCCACTTATTTCTTTACATAAATCTCGAAATTTATGGTATTCTGGGCTAAATATTGAAAAGAAATTAAAGTTTGATTGTCTTTCAGAAATGCCCATACCTCCAGCAAACCATAAAGCCACATAGATAATAGCTCCAAAGAATGCAGGCAAAAAAGCAAAAAGTAGATAAGGAAGTGTCTTTTTGTTTTTCCTCTTACACAAGAAGTTAAAGATAAAAACAATAAGGACACATACGATAAATATATGCAAGAATGCCCATAAAGGCACAACGACAAATATATACAACGCAATCATTTACTTACCTTTAAAAGTATTTTCTTTAGGTGTGCAAATAATAGGAAAGCCTTTATCACTCATTACACCACTAGAGACTAAATCCTGCATTATAGGATAATCATCATTAAACTTTTTTAATCCTCTAGCACTAGGGAGTATTACAGAAATAAGAGTGCATGGAGTAGGCATACCTGCTATATTGTTTGTGCAACCTATAATGTGAGAGTTGATTAAATCAGATTCTAGAATCATAGGTATGCCTTTAGACTTAAAAGATTTACCTTTATTACTCTTTAGTTTTACTGCTCCATTATGAGGACATTTAAGTTCATTATCTTCTAATATTGGGTGAAGCATAGAAGTAGATTGAATAGAATCTTGGGTTTTAGAATCTTGGTCTTTTTGTTGCAAGGCTTGTCTGTATTGTTGTTCTGTATGTTTTGTAGGGGGAGTTTTGGTAGAGAGATTGATAGCAAAACGAGTGTCTATTGGTTGTATCTCTTGTATGTCTTTATGTATTGGCATAGCAATCCTTTATGTATTTATGTATGATTAGAATCTTTTCTTGCATTCTCTTAGATTCATTGTGTATTCCCTTGATTCTTTTATACATTAGCTATATGCGTGATAATAGTAGTTTGTCATAGATACTCTTGCATTATTATAAAAGATTTCTATATTATCACTCTCATCACTCATATATACCTCTCCCTTTTCTCCATAGAAAAATCTAGGATTGTCTATATCCTCTTTACCACCTCTAAGCAGTAAGGAGTAAAAATACACATCGCAGGGCATATTGCTCACATCTATACCAAAGTCTTGTTCTATTTGTTTAGAATCTATAATGCTATTGTCTTTGGCAAAGATAGTTACTTTATTATTGTATTGCAATATGAGATTAGAAAAACTAATGGGTGTGTTGTCAGGTATTGGCATAAGCTTTAGAATGAGTATAAGTATGTTTTAGAGAATCTAGGAATATGATTTTTGTGTCATTAGATTCTAATACAAGATACGAATCTTTTGTGATATAAGCATTATTGTTTATGGTTAGATTCTGTGTAGTGCTTGTATTATAGGTATTTGCTAGATTCTTAGAGAATCTTGCTTGTCGTTGTTCTTGTCTCTCTTTTTGCCTTTGCTTCTCTCTTAATTCTCTTTCTTGCTTTCTTTGTAATTCTTGCAATTTAGATTCTCTTACTTTAGAATCTAATCCTTGTAATTGCTGCTCTAGCTCTTGTTGACTTCTTTGTAACTCTTGTATTTCTTTATCTTGTTGTTCTTTTCTTATTTGCATTATGGCTTTATAGAGGGATTTTCTTGTATTGAGGTAGTCTTGGGTTAGGGTTTGTTTGTCAGCAATAAAGATAGTATAAAAGTCGGATTTGTAGTTATAAAATTCTCTCCAATTTGATTCTTTTAATAACGGCTCTTTATTAGAATCTAAAAGTATATAATCCTCACAGAAAAAGAGGGCTTTAAGGAGGTGTAGGGGAGAATTTGGTGTGAGAGATTGTATATCGTTAGGATTTATTTTTTGAATATATGCTACCTTTGGATTTGTAAATGAAACAATAGGAATAGGCTTATACGCATTAAATTCTGTGTTAGTTTTTTGGATATTATGGTAGAGCCTTTGCATTTCTTGTTGTAGAGATTGTGTTTTAGATTCTTGATTTTCATTTTGTAAAAAGCTACATAGTATCATATCTTGGTTAAAGAGATTAGTATAGTTTTTATCATTGCTATATAGTGAGCAGATATTGTTTTGGAGGGTTTTGTAATTGGGATAAATATATTTATTTGAAGCATTAAAGCCCTTTTGAACAAACACTCCACCAGAGTATGCGACTTTAGCCCCAGTATTCTTAATAAGAGAGGCGATTGCTGAAGGTCCAATCAAAGAACCAAGATAATACAATGGTCGCTCCTTTGCGTCTTGGATTATTTGATTAACAACCATATCTCTAATGGTAGAGTTATCTTTTATAAGTTTTATTGAATCGACAAATACCTTAAATTCCTCAATAGCCTCCTGTTGCTCTTTATCCTCACTATCAAAAATAAAATCTTTTAACCCAGAAACTTTGTATAAAAATTCAGAGAAACCATACGCAGTACCCACCACAGAATCCCAAACACCATCGGCTAAATCATCAATATGCTTTACAATAAAATTCTTCTCTGACATAATTTATTCCTTAACTTTATGTAATGGCATAATAGCTAAAATACATAACTTAAAAACATTATATACAATGATTGAGAAAAGAAGTCCGACATTACTACTAAAGCCAAGTTTTTCAAAAAAATTTAACATTGTTAAAAAAAATAATAGTATAGGCATAAAATCCGCAAGCATCATATAAAGAAAGGAAATAAACTGACTAACCTTATATTTTGCATTACAGTTCTTACAATACAAAACACGACCATAGCCGATAAGATACAGATTCCAAATACTCTGTAATTTATTAATTTTATTCCCACATACTTCGCATTTTTTATACAAAAACATTTTAAAATCTCCTAACTCTCTAATCCGAATATATTGTAACATATATTACTCTTTAGCTTTACTGCTCCATTATGAGGACATTTAATCTCATTATCCTCTAGTATTGGGTGAAGCATAGCAGTGCTTGTTGTAGAATCTATGGGGGTGGATTCTTTTTGTGTCTGCTCTCTTTGTGTTTGTTCTTTTTCTAGTATTTCTTTAGATTCTTTAGAGTTACATTCTAATTTGATGTTAAGGCTAGAATCTAGGAGGGAGTAGTTTAGGAGGGTTAGGGTATTGCTACCTAAAAATACTTGGAGGGTGCTTAGGGAATTATTAGAATCTCTATTATTGCTTGTAGATTCTATAGAGTTAGAATCTGTTTCATTGATTAAGTGATAGATGGGTTTAGATTCATCTAAGCCTAGACTATCTTTAGAAACTAATGTGCCAAAGAAGCATTCATAACCTAAACTCTTAGATTCATTACCACCTGTGAGGAGGGTAGATTCTAAAAAAATCGAGATATTGTAATTTTGTAAATCCTGTTTGTTCTGGTTGGTAAGATTATTTATATCTTGTAATAAATCCTTGCAATCAAACACATCCCCATTATAAGTAAAAATATAGATTACATCTTTTTCTTTATCAAAAAATATTTTGCATTCTAAAGAACTATAGAGACTTTTGGTGGTCTTGTAAGGATTCTTTGGTGTGATAACCAAAGGACTTGATGAAAAAAGTAGCTCTCTGCTCAATGCGATATAGGCTTTTTGATATTCATTCATTATTGTAGATTCCTTAGGCAGTTTTATAAGATTGCAAAATTTGCGAGACTAGATTATTAAAGGTTTTATAGTAAAAGATTTCTGCTCTATTGCTTTCATTAAGTATTTCTTTGTTGTTTTCATCAACTACCATAAAGGGCTGACATTTTAGCACACTTCGTAATTCTGCTACACTGCATTGCTTGTTTTCTAATTCATCAAAGAATTTTTTATCTAGAATTCTTATATAAATTTTTGCTTCTTGTAGTTGCGTGATTAAATCTATCATCTTATATATGTTAAATTCCTCTATGTCCTTGCTATTTTTAAATCTTGCTATATAACTCACCTCATTTAAAAGATATACAAGAGGAAATATCTTTTTTGGCGGATTTGATGTATTTTTATCGTTCTTTTTTTGCTCTTTGTATTTGTTTTTAACTTCACTCAAGACTACTTCATTCACTTCCCTTAGGGAATTGTAATTCCATTGCATAAAGTCATTAAGTAAAGCAGTAATGAGTTGATATTTACCTTTGTTTTTAGCAGCCTTGTATCCTATGTGATTTAAGGTAGTAGGATATTTAGGATTAGATTCTAACTCCTTAATACGATTTGAGAGCTTTTCTCTATTTGTCTCCAAGTCTAAGAGATATTCATAGAAATACAATATAATCACAGAGCTTTTGATAGAGTGGCTATCCATGCCCTTTATATCTATTCCAATATTAAGATAATAGTGTTTGCCTTCTATATCTTTACCTAGATTCTGTATAAGCTCATCTTGCCATTGATTATTTTCTGTATTGTTATCGTTATCTGTTTCTATGTGATATACTCTATCGCTTACGCTTAGTTTATAGCTCTCTTTATTTCTATTGTTGTAGTTGTGGGTTAGGGTTTGATAGGCAAGCAGAAAAATATCGCTTATAGGATAGACTTGATAAAGTATCGCGTGAGCCATACCTGCATTAACAATATAACTATGTAAAAATATCTTATGTGGTTTTAGCTCACTACTAGGTATCTTAGAAAAATAGATTTGAAATGCTAGTGAGATATTTTGTTGCTGAGTTAGTGTATTTGCTAGAGTTTCCCACCATTCTGTGTTTGCATTGGGGTCTCCTTTTGTAATTTTAGCAAACATTGCCTGGGCTGGATTAGAAGCCTTAATAATACTTTCATCAACTTCATAGATTTGCTTAGAATCTAGCATGATATGCGGTTTTAGATTCTTCGCACCAGGTGCATTAAAGGTATACACTTCATTAATGATAGAATCTTGATTGAATTCAGTAGCCAAAACATCAGGATTCTTAGCAAAACAGAGGGCAAATATTTGAGCCAAACAACCACCTAGAGAGTGTCCTACTATATTTAAGCTTTTAGGCTTAGTAATCTCTGGATATTGTTTAGCACAAGATTCATAAAAAAGTATCATTGCATGGAGATATTCAAAAGGTATAGTAGAATCTTTAAGGAGATTCATAAAGTCTGTTGTGTAATCAGCAGAATCAAAGCTTCCTCGTATGGCTAAAGTATATTCTTTAGATTCTTTATCTTGAAATAAACAAGCGTGGAAACCTTCTTTTTGTCTATTATTTTTTGTATCAAATTTTGGATAGTAATCTAAAAGTTCATATTTTTCAAAAAAGTTTTTTACTTGAGTGGGAGTCATGTCGCCCTTGAGTTTAAGGGTATTAGTAAATGTGCTATCGTGTGTTTCGTAGTTAACATAAGTAGAATCTAAAATGTCGTGGAGAGTTATTTTTGTATTTGTTCTATTCCCATATTCCTTTTTGTGTGCAAACTTCTTACCTATCAAATCAAAATATCCATATGCCGCCCAAGCTAGTTCAGCAGCATTTTTAATTCTGTTGATTGTATCTTTATTTTTCATTTATTACTCTCCATTAATTAAACTTCTTGATGCTTGTACAAGAAATATCTCTTTCTGTCCATTCTGCTTGAAATGGAAAATCTGTCATATACTTTCGCTCCAAAAAATAGCGTCTTGTTTTCCAGCTACCATATGTTTCAATATGAGTTATGGCTTCCTTTGAGAATCCTTTATTGTTAGTATTAGTATATAAATCAACCGAAATATCGTAACGTCTCTTTTGAATTGTTGCAACCTTTACTCTATATTCCAATCTACCTTCAATATAATCCAAATTGAAGCCCTTAGTTAATTTTAATGCTCTCCCATTCAACTCCTCCCAATCCAAACTCTCCAAATCTGTATCAAAATACCTTAGAATCTTATTATACTTCTCTTCAGTATTAGGTAATTCATTAAGCTTACACATTTTTCTAAATTGCCAGAAACTAGGCTCTAAATAAAAAGAATAAGGCGTATAGTAAAATATCCCTAAGCCCATAAGAATCAAGAATCCATAAAATATTTTTTTCATTTTAACTTCCCTTAACTATTAAACTTTTTTATTTTGAAACAAGCGTGAAAACCCTTTTGCTGTTTATTGTTTTTGTTATCAAACTTAGGATAGAAATCTAGTAAATCATATTTATCAAAGAATCTTTTTGCTTGAGTGGGAGACATATCACCTTTGAGTATGCCTACTTTATCAGGTTTAAATTTTGGCGATAGTTGTGGTTTATATACCTTATAATCTGCAAATGTGTTATCCATAATATCAATAAGAGTAATATCTTTTTTGATGAAATCTTCATTTTTCTTGTTTTGTATTTCTATAAATAACTGATTATCGCTATTTGTCATTAAATCATAATATCCATAAGCAGCCATTGCTAATTCTGCAGCATTTTTGATTTTATTGATTAATAGCTTATTTTTCATAGATTTCTCCTCTTTGTATTTTTATTATATTAATTCTTATCCCATTTGTTATAAAAATCAGTGCAATTTATATAAAACTCGTCCCACTTAAGCTTTCCACGAGAAAAATCAGAGGCACTTAGGTAATATCTGCCAGAGTACCAAGTGTTAATATTATTGAAACCATTTTTATTTTTATAGTTATTTATACTTTCTTCATTGCCTATACCTTTCTCATAAAAATCATATTGCATTCTGCACATTTTCTTAAACTTATGATAACTGGGCTGAAAAGAATAAGGCACAAGCCACCCCCAACCACAGCCATTAAAAAATAAAGCAACACTAGATAATATTATAAAGTTTAGAAATTTTTTCATTATATAACTCCTTTAGATTCTGTATTCCTTTGTTTTCTTTTTTCACCAAATAAAGTAGCAGAAAAGCCACTTTCAGTATTTGGCTGATGAACGAGCAAATCATAGCGAGAAAAGAATCTTTTGGCTTGGGTGGGAGTCATGTCGCCTTTGAGTTTGCCTACTTTTATTTCATCATCTAGTTTATATGGATTTGATTTTACTGCGATGTATTTATTGTAAGTTAAGTCTAGGATGTCGGTTTGGGTGATGGGTTTATTTTTTTTATCACCATATTTTTTCTCATTTTTGATTTTCTTGCCTATTAAATGAAAATATCCATAACTAGCTTGTGCTAACTCTGCATTATCTCTTAGTTTTTGTATTTGTTGTTTATTATTCATTATTTGCTCCTTTTGGTGTCATATTGTCTGCATTTACATCAACACATGATAAGGTTTCTTCATCCCAATAAAAGTGATAACTGGTCATAGATTCTTGCTCCAAATGATAGCGTCTTGTATGCCAAGTGCCATCAATTGCCATTACATTAGTGTTGTGTCTAGTGATTGGGGATTGATTACTATAAAAGGCTGCTATTATTCCCAAACGAAAATTTATTTCTTTCTCTCTTGATAAAGTTGCATATTCAAATACTCCTTTTTTATAATCCCCACTATCTTCTGAAATTTTCCAAGTTTTCTTATTCAACTCCTCCCAATCTAGTGTATCTAAACTTGTATCAAAATACCTTAGTATCTTATTGTACTTCTCCTCATTATTAGGCAATTCATTAAGCTTACACATTTTTTTAAACTTATGATAACTTGGTTGCAAGTTATATGGCACAAGCCACCCCCAACCACTAATACAACCATTAAACAACAAAGCAACACTAGATAGTATTATAAAGTTTAGAAATTTTTTCATTATATAACTCCTTTAGATTCTGTATTCTTTTGTTTTCTTTTTTCTCCAAATAAAGTAGCAGAAAAGCCAGATTCTGTATTAGGCTGATGGATAAGTAAATCATAGCGTTCAAAAAATCTTTTTGCTTGTGTGGGGGCAAAATCGCCTTTGAGTTTATCGTCAAATATTAAGCCAGTATCTTTGACTTTATAGTCTTTGTAAGTTAAGTCTAAGATATCATGGAGGGTTATGGGTTTGTCAGCTTTATCACCATATTTTTCTCTATCATTCTCAATTTTCTTCCCTATTAGATGAAAATATCCATAGGCAGCTTGAGCTAATTCAGCATTATCTCTTAATGTTTGTATTTGTTGCTTATTGCTCATTATTGTTCCTTAAGTATTGCATTTCTGCATTTACATCAACACATGTTAATGTTTCCTCACTCCAATAAAACCCACTCCCTTCATTACCGCCTAAAAAATAGCGTCTTGTTTGCCAAGTAGCTAAAATGCCTATTATGGATAAATTTTGTTGAGAAAATTTCTTTTTGGAATGTGGGTATAAAAAAACATAATTATAACCTAATCTACCCTTATTTTTTGGAGCAGAAGAAGAGTAATTGATTACTTTTCTTCGATAATCAATTACAATAGGTGAGCTATGGGCTATTTGTGCTTCTTTATTCAACTCCTCCCAATCTAATGTATCTAAACTCAAATCAAAATACCCTAGAATCTTATTGTATTTATATTCATCATTAGGCAGTTCATTTAACTTACACATTTTCCTAAATTGCCAGAAACTAGGCTCTAAATAAAATGAATAAGGTGTATAGTAAAAAATAATTAAAATAATACTTCCAAGAAAAACTAAAAACTTAGAGATTTTCTTTTGAGATTTAAAAATGATTCTATAAATAAATTTTAATATAAGATAGGAAAGAATAGTAGAAATTGACATTAAAAGAAAGATATAAATCATTGGGCTACCTTTTTAGATTCTGTGCTTATTATAGCTAGAATGTAGTTTATATAGCCATTTTATTTGTATATTTTATTTCTTTAGATTCTGTATCCTTTTGTTTTCTTTTTTCACTAAACAATGTAGCAGAGAAGCCCGATTTTGTATTTGGCTGATGAAAACAAATTTTATAGCGTTTTGCAAAGTTTTGTACTTGAAGTGGGTTAAATTCTCCATTAAGTTGATCGAAGTTGGTTTTTTCATCTAGTGTATTTAGCAAATTTGATTTCCAAGTATCATCTTGCTTTAAATTTATCAATGCTTCTTGCCCTCTATATTCTTTGCTTACTATGTGTTCCAAGCTAATTGCTACTTCTTTATATCCTCTTGGATAGCTTGTATCCTCAATTTTATTACCTTTAGAATCTAATTCATAAATCTTTCTAGGGATACCATTAGAATCTTTTAGTAAATCAAAATAAAAATAGGAAGCCCAAGCTAGTTCCGCATTATCCCTAAGTTTTTTAATTATTTCTCTATTTGTCATCTATTTTTCCAAAGCTCAAAAAAATTTGAGATAATATATAAGCGTAAAAAATAACATTAAAACTAAATTTATCAATTTCCATACCCTAAAGCTTTTTATTATTTCTATAATTAAAGATATGGTAACATATGGCATTAATAACCAAATCATATAAAGACAAAAATGCACAATAGCTTTAGGCATATCTGACCCAGTTCCATTGAGCCCATAACCGAGTATTGCAAAAAATCCAGCCACAATTATACATACTATAAAATATAGTAATGCTATTTTATTAGAAGTTCTCATATAACCCCTTATCATTATAATTCTGTGCCTCTAAAGGCTAGGATATAGTTTGTATAACCATAGTCATTAGTGTATTGTGTTGCTTTAGATTCTGTGTTGGTTTGCTTTCTTTTTTCACCAAACAAAGTAGCAGAAAAGCCTGATTCAGTATTGGAGCAATGTTCTAATAAATCATACTTTTCAAAAAACCTTTTAGCTTGGAGTGGGGAGAAGTCGCCACCTAAGAAATGTTTATGATACCAAGAGTCTTTCGGTTTGCCATTATTGTCTTTAAAATATTTGTGTTCTATATTAAGAATGTCTGCGGGAGTGGGAATAGCAGTTTGATTTTTTGCGATTTTTTCTCTAAAATATTCTAATCTCTCTTTATCTGTGCTATCTTTATTAAAATCATACTTAGAATCTGCTAAGTGGAAATAGCCATAAGCTGCCATTGCTAACTCTGCGTTATCTTTTAGTCTATTAATCATTTCTTTGTTTTTCATTATTTAGCCCTTTTTTAAAATATATGCAACTTATTGGGACACTTCCTAAAAAAAAATCCAGTTCCCTCATTACCTGCTGGGAGTGGTCTTATTTTATCCCAATTAATATAAAACATTATATTTTTAATATTATCTCTTCTTGCTTGATTATCTTTAAAAAGTAATGTAAAATCCTGATATATTCTATTATGATACTTCTCGAATTCATACCAATATGTTCCTCTATCATTAACTTTTAAATTCTCCTGAATATACTCCCAATCTAAACTCTCCAAATCCGTATCAAAATACTTTAACACTTTATTATAATATTCCTCATCAAGCTTACCACCATTAGCTTGGTAAATCTCTGGGTTTAGTTGGCATATTTCTTTAAACTTATAAAAGCTAGGCTCTAAATAGTAAGAATAGGGCGTATGGTAAAATATAATCAACCCAATACTTCCAAGAAAAACTAAAAACTTAGAGATTTTCTTTTTAGATTTAAAAATGATTCTATAAATAAATTTTAATATAAGATAGGAAAGAATAGTAGAAATTGACATTAAAAGAAAGATATAAATCATTAGACTACCTTTTTAGATTCTGTGCTTATTATAGCTAGAATGTAGTTTATATAGCCATTTTATTTGTATATTTTATTTCTTTAGATTCTGTATCCTTTTGTTTTCTTTTTTCTCCAAATAAAGTAGCAGAAAAGCCTGATTCTGTGTTAGGGCAGTGTTTTAATAAATCATACTTTTCAAAAAATCTTTTAGATTGGAGTGGGGAGAAGTCGCCTTTGAATTTGCCTACTTTTATTTCATCAGTTTGTTTGTGTGGATTTAATTTTACTGCAATATATTTGTTATAGGTAATATCTAAAATATCAGTTTGAGCGATGATGGGAGTCGATTCTCTGTTTATGTCTTTTAAAATCTGTTTATCAAACCTTTTGCCTATTAAATCATAATATCCATACGCTGCCTGAGCTAATTCAGCGTTATCTTTGAGTTTGCTAATCATTTGCTTATTTGTCATTGTTTAAATCCTTTGGGTGTCATATTTTCTTTTGCCACATCAACACAAGCCAATGTTTTTTCTATCCACATATCACCGTAACTTAACAAATTTGTTATTTCAAAAAAATAGCGTCTAGTGCGCCAAGAAATATTAATTGCCATTTGATTAATATTATAACGATTTATTTCCGCTTCATTGCTTAAAAAACTCGCTACCATTCCTAAACGAGAATTTATTTCCTTTTCTTTTGTTAAAGTTGCATATTCATAAATTCCTTGTCTGTAATACCCGTGTTCTTTGGTAATTTTCCACTTCCTTTTATTATCGTTATTATTATTCAATTCCTCCCAATCCAACCTATCCAAATCCGTATCAAAGTAGCTTAGAATCTTGTTGTATTTTTCCTCGTTATTTGGAAGTTCATTAATCTTACACATATTTCTAAATTGCCAATAACTAGGCTCTAAATAAAAAGAATAAGGTGTATAATAAAATACAATTAAGCCCACTGCTCCAATAAAGACTAAAAACTTTGAAACCTTTTTCTTTGATTTGAATATGATTGTATATATACTTTTAAGTATCAGATAAGAGAGAATGGTAGAAAATGTGGTAAGAAGCAATATGTGTATCATTGGATTATTTCCTTAGATTCTTTACTTTTAATACAATAAATGATTGATTAGTATCATTTGTTATTAAGTCATAATATCCATAGGCAGCTTGAGCGAGTTCGGCAGCATTTTTCATTTTATTTATTAATAGCTTATTTTCCATAAATTTCTCCTTTTTGCACCTTGCTATACCAATCCTTGTCCCATTTGTTGTAAAAATCAGTGCAATTTATATAAAATTCATTCCATTTAAGTCCATACAAAAGAGCGTGAACAGTGGGATAATACTACCAGAATGCCAAGTGGCAACATTATTATAACCATTTTGCTTTTTATAGTTGTCTATATTATTCTCATTGCCTATGCCTTTCTCATAAAATTCATATTTCATTTTACACATTTTCCTAAATTTCCAATAACTCGGTTCTAAATAAAAAGAAAGTGGCGTGTAATAAAAAATCCCTAAGCCCATAAGAATCAAAAATATTTTTTCATTCTACTTTCCCAATTAACTTTTTTAGATTCTCTATCTTGGAATAAGCAAGCGTGAAAGCCTTCTTGCTGCTTATTATTCTTTTGTAGATGAGAATCATCATAATATGGTGTAACATCAGTATTAAAAGTTTCGTTATAAATCTTTTCTATTGCATTTCTGCGTTCATAATCTTTGTATATCCATTCTTTAAAATTAAACTTCAATTGTTCAACTTTTGTGTTTGCAAGAGTGCCTTCTTTTGCATTAATTCTCTTACCTCTTTATCATTTTTCATGTATGTATCATAGATTTTAATAGGCTTTCGCTGCAAAGCATGTTCTATAAGCTTTGCAACACTTATACACGATTAGTTGCATAATTTGTTCGTGCTTTATTGGAAATTACATCATTAATTTTAAAAGTCCATTCACCTGTTTTGTCATTATAGTGTAACACAATTGTTTCTCTTGGGGATTCTAGAATCTGTGTAAAAAAATCATAATAGATAGGACATAGGAATCCACGCTGCACCAAATTCAGCGTTAATCTGTGTTGCTTTTAAATCCTTAGGCAATATTTGTTCTAAACTTTCTAAATTAGATTCCAAGTGCATTCTTAAATCATTTGACATGGAACTTTGCATATCCTCTAAAATTGCCTTTACTTCTTTATATTTTTTCTTAACATTACCTGACAAATAATGATTGGCAAGTATATACTCAGATGGATTATTATGATTAATAAAAATAAGTTTCTCATGGAGTAATGAATTTTTTATAGAATCTTTTGAGTATTGGGTAATTTTATTTGAAGAATTATTTATATCATTTACACTCTTTTGCAAAAGCTCTTGCATATAGTCCAAATCTATATTACCAAATTCATTTAAACTTGCAATTAATGCTTCCTTAGGAGCATGAGCAACAACCTTTGTGTATAGGGCTATTGTTCTTTTATAAAAAATATCAGATTTTTCTGCACTAGGATTCATAGGTGCTACACCATGTTTTATAGCCACACTTTTTGAAATGCCTTTATTATAATTCTTTTCCAAAGCTAAAATCTTATTGCTATGCCTATCATACCTAAAGGCTTTCTTATTCACATCTCTATTAAGATAGCCTTCTGTTTTTACAAAATCATCATAAAGTCTATTTAGTTTTTGTCTTAACGGATCTAAAACTTGATTCTCTTGGCTATTCTTTTCTAAAGTTATTAAAGAATTTAAAGTATCCCTGATGGCAATCATCTTTACAATGCGTGTTTTATCTTTTTGATTAGGAATAAGCGAAATAACTACTTGAATATTATCTTGTGTTTCTAATTTGGTTTTTTGATAAATTTCATCCTCCAAAACAAAATAATTACCACTTTCTATAGTTGCCAAATAATCTTTTATGTGTTGGTATTGTAAAGAATCTTTTGGGATTATTTTCATGTCTTGCTTATAAGTAGTTTCTCTATATCGATAGACATCTTTAGGCAAAGATTTTATGAAAGCATCAAGTTGTAATGTTAAGACTTTATCTTTATTTGGAGTACATATAATCTTGTAATCCTTATGTTCAGTTGTAACAAGTTCTAAATCTCCTGCAATATGTTGTGGGTTTAACAAACATTCGTTAATGTTATACTCTTTACCTTCTCTTTGAATATAGCTTTTACTCTCAATCCAATCTTTGTTGCTTGTTGCATCAAAACCTTTTTTAAAGAGCACTATATCAGTTGTTACACCTGTATTTGCTCTACCCTTAAAAGTATTGTTTGGCAATCTTATTGCATCCAAAAAAACTTGCTTCCTTTGCGATTAATTCTCTTACATGGTTTTGCGTTTTATCTAGGAATCTATCAGAAACTACAGATGCAATAATTCCATCTTGCTTTGTATTTTGGATAGACTTAGCAACAAAATAATCACAAACCAATAATCCATTTAAATTAACATTCAATTCATCTGCGATCTTCTTTTCACCATAAGGTGGATTACCAACAAAAGCATCATAATCTCTATTAAATCCATGATTCTGAAAGCCACCTAAAAATATTTCTTGATTAGGGTAGAGTTTCTTTGCTATTCTGTAAGTAATATCATCTAATTCTATTCCACTAAAGGCATAATTATTGCCATATTTATGTGCATGTGATAAAAATGAACCAATTCCAATTGAGAGCCCAAAGATTTCTTTTGTATGTGGAGTATTATTTAATCCTAGTTGTTCTAATCCCTTATAGATTGCACCAATAATGATCTCTGGTGTATAAACGCATCTTGTGTTGCATTTCTAGCTCTTTCATATTCTTCTTTACTGAGAATTGATTGTAAGAGCCCATATTCTTGCTGCCAATCCTTATTATTTATATCAAATGCCTGTGGAATTCCGCCTCAACTTGAAAAAAGATTGAGTACTTTTTGTTCTTCTAGTGTAGCATATCGTTCTTCTTACTCTAATTGTTTTAACAGAGTAATTGCCTCTATATTCTTATTGAATCTTGATTTTGGAGAACCAATGTGTGGATCTCCATTCGCTCTAAAATCTATTCGTAAGGACTCTTGCTCCACGCTTTTGGATAATTCTTGGCGTATTTCTGTATGATCGGTAGGATAAACTTGTAATAATTCATTTCCCTCATCTGTGCTATATCCAAGTCCAAATAACCCTCTTGCTTCAACTTCTGTGCTTCGTTGCTCTCTAGTATTTCTAGTTCGTAATTCCTTTGTTCGCATAAGGCTTTGCGTATTTCTGGATTGTGAATCCCTAAATCTGCCATCATTCCCCTCAATAATACATCCACCGAATGAGTATCTTCATTCCATAATTGTCGTAGAGATCCGCCCTCCAAGTGTTCTCGCACCTCATTGTGAGTATTGCTATGTAATCTTGTTGTGGCAATAGTCTCTCTAATCTCTCCATGTCCTTGTCGTCTGGATAGGTATAATTCTCTTGTGCTGGTATCGGATAGCCCTCTTCCTTTCTCTTCTCTTCCAGCAATCTCTGTTTCATCATGTTTTCCCTCTCTTCCCATTTCTCCTTGTTCATAAGAGAATAAAGATTGTCCTCCATACGCATCCGTGTGTCTATTTGTTCGAGTGTTTTTAACTCGCATGAGTCCATCATTTCCATCATAAACAACACTTTTTCTTTGTTTGTTTGCCACTTTGTCTTTTCCCAATATTCTACTGGAAGTGTGAATATATTCTGCGGTGTTACTTGTTACCTCATTTCCTCGAGTGTTATTTCCTTGTTCATTAACTTCTCCTTGATCTAAAGTTTTAAAATTATGCTTTATGTCTTGCTCGATGAAATCAAATAAACTTCTACCTTGATATAAATCTTTTTTTGGTCTTGCCATCGTCTTTCCTTATGTTTAATGACAAGAACTATAAAATAAAAAGGTAAGAATTTTAATATTTGATACAATGCAATACTTAAATTTATTAGGTATTAAAAATTTTAAATCGCATATATTGCGATACATTCATTTTTAACTTTTGTGCTTCAAGGCGTATTTCATTTAATTCATCTTCTGTAAAATTGATTGTAAAGGGTTTGTTCTTTTTTGCCTTTTTTAAAACGATGTTTGTGCTTGTTTCACCACGAGCACTATTAATAAAACTTTCCTCAGTATTGCCTTGTTCGCTTAGTTTTTTAAATCCCATATAATTCTCCTTATTCATAAATGATAAACAATTGCTCTTTGGAGTCATTCTTTATCATTTTATACAACATTATACTATATTAATATAATACATATATTATAAATATAATCTAAATATATTAAACATTAAATAACTAAGTAATATTAATGTAATTTACATACATATTACATAAAATATTTTTTGCGTTTGTAAGTAATTCTTGATAGAATGCCTCAAAATCTATTAAAGCTTTATCAGAATTATCACAATACTCTTTTATACTCTTGCCCTCAATAACTGCCTTACGATAAGCCTGTCTTTCATAGATAACAGAATCTCAGACTTTTACATCTTCTAAGCACATTTCTTGTTTTGTAACATGAATATAATCTTTAAGATTTCTCAGTTCTTTTGTAAGAAATGGATTAGGTGAAACACGATTAACCAAAATAAGCGAGAGTAGCTTAGGGTTTAAATCCTTTGCTTCAGCATAAAGTTCTAACATATGATCTAGCACATTGACATCATATTGTGATGGAATTGTGGGGATAATGATAATGTCTGATACCAATATTGCCTTTCTCATCTCCTTAGAATCTCTTCCACCTGTATCCACTATAATGCTATCAAAATGGCTACGCATACGCTTAATCTCATCGCCTAGACTTATACCAGTTTTTGAAACACTAGAAAAAAGTGGCTCTAAGTTAGCTTGACCTCTCATATCTGAAAACACTTCAGTTGATTTTTGTGGATCTGCATCCACTAATAAAACATTATCTCCATCTTCTGCAAGTCGTGCAGCAAGATTAACTGCTAGGGTTGTTTTACCGCTCCCGCCTTTTTCATTTACAATCGAAATAATCATGCACTAATCCTATTTATATTATTTACTTAATGTAATAATATTAAATAGTTAATATCAATATAAAAAATAAATATAACACTATAATACACATATATAATATAGTTATAAATAGTCTATATACAATATTATATATGTATAATAAAAGTATATTTTATGTATTATACATGTAGTTTTATTTACTAGAAATTAATGCTAAACTCTGTGCTTGGCATTCTTGCAAAAATAGTGTAAAGGCGGTAATATCATTTTGCATTTGACATTGTTCTAAAAGTTCCAAATATGCTTTTCGTTGCTCGTTTATAATAAGCGGAGGAATAAAATCATTTTGAATGGCTTGATATGTCATAATAAGTCTACCTGTCCTCCCATTACCATCAGAGAATGGATGGACTTTTTCAAAACTTATATGAAAATAGGCAATTTGTTCTAAACTTAAAGCATTACTAGGATATAAAAAAAGCAAATTCTCTAATTCTTGGGCAATAAGGTGAGGCAGTGTTAATTTTACTTGCAAACCTATAATCTTTGCCTGATTTGTCCTAAATGCACCAATAGGTTTAGCAACTAAATGCGGCATAACCTTAAAAGCATTTTCAAAAATAAGATAATGAATATCCTTAATAAATGAAGATTCTAGAATCCTACTCTTATCACTTGCCTCTCTTATAATTACATCATAAGCATTTGCAAACCCTAAAACAACAAGTTGCTCATCAAGAGGCTTATTATTTGCCGTCTTACCACTTTCAAGTAATGTTTTTGTTTCTCCAAAGCTTAGTGTCAGTCCTTCAATAGCATTACTATGATGAGTAATGTTTATACGCAGTGTTTTAAAAAGCCTCTCTCGCTCTAATACAGATAGTTGACTTAATGCAAACATTTCATTCCTTTATATTTTCGGTATTTATCTCATTAATCTCTATTAATCCCAATATCTGCCCATCGCACATTTGTATTGGGTTTTTCTGATCTTTCTTTGAATATGTTAGGTAATGCATTTTGTTGCAAAAGCATTGCAACTTGTGGTTGGTTATAAACCATAGGGAGCTTGGGCAATACTCGCACAAATTTTCTATTGGTGGTAGCATGGATGTTATATCGTGCTCGTTTTGCTTTTTTTCTATTTCTATTTCTATTTCTATTAATATTGGACTCCGATAAGATTCTCTGTCTATATCCCTTGTAATAATTTCTCTTGTCATAATTTTGCTCGGTAATTCACTGCAATCTATTTGCCTATTTTCTTCAGTATCTGTTTGATTGTTATTCTTATTTGTGAATGCTTGAATAGGATGATTCACTTTTTTCGTGTATCTTGAGAGAATTTTAATAAATCAGCACACCCTACAAAACTCATCAAAGATGTTGAAAGCAATGTAAAAAAAGCCCATGTTGTATAAATGGCATACCACTCCTTTTTTTGTATATTAATTTACATACACAAATATTATACACAATATCAAAAAAAATACTTTTGAAATATTTTTTAATTAAATTCTTTGAAATAGTTGTGTTTTTCCACCCAATAAATTTTGTAAAAATTCTTTACTTTGTTGTATTTCTTTGGCTTGGCATTTGATAACCTTTATCCTCTTTCATTTTTGTTCCTAATCTTTTTTACTTTTATTTCAAGTTCTGGTAGAATTTCGCTAAAATGTTTCATAGCAGTTTGTGCTACCTTTTCTCTTTACTATTTGTGTCGATATTTTTCATTATCACCTCTCTTCCCTATTTGTATTCTAAGCTCTGCTGATAAAATATCTTGGATTTTCATTAAATCACTTTTTGATAATTCTCTAAAAATAGTTTTGTTAGTTTCTTGATATAGATTATTAAAAGTAGTATGAGCGTGATAATTTTTAATTACTTTACCGTTAAATTTACTCACATGTTATTCATCTCTATAAATGGAGATATATAATATATTTGCCTTTTTTAGTTTGGGCATTTTTATTTAAGATTCTCAAGAGCCTTTTTTGAGATCTTGCATTGTATGACCTTTTTATATTCATTATAACTTCTTTTACTAAACTTCCATTTGACCTTGCTTTATTCTGTGGGTTTGTAATTTTATGTCAATTATTGCTTTTTTCTCCAAGAGTTCTTTTTGTTTTCTGTCTTCTCTTTTTTGACTTAATCTTTCAATTAATTTTATAATGCTTTATCGTTATAATTATCGGGGATAGGTAAAAGTTTAACAAAAATAGTAAATGCGTAGTAGGTGATGTCTTGGAGATAAATACTTGAAATAGAATAACTATGGAAAATTAAGATTCAATTTAAGTATTATAATTTTATGGTATTTTTCTGCATATTGACCAAACCCTATTATAATATCAAGAATTATAAAACCTTAACAAAGGATGCGTATGGCACAACCAGCTTATATTAGGATAGAAGGTGTTACTCAAGGTCTCATTTCCAGTGGAGCTTCTACTGAAGCAAGTATTGGTAATAGATATCAATCAGGACATGAAGATGAGATAATGGCTCAAGAAATATCTCATATTGTAACAGTTCCAACAGATACTCAAAGTGGACAACCAAGTGGTCAAAGAGTGCATAAACCTTTTGTTTTCACTTGCTCTTTAAATAAAGCGGTGCCGCTTTTATACAATGCTTTAACAAAAGGCGAAAGATTGAACAATGTAGAGGTGCATTGGTTTAGAACATCAATGAGTGGTGGAGCCGAACATTATTTTACAACAAAGCTTGAAGATGCTATTATTACTGATATTAATCTTGTTATGCCTAATGCGCAAGATAAAAACAATAATGATAAGACAGAGCTCTTTCAAGTTTCTTTAAATTATAGAAAAATCATTTGGGAGCATGTTGTTGCTGGAACGAGTGGAAGCGATGATTGGAGAAATGCTTAGAAGTAAGTGACACAAGCCAATATTTCTCTATCAAACCTCTAGGATTAGATGGGATTAGCATTACACTGGATTATTAAAACGAAACTATTTAAAAAATAATTCATCTCGCAAATAAAATTAGAGTTTTTCTTATGCTCTTCAATCATATTACTTCTTAATTACCAAAGGGTTATTATGCAATCTTATCTCTCACTCTCCATCTTTTCAAATCTAAAAAAACATTATTCTAGTCAAGACACAAAAGAATCTAAACCATCTCTCAATCTTACACTTACTCAAGCAACTATTAAAGAAAGTCTAGAAACTCCATTGAGTATAGAATGCAATGGTTTTATAGAATCTATGCAAAAAAACCTTTTATTAGAAGTAAATTCCCATAATTCAAATATCTCTTTGCAGCCAAAAGACTTTCTTAATTGTTTAGCCACTCTCAATATTTCTCATTCCCCTCACAATAAGGATAGTAAGATAATTTATTTTGATCGTTCTTACTCAAATATGCAAACCACAACCTATAAAGGCATTATCACGCATTTGCAATACCTTGGTTCTTTTCAACAAAATACCACAAATACACTTACCTATAGACATAATTTTACCCTTACATTGCAATCACCGCTTCTTCGCTTATCACTCAATACTGCTTATAGAATCTATACTGATATAACACCAATAGAAGTTATCAAACACACCTTAAAATTTTATGAAGGATACTTAGAAAAAACTCTTGATTTTTCTCAAATCATTCAAACATATAATACGAAAGAAATTATTTCTCAATATAATGAATCTGATCTAGATTTTATAACTAGAGTAGCTCATAACCATGGTATTTACTTTTATGAAGATGCAAATACTATTTATTTTTGTGATAGTTTGACAACAAAACCTACAAAAAATATTGCTTACAATCCTCATGCAGTTGCTAATACACTTCAAGAAGAATGTATCCATAACTTTTCTAAAGAAGAAAACTTACATAGCAATTTATTTACTTATTCAAGTCATGATGCAAATGCTCCAATTGATATATTTTCTTCTCAGATTTATACATATCAAGATGAAGAAACAGGGCAACCAGATAATACATTGACTTCTTTTACACATACTTATGATAGCAGCTCTTCTTTTACACAATCTATTGATACAAGAAAGCCACTGCATCTCAAAGCAAAAAGATTACAAATGCTTGATGCAACCCTAAAGGCACAAAGCAATATTTATCATTTAGGTCTAGCAGACTTTCTGCAAATAGATTATGAAAAATATAAATATGCAAATAATGATAACACTCTGCTTAATAAACATAAAGAGTTTATTGTTGTGGCCATAGAACAAACACTCATAGATAATGCACTTTTAACACAATACAGCACAACACAAGGAGATGTCGCTCACACAGCAATAAGTAACTCTCATGACAATGAATCTATAATATCATCATCATCTAAAAATCAAAATGGCTTTATGCGATCTTATAGCAACACTTTAAAGCTTATGCCTTCTCATATGCTTTATGTCCCAGATACTAAAGCTAAACCAAAAGCACCATTGCATACACAAGGTATTGTAATAGGAGAAGGTTATCTAAGAGCACCAACACAAGAGAGGGCAAATCAAACGATTTTGCAAGAACACAACACAATCTATACAGATGAATATGGTCGAGTAAAAGTGAGAATGAATATCTATGCAAATCAAGAAAAAAGAGATAATGCCCTCTTAGAAAGAATCCAAAAAGATAACGCACAAGATAGTGATTCACAAAGTAATATGCACACTAATATACAAAATAATGATTTACAGAATAATCAAATTACTAGCAATAGTAGCAATATTGTAAGTAGCAATAACAATAGCATAAATCAAACAAACACTAATCAAGAAAACATAATCACAATAACCAACCAAACACAACACAATAAAGATACCACCAACACAAATACTATACAAACACATTCTAGCCCTAACAAAAGATACTCTTACACTCCATTCCTTAGAGTAGCTTCTCCTATTGCAAGCAACTCTTCTGGCTTCTATCATACTCCAAGAATTGGAGATGAAGTTATAATCTCTTTCTTAGATAATGATATAGATAAGCCATTTATATCTGGAAGTTTATATAATACAACTAATCCTAGCCTAATACATAATCCCCTAGATTCCCATAAGACTTCTTTATCAAGTAGAACAATAAACTTAACAAATATAAGAAACTCATCAGATTCACTAAACCAAGCAGATTCATCACAAACAGAGCATTCAAACACAGCAAATATCATTGAACAAGGTTATAATGAACTTACCCTATCAAATATAAAAGATAATGAAGAAATCTATATAAGAGCACAAAAAGACTATAGAGAATCTATAAACAATAATTTCTCTCAAACCATACACAACAATAAAGATTCTAAAGTCAAGGGAAGTTACACAGAATCTATTACTAAATATCATAAACAAGAAATACTCGGCTTAAAAGATGTAAGAGTTGGAGCAGAATATCTTACCAATGTAGCACTCTCTAAAGATACCATAGTAGGATTAAGTAATACTCTAAATGTAGGAGCAAGTAATACACTAAGAGTAGCTAATGATAGTAGTGAATATGTAGGAGGGGATAAGAGGGTAGAGGTTGGGGGGAAATTTCAAACACATATTGAACGCTATAAAATTGAAACAATTGATGACAATGCAACACAAATTGTGCAAGGTTACAATAATATACAAACTAACAAAGATTTGCAAATCGATACACAAGGTGAGACCTTGATTAAATCTCAAAATAATATTCATGTGCATACCTCACAATCTGTATCTATAAATGCTGAAGTTAATAGCACCTTATTGAGTGATGCTATTCATACTATAGCTAAGAGTGATATATATAATCAGGCACAAAACCAAATCCTACACCAAGTAGGAGAATCTACTATCACAACCAAAGGAGACTCTGTTATAATCAAAGCAGGTGGAGTTGAAGTCATAATAGATTCCAATGGGCTTGTGGTTAAAGGTGGGGAGATTAAGAGTGAGTGAAAAATAAAGACAACAAAAGCAATACAATCTTTGGATAATTTCATATAAATTTCATATAATATAAAGAACAACTAATGAAGTGAGACAATAGATGGTAAAAACACAGCAATTAAAAGTCAAAGTATATCTTGAAGATGCTTTCACTCCTGTAAATGGCGTAAAAATAACACTTATTCCGCTGCATGTTAAAGACTCCACAACACCCAAGAATGAACAGCAAGAACAAATTTCTAAAAACGGAGAAGCAATCTTTACTCTTCCTAATAATGCTAACAAATTTAGATTTGAAGTTTTTGATGAAAGATTTTATAAAGAAGCGAAAAGTAATATGGAGAGAACTACAAATAGCTACAATGATACAAATAATACAATCTCTCTTAATCTCTTATCTAAGCCTAGCCTATATTTCAATGGGAAAGAACTCTATATAAATAATGGCAATAAAGTGATAGATTATTTTAGGGCTTATAGTGGAAATGCTTTAAGCATAAAAGAAAAAGAAAGCTTAAAAGAGCAATATGGATATGAAAACTTTGTAAGTTATAAAGAAAAAGAGAATGCTATTTCTTATTTTTGTTTGGATAAAGGATGGCAAAAAGAAAAAGATAAAGGAGCAATACCAGAAGGAATCTACTACATAGATATAAACAAAAGCACAGACAATACACAAAGTGGCATAAGAACATACAATAATACTTGGTATTCTCTCTCAAGAACTAAAGAAGGTGAAAAGCAATGGGGTAAATATAATATCCCTATCTATACTGATAAAGATTGCACAAATACACTAGAATCCACCACACAAAGAGATAGCTTCTATCTACATGGGGGAGATAAATATGGCAATGCTGGTGGGATTGATTTGGCTAAAGAAATCGATAGCTTTGTAGCTTCCTTGCAGAGATTTAGCAATCAAGCCAAAGATGATAAACTTTCAATAAAGCTTTTAGTAGAATATGCCCATATTCTCTCTAGCACAGATTTGCAATCTGTCGATTTACACAGGGAGATTCAGATTCAAATAGCAAATAATACTCCCACAATAAAAAAACACAGAGTAGCACTCACTGCTAATTACACTAAGCCAGATTCTATGAGTGAAGAAAGCTTTAAAGCACAAAAACAACAAACCTATTGGGGATATAAAGAAATAGCACAAACAGAGGAGTATAACCTTGAGGAAGTAAGGATTAAGGATATAACACTCTTTCAAAAAAGACAAAAAGATTATAAAGGAAAAAATATAGAGATTAATTTAAAAGACTATGATTGGCAGCACTGCAATAAACAAATCATAGTCTTTGCTTTTTTAGATACAGATAGAAATATCAATGCAAAGGGAGAAGAAGTGCTAAAGAAGCCTAAATGGAGAATCATTACTTGGCATAATCCTATTGTAAATCCTAGAGTAACATTGTTTAGTTTTAGTGGGAACAGTGATAGAATAGAAACTGCTATGTTTGGATATTTTACTAAAAGGGGTTCAAAAAAACATCAAGGCATAGATTTATTTGCAAAGATTGGCACAAAGCTTTATGCCCCACTAGATTGTGAGGTGGTAAGCATAGGAAATTCTTCTAGTTATGGATACACCATTACCCTAAAAGTTACAGAATCTAGCTTAGAGATTCTAAAAATACGACGAGCATTCATAAACTACCAATTGCAATATGTTACATATAATAACAATGGGAGTGTTAATGAAAAGAATAGCGAAATAGAACAAGAGAAATTCAATAAAGAGGCAAAATCTTATTATCTCTTCTATGCACATTTATCAGAAGTTCATGTGAAAAAAGGAGATAAGGTGGTCGCAGGACAGATTCTAGGCTTAAGTGGGACATCAGGCAATGCAAAAGGCACAAAAGCACCGCATTTACACTTTGAAATAAGGGATACAGATAATGTAGAAAAAGGGCTTACAAATAGAATTAATCCAGCATACTATATAGAATGTAAAAAGCTTTACAGCGAATTTAGCGAAGACGAAAAGCAAGAGCAACTAGGAGTTTGCAAAACAACTTGCAAACTACCTAAAGAATAAAGGAGAGAGAATGCCATATATTGCACGAGGATTAGATACTTATGAGGAAGAACATCAAGAACTCCCTAAGGACATAACATTAAGAAAACAAATCATTAAAGATTGGTATATTACACGCCTCATTGCATCTATAGACAAATGTGTAGCAGACAAAAGTAGAATACTTAGTGATACAACGACAAAAATATATAGGGAGAGAGAATATGATACAGGTTTCATTGTTCTTGATAATTTACCCTTAGAAGAACCTTTTAAAGAATATGGTTGGCTAAGTGATACCAGACTCACAGAATACACTTATTATAATTCAACCATTCCCTATATTTATCATCTCAAGCATCTAGAATACATTAATGGTTATAAAGAAGAAAACACTTTATCCTTTCTAGAACTCATTTATCCCACAAAAATGCCTACAAAAGATTATTTTCCCTTTGTAGAGTTTGATATTGCCACAAAGATACCCCTACTACTCACAGAAGAAGAAAAACAAAGATATAAAGAAAATTTAGATGAGTTTTCAAGCCTAACGATAGACGAAGATCTTTGGCATTATTGTATTCTTTGGATAGATAAGAATAGAATGTTTGTGAGTTTAGAATACACAGTTTATTATTTCAAACAAATAGGCAAAAATGTGCATTTATTTGATTTGGGATTTCAGTAAAAGTAACCTACAAGTTCTCTAGCCTCCCATCTTCTGTCTTTAGATACTAATGATACTGCCCTTCTTATCAGCACACTTATATTAAAAAGCTTGGATACTTCTATCACAACCAAAGGAGACTCTGTTATAATAAAAGCTGGTGGCATAGAAGTAGTTATAGATTCTAATGGACTTGTAGTTAAAGGTGGAGAGGTTAAGAGTGAGTAGGACAATACAGAAATATCAAGCAAGAAAATACATTATGAAAGGCTTTAGAAGCAAATCACAAAAGATTTCAACAAAACCAAGCAAATTTTACAAAAAGACAATGCCAATATTACAAAGCGATATTTATAGTATAAGATTAACTAGGAATTAATGGGGAGAACAAATGTCAAATAGAGAAAACACCCAAGAGTATAGTAAAGATATGCTAAGAATACAGATTGTAGATTCCAATGGCATAGCTATAATAAACAAATCATAGTCTTTGCTTTTAGCCCTAAGGATATACTACAAAATGAGAGTGGGGAAGAAGTGTTAAAGAAGCCTAAATATAAAATCATTACAAGAGGTTTTCGATACGATATGCTAAAAAGAGTGTTTAATGGTATTAATTATGCGATATTAGAAACCACGCCCACCACACAAGCACAAAGAAATCAACACAATGAAGTAAATACTAAAGTGCAAAAACTAAAAGATATGGTAAATGAGTTTAATAGACTCCATACTAATAATGAACCTATGTTTGTGCATTATAAGCTTGATACTAGGGCAAGGATAGAGCATTTCTTTGCACAAAGTTGGGTAGAGACTTGGGCTGGGCAGTTAAGACTTGCTGAAAGTATTTCTAAAGAAAATGCCAACAAAAATTACAATCGATATGGCAATAGACCCAACACAGATGATGGCTATAACTTTAGAGGGAGAGGATTATTGCATTTAACCTTTAAAGATAATTATCATGCTTGCACAAGATATTTGCACAATCAAGGTTGGCTAAGTAGTGATATAGATTTTGAGGCACAGCCACAGCTAGTTACAGATTCTGGAGTGTATGCTTTGCTTAGTGCGGTGTATTATTGGAATACAAAAACTTATCCTAATGGAGTCAATGTTAGTATTCCAGCTTGGAGAAATTTTCATCTCTATGAAATAGCAGATGATGAAGCTAATGGTAATACTATAATCCCAACAATAGATGAGGACACACAGCAAGAAATTGACCTGACACAAGCCCAAAGAACAATCAGTGTGCTTGTAAATGGTGGAAGAAAAGGTTTAACAAGTAGAAGAGATTCACACAATAGGATTAGAAATAATCAAATATTTGTAGAGTTTGACAATCAATAATCACTTAAGGAGGCAATAAATGCTTAGAATCTTGCTTATTACATTACTATCCAGTTTATCTTTTGGGGCAGATTCTCTTGGTATCTTTGAATATTATTCTAAGAATGAAGCCAAAATGGGAGAATTAGAGCCTAGCTTTAATTGTGCTAAGGCTATAGATGGTGTAGAGGAATATATCTGTTTTTCTGCAAATGCTGGTATGGCTGCTACTCCTGCATTGATATTGATTGATAATCTTTTTACATCATACTACAAAATGATTATGCAGTATACCGCTACACTACACAAAGATAATATAAGATCCATAACAAAAAAGGCGATGAAACAAAGGGATAAAGATTTTAATGCTATTGTATGTGATACTCAAATGAGTAGTGCCTACTGCCAAATCTTAAAAAATGATAGCGTATTTCGATCGTATAGTTTGGGTATTATGGAATTATCAAAAGTCTTAGCGGAAACTAATCCAACTTTGTTGCATAGCATATTTTTAAATCATACGGAGCAGATTCTACAAAATGGCATTAGTGAGCAAATACTAGATTCTCTGTATCAAGACAACCTAATTAATGAAATAGGTAAGTTGATTGTCAAGGTGGATTCTAAGTAATGAGACAAGGCGATGGCTATAACTTTAGAGGTAGAGGATTATTGCATTTAACCTTTAAAGATAATTATCATGCTTGCACAAGATATTTGCACAATCAAGGTTGGCTAAGTAGTGATATAGATTTTGAGGCACAGCCACAGCTAGTTACAGATTCTGGAGTGTATGCTTTGCTTAGTGCGGTGTATTATTGGAATGATAGAAAATGCTATCCCAATGCCAAAAAACATCAAGAAGTTTTAATATTTAAAGGAAAGCATCTCTATGAGATCATAGATGATGAAGCTAATGGTAATATAATAATCACAAAAGAAAATGTAAATACTACAAAAAGTGTTTTAGCAATTAGTCTTACCATAAATGGTGGCACAAATGGGCTAAGTGATAGAACTAAGCAACATACAAGAATTAAATCTCAAAATATCTTTAAGGATTTTGAAACATAAGGAGCAAATAATGAAAAAATGGATATTTATGTGCTTGATAGTGCTTATAGTGTATGCTCATGATACAAACAAGAAAGAAGGCATATATGATTATTTCTATAACAATGAGGAAAGAATGCTAGAGAGTTTAGAGCCTAGTATTGATGATGATTTTGAGTGTAGCGATGAAGTCGCAGCAGTGATAAGTTGCGCTGCAGGTTGTGGAATGGCAAGAAGTCCCACAATAATCTTTTTAGATAATTTTTTTACTAGCTACTACCACCTCATAATGCAACACATATCTGAATATAAAAAGCAAGAGATTAAAAACATAGCAAGAGAAGCGATGAAAAAACGGGAATATATAGGTGAATGTAATAAGAAATTTACAAGCGGTGCTGGAATCCAAATGTGTTCACACGATTATATTGGAGTAGCATATGAATATGGGATACAAGAATTAAGCAAGTATCTCGCTTTCAATAACCCAAAGCTTTTAGATTCTATATTTTTACAATATGCAAAGGAAGTTGAAAATATCAGTGTTAAAGATGATATGGCTAGGCTACTTGATAAACTTTATATTGACAACTTAATTGATGAAACAGGCAAATTAATCGTCAAGGTAGATTCTAAATGATAGGACAAGATGATGGCTATAACTTTAGAGGTAGAGGAATGATTCATCTTACAGGGAGAAACAACTATCGAAATTTCACAATAAGAGCTAGAGAATGGGAGTGGATAGACAATGCAATAGACTTTGAAGTAAATCCAAACCTACTCTTTGAAAATGGTGGTTATGCTATAATGAGTGCGGCGTATTTTTGGAGGCAGAATAACTGCTTTGTAAATGCTAATGCTGATACGAGAGCTAGTGTAGATTCTGTAACAAGAATCATCAATCGATATACCGATAGCTATCAAGCAAGGTGGAATCAATATGAAAGGATACGAGATGATAGGATATTTGATGAGGATTGGTTGTAGTAATTGTATATTTTTTTTGATATTTGCATCTCTAGTCTTTGCTAATAGTTTTGAGGATATTGCGAAGCAAAAGTATATTCTAAACCTACCCTATAATAAAGAAAATATCATCACAAAATCTTATAATATACATACGGACAAGAAAGATTTTATTTTAATAACTTTATTTAATTGGGACAATGATGAGCTAGGGAGAGCTGTTAAGAAATATAGTTGTATAAGCATTTTTGATAGTGATGTAATCATGCAAGGTTTTTGCTTTAGTGACAATATAGGTATCGTTGCTAACAAAAATGATTTCTTTACTCTCACTTCTTTATGGCAAGACAGAATAGGTAATATCACCAATACTTATCTTACTTTTAAGCTTATTGAGAATAGATTCTATCTACATCAATATAGTAGGGAACTAGGGCATATTGATGAATATATTGATAAGGAAATTATAGATACAACCCACATCTACTACCGCCAACCACGAGATGACCCAAAGAAAGAGAATCTTATCCCTTTAGATTCTATAAATGATGAGTTATTGCAAAGATTAGAGAGTGGTAATGCTGTAATATTACAAAATAGAGAAACGCAATGACAAGACTGCAGTGAAAAGAACCAATGACAATGGGAGAGGTAAGCAGATGAGTATAGTAGCAAAGAAAGTGATGTCATACAAAGACATTAGAATGAGTGCAAATATACAAGCGAGTAACCCAAAAACCTCACAATCCATAAAAATAGCTAAAATAACAAGAACAATATAAGTTAAATTAGGAAAAGCAATATGACAGGACAAACTATATTAACTATCAAGGTCTTTCTTGAGGATAGCTTTACGCCATTAAACAATGTCCGCATACGACTTACTCCTCTTGATACAAAAGATTCTAAAAAGCCAAAAGATGAAACGCAAGAGAGCATAAGCCAAAATGGAGTATTGCGGTTTAATCTGCCTAGTAATGCCAACACATTTGAGCTCAAAATCCTTGATACAAGATTCTTAGAAAAAGCAAAAGGCGATAACATAAAAACAACAAATAACTACTCCAACACCCCCAATCCAACCATTACTCTTAATCTTATTGGTAAACCTTCTTTGTGTTTTAATGGCTATGAGCTCCAAATCCATCAAAATAATAAAATCATACAATCTTTTAAAGCCTATAGCGGCAATGCCCTAAGTGAGCAAGAAAAGGTAGATTTACAAAACAATAAGAGCTACAAGAAGTTTGTTGCTCATGAATATACAGATTCTGCACAAAACATTATTCAATATTTTTGCCTAGATAAAGACTATCAAAAGCAAAAAGATAAAGGAGCAATACCAGAGGGGATATATTATATAAACATTAGTCGAAGCACAGATGATAAACAAAGTGGCATAAGAACATACAATAATACTTGGTATTCTCTCTCAAGAACTAAAGAAGGCAAGAAGCAATGGGGGAAGTATAATATCCCTATCTATACAGATAAAGACTGCACTAACACTACAGAATCTAGCACAAAAAGACAAGGCTTTTATATACATGGAGGAGAAAGCTATGGCAATGCTGGTGGGATTGATTTAGCTAAAGAAATAAATGGCTTTATAGCTTCCATACAGAGGTTTAGCAATCAAGCCTTAATGAGTAATGCTATAGAATCTAATAATACAATTCCAATAACACTTCTAGTAGAATATACCCATATTCTCTCTAACACAGATTTACAATCTCTCTATTTACACAGAGAGATTCAAAAAGCAGATAGTAATACCCATACAACAGAAAAACACAGAGTAGTCCTCACTGCCAATTATATAAAGCCAGATTCTATGAGTGTAGAAAGCTTTAATGCACAAAAGCAACAAACCTATTGGGCATATAAAGAACTCTCACAAACAGAGGAGTATAATACCGATAGTATCTTACTAAGTGAACTACAATTCTTTAAAAGAAATAATCAAAAACACAGAGGTGAACAAATAGAAATTAATCTCATAGAACACCAATGGCATAGCTATAATAAACAAATCATGGTCTTTGCTTTTAGTCCTAAGGATATACTACAAAATGAGAGTGGGGAAGAAGTGTTAAAGAAGCCTAAATGGAGGATTGTTACTTGGCATAATCCGATTGTAAATCCACAAATAACGATATATACACAAAGCCAAATAAATAATCCACAAAATGCTACATTTATGCATATACGATTTTACAGATATAATACCTCTACACAACAAAGAGAACCTAGACCACATCAAGGCATAGATTTGTTTGCAAATATCGGAACACCTGTGTATGCATGTTTGGATGGAAAGGTAATAAAAAAACGTTTTGCTACAGGCTATGGTAATGGTATACTAATAGCAATAACAGGATTAGATTTAGAAATTATGAAACATAAGCTAAGAAACTCTACTTATTCTCCATATTATATTAAAGGTAACTTAAGAGAAAGTGATAGTAATGAAAATAGTGAAGTATTTTATTTGTATTATGCTCATCTAAGCACAACAAGTATGTTAGAAGATGGGGAAGAAGTAGTTGCTGGACAAATTATAGGATATAGTGGGGTAAGTGGCGTTGGCTCTACTTATGGACCACATTTACACTTTGAAATATCATCTAGTCAAAATAATGGAATTCCCCGTTACAGAATCAATCCTGCCTATTTTTTCCATTACAAAAATCACAATGAATTAACGAATGAAGAAAAAAATGTTCAATATAATGCTTCACGAATACTGCATAGGGAGTAAAATGAGACATTTGATATTTTTTTTATGCTTTATTTTTTGTATTTACGCACAAGATTCTCACGCATTGCAATGGCAAAGTATGGATTGCAAAGAAAGCGATAATCTGCTCATAAGGTTGTATGGCTTTATCCCTGCATGTATGGATAAAGATTGCAAAATAAGTTTGTGTCAAGGCGGACTACAAAATGCACGAAAAGTATTTATCAATTCAAGTGATATATCAGATGCTTATAAACAATGGTATCAGCAAGATGGGGTTATGTCTCAGATGTTGGGCAATATGCCTTTAGTAAACACGACTATTGCACTTTATAAAGATATTATAACACCATATATACGCTATACTTGGAAAGATTATAAAACACTTATTATAGAAGAAGAATACGAATGCGGTGAAGTTGATAACACATACCCTATTGGACGATATATAATCTTTCAACAAATAAGAGATAAGGTATTGATTATAGAAATTTATAATCAAGTGTGTTGAGGACATTCATTGCGTGATCATTTTTTGGCATTCCATGCAAACTTTATCATAAGAGGTTTTCGATACGATATGCTAAAAAGAGTGTTTAATGGTATTAATTATGCGATATTAGAAACCACGCCCACCACACAAGCACAAAGAAATCATTACAATGAAGTAAATGCTAAAGTGCAAAAATTAAAAGATATGGTAAATGAGCTTAATAGACTCCATACTAATAATGAACCTATGTATATGCGCTACAATCTTGATACTAGAGCAAGACTAGAGCATTTCTTTGCACAAAGTTGGGTAGAGACTTGGGCTGGGCAGTTAAGACTTGCTGAAAGTATTTCTAAAGAAAATGCCAACAAAAATTACAATCGATATGGCAATAGACCCAACACAGATGATGGCTATAACTTTAGAGGGAGAGGATTGTTGCATTTAACCTTTAAAGATAATTATCATGCTTGCACAAGATATTTGCACAATCAAGGTTGGCTAAGTAGTGATATAGATTTTGAGGCACAGCCACAGCTAGTTACAGATTCTGGAGTGTATGCTTTGCTTAGTGCGGTGTGGGTTTGGAATACATACAGAATCAATGAGCAAAATCTTTATAATATCGCGAAACCAAGATATTATTCATGCACAATATAGTTTTACCAAAAATCGAAATGGCACAGGTGGAACTATTACATTAAATAATGTGAGTCAAAACCTAAGGTTAATTACTGAAAGAATTAATGGTTGGTATAATAATTTGGCAGAAAGACAACAAACATACACAAGGATAAAAAATGCTGAAATATTTAAAGATTTTGAATAAATTTTATATTGTATTTATTTTGGTCTCAAGCCTCAATGCCTTAAGCCTTGAAGAAATGTTGCAACAAGATAACATTAAGCCTAGCTTTGATTGTGATTTGCCAAAACTTTCAGAATCTGAAATGGATATATGTGGTGGTGTGGGCATGATACCTGCTTCTTATTTTGCCATTATTGATAATTTCTATTCAAGTTATTATAAAGCAGTAATCAAACATATAGATTTAAAAGATAAAACAATCATTAAAAATATTTCTTTAACAATGCTTAAAGAGCGAGGTAAGGTATGCCCAAATACAAAGTTTGACGATAATGTAAGCTCTGGATTAAATTCTGCATTAGCCGCACAATGTTATTGCTATCCATACAACAAAGCCCTGCGAGAAATCACAGAGTTTATTTATAATAATCCTAAATATAAAAATATTTTTGAACAAATCTTTTATCCGAATCCAAAAGGTTATTACCAACTCATAATGAATAAGAAACCACTAAATCCAGACTCTCCATTTGATGATGATGCCGAAGTGATATTTGATGTAATTGACAAAGCCGCTAAGGATAATCTCTTAGAATCTAATGGGGCGTTAAAAAAGCATGAGTGAAACCTATTTTTTGTTAAGACTAATACTGATACTAGGGCTAGTGTAGATTCTGTAACAAGAATCATCAATCGATATACCGATAGCTATCAAGCAAGAAAATACATTATGAAAGGCTTTAGAAGCAAATCACAAAAGATTGCAACAAAACCAAGCAAATTTTACAAAAAGACAATGCCAATATTACAAAGCGATATTTATAGTATAAGATTAACTAGGAATTAATGGGGAGAACAAATGTCAAATAGAGAAAACACCCAAGAGTATAGTAAAGATATGCTAAGAATACAGATTGTAGATTCCAATGGGAAGCCTATTCCTAATGCGGAAGTTGTTTTATTAGCTATGGGGCAAAAAGTAGGGCAAAAGATTGCTTTGCCTAATAAAACAAATTTTCAAGGAGAAACTCTTTTTAATATCCAAGAACACATTAAAAATATCAATAGATTTGAAATTACAATCAATCACCCAGATTATTATTCATACCCTATAAACCGCAATAGGAAAATATGTAGAAGTTATGAGTATGGGCATTTGTGTGTAGAAAGTTTTGCTAAGATACCTACATTTTATTTTAATGGTAAAATGCTCAATGTGTCTCACTATTCAAACCCCACTAAAACATACGCTTTAAAAACCCTATTAAATCAAGATTCTAATAATCAAACACAAAAAGAATATTATATACAATTACAAGAAAACTCAACCTCTCTTAAAATCTATACAGATGAAAATCTCACCAAAGAAAGTGAGTATGCTTTATCCTTAGAGACTGCCACACAAACAAAATCCAATCAAATACAGCACACACAACAGATAAGACAAACACAAGACTTACAACCAGAATCTACACTATCACAATCTAATACTACTATGACATTAAACTTTGATTCTAAAGAAAGCCTAGAGCAATTCACAAAAGATATACAAGAGATTATCATTAAAGACAAAAAGAAAGGGTATACTAAATTGGTACATAGGTTTGTGGTGAGGGAAGAGAAAATACAAATATTCAACAAAGAGGGAATCTATCTCTTTAGTATAGAGAGAAAAGATAGAACAGAGACTAGGCTTAGTGTCAGTGGGTTATATAAACTACAAGGGATCCAATGGTTTGAAAGCAGCGCAGAGAAATATCATAAGCTTTTAGATGTCAATCCAGACTTAAAAGATAAAGAAAAATGTCAAAAACTTGGTGTATTGTATTTTACTTGGAGGGATATTGTGGAGTTTGCGGAAGTGGATAGATTTAGCTCATCTTTTCGTAGTGGTGGCAGTGGTGATTGGAAGCAACTTCCAAAAGGTGCTAGAGGTTTTATTCTTGTCTCAATGGAAGGGATTCCATATTGGGCTGATGCAGTGGGACAGATACCTTATGCCATTGGAGTGTATCGCAATTCTTTAGAAGCACCATTTGCTGAACAAAAAGATGCTGAAGAAGCAGTTATAGTCAATAAATATGCCTTTTATGATGGCAATTTGCCAAAAGGTACTTTAAGAAAACTAGGTATTTTATCAATCCCAAAAGATGAACTTGCTGATAATTATGATAATAAAATGGTAGATAGGGGATTAAAGTTTGCTATACAAAAATATATAAAGAAAAAAACGAAGTCGCTACCTACACACGATGAATATGAGATTATAGACTTACAACCAAACCCATGTCTTTTGGCTTTAGATTCTAACAATAAGGTAATTTATGAATAAAAAGTCTATCGCATTATTTTTAACTTTTTTGTTTTCAATACTTATCAATTTTATTGTGGGCTTATTAGTTGCAAATTATGGTATTGTTTTTATTAACTTTATAGCCTTTAGGCTATTTAATGAAATAGATTTGTATGTATATCGTAATACAGGGGCTATTTTTGGGCTTTATATGTCGCATCTAATCAACATAGCATTTTGGTCGCTTTTTATGTATAGCATTTTTTGCTACTATTTATACATAAAATATCAAGACACAAAATTCTTTCTTATCATTTTTGTGATTTTTGTAGCGTATTGTGTTATTTTTTGCTTGGTATTTTCTAGCTATAGATTAGTAAGTTTATTGTTGCATTTTACCACCTTTTGGCTTATGTATATAGAAATTATTCTTTTGTATCGTATAAAAAGTAAGGCTAGGGTGAATGATTGCGAGCAACAATGCAATGATTCTAAGAGGTGTAAATTGGGCTGAAAAAAGATATTATAAGCCAACGGTCAGTGATTGTTTTGATGAGATTTCTATCAAAAATTGCGGTTATAAAACCTTGAGGGTTACTGATTATCCAATATCAAATTTATCAAAGGATTCTGGTGGAAAAGATATATTGTAGGAAAATCTATTATCCAACGATTACTAGCCTATGTTTTGCGGTTACTCTAATGTTTGCTAGAATCTTGTTTGATATAAGTTATTCACTTATTTATGATATTTTGGCGGTGTGCTGCGGGTTTGTAGTGGCAGTTATTTTTAGTAGTTTGACAAAGCTTAAAGCCTTGTGTGTTGCAATGTTGCTTTTTATATTGTATTTTTGTTTGTTTAATGTCCCTATGAATGCGATAATCATCACATTATGTGGCTTTGGCATTCAAGTTTTAAGTTTGCATTTATCTAATACATTAAAATTACTCATCATTATCTTAGGCTTTCTTACATTAGCGTTTGTGGCATATAAAAGTGGGGCTATGAGACTTACATTTTTCTTGCAATTTGTGCTTTTGTGGCATGTATTGTGGTTTATTTTAGGGTTGGTTGCCATTAATATTCTAAGGAGATAATAAGATGGTAGATAGAGGATTAAATTTTGCTATACGCAAATATGAAGTAAGAGACAAAAGATTTGATTAATGCAGGATTACTCTTTGAGAAAGAAACTTTTTTTAAATTCAAAAGCCATTGGATAGTATGGAATACTATACCACAAAGTAATGGCAAAGACATAAATTCTCACATACGAGATAATGTCACCATTACACAAAATGCTATAACTTGGGGATATGATAACTACAAAGTGCCACATAGAGAGTTACAACAATACCTGAGCTATAACTTTGGAAGCTTGGTAATCTTGCCTATATCTTATGAATTGGGAGAATATGAATAATGAATATAAAACTTTGCCTCTTGTTTTTTGTCGTATGTTTTTTACATGCTTGTAGTCATAATAGTGATTTGCAAACAACAAACATTGCTATAAAAAGCATCACTTCATTAAGCCAAAAAGATATGGAAAAATACATTCCACCCTCTTTGGACTATGGCGAATTAGACGAGAAAGCTAGCCAATTAGCCCTAGAGTGCAATGGTACGCGTGAAGCTGAAAAGCGTGCGAGTTTATTTATAGCCAACCCTAGACAAATAGACAATATATTGATTTGTTATGATTATTATCATGCTAGCATGCTTAGTTCTAGTAAAGTTATTTTGCATATTAGGGATTTAACAAACAATAAACATCTATCGTTTAAGAATGCGGGCCTTTCAGATATATCTGCAGACAAAGAGTTAATATTAATTGCTCAAAAAGGCAAGTTTTTTCTCTTTTCAAAGACGCTTGATATTATTAAAACATTTAATGAAAACCCAATATTTTCAAATACTAGGTTTAGTTCGGCACATTTTTCACAAAATCAAAAATATATTGTGCTTGAAACAGATGATCAAGTCTCTATTTATGACTTTAATACATATAAACTTCTCTATCGTATTAAAGCAAACTCCAATACTGATTTTTACATAACACCCACATTTGTATATATTGAATCAAAAAAGACAAATGAAATGCAATTTATCGCATTAGGGGATAAGCTACATACATTTGTCATTTCATCGAAAGAGCTACTTGAAGCTTATCCTTATATTTCATTTGCAAAGTTTCCTAAGTATCTCATTGCAATGGATAGAAAGTTGGAATTTTATCTTGTTGAGTTAGAAAGTTTGTAGCAAACATAGCAAATACCATTGAACCAAATATCATTGAACAAGGTTATAATGAACTTACCCTATCAAATATAAAAGATAATGAAGAAATCTATATAAGAGCACAAAAAGACTACACAGAAACAATCAAGCATAATTTCTCTCAAACCATACACAACAATAAAGATTCTAAAGTAGAAGGAAGTTACACAGAATCTATCACTAAATATCATAAGCAAGAAATATTAGGTTTAAAAGATGTAAGAGTTGGAGCAGAATACCTAACTAATGTAGCCCTAAGCAAAGATACTATAGTAGGCTTATCTCATACTCTAAATGTAGGAGCTAGTAATAAACTAAGAGTAGCTAATGATAGTAGTGAGAGTGTTGGAGGGGATAAGAGGGTAGAAATACAGGGCAATTATACAGAATCTATACAGGGGGATTCTAATGCAATAATAAAAGGGGAGAGACAAGAGCATATTGAGGGGAGTTTGACACAGAACATTCAACGAGAAATGTTTCTTGATATTCAGCAAAACTTCTCTACCAATGTAAAAGAAAATCTTGCCACTAATGCCAAATCGATGCAACATAATATAGAAGAACAATATTCACTTCAAGCCGACAATACTACACTAGAATTACAAAGCGATTGCTCCATACAGGCAGGAAATGAAATTGCATACAAAGTAGGTGAAACCACTATAACGATTTCGGGTGATAAAATAATCTTAAAAGCAGGTGGAGTTGAAGTAGTTATAAATTCCAATGGTTTAGTAGTAAAAGGTGGGGAGGTTAAGAGTGAGTAGAGAATCTAACAACCAAAAACATATAAATCCTACAATGTTAGAATCTAACAATGAGACAAAACCCACAGAATCTATAAAGCGAGATTCTATACAAGAAACTTCTATAAGCACAGAATCTAACAAACTAGAATCTAAAAAACCAACCGACACTAAAAACAAAGACAATATAAAGCTAGATTCTAATGGTGATGAGATTATTTGGGAATCAAAAAAATCAAAAATTGGTTTAATTTTATATTGTGGGATTAGAATTATAGCTACATTATTTATCTCATATTTTGCCATCCCAAAAATCCACACCGCAGATAATTCTTTTGGCAAATTTCTTGCTATAGCAATATTCATTCTTTTTTATCTTCTTATAATTAAAAATGTTTTCTCCGCCTTCAATTACAAGGGATTATATTTTACAAAAGATAAGATGGTCGTTACATATCACTTTACCAAGGATATTATTTTGCAATTTGGAAGTTTTTATGCTTATTATTCTATATCAGCCAATTCACCATTTGTAGTGCTTAGTAGTGATTATGCTTTTGTAACTTGGAATCGTGATATTGTCTTTTATATACCAGATATACTTATAGGTAATATAGATATAGGTCCTTTTTTTGAGAAAATCTATGAACTTATGAAACCACACTTAACAGAGTATATGCTTAACTTAAGTGATGAAGAATATATAAGGATTGGAAAAACCTTAAAAAATGAAGAAAGGCTCACATATCTTGAGGAAATAGATTCTTTACGAAAAGAGGCAAAAAATGACTGATAATAAGGTGATTTATAAAGGTTTAAAATGTCATTGTAATAAATTTGAGAAGATTCCTATCAATCGTAGGGATTTAGGAATAGCTGGAGATATAGCACCTTATGGAGTAATGAGGAGCAAAATGTGAGCGAAGCTAAAGATAAAACTATCTGGGAGCTAAAAAGGATAAAAAATATCTTTTTTTGTATCAATTTTTTATGGAGTATTCTTTTTAGATTCTGCATATCGTGTTTCCTTATTTATGCTATTTTTGCATATTTTGATAAATTGAATTTCTTGATATTTTTGCCCATTATTTTGATAATATTTTATTATTTGTTTGGCATCTTCTTATCTATCAATATCAAAACTATACAAATCACTACAAATAATTTTATACTTCAAAAATACATAGGGTCTGATATGGTTTTACCATTGGGGACTTTTTATATGGGTGAAGAAGATGAAATTATTAAGATTAGTTTTGATACCATTATTGCAATACGACCATTAACAATCCAATCAATTTTGCCAAAATATTTTTTTATTGATTTTAGCAATACAAATATACAAGAAATATATGAAATCATAAAGCCATACATTAAAGAATAGTTTAATACAAATGAATGAAAATGATTATAATTGCTTCAAAAATAATTCTTTTTTTAAAGATGGAGTGCCAAATAATTATATAAATTTTTGCGAAATTGATATTTTACGCAAGGGGAAAAATAATGGTTGAAAACAAAAATATCTATAAAGGTTTAGAATGTCATTGCAATGATTTTAAAAAGATTCCTATCCACAGACGAGACTTTGGAACAACGGGAGTTGTTATTTCTAATGGATTAGTAATTGCAGAAAATTTATCCATAGAAACACTTGATAAACATCTTAAGAATAATGGCATAGAAAACAAGATAAGAAAGATTCCAAAGATTAACATAATGATGAATTTTGGAATCCTAAACTTTCTTTACAAAAAAGCAGAAGGTAAGTCAAATCAAAGAACATTAATTGAATTAGGAGTAGAAACTTCAATTGGTTTAGCTACTACTTCCAAACTTGCAGTCAAAACAGGCATATCCCTCCTCACTCGCATTGCCACAGGAGCAGCTACTGGTGCAGCAGTTGGCTCTACTGCACCTATTGTAGGCACAATAATAGGTGCAGTAGCAGGAGCATTAATAGCTGGTGTTATTAATGATGTAATATTTGCAGAAGAAGACGAACAATTACAAAAAGACAAAGCAGAAAATGAAAAAATAGAACGCTTAGAAAAAGAATACAAACTAAAGATTGATAGAATCAATGATTATCTTATACGCAATCACTATATAGAGCTAAGAGAGCTTACAGAAGTAGAATCTGAAGAACTTTGTAAAGAAGCAAGTAATCTTAAGAGTAGTTATTTTAAAACTATTATGCTTATGCAAAGCTTTCCTAATTACCTAGATAGAGATAAAACCTTTTATAAAACATTGCAAGAAAAAGCGTTAGATTCTAAGAAAGAATCTAAAGAGACAAATAAGACAGAATCTAAACAATTACACATCAAACCCATAGCAGATTCTATACCTCTTACTATAGAGATAGAGAAATGCCATAATGGTATAAGTGGGAATCTCCTAAGAAATACAACAATATATATTTATAATCATAGATTTAAAAGGGTGGTAGCTAAAGGCAAAAGTGATAATAACGGAAAGCTTATAGTGCATAATGTCTATGTAGGGAAAGAAGATACTATAGATAAATTAAGCTTTATTCCTGATAGAAATAACTTTGATGAAAGTAACTTTGAATTAAGCCTTAATCAATATGAGAGCTTTACAAATATACAAAAGAAACATAAAAGCACAAAAGAATTAAAACTCTTACAAGCTTATTTTAGCTTTAATGGTTCAAAACTAAGCTTTGAATATGAATATGGAGTATCCAATCTCAAAGCAAATATCTACAACGACACCATAGAGCTAATCCCTACACATAATCTCAAAGATACAAGGTTTAGACAATATATCAAATACGCTTATATGGTATTTGATATAACTGATAGCAATATAGATGAGAAAATAAGCAATATCACTATTGCAAATAGAGCAATACTGGGACTAAAGAATCTGGGGAATGGGGGAAATAATAAATATCAAATAAGGGAGAGTTGGAGGGATAAAATAGTTGTATTCTTTGCTTACTTTGATAAACAAGAAAAAACACCTTGCTTCAAAGCTTCATTCATTAATAAACCTATTGTGATTTTAGACTTAGGTAATAGTGGTGCATTAGCCACAAAGTATGAGCAAAAGAGTGTGAAAAGAAAAGATATAATATTTAGTGTTATTGATAAATTAAGCAACAACATTAAACCAATAGTATATCCAATAATACAATCTTTTTTAGCACTAAAATATCGCCATAGACTTGCTGATTATGCCCGACTTCAAAGGTTGGCTCTAGGATTATATGCCTTGCTTCATAGCCTTTAGAAAGCAGGGCATCAACACATAAGAGGCATACAAAATTTTCATTAGAGCTAAAATTTGTGGTTGTGTTTCTGTGGATTATAAAGCCTTTGCTTTCATTATCTATACTTGGATATTTGCCCTCTTTGAAGTTAGAATCTAGTGGCTCATAATTGATTTTTTGCGTGGCGAAATCGACTTCTATTTTTGCGTTATTTGTGTAGATTTTTGTATAAATCTGTCCCTTTGCGATGAAACCTAGTAACTCTAACACTTCTTTTAAATTTTGCTGCGTAACCATTAAGTAGCCTTTTTGTTAATGATGTGGATTAAAATGGTATCAAAATATTATAATTTTTTTCAGTATTTTATACTATAAAGGCATTATGCTTTGCGTTATAACTTTATATATGCGTAATTCATGATAAATTATGTTGATTAATATTAAATTATCATATTTTATGCTTTAACTATTTTGCTTTTTAGAATCTAAATATAGAATCTTTGTATTATGTGCTATAAGTCTGTGTTGTTTATAAGCATTAAAGCAAATAAGATTCTATCTCTCTAAGCCTTTTTTATTTTGTTGTGTTTTATTTTGTTGTGCTTCTTTTTCTCTATTTTCTTTTAGCTTTTTAAGAATGGCTAAAAAGTCTAGATTCTCTTGTGTGATTTTTCTATCAGCTATTATTAGATATGGCTCTTTACTTCCATAGCTAAACTTTACATATTCTACTTTAAAGCTTTGCTTTAAGCTATTTTCTAACTCTTTATCATTTTTGGCATGTTTTAATGCGATATTTAGCTGCTCGTGTATAAGAGATATATTTGTCTCAAGCACTTTTTCCCCGCTTAGATTCTCAAACTCTCGTGCGATTTTATTGGCGTTATTGCTGCTTATTATTTTGCTTACATTAAGTATAGGGATTATAGGTTTCTCCGCTTTTAAAATCATGGACTAGATTAGAATCTTTTATAATGGCATATTTTGCTTTTTCTGTTTTTATCATATCATAGCCATCATTGTATTCACTCTTAATTGTCTCATAATGTCTTATAAGGGCTGTTATAGGTGTGTTTAGAATGGCATTAAAGCCATTTTCACTAAGATAGCTTAAAGATTGTGTTTGGTCTAATAGTGGCATGTTTTTAAAGGCATTAGGATTTTGCTTTATTGCTTTAATCTTTTCTAATTCTTGTAGTTTTGTCTCTTCTTTTTCTTGTATATTTAAAATAGCTTTTTTCTCAAACTCTCTAATATCTATTATATCGCCCTTATCGATAATATAAGGTGGGGCACTAATTGGACTCATATCATAATATCTGGCTCTATCACTCAAAGCCTTTGTATCTACAAAGCTATTTAGCCCTAATTGCCTTGAGATTAATGCTTGAAACTCTCTAAATGTTTTAGAATCTAATAAGTTTAAAGGTGTTTGTGTAGGGATAATAATGCGGAATCTATCCACTGCCTTTTTATCGCCTTTTATCTTTTGTTGATTCTTACTTAGGATTATAAGGGCTTGAATGTTTTTATTCTCTAAAAGCTTTTTTGCGTCTTGTATGCTTAAATAGGGCATATTCTCTTCATTATCAATATCAAAGATTAATAGCTTATGAAAACCTTTTACATTCTCTCCCTTGCGATAATTATCCTTAAATATCGCATTAGAATAGCGATTAGTCTTTACAACAACAGCTAAAGCTCTAGGCTATCTATATGCTTTATCTCCCAATTACTTGTAGCATATTGTGTAGTATCATTACATATTGAAATATCTATATTTAACTTCATATTCTCCTCTTGTTGTGGTTTTAACGCCTTAAGTCGTTCTCTCCAATTTGGCTTTTCTTGTGTAATTGTAGATTCTAATTGCTTTTTATAAAGATTATCACAAATATCTATGGCTAGACTAGCTTGCGAGATTAGTTTGTATGTTAGCTAAATGTTATTAATTTTATTATTCAAGTTCTTTTTATTACTTATTTAAAAAATTATAAATAGCTTTTATATTTAAATTTTAAGTTTGCATTGACTATCACATATCAAAATTCCCTTTAAAAACGAAAGGATGCATAAAATAAAAGCAAAAAACATAAAATTCTATCCATTTTCCACATAAATTGTTGAACTTTCCCCTATTCCCTATAAATATTTATAAGATTCTATAAAATCTTATAAAAGAGCGTAAAAGGTATGGCTTCTAAGGAAGCCTACATTGTCTTTTTATCAAACGCCGAGCAAAGCTTGTCTTATCGATAAAAAAATGCGTTTCCAACGCGGTAAAAATAAGGTTTTTTTAAAATAGCGTAAGAATGTCTTTTTGCTGTGGCGGGAGTATCGACTTTGCGTTGTTGGTTAGGCTTTGATTGTAGCTTAGCGTTTCGTTATTGTTTGTAAGCGTTATTCCAAAGTTTTTAAGTAAGAATTCTTGAATCTTTGTTTCGATTAAATCTTGTTTTATTTCGTGTAATTGTTTTGTAGAGAGTGTTTTTTCAAATTGTAATTGCTCAAAGATTGAATCTATTTTGTATTGGCTATTATTTCCTTTATGTGTTAGCATGTAGCGAAGCATAGCTTTTATCGACTCTGTGTGTATTTCTCGCTTTAGCGTTCTTGTAGGATTTATTTCTTTTTTGCAGAAGTCGCTAAATTCTAATAATGCTTTTTTATATCCACTTAGCAACACACAATAAAACATTCTCTCTAACACTCAAAAACACACAAACACATAAAAGCCTTAAATAAAGGGTTTTTTATATTGTGTTAATGTGTGTATGCTCTCATATTGCAAAATAAAATAAAGCTATATCAAGTAACCACTTCCTTATAATTCCGCATAATCTATTGTTTTTAGCTTTAAAAGGTTATACAAAAGGTTATACAAATTTTTCACTTATTAAAGTATGTTTTATGTGCTAATAAAGCATATAAAACTACACAATAAAAGCTTATAAAATCCATTAAGTAGAGAATGCAAAAATTAAAGCATTGTTTGCTTATGTAATTTTAATTTGTATCAAAGTATTAATTAATTTGTAACGCTTTAAAAATGATTTTGTATCAAGTGTTTTATATACTTTGCATTTTGTAAAAGCTTTATTTGTATTTGTGAAAACACGCATAAGCATTAATGTTATTATGTGTGTAATGTATATGCTAGTATGCAATATTAATGCTTAACACATGCAAAGGCTTACATATACTTTTATGCTCGGCTCTTAGTATGCAATACATAAACATTAATACACATGCAAAGCATAACACCCTTACATACAAACACTACTAAACATACTTTATAAAGTAGATAACAAACACTATTTTATAAGGAATGATAAACATGCAATATACAACACTACATGATATAAAAAGGGTTATAACAAGCTTTGAAAATAGCATTAATAAAGCAAGTAATAAAGCTAATGCTAATAACAAAGCAAGTAAAGATTTATTAGTAAGCGATAGCACTTGTAAGGGTTTATATCTTTACTTAAGACAAAACAAGCAAGGCATATCTAAGGCTTTTATATTCAAATATAAGTCTAGCAATAGAATATATAAGCTTACAATAGGACAATATCCACATATAAGCCTTGATAAAGCAAGGGATATAACAACAGAATATAACTCTATATTGCAAAGCTTAGAATTTAAAGAAAAAGGATTAAGCCTTAAGGATTACTTGCAATACATGCAAGATAAAGATAAAAATACAAAGCTTACTTTTAATCATGTATTTAATGAGTGGATAGAAAAAAGGGATATAAGGGATATAACAAAGCAAAATTACAAAAGGCACATTAAGCATTTTTTAGCTAAGTTTGGAAATAAGCTAATACAAGATATTACTAAAAGCGATATTATAGAGTTTTTGCAAAGCTATCAAGTAAGGGATAAATTAGCTATATGCTTTGAGATATTTGCAATTATTGGACAAGTATTTAAATATTGCGTATCTTATGATTATATAGATTATAGCGTATGCGATAGGTTTGAATACAAGATATTATTTAAGCCTCGAAATAAAAAAAGGCATTATAAAACAATACATGAAGATGAGTTAAAAAGCTTTGTTTTATATAGCAATAAAGCCTTATTTAATGATTTAGATATACATACATATAGCGATAAATTCACAAAATATAAAACGCTAGATTACAGACTATTTGCAGTGATGTATAAGTTTAATATGTATATGCCCTTAAGAATACATAATATTTTAAACTTAGAATGGGGGGATATAGATTTTAAAAATAAAATGTTAGTGATACCTGCTTATAAAATGAAACTCAATAAAGAGTTTAAATTACCTTTAAGTAGTCAAGCACTTGAAATACTAGAATTTATGTATAAGCAAAAGCTAGACAAATATGTATTTTCATGTGCTTTAAGTGATAAGGTAAGAATGCAAAGACAAATAATTAAAGGGCTAGATGAGTATTTAGAGTTACAGAAACAAGGCTTAATAACACGACAAACTAAAACAAAACTAGCTAACAAGTATAAAATACCTTATGTAAGCATTAAGGCTTTTATATGTCGTTATTTACAAGACAACACCATAAGAGATAAATATCAAAAGTCAATAGATAACGCATATAACAAGCCGCTTTTATATTGGAGTTATAAAGAGTATCTAAACATACACAAGCTAAACGCTCCACACAGAATCCGCTCCACATTCTCAACAATATTATATGACTTAACACCAAAACATAAGCTAGATTTTAGCATTATTGAAATGTGCTTAGCCCATAGTGTTGGAAATATGGTAATACAAAGTTATAACCATAGCGAAAGAATGCTAGAGAGACGGGAGCTAATGCAATTTTGGGCTAATTATATAGACAAATTAGCACATGAAAACACATTGCAACAAGTAGTAAATAATAGTGATTTATATGTATTAAATCCTACTAATGATGATGATACATTAAGGTTTTAATATGTATGCGTTATGTGTTTGCAAAGGCTTAAATGTGCTTTTATGCTCGGCTCTTAGTGTGGCATACATTCTAACTATAAGCAAGGCATTAATATACATGCAAAGGCTTTATTATGTGTATGTGCTTTTATATGCTTTGATTGATTTATATGTGTATGGCTTTACTTAGCTTTTATGTTACATGTTATGTTTTTTGCTAACCTCAACATTAAGCAAATATATTACATGATGAGGTTATAAGGCTTATTAGTTATAAATCATGTAATGTTATATAGTGTTATGTAATGCTATGTTATGTAATATTACTTTGTTATAGCTAAGGATTAAGGGTTTAATGTTTTTAAATGTTTATTTGATTGATTTTTTATTAAAGGTTTGATTATGGAATTAAAACTAGAAAAAGGGTATTATGTAGATAATAACAATAACAAATGGAATGCAAAGGCTTATAATGAAAATGAAGCTTTACAACATAGCAAAGGGTTAATTAATTGTAATAATTGTATTAATTGCTTTGAATGTGTTAATTGTAGTAATTGTGTAGATTGCATAAATTGCGAAGCTACAAGCGGTAAAAATTGTAAAAATTGCATACATTGCGATAAATGCGAAAAGTTACATTATATGCTTAAGTGTAGTTTTGATATGCTTTAAGCATGTAAGGATTATAACATAAGTTAAAACATATAAAGCGTTTAAAGTATATATGTATGCAATACTTGCTTTTAATTTTTAAAGACATAAAAACTATCAACAAGAATTTTGTAGCACATGCACAAGGAAAAACACTAACACCAACAAAGCTCGGTAGAACTAAAAAATGAATGATAAAAGAGATAAAGTTTATGATATTTATTGTATTCAAAACGAACTTAATAAACTTGAATTAAAAGCACGAACAAACATCTAATATCGGCAGAGTATTTTCGAATAAAACTTTTTAGTAAATAAAACGCAATTCAAAGCACAAAAACATAAATTTTATGTAAGATTTTTTGCCATTACTACAAAATTTTTCATATTATCATTATCTATAGATAAATGATAGAAATCTCTCATTTTTTCTAAAAATACAAAAATTCTTAAACGAATTCTTGCCTTAAGAAAACTTTTTAAATAGTTAGATTTTTTTATTCCAATCATCATTTAAATTTGCAAAATGTGGATTCTTTATTTGTAATAACACAATTTCATTCACACTTAAATCACTAAATGTTTGGTATATTCGTCTGATATGTTATAAGCTTCTGTAGCTGCGTCTATCTTTTCTTTAAAAACATCCACATTGATTTCTTGAACATTATGCAACTCTACAAACACTTAATAAACTTGCTAGAATTAATTTTTTCATTATTTCACCTCTATATTTACTACTTCTTTACACAACCTTTGATACTCATCATAATTCATATTCCATTCATCTAGGATACGCACCTCAAACAACATCTTATCTCTCCCTAAAAACTCTTTTGCATAGTTGCAAGAACGTGTTAGTCTATCCCTAGCCTCTTCCATGTGAGTTAAATCCTCTTTCTTTGCACCATTGTTTAGCAGTTTTTCATATTGAAACTTCCAGACTTTATATGCACTTAAAAATGCTTGTGCTTGGACGCATAATTCACTATTGTAGCAAAAACACGTCTCTGCATGCATACTCACAAATAAAAAGCAAGACAACACAAATTTTCTCATTTTTTCACCTCCCCCTCATCAAAATTACTAAAATCTACACCTAATTCTTTTTCTAAAAAACTTAAATAATTAAATATAGCATCATATGCTATGACTTGCTTTGTTAACCTTGTTAGCTTTGCTGCATTATTTAAACGCCTTAATGTCTCTGTGTCTAATTTAACATGTATTGAGCCATAATACCACCTCTATGTGTATCCTTATACTCTTAGTATTACCTCCTAAATAATCTAGAAAATCTTTATTTTTTTATATCAGATAAACCTGTTATCTTTTGTTTATTTGCTGCCATGTATTTCCTTTACTAAAATTTCATTACAAAAGTCTTTAAATTCAATCAAAGCTTTATCATTACTTCCACAATAATCAAATAAACTTACTTGATTATCTGTGGCATGTTGGTATGCAACCCTTTCAAACAAAACGCTATTTAAAAGAGATATATTGCTTTGTTTGCTTTTAATAATCTCTTTTAATGTTTCAATTTGTTTAATTTTTGGATTTGAATTAGCCCTATTTATGATCATATAAGCCCTTAAATCCCTATTAACACGCATAATCTTTTGTAGGTAATCTATGATTGAATTAAGTATAATAATGTTAAATGCACCAACGTTTATAGGGATTACACATACATCACTACGCTCAATCAAAAAGCCATTATATACCCCTATCACTACCACTAGTATCTGCAATAACGAATCTATGTTGATTTAATATGGTATTGATTTCTTTAGTTTCTTTTGCATATTTTACCTGCAGCCTTTTATCATTACCACATGAATGCCATAAAATACGCTTCTTTGAGGGTCTGTATCAAGCAGTAAAATATCATGCGTTTGGAGTGTGAAAAAGCGTGCTAAATTTATAGCTATAGTGCTTTTCCCAACACCGCCTTTTGGGATTAAGGATAGTATATTTATTTTTTATATTGATATTCACTAAATAACAATATATTATATGTATAATATATTGTTATTAACTATTTAATATTATTACATTAAGTAAATAATATAAATAGGATTAGTGTATGATTATTTCGATTGTAAATGAAAAAGGCGGGAGCGGTAAAACAACCCTAGCAGTTAATCTTGCTGCACGACTTGCAGAAGATGGAGATAATGTTTTATTAGTGGATGCAGATCCACAAAAATCAACTGAAGTGTTTTCAGATATGAGAGGTCAAGCTAACTTAGAGCCACTTTTTTTCTAGTGTTTCAAAAACTGGTATAAGTCTAGGCGATGAGATTAAGCGTATGCGTAGCCATTTTGATAGCATTATAGTGGATACAGGTGGAAGAGATTCTAAGGAGATGAGAAAGGCAATATTGGTATCAGACATTATCATTATCCCCACAATTCCATCACAATATGATGTCAATGTGCTAGATCATATGTTAGAACTTTATGCTGAAGCAAAGGATTTAAACCCTAAGCTACTCTCGCTTATTTTGGTTAATCGTGTTTCACCTAATCCATTTCTTACAAAAGAACTGAGAAATCTTAAAGATTATATTCATGTTACAAAACAAGAAATGTGCTTAGAAGATGTAAAAGTCTGAGATTCTGTTATCTATGAAAGACAGGCTTATCGTAAGGCAGTTATTGAGGGCAAGAGTATAAAAGAGTATTGTGATAATTCTGATAAAGCTTTAATAGATTTTGAGGCATTCTATCAAGAATTACTTACAAACGCAAAAAATATTTTATGTAATATGTATGTAAATTACATTAATATTACTTAGTTATTTAATGTTTAATATATTTAGATTATATTTATAATATATGTATTATATTAATATAGTATAATGTTGTATAAAATGATAAAGAATGACTCCAAAGAGCAATTGTTTATCATTTATGAATAAGGAGAATTGGATAAGTGAGAAAGAGGGGAATAGTGATTTAATAGAATTTTACAAAAAAGAGGGGGGCTTGGCAATGAGCTATCTCTATAACATTAAGATTCCTAATTTCCAACTTTAATACTTAAAAATTATATATACTTATTGTGTATATTTGTTGGGAGCTAGATATGAAAGCAAAAATGTTTAAAAATGCTAATTCACTTGTAATAAGATTAAGAAAAACATTAAAACTTACTAAAGATTATGAGCTTAATATTCTATAAGCCCTAAACTAGATAAATCTCAAGACTTGAAGTTGTAATGCGACTATAACACTTTATTAAATCATATTATTTTAGAATCTTTTTTCATTTAGCACAATACAATTAAAAACATTACAATAGAATCTAATCATAAACAAAACAACTCTTAAATTCAACTAAAAAATAAATAATCTTGTTTTGATATTTATACTAAAATATTATTTTTTAAATTACAAAAAAGTAGATTGCATGTTTGAGTATATTAAACAATCCATAGAGCCAATAAGCAAAATAGAAACTAACGAGCAAACATTCTTATGTGAGAATTTTGTGCCAATTTGTGAGAATGGACTTACAATGATTAGTGGTAATGGTGGTAAAGGTAAATCTTTTTTAAGCATTCAAATAGCATTACAATTAGCTATGCAACATAAGACTAAATCTCTTTTATGGCTTAGTGAAGATAGTAAAAGCATTTCAAAGCAAAGAGCAGAATTAATACTTCAAAATATTATTAAAACAAATGCAAGAAGTATCTTAAATTTAATAGATATATGCGATGAGATTCCACCAGCAATAACTGAATCTAGTCTCAATAATTATATAAATCTTTTTAAACCATATCAATTTATTGTAATAGACCCACTCATTGCCTTTTATGATGGAGATGAAAAGAGCAATACTCAAGCAAGAGCTTTTATGAATTGTTTAATTAAAATCGCAAAAACAAATAAGCAATCAATACTCATAACTCATCATAACACAAAGCAATACACAAATGAGCCAAGCAGAAGTAGAGGAGCTTCAGCCTTTATTGATGCGGTAAGATTAGCTTATGAAATAGATTTTATTAATGATGAAAACAATAAAAATGAGGGAAAAAGAATGCTAAAAATCACAAAAGATAATTTAGGATTAAAAACAAAAAAAAGAATGGCAAGATGGCATAAAATTAATACAAATTCTCCCAACTAAAAAGATTAAAACTAGAGCAAAGATACAACAAATAAATAATGATGATAGATTTATACATATTATCAGTGAGAGTGATGATGATATAAAAAAATGGGAAAAAATACAAAAACAAGACAATCAAGGCATTAATCTATTTTAAGGAATAATCATGTTAGCCAATATCAATGATATGCTCCATATATTCGAGCAATATAGAAAGCAATTTACAAGCACTAAATTTGAAAACTTCTTAGGCTTATTTCTACCAAGCAAAAATATAACAAAAAGCAGAATCTATAAAACATTCTTAGAAAATAATCAACAATACATTCTAAGAGATGACAAACACATGAAAATAACAATTACAGGCAGACTACTCACACAAAAGCATAAAGACATACTAGAATGTATCTTTACTAGCACTAAAGATAATGGGACATTTAATCTTTATAGAGACAAAGCAATATGTCAAATTATAATGAGTCCATATAATCTAAAAAAATCTTACACATCACTTAGTGGAAACGAAACAAAGATAAATTGGATTTATGATAAACTTACTGAAATCTCAAATTGTGGAGTTGAGCTTTATTTTAAAAATACTGATGAGAAATTCTCTTTTACTTTCATAGATTCTATATATCAAAAAAGCGATAAATTGATCGTAATAAACTTTAGTCAAGCCTATACATTCTTTCTTGCTAAAACACTACTTCTTGAATACAAAGACTATGTTAAAGCCATTATGTTGTGTCAGCGATACTTCATATAAATCGTTTTCATCTTGATTGTTTAGATGAACATAAAATGGATAATATAAGTTTGGTCTGTTTTTAGAATTAACTTTACTATTTCTGTTCCGCAACTCCATTAAATTGAAATTGCCATTTTCATCACAAAAAGTAAAATTCTTGTTTTCATTTGTTAATAGATTCAATTCATCGCTTTTTACATCTTTTTGATATATCAAAACATATTCGCGTGCAATTGGGATTCCACCATAGTTTCTAACACTATGATTTGTTGCTATTGGGTAACACACCACAAAATTCCCATCCCCAAAAACTTCATCAAAAAGCCCCTTGACATAAACTTGATTCCTATCATCTATACTGCGGATAAAGCATTGATAAAAAATTATCGCGTGTTATGGCATTGTCATAATTTGTTTCTGCAAACTCCCCTAAAACGTCCTTGCCATAAGGCGGGTCTATATAGATGACTTTCACTTTTCTTTTGTAGTTTATAAGTAGATTCAAAAGGGTGGGGTAGTTGTCGCCGATAATTAGGGTATGCGTTATTCTTTGCTTAAGCGTTGGCTTTTGGGCTAAAAATGGCGATTGCTTCGTCTCAGCTTCGGTCATTACCCTTTTAGGCAACTCCCTTGCTTCGCCTTGCAAAGCCCCATTTTATCTCCAAAATCCTGCCGCCTATGAATCTAGATTCTGCATTTCTGCATTTTCTTGCAAAATCTTAGAATCGTTTTCTTTTGTGGATTCTGCTTTAGAATCTGCTTCGCCCAAAGGCTCAAAGCTTAGCTCCTCATTTTTCACAAAATACTTTATCGTCCCATCGCTCTTTTCTAACCGCACATCAAAAGCAAAGCCTATGCGTTTTAGGCTCATTCCTAAGGCAGATAGCTTTAGCACGGATTTTTTAGATTCTGCATTTTCTATGAGCTTAGTGAGAAACTCGGCATTTTTTCTAAAATCTTATCTCTACGCCTTTGCTTGATTTTTGCTATTTGCTCTTGCTTTAGCTCATTTAAATTACTTTGTGGATTTTGCATTATCTATTCCTTTGATGATGTGATTTTAGAATCTTTTTAGAATCTCACTCACCCTTACTCTCCCCCAAAACTAGCACAGATTCTATTAAATCATCAATATCCCCATCTAGCACACCATCAGTATCGCTTGTAGCGTAATTGCTCCGCAAGTCCTTTACCTGCTGATAGGGGGCTAGGACATAGCTTCGTATTTGATGTCCCCAGCCTATCTCGCTTTTTTCGGCATTTGCCACGCCCTCACTTTGTTTTAGTCGCTCTAGCTCATAGAGTTTGCTTTGCAGCATTTTCATAGCTGTTGCCTTATTTTTATGCTGACTGCGATCATTTTGACACTGCACGACAAGCCCCGTTGGAAAGTGCGTTATGCGGATAGCAGATTCTGTCTTATTCACGTGCTGTCCGCCCGCACCACTGGCACGATAGGTATCAATGCGAATGTCCTTATCCAAAATCTCAATATCTATGTCTTCACTGAGTTCCGGGCTTACCTGCACGCTAGCAAAGCTTGTATGCCGCTTGGCATTGGCATCAAAGGGCGAGATTCTAACCAGCCTATGCACGCCATTTTCGCTTTTGGCATAACCATAGGCATTCTCACCTTTGATGATAAACGCCGCCCCCTTAATGCCCGCTTCTTCACCATCTTGATAGTCTAGCAGCTCCACTTTAAATCCCCGCCGCTCACTCCAACGCAAATACATACGATAGAGCATAGAAGCCCAGTCTTGGGACTCCGTCCCACCGGCTCCGGGCTGAATGGTAATAATGGCATTTGTTGAGTCAAACTCCCCACTTAGCATAACCTCAATTTCTACCTTTTGTATGTGGCTTTGCAAGGATTCTACATTTTCAAACAACAGCTCCAAAGTGCTAGAATCTTCTTCACTCTCTGCTATCTCAAATAGCTCTTTTGCGTCATCTAGCTCGGCTTTCATCTCCGTATAAGTGTGTAAAATCCGCTCACATTTTCGCTTTTCCTTTGTGATTTCCCCCGCCTTTTTTGCGTCATTCCAAAACTCTTGGTGCGATTCTAATGCGTTAATCTCATCTAATCGCTTTTGCAGAGAATCTGGGTTTAGAATCTTTGCTATATTTTGCGCTTTATTTTGCAGAGTTTTTAACAACTCGCCATATTCATAAGAATCCATTGTGTGCCTTTATCATGCTTGGAATTATAAAAAATTCATTATTATAACAAAAGAATGTCCAGCGTGAAACACGGCTGTCAAATAACCACACAATAAGAATAGATTCTATAATACAAACTTTTTAGAATCTAAAAAATCTACTTACACATTGCTTTAATACCTAAGGCACAAGCCCTCTTGTGTGCTTCGAGCACTTCCTCATGTGTATCGCCATTAATACCGATGAAAATGCAAGAGCCAGCATGTTTCATATCACATGCTTTATGTGCGTATTCCTTTGACTTTGCCCTATCTCTCTCAAATTCGCCATGCCCCTCAAAATAAAGCAAGGCTAAAACATGGCAATCTAGCGCATAATTTGCATTACAGCCTTTCAGTGCAAGGTCGTGTGCTTTTTTGAAAAATGTCTCACTCTCTCCTACTGGATAATCTGACTGATCTGCAAGAGATGACAGCTTTAAGCAACTTTTGCTATCATTTAAAGAACAACTTTTTACAAGCATTTGTATAGCTTTTTGTCTATCGCCCCTAGAGCCATAACCATAGAATCTATCATGATAAATTTCAGCTAAGACAGAGCAGTCTCTCTCTTTTGAATCTTGGCATATCTTTTTTGCTGTCTCTTTCCACTCATCTACACGCCATACACCCTCTTTTAGATTATCAAGCTTATTGTAGGATTCTATTCTCTTTGTATCCTTTGCTTCAGGTGGTGGTGCTTTTATTACTTCTTTTTTAGCACAACCCATAATAAAACATGAAAACATTATACATAAAAACACCATTATACGCATTCTAACCCCTTTATCTTTAGAAACTTTGCCTTAAGTGTAGCATAAATTTATGCAAACAGGACCCTATAAATCTAGATTCTATTCCATAAAATCATAACCTATTTGTTTAAGCGTGTCTTTACTTGTATTCCAGCCTTTTATAGTTTTTACAATGAGTTCTAAAAATATTTTTTGTTCGGCAAGGTATTCGCATTTTTTTCTTGCAATACTGCCTAATGACTTAATGGTTTCGCCATTTTTACCTATAATCATTGCTTTTTGAGAATCTTTTGCGACAATAATTTGTGCTTTTATGTATAAGATTGTAGGCTTTTGGGTAATTTTTAGAATCTTTACATCACTTTCATAGGGAATCTCATCGCTAAATCTCTCGAATACAGCTTCTCTTATCGCTTCCTTGTAAATATCACGCATGATAGTTGTGCTTATCATGTCATTATCATAAAAATGTGGGTGAATGGGCAAATTTTTTGCTAGTAGCGATAGGATTGAATGTATTGTTTGAGAGTTAAGCTCCTTTGCTTTTATGGGGATAATGCCTAGATTTTTGTTTTGATATTGCTTGTAAGATTCTAGACATTCTAAGAGTTCATGTTTATTTAAAGTATCTATTTTATTGAGTAAGACAATATGCTTTTTATCATGTTGGTCTAAAAAGTTTTTGTAATGTAAAATCTCGCTTTTTTTAGGACTAGCAACAGCGACAAACACACTTAAATCAGAATCTCCAACTGCCTTTTTTGCTTCTTGCAGCATGTATTCATTCAGTAGCTTTTTACTCTCATGTAAGCCGGGGGTATCAATAAAGATTAATTGTGAGTTATAATCGCTATCTTCAAAAGGCACAATAATATCCATGCGTTTACGAGTAGCATTTATCTTTTTTGATACTAGGGCGATGGGGCTTTTTACAAGATTATTGAGCAGCGTTGATTTACCAGCATTTGTGCGACCAATAACGCTAATAAAGCCACTTGTCATAATTTTTTCTTTCATTTCTATATAACTCCCTTTTCAAAACATTACACATTTAAGTCATACGCATATAAAAATAACAATAAAGTTAAAAACAACACAGAATTTTTGTATAATATTAGCCTTTTTTCATAAATGGTAAAGGAGTTCTAAAAATATGCGTAAAGGTATGTCTCTTAGCTCAAAATTGCGATATGTTATCGCAACGACCACAATCATCACGATAACTGCTTTGTGTTATGCAGTTTTGATTCAAATGAAACACAGAGAAATTGAGAATGCTCAAAATGGCATGTTGCTTTCCGCAAAATACAACTCAGGCAAGATTCTAAGTGAGCTTAATTCAAACTTACATTCATTCAGCATATATGGCAGCACATTAACGCACAATCTTGCAAATAACCGACTCTCTTCATATCAAACGATAGTAAAACAAATTGTCGATTTAACACAAGAAAATAGAAATACAATGTATGGTTTTTTATACCTAAAAGATAAAGATTATTCGGCACTGCCCGCACAATTTCGTGTTGGTAAAGATATGATGGTAATAGCAGATAGCAATGGCAAGGCATTGCAGGCAAATAAGGCTATCCTTGATTTACCAGCGATACAAGAGGCATTGAATACAAAGACAAGCCGATTTAGCACACTAAGGACAATCTCTGTTGATAATAAGGAAGTAAGGACTACAATCTTTGTATTTCCCGTGTTAAATTATGAGGGGGATCTTGTAGGTGTGCTTGGAGGAATGATTGATATTAACCTAATTTCAGCGGATTTATTGGCAACAAAAAATAGCGTATATCCAAATGAAGCAAAAGTGCTTGCTATACACGATGGCACAATCATTGCCGCAAATAACACAAAGATTGTTGGGGCAAAATTGCAGGATTTAGCTAAAATGCAACCGCATTTAGCACCACTTGTAACGCGTGTAATGCAAAACGAAGAGATTACAGCAGCAATGGTTGATACAAGCGGACAAGAGACTTTTGCAGCACATGCTGATGTCGATGTGTCATTATTCAAAGATGTGCATTGGCATATCGTTACACTCACACCTCGCAGTGATGTCTTAGCGGATTATTACGCATTGCGGACACAAACTATTATCTTTTCAGTCGTTGTGCAAGTCATTCTCTTAGTTGTGCTAAGTCTTTTTGCAAAATTTCAAATTGTTGATAGATTGCGTAGTCTAAATGAATACCTTGAAGACTTTTTTAAATATATTAATCACGAGGGCAAACAGCCACGAGCGCTTGTTGTAAAGGCACATGATGAGATTGGTAGCATGGCAAAAGTCTTTACAGAAAATGTGAAGCGAACGCAATTGGGGTTGGATAAAGATTCACTACTTGTAAGAGAAGCAGTGCAAACTGCTAAAGAAATAGAGCAGGGGCATTTTACCGCTAGAATCACTGAAGATTCTCATAATCCACAATTACAAGAACTTAAAAATGTGCTAAATCAAATGCTTTCCGTCCTAGAAGAAAAGATAGGAAAGGATATGAATGAGATTCAGAGAGTCTTTGATTCTTATACGAATTTAGACTTTACTACTGAAATAGCAAATGCAAGTGGCACGGTGGAAAAAGCAGCAAATACACTTGGTGCAGAGATTAAGGAAATGCTTGCAACTTCTGCTGGATTTGCAAGAAATCTTACAAATGAGTGTAAAACACTTGAAGATTCTGTATTAAAACTTACAGAATCTTCTAATTTACAAGCAACAAGCCTTGAGCAAACCGCCACTGCAGTAGAAGAGATCACCTCATCTATGCAAAATGTAAGTGGCAAAACAGGTGAAGTTATATCTCAAAGTGAAGATATTAAAAATGTGGCAGAAATTATCCGCGATATTGCTGACCAAATCAATCTTTTAGCGTTGAATGCTGCTATTGAAGCCGCAAGAGCTGGGGAGCATGGCAGGGGCTTTGCAGTCGTAGCCGATGAGGTGCGAAAACTAGCAGAAAGGACACAAAAAAGCTTAGGTGAGATTGAAGCAAATACAAATATCTTAGTGCAGTCAATCAATGACATGGTGGAATCTATAAGGGAGCAAACTTCAGGTATCGCACAAATCAACACAACACTTTCACAACTTGAAGCAACAACGCACAATAATGTAAGCATAGCCCAACAAGCCGAAACAATCAGTGTAAATGTCAATGAAATCGCAAACGATATATTAAAAGATGTGAATACGAAGAAATTCTAAGACATTTTTATGCCTGAAGCTATCGTTAGACGCATTAGTCTTAAGGTTCATGGAATCTTATTTAGATTCTATAGGGAACCTGCTGCAATATTTTAATGCGACATAACAAAAGGTATTGTAAATACCACCTAGATTCTAAGGCTTGTTTATACACTGCCTTTATAACTCCATATCTAGCAATTCTGCTATTTCATAAATATTATCAATCTTTCCGCCCATAATTGTGCAAAAGCCTTTCAACCCATAGTCTTTAGCAAAGATAATAGGTCTGCCATCATCAATTTCATTTTGAATCTGCAAAGTTTTAATCTCATAGAGTGAATCTAGGTATTCTAAAGATTCTAAAATCGGCATATAGCGTCTTGCATCAGCTTTCATTAATGGAAAATTGCTCGTTGCATTTTGCTTAAAGGTTTGAAGTATCGTATAAGGGCTTGTGGCTTGTGTGAGTGGGTTATTAGAATCTTGTAGGTTATAAGCTTTAAGCTTAGATTCTAAGGAAAAATCTCGCCAAGCAAAATGCGGCGTGTATCGCACGTGGCTTAGCGTATAGCAGTCTTTTGAAGGATATGGCATAAGGGAGAAAAATGCCCCATCCATTATCGTTACTGATATGTCTTGTAGGCTTACAGGGACATTGACTAACGCCATTTCTGTCATTTCAAATTTAAGTGGGAGTGGGGGCAAGTGTGAATTTTGCAATAAGTGATTTATGCCAGCATAGGTGCAGTTGAGAATCAATGAGGCGTGTAGTTTTTGTGTTTCCCGCATTGTCTCTTGGGCGCTTTTAGCGGATTGTTCGCTCAATGCTCGGTCATTTGCCTTTAGCAAACTCCCTTCGCCTTTCGCTCCAAAACCACTAAAATCACTCCAAGATACTTCCGCAGGGGCATTGCTAGTGTTGGAATCTAAGCTCATAGATTCTGCGTTGCCAGAATCCGCTTGAGATTCTTTGGCTTTAGAATCCGCTGAAATAGCATTACAAGCTGAATGCCCTATCTTTTGAATTTCAACGCATAACCCAACCTTATCCTCTCTCACACAAACAGCTTGTGTATTTGTAGCTATCTCTATCTTTTTAGATTCTAATCTCTCTTTTAGAATCTCCCTTAAAATCGCCGCGTCAAAGGCGTATTCGCGTGTCAAAAACACATCACTTACAAGCTTTTTATTAAACATCGCTTTAATGTGATTTGGCACAGATTCTATAAAAATATCAAATTGCTTAAAAAGTCTGTAAAACTGCGTGCTAGAAGTCTTTGAGCCAATATTTGCAATCGCATAATATTTAGCAAAATCATTTTTTATCGCCGTTTTAAACTCATTGCAAAAGGTTTTAAAATGCCTTCTGCTGCTGATAGCTGTGCTTAGACTACGCGGATAGTGGTAGCCATTATGCACACGGGCTTGATTATTTAAACTTGCGTGAAGCAACAAATCACTTTCTTGCTCTAGCACCAAAATGGAGTTATATTTCTCCTTAAGCTGCAAGGCGATATATGCCCCAAAGAATCCACCACCGATGATAATGCAATCGTATTTGTCTAGCTTTGGCATTCTTAGGGCTTTAAAGTGAGTTTTGGGCGAGACTATGGGCTTGTGAGAGAAGGGCTAGGGTGGTGTGAGAGAAACTTAAATGCAGATTCTGCGTTGTCTCTTGGGTGCTTTTAAGTGATTCTACACTTAAGGCTCGGTCATTTGCCTTTGAGCCACTCCCTTTACCTTTGCTTTGAAAAGCTCTGCTTTCTTTAGTAAAACACTTAAAATCACTCAAAGATACTTCCGCAGGGGCGTTAGTGCAAGATTCTAAGCTTGTAGAATCTTGCTTCACTCTCGCACACATATTTTTAAAGCTATCCACAGCAAAGCTAAGATTATTTTTCTCATCAAAAATGGGTAAAGATTTACTAGATTCTATTATGCTAAGCGGTGTGGGGGATAGCATATCAACGCTAATTATAGAATCTGTTGTATGGATACGCAACAATCGCTTTTTATCATTTGAAAGTAAGCTGCAATGAAGTGATAAAACAATCTCTTTTTTACTCCCTTTCTTTTGCAAGGCACTAAACTCCAAAGCAGCACTTTGTTTTTTAGAATCTAAAAATTTGCACGACTTCACACAGAGATTTCTAAAAAGTCCAAGCTCCTGCATAAAGGCAAATACGCTGATATAATGCACTCCTATGACTTCTAGCACACTTTCATTTTCATAAAAATTGCCATATTGTGTGATTTCTGCTTGTATAGATTCTATATGTTTTCCTTGCAATATTTGCAGGGCATAGAGAATAGATTGCGAAAATGTGTAAATATAATCTGTGAATAGAATCTTATTGTTTTTTCTAGCTAGATTTAGCAGTGTTTCAAATTCTTCTTTTGTGGCGGTGCTAGGCTTTTCTACAAAGACATTGCAGTTGTGTTCAAGGGCTAGTTTTGCAAGCTTAAAGTGTGAAGAAAGCGGTGTAGCGATAAAGGCTAAATCTGCTTTATCTAAAGCTTCGATTAAGACTTCATCTTTGACATCACGCCCAAAAATATGAGAAATTTCATAATGTTTTTGAATGTAGCGTTGCAAAATCTTGCCCCAATAGCCCCTGCCAATAAGAATTGCCTTTTGCATATTAATCCTTTTTATTGTTTTTTCAGGCGTAAAAGCTTAAAAAGTCGCCAGATTTCACTTAAATAAATGCGTGAGAGTGAAAAGATTCTCACTTTAGAATCTGTGCTTTCATCTTCCCACTTTACAGCGATTTCTTTTATAGGAATGTTGTGATATTGTGCTATAACTAGCATTTGTGTGCAGTAAAACCAGCTTTTGTCATCATTACAGAGATTTTTTAGATTTAAAGCCACTTGCGATTGATAGAATTTAAATCCACACATCGCATCGCTAAATTTTGCTTTGAGTGCGATTTTAAGGATAAGATTTAAGGTGCGAGAGAGAAATTCACGCTTCAAACTTCGCCCAATCACCACAGAATCTTTTAAAAGCCTAGAGCCTACAATAATCTCTACACCATTTTTTAGATTCTCATACACTTCTTGTAAATGTCCTATATCCGTGGATAAATCTATGTCCATATAGCCGATAAAGCCACAAGGCTCACTTCTTTTGGCATTATGTGCTATCGCTTCCCTTAATGCCAAGCCCACACCCCTTTCTTCCAAGCGTAAGTATTCTACTTGTGAAATAAACTCTAATATGTTGGCATTCAACTCTTCACATAAACTTTTGGCAATCTCTTGTGTAGAATCGCTTGAACCATTATCTACAATGCTTATAATGTGTGGAATCTTTGCTTCCCTTAAAAACGCCATTGCCCCTCTTATGCCATTTTCAAGCCGATTTTCTTCATTCAGCACAGGGATAATAATATTTAAAATTTTATTAGATTCCATATTAGTGCCTTTGTATATTTTTGTTTTCAAAATTAAGATTGACTGAACTTGTCTCATTGACAATTTCATAGGGCGTAGCACCTTTTAGCTTGATGAGAGCAATTCGCACATATTCGCCAATGATTGAAAGCATTAAAAACAGCCCGATATTCATAGCTACCATATACAGCGAAGTAGAAGTCCAGCCACTTGCGATATGGGGCAGTAAAAAATAAGTGCTAAGGATATAGAGTGCATAAAATGCGTTCCCACAAGCAAGCAACAAGCACATACAAGTGCCAAGCCTAAGCAGCTTGTAAGATTCCCCAAAAATCACATCTAGCCCAAGAAAAAGAGAATCTAAAAACTTTCTTTTTGGATAAGACTTTGGCGTGTAGGGATATTCACAAATGTTTAGCGTTGTGTCAAAATGCAGTAGTCTTAAAAGCTTAATATCGTGTTTATGCGATAAAAGTGTGTGGATAACTTTGCGTGAAATCACACAAAACTCACTATAATCCTCCCTTGCTCTATTAGCAAAAAGGGCAAGTGTTTTGTAGAAAAGCTTTGAGCTTAGCTTTTGCAATATATTTTGCTTTTTATTCTTCCTTGTGCCAATCACCATATCATATTGCGGGGCAAGTGAAAGCATAGAAAGCCCATCAGTAATAGAATCTGTCCTTAAATCCATAAAAAGCAGATAATCGCCAATGCAATTTTGTAGAAAAATCTCATATTTTAATGAGCCTAGATTTTCATAACTACAAAGCGGGGAGTTTATCTCTAAAATCCGCACATTAGGGATAGAAGCTAGATTTTGCGTCGTCTTTTTGGTGATTTTAAGGGAGTTTGCTTTTTGTGCTTGCTCACTACCGCTTAGGTAGCTTCTCGCACAAAAAGCTTCACAACCCTTAAAATCACTCCAAGATACTTCCGCAGGGGCGTTTGTGTGTTTGTTGGAATCCGCTTGAGATTCTGCTTTTTGTTTTTCACAAACCAAGTGGAATGGATTGCTAGAAACTTTGGTGCTAGATTCTGTTTGTGTGGAATGTGGATTTATATCGTGGGGGGGGGGGGGTAATATGTGTATTTTGCTGTTTTATTGTGTCTTTGTGATTTTTATCAAACATATCAAATAAGGGATTAAGGATTAGAATCTCAAAGTAGGCAAAAGATTCTTGCAATTGCTTACTTAACTCACGCAATAAATCCATATTGATATGATTATCTAAAAGGGCTATGGATATAACGCGATGTTTATCTTGTAGTGGTTTTTGCGAAGTGGAGCTATGTGAATCTACGCTATTTTGCATACAAGCCTTTCTGTGAAATCTAGCTGGGATTGTAACATAGAATCTTTGAAAATGTTAAACAATCATATTCTTTGCGTGTAATTGCCCAAGATAAATATGTAAATAAGTTTTAGCAACAAATGCACCCGATAAAACAATAGAGCCAAATGAAACTTCTACTACCCCCCCCCCCCCTTATACATCAAAACAAAAACCTTCGCAATCACACCAACACAAAATCTCTATTTCCCATCTAGCACATCTTCACCTTTAGGTTTATAAAGCTTTTGGAATCTCTCATCAAGTGGGGCGATGATTCTATAAAATATTGGCACAACAAGTAGGGATAAAAACATAGAGACTAAAAGCCCACCTATCATAGAAATGCCAATAGGGGCTTTCATCGCACTGCCATCGCCTGTGGCAAAGGCTAAAGGAAGCATACCTGCTACCATTGCGATAGTTGTCATAAGGATTGGTCTAAGCCTTGAGTGTCCAGCAAATTGTATAGAATCTGCTATGCTTTTGCCTAGCTTTCTTTGCTCATTTGCTACATCTACAAGCAGAGTTGCATTTTTGCCTACCATACCAATAAGTAGTATTAGCCCCATCATAGAGAACATACTCATAGACGCATCTGCCCCACCTGTAAGCTTTATCGCAAAAAATGCACCGCTAAAGCTAAGCGGCATTGTTATCATAATGATTAAAGGTTGGATAAAGCTCTCATAAAGGGCAGCTAAGATAAGATAGATAAGCACCAAAGCCATTAAAATCGCTGCACCAAATGCCTCTTGACTTTCTACCTGACTATCTGCTTGTCCCATAAACTTGTATCCCGCTCCACTCTCAAGCCATTTTGCACCCTCTGTTGCATTATCCCGTATAGCCTTTGTCATTTCGCCCACACTAAGCCCACTATGCTTTATAGGCTCTACTGCAAGAGTTATGCTTCGCTGTCTATTATATCGATTAATCGTTGTAGCAGTAAAGCCTTCTTCAATCTCTACTAAGCCATCAAGGAATACCAAATCACCATTTTTTGTTCTCACTTGGATTCTTTGCAAATCTTTAGAATCAATGCGTTTAGAATCTGGGGCTCTCAAAGTAATATAGTATTCTTTCCCTGCTTCTTTATAGTAGGCAACCTGCATTTCCCCTGAAAAAGCACTAGAGAGAGTTTGTCCTATATCTGTTGTGCTTATGCCAAATTGTGCTAGATTCTGTTTTATTGGCTTTAGCCTATATGCTGGCATAGAATCTGAAGTATTTTTATGATAGTTTGTGATTTTCCCTTGAAAGCTTTTTTCTGTTTCATTGATAAATCTCTCTAGATTCTCTACACTTTTTTGCATGATAGAATCTATTGGAGAAAAGACTACGACTTGCACTGGTGTATTATCCTGCCCACCGCCAACAAGTGGCACTTCAGAGCCATAAATATCAAGCCCTTTTGCTTCTTCACTCGCCCTTAGTTCTGCTAATATCTGTTTTAGAATCTCATCTTGACTATTATTGCCTTTTTGCTTTTTTCTCTCTTTTAGTGGTTGCAAGGATACATAGATTTGTGCGAAAAAGGCTTGGGCTAAATCACCCGGTCCAACTTGAAGTGTAGTGAATTTTACAAAGGGATTCTTTTCTACAATCTTTGTAAAGATCTCTGATTTGCGTTTCATTTCTTGGATTGAGATTCCGGGCTTTGCCTTGATTGAGATTTGAAATTCGCTTCTATCTTCTTTTAGCATAAATTCATTTCCTAAAGTCCCTTCTACATAGAGTGAGAATATAAAGACTCCAAATACACAAAGAGTGGCAAGAGTCATATTTTTCTTACTACGCATAAGAAATGCTAGAGTATTTGCATAGATTCTATCTATCTTTTCAAAGAAAGGCTGTGTGGCATGATAGAATCTTGATTGTTCTGCTTTTACTACAATAGAGCTACACATAGGAATGATAGTTATAACAACAACATAGCTTATAGCAACAGCTACTGCAACGGTTAGCCCAAAGCTTGAGAGAAATTTCCCTGCTATACCACTCATTGTCCCAACAGGGATAAACACCGATAAAAGCATCGCAGAAATTGCAACAATAGCAAAGCCAATCTCTCTTACACCTTCATAGGCGGCTTGTCTTTTTGTCATGCCATGCTCTAGCTTTTTATGTATGTTTTCAATAACAACAATGGCATCATCAATGATTATCCCAATCGCAAGAGTGAGAGCTAACATTGTAAGCATATTAAGCGTAAAGCCCATAACATGCACGAAAAAGAAAGTCCCTAAAACTGACACAGGAAGAGAGATAGCAGAAACTAGTGTAATTGTCGCATTGCGTAAAAATACAAATACAATAAATACTGCTAAAACACCCCCTAAAGCTAAGTCAAACTGAATATCTTTGATTGATGAGCGGATATAGTCTGTGGTATCCCAAAAGGTTTCTATATCATATCCCGGGCTTACTAGCTTAATTTGCTCTATTGCTTCTTTTACGCCATCTGCTATGTGAATCTCATTTGCACCCGTGATTTTTTGCACTTGTAGAATTACACCCTTTTTGCCTTTATAGGTCGCATAAGACTTTTCTTCTGCTAGTCCATCTTCTACTAATGCCACATCTCTTAGCTTCAATCCATCTTTAATAGTAATATCACCTATTTCTTCAACGCTTATGCTATTAGAATCTGTGATAATGTAAAATTCTTTTGTGCTAGATAAAAGCCTACCGCCATCCATTTCTCTATTTTCTTTGCCTATTATGCCCGATAAATCTGTAAAAGTGATTCCATATTTATTCATCAAAGTTGGATCTGGGAAGATTTTAATCTGCCTTTCACGATAGCCACTAAGCTGCACATTACCTACACCACCTATGCGTTGCAGGATTGGAGCTACGACATTATTTGCATGTCGCATGAGTTCAGGCGCACTCTTATCGGTGGATAAGAAAAGTGAAACAATAGGAGTGCTGCCTGTATCTAGCTTTTGCACACTTGGCTTATCAATCTCTGAATCAAGCACAATCGCATTGACCTTATCACGCACATCATTGACTGCCACTTCAATGGGTTTTTCTAACTCAAACATAACGGTTACTATGCTAATATTTTTTGCTGATACTGATGATACAAATTTTAAACCATCAATAGCTAATACCGCTTGTTCTATCTTATCTGTAATTTTTGTTTCAATCGTATCTGCACTAGCCCCTTTATAAGTCGTCTTTACCACAACAACAGGGAAATCTACATCAGGGAATAACGCCTTTGCCATGTTATTTAACGCATAGAATCCAAATAGAATCAAAGCCATAGCAAACATAAAGGTTGTAACCGGTCTTTGTATCGCAATTTTATACATAAAGATAGCCTTTTATGCTTAGTGTTTATTAGAGTTATGAAAATTAAAATCGTATTATAATCAATGTGTTGTGAAATAATGTAAAAATTATTTGCTATTGCAAATATTTTTTATAAAGAGTGCCTAAAATTACCCATTTATGCTACTTTGAATAGCGGTTTGTGCTTAGAATCTTAATATATGTGGTTCTACACTATTTCACCATCTCAACGCAACAAAGACTTTCTGTATTGATATAATGTAAAGCGAGTTTTATTTAAAAATATCACAAAGCATTGTGAGTTAAAATTAGCTTTTGTTAAAGAGAGATTTTGTATTCATTTAGAAACTTAAATAAACATTTACCAAAAATGCAAATTTTTAGATAATATCGAAATTCTAAGATTTTATAAGGTTTTTATTTGGAAAATTTCTTTCGCTTTTTTGTTTTTTGTTTAATCGTAGGACTTGGATTCTACTTTACCTTTCCTTATGGATTGAGTAGTGCGGATTTAAATGCGACTTTTAAAAGCATTGGAATCACGCTTATACTTACTACCGGTGGGGTTTTTATAGGTATTGTGGTTGGAGTTTTACTTGCATTTTTGCGAATGCTGCAAATTCGCATTTTAAACTTTCTTATTGATGAATATATTGATATTTTGCGTGGGACACCTTTGCTTATACAGCTTTTAGTGTTTGCCTATATCGTATTTGCGACATTGAATGATAACTTTTTAGCTGCCCTTGTTGCTATTGGATTAAACTCATCGGCATATATCGCAGAGATTGTAAGGGCTGGGATACAAAGTGTAGATAAAGGGCAAATGGATGCTGGTAGGGCTATGGGACTAACACATTCTGCGACAATGAGACATATTATCATGCCACAAGCGATTAAGAATATCTTGCCTAGCCTTGCGAATGAATTTATCGTTGTGTTTAAAGAAACTTCTGTCGTGGGGCTGATTAGTGTCAATGACTTGACAATGCAGGCAAAGGCATTGCAAGCGGTTTTGTATAATCCAACGCCATATATATTTGCTGGGGTGTTTTACTATATGTGTGTGAAAATCTTTTCATGGCTTACAAAGCTTTTAGAAAGGGAGTTGCATAAACATGATTAAGGTGCATAATCTCGTAAAAAGCTATGGCGAACATACAATCCTGCATGGAATCACAACACAGATTAAAGAGGGCGAGGTAGTCGCTATCATTGGTCCTAGTGGTGGTGGTAAAAGCACTTTTTTGCGTTGTCTCAATCTACTTGAGATGCCAACAAGTGGGCAAATCATAGTCGATGGCATAGACATTATGGATTCTAAAACAGATATTAATAAAGTGCGTCAAAAAGTTAGCATGGTCTTTCAGCATTTTAATCTTTTTCATAATAAAAATGTGATAGAGAATCTCACATTAGCCCCTATCCAAACAGGGATTATGACAAAAGATGAGGCAATGCAAAAGGCTAGAAACTTGTTGCAGCGAGTAGGACTTTTAGATAAAGAGAGTGTGAAGCCCTCAAAGCTTTCAGGCGGGCAGAAACAACGCATTGCTATTGCTAGAAGCTTATGTATGAATCCTAGCGTTATTTTATTTGATGAGCCGACTTCAGCCCTTGATCCAGAGATGGTTGGCGAAGTCCTAGCGTTAATGCAAGAGCTTGCAAAAGAGGGCATGACAATGGTTGTTGTTACGCACGAGATGGGCTTTGCAAAGAATGTTGCAAATAGAATCTTATTTATGGAAAAGGGGCAAATTGTCGTTGATGACAACCCAAATAAAGTTTTCAATACACCAGAAAATGAGCGTTTAAAAGAGTTTTTAAACAAGGTTTTAAATCACTAGAAAGGAAATTTATGAAGAAAATTTTGTCGTTATTATGTGTTAGTTTTGCGTTATTTTTTGTCGCATGTAGCAAGGAAGAGGCATGTGGTGGAAATGATAAGGAGTTAAGAGTTGGCTTAAATGCAGAGTATCCGCCATTTGAATACAAACAGGACGCAAAAATAATAGGCTTTGACATAGATATACTTGATGCAGTCAGTAAGAAAGTAGGCTTTAACTATACGCTAAATCACATGAGCTTTGATGGTCTTATACCTGCATTAAAGGCATGTAAAATCGATATGATTATCTCAAGTATGAGTGCGACACAAGAGCGTATGAAGCAAGTAGATTTTAGCATTCCTTACTATGAGGGTGAAACTTTGTATATAAAGCGAAAGGATAGTGCTGATATAGTCGATAAAGATTCTATTAAGGGTAAGAAAGTCGGCGTATTTCTTGGCACGGTGCAAGAACAAGCTGCACAGAAAATGAAAGATGAATACAACATTAAAGTGGTAATGAGTGAAAGCATTTTAGGTGCGATACTAAATCTTAAATCGGGCAAAGTCGATGTGGCATTAGCCGATTATGTAACCGCACAAGGCTATCTTAAAGAAAATGAAGAACTCATTGGATTCTATCATGAAAAAGATGGCAGCGAGGGACTATCCATCGCATTTGATAAAGGCAAACATGCAGAATTACTCGCTAAAATCAATGAAGCAATAAAAGAGCTTAAAGAAAGTGGCGAATATGATAAACTTCTAATAAAGCATAACTTAAGAAATGAGAATTTAAAGTAGCTGTATATTATTTCATGTTTGATAAGTGTTGCATTAAGATATAGAATCTAGCGATAATCTATTGTAGATTCTAAGCTATATTACTAAATATTAGCTGATGATATCTTTGGTTTTCATGGATTGGTATCTGTGATTGCAATGGTTTTTTGCAGATTGCTTGGTATGTTTGGATTTTACCTAACAATTCACAAAAACATGTTGAGTGTAAATCTGGAGAATATTGGCACAAGTAAGAGTTATTTAAAGGTTTTTATGTCTATCTGGACATCTACAAAAAAACACTTAACCACAAATACAAAAATACATTATAACACATAAAATCTTATATAAGAGTTTTTTATAACCTTATTAATGTGTTCGCATGCTCTAATTTTGCAATAAAAAGACTTTATTTCTAAGTTCATTTTCTTATAATTCCACAAATCTTTTGTTTTAATCTAAAAAAGGTTATACAAATTTTTAACTTATTTAAAGTGTGTTTTATGTGCTAATAAAGAAATAAAACTACACAATAAAAGAATCTAAAACCACATAAAACAAACACACATAACTATATGTAAGATATAAAAACACAAGCCCGTTAGAATCTCGGGGTTATCATTCAAAGTCAAAAAATCACAGAAAAATGATAAAATAGGCGGTATTTGTTTTGTATTTTGCCATATTGAAAGAGGAAGCATGGATAATAGGATATTTTTAAAGAGTGAAAAAGGGTATTTTGGAGAGGGCGATTTTAGGTTTGGCGGGTGCTTTATCCCCGAGATATTGTATCCGGCACTAAATGATTTACAAAAAGCATATAAACAAATATTCCAAACAAAAGGCTTTCAAAAAGAGTTAAAACGACTTCTAAAAACATTTGTTGGCAGACCAACACCCCTTATCTATGCAAAAAACGCTTCCGAAATACTTGGGAATGAAATCTATCTCAAGTTTGAGGGTTTGGCAAATACAGGCGCACATAAGATAAATAACGCCCTAGCCCAAGTTCTACTTGCAAAGCGAATGAAAAAAACACATATTATCGCAGAAACGGGTGCAGGGCAACATGGTGTAGCGGTGGCTAGTGTATGTGCCTTTTTAAAAATGCCTTGCACGATTTTCATGGGTGCGACAGATATACAAAGACAGCGACCAAATGTATTTATAATGGAGCAGTTTGGTGCAGAAGTGGTGGCAGTAGAGAGTGGGACAAAGACGCTAAAAGACGCGGTAAATGAAGCCCTGCGTCAGTGGAGTAAAGTCCCACATGAATATTTTTATGTATTAGGCAGTGCGCTTGGTCCATATCCTTACCCCGATATTGTGAGAGATTCTCAATCTATCATTGGCAAAGAGATAAAAAAGCAAATAAAAAAAGCTTTAGGTAAGTATTTAAACACATTTCTGCCAGATTATGTTGTCGCATGTGTTGGTGGTGGTAGTAACTCTATGGGGGCATTTAGTGCATTTTTAGAAGATATGGAAGTAAAGCTTGTAGGGGTAGAAGCTGGGGGAGATGACTTTAAAGCAAATAAACATGCCATGCGACTTGCTGAAAATAGTGGGGCAAGTATCGGTATAGCACATGGCTATCGTTCCTATTTTTTGCAAGATAAACATGGGCAGATTTCAAATACGCATTCTATTAGTGCGGGGTTAGATTATGCTGGGGTTGGACCTCAACTCGCACACTTAAAGCATATTGGAAGAGTAGAGTTTATGGCTGCTAGTGATGATTCTGCCTTGGAGGCATTGCAGTTTTTTGCTAGGCATGAAGGGATTTTGCCTGCATTAGAATCAAGTCATGCGTTAGCTGGTGTGCTTGAGATCGCAAAGAAAGAGAAAAATAAGATTATAGTAGTAAATGTGAGTGGTAGGGGCGATAAGGATATTTTTATCACGGCAAAGGCTTTATGCACGAATGCGTGGAGAGACTTTTTAGAATCTGAATTGCAAAGTGTAGAAAAACTATTAAAACAGAAAAATAAACCAAAAGAAGTAGTGGTCCAAGAAGAAAAAGATGAAGAAGAATCAAAGCAAAGGCAAAATGAGCTAAAACTTGCCTTACAAGATATAAGCCACGAGGATATGAGCTTTTTCGATTCTACCAATACAGAAAATGATGACACAAAAGCACAAGACACACAGCATTTAACAAGCGCGCAAGTGGATTCTACAATACAAATGAAAGACGATAAATCTTTACACAAGCTAGACACGCAGGATTTATCATCAATGACTTTGGATTCTATAAGTGAGCAGAGCTTAGAAAAGCTAGATTCTATGCTTTCTAATCAGGGCGTGGAATCTAGGGCAGATAGTGAGAATCTAGAATCTAAAGCGGCTTGTCATACTTCGCTTAACACGCAAAATGATAAGACATTGGATTCCACAGATTCAACAGAATCTGCCACTACAGAAGCCATAGAAAATCTAGAATCTACAAATTGTCATATTAACCTTGAGCAAAGCGAAAAGGAAATATCTAGTATAGATTTAGAGAGTGAGAGCAAAGAATTTTTAGAAAATGATGAAAATCTAGAATCTAATCTCACTAACACAATAGATAATACAGAGATAAACGACACAGAAACAATACAAGATATTTTAAAACAAAGTGAGACGGAACAAGAAAATAATAATCTTCAAACAGAAAGCATAGAGGACAATTTGCAAGATTCTCAAGATTCTATAGAATCTAGCGAGATAGAAAATGTAGCAGATTTAATAGATACAGATTCTCTAAACTTAAATGAAAGCGATATGGAATCTTCACATAAAGAGCCGCTGCATTTTTTAACCACAGATTCTAATATAGAAACTGATCTTTTAGAAATCACGCCATCTAGCAAGGACACACAAGAAGCACATATGCAAGCATTGCGTTTTTTACAAGGGAATGACTTGCAAGATAGCGACACACAAGATAATGATGACTTACAAGATGAGAGCGATTTGCAACTTGATATAATAAGTCAAATAGACACAGAACAAGAAATAATATCTAAAGAAGATTCTATAAATCCCATAAGTGAATTTTCACAAGAAACAAGCGACAACACAGAATCTTTAGAATCTAGTGAAATAAGCAATGAAGCAGAGATTTTATCACAAGATACAGAAGCAAATTTGCAAGGTTTAATAGAGACTGATGACACAGATTCCTTAGAAATGCCCACAAATGCAAATATATCACAAGATACAGATATATCATTAGAATCTTTGTTGAATGAAGATTCTAATATAGCCCCAAATGATGATACACAGAATCTCCAAGATGATATAGAGCAAGAGAATATAGATTCTAAAAATAGCATGGATTCAAGCGAAGAGTTAGCCCAGCAGCTTTTGCTTGACCTACAAGCTATGCACGAGAGCGCCCCAGAAGCTTTGGAAGATTTACAACATTTATCAACACAATATAGGCAAGAAGATTCTACTGATGAATTAACACAAGAACCAGCAGAAACAGATACGACAAATGATGAATTAGGGCTTAATGATATAGAAAATATAGAATCTAGCACAATAGAGAAATGCAAAAATGCAACTGAGACAAGCGATACACAAGAAAGCATTCTTAATATAGATGTAACAGATAATATGCAAGAAGATGAGCTAGAATTAGCCAAAGACATATCACTAGACAATGTATCAACAGAAAATACGCAACAAATAGATACTCACGAATCGCCCATAAATATAAACGCCTTTGATGAAATGCTAGGTTTAGAAAGTCTAGATTCTACAAATGAGGCAACACAAGATTCTGGCATTTTAGATTCTTTGCTTAACGCAGAAACGATATCGCAAGATGATTTAAATATAGACTTAATGACTAGCGAAGATTCTGTTAGCCCACTCATGCAAACCAATGATTTAGACTTAGATTCTAATGAAACAAATGGGGCAGATGATATACGAGACGATTTTGATTTAGAAGAATCAAATATGCAGATAGACACTTTTACGCAAGATTCTATACAAGAAAATTCAGTTGAATTAGAAGAATATAAAGAAGCCACACAAGAACATGTAAATTTACAAGATTCTATGACAGATGAAAATATAACCACAGATACGCTAGAATCTAACCCATTTCATTCTACCCAAGATGATGATATGGCTTCATTAACGCAAACTGATGATCTATTAGATGATATGGATTCTACGCATGATGACTTAGAGAGTTTAGAGCAAGAAATAGAAAATGAGTTGGCAGGTATCTTTACAGATACCATTGAAGACATAGATGATATAAAGCAATCAAATGAAAATAATGCAAGTATAGATTCTAACAATGAAGTTAATATAAGTGATAGTGAAAACAATATAGAAACAGATTTTTTATCACATGATTCTTCAAGTGATATTTTGGCAGAAAACCCAGACACAACAGAAGACTCCAACACGCAAGATTCTAAAGATGAAGCGACAAGTAATCAGACTCTAAGCTACATTAATACAAACATTGCTAAATCTCGTGTTTTTAAAACTGACCCAGAATTAAGTAAAATCTGCGGCAAGTCTTTAAAGTCATAATAGTCTCATACAACATGTTTGCAATTTTATGGTGGTTTTCGCCACAAAACCAGCCAACATATCACAACAGCAATAATATCTTTTGCAAAAATAACATAAAATTAATAAACTTTTAATCTAAAAAACACTAATATAATGGCTTACATTCTAAAAATGCTGAAAGGATAAGGGTATGCTAAAAAAGTTAATAACCGCAGGTGCGTTAAGCATGGCTGTGTGTGGAGTGAGTTTCGCAAAAAATGGTGCGTTAGATATTATGGAGTGGGCATTGCAAGATGCAGCAAAGGCTGGTGTCGCGTATCATTGTGCTGGAGATAGCGTTCATGCGACATGCTATTTCAAAAATGTCGATAGTTTCTTATTCCAACTCAAAGATATGCGTGCTGATATATGGCTAAGTGATAATGAAGTGAAGCGAGAGGTATCAGGCAATATCGCCGCCAATTTTGGGGAAGATCTCAATCAATTTATCCCTAAAAGCTTTACATGCAATAGTGTCTCTACACTAAAAGACTTACAAAGTAATGCCAATGGGACATGTGTCATTAAAGCCGATGTGGCGACTTTACATTTAGAGTCAAATACACTTGTAGAATCTAAATCATTTAGATATAAGACTATGCCTACGCTTTTAGTGCAGTATATTGCAAAGGTAGATGAGTTTAGCAAAGAGTATGATCGCATTCAAACAAAATATGAAAATGATTTAGAAGCCTTGCAACAAGAAGCTGCTGATATGCTAGATGATATTGATGCAGATATTGATATGCTAAGAGTATCGCAAAGAAATACGCAACATGAATATGGTTGTGGTTGTAATAGCTGTAGGTCGCAATCTCAAACATACGCCATAGAGAAAGAAATCGATCGTAAGCAAGAAATTAAAGAACAAATAAGAAAATCCTATGAAGATAAATACGACAAGATTCAAAAGCAATATGAAGAAGAAATGCAAAACTTTAGCGATTCAGTCGTAGCGTGGCTTAGCCAATACAACTATACTATGCAGGAAGCACGCGTTTATGTCCGTGCTAATAAACTTGCAAAAAGTGCGTTTGAAACCTTTGCAAAAGAATATCTTGCCTTTAATGAGAATATCCCGCTATCAAAAGATGAGAGAATTGAAAGGGCAAACGAGAAGAAACGCATTACAGCCCAATACTATTCTAGCTTAGAAGCTGGTCGTGCTGGTGGTATGACTTTTGTAGAGCAAAGCCCATATTTAGCACCACATCTAAAGAAAAGCTTGCAAAAGATAGTGTCAGATCATGCACAGCTTTTAGATCCAAATGCAAAGAAAAGAAGCGTGAAAATCCTTATCACGCCGCTAGATAGCACAGCGATGAATCTCGGTGATGAAGCACAAAAGATGATCAACGCTTATAACAAAAGTAGAGGTCATGGACTGATGAAAACATTCTTTGATATTGTAAATAAATATGAGATTAAATCTGTGCGTGTATGGCCAGAAAATAACTAGCAATATTTATAAAGATTTGATAAAGAGTGTTTAGTTTTTTACAAGTTAGCTACGCTTCATTGCGGTTATACAACACTAAAATAAAGTGTAGTTTGCATTGACTATTCTCTTTGTTTAAATATAGAAGCCATGTAGCTTTGAAAACATGCAAAGAGTTTCTGCCAATACAACCCATACACACAAAAATAAGCTATAATCCACATAATTTATATATCTAGGATTACATAAGGTTAGAATATGACACTAGGGATAAATGGGCTTGGGAGAATGGGTCGCACGATCTTGCGTGAGGCGATTAAAAGGGGACATACCATCAAAGCACTCAATGATATTGCACAATGGGAGATTTTGACTTATCTCATTGAGTTTGATAGCGCACATGGCACACTTAGTCGCAATATTTCCTATCACAATGACACACTATGTATTGATAATCAAAAAATACATGTAAGCAATCATAATAACCCAAAAGACATTGATTTTGGTGAAGTAGATATTGTGATTGAATCAAGTGGTAAATTTCTCACGACAGAATCTATCAAGCACCATTTACAAAAAGGTGCGAAAAAAATCATCATTTCAGCCCCACCACAAGATAATACAAAGACATTCGTGCTTGGTGTCAATCACTTGGAATATAATGGTGAGTTAATTATTTCAAATGCGTCTTGCACGACAAATTGCATTGCCCCTATTTGTGCCATACTTGATAAACATTATGGAATCACAAGTGCTACAATGACTACAATCCATAGCTACACAAACGATCAGAATCTACTTGATAACGCACACAGAAGCGATAAAAGAAGATCAAGGGCAGCCGCAAATAATATTATCCCCACCACAACGGGGGCGGCTATCGGTCTAAAGCGAGTTTTACCGAATCTAGAGGGTAAAATTCACGGACAGAGTGTGCGTGTGCCTTTGATTGATGTTTCAATGGCAGATTTAAACTTCTATCTTAATAAAGCCACAAAACTAGATGAGATACATGCTTTATTAGAATCGTATGCAAATGATAGTATGAAAGGCATATTAAGCATTGATTCTAAATATCGTGTAAGTAGTGATTTTTTAGGGAGTGCGTATAGTAGCATTGTAGCAAAAGATTTAAGTGTGCAAGTTGGCAATATGCTAAAAATAATGGCATGGTATGATAATGAAAGCGGCTATGCAAATAGAATCTTAGATATGGCAGAGTTTATACTTGGATAATTGATACAAGATTCTAGATATTTGCGATTATCCTTAGATGTTTATTATTAAAAATATTGCCAATATGTTGGATTTTTAATGCTACAATGTTTGCCTATTTTGCGAAAGATAAAGGAAAATGATGAAGAAATGGGGCTTTTTCATTGCATTTGGTGCGTGTCTTGTTGCAATCGTTTGGGTTGTAACCAAACAAAAAGATGAAGCGCATAATACTCTTGTGTATATTGATTATGATATAAATAATAGCAATGTAATTAAAAGTGAGACAACTTATATTTCTGATTCTAGTCATACTTTTAAAATCTGTCAATCTAGAGATGGCGATACACCATGTAAAGAGATTTCAGGGGTGAAGCATGGGATACAAAAATGGTATGGTGATAGTGTTTTGAAATATGAAGATTTTTATGATCATGGCAATCGCACACATACAATAGCCTATTACAACAATGGGTTAAAACGAAAAGAGTGTTTATATCAAGATGATAAGCTTTTACAAACAAATTTTTACGATAAAGATAATGCCAATTCTTTAGTTGAAACGATATTTTATAAAGATAATGAAGAGGTAAAAAAGTATTATATTAATAATAAACTTCACAAAGAGGAAAAATATCGCAATAATAGGCTTGTAAGTAGAAAAATCTATGATAGCGATGGGTTGTTACAGCGACTTGAAGAGTATAATTTCATTGGGAATAATACAGATTCTTTTGATAATTTTTTTGAAGGGCTTGATTCTATAAATCCATTTTTATTTGAGTTTGAGAATCCAAATCCTATGCAAAGACCATATCAAGATAAAAATACAGGGGATAGTGGTTTATGGATTTAGTCCATTTGTGATTACTCATATTTCTTTATAATAGCTAAAAATCTAACTCAAACTTTTGCTACCTTTGAGACAAAAAATAATGCGCATTTATTTAACCCATACGCATAACGCCTTGTTTAATCGGCACAAAAGAGCAAGATTCTAAAATATGGCTTGTGAGTGTATGATCTTTTTGTTTTACAAATCGTGCGATAACTTGTCCGCCATTATGATATATTGGGGCTACAAGCACTCCATTTACTTGTAATTGATCGCTGAGTGTTTTTGGGATACTCTCTGTGCATGCAGAAAGTAAGATTCTATCATAAGGGGCGAAAGACGCCCAACCATTCATACCATCATCAAGCTTTATATTGATATTCATAATTTGTAGTTGTGCTATACGCGATCTTGCTTCAAGCCATAGAGATTCTATACGCTCAATGCTAAAAACTCTGCGTATAAGATGAGACAATACAACTGCTTGATAACCACTCCCAAGCCCTATTTCTAGCACACTATCTGGCTCTAATACGCTATCGCCTAAATCATACGCCATGAGATAGGTTGTCATCTTTGCCACAGTGAGTGGTGCGCTAATCCATTGCTCATCGCTTATAGGCAAAGCGTTATCAAGGTGAAATGCGGAATGTTTTACGACAGAGGGGACAAAAAACTCCCTATCAGTTTGGCGTAATGCAGCAATGATTCTAGAATCAAAGCTATCTTTGACATCTTTTAGCATTTCCATATTTTTTATTTCATGAAGTTTCATGCGTGTGGGATTCCTGTGTCTATATGTATTCGCATTTTTGTAACTTCAGCGAGATTTACTTGTGCTTGTATCATCTCTTTAGAATCATTTTTATACACGATTCCATAAGGTGTGATAATGCTACTACCCTTTGCATACTCATTGCCTGCACATGAACTAGCAATAACAAAACTTTGATTTGCAATGGCTAAAGCACGCGTTAGCGTTTGAAAATGCACTTTCCTTGCCTTACCCCATGCGGCTGGGACAAAAATCACTTGTGCGCCTTGAATCTTTTTCCATAAATCAATAAAGCGGACTTCAAAACAATTGAGAGCCGCACATAAGATTCCATCAAGCATAAAAGTCTTAATATCCTTTATATCCCCCGCTTTAAAATGCAAGTGTTCGTTACCTAAAGGAAAAAGCTTTGCCTTTTTTTGTGTATAGGCTATGCGTCCTTTATGAAATACTTTCAAGCGATTGACATATTTTCTGCCCTCTTGTTCTATCATAGTGATTACAATAGTTTTATCTTTGCTTAATTCCTGTAGCTTTCGTGTAGCAATCTCACTAAACTCACTTGCTTCTGCCATTTTTTGATATGCAAATCCTGTGAGAAAAACTTCACTTGCAAGAATGTAGGAATCTTTTTCACACTCTAGCAATTTTGCTTCAAGTCTAGCTAGATTATCTTCCCAATTTGCTTTTGTCTTTAGCTGTAATGTATAAAAGGTCTTAAAAATCGTCTTCAAATTTTAATTCTCCCCGTGTGTAATTACGCACTTTTGCTTCAAAAAAGTTTGTCCGCTGATTGTTAAAATTTACCTGTTCATCTACCCATTGTATGGGATTTTGCGTGTTATATAGGATAGGATAATCAACTGCTTTTAATCTTTTATCCGCTAAATACTCAATATATTGACGGATAATTTTTGCAGTCAAGCCTAGAATTTGCCCTTGCGTAATGTATTCCCCCCAGCTAGATTCTAAATCTACTGCTTGACGAAACATCTCCATAACCTCATCTTGTAATGCTTGTGTAAAAAGATCTGGTCTTTCTTTACGCGTAGAGATAATCATTTGTTGAAAAATCGTTAAATGTGTAATTTCATCGCGTTGGATAAAGCGTATCATTTCTGCACTATTTTGCATTTTACCACTTCTAGCAAGTGTGTAAAAAAACGCAAAACCGCTATAAAAATAGATTCCTTCTAGAATCTGATTAGCAAACATGGCTTTTATAAGATTTGTTTCTGTTGGGTTTTTTGCAAGGTCTGTATATACATCAGCAATATAGTCATTTTTTGAGCGAAGTTTGTCATCTTTACGCCACATTTGATAAATCTCATCAGTATTTGCAGATATAGAATCTACCATAACCGCATAGCTTTGTGCGTGCAGAGATTCTTCAAATGCTTGACGCACTAAAAGCATATTTATTTCTGGGCATGTAATATATGGATTGATATTGTCTGTTAAGTTATTTGTTTGAAGTGAATCCATGAAAATAAGCTGGGCTAATGCTCTATCATAGCCTTGCTTCTCTTGCAGGGTTAGCTCCATATAATCGCGTTTATCTTGATTCATATTCACTTCTTCTGGAAACCAAGTATTTGCAAACATTGTGCGTAAAAGATTATAAGCCCACTGATATTTAATCTTATTTAACTCAAATATTGCGGTTGGATTCCCACCAAATATACGCCTTTCATTGACACTTTCTGTTGAGTGTGGATTATAGATTTTTTTGCGAGATACTCTATTATCTTGTGGTGCATTCTGCGTGTTTTCACTAATCATACTCATATCCTTTAAATGTGGAATTATAACAAAAAAGGCATAATTTTATGAATCTTTATTTGAGAATTTTGAATGCAGAAAAGCAATACCAATAAATCCTACGCCAATAAGCCCTGTGATAATCTCACTTACTTCCATAAAAATCTTTAATAGCATAATAATAGCTAATGCCCCAATAGCATAATGTGCGCCATGCTCTAAATAGATAAGCTTTTGCAGTGTCTTATGCTCTACAAGATAAAGCGTCAAGCTACGCACAAACATAGCCCCAATGCCAAGCCCAATCATAATAATAAAAATATTCTCACTCAAGGCAAATGCCCCAATCACACCATCAAAACTAAAACTTGCATCAAGCACTTCTAAATACAAAAAGCCCATAAGTCCATTACGCACACCACCAGCCCCAAGGAATTTATCCGCCGAATGAATGATTAAATACAGCACAATCGCACAAAAATACGCCATGCCTACAAGTATATTATCCGTTAGGGCAAGCAAGATGATTCCAAGTGTAATTGCAAGCAATAAAGCAAAGTTTGGGAACTTCATAAAAAATCGCATAATAACATTATCTTCAATAAAACTTAGCCAATGCACCTCTTTATCTTCACTAAAAAAGAATTGCAAACATACCATAAGTAAAAACCCAGCACCAAAGGCATAAATCTCAAAACGCGTTTCTTCAAGTGTTTTATGATACTCTTGCGGTGAATATAAGGCAAGATTCAAAGTCTCTAGCATACCAAGCCTTGCAGCTACTGCCACAATAACAATGGGGAAAATAAATCTCATACCAAATACAGCGATGGGAATCCCCCAATAAATAAATCGCTTTTGCCATTTTATATCCATTGTATCAAGCACTTTTGCATTAACCACAGCATTATCAAACGAGAGACTAACTTCTAAGATAGAGAGTAAAATACATATATAAATCGCCTGCCACGCCCCAACATAAAATGCCAAAACTAGCCCAATCAAAGTTACAACAAAAGAACTATAAAAATGCTTCATCACTCCCTCATTTTGTAGTAGAATAGTGTGCGTATTGTAGCATACTTTATACACACATAATAAACGCAATAAATGTGAATCTAAGCAAGTTTGCCTTCTGTATGTCTATTACTATTTTTACTGATACTTTGAGAAAAAATACTGCACTTTAAGTTTTTATTTGCTATAATTCTGCAATTTTATTTCTAAGATTAGTTTTTACTTTTATATTATTTTTCACATTCATTATTAAGGGGATTTTCATGGATAAAGCAATTACTAAACGATTGGAAACTCTAGATTCTATACTGCTTAGACTACGCACTTCAATCAAGAAAAATGGCTTAAAAAACTCAAAGCAGAGAGAAGAAATTATAGGTGTTCTCTACAAAAGTGGCACGCATTTAAGCCCTGAAGAAATCGCTAATCAATTACGCATTAAAGATAAGAATACAAGCATTTCATCTGTGTATAGAATCTTAAGTTTCTTAGAAAAAGAGCATTTTATCACAGCACTTGAAGCGGATAAAACGGGTAGAAGATATGAGATTGCTGCTAAAGCCCATCATGACCATATTATTTGTTTGCAATGTGGAGAGATTATTGAATTTGTAGATTCTGATATTGAGAGATTGCAAGTTGATATTGCAGAGAAGTTTGGCACACAGCTTATAAGCCATGACATGCGACTTTTTGTGATTTGTGCTAAATGTAAAAATGCCTAGCTAAATGCGAAAAATCTTGCATACAATCACACTTTATCTATTACGAAAAAGCGTATTTGAACGCATTATCCTTTTATGTTTGTTTGTAGTGTCTTGTGTTACTTTGCTTAGCTATATCGAATATGATGAATGGGTGCTTACACAACGCAAACAAGTAGATATTACAACTATGCAAAGCAATATAGCCTTACTTTTTCAAGATTATGAGATTACGAGCAAATGTAAGAATGCGATTTGTTCCAATAAAGAATTAAAACAAAGGCGAATGCAAACTACACTGCCCTATACAACAAATCACTACACTTTATTTTTTACTTGCAAGGCAATGCTATGCTATGAATTTATACACGCCCTTGAAGCATTGCCTACACTTTTTATACATGAGATTTCATTGTCAAATGCGACAATACGAAATCTAGATTCTATGCCTTATGGGTGGAATATGGGAGTTAAGGCACAAGACAGCAAGAGTCTAGAATCTACAAATGCAGAGAATCTAGATTCTATACATTTTGCACCCCAAAGCCCTGCACCCGCCCAAGTGGTTGGGAATCTAGATTCCATAAATGATATGCCATTCACACAGGATATAAAAATCGTATTTTCTGTTGGGACATATCAAATATGATAACTTTAAAAACCTTTTCTAAAAGATTTATTGCAATCTTTGTTTGCATAGCTTTTCTTTTTATTGTGTTTAAAGATAGATTCTTTATTACACCAACAGATGATATAGAATCTAAACTTTATTTTATACAACAACAAAAAGATATTCCACACAAAGATTTTTCTTTTATAATCGATTTTTTAAGACCGAAAGAAGATAAGACTTTACCCATTGAGCCATTATCACAGGAACATAAAGAGCCACAAGCACCGCTAAAACTCCATGCCATACTTAATAATAAAGCCTTAATTAATGAAGAATGGATTAGCCTTTATAGCACAATTAACTACAATGACAAAATCTATATTTTAGAAAAAATTACTAAACATGGAATCTTTTTATATAACAAAGATGATAGCAATGATAGACTTTATCTTGAGATTTTTACCACACCAAAAGAGCTTTTTTTGGATATAAGATAGTTGATGAATGTTTTGGTTGTTAAAAGTTAGCACAATCTTTTATGCAATAAGCCATAGTGTTTTAATATAGTCGCATTTCTATTTGCCATAATTTTTAATTCTTTGCGTGTATTTTTGTAATTAGGATAGAATCTTTCTACTTCTTGCCAAAAGAGTTTAGAGTGGTTTGGGTGTCTAATATGTGCCAACTCATGCACCACAAGATAACGCAGTAATCTCTCATCGCACAGCACATTGCGATAATCAATCTTTATTTGAGCCTTACTATTGCATTGCCCAAGATATGACTTTGCGAAACTAATTATTAGCTTTGTGTAGTTTAGCTGCATTTTCAAAGCGTATTCATCTAATATTTCTTTTGATTTTGCATATAATCTTTGACATAAAGATTCTATAGTGCAATCTTTTGCTAAACATTGTGTCCCAAATACTACAAGTGAGTTTGGATACTCGTTTAGATATTGCGTTGCTAAGTTATTATTTGTATTGAATCTTGTTTGCTGTTTTAATAAAAATGTATTCATTTTAGCATGATTTTCTTTTATATATTGTTCTGCAATTTGTAGTGTATTTTTTGTGCGATATGGAAAATGAAAAATAAAAAAGCCCTCCACATTACACACAATACGCCATCTCTTAATGCGTTTGCTTGTCTTAATCTCAAACCAAAACCCCATAAATTCTTGCAACAATTATCCTTTTTTTCTGCTAAAATAACGGCGATATAGTAGCAAATCAACTTAAAGGTGTCAAATGCGCGTTTTATTAATCAAAGATGTAGCAAATCTAGGCAAAGCTGGGGAAATAAAAGAAGTAAAAGATGGATATGCCAATAACTTTCTCATTGCTAAAGGACTTGCAAAACATGCCACAAATGAAGTTATCAATAAATACAAAGCAGAGCAGAAAAAACAAGCAGAACTAGAAGCATTACAGATTGCAGAAGCAAAGCAAATGCAACAAGCACTAGAAAAAATCGAGCTTACAATCTCAAAAAAAGTCGGCTCAAACAATCATCTCTTTGGATCACTCACAAAAGATGAAATCTCAAACGAATTGCAAACCCAGCACAGAATCTCAATCGATAAAAAAGCCTTTGAGATTCCACAGATAAAAACTCTTGGCAAATTTCAAGCGGTTGTAAAACTTGGTCATGGACTACAAGCTAAGTTAAATTTAAATGTGATTGCAGAATAAGGACTTATAATATCAGCAACTTATCGCATTTTACTACAACTGCATGCCCCACATATTAAGCAAACAAATCTCCTATATACATGGCTTCCTACGAAGTGATTGTGCGAAGCGATTGCGAAACACCCCGCCTTACTTTAATGATCTACTCAACAGAAAAATATTACAGAAACACACTTATAACGAAGTATAAAGTCTAAAACAAGGACTTATGAATTGACGATAAGTAGAGAAGTAAAACAACAAGTTTTCTAGTATTAAACAGATCCTTTAATCTAATTTAACACATGCAATTCTCACCCTTTTGGGAGAGACTTTAAAGAAGTGGGGCTTAACGATTATATTTCTTTCTAAATCGCTCTACACGACCCGTTGTATCGGCAATCTTATCACTGCCGGTATAGAATGGATGACAAAAGCTTGATATATCAATGCGTAATTCAGGCTTTGTGCTCAGTACCTCAACTTCTTTACCGCTTGTTACACAGGTTACTTTGCAAGGAACATATTTAGGGTGAATATCTTTTTTCATGGTAGTTTATCTCCAAACGAATATAAAATAAAACTTAGGATTATAGCCAAAATATTCTTAAATACAGCTTGTAAATTTAAATTAATCATATTTTTGGTATAATTATCTACTCTAATAATCAAAAAAGCAAGGAATATTTCATGACTCAACCAACAGATATTGATTTTGAAACACATGTGGAAAAAGTGAAAGATATCATCAAGCAATTAAACGACAACACACTAAATCTAAAAGATGGTATGAAGCTATACAAAGATGCACAAGCACACATCAATATGGCAAACAAAATGCTAGAAGAAGCAGAGTTTGAATTAAAAAATGCCCTAGAACAACAATAATATTAATATTCCATTGATAAAGGCAGTGGTTTGTTGCTGGGAGCACTCAAATATAGTTAGAGGTATCTCTATAAAATCTTAAGAAATCTAAAACAATCAATTGCTAAGTCTTACAAAGAATATGTAGTAACTCAAAGCCACAAGCATATTAACAAAACCAACAAAACAATACAAAATAGTGCAAACTTTACAGGTATAGAAGTGTGTTTAAATGAATTAAAGTGTATCCAAATAAGTCCGGGTTATATACTATATGGAGATATAGAGTTCTAGCGTATTGTCCTGGGGTAAATACATAAACAAAACAATTTTGTTTAATTTGTTTATAGTATCAAATAAGGATTCTTGTGTTTGTTGTAGAAATGTAGGCTTGTAATTTTGTCATTGCGTGACTAACCAACAATATTGTGCTCTAGCAAAACTATACGAAAGTTTGATAACAATAATTATGGTAATTTGCAATAATGCAATCTCTTTTATGCTGTCGTAGATTCTATAGATATGGCATTTTGCTTGCTATTTCCCCGCAACTCTTTGTGGATATGCAATCTTTCCTTTTGAAAAGGCGATGAGTTCCTGCAGGGTTTTTACTTCTTTTGGGAGTGATTGCATACATATTTCATATAGTCTAAAAGCGGTTAGTGCGTCAGCATAAGCCCTATGGGCTTGTGCTGTGTTTATACCTAACATATCGTTGAGATAGGCTAATGCGTATTTTTTTGATACGATAGTCCTACGACTAAGGTCTAGCGTGCATAATCTGGGATTAAAGAGTGGTGGCATATCATATTCATGCAGACTTTCTGCGATAAAGTTGTAATCAAATGAAACATTATGTGCGACAAATACGCTATCGCCTAAAAATGCGCGAAACTGCTTTAATACCTGCTCAAGTCGTGGTGCATCTTCTAGCATATAGGAATCTATGCCTGTGAGATCAATAATATCCTCTGGCACAAATGGGCTATACACAAGCGTATCAAAAGTGTCTAGTATCTCTCCATTTTGTGCGATTATTGCCCCGATTTCAATGATTTGCCCATTTTTCACACTTGCCGATGTCGTCTCTATATCCACAAAGCATAGTTTTGCTTCATTGAGATTAATATTTTTTATTGTTGTGTCAATAATATAATCGCTAGATTCTATATCACTCACTCTATAAAGTGGTGCATGTAAGCCAATCATTACTTCAAGCAGCGTTTCGCATTCAAGCGTGCCATATTCAGGTAAGACATTGCTTAATTGTGTGTGAAAACTCTCAAGGCTTAGGGGCATTTGATCAAGCAGATTAAAATAGTGTCCAAAATACTGAAGTGCCATACTCTAACCTAAGCTATGCGATAGACCTTAGCCATTGTAATAATATATGAATCTGTCTTTTTACCTCATCGCTTCCACATCCCCCAAGACTATTTCGCCTTTGCATAGAATGCTCTAGGTTTATGGCAAGTTTTAAGCTCTCACTTGATATTGTCGTTACAATAGATTCCATATTGCCTTTTTGCGTTACAAGATTTTTAAGCTCTTTTTCTAGCATCTCACAGAGTGAATCTATCTCAATATTGCTTAAATCCTTGCCACAAGATTCAGCATACTGCACGCATACACCTGTAATATGATGGGCTTCTCTAAAAGGGACATGACACTCTTTTACTAAAAGATCTGCTAAATCTGTTGCGACTAAATGTCCCTTTTCACACATTTTACGCATATTCTCGGTATTAATTGTAAGAGTTTTCATGCTTTCTGTTAGAATCTTAAGGCTAATGATTGCAGTTTGCACCGAATCAAACACACCTTCTTTATCCTCTTGCATATCCTTATTATACGCAAAAGGAAGTGCTTTCATAGTGGTTAATAATGCCATAAGATTCCCATAAACTCTACCCGTTTTACCCCGCAAAAGCTCGGCTACATCGGGGTTTTTTTTCTGTGGCATGATAGAGCTTCCAGTCGCAAAGCTATCAGCAAAAGTTACAAACCCAAACTCATAGCTACTCCACAAAATAAGCTCTTCTGCCATGCGTGAAACATGTAGCATAACCATAGCAATATCATACAATATATCTAGGGCAAAATCTCTCTGCCCAACAGAATCCATAGCATTTAAACTCGCTGTTTTAAAGCCCAAACTTAAGGCAAGATTCTCTCTCTCATTGCCATAGGGCGTGCCAGCAAGGGCTGCACTCCCTAAGGGGCAATCATCGCTTCTTTGCATACTTGATTGCAATCTCTCAATATCGCGTTTCAGCCCAACACACCAAGCCACTAAATGATAACCAAAACTTATAGGCTGTGCGTGTTGTAAATGTGTCATACCGGGCATTATAGTGTTTGTGTGGTGCTGTGCTATTGAAAGAAGAGATTCTATAAGCTCGATTAATAGCTTTTGTATAACAAGATTCTGCTTTCTACAATAGAGTTTAAAATCAAGGGCTACTTGATCGTTTCTACTGCGTGCTGTGTGTAGCTTCTTCCCCGCATCGCCAATCTTTTCACTCAAAGCCTTCTCTATTGCCATGTGTATGTCTTCATCTTGCAGAGAAAAAGTGAAATTACCCTGCATAATCTCTTGCTTTATCTCTTGCAATCCATGCGTAATAGAATCTAGCTCATGTATGTCTAAAAGCCCGATAGAATAAAGCATTTTTGCATGTTCGATAGAGCCTTGAATATCCTCTTCCCATAGATTTTTATCAAATGGAATACTCGCATTAAACTCATCAAGCAAAGTGTTTGCATCTGTTTGAAACCTACCAGCCCAAAGTTTCGCCATATATGTCCTTTATGTGAGCTTAAAATATCATGGTTAGAATGATACAAAAATTTTGTTAAGTGTTGTTTGGCAATTGCATGTCATTCTTGGTATGATATGTTTTTGCTATTTATCATATTAAATAAAGACAAGTTAAAATTTTAAGCATGAAATCTATACTTATACGCATTTTCTTTGCTTCGTGTTGATTGTGTAAGATACTAAAAAGCAAGGTTGCATTAGGTATGGGTGTGTTCAGAATAAGTATGCCACAAGGAATTCTGATGTGTTTATATAAGATGTGGGTTGCAGATGTCTCTACTGTTCTGTGTGACAACCCTGATATAATATATGTTAATTTTGGTTACGATTTTTATATTCTAGAATCTAGCGATTTAAAGGTAAAAAGCCTTATGTAATACATTAATCACAAAGGTTTATATTGATATATCAAAGTAGATCTATCATCATTAAACAATGTAATAGGATAGAGAATCTTTAATCGCACCACAGCAATATCAAGTGTAGAGTAACTTGCATGGAGATTTACAAGCGGATTTAATAGCTCTTCGATTAAAGTCGTGCAATAGAGCTTGTCAGTAGAATCTATCTTCTATAACAAAAGCCTTACCTACATAGCGACTATATGTTTTTGTAATATAGCTTTTGTCATTTGGGCTTAGCTTATAGCGTTTTATTGCGATATTTGTCGCATGTGAGAGAAACTCTTCTAAACTGCTAAGGATCACTTGATTTTTTAACTTTGGATTATCTTCTGTGCTCGCATGTAGTATCTGTATGGGATTGAGTGATACAATAATGCCTACATGTGTTAGATTGCCACCACTAGCCTTTGCGATTAACTCACTATCTACGCCGATACCATATCTAAAGATTATATCGCCTATCTCAAGGGCTGGAATATCGCCGAGATTCTCAAGCTTTAAGCCCTTGAAGTCATCATGCTTGTTATAAAAATAAATGAAACTAAAAGGGATAATACTAAGCATAATAATAACTAAAAGCTTAGTTTTCAATGGTTAATCTTTTCGATATGATAGATTGCAGACTTATATACTACTTTGAATCGCCTATCATCCATGTTCCATTAACTCTTACAAGTTTAACCTTTCTAGTTTCAGTCTTATCTGACTTATTGTAGCTAACTTTTAGCGTGATCTCTGCCTTATCGCCCTCAATCTTTTCTTCAGTTACCTCTATATCTTTTATACCACCTTTTTTAATCCTGCTATCAATGCGATTTTGCCCTCATACTCATCTCTTTTACTCTCATCTTCTATATGTATGAGTTTTACCGCACCTTTCTCATCACCATTAGCTACAGCTTTATAAAACGATATTGCCACATCTTTTGGCTCTGCATTAGAACACGCAACAAAAAATACTGAAAACAAAGCAAATATAACACTAAAAACTGCAAATCTAGATTTCATAAAAACCCCTTAAAAAGTAAAATGCTTGAGATTGTAATATAAAAATACAGAATTGCTTAATAAATTTTAAAAACACGCTATTTTTTGCTCTTTAGATAGTTTAATACACCAGAGATTATGTGATTTAAAAAGATTTATAAAATTCAATAATACTAAGATTCTAAACCACTTTTTATCGCTTAGAATATAATCAGTCAGATTTCAAATACTCATTCTCTCTCTTTAAAATCTTTTACAAACAACCCTTTATTATCAAAGCTAATCTCATATTTATGTCCTGTTTGCATATCAATAAGATAGCATTGCTCAAGCGTTTCGGTTACTGCTCTTTGTGGTGGGACTTGCTTTAAATGCAACAACACATCATCATAATCCCTGCATAAATCTGGGAATCCAAATAGCATTAATTTATATTGAAACATTGCATTTCCTTTTTAACTGCGTATTCCTAACATATTTGTTACAATTCGCATTCTATCCTAAAAATATTTTTTGTTATAATGAGTTGTTTAAAAACTACAAAAAGCGATATAGATATGTTTAAAAAAGTTGCATTTTTATTGATATTGCCATGTATATATGTGATGAGTTTATATGCGGCAAGACCTTTTAATACCGATGATGCAAGGGTTGTGGCAAAAGGGCATTGTCAAATGGAGACATGGATTGAGATACACGCACAAGGTGATAGTGAGCTATGGAGTTTGCCTAGCTGTAATCTTATTTGGGGGACTGAAATCACGCTTGGCGGTATGATAGGATTGCAGTCTAATTCTGTGCAGTTTCAGCTAAAAAAGCTTTTTGTTGATGCTGATGAGAAAGATTGGGGCATTGGCATTGCGGTTGGGAATATTCATAATTATCTCTTTGGGGCGGATAATGCAAACGAGATATATGCCTATATCCCTGCTACTTTTTTATTTTTAGATTCTAAGATTGCATTGCATGTGAATGTGGGATATAATTTGCAAAGCCTTATGGAGGGAATCTATACGCTTGGTGTGGGCTTAGAAACAGAGATAGTATCTCGTTTGTATGCTATCGGTGAAGTCTATTATAGTCGTTTTGATCCAGTTATGTATCAAGTGGGACTGCGAACATGGCTTGTGCAAGATATGTTGCAGCTTGATGCAACTTATGGAAATGCTTTTTATGGCGGACTTGATTTTGTAAGCTTTGGTTTGCGTATATTACCGCCGAAGTTTTTGTGATATGGATTCTGGATTTACTACCTGTCGCTCTGATTGGTAGCTGAAAAAGATTTTTGTGAATCATAAATGTGGGCAACATCTCTATTAAGTCTTTAATATGATAATCATTGATAGGTTTATTCTGAGAAAAATGTAATTAAGCTTCTTTGTGGAGATGTTTTTCGAGTAAGATTAGTGGCTTTGAGTAACAAGGCGGATAAATTACATGAAAGTACAGTGATTGGAATCTTTAGTGAGCATTTTCCAAAAGCACCATACATATTCAACACTTGTTTAGTCTCACAAAAGAGAGAACACAGAAACCAAAGGATATAAAGGTGTCAATTATTATACTTCTGGGGTTGGGGCTTGGCTTTATTGTGGCGGAGATATTTTTTGGCTCATTTTTCTTGCTTTTCATCGGTTTAGGGCTATGTATCACAGCGGGGATTGAAGCATTTGTGGGCTTTGGCAACATCATAGGTGGAAGTGTGGAGAGCGTGTATGCGTGGCAGGTGGTAAGCATTTGTGCTTTTGCTTTTCTTACACTTATTTTGCTAAGAAAGCCCATAAAATTGTGGTTTAAAGGCTCACAAGTCTATGAAGATTCTCTGCAAAATGGTGGCGGTATGGGTGAGATTCAGCAAGGAATGGTGTATTTCAAAGGGACATTGTGGGCGTATGAAAAAGCCCCTACATTAGATTCTAATGGATTAGAATCTAGCACATTAGAATCTAACACGCCACTAAAAGAAGGCGATAGGGTGCAGGTGTTAGAGATTAGAGATAATAAGGCGATTATCAAGGTTTGAGTTTTTATTCCACCGTTACACTTTTTGCTAGTTTCCTTGGCATATCCACATCATTGCCTAGCCGATAGCAACTTCAAGGGCAAAGATTTGCAGTCGTGTTCTCCGCACACCGCACACTATGTAAATTAAGAAGAAACAACTTTGTTAGAATTGATAAAGATGTTTGGCATGCAAAAGACATTTATCCTGAGTTGTGCTACATTATGCCCTTTTACTACGCAAAGAAACATTGACATGGTAGAGCAATATAGGTTGATTTAGAGGACAAAAAACACTAGCGAGATTCAGTCAATGAGAAGTAGTGTTACAATATATCGTAGAATATCGCCAAGCTCACATTGCAAAAGAGAGTGTTGAATTTAGAGGATACCTGTTTAGTTTTGTAACTTTTTAGCATAACATAATATATAAATCTCATGCGTTTGCTTACGATACACAGAATTTCTAAAAGTTAAACTTTGCATGTAAATCCTTATGCCCCAACCTTTTGCGTATTATAATGTTACATATCGTATATTTACACACAAAAATGGTTTTTATAATGAGGCAATAATTCGCTTTATGCGTAGTTAGTGGATATTATATTAACGATGCAGTTACAACATACACTTAGGAATAGCTATGTCTAAGATTTTTACTTTACTTATCATATCGACTTTCACATTACTTACTGCCGCTTATGCTTCTAGTGATTATGAACTTGGCATTGGGAATTCCCCAACACCACCAGCTAATTCTAAAAAGCAAGTTAGCCTAGTGCAAGGACCCAACCTATCTAAAAAACTCATGCGTCCCAACACAGATAGAAAAGGTAATCACACGCCCACAAAGCATACAGAGTTGCCTTTGCTAGGCATTAATGGTGATTCTAGAAGCTATACTTCAGATCTTTTATCCATCATGAGTCCTGAAGGTGGGGTTTTGACGCTTTGGGCGTTAAATGTGGGGAATTGGGTGTGGGGCTATTCTCTCATAGATAGTAAGGATTTCGGTGGAGCTAGGATTTGGCGGATTTTTAATAAGGCTGATGGGAGTGCTGCTATACAAAATGCTAAAGAAGGCACTTGTTTAAGTGCATATAGAAATGGCGTGATTCACACATATTGCAATATGGAAGATCCTGCACAATTATGGACTTTCAATCTCTTTGATAATCAAGCCGTGCAGATTCAAAATGTCGCCACTAAGCAATGTTTGCAAACCCCAAGCAATCAAGCGACAAGATTTTTTAGCATTTTTCTTACAAGTTGTGTGAAAGGTGGTAAGTTAAATAGCGATCAGCAATGGTTTATCATCGCACCACCTTTAAATGCTGGTGTAGTGTTTAGTGTAGATGGCAAATAAAGGAATATTGATGAAAGTTATTATACTTATGCTTTTTAGTTTTAGCCTACTTTTTGGAAAGATTGAGGACTATGTTGTCGGCACTTGGAATCTGCAAGGCTCTTCAGCTAGCACTGAAAATAAATGGAATGTCAGTGTAAGACAGCTTATCACCGGCGATAATCCTGTGGATATTTTGATGGTGCAAGAAGCCGGCAGTGTACCTACAAGTGCAAGACCAACGGGCAGAATGATTCAGCCCGGTGGAACGCCTATTCAGGAGTATGTTTGGGATTTGGGTACTAGATCAAGACCACGCTCGGTTTTTATCTATTATGCAAATATTGATGCTGGTGCTAGAAGGGTTAATCTCGCCATTGTGAGTGGTAGACAAGCTGATGAAGTGTTTGTTATTTCACAAAGCACAATTGCACCTGAAGTTTCCCGTCCTGTGATTGGCATACGGCTTGGCAATGATGTGTTTTTTAATATCCATGCTCTTGCAAGGGGTGGTGGCGATGCTACAGCATTGGTTACAGCAGTGCATGATAATTTTCTTAATCGCACAAATTTAAATTGGCTCATTGCTGGTGATTTTAATAGAGATCCTGCGAATCTATTATCTGGGCTTGATACAAGGATCACAAATCACACACGCATTGTTACGCAAAATTCTGCAACACATTTTAGTATGGGTGCGGCAAATAGAATCCTAGATTATGCAATAGTTGGCAGAAGCTCCAGTGAGACTAGGACTAGGTTGGCTTTACCAGCAATTACCGCATTACTTATGGCTGCTAGTGTGAGATCGCACCTGTCATCAGATCACTTTCCTGTGCGTTTTGGGAAATTTTAATCATAAGGATTGTAATGAAAAGATTACTAATAGCTTTAATGTGCGTCATAAATGTTTATGCGATAGATCCAGATTTACCTGATTTTGTGGAATTTACACCGCCGATTTCACTAAGAAGTGCCTTTTCGGGTGATATTGTGGGCTTTGGAAAAGATAGAAATTGGGTTATACGCGATATTCCATTAACTGAAGATATGTTAAGAAACGATCCTTTTAAAGATTTTCATCTTGGGGCAGTGCAATTCGTGCAAGTTGGCACAAAAGATATGTGCTTAGCGATTGCTGAAAGCGGATTATTCACACGCAAATCCTGCAATGATGACTTAAAATCAAAAAAGTATGAAACCCTTTATACAATTATCCCAACCACCACACCAGCGGTGCAAATCCGCTCTTTTGTGTTGAATAAAAATGAATGTATGACAGTGTTTAATAACCCACAACTTCCAAGAGGCAGAGGCATAGGAATCCGCCCTTGTGATGTAGATAGTCTCTTTTCTGTGGATTTAGATAATCTTTTTTTGATAAATCCGCCAATACGAGATGCAATGCTGATTAATCCTTAAGAATCTCATAGATTTTGGTTTTTTATAGAGTTTCATTTAAGATTTGTTATGTAGTAAATAAACTGCTGGTTAAAGTTAGATCCTGTAACATTAAAAAAATAAAATCTAGTAAAATGCCACAAGATTTCTCAAAAACAATAAGCAATTCTTTTGCATACGCCAAAATAAATATTAAGATTAGGTGGGGACTATCTTATTGGCACAGATCCCAATGCATTAAAGCTGGAATCTGACATCACATTTTCTAAGCTTCTTTGTGAGAAAAGAAACCGCCCATCATATACAAAGCTAATCTCTTGCCAATCGGTGTTGTTTAGCTTATCACATATTTTTTGTAGCATTGTAGAATCCACTTTAAACTTTGGAAAAATCGCTAAAATAGAGCTATCATAAGCATTGCAAGAGTGTAAGAAAAAGGGCTTTTTATTGCGTGTTTTGGTATTGACATAAATGCGAGGCATTTCGCTTTTATGATAATCTCTCCCGCATCCCCCCATTTTGTAGATCATTTTATTTTACCGATTTGGCAAATATTTTTCTGCAGGTAAATATAATTTTATTTGCAGAAACGATAGGAAAATTGATTATCTATCCACATTCCAAATATCTTTTATAAGTTCATATAAAAGTCGCGATCGTTCATTGAGAGCAGTTTTATCGAATTTGTCATAAGGCTTGAAACTTACCCCTTTTTCATTTTTTAATCGTTCGTTGAAAGCAAGAAAATATTGATTTGTTTTATGATAAAAACTTTCACAGAGAGTATGCCCCCACACAAGCGAATTACTATAGGTTTTAAGCTTGTCTTCATATTCTTCATTGCTCGATGAAATGTTTATTTTATCCTTAAGCAATAAAAGTCCACCTAGAATATTGCGTTGAGAGTCAAATTCTTCTTCATTGCTAAAAAATTTTATATTAGTTATATTGCGGGATAAAATGTGTTCAATATGATAGCCAGTTTTGTCTCCCGTTTTTGTTGTGATGTATTCAATGTCATTCTGAGGATTTATCTTGATTTGCTCACACATATATTTTTCTATTCTTGCAAATAGATAACGCAATAATCTTTTATTTGTATTTGCGTAATCTTTTGTTATAAATATTTCGTATTCAAGCAATGACTGTATCTTATCTGCCTGCCTTTTCTCTTTGAAGGTTTCTTGAAGTATGGAATCAAAAATACATTCATACCGATCAATTTCAATACCCTTTAACTTCTTGTTTAATTCATAAGAAATCTCTTGAAACTCGTTGCTATCATAAATACCATTAAGATGTAAAAGCAACCATAGCCTTTCATACTCCCTAGCTATAATTTCGATCTTACGATCTTCATTCGCATCTTCCATAGTACACGCAGCAAGAATGATTTGATATTGTCCGGTAAGCTCATTTATATTTAAATACTTTAAAAATTCATTGTTGCTATTGCAAATTTTATAATATAACTTTGCGTAATATTTAATCTCTTTTTCAATGAAGTTTTTAATATTTAAAATGTGGCAATTATTACCACTGATTTTAAAGCCCAAACCTTGTGCTATGGAATTATCTTCAAATATGTATCTATGATAAGATTGATTAATATTTTTCTCAATATCTGAATTCCTTTTAAAAACAAACTTTGATTTAATTAAATCAATAAAAAATTCATCTTCTTTCTTGGGCAAATTTTTAAGAGAATCCTCCCAAATTTTACAAAAATATTCGGTATCATCTTTATTTAATGTGCCAATCAATTTTCCTTTAAGTATCTCAAAAGGCTTAAGTGATTCCCCTCTATCATTTATGACTTCAAAAATCATTGGCGTATCATTTTGATTAATTGCCAATTCCACCAAAACCAAACGTTTAAGGAAATATAAGATAAAAAAATTTAACTTTTTGTCATCAGAATTTTTAAATTTGTTGTTAAGATAATCCGATATATCTTTATATCGCTCATTAAGTGTTTTTTCTGTGATATTTTCATACTTGGATTCAAAGCTTTCCTCGCGAAAAATTGCTTCCATTATTCTATGTCGTTTTTCATTGTCTAAATTATAGCTAGTCCCAAAACCATTGTTGCTATAAATGCATTCAGCCAGTAATTTAGATAAATGCTCAAGATTTTTATATTGCTTAGAGAGATGATATAGTTTTGTGGCAATTAATGTGAGCGTCGATAGTCTTTGTTGTCCATCTACAATATAAGTTTTGCTTTGTATTTTATTTGTAATATAAACATTTAGATAATACCAATTATATTTTCCCATAATTTCTTCACTGATTTCGCTATTTTTATGCTCATTGTAACCAAGTTCGAACATATAGAATATATCATTAAGCAGAGTTTCTGCGGTTTGTTTCGACCAAACATACTCTCTTTGGTAAAAATCTATATAGTAGTTTTTTCCCTTGAGACAATTTTCGACACTTTGTTTATCTGGTGTAATTGTATGTTCCATTGCAATATCCTTAGAGTTTTTTTTTGATGAGTTGTTATTACAGCTCCGTCTTTAACACCGCGCCATTTGCGGCGTTGCTTACAAGCAGTGAGTAGCGTTTAAGCCATTTGCTCTTTATCTCTTTTTGTATTGGCTTCCATTTTGCCCCTCTCAATTCTAGAGTCTTAGAATCTACTTTCAGCTCCAAGCTCCCACGCGAGACAGAAATCTCTATAATATCGCCATCTTCAATAAGTGCGATAGGTCCTCCCTCAGCAGCCTCTGGGCTTATATGCCCGATACAAGCCCCCCTTGTCGCCCCGCTAAATCGCCCATCGGTGATGAGTGCCACGCTTTCGCCTAAGCCCATTCCCATAATAAGACTTGTAGGGCTTAACATTTCTTGCATTCCCGGTCCCCCCTTTGGTCCTTCATAGCGGATAACGACCACACTTCCAGCCTTTACCTTACCCCCAGCAATGCCCTTAATCGCTTCATCTTGGGAGTTAAAGCAAATCGCCTTGCCGCTAAATTCTTTCATAGATTCTGCTACTGCTGCGACTTTTAGCACCGCCCCTTGTTCGCAGAGATTACCAAAAAGGATTTTTAATCCGCCAACTTGTGAGTAGGCATTGTCATTGTGGCGGATAATTTCTGGGTCTGTGATGTTTGCGTTTGCTATGCGTTGCCCCAAAGTTTCGCCTGTGATTGTGAGGGCGTCTAAATACAAGCTTTGCGTTGTCTCTTTGGTGCTGCTGGAATTTACCACCATAGAATCTAGTCCTACAATTGCATTAAACTGCTCTTTATTTGTTTTAAAATATGTGCCTTGTATGGTGTCTCCATACTTATCAAAAAAACCATAACTTTCTTTGTAATATTTTTTTATTTCCAAACTTACATCGTTTATGTCTATATTTAAGTCATTGATGTGTTGCAGAGTGATTAAATCCTCTGTATTCTCTATTATCTCAAAAATACCATCAAATTTTTGCTGACCAAAGGCATAGGTTAGAATCTTATCGCCTTTTTTCATTTCTTCTAAGCATTTTCCATACTTTCTTATATTTCCACTCTCATTATATTTATCCCACTCCCATTTTCCACTTATTCTCAATCGTGCGTCTTCTTCATTGTTGTAATAACCTGCAATCCAATAATCTACCACACTACCACGCTTAGAAATCTCATTTATCACAGCCGATACGCCTCCCGCACGATTTATATCCTCCATATGCACACTACTTAACGCCGGGGCGATTTTAGCGATATGTGCGACATTTGCGGCAATATTATTGATAGATTCTAGGTTGAAATCCACTTCCGCTTCTTTGGCGATGGCTAACATATGTAAAATCGTATTCGTGCTTCCCCCCATTGCCATATCCACGACAAAGGCGTTATGCACGGCTTTTGCGTTCAAAATATTGCGGAATCTAAACTTTTCACTTAAGCTAGAATCTAGGGCAATCTCTACAATGCGTCTAGCCCCCTGCCTTAGTAGCTCTTCTCGCTCTGGTGTAAGGGCTGGAATCGTGCCATTACCCGTTAATGCTACGCCCATAGCCTCACACAGAGTATTCATAGAATTTGCAGTAAACATTCCACTGCAGCTCCCCCCACTAGGACAGGCTTGACACTCTATCTCGTGTAATCTTTTCTCATCAATTTTGCCGCTTTCATACGCCCCCACCGCTTCAAATGCGGAGTTTAAATCAAGTATTGTGCCATCACTCAAACGCCCTGCTTTCATAGGACCGCCGCTCACAAAGATAGTCGGCACATTCACACGCAATGCCCCCATAAGCATTCCGGGCACGATTTTATCGCAGTTTGGCAGGCAAATCATCGCATCTAACGCGTGGGCATTCATCACAGATTCTATACAATCAGCAATCAGCTCTCGACTTGGCAGAGAGTAGAGCATACCGCTATGCCCCATTGCGATACCATCATCTACGCCGATAGTGTTAAACTCAAAAGGCACGCCCCCTGCCTTGCGGATTTCGTCCTTTACAATCTCGGCATATTTGTTTAGGAAAAAATGCCCCGGAATGATGTCAATATAGCTATTTGCCACGCCGATAAAGGGCTTGCTAAAATCCTCATCTTTTAGCCCTGTTGCTCTTAGCAAACTTCTGTGTGGTGCGCGATTATGCCCCTTTTTTACAATATCACTTCGCATAGAATCTCCTTAATTAATCTCTGCGACATTGTAGCATTAAAGCGTGATTGTGAAGTGTATGTGAGAACATTTCTATAAGAATTCCTATAAATTTAGCTACAATGCAAAGCTGCAAACAGATTCTAAAGGGAGGTTGTAATGTATAAGATACTAGTAAAATGTTTGGTGATAGTTGTGTTATGTAGTGGAGTTAGCACAGCACAAGCTGATATAGTGGAGCCACGCAATTTTATTAGCAGAGATACTGATAGTTTTTCTAAAGGCAGTGAGTGGGAGGGCGTATGGGGAGAGATGAGCCTGTGCGATCCACTTAATAAAATCGGCTGGTGCTATAAGCAAAGTGCGTTACAAATCTATGACTGCTACCAAATAAATGAATATAATTATGAAGATAAAAGTGCGATATGCACGCTTGGTTTAGCAATGCGTCAAATTCTTGACCCCGCTAAGCCTACGGAACATCTCATTTGTGATAGTGGGGCGTTCCCGGGTGAAGTGGAGATTCTCATAAATGGCAATAAGGCAGAGCCTAAGAGAGAGTATTTTGATCTTGTGTGTGGTCATACAGAAGGAGCAGAGCGGAGCAAGTGTGAGAAAAATATGAGATTTACTCTTAGCAAAGATTCTAAAGGGATTTATTTTCACTCTAGTAAGGGGTTAGATTCTAGCACTTGTGAGACGCCAAGTGATGAGAGTAGGGCAGGCACTCTAAGTGGAATCTATCCGCGATTTAGAGGGAGCTTTGATTGTGAGAAGCAGGGTTTGAGTAAGATTGAAAAAGGCATTTGCAATAGCTTTTATACTCTGCGTGATGATGTGAGCTTAAATGCGATGTTTGAATATGCGATGGATTTTGCGTGGAGCAATGAGCAAAAATCTAGGCTTAAAAAAGAGCAACTACAATGGCTAAAAGAGCGTAATATGAAATGTGTTAAGGCAAAAGATGGCGATGAGCTTTTAACCTGTTTGTATCAAGCGATAAATCATCGTATAAAAGAATTACACGAAACAATAGATAAATCACAACAAGTAACGCTAGAGCTAGTAAGCCAGATAGGTGCGGTAAAAATCTATGAAAATCCAAGCCTAAAATCCCCTGTGCTTTATACAAAGATTCTAAATAGTGAGGGGGAAAATGCAACAAGGGACTATGGGGCGATACTACTTGCACCAAAATCTCTTAATGGTTTTACAAAGATTATGTTAATGGAGTTTTCACAGGATATAAATCCTAATGGTAATGCCATTGTAGGTTATGTGCAAAATGCTAATGTGAAAAGGGATAAGGAGCAAGAGAGTGCGTTGTGAGAAAAAGTAAAAGAGATAAAGTTTGGGCTATTTGATTTTGTGGATTTTATATATTATTTGAAGTGGCTTCTATGACTGATTTGAATCTTTATACATATACCCCCTATATGTATATTTACAAATATGTGGAATAATGCCTTATTTCAAATCAGCTCAAAATGCTGTGATATATGGAGGGTGAAATGAAGCCAAAGCACCACGATATCATTCAAGGATATGGTGTAATGCAGACACAAAAGACATTTGTCGTTGATACAAATTGCTTGCTTTTAAGCTGCAATCTTACCTTTGATATTTGCCACAAAAATGGTTTTAAAATCATTATTCCACAAATCGTAATTGATGATCTTGATAGATTGAAAGATAATAAAGGGCATAAAGAAAATAGAATGCACATAAAGCAATACAAGCAATCAATAGCTATCAATGTGAAATCTACAAGAAACGCTTAAATGGCAAAAAGCCAGATGAGCAAATTAGGCAATGTGCGAGTGAATCTAATGCCTACATCATCAGTGAAGATAAAACCTTTAAGACTTTGTATAAACAAACCCTGACAACAAAAGAATTTAAAGAACAATTTGCAACTTACCTTGATGATATTCCAAATTTGGCAACAGAACAGCTTTTTAACGCGATACAAAAAAGAGATATAAATCAAGTAAAAACACTTTTAAAAGAGAGTGAGTTAAAAATCAATGCTTATGATAATAAGGGCTTAACACCGCTTATTTATGCAATTAAGAAAAGAGACTTAGAGATAGTGAATCTTGTATGTGAATATAAAGACATTGACATACATAAATATGATAAATCGCATTTAAAGATGACACCCTTAGCGTATGCTGTGCAAGATGATAATGTAGAAATGGTTATTTTGTTGTTAAAACATAAAGCGTGTGCTTATATTGGCAATAGGGGTAAAAAAGCCATTATATACCCCTAGCGTTATAAAATTACTCTCAAACTACATAAACAAGGGAATTGCAAACATACTACATAATCACATGTTTATAATTCTGTATAACCTTTTGTATAACCTTTTAAGATTAAATCAAAAAATTACAAGTAAAATAACACATATTCTAAAGATTTTAACCCTTTAAAATACCATTCAATTATAACTAAAAATACAAGCCTTTTTTATATGATTTTTGCATTAAGTTTATAAGTTACATTTTCACTTTACAAAGTGTTACAAACTAAGCAATACAAAATTACAAATTAATCAATACTTTGATACAAATTAAAGTTACACACAATACAAAAACGTTAAAGACTAGATGCAAACTTAATAAAACATACAATACAAACATTACTAACAAACAAAAGATTAAAAGATACATTAGAAACATAAAAGAAAGGTAATAAAACATTAAAAACATGATTAGCGTATGATTAACTTGTATATATGTATCGTGCTTCCTAGCTTTTTAGTTCCTCTCTCTTGCCCTGTAACTATGGGAGATATATTTGCAATCCCTAAAAGATCTCTTACCCAATAATTCTGTTGCGACCTCTTTTTTTTGTTTTGCCATTGTATTCCTTTATGGTTATAAGAAGTATAACAAATTTTTCAGCCACCTATAATATCTTGTTGGCAATAAGAAACTTACATTTTACCTCGACAAACACTAGGTGTTAATCTTTATGCTTTTACTTTAGAATTAAATCAATGAGAATGCGATAGAATAGACTAGATGATTTGTAATTTTATATCTGATAACTTTTCGATATTGCATAATATGACTATAAGTTTATTTACAGGGAATTTTAGATACAATACGCCTTTTTTACTTCCACACAAAAGGTTTAACTATGAATAACGATGCTTTTTTACAGGCGATGCAGTCGCGTTTTGCTTGTAAGATTTTTGATAAGACAAAAAAGATTCCAAATGATGAGTTTCAAGCGATTTTAGAATCTGGTAGGCTTGCACCAAGTTCCTTTGGGCTAGAGCCTACACGCATGATACTTGTAGAATCTAATGAGATGAGAGAGAGAGTAAAAGAGGCATGTTGGGGACAAAATCAAATCGTTGATGCATCTTGTGTCATCGTTTATACTTCATTAAAAGCTGATATGTTGCCACATACAAATTATATTATCAATAAATTTTCACGCCGACTAAAAACACAAGAAGAAATCAAGCATTATGCAAATGAGCGTTATGGACAAAGAAAGCTAGAGACATTAGGCTATACAGCAGACATTGAGAAGCTAGGGCTTGGGCATCAAGCCTATATTATGGCGACTACGATGATGAATCATGCTGCATTTCTTGGGATTGATTCATGTATGATTGAGGGCTTTGATAAGAAGGCTTTAGAATCTGTTTTAGAAATGGATAGCTTTAAAGAGCAAGTAAGCCTGCTTTTATGTCTTGGGTATCGCAATATGCCACAAAGCAAACGACTTCGCATGTCTTTAGATGAGATTGTAAGAAGTATATAAGGGGAAGTTATGCAGACAAAATATGTGATAAAGAGAAATGGCTTGATGGAAGAGCTTGACATTACAAAGATTCAAAAGCATACTTCAAGTGCAGTAGAGGGGCTAAGCGGGACAAGTCAAAGTGAGCTTGAAGTCGATGCGAAATTGCAATTTTATGATGGCATAACAACAGAGAGAATACAAGATACACTTATAAAAACTGCGGTGGATAAAATCGATGTGGCTAGTCCTAATTGGACTTTTGTAGCAGCTAGGCTTTTTTTATATGATTTGTATCATCGTGTGAGTCATTTTACTGGATATAGGCATTTGCATGAGTATTTTGAGGTTGGAGAGAGAGAGGGCAAACTCTTAAAGGGATTGAAAGAAAAGTTTGATTTAGACTTATTAGATTCTAAGATTGTAGCTGATAGGGATTTGCAGTTTAATTATTTAGGTATAAAGACGCTTTATGATAGATATTTGCTAAAAGATTCTAATGGAAAGCCAATTGAGTTACCCCAACACATGTTTATGGCAATAGCTATGTTTTTGGCACAGAATGAAAAGGATTGCAATGAATGGGCGATAAAATTTTATGATGCTTTATCTAACTTTGAGATTATGTGTGCTACACCGACACTCTCAAATGCAAGGACTACAAGACATCAATTAAGCTCATGCTATATTGGTAGCACGCCTGATAATATTGAGGGAATCTTTGATTCATACAAAGAGATGGCATTACTTAGTAAATATGGCGGTGGTATTGGCTGGGATTTCTCACAAGTAAGGACTATTGGTAGCTTCATTGATGGGCATAAGAATGCAGCAGGTGGGATTATCCCATTCTTAAAAATCACAAATGATATAGCTATTGCAGTAGATCAGCTTGGCACAAGAAAGGGGGCGATAGCAACCTATATTGAGATATGGCATAATGATGTAACAGAGTTTATCGAGCTGCGTAAAAATAGCGGTGAAGAGAGAAGAAGAACGCATGATTTATTCCCTGCTTTATGGATTTGCGATTTATTTATGGAGAGAGTATTAGCAGATTCTCAATGGAGCTTCTTTGATCCATATACTTGCAGGGAGCTAACAAATCTTTATGGAGATGAGTTTAAAAAGCGGTATGAAGAATTAGAAAAAATGCCTAATATGGTCGTATCAAGTATGCCGGCAAAAGATTTATGGAAAAAGATTCTAAATAGCTATTTTGAGACAGGGCTACCTTTCCTATGCTTTAAAGATAGTGCAAATAGGGCAAATCCAAACGCACATAGTGGCATTATCCGCAGTAGTAATCTTTGCACAGAGATTTTTCAAAATACAGAGCCAAGTCATTATAGGGTTGAAGTAGAGTTTGATGATGGAGAGAGAATCTATTTTGAAGAGAATGAAGAAGTAGTTGTAGATAGCGGTGTAACAAAAAGGGCAAATAAGCTAACAAGTATAGATTCACTCAAAGGCAAAAAGATATTTAACACACAAAGAGTGCAGACAGGCGGGCAAACTGCTGTGTGTAATCTAGCTAGTATTAATCTTAGCAAGATTCATACGCATGAAGATATTGAGCGGATTGTGCCTATTGCGGTTCGCATGCTTGATAATGTGATTGACTTAAACTTCTATCCAAGTCGCAAGGTGAAAGTAACAAATATGGCAAATCGTGCGATAGGGCTAGGCGTTATGGGGGAGGCTGAACTTCTTGCAAGTAAGCTTGTCTTATGGGGGAGTGAAGCACACTTTAGCCTTATTGATAGCATTATGGAGGCAATTAGCTACAATGCGATTAAAGCAAGTGCAATGTTAGCAAAAGAAAGGGGGGCATATCCTACTTATGAAGGTTCAAACTGGAGTAAGGGCATTTTCCCTATTGATAAGGCAAACGAGAAGGCAAAAGCCATTGTAGAGAGAAGCTTTCACTATGATTGGGAATCTTTAAGGGATTTAGTGAAGAGTGAGGGCATTAGAAATGGCTATTTAATGGCTATCGCACCTACAAGTTCTATTAGCATACTCGTTGGGACGACACAGACTATTGAGCCTATTTATAAACAAATATGGCATGAAGAGAATCTAAGCGGAATGATAAAAAGCGTTGTGCCTAATCTCACACTAGAAACAATAAACTTCTATCCATCAGCCTATTCTATTAATCAACATGACCTTGTGCGTGCAGCAGCCGTGCGTCAAAAGTGGATAGACCAAGGGCAAAGCTTAAATATCTTTATACGACTTGATTCTGTAAGTGGAAAGCAGCTACATGAAATCTATATGCTTGCATGGAGTTTGGGACTAAAATCTACTTATTACCTACGCTCTCAAAGCAAAGAAGCCGATGATGTCGTTGATAGAAGCATGGAGTGCGTAAATTGTCAATAAAAAATGGCACAAAAGAATATGCAAAGAAACTCGCACTTTTTCATGCTTTAAGCAAAACGCCTATTAAGACAAGCAAAACTATACAATCATTTTTAAATGAATGTAAAAATAAACTTATATCTACAAAAGGTGAATATTATTTTCTACCAAAAGATGTAAAATTTATGGTAGTTACAAAACTAGAGAAAATCCCACATACAGACACTTCCTATAAACTCATGCTAACAGAAGCCTTTTTTAGCATATCTTATAAGAGACTTCAAGCCCAAAAAGATTCTATACGAACAAATCCTTATATCTATTATGTTGCACTCACTTCAAAAAAGCCATTGCAAATACATGATTTACTACTTATTAGAATAAAAAAAGATTCTAAAAAATATCAAGAGATTCCAAAGCATGACTATAAAAAAGTCATGCAGTTAGAATTACACTATAAACATGGGCTAAACATAATAATAAATAAGAATCTATATTATGCAAATAATCAACACACAAGCCACATAAAACAAGATTCTAAAAAACATAAAACAACAGAATCTAATGCAGTAACAAGACATATTTGCATGATTACAGAACGCAAAAAAAGAATAGTAGCACAAGCCCTGAATACCCGCATGATACTACCTGTAAAAGCCACACAAAAAGCCCTAAAAGCCCTGCCAAAATTTACACTCATAGCAGTTAATGAAAATCATGAGATAACAGAAGTTTTAGGGAATCTCACACAAGGCAGTTTAGATAGAGAAATAGCCCTCTATATCAACGACTACACACCAAAAGACTTTAGCCAAAAAGCCTTGAATGAAGCAGAAAATATGGCAAAAAGCTTTATGAATACAGAATCTATACCATTGCCTAAAAATCATATAAAAAAGCAACTAGATAATACATGTCGCTATGATTTGACACATTTGCCTTTCTGCACGATTGACCCTGTGAATGCAAAAGATCATGATGACGCGATTTATTATGATTCTAAACATAGCATTTTATATGTAGCAATCGCTGATGTAAGCAGCTATGTCTCTCTAGATAGCACTTTAGATAAAGAAGCAAGGGATAGGGCTTTTAGTCTGTATTTTCCAAATAAAGTCTTTCCCATGTTGCCACCACAGCTAAGCTCTCATGCTTGTTCCTTAAAGCAAGATGAAAAGAGACTAGCATTAGTTTGGGCTTTAAAACTGCATAAAAGAAATGTAAAAGTCCTGCATTCTCAAATCTTTAAAGCAGTGATTTGCTCGCATGCTTCACTCAATTATAAGCAAGTCAGCCATTTTTTAGAATCTAGACTAGATTCTAAATCTTGCAAAAATATAGAATCTAAACCCATAAATAATCAAGCCATTGAAGAGTCTTTACTTGCTTTTTCAAAACTTGCAGTTTTATTATACAAAAAGCGTATGCAAAATGGGATCGATTTAGCGTTAAGGGATTTTTCCTTACAAGTAGATGATGATGAAAAACTAGATTCTATAACAATAGATTCTAAAGATATTTCTCACACTATTGTAGAAGAAGCAATGCTACTTGCAAATCAAGCAAGTGCAATGTATCTACACAGCATAAAACATGGAATCTATCGTAATCATGCAGAGCCAAATAAAAGGGATTTCTACAAACTTTTAAATGTTTTATCAAATATGAATATAGGCAATAAAAGCATAGAATCTAAACGCAATAAAAAACACAATAGTATGCTAACTACCCTACAATCTTTACAAAAAGAGGCGATAAAAAAGCATAAAAGGCATATTGTAGATTTTTGCATTGTAAGGCATTTTGCTAAAGCAAATTATATGAGTAATAGTATCGGGCATTTTGGATTAGGATTCCCATTTTATACGCATTTCACTTCGCCTATTCGCCGTTATAGCGATCTTTTAGTCCATCGCTTAATCACAGCACATTTACAAAATAACACAAAAATATTACAATACATTATGCGTGAAACAAAGACTATATTAGCCCATATCAACAAGAGAGAAGTGCAATTTGATTCTATAGAATCATATTATAAACGCTTAAAAATGCTTCGCTACGCACAAGACTTAGTGCCTTTTAATGATGAAGCCTTAGTCTTTATGGTGAGAAAGAGTGTCGCCTATGGTTTTCCTTTGCATAAAGTTGGCTATTGTAGTGTTGAGATTGATTGTAAGGATTGCGTTATAAACACACATGAAGTTATACAGATTCAAATAATTGGTGTCGATTTTAATACTTTAAGCCTCAAAGCAGAGCCTATAATACAAAAAAATAATACATAAAGGGAATATATGAACGCAATATTTAGAATCTTGGGTAAAGGCATAATGGTGATTTTGCCATTTGCAGTTGTAGTGTGGCTACTTTTCTTCTTATTTGGAATTTTGGAGGGTATATGGATTCTCATACTTGATATGGTGCATTTTATTGTGAAAAAGATAGCAAATGAGAATCTTGATACAACACTTCCTAGCATTGTTGTAAGCATTGGCTTACTCTTAGTCATGTTTGCGATTATCCTTTATATTGGATATAAATTTGAGAAGCGTCAAAATGCCATTTTTGTGAAGCTTGGGGAGTGGGTGCTATCTAAGATTCCTGTTATGGGAAGTGTGTATTATACGATTAAAGATCTAGTCAGCATGATAGGTGGCAGCTCAAAGGATAAATATTTGGGGGTTGCTTATGTAACGATTGGTGAAGGGGAGATTCTAGGATTTATCACAAAAGAAGAGGGGGAGTATTTTTGGGTATTTTGTCCGCTTACACCACCTACTTCTGGGCTTTTATTAAGGATTCATAAAGATAAGCTGAAAAAGTCGTCAATGAGTGTGAGTGATGGTTTGAAAAAGGTCGTATCTTTTGGTATGAAATAGATTCTTAAATAGAGAATAATATGTCTATTAAAAAGAAAAATAAAAAAGAAAAGAATGAAGAACAAGGCGGTATCCCACTCTATACACCCCTAAAGCATAGCCTTGAAAAAAGTGGCATGGATAGTGCAACCGCAGGGCAGACTTCATGGCTTTTTGTCAGTCTTTTTATTGCCTTAATTATGAGTGGGCTATATGTCTTTATTGTTTCTGTTTTTAACTTGGGCTTTCCAGAATCTTTAGCAAATAATCCATTTTTTGAAAATGGTTTTTTATTTGTCGCTGTGATTTTGCATTTTTGTGTTGTTATGTTGCGTTTAAAATACTTGCTTGTCAATACGCTTTTTATTATTGCTGCTTATATTGTGCTTTATGTATTGCATTTGCGTGATATTTATATGCTTTTATTGCTAGGCTTTGTGCTTTTTATTAGCTATTTATTGACACCGATTTATTCATGGCGTATTAAAATGCTTGATGGTATTTTGTATTTTATTTATGCTATCACTGCTTTGCTTTTGACTTATGGTTAGTTTAGAATCTAGCCTTAAAACCTTACTCATTAATAACATGTAAATGATATCTAGGACTTTTGTAATCGATACTTTTTTGTTATAATCCTGCTTTTAGTCTTATAAAGGGGTTTTATGCAAAATACAAGCACAAGGGATAGAGAGAAGCTAGATTCTAATATTTATCATACTAAGCCTTTAGGCGAAGTATCTCATATGGAATCTAAAGAAGATATTTCGCCTACGGCTCAATATGACAAAAAGCTAGATTCTAAAACTTTAGAATCTACAAATAACACAGAAACTTCATCACAACAAAGCAACCAAACACATAACACAGATTCTATAAATCCACAACAAATAACAGAAGACACAAATAATGCAAACACAACACAAAAAGAAGAAAAACAACAAGAAAAGATTCTAGGCGTCCTGCTTGGCGTTGGTTTAGCTCTTATTATAGGTGCGATTGTGTTTTGCTTTGCATATTTCTATTTACATGCAACCTTGAAAGTTTCAACGCTTATAGGCATTATGGGCTTACTTGTAACACTTTGGACGAATAAGGCATTGCCTATGGGCGTTGTATCCTTGCTTCCTATCATTTTATTCCCAAGCTTTGGCATACTTGATACAAAAAGTGCCACTGCAAACTATGCTAATCCTATCATTTATCTCTTCTTAGGTGGCTTTATGATAGCAACCGCGACAGAGAAGATAGGACTCCACAGAGTGATAGCAAAATGGTTTTTAGCAAGATTCCCAAAGAATACAAAGGGCGTTATATCCGCCTTAGGTGTGGCTTCTGTGGCACTTGGGACAGCGTTATCAAACTCCACTGTTGCCCTATTATTACTCCCTGTTGCTATGTCAATTACAGATAATAAGATTTTACGCACAAGGTTTTTACTCGCAGTAGCTTTTGGGGCAAGTATTAGCGGCATTACGACGCCCATTGGCAGTCCGCCCAATCTCATTTATCTTGGCTTTTTAGAATCTCAAGGTTTAAGCGGCATTAGCTTTACAACTTGGATTTTTATGATGGCGCCCCTTACATTTTTAATGCTATTTATGATGATAAAGATTCTATCCTATGGTGTGAGTGAAGAGCCCCTTAATCTTAGCCTATTTGATTCTATCCATGTGAATGGTACGCATAAAAGACTTTTAGTTTTCATTGCTGCTTTACTTGTGATATTGCTTTTAAACTCGCCGATACGACCATTTTATAATGGGCTTGGCTTTAATGAAAATGTCATTTTACTTGCTTTTGGCTTAATGATGTTTATCCCTAAAATTGGCTTTTTAGATTGGGACGATACAAAGTCTATACCTTATGAGATTATCTTTTTATTTGGTGCTGGATTCTGCATTGCCACTGCGTTTTCACAAGCAGAGCTTGGCGGGGCATTTACCTCATTTTTTGCGCGTTTTGATGGTCTGCCTTTCATTGCTTTTATCTTTTTTGCTTGTGTGTTTTCTATTATAGCGACTGGATTTTTATCAACTACGGCTTTAATCGCCATACTTTTGCCTATTATAGAAGTCGCCACACAGCCATTTTTAAGTGATACTTCTCGTGTGTTGCTTATGCTTGTGGTAACTATTTGTGCGAGTTTTTCATTTATGATTCCTATTAGCACACCGCCTAATGCGATAGTTTTCGCACAAGGGGGAATTAAGGCATGGGATATGATACGCTTTGGCTTTTTATTAAGCCTTGTTGGCATTGTGTGTGTTACGCTATTTTCTGTGTGGTATTGGTGGAGCTTCCTTGAAGTAAAACCGCTTGGCTAAAACTAGATTCTAAATAAGGATAACTATGGAGCGTAAAAAAGCACCTAAAAACAAAACTCATGCTAAAAGAGATGCAACAACTAAAACACAAAAAATACTCACAAAAAAGCCCATACGAACAGAGCAAGGCGAAAAGGCTTATAAACTACTTGCCTTGCAACGCAATATATCTACAAATAAAGCAAAAGATTTAATTGATTCAGGTAGGGTAAGCATTAAGGGGAAAAGGTTGCTTATCGCAAGGACTTTACTGCCGCTTAATACAAAGTTTGAAGTGCTTACTACGCCTTGTGTCGTGATATTTGAAGATGATGATATACTAGCCCTTGATAAAAGTGTGGGGATTGAAAGCTATAGTTTGCTTAAAACCTATCCGCATTATAAGCTTATAAATCGCCTTGATAAAGACACAAGCGGCGTGATTTTACTTGCAAAAAATGAAAAAATGCGACAAAAAGCAATCCAAGCTTTCAAGCAAAAAGAAGTGGAAAAAATGTATTTTGCCTTAATTGAGGGCAAACTCTATGAAGAAATAAATATTGAAAAAAAGATTAGCACACAAAAAGATTCTAAAGCAAAAAGTTATGTAGATAATGAAGGCTTACATGCACAAAGCATAGTTACACCCTTGCAAACTTTTACGCATACCACGCTTGTATCCGTGCAGATTCCAACAGGTAGAACCCATCAAATACGAATCCATCTAAAAAGCATTAAACACCCAATCATAGGCGATATTATCTATAATAAAACAAGCTTAATAAAAGCAAAGCGATTAATGCTGCATTGTCAAAAGACTTCACTTCTAGGCTATACATTTGAAAGCAAAGTAGATATACACGAAGCCTTTGGGGTGAGTGAGTCTTGATTTATCATTGCCTAGTTTATCATTTTATTCAAGTATTATTTTAATGTTAAAAAGTATTTGAGAAATAAAATTATACAATCAACAAAGGCGTATTATGAAATTAAATGAAGAGCAATACAAAGCATGTAATGCCCCCTTAGGGCATAATCTTGTAATAGCAAGTGCTGGGACAGGCAAAACCTCAACGATTGTAGGACGCATTGCAACCTTAATTGAGCGGGGCATTAAACCTCATGAGATTTTACTGCTTACTTTTACAAATAAAGCTTCACATGAAATGATTGAGCGAGTGGGAAAGATATTTGATAAAACATTAGCAAATAAGATTGAAGCAGGGACATTTCATAGTGTCGCTTACCGCTATTTAAAAGAGCATAAAAAAATCACGCTTAAGCAGCCACGAGAGCTAAAGATTCTATTTAAAAGCATTTATGATAGACGGCAGTTTAAGTTTGATAAAGCACCCTATTCCTATCAATATCTCTATGATTCATACTCACTTTATAAAAACAGCACAATAGATCAAAGCTATGGAGAATGGCTAAGTAATAAAAACGCAGAACAGATGGATTTTATCGATATTTATGAAGATATTTTTGATGAGTTTCAGAATCTAAAGGCAGAGTATGCTTATGCGGATTATAATGACTTATTGCTTTTATATAGAGAAGAGTTGGTGCGATTAAAAGAGAATGGCGAGATACCCTATATTGAAGTGCTATGTGATGAATATCAGGATACTAATCCCTTGCAAGATTCTATCATTCGTGCGATTTCACCACAAAGCCTTTTTTGTGTGGGGGATTATGACCAAAGCATTTATGCGTTTAATGGGGCAGATATTAGCATTATTACAAACTTTGTGGAGAATTATCAAAATGCAAATGTCTTTTCCTTGAGTAAAAATTATCGCTCAGGCAAACATATCTTAGACCTTGCAAATAAAGTCATCTCACATAATCCTAGAATCTATCCAAAAAGCCTTGAGGTGATAAAAAGTGGCGTAGCACACCTGCCCTCTGTGCTTGTGTATGAAGATATGTTTTCACAATATAGTGGTATTGCAAAGCGGATAAAAGAGATACATGAAAGAGAGGGGCTGCCCTATAATGATTTTGCTATTATTTATCGTAATAATGTCAGTGCCGATGGTCTGCAAGCAGCATTAAGAGCGCTTCATATTGGTAGCAAGAGAAAGGGGAGTGGGAGCTTTTTTGATTCTAAAGAGATTGAGTTTTTACTATGTTTATGCAGTGTGCTTACAAATGAGCGGGATATGATGAGCTACATTCATATATTAAGCCATGCAAAAGGTATTGGGAATAGCATTGCAAAAGATATTTTTGAAGCCTTAATCATTCTAGGGCATGGGAATTGTAAAAAGGGTTTATTAACACCAGATAGAACAAAAGAGTGCTATCCAAAAAAGGCTATAAATAGCGGTTTGGGGCTATTTGATGACTTTTTTCGCCATGAGGAATGCTCTAGATTCAATAACATTTTACACAAAGATTTTCACTCACACCCGCTTTTTTCACATCCTAAAATAGAGCATGAAGCAGCCTCGTTTTTTAATGATTTTTTTACCGCATATAAGGAAAATAATGCTATTTTCACGCCAAGGTCTCTATTGCAAAATCTAATAGAAACACCACTTTATAAAAATTATACAGAATCTCTACTCAAAGATCGCTCAAAAACTAAAGATGGAAAACAAGATGACACACTCTATGAAGATTCTAAAAAAAGGCTATTATCGCGTCTTAATATCCTGTGTAATATCAGTGAAAACTACTCTAATATCCAGTCGTTCTTAAATGCAATGGTGCTTGGTGGCAGTGATATAAATGAGGAAGATGGGGTAAATCTTTTAAGCGTGCATGCGAGTAAAGGGCTGGAGTTTTCATGTGTATTTGTAGTGGATTTAATGGATGGTAGATTCCCAAATCATAAGCTTGCAGCAAGGGGTGGAAGCATTGAAGAAGAAAGACGACTTTTTTATGTAGCTTTAACTAGGGCAAAGGAGTATCTCTATCTCTCTTATGCAAAGCAAGATAGCAAAACCTCATATAAGCCATCAGCTTTTTTATTTGAAGGGGGGTTATTAAACAAGCAAGATTTTGCATGAATGTAGTTACCATATTATTACTTCGTCTAAAATAATTCTCACAATATTTTCATTTCTAAATTGGTAAACGAAAAAACGCTTTTTAGATTCTGCATAACTTCCTTAGCTCTGTTAAGCTAGAATTTCATGTTGTTCGCCCACAAACCCCCTGTCTCAAGTGATACTCTAAGGGTGACAGATTGCAAAAAAAACTTGTTTTTAAATCCGAATCTTTATGTGTAAAATACTCTTAGTTTCTAAAATCTTGTCATATTGAGTGCGTAAGCACGAAATATCTTTGATTCTATATTAGATACTTCGCTCAAAGGCTCAGTATGACAATTTGTTATAGAAACTAAAATTCCATATTACATATATCAATATAGCTACCCCACAAACCCACTGATAATATCCCCCATTTTTTCACAGCCTATCAGCTTTGAATCTTTATCCATCATATCGCCTGTGCGATAGCCTTCTTTCAAGGCAAGATTCACCGCATTTCGCACCGCTTGTGCCTCTTGCTTTAGCCCAAATGAAAGCTCTAACATCATCGCCACGGATAAAATCGTGCCAATAGGATTCGCCTTATCCTGTCCGGCAATATCCGGTGCGCTGCCGTGGATTGGCTCATATAGCCCTAAAGTGCCTTGAGAGAGTGAAGCTGAAGGGATTACGCCAATGGTGCCTGTGATGACACTTGCTTCATCGCTCAAAATATCCCCAAACATATTCTCCGTTAAAATCACATCAAACGCACTCGGCATTCTACAAATCTGCATTGCTGCATTATCCACATACATATGCTCTAGACTTACATCGGGATAGTCTTTTGCCACATTTTCCACCACTTCACGCCATAAACGCGATGAGCTTAACACATTTGCCTTATCCACGGACACAAGGTTTTTTTTGCGTTTTTGTGCGATTTCAAAGCCTACTTTTGCGATAGATTCAATTTGAGATTGTGTATAGCTCATCTCATCGGTAGCGACTTTTTCGCCATTTTTCTCCTCACACAAATGCCTACCAAAATACGCTCCACCCACAAGCTCACGCACGATAACAAAATCAATGCCCTTTTGTAAAATCTCACTCTTTAGCGGACTAGCATTTTTTAGCTCCGGCAAAAGCGTGGCTGGGCGGATATTAGCAAATACGCCTAGCTCTTTTCTAAGTCGTAAAAGGGCGGATTCTGGGCGATTATGGCTTGGCTCTTTATCCCATTTTGGACCGCCAACCGCCCCTAGCAAAACGCTATCACTATTTTTACAAACTTCTAAACTTTCTTTGGGCAAACACTCCCCACAAGCATCAATCGCACAGCCACCTGCTAAGACTTCCTTATACACAAACTCGTGCTTATACACTTTTGATATAGAATCTAACACCTTTAGGGCTTGTGTGATGACTTCTTTGCCGATACCATCGCCCTGTATTACTGCGATTTGTTTTTTCATTCTCTCTCCTTTTTATAAGATTTGCCCTTGTGCTAACATTCACATTCAGTCATTTGTATTATTTTTGTACAACCTAGATCTTTTTACACTAATGTGTAGGCAAAACATCTTTTACATGGAAGCCATGTTGGGCTTTCGTAATTTAACATGTTTTTTCCAAAGATACGCATAATTTGGAAGAATTTATGCATCGGATTTGTAGTTTCGCCCACTACACATTCGCTTCTGTGATGACAAAACTTTAGAATCTAATCCCAAAAACACACAAAGCGTAGATGACAAACTACATTTTTTGCCTTGCGATAAACACAACAAGATTAAACTAAGAATTTAGCGTGTAACAACAGATATTTCATACTCATCAAGGTATTTCAATAAAACTGATGGATCAGCATCTATTTTTGCAATTAAGTTTGGTAAATCTGCAAGTTCTAGCATTGCCGCACTTTTACGCTTTAGCGTAATAATCGCTTGTTGTTTCTTTGAGAGTGCTATATCGCCTAAGGCTGCCGCTGCTTTTGAGACTTGTTCTAAACTAGATTCTGAAACTCTTGCATTGGCAAGTCCTACTGGCACCATAGCTACGCCCATATTCACGGTTGCGTTATACTGCTCTTTTGTGAAATTTGGATCATCTTTTTTCAAAACATTAAACATCTTATTTGCAAACTGAATGCCCTTCACATCTAAAACAATCTCTCTAATATCAACCTTAAAATCTTTCAACTTTTGCTGCATATTAGAATCATCAATATCCTCTAGCATTTGCTCTAAATCATCAAACACTTTGTCTATATCCTTGTTTAAGAATCTATGTGATTCCATAGAGCCAACACCCTTAGTTTTTAAAACATAGGTTGGCGCGATAATCTCGCAATTTATCTGCCCCTTATATGTTTTACCTTGCAAGCTGCTAGGCGAAGAGCAAACTACTCTTTTTGGTATAAACTCAAGCATTTCTCTATCCACTCTAGGATCTGATACTTGTGTATCAAAGGATATTGCCCCATTTAAATTTTTATTGTCTATCATGTAATCAAGCTTTACATTGCGAAAGCCAATCCCATCTTCATAATCTATCTTCTTAGCAACGCAACTAGCTTTCACATCATTGCCTTGACAATCATAGGTAAAGTTTGACACGCCTTTACCTAAACCTATCATCGCTTTTTCCACAGAATCTTTTGCACTTATCTTTGCATGTAGTGGTGAAACAAGGCATAAAGCCATAAGCACACCACATGTTGAATTTTTAAAATTTAACATTTAAACTCCTAAAAAAATAATTTTTGCATTATACTGAAAAACTATGTAATTGATAAAGTATCCATGTGTTTTATCGTATGTTTTACTATTTACACAGAATTGATATGCAATAACACATAATGTGGTGAATGGATATAAACCCAATCACACAACAAAAGTAAAAAAACAATAAATAAATTTAGCAGATAAATACACGAATACGCAAGAAATTAAAGAGTTAAGCAAGGATAAACAAGAAGTGATTTATGCTTCAGGGAAATAAAATCAGGAATAATGCCAATTGGATATTGATTTCAATTTATAGCAAGATTTTGCGTTGAAATCCATAAGCTAGGTTTTAGAAAATATCTGTTTCTAAAACCTAAGAGATTAATCTATTTAGAATCTTCAATGCTATTTTACATTATAAAATTTCTAAGTTTCATTTATTTTTCATGTATATCATATCAGTAAGCATAGCCAACGCCATCTTGGTTTATATCATTAGTTAATCTTGTAAGATGTGTATTTGTTGGGGATTTACCACTAGGGTATTTTCCGCTAACAAGTTTGCCATTTTATGCATTGGCTTGCCAGATAAATTTTTTCTTTGTCATAAAATTTTACAATGCCGTTTATCTTGTCATTTGTATATTGGATTTCTGCGGATATATCTCCGCCTGGTCAATAGAATATTGCCGTGCTTTCTCGTTTATTATTTTCAATTGGCATTTCAAATCGAAGATTCCCGCTTTTATTATATAGCTTATAAATACTTTCTAATTTTGCATTTTTAAATAGCATTTTGGACTTTAATCCCACTTCAATAATGGTTTTTTCCTGTACCACATATCGCTCCGTTTTTATATGGTGCTTCAATATAAAGATTTTCATCTTCATAGTAATTCCTTCTCGACATAACCTATTCTTGTATCCTCTTTGCTTTATGTTCCTTTAATGATTTGCATGTAAGAGTGAAAAAGAAACAACACTGCACAAAATCATTGATAAAATCGAATTTTCACTCATAGCGTTTTAAATCTCATATCCATTCTATTTCTATTCCGCATTCTTTGCCTAATTACTCCAATATCAATATCTACAATAATATTAAGCCATCAAATCTTATATCCCCCCCCTTTTTTTTACTGCAATTCTAAAGGTGGTATTTTTACTTAAAACAGCTACAATGCTCACTTGCGATCACATTTTCACTTGTAGATTCTAATATTTACTAACAACTTTTTTCTTAGCCCATCTTTGCTTGTTTGTCGAGATTTTTCAATGTTTATTGATTGGATTTTACCAATCTCACATAATGTATGAGAGTCTCCAATAATCTTACAATGCGGCAACAAATCTTTCGGTTTTTCCAAAAAGTGTGCTTTTACCAGAGCAATTTATGCCAACAATGCAAATTTTAATATTTTTTATAATGACACACTCCTATCAATTTGTCTAGAGGTTGTCTTAGTGTTTGTATATTTTGCATAATGCTTGATAGTGGGTTATCATATTTCCCATACTCCTATATCTTCAATAAAACACATACAAGGATACACTTTTTACAAAACTTAAACACAAAAATACCCAATCACAAATACAAACACACACCAACACTTGCAAACCATTATTTAAGGAATTTTTAACAAGTTATTTAAAGTTACCTATATGTTAAATTCTTTTTTACTTCCATACACATTTTTTTGTCTGTGCCTTATGTGTATTTTTTTATGTATTCTAAAAAAGGATACACAAAAACATTGCTCATGTTTAAAGTTAGGTTTTATGTGCTTAAAAGGCATATAAAACTACATAATAAAGATTATAAATCTATTAAGTAAAGAATGCAAAAACTAAAGTATTTTTGTTTACATTGTTTTAACTTGGATTAAAGCATCAATAATCTTGTAATGCTTTAAAGATAATTTTGTTTCAAGTGTTATGTTGGCTTTTGTTTTACAAAACAAAGTTTCCCATGTGTGCTAAAGTGGATACTATAGTTTTGTATCAAGGAATTTAAATTCTTTAATCAGAACTTATCTTGTTGGTGGTCGCACTATCGTTTATCTTCAATTGTATTTCTTGGTTGAGTGAGCTTTTTTGTGCTATATAGAATATGTTTTTTTAACGCGATAAAATCATAGTCACTAATACCTTTTCGACATATAAAAACAAAGGCATATCCCCTGTATTTTGTGCCACATTCCTGCATAACTGCCTTAATCCTGCGTCTAATGAGATTTCTTTTGCATGCTTTCGCCACTTTTTTATTAATGCTAAAACCCAAAAGCATTTTAGATTCTATAAAACGATTGTATTGTTTTTTTTTGCGTAAATGAAATATAAAATCACGCAAAGGCATAGCATAAATTGCCATGAAATCCCTATTAAAACGCAAACCATTTTTAAACACTATATCAAATTCATAGGAATTTTTTAGCGTGTCTATTTTCTTATGTTTTGTATTTGTAGATTGCTGCATGAATATCGCTTAATATTATAGATGTGAATCTTGCTTATTAAACACCCAATGATAAAAATAAACCGGGATTTCTTTATCTTGTGTCGCATTTTTAACATCAATCTTAAATCTAGCTTGATAATACCCTTGCATAGGTAATGAAAAAGTTTTAGTGGAATATGTATTTTCCTCACTCTTTTCCATAGGAATGGTAAGCACACTCACTTCCTTTTCACCTTGGTCAAGTCTTACAAACTCTAATCCGACAGATTCTATAAGCATATCTTGTATATTATTGCTATCTTTTTTCTTTTCAACATATATTGTGATTACATTATCTTTACTTTGCAATAAACCCTCTTTTTCTGGTGTGTCTCGTGGAACAGGGGTTACATAATAGGGATTTTTCATAATCACTGCATTCATGCGATCTCCAATGGTGCTGATACGCACATTATAAAGACTTTCAAAGGCATTTTGTTGTTGCATAATGGCATTAATTTTTTCATCTAGCTCTATGCGTTTTAGGTTAAAAGTGCGATCTGTATCAATGCTTTGCTTACTTGAAATCCTAATGCTTATCACAATGAGAACAATGCCCAATGCGATAACAAGCAATATCCCAAGTGGCCATAATGTGCGTTTTCTTTCTGTCATCTTTATCCTTTTTTCTTAAATGCAAGTAGCCCAAATCGCACTAAAATAAATAAACCAATGAGAATGAGTAGCATGGCGTATATTATGACTTTTGTTACATCGCTTTGCTTTTCCATAGGTTTTGGTGCGTTAAGCTCAAAATTATAATGCTTTGCAATTTTATGTGTTAATGCAAGATATAGATTTGACACCCCTTCATTTACCCCATCATTATATCGCAATGTCCCAACGGAATCAGCGGGTAAATAAGGATAGGCATAGTCTTCTAGTAACTCTGCTGCATGAGTATCGTTTAAAAAAGGCAAATTGCTTTTTAGCGTTATGGCATGGTCATTATAGAAAAGAAATATAATAGCATAATTACCCTGTATTTGTTCTGTAATGTGAGTCTCATAGGATCTTCTGTTTTGAAATTTTGCATTTATATCTGTCTGTGTATCATTTTGCGGCGTATTTTTAACAACATGTAAAAAGACTTTTACACCTGTTTTTTCATATATAATACTAGAGAGTTCTTGCACGATTGTAGGTGCATTTTGCGAGAGTATATCAATATCCCCTTGCAAATATGCACTAGCACCTTGTGCCAATTTTTCATTAGTTTTAGAATCTTTGCTAGATTTATCTAGCAGAGTAGATTCTGTATCTGCAATGCTAGATTGCTTACTACCATTTGCAAACATAAATGTTTGCAGTATGGCTAAATGAATAATATATATTAAAATATATGCTTTATTCAAACTGCAACTCACTTCTTGCTTCATACTGCATGCAAAAATTCATAAGGCATAAGCGTAAGCGCGATAGTAAGTAAGCCAAATCCAACAAGCACAAGTGCTACAAATTTTTCAAGTCCTGTAAATTTCATCATAAACTCCTTCCTATTCCTTGCTTTCTACAATTTTAAACGCATCACGATTTGCAGTGTCATTCTTTTTTAGATTATGTGAATCAATGCTATAAAATGTTGTAGCACTTGATTGCTGAATCTTTACAGCATTATAACCGCCAATCGCTGCTGCAGCCACTACAAGCAACACGGCAAGTAAAAAGCCAACCAAACTATTTAGAATATTTATAATCGCTTGCATACATTCTCCTTAGATTACTGAATCTTTTGCTTTGCTGCGATGAATGACTGCAAAGCTTCTACTTCTTTTTGACTTAGATTAAGATATTCAAAAGATGGCATAAGACCTATTTCGCCTTTTTTGCCATGCTTCAAAACATTTGCTAAAAACTCAGTTTTTCCATAGGTTTGAAGTGATGGACCCATATCTTCTACACCCTCGCCATTAGCACCATGACATTGAAAACATGTGCCATTTTCTTCACTATGATAGATTTCATTTCCAGCTTTTACTAGCTCTTCATCATATTTCATAGAAGTGTCTTTAACGATTTCACTCATTACATAGTGAGCAACTGCTTGAATATCTTTTTCTTCACTTAAAAGACCCGGAGGCATACCACCAAACTCTTCGCCATTCTCTTTTGTAAGCCCTGTGCTACCATTGCGGATAGTATCCATAATGCCATCGATCTTACCCCAATGAGTAAGATTCTGTGCTTTACCATCATTGCCTTCAGCTGTTAAACCATGACATTGTGCGCATTGCACAAGGAAGATTTGCTCACCCATTTCACGCAATTTATCTGAATCTAGATTTGCATGCACGGTTTCAAACTTTTGATTATAGGCATGAGATTCCTGATTGTATTCACCAATTTGTGAGTAAGCGTTCAAAGGATAGCCAAAAAGGATATACCAAACAGCCCATATCATAAGTCCCAAAAGGGATAAAAGCCAACCCGTTGGGATATTATTATTAAACTCTTTAATACCATCCCATGAATGCTCCGTAAGCTCTCCACCTACACTCTCTGTCTTCATCTTTTGAATGTAAAACCACGCTATTGCAATGGTTAGTAAAAGAATCACCACAGCACCAATAAAGCCAAGTAAATTGACATGATCGCTTAACCAACCCATTATTATCTCCTTTCTGCTGTCTTGTTGTTTTTGTCATCACAAGATTCTATTAACGCATCGTCTAAAGAATCTTGAAGTGCAAGTTTGCCATACTTTTCATAATCTATTTTTCCAGTCGCTTGAGAGCGATAAAGATGATAAATGTAAGCATATAGCCAAACTGCTAGAAAAATAGTAGAGAGCAAATAAGCCCCCTTTAAACTCAATAAATCAAAACCATATATTACAAGACTCATACAAATCTCCTTTTAGATTCCAATCTATTTAACAATTCTACTTGAACCCAAACTATTAAGATAGGCAATGAGTGCGACAATCTCAGTAATCTTACCATTGCCATCATCAAACATTTGAGCGGTTTGACTATGCTTCATCTCTTCTACAATCCGTGCTGCATCAGTCTTAAATTGCTCTTTTGCCTCTTCTATAGTCCCAAGCTTAACGCTAGTCTTTAATCCCTCAACATCATAAGGCACATTAAAGACTTTCTTTTGAGTTAATGCTTCTGCATACGCAGTGTCAAAATCTATTTCTTTATCATATAAATGCTTATATGCTGGCATAATGGACTTAGGCACAACAGAGTTTGGATCATACATGTGATTAGCATGCCAGTCGCTACTGCTTCTATCGCCAATTCTATGTAGGTCAGGTCCAGTTCTCTTAGAACCCCATAAGAATGGTCTATCATAAGCATACTCACCACTAAGGCTATACATACCATAGCGCATTACTTCGCTTTTAAACTCACGGATAAGCTGTGAATGGCAGTTATAACAACCCTCTTTAATATATACTTGTCTCCCGGCAGTCTCAAGCACTGTTAGCGGACGCAAACCCTCTATAGGTTGCGAAGACTTTCTAAAGTCAGGGATAATCTGCACCAACCCAGCCACAGAAAACACAACAACAAATGCAATTGTGAAAAAGAAAGGATTTTTCTCTAACCAAGCAAACATAAAGCCTCCTTAAGATGCCATAGGTGAAGCATACTCAGGCTCTTTATTAAGAGTTCTAGCAGCCACCATAGTCATTACAACATTATAGATAAACATTACAAAGCCAACAAGATACAGCAATCCACCAATACCTCTCATAATAAAGTATGGTTTTAATACCGCAACAGTATCAATGAAAGAATATTTAAGCTGACCTAAAGGTGTAATATCTCTCCACATCATACCTTGCACTATACCTGCAATCCACATGCTTGAGAAGTAGAATACAATACCTATTGTCATAATCCAGAATTGTGCTTCAATAATCTTTTTAGAATAGATTTCTCTACCATAAAGACGAGGCAACATGTGATACACACTAGCAATAATAGTGAAAGCAACCCAGCCAAGTGCCGCATCATGCACATGCCCTACAATCCAATCAGTAAAGTGCGCTAAAGCATTAACTGATTTAATAGACTGAATAGGACCCTCAAGTGTCGCAAGCATATACCAAGTAGATGCTAAAATCAAGAATTTGATTAATGGTGACTCTTTAAGCTGATGCCACTGCCCTCTCATGGTTAAAAGCATATTTACAGCAGTTCCCCAAGAAGGTAAAATAAGCACAACAGAGAATACAGACCCAAGAGTTTGCACCCAATCTGGCACGGTTGAGTAGATAACATGGTGTCCGCCAGCCCAAATATATACAAACATTAAACTCCAGAATGAAAATAATGTTAATTTATATGAGAATACAGGCTGTCCAGATTCCTTTGGTAAGAAATAATAAATCAAACCAATAATACCAGAAGTGAAAACAAATGCAACCGCATTATGCCCCCACCACCACTGAATCAGTGCATCATTTGTCCCCGCATACATAGATATACTATGCCAAAAGCTACCATAACCCGTAACTAATTGTGTAGGAACAGAAAGGTTATTAAAGATATAAAGCACAGAAATAGCAGTAAAAGTAGCAATGAAATACCACAAAGAGATATAGATAACCTTCTCTCTTCTAACTGCCATAGACCCAAACATACTCATACCCCATAGCACCCAAGTAACTACAACCAAAAGATCCACAATCCATGGAAGCTCTGCATACTCTTTTGATTGAGTAATCCCAGAAAACAATGTATAAAGTGCTAACACAAGCACCACAAGATACATGAAAAAGTGCAACATACCAACAAGTTTTAAAAACGGGTGGTCATGATATGTGATTTTAAGCACCCTTTGCCCTAAATAATACCAGCCAGCCCAAATACCGCTCAATGTAAAACCATAAATAATCACATTTGTGTGTAATGGTCGCAATCTACCAAAAATAGAATATTCCCCAGCGATATAGTTTAAATCTGGAACTGCCAACTGAAATGCCAAAACCACACCTATCAACATACCTAGAAAGCCCGTTGCTATACAAACAAGCAAAAAAAGCTTCGCAAGTGAGTAGTCATACTGCTTTATGCCCTCTTGCATACAAGTCTCCTTCTTCCAAAATTTTGAGTCACATGAACACGAGTGTAATTTTAGTATTCATTTTATTAGTAATAGCTTAAATAAAGGAAATGGTTAATAAAAAATTAACGACATTACACTACAACAATTTAATGCAGTGCTTCGAGATAGTTATGGCGTTACTTATTGCAATAAAGTTACTTGCTTTACACCACATGCTAATGCAGCTAGAATCTATCATCTAAAACACAAAAAGGTAATCCCAAAAATCACGCACATAATAATTGATGAAACCAAATGTATCTAGATTATGTTGCACAATGTATAAAAATAAACAGCAAAACTTAAAAATTGAGTAAAAGCTTAATGTAGCAAGATGTGCTAGATTCTGTTATCCCAAGAAAATTTGCTTTTCAAATGTCCTGCAATGATCTCAAAAAACATTAGAATCTAGCTTGTAGTCATAAGGCGTGATTAAGATAATATGATAATATGCGATTACACTTTATCTTTAATATTCAACGCTTTAATGGTTTTAATGTAGCTTTCATATTTATTTTTCTTTAAATACTTCAGCAAACTTTTTCTTTGTCCAACAAGCTTTAAAAGTCCCAATCTACTTGAGTGGTCCTTTGGATTGCTTTTTAAATGCTGTGTGAGATTTGCAATCCTATGTGTTAAAAGTGCGATCTGCACTTCACTTGAGCCTGTATCCTTAGAATCTCTAGCAAATTGTGAGATAATCTCTTGCTTATTTGCCAATTCAGTAGCCATGATGACCTCCATAAATGGTAAAATGAAATTAAAGATTGGATTTTAACATATTTTTCAATATTTTTGGTAAAATATGCAATTTATTTCTAAAAACTTAAAGGAAACTAGATTCTAAAATAACTTGTTTATGCTGAGCGAAGTGGAATATCCAGCTATGGATTTGTAAGGTAGTTCGCCTTTTTCAAAGGATCAATATGACAAGAAACAGGAATTTAAGGTAAAAATTATTATGGCAGACAAAGAACAAAATGGTGGTATTCTACAACGAGCTTTTCCGTTTCTAAAGCTCATTGGGAAGTCAAAGGATCTTGGTGTTGTGGTGTTTGTAGTGATGATTCTAGCAGTCATCATTGTGCCACTACCAGCACCTATGCTTGATTTATTATTAACCATTTCTATTGCCCTTTCTATTCTTATTATCTTAATCGCACTTTATATTAATAAACCTATGGATTTTTCTACTTTTCCAACCCTGCTTTTATTTGTAACGGCGTATCGACTCGCACTCAATGTAGCTACAACGCGTATGATTCTTAGCGAGGGTAGCAATGGTGCAGCACATGTGAGTCGCATTGTAGAAGCATTTGGCGAGTTTGTAGCAAGTGGTAGCTATACCATTGGTGTTATCATCTTTGTGATTCTTATCATAGTGAATCTGCTTGTTATCACAAATGGTTCAACGCGTGTAACAGAAGTTAGAGCGCGTTTTGCCCTTGATGCGATGCCCGGTAAGCAAATGGCAATTGATGCGGATATGAATGCAGGGCTAATTGATGAGAAAGAAGCAAAGCAAAGGCGTGAAAGTTTAGCGCAAGAAGCCGACTTTTATGGTGCAATGGATGGTGCGAGTAAGTTTGTAAAGGGTGATGCGATTGCTGCTATTATCATTACTATCATTAATATTATCGGTGGATTTTGTATCGGTGTATTTCAAAATGATATGACAATGGCAGAAGCGGCAAAAGTATTTACCATTCTTACTATCGGTGATGGTCTCGTAGGACAAATCCCAGCCCTAATCGTAGCGACTGCTACAGGTATCGTAGCGACACGGACTACAAAGGGTGAAGAAGAAAACTTTGCAAACAATCTTGTAAAACAATTAACAGACAAATCAAAAACACTCATCATTGTAGGCTTTATCCTATTTATATTCTCACTTGCCCCAAGCTTTCCTACCTTACCACTTGCATTTGTTGGTGCGGTATTTTGGTTTGCTGCATGGCTTATTAATAGGGATAATGAAGATTCTGTATTTGCGAAATTCAATCAATTAATAGGCGGTTTTGGCAACAAAAAAGCAAAAGAAAAAAAAGCCGCAAAAAAGGCAGCACAAGCAAGCGGGGAAAAAGTGCCGATACAAGAACCAGCACCAAAACGACCACCAAAAACACAAGAAGAAATCAAAAAAGAAGAAGAAAAAGCAATAAATGAAGTGCTAAAAGTAGAATTTTTAGAGTTGCATTTAGGCTATCATTTAATCCGTCTTGCCGCAGTAGATCAAGGTGGAGATTTACTAGAGAGAGTGCGTGGGATTAGAAAAAAGATAGCAAGAGACTATGGCTTTTTAATGCCTCAAATCCGCATGACAGATGACCCGGGCATTGGACCTACAACTTATCAATTTTTCTTAAAAGGCATTGAAATTGGTAGCGGTGAAGTCATGCCAGATAAATTCCTTGCTATGAATACAGGTATGGTAGCAAAAGAGATTGATGGAATCCCCACAAAAGAGCCAGCCTTTGGGCTTGATGCTATGTGGATTGATGCGAATTTAAAAGAAGATGCGATTATTCAAGGCTACACGGTTATTGATCCATCAACGGTTATTGCAACTCACATGAGTGAGCTTGTGAAAAAATACGCTGAAGAATTTATCACAAAAGATGAAGTTAAAAAACTTATGGATAGACTTGAAGAAGAGTATCCAGCCGCAATCGAAGAGGCAAAGAAAGTGCCTTCCAGCGTTATCCGCAGCGTATTGCAAGCCTTGCTGCATGAGGGCATACCGATTAAAGATATGCTTACAATCCTTGAGACAATCACAGATATTGCCCCAAGTGTGCAAAATGATGTGGCAATTATCGTGGAGCAAGTAAGATCTAAGCTTTCACGCGTTATTACAAATGTCTTTAAATCTGAAGATGGCAACATAAAGCTTGTTACACTCTCTCAAGATTCTGAGCATTTCTTATTAAATAAGCTAAAAGACCAGCATGGTGCGAAATTCTTACTACTGAATACAAGCGAAATGCAAAAGCTAATTGACGCAGTAGAGCAAGAAAGCGTGAAAATCTTACAAAGAAATATCACACCTGTTATCTTAGTGGTTGATCCACAATTACGCATGCCTTTAAGCATTAAATTAGAGCAATTTAAGCTAGATTCCGTCGTAGTTTTAAGCCACGCTGAAATCGATCCAAACGCTTCATTTGAAGTGCTTGGGACTATTGAAGTTGGATTTTAGAAACTCAACCATTTGGGCGGGTGCAGGGCGTAGGGGTGCAAGATAATGAGAATTTAGAATCACTAGAGACTAAGCATTTGAACTTAATATGTGCTATAATACAAGGCTTTATTTTATAATACGGAGTTGAATTTATGAGAAAATTGCGTTTAAATCCATTAGGCGGTGTGAAAAGAAGATTAAATGGCGTTAATGAAGGTTTGCATGCTTTGCAGAGACTTACTAGCACAAGCCATGCGATACAAGCTTGTGTGAAAAATGAAGAACATAAAGATTTACTCTTTGCAATGCTTCAAATGGGATTGTGGGTATCAGTAGATTCTCGTAAGTCTTGCATTGAAAATACAAAAAAATATCTTAATGCTGTGCGTCCTGCAAAACTTGATAATCTTGTGCGAATGGGTGGCAAAATGGATGGTGGATATGTGATGTTACCCCCCCCCCCCCATTGTCAAACTCACAACCAAAGGCAGTCTCTCTAGGCGTTTCTGACTTTTCCCCTTGGGATTTAGAAATGGCAAATATGGGCTATCAGGTATTGCAATATGATGCGAGCATAGAAAAAGCCCCAGATACACATAAAAACATGATTTTTCATAAAAAATTTGTTGGAGCGACAAGAGATCATCAAACAATCACTTTTGATGACATTATGCAGCAATATAGCTTCAATGAAAAAGATCATAATATATTGCAAATAGATATTGAAGGGGCGGAATGGGAGATTTTTGAAAGGCTTGATTTTAGCATACTTGAAAAATATTTTTCACAAATTATTTTAGAATTCCATGATTGTGATCCTAGAGTCTCATTGCAAACAGAACGACATGTAGCCATACTAGAAAGGTTTCATCATGCCTTTCAACCAATACATTTACACTTTAATCCATATGGACATAATTTTTATGTCAAAGATCGTTTTATGGCAAATGTGTTTGAGGTGAGCTACGCAAGAAAAGACTTATTACCAAGAGATTTTACCTTACGAAATGAATGTGGTGATATACCAAATCTTGATTATCCAAATGGTGAGAAATTGCCAAATATTCCAATTTCATTTTAATAATCTTTTACTATAGGACAAACACATGAGACATGTGAAACACAATAATATGTTTTTGTTAGCAACACGATGGTATACAATGCAGAGCTAGATGTGCTTAAATATTAGCTTTATATACTATAAAAAACAAATGACTTCATATTATTGTTTTAAAATTATAAATGTCGGATTAAATATTTTTTACATTAAATATCTAATCCATGTTGTGCTACACAATGAAATAACCAACCAATATGAAAAACCAGAAAAGACATTCCACATATATTTACAAACATGAAAATAAGATAGATTCCACGACTTCACCCAAATTCACTTTAAACGCCCTATCTCTTACCATTTTGCTCTTTTTTAAACTTATCTTTTGCATTCATCTCTTTTGATCTTTTGAGTTTCAATTGCATACCAAGTGCATCTAGCATATCCATACTTACAGAGTCGCTTGTAGCTTTTGTGTTTTCGCTTTTGATGGCTTCAGTGAGTTCTGCACGCAAAATAAGTGTTTTTGGTGGTGCTTCAAACCCTAGCTTCACGCTGCCTTTATCAATGCTTACCACCTTAAGAATAATATCATTTCCAATAACGACACTCTCTTCTTGTTTTCTGGACAAAATCAACATTTATCAATCCTATTTAAAATATATTTTACCTTGCCATCTTGAAATACTTCAATGATTCCAAAATGCGTGTCAAAATCTGCAAGCAATATCTTGCTTACAGAATCTTTACACATGGTATCTGGGCAAACTTCCTTGTTATGACACCCTGATTCTAAATGAGTTGCTTGTATATTTTGCGATTGCTGCGTGTGTTGTTTAGAATCTTTCTTAGAATCTGCTACACACACCATATCACTAAAAATCTTTGCACACAAAGAGGGATTAAGTATAAACTTTGCACCATTATATGCGATTTTTGCATATTCTGTAAGCTGAATTGTATCATATTTTAAGGCATTTTTTATATTTAAAATTATAACTTTTGCATTTTGGCGTATCCCTTGTATTTGCAATGGCACTTCTATGCACCCTAAAACATTATTTTGTTTATGTGTCATAGAATCTTTAAGCATATTTTTATAATTCCACTCTCCCTCTTGCACTCTCTCTAAGCTACATAAACTCCCGCATATCCCTAGATTCTTAGCAATAATCTCCCCTATACTGCGGATATATCCACCCTCACTCACACATACTTCAAAGCTTAAGAAAGGATGTGAATAGTTTAGAATCTTTATATACTTTATATCTGTTGTAATCGTATCTATATCAAAGTCTATGCCCTTTCTCATAAGCTCATAAGCACGCACACCATTAATATGCTTTGCACTAAATTTTGGTGGTTTATAGGATATATTGCCTTGTATGTTTTGTATTGCTTTTTCTATCTCTTCGTGGCTATATGGTTTTATTTGATGAAGGCATACGATATTTTCAATATCAAGGCTTTTACTCTCTAAACCTAAAAATAGCACGGCTTTATATGTCTTATAGTCTTTCCTAATGTGTGATAATAGCTTTGTGTAGTGATTTACACCAAGTATTAGCATACCATGTGCGAATGGGTCAAGTGTGCCAGAGAATCCTATCTTTTTAACAGGATAGCCTAGCTCTTTCAAACCTTTTTTAAGCATATTAGCAAAACTAAGACTTGAAATATTTGGTGGTTTAGAAGCGATTGCAAAAAAGTTTTGCGGCATTGTATCTTGCAAAAATAGCCCTTATTAAATAGAGTCGTAAGGTATATTTTACTTCATATTCGTTATAATTATCTAAATAAAATAAAAAGGATAAGCTTTGGAAATAGAGAGAAATGGTAATGAGCTTATTTTACATGAAAGCAGTCTTATCACTTCAAAAACGGATTTACGCGGTTATATCACCTATGCGAATTTTGATTTTATAGCATTTAGCGGTTATGATGAAGAAGAACTCATTGGGCATAATCATAATATTATACGACATCCGCTTATGCCACGCATTATTTTCAAAGTATTATGGGATACGATAAAAAGTGGCAAAGAGATTAATGCCTTTGTGCTTAATAGAAACAAAGAGGGCTTAGAGTATTGGGTATATGCAAATGTAACGCCCTCATTTAATGCAAATGGCGAAATTATTGGCTATTATTCCGTGCGTAGAAAGCCAAATCCACAAGCCCTACCGACTATACGCGAACTCTATACAAATCTCACTAATATTGAAAAAAATGCAAAAGAGAAAGGTAAAAATGATATGGACGCAAGTTATGCAGCATTGGTAGCAACGCTAGAAAAGCTAAAGATGACGCACCAACTCTTTTTTATCACAATGCAGCATGATGGTGGCGTGGGGTAAGGTTGGCATGACTTTTGCTATTTTCTATGCGTTTTTGTAGTCCTTGATTGCTTAGATTCTATTTACTTATCATCAAAGCATAAGTGAGTAAAATTATCTTTAGAATCTAGATATTCATTTATAGCGAAAGAAAATTACTCTGCCTTAGCATACGCACGGATATTTGTAATACGGCTTATCTCTTCTTCGCTTAGAAATATAATGAAAGCATAGCTATTTTCTTCTGCCTTCTCACGCACAAGGAAGAATGATCGCAAACGATATGATAAAGCCATCGGACTTAATGGCTCAACTTGATAGGTTGCAAAGGTTGTGCGTTTTGTATTTGCGAGTAAGCGGCTAATCTTTCTCTCCATTTTTGTATTATAACACTCAAGGCTGTAATCCCTAAAATCTGAATACACGCCAACAATATGTTCTTGTGTAGAATCTGTGAAAGAAAAATACAAATAAGATGAAAGGCGATGCAATTTTTGTGCGAGTAAGCGGGAGTATTCAAGTGGTATGGCTTGAAAATTATCAAGGTAAAAATGTTTAATTCCATACCAGCCTTCGCGTTCTATATACTCTAAATCAAAATCGCCAAATGCCACGCACGACATATCGAAATGACGCAAATCCTTTAGATTCCGTATAGCCTCATTAGAACAATAAGTTTTATTTGAAAGCTGTGCAAAAAGTGTGCGAAGAGTATCCAAATATACATTATTGTAATGAAAATCAAAACTTACAACATAAGGATAAAATACAATATTGTATTCATTACGATAGCCTTTTTGAAGTTCTTGCGTCAATCCAAACTCATTATAACGCGTTAAAAGTGGGCTTTTTGCAAGTGAATTAAACTCTTTTATAGCGACATGATATGCACTCCCAGAGAGTAATGGGGCGATAAATTTTTCATCAATCTCAGCATAAAAGTCAGTATCCTGCGGGACTGCTTGAAAATCATGTGTGATATCTTGTGGATTGAGATTATACATATCCGCGCTTGCCATATTATTCCTTATCAAATATTTTCATGTAAAAGTTCAAAATCGGATTATAACACGAAAGCAATAACGCAAAATTAAGTTTATACACATAAAATCTTATATCTATGTAACATTTTGATACAAACATATCACATTTCTTCAAATACTACAAAATTACGCTCATTTTGAAATACGCTTTGTATCTCTAAAGTAATATCGTGTGGAATCTGCGTGTCAAGGATAACGATAGGATTCATACTCTCCATACCACACAAACCATATCTTAGGTGCATTTCTTGTGTGTATTTTGGGGGATTTTTTATCATATCGGCTACATTCTTATAATCTGTGTTAAAGAAAAAATTCAAAGTATTTATATCTATAAACATGCTATCATCTTTTTGTGAAAAGCCAATGAGCAGCTTAGAATCTAGCTTATATCGCTCTTCTTTTTGGGTTAAAAAGCTAACTTTTTCTTTGTTTGAAAGGTCTTTTAATTGTGTTTGAAAGATTTGATAAAAAGATTCAATCTTTGGTTTTGCCCATGTTATTTTACTGCTTTTTGCTTTCTTTTTTGAGTTAGATCTTGCAATAATGTATGATGGGATAACCTCTTTTTTATGCCAAACTCTGCCGAGTAAAAGTCGCCACACAAGGTTTTCTTGCTGTGTTAAAACATAGCCTTTTCCCTCTTTTTCTAGTATATCCCTTTGATTAAATGTTAGCTTTCTGTATTCATTGCTTGCTGGCATAATCTGCCCACTCACATTACTCATCATCTCAAATACAACTTTATCCTGTTTGCTTCTTTGCTGTTTTAGGGCAAACTGACAACCACAATAATTCTGTCTATACAGCCTATCTTCTTTTGCAAGCTCGTTTTGCTTATTAACCCCGCCATTTGCTCTAACATTTATCTTAATAAACTCTAAATCATTTTTTGCCGCAATTATATCGCCCTGCTTATAAAGGACTTGCTGTTCTTTCATAGGGCTGCTTAAAAGCGTTGTAGTAAATTTTTGAATCTGCATTTCTTTTGCAAGTTGTGCTGTCTTTACAAGCCTTGTATCAAAGCATACATTACACCTATCACCCTTTTCTGGTTCATCTTCTAAACCCCTTACATTTTCAAACCAAACCTGTGTATCATACTCACCCTCTATAAGTTTGATATTAAGCATATTGCAACTTCGCCTTACATCTTGCAATCGCAAATCATGCTCTTCTTTTGGGTGAATATTAGGATTATAGAAAAAGCCTACTAGATTCTCATCTGGATATGCTTTGTGAAGCTCACTTAGAAAATAATGACTATCAACACTGCAACATATATGCACTAACATTATTGCTCCTTATTTATTCTTATACGCAAAGAAAATATAACCACCCAAACCGACAATAACAACCAGCAATAAAAATATCACTAACACAATATCTAAAGTTTCCATATTACCTTCTTTATTATGATTAAAATATGTAGGGGATTAAGTCTATGAAAATAAAAACACGAATTATAGAATCTAAAAGCTTAAAAAGTTATATAAAGATTCTAAAATTTAGTTTAAAGCAATCTGTGTATGCAAACCAAATGCACATTGAAACGACTTCTTTGTTTTATTTAAGATTCTGTAATACTATCTGCAATCATCTTTCACATATCTGCATGTTATCCCTTATTTTATTTTCTAATATGTGATAGTGATATTGCAAAATAAAATCATACTCAGTTAAAAATCCATACTTACAGAAATATAATATCTTCTACCTTCATAAATTGTTGCATAGTTATTATAAGCAGTAGTTGCACTTCCATTAGAGCTACTTTTAGCAAGATAATAATCAATAAAGTTATGATCCAAAAGATTATAGATTCCAAAATTAAGCCTTAGATTATTAGTGATATTATAATTGCCACCTAGATGCAAAAGAAAATATGGTTTATAATATATGCTTAAGCCCGGATTATTATTATAGAAAGTTTCTAGTGCATCTTTAGAACTCGTTCTGCCTAATACATTCATACGAAGTTGGTTTGCACGAAATTCACCGCGTAAAAATGTGCCAAATATATCATTGTAGTTATAATTTATCGCCATATTTAGTGTGTGCTCTGGTATCCCTGTAAGTGGTAAGCCTTTGCTATTTCCAGAAGTAGCTTCATTTTTATTCCAAGTGTATGACAATGTAGCACCAATATCACCATACACTATATCAATCGGTTTTAATTGCAAGGCAAGCTCTATTCCATAGCTTATTGCACTATCAACATTATAATAGCTTTGACATGATGGACTTATAGTGCCACTGCTAGTATTACCATTAGCCCAATTAGCCTCACATGTGAATCCTGCAGGCAAACTCCCACCTTTTGCAACCGCATAACTTGCAATTTTGTCATAAAACTGAGTAAAAAAAGCGGTAGCAGATATATCGCTATAATCTGTGTCATGCATAACCGCAAGTTCATAGTTAATAGAAGATTCTGGCTTTAAATCTGGATTTCCATATACCCTAATAGCTCCTTTTCCTGTGCTAGAGCTCCACCCGGGTGTTACATTTGTAATAGTTGGCATTTTGTAACCTGTAGATACGCCACCCTTAATAGTGAGATCGCCAAATGTTTCATTTTCTATCGCATGGTAAATGAGATATGCTCTTGGAGAGAAGTTAAACCCGAATGCAGAATTGACATTCATTCGTCCGCCAAATGTCAATATTAAATCATCAAGTATCATATATTCATCTTCAGCATAAATACTTAGTGTATGTCTATCTATAAGCGATGGTGTATCCCCGCCAAATGCAGTGCCATTGAGTGCTGCAACACTATTATACACATATTGAGCTCCTGCTATAATCTTCATACGCCAAAATGGAAAAATTGTCCTATGTTCTAGTATGACATCTTGTGCTAGACGATTTCTAGTTTGATTATACATGGAGTTATATTGCATACTAGAATCTGTGCGTATAAGCCCCTTTTCCCCATAACTGCCTTGGTGTCGTGCAATCAAATTATTGCGTGTAAAAAATGAATTTTCAAATACATTTGGATCATACCATTGATTAAAATGTGCTGCATCAACATAAAAGTAATTATTTTCATTCATAGTGTAGCCAAGCCTTGTGCCAACTTGTGCTTGATTATTCTCACCTGCACCAATGATTGAGCTATTGCCTGTGAGTGTTGTTTGACTATTTGGTATAGGCACAACAAAAGTTTTTGGTGCAAATTGATAGGATTCTTTTGCCCTAATTTGCAAAGACCACTTCTTTGCAGAATCAAGCGGACCCGCACTAAATAACATAACGCCTGCAACATGCCCAAAATTATTTTTCTCTTGGAGTGTCGTTTCTATGGTTGCATTACCCACCCATTTTTCAAAGTGTCTTTTCAAGATAACATTAACAACGCCGCCAATAGCATCACTGCCATAAATTACTGATGCAGGACCTCTTATCACTTCAATTTTATCAATTGCACTAATAGGCGGCATAAATGAGCCTTGAGAAAAGCTAAAGTTTGGAAATGCTTCACTGCTTACATCTTGCCTTGTGCCATCAACAAGGAATAATGTATAGCTACTTGGCATACCGCGTATAGACACAGAGTATCCGCCAGTATTTGTTGCCCCTGCATCAATGCTAACTCCGGGTATTTGTGAGACTGCATCGCCTAAATCACGAATGGGACGACCTTGCAAGTCTTTATTAGTTATAATAGACATGGACGCTGGGGCATTCTTTAGTTCCTGTTCAAAACCGGTGGCTGTGCTAACAGTGGCAATCACTTTGTTTAATTTATAGCTTTTTGCAGATGATTTCTCTTTATCAAGAGTGTTGTTATCCTCTGTGTTTATCGCATACGCAACATTGAGCCAAACACAGATTAAAAAGATTCCAAATATTCCCTTATGTTTCATTATTAAATTATCCTTTCAAGTTTTATGACATTTACACAAAAATACAGCTTTATACGCCAAGCAATGTTTAGGTATTTACACCAAAATTTAATTATAATAATAGCATAAAATTTTATTATTATATAAAATATAATATCCATTACTATTATTATATATATATTTTAGTTGAATGTAAGTGATACATGATTTTGAATCCAAATTTTAGGATCGTGTTATTTGCGCTGTGTAGAATCTAAAAATTTAAAAGGCTATATAAAGACTCTGAAATTGAGTTTAATTTTTTAGCTATTGATTGTATGGCAAAATAGATTCTATAAACGAAGCATAGAGTCGCTACATAAGCCATTCATATTTGCCATATCTCATAAAGTTTTGCTATAAACTCTCTGTTAATTTATACGACAAATAGACAAAACAAGCTGATATAAAAGGAATAGCAATTATGAAAAAACTCCATGTAGTCTCACTTGGGTGTTCTAAGAATCTTGTAGATTCTGAAGTTATGTTAGGTAAATTGCAAGATTATGAGATCACGCAGGATTTAGGCAGTGCCGATGTGATTATAATCAATACTTGCGGTTTTATCGAGGCAGCAAAAAAAGAAAGTTTAGGACATATATTTGAAGCATTAGAGGGGCGTAAAAAGGGGGCATTGCTAGTGGCTAGTGGCTGTCTTGTAGCACGCTATGCAAAAGAGATTAAAGAGATGATTCCAGAGATTGACATTCTCACAGGTGTGAGTGATTATGACAAAATAGATACAATGATTAAAGACAAAAAAGGCGTAATGAATGATAGCGTATATTTGCAAAAAGATGAAAAGCGAGTGATTACAGGCTCACAAATCCATGCTTATGTGAAAATTAGCGAAGGTTGCAATCAGCAATGCTCATTTTGTGCTATCCCTAACTTTAAGGGTAAGCTACAAAGCAGAAGCATAGATTCCATATTGAATGAAGTGGAATCTCTAGCAAAAGAGGGCTATAAGGATATAAGCTTTATCGCACAAGATACAAGCTCATTTTTGCGTGATAAAGGTGTGAATGATGGACTTTTAAAACTTATTAATGCTATAGACGCACAAGGGGCGATTAAGAGTGCCAGAATCCTTTATCTATATCCAAGCTCTACAGATATAGCGCTGCTAGATGGCATTGCAAATTCACAAATTTTTCAAAACTACTATGACATGCCAATACAGCATAGTGCAAAATCCGTGCTTTCACACATGCAAAGAAGCCATAAAGACATGATGAAACTACTTGAATATATGAAAAAAATCCCAAATAGCTTTGTGCGTAGCAGTGTGATTGTAGGCTATCCAACAGAAACTGAAGACGATTTTAACGCTCTTTGTGAGTTTTTAGAATCTTTTCGCTTTGATAGATTAAATGTGTTTGAATACTCAAAAGAAGAGGACACAGAAGCTGGAAAGCTAGAAGAAATCCCGCGAAAGATACGCACACAACGCATTAATAAAGTAAAAAAGATTCTAGCAAAAATTGATAAGCAACATTTTTCTGCCATGCTAGATACACATATCCCCTGCATTATCGAGGGTAAAAGCATGTTGAGCCCACATTTTTATAGTGCAAGAGATATGAGATGGGCAAAGGATATTGATGGTGAGATTCTCATAAATGATGGTGAATATAGCGGACCGGGCTACTATAATGTGCATATCACACAAACAAAGGATAATATCCTAATTGGTAGTATAAAAAATCGCTTTGAGTGATACGATAGCAATTGTTAATAGCCCAAGCCCAACTATATATTAGACTTTTTGGTTTGTTATGCAATTGAGAAAACGCCTAACTTAATAAAATATATCCACACTTCCCCCTGCTCCAATACTTACATTTATGCTAGTCTCACTCTCTGGTATATCCACAATGCTAAACTTCATTTCCCCAAACTGCCCATTTCCCCCTGCATTTCCCACGCCACCTTGCGCGGTTACAAAACTGCCAAAGGAAGAGGGCGTGCCTCTTGTTGTGGCATTATTTGCCCCTGTGCCACCTAAGACATTTACAAACACTCTTTTTACATTTTGTGGCTTATTCCAGGTTGTTGTCTGTGTGAAATTTTCATGAGTTAAATCACTCATTAAAAAAGAAAATGTGCTTTTTAGCTGACTTATTGTCTGTTCTGTGAGTTCATTTATAGATTCTAAACTGCTTTCTTTTTGTGAATCTATGCTTTGTAAATGCTCTTCTTTCTTCGTCTCTAGCTCTGTTTGAGAGTTTTGCAGGGCATTTGGGATTGTTGTATTTATGCCCTCTTGTATTAAAGTCTGTGCTTCTTGTCCTTTATTTTGCAAGTTTAAAAGCCATGTCTCATACTCTTGCCTTACATTTTGATCAAGTGTGGTCGTGTTATTTTTGATTTGTTCTAATAGTCTTTGGGCTTCTGTGCGAATCTCTTGCATACCCTCTGTTTTAATCGCATTTAAGGCTTCTTGTGATTGTGTAGCAAAGCTGTTTAAATGCGTATTATGCTCTTGTATCATTGTATTGACATTGTTTTCTACTTGCTGTGTTTTTGTTTCTATCTCTTGGAGTTTAGAGTCTAGATTTGTATTTGCTTGTGTGGTGTTGTTTTCTATTTCTTGTATTTTTTCCTCACCTTTTTGAATGATAGATTCTAGGCTTTCTTCTAGCTTGGTTTGGAGTTGTGTCTCATGTGTGCTTGCCTCTTGTCGTATCTCATTTAGCCCATTTTCTTTTGCTTGTTCTAACTCGGCTTTTTTAGAATCTAGCGTATTTGTTATCTCTTGCTTTTTATTTTCTGCTTCTTGTATGAAGTTTTGCGTATGTGTTTCTAGTTCGGCTTTTTTCTCATCGCCTTTTGCTGTGATAGATTCTAAGCTTTTTTCGCTTAAATCTGTGATTGCTTGGAGGTATAACTCTTTTTTAGTATTGCATTCTGTGGCTAGTTCATTTGCCTTTGTCTCTAACTCTAAAAGCCCCTCTGTTTTCTTTGTATCTAGGGCTTGTAAAGATTCATCACGCAAGGCTGTTAGTCTTGCATTTACTTCAGTATCAAGGGCTTTTACTTCTTGGAGTCTATTGTTTGCAACAGAATTTATCTCATTGATTGTGTCTGTTTTTATTTGATTTGATTCTACTATGAAATCTTGGGCTTGTGTTTGGAGTTGTGCTAAAAGCTTGTTGAATGCTTCTTGCAAACCTGTGTAATTATCTTGCAAATCTCTTTCATACTCTTCTTTTTTTAGCATTAACGCAGCTATTGCGTTATTTAACTCTGTATTTAAGAAATCTCGCATATCATTTAAAAGGCTTTCGTTATTCTCTGTAAGCCTCTCAAACTCTTCTATGGCTTGTTCTAAATTCCCTATATTATGTTCTATAAGCTGTAATTTCTCATAGGTTTGTGTAACCTTTTGCATGGTGTTTTTTGTATCGGCTAAATCTAGCTGACAAGCATCATGCAGGGCTTCTATTTCATTACGCAGGGCAAGGGAAGTAGCGTTTGCATTATCTATTTCTTTTAAGGCTTGCATGATGTAGCCGTTTGCAAGTCTCACCATTTCGCTAAATCTCTTATTCATCGCTTCAATGTCAATGACTGCTACCTCAATGCTTTCTTTATTGTCTTTAAGCAATTCTACATGATAGAGATAAAAGTCATTTAAAATACGCATAATAGCAATGAGTTCAGTAATGCCCCTTAGGCTTAAATCTGTTTTAATAATAAAGTTTGCATTCTGTGTGAGTGCGTTTTGCATATCTGTATAAACTTTTTCTAGCCTGTCTTTATCGGCTTGGGTTATGCTTTGTGGGGGATTTATTGGGTTTGCTAGGTCTGCTTTTTTATCTTTTACTTCTTGGGCTATTTGTTTATCCACTTCTTGCATGGCGTTATGTAATTGCTCTGTAATGCTTTGGGCTTGTGTAGATTCTGTTTGTGTGTCTTGTGTTTTAGAATCTAGTGCATTTGCTTCGCCCATCTTTTGGCTTTCATCTGGGCTAGAATCTGCTTGTGTGTTTTGTGTAACTTCTGCTATTGTTGTTCTTTGAAATTCTTGTGTGTCATTCATATTTAATCCTTTTTTAATTTTAAAAGCTTTCATCTCGTGGTAACAAATTAATGATTTACCCTTTTGTCATGTTGAGCCGCAAGGCGAAATATCTCTAGCTTTGCAAATAAAAAGATGTTTGGGCTTTGATGACAAATCTGCCTGTTTGCTTTAACTGCAAACTAGAGACTTTAAAGCGTGAAGTATTTTGAGGCGATTTTAAGTGTTGTTGAAATTTTTGTGAAGGGAGTTACCTATAATAGGTAATGACCGAACAAAAATTGATAACTCACTTAAAAGCGTCCAAAAGACAAACGCCACTTAAACAATTTTTCCCATACACTTTTACTTACTTCATGCTTCAGGGCGTGTATTTGCTTATCATGCAGGGCTTGAAGTTTTTTTACTTTTTCAATCTCTAGTCTTAAATCTGCCAACATTTGCCCATGCAATAAAAAGTCTGTTTGCAAATCGGTTATACAATTAGTATTTACTTCTTCTCTCTCTTTTAACTCTTGGGGGTTAAAATCCTTAACTTTTTGCAAACTTGTTTCTAGCTTTTGGATTCTAAATGCAACTGTAGACAAAGGATCTGCAATCTCAATAATAGGCTTTGCCCTATCGAGTAAATCACTATGCAAACCCTCTTTTATCTTTAGGTTATAAATATCACCTGCGTTTTTATCTGCAATACCTTCGGTTTTATTAATCTTAGAGAGTAGGTATTGACTATTTTCTGCATGTTCTTTTAAGGTTTTCTGCAACGAAAATGTAAAATCTTGCAAACCCTTAATCTCTTGTATAAGTGTATTCACCACTTCGCCTAAATTGCCCTCGCTTTTTTGTTGCTCTTTTAGCTCTTGTATTTCTTTTGTGAGATTTGTTACAATTTCTTGTAATTCTTTTATTTGTAATTGCTGAATGTCTTTATCTTGTGGTGTTTTACGCCTTAGTGCCATTTGTTATCCTTTTTTAATTTTTTAAAGCTTTCATCTCGTGGTAACAAATTAATGATTTACCTTTTTTTATAGCAGGAAAGTGGTTTATCTGCCTTTTAGGCTGCCTTGCTTTTTAGCTTTATCGCCTTGCATGTAACTAAACTAGATTCTAAGATTTGCAAATTGCAAACTAGAGACTTTAAAGCGTGAAGTATGTGCTGCGGCAATTTTAAGGGTTATTGAGATTTTTTGAGAGGGAGTGTATTATACATACATGACCGAACAAAAAAGCGATAATTCCCTTAAAAGTGTCCGCAAGACAAACGCTAACTAAATTTTATTCTTTAGAATAAAACAACCCAATCGTGGCAAAATCCTGCCCACTATACTTTAATAACCCATTATCATCTTCACCAAATCTAGCCTTAGCAATTGCCATAACTCTATCCATACCTACTGCGATTTTTCTTCCTGCATCTTTTTGTTCTACATACATTCTAGGGCTTAGATTCCCAGCGATTAACAATGCACTAGCTCCAATTAAAAAGCCAATTGACACTGGCTGTGCGTCTGCATAATCACTAGGCTTTACAATCTTATTATGTGTGTTATCTTTATTTAAAAAGCGTAAAAAGTCTTTATCTTTGACTTCAGAATTGCATAATCCCGCTGCTGCTTCACTCCATACGCCAAAGTCTAATACTGGACAGCCATCAATCATGCCTACTAATCCCATAAAAAGATTATTGCTAGGTCCTCTCTCCCCTGCGTATTTTTGCATGTCTCGCCATTCTTCATCATTCTTTAACTGCTGGATTCCATAGCTATCAAGCATAATAATATAAGAATAGTGCATTGTGCTTATGCCGCCATTACTCATGCTTTGTGCGCGGATTGGTTTAAGTGGGAAAATCTCTCTATTTTTATAATCAATGCCAGTCCTTGCTAGAAAAATCGCCCTGCGGATTGCTTTAACGCTGATTGTATCGCCCTTTTGTATCTTTTTACTTGCATTTTTGACACTTGTCTCAGCTGTGGTGTCTTTGTAGCCATTTGTGGCATCAGCTACTACGCAGTTTGTTAAATCATTTGTTAAAGCGGCTATAAATTGCTTATCTCTTGTATCCATCATCCATGTAGCAAGGCTATCTTTTGCTTCTTTTTCAAAGTCAATAAACTGCATTTCACTATAATGAAATACTGGGCTTAATAAACCATTACCGCTAATTTTTGGGTAAATTGTCTGATTTAGGATTTCCATTTCATCATAATTTGTTTGAAATTCCTCATTATCTTGGACTCCTGTGCCGGTCAATCTTGCTTTAAGTCGTGGGCGGAATGGCTGTTTATTTGCGATTTGATAACTTCTTATGCCTCTGTCGCTTCCCTGCCCTACAAGTGGTTCAAAAGGGCTTTTAATCCAACTCATAGACTCTATTTCTTTGCCGATTTCAATGCCTATGTTAGGGTTATTTATAATATCTGTTAGAGTGTAACTCATTGTCTTAGCTCCTGTGTTGTGAGTATTTGTTTTGTATATTAGTTTGTTTTTGTGTTCATTTAAAGGGGGGGATATTTTGTTTTTTATTTTTTCTTTTTTAAAGCTTTCATTTTGGTTATACATTTCGCAAATTTTCTAAATTTTGACTAGTCATTATCGCTTAGATAACTCCTAGCCAAAATTTAGAAAAAATTACAAAAGCTATAACGCAATCTTAAAAAGCTGGTTTTGTCTTTTGCATGGTTTTAGGGCTTTGTTGCGTTTATGTGGTTTCTTTGCTTTGTGGTGTTATTTTATGTTGTGTAAAAACATGTTAAAAACAAAGCCTCCTTTCTGGCTCTTGCTAGAAAAGAGAAAATTGCCGCTTAAGTTCGTAGCTTAAGCGGCAGTAAAATTATACTTCAAATCTACAAATAAAAGCTTCTTTAGCAAAAGACAGAGACTAACAAAACTTATAACATTCCATTTTGTATTAAATTATCTAAATTCTTATCTATTGTATTTTGTGGTAAGCCATGATTCTTTCCATCGATTGCAAGTTGTGTAACAAGCTTGCCTATTTCTTTTTGTAGAAAATCTTTATCGACTTTGTGTTTGAGTGTAACTCTGTGTGTGATAAGTAGGCGATAATATATTACACTTATGCTTTCCTCACCGTCCCACTCTTCCACTTCATAAGGTTGAATGCTAAACTCCCCTGTTGCAATGCTATCTACATAAAAGTATTGTGTTTTTATTGTGTGTCTAAACCCTTCGCCATCATAACTTGCAATAAATATTTTATGATTGCTATCGCTAAATACATAATCCCCTTTTTGAAACGCATATTTTTTTAGGGTTAAATCTGTCCTACTTAGATTAACCTGCCTTAAATAAAATCTTTTATTTACATTTTCTTCTTTACTCTCAAATTCCTTTTTCTTTATCTCTCTTTGTTTTGTGTAGTTTTCTATAATCTTTTTTGCTTCTTCTTCACTTGGAGGGGTTCTTTTGCCCTGTGTTTTTTCTTTGCAAATATGTGGGGAATAAAACCATGCCTCTTTACTCTCTGTTAATTCCACAAAACCAAACTTTAGCTTACTCTCCTCGCTTAATTGGCTGTATAGATTCATATAATCTCTATAATATCTGTCTATGCTTTCATCGATTAAATCAAGCTTTAAATAATGCGTGATTTTTGGCTGATAGCCCTCTTTGTATCTGTTTTGTGAATCTTTTAGCTGTTTATGTGCGATTTGGTTATTAAAGCGTTTTATGCTTGGGTTTATTTCTTGTTCTTGCATATCTGTTGGGATATGTGCTTTTACTTCGCAAATATCGTTAAATTCTCGCAAAGCCTTATATCTTTTGCAATAATGCAAACTGCATAACGCCAAAACACCCCCTTTTACCACTTGTGCGACTGCGGCTTCTTGTGCTAAATCTTTTGTAATATCAATTTCTTGTGCTTTTTCTAGCTTTATATTAAAACCCCTTTTACTATACTCATAGTCATAATGATTGCTGCCGGGCATTTCTTTACTCTGTCTGTTTCGCATGGTATCTAGAATCTTGCCCTCGTTTTCATTTGAATGCTCTCTTTTTTCTTGCGGGTTTTCTTCTTGTGGTTCTTTTGCAAAGTCTATTTCGTTAGTATCATCTTTTCCGGGTGCTGTTGGGTTAATATCAGGTATTGCCTGACTTAAATCTTTACCGCTTTTTTTCATTACCTTTTTAACCCTTGCTTTAAATGCGGGGAGATAATTATCCATAATATACATTATGCTTAACTCATCAAGCTCAGCATAGCCTTCTTCATGCACTAAGTCGTTAAACTCTTCTTTTTGCATTTCTATATAGTTTGTTACCCCGCTTAATAATTCTTGTTTGTTGCCATCGCTAATCTTAGCCCAAGTTACAAACATCTTTATCACAAAATACAACTCATTTATATAATCTGGGTATTCCCAAAATTTTTTAGTAAAGGTATAAATTATTTCTAATCCTAATTGCGCTAAAGCTAAAACTGCACTCATAAGCTGTCCTACTAATGGGATAAATTGAGATCCAATACTTGCAGCGGTTAAAACATAACTAGCTACATCTTTTGTTAATGAGACAATACCCCATTTCATATCTTGTAGCACCTTTAATCGTCTTAGCTTTCTGTAAAAATGTGTTGCTAAATCAAAGATTAAATCTATTTCTTCATTATCTAAAACAATCATGGGTAAATTATCACTTTTAAAGCTTGTTAGCATAAAGGGATATTTGTCTAAAAAGCTTTGGTTGTAAGGGTAGGTGTGTTCTCTTACATCTTCTACTTTATACATTGTTATTTATCCTTTCTTTTTAAAAGCTTTCATTTTGGTTATACATTCTGCAAATTTTCTAAATTTTAGCTAGTTACATACGACTAGTATGCGCCTAGCTAAAATTTAGAAAAAGTTACAAAAGCTATAACGCAACCTTAAAAAGCTGGGTTTTGTTTGCCTGTTTTTAAATCTTTGTTTGCCTTTCTCTTGTCATGTTGAGGCGTTAGCCGAAACATCTTTACTTGCATAAAGGTTAGATGTTTCGTGCTTTACACTCAACAAGACAAGGAAAGGGGCGGACATGACAAGTGTGTCTGTTTGCTTTACTTCTTTACATGATTTCCCTTCATAAAAGTAAAAATCTTATTTGCTGTTATACAATTTTGTATAGATTTGTTGTATTTTTGTTTCACTTATACTTTCAGGCGAAAAGCTTGGCATATATAAGCCTCCTTCTCTTACAAACCTTAAAAAAGTTTCATAGCTTATATGTTTATTCTCAATAGGTAATAATAGATTTTCATTTAATACATGGCATTTTTTACATTCTGTATCCTCTAAGGCTTTAATGTTATTTTTTATTAATACAATTTTCCCATCTGCATCTTGCATTTTTTGCCTATCTCTTAAAGACACTAAAACACTAGCATTTGAATCTATGCCTAAAATGATATCATCTAGCTTTGCGTTTAGTTGTATATATAAAAATAAGGCTAAAGCAGCAAAAGCTATTATTGTTTTTGTATTCATTGCAATTACCTTTATATGTCTTTTTCTTTATTTGCTTGTGTTTTAGATTCTGTTTGTGTGGTGTGTGTTTGTGCTAGCTCTTTTAGTTTGTTTTCTTGTTGTGTGCTTTGTGGCTTACCTGTTAGGGCTTCTTGTAATAAGGAGTCTGTATGTATCATCTCTTTAAATTCTTTTTCATATCGATTCCGCATAAGTCTGTAAATCTCTAGTTTTATAGCTACCCATATTAAAATGCTTATGTTAAAGGGTGTTGTGCCAAGTAAGATAATGGCTACAAGTTGCAAGGTTTGATATTCTTGCAGGGCATCACTTTTAAACATAGCAGAAACGCTTAAAATAACAACTAAGCTAACGAAAAATTGCATTAAAGCGCAAAAGCTTAAAAATCGCCACTTCACACCCTTTTCATCAACAAAAAACTCTACACCCCGACTCATATATTCCATAGCATAGAATATACTTATGCTTAAGAATGGGAGTATAAAGAATTGATAATAATCATAAATAATATTTCCAATTGTTTTTAGCATTTTGCTTTTTATCCTTATGGTTTATTGTTGAGTCTCTCACTTGTCATGTTGAGGCAAAGCCGAAACATCTTTACTTGTAAATAAAAAGGATTTTACCCGCCTTGCAAAACTTGCGAGATGTTTCGTGCTTTGCACTCAACATGACAAACGCAACATGACAAGAGAAAGCAACGAGGCAAGGCTTTTTTATACTATCTTAGAGTTAATCCCATTACGCATATGCTAATAATGGGGGCTTATGCTTTATTGCGTAAAACTGCTTAAAACATAAGCGATACTTTTTATTATATTTACTTTTTTAATTGAAATATAGGGGCTTGTTTTATTTGGGATTTTGTGGTATGATTTAGTATAATGTTGTTGTCGGTTGTGTTAAAAGTCTGTAACGCATTAAGTCATTCACGCTTACAAAAAAGGAATATGAAATGATTTTAGCCACAAGTGAGTTAGAAAAAATCCGCCACAATATCACTGCCCTAAATGATAACAATATAAGGGGAAGTAGCATTGATTTAAGCATTGATGACAAGGCTTTTATTAAAAAAAATGATGATATAATTGATTTGTTTCAAGTGGATAGTGTGGAAGATTTATGTGCGGATATTTATGATGAAGTGGATTTAGCAAAGGGCTATGAGCTTAAGCCACAAAGCTATCTTTATTCAAAAAGTGTAGAAACTATCACTATGCCAAATACAATGTGCGGCATAGTCTTACCGCGAAGCTCCTTTGCTAGAATAGGCTTAATTCTGCCTATTTCATCGTATGTTAATCCCGGGTATAATGGAAACTTACCTATTGTGATTTTCAATGCCTCTAATTCTATTATTAAAATTCCACCTTACATAAGGATTATGCAATTATTGTTTTGTGAATTGAAGGGTGAAGCTATCCCTTATGGCTCACTCAATGACTCAAAATATCAAAATGAAAATGAGCTTTCAATCCCTAAATTTAACGATAAAGAAATAGGAGAAATCCTTGCACGACTCAAAAATAAATAAACTCATCACAATCATACAATGCACGATACAAGAGACTATGACTAAGCAAGAGCATTTAACGCCAACTCTAAATGATATTTATGATAGTTTTAACTTACTAGGCTTAAAACTAGAGAGACACGAAAATAACAGCAGTGAGATTCTAAAAATGCTGAAAAATAAAGAACATACAAATTGGGATACTTTTATCATAAAACTTTTGCAAGTGTATAAAAGTCAAAGATAAAGCTATCTATTGTCTTTTAGCTTTTTTATATTATAATATCGTTACAAGTTTGGGGCTATGGACTTATAAAGTCGGCTTCGCGGTTTGTTGTATCCCCCAAAGAGCCTCGCTTTTTACTTTCTAGCTATTGTAAATATAACCTTGTTTTTTTATGTGTTTTTGTGGTATAATTACACTCCCTCCAAGGCTTAGAGATTTTTAATCTAGGGGGAGTTAGAATAAGGAATCCTTGGTGATGTCTAACTAACCACTTTTACGCAATTTCTCACCTGTGCAATCACATCTTTTAAATCAGTCATCGGCATACCTGTAATGTCTATTCTGTCGTTATCTTGCGTTATATACATATAATATAAATCGTGTGTTTCTTTATGCTGGTAAGCCTTAATATAGCCTTTTCTTGCGTGTCCTTCTCTCTCTAATTCTAGTGTAATGTCTGGGTGTGCTTTGGTGTCATCAATAAGTTTAGAATAAAGTTTTCTTTCTCTCTCATCGATTTTCCCTTTAAAATGTTGAAATAAATTTTTTATATCATCTCTTGGCATACCTTCTGGCATAGGGGCTGGTTTTGTTTGAGTAAAATTAAGGCAGGTATGCTATAACTTCGCATACAGCACTTGAGAGCTAAACATTTTCTTAATTCTGCCAAAATCTCTATTACTCATAGGAATAAATGTTGTATTGATAATGTTTCCCTGTATATCTAACGCATAGCCAACCATATAATTAAATTTATCCTTAATTTTATAAGGCTTAAAGAATACATAAGAATCTTGTGCTATACTTTCATCATCTCTAGTCTGCACTAGTTTGCTATTTTGCATTTCCCTAGCATTCGCAGACACTTTAGGATTAGGGGTATATTCTTGCTTAACGATAAAAAGCGGGTCGGCAAGGGTATCAAGGAATGCACCGCTATATAAACTTCTATCTTTCTTGTAGGTATTGCCTTTATTCAAGTGATTCCAAGCGTGGTTTAAATTAATTTTTATATTTCCTATGGGTGTTTGTATTGTGCTGTATCCCTGCTTGTCTTTATGCGGGATTTGTGCTAAAAATTCTTGCTGATTTAGCATATCTGGCATTTTCTTAGCATAGCTGTTTAATACATCTTCTCTAATTCTGCCATTTTCTATAAAAGTGCTAAATAAATCCAAATCTTGCCCTTGCATTTTTACTTTAGATTCTAGCATATTTGCGGATTCTTTTATATTGTTATTTTTAACTATTTCTTGTGAGGTTTGTGGTATAATGTTGTTGTCGGTTGCGTTAAAAGTCTGTAACGCATTAAGGCTTTCATCAGCAGAAATAGTTTTGTTAGCACCGATTTTTTCTAATATATCAGGGCTTAGATTATTTGCTTCATAACTTGTGATTATCCATTGATTTTCGCCTTTTTTATCCCAACCTTTACTTAATCCTACTAAAAATACTTTGTTATCTTTTTGTAAATAAAGCGTATTTACGCCATTTTCAGTAAGTAGTTTGCCATTTTGTATAATCTCATTTATACCATTTATAAGTTTTTGTTCTTCTGTATTTCCGCTAAAACTTGAAAACTCATCGCCATGCTTTTCAATAATCTTAGCAAGTCCCCAGCCTTTAGCTTCTTTGCCTTTGCCTGTTACTTCTCCCCATACTAAATCAATATCCCCCAATTCTTTACGATGAAATGCCCCTGCAACTTGTCCTTTATACTCGCCCTTAGCTCCGCTTTCTTTATGTGCTTGTGCTTCATTTATGAGTTTTTGTATAGCAGTCTCGCCGCTGTGATAATGTTCTGCATAGTTTGTGCCAAATTCTTTTATGGGTTTAATGTTTAGCTGTTTTTCTATCAACTCTCTTGCTAATGGTACATCTTTTATCTCTCTATCTAGTAACTCTTCCCCTCGCATTAACCTAAATATAGTGAAAAGCCTATCTTGTAAAACTCTGTTAGCTTTTCCTTCTTTCTCTAAAAGTTTTTCTACTGATAATAATTCGCCTAAAAGTTCTCGTTGTTTTATATCTGTCTGTTCTAAAAATTTTCCAAAAAACCCAGTTTTTGTGAATGTCAGTTTGTTAGCAAATCCAAATTCAGGCTGCTTCATAAATGCAAGGTATCTGCCTAATTTATGGAAATTATCAATGCTAACATCTGCCTTGTTTGCAATATCAATAGAGTCAATATCCTTTTTAAGTATGGCAATGATTTCATTTACTTTAGAATCCCGTTGCTCACTCATCTCAAAGTGAGTATCCCAATATTTTTTATCTACAGAATCAATTTCTTTCGCCATCTTTTCAAAAACAGGATTATTTACAATATCCATATATTCTTTAGCAAAAGAGACATATTCATTTATGCTTACATTTTTATCTTTTAAGGCTTTTAGATTCTGTGTTGTAGCTTCCTTATAGTCTTGTTGAGTAAAATTTGGATATTTAGCTAGAAAGGCTTTTTCATCTAAAGTAAAGAAATCATATTGCGTGTTGTATCGCTCTAAAAACTCGTTTTTAAAGCGTTTAAAATAGATATGTGTATTTATATCTCTTTCATTGTAAAACTCTTTCATTATTGGATATTTATCAAATAAAGGACTTACTATTTTTTCATATTTCTCTGTCTCTTGCTTTTCTAAAGTGTTGCGTATTAAGTTGGCTTCATTTGTAAATGTATCAATCTCTGCTTGTTTATTTTCTAATTGCTTTAAACTTTTTAGCATTTCTGCATAATCGTTAGAATCTAAATCGTTTTTTATGCGTTCTGTTAGCTTTTGTGGTATAATGTCGGTATCGGTTTTAGCAATAGTCGGTAAGTTTTGTCCGCCTTGTCCATTTAGTGAGTTAAAACCGCCCTTGTTAGCTTCTATATCTGTCGGGCGTGTAGAAGTGTTGAAGCGAGGGGTTAATTCTAACTCTACACTATATATTCTATTTTTATTTTTATCTAGGCTTTCTTTTGTCGTTATCAGTGCATTAGATTCTTTAAAAGGTGCGTTTAATCTGTGAATGATTACGCCCGGGTTATTCTCTCTGTGGCTGTGTGCGATTGCTTCTTTAGAGATGCTAAAAAGCCTTTCTATATCCGCCACCGCTTCTAAGTGTTCTTGCTTACTAAATCCGTTTTCTACGCTTTTTGTTATGGCTTTATCGCTTATCATTTTATCGATTGAAGCGTTATTTAAATAGGCTTGTAAGCCCTGCGTATTTCTCAAAGGTTTGTCTAAAATCGGCTTTAAAATTTGCGACAAGTATTCTTTTATCTCGCCTCTTTTTGCTGTATTTAAGTTGATTTTAGGTAACACTTTTATTTTTTCATCTACGCCTTTTTCTATTGTTTCACTAGCTTTCGCAACTTCTGGCTTATACTCTAACAACAATTGCTTCTGTGCTTGTGCTTCTTTTATCTCTGCTATATCTGCATATTGGTCTCTGTATGATTCTAGTGTTGCGTTTTCGTTTTTGTCTCTTTGCATTAACTCATCATAAGTTTTTGGCTGTGCTAGCTGCAATTCTTGTTTTTCTATGGCTGTGATGTTGTTTTTATCTGTTGTTATGAAATAGGTTTCATTATTTGCCTCTGCTTTTATTATGCTTTTATTTGGCGTGTGGATTGGGTTATTGTGTGTGAGTTGTTGGGCTAGTTGTTTTAATAACTCTGTGTTTTGCTTTATCTCTTGTGTGGCAACAACTAGATTATTTAATATATCTTGTTGAATGTTTTCTTTATTTGCTTCAAATTGGCTTATTTTTTGTGTGAGTTCTTCATTATACTTTGCTTGTCTCTCCATGTTTTGAATGAGTGGATTACTTGCAATGGCTTCTATCTCGCTTGTATCTTTTGGGGTTAATATCTGTGTATTACCTCTTATTTGGCTCTGTAATTCTTTATCACTTAAAGGTGTGTTTGCCTTGTATTCAAATCTTGGTTTATTCTCTTTATCTTTTATGGGTTTAAAGCCTTTGTCTAAATCTGCTTTATTTAGCACTTTAAGCGTTTCTAGTGTGATTTCACTTGGGTATTTTAAATCTTTTATAGCACTTTGCAAGGCTTTTGTTATGGCTGCATTATCGCCTATGTAAGGGATAAAGGCAAAAAGCTTTTTAAATAATCTATTGGTTAAAAAGACTTTTATTCTGCCCTCTAGTGTTGTGGCTAATGCACCGCTGCCTACTTGGTTTTCTAATGCTTTTGCTTTGCTTATTTCTTGGGCGAATTGATAGCTTTTAGCATAGCTTTTAAAAGTATCGAGTATAGGATAGATTTCAGGGTGCAGTGTAAGCTTTTCTAGATTCTCAATATCGCTTAAAATCTTAGTAAAATCAATTGGGAATGTATCATCATTTAGCTTTACATTTCTGTCTAATGCCCTAAGTATTGTTAGCATTTGTGTGTGTTTTTGCATTCTTGGATTAAAGTTTTTAAATATTGTGTTCTCTAGCCCTTTTATGCTATCACCCCATTGTGTGTCTAGCACTCTTTGTTTCCATTGCTCTATGGTAAGTCTTGAATCTAAGTCTTTTTTATTCATGCCTTTGGTTAGGGCTTTGGCAAATTTGTCATTTAAAGACTCTTTTATTTGTGCGTAGTTTTTATTTGCTTGTTGAAAGTTTGAAAAAAGTTCGTCTGCTTCTTGACGCGTTAATGTTTTTTGGGTAGGATTTGGGCGGTTTGATAAGAGAACACCGCCATCGTTATGTTGGAATCCCGACTTATCTGTAAAATTAGCTTCGTAACTAGGACTGCTAATCCCCAACTTCTTGTTTTTACGATCATAAAAACCACTTAATACGAATTGATTGTTTTCTCTTTTTCCTAAGACGATTGTTGCTTTTGGTGTTTTTAAAATAATTTTATGCTTTAGACTCTCAAAGACAACTGCTTCATCTATCATTCTAGGCAAATCTTTTACAAATTTTAAAGCTTTTTCCTCCCCATATTGTTGGGTGCGTCTCTCTAATATATGTTGCAAACCTTTTTCAGAATCACCCCAAATAAAATCAATATCACCCACGCCTTTTTTATGCATCGCAGCTTGAACTTGCCCACTTCTTGTTTCTAGTAAATGGCTGATTGCTTCTTGTGGTTTATGATAAAATTGTGGATAATTTTCGCCAAATTCCCTTATTGCAATTTCATCTTTTATAACCTTAGAATCTAGGGCGTTTTTAATCGCATTATCAATATTATCTTTTATGTTATCTAGGTGTTTATTTGCCCTAAACTTCTTTAAATCACTGCTGCTTTTTTCATAATTTCGCATGATTTCATTTATATTTTTGCGTAATTCTATCGCTTCGCTTAGACTTATATTTGGTTTAGATTCTAGCTTTTGTGTTTCTCGTATTAAAGTATTTGTGAGTTGATTATCAAGTCCTAAGCTTTCAATTGCATCATCTGTTACTTGTTTGTAGCCTTGCAGTAATGTAGCTTTAAAGTCTGTATCACTTAGGGCATTTTGTAAGTTATCAATGCTTGCATGTTTGCTTCTTGCTAGTGGCAGTAATTTTCTTGCTTTTGCAGCCTTTTTAACTCTTGCATAGAATCTAAAGGGTCATTAAGCCTTCGCACTAATGTCTTTAAAAAACCACATTTTAATATTTGCATATGCAAATATTTGGAGAAAAATCCAAATTTTAGGCTATAATGTCGATTTATGAAACATATTTGCAAATATATCATTGCATTAGTGTATCATAATGTAAAAGGGTGGTAACGATCATTTACACAAATGCTTGTAAAATACGCAATATAAATGATTGAGAGTAAAAATATTTTGGGGTAGAGAATGTATAAAAACAATTATATATTAAAATTATTTCAATATATGGGTGTAGGGATTTGGGGCAAAAAACATAATTTTATACATTCGCAAAGATTCAAAACCATAATAAAACAGCAAGATACAAATATCATAGAATCTAAAACAGATTCTTTGCTTGATATGCAAAGCAGAGATTCTCTAAGAAATGGCAAAGTTTTGCAATCTAAGATAGTTTGTCATACTACGGCGTTAGCTGAAGTATCTAACCTAGAATCTAAGCAAGATTTAGATTCTAAAAAAGATTTTTCGTCCTCGCTCAAAATGACAAGCAAACAAAGTGTTAAAGATGTGGAAACAAATGTAGCGGGTATAACACATAAAACCGCAAATATGAAAATTAAGGGTATAAAAACAAAAAAAGATTTTTCGCCTATGGCTCAATATGACAAGGTTTTAGAATTTAAACAAAACCTAATCTCTAAACAGAATCTAGAATCTTGCAATTTTGCACCCCTACGCCCTGCACCCACCCATTTGGATAAGAATCTAGAATCTAAAAATTGTCATATTGAGCGAAGCGAAATATCTAGCCAAGATTCTAAAAGAGATATTTCGCCCTCGCTCAAAATGACAAGAAAACAAAAAACCACAAATATAAAAAAGAGATTTTTCGCTATCGCTCAAAATGACAAGAAAACACAAAATGACAAGAATGCTTTTTCCCAAAATGACAAAATAATACAAACACAATATGACAAGGTTTTAGAATCTAAAACAATAGATTGTCATATTGAGCGAAGCGGAATATCTAGCCAAGATTCTAAAAGAGATTTTTCGCTATCGCTCAAAATGACAAGAAAACACAAAACGACAAGAATGCTTTTTCCCAAAATGACAAGCAAACAAAAAACCACAAATATAAAAAAAAGATTTTTCGCCCTCGCTCAAAATGACAAAAAAACACAAAACGACAAGAATGCTTTTTCCCAAAACGACAAAATAATACAAACTGAAGATGTCGGCAAACAGGCATACATGCAAAAGCGTTGGTATTATGTCTATTTTCATGTATGTTTTATGCGAAGATGTCAGCAAATAGGCATAAATACAAAAGCAGTAGTATTATGTCTATTATCATGTATGTTTTATGCGAAGATGTCGGCAAATGGCTTTAAGATACAAGAGCAAAGCTTGAATGCCACAGCTTTAAGCTCTGCGTATGTAGCAGGGGCTAGGGGTGCTGATGCAAGTTACTATAATCCTGCGAATATGGGCTTTAAAAATGACTGGGGGGAAAATAAGCATGAGTTTGAGTTTGCTTTCTCACTTATTAATATCCCGGGATTTAAGTTTCAAGTGCCGACTACAAATCAAGGCTTAAGTTCTGTTACATATATGGATTATAAGGGCCTTGTGGGGCAAGTAGAGGGAATACTTGGCAGTTTAATACCAAAGAAAATAGAATTGCAGCATACAAAAGCAGATTCTGCTATGGTAGATGGCTCGACTGGCGATACAAACTTTATGTTGCCAAAATTTTTCTATAAATCAAAAAATTATAATGGCTTTACCTTTGGGGCGAGTTTCATCGCCCCTAGTGGTTTAGCGATGAAGTGGAATGGCTTAGGCGGTGAGTTTCTACAAGATGTGTTTATATTCTTAATCGAGTTTGCCCCATCGATTAGCTACACCTATAGAGATAGAATCTCTGTGGGTTTTGCCCCACGCCTTTTATATGGTATGGGGAAGTTTAATAATATCGTATATGTGCCGTTAGGGACAGCCCAACAACAAGGGCAAAATGGTAATGGCGACAAATTGCCAGAAGAGATACAGCAGGAACAGATACAGCAGGGAAAAGAACCAACGGCAGGTAAAAATTGCACACCATCTTTTGATCCAACAATTTTAGAATCTTTACCGGACGGACTTATCCCACCCGATATGGCAGGCATGTTTGATGCTATTATTGAGAATCCCGGTGCATATCCTTTTCTTGGATTGCCACCAAATGCAACTAGGCTAGACGCCATTAAAGCTATGGTAGCCAAAATTCAAACCTGCCTTGTCGGCACAGCACAAGTCGTGCAGAAAAGTGATGGTAGTGATATAGGCTTTGGCTATCGTGCAAGTGTGTCGGCCAGAGTGGGAGATGGCGGTATGTTTTCTGTGGTGTATAATAGCCCGGTTGCCATGCAGTTTAAAGGTAAGGTGAGTGCAGATACGATTATCGGTGGTCCAGTAGGCAGTGTGCGAATGGACGCCCCCCTATATCTTTATGTAACTATGCCTGAGATTCTAACCATTGCATATAGCCATGACTGGACCTTTAAAAATAAGCATAAGTTACGACTAGAGGCGACTTATGAGCGGACATTTTGGAGTAGGGGTAGGAAGTTTGACACAGAGTTTGGCTGGGACGAGGCAAAATTTACCGCAAGTCCGGGCAGTGTGCCAGAGAGCTTTAGCCAAGAGCAACTCATGGGTATGGTGGGCTTGGCTGATTTTACTGCGGTAGCTATGGGGAATGGCTGGGTGGATACACATACTTTTAGGGTTGGGGCGACTTATATCACAAAGCGTCTGCGACTTATGCTTTCAGCAGCGTATGATAAAGCCCCTGTGCCACAAACTGCCATAGGTATCCCTGATAGTAATGGCTATATGATAGGGCTTGGTGCGAAGTATAATTTCCGTGATTTTGATGTGGGTGTGTCTTTGAGTAATACTTTTAAGGATAGCTCAAGTAGCATTTATGCAAGTGGTGGTGTAGGACAGCTTAGGATTGCTACTTTTTCGTTGGGATATAGGTGGTAGTGCTTTGGCATTTTGCAAAAAAGATATGAAATAATGATGAAGTAGGCTATAATTAGCCTTTATTTTTCTAATGATTTAGGGGAATGCTATGAGTAGGAAACTATTAAGCTTAGGCTATATTTATGAGATGATAGGCAGGCATGAAGAGGCGTTGGCATTTTTTGAGCAGGTGCTTGAAAAAGATTCTAAAACCTTAAGCACAGAGCTGATAAAAGAAGCACATTTAGGCATAAAAGCAAATGAAATGGCATTAAAGTTTAAGAGAGATAAAAGCCTTATCACAAAGAATCTAGACATGAAACTCATGCAGGAAAAAATCGCTATATTTAAAGAGAATCCAAAAAATTTAACAGGGTGGTTTAGTCAATGGAATTAAAAGATGTTGTATTGCAAACGCTGAGTGAGATTGAAAATAGCGTTGATGAAAAGGGATTTAAGGATATAAGGCTTGGTGTAAATACTGGTGAGACGGAGTTTTTACAGAGCTTTAAAGAGCGTATATTTGTGCTATTTGAGGGATTGAAACAAGATGATTTATGGTTAGAGAGTGCTGAAGATACACAGAATCAAATACAAGCAAAGCTAGATCTTATACTAGGATTCTTGCAGTTTCAATTAGCCCTGCTTGATGCAAGGTTAGAGGTGCTTGATAAAAGGAATTTTGAGGGAGAGTGAGTTTTTATTGTAGGTGCTTTATTTGCATGTTTTAGTGTTTGATTGCTGTTTTATTTAGCGTTAATTGTTTGGCTTGTGATTGTTGTTGAAATTAGTTTTAGTGATATTTTTATTTAATTGGGATAGGGCGGTATATTTTCTATTAGATACTGCATTGACAGACTAAGAATCTAAGGATATAAACTTTGTTCATGTTGTAAGATTCTAATAACTCTAGAATCTTGCATATATGTATCCCATAAAGCTTTACGCTCAATTGAGAGATTTTCGCAATGTTTTTTATCTGGGGCTAGGGCATTTTTTGCTACTTGCTTTTCTGCTTGGGTGAGTTCTGGGATATACCTATAAAATCTCGCACAAGCACAACTTTTTGCTACAAAATCAACAAGCTGTGTGGGATATGAAAATACGCTTAATCGCTCTCCTTGCGGTCCCACTCTCACACCATCAGAATCTTGTATAAAAATCGTCCTATATGTATAAATATAGGGTTTGCATATCTCTTCTTTTGGGGTGAGGGCTATCTCTAAAGATTGTGTATCCCATGTGAATTTCAATGTTTGAAATGGGGTTATTTTATCATATTGGGCTTGTAAGTCGATACTTGTTGTCTGCATGTCTTTTAACACATAGCTATAATCTTTGATAATGTCAAAATGCGTGAAAATCTCTGTCTTTTTATCCGCTATTATCGCAAAAAAGGCTTCTTGTATATTCATATCTGGGTAGAAATAAGTATCTTTTATCTTTGTCGCACTGCAATCTGGCAATATACACGAAAAAGATTCTAGAATCTGCATGATATCTTTATCATTTTTATATGTATGTCTTAGTCTTACAAAGGTTTTATCTATAATCTTTGCTTCTTTTATGCTGCTTTTTTTACCTTTACTTTTTCGTTGCAAATAGGCATTATAAAGGGCTGTATAATCATTTACTTCTTTTGGAATCTCTTTTAAAGTTAGCGAATTAGAATCTAGCTTTTCGGTAGTATATGCTAAATTACTGCTAGTTTGCATGAAAATATTTGTATCTTTTTTATCGCTATCACAAGCTACAAAAAGAATGGATAGAGAAAAAAGTAAGAAATAAATACAAGGCATTACAAAGATTCTATTCGTATCATATAGGGCTTTTTGCTGACTTCTTTTAAGTTTTCTAGTGATTCTAAAGCTTTTTTTATCTGCACTTCAGAGCATGTATGTGTGGCAAGTAAAAGCAGGGCTGAATGTGTGTCAAGGTCTTTTGGCTTTCTTTGGATAAGCGATTGTATAGAAATATTATGTGTGGCTAATACTTCTGCAATATGTGCTAATACGCCGGGCTTATCATCGACTTGCAATCGCACATAGTAGCGACTTATAATCTTATCTTTTGGTAGTAGCACCATGTTTTGCTCTAAGCTATGCTGAAAGCCTGCGACATAGCCTAGCATAGGTGCGGTTTTGCTACGCACAATCTCTATAATATCACTCACAACAGAGCTTGCCGTCTCACTCCCACCAGCACCCGCTCCATAATACACGCTTTCACCAACTTTATCGCCTATTACACTAATGGCATTCATTGCACCATCAGTTTTTGCAAGCATAGAATCTTTTGGTATCATACATAAATGCACGCGTAATTCAAGTGCATTTTCCTGCTTTTTAGCAATGCCTAGCAGCTTCACACTATAATCATGCTCACAAGCAAAGCGGATATCTTCAAGGCTAACATCTTCAATCCCCTCAACGATAATATCCTCCATCTTCGCATGGATACCATAGGCAAGTGAAGCAAGTATTAATAGCTTATGTGCGCTATCACTGCCATTAATATCAAGTGTGGGATCGGCTTCTGCATAGCCTAGATTCTGTGCTTGTGTCAAAGCAGTAGCAAAATCTGTGTTGTTATTACTCATTTGTGTTAGGATATAGTTACTCGTGCCATTCATAATGCCACGGATACTTAAGATATGATTCGCACATAAGCCATCACGCAAAGCCTTGATAATAGGTATGCCACCGCACACACTCGCTTCAAAACCAATGGAAGATTCACTCCCTTTTAGCTCTAGCTCATGCCTGTGATATGCAAGCATAGCTTTATTTGCAGTAACAAAGCCTTTTTTATTTGCTAAGGCTTTAAGGGCGATTTTATAAGGCAGCTCCACACCGCCCATAAGCTCTACGATAATATCAATCTCTGGGTCATTTAGCGCGTCATCGATATTTGTGCTTAAGGGGATATTGACATTTTTATTGTGAATATTTCTTGCGATACCAATCTTTGGGATAATAAAAGCCCCTGTTCTTGCCTGTATGATATCTCTATTTTGCTGCAAAATCTCAATAACGCTACTCCCCACAACCCCAACGCCAATAATTGCTACATTTATAGTTTTCATAATATACCTTGAATGCTTTTCTTTTCAGTGCGATATTATAACAGCAAAATGATGATTTGGGAAAATTCGCTAGTGTGTTGAGATATAAGGTATTTTAAATAATCTCAAAATATCGCTATTCTAGCAAAGGCAATGGCGTTTTTGTGTCGCTTATATTGTGTTTTTGTAGTAATAAGTCAAGCTCGTTTATATAAAGCATTTCATAATCATTTAATAATATTTCTTTATATTCTTTTAATACTTGATAGGTTGCTTGCTTTGGGTGTCCTATCGCGATGACATAGCCTTGTTTATCTGCTATTCTTAATGCTGTATTCAGTTGTTTAGCAATGGAGGCAACATTTGTTTCATTATCTAAAAACACATTGCGTGCGATATGGATTTTATGTTGTTCTTTTAAAAGTTTTCCAGCAACACTTTTTGAAGTCGTTAGAGAATCTACAAAGCTAATTTTATGTCTAGCAAGGACTTGCAGTAATTTCTGCATATCTTCCCTGCTTTCTGTGTAGCGGCTGCCTGTATGATTATTAATATAGGCTAATTTTGGAAAATCTTTTTTAATTTGTGCGATGTGAGATTCTATTGTTTGGAGGCTATCGCCTATGCGTAAATTTATAACGCCTTGTTGCTCAAAATTATGTGCTTCAAGTGGCAAATGTATCATGTAAAATTCAAGTGTTTTTGCAATGTCTGGGTTATTTTTGCTGAAGAATTGCTTTGGAAAAAGCGATAGCGTTAGCTTTAAATGTAATGATTGAAAGTTTTTTATATCTTTTTTGTTTGCTAGGTCATCAATAATTATTACAACCTTTGGCTTTTTGTAGAATCTTTGTAGATTTTTTGTGTATGTTGTGGTTGTTTTGTCGCTATTTTTTATGGAGTTTGGAAACTTATCATTTCTGCAAGGGTGGGTAATAGATTCTTTATTACTAGTAACAGGTGAAATATCGTTTTTAGAATCTGTGTTAGATTGTTTGCTATACTCAAAATGGCAATTATTAGAATCTAAATTTTGCTTAGTTTCTATGTTAGATGCTTGGCTTTGCAAGTCGTGGCAAAAAGTGGATTTTGCATTATGGCAATTATTAGAATCTATTTGTGTTGATATGTGATTACCCTCATTATTAAAGCTTGCTGAATCTAGCTGTTTTGAATCTTTAGGGTTTTTGTTGGCTGTTGTAGATTCTATATGTGTTTGGATATGTATGGGTGGGGCTTCGTTTATTTGTAAGTGTTGCATAGTCTGCGAGTCTAGAGACAAAGGATTAATATCTTTATTTTTAGAATCTTTTTCAATGTAATACCATGAAAAGACACTGAGTATAAAGGCTGTGATAATAAACACGAGATATATGATAATAGATTTTTTCTTATGTGATTGCATATCGTTCATAAATTAAGACTTGTTGGGCTGTAACACATGGTTATAGCTATTGTGGTTTTTTATCATCTTTTTGTTTGGTTAGTCTTAACTCTGTTACACCCCTTTTATACATAAGAATAATGCGTGCAAAAAAGGCAATGAGTAAAGTGGCAAGCAATAATTTTAGTATCAGCTCACTTTGATTTAAAAAAGATTCTGAATCTGGACTTGCCATAACTTTTGGCTCTTCATTGAAAATCTTTGCAATGTTTGGTGCATAAAATAAACCAAATAAAAACATAAGGATAGCATTTAGCACATTGCACGCCCATACAAAAAAGGTGCTTTTTTGGAATCTATAGCTCATCGTTTCGTAAAATAGCATAAAAATAGCCGCAAACACAAGCATATATCCAACCTGCAAAAGTATGGGCGCAAGAATAATGCCTTGATCATATTTTGTGATAAGCGTGGTGCTAAAATCATTATTTCTAAACACTATATCTATACTCATGATAATAGATTCTGAAATATTTGTAACAATAATGCCACCTATGCAAACCCCAACAAGAAGCAGATAAAACCCAGCTAAAATCTTTGCAATCATATAAATCCTAAACTAAATCACCATAATAATGCCATGCTGTTTTGTCAAACCATCAAAATACGCAAGCCTCTCAGAATCATCTTTTACTTCAATCGAGCAATTAAGCGCGACATATTTACCATGACTTGAGATATGCTCCACAGGGGCAATATCTGCCTTACCCATAAAGACTTTTTCAATCGCTTCTAGCACAATTTCTTTACTAAAACCTATCACACGATAACGCCATATACATGGATAATCAATCTGTGGTTTTATGTCAATATTTATTGGGCTATGTTGATGATTCATATTATTCCTTTTGTAATATTTGGCTTATAAAGCTAATCTTTTGCTAACTTATAAAGATTCTGTTATGCTAGATTAATCTTTGCTTATAGAATCTAGATTCCCTAATATAGCGGTATAAATCCGCATTCATTTATATAGAATCTATTTTCTAACAATTATCTGCGTTTGATAACTGGAGCACCGACTTCATCTACTTGCTGTGCTGCCTTAGAAGTTTTACCCATTTCATCACAAGCGACTTGCAAGCCTAGCTTGCATGACTTTTGATAGAAGCTTTTTGCTAAGTTTTTATTATTTTCATATTTATCAAACCAGTATGCAACATAGCGACACGACATAGCTTCATTTAACGCACAAGAGCGTTTAAAATAATCGATAGTTTGGGGTGATTGCATAGGCAATCTCACAAAAGGCGCAATGGCATAGCCTAAGTCAAGCCCCTTTGTTACAAAATAATCAACATCAGCATAATGGTCTATTATACGCAACATGCGCGCATGAAAAAAGCATGAGGTCGCATCATCTCTCTCACACTCTTTTTTTGTAAGATTTAATGCTTTATCTACGATCATTTCATCATTATGATGTTTTAGAGATGGTGCGATAATTTGCTTTAAAAACTCGTTGTTATCATCTAAGGCTTCAAATGCAAAAAAGAGATTCACACAGCCTAAACTCTCACCTTTTTTACACGCTTTTCCATTCTTTACAATGCTTTTTGTAAGATCTTCTGCAAACTCCGCACTATCATAGTTACTTAATGCCCTTTCTTCCCCAATATAATAGGCATTTAAGCATTCAATGACTGAGCCAAGTTTGCATTCCTTATAATGAAGTCCATAAGCCTTATCATACTCTTCGTCTGCTATGGCAACATTCGCATAATAGCCTGAAGTTTTACCATGTAGTTTATTCATCTCTGCATGTAAAGCGGCAATTTCTTCTGCTACACCTTCTTTATCATCGTCTTTATCTATGTTAGAATTCCCCGCACAAGCGATTAAAAGCAATGCCATTAAGAAAGCAAAGATATTAACACTAACCTTTTTCATATATTCCTCACCTATTATCATTTGGAATCTAAAGTATAACTAAAAATCGTGATTTTTAAGATATAAAGGGGGTAATATTTTGGTTTTTATAATCTATTGCCACAAGCACACAGCACACAAAGCGTGTAGTTATGATACATGCTCTAACAAAAAAAGTATATCGCAACATTGCGGATAAGATATATGCCATAAAGTATGGCAAGACATGATTGCTTCTTACATCTTAGTCTTAATATTAATGCCTAGCATATTAAAGCCTGTTGTAAGGCTTAAAGATACAAGTAAGAATATTTTTAGAATCCCTGCTTCATGCTCGGTTTGTAAGATTCTATGTGCGTTGTAGAATGTGTGAAAAGATTTTGCGAGATTCTTTAGATATTCACATAATTTCTGTAATGCTCTCTCTTCATAACTTTGATTTAGCACATAAAAAAGCCCTAAACTTTGCAGTATTAGCTGCATGCTATCTTGCCCTAAGGAATCATTACTATCTAATAAAGTGCTTAAGTCTGTTTTGTTTATGTCTTCAAGCGATAGGCTAGATTTTTCTAGTAAAGTATGGATTCTAGCATTTGCATAATTGATATAAAACACGGGATTTGAAGAATCTTCTTTACTTAAATCCTGCACATCAAACTCCAAATGCGTATCAAGGCTCTTACTCAAAAATACAAACTTTAAGCTATCAGCCCCAATATCATTTACCACATCTTGAATGAGAATGAAATTTCCCGCTCTTTTACTCATTTTATAAGGTTGCCCATCTTTTAAAAGGCTTACCATTTGTGCGAGTAATACTTCTAGATTCTTAGAATCAAATCCTAAAAAATCAATACTTGCTTTAATGCGTGCTATATAGCCATGATGGTCAGCACCCCAAATGTTAATGTAGTGATTATAATCTCTATCAAACTTGTCTTTATGATAGATTATATCCCCTGCCATGTAGGTTGGCATACCATTATCGCGGACTAAAACCCTGTCTTTTTCATCGCCCTTGAGTGTTGATTGTAGCCATATTGCACCATCTTGGTGTAAAAGGGCATTATGTGTTTCTAGGGTTTTCATCGTGTCATCAAATCTTGTGTATAGCTCTTTTTCACTCACAAAATAATCAAAGTCAATGGATAAAGAAGCTAGATTCTCTTTAATTACTTCTAGCATCATGTCTTTTGCGTATAGTCCTATCTTTTGTAAAATATCTGTTTTTTGTGAATCTGCTGTGCGAAAAAAACTCTCTCCAAAATGCTTAATCGCGTCCTGTGCGACAGAATCAATATATTCTCCCTTATACACTTCACCGCTAAGAGATTCTAAGTTTAGAATCTTTGCCGCACTATTATAGACAGATAGAGCTAACATATCGATTTGACTACCTGCATCATTGACATAATATTCACCCTTTATATCATAGCCTAGTCGCTTTCCTATGCGTTGCAGGACACTCCCAAAGATCGCCCCGCGTGCATGTCCTATGTGAAGTGGTCCTGTTGGATTTGCACTTACATATTCAAGTAGAATCTTTGTATTTTTACACTCACCTTTTGCAAAATCTTTTGGTGATTGTAATGCTACTTCTAACATATATGTAAGGAAACTATGCGTGAGAGTGAGATTTAAATAGCCATTTAGAGCCTCTATAGATGAAAATATTTTCTTAAAAGGTTTAGTGCTATTAGAATCTAAGTCATATTGCATAAAAAAGTCTTGCAAACTCTGTGCTAATACTTTTGGATTTGTGCGTAAAATCTTTGTGAGTGTAAAGCAAAGCGGTGTTGCAAAATGTCCGTGTCGTTTATCTTTTGGGTGTTCTAATGCGATGATTAGATTTATTTTTTCTTGTGAGCTGTTAGAATCTTTCTTAGATTCTGTTTTAGATTCTATTATGGAATCTTGACTGATATTTGCATTATGCTTTGATGAAATTTTCTTTTGGTTTAAGGCGTTATTAGTGCCTTGCTGGACTACGATATTTGTGCGATCTATTGATGATAGATAGGCTTTCGTAGCTTCTGTTAGAAATTCTTTTACCTTGTAATACATTATAGCTTTCCGTTTATATTTTCTCGGTTTGCTTTTGCTGGATAGTTGGACTAGATTCTATAACTTGGGCTTCTATAACTTCTGGCTTTTTTTCACTCTTTTGCTGCGGTTTAGCTTCGCTACTAGTTTGTTCCACCTTTTTGTCATCATCGTCTTCCATTTCTTTTTTAAAGGTTTTGATACCACTACCAAGCCCTTTTGCTAGTTCTGGAATCTTCTTCGCACCAAATAATAAAACAATTACAAGCAACACTACAAGCCAATGCCATATACTCATGCTTCCCATCATTATACGCCTCCTAGATCTTTACTTTTTGCATATCTTGATCAAAAAAACTAACAATAACACAATCGCAATAATTACAAGTAATACTACAAACAACACTACAAGCCAATGCCATATACTCATGCTTCCCATTATTTCTCCTTTATGTCTTCAACCTTTTACTATTGCTTTAGCTATAAAGCATACTGTGCTAATAAGGCTTGTATCTTTGTCTCATGGTTTGCAAACATAAGACTTTTTGCGATATGTAAAATAGCCTTTTTAGAGTTTGTCATATTATCATTAATTAGCAAATAGTCAAAAGTATTTGCGTATTTTAACTCTTCTTTCGCATTAAAAAGTCGTTTTTGTATCACTTCATCGCTATCAGTCCCCCTTTTGCAAAGCCTATCTTTTAAAACATGTAGATTTTTGGGCGTGATAAATACAGATTTTGCAAGTGGATAGTATTTTTTAATGCTATTATGCCCCCTTACATCGACATCAAAGAGAATAAATTTGTCTTCTTGTATGGCTTTTTCTATCGGTTTTATGCTTGTGCCATAAAAGTTATCATGCACCTCTTCATACTCTAAAAACTCACCCTTACTAATACCTTCTTTAAAGGCTTCCTTTGTGCTGAAGTAATACTCTCTGCCGTGTATCTCATTTTCCCTTGGCTTCCTTGTGGTAGTGGATATAGAGAAATAGAAGTTTGGTATTTCTGCCTGCAAAACCTTTGTTAATGTGCTTTTTCCAGCTCCAGATGGTCCAGATATGATTAGCATATTGTAATAAGCATTATTCACTAGAATCCTTTTTTATTTGTTTTAGAATCTTATTTACTCTCTTGTGCAACATAGCCTTTGATATCATGCTTTGCGATAAAGGCTTTTGCTTCATCATAGGTTTTAAATCCACGCAAAGCGACACGATAGCCCTTATCAGTTGGCACAATATCGATTGAATAATTCGTGTCTTTTACTATGCTTTGATTATCATCTTTGAATGATTTAGCTCTATTTTCATCACTAAAAACATTGAGTGAAATCATAAAATTGCCTTTATTAATATCACTTGTCGCAGTGTTATTAGAATCTATTTGTTTAGAATCTGTGTGGCTAGGCTGTTTAGATTCTGTATTTTCCACTTTAGAATCTGTTTTAGAATCTATTGCAGTTTGCTGCGTGTTTTCTTTTGCTTGGTTTTTTATCTCATTTTGTGCTTTTTTAGCAAGATTCTCTGTGGAATCTTTTAGCCTTTGCATAGCTTCATCTATGTCTTTTATAGATTCTGTATTATCAATATGTTTTGGGGTAATGCCGACAAAAGCAGAATCTAGAGTTTCATCTTTTGTTGGTTGTGGCTTTGGCTTTGTTTCATGTTTTGCTTCTTTAGTTTTACTTTGTGTTGTATCTTCAAATTCTGGTAATTCTTCTTCACTGATTTCAAAGGGCGTGGAATCTATTTCTTTGTTTTCTACTTTTGGACTATTTGCTACATTGCTTGTTTGATTTGTATAGCTAGATTCTATTTGTGGCGTATTTACAGGTGTATTTTGTGGGTTTATGCTTTGTGTTTTAGAATCTTGTGTAGGCATAGTGTAAGTATCTGTGCTTTGGGTGTTACTATGGGTTTGTGTGGTATTGTTTGTTTGATTTATATTTGTAGATTCTATTGCGTGTGTGGTTGGTTCTTGCGGTATAGATTCTGTATGTGTTACTTGCGTATTTTGTCTTGGCTTTAAGATTGTATTTTGCTGCTGTGGTGCAGTGTATTGTTCTTTTGGTGGCTGTGGGCTAGATTCTGTATGTTTTACTTGTTGCTGTGTGTTTGGCTTTTGGTTAGTTTGTTTAGGCGTTGCTTGCGGTTTGGAATCTTTTGGTGGTGTATTATGGACTAAATCTCCACCAAAGCCTACTACCTCAACTCGCACATTCGCAATACCTTTGCCAACCATAGCAATATCATGTGCTGCGACATTTGATAAGTCAATAATGCGTCCTTCAACAAATGGTCCCCTATCATTTATCCTTACCACAGTGGTTTTGCCATTGTCTTTATTATAGACTTTAACGATTGTATTCATAGGGAAAGTTTTATGGGCTGCGGTGTGTGCGTGCATGTTGTAGGTTTCGCCATTTGAAGTAGCCTTAGCGTGAAAATCTGGTCCATACCAACTTGCTATACCATCAAATGTATCACCGACTTTTACAGGGTGTGGGCGGTAAGTCTTACCCCGCACGGTGTAGGGTCGCATAGTAGCCCTTTGTATTGCTTCACTATCTCGCATTCCACCTAAAAGCGATTGTGTAGGCGTAAAGCTCCCATCGCCTTTTACGGGCGGTTCATAATGCGTATTTGCTTGATTTGTTTGTGTGGATTTTGTGCCTTTTTTGCTTGTGGTGTGCTGCTGTGTGGCTCTATTATTTTGCGGTGTTTGTCTAATATTGTCTCTATCGTTTGCTACAAGGGTGCTACTAAAGCTTGATTGTGTAAGCTGTGTGTAGTCTTGCCTATATTTAATGGTGTTATTGCCATAAGCATCCATTGATTCATAACTACGCAATGCACCATTGCCACCATTATACTTACTCTCTGGGGCACATGCGTTGAATAAAACAATACTGCCCAATGTCGTTGCTATACAAATATGTTTGTGTAAAAAATGCAATTTAGCTCCTAGTGATTTTTTTGGTTTTCATCTGCTTGGTATTTACTGCTGTCGTGCTTCCCTTTTGAATGCTTTGTTGTGTGTTTAGTGCAGGAAGTTTTAGCATTTGATTTACCATGAGTGCATTTGATTTTAATCCATTTAATTGTCTTATTCTATCAACACTTGTATTATGTTTCCTTGCAATACTTGAGAGGTTATCGCCTTTTTTCACCTTATATGTTGTAAAACGCGGTCGCGTATCAAGTGCATTTTTAAAATGCTGTTTAAAATAGCTTAATTTTTCATAGGGCAAATATACTTGATATTCCTTTTGTGAAAATGGCACAAAATCATATTTAAAATGGCGATTATAATACCATAAATCATCAACTTTCATATTCGCACCCTTTGCAATATTTGCAAGTGAATTTCCAGCTTTTACATTCACAATCACAAGAGAATCACCCGCTCCGCGATTAAGCATATATTCTTTATCAGCTTGTTTTAACTCATGTGCGTTTGAGAATGTAAGAGACATAGACATAATTTTACGCAAATAATTGCGTGTTTCAAGTGGTAGATATTGCTTTTCTTCATCAAGTAACACTTCTATACTATCGCTTTCTGCTTCTCTTATCGCGCGATTTAATCGCCCTAAACCGCAATTATATGCCATCGCAGCAAGATACCATTTACCCGTTGCTTTATGAAGATATTGTAAGTATTTAATAGCTGCTTGTGTGCTTTTTATAGGGTCTTGCCTTTCATCTATATATTCATCTATGATTAGTCCTAGCTCTTTTGCTGTGGCTGGCATAAGCTGCCATATACCAGCGGCTTTTTTGGAGCTTAGGGCTTGTGATTTAAACTCAGATTCTGCCATAGCAAGAAATAAAAACTCCTGTGGCACATCTGCATCAGCTAACATTTTACGCAAGATAGGGATAAACTCGTAGCCATTATCAAATTGACGCGTAAGATATTTCCACTTTGTTGTATCTACATCGATTAGTCGCCCTTCAGATTCTAAAGTCGCAATGTATTCAATAGGTATATTAAAAGCATTGATTGTAGTCGTATCAAAGCGATTAAAATACTTATTTGTATTTGGTGTGTGCATACTATATTCTAAAAAGTCAATGCTACTAAGAGTATCTGCAAACATTTGTGCTGTAAAAACCTGCATTGTAGAAATGGAAATACTACAAGCAAGAATAAACTTTTTCATCACATATATTCCTTTAAATGTTTAGTTTAGAGTGTAAATTAATACTTTGAGAGTGTAAAGTCAATGCAAAAATAATTCCTTAGAGATTTCATTTTCAAAAAATAAAGCGAAATTCTACAACATGTATGCTAATAATTACCAATATTTGTTTTGAAAATGCTATCATTATAGGGATTTTTGATACATAATGATTTGATTTTAAGCAGAATGGACACTTAGATTCACATTTTTAATATTAAATATTGCATGATTTATATAGAAAAGGGAAAAGCTAGAATGGATAGGGCAGATACAAACAAACAATACAGACTAAATGTCGCCGCTATCATTGTGTCATCGCAATATCCACGCATTTGTGAGTTTTTTGTCGCTGAAAGAAGTGATTTAAAGAATGTATGGCAGTTTCCACAAGGCGGCATTGATGTAGGGGAAAGTCCAAAAGATGCGTTATTTAGGGAATTAAAAGAAGAGATAGGCACAGATGATATAGAAGTATTAGCAGAGTATCCCACATGGCTAACTTATGACTTTCCACCTATGGTTATAGAAAAAATGAAACCCTATGCAGGACAGAAACAAAAATATTTTCTTGTGAAATTAAAGCCCTTTGCAGAGATTAATTTGCAGACACAAGAGCCAGAGTTTTCACAATATGAGTTTATGGATTTAGCTTCATTGCTACAAAAGGTTACAAAGTTTAAAAAGCATATTTATACGCAAGTGCTAGACTATTTTAAAAAGGAAGGTTATATTTAATGCTAATAGTTCAAAAATATGGCGGCACAAGCATGGGCAGCACAGAGCGGATACAAAATGTAGCAAACCGCGTAAGCAAAAGCGCAGAAGGCAATAATCTCGTTGTGGTAGTGTCTGCTATGAGTGGTGTAACAGATGAGATACTAGGCTATGGTAAATCTTTTAGCCCGATACCAAATGAGAGAGATTTGGATATGGCTTTAAGCAGTGGTGAGCAAATCAGTGCTGCCCTGCTTAGCATTGCCTTAAATGCTATGGGTTATAAATCAATCGCCTTTAATGGCAGACAGGCTGGAATTATCACAGATTCTAATCACACAAAAGCACGCATTAAAGATATTAATACTGCAAATATTAAGCAGCATTTACAAGATGGATATATTGTAGTTGTAACGGGCTTTCAAGGATTAAGTGATAAAGGCGAGATTACTACACTTGGTCGTGGTGGTAGCGATTTATCCGCCGTAGCCCTTGCTGGTGCGTTACATGCGGATTTATGCGAGATTTATAGCGATGTAGATGGAATCTATACGACAGACCCACGCATAGAAGAAAAAGCAAAAAAGATTGAGCGAATAAGCTATGATGAGATGTTAGAGCTTGCCAGTATGGGAGCGAAAGTCTTGCTTAATCGTTCCGTAGAGCTTGCAAAAAAGTGGAGTGTCCCGCTTTATGCAAAAAGCAGCTTTAGCGATGATAAAGGCACACTTATTACAACGGAGGAAAACATTATGGAAAAACCTATTGTTAGCGGTATAGCACTAGATAAGAATCAAGCACGAGTGAGTTTAATTGGCATTAAAGATAAGCCCGGTATCGCCGCAGAGCTTTTTAGCAAACTTGCTTCAGCAAATGTAAATGTAGATATGATAGTCCAAACCATAGGTAGAGATAGTAAAACTAATCTTGATTTCACAGTGCCAAAAAATGAGCTTGATAAAGCAAAATTGACACTTGAAGCCTTTAAAGTCAATGCGGATTTAATCGACTATGACCATGAAGTAGCCATCGTATCAATTGTAGGTGTTGGTATGAAAAGCCATAGCGGTGTCGCAGCAAAGGCATTTGAAGCAATGGCAAATGATAATATCAATATCCGCATGATTAGCACAAGTGAGATTAAAATCTCAATGCTAATTGACTTAAAATATGCGGAATTAAGTGTGAGAACACTCCATGCAGCTTATGAGCTTGATAGATAGAAAGCTAGATTCTATACCTTGTATAAGTGAGCGCAAGGATTCTTGTGTATTTTAAAAGAGTTTGGATTCTACACCTTTATGGGTGGGTGCAGGGTTAAGGGTGCATTTTAGATCTAAAATCAATCCACCTCTTTTAACAGAACTGCATAAGCTTCAGAAATCTTTCGTAAATCCTGCCCGCCGCTTTCATTATATGGTTTGCCTAGATTTCTTGGATCAATTACATTTTGCCTTTTTTGTTTGAAAAAGTCGTTGTATTTAGAATCCAGCTCTTCTTTTGTGAAGCCATCATTAAGCCCAAAAAGATTCATTGCCTCTTCTTTTGTAAGCGGCACATACTCTTCATTCAAGGCTTTAAAGCTATCATACAGATGATTAAAGTCAGCGTTGTCGATCTCTAAAATCGCAGCAACATTGATGATAGAATCTTCTTCTTCTTGTGAGAAATTCCCATCAGCATAAGCCAATGCAAACATAAATTCCACTATTTTTACTCTCTTTTTATACTGCCCAATTGTCTCGCTTGCAAAGAGTTCTGCTAACTCTTGTATATCATCATTTCTAGATTCCTTATAGATTTCTAAATACAACTCACTTGGCTGGTCAGAATCTTTTGCCATATCATCAATAATGCCCTTTACAAGTCTCTCTTCTAACATACAGCTCTTGTCATCAGCAAAGCTTAATCGCCCTAAAATACTCACAATAATGCCATATTCTGTGCGTTTTAGTTTTTCTTTTGGGCTAAGTATTGGACGCTCTTCTACATAGTCTTGCTGTCTTTGCGGCTGCAAAATATCTCTATCTGTTGGGACGATTGGATTGCTAAGATAGCCTTGAAAGGTCTTATAAAGGTAGAATATAATCCCCGCAGCGATTAAAAATAATACTAATTCCATTTGGTTTCCTTATATGAAAATATCTAGAGTTTTAACTTCTTTTTTAACTCTTGCTTACGCATTTCTTCAGCTTCAAGTGCTTGTTTTTTGAGTAGCTTTTTCTCTTCATTTTGTTTTTCTGCTAGAATGCGTTTTTTCTCCCTTGCCTCTTGAATCTTATGGCGATATTCATCTCTTTCTTTTGGGTCTTGATAGCTAATTGGCTTGATAAATGAAGCAAGTAATATCATAGCCGCTAAAATCCCAGCAATTGGTGCTTGTTCCGGTCCATTTAAATGATACCATGCCATGCCGACAAAACAAGCAAAAAAAATCTTTAAAATGACTGCCATACTCTTAAAAATCTCCGCAATAAATAGTGCTATGAAGCATTTTTGGAAGCCTTATTGTGCTGCATAAAATCTGGATTTATTTTGTGTGTTTCAAACCCTGCTTCATCTGCCTTACCAAAGCAAACTAGCAATATCTGTGCCATATTGAGACTTGCTATGCTGATAGGATCTCTCTTGCAATATTTCGTGCATAAATCCTGCTTATTATCAAACATATCAAAGGTAGAATCTGCAAATGCACATAAAAAATCCACCCCTAAATCAATCCCTTCATACAAAAGATCCCCGCTTTTTTGATACGCCTTTTCAGAATCAATATGTGCTAAATGCGTGAAGGATTGCAGGCTAAAGGGCTTACTAAGATAGGTTAAACCCAGAATCTTGCATAACTTTTCTATATGTTTATACTCGCCCTGCATATTGCAATCTGCATGTCTGCTACCATAAAAGGCACAAGAGCTAAAGCCTTTTGTGGTATTATTTGGTGAGATATGCGGTAAATTTCTCTCATTTTTACCAAAGCTATATTTTATAGACTGCTCTATCTCTGTCATATAGTTAGCAAGTATCGCTGGAAAATAGGCAATGTGATTCTGTAATATATCTATATCAAGGATAATGCTTTGACTTTGCAATTCAGCTATAACAAAATCCCTTAAAGACTGATTATTGCGTAACAAATCAAGCGTAAAAACAAGATTCGCATAAGAATCTTCTTCTAAGGCTAATAGCTTTTTCTCTTCAAGACTAGCAAGGGCGATATTATACACATTTGCAAATATAAACTGCTCTAATGCACCTATTCTGCCAAAATATCCGCCATGTGCCTTAAATCTTTTATTAGCATCTAGCGTTGTATAAGGTATATTTAAATGCTTTAAAACCTGCTGTGTCGCAATGCTAAATGGGCTATTTTTTAAGCAATCATATATGAGATACATAAAGATCCTTTATTAATATGTATTAGCATGTAAAATGCCTTGAATAAATGGCGTAAAACTCTCTGCGGCGTTGTAATCGGCTATGCGATTTTTACATGTAAATTGATATTGTGAGTTAATGTAAGACCCAAACCCTAGCCATTCTTTATCCTTACATGTAGGTGAAATCAAGGCGCTTTGCAAAGATTCTATCTGCGTATCTATCGCCCTATTATGCGGTAGCATAAAATTTGCAGTGCTAACATGCCAGAAAATGCCACTCTCCCTGCAAGAAATAAAACGCAATAACTTCTCTTTATACAATGGATAACGCAAACACAACCATTTAATATACAATAAAAAGCCATCGCCACAATATGAGTCATCATAGGTTGGCACGATAAAGTTTATAAGTAGGTATTTTTTTAACTCTTCTCTATCACTTGGTGCGATAAAATCCATTACATAAAAAAAGTCATTATACCTTGCAAATGCCTTGTCCAAATCAAGCAATAAATCTTTCTTTGCATATCGCTTGTTTAAAGGCTCAATCTCTAAATAACAACCAAGCTTTTCTACAATCTCTTTTACCCCAAGATTCCCAAACACTGCATAACCATTAATCCTGCAATGTATAAATTGCAGATCTATACCAAACTCTTGATACCCAAAGTTTTTAGAATCTACTGCTTGAAAAATGTCTTTTAGCGTATCATTTGCCTTATAATGCACCTCTTGTCTTACAAAGCCATTTTGAAAATCTATGCGTGAATCAAATGAAAATATGCTTAAATATAGTTTGCCCATATAATTCCTTTATCTTGCCCTTATCTTGTGTGCTGATAAAACCCATTTATAATACCAAAACAATACTTAGTGATAAAAGTAGAATCTTACCTTTATTTCTTATCTTTTTCAAGCAAAACATTTAAAGTTTTTAAACTAAAATAGAATGAATCGAATAATATTACACTTTTTTAACTCCAAACGCCTCAAATACCGATACTCTAAACACTAAGCAAAAAGCCCTTTTATAGTTCTGTGCAACCTTTTGTATAACCTTTTAAGATTAAATCAAAAAACTACAAGTAAAATAACACATATTCTAAAGATTTCAGTTTCGATTGTGTCGTATGAATAAGGTTTTAAAGTTTTGTTTCTTTCCTATCTTTTTAAAATACCCTTACATTATAACTTAAAATACAAGTCTTTTTTATATGAATTTTATATTAGTGATTATATATTACATTTTCACTTTACAAAGTGTTACAAACTAAGCGATACAAAATTACAAATTAATTAAAGCTTTGATACAAATTTAAAATTACACACAATACAAAAAAAACATTAAAGACTAGTACAAAACTACTTAATACTTCATTATTTGCATGTATTAAATCATTATAGCTTGTAATATAGCGTTATTGTCTTGTAAGTCATTATCAGTGCCTGAAACTTCATTAAACACATCATTTTTGCTAACTTGTCAATATTATTACTTAATTTATCATGCCTTTTAGTATTAAGCAAATTTTGTATATTGTTATAAAAGGCTTTACCTGCATAATCAAGCAAAGTATTATTAGACTTTGCAAAGGTATCAATATGCTTAATACTATTAGCACATCATATAAGGCTTTTTTTGCTTTGTATGCTAATCCATAGTATATACAAGTTTTTTGATGATCGGACTTTATTGCAAACACTTATAGAAGTCTAAAAAGACAAAGCAAAGCGTATAAGTAACAATATTATAAAAGTTTACCAGCTTATTCTTCATTTTAATCAATATTATTTTCTTTTACCTTTATTAATTTTTAGCTTTGATGTTATTTAGGCAATAATGTGTCCCACATATTATACATAAATAAACTATTCTCAGTCATTAAATCTAACTTGCCTTTACACTTATAAAATGCTTGTCTTGCAATATTATATTTTATGCAAATATTACTCACACTATCAATACAAGCTGTATAATCAATCAAAGCATTAGCAAGTATGTTATTATTGTTTGCTTTATAACTTTGCTTAGTGTTATTGCTTACCTTGCCTTTTGTATTACTTGCCTTGCTTATAGCCTTTAAAACCCGATTTACTTGCTTTATGGCTTATATCGCTTACATTATTTTAGGATTTAATACATATAAATCACTATTATTTGCTACTTGTTGTAATGTGTTTTCATGTGCTAATTTGTCTATATAATTAGCCCAAAATTGCATTAATTCTTTTCTCTCTTGCATTCTCTCGCTATGGTTATAACTTTGTATAACCATATTTCCAACACTATGAGCCAAGCACATTTCAATAATTGTGAAATCTAGCTTATGCTTAGGTGTTAAATCATATAATATTGTTGAGAATGTGGAGCGGATTCTGTGTGGTGTGTTTAGCTTATGTGTTGTTAAAAAGTTTGTGTATGCTTTGTATTTTGTGTGATTATGTAAAGCATTATCAATAAACTTTTTATACTTATCTTTTATGCTATTGTCTTTTTTGTATTTATGTATCAAGTCTCTAATACTAGAATAACTTACTAGATACTTATTAGCTAATTTCCTTTGAGTGTTTTCAGTGATTAAGCCTTGTTTTTGTAATTGTATATACTCATTCAAAGCATTATATAAATGTCTTTGCATTCTTACCTTATCGCTTAAAGCACATGAAAAAACATATTTATCTAGCTTTTACTTATGCATAAATTCTAGTATATTAAATTTATACATAATTGCAAATAGTCTATAATCTTGTCATTTGAGTGTGCAAGCACGAAACATCTTTTATAGAATCTAGATTCTGTTTAGATTCTATAATTATCTTGTGTTTGCCATTAATTTTTCACATTTACTAAAATGTGTTTTTTAATAGAATTTTACAATAAATCTATATCATTTGCCCTCAACGCTTCCATAATGTGTAAGGCTTCAATATGCTCTTTTACATCATGGACTCGCACTATGTTTGCGCCATTTTGCCATGCTATGCAGTGGGCTATGAGGGTGGCAGGTAGATTGCCTTTTTTTGTGGATTTTGTATTTTGTAAAAATTCGCCCTTGTCTATACAATTTGAACGATTGAGCGAATTAGATGGGCAGTCATTATCGTTTAGATAACTCCTGCCATCACAATTCAGCCAAAGCCCGTCCAAAGCCATAGAGCAACCGCTAGAATTTGTGGTTTTGTTTGCATGGTTTGTTTGCGTAGATTCTAGAATCTTGTCATTTTGAGTGTCGAGCGAAAAATCTTTTTTAGATTCTATGTTAGATGTTCCGCTACGCTCAACATGACAAGGATTAGAATCTAATCTCTGTAATTCTTGCGAGTTAATGTTCGCACTACACTCAAGCGGATTAGAATCTAGATTTCCTATTTCTAAGCCCTGCGTTCCGCTTGAGGTGATACTAGATTCTAATTTCTCTTTACCTTGCACCCCTACGCCCTGCACCCGCCCAAATGGTTGAGATTCTAGAATCCTTGTTAAAAAACTCTTATGACTAGCACCAATTAAAAGTGGTAAGTTAAAATGTTTAAAATGTTTTAATTGATGAATTAAAGTGATATTTTGCTGCATATCTTTTGCAAAACAAATGCCAACATCAAGGATAATGTTACTGCAATTATGCTCTTTTAAAAAAGCGATTTTTTTCGTAAAAAAGGCGTCAATATCAAGGATTAGATTCTTATATTTACAATGCTTTTGCATGGTTTTGGGTGTGCCTTGTATATGCGTTAAAATATAGCTTACATGCGGGTTTTCTTGCAATACTTTTATCATATTTTCTGGCTTACCGCTTATATCATTAATAATGCTAAATCCATGTTCAACCGCAACTCTTGCCGTCTCTTCATTATAGGTATCAATGCTAAATTGTGCTTTAGTATCTAGCTTTTTTATCTCTTTTAAAATGGGTTTTAATCGCTCTAGTTCGACTTTAGATTCTATATATTTTGCACCCGGTCTAGAGCTTGCCGCACCTATGTCTATGTAGTCTATGCCAAGTTCTATATAATGATATATTTGTCTTATTGCTTCCTTACTGCTAAATTCTTTATAAAAGCTATTAGAATCTACATTGATTATCCCCATGATTTTTCTGCCATAGTCTTCTTGTGGTTGTAAAAAGATTTTTAGCTCTTGTGCGATTGTTTTTAATCCAAAGGGTTGCATTTGCATTTTTGATATTAAAAGCTTCAATGCTTTTTGTGTGCCAAATAAAAGGCAGTCATAATGTGTTTTTTGACACAATATCGCATCTTTTGGCGTTACAAGCTCTGCACCATTGCTTAAAGCGTCTTGCTTTAGAATCTGCATGGCTTGTAATTTTAATTGCTCTATTTTAAAAGCTAGAATCTGTGTCTTTTCTTTCATAATCTTATAGCCGATATTATCTGGCTCGACGCTTTTCATAGCTTCATTGATATTTGTTACTCGCTCAATTTTCATAGCTATCCTTTGACTAAAGATAAAAGTAGTGGTAAAAGCGCGATATGTACGCTTTGTTTGCTATATAGGGCTTTTAGTGCTAGATCAAATCTCTCTAGCCCCTTTTCATCAAGCAAAATATTATGTGCGATTATAGAATCTAGAATCTGTGAGAGTATATTTCTGCCCTGCTCATAGCTTATATGTTCTTTTTCAAGCTTATTTACATACTCATATACCATGGGAATGGTAAGCCTTGTAAGGTCTAGATTGATGGGCTTTATGTGCGTTTTTTTACTCTTATTGAAGACTACAAGGCGTGAAAAAATCGTTGGTATAAGCTTATTTCTAGCGGTGATATATAGCATGAAAATAATATGGCTTGGTGGCTCTTCTAGAATCTTTAGGAGTGCATTTTGTGCGTAGTGATTGTAGCTAAACGCAAAAATTGCGATGATTTTATCCTTTGTGGTGGCAATATGTGCTTCTTCTATAATCTCATGTGCGTTATCCATCTTTAATTCTTCTAAATCATAAATCCTTATATCTTCTTTTGCGTAAGTGTTGCTTAGATAGTTTTTCTCGCTCTCGTAATCATTGCTGATAATGATACATGATTTTTTGAATGTAGTAATAAATTGCGGGTTGATCTTTGATGGAGCATGAAAGGTTGTTTTAGATTCTAGATTCTCATTTAATTGCGTTGTCTCTTTGGTGCTTTTCGCGGATTCTTTGCTCAAAATTCGGTCGTTATCGTTTAGATAACTCCCTTCGCTTTTGCTTTGAAAACTACTAAAATCACTCAAAGATACTACCGCAAGATTCTCGTTTGTGTTTGTAGTGGTTTCTAGATTCTCATCTGTTTGAGAATTTAGACTAGATATTCCACTCCACTCAACATTACAATTACTAGTTTCTAGAAACCCATCAAAATGCACTCCACGCTCTGCACCCGCCCATAAAGGTGTAGATTCTAGAATCTTATCGCCTTGCATGTTTAGCAAAGTATTTTTTCTAGAATCTAAATTATGTTTAGATTCTATGCTCGATATTTTCTTTTCACTTTTGGGGTCAATATTGCAAGATTCTATATTCTTGTCATATTGAGCGTTAAGCGAAATATCTTTTTTAGAATCTAGATTCTGTTTAGATTCTGTATTTCTTGCTTCTTTAAACGGATTAGAATCTTGTAGTAATGTGGATTCTGTATTATGTATAGAATCTAGCTCTTGCATGAGTGGTCCTTATATATTCTCAAGACTAAATTCGCCACAGATTCCTGCAAAAAGGGCTTTTTCAAAGATTCTATATGCTTGTAATAGCTTAAAATCAAGATTATAATCATTAGAATGCAAGGTAAAGGAATGCTCTAAAGACTCATCTAATATCCAAAGAAAAGATTCTCTAAACTCTAAGCTAAATTGTGCTATCGCATTTTCAGTTTGCCCAATATACCATAAAGCATAGTTTTGATAAGACATATCAAGCAAATCTTTGACACTTTCGCCCTGCTTTGCTTCAATCAACCCAATAAGGGAAGAATCAAGCGCATAAATAGGCACAAAAGGGCGTTTTGTATCAATCGTATTTAATCTATTTAGAATGTAGTGTTGTAGCCACGCACTCTTTTTATCCGTGCAAAGTAAAAATGTGCCACCATTAAGCAAGAAACTAATCGCTCTTGCTACAAGCGGCGTCCAGCCATTACGATCAATCTCAAGCCATTGCAATGGCATACGATTAAGCTTATCTGCATCTTTTCTCAATGTATGCAACATCCATTCATTAATATTTGTCAAATGCTATCCTTTCAAATACTTTCTTTAAGTAAAGATTCTATATTTTATTTATTGTTTGCATATATCATACCAGTAATCACCGCCTATTTCAAATTCATCTATTTCATTAGTTAATCTCGTAAGGTGTGCGTTTGTCATAACCTTACCGCTCACACATTTTCCACTAATAATCTTTCCATTTTGTGCGTTTGCTTGCCAGATAAGCTTTTTTCTTTATCATAGAATCTTACGATACCATTGATATTGCCGTTTGTATATTGGATTTCCGCTTGTATATCCCCGCTTGAATAATACGCTTTTACTATGCCCTCCATTTTTCCATTTTTATATGGTGTTTTATACTCAAGATTCCCATCTTCATAATATCTTTTTTCAACGCCCTCTTCTTTTCCATTTTTTAATGACACTTCGGCTTTAAGATTCCCGCTTTCATAATAAACTTTTCCTATGCCCTGTGCTACCCCATTTTTAAATGGTGTTTCAAGTATAAGATTTCCATCCTTATATAGTTTTGCAACACACCCCGCTTCTCTACCTTCGTAGCTTTCACATTTCTTTAAATTATCCGCATGCAAGAGTGAAAAAGAAGCAACACTACACAAAATCATCGATAAAAACACATTTTTGCTTTTAAACTTTTTAAATCCCATAACTATCCTTTAAGCTAAAATAAAACTAGATTCTACAAAAAACAAATACAAATATCAAGCAAAATATATAAGAGATTAAAGGTTTAGAACTAAGATTTACTAGATTCTATAAAATTAAATTCTAATTTGCTCGAATCCAAATTTTGCGAAATAAGATATTTCGACTGCATCTCAACATGACAATTTTAGAATCTAAATTTTGTAATCTTTTCATGCTTTACTTGATATTGGTTTTTTGTAGAATCTAGTTTTATTTTAGATTAAAGGATAGTTGCGGGATTTAAAGAGGTTAAAAGTAAAAGTGTGTTTTTATCAATGATTTTGTGTAGTGTTGCTTCTTTTTCACTCTTACATGCGGATAATTTAAAGGAGTGTGAGAGTGAAGAAGATAAACAAGCTGGGTGTGTTGAGAAAGTATATGACGAAAATGGGAATCTAATGTTTGAAGCACCATATAAAAAGCAAAAAGATGAGCTAGAGATACAGCAGGGAGAATTACATAATCATATTTTAAAAACAAAGAAAGAGTTTAAACTTATCATTAAAAACTTCATGCAATGCTATGAAGCAGCCGCACAAAGAGAACAAGATTTACTAGAAAAAGCAATAAAAGATAAAGAGAGTAAAAAAAGCAAACTACAATCACACATAAAAGATCATGATGACTTAAAACAAAAATTAAGCAAAGCTAAAAATGCTTTTAATAGTAAGAAAAATGAGATAAAAGAACAAATAGAGAAAATTAAAAAATACTCTAAAGAGAGATTCTACAAAGAGAGTGATATAGATAGTATTAAAATAAATGAGCTACAAAATGTGCTAGATTCACTAGAGAATACAAGAAGGACATGTTTGGATTTTATAGCAAATAAAATAAACATGCAAAATAGGGATATGGAGAAAAAGATAGAAATAAATCTAGAATCTCTTTTAGAAAATATAAAAAAAGAGATTACTAATAGCGTTTGTACACCAAAAGACCTAGCCTCTACCTTGCTGTTTGCAGCGATTAAGGGAGAGCAATGTCTTATAGGGCATTTAGGTGATGGGGCTATTGGTGGGCTTTATGGAAATGAACTTAAATGTATCTCAAATCCAGATAATGGAGAACATGCAAATGAAACATATTTTGTAACTACAAAACATGCAGAAAGAGCATTAAAGATTATAAAAGGAAATATAAAAGAAAAAGATATTCATGCTTTTGTATTAATGTCAGATGGTAGCACAGAGGGATTATATAGCAAAAGAGAGAATAAATTTATAGAATCTTTGCAAAAACATATGTTAGCAATAAGAGAAGGACAAGATAAAGTCAAAAAAACAACAAGATATAGAAAATCTTATAGAAAAAGTAAAAGAGCAAAAAAGCTTTGATGATTGTAGTATTGCGATATTGGTAGAAAACTAGTTGCATCGTGGCTAACAGTATATTCTACACGATCTGTCAAAGAATTGTGAGAGTAAGAATCTTGCTATGTAGCACGACATATTTATCCAAATATACAAGGGGCCGTAAAATAAACTTCGTTTTTACAACAACCTTCTAACAACAAACATTTGAGTAGAAAATAAAATAACTAAATACAACACAGAATCCGACTACAAACCCTATATAATCTAAAAATACCCAAGTTTTGTTAGCCCATACACAAGAAAAAAGCCGCCAATACAAAGCAGAATAAATAGTATAAAAGCAAGCATGAATGCCCCACCACCAGCGGATTTAAACTTCTTAAAATCAATCTGCAAACCCAAAGCACTCATAGCCATAGTGAGACAAAATGCCGATACAAACTTACACGCCATAACAATATTATCCGAAAAATCCACATAAGAATGCAAGATAACCACACCCAAAAATCCAAACGCAAACCATGGGATATGCAGCTTCTTACCACCACCATCTTGCGTTTTGCCGCATAGCATAGGGACAATTAAAAGCAGGGGTATAAGCAGTATTACGCGTATCATTTTTGTGATAAGGGCAAAATTCGCACATTCATCACTGATAGCCCCACCAGCACCAACGACATTTGCGACTTCATGCAGGGTTAAGCCGATGTATAGCCCCTCTTGCGTGTGTGTGAATGGGATAATGTCGCTTGCATACAAAATGGGATAGGCAAACATGGCGATTAAACCAAAGATTACCACAGTGCCAACGGCGATAACGCCCTTATAGGCTTCTGATTTCAAAGAAGATTCTAAAGCAAGGATTGCCGCTGCCCCACAAATCGCACTACCACCACTAACTAAAATCGCAATATCTCTATCAAGCTTCAGCCACTTCATGCCAATCCACACACCAAGCCCCATGATACAAACCACGACAAACACACACGCCGCAATGCCGATAAAGCCCACTTCCCCAATCTCTGCTATTGAGACATTAAAGCCATACAGGATAATTCCAAAGCGAAGTATCTTTTTTGCACTAAAAGTTACGCCAAGCCCAACAGAATCTTGTTTTTTGTGATAAACAAATGAGAGTAAAACCCCAAGTAAGATTCCAATAATAAGTGGTGAAAGAGAAAGGGCAGCAATGGAGGGGATTCTAACAATAGTAATGCTTAAGAAAGCAAGCAAGGCTACTGCCACGACGCCTAAAATGTAATTTTTTGCAATGTTTACTTGCATAAAGTTCCTTTCAACCTAGAATACGGGCTATTTACAACAAATCTAAGTCATAGTGATAGCCTTTGCAAGCGTTATTGTATAAGACTAGCATAACCAAAGATACAATACAAAATATTTTTACAAGATAATTTTACATAGAGTTACGAAATATATATTTTCAACTTCCAAACGAAACAAAAACAGCTATATCTATAATCTGTTTAGTTGAGATTATTCACATTTTGTGTCATGGAACACACTTCAGGCAAATGCTATGAAATCTTTAAAATCTATATATTAAGAGGCTTAATTCATTTAGCAAAGTAATGACTTTCTAAAATTGGTGGAATCTACTCTAATATTTCATATATAACACTATAGATTGGCAAATCTAAATACAAGCATTTTAAATCTACTAAAGCAAAGTTTTAAAATACGCAATCGTCTTTTCTAGCCCCTCTCTTAACTGCACTTTTGGACTAAAATTTAGCTCTTTTTTGGCTAGGGTTATATCTGGCTGGCGTTGCTTTGGGTCATCTTGGGGCAGGGGTAAAAACACAAGCTTTGATGTAGAGCCTGTAAGCTCAAGCACATTTTGTGCGAGTTCTAGCATACTGAATTCGTGTGGGTTGCCAATATTTACCGGTCCATAGAATCCATCTTTGCTATCCATAAGAGCGATCATTCCATCAATCAAATCATCTACATAGCAAAAGCTTCGCGTTTGACTCCCATCGCCATAAATGGTAATGTCCTCCCCACGCAACGCTTGAATGATAAAGTTACTCACCACTCGCCCATCATTTGGGTGCATTCTAGGACCATAGGTATTAAAAATCCGCATTACTTTGATGTTTAGATTATGCTGCCTTTGATAGTCAAAAAACAGCGTCTCCGCACATCTCTTGCCCTCATCATAACACGCCCTTATGCCGATAGGATTGACTGAGCCTTTATAAGATTCTACTTGCGGGTGGATTTCAGGATCGCCATAGACTTCGCTTGTGGAAGCCTGCAAAATCTTTGCTTTCACGCGTTTAGCAAGTCCTAGCATATTGATCGCCCCCATTACAGAAGTTTTCGTTGTTTGCACAGGGTCAAACTGATAATGCACCGGGCTTGCTGGACAAGCAAGGTTATAAATCTCATCAACCTCCACATACAGCGGGAAGGTTACATCGTGTCGCATAAACTCAAATCTAGGATTTGACAAAAGATGTAGAATATTTTGCTTTGTGCCGGTGAATAGATTATCCACGCACAGCACTTCATCGCCGCGATCAAGTAGCCTTTCACATAAATGTGAGCCTAAAAATCCCGCACCGCCGGTTACTAGAATCTTTTTGTTTAGCATTTGTATTCCTTTATAAAAAATGTGGATTTTAGCATAAATATCGCATGGATTAAAAAAGATAACAAGATTTATGCTTACTCAAAGTTTTAAAAGCTACAAAGATTCTAAACCTTTATAGAATCTTTTTATGTTGTTTTGTGTATAAAAATATGATACTTAAAACGAGCTTTATTGCACTTAACTTGCATCAATATATTCCACATCATCTGGTGGCTGAAATATAAACACGCTGCCATCAATCTTTGCATTCATCTTCACATTCTCAAAGCGTATAGTAATGACATTATCAATACTATCAGTATATTTTAGCTCATAAGGCTTAGAATCTTTGATAATCACATAGTAAGCAATATCGCCAATTTGTGTTTTATAGCTATCTTTTCCTATCTTTTGCACTCTCTTTAGAATCTGTATGAAATCTACATTTTCTTTGAGATTCCCAATCGTTACTTGTTTTAGCTCTGGTTCGTAGATATAGGCTTGTGTCTTTTCTAAATACACTTCTTTTGCAAGAGGTGCTACATACAGCCATTTTACCTTATTGTCTGCTGCATAGAGTTTGCCTTTATACACGACAGGTATCGCACCCTTTTCACCCTTAATCTCTTGTGTAAAGTCTGCCTCAATGCTTTTTACATTACGCCATACTTCTTGTTGATTTTCTTGTTGATTTTGCCCAAATGAAAATGCGCTAAATAAAAGTAATATCATACAAAGTTTTTTCATCATTCTCCCCTACATTGCAATAAAGTATAGATTTGCTTAGATTCTAGAATCTTAGTGTCATATTTAATGGTAAGCAAGTTTTCTTGCAAATTCTCATACCATTCCCTAATGCCTACAAGCGAATTTAGAGATTCTAAATCTTTTAGTCCTATCGTATCCATTGGAATGTAGAGTGTTTTGTGAGTTTCAGGGTTTTTAACAAGCATAATCACGATAAAAATCCATAGAATCATACTCGCCATAAGTGAGCCAAAAAGCACCCAATGCCATGTAACAATCGCTTCATATTGACTAAAAAAGCCACCTATCATAGCCCCCACAAAGCTCCCACCAAAACCAGCCGCACTAAAATCGCCTATAACACCGCCACGATTTTTCGCCTTTGCATACTTGCTTATCATGCTTTGCAATAAGGCTTCTTGCATGGAAAATGCTGCAAAAAAGCATGCAAGTCCAATGGCAAAAATAATGATTCTATCAATCCATAATGCCATACAAAAATATGCGATAAAAAAGATTGCTATGCTTACAAGTAATACTTCTTTTGATTTGCCCTTTTTCTCACTTATCACTGAAGTTGGACCAAGGGCTATAATACCAGCAAACATAGCAGGGACATAAACATACCAAAAATGTGTTTTATCTATATGCTCGTTTAGGATAATAGGCACTAATGCAAAGGTTAAAACCATAAGTAATTTTTCAATAAAGCCACTCAAACTCACCGCAAAAATACTTCTTTTAATCATAGATTCTGAAGCTTTATCCTCATCATGATTTGGATATACATAAGCGATTTTTGGTGTTGGCTTTACAAATACAAAAGTGATAATAAGCGAAATTATAGTAACCACTGCGCTTAAGGCAAAAAGTGAGTTTAGCCCATAATGTGCGCCAAGTATCGAGCCTAATATCATGGCGATAACAAAACTTACAAAGATTCCAACGCCCATTAATGCCATAGCACTTGTGCGTTTCTCTTCTTTTACAGAATCTGCAACTAAAGCCGTGAGTATCCCGCCAATAGCCCCCATACCCTGCACACATCGCCCAAGTATGAGATAATAAATCGAGCTTTCAAACATGCAAATAATCGTGCCAATAAGAAATATAACAAGCCCTAATATAAGGATAGGTTTGCGACCATAAATATCACTCCAGCGACCAAAAAAGGGCTGACAAATCATCTGTAAAAGATAGGGCGCACCAATCGCCATGCCAACATTCACAATATTTGCATGAGGCATTGTAGCAATCAGCAAGGAAATAACAGGCAATACGATAAAAAGCCCAATAAAACGAAATATCAAAATACTCAAAAATGGTAGAATCTTTATAAACATTAAAACGCCTTATATCTCATTTTATTTTATAAATTTTAGATTCTAAACATAGAATCTTTTACAACAATCTTGACTAAAAGAATAAACCTAACTTAGAATAAATAAGTGAAAATAAACAAAAACTAGTATTGTAGCAAAAAACATACAGCATTTTAATTCTAAATGTAAAAATATAACTTTAGATTGATATAGAATCTTGTGTGTAGTTAATAAGGTATCATAAATGCTTATTAAACATGTTATAATTACTTGAAAATAAAGGGATTGCAATGGGTGTTTATAGGTTTTGTTTATTATCTTTTATATCGTTTCTTGTTTGCATTGTTTTTCCTAGTTGCACCGCGGAGCCAAGCACGGCAAACGCTAGTGATCTTCAGCAACAAGCTATTGATGAGCGATTGAGTGGTTTTGAGCTTGGTGCTTTGCAGTATGCTTGTGATGGTTGTGATTTCTATATGCAAGAAGCTATTGCGAGTAAAAGTGCAGATATGAATGTAGGCAGAGTTGGCGGATCGCGTAGTCAAACCGGTGTGAAAGTTTATATTTTTCATAATAGCTCAATTGATCGTGCATTTTATAAGCTTTTAGATTCTAATATCTTTGCACGCAATATGGATAGAGAGCTAAAAGATTCCCTTATGCGTGCAATCTTAGCAAAAAAGAAAGACTTTAGCGAGCAAAATGGCGTTGATGAAATCGGGCTATATGCCTTTAGCTCACTTTCCTATGCAAAGAGACTAAATAATGATGCCTCATCACCAAAAGCCATGCTAGATTCTGTAGAAATCGTGCAAAAGCAAGATGAATCGCTTCATAGCACAAACTCTCTAGAAGCCTTTATTGTGAATAAAACAATTGTTATTTTGCATTTCTATGGCGAAAATAACTCATGGACAAGGCGTTAAGTATTGCATAAAGTTTTATTAAATCTTGTTTTGATGGGTTTAGATTCCATAAGATTTTCTCAAGGGCTGTTTGCCATTGTTTAAAATGTAGAGAAACTACAAGCATGGATTTCAATCATTTTACTACTACTTATTGCTTGATATTTTCTTTATTTTATTTTTAATCTTATCTATGATTTTTCTTCCAATATTCCGCTTTTTTGCTATTTTTTGACTAGATTCTGTATTTTCTATATTTTGACATTGATTTTGATATTGCTCAAAGGTAAAAAGACTATCTCTCAATATAGAATCTTTTGTAGTTGAAATGCTTTTTCGCTTAGATTCTTCCATAAAATAAAAGAGTGCGTTAAACCAATCATCAATATAAAGAATGTTAAAAATATCGGGGAAATTTCGCACACACCAAATATAAAGCTTTTGGTCATCGTCCATAATATTAAAAGACACAAAGGCTTGCAGTGCCTTTTGCATACATTCATTAAAGCTTTTCCACGCCTCTTTTGAGCCATATAAACAGCCACCAATAAGAAAATTGCTACTTCCTTTTAGCAAAATATGCGGCAATGCCCTATCATCTTTACGCCCCAAACAGAATAGATTGAGTTTAGAATCTATGAGTGGGGCTTGTGGAATGAGAATAAAATCAAACTCATTAGAATCTACAAACATAGCCCCATTAAAGTTATAACCAAAATCAAGCCATAGAATCTGCTCGTTTAAATAGGGCTTTGTGAGTGGATTATGTAGTGCATCGCACACAAAAAAGGACTTGCAATACATAAGATAGTTATATTCCGGACTTGTGTGGGGTGGGTGCTCAGGGTCAAATCTATCTGCGGCTTGATTATAATCTTTAAAAACTTTGCGGATAGAATCTAGGGCATTTGTGTCAAAAGATTCTAAGTCTTTATGAATGATTATTGTTTTAGATTCTAATCCACATAAAGAACGCATCGCATAAATTTCTAAATCTATATCTTCATTTGTGTAAATGATGAAGTTGTTTTGCAGTTTTGATAAAAAGCTAAAATATTCAAGGTAGATTTGTGTTGTGCGTTTTGCTTTATAAGACTTTGTGCTTTGTGTGGCTAAATCAAGCTTGTAAAAAGCAGTGATGATTGTGGGGGGGGGGGGGAACTAACTTGATGAGTTATTTCAATAATTTTATTCATTTCTATTTCTCACCCTTTCTAAAATATCTGTTATTATCTACACATTAAACCTAAAGTGCATAATATCGCCATCTTGCACGATATATTCCTTGCCTTCAATCCGCATAGCCCCCGCTTCTTTTGCCTTTGCTTCTCCGCCATACTTGATAAAATCTTCATAACTTATACATTCCGCACGGATAAAGCCCTTTTCAAAATCCTTATGTATCACACTAGCCGCCTTTGGTGCTAAATCCCCACGCCTTATCGTCCAAGCCCGAACTTCTTTTACCCCCGCAGTAAAGTAGCTAATAAGCCCAAGCCGTGAAAACCCCTCTCTAATAATCTGCTCTAGCCCACTCTCACTTGCCCCCAGACTTGCCAAAAACTCCGCCCTTTCACTATCCTCCATTCCTACCATTTCTTCTTCAATCTTCGCACAAAGCTTGATAGCAATACCCCCATTTTTCTCGGCATATTCACGCACTTTTTTTACATAAAGATTATCAGATTCTAGCCCATCTTCACTCACATTTGCCCCATACATCACTTCTTTATTTGTGAGAAATCGTAGCTCACGATTAAGCGTTATAAACTCTTCACTCTCTTTTTTAGCAAAGGTTTTGACCGGCTTATTAGATTCTAAATGGGCTAAAAGCTCTTGTGCAATAGAGAGTTGTGCGTTTGCCCCCTTTTGTGCCTTGCTCTCTTTTTGTAGCTTTTCAATGCGTTTGTTAAGACTTGCCATATCGGCAAAAAGCAGCTCTAGCTCAATAATCTCAATATCGCTAATAGGGTCAATCCGCCCTTCCACGTGTGTGATGTTAGAATCTTCAAAGCATCGCACAATATGCAAAATCATATCCGCTTCTTTAATGTTTGCTAAAAACTGATTGCCTAGCCCCTCACCCTTACTCGCCCCTCGCACAAGCCCTGCAATATCCACAAACTCCACGACTGAATGCTGAATCTTTTGGGGATTTACTATCTTTGCTAACTCATCTAGCCTAGAATCTGGCACAGGCACAACTGCCTTATTTGGCTCAATCGTGCAGAATGGATAGTTTGCCGCCTCTGCGTTTTGTGCCTTTGTGAGTGCATTAAAAGTTGTTGATTTACCAACATTTGGAAGCCCAACAATACCAATTGAAAGTCCCATAATTTACCTTTTTTTGTGTTTTTGCTAAAAAATAAAGGGCTAGATTCTACCATAAAACATACATTTTTGTGTATTTTTAATAACTTAACATGATTTATGTCGCACCCCAACCTGCCTAAATGATAAAATGGACTTCACAACATTTAATCTAAAATCCATCACGACAATTTTTTAAGATATACCCATTTATAAAATTTTATACAATCCACCCTAAACAAAACCATATCTTACATGCAAAGGCACATGGTAATATATTTATATTGACCTTTTTAGAATCTTATTTAAACACAACTCTTAAAAGCATTTAACATACGGCAAAATACCAAAAACTATAAATTACAAGCTACAATATTTGCTTACAAATAATCTATATAGAATCTCAATAAAATAGCAAGGAAATATATGTTTTTTTGGTTTGTTGCTCTAAGGTATCTAAAGCCCACGCTTGTGATTTTATGCGGACTAGAGTTTTTCTTTATCTGTGTGGATAGTCTGCAATATTTTGATGCCCTAGCCCAATCTGCTAATAATGCGATATGGTTTCTTGCATTTGATGCGATGTATGCGTTTAATTATGTTTTGCCCCTAGCCCTTTTGCTTGGACTTATTGTATTCTACATTAGCCTTATTAAAAGCAATCAGTATGTAGCTTTGCTATCACTTGGATACTCACGCAGGAGGATTTTTTATCCCCCTTTTCTTATTATTAATCTTGTTGTGTGTGGTTATATCGGCTTAAATGCGACTGATTTTGTATATGCGCAAGAAAGGGCAGATAATATCGTGAGTAGTAGCAATAATGCCGATGTTTCTAAAGATTTATTTATCCGTTACAATACTGATTATGTGTTTTTTGAGAAAGTATATCCGCTCTTACAAAAGGCTGAAAATATACAAATCTATCACACAGAATACAAAGATTCTAGGAAGCTTGTAAGCATAACTCGTGCAAAAGAGGGCTATTTTCATAATGATGAATGGGAGCTTTTAAACCCGCAGGTTTCAATATTGCCCACTAGCTATGACTTAGGCGATAAGGGCATGATAACCACAGGGCATGATTCCACAACTACACTAAAGGGCTTTAAACCAAAAGTGCTTGATACATTTTACAAAAACAAACCTGCCATATCCATTACTGACGCATTTTATTCATTACAGATTCTCATGCAAGAAGGAGCAGATACGGCACGCACAAGAGGTGTGCTTTATACCCTTGCTGTTACGCCATTTTTTATCAGTATGCTTTGTGTTATCATTGCATATTATGCCCCGCCACTTGCACGATATGGGAATCTTGCCATGCTTGGAGTGAGCCTTAGCGTGCTATCTTTGATGGTATGGGGTGTGTTTTTCTCACTTGGTAAATTAAACGCTAATGCCGTTTTTATACCAGAATTCAGTATGCTTGTGCCACTTGGAATATTATTGGTTGTTAGTATTGTTTATTACCGCAAGTTAGATGAGATATAGATGGGGAGATAGTTTATAGAATTTATTTATAGTTTCTTTGATCTTATGGAAATATAAGACATTTTAGCTTTGTATTACAAAGATTCTAGCTTTCATGAAATAAGCATAAATTGAAAAACATAAAACAGATTCCATAAAAAAATAAAACCAAAGGTTAAAGGCTTAGAAGTTAAGTTATTGAATATGTTGAAACTTTAAAATATTATGGATATATCATCAAGATTAAATATTTTTAGAAAATTATCTTATGTGTTTTATATTTAATTCAATATAAGATAAAACCCTACATATTAGTATCTCTAGTTGCAAAGCGTGTAAAATAATTACATTTAGATTCTATTCAAAGTTAAACCAGACAAATACTACCCATTCGCATTCAAAAACTGCTTAATATTTTCTGCCACCATCTGTAGTAATCTATCTTTTGTGTCCTTATACGCCCATGCGATATGCGGCGTGATGATAACTTTATGTGCGATTTTAGAATCAAGCAAGGGGTGATTAACTATCATTGGCTCTTTTTCTAACACATCTGTGCCAAATAGAAAGTCTTGTATTTGCAGGGCTTGTGCGAGATCCTTTTCATTGACAATGCCACCACGACCAAGATTAAGTAGAATTGCTCCCTTTTTTAGCATTTGTAGTTGCTCTTTTGCGATTAGATTCTGTGTTGTGCTATTTAGCGGAGCGTGAATGGATATAATATCACTTGTTTTTAGAATCTCATCTAGGCTTTTGTGCGGTATGTCATTTTGCGTATTATTTCCGCTTGTGGAATGATAGCTAACTTCCGCACCAAAGGCTTTTGCGAGATGGCATACCTGCTTACCAATGCTACCATAGCCAATAATACCCCATTGCTTACCATAAAGATCTTGTAAATCATAAGTGAGATGGCAGAAAATCTCACTCTTGCACCACTGCCCTTGTTGCACATATTGTGAATAATAAGGCAAACGACCAAGCAGACTTAATGCCAACATAAGCGTATGCTGTGCGACTGAATGTGTGGAATAACCCGCTACATTTTTTACCGCTATATTGTGTGTCTTAGCGTATTCCATATCAATATTATTTGTGCCTGTTGCACTTACACAAATAAGCTTCAATTTGGGTAAAGAAGACAGAATCTTAGAATCTAGCACAACTTTATTTGTGATGATAATATCTGCATCTTTTGTGCGTTCTAAAACCTGTGTAGAATCTGTAGTTTGATATGATTTAAATTCGCCAAATTGTGCGAAAAGTGTCTCATCAAAATCACCAAGTGTCATTTTATCAAGTAAAACAAGCTGCATATTTTTCCTTTCTATGAGATTTTGTATTCTAAAAGTCTTTACAGAACGCTTTTTTGATATAGCTATATCAATCTATAAAAGACCAGAATAGATAAAGTCTTACAATTCTAGCATTATTTCACATAAAACTATAGTGTAAAACTACATAAAAGTTATGTCAAAATTATCTCTCCGTAACACATTTGTAGTGAATTACAAAGGAATTATTTCTAGTATATCTCTTAGATTCTATAACAAAATATCATGATTGGGCCTTTAGGCGAAATATCTAACATAGAATCTAAAAAGATATTTCGTGCTTACGCATTCAATATGACAATTGGTTTCTATCATCAATGCGATTTAAGAATTTCTTACAACTTGCAATGCGTGTAAAAAGCTTACTTTCTCAATCTGTATGCCTGAAGTCATATTTTTGACAGAAAGCGTTTTTGTTTGAAACTCTTCATCACCAATAATTATGCTGAATTCATGCCCTTTTGCGTTTGCATAGCCGAGAGACTTCTTAATCTTTACTGCATCTGGATAGACTTCAGCTTTTACATTGCTATGTCTTAAAGCCTCTGCGATCTTATGTGCGAAGGCAAAATACGCCTCATTCGTTACAATCAGTAGCACTCTCACCATAGTCCCACGCAACTCTAAAAGCTCAAGCTCCATTAATGCCGCAATAAGCCTATCAAGACCAATACTCGCACCAACGCCACTTAATCGCTCTTTGCTAAAACTTTGTGTCAAATTATCATAGCGACCGCCACTACAAACACTCCCGATACTTTTTAGTCTATTTAGCGTTGTTTCATACACAATGCCTGTATAGTATCCAAGCCCTCTTGCAATAGAAAAGTTGATACGACAACTCGATATATCAAGCTCCAAATCATCAAGAATACTAAACATAGATTCTAAATCTTGCAATCCTTTACGCAATATCTCATTATAATCTTTAAGGTAGGCAATCTCTTTAAAGAAATCACTATAATGTGAAGTCTGCTTAATCATAACAAGTCTGCAAATCTCTTGTGCTTTTTCTGCTGTAATATTTAGCTCTTTTTGCAATTCTTTTTGCACTTCATCAAGTCCAATCTTATCAAGTTTATCTATGATACGCAAACCAGATTCAACATTATCATGCAAGCCAAAATATGCAAAGATTCCATTCAAAATATCTCTATGATTAATCCAAATGGTAAATTCCTGCAAACCAAGTGCATTAAGTGAACTATAAATAACCTGCAAAATCTCTGCATCACAACTTAGCGAATCACTCCCAATAAAGTCAAAATCACATTGTGTAAATTCCCTATATCGCCCCTTTTGTGCGCGTTCCCCACGGAATACATTGCCTATCACATAGCGTTTAAAAGGCATGATTAATTCATGTCTGTGCTGCGTGATAAAACGCGCTAATGGCACGGTTTGATCAAATCGCAAGGCGACATCTCTATCGCCATGGTCTCTAAATCGATACAATTCCTTTTGTATCTCTTCGCTTCCTTGCTTCACCAAAATGTCAGCATACTCTAAATGCGGTGTCTCAATAGGCATAAAACCATAGCTTAAAAACACTTCACTCACTTTTTCCACAATACTCGCTTTTGCATAAGCCTCTTGTGGCAATCTGTCTTTAAATCCACTTAATGTGCGTGGTTGTATCAGTGTATTACCCATTTATTCTCCATTTTGCAAAGTTAGCCTTTTGCTTATTGGTCCTTAAATATAGTTCTAGTTTTTTTTGTTTTTAGAATCTTTTATGGTATATATCTCTTGCTTTTTCTAATTGACCTTAGATTCTATAAAAACACATTAAGTTTGCATTGTAACAATAAAAAGTGGATTTCTAAATAACATGTGTAAAGACTATGATGTTTGACATATTTGGTTTATGATTATGTGATTTCAAGATTCCAAAACTTCTCTCTTTTATGATTCTTGTTGATTTTGTAGAAAATTTTTATTATTTTTGTATTTTTTATTGCTACAATCAAAGGGCTTTTTAGCCTTTGCAGCATTTTTTACAAGGAGTTTTTATGAATCACACAAAATACAAACGCGGCTACTTTATGCCCCCAAATTCTAACAAAGATTCTAAATCGTATTTAGAATGGAGCAAAAAAGAGTATATAGAGTCCGCACCTTTATGGTGTAGCGTGGATTTACGCGATGGGAATCAAGCTCTAATCACCCCTATGAGCTTGGAAGAAAAAATCACATTTTTTAAACTCCTGCTGCAAATTGGCTTTAAAGATATTGAGGTTGGATTCCCCGCGGCAAGTGAAACCGAATACCGCTTTTTGCGAACACTCATAGAGCAGAATCTAATCCCAAAAGATGTGCGTTTGCAGGTGCTTACTCAAGCAAGAGAGCATATCATCAAACGCACTTTTGAAGCATTACAAGGCTGTCCTAATGCGATAGTGCATTTTTATAACTCAACTTCCTACGCCCAAAGAGAGCAGGTCTTTAGAAAGTCAAAAGAAGATGTGAAAAAAATCGCCATTGATGGGGCGTTATGCGTGAAGCAAATCGCACAAGAGACAGAGGGCAATTTCTCTTTTGAATACTCGCCAGAAAGTTTTAGCGGCACAGAGATTGACTACGCACTTGAAGTCAGCAATGCTGTGATTGATATTTTTAAGCCCACACAGGATAAAAAGTTTATTTTGAATCTCCCTGCCACCGTTGAGATGAGCCTGCCTCATATTTACGCGCAACAAGTGGAGTTTATGAGTAAGAATCTTTTGCATAGGGAAAATGTGCTTATATCCTTGCACCCGCATAATGATAGGGGTTGTGCGGTAGCGAGTGCTGAGCTTGGAATCTTAGCAGGGGCAGATAGGATTGAAGGCACACTTTTTGGCAATGGCGAACGCACAGGGAATGTGGATATTATCACCCTAGCGTTAAATCTCACCACACACGGCGTAAATTCTAAGCTTGATTTTAGCAATCTCCCGCATATTTGCGATGTGTATGAATCTGTAACAAAAATGCAAGTGTATGAGCGGCAACCCTATGCCGGAAAGCTTGTCTTTGCTGCCTTTTCTGGCTCTCATCAAGACGCTATTGCTAAGGGTATGGCGTATCACAAAGAGAAAAATCTTAGCACTTGGAGTGTGCCTTATCTCCCGCTTGACCCGCAAGATGTGGGGCGAGTGTATGAAAGCGATGTGATACGCATAAACTCACAGAGTGGCAAGGGCGGTATTGCCTACATTTTGCACGAGCATTATGGGGCGAATCTGCCGCCACTTTTTAGAGAGGAATTTTCCTACTATATTAAGGACATTTCGGACAAAGCACATAAGGAGCTTAGCCCAAGTGAGATATGTGAGATTTTTGAAAAGGATTTTGTGAATGTTGCGGAGCATTTAGAGATAGGCGAGTTTAGCTTTGATACGCACGAAAATGAATGTGAAGTGCGTATAGAGCTAATAAAACCGCAAAAAAAGAGCATAGATTCCAAAGGCAATGGGCGACTTGATAGCATAGCAAATGCGTTGAGAGAGCATTTAAATCTAAGCTTTGATATACTAGATTACAGCGAACACGCTTTGAAAAATGGCTCAAATGCTAAGGCGATAGCCTATGTGCAAATTGAATCTAATGGCAAAAAATACTTTGGCGCAGGGATTGATAATGATATTATCAAAGCTTCAGTGTATGCGTTAGTGAGTGCGTTAAATCGTGCGTATGCGAAAGGTATAACTAGATTCTAAAAAAGTTTTCTAAATATTTTGGAGGCTATACGAGATGGCGAGTTAAAAAAGGAATATATAAAAGCTTATCAACATAAAGAGACACATGATATTTTTTACATTGTTGCTACAAAAGAAAACGATAACATCATATCAACGGGGTTGCCAACAACACGGATAAGTAAAATTATTAATAATATTAAAAGTAGTGAGAGAGCAAACAGCGGAGGCTCTTTAGGGAATGCAACAAACCGCCAAGCTGACATAAAGTCCAATGCCCTAAACTTGCACCCAAATCCTACCCAAAAAACATTAACGCGTCAAGAAGCAGACGAACTTTTTTCAAACTTTCAACAAGCAAATAAAAACTACGCACAAATAAAAGAGTCTTTAAATGACAAATTTGCCAAAGCCCTAACCAAAGGCATGAATAAAAAAGACTTAGATTCAAGACTTACCATAGAGCAATGGAAACAAAGAGTGCTAGACACACAATGGGGTGATAGCATAAAAGGGCTAGAGAACACAATATTTAAAAACTTTAATCCAAGAATGCAAAAACACACACAAATGCTAACAATACTTAGGGCATTAGACAGAAATGTAAAGCTAAATGATGATACATTCCCAATTGATTTTACTAAGATTTTAAGCGATATTGAGAATCTAGAAAAGCTTACACTGCACCCTGAAATCTATCCTATACTCGATACTTTTAAAAGCTATGCTAAAAGCTATCAATTCGCCCAAGAAATAAGCAAAGCAAAAGCATTAGAAAACCAAGTAGGCAGCGGTGCATTAGCCACAACACTAGAGGGCAGAATAAAAGTCTTTTTAACCAATAGATTATTTAAAAAGCTTTTTGCCTTTATCCCTTACATAGGCGATAATGCAGCCATAACAAAAGCCTTGCAAAGTGCTATAAAAGATTTAAAATACCCAAGTGAAATCACACTAGAAACGCTTAAAGTGCTAAATAAAGCAGATTTAGACAAAGGCTTTAAACCCATAAAAGATAAAGAGAATAAACCAAGATTTGAATACAAGGCAAACACACCTTTAAGTGATAAAGAATTACAGAGCCAAATAAGAGGTAATACACAGATATTAACCCCAAAAGATACAAGCGAGATAGAAGCCATTGCAAGTAATCCACTCATTCAAAACATGGAGAGACAAGCAAAGTATAATGAAGAACTCACACAAAAAATAAGCCAATTTGAAGCAAATAAAGAAAACATTCAACAAGATATATTAAATAATCTAGTTGTTGCCACACAAGAGATAAAACAGGAACGCTATATTATTACAAGCCTTTTGTAAGCAAGGACAAGGAATATCATATTACAAGTATAGCAGTAAAAACAGATGGGACACTAGATTATGCCACAAGCTATAATGCTACTAAAAACAGATTAAATCAAATGATAAAACATAATGAGTTGGTGTATATGGAGAGTGGTTTGTCTTAGCAGGAAATCCGCAACCTATAATGCGTGAGTAGGTGAAGCCTGCCGCCCAGCCACAAAAGCCTAGACAGATTTTTTTAATGTTAAGCCACGAGACAAACCATGCGTTATTATACCACAAAAAAGGATTTAAAGTGATACAAACAAAAAATCTCACTCTAAAGAAATTCCAAGAGAATTTTGATTTTCAGAATCTTAGTTTTTTATAGAAGCTAAGATGAAAGATAGCTAAATTATAAAGACGCCTTAGATAGCTTTGTAAAGTATATGCCAAAATATGTTTTAATAGAGCTATGCTTTTACAGATGACCAAAAGGCTTTAGCTTATAGTGATTTTATGGCTAAAACATTTTTAGGCGTATTTCAAAGTGCAGTCCAAACAGCATTAACCATAGACCAAAACGAAGTAGCTACAAGAGACGCACAAAATCAAAGTGCATTAGGCATACTAGGCAAAATAACAATAAAAGAAAAAAGAAGTAGTATGCTATCCAATCAAGTGAAAGAAAGCTTTTTTAAGATACAAGCAAGTAAAATGCAAACAGCTCAACTTCAAGCTCAAGCCAAATATTAACATGAAAGAGAAGATAAAATCAAGGCAGAAGTATTACATAAAAGTGCCAATGATAACGCACAGATAAATAAGGCTAATTGCCAAAAACATTAATCAGTAATAGCTATCAAAATGTCCTATCAAATGCAAATAAACCAGACTTGCTTAAAAGCTATGATATGCAGCAAACCACCGTGAATGCACTCAAAGCAATAGGTGAAGCTCCAATCAGTGATTATACAGATGAGTGGAAAAAGGTGCAAATACCTGACTACAATACAGACTTTGATACTACTATACTAGAGATATATGCTACTAAGAGTGTTATAGCTATTGATGAAGTGATAGGATTTCATATTGTTACCTCTATTGAGTTAGTAGAAGTTGAGTGGGATTTTGGTGATGGCGAAGTGAGTAGCCAAAAGGATAATATCTTAAAGTCTTTTAATAAAGAAGGCTCGTATAATGTAAGATTAAGAATGTGCAATTATGTATCGATTGGATTGTGAAAGTTGATGGCTAAAACAGATTATTGTTACTTACAATATTCAGCCTATTCCTTACGCACACAAAAGCATTATGTAGCCCATCACATTTGTTGCAGTATCTGTAATGTGAGTTTTGCGGCGGCTTGTTGGGCTGCTTTCTTGCTTACACCATTTGCACTCGCATATATTTTATTTTGAATCTTTACTTGCATGGTAAAAATCTTTTTATGATCTGGTCCTTCTTGTGAGAGCATTTCATAGCTTGGGATACAGCCAAATCTCTCTTGTGTGTATTCCTGCAAGCTTGACTTATAATCACTTGTTAGTAACTCCTCATTAATACGAAACTCATTATGCAGAATAGGATAAAACACACGTTTTACAGAATCTAGCCCAGATTCAAGATAGATTACCGCCATAATTGCCTCAAAAGCATTACTCAAAATACTTGCTTTTAATCTCCCTCCATTATTAATTTCTGAAGTGGATAGATTAAGATATTCACCTAAATTAATGGATTGAGCGAGCTTACAAAATGAAGCTTCATTCACCAAAGATGCACGCATTTTTGATAACGAACCTTCATTTTTTTGCGTAAATGTCTCAAAAAGATACTCCCCTACAACTAAATCAAGCACAGCATCACCTAAAAACTCCAAACGCTCGTTATTATAAGGCTTTTTGAAAGATTTATGTGCTAGTGCTTCTGCTAATTTTTTCTTATTCTTAAATGTGTAGTTTAGTTTTTGTTCTAATATATGGATATGTGGTGAGAGTGTCGTTTCCAAAATAACCCCTTAAAATAAATATTAAGCTAGAATTCTAGCAAAAAATATCAACAAACTCATATTCATGCGTTATGTAGGCAAGGCAAAATTTCTAGAATACGACCTAATTTGCTACATGTATGTCAAGCAAAATAAAACTTTTGTGAATCTTAAACTAGATTCTATATAGTCCAACATATAATATACTAGTCTCTGGAATCTCGCTAAGTATTTCTTACAAGATATATAGCAAATAAAAGCATATCGTATTATTGATTTTTCAGCAATTTTAAGTTATAGTTAAAGATTTAAAATAACTTAATAAATACAAGAATAAAGCTTATTAGATTATATTGAAAGTGCAGTTTCTCATGGAAAGATTAAAAAAGCAATTACAGACCTTAAGCGAACTGGTAATGTTTGAGCATACCATTTTTAGTGCAAGTTTTATTGTGATTGCTATGATTGTATCATCAAACGCATTTTATGATAGCGGATTTTTTGGGTTTAAAACGCTTTTTTTATGTGCTTTTGCCCTAATCACTGCGCGTAATTTTGCGATGGCTTTTAATCGGCTTTGTGATAGAGATATAGATTCTACAAATGAGCGGACAAAAAATCGCCCAAGTGTTGATGGTCGCTTGAGTCTTCCTGCTTTACTTCTTTTTTGCGTGATAAATGCGGTGCTATTTGTCTTTGTAAGCTATCTTATTAACGATTTAGCTTTTAAGCTATCTTTTCCATTTTTATTTATACTTGGTGTTTATAGTGTGATGAAAAGATTCTCATGTCTTGCACATTTAGTGCTTGGCTTATCGCTTGGACTAGCCCCTATTGCTGGGGATATTGCAGTAAGTGGTGCGGTGCATGTATGGACTATTTTTCTTAGTCTTGGGGTGCTATTTTGGGTGGCTGGATTTGATATTTTATATTCCTTGCAAGATATAGAGCATGATAAAAGGCATAATCTCTATTCCATACCTGCACGATTTGGTGCGGAGAATGCGTTGCAAATAGCACGGATTTTTCATATCTTTTCTGTGTTTTTCTGGGCTTTATTCTTGCGTTTTAGCACGACTTATCATCTTGCTATTGTGGGGCTTATTTTGTCAGCTTGTATGCTTTTTTATGAGCATTTGATTGTGAGAAAGGATTTTTGTAATATTCCTCGTGCATTTTTTACAACGAATGGATATTTGGGCTTTGTCTTTTTATTTTTCATTATTTTAGATAGCATAGTGAGGTTTTAGTATGGATTTAGAAACACGCTTGGTTGATGCGAGTTTGCAGATAGAGTTACAAGTCCTTGATGATTCTATAGAGTTAGAGGCTATCAAGGAATATGAAGTGATTACGCAGTTACATGCAAACTCTATTGATAAATGGCTATCTTCACTTAAAGCAAAAAGTGGTGATTGTAAATGCGGTGGCGGCACAGCTATACTTGGTGAAATGCTAGTGCATATTTATAAGAAGTTGGAGCATCTTGAGAATCTTATAACAGATTCTCACGAAAAATACATTCCATTAAAGCATAGCATTCATACCAAGCAGTTAGGACATGGGGCTATTATTCTAGATTCTACAATGCTAGATTCTACACCACTTGAGATAGATAAGCAGTATTATGTGCGACTTTTTTTACCTGTGTTTCCAGTGCGTTGTGTGCCTTTATTTGCTATCGCAAAAGATACGCAGATTTTACAGATAAAAAAGATGGCAGATAGAGACCTAAAAGATTATGATAGCTATATTGTAAGTATTGAACGAGAAATGCTTAAAGCACGAAAAACACAGAATCTATAATAATGAAAGGGGTTATATGAATATTACAAATGCAATGAATCTTAGCTATGAAATGATGAGTGTCATTATGGCGGGATTATTTATTCTTATGATTATTATTGTGCTACTTTATATCTCACTGAAAGAAAAAGAGAGTGCAAAAAAGTTTGTGCGACTAGAGGCTTCTATCGAAGATGTGTATAAAGAGATTTATAAGATTCAAAAATGGATTATGGAAAATGAAAAACGCACACTTGAGACAAAACCAAACACAGAAGCCTTTAAAGCAATGGCAGATTTAAAAGCAGATATTTTATCATTACAGCATGGCTTACAAAGTGATAGGGAATATTTTGAAGATAAGATTCTAGTGTTAGAAGAGAGATTGCGAAGTTTAGGGCATTTTAACGCCCCATCGCAACAAAGAAATGAAAAGCAGATTCTAGATCTTTTTAAAAATGGCTATACAATCGATGCGATTTCTAAGGAATTGCGTATTACAAAAAGTGAAGTGGAGTTTGTATTGAAACTATCAGAGCTACATAAGGGAGAGATAGCATGAGTTATATGCCACCAAAAGAAAAGGCGATGAATAAAAACACATTTATAATCGCTATTAGTCTTTTTACATGCGTAATAGTTGCCTCTAACTATCTTGTGAGCTTTACAATCGGTAGCGTGCATATCCCTTTCATTGATATTACGCTTAATCTAAGTCATGTTACCTATGGGGCATTAACCTATCCACTTTCATTTTTGATTATGGATATATTGAGTGAAAAGCATGGCAGAAAAGATGTTTTAAAGGCACTTCGCTATGGACTTTTAATCGCATTTTTACCATCTTGTGCGATTGCCTTTATCTCAAATGAGCCACACCTTGCTTTGCGTATTGCAATAGCGAGTGTGAGTGCCTTTTTTGTAGCACAATTTTTAGATGTTGTGATATTTTATAGATTAAAGCAGAGATTCCCTAGCCTTTGGTGGTTTCGCAATGGTGTGAGTGCGTGTATGGCACAATGTATTGATACCTTTGTATTTTTTCATATCGCATTTTTGGGGATTCTGCCTTATTATGATGTGTTTATGCTATTTTTATTTGATTATGGGATTAAATCACTTGTGAATCTACTTGATATTCCCATCTTTTATCTTATTGCGATTAAAACTTATAAAAAAGTGCGTTATATTGGGAAGTAGTAGTATATGGAATATTTTGATTTTTTTTCAGAGCTTCATCCTTGCTCTTACTTTGAAAATAAAGAAAGTCAATTTCGATATTTAGGTATCAAGGATTGCACACCATATTTTTATCAAGGCTTACTTGAGCGTGGGTATCGCCGCTTTGGTGAGTATTTCTTCGTGCCACAATGCCCTAATTGCAAGGAATGTATTACGATACGACAACTTGTAGATGAGTTTCAAATAAGCCCCAACATGAAGCGGATTCTAAAAAAAAATAGTGATACTATTATACAGATAAGACGACCTTTAACAAATGATGCAAGAGTGTGCTTATATGTGAAATATCACACAAAAATGATGCGTAAAAAAAACTGGAGTATGAATAATATCGATATGTCTCGTTATACAAATTCATTTGTCGCTGGGAGTGAATACTTTGGCTATGAAATGTGTCTGTATCGCGATGGCAGACTTATTGGCGTGAGTTATTTTGACATTGTGCTGAGTTCTATGAGTGCAAATTACTTTTTTTACGATCATGATTATGAAAAGCTAAGTCTAGGCACACTTAATATTATATTGCTATTAAATCTTGCAAAAAAGTTAAATCTCAAATATTTCTATCCGGGGTATTGGATAAAAAATCATAAATCTATGGGCTATAAAGAGAGATATAAACCTTTTGAAGCCTTGCTAAATGAAGCCGACTTTTTTGATAGGACATATTGGAAGAGATATGATTGAGAAAATAGAGAATAAATGTGGGTAGCCATATTATCATTATTTACTCAAAAATTTAGATTAAATTGCTTATATATTGATTCTATAAGATCTTCTTCAAGCATAAAACTAGGGATTTTTAAGCCAATCAGGTGTTTGTTGCACTCTTTAAAAGTTTGCAAAGTCATTGTATCTAAATGCTTGCTAAAGTCTTGTCTTCTCTGTTTTATGGCAGGAAAGTGCCATTGCATAAGCGGTGCGTGAATATAGATTATGTCTTTTGGCACAACTTGCTGTTCAGAATATAATATATTCTCATAATTCTCTTTATCAATCCATTGAGCGGCTTTAGAAGTTTTTCGCTCAACAAAATCAATATCTCTATTACACACTAATAATTGATCATAACCACCAATGAAACCATTTGCACCATTGTTTTGCACATAAATTTTATATAAATTTTGCTCTCTTTTTATAATAAAATTTATCCGTGGATAGACAATCGCATGTTTTTGCGTTTGTGGTAGATAAAATGTTTGAAAAAGTATTTTAGCATTATAGATATGATCAACATCTATTTTAATAAGCCATTCATCTTTAGGGATATGGTCTAATACAAATCTATAGTAATAATGTAGTTTGTTGTATTCATGTTGCGGATTTTCCAACATCACTTCATAGGGATATTTTACTGGGATAAAGCCTGTGTATTGTTTGCAAAAATCTAAAATTATAGCTTCGCTTCTATCCGTGCAATCATTATAACCAATCACTCCTCGTTGAATTGCAGGCAAGATAGAATCTAAACTTGCACGCAATGTAGCCTCCTCATTTTTTACACGAATGAACGCCCATGGATTAAGTGGTGATTTTGTATCTCTTGCATTGTTATCATATTGATATAGAGGTGGAATCCCCCCCCCCCCCCCATAGTTGCTTTGTATGTCCAAACATTGTTTATTTGTGCTAAAACATTTGGGGGTGTAAGTGAATCTAATGTCTGCAAATGTATGCCATGCAGCATCTGCTGCGACGGACTTTTTTTAAATAAGGTTTTAATATATTGTGATAGTTGCATTGTGTCTCCTTGTATGAAATTGCTATTTACACTTTATATATCTAAAAACTTCTTTTGCTTCGGTATATCAAAAAATAAGCCTTTTTGCAATAAGTCAAAAAATAGTTCATTGCTTTTTGTTCTTGCTTTATGGTGTTTGTGTTGATGTTTAAAGTCTTTTGCTTTTTGTATAGCAAGAAGAATTTCTTCTTTTATTGCATTTGCATGAAATACACTAGGATACTTACTTCCCATTCTACCATTCTGTCTTGAGCCGATATTAACGCTTGGTATGCCTAGATATGGGGCTTCTTTTAATATGCAACTTGAATTGCCAATTAAAAACTTTGCACCTTCGAGTAAAGCGATAAAATACTCAAACCGAATGGATGGATAGAATCTAAAATGTGGATTATCTCTCAAACTCTTATAAGATTCTAAAATGAGATTAAAACCTAAATCATTATTGGGATAAATGATAATGTAGTTTTCCTTGCTTTCTTGCAGTGCCTGTATCAATTCATCGCTTTGTGCTTTTATGGAATCTAGCTCTGTTGTTACGGGGTGAAACATGACAATGCCATATTCTTTAAAGTCCATATCATAATAGCTTTTTGCGTCTTCCAGACTTATAGTATCACTATCCAAAATGTCTAAATCAGGCGAACCGATGATAAATATAGAATCCTTATTTTCTCCAAGCTGCAATAATCTCTTTTTAGCCCTAGAATCATTCACCAAATGGATATGTGCAAGTTTTGAAATAGCATGACGAATGCTATCATCTATCGTGCCAGATACCTCGCCGCCCTCAATATGTGCTACTAAAATATTATTTAAAGCCCCTACAATGCTAGCTGCTAGTGGCTCTACTCTATCCCCATGCACGACTATTAAATCTGGCTCATATTCAGCGATAAACTTTGAGAATCCATCAATAGTATGAGATAAGGCTAAATCCATTTGATAATATCTATCATGATTAATGAATTTATAAATATTCTTAAAGTTCGACTTTTCTATCTCTCTCACGGTTAAACCAAATTGCTTACTTAAGTGCATGCCTGTCGCAAATATATGTAACTCAAAATCATTTGATTCTTCAATCTTTAACATAAGTGATTTTATCTTTGAGAAATCCGCTCGAGTCCCGCTTACAAAAACTATTTTTTTCAACTCTACATCCCTTTATTAGAAACTTTATCTAAAATCTTCATATTGAATCTGCACATTTTCTGCAATATCTCTCACTGCTTTTTTACCCAATATAGATTCAAACTCTTCTGCATGGATTCCACCTTTTCCCGGTCTTTTTACCCAAATATTAGACATATCTAGTATTTCGCCCTTTTTAATAGGCTTTATACTTACAACACTTGCAAAAGCAAAATCAATTGTTACTTGCTCTTCTTTTGCTGCTTCTTTAGATTCTTTGCTTGTGCCTTTCATAATGAATAATTCTTTGCTTTGTGTGATTAGCTCTTTTAATGCGTTTTCATCCATTGAACAGATTATATCAGGTCCATCTCTATCCATAGAATCTGTAAAATGTCTCTCCAATACACACGCTCCAAGTGCTACTGCACCAAGACATGCAAGATTATTTATGCTATGATCACTCAAGCCAACAAGGCAGTTAAACTCTTCTTTAAGTCTTAGCATTGCGTTTAATCGCACAAGATGTGGCGGCGTGGGATAGAGATTTGTCGTGTGTAATAACACAAATGGGACTTCAAAATCTTTTAGTATCTTTACACTTTTAGCAATAGATTCTATATTATTCATACCTGTGCTTAGGATAATTGGCTTTTTAAAACCTGCGATATGCTTTAACAATGGATAATTATTGCATTCACCGCTACCGATTTTAAACGCACTCACGCCCATATCCTGCAATCTATTTGCCGCCGCCCTTGAGAACGGAGTGCTAAGATAGACCAAGCCTTTCTTTTCTGTATATTCTTTTAATGCAAGTTCATCATTAAAGCTTAAAGCACAATTTTTCATAATCTCATAAATGCTTATATCCGCATTGCCCGGGATTACCTTTTGTGCTGCACTACACATTTCATCGTCTATGACATGTGTTTGATGCTTGATTAACTTAGCCCCAGCCCTGTAAGCAGAATCTACCATAAGCTTTGCTATCTCTAAACTACCATTATGATTTATACCAATCTCTGGAATAACAAGCGGTGGGACAGATTCTCCAATCTCTAAATGCTCTATATTAAATGTTGTCATGTTTTATCCTTTCTTTAAATTCTTAAAATAATGTCTCATATCTCGTGGCAGTCGTATTAAATCGCTAAATATTTTAAAATAGATATTGTTGTGCATTCTATTCCATTTGTTATTTTTTGGCATGGCAATTTCTATGCGTTCTATATCATAAGCACTTGGTATCAATATATCTTTTGTATAGTTGCTTGGTTTTTCAGTAGGCATAAAGATATTATTTGTGATGGGTGCTAATGGAACATATTGTGTTAATGGACTATTTGGACATAAGCTATAAAACTTTATCCCATAATGTCTGCTTAGAAAAGTGAGTGCCTCTAAATCTGCTTCTTTAGAATGATAGCTTGGCTTTCTATTTGGATTAAATTCATCAGCAACAGCCTGTTTAAATTTAGGCATGAGTTTCAATAAATTTTTTTGTAAAGTATCAAACGCGTACGCTTTGCCTTCATAAAAATCAATCCCTGCTAAATAAATCTCTTTATATCCCATAGATACAGCAATAGCACAAAGCAAGATGCTTGAGGTTGGGTGCTTACCAAAAAACATTGCTTGTATTTTTAAATATTCTAAAAAAGCTTCAATATTATGAGAATATTTTCCACCATACATTCTATGCACAAAAGAATCATGATTAAAAATTTTTGTAAGCACTTCAAGCTCAAACTCTTTTTTTGCTTTTGGTAATACATGACTTGAAGGAAGAAAAACAGATTCTATATTATATTCATTGTTGCTATTCAAATGAAGTGTTGTGTATAATTGTTCTGCAAATGTCTGTGTAGCAAAAGTTGCTGCCTTAATATTTTTGCCTAAGTAATATTTATCTTCAAAATAAAACTGATTGCAGCGAAACACATCGTAACTGTTTGTATCACAACTACGGGGGGGGGGGGGTAGTCTTGTGTAATCTATTTCTTTTAGACTTGGTCCATTACCAGCGACAATAGCATATTTATTTGAGTCTATATTTTCATTCTTTGTTTTGAGACTTTTATGGGAATTTGTTGTGGATGCTGAACATATGTTGTCTAACACAAAAATATCCTTGTTGTGATTTTAAGTTGTGATTGTAGCATAATTTGATGTGATATTGTCTTGCTGTATATTTCACATAAAATTCAGCATAATAAATATTTGTACCCTTGTGCTTATGCCATGTATCAATTTGTTCGACAATATCTTCGCCTAATATTATTGAAACACTCTTTTATGCTTCCTTAAATATAGCAATATTACACATTCTCTCATATTTCTAACGCCAACTAATTAAGCCAAGATAACAAACATTTCATGCTTGGTGGACTAGATTCCCCAATTTCTAATTGTTCTATATTAAATGTTGTCATATTTTATCCTTTCTTTAAATTTTTAAAATAATGTTTCATGTCTCGTGGCAGTCGCATTAAATCATCGAAGATTTTAAAGTAAAAATTGTTTTTAATCCTGTTTCTTTTTTGCAACTTTTCATCATGCAGGTGCAAGTTAAACCTTAATGCATCTTGCATATATTTTACTCCTTTTCCCTGCGGTATCAATATATCTTTTGTGTAATTTTGCGGCTTTTCTTCTGGTATAAAAGTATTATTCGTAATGGGTGCTAGTGGGAAATATTGTGTTAATGGACTGTTTGGACATAAGCTATAAAACTTTATCCCATAATGTCTGCTTAGAAAAGTGAGTGCCTCTAAATCTGCTTCTTTTGAGTGATAACTGAACTCATTTTTATTACCAAATTGTTTGCTGTCTATATCCATTCTAAAATGAGGCATAAGGTGCAGAATATTTTCTTGTAAAACATTAAATGCATAGTCTCCACTCTCATAAAAATCAATTCCTGTTAAATAGATTTCTTTATACCCCATAGATACTGCGATCGCACAAAGAAAAATAGCTGAAGTTGGATTTTTATAGTAATATAATTTTTGTAATTTTATATACTCTAAAAATGCTTCAATGTTGCATGAATATTTACCTTCATACAATGTTTGTATGAAAACATTGTGGCGGAATATTTGCACCAATCTTTCCAACTCAAGTTCCCTTGGTGTTGTTGGTAGTACATGATGCTGTACAATAAAAACAGATTCTATATTATATTCATTATTGCTATTCAAGTGAAGTGTTGTATATATCTGTTCTGCAAGCATCTGGGTTGCAAAAGTTACTGCCTTAATACTTTTTCCTAAGTAATATTTGTCTTCAAAATAGAATTGATTACAGCGAAATACATCATATTTTAGAGGCAACCTTTTATAATCTATCTCTGCAAGACTCGGAGCATTTCCTGCTACAATAGCATATTTATTATTTATCATTTCATTATTTTGCATTATTGCCCTCCATAGAGATATGACATATAATACATGTGTGATATATAGAAATGTGGCATTGTTTCTTATAAATACTATTTGTTTTTTCATCAATCGTGGGTGTTACCCCCCCCCCCCCATTTGTTTTAATAAATTTTTGCATTTTTTTATTCAACCAACATCCCTTTATATGTCGGCGTATAGCATTTGGCAATGCTATAAAGTCTTTACACAATCTATAAATGATATTATTTTTTAGTGCTTGTTTATAACGAAATATGTCTAACTCTCGTTGTTTCTCTAATGGATGAATACGCCAAAGATTAGGCTCTACCCCATAATTTAACCTTTCATATGCATTAACGGAAGGTATCAGTACATCTCTTATAGAATCTTCTCTTCTTTCTTCAACTTGAAAAGTGACGATGTTTTGCGAGGTTGCTAAGGGGATATATCTATTTATTGGGCTATTTGGACATATGCTATAAAATTTTACTCCATAATATTTTTCCAAAAAATGTAGGGCTTCAATATCTATTTCTTTTGAGTGAAAGTTGCCTGGTGTAGTGCTAAAATATGGAAATATTGCTAACAAATTTTTCTGCATAGTATCAAATGCATAAGCATCTTTTGCACCATATAAATCAATACCTGCTATATAGATTTCCTTATATCCCAATGCAACGGCAAATGCACACATGTAGATTCCAGAAGTTATTCTCCTTTCATGATATAACTCATTATAGCGTATAAAGGCGTAAAAATCCCTTAGATTGAACAGCTGTTTTGAGCCACATACCACATCATCAAATACATGCGAATATCTTAAATAAAATGAATCCATATGCTTAAGGTTAAAATCTGAAACGACAATATTTTCTATCTCATATTCTCTTGCATACAATAATGTTTTGTATGTATAGGACTGCTCAAAAAGAAAAGGTGAAATAGCAAAAGCAAATTTTACTTTTTTGCCTAAAAAATATTTATCTTCGAAATAGAATTGATTGCAGCGAAATATATCGTAATCATTTATATCAAAACTAGTATTACAACTACATATGGGGGGGGGGGGGTAGTCTTGTGTAATCTATTTCTTTTAGACTTGGTCCATTACCAGCTATGATGGCATATCTATTGGCATTTGAATGTGTATAATGCAACACAGTCATTCCTCTCTTATTTTATTGTTAATTGTCGGAGTACATTATAGCACAATATTCACTTCACACCCATAACAACTTTAAAGTTTTATTACAAATTCTACTCGACATATTCTTTTAATGTTAAATGAATGTATTTGTCCGTGCTTTATAGATAAATTTCCTTTAGGAGATTAGGCTCTAAAACCAAATAAAGACCACATTGCTATATACCTTGCCTATAAATTTACACCTTTAGTTTCTGTATAGCCAGCTTTCTGTCCTTTTGCTTAAAGATATAATTACCAGCGACAGCTATATCAACGCCGACATTTTTTAGGGCATGGATATTTGTATCATTGATACCGCCATCAACTTCTATAAGGCATTGTGGGTTTCGCATTAGAATCATATCTTTTAAATCTGCTATTTTTTCTATCATATTTGGGATAAACTGCTGTCCGCCAAAGCCCGGATTCACACTCATGATAAGCACCATATCAATATCGGTAAGAATATATTTCAATCCATCAAGTGGTGTGTGCGGATTGAGGGCGATAGCAGGTGAGATTCCATAAGATCTAATCTTTTGTATCAGTCTGTGCAAATGCTTTTCACTCTCAATATGCACACTCATATATTTTGGTCCTAAAGGCGCATATAAATCAACAAAAAAGTTTGCATCTTCAACCATAAAATGTATATCTAGCGGGATCTCACTTATGTCCTTAATCCCCTCTAATACGCAAGGACCAAGTGTCATATTTGGCACAAAATGCCCATCCATTACATCAATATGTAAGAGATCGCACCCCCCTTTTACAACAGATTCTATCTCTTGTGCTAAGTATAAAAAATTTGCGGATAAAAGACTCGGGGCGACTTGCATGAAAGCACTTTGGGCTTGTGCGTTATTAGCAAATTGTGGCTCACTATAATCTTCTGAATCTATATTTTTCATAGATATTTTTGCTAAATCATCAATATCTCGTGCTTGTTTTAATGAATGGAGTAATTTCTCAAACTTTGGATCTAACATGCCCTATCCTTGCAAATCATTTGAAATATTCTTACCAAATAATCTTGTAATAATACAAAATAATCGTTAATTTCAAAATAATCATTATTGTAGAGAACATCGCATGTTAAGGCAAGTATATAAAAACATGGAATCTAGTCTCAAAAATCTATATATTGCATCCAAGCAATTAGAAATAATCACTAAAATACGCTTTCCCCTCCGGGATAATCTCTTCTAAAATATCAATTGTTATGTCGTCTGCATCAAGCCTATTAATCTGTCGTAAATATAGCGGTCGCTTATATCCCATAAGCATGGTTGTGAGTGTTTGGATATTAATATGTAGCGTATAGATAGAATCCCCTAAGTCTTCAAGGCTAGAGCTAGTCTCTCTTTCCATAACCTTTACTTGCTTTACGTTTGGGCTAAACTGCACGATAAATTGCTTATTATTCCACTCAAGCAAAGGATCACTCACAATAAAGCAAAGCATAACATTCATATTGATGGAATCAAAAGGATATTGTGATAAAAACTGCATAACATCAACGATTCTTGCCATGATATAGGGCTGTGTGGTCTCTTTTATATGTCCATCTTCTAGCAAGAATGCAAGGTTATGATTGCTATAATTTGCTCCTTTTACCTTATCAAACATAGATTGATGTGCGTTTATATAACCCCAGATTCCATAATGGGCTTCTTCATTGAGATAGACTAACTCTTTGATTTTAAACACATCATTTTCTAGCAGATACACAATGTAGCCTGTGGGCTTGTCGTTGCTATCATAATAGATTGCGATCACCTCATCATCGACATCCCACCGCCAATACTCATCCCATGCGAGTTTATTGCGGATAAGACAGCCATGCGTTTGTTTTGCAAACTCATCGTGCAGGGCGATTAAGTCCTTATTATCACAATCTACCCTTTGTATGATTCCATCGACTTTTGGGACTTTTGGAGTTTGGTGGTCTTTCATGCTAAAAGTCATTTTATCACTTACAATCTCCCAGCCACGAGAGCGATAATAGGGGATTGAGTAAGGATATAGGCAGGATATGCTTTGCTTATTTTTCCGCATAGTTGATAGAATCTCTTTCATTAAATCTGCCATAAGACCAATGCCAGAATACTCTGGATAAGTCGCAACGCCTGTTATACCACCCATCTCAAAAATGCTATTATAAATGTTTATTTGCATAGGATAAAGTGCGATTTGAGAGACTAGTTTGTCTTTATTAAACCAGCCAAGCACATAGGCATTTTTTAACACAGGGTATTTTGACTGCTTAATAGCGGCATTATTCCAGCCAAATGTCAAAAGATCTTTTTCTGTTACTTGAAAGGCATAACGCAAAAGCTCATTAAACTCTTCTACATCATCTGCTACAAGTTGCCTTAATGTGAGTTCTTTTTTTAATTGTGATTTTTTCATGGCTTTCCTTTGTTTAAATATGAAATTATAGTTTAGATTCTCATATTTATCATTTTAAGCAAAGAAAAAATGTGGATTTATTGCTATATGCAATAGCTTATTATTGATCGCTGATATTAAAACCTTAAACAACAACCCCAAATCAATACAAAAGCGTTATAGAATCATACATATCCTGCATGGCTTGTTTTTTACTAGGATTATTGTGAGTTAGCATATATTTATGAAACATATTTGCAATGCTTCGTGTGATAATGTCTGTCTCAATATTTACTCTGCGACCTATCTTGTAATCCATAAAAAGTGTATTCTGCATTGTATGTGGGATTATCACAAGACTAAAGCTAGAATCTTGCACTTCATGTATCGTAAGGCTAATGCCATCAATACATACACTGCCCTTATCTACCATGTAAGATAGGGCTTTTTGCGTTGTTTCTATGTGGAAAACATGCTGATTTGCCTGCATTTCTCTAGACTTTATCACGCCGATAGAATCAATATGCCCCTGCACGATATGTCCATGCAATCCATCGCCTAAACGCAAGGCTGGCTCGATATGCACTAGCCCTTGCAAGTTTTCTGTGGCGATTAATGAGGCACTCTCTTTACTAAGCTCTACGCTAAAATGCGTTTTTGTGCTTTCTATGGCGGTAAGACATGCTCCATTAACTGCTATACTATCGCCTATATTTGGGTTTAAATCAGATTCTAAACACAGGATTTGATCGCGATAAAAACGCACTTTTGCAAATTGTCTCACAAGTCCGCTAAACATAACTTTCTCCATACTAAATGCGTAATCTTACCATAATCATGTGCTTACTCAATATTTGTGCTGTTTTTTTGTCTTGTATGTAGCATGATTGTAACTTCATCTAGCTGTTTTGTCTCTTGTTTGTTGTTTTCTAGCGTTTGTGCATCTTTGGCTTTGTTGTAGAGATATAGCGTTTTTTCATGTTCTAGGTGTGCTATGCGGATTTGCTGCTTAATGTATTCTTGCTCTTCTTTCAAAATGCCTATTTGCCTTTGAATCTCGTGTATTTCATAGAGATAGGCTTGGATAGAATCTTTTTGACTTTGATAAGCACTGAAGCTACCAGATGAGGGCATAGGAATACTAGCAATCTGCGTATTGATAGAATCTATATCAGCATATTTACGCGTGATTAATGTTTGATTGCGTAATAGGTTTTTTTCCTGCATATCAAGTTGTTGCTTTGCGATTTTTACAAGATTAACAAGCTGTTTTGTCATAACATGTCCTTGAATACAAATAAGCACTCTGAATTATAGCATGTGATTTTGAAACTACATTAAAACGCTATGGCTAGATTCTATATTTGGCTAAATCTCACTTTGCTTCTAATACTTATTTTGTAAAATAGAATCTATCATCTCAATTTAAAAGGGAAATTATATTGCTAAAGTGTGTTTATAGCTTTTCTTTCATTTCATAGTATGGATACAAATATGTTAAAAGAGTGTGAAATTTGAAAGCTGTTTTTAATTGGCGCTCTATCTAATGGTAACTATGGAATCAGTAGAGTTTAGCTCATGTAAGCAACTTTACACCTTATTGCATGAAACATATTCGTGAATCCATTATGACTATCTTAAAATTTACCTTGCTACAAACAATCAATATGCAGGATAAAACACGCTCAGAGACTTACCCTGTTTGTGTCCCCCCCCCCCCCCATTTTTACAAGATTGATATTGAAATCTATTGAGAACAATTTAATCCAGTAATAGCAAGTATTGAAATAAGAAACATCTTCTTTATCAAATATTCATACACTAAAAGTGATGGACACCTACCATGTTTTGCATCGCTACTTCCTGCTACGAATAGTATCATCAATCGTTGGCACGATTTTTTCCAGTGGTAGTCTGTATTGTTGATATTGTTTGCTTTGCTCTGTGTTTAATTTTTGCCATTCAAATGCTTTACTTAATACATAATAGGAATCTAGAGCACCTACAAAATCGATTTTATCATTTCCTTTTGGCACGATTTTGCCATGATATGTTTTACAATTATAAAAATTATAAATTGCCCCATCTACAAACTGCCCTTTCTTATTTTCTGTGTAGCCATATCCAAATACGACGCCCACACTCTTCCTTCCGCGTAGCTCGACATTTTTATTGCATGAATCACTTACTGGTTCTGCCTCAAGATTCTTTAGTCCATAGACATAATATTTGCCATTATGCTTAAAAATCTCAACGATAGCCTGACCCCCTTCAGTGCCTTTATGTGTTAAATAGATACCAGAAATATCCCCCGCATACACAGCACCAAAAAGTCCCCATAATAAGCACACTCCATAGCGTAATAGACGCATATTTCCTCCTAATTACAAGATTTTACAATATAGGATTCTAATAATGTTTTTGGGACTTTTGCTACTATTTTATAAACTTTATTATCCGTAATGTTCTTGTGTTTTAGCCCACCAGCATGCACATCATTTGGGAAAAATACGCAAAGACACGCATTGCTTGAAATGATTCTATGAGTAGATTTTTTTGATTTATATACAATCAAGTCCTTTTCTGCATTATATGATTCTATAATCTTAAAATCTTTAGAATCGCCTATCATAAAGCATTCACTACCATGGATTGTAAGCTGAAAATCAACATATTCTTTATGTGTCTCAAAAAATGCGCGTTTATATGGTTTTAGCTTGTAGGTTTGCAACATAGCAAAAATGCCAGAATCCAAATCAATGCGAATCTCATTTTCATAGTCTCTTTTTTTATACTTGCCCTGCAAACAAGTCTCAAAAAACCTATAAAGCTGCTTTAGTGCTTCATGCTGACAAAAAAGCCACCCACAATTATCAAGTTTTGAAATAATAGCCATTCAATCACTCTCCCATTCCCATTAAAACCGAAACTCTATAATAAACTCTCTTAAAAATCGCTTTAAAATAAAAACTAATAAGAAAATATCACCACGCATTTCTATTTTTACACATTAGATATAAATGTATTGTCATTTTATGATTATAAAACTCATCGTGCCTTTAAATGTATCCAAGGGCAAGTAACAAGCTTTATATTTTTCAGTTATAATCCTTACAAAATATGTTTCTTGCTTCACAAAAAAGTTAGCGTTATTTACTCTACCATATCATTACAAAATGTCAAGTTGTTTTATTGTAGTGTAGTTTAGACTAATAGCAACCAAGCAAAGAACATGTTTTCATTTTATTCAAGGAGCAATTATGGCGTGTGTTTTACAGATTGGTGCAGGTGGAGTTGGCGGTGTGGTAGCGCATAAAATGGCGATGAATAGGGAGAGTTTTACTCGCATTATCTTAGCTTCTCGCACCCTTAGCAAATGCCAAGCGATAGCAGATTCTATCCGCCAAAAAGGCTTAGGTGAGATTGAGATAGATTCTGTCGATGCCGATAGCGTAGAGTCTGTGGTGGCTTTGATTGAAAAATACCGCCCAAAACTTGTGGTAAATGTTGCATTGCCCTACCAAGATTTAAGCATTATGGAAGCGTGTCTTCGCACAAAAACGCATTATTTAGACACGGCAAATTATGAGCATCCAGATTCAGCGCATTTTGAGTATAAAGAGCAGTGGGCGTATGATACACGCTATAAACAAGCAGGGATTTTTGCGTTGCTTGGCAGCGGCTTTGACCCGGGCGTTACAAATGTGTTTTGTGCTTACGCACAGAAGCATTATTTTGATGAGATACACACTATTGATATTTTGGACTGCAATGCGGGGGATCACGGCTATGCGTTTGCGACAAACTTTAACCCAGAGATTAACTTAAGAGAGGTTAGCTCTAAAGCGAGATATTGGATAAAAGATATTGATTCTAAAAAAGTGGATTCTAATGTGGAATCTAATAGCCTTGTTTCACAAGCTGATCTAGCCTTAAATCCGGATTTAAAACAAGACACCATTTATCGCAAGTTTGAGCGAGAAGAGAAGCATTTTACACTAGATTCTAATACGCAGGATTTGAAAGTAGAATCTTACTTTAACGGGCAGTGGCGAGACATCGCACCCCTAGCTTTGATGAAAGAGTGGGACTACCCAGAAGTTGGCGTGAAAAATAGCTATTTGCTCTACCACGAAGAGCTAGAATCGCTTATCCGCAATATCAAAGGTTTGCGAAAAATCCGCTTTTTTATGACTTTTGGCGAGAGCTATCTCACGCATATGAAGTGCTTAGAGAATATTGGCTTTTTACGCATTGATGAGGTGGCACACAAGGGTGGCAAAATCGTGCCTATTGAAGTGCTAAAGACACTTTTGCCAGATCCTGCTAGTCTAGCCTCTCGCACAAAGGGGCAAACGCACATTGGCTGCTATATGAAGGGTGTGAAAGACGGCAAAGAACGCACGATTTATATCTATAATATTTGCGATCATACGGCTTGCTATAAAGAAGTCAATGCGCAAGGTGTGAGCTATACGACAGGTGTGCCGGCAATGATTGGAGCGAAGCTCATCTGTGAAGATAAATGGGGGCTAAATGCGCCTAAGGGGCATTCAGTATTGAGCGATAAATCAGGGAGTGCTTCGCCTCGCTCACTGCAACGCACGCTTAGTGCGTCTCATTCGCAAGACTTGCACAACCCTGATTTCTCATCTCAATCCTTAGAATGCCAAGATTCCAAAAAAGATTCTAAATTAGACTCTCAAAAAGTGGGTTCTGCCCCTTGTCATACTGAACGCAGTGAAGTGTCTAGCATAGAATCCTACAACGCAGAGCGACTAAAACTTAACGCTGATATGCCAAAGGGCGGAGAGTATCAGGGGATAGATTCTAGTAGTGGTAGTGGCGTGTGGAATATGGAGCAAAACGACCCCGACCCCTTTATGCAAGAGCTCAACAAACAAGGACTCCCTTATGTTGTGTGTGAAATAGAATTTAATGGCAACCTAAAAGTGCTAGAATATGGGAGAGGGTAGAATCCCAAAAATACAAATAAAAACATTGTGAAAAGCAACAAGCCACGATAAAAAGGAGTGGAAATGGCAGAAATGAGAGCAGAGCGCAAAACAATATTTGATTATCTTTCAAAAAATAAATTTTTGATTCCAATGTATCAAAGAAATTATGTCTGGAGTGAAGATGAATGTTTGCAGCTTTGGGAAGATGTATGTAGCTTTTTTGAAAATAAAAAAGAGGACGAGGAGTATTTCTTAGGTTGTGTAGTGGTATATAAGGAAAATTATAGACAAAACATCATCGATGGACAGCAAAGAACCACAACGCTCAATCTCTTAATCCGCGCATTGTATGAGAAAGCAAGGGGGCAAAATGGTATAGATAAGCTTAAAAGTGATTTAGCGGCGTGCTTATGGGATAGCAATGCACTTACAGGACAGATTGATTTTGATAAAGTGCATTTAAAAAGTGAGGTGGCAACAGATTTTGATAACCAATCTTTAGAAAATCTTTTTAAAGACACTTTAGATATTAAGAGCAACATAAAGCTTTCTTTATATGAGAAAAACTTTTTGTTTTTTCAAGGAAAAATTGACGAATTAGCAAGAGAAAAGCCTGTAGAGTGGTTTGATTTTTGCTTATGCCTTTTACGCTCTTGTGTGCTTTTACCCATTGAATGTGATAACAGAGATAAAGCCTTGCGCATTTTCAATACACTCAATAATCGCGGTGTAACTTTAAGCCCTGCGGATATTTTTAAGGGTCTTATTTTTGAGAAAAAGGATGAAGAGGAGAAAAAGATTTTTGCTAGAGAGTGGAAAGAACTAGAGAGCAAGATACAAAGCTCTTCCCATCTAAAAAAGGAGGATATTAGCTTTCTTTTCACGCAGTATGAGCATATTATCCGTGCGGAATATAATGATGTAGATACCGCGATACCAAGCACGCTAGATTTTTGGACACAAAAGCATAAGAAAAACACAAAAGGTCGTGATGTCAATTACGCGGCAAATGATGATATGTTGAGCAAGGAATCTACTTTTATTTTTATCCAAAAATTAGGTGATTTTTGGTGTAACCCTTATGAATATTTAAGCCAAGATTCTAAAAAATATTTTGCACTTTTAGGCATATATCAAAATAAATTGTGGCAAATGGTTGTAAGCGTGTGCTTTTATAAACACCATCAAAACAAAGAAGCATTACAAGAAGCGCTAGACATTATCTTGCCACAGGTTGCAGCATATTGTGCGATTGGATTATTGTATGGTAAAGGTGGAGCTTCAGGCTTGCTTTGGGGCTTTATGAAGGCAAATATCCATATCCACAATAACAATATACAAAAGATTTTTGAAACATCTAAAAATATTCCCAATTTAGTTATGCCAAGTTTGGAGAGTTTTATCCATTTTTCCAAAAAGGCTTTACCTAGACATATACGCTACATCTTAGCCCTCTACGCACTTATGCTAGATTCCAAACAAGAGCTAGAATGGAATCTAAATGGCAAAAACTACACGCTAATGAGTGCAGAGATTGAGCATATTTTGCCTAGAAAATGGCTGGAAGCTAACTATAACGGCTGGGACAAAAAGGATGCACAAGAATTTTTAGAACATATTGGTAATAAAATGTTGCTAGAAAAGAAAGTCAATATAGAAGCAGGAAATGGTTATTTCCACCGCAAAAAAGAGAGCTATAAAAACTCTCACTTCAAAGAAGCACAGCTCCTAGCACAAAATGAGCAAAAAGATTGGGCTAAGACTGATATTGAAAAAAGAAATAGGCACATATATGAGAAATTTAGAGATCTTTTTACAAGAGTGTTTTAGGCTTGATGTGTGAAAAATTCAGTAAACAAGGATAAACAATGGAATTTTTATTTATCATTTTTGTTGTTAGTATTGCTTTTTTGTTACTATATAAACCAAAGCGAAAAAAGCTTACAAAATCTAGAAGTTATGTTGTAGATTATGCTGCTATAAATAAACAAAAAGGCGATGATTATGAACGACAGATTGGCAGATTCTACCAACAGCAAGGCTATAAGGTGTATTTTAAGGGAATCAAAGAAGGGCGGAGAGATCAGGGAATTGATCTAATAGCATATAAAGGCAGGGAAGCGATTTTGATTCAATGTAAAAATTGGGAAAACACACAGGTAAAACAGGAGCATTTAAGAATCTTTTTAGGGGATTGCACTGCATATTTGGAGCAGAATCAAAAGATTTTTGCAAAAAAGAATGTCAGCCGCGTATTTGTAACAAGCTGTGAAAACCTAGATTATGGCGTGAAAAAATTTTTAGAAGAAAATAGTATGGAGTATAGGATTATCCCCTATGAAAGAGTGTAAAAGCACAACACAAAATATAACTCTAAAAAATAATACAATAGCATAAGGGCAACAAATACAATGTATTTTTTTTACACAACAATCTCGTTGTCAGCCATACCTTAATGGTAGATTTTCCACAAACTTATGAATTTGACGATTTCAAAAGAGAAAGGTTGCAATGTTATAAAATCTAAATTATTAGATATTTCGCTTTGTTCAATATGACAATTAATCAGAATCCAAAAAACACAAAAAGAGCATGAATTTTGCTAAAAAACATTATGAAACAAAAGCAAAGTAACTAGGATTTAGAATCCCGCAAAAAAACTACAGAAGATCACGCCAAGCAGAGTAATTCATATACTAAAGGGGCATAGAGAAAACTCACCTATGGTAAAAAATGGTAATCAAAAGACTATTGCATTTGATGAAGTCGCTAATTATCAAAACTATGTAGATATTGCGGATTTACAAACTTTAATAAACGACCATAAAGGCAAAAAAGTTTTGCTTAGCAACAGCAGATAAATAGATGCATGTGTAGTCGCAAAGGAGAAGCGACAAAAGGACAATGAATAATGAATTAAGTTTTAAAAGTATGTATTTTGAAAAAAAGATGTGACTAAATCAAACGACTTTAAAAAACGCTAACCATTTAGAAAATGGTATCTCCGACATACACGATTAACATTGGAAATTTAGATAACGCACTAAACCTTAAGTCCGTACCACAAACCTACCAACAAAACAAGCCCCTATAGTCTAGCCAAAAAAAGTCAATACAATAAACATGTTTCGTTCATAATTTTAAAAAGCAAAAGCACAAGTCCTTGCTATTAGTACATGCGTAGTGGGATTTAAAAGATTTTTGTTTTTTCTTGTTATTGCAAGATTGCAAAGCAATATAACGGCAATCTACAAATAATAATAAAGTGTTTTGGCTTGCGGTAGAACATGACAAAGGGAAAGGCATAACAACGAAGTCAATATAAGAATCAAGATTAAAAAGCACTAACAAGCAAATAGTAAGAATAAGACAATTTAAGATAAAAGCTATATGCTAAAAATGATTGGAAATATCATTTATGCATTATCTATGCTTCCCTAACGACGAAATTTTTTCTATATTTTATCTTCTTTAATAAATTTAGATTGGTCGAATGTCAGATACTACAATCCGCGCATTTCTTAATCTCATCTAAAATAGCATCATTCATAATAGCAGGTATGAAATCTAGAACTTGCACTAGCCTAGAGTATGTGGGGCTTTACAGAATTTCAGCCTAAGACTCACAAACCTACCGCATATCACACGACTTCTTATCGCCGAATTTACACGCTTTACTAAAATAGCCACCTGCTACTTGAGTATCACGCCGCACACCCATGCCATCATAATACATAGCCCCAATATTATAACACGCATTAGAATGCCCCATATTGCATGACTTTAGATAAAGTCCCAATGCTTTTGGATAGTCAATATTCACACCATCGCCCTTATTATACATAATCCCTAAGCTATAACAAGCCTTAATATGATGCATATCACATGCTTTAGTATAAAGTCTAATTGCTTCCGGATAGCTTTGTTCCACACCATAGCCATAATCAAATAAGATTCCAAGATTATAGCACGCCCCAGCCCTATTATCCGCACACACTTTGGTAAAAAATTCCCTTGCTTTATCATAATCTTTTGCAATGCCCTCGCCCTTTGCATACATTACGCCAAGATTATCACATGCATCATCATGCCCATATTCACATGCTTTTGCATAAAGATCTGCTGCCCTCTCGTAATCCCTATCCCCACCTTTACCATAAAAGTAGAGATTCCCTAAGCTATAACAGCCCTCTGCCTTTTTACCATCACATGACTTTATATATAAATCACGCGCTTTCTTTTCATCTTTTTCTACACCCAAGCCACCCATATACAAATAGCCAAGATTAAGACAAGCCGCAGCATGATCGACATTACAAGCCTGCGTGTATAAATCAAGTGCTTGTTTGTAATCCTGTGATACGCCTTGCCCCTCTTGATATAATACACCTAAGTTATAACACGCATTCATTTCTCTTGCATGACATGCTTTACGCCAAAATTTTTGTGCTTTTGCATAATCTTGTGGCACATTATCAGCTACATAATACATATCGCCAAGTATAGAACAAGCTGTCATATTGCCTTTATTGCAATGCTTAGTAATATTAGATATATCTATGCCAAGTGCTATTTGAAACAATAAAAACAAGATAATGCTAGTCTTTTTCATGCCATTCCCCGAATCTATTAAAGAAGATTCTAATATTTAATAGAAAAATTGCGATTATGCAAATAAAATATTATAATAGCATAAAATAAAGTGCATTAAGTCAAAGATTTAAGATTGATTATAAGGATTTTAATGGAGCAAGAAAACGCAAAAAACATACATAGAAGATTGAAAAAAATCATAGGGCAATTGAATGCGATTGATAAAATGGTAGATGACGAAGTGGCATGTGTGGATATTTTAATACAAATCAATGCCGCTAAAAGTGCATTACATAAAGTTGGGCAAATCGTCTTAGAGGGGCATGTAACACATTGTATGAAAGATGCCATAAAACACGGAGATTCTGATACAAGTCTTGATGAGCTAGCAAAGGCAATAGAGCATTTTTCGCGTATGTCTTAGCGGCGTTTAAATTTAATGATATAGGTTTTAGAATCTTTATTTTTGCGATGAATTCAGATTTTGGACTATAACATTATGAAAAAACAAATATTAAACTTAAGGAAATGTTGCTATGAATATGGGATTTACACTCGAGGGTGAATTAGAGGGGAGAAAGCTTAGTCTTACTTGCACTGGTGTTATTAGAGACTATGAATCTTTTAAAGCATTTAAGGCGGATTTATTTGATATTGTAGGTGTGAGCGAAATAGAGCATTTGAAAGAAAAGGCTTTTGATGAGCTAGAGGTAAAGTTTGCTGACTCTCATCCGTTGCCTGATTGTCTTGTAGGTTTTTTCTTAAAGCTTTCAGAGAGAGATAAAATAGCCGTTAGTTTAATGACAAATGAAAACAAAATGTTAAGTTTTTTCATCTCATTATTTTTAGATGAGAAATTAAATGTGCGTTTATATTTATAATTGAAAATATTTTGCTACCATTTTGTATCTTTTAATGTGATAAGGAGTTGTAATGCAACAATATTCTAAGAGGATCTTAAGCCTTAGTGAATCTGCCACAATCGCAGTAGCAAGTCTAGCAAGAAAACTGCAAGCAGAAGGTAAAGATGTATTGAGTTTTAGTGCTGGAGAGCCTGACTTTGACACACCTAAAGTAATTAAGGAAGAGGCGATAAGGGCGTTAAACTGCGGTTTTACAAAATATACTGCAGTTGCTGGTATCCCTGAGCTTTTAAAGGCTATTTCACAAAAGCTAAAAAGAGATAATAATCTAGAATATGATCCAAAAGAAATCATTGTAAGCAATGGTGCAAAGCAATCGCTATTTAACGCATTTCAAGCGATCATTGATGAGGGTGATGAAGTGCTTATACCTACTCCGTATTGGGTAACTTACCCTGAATTAGTTACATATAGTGGTGGAAAGCCTGTATTTGTAGAAACAAAAGAAGAATATGGTTTTAAGGCAAGAGGTATTGATTTTGAAAGGGCTATTACGCCAAAGACTAAGGCTATTGTGCTTACGAGCCCATCGAATCCCACTGGCATGATCTACACAAAAGAAGAGTTAGAGTCAGTTATTGAAGTTGCTTTGAAACATAATCTGTGGATTATCAGTGATGAAATGTATGAAAAATTAGTCTATGATGGCACTTTTGTAAGCATTGCTTCGCTTAATGATTCCATTATGCAAAAGACGATTACAATTAATGGCTTAAGTAAATCTGTGGCAATGACTGGTTGGCGTATGGGCTATGCAGCATGCAAAGATCAAAAGTTAATCAAGCTTATGGATAACTTGCAAAGTCAATGCACTTCAAATATTAACTCTATCACGCAAAAAGCCGCAATTGTAGCCCTTGATGGCAGTGCGGACGCTGATATTGAATCTATGCGAGAGGCGTTTAAAGAACGCAGGGATATTGCATGCGGGCTAATTGATGAGATACCCGGCATTAGCGTTGTAAAGCCTGATGGTGCATTCTATCTTTTTATTAATATAAACAATGTAAAGGGATACAATGGTAATAGTATGGAGTTCTGCAAAGCATTGCTTGAAAAAGTCGGCGTTGCATTAGTCCCGGGAAGTGCATTTGGCATGGATGGCTTTGTGCGTATGAGCTTTGCTTGTGATTTAGCACAGATTAAAGAAGGCTTTGTGCGTATTAATAAGTTTGTAAGAGGTGAGTGTTAGTAATATCATTTGTTGCCTAACATATAAACAAAACGCAGGGGGGGGCATTATGATATGCACAAGGGTATTTTGGTTATTTGTCTCACCATAGGCATAAACATTGAGATATTTTGTTGTGCTTAACACGATTAACCGCTGGGTTCTAAAGTGTTATCATATCAAAGCCCTTAAAACTTAGTCAAATAAAGTTTATTTGAAAAAAATCGCTACCTATTGCGCGAAAGCCGAAAAATCGTAAGAATAAGAAACAATACACATTAAGATTCCAACACGCTGTAACACTTCATGAATAGTTACAACATGACTGAAAATCAATGCTTGAGAGTTAAAAAAGTAGCTTTAACTTGAGTTAGACTCTAGAATCCCTCGCCTTTAATTTGTGCTACCCATGCATCAAGTCTTTCATCAGTTTTGTCATCTTGATTTACTTCATCGATAGCTAAACCTACAAATTTTCCGCCTTCTACACCTTTAGACTCATCAAACTCATAGCCATCAGTTGAGGTTGCACCAACAAGTTTTGCACCTTTTGCTACATTTTTAAGATGATAGAGTGCATCACAGAAAGTGCTGCCATAGCTATCAGCATCACCTAAAGCTAGTAATCCTACGACTTTACCGCCAAAATTTGCTCCAGAAAGAGTTTCTGCATAGCTTTCCCAATCACTTTGTAATTCACCATCGCCCCATGTTGAGCTTGCAAGTATAATTTTGTCAAACTTATTGATTGCATCAGCATCAGCATCAGCTACATTGATAAGCTCTGCACCGCCCAATTTTTTTGCCAATCTTTCGCATACATCAGTTGTAGTGTCATTATCACTTCCAAAAAATATTCCAATACTCATTGTGTTTCCTTTATAATGTAAAATTACAAACCATGATTTATAATGTAAAATTACAAACCATGATTTTGGTTTGTTTGAATGCAAGGATACTACATTTTACTTAACTGCATTCATATTTCTGCTATACTTACACATATTTTTTGCAAAAAGGGAAAAAATGGAAACAAATATCTCAAAGCTTATAACACAATCGCTTTTATTTACACCCGGTCCAACGCCTACCCCAGAGTTTATCCGTCAGGCTATGGCACAGCCTACACTACATCATAGAACAAGTGAGTTTGAATCTATATTTAAAGAGACTAGAACACATTTAGCTAAAATGCTTGGTATGCCAGAGATACTCATGCTTGCAAGTAGCGGCACAGGAGCTATGGAAGCTTGTATTGCCACTTTTTCTTCACGCAAGATTCTAAGTGTAAATAGCGGTAAGTTTGGCGAACGCTTTGGGGGCATAGGCAGGGCATTAGGTAGAGAAGTAGTTGAGATTATAAATGAATGGGATACGCCAGTAAGTGTAGATTCTATACAAGAAGCCTTAGCACAACACAAAGATATTGAATGTATATGCTTACAGATTTGTGAATCAGCAGGTGGTCTTTCACATCCTTATAAAGAAGTTGCAAAACTAGTAAAACAGCATAATAAAGACATTTTTGTCATCGCTGATGGCATAACAGCTATGGGTGTAGAATACATTGTTACTACACATATTGACGCTCTAATCGGCGGTAGTCAAAAAGCTTTTATGTTGCCACCGGGATTAGCCTTTATCGGTTTAAGTAAAATGGCGATTGATTTTATAGAAAGTAATCCAAAGGGTTATTACTTCAATCTCTCAAAAGAGCTAAAGAATCAGCGTAAAAATACCACAGCATACACAGCGACAACTTCTATCATAATAGGTATTAAAGCATATTTTGACATGCTTGCAAGTAAGAATCTAACAATTACAGATATATATGAATATAGTGCAAAAATAGCAAATGCCACGCGTAAAGCCTTGCAAGCCCTAGACTTGCACATTTATCCAAAAACACCAGCAAATAGTATGAGTGTTGTAGATTCTACACATGCAAAAGATATTATAAAGATTCTAAAATCACATTTCAATATCAATGTGGCAGGTGGGCAAGATAGGCTAAAAGACAAAATCTTTAGAGTAAATCACATGGGATACATTCCATTGCATGAGATTGCCTTTGTGATAAATGCCATAGAATTGAGCCTAGCAATGCTTAAAATACGAGAATTTAATGGAGAAGCAAATAGGGTGTTTTTTGAGGTGTTGGTTTAAACATATCGCTAACTAGAGTAATTTAGATAATATTTTATGTATATTTATTGTTGCAAAAATCATTTGGGTAATATAATGTATGCTATCTCAAATCACAAAAGCACAAAAGATTAGCAACAATACAAACTTAGATTCAGGAATATTTTCCTATAATACAATCTTTTATGTGATTGTTTGTCAAATTTTTATCAAAAGGATTAAGCAATGTTAAACAACATGAATGTGCGATGGCGGCTAAGATTATTTCCACTATTTTTGGCGATTATTTTTATTATAATTTATAGTATTTTTAGCAATGAAAACAATAAGGCTTTGGCAAGACTAGATCAAAATGAGACATTAACTAAGATTCAAATAAAATTTTTAAATGCAGGTCAGCTTTTTTATCAAAATGGTCGCTCAACAGAGGCATATAAAGAGTTTATCGATACGCTTAATGAGGTTGTAGGCGATTTACGCAAGCTTCAAACGACATTTTTTACAGAAGAAAGCCTCTCAATGTCAAATGATGTAATTAGTAGCCTTGAAAGCTATATTAAAGCCCTGCAAGAGACTATGCAAACACGCATAAAGACCGATCAGAGTGATGGCATTAAAGGTATGGACGAGTATGCACAACGAAATTCTTCCATACGCAAAGAGGCTTCAGACAAACTCAATACACTTTCACATTGGCTAACCACTCAAACCGCCCATTCACTTGCATTCGTTGATACAGTGATGATTGCTATGCTGCTTGGTTCTGTTGTTGTCTTTGCATTTTTATCTTTTGCTGTTATTTGGGGTATTGTTGGACCACTTAAAACAATCCGTGAGGGCATTATTTCGTTTTGTGCATATATTAATAATGAAACAAATGAGATTAAGCCCATTGTTATTAAGAATAGAGATGAGTTTGGTGAAATGTCTCGAGTTTTAGACCAAAATATACAAAAGGTGCAGGCTGGTTTGCAAAAAGATAATGCCATGATACAAGAAACTGCAAACATTGCAAAAAAGGCTAGTAGCGGATTCTTGAAACTGCGTATTGAATCTACCCCACATAGCCCAAACCTTGTTGAATTACAAAAGATACTCAACGACCTATTACAGGCATTTTATGACAACATAGCGCAGGTAAGAGAAGTGCTATACACTTACACAAATAATGATTTTACAAAACGCGTTGATAGCACACAGCTAAATGGGATCATGCAGGAACTTTTTAATGGTGTAAATCATATGGGCGATGAGATTAGCAAGATTCTAAAGGTGCAGCTTGACTTGGGTGAGAACTTGCAAAACAAATCTCAAAATCTAAGAGATTCTATGAATGCTTTAGCAGATTCTATGAATACACAAACTGCAAGCTTGCAACAAACTGCAACTTCTATTGAAGAAATCACAAATTCTATGCAAAATATAGAAGACAAAACAAGTGAGGTAACAGCCCAAAGTGCAGATATTAAAAATGTTATTGACATTATCAAGGATATTGCTGATCAGACAAATCTACTCGCACTTAATGCCGCTATTGAAGCGGCAAGAGCTGGAGAGCATGGTAGGGGCTTTGCAGTTGTTGCTGATGAGGTAAGGAAGCTTGCAGAACGCACATCAAAAAGTTTAGGCGAGATTGAAGCAAATACAAATATGCTAGTGCAAGGCATTAATGAAATGTCAGAATCTATAAAAGAGCAAGTAGAAAGTATAAATCAAATCAATTCTGCAGTTACACAGCTTGAAAGCATTACGCAAGAAAATACAAATATCACTATCCAAAACAATGAAGTCGCAAGTGAAGTTTCTAAAATGGCATTAGATTCTGTGGAAGACTCCAAACGGCGTAAGTTTTAGTGGATATAGCGATCAAAATTTTGGAATATATGTAACAAATTTTAGCACAAAGTAGTTGTAAGCGGTAAGAAAATGTGCCAACCACTTTACACACAAAGGTAAATGATGACAAATATACATAAATCCGTTTGGATTACTTTTATTTTATTTAGTGTTTTTTTATTTAGTGTTAATTATGTATTTCCTACACAGAGCGATGATTTAGGTGCTGGTTTTGGGGGATTAGATGGTGCTATAAGCATGTATATGAGTTGGAATGGGCGATTTGGTGAGTTACTTAGAACAGCTTTTATTGGCGCTCTTGCTCCAACACTATTTTTTAAGATAGCAAATACCTTAGTTGGAGTTGTGTTTTTGCTTGCATGGTTTGTAATTCTTTATGCAAGATTGCCAAGGAGTTTTAATGACAGCGTAGTGCTTGCATTAAGCGTGTTATGTATTTTGTTGTTTGGTGCGTTTGGCTCAATATTTGTATGGGCTGCTGGTGCGCTTAATTATCTTTGGGCTTACACATTAGTATTGCTTGTTTGCATACCTTACAGGCTTTTTTGGCATAACTATTTTATATATAATACTACCCCCCCCCCCCACAGATTCTAATACTGATTCCATTTTTTATAGTAAGCTTTTTTGCTGGAATGTCAAATGAGATTACAGGCATTATTGTTGTTATTATTCATATTTGCTTACTCTTTTATGCAGTCTTTATCGCAAAGGTTAGATTACCATTTTGGTATTATGCTGGAGTGATTTTATTTGTATTGGGTTTTTTAGCATTGTATCTATCACCCGGTCATGCGAAGAGAGCGGCGTTATCTGCATCACAAGGGCATTTTTATTCACTTGGAACTTTATGGCAGATGAGTCTTTATGAAAAACTACAACGCATAAATGATGTATTGCGACCAAGGGGTGTTACTATTGCTACATTTGCCTGTTTTGCTTTATTGTTTTTTTATGAAAGATATAAAAGCAAATCTTACAAGCATATTGCTATTGCAATCGTAATTATCGCATGTGCTACTGGTGTGCAGTTTCTAGAGGTTTTTCCACATACTGCAAGTGTTGTCATGTTTCTTATGGTTACATATTATGCGTATAGTATTTACAAAAAAGAACATAATACAACATTATCTCGGTACTATCTCTATGTATTTTTGATATTTGCTGTGCTTCATGTGTTTTTATTGCTAACGATACAAGCAGTATTTTCGGGAAGAGCTGGATTATTTATCGTATTGGCTGGAGCTTTACATTATATACTTTTGTATAGGGCTATATTATTTCTCCACCCAAGCATAGAGTGCAAACTACAATATGGGGTATGTATCTGTGTATTTTTATATGCTATGTTTGTCCTGAGTGCTTTTATTGATATGCGTATAAAATGGGAGACTATGGTAAAAGATGTGGCACAGCAAAAAGCACAAGGGATAGAAGATATAGCAGTAAGATCTAAATATTTTCACAGCTTTTATAAACACTATGGAGATTGGGATAGTCCGGGAACAGATCCAAAAGCATTCCCAAATCCGCTTTATGCAAGGTATTTTGGCGTGAAAAGCTTTGTGGTTAAAGAATAAAAAACATGTGAATTATTTTTCATAGTCTTAAATGTGGATATTACTGTAAAATTCATGTATTGCCATTAGAATCTAAAATATTTTACACACAAAGGTAAATGATGACAAATATACATAAATCCGTTTGGATTACTTTTATTTTATTTAGTGTTTTTTTATTTAGTGTTAATTATGTATTTCCTACACAGAGCGATGATTTAGGTGCTGGTTTTGGGGGATTAGATGGTGCTATAAGCATGTATATGAGTTGGAATGGGCGATTTGGTGAGTTACTTAGAACAGCTTTTATTGGCGCTCTTGCTCCAACACTATTTTTTAAGATAGCAAATACCTTAGTTGGAGTTGTGTTTTTGCTTGCATGGTTTGTAATTCTTTATGCAAGATTGCCAAGGAGTTTTAATGACAGCGTAGTGCTTGCATTAAGCGTGTTATGTATTTTGTTGTTTGGTGCGTTTGGCTCAATATTTGTATGGGCTGCTGGTGCGCTTAATTATCTTTGGGCTTACACATTAGTATTGCTTGTTTGCATACCTTACAGGCTTTTTTGGCATAACTATTTTATATATAATACTACCCCCCCCCCCCCACAGATTCTAATACTGATTCCATTTTTTATAGTAAGCTTTTTTGCTGGAATGTCAAATGAGATTACAGGCATTATTGTTGTTATTATTCATATTTGCTTACTCTTTTATGCAGTCTTTATCGCAAAGGTTAGATTACCATTTTGGTATTATGCTGGAGTGATTTTATTTGTATTGGGTTTTTTAGCATTGTATCTATCACCCGGTCATGCGAAGAGAGCGGCGTTATTTGTAGAATTAGAGATTGAATATTATTCCATTGGTGACTTTTTACATATGAGTTTATATGAAAAACTTGCAAGAATCAGTCATGTTATGAAGTCCACAAGCACAACCCTTGTTACATTTGCATGTTTATTATTATGTTTTTTATACACTCAAATTAAACAAAAACAATGGCAGCACATTGGTGTAATACTCCTATTTGCCGTGATTTTTATTGCAGTCTTTTCTATACCTACCTTGCATTTTATTAAACATCTTGTTGGCGCATGTTTGTTTATTGTGATATGCTATTACGCTTCGGTTGTCTATAAAAAGGATGACAATATGGAATTATCTAGGTTGTATTTTTATGCTTTTTTACTTTTTATTTTTTGTCATATATGTCTTTTATTGACACTGCAGGTGAATATCCCGCCTAGGGCCCGTCTCTTTGTGGTTCTCATAGGGATTGTTGGGTTTTTAATTGTTTATAAAGTCATAGAAAATTTGTTTTACAATCACGAGAAAAAGTTTCAATATGCAATCTTATTGTTTAGCTTTCTTTATGGGAGTTTTGTCTTGAGTGCATTTGTTGATATGCGTATAAAATGGGAAAATATGGCAACTTATATAGAGACACAAAAGGCACGGGGGATAGAAGATATAGTGGTAAGCTCTAAATATTTTCACAGCTTTTATAAACGCTATGGAGATTGGCAGAATCCAACCGATAAAGCCGATGAATTTCCAAATCCAAGTTATGCAAAGCATTTTGGCGTGAAAAGCTTTGTGGTTAAAGATGATTAAGTAACTCAGTCTTTGGGGGAGGAGGGTCTTTTATAGCCCTTATTTTCTTAATATAATTGAAAATATTGAGGTGGGTTTTATAAATCCCAAACCTATTTAATCTATCTTGGGCAGGCAAAATAACATAACTTCATCTGTTGGATGGAAAACAGAAAGTTTTGCAATAAAAAAGCTATACCCAAGATCCCAAGAATCTATGAGTTCTTTTGTATCAAAAAATTGCTCCGCATTATGATATATTGCAATGATTAATATAGGTCTGTGTAAATATATGGTTTCCTTTGCCCCAAGCAAAGCCTTAATTTCTGCCCCCTCAATATCCATTTTAATTAATCCAATCTCTAAATGAGAATCATGCAAACTAGATTCGGTGGTTATTTTTGGAATATTACCCCCCCCCCCCCCATTGTTTGCAATTAGCACAGAATCTAGTCTTACAGATTGTTCTGTATTGCAATTGGACACAGCAAGATTGAAGGCAAAAGCGTTTATATTGTATTTTTTAATATTTTCGTTGAGCTCATTAAAACACAAAGCTTCCATCTCAAAACTCACGATTCTATATGGGTTATATTTAGCAAAACAGAACGCACTATCGCCATTTGCCGCTCCCACATCTATTATGGTTTTATTGTGAATACGACTTGCAATATAGTGTGTTGGAAGCAGTTTAATGCCATTATGATAATAATATACTTCACTCATAAAGTAGTTAGATAGTGGATACTCTGACCACATCTTGTTATCTAGAATCTCTTTTTGCAAAGCTAAATCTCTTTGTGAAAACAGCGTATTTTTATCAAACAATGCTTTTTGTGTGGAACGCGGGATAAGACATATTAGCTTCTCTAGCACTTCATCAATAATGCTACAACTTTCCATATCTAAACCATGTTTTAGCTTTTGAATCCGCACATTAATATCTTCACAAAATATCAGATCTTTAAAGCTATCAGCCCAATTGTAGCCAATATCAATAAAACTATAAGGCGATTTTCTCTTTTTCTTTTTAAGCTTTAGAAAATATAGTATTTTATAAAGATATTGTTTTATCATCTCTCATATCCTTTTTAATTTTTTGCGAAGTATTTTGTAGGCACGCCATTTTTGAAAATATTTAAAATCAGTTGCGCGTATCATCTTTTTATATCGATACAACAAATCACTAGGTTTTGAATCAATTTCTGCACAAAACAAACTATAATGAAGTGAAATTTTATGCCTCTCCAATAATGTGGAAAATAGTTTTTGCACAGATAAAGCACGATGAAATTCATATTTTGAAGAAAAAGTCTTTCCACAATGATTATTATTGCTATGCACACGATAGTAAATGCCTTTGAAATCTAAGTGAAATATTTTTGCCCCAACCAATGCGGCACCATAGATTATACAATCATCAGCCCGTATTCTCCATTCATTTTCCAATGAAAGTGGCAAGATTCTGCTAAGCATCTGTTTTGTAATTGCTATTGTAGAAGTAGAGTGTCCATAATAAGAGCCATTAAAGTAGGTATCAAATATACTAAAACCTAAATCACCATAGGGCAAAACCTCATTATCACCATCGCTTATTTTACCATCTTGCATGATAAATAAATCGCAAAATAACATATCGCACTGGGACTCTAAAAAAGTTTCCACAGCTTTTTTGATGTAGCCCTCACGCATATAGTCATCAGCATCAAGAAAAAACACAATTTCACTCTTCCCATCAAGGTGAATAAATCCGGCATTAAACGCACTTAGCTGACCGCCATTTACTTTTGTTGTCAATCTAATATTTGCATATTGTTTGCAATAATCCTGCACTATCCTTACAGAATCATCGCTGCTTCCATCATCTACGACATGAATGAGAATATGCGGATAATCCTGCTTTATAACAGAAAGGATACATTCGCTAATATATTCTGCATAGTTGTAAAGAGAAATGATAATCTCAACTTGCGGAAGTTTCATGTTGTCCCTCTTTTTTAAGATTTTCTTTAAAATCTTGCACGCATTTTTCCACTTCTTTTCGCTCAAAATCATTAAAGAACCAATCCCACTCTTGTTTTTCTATGACTTTATATTGCAGGTTTGAATAATGTTTGGGATCTAGTATTTCTTTATCCAAGCGTATCGGCTTAATTGCACCTTGTCCAAATTCCTCAATAAAATCACAATGAAATCCATCACAAATAAATTTAATCGAACATTCTTCACATCGTTTTGGCTTAATCTTTTCCTTAAGAATGTCATCAAACACAAGGTCTTGCTCTAAATAAAAATGCTCTAATTTACTAAAGGATTCTATGTTTTTTACATTTGGAGTATAGAACTTAATCTTATCTAAAATTGGCTTTTCATAGGGTTGGATTGGTGCATATTTGTCATCAAAACGAATATAGGGCAATATTGTGCGTTTTAGCCATGTAAAGCTTTTGTGTCGTTTTGCCATGCGTCTTTTGTGTTGTGTGAAAAAGCGTATGACATCTGGTTTTTCTGTCGTTAGTTTTGCTGCCCTTTGAGGTTGTCTCTCAATCCACAATCTAGAGCTTCTCTCCCATTCATGTAGATCATATATCATTTGCAAACTATTTGCAATGTTTTTTCTATGTCGCTCTTCAACAACGCAAAATGGCAGGAATCTCAAATTCACTTCAATGCCATGAGATTCTAATCTATCAATACAAGGCGTAAGTTTTTGCCCTATCACATCATAATATGGAATATTGTGCGTATCTCTTACCCTCTTTTGATCACCTGCATTATTGTAACCTAAAAAATTTACCACTCGTGCATTATATTTAATTGCAAGATCAGTAATTTGCGGCAATTCATCTATAACCTCATTTGTTAAAACGCAATTTGCCCGTATTGGAATCTTTAGTATTTGTAGATTTGTAAGGGCTTTAATTTGTCTCTCAAAGCCACCTTTTTTACCTACAATCTTATCATAGGTAGCACCAATACCATGCAAAGAGCAGAGAAAATCATAAACCCCTGCCTCTTTAAATTTTTGTGCGTGTTCAAACTTTGCTAAAGCAATAAGGTTTGTTATAAGACTTGGTTTTAATCCGATTTCATTGCAGTATTTTAAAAGCTCAAAAATATGAGGATAGATGGTCGGCTCACCGCCTTGAATATCTATGCTATTACAATTGAACTCATCAACATAGATTTTACAGATTTCTTTTGCTTTATCAAGAGAGAAAAATGGATGCTCAGGGTGCTTCTTGTCAGCGATCCGCTCAGCAAAGTAGCAAAAATAGCAATTGAGATTGCAGGTCTGCCCTAGCCACATAACGCCACGCCTCGTGGGTAGTTTCTTTTGGCATAAAATATAATTTTCGTTATTGCAGAGGTATTGCCCCCCCCCCCCCGCTTATACGCACATGATTCATAGAGATCTCCTTAAAAAATAAAAATAATGCGTTACTCTATCCAAATAAAGTTAATAACAAAAACCAAATCCCACTTGATTCTAAACAATTAAAATTATCACATTGCAACACGCTCAACAGATTCTTATTGCAAAATATTTTCTATAATGTTGCAAATTTTGCAGCATAAATTACAAAACTCTAACACAACAAAGCAATAAAAGATTTTGCTTTTTTTGTTATAATTTTAACTTTACTTAACATATATAAAACTGGATTTTACATGAAACACATACCAAATATTCTTACATGTTCGCGTATTTTACTCGCTGTTTTGCTGCTTGTTGTGATGCTTCATTGGGAGCATATCGTACCTTCATGGGTAGATATTTCTTGGCGGAATTATTGTGCTTGTCTTATTTTTTGTATCGCTTCTATTACAGATTTTTTTGATGGCTATATTGCACGGCAGTTTGATTTGGGTAGCACATTTGGCGAAGTCTTTGATCCTTTAGCAGATAAAATGCTGATACTTGGGGCATTCATCGGCTTATTGTTGCTTGATAGGGCGAATGCGTGGGCGGTTTTTATCATCTTATCGCGTGAGTTTTATATCACAGGCTTGCGTGTTGTAGCGGCAAACTCAAAGCAAAATGTCGCAGCAAGCCCGCTTGGAAAATACAAGACTGGTTTTCAGATTCTAGCGATTGCGTTTTTACTTGCTGACTTTTTCCCCGGCGGCACACTTTTTTTATGGATTGCAGTGATTGTTACGCTATATTCTGGGCTTGATTATACCTTTAAATATTACAAGGCTATGGCTTAATGGGCTTATTATTTGCCATTTTGGGACTCTCATTCCTCATATTTTTTCATGAACTAGGGCATTTTTTATTTGCGCGTTTATTTGGTGTTAGAGTTTTAGTTTTTAGCATTGGCTTTGGTAAAAAACTCATCACAAAGCAATACAAAGGCACAGAATACACCCTATCTCTCATACCACTTGGCGGATATGTAAAGCTCAAAGGTGAGATTACAAAAGATTCTATATCTAAAGATTCTAATGAGATAGAATCTAGTGTTTCTAGTCAATACGATAAAGATTCTCTGCTTTCTAAGCACCCATTTCAGCGGATTTTAATCCTTCTTGCAGGTCCTTTATTTAATTTTATTTTAGCATTTTTCATATATATAATCATTTTTGCACAAGGTGTGCCAAGCTATTCTAATACCCCTATTATTGGTGATATTGGCAAGGAATTTTTAGCTTATAATATCCTAAAAAAAGATGATGAGATAATAAGCATTAATGGAATCAAAGTGGAAAAATTTAGCGATATTAGCCATATTTTAAATGAGAATAAAACACAAAATATGGAGGCAAAGCTGCTTATATCTCGCCCTATTTCTTATGAAAAATCCAATAAAAACAAAGAGACTCTAGAACTACTTGTGCCTTTAAGCAAGGAAAAGGATCGCATAATATTGGGCATCACACCTGCTATTACAATCATGTATTTTAGTCCCGTTGAGATATTACAAAATGCTATGATGAAAGTCCATGATGATATTATGTTGATATATAAGGGATTGCGGGATATGCTGCTAGGGCTAATTGGGCTTGAGAATCTAAGCAGTGTGGTAGGCATTACTGATGTGAGTGCGAAGGCATATAATGCGGGATTTATTAATTTTATTTTGGTGTTAGCCATCATTTCTGTGAATCTTGGCGTAATAAATCTTTTACCCATACCCATAGTCGATGGCGGGCAAATCCTTTTTACTCTCTATGAATGGCTAACCGGAAAGGCTCTGCATGAAAGAATAGCAAATATCCTTGTCGCATTAGGACTTAGCCTTATTATAACGTTTATGTTGCTTGGACTTTACAATGATATTGTAAGGATTGTTGGGGGATAAAAGTAAATGCAATGGATATGTAAAAATAGAAAATAATCAAGTAACTATAAAGAACACAAATACTAGCACAGATTCTAATGACATATGCAAATCCAATCTTTACTTTTGACTTTAATTTTTTTTGGGGGAGGGTATTAACTATTCTAGATTTTTCATGTCGTAAAGTTGGTATTACCTTATGCAAATATTACTCAATTGACGATATCAAGAACAATCTATCAAAAGGCTTTCTATATACAGAACTTTACAAGAAACTTTGATTGAGCGAAGCTTAAGGCTTTTAAAGGAAGCGGGCATACAAGAAGTTATCATTGGCACAGGTTATGAAAACAAAGCTTATAATGCCCTAGCAGATAGGCTTTCAGCTAAAGATTTTAAGATAATAACGCATAAGAATGAAAAGTTTGCAACTACTGGGAGTGCTTATACGCTGTGGTGTTAAGAGAGTTGATTACACAAGATTTTTTACTTTTAGTATCTGATTTGGTATATGAGCCTCTAACGATTAAAGACCTACTTCAAGATAACTCGCAACACTCTCACAAATATAAAGCAGGAGAAAACCTACCCTATCACTTTTGGTACAATGAAATAGCCATCTTTTGCTTTTGGGGCTTGTTTTAGGATTTGGTCTCGTATTGCGGAATCTTCTGGTAAATCTGGTCGCATGGGGGTTTTATCATCTTTTTGCAATGCAATACTATCTGTATCGACTTCCTGCAGGCTATCCATTTTGGCGATAATTTCGCTTAATTCTTCTTTAAAATCCTCACGCTTTTCTTGTGCGATATGTATCATTGCTAATTTTTCAAGCTTATCAAGTAATTTATCATCTACAAACATAAATAAACCTTTCCATACAAAATAGCGTGTATTTTAGCAAAATATATCGCGGTTTTACTAAATAATATATTCATACATGCTTTTTAAAACGATGTATTAGATTTTTCAAAGCCATCATAATGGCTTTGTGTGGTTTGCTTATACGCTCAAGCCGTCTCTTCATTGCAGGAAAGTTATAATGTCCTTGAAATTCCCTTAATTGTCTTGCAAGTGCTATGGCATATTCAGGCAAACCTTCATTTTCTATATTTTCTACTTGTGCGTTCAATTCATTTTCGAATCCACTGCATAACCTTGCCATTTTACACCATACATCTTTATGTGGATATATATTTGGCATAAAATCTATCGTAAGTTTATTATAAGCCCCAAACCATGCTTTTGCTGGACCATTGCAGTGGAGAATCTTGGCATTTATCATTGCTTTTTCATATCGCTTTGAAAAATCTATATTAGTAGAACAAGCTGCTTCAAGTGATTGATAAGCAAGTATCCCCCATTGTTCACCCAAATTATACACCCTATCACGCATAGCAAAGTTTAGGGCATCTTGGTCTGCAAACTCTGTTTCATACTCTCTCAAAAAACGCATTGCCTCAATATCTACATTTTGTTTTATCCACTCTTTTGTATTAATAAGCATAAGCCCACTGCAAAAATAAAAACTTGTTTCAAACGATTTTACTGCTTTTTTACCGCCCTTTTTCTTTCTGTAGATTCCATAACGACTAATTGTTGCATTTGGACTACCACTCGATGAAGCAGCAATATAGCCATCTAAATTGAACGCAAAAAGCTCTCGCAAGTCTGTTAATATAAGCATATCTGTATCTAGATACAAACATTTATCTACATTGTTTGGTAAAAAATCCACAAGTTTAATACGATAATAAGCCGCATATTGTTGCGCTTCTTCATAGCCCCACTTTGGTAAATCCTTGAAGTCCTCATCATTAATGATGTGGGCTTCTATTTGACACGGATAAATATCTTGCAAGGTGGTTTGCAATATATGAAATTGTTCCAAAGTTTTCTTTGTAATAGAATCTGTTATAACATGAAAGTGATAGCCCTCTAAATTAATGGAGCTTTGCTCCGCATTTATAGGGTTTTCTCTATTTGCGAGACTTTCTCCCCAAGTTATGGGGCTTTGCCCCCCCCCCCCCATTTATTTGCATAGATATGTTGGAATCTTGGGTTTTATTTTTAGATTCTGTGCTATGAAAGGCGAAATCTACATATTTTTTACTTGTATCTGTGTAATGTATGATGTTTGTTATCAGCACTGCTACATATTTCATGTAATTTTGATCAGCATTAAATACAATATGAAACATTCTAAATCCTTAATATTAAGACAAAAGTTTTTTAGATTCTATTTGCACTGCCTAAGACTTCCATTCTCTCTGCGATGACATTACTCATAGCTTCCATAGCTGGTGCAAAAAACTTGCGTAAGTCAAATTGTGATTTATCTTTATTTGCGAGTTTTCTCACTTCAGCGATGAAAGCAATGCGTAAATCTGTATCTGTATTTACCTTATTTATGCCCCCTTTTACTGCCTCTTGTAAGAATGAGAAAGGCACACCCTTACTACTGCCAATATCCCCACCACTCTCACTAAAACTCGCCCTTACATAATCTGGTATAGCACTCGCCCCATGTAATACAAGCGGGATTTTTGTCAGCTCTTTTACAAGCTTTAATCGCTCAAAATCAAGCTTTGGCTCACCTTTAAACTTAAATGCCCCATGACTTGTGCCAATGGCTGGGGCTAGATAATCTATCTTTGTTTCTTTTACAAACTGCTCTGCTTCCTTTGGATTTACAAGCACAGCATCTTTCTCATCAACCGATATATTATCTTCAATCCCCATAAGTCTGCCAAGCTCTGCCTCTACGCCTACACCCTCTTTATGTGCCATTTCTACGACTTTTGCACTCTCTTCTAGATTCTCATGAAAAGGATGGTGTGAAGCATCAATCATCACAGAAGTAAATCCCGCTTCTACCGCACTTTTACATGAAGAAAAGCTAGTGCCATGATCAAGGTGTAATGCCACAGGGATATGCGGATAACGCTTTGCCATAGTTTTTACCATGCCTACTGTCATATCAATACCCATGTATTTTAACGCCCCTTCACTTGCTTGCACAAAAATGGGTGAGTTTGCCTTATTTGCCGCTACAAAAATAGCATTTAGCATTTCAAAATTCACAAAGTTAAATGCACCTACTCCATAGCCCTCTTTATTCGCTTTGTTTAGAATCTCTTGTCCAAAAACTAGCATATTTGCTCCTTAAAAAATAATTATTATCTATCCGTCATTGTATCAAAAGTGTGTGAGTTTAGGTTACAATGCCTTATAAGTTAAACATAAAGAATACATAATATTTTATGCTATAATGTGTGCTTTGTAAATCCCAAAGACTTAATTTTTATAGAATCTTAAAGCAAGAGAAAAAGGAAATAAGTGCAATACACAACACATTACAGCAATATAGAATCTCTAAAGCACCACCTAGACACTTTTAAACAAACAAAAAAGCTTCCAGCTCCCCTGCTGATACTTGCCCCACTTGCTGGTTTTAGCGATGTGCCTTTTAGAAAGGTAGTAAAAGATTTTGGTGTAGATATTACCGTGAGTGAGATGATAAGCTCCCATGCCCTTGTTTATGAGAATGAAAAAACGCTAAAAATGGCATTAAAAAGCCCGAATGAGACGCCCTTTTCCCTGCAGATTTCAGGGAGTAAAGAAGAGATTCTAAAAAGGGCAGTTGAAAAGATTAATGAACTCTCTTGGGTGGATATTATTGACTTTAACTGCGGTTGTCCCGCTCCAAAGGTGGCAAATCATGGCAATGGCAGTGCGCTTTTAAAAGATTTAGATAAATTTGTATCTTTGCTACAAATCATTCGCAAATATGGCAATAAGCAGGTATATAGCGTAAAGGTTAGACTAGGCTTTGATAAAAAGATACCGCTAGATTTAGCAGAAGCGATTAATGAAAGCGGTGTGGATTACTGCGTAGTGCATGCTAGGACAAAAATGGATGCGTATAAAAAGGATAAAATCGATTATGATAGCCTTGCTTTGATGAAAGAAAACTTGAAAATCCCCATGATTGCAAATGGCGAGATAGATGGTTTAGAATCTTTTCAAAAAGTCATGCAAATCACGAATGCAGATGGGGCGATGATTGGTCGGGCTGCGTTGAAATCTCCTTGGATTTTCTGGCAGATACAGGCTAAAACAAATGACTTTCCACTTGCTTTGAAGAAAGATTTAGTATTAAAGCATTTAGATTCTATGTTTGAGTTTTATGGCGAAAGAGGGGTTATTATGTTTAGAAAAAACCTACATGCCTATGCGAAAGGGCAGAAAGATTCTAGCAAATACAGGGAGTTTGTCAATAATGAAAAGGATTATCATTTAATTAGAGAATCTATAAAGGACTTTTTTGACACCACAAAGCTAGAGTCAAGTGATATTTGTCCTATTTTTAATAAAAAGAGTGTATAAGGGGAGTAGAATGAGTGGTTTAAAAAGAGGGGTTTTTATTATCATTGTGGGGATTTTTTGCTGTATAGAGTCTGCATGGGCGGTTCGCTATCAGTTTTTTCTTGGGATAGGGCAAAGCATAGGGGAAGGCTCACTTCATACAAACTCTACAAATCAAATGACAAAAAACACTTCAAGTGTAAATGAAAAAGGCGGCTATTACTACTCACAAACGCAACTTGGCGAGTATAGTGGTAGCGTGAAAGACATTACAAGCGGTTATATCGGCACGGAAGTAACCTTTGATAAAATGGGGATTTTTACCCTGCGTGGTTATATCAGTGCGAGTTATTCTAATAAAGTCGATCTTGGCTCTATATCAAAATCAAATGTGCGTGATGGGAATCTGCGTAAATGCGGTGCAGATGAAATGCCCGGTCTTACAAATATTTGCTATCGTGATGGATTCTATGTATCCGCACCGGGTAATAATGGACAATATCAAGAAATTAAGTTTAATAAGAATCCAAACTTTGCAGAAAATATCTCAAATAATGCCTTTATGTTAAGCTACTCTGTTGGCTTTGACTTTGGTGCAAATATACCTATACATATTTTGGTGGGAACTTTGAGTGATTATAAAAAGATGATTCCATTACGCATTGGTGCTTATGGTGGTATTGGCTATGAGTTTATCACCTATAGCTTAGGGCATTATGATAGCAGAACCTATAATAACACAACCAAAGACAGCGTAACGCTAAAAGCAGATGATACACTCTATCTAGCTGGGGCTGGTGCGTTTATGCGATTTGGTGCAAGTCTTTATGCTTATAACAACATACGATTTGACATCGGTGTGAAAATGCCTATACAAATCGCAGGTGATCCAAGTGCTAAAAGTCAAAGGTGGTATCAAATGGATTCTACAGTAACCTTACCACCTAGTGTGGATAAAGTCTTCGCTCAACAACTCTTACGACAAGAACACAGCACAACACTTGGTATGTATTGGCAATTCGCAGTTAATGTTTTGTTTTAAGGCTTGGCATACTTTAAGATTTTTAGAATCTGTCTTATTTGGGTGAGACAGGGTTTAGGGTGAAAACGGGTTTTAGATTCCATCTCAAAATTCTAACCGACATTTTTTCATTGTCAAGCGTTTGTATATTCTAAATTGAAATAAAAAGGTGGGCTTGGCCCAAATATTCCCCCCCCCCCCCCTTTTTTTTTAAGCTAAAGCAGGTTTGAAATACTGCAATATTCCAAATGGATATCATACCACATATAGATTTTAAAGTCGTGTTGTTTTGCACCCTTACGCCCTGCACCCACCCGAATGGTTGAGAATCTGATCTCTAAATCAATATAAAAAAGCAAGTTTGAAATACAAAAGATTCCCCACTTTAAAAGTGGGAATGGAATTTTAATAATGTAAGGTTGTAAGACTGAACAAATAGGTTGAAACAAAATAAGGCAGAACAAATAAAGGTTATGCCCTATAAAACATTAGAAAATGTAAGAATAACCTACATTAATCACATGTGTATTCATTAGTATTTCGCTTTTATCATTCTTAGTCTTTGAGCTATATCCAGCTGATAGGGCTTGGATTTTTGCACCGATTTCTACTTTATGTGATCCTGCAAAAGTCGCTGCGATACCTACATTTATAGGAATATTGAATCCATTGTAATTCTGTTCTTTACTCAAAGTATCAACTATCATTTTTTCGCCAGTTAATCCAGTGATACCATAGCCAAGCCCAAAGCCTACATACGCACCAAGTGTGAAGCTATCTGTATTTAAGAAATTCACCATTACATCGGCACTTAATGTTTAATTACAGATATAACACTTTTCAAGCTTCAAACACCCCTTTATAATTCTGTATAGCCTTTTGTATAACCTTTTAAGGTTAAATCAAAAATTACAAGTAAAATAACACATATTCTAAAGATTTAACCCTTTAAAATACCCTTACTACAACTTAAAATCTAAGCCTTTTTTATATGATTTTTATCCAGTGATTATATATTACATTTTCACTTTACAAAGTGTTATAAACTAAGCAATACAAAATTACGAATTAATTAAAGCTTTGATACAAATTGGAATTACATATATACAAAAATATTAAAGTTTTGATACAATCTTAACAAAACCTGCAATGTAACATTACCAACAAACAAAAGATTAAAAGATGCATTCCAAAACATAAAAGAAGGTAATAAAACATTAAAAACATGATTAGCGTATGATTAACTTGTATAAATGTATGATTGAGTTGTGTAAGTAGTGTTAAGATATGTTTTGCATGTGTATTAAGTTTTAAAATCTTGTTTGCCTTGTTTTGCATGTATTGCAAATGTTAGATTATTAAATTAAGACTGAATGATTAAGGCTTTATTGACTCCACTTGCAGAATCCACAAGAAAGTCACCGAATTGGCGCATTGTTGTTGCAAAATCTTTTCCTAACTTATGTAGCCTTATTAATATTTTCACTACTTGCTACATTTTGCAAAGCATTGTTAAAAGCGTTTTGCACATGATTTAAACCTTTTAAGCCTTTATCATTAACTCCGCCCGCTTCACTCTTTTACTCCACCACTTAAAGCCCTCAATTGATTAGCAGTTAGCCCCGCATACTTAAATTCTGTAAGGCTTCATGCAATACATCACTAGATAGATCATCAAATATTTTATCTTGTGATTTATCTAGCAAAGTTTGTAACTGTGTTTTCCAATCCATTTTACCCAGTCATTATGATTTATTCCAAGTTGTGATAAATCTTTGTTGGCGTTTATGCTTGTTTTATTATCTTGTTATATGTGCTATTATTTTAAATCATCTTTATTTCTAGTGATTAACTCGCTCATATTTTGCACGGCTTGTAAGGTTTTGTCACCAAAGTTTTTAATGTCAGTGATTTTTGCTTTATATTGATTATTTATATATTCCTTGCCAAAACGAGCAATTTTATTTGATTTTTTATGGTGTTTGTATATTCACTTTAGCTTTATAATCCCAGTTCCCATTACAGCAATACTACCAATCCCCGCCATACTTACAAAGCTCATCATTTTTAATTTATTATGTATCGTTGCTAAATGCTTTTTAGTATGCTTTCATCCATTGTTAAATTTATTGAGGCTTTTATGTGTTAGTGTGTTTTTGTATTTGTGGTTAAATGTTTTCTTGTGGGTTAAAAAGTTAAAGTTTGATGGCAAATGTGCAAGAATTCTACATGAAATATCTATAAAGCACTATTTGGAATCCTTCAAAGCAATTCTAGAAAATTTCACATTTGTTGTAGATATTCTAAGACATTGAGTATAATTTTATTTCTATACTATATTTATAAGCTATTTGGATTAACTCTATGGACTTTTTACAAAAAATATTTTTTGAATTACCGCTTATTGCAAGTTTTTTGGGTGGGATTCTAAACTTTCTTGCACCTTGCATTCTGCCGCTTATACCATCTTATATGAGCTATATTTCTGGGAGTGTGCTACATGATGAGACAAAGTATTCTCGCTTTAGTATGTTTCGCAATGCAATGCTTTTTGTTTTTGGGTTTGGGCTTGTATTCTTTTTGCTTTTTTTAGCCATGTTTCAAATTATCGATAATTTTTTTAATTATCCCATTGTGCGATATATTTCTGGCGGTATTGTTATCCTTTTTGGTATCCATTTTTTGGGAATCTTTCATATTGCAATGCTTAATCAAACAAAGCAATTAAACCTACAAAAGCTAGAACAACATAAGATTCTAAGATTTATCGCACCATTTATTATAGGCGTGGGTTTTGCGGCGGGCTGGTCGCCTTGCTCTGGTCCTATTATTAGCTCTATTGCCCTGCTTGCTTCTATGAATGAGGGACTTGCTATATACGCTAGTTTAGCTTTTATAGCCGGGCTTTCACTCCCTTTTTTATTATTAGCTCTCTTTTTAGACAAGGGATTAAATCTCATACGAAAAGCAAAAAAGCAATTAAGAATTATTGAAAAAATATGTGGTATCTTTTTAATTGGCATTGGAATCTTAATCATTTTGGGTGATACTTCTTTATTTATGAGTTAATGAAAGGATAGATATGCAAGAAGATAAAATACAATGTTTTAAAAATGCGAAAATATTTGATGATGAAAAGGGCTTTGTGCAAGGCAGTGTGTATGTGCAAAATGGCAAGATTATACAGGTTATACAAGATTCTATTTCGTTTAGAGATGATTTGCGAGAATGCGAAGAGATTGATTGCAATGGGTATGCGATATTGCCAGCTTGTATTGATATTAATGTATTTCCACTTGATAAAAAGCTTGGGGCAAAGCCCATACACACACTTGCAAATAAGGCACTTTATGGCGGTATCTCTACCATCTTTCTTAATCCATACACACAGCCAAGCATTGATAATGAAGCTATGAATGCCCTTATTGAAAGCATTAATTCACACAATAGTGTAAATATTTATCCACTTATTGCAAGCACAGATTCAGAATCTAGACTAAGCAATATCGATACATTGCATAGTCTTAATAAAAATGCAAAGGCAATTTTTAGTAATTCTGCGATTGGGTCTAATCTCTTATATCAAAGTATGCAATATGCTAAAATGCTTGATTTACCACTTTGTGTATTTGCATTTGATTTCAATATCGAGCAAGGTGTGGCGTATGAGAGTGCGTTTGCAAGGGGGCTTGGACTACCTATGATAACGCCGATAGGACAAATTAAAGAAGTTGCAAAGATAAAAGAAATGGCAAAATTCCTTGATATTGAAGTCATTTTTATGTCTATGAATATAGCCCATACACTCGATATGATTTGCCATGAAAAAAACATGCACGCACAAGTTGGACTCCCACATTTAATCTTTAATGAACAAAGCATAAAAACCTATGATACACGCTACAAAATGACCCCACCCCTGCTTACTCGGAGTAAAAAAGAAAAACTTGTAAAAAGATTGCAAGAGGGCAAAGTTTCTCTTCTAACAAGTATGCAGCAAGAAGTCTCAAAGCAGTATAAAGAGCAAGTATTTGAATATGCAAGTGAGGGTGTATCTGGTATTGAATACTTTTTTAGCCTTGCATATACCTTGCTAGTGAAAGAAGAGATTCTGTCAATGCGAGATTTAGTAAAGCTTACAAGTAGCAATGCAAGTAAGCTTATGCGACTAAATAAAGGACATATTGCTACACAAAGAGATGCTGATTTTATGATCGTTGATTTGGAGGAAAAATTTGAAGTTTTAGATTCTACAAGTCTTTATCATGGTTTAGAACTATATGGGAAGATTAAATATATGGTAGTTGATGGCAAGTTGCATAAATTGTGATTGCGTTGTAATGAAAGTTTAGTGTAGATTAAAATCTACTTTTATAAAACCATCTTATAATCATTTGGAAACAACAGATAACATTAGAATCTATAGTATGCCATGCTTAGTATCATGTTTATACACCTTTTATAGTATTAAAGACACTAGGGGATAAATTTAAGGATAATTTGAGTTTGTAACTTGAAATTTTTACTTTGGGGATAGAAGATAGAAATCTTGTGTGTTAAATATTGCTATCCAACACACCAGATTAGCTAATACATTGCTTGTTGCTTACTGCAATAAGCACAAGTTTTTACTCAACAAATTCAATGATAGCCAATGTAGAAGCATCACCTCTTCTAATGCCACTTCTTTGAATACGAGTATAGCCACCATTTCTTGCAGAAAACTTAGGAGCTATTTCTGTAATCAATTTTTTAGTTGCCTTCTTATTTTGCAATTCAGCAAATACATATCTATGTGTATTAAAGTCCGCATTCTTTGACGCAGTAACAAGCTTTTCAATATAGCTTTGTAACTCTTTTGCTTTAAATACACCTGTTTCTATTCTACCATGCTCAATAAGGGCGATGCTTAGATTCTTTAACAATGCCTTTCTATGAGAAGAAGTCCTGCCTAATTTCCTATAACCATGTTTATGTCGCATATTATTCCTTTTAATTTTGTCCTTTTAATTTTGCCAAACGCTTACTTAAAGTCGTAGCTAATTCATGTGGTAAATCCGCACCAACCGCATAGCCAACTTCATTTAGCTTTGCTGTAATCTCATCAAATGAGCGTTTGCCTAAATTTTTAATATTCTTTAAATCACTCTCATTCATCAATACCAACTCACCTATGTATTTGATATTTGACTTCTGCAAACAATTGCTTGGACGATGCTCTAGGTTGAGTATCTCAACACTCGATAGTAATACCTTTAACTCTGGGCTATCACCATTTAAACGACCATTGCTTGTTGGCACATCACTAAGTTCTGCACCAAACACACTCATTTGAGAGTGCATGATAGCAACTGCTTCTTTGAAAGCTTCCATAGGCTCAATTTGCCCATTTGTTTCTACTTCAAATACAATCTTTTCAAAGTTAGGGTTACTTTCATGTAAAACATTCTCAATGTCATACACAGCCCTTTTTACCGGCGTAAAGTCAGCATCAAGTGGTATATACTCACTACCTATTTCTTCACGGATGGTCTCACTCGCTACAAATCCTAAACCTTTATGTATTAAAATAGAGAATTTAAGCTTTGCATCACTATTAATATTTGCTAAATGTGAATCCGTGCTTAATACCGTGATATTTTCATTGCTTAAATGCTCACCACGCAACTCCATTGGACCATTAAACTCATAATGCAACTCAAATTTTTCGTGTTGCTGCATATCTTCATTTACTTTGAATTTCAAGTTTTTAATATTCACAATGAATGGTGCTACATCTTCAGCAACTCCACGCACAGTATCAAACTCATGTCGCACACCCTCAATCTTTATACCTATTGGCGCATATCCCACAGAGCTTGATAGTAGCAATCTGCGGACAGGATGAGCTATCGTAACAGCATAATGGGGTTCAAACGGATATGCGTGTAATCGAATGTGATTTGGCGCAATTTCTTCTATCTCAAGTTTTTCTGGAATATATGGTCTTACCTTTATACTTTTCATACTAAACCACCTTATGTATTATTTTGAGTATAGCTCAACGATTAAACGCTCCTCTATTGGAATCTCAACTTCGCTTCTTTCTGGATTGCGCGTAAAAATACCAAACTTTTTATCCTTATCAATATCAACCCAAGGCACAATACCAATTTGATCAGTAAGATCAAGAGAACGCACAATTTGCACATTGTTTTTACTTTTTTCTCTTACTTCAACTTTTTGTCCTTGCTTGATTTGGAATGATGGAATATCTACTCGTTTGCCATCAACTAAGATATGCCCATGTGTTACAAGCTGTCTTGCAAATCTTCTTGTAGTCGCAAAGCCCATTCTATACACAACATTATCAAGGCGTAACTCAAGCAATCGTATGAGATTCTCACCTGTGTTTCCTTCTTGTCTGTTCGCTTCTTTAAAAATAGAGCGGAATTGCTTTTCACTAATGCCATACATAAACTTTGCTTTTTGCTTTTCGCGTAATTGCAAACCATAATCAGATATTTTACCTCTTCTCATGCCATGCTGTCCGGGACCATAATCCCTTTTTTCACGCGCACTTTTACCAGCTAGTCTTCTCTCACCTTTCAGTGCAAGAGAAACGCCTAGTCGTCTTTCAATCTTTTCTACAGGTCCTCTATATCTTGCCATGCAACACTCCCTTATACTCTTCTTCTTTTAGGCGGACGACAACCATTATGTGGCAATGGCGTTACATCCTTTATCCATAACACTTTAATACCTTCAATCGCACCAACGCTTTTTACAGCAGTTTCACGACCACTACCCGGACCTTGCACCTTAATGCCCACTTCTTTAATGCCATGTTCTTTTGCTTTAGATAAAGCAGATTCTACAGCTTGTTGTGCGGCATAAGGCGTAGATTTTTTACTACCTTTAAAGCCTAATCCACCAGCAGTAGCCCAACACAAAACATTACCCATTTCATCAGTAACTGTTACATTTGTATTGTTAAATGAAGCAGCGATGCACACAATCCCGCGAGCAATATTCTTTTTTACCACTCTTTTTTTAACATTTGTTTGTTTCTTTGCCATACGCTACTCCTTATTTGCTACCAACGGTTTTCTTCTTACCTTTTCTTGTGCGAGCATTATTTTTTGTTGTTTGCCCACGCACAGGTAAGCCTTTTCTGTGTCTTAAACCACGATAACTACCTAAATCCATAAGAGCCTTAATATCCATTGTTACTTTTTTGCGTAAATCACCCTCAACCATATAACTTTCTTGAATCTTTTTGGAGATTTTTGAAATATCATCTTCGCTGAGATCATGAACTCGCTTATCAAAAGAAATATTTACAGCATTCAAAATATCTCTTGAGCTTTTAAGCCCAATACCATAGATATATGTGAGTGCATATTCTACTCTTTTCTTTTTTGGCAAATCTACACCAGCAATTCTAGCCATTTTTTATCCTTGTCTTTGTTTATGTTTTGGATTCGCACAAATCACGCGAACCACACCCTTGCGTTTAATGACTTTGCATTTATCGCACATTTTTTTGACCGATGGTCGAACTTTCATAACGGACTCCTAAAAAATACGGATTTAACCCAATTTTTTGGATTAAGCCGATGATTATATCTAATAATGGTAAATATGAAAAAATATCATGAGTTTCAAATATCAAAACTTAAAATATTTTTCTTGTATAATCTCAACAACTCAAATACATAAAAAATGAATACTGCAAATTAGCACAATTAACAAATGCTATTGTTTCATTTTACAACTACAACTCTTTGTGCGTAATAGCCAACAATATTTAACAATAAGCTTAGAACAATAAGCATAAAAATTGCATAAGTAAAGCTATGATATGTATCATGGAGTTTTCCAATAATCCATGGACAAAGAGAAGCCATAAGGTAGCCTATACCTTGCGACATGGCTGAGAGTTTAGTTGCTATGAATACATTTGCGCTTTTGCTTGAAATAAAAAGTAAAGCAACGCTAAAAACGCCACCCAGTGGAATACCAATCAAAACAGAAGCGAGTATAATCGACCATACTTCATGTGAAATAAGTAGCAAAAAATAGCTTACCGCATAAAGCATACAAATGACAACAATAAAAATATTTCGCATTTTTTGACGCAGAGAATGCAGCCATAACGGAATGATAAATGAGAGTGGGATAATAACGCATTGTGTGAATGTCATAATGCGAGAGATAAAATCCTTTTCAAAGCCAAAGTCAATCAGCAAACTTGGATACCATGCAAAAAAGCTATATGCCATCGCACTTTGTAAGCCCATGAATAGAGTGATTTTCCATGCATTTATATTTGCAAATAGTGAGTTTATCTTTGTGTAGCTTTGCTTTGAGCGAAAGATTCTGCGATTTTTGATTTGCGGTAGATAGCTTATAAACGCAAGAATGGCTAATATGACCCAGCAACTAAATGCTAAAGGTAGTGGTAAAACATGTGTCAATGGGAATATAGCGATTATCCCTAATGCAGCGGAAATATTTAATACTAAGCTATAAATCCCCATAATCTTTGGAATCTCTCTGGGAAACTTTGCCTTTACAAAGCTCGGCAATAAAACATTTGCTATAGCGATACCAGAACCCATGATTGCCGTGCCGACAAATAAGGCTGTGTTGCCCCCAACACAACGCAATATTTCACCAAGAATTATACACAAAAGTCCAAAAAACATTGCCCTTACAGGCTGAAATATTGCAACCAAAAATGAAACTATTCCAAATGCTAGTAATGGTAGTGAAGTTAATAATCCAACTTGTGCTGAGCTAAGTCCGTAGTAGTCTTGAAGTAAATTTGCAATCGGACCAGCTGAAGTAATGGGAGCACGCAAATTTATGCTGATAAGTATAATTGGCAAAAGATTAATAAAATAAATCTTTTTACGAGACATCTTATTGCCTTTTATTATTTGCGTAATGTAAATAAGCGGTTTCTATGCGTCATTCTTTATGCTGTGTGCTTAATGACTACAACCGCAGCCACCCCCGCCACCGCCACAGCAGCCACCTCCGCCATGTCCATGACCGCCACCGCTAGAGCAACCACAGCCACCCCCCATACTTGCTATAATCTCATCATCAGTAGCCTCTCTTACATTTAGCACTTCAACCCTAAAATCTAAAGTTTTCCCCGCTAATGGATGGTTATAATCAATAAGCACAGAAGTATCGTTAAAATCCGCAACAATGACTTGCACAGGCATACCATTTTCAGCTTGACCAAATAAAGTCATACCTTTTTCTAACTCAATATCTCCAAATTGTTCTCTGCCAACTTCTTGCATAAGCTCTGGATTACGCACACCATAGGCAAGTTCAGGTTCAACACTAAATTCTAGCTTATCACCCACTTTTGCGTTTTTTATGTGTTGCTCTAAACCCTCAATGACTTGAGATTGCCCGACAATAAATTCAAGCGGTTTGTTATCCTTGCTACTATCAATTGTCTGCTTTGTTTGAGAATCAAGCACTTCATAATTAATTGACACAACATTGTTATTTTCTATCATAATGTATCTCCTATTTTGATAAAATATCTTGGGCTTTACGACCTTGTTCGCTTTCGGGGAACAAGGCAACCAAGGTTTGCAAAAATTTTCTATAATTATCTGAATCATTTAGATATTTAAATGACCATGCGGTATGCCATAGCAAAATCGGCATGTAACTCGCCTTACTATCAAGACTAGCACTTGTCTTGTAATAAGGCAATGCCTCGTTATACTCTTTTCTTGCATAGTATATCTCACCGATATAATAACTTGATTCTGCTACTGCAAATTTCTGATCGATAAGATATTCAAAATAAGCCTTCGCTTCTTCATTGCGTTTTTTACGCAAGAGATTCTTTGCTTCACTCAGATTCTTGCTATTATCAGGTGAAAAATTATACGCTTGTTTTGGCATATTGTTGCTTGTTTGCATAGAATCTATGACTGGCTGATTTTGGATACCTTGTATATTATTTTGCAATGCTAAGGCTTGTTCGCTCAATACTTGGATTTGTTTTATAATCTCATCATTTGCTTGCAAAAAAGCTTCTGACAATTTATCAATTTTTTGATTAATCTGCTCAATATTTTTTGTATTTGCTTCAACTTGGGCTTTCAAATTTTTAACAAGCTCTGCTTGAGATTTTTGCGACATTTGATAAGAATCTACAATATCTTGAATATTTTGGATTTTATCTATCTGATTCTTAATTGTAATGCTATCTTGTCTTGAAGTCGCACTCATACCTTCATAAACGGTTTTTAATCCATCAACCGCTTGCTCCAGATTCACAATTTTATTTTGAAAATCACCAATAACAGAACGAGTAAAATCTGCAATATCTTTAAGGTCTCGCATATCCTTTTTTGTAGCACCACTTTGCAACTCAAATGCCGAAGGTTCGGCATAGAGTAATACAGATAATGAAGCAAATGCTAACAAAGACCTCTTAAATCTCATTGCAAAAACCCTAGCCAAGTTGTTACTTTTATTACTTCTCAACTATATCTGTGCGTCTATTTTTCGCATAGCACTCAGCAGTTTTTTCTCTACACACAGGTTTATGCATACCATAAGAAATTGTTGAGAACATATTTCTTGGTAGCCCCTGTAATACAAGCGCATCACGCACTGATATGGCTCTCTTTAGTCCCAACGCTGTGTTATATTCATCGCCACCAAACTCATCGGTATTGCCTTGCAATACAACCGCTTTAATATTTTTTTCTTTTATGAAATCAGCATTTGCTCTTACATAGTCTTTCATATCAGATCTAATGTCATATCTATCAAAGTCGAAATAAATTGTAGTGAGAGAATCTACTTTGATAGCATCGCCATATGCTGTGCCCTCATTATTTCCGGCATACTCTTCTTCAGTATCGCCATTGGAGTTTCCAGACATACCATTTTCACCAGCATTGTTATCTGCATACGGATCGCTTGAATCAGAATCACCACTGCCATCATAACCATCTCCCCCACTCACAGCACCATCAGGCATAAAACCACCTTCAGGCAAACCTGCACCACCCGGATTTGCCACTGCCTCTTCAGGTTCTTGACCATCAACTTCTTGTTGCACCTCTGTAGTTTTCTGCGTGGTGTTGCCATCCTTTTCTACACTTTTACTACCACAGCCAACCGCAAAAAAAAGTGCAAGTAAAACACTTGAAAGCTTCAAATACTTCATGATATCTCCTTAAATCTCAAAAAAATGTTTTGCTATTCTATCAAAAAAACAAAAAAATTACCAATCAAACGCTTGAATTTTTACATTTTTTAGTGGAAAAAGGAAACTTTTGTTAATTGATAATCGGATAATGCCAATTGCTTGTTCATTTTTTTGTTGGCGTAAAAACATAATAGAATCTCCATCATGAGAGAATGCTGGGATTCTATTTGTACCTATTTTACTCAAACGACGAACATAGTCGCTATGGGCTGAAACTAAATAGAGATTAAATACATTTAGCCCTGTCTCTTCATCACTTTCTCTACTAGAATACACTATATATTGCCCAAAAGTTGATAGTGTGCTATTGTTGCGTCCCTTAAATACAATTTGTGTAACATTGGCGTTTGGCATAAGATCTTGCATGAAAATATTTGGATACCCAAGTCTATCAGATACAAATACAAAACTTTTTTCATTATTGGTAAAATGTGCATTGACATCAATGCCTGAATACCTTGTGAGTTGTGTTAGCTTTTTACTCTTTATTTCATATAAAAAAATATCGCTTAATCCAACTGGGGCAAGTGATAATAGTAACTTATCGCCATGCTTTGACACATCAGACACTACCGCCATGCCTTGACTTGAGATGACTTTCTCGTTTTTTCCACTATACATATTATATTTATATATGGTCGCCTCATGCGTTACGAGTGTGTAGTAGAATTCTTCTTGCTTACTATCTGCCCATTTTGGAAACATGTTGAGACCATTACTGATGATAGTTTTTTGGTAGGTAAAGGTATAGTCTGCAATGAGAATATTGCTACGACCAGAACCAACATAATTTGAAAAAACGACATAACGATTTAGCCAATCAGCATTTGGTGCTTTGATATAATCATTAAGATAGCTCGCCATAGCATGGGCGATAAATGGATAGCGTTCTATCTCATCTTCTCTATATTCTGTTGTGATGGTCTTACCACTTGCATACTCATATAGGCTAAGGGTGGCTATGAGACTACCACCTTTTTTCTTTTGTGAAACTTGTGCGATAAAATTCATATTTTTATTTTTATAATCCTGCAGTGCAAGATTATTTTGCAAAATATCAGTCTTCAAGGTATCATCATAATATACATTAAAATGTCCAAGTGTCTTTAAGTCTTGCACCAACATTTTGTATATTGCCATGGTATTATCAGCACCATCACTACTTACAACTTGAATATTTGGGATATTGTCTGTTTGTCTTGTTACAACAATTGTTTTATCTTCCGCGTATAAGCCCACAGAATGCATGGCAAACATTGCACAAAACGCAAATATTGCATAAAAACACCTAAAGCGATACATTACACTTCCTTAGCTAAATTTATTGTTCGTGTAGAATGATAGCAATTTATTGTTAAAACATAAAATAAAACGCTGTTTAATCCACAAACACTACTCATTGTATTGCAAAATTGTTTATAGCTATGGGCATACATGACCTGAGATTTGTGCTATAATCTTGCACTATTCTTTAACCATCTCGCCATCAATTTTTAAAGTAGAAATTAGATTTTCTATTTGGTTTATCTTCTGCAATATATTATCAGTGGTGAATGCAGCATTAAGGCTATCGTTGCTGATATGTATGAGTTTGTAGAATCTAGGATGTAGTTTCTGTTATATTGAGCATTTAAAAGGGAGAAATATCTTTTTAGATTCTAAAGTGTTAGACACTTTGCTTTGCAGGTCATCATAGTGACTAGATTTGTGAGTATTGTAAATGAAAAAGTGTTACAAAAAAAAGGGCAAATGCTTTTGTAAAGCATGGAAGAAGGATTGTAGATGTAAATAAAAGCTATGAATGTGAATATGAAGTATGGAATTATGGCGGAGTGGAAGTAAAATATTATAAGAGTATAAAAGAAGTAGGGACAAATAAGGCAGTAGAGATAAAGCAAACAGAACCTATCGCACAGACTTATAAATGCTATAAATGGCTAGTAAGAGAAGAGGCAAAGGCTAGGATACGATTTAAAGATAGAAAGCATAGTGTGCATTATACAGCGAATATATTTTCAACAGAAGAGATACGAACGCCTTGTGTGCCACATTTTGAAGCAATAGAGGGGGAAATTGTTGTGCCGCCTAGTTTTATTAATGGCAATCGCTTTGAAGAGACTATAAAAGCAATAGTAAGAACAGATGTATGCAGGTATTTTGACACAAATACTCGTTTTGCATATACAGATGGGGAATATAGTATTAATAACCCATTTGCTAAATTTGTGGCAGTAGCTGATACGCCAAATAGGGATTTTATAGAAGTAACGATATATCATAAAGAGAGTAATCAAGGAAAGAGTATAACGACTTACTTTGGAATAAGTCCATTTTTGAATGCAAAAAGGAATATAACGATGTTTTAACCGACATTTGAATTTATTTATAGCTTTGTTATGCTTTGTGTTTAGCTTTTTAAGGTTGCATTATGGCTTTAATCGTTTTAGTCTTTAAAAAGCTTTGAATTATTTTTTAGATGTTTCGCTTACGCTCAACATGACAAAGCGATAATGACTAGCTATTTTTAGTCATAATCTTTGAAATGAAATGCCAAAACTGAATTTTAGTTATAAAGGAATAAAATGAAAGAGAACAAATACTTTAAAGAAGCTGAGTTTAAATGCAAATGCGGTAAATGTGAGTTGCCAAAAAGTATGCCAACAGATGAGTTAATCGACACGCTAGTAGAGATTAGAGAGCATTTTAACGCCCCTATTACTATAAATAGCGGTTATCGCTGTCCTACACATAATAAAAAGATAGGTGGAGCTTCAAAGTCAAGGCATATAGCAGGTGATGCAGTGGATTTTGTGGTAAAAGGCATTCCTACTAAAAAGGTATTCGAGCATGTATTAAAAACATATAATGACAAGCCCTTTGGTATTGCAATAAGCATAAATCCAGCCGATGAGTTTAGGGGATTCGTGCATTTAGATACAAGGGGTTATAAGGCAAGGTGGAGTTATAATAAAGCAGGTGAAGTGTATCTAGCAGAGATTAAAAAAGAACTTAATCTAGCTTAGTGTGTGATACTTTGAAACAACTTTACACATAGCTTCATGTTGGTTTAAGTCTTTTATTGCAAGTTAAGTTAAAATCAAGTAATATCCATGCAAAGAAAATAAAAGGCAGGTGTTTGCAAATGGATAAAGAAGCAATATTAAAGGTTGTTTGTGTCTAAGTTAGATGAGAAAAAGGCAAGGCTTGATGAATTGCGAGTGTATAGAAACTTCGCACTTACTTCGCTATTGGCAGTAGTAGGCTTTGTTTTTACTAAGATGACTGAACTTAATTTGTGGTTTTTAGGTTTATGTGCGTTTGGTGTTGTCTTGCTTGGAGTAGGTGTAATTGTGTTGCAAAGGAAAATACTAAAGATTATCAAAGAAATAGGGGAGCTGTAAATGGAAATATTAGCAAGTGGTGTTATTATATTTGGCTTACTTAGCTTTTTTACTGCGATTATGCTAGTAGTAAAAGATTAAAATATACAGAGTTTTTAAAATAAGAAAGGTTTAGTATGGCAAGTTTAACTGATTTAATACAAAATATGATTCAAGCAAATGAAACTACACAGCAAGAATTGCAATCTACAAAGCAGGAATTCAAAGTTTTAAAAGCAGAAGTAGATGAGAAAATAAGTGATGAAAATATATTAGATATTATGCACGAGCAATTCATTAAAGATGAGTATTTCACAAGTGAGAGTTTCTATAATGATATAGGACAAGCTTTAATCAATAAATATGGCTTAGGCAATCTTATAAACTTAGATAGAAATCAAGTCAATGAAGCGGTAAAAGAGTATCTAGCAAAGAATCTAGACACAAAGGCTGTAACTGAATATATCATGCAAAATTATACAGGTGAAATACGAGATGCAATGATAAGAAGAATACGCATAGAGAGTAAAAGTATCCTTGATAATTATGACTTTTCATTGCAAGTATTGCCACGACTTGAAGTGCTATTTAAAGAGTTTGTAAAAAACTATGAATTAACAAGCTATTTAATGAAAAGCACAGCACAGCTTTTTGTGGCACAAGAGAGTAATTTGGCGTTTATGTTGGAATACATAGTAGCTAAAGAATTCATACATAATTGAGTGCGGCAATATTGCGAGGCAATTTTAAGGGTTTTCAAATAAAAGTCAAGGGAGTGTATATATAATACATGACCGCAGACTTTTATGCAGATGCAGTTGCGTAGCAACAAATCCACACTTGCAAATCCCTTAAAAGCGACCAAAAGACAACGCAAGGTGTTTTAAAAGGGAAATAAGAAAATGGAATGCAAGGCTATAAAGCCTTGCAAAAAGCAAACTAGATTTTTAAGGTTGCATTATGGCTTTAATAGTTTTAGCCTTTAGTAATAGCTAGGAGTTATCTAAGTGATAATGACTAGCTATTACTAAAGGCTAATTCTCTTAAATGTATAATCAAAGTGAAATCTCTAACAAGAAAGGTTTAATAAGAAAATGGAAGTCTTTACCCTACTTTTAGAAATCCGCTCAAGGCTGCATGATGAAGCTACACAAAAGTGGAATGATACAGAAATACTAGACTGCCTTAACCTTAGCTATGTGAATCTAGCAAGGGTGTTACGACTATTTTTACAACAAAAAGAATATAAGGTAGAAAAAGACTTTATACAAGACTTGCCTACAAACTTTTTAGATGTAAAGAATGTAATAAGAAACAAAAAAGAGATACCAATACTTAGGGCATATCAAGCAAAGCATATAGCAAGTGGTGAGTATGTGAGTATTAGTAATGATAAGATTGTGTTTAATCATGCTGGGGATTATGTAATGACTTATTATTGTTATTACAAGATTGTAGATAAGCATGATAGCTTTAATCTGCCACTTATTGCTAATAATGCTTTATTGTTTTATGCAATGTATTTATTATTACAAAAAAAGCCTAGTCAAAATGCTTTGCAAGAAGTGGGATTTTATAGGGGATTGTATGAGAGTGAGATTAGGGAATTGCAGAGAGATATGTATAGGACACATGAAACTAGAATGCTTACTAGTCAATATATTTTATTGTAGGTGCGTTATCTTGCGGACACTTTTCAATGAGTTATCAATTTTTGCTCGGTCATGTATGTATAATACACTCCCTCGCAAAAATCTCAACAACATTGAAAATTGCCTCGCAATATTGCCGCACAGAGAGAAAGGAAATATTTATACATTTAAGAGATTAAGCCTTTTTTATAGTAGTCATTACTGCTTAAGGTAACTCCTACTATAAAAAAGGCTTAAAGCTCATAAAGCCATAATGCAACCTTAAAAATCTAGTTGTGCTTTGCAAACATAAAGAAAGGATAAATATGGATAAAAAAATACAAGTCTCAACTATTGCTAAACCAAGAGATGAATATACAAGTCAGTTTAAACCAAACACAGAGATAAAGACAGAATGGATACCAAAAAAGCCTAGTGTCTTTAAAACTTTAAAGTTTGAAAATGAGAGTGTAAATCCTAGTGATTATTATGCCCCTGTATGTAAAAGCTATAGAGAAAATGGCATATTTCAAGCTGGGAGTAATGGCTGTGTAGTCTTTGTGCTATGTGTTGGGGGGCATGGGTATGGGACTAATACAAAAGGTTGGGGAGATTATTATGATAGCACTTGGAGTAATCCAGTTTATGGTTGGCAAATAGATGATAATACTGACCATAACACACAACTTTATAACTTTAGACTGCAAAGAAGAGATTATAAACATAATCCCCCTGCAAGTGTTGCTAGTCCTTCTACCTTTGGAAGCTATCTTAGCTCTAATGCTGGATTAAATATCCAAAATGATACAATCACACAATATCAAAACTATAGAACTTGGACTATTAGAGGTTGGGCTAGTGGCTGGGATTGGGGAAGTGGGCAATATAGATATAGAAGTGAAACCCAAAATGTAAAACTCTCTAGTGGGGCGTATGATGGGGATTTGTTAGGCACAAGTGGCGAGGTAAAGTTTGGCGTATTTAAACTTAATCCTAATGAAGTAGTCAATATATCTGTTGGAGAAGGCTTTGTAAAAGGGCATGTAGATATAGTGTATTTTGAATTAAGAAATGGCAATGATGAAGCTATTACTAAACCAAGTCAGCCTAATGATGTAACTGCTGGTATTCCTTTACCTGCACCTACTCCACCACAAGTAACACCAACACCGCCGCCGCCTTTGCCTTTAACTTTGGGGATAAAACCTGAAAAGCTAGAATTAGAAGTAGGGACTACACAAACAATAGAGATTATCACAAATGCTACAAGTTATACAAGTAATATGCAAGATGATACTATTGCAAGTTTCAATGAAGCTACAAAAGAAATCACTGCAAATCTTCAAGGTGATACTATGCTAACTATTGAGGGCATAAGAGATAATGAGAGTATAAGAAGGGCGGTAGCAATAAAGGTTATTGAAAAACAAACAATAATCAATCCTACACCACCAACTACCACACCACAAAACACACCTAAAAGCATAAATTTCACAAGTCTTTTACCTAACTTGCAAACAATGAATACAGAACAATTAAGCTTTATGTATGTTATAGGCTTTGTATGGCAGGAATTATTTAAAATCGCACAAAATGATAATAATATGACTTTGCTGCATACAACTATCACTGAAAAGAGAAAGAAAGAATTGCAAGATTTATATGATACACAAAGAATAAACTACACACAAAAGCAGACGCTAATAGGTTATGCCCCTGTTGGCTATCAAATACTCTCTACACATATAAGTGCTTATCCATTCTTACAAAGCAAAGATGAAGCACATTTGCAAACACTAGAAAGCCTTATTATCGAAAAAGAGAGTGTAGAACAAGGCATGACCTTTACACATGCTTTTAGCGAAGCAGTAAAAAATATGAGTAATGAAACTTTTACAGATAATTTAGAAGTATGGATTAAAGAAGCACAAGGGGTTATAACAAGGACAAGGCTTGAAGACCCTATAAATCAAACACCACAAGGGCTAGACTCTTTAAATGTAGTTTTCTCTAAGAATCCAAATAGCTATATTGCAAGGAATGAAACAAGCGATGAGTTAAAGATAGATAGATTTAATTGTGTTTGGGAAGACCCACTAGAGACTGATTATATACATGAATTGTTTTGGTTTATTGTATATGATGAAGCTAAAGTAGGTTTTGATATGCAAAAGGTAAAAGAAACATGGATAACACAAAAAAATCATGCTGGGGATAAGAATGTATCTAATACGCCTGAAAAAAGACAAAATTTTATCAATGTAGGAAATAATATTCAAGTAGGGGCAATAGGGCAGATATTTAGAAAAGCCTACTTTACTGATATGAAAGATGAGCTATTTGAAGCTTATGATGTAGCACCTTATAAGATGAGATTAAAAGAGAGTATCTATCAATTAAGTAAAGAAGACTTGCTAGAGTTATTTACTAGGGCATGTCAAAAGGTGTATGCGATAAGTAAAACTTAGTGTGGCAATCTTGGCGGACACTTTTAAGGGAATTTTCACTTTTTGTTTCGGTCATGTATTATATATACACTCCCTCACAAAAAGCTTAATAACCCTTAAAATTGTCTCGCAATATTGCCACACATAGTATTACTTGATGTGGATAATAACCGACATATATTTAATTCTTAACATCTGCTATTCTCATGCAAATACTTAAAAAAGGCATTGCATGGGATACATACTCACACCAACACAAGCAGAAAATGATAATAAACTCATTAACAATACACTTGAAAGCTTAAAGACTACAAACCTTTTAAAACAATCACAAGATACTACCATTAATCCTAATCTAAGCACACAGAATACACAAACAACACAATCATTGCAATTACCACCAAAATTGCCACAAGGAAAAATCCCACAAATTAACACAGATTCCACAAAAAATACACAAAATCCACAACATAGCAACACACAAAAAAATATCGGTAATGCTATCAGTATGGGTAGCAATGTCTTATCTATGCAAACAAACCAAAATACACTCCCACAAGCTAACAATACAACACCACAAACACATACAAACACCACACCTACACAAGCAAAGACTAACGCAAATAACACACAGACTACACAAAAGCCCTTTAATACTCAAATAGCCCTAAGTAGTGATAAAGATTTCAAACCACAAAGTGAAATGCCACAACAAACACAGATTCCACAAATACAAACACCACCTAAAAAAAGCAGACTACAAAGAGAGATAGAATCTACAAAGTATGCAACAAACTTTAATCAATCAGCATATACAAGAAATACAACTGCATTCTTAGGCAAACCGCATGAGTTTAGCAATCATAAACTAGCTATGGCAGCAAAATTAAGGCTATTAGAAAATTTCGATAGTAATGCAAATATAGATGATGAAGTCTTTCAAAGATATAACATAATAGATAATGCAGTAGCAGCCCTAGAGACTGCTAAAAAGATACATGGGGAAAACTCTAAAGCATATAAAGATATTTTAGACCAATATATGCAATATGGCATATTAAAAGATAATGGCATTAAAGATTATGCAAGTTTGGCAGAGTTTTATAATAAGGGCGGTAATGTAGGGATTAAGACAGAGTTTAAAGGAAGTGAGGGCAATGCAAGTGGGCTAGATTCTGTTGATGATAAAGAGAGTAAAAATACAATAGGCAATGATAGCATTAAAGCCTTTGCAGAACAAAAAAGAGATTTTATGAAAGGAGAGCAAGATAAAAGCTATGCTAATGGTTGGTTTAATCATTTATTGAAAGATAAAGTGCTAGACGAGTTTAGTAGTGATTCAGTTGAAAACTCAATAGAACAAAATAAAGCTGGATTAAGTGTTGATAGGCAACTTGGCATATTAAAAAAAGAAGAAATAGATAAAGCCTTAAAGCAAGGCTTAGATAAGGTTAATAAAACACAAGGTAGGCATAAAGATGAAAAAGACGCTACACAACAAGAATATAACAAAGAGATAGCAAAGCGTTTAAAGCCTAACTACTTGCAAGAAACATGGCAAGATATAAATGTAGTTGATAATTTCAATAAAGGAAATTATGCCGCTGCGGCAGGAAATGCTGCAGGTGGTTTGACTAAATTAGCATTAGATGGGGCAGCTATGACACTTGAAGGTGCGGCTGATACTATTTTTCATGGAATGACAAGAGATGCCTTTAAAAATAAGGCTGAATTAGTCTTAGATGAATATAATCTGCCAAATTGGAGTGATACTAGTATGGGGGAGTATATAGCTAAAAGCAGAAAAGAAGGCAGTGATTATGATGATTTTTTAACCTTTGTAGGAAGCCTTCAAAACTCACTAGTAGCAAGTAAAAAGGCAGAAGAGATATGGGATAAGGAAACAAGAGATAAATTAATAGAATATGTAGAAGCACAAGGCAGCCCTAAAGAAGCAAAAGCATGGGAAAACTTGGATAAATCAATCACTAAGCTAAAACAAGAATGGGATAACTCCCCTGCTAAAGTCTTAGCAGATAGTGATTTAATCGCTAAAGCTATGACGATGAAAAATCAGCATGATTATGGCAGATTTGTATTCAATCTTCTTAAAGAGCCTGAAAAAAATATGGAATTAGCACAAAGCTATATCAATGATTTAGAATATATTTTAAAAACAGATGATAACTTTAAAGATGTAGATGAAGTAGCACTAACAAGAAGCGGACAGGTAGTTATAAGAAAGGGCGACCAGTATCAAGCGTTAGAACAAGGCTTTTTAGAAAGCATACTGCACGGAATACATGATAGTGCCGCAGAAATTACTTCATCTTTAGGTGGGGCTTGGTGGGGACTTAAAAAAGCCCTTAAAAAACCGAGCAAAAATTATTGGCAGACTGCTGCAAAGGCTGGAGTATATTCTAGTGCTGGAGCTGCTGTGGGTGCTGCGGCTGGTGCTATTGCAGATGAAGAAATAAACTCATGGACGACAGGTTATAAAAATAAAGATGGCGGATTAAAAAGGGCAGCAGAAGCAGCTACATTAAGCATAGCAGGGGATATTATTATAGTAGGTGCTGGAGCTGGTATAAAGCAAGGCTACAAGGCTATTAAAAATGCTAACCTTGATGGCTTAAGTGGAATTGGCAATAAGATTGTAAATGAAACTCAAAAGTTAGCAAATGGCAATGTAAATGCAGTTACAAACTTCCTAGCTAAAAATGCACTTGATAATAACGAGAGAGAGGCTATAAAAGAAGCCGCACAAAAAGAGTTTTTAAATGGAAAAAGTCTTGCTGATTATAAGAGTGATTCAAGCATTCCTAAGCTAGAGAGGCTTAAAAACGCTTGGCAGTATGAAAAGTTTATCAATAAAGAGAGTATGACAAAAGGTAAAGACAAGCTAGAAGCCTTAAGTAAAGAGTTTGAAAGCTTTCAAACTACAAGTATGGAATCTAATCGTCCTATTATGAGTTTAATGCAAGATATGTTTGAGGGCAAGGCTACAAGACATGAAAGAGAGAAGTTTTTACGCTTTGTAAGTCAAAATGAAGCTTTGCAATCTGCTTTAAGTGGTGTATTAGCTAAGAATCCTACACTTGCACTAAACTTTGGGCAGTTTATAGATAAAAGGGCAGCACAAGTAGCAAAAAGCATAGAGAGTGAAGCCCTTACGCAAAGAATGTTTAAAGATATGGATTCTAGCTATGCAAAAGGCTTAAAGGATAGATATGGTAAGGTAGAATATGATATTAAAAGGACACTTGATAATATCAATTTTAGTAGCACTGGCACAAAAATAGCTGATATTTTAATGGATTTAAAAGAGAGTATCCCACATGTAACAAACGCAGGGCAGACTATTAATGCAATGCTACAAAAGCTACAAGCAAGGGGTATTAAAAGCTTTGATGATGATATGCTTGAGTTCATAGAGCCAAATCTAAATATTGATGATTTACTCAATATCCGCAAATACTACAATGATATATTAAGAAGTAAAGATTTTAAAAATGCAAGTTTCAAACATTTACAAGCCATTAATAAAGAGATAGATTCAGCAGTAGAGAATGCCTTGCAAGATATAGCACAGCAAAGTGGCATTAATACAGCAAAGCTTTTAAAGAATTATAAAGATATAAACAAAGAGTATGCAGACTATGCGAAGTTTAAAGAGAGTGATTTCTATAAAGATAGTGTAAAGACTAAAAAGAGAGAAAAAGACTTAAGCGAAGATAACTTTAATAAAGCTATACTCAAACAAGCACAAAGAGAAGAAGGCTTTAATAACAAAGTCTTTAATCGCATTGCAAATAATACTGATACAAACTTACAAGCCCAAGCTATAAAAGAACTCATACAAAGAAATATAGCCAATGGGAATGGACAATTTAGGGCGGTTAAATGGCAGGAATTAATACAAGATTTAGAGAAGATAGAACATAGCATTACAGATGAAGGCTTAAAGAATCTAGTCTCAAATCTCAAACAAGCACAAAGGCTATATAATGGCGATAATGAGTTTTTACAAGCAATACAGCGAAGTGTAGGAAGCAAACCTGCAAATGTATTAATAAGCAGTGCTAATGGATTATTTGGTAGAACGCTTTTATTATTCTATAACTTCGTGCATAAGATAATGGCTAGATTTGCAGGGGCTTTAAGTGAAAATCTAGCACATCAAAGCTTAGAAGACCAATTAGGCAAAGCCTTGCGTTATGCAAGAGATACAAAAGACTTTATACATGTCAGTATAGATTCTATCTCTAAGAACTTGCCAAAAGAAGATAAAGAAACAAGCAAGGTATTAAAAGAGTTAGAATACTGGAAAACACAATTTGACAAAGATGATATAGCAAGTTTCTACACCATAAAAGACGCACAAGAAACTCAAATTGCAATCACAGCCAATAAACAAGAATTACAAGAGAGAAAAGAAGTTATAGATAATGCTTTGAGTGAAGCTAGAAAAGATATAGAGACTATACAAAGGGAAGTTATAGAATCTAATCCTAACTTCATGCCTACTAGACAAATAGATGACTTTGACAATGAAGCAACTTATAAAATGGAAGTAGAGTTTGATAAACTCGGTATGCAAGAGTTTCAAAGAAAAATAGAGAGTGGGGAAATACAGCTAGATAAACCTACTCAAAAGACACTAGAGAATGCCTATTCACAATATAATCATTTATTACAAAAAAGAGAACTGCTAGAGAAAGACTTGCAAAGCTTTAAAGCCTTTGATGATAACAATATCTTAAAGACAAATAGCACACTTATAGCACAAACACAAAGAGTATTACATCAAATACAAGATGATATTAGCTTTACCAAAGAAGCTATAAAAGATATAGAGAGTGAATTAAGCACAAGTAATAAGGCTTTAATGCTTTTAAATACTCATGCAGAGACTAAAAAAGAAATCCATGCTTTTAGTAATCTTTTAGTCCCAACACAAACACAAACTAAACCAAGCTTTGCTACAAACTTAATGAAACAAGATACACAAGGCTTAATCCCATATAACAGCACACAAGCAAATAATGCTTTAATCCCTTATAACACACCACAAGACACTAAACTACTAGCATATAATGAAACAAAGCTATTAGAGTATAAAGAGACACTACACGCCTTGCAAAAGCTAGACAAAAGCTTTAAAGACTTTATGAGTATGCCGTTTAGCATTATTGTAGATTCTAAAGGCAATGCACTGCCTTTAACTTCTCAAGCTATAAAGAACTTTATATTTCATAATCTTTATAAAGAGTTTCTAAATACTACAAAAGCATTAAATAAGCCTTTAGCACAATTAGACTTTAAACCTTTAAGCAATGAGATAAAAGCACTGCCATATAAAGCTAATGCTAACCTAAAAGCACATTTAAGAGATATTAATGCTAAGACTAATGACTTTTTAGATTCTATGCAAGAGATTAAAAACACTACAAAAGAGATAAAGCTGCTGCCATATAATAAACCTAGTGAAAATAAAGCAGTAGAAGTGGATAGGTTTAGGAATGTGCTAGTTTCTAAGCCTTTGCAACATGAAAGCTTTGTTAGACAAGATTTGAGAAAGAGAGTTTGGCAAGAAAACGAGAATTACGATATTAGCAACCCCAAACTTTTTAGCTATAAATTCCTTGACAACAAAGAAATAATAAATATGCCAGACTTTGCATTAAGCGATAGGGGAAGGGCAATAAAAAAGGTAGTGGCAGAAGAGCCAAAACAAAGAGAGTTAATAGAACAGATAAATGCAGGGCAGACAGAAAAGTTTAGTGAATTTATGGATAAAGAAAGGGAAGCCCTGCAAGCCTTAAAAGTTAATCTACAGCATGATGAGACTACCGCACAAAGATTTATAGACATGGCAAATATGTTTAAGGATAATGAGCTAAAAAGGGAATATTTCAAAGAAATGCTTAATGTTGCTGACACTATAAGGCATCACACAAACACAACTTACCCTATGTTTGAAAAAGCATATAAAGATTTGTTAAAAGAGATGTTCCCAACAAAGCCAAAAGACATTCACTTTACAGACAAAAAGGGTAAGGAACATATACTTACAAAAGAAGTGCAACAACAATGGCTAGATACATTTAACCTTAAAAGCTTAGATGATACATTTATTCCAAGCATTCCACAAGAAGTAAGGGAAGCCATAGGTAAAGATATTAAAGTCAATTTTAAAGATTTATTGAAATTGGTAGAAAATGGTAGAGAAAAATATATCCCACAAATACGAGAAACTTTTTCAAAACCTGAAGCGGCGTTTATTGACGAGCAAAACGATTTAATATTTGCAAGGACAATGACAGATAATTTATTTTTTGTGAATGTGAGTCGTGATTATGGGGAAAATTTCTTAAATGTAACACTTAGTCCAAAAAAACATAATACTTTGTTAAATAAATTAAAAAATGCAAAAGAAGTATTTATTGATAAAGTGTCTCCCGAGCTTCGAGATTCCTCAGCACATAAAGCTTCTACAGATTTCCTGTCTTCCACCAGCAGAGACACACAGAATCCTACCACAAAACAGGAAATAAGTAAAGATATAGAATCTAAAAGCACACAAGAACCTGTAACACAAAAAGAAACACAAGAGAATACACAAGCAATAAATCAAAGTGAAGGCATAAGAGAGCAAAACCAACATTTACACCTTGAAAGCTTAGATACAACACGCTTTTTTGAAACTATCAATAATATGCAAGGCAAAAATCTAAGCAAAAAAGACAAAATACAATTATTTGATAGCTTTACTTCTGCCCTGCAATCTAGGCAAGATTTAATCATTGATGAAATTGAGAGAATCTTAAAACATGCAAATAAAAGCGGTGATAGGAAATATAAAGACTTTAGCGATTTAGATGAATACGCTATGAAGGAAATTTTCTTTAAGCTTAAAAATAGGGATTTATATGATGATTATGAAAGCATACTTAAAGCTTTAAAGGCTAATAAGGATATTGATTGGGATAAAAGCATTTTTAAAGAATTTCAAAATACTGAAAAAGGCATTGCTTTAAGTAATAATAAGATTAGCAGTGGCGTTGCAGAAGACTTTGCAAAAAGTCTAAAGGAATGGGAGCTAGATAATAATCATATTGTTAATAAATTTAAAGATACAATACAATCACAAAAAATAAAGGATACACATGCAAACACAAAACAAAACTCAAACACAACAAACCATACAGACAAAGAAACAAGCACAAAAGAGAGCTACACAGACAATCAACATGAAGCTACTCAAAGAGAGAATGGAGCTGACACTGAGTGGATTACTACACGCACGAGCAATAATCCACAAGAAAATAAGGACACAGAGACAACTCTCACAAGAGACAATGGAATTAGCGATGAGTATTCACCAAGCTCAAAAGAGATGGCACAAAGCGGGAATGAAAAAACTCATGAAAAAAGAGATATACGAGATGACTCTAGCCATAGCAGCAGCGACATTGAAGCCAATGCTAATATTAGCAGAGATACACAAGGACATAATGCTAGAATCAGACCTGATGAGACTGACAACAAGCGATATAAGCATGATGGAAACGATGATAGGACTAACTCAAGGACTAGAATACACAGAAATGTATCTCTAAAGAAAAAAGGCAAAAAGGATTCTAACACAAATATAGAATCTAAAGTTGCCACACAAGACATAGACACACAATCTACACCACAAGTAAAACCCAAAAAACTCACTGATAAGGAAGTAATCGATAATTTCTTAAAAGAATATGATGATGGAAGTAAGGAGTTTGCAGCATTAAAAGAAGTCAAAAACCCTAGCATTATGCAAGACTTAGCAAAATATATTAAACAACTCGATGAATCCAAAAGACTACAAGATAATATAAGAAAACTTGATAGTAATAATGAACTTACACAGATAGACTTTGTTGAGTGGTATAAAGGTGCTTTAAAAGAAGTTGCAAAAGGAAGTGGGGATAGTTTTGTATATTCCGTCAATGGATATTTAAAGAAACTTAGAGAAGAGAATAATTATTTAGATTGGAAAGCCGCACAAGAGATACAAACAACACCAAAAGATACACAAGAAAAAGATGTTTCGCTTAACGCTCAACATGACAAGGAATTACCAAAGACTACACGAGAAATAATAGATGAAGCAAAAGCAAGTGGCAAAAGTGCAAAAGAGACAAAGAAGTTAGTCCAAAAAAATAAGGAATTAAGCAAAAAAGTAACAAGCAAACTCTCAAAAGATGAGTTAGATAATCTGCCAATTGCGACACAAGATGAGTTAAGGGGATTTTTAGAATCTGTTGAGAAAAAAGAGTATCAAAACGCCCCAGATGTTTTGAAAATAGCAACTCTTAACGATGAATTAAAATCGTTGCTAAATCATAATAATAATGCGAATGTATTTATCACAAAATCAACAGCAGGGCATATTTCACAGAATAGAAAAGGGCAATATAATCAAGCCTTAAGAATGGAAGAAAAGCTAGAAATACCACAGATTATAAATGAAGCAAAAACTGCTTACACAGGCGGTGGCGATGGTTTTGTTATCCCATTTGCAGATAAAATAAATACAGATAAGATTAATTTAATTGTTTTAAACTCTGATGAAAAAGGCAACTTTCTAATCACTACAAAAAAAGTAAATACAAATGATTTTAATGAAGGTGTATATAAAGAAGCAAGGGCAGGAGTCGAACCTGCTACCACTACCCTACATAGTGTAGAGCAAAAGCCTACCGAAGCTATTTCACTTGCTAAACCTAATCCTACCACAAAAGTAGAAAAAAGTCAAAAACCAAAAGAAAAACAAAGTCCAAAAGAATTAGAAAATATAGAAAGTGATAGCAATCCAGCAGGCATTCTAAACCCTGAAGAATTAGCAACACTGAATAAAGAATTTAAACTCGGTGAAATACAAGACTTAAAAGGACAAAAAGCCCTATATGATGCAAATATAGAATCTCTTAGTTTGCTTGATGATATACTAAAGAGTGGCAGAGTAGCAACTGATGATGAAAAAAGGATTTTGAGTAATTTTAGAGGCTTTGGTAAGGCAAGTAATGAATTATATCAAGTGATAAAAGAAAAAGGTGAGAGACTAGATAGCCTTAATAAGCTTTTAGAGAGTTTGAGTGAATCTGTTGGAGCAAAGATAGATGCTGATTATTTATTCCGCAGGGCAGGTGATGCTTACTACACACCTACACCTATTGTAGAATCTATGGTAAAACTTGCTAAGGATTTAGGACTAAACAATAATCATGTTATACTAGAGCCTAGCAGTGGGAGTGGTAGATTCTTAGGGCAGTTTCACTCTAATGCTAATGTAGTAGGCATTGAGCTAGACCCTTTTACTGCTAAACTATCACAGACTATATATCCCTACTTTAAGATAGATAATGCAGGATTTCAAAACTCTAAATTTGCAAAAGATGACTTTTATGATTTAGTTATAGGCAACCCCCCTTATAGTAACTTTACTATTAGAGATGATAATTTTAGTGCTTCGGCTCATAACTACTTTATGAAAAGGGGTATTGATAAATTAAGAGTTGGGGGTATTAGCATACAGATAGTAACAAAAAGCTTTATGGATTCTAGTAATGACTTAGTGCGTAAAGAGATAGCTAAGAATGCAAAGTTTCTAGGTGGAGTAAGACTGCCAAATAATGCTTTTAAAGATGCAAGTGTAACGACTGATATACTTGTATTTAAAAAGGTGAGTGCTGCTGAAGCTAAAAAGCTAGATAACTCATGGATAGAGACAACAGAGTTAAATGGCATACCTGTAAGTAAATACTTTGTAGATAACCCACAAAATGTTCTCGGTGAAATGAAAGTTGGTAAAGGACAATTTGGGGATATAGTGCATGTTATAAATAAAGAGGGCATTGACTTTTCTAACTTTGATTTAATGCCATATTTAAATAAAAAATATGATTTTGATACATTAAGACTAAAAGATAATAATACGCATTCATTAAAAGACTTAGAGAGTGAAGTAAAGACTACACAAGATATTACAGATAGTCAAATGGGTGCTGTAAGATATGATAAAGAACAAGATAAGTTTATAAAAAATGATGGGGGAAGTGATGATGAGCTTGACTTAAAAGAGTATCTACAATCACTAGAAGTTACTTGGAAACCTGAAACAATAGAAAAAAGAATAGCTGAATATAAAGAGTTAGCCCCAAAGATAAGCGAATTGCAAAGCACATTAAAAAGCTTACAAAAAGCAGAGCTAGATTCTGAAGCAAGTAATGAAACAATCTCTGCATTAAGACAAAAGCTAAATAGTGATTATGAAGCAGTAGTGGGTAAGAATGGTAGCTTTTATACAAAGGATAAAAAGGTATCCCCTAGATTTAAACTCTTTGAAATGGTAGATGATACAAGCTTTGAAATCTTTGCATTAGAAAAAGCACCGCTTGTAAAGAATAATAAAGTAGTAGGGGCAGAAAGGGCAGATATTTTTACTAAGCGAATAAGCTATCCTTATGTAAGACCACAGAGTGCAGATAATCTAGCTGATGCCATGCATATAAGCTTAAATGAGACTGGATATAATGATTATCAAAGGATAGCTGACCTTTTAGGAAGCGATGTAGATTCTGTAAAAAAAGAGTTTTTAGATAAAAAGCTAGAGTATTTAGACCATAATGGCGAGAGATTAAGTAAAGATATATTCTTAAGTGGTGATGTAAAGACAAGACTAGAATCCTTTCATGATGAATATGGATTACCAAAGTTTAGCGATGATGAAACAATCGCTCATTATCAAAAGATAGCCTATGAAGATTTAAAGAATGTTATACCTGATGATATAGAAGTGCCACATATTGAAATACCATTAGGGGCGAATTGGCTTGATAAAAACATTACTGATAGCTTTTTAAGTGAGATTGTAGGACTAGACTATCTTAACACAAATTATATACATGGGGTTGGTTGGAAAGTCAATTTTGATGGATTAAAAGATAGAGACTTTATGATTGCAACAGGCAAGGATTTCAAAGCAAATACAGGTGTAGAATATATCAATGGTATTGATTATATAGAGGATATGCTAAATAATAAAACTCTAGTCGTGCAAAAGACAATAAAAGGTGATAAGGATAAAACAATCATATATAGAGACCCTATTGCAACACAAAGCCTAGAATCTTTAAAAAAGCAATTAAAAAGAGAGTTTAAACAATATATCCTAGATAATGATAGCTTCAGTGAAATAGCACAAAAGCAATATAATGATACTTTTAACAGAGAAGTAGCAAGAAAATATGATGGCAGTCATTTAAAACTACATGGGGCAAATAGTGATATAGAGTTAAGAAAACACCAAAAGAATGCAGTATTTAGATTTTTCCAAGAGTTAAGCTCTCTTTTAGCCCATGATGTAGGCACAGGTAAAAGCTATACAATGATAGCTTCTGCGATTGAGGGAAAAAGGCTTAAAGTGCATAATAAGCCTATGATAGTATTACCTAATCATGTAGCCCCACAAATAGCAGCAGAAGCAAGGAGATTATATCCTAATGCGAATATAAAGCTTATTCAAGCAGTATCAAGGAAAGATAAAAACAGAGCCTTAGCAAGTCTTAAAAACAATAGCCATGATATTATCATTACGACCTATACCGCTTTTACAAATATGAATGTAGCCCCAAGTGCTTTTCAGGATTATGTAGAAAAGGAAATCAAGTTTTTAAGGCAAATACAAAAGAAATTAAAAGAAGATGGTAATGCTTCTAAAAGAGAGTTAAACTCTATTGAAAGTCGCATAGAAAAAGCAGAAGAGAGGGCAACTAACTATGCTAAAAGTGTAGCCAATGATAAACAGAATGTATTCTTTGAAGATTTAGGTATAGACACCTTAATGTTTGATGAAGCACATTATCTAAAGAATCTGCCTATATTTACCGCTCAAAGAAATGTAAGAGGTATAGGAAGTGCAGATTCACAAAGGGCAATTGATGCCTTTATGAAAATAAGTCAAATGAGAGATTTGCCTAATAATAGAGTGCTATTTGCAACAGGCACACCGATTACAAACTTTATCAGTGATATTTTTACAATGCAGAGATTTTTAGGCTCTAAAGACTTAGAAGCTAAAGGCATAGATGTGTTTGATGAGTGGTGTAAAATGTTTGCAGGGGCTAGTAGTGAATTTGAGATGAAAGCAACAGGGGAGTATAAACTCACTTCAAGGCTTAGAGACTTCTCAAACCTGCCAGAATTAAAAGCTATGTATTATAAGTTTGCAGACTTAGTAACTAAAGAAGATATGCAAAAAGCCATACTAGAAGAAGGTGGCAAGATTATAGAACCAAAGGTAAGAAGAATACCTGTTGTATTAAAAAGAAACCAAGCACAAATAGATTTTATGGAGAGTGTGAAAAAAAGGGCAAAAGTTTTACAAGAAAATCCACAAGCTGCAATGGAGAAAGGCGGGGATAATATGCTAAAGATTATCTCTGATTCTAATAAAGCAAGTATTGATATGCGTTTAATTGATTCTTCATATAAAAGAGATGAGAATGGAAAAATATCAGCAGCAGCTAATAATATCTTAGAAGTGTATAATGACTTTAACGAGCATAAAGGCACACAATTAGTATTCCTAGATACTTCAGTGCCAAAAAAGCCCATCAAACCTGAAACACTAGAGAAATGGCAAAAAGAATTAGAAAGAATAGATTCAGTAATACAAAATCAATCTCATAATCTAAGCGATAATCAACTAGAAAAACTAAGAGATAAAGCAAGTGATTTAGAAAGCAAGATTGCAAGGGGAAGTGATGGATTTAGTGCTTATAATGATTTAAAAGATTTACTCATAGAAAAAGGTATTAAAGAAAACGAAGTAGCATTCGTGCATGACTTTGAGGGCATTAAAAAAGAAACTCTATCTCAAAAGATTAATAGTGGTGAGATTAGAGTATTAATCGGCAGCACAAGTAAAATGGGTGCAGGGAGTAACTTCCAAGAAAGACTAGCAGCAATACATCACCTAGACCTAGATTGGACACCTGCTAATATGGAGCAAAGAGAAGGCAGGATTATAAGACAAGGTAATCGCTTAATGGATTTAGTCCCTGACTTTGAAGCTAGAATCTATACTTATGTAACAGAACAAATGAGTGATAGCTTAATGCTTCAAACACTAGAGCAGAAAACAAAGATAATAAAACAAATACAAGACCCAAACCTTAAAACAAGAGTGATAGAAGATATAAGCGAAGATAACTTGCATGGCAGACTAAAAGCTATGACTAGCCCTAATGCGGAACAAGAGTTAGAAGCTATGAATATAGTAAAATCCATTGATGAAGTAGAGAATGCCATAAGCACACATGATTTAATCCTTAAAAATAATCACAATAAAATAGAGAATGCAAATAAATTAGAATCTAGTATGCAAAAGGATATAAACACACTAGAAGCTTTTAAAAAGCAAACACAAGATAATACTACCATAAGCTTTGGAAAAGAGAAAATAAACTTTGCTAAGGATAATAAGGCAAAGACAAGTAAAGATAATAAAACAGACACACCAAAGGCTACAAAAGATAAAGACAAAAAGAAAGAAAAAAGCCCTGAATCTTTAGCTAATGAAAAACTAAATGCAATCATACAAGACTTTGCAAAGTCTAGCGATAACATTAAAGTAATATGTGAGTATCGTGGATTAAATATCTTAGCAAAAAAGGGATATAGCGGCATGATTGACTTTTATTTAGGTAAAGATTTAAATGAAGCTTTAAGCATTTCTATAAGACTAGATGTAAGAGATGCTGCATATACAGATAAAAACTATATGCAAAGATTTCATAATGGCTACAATAAGCTTATAAGTGATGAATATATAAAAGAATTACAAGGGCAGATACAAAAAGCAAAAGATACAAGAGAAAAGGCAAAAAAGGCTTATGAAAAAGAGATTGCCAACAAAGAGAGTGTAGCGGAGCTTAGAAATAGCTTGAATGAAATGCTAGTAAGACAGGCAGAATTGCATAGCTTTTTAGGCAGGGCAAGTGATTCTGAAATAGAGAGACTAAAAGCTATATATGGTGATGACTTTGAAGATATTGTAAGGGGGAAGTTTAGTAAAAAGGAAGTAGAAATGAAAAACAAACAGCATACAATCCCAACAAAAAGTAAAGTAGAAAAGGATTTAAGCACAGATGAGATAAAACAGATTATAAACACATGGGATTTAAATAACCCAAAGAAAAGCGATAAACTCATAATATCAAAGGTAGATGAAGCTGAACTAGAATTACTTGCTAAAGATTTTGATTTTAAGGGTAATTATGCGGTTGCAAGGGAAATAGATTCAGAGCATTTAGCTCATGCTTTAAATAGGCATGGTGATGAGATTGTTGAAAAACAAAAAGGGCAAAATGCGATTAATGTTGATGAAATCTTAACATATTATCCTGCCATTACAAAGCCAAATAATCACGATTTACGCATAGTGCAAGATAATGGAAATATTTTTTATGCTAAACAAATCAATGGACATTTTATCGCAATAGAAGAAGTATTAACAGGTAGAAATAAAATAAAATTTGTAACTGCGTGGAATATCAATGGAAGCTTAAATGATAAGATGATTAAAAAACTAGGGCTACCCCATTACCTGCGACAAACAGGTGTGTCTGCAAGAGCTAAAAACTCAACTTAGACCGAACTCTAAGCGGGGAATCAGAACACGAATACTCCTAGTTGCTAGGATTATACCATACAAAAAGGTAAAAGTTTATAAAAAGATGACAAAAAAGGATTTAACATGTTAGACACAAAAAATCTCACTCTAAAGAAATTCCAAGAGAATTTTGATTTTATAGAAGCTAAGATGAAAGATAGTCAAATATATAAAGACGCCTTAGATAGCTTTGTAAAGTATATGCCAAGCTATGCTTTTACAGACGACCAAAAAGCTTTAGCTTATAGTGATTTTATGGCTAAAACATTTTTAGGCGTATTTCAAAGTGCAGTCCAAACTGCATTAACCATAGACCAAAATGAAGTAGCTACAAGAGACGCACAAAATCAAAGTGCTTTAGGCATACTAGGTAAGAAAAAAGAAGTAGCAATGCTATCAAATCAAGTGAAAGAAAGCTTTTTTAAGATACAAGCAAGTAAAATGCAAACAGCACAACTTCAAGCCCAAGCCCTGCAAGATAAAATCAAGGCAGAAGTATTACATAAAAGTGCCAATGATAACGCACAGATAAACAAAGCAAATTGTATGGTAAGCTATCAAAATGTCCTATCAAATGCAAATAAACCAGACTTGCTTAAAAGCTATGATATGCAGCAAACCACCGTGAATGCACTCAAAGCAATAGGTGAAGCTCCAATCAGTGATTATACAGATGAGTGGAAAAAGGTGCAAATACCTGACTACAATACAGACTTTGATACAACTATACTAGAGATATATGCTACTAAGAGTGTTATAGCTATTGATGAAGTGATAGGATTTCATATTGTTACCTCTATTGAGTTAGTAGAAGTTGAGTGGGATTTTGGTGATGGCGAAGTGAGTAGTCAAAAGGATAATATCTTAAAGTCTTTTAATAAAGAAGGCTCGTATAATGTAAGATTGAAAGCCCTAGTAGAAGTTGAGAATAAAGACTATGTCAATGATAAGAGTCAAGATAAGTTTGTGATGAAAGAATACTTTAGAGACTTAGAGATTTTGGTGTGTTAAGTGTTTTTTTTGCTAGTGTTTAAATGTGTTGTAGAATCTTGTTTTATATGTTTTTTGTGTGCTAGATTCTGCATTTTTTAGTTTAAAATCTGTATTTAAGCCAGTGCGACCCTTTCTAAGCTCACACGCCACATTTAAAGCCCAAAATCTAAATTTATGCGTTTTTGTTTGTTTATCAATGTTTCTGTGTCTTTGTGTTTGAGTGTTTTATTCACGCCACATTTGAAAGCCAAAATTGCAATTTTTGCATTTTCAAAGCCCTACAATTCACACGCCACATTTTGCGAGATTTTTATATCTTACATGTTTGTTGATAGTAATATATATAAGAGAGAACATATAAAAAAGATTGTTTGTGAGTTTTTTTGACAAAAACACTATGAAATGAAGCAGACGAAGCGAGAATTTAACAAAATTGCAAGAAAATGTAAGTCATTTATGTAAGTTTAATGGTAGTTTTAAGTGTAATTTCTATCAAAAAAGCAAAACTAGCCACAATGTAGCCTAGTGTAGCTTAGTTTTAGAGCCTTATTTCAGTGGAATATCAGCCAAAATTACACAAATAACACACAAAAACCCTAAATCATGCAAACATAAATCACACTAGCCTTTGCATTCACACAAAAGCCAATCAAAGCAAGACAACTTTACAAGAGCCAATCACACAAGCCACAAAGCTTTAAATATTTAAAAATATTTCAATCTCTCTGCAACTTATCTCATTCTTTAAGATTTTCTATCACACATAAATGACACAAAAAATACACTGATGACACAAATTTTGACACACATATACATTTTATGCCCTATTTTGCGGACTTTGGATAGAATTGTGATTCCAACAATGAAATTTTAAGTTATTTTTAAGTTTTAAATAAAGCTTTATTTAAGCTAGGTTATAAAGCATATTTACGCATTGCAATCACTAAGAACATAGCACACAAGGGGAATTTTTACTCTCACAATAAAATGCAATTACCCACTTATGCTAACTCACTTTATATAAGTTACAATATTACACACAAGCATATAATTTTTAAATTTTTTTTCTAGCTAACTCTTATAAACTTATATAACTAGAGAAAATATCGGTTTTTTGGGAATTTGGAGGCAAATAAATTACAATTAAAATGAGCGGACATTTTGCCAAGCCCACCTTTTTTATTTCAACTTAGAGTAAATATAACGACTTGACAATGAAAAAAATGTCGGTTAGAATTTTGGGTAGGAATAAAGAATCTCACAATCCCATCTTATTTGGGTTTAAGATATTATTTGGGTCAAATGCACTTTTAATACTTCTAAACAAATTCATTTCATCTTCATTAAAGGCAAGATTCATAAATGGTGCTTTAGCAAGTCCAATGCCATGCTCTCCGCTTAAAGTCCCCTCTAGCTCAACTGCGATTTTAAAAATCTCTGTGATAGCTTCATGCCCTTTATCTAAATCTTTTAAGTCTTCAACCATGACATTTGTATGCACATTACCATCGCCTGTATGTCCAAAACATGGAATCTTAAAGCCATAACGCTTACTTACTTCATCTATTTTTTCTAGTAATTCTGGCAGTTTTGCACGAGGGACGGTGATGTCTTCATTTAGCTTTTTCTTACCATAGATGCTAATGCTTTGACTTGCATTCTTCCTTGCAAACCATAGATCCTGCCCTTCTTTAGAATCTTTTGCTACCTTAAACTCAACGCAGCCATTTTCTTTAAATCTAGATTCTATAAGTTTTAATTGATATTGTATCTCTTCTTCTAAGTTACCATCTACTTCTGTAATAAGAATTGCTCCAGCTTCAGTGGGTAAGCCTTTGTTAAACTTACTCTCGACAGCACGGATTGTAAGATTGTCTAAAAACTCCATAGCTACTGGTGTAACTCCACTTGCCATTGTCTTATATACTGCATTCATCGCATTTTCTATTGTGTCAAAAATACCCATCGCCGAACGCGTAATCTTTGGCTTTGCGATGAGTTTTAGTGTGATTTCGCTAATGACTGCGAGTGTCCCCTCACTTGCGATAAGTATCCCTGCGACATTGTATCCTGCCACATCTTTAATCGTCTTTTTACCCGCACGGATAATATTACCATTTGGCAGCACCGCACGGATAGCCATAACATAGTCTTTTGTGATTCCATACTTTGCGGCACGCATACCACCTGCATTTTCACTGACATTGCCACCTATTGTGCTTTGATTTTCACTTGCGGGGTCTGGTGGATAGAAAAGTCCATGAGATTCTACAAAGTTTTGTAAATCCTTATTAATCACTCCGGGCTGCACTCTTACTATAAGATTTTTTGTATCAAGTTCTAGAATCTTATTCATATGCTTTTCTAGGGCTAATACAATGCCACCATCTGCAACAATGCTCCCACCGGTAAAACCGCTACCAGCCCCCCTTGGCACAATGGGAATGAGATGAGTATTGCAATACTTTAAAATATCGCTAATATCCTTTTCATCTCTTGGGAAAAGCACCATATCTGGTTCTCTAGATTCACGCGTAGCATCATAGCTATATGCAAGTTTATGCAAGGAATCTATTTTTGCGTTTTCTTCACCTAATAGTTGTTTAAAATACTCTATATGTGTAGTTTCTAATGCCATAATTTTCCTTTTTAAAGTTTTATCATATTGTAGTCTAAAAATTTATATTTTAAGCTTTCTTACTGAATAGAATCATACATGCCAACTGCATACTGATGTGCATCGCCACAAGATTCTATAAAAGCGGCAATATCACTGATTTCAACCTTTATGCCACCTCTTGTATTATTTGTGCGGATAATCCAAATAGCTGCATCTGGTATAAGATTTGGTCGCATGAGAATCTTTGTCTGTATTTTTTCTTTATTCCCAACCGCTTCATTTGCAACTATTCCTTTTGCATATAATCCACAAGTTTGCGGTTTGCCTGTGGATATATAGGTAAATTCAAGTTTAAAGTCTGTGAAGTCGTTCAACGCACTCACAGATAGCTTTTCCCAACTTGTTTCATTTATAGTCTTAATATATTGCGTGTTAAATAGCCATATTTCTTCATCTAAAGTGGTAGTTTTTGAATCTATTTTGGTATCATTACATGCGATAAAAGCAGTAATGAAAGAGAATATACAAAAAATATAAAGATAAAAACGCATAGTATCCTTTCTTGAATAAAAGGCTAGATTCTACCATAAAATGCGAGTTTAATACACATAAAGAGATATATATTTTAGAATAAAATTAAATAATGGATTAGTTAATAATGCAGTGTTATAATACAAGCCAATTTAATTTTAAGGAGAGATTATGGATCTTACAAAAATCAGTTATGGTAAAGTCCCAAATGAGATTAATGCGGTTATTGAAATACCTTTTGGTTCAGACATTAAGTATGAGATAGATAAAGATTCTGGTGCGGTTGTAGTGGATAGAATCATGCGTTCAGCGGTGTATTACCCTGCAAACTATGGATTTGTGCCAAATACATTAGCAGATGATGATGATCCTATGGATATTTTGGTGTTAAATGAGTATCCCCTGCAGGCTGGCTCTGTCATTAAATGCCGATTAATAGGTGTTTTAATCATGGAAGATGAAGGCGGCATGGATGAAAAGCTACTTGCTGTTGCCCTTGATAAAATCGATCCTACATATAGCGATGTGAAAAGCTATAAGGATTTGCCAAAGCTTACACTTGATAGAATCAAGAATTTCTTTGAGACATATAAAATGCTTGAGCCTGATAAATGGGTAAAAGTAAAAGACTTCCAAGAAGCAGATAAAGCCGCTGAACTCTTACAACAAGCTATCAAGAATTATAAAGGTTAATTCCAATCTTACCTTTGCAAGCATTTCTTAGTTGTTATTTGAATGTTATATTATTTGCAAGGTTTAACCCTTGCAACAAGCTTATGTGCTACTACACATGCTTTTGTATTACTATAATGCATAGAATTATGTTATAATTATTTGCTGTTATAACATAATTCTGTATATTAACTCAATAAATTTGCTAGTTATAAATTTTAAAAAGGAAAGCTATGCTAAACAAAAAGATTCTAGTAACCGGAGGGGCGGGATATATCGGCTCTCACGCAAATGCCCTGCTCAATACTCTAGGATTTCAAACCATTGTGCTAGATAATTTAGTCTATGGGCATAAGGAATCTTTACATTATGCACCACTTCCTTTCTCTTATACGAGTCCATTTACTAAAAGCCCTACTATCTCATCGCAATATCTAGATTCTACACTAACAAACCACGCAAACAAAACCACAAATTCTAGCAATTGCTCTGTGGCTTTGGAGGCTTTAGCTAAATTAGAGGGTAGGAGTTATCTAAGCGATAATGACTACCCCTCTAATTTAGCTAATCGTTCAAATTGTATAGACAAGGGCGAATTTTTGCAGAATCTAGATTCCAAAACACCCAACACACAAGATTCTGTGCTAAATTTTCTTACACAATTAGAGCGAAATTTTAACGGGGGGGGGGGGGCAAATACACAGGATTCTATTCTCTATAACAATCTTAAATCTAACTTAAACTCCAACAATGATTTATCCCGCCAACTTCAAACCGCCCACAAAAACACCACTTTTATCCACGCCGATTTAAGCGATAAAGCTACTCTAGATTCTATCTTTAGCACATATCAAATACAAGCAGTTATGCACTTTGCTGCCTTTGCCTATGTGGGTGAGAGTGTCAAAGACCCTAGCAAGTATTATTACAACAATATCGCAAACTCCTTAAATCTCCTAGAATCTATGCGTAAAGCCAATGTCAAAAACATTATCTTTAGCTCCACTTGTGCCACTTATGGACACCCCTTGCATCTGCCCATCACAGAATCCCATCCGCAAAATCCCATAAACCCCTATGGCTACTCAAAGCTTGTGGTAGAAAATATGCTAAAAGACTTTAGCCACGCTTATGGGCTAGAGTATGTCATCTTGCGTTATTTTAACGCCGCTGGGGCGAGTATGCTTTTTAATATCGGTGAATCTCATAGCCCAGAGACGCATTTAATCCCACTTCTTTTACAGACTGCTTTGGGGCAGAGAGAGTGCTTAAGCATTTATGGCGATGATTATCCTACAAAAGATGGCTCTTGCATAAGGGATTATATCCATATAGATGACCTGGCAAACGCACATATTCTAGCCCTAAAGTATCTCTTAAATGGTGGCAAAAGCGAAGCCTTTAATCTTGGCAATGGGGAGGGCTTTTCTATCTTTGAGCTGCTAGAGTGTGCTTCTAGGCTTTGTGGCAGACAGATCCCCTATACCATAGAATCTAGACGAGAGGGCGACCCTGCCACACTCATTGGCGATAGCTCTAAGGCACAGCAGATTCTAGGCTGGAAGGCACATTTTGCAGATATTGAGACAATCCTATCTTCAGCACTTGCTTGGCATAGCAACCCACGCTATTAAATAAGGGAAGTTAATGCAGTTAATAAAGTATGTTTGTGTCGCTTTTCTAGCCCTATTTGTCAATCTCATCTCAAGGCATTTTCTAAGCTTTTATATAAGCTTTTCAAGCAGTGTGATTATCGCTTATATCTTAGGGCATTTTGTGAATTTCGCCTTATCCGCAAGGTATATCTTTTCTCGCAATATAAGCTTAAGACTAGCCTTTATCCGCTTTAGTATTGTGGCTCTTTTTGGGCTACTTATTGCCTTATTTGTGAGTGTGGGGACACTTTGGCTTTTACAGAGTTTTTATACAACTTTGCAGGATTTTATACAATCTTGCCCCTTTTTAGCCCCACACAAAAGCTTCCTACTTCATCAAAAACATTTAGAGTTTGTAGCCCACATTAGCGGTGTGGGCGTGGGCTTTATCTGCAACTATTTGGGGCATAAATATTTTAGTTTTATTAAATTTACAAGAAAGGATAATAAGTGAGACAAAATAAAAAAGTCTTAATCATCGGTGCAGGACCGGCTGGGCTTAGCGCGGCTAGAGTGCTAAGTGAAAATGGATATAGTGTAGAGATTTTTGAGCTAGATTCACAAGTTGGCGGAATGAGTAAAAGCATAGAGCTATTTTCACAAATTGTAGATATTGGACCGCATAGATTTTTTAGCAAAGATAAACGCTTAAATGACTTTTGGCATTCTCACACAAATGGCGAGTATGAGAAAGTCTCACGATTGACTAGAATCTTTTATAACCGCAAGTTTTTCTACTATCCTTTGCGTGGGTTTGACGCGCTTTTTAAGCTTGGCTTTGTAGAATCTGCCCTTTGTGTCCTAAGCTATATTAAAGCAAAAATTAGCCCTTTTAAAGGCGATAGCTTTGAATCGTGGGTGGCAAATGCCTTTGGCTATCGCTTATATAGCATATTTTTTAAAAGCTACACAGAAAAGCTCTGGGGGATTAAGTGCAGTGAGCTAGATGCGGATTTTGCCGCACAACGCATTAAAGGGCTTAATCTCTATGAAGCGATAAAGTCCGCATTTTTTGGCGGTGGGGGCAAAAAGCATAAGACTTTGGTTGATGAGTTTAGCTACCCCAAAAAGGGCTGTGGCGTGGTGTATGAAAATATGAAGCAAGAGATTATCAAACGCGGCGGCGTGGTGCATTGTGATATTGAAGTGCTAGGCATTAAAACGCAGGGCAAAAAGGCGGTGGGTATTACTACAAACAAGGGCGAGTTTAGCGGGGATATTGTGATTTCTACCGCACCTTTTAGGGATATGGTGTTGTCGCTAGAAGAGCTAGATTCTAGTGTGAAGGCATTGGCGGGGAGGTTAAAATTTAGAAACACGATTTTAGTTTATGTAGAAGTAGGGGATTCTAGTGTGGATTGCCACGCCACCGCTTCCGCAGTGTCTCGCAATGACAGAAATTTGGATTCTAGCTTTTGTGCCCAAAACGCTCAAAGTTTAAACAAGTCGCAGGCGGAAGGATTTTGCGATGATTTTGGTGGCTTTCAAGGCGGGGGCGAAGGGATTTACCTAAGCGGTAATGAGCAAGCCCCCGCCGCAGAATCCGCCAAAAGCGCGCAAAAGCCAACGCTATTTAAAGATAATTGGATTTATGTGCATAGCAAGGATACTTCCACCGGCAGAATCACCAACTTCGCTAATTGGACTAAAGATTTACAATGCGGACAAGACTCAGCGATTTTATGCCTTGAGTATTGGGCAAATGATGATGAGCCTTTGTGGAAGCTAGATGATAAAGCCCTAAGCGAGATGGCAAAAAAGGATTTGCTAGAACCTAAGCTTGTAGCAGACTCTAGCCTTATCAAAAACACCAGCGTGCTAAAAATCCACAAAAGCTACCCCGTGTATGAGCGGGGCTATAAAGACAATCTCCATAAAATCTACAAAGCCCTAGATGACTTTAAAGACTTGTATTTCATCGGGCGAAATGGCAGCTTTAAGTATAACAATCAAGACCATAGCATTCTTATGGGGCTTATGTGTGCGGATAAGATTTTGGGCAGGGAGTGTGATTTGTGGCATATTAATACAGACTATGACTACCAAGAGAGCGGCAAAGCATAGGGCATAGGATTCGGTCTTGGGTAGGCAATGCGAAACGATTGTGCGATTTTTAGGGTAGTCATTACCGCCTTAGGTAACTCCTACCCCAAAAATCGCACAAAACAACCACAGCCCCACCGCAATTCCTAGAATCCTAGAAAAATAAAATAAGCCGAATGAGAAAAACAGCTAATAAACAAAATACAAAGGAGCAAACAATGTTACACAATCTTTTTACACGATTTCTGCAGAGTGTGGATTCTATCGCACGAAATAGGGCATATATGCTACTTGGGGGAGTTTTTGTCCTACTTGTTACAAGTAGCATTTTCTACACAAAAGCAAATAGATTTGCCGATGTGGAGAGTCATATCCCAGCGACAATTTTAGCCCTGCAATATGGCTATGATTTGGAGGGATATGGGCTAAGCTTTGTTGGTGCTAAGGGCATAGAGGATACTTATGGCAATGGGACATTAAGAATCTTAAATGAGGGGATTGTCCCACATTCTTTTGGTCATTACAAATCGACCATAGGAGTGCAGGGCTTTTTCTATGCGTGGCTCTATCAAACCTTTAATCTCACAAGCTTTAAAGCTCTCTATTGGCTTAATGCCCTTTTTGGTGCAATGGCGTTACTTGTATGCTCAATTTTGCTAGGCAAAATCTTTGGCAGGGTGTTTGGGATTATATTCTTTCTGTCTCTTTTTACAGATAACTGGATAGCAAGATTTGGCGGGAGTCTTTACTTTAGCCTTGCTTTTTGGATTCTCCCTGCAATTATTGCCTTTAGCTTATATAGAGTGGCAGCAACACAAAATAAACTCTCTAAAATCACACTCACTCTATTTTGCCTAGCCTATATGTTTGCCATAGCCCTGCGTGCAAGTATGAGTTATGAGTTTCTTACAAGCATTATTCTATTTTCTCTTAGTCCATTTATTGTAAGCTTTATCTATGGGGTGCTTACAGGCTCTCAAAGCCCCTTTCTTAGTATGCCAGCAAAAAGAGCTTTCAAATATGGCTTAGGGCTTTTTATCCTTGCTTGTGTGGGGTTTTTGCTTACCTTTATAATCCATACTTATATCCGCGGTGGTGGGGATTTATGGGCTGGATTTGCGGATATTTATCACAATGACTTTTTACGCAGAATGACAGGTGGTAATCCTAAGGACTTTCACCCGGGTTATGCCCCATCACTTACTGCAAATGCCTTTGAGGTTATAAAGATTTATCTCAGTAAGCCCTTTTTGCTTTTTTTACTTGGAGTGAGTATGCTGGTTTGTCTCGTGGAATCTAATAAAAGTTACAGAAACTTCTATATCGCCTTGCTTATATGCTTTGCCCTACCTGCAATAAGCTGGTTTGTGCTTGGTAAATCTCATAGCTATATTCACACACATTTCTGCTTTGTGTTATGGTATTTAGGCTTTTGGGCGAGTATTATCTATATCCCACTGCATTACTTTTATCGTAAGAAAATAGCATAATTTTTTCTTATTGGTTGAATATTGATATTGCATGTAGTAGCTGCCAACCCATAGAGACTAATTAAAAGTAGCTAAACATTCAGCAAGCCTTTTGAAAATAAACCACAAAACAAGTTCTTAATGCGTGTTTGTTTATATAACGCATTCTAAATTTTACATTAAATTACACATACACACTTTTTTATAGTAAAATACAAGTGAATATTCTATGTGAGGTGTTGTATGCCATTTGTTGTGATTATTATGGGAAGTAAAAGTGATTGGAAGGTTATGCAGGAGTGCATTGCTATTTTAAAAAAGTTTGAAATCCCTTTTGAAGTGCATATATCTTCAGCTCATAGGACACCAGAGAGAACAAGAGAGATTGTGCTGACTTCAGAAAAACGCGGAGCGGCGGTATTTATTGGAGCGGCAGGTATGGCAGCACACTTGGCAGGTGCTATTGCAGCACACACCTTAAAACCTGTTATAGCAGTGCCACTTGCAGGTGGTGTGCTTGATGGTTTAGATGCGCTTTTATCAAGCGTGCAAATGCCACAAGCAGTCCCTGTCGCTACTATGAGTGTAGGCAAGGCTGGGGCGATTAATGCTGCTTTTTTTGCATCACAGATTCTATCTCTTCTGCCACAATATCCAAATCTAGCACAGCTTCTTGTAAAAGAAAGAAAAGATCGTGCAAGTCAGCTAGAAAAAGATACACAAAGCATACAAAGTGAAATCTAAAAGCTTATAAAAAGGGAAAGTTATGGCAGAACAGGAGAAGTTGCAATTACAAGGCTTAAAGACAATACGAGAAATGCAAGAAAGCATTCAAAATGAGAGTATGCAAAATGGTAATACAACAAGCAATTCTCTCATAAAAGATAGTGAGCAAGACACACTTCGTGCGTATGTGAAAGAAACGCAAAAAATCCTTGATGGCGATATGGGTACTGAGAGTAGCACTCCAGATCTATCTCATGCAAAGACAATTAAAGAGAGTATGCAAGACTATTTAGATGAAAGTGATACTACAAAACCGCAAAAAACAATACAAGATTCTAAACAAACAATAGCCCAAAGCACATTCAAAGATAACAAAGCCACCATAAATAGCCAAACTCAAGCTGCCACCCTGCAAGCAACAAAAACACTAGATTCTAACACGCCAGAAAAAGTAGAATCTCAAGGAAAATTAGATACTAAAGTAAAAACAGAAATTAAAGACGAAATAGAATCTAAACAAGAAAAATATCAGCAAATAGTAAAAGCCAATGCAAACACAAAGCAAGAGACTTGGCTACTTTTAGATGAGTTTTTAAGGCTATCGGGTTTGGAGAAAGAGAAAGTAGCAGAGTTAATAAAAGATAAGACAATTAAGAGTAAGCAAGAAAATGGCAGAATCTATGTCGAAGCAAGCACAGGCACATCAGCCCTTATAAAAAAGGTGGAAAATCGCTTAGTTTCACTTGATATGAATGGCAACGCACTAGACCCTGTGTTTGTAGAGAAGACTATTGCTACTATTTTAGGCTTGCATGATAAGGTCTTAAGCTCCAAAGATGAGACGATAGCAGCTTTTAAAAGTGAAAATAGCTTTCTAAAAGAAGCGCTTGTGTCTATGCAAGAAATCTATGATGATGATAAAAAGACCATAGAGATTCTAAGACAGCAACTACAAAAGACACAAGAAGAAGTGGAGTTTGTGAAACGAAAATACAAACTCATGTGGGGTAAAGTGAGTAATAGCACAACATGATAAATTATGAAGCTGTCAATACTCAAACACTAAAGACTACAAATATTACAGAATCTTAAAAGAGATATCTTCCGCTCTAACTTGTATTAAAAAGCATAGTCTCAATATAGCTTAAGAAGTTAGACTTGATTTATTTAATAAAGATTCTATAATGTAAGTTTAATACATAGAATACAGCGATTTTATAAGCCTTAAAAACACATAGAACTTTCATAGGTTATAAACAATATAACAATTTTAGAAATAAAACTCACAATACAAGATTTTATATCACACAAAAAATGGAATAAAATCGATAATAAAATACAAGTTTTTATGATTTTAAACACAATAGATACAAAAAAAGTTTGCTTACAAGCATATCCAAAAATTCAATGATTAAGTAACTACATAAAATCATAGAATTTTTTACTCTAGCAAAATTACAAATTAACTAAAGTTTGTAAAACATGCAATAAGATTGAAATCTCCATTCCATTAAAACAAATCCTAACATAAATCTATCTGCAATAAGCCTTAAATACATAAGCTATAATTAACATAGAAAGCTAGATTCTATACTGTTTAGAATCTTATCTTGTTTTTTTGTGTTTTTGTTAGTTTCTTGTTGTTTTATGTTTCTATTTGTATTCTTTCTTTTAAAGCCCTGTTTGTGTTTGCTTTTGTGTAAAAGTATGCTAGATTGTATTCTTGTTAAGTATTAAATTCTATATTGTTTGGAATCTTGTCATGCTGCCCTTTTCTCTTGTCATATTGAGCGTAAGCGAAACATCTTTATTAGGTTTTTATTTTAATTTGATTATCTCTGTTGTTTTGTGATAAATAACGATAAACAATCATGTTTTTTTAGTGCTAGATTCTATATTCAATGTCATTGCGACCCTTGCAAAGCAAGTCATGGCGATCCATTTATCGTTTATGTTGCCATATTTGCCATGCCACACTTTAAAGCCCAAAATCTAAATTTATGCGTTTTTGTTTGTTTCTCAATGTTTCTGTGTCTTTGTGTTTGAGTGTTTTTTCACGCCACATTTTAGGTTTTAGAATCTGTGTCATGTTGAGCGGAAGCGAAACATCTTTATTAGATTCTGTGCTATCTCAATTTCACGCCACACTTGAAAGCCAAAATTGCAATTTTTGCATTTTCAAAGCCCTACAATTCACACGCCACATTTTAGAAGATTTTTATATCTTACATGTTTGTTGATAGTAATATATATAAGAGAGAACATATAAAAAAGATTGTTTGTGAGTTTTTTTGACAAAAACACTATGAAATGAAGCAGACGAAGCGAGAATTTAACAAAATTGCAAGAAAATGTAAGTCATTTATGTAAGTTTAATGGTAGTTTTAAGTGTAATTTCTATCAAAAAAGCAAAACTAGCCACAATGTAGCCTAGTGTAGCTTAGTTTTAGAGCCTTATTTCAGTGGAATATCAGCCAAAATTACACAAATAACACACAAAAACCCTAAATCATGCAAACATAAATCACACTAGCCTTTGCATTCACACAAAAGCCAATCAAAGCAAGACAACTTTACAAGAGCCAATCACACAAGCTACAAAGCTTTAAATATTTAAAAATATTTCAATCTCTCTGCAACTTATCTCATTCTTTAAGATTTTCTATCACACATAAATGACACAAAAAATACACTCATGGCACAAATTTTGACACACATATACATTTTATGCCCTATTTTGCGGACTTTGGATAGAATTGTGATTCCAACAATGAAATTTTAAGTTATTTTTAAGTTTTAAATAAAGTTTATTGTAAGCTAGATTATAAAGCATATTTACGCATTGCAATCACTAAGAACACAACACACAAGGGGAATTTTACTCTTATAATAAAATGCAATTACCCACTTATGCTAATTCATCATTATATAAGTTACAATATTACACACAAGCATATAATTTTTTAAAAATTTTTTCTAGCTAACTCTTATAAATTATATAACTAGAGAAAATATCGGTTAGAATTTTGGGTGGGGACTTAGAATTTAAACAAATAGTATTGTACGAAAAGTTATAAAATCAGCAAACAAACTATAAATCTTTTAACACTTTAATAAATATCAATACACTTTTATCTACTCTTGATATGCATCTTTGAGATTTACAAACTTAATGATTCTATATTTTTTTTGTAATGCCTCTTTGATTATCTTTGTATCTTTTTGATCAGATTCTATGATAACTTCACACACGGGTGAAAAGCTATTTTTATGTCCATCATATTCTACTTTTATTACATTATAATTGTGTTTTGCTAGAGTTGTGAGAAACTCTGCAATTGCCCCATTTTTATTTTCAAATGAAACAATAACCCTAAAGCTCACTTTTGCATGTTTTGCCCATGTTACAAATAGCTGATTTACGCCTTGATTAATTCTCTCATTTGCTTTATCACAAAGCTTGTGATGCACGATTGCCCTCTGTCCATTCTTTATAGCAACTACCGAATCGCCAAATTTTGGATGACAGCAATGATCAAAAATTAACTCACTAATATTTCTATTTGTATGTAGGATTAGGTTATCGAATTTTTGCTCTTTTAGATTCAGTGTCTTAAAACGCATAAATGCAAAGAAACTATTATCAATCTTATATTCTCGCTTAAAATCATTCTTAATTTCTTGCAAAAAGGTTAAATCTGTTGCAGCTTGTCCTATGCGATCTTCTAAGTTATGATTTCTTATAAACTCACCAAAAAACTTATGTTCTTTATCAAAAATGGTGGTTAAAATATTTATAGCTACTTTTTTATCAATTTCTTTTATTTTATTATGACACATTGTCCGCATGTGAATCTTTGCTTTTGAAGTTTTCACAGAATCTATCCAAGTGCAACGCGTTTGTGCGACTTCACCCTTTTCGATTTTTACAATATCACCACTCTTTAATTTTTGCAGTAAAGATACCCTTTGATTATTCACAAATGCTTTTTCAGCCATATCTCCTACATCACTATGCACCGCATACGCATAGTCAAGCACCACAGAGCCAACAGGCAAACTAAAAGTCTTTCCATCTGGACCAAAAACGACAATATCTTCTCTGTAAAGATCATTTTTTGTTACTTCATAAAACTCTTCGGCACTTTTGCTTACACTGCTACTCTCTTTCATATCTTTTAGCCAATTAAGATTTGGCGATACACTGCCACTTTTGTATTTCCAGTGTGCTGCCATACCCATTTCGGCACTTTTGTGCATATCATAGGTGCGAATCTGGACTTCATAAACCGCTCCATCATCAAACACGGTAGTATGTATTGTTTGATAGCCGTTCTCTTTTGGCAATGCAATGTAGTCTTTAAGCCTTGAAGGTATAGGATTTAGATTAATATGCACGATACCCAAAGCGCGGTAACAATCTATCTGATTCTTGACAATGATACGCACCGCAAGTAAATCTAGCATTTCGTCCATACTAATGCCCTTTCTTTGCATTTTTAAATGTATGGAATAATTGCGTTTAATTCGACTCTGAATCTCAAAGCTATCCCGCAGAAAGCCATTGTTTAGTAAAAGCTTAGAAATCTTTTGTGTGAAATCATTTAGACGCAACTCAAGATTCTGTCTTTTCGCATTCTTTTCTTCTTGTATCTTATTATAAGAGTCAGAATAGATATAATAAAAGCTTTTATCTTCTAGTTCATTTTTTAATGAAGACATGCCAAGTCTATGAGCGATAGGGGCATAAACGACAAGCGTTTCTTCTGCGATTCTTATCTGTTTTGCTGTGCTTAGGGCATCAAGCGTTAGCATATTATGCATTCTATCACTAATCTTTATGACAAGCACCCTTGCATCTTGTATGCTTGCTATAAGCATTTTACGGAAAGATAAGGCTTGTGCTACAAGCTTTTCATTGCTTGTATCCGAAGTAAGCTCTTCATTGCGTATCTCAACAATCTTTGTCAAAGCATCTACTAACGCTCCGACTTCTTCGCCATAACTCTCATGGATATAGTCAATCTCACACAATGTATCTTCTACAATATCATGAAGCAACGCAGCACACACCATTGCTTCATCGCCGCCATAATGTGCTACAATACAAGCCACACATATAGGATGCACAACATAGGGTATGCCACTTTTACGCAATTGCCCCTCATGAAACCTTTGTGCGTCCTCTATGGCTTTTACAATTTTTGGTGTAATTGTTTGCAAGGATTCTAATTGCTTTAGTGCATCTTCTATTGTCTCAATTTGTGCTAAATTATCAAAAAAATCCATGTAGCAACCTTAAGGCTTATTATTGTCAATGGCTCAATACTTTGTAGAATCTATTAAAGATGGTTTGCAAGTGTTACTTTACCATCAGCTATTTCTTGCAAGGCAATGTCGCATGGCTCCATTTTTCTTAGATAATCATCTGGATAATTCAGTAATGGCTGTGCCCCAACACTAAGCTCTTTCACTCTTGCAAACACTAATACAGAAAGCTTATATCTATCATTCCCTGTTTGCTCTAATGCTTTAGCAATTACTTGTTCAGTCCGTGTTACCATTTTATTCTCCAAACACAAAAATAATAAAAGCTTGTATTGTAGCAAAAAAATATTAATTTATATGAATCTCATTTTTATATCATATCGCTTTGTTTTCAAAAAAATCAGTTCCTTAGCATATTGATTTGATAAGTTTTTTATTCTGTATCTCAAAACTTCATAGCTTACTCAAATAAATGATAAGAACTAGATTTTATGATTCTATATCCTAAACCTTCCGCCAATCCATAAAAGCAGAGAATACGGAATCTATCAAGTTATTGTTATTTTGATTTTATCGTTCTGTTGTAAAAAAAAAAATACAACTTTAACATGTGATGTGAGTTTGTAACCCTATTTATTGCAAATCCCGACACACACACAACACCAAAAAAAACTTGTGCTTTGTGCTATTATTTAAACCAAACATCAAAATCACAAATATCCAGCCACTAAAGCTAGAAAATATCCAGCTACACAAGAGCTAAACACACCGATTAAGCCCGGTAAAATGAAGCTATGATTGATAACAAATCGTCCAATATGCGTTGTGCCGCTTCTATCAAACTGAATTGTTGCAAGATCGCTTGGATAAGTTGGCAAAATATAATAGCCATAGCACGCTGCTGCAAAGGCTACAATGATTCCGGGTTCAACCCCGATATTTAAGGCTAATGGCACAAATGCTGCGATTGCTGCTGCTTGAGAATTGACAAACTTTGAGATTAAAAGTAGCATAATCGCATAAGTCCAAACATGTGTTGTTACAATATTGCCAAGTGCATCTTTCATCATCGGTGTATGCACGGCAAACATTGTATCTGCCATCCATGAGATTCCAAACACGGCTACAAGTGCAATCATGCCAGATTTAAAAATCTCATTGCTACCGATTTTTTTCACATCAGTATTTGTAAAAATAATAATAAGCGAGCCAGCAAGTAGCATAAACATCTGAATCACTGCTACCATTGAGAGTGAATCTATTTTAGGATTCCCCAACGCATCAACTTGTGCTACGCCATCTTTCATTATTTGCCCCCAATTTGGTCGTAAAGAATCAAAGATTCCAAGCAAAGCTACACAAGCAATTGCAGCTAAGAATATCCACATAGCAATCCAGCTACTCTTTGGTAAATCAACGCCTAGCAAGGTTTTGCTATCGCCATAGACATATTTTTTAAATTCGGGGTCTTTGAGTTTAGCTTGAAATTCAGAATCTTTATCCAAATCTTTACCCCTAAACCATGAAAAGATTCCAATACACAATACACCAAAAAGTGTGCTAGGGATAGTGATTTGAAGCAGATTGATATAGCCATCAAATCCTGCAAGTTTATGCTCGGAGTTTAAAAGTAGGGCAGTAAGGCTTACAACCGCAACAGACACAGGCGAGGCAATAATCCCCATTTGTGAAGCAATAGAAGCAGCAGCCATAGGACGCTCTGGGCGGATATTATTTTTAATCGCAATATCATAAATGATTGGCATAATCGTATAAACCACATGCCCAGTCCCACATAAAATAGTAAGAAAGCAGGTAACAAAAGGCGCTAGAATCGTTAAGAGTTTTGGATTTTTTCTTAGCACTTTTTCTGCGATTTGCAGCATAACATCTAGCCCACCGCTTGCCTGAAGTGTAGCACTCGCTACAACAACTGCTAAGATGGTAAGCATAACATCAATTGCTGGCTTTCCGGGCTTAATATGAAAGAAAAATACAAGCATTAAGATTCCAATACCGCCCAAAAGCCCAAGTGCAATACCACCTTTTCTTGCACCATAAAACAGACATATAAGCACGACTAAAAGCTGAATGCCAAACTGCCAACCTTCACTAAGATTTGTGAGAAAATCCATGCAACGCTCCTAAAATAAAATATGCGAAGTATAGCAAAAAAGCCCTTAATCTTCATAATAATACTATGTGGTTTTATGTTATTAAATTGTCATTATTGTTTGTGGTGATGGGTGGATTCTATGCTTGAGGCGATAGGGTTATATCATAATAACCTTTTCAATAGATTAAATGGGGGGGGGGGGGGATTCTAAGTTTTACATGCTGGTAAGTTGTTTTACATAGCACGCAATGTAAATTTTATAACAAGTTTCTGCATACAGCCCACAAATATCATATAACAACTACATTATCTTGATTATCTAAAGTTAAGGGCGTGATTCCCTAAGTATTCCTTTGTGGGATGACCGCTTCTAAAACTCATTAATCGCATGGGATTATAAAGCTCCTTTGGGCTTTGCAAGGCAAAGAGATTAGAATCTATTAAGTCATTTCGCACAAAAAAAGCATTTATACCATTTAAGTTTGTAGCAACTAACCTATAACCTTTTTTCTCTCCAAGATCTGCTAAAGCCTGCAGAGACGCCCCCTGTCTATCCGTGCCATCCCATACATGCTCTTTGTTGTAGGGCATAATCCAGCGAGCTGGTGGTGGGAACTTCGCATTATATTCCACGACAATTACACGCGGATGAATACACTCAATTGCCTCAAAGATATAATAATCATTCCCATCAATATCAATCGACAATAAATCAATTTCATCAATCTTTGCAGCACCATTCTCTTGCATAAGATCATTAATATTTTCACGCGTGATAAAGGCATTCATCACCTTTAGTCGCCCCTCACTTATTGGACTAGCAAACTTCTCTTGAATCTGTGCTACATATTCACTGCTACCCTCCATAAAGACGCCATTCCACCCTTGCAGAAGCAAGAAATGTGTATTACTCTCTAGCCCATCTTGCACGCCAAACTCCACAAAGAAGCGATTTGTCGTGCCTATACGATTAAATATCTCTTGTATGATTCCATCTTCATCACCCTGACTATATGCTTTATATCCAAAATGCTCAAGTCGCCTAGGATCGCTGTATTTTTGCGTTGATAATAATTGTGTTTGCAGGATTTCAGCTTGCAGTGCATGAAGATTTGAGGCATACCAACCTTGTTCTGCCATATACCCCTTTATTCGTCTTTTAAAAGTAGTGCTTAGAAACATGAGATTCCTTAAATTTAGAATATAGCCTTTACATAAGCAAACGCAACTATACAAAAAAAAAAACGATTCAAGGGTTTTTGATGTTTTCTTATATTACATGAAATTTATCTCACAAACATACAGAGTGGTTTGAGTTGTGATAATATGAAATGCAATTACATTTTTCTCTCTTTACATAATGTTTTATTTACCCTTGATTTGTTTTTTTTTTTTTGTAGAATGCCAAACTCATTACAAATTTTTAAGGAGAAATCATGGGATTTGAAAAGAGTATAAAGGCAAGTGTTTTATCTTTAATGCTTGTTTCTAGTATGGCTTATGCAAGTGAAAGCACAGAGAGTGTATCCACAGAGAGTAAAGGCAGGGCATTTGTTGGCTTACAGGCGGGGACTTCTATGTTAAAAGATAAACATAAGTTGATTGCAAAGCATGATAATATTACCAATAAAGATTCTATAAGCGATTGGAATTTTAGTGTCGCATCTTATGGTGTGATTGGTGGTTATGAATATTGGTTTAGCAATAATTTGGGAGTAAGGGGATATGCCTTAGTGAGTATGTCTAGCACTTATAGAATGTATGCAACGCATTTTGGGATTGGTGCTGATGTTATGTATGATTTTGTGGAAATTGCTGGCGGAAATATTGGCGTTGTTGGTGGATTGCAATTAGGTGGTGTATATTGGGGTAAGGGATATTATATAGTTTATGAACAAGAAACGGTTAAAAAGCCTCTTGCATTTGATATAGCGTTAAATATTGGTTTGCGTTATTCTCAAGATAAGCATGTGTTGGAATTAGTCGGCAAGATTCCATTTATAGAATCACACATTGGCACAAGGGATCTTAAGGCTGCTTCTTATGCAAGTGATGAGACCTATGCTAGAGAAGTGTATTCAATCATCGCTCGTTATATGTATAGATTCTAAGATTTGTCTTTTTACTATCCGTATTCGACTATAAAGACATAGAATCTAAGTTGTGCCATTTGCGTGTAGCGAAAAATCCTTTAGAGATTTTACCACTTTAAGATATTTCGCTTTTTGTCATACTTAAAATGATAAGATTCCAATTATTTATAACTTGCCATCTACTGCCGCATTTTGTATTTTGTGTGCTTACTTGCGGCATAAATATCCTATATAATGGAATCTAGGCTGCAAGATTATAGAAAAAAGCAATAAGAGCAGGTATGCTACCAAATTTATTTATAAACTATAACTATCCCAATCAAAAATAGTCTTTACCTTTTTGGTTTCATTCAGTTTTATTATATGCGTTTTAGCTTCTTGTGAAGATTCTTTTAAATTATTTTGCTTTTTCTTTGTTGGTTTTAGAATCTCTTTTATAGTTATTTCATCTGTATTATAAGATTCTAAAATGCCATTTATAATCGTTTTATTTGACATGGTTACTGCGACTTTCTGCCCTATGCTGCATAAAAAGTGCTTTGGCTTTTTTAGATTTCTCTCAACACCGGGCGAACTCACCTCTAGATGATATGCCTCCAAATCGCTTAACTCTACATCTAAAAGTGGTGCAATAAGCGTGCTGATATTCTCACAATCATCAAGACTAATACCCTCTTTCTTAAAGATTGAAATGCGTAAAATCATGCTTTCATTCTCTTTTAACAACTCAATATCATAGAGTTCCAAGCCTTTTTGTGTGATTAAAGATTCAATCTTATCATGCAAATCTTGTGTTATCATTGCTTTATTCCTTATTTTCGTTATTGCTTGATTTGGCATTAATTTGTGCAAAAATTTTATCAAGATTATTTTGTATTTGCAAACTTTCATCAAATACTAAGGTAATCTTTGGGGCGGTATGCCATGAAGTTGCACTCAAAATATATTCTTGTATGATGGGACGAGCTTTTTTGAAAGCCTGTAAAATCTTATTTTGCATAGCTTTATCTATGCTGCTTGATTCTATAAATACTTTGGCATCATGTTTGCCTTTTGAGCATTGCACTTTTGTAACTTCTAGTGTGTTAAGCAGACTATCGCCCAAACTTCCTAACGCTTCATTAACTATCTCTTGCAGGAAAGCTTCCCTGCGTTCCTGTAAAATCTTGTTTTGCATGTCTTCTCTCTTAATTTAGATTTTATTACCTTGCACTCTAAACCCAGTAGCCATCTATAAGGAATAGATTCTATAATCTAAGCATTGAATAAATGTAGTATTTTGTTGAGATTTGCTCTCTTTGCTTTTGGTATGATAAGAAACATATCAAGCCCCCACCATATCGCTACACCCACTAAGCCCACATAACCTGCGATAAGTAAACTCAGCGAAACAATAGCCAAATCTGATAAATGCGTAAAAACCGCACTAATCATCAATAATGCATAAGATATAAACAAAAGGCTAACTTTCAATGCACCAATAACCCGATCTCCAATCATAAAGCGACCTACACCAAAAATGCCAAGTATTACACTGCCAACCCAAAACACCATTTGCACATTATAAAGCTTAAGTAAGGGCAAACCTATAACTATTTTTGCAAGCCCTACTTTATCAAGTTTTTTTAGCTTGCCTTTCACAAGTGTAATGCCTTCATTTGGAATCTTATCGTATAGATGCAACATAATAAGTGATGGAACCATGATTTTCCTTTTACATTACAAGATTTTTTAGTTTGTTTTTAAAAAGCAATCCAAGAATCTCTTCTTCTTTGATTTGATTTGTATGGATTGTGCGTTTATGTTTTGTGCTTAAAATCTCACACAACTCTGCTATACATACAGGGCAAATACGCAAGGGATGCTCATAAAAAAGCCTTGTATCTACGCCACTAGAACGCACTCGATAATCAAAGGCATTTTTTGTCGGCACACATACTTTTATTAACTCTTGTGATACCCTTTTTATTGCTTCACATCGAATGAAATGCAAATATGGTGAATCTTGCTTTGCAAATGTGCGTTCATCAAGAACATAAATATAAGCAGTTGCCAAGTGAAGCTCTGCCCCAATGTATAACTCAAAAAATTTAGAATTGCTGTTAGATAAATCAATTTTCATTCCTTTTTGCAAGGTTTCGCTATCAAAAACACTTAAATTTGCTAAATGTTGTAATATTGTTTGTGTTTTGGAAAAAAGCTGTGAATCTTTTAATGATTTTTTTATCACATGATTGCTTTGTGCTGTGCTTGTGGTATTAGATTCTATATGAGTTTTTGTAGGGTGTTGCGTTTTAGTAGAATCTATTGTTTCAATAGATTCTTTTTGTATGGGATTTTGGGTTAAATCTGTATTTGAATCTTGCAGTATGCTTGTATCTGGTATGGCTATTGGCTTGATTGGATTTTGAAAGGTTTTTAGGAAAGCATGTTGTGCGTTATCTTGCATTATTCTAGTCCCTTTTGGTTGTGTGTTTTATAATTGTATATTCTAGTTAGCATTCTTTACCTTTAATCCCTTATAAGATTTTACACACTTTAGAATCATAATTTTACATATCAAACAAATGAGTATTCTATAAAAAACCAAACTTTTATAATACTGCAAAAAACATACATAAAGTAGATTCTATCCTTGAAATTGCAATCTCATATATTTGTCATTTTGGTAATTGCAAAGACTCTATATTTGGTCTTTTTGCTTGATAGGGTGCAATCTCTTTTTCACTCATTTTTCGCCATACAAGTGTTTTGCCAAATACGCCTTTTTTATCCTTACTTACACGCACTTTTAGCTTACCATTATCCCACTCTGCACTTACATGATAGGTTGTGCCATTTTGAAAGTTATAGAGTTTGCCATTTTGATATTCATTATCTTCTTTATTATATGTAAGATTCCATAAAAAGACACTTCCACCGACTTTTCTATCGCGAAGCTTTGGATCGGGATTTTTCACATCATTGCCAGAATCTTTGCCACTTTTATTTGCAAAGCCCACACCATAAAATTTGCCATTTTTTTGAAAAATCTCAACATAAGATTCATCATCTTTTGAAGGTATTGCATACACACCAGCAATATCACTTGCAAACAACACAGAGCTAAAACACAGCATAAAACAAGTTAGAAGAAAACGCATAAAAAACCTTTAATAGAATCTAGTAAAAATAGTTGAGATTATAACATACAAAAAAACCATATTATAAATATGTCTTACTTTGTGATATATTTTGGAGAATCTCTATGTATCATGGCATAAAAACTCCATGACAGCCATGCGGATTTTCACACCATTTTGCACTTGTGTAAGCACCTTGCAACAAGGACTTGCCAATACATCATCATCAATATCAATGTTTCTATGCACAGGTCCGGGGTGTAAAACGATAATATCTCTTCCTGCAATCAAGTCTTTAGTAATACAGAATCTATTCGCATAATCTTTTAGGCTACCATAGATTTGCGTATTATGCCGCTCTGTTTGTGTGCGTAATGCCATGATAATATCTACTTCATCAATCACATCTTTTAGGTCATGTGCGATTTGCAATCGTGTTTTGTATAGAAAATGTGGTGGGGCTACTAGCACGACATTTATGCCAAAACGAGTGAGTAACTCAATATTGCTATTTGCTACCCTTGAGTTTTTAATATCACCAACGATTGCTACTTTTTTACCTTTTAGCACAGATAACCCACGCAAACAATCATTATCGCCAAAATGATTTGCCATTGTGTAAAGGTCAAGCAGGGCTTGTGTCGGGTGTGCGTGTGCGCCATCACCCCCATTAATGATAGGACATGAAGTAAAATGTGCTAGAAAATTTGGTGCGCCAGCACTTTTATGTCGCACTATGATTCCATGTGGCTGCATAGCATTTAGCGTTGCAGCGGTATCTGCCATGCTCTCACCCTTAGCAGTAGAGCTTTTTGCTACATCAAGGCTTATGACTTCTCCGCCAAGATTCTTAATCGCTATGGCAAAGCTACTTAATGTGCGGGTAGAGTTTTCAAAAAATATGGTAATAAATCGTTTATTTTTTAGCGTTTCTCTATTATCAGTCATGGCTGCAGTGCGTTCAAATATATGCTTAATCTCTTCTATGTGTAAATCAGTGGTTTGTATGAGATGCCTTATACTCATGTTTTACCTTAAAGTGTAATTTAGCTAAGTATTATAACAAATTTGCTAGAATACGCAGTAAATCTTTATATGAAAGCCATGTATGCAGATAGTTTTTAGGAATCTTTTATTATTGTTTTGTGTGTTGTGTTTTGGTTGCTCATCATATTTCTCAAAGTCTGAATTTTTAGATACGCCGACTGAGCTACTAGCACAAAATAGTCGCATGGTTTTACTTTCAGGTGTTGATGAAAAGCTAAAGATTGCCGCGAGATTAACGCATTTAAACAGCCTTGATAGCAGCATTTATAATGGTAGGGAATACTTTTTTTTAGAGATATTTAACGATGATGAATATGTTATAGTTCCAGATTCTATGCAGCTTAGCATGTTTGGCAGAAAGCCCTTGTGGATACGCCCCATAGAAGCTAGAGAGTTTGATGACTTGCTCACTTTATATAATAATCTATCTAATGGCTATCTCATTGCGTTTAGATACCCATCTGTTTTTGAAAAAAAGAACATGAAAATAGAGCTTAATATAGAGACCTTTAAACCGGCAGTATTTGACTTTTCATATATTATATTGGATTCAAAGTTGTGAATTTACATGATTTTTATGAGATTCTGTGTATAAATAATTTGAAATCGAATGACATAATATTTTGCTTTCATTATAGGGAATACTTTAGTTCTATATTTCATTGCGACATGGATTTTAGTTTGTCAGTGCAAGAGATTATTTAATGGCAAAGTTTCTATTAGTATGGTTTTAAGTGGCATATTATTCTTATTATGTTAGCATTATGGTTTTGAAAGATTCTGTCTCAAGGAAGTAATATGTGCTTAGCAATCCCCTCTAAAGTCATAAGCATAAATAAAGAAACAAATATGGCAACACTTGATACACTTGGAGTGCAGCGTGAAGCAAGCCTTGATTTAATGCAGGATAATGTAGCTATCGGCGATTTTGTCTTACTGCATGTTGGTTATGTTATGGGTAAAATTGATGAAGAAGATGCGATTGAGAGTCTAAAACTCTATGCAGAAATGATAGCAGCCATGCAGGAAGAAGATGAAGAGCGACTTATGCTAGAAGAGGCAAATAGATTGTGAGTAGCACTTCATGTAGATTAGTTTATTTGAGGCTCTAGAGTATTTACGCTTGTGATGCTAAACATTAAATAGGATGCGTTCATGTTAAAGATTAGATTCTTCTATAAACCTGTAGTATTAGGCGTAAGGCAAATCTATATTCAGTATTTACCTAGCACTATATTCCACACCTCAAACCATCCAAATAATCATGCTTCGAACATCCGATACCCCCCCCCCCTATTTTTTGAAACACTCTTGGTATGCTAGAAATGTTTTAAAAAATAAGCAAAGGAAGATGGGATGCTGAAAAAATAATTAGTGTGTAGCGTTTTAGCTTAAAATGGAGTCCGTAGTTACATAATTATAAACGATGCGTATGGGATTTGTTGAATCTTAACCGCGTAAAATTAAAGAATATGGGAATATGATATACTAACAACTATTATACTAGGGCTTACGAGTAGCGGTGTATGTTTTTTAGCGATATTGGAGTTTTTTGTAGATAGCGGAGCGATGAATTTCTAGAATATTGGCTGATTGGGATTCCAAGCCCACAAAAATCTAACTTGCCTTATAAGCTTTAGGCTTGCATAAACTCTCTCACAAGTCTATCAATCTTAGGGGCGGCACTTACAGCAGATTCTATAAAGCATATACTAAAATACCCATCAAACCAGCTAGATTCTAAATTATTTAACACACTCTGCTTTGCACATTGACTAAATTGTGCAACATTTAGCACTTCTCCACTTGTGCCAATGCAGACAAATAAGCTATTATCCGCCGCCCTTAGTCTCTCTAGCTCTCTATCTAATAGGGCATAGTTTGGGGCATATTCGCTAAACATCACAATATTATGTCTTAATGCTTCTTTCCCACAAGATTCACATATAAGTTTTGGCATAGCTTGATAACCAATATTTGTGATAGCACAGCAAGATTCACATCTCACTTCAGGTAAGAATCCGTGCAAATGCAGCACATCTTCACACAAAGCCCTTTCCAACAAGTCATCTACATTTTGTGTGATAACAACCACTTCTTGCGGATAGTTTGCTTTAAGATTTGCTATCATCTTATGTGCGACATTTGGATTAACTTGCCCTAATTGAATCCGCCTTTTATCATAGAAATCTAGCACTTTCTGCCTATCCTTAGCAAAGCCACTCGCACTACATACTTCCATAATGTCAAACTCTTCCCATAAGCCATCATTATCCCGAAAAGTCCGTAATCCACTCTCTGCACTAAGTCCTGCTCCGCTAAATATCATTACTCGTTTAGAATCTTTCAATTATTACCCTTTTTGCCTTAATAAAAAGTTGAGTTCTATTTTCTTATTATTTTGAGATAAAGTAAAAACTTTTTTCATCACGCTCAATAACAAGATATTTAGAATCATTCCTGCAACCCATATTTGTTTTTACTCAATATAAGATTCTAAAAGCGGCATGCCCCCTTTTATGTCTTTACTAAAAGTTTTGCCAAGTATGGAATCTAGCTTTAATGGCGACATGCCAAAACAAGGTCTCACACATGCAATATTCTCAAGGCTTATTATCTCTCCAGCCTTTACATCTTTTGAGACAAACAGGCTACGCCCAAAGTTTCGCCCCTTTTTCTCTTTAGAATCTATATGCGATTCTATAATGGGTAGCAATCCTCTCTCTTTATCACACATTTTAGAATCGTTATCATAAAAATCTTTTGCTAACTCACAAATTTCACGCACGCTATTTACCATAAGGCTAAATTCATTCACATCAAGGCTAAATGCACTATCTACACCACCTAGATTCTTATCTAAAATAAAATGCTTTTCAATCACACTCACACCACAGAGTGTCGCCATAAGTGGCACACTAATGCCTAGTGTATGATCAGATAAGCCAACCTTTACATTATAGTGCTTCCATTGCTCTTTTATCGCTTGAATGTTTGTGAGTTTTGCATCACTCAATGCGGCAGGATATGCAGATATGCAATAAAGAAGTGTGATAGATTCATTATCCTTTAGAATCTCTAGGGCATGTTTTATCTCATCATCATTTGCTATTCCAAGTGAAAGAATCACGGGCTTTTTTGTCGCTGCTACTGCCTTTAAAAGTGGGGTGTGCATGACTTCAAAGCTTGCGATTTTATAGATAGGGCAATTTAGATTTTCTAAAAACTCTACCCCCTCCACACTAAAAGGTGTGCTAAAAGATTCTAAACCTAAAGTATGTGCTAAGTCAAATATCTCTTTATGCCACTCCCATGGCATTTGTGCGTCTTCATAAAGCTCCCATAAATAAGAATCTTTCCACAATCCATCATTAATCCTAAAATACTCATTTTTATAAGGCAGGGTAAGGCAGCTTGGCTTATAGGTCTGCACCTTTATTGCATTTGCACCTGTTTTTGCGATGGCTTCTACACTTTTTAGGGCGACCTCTAGGCTTTGGTTATGATTTGCACTAAGCTCTGCGATGATAAACGGCGTTTGCATGTAATCTCCATATAACAGATTCTATTTAGTATTGTAAGTAAAAATTTTTAAGTTCTTGTGATTTGTGCTTGTATTTTTAGAATCTCTTTGTATCGCTCGTATGTCTATATCGTAACATTTGGTTTTGCTACATTATAAACTTACAATAAAATGACAATAAAGCACACAAATTTATGCTATAAAACATTTTCATTTTATACTTAAGGTTCATTATGTCTCATAATAAATCCAGCATTTTTGCTTGGTTGCCTGTTTTGTGCGTTACTTTTGGTGCGTTTATCTTTAATACTTCGGAGTTTATACCTATTGGGCTTTTAGGTGCGATTGGCAATGACTTTTCTATGAGTGATTCTGAAGTTGGAGTAATGCTTACTATCTATGCGTGGGTGGTAGCCCTTGCGTCCTTGCCGCTTATGCTCTATTTCGCACAAAGCAATCTCAAATCCCTTATGTTGGGCGTCATCGCTGTATTTGTGCTTAGTCATTTCATCTCGGCTTTATCACAAAATTTCATTATGCTTGTAGCCTCTCGCATCGGTGTAGCCCTATCTCACGCGCTCTTTTGGTCTATCGCCTCTGTTATGGCGGTGCGTGCTGCCCCAAAGGGTAAGCAAAGCAGTGCTTTAGGCTTTGTGATTACAGGTAGCTCACTTGCTATGATTGCTGGGCTGCCGCTTGGGCGTATGATAGGGCTATATGTGGATTGGCGGGTGAGCTTTTTGTGTATTGGGCTTGTGGCGTTGTGTGTTGGCATTGCTTTCTGGCGGGTGTTTCCTACTATGCCAAACACGCAAAATATTTCGCTAAAAACGCTTCCTACACTTCTGCAAAATAAGGCATTTATGAAGATTTGCTTTCTCACACTTGTATTTGTGAGCGGACATTTTAGCGCATATACTTATATTGAGCCATTTTTGGAGAATGTGGCGGGGTTTAGGGCGAGTTCTGTTACTTTTATCTTGTGCTTATTTGGGCTTATGGGTGTGGTAGGGAGTGTGCTATTTGCAAGATTCTATGAGAGATTTCATTTAGCCTTTGTGCGTCTTAGCCTTTTTGGTTTGGGTTTTAGTATGCTTTTATTGTATGTTGTGAGTGAAACTAGTCTAGCTACCACGCTACTTTGTGCGATATGGGGGCTATGCTTTATGCTTTTTGGTGTGATTTTTCAATCACAAGTGATTGCTGCTGTGCCAAATGCTACAGCGGTAGCAATGAGTATTTTTTCAGGTATTTTTAATGTTGGTATAGGCAGTGGGGCGTTGATTGGCGGCTTGGCATATACGCATTTTGGGATAGAATCTATTGGCTTTGTGGCAAGTGGGATATGTGCTTTTGCGGCGTTGTATTTTATGAGTGCTATGGGCTTTGCGAGGGTGTTTAGGAAGTTTAGAAGAGTGTGAATTATTTTTTCTTTTTATGTAAAAGCAGGGTTTGCAAGATAAAAAGGGCAATACCGCAATCAATGATAATATCAGCAAAATTAAATATAGGAAAGTCAAACTTATAATGCCAATAGATATAATCCACAACACCGCCATGTAAAAATCTATCAAGTATATTTGAAGTCCCACCTGCAAGCATAAGCGAAAAAGCGATATAATGCTGTTTAAAAAGATCTTTTTGTGCGAATAAGATTCCAACAATAAGGGCTATAAGACCTACTTGTATGTATTTTAGCCATTCCCCAAGCCATGTAAAAAATGAGAAAGCAACACCTGTATTAAAGACAAGGGCGATAGAAATTACCGGCATATCAGCAATCATTACAAAATCATGCAAACTTTGTGGCTGTGCGATATAAATCATTGTGTATTTTATAGCTTGGTCTAGGGCTACAAGGAAAAGAAAAAGTATGCTAAAGTGTCGTATTTGCTTTGACATATTAAAACCTTATGTGAATCTAAAATAAAAGCGGCATTGTAGCAAAATGATATAAATATGTCTTTGTAGTTTTGGAAGCCATGTCTCTGCAAAATAAGTACAATGGTAGAATAATCGAATATGGAGGCTAGGACCAACGCAAACTCAATCAAAATGATTTGTTTTTTAAAAATTAACATATGAAGCTACATTAAATTTTTGTTCGATAAGTCGGTATAGTCCATAAAGGATATCACACAACCCTTTTATTTTTTGACATTTTCCCCTTGACAGACACTAGGTGTTAGGCTTTATAATATCACTCTTAAAGATTTTATGTGTTTGTCTAAACCCGCTTGTTAGCATTTTTCATAGACAAATATTATAGAATCTTAGCTATTTTACTACCCAAAGGAATTTTATGCTTTTAGAAGAAAATCTAGCCCAAGCCAACAATGGGCAAAAAATCACCGCAAAAGGCTATGCAGTTACGCACAAAGATGACACATTTAAGCCTTTTAGCTTCACTCGCCACGCAATGGGAGAAAATGACATATTGATTGAGATTCTCTATGCTGGAATCTGCCATAGCGATATACACTCTGCTAGAAGTGAATGGAAAGAGGGAATCTATCCTATGGTCCCAGGGCACGAGATAGCTGGGCGTGTGGTAGCTGTGGGTAAAAATGTGAGTAAGTTTAAGATCGGCGATTATGCGGGGGTTGGCTGTATGGTGAATTCCTGTGGGGAATGCAATGCGTGTAAGCAGAGCCAAGAGCAGTTTTGCGAGAATGGCAAGGCGGTTTTTACCTATGATTGCCTTGATTGCTTCCACGATAATGCCCCAACTTATGGAGGTTACTCAAATAATATCGTTGTGAGTGAAAAATTTGCGATAAGTGTGCCGCACAATGCCCCGCTAGAGAAAGTCGCCCCACTGCTTTGTGCTGGGATCACCACTTATAGCCCCTTAAAATTTAGCAAGGTAAAAAGGGGCGATAAGATCGCAGTAGCTGGATTTGGCGGACTTGGGCTTATGGCGGTGAAATACGCCCTATATCTTGGGGCGGAAGTGAGTGTGTTTGCACGAAATACACTTAAGGCACAAGAGGCTAAGAATCTAGGCGTGAAAGCCCTTTACACAAGTGCGAGTGAATGCAGTGAGCGATTTGATTTTATCATCTCTACCATTCCTACGGCTTATGATGTCAATAGCTATGTGGATTTGCTGAAATTTGGCGGTGAGATGGCAATTGTGGGGCTGCCGCCTGTGGAGCTAAAAACGCATATTGATGTAACAAGGCTTGTTTTTAGTGCGGGTAAAAAGGTGTATGGCTCACTCATTGGCGGCATTAAAGAGACGCAAGAAATGCTAGATATTTCTGTGAAAGAAGGAATCTACCCTGAAGTAGAAATCATTAGTGTAAAGGACATTGACACAGCATATAGCAATCTTACAAGCGGCAAGGCAAAATTCCGCTATGTGATTGATATGGGAAGCTTGGAGGGGGAGTAATTTCAGTAGATTTTAATTCTCCGCTTAGACGAGCTATCTCTTATACCCATAACCCACATAGATTTGACAGGAAATCTAGCTAGATTCTAATGCTTTTTACTTATCTTTTGGTGGGTTATCATCGTGCATTTTCTCTGGCTTACTAGGCACTATCATCGCATCATCGCCTAGCTCTTTTGGCTCTGGCATTCTGCCATTATCAAGGTGGCTTAATAATGCCTTTTTAAACGCCAAAGTAGAATCCACTTTATAGTATTTTCCGCCGCTATCTTTGCTTAATTCCTGCAAAAACTCCACTTCTTCGCCCAAAGCAAAGCTATGAAACACCACTTGATTGATAGCAAGTTCTGGCTTTCCTTGCGTGATGTTGCGATTGAGACTTTTCATTGTGCTAAGAAGTGTTTGTGCGCGGAAGCTATCTGGAGGTGTTGGGTTACTTGCAAAAATATATAGCTCTTTTACCAGCCCATTATCCTTAGTAAAATGCTTCATACTCTCAATCATAGCGACATTAAGAAGATAGAGATACTGCGGATTTAGGCTAATCTCTTGCACCGCTTTATCAAATGATTTTGGCTCATAAAATGGTCCAAGCGTATTTGCAAGCATACTTTTATAGTCATTCACCACTGCCTTTGTGAAGAAATCAGGCTTATAAATTCGCTTTGCAATATAGGGGGCGATTTCCTTAAAAGCCTTAATATAGGGGTGCAAACTAAAAGTGTTGCAATACACAAAGCCCATTTCCTTATAAGGCTTTTCACGCAAATAGATTCCAAAATCAGCATTTTTTTGCGAGAAATTTACTAGGGTAAAGCTTGTCTTTTTACACACAGAAGTGATACGCAAAAGCCCCGCTCCACTCGTATCAAGGCTATATATAAACTGTTTATCATCACTCATATAGCTCCCATCTTTTTGCAAGATTCCACCATTTAGGATTCTATCTGCAAAGCAAATCCTTTTATCCACGCTAGAAGATTGGATACTCTCTCCATTTTTGGCATAAATCACGCCTTGTTGCTCTTTATGCTGCTCTAAACTCTGCTTAGAGCAGTCCATTCCATTGATAAGATTACTTAGCTTTTCAAACACGACTTTTTCATCAATTGGGTCAAACTCTGCCATTTTCACTTCCTTTATGTGAGATTTACTTATCCTTAATCATTGCGTATTTTTCACTAATCAAAGGCAAATACGCGTAGTAATAGCGGACTTTGTAACTCTAAAGTTACTTTTGGAATCTAATGCTATAATTTTATTTATATTATTCTAAGGATAAAAATGCAAAAGAAAATGACATATTTGGAGGCAATAAGTTGTGTATTGCAAGATGCTACTGAACCGCTCAATTGTGGGCAAATTTGGGATTTAATAGTAGCAAGTGGATTGGATAAAAATCTAGTCAATGCAAGTCAAAAACCATCGAAAATGGTGTATGGTCGGATTTATAGAGATATGAGAGATAAGCAGGATTCTATATTTATGGTGGCTTCAAGAGCACCCACGACCTTTTGGCTAAGGGCGAGAGAGAATGAGTTGCAGAATGGATTAGAATCTCTAATACAGACAAGCAAGACAAGTAACGAGAAGCAAAAAGGTAGGGGCTTTCACGAGCGGGATTTGCACCCGCTGTTTGTGCGGTTTGCAAAAGATTATTTTGATGTGTATGCAAAGACGATAAAGCACGAAAAGAGTAAAAAGAGCCAAAGTGGGCAGGATAAGTGGAACTATCCCGATATTGTGGGTGTGCATTTCCCATTTAATGATTATAGTGAGAGAGAAACGCTAGAGCTAAGCCAGAATCTAAACTGCCGTGATTTTAAGATTTACTCCTTTGAGCTAAAAGTTTCACTTGATTTTAGCAATTTGAAAGAGAGCTACTTTCAAGCGGTGAGTAACTCTAGCTTTGCAAATGAGGGGTATTTGGTGGTATTTGAAGAGCTAGATTCTGAAGTGTTTGATGAGCTAAGGCGGCTGCATAGTAGCTTTGGCATTGGGCTTATAAAGCTAGAGCTAGAGCCTACTGAATCTTCTGTGCTTTTGCCCTCAACGCTAAGAAACTTGGATTTTAAAACCATTGATATGCTAGTGAATAAAAATGCGGATTTTAGGGAGTTTATTGACACGATAAATGGCGATATACAGACAAATGATAAAAGGCGGATTGCTCTGCAGTATTATGACAGGGTGCTTGATGATGAGAGTTTGGATAGGTATTTGAATGAGAAGGGCTTAAGGGGTTAGGTTTTTTGCAATCTTAATTTAGGGATAGTTGAAGCTATAAAAAGGGGTGTTTATGCGGTTTGCTGTGATTGTGCTATGTGTGTTTTGGGCGATAGTGGCAGTGGAAGCTAGAGGTGCGGAATCTAAGCAAGAGTGCCTTACCCAAGAGCAGATAGAGCAAAAAGCCTTTGCTGTGCGTGTAAGCAAGGAGTGGTTTGACACGGATAAAGTGGAATCTATGTTGAATAAGCTTAAAAGTTTATATCCGCAAATCATATTTGTTAGGGCGGTATCGTGGGGGAATGAGAGTGAGATTCTAGCTTTTGAAGTGCCTGTAAAAGATGTGCGTGTGATAGGGCATAAAGATGATAAGGTGAGCGTTGATGATTGGTTCCCTAATGGCAAAGGGTATTGGGACTTTAGAATAAATGGGCGTGAGATATTGTATAAAGAGCATTTGCCAAAGGGCAGTGTCTTAGCAGTCCAAAGTGCTACGCCCGGGAGTGCGAGTATTGGCGGGGTGGTGGAGTTTATGCTTGAAAATGGGGTAAAGATAGAGCATAGAATCTATGAAGACGCCATAGGCACGGATTATTTTTACAACGCACAAGGGGAGATGTTGGTAGAGTGTAATGCGATAGATTAAAGATTTTTTTGTGTGAGATGAGAATTTTAATGGACTAAAATCACTTTAAAATATAAGAGTCTAATACAAATACACTAAAAATAGAAGCGGAGAAAACGGACTAGATTGGCTTTGAAAAGATAAAAAAAACTTACTCTGGCAGAGGGGAAGGGATTCGAACCCCCTGAATCTTCTGTGCTTTTGCCCTCAACGCTAAGAAATTTGGATTTTAGAACTATTGATATGCTAGTGAATAAAAATGCGGATTTTAGGGAGTTTATTGACACGATAAATGGCGATATACAGACAAATGATAAAAGGCGGATTGCCCTGCAATATTATGACAGGGTGCTTGATGATGAGAGTTTGGATAGGTATTTGAGTGAGAAGGGCTTAAGGGGTTAGGTTTTTTGTAATCTTGTGGGGCTAAACTCTTGTGCAGTTTGTTGCGATTATGATTCTAGTGCTTAGCGTATTGGGAGTTAAATTTTAGAATCTTAAAGGCTTTTTAAGAGATTTTATAGGCATATAAAATAAAATTATTTCTTTGTGGCTATTTGTGTTTTATATAAACAATATAAGTAGGATTATGTCTCAAAGAAGTTTGTTGTATTAAGGGGCAAAAATGGCGGTGATTTATCTTGCTGGTGGTTGTTTTTGGGGAGTGCAGGGCTATTTTGATAGGCTTAAAGGTGTGCTAGATTCTGTTGTTGGCTATGCGAACTCTCAAATTGCAAATCCATCTTATGAACTTGTATGTAGTGGGACAAGTGGGGCGGTTGAGACCTTAAAGCTAGAGTATGATGAATCTGTGCTTTCATTGCGTGAGATTATGGAGCGGTTTTTATCTATCATTGATCCTTGTGCGTTAAATTATCAAGGCAATGACAGAGGGACGCAGTATCGCAGTGGTGTGTATTATGTAGATTTGGAGAATGAGAATGTAATAAGAGAATGCTTGAGAGCGTGGGAGCAAAGGCAGAATCGCAAGGCAGTTACAGAGATTCTGCCTTTAGCTAATTTTTATGAAGCAGAAAGTTATCATCAAAAATATTTAGAGAAAAATCCCAATGGCTATTGCCATATTAATATAGATACTGCTTTGCGAAGTTTTGGACGAGTTCAAATAGAATCTGAGGAATAAATAATAGTTTCGATGAATTGTGATGAACTAATAATTGAATTTCGTAAAAGAGTTTCTGAAAGATCGAGCTATTTAGGGGAATATTAGATGAGATGAAGCAAGGCTTAGATGTAAGCAATCTAGGCGATGAAGCCTATCAAAACAAGCTAAAAGGACAAAGGATAGAAATGCCCGGAGGCAAAGGCACTGACAATGGTGCTGGTATAAGAAATCGCATAGATATAAATACAATCAAGCAGTATTTTAACACTATACAAAATAGCAAAGCTTTAAAAGAAATAGCCGAGCTTTTAGGCAGACTAGAAAAAGAAGAGGAAGAAAGTGAAATACAAAAAATAAAAGAGTTAAAAAGCTATTCCTATACGCAAATAATCCCCACAAAACGCTACAAAGAAGAGATATGCGGGGTAACTTTAGGCAGAGATTTAGAGAAACTTTTACCACAAGAATTAGCAATACTAGAAGATGGGATTTTAGAACTATTGTTTACTTTAAAATATTTCACAACTGCTTGTTTTTGCTATGAAAAGCAAGGTTATCACTTTTAACTGAAAACTTGCGTATTTATTAACATTAACCTTTTTACTTTTAAAATTGACTACGCAAAAACATATCAGCCCCCCCTTTTTTTACTTTTCTTTGTTTATGTTGAAATAAGTTTTTATCATTATTTTAAATATTAAAATCTATTACTTTATTGATATATTAGCACTAAATATAATGCGTATTATTTGTATAATAAATGCTACATTAATACTATTTTGTAGTTTATTTGATTAATTTTTATTATTAAATAAGATATATTATTATGTTAATAAAATATTTATTTTTGATTATTTTTATGTAAAACAATATACAAATAAGTAAATTACAAACACTATATTGGTATTAAAGTATATGTATATAAGGCTTTAAATAACAAGAAAATAGATATTTATATTAGCCTTACATGTGTTTATTTTCTACTTTTAGCATTTAGGCTTTATAATTTTTAGCATTCTTAGGTTCTACATGTGGTGTAGGTGTAGCAGTAAAGCCTCCATTTTGCATAGCTTGTAACATTCTCTCTTGGTAGCCTTGTCTATCTCTGCCTGTTTGTCCTGCTATTCTTTGTGCCATACCACTCATACCCATTGCACTTGCTACCCCACTTGCGATACTTCTGCCAACGCCATTTTGTCCGCCTGTTTTATAGTTCAAATCATTTTTTGCTTGTGTATAGCCCTTAAAGCCTTGTTTTGCCATAGCACCTGCCCCTTTTATTAGAGAATTTTATTAAGTAACCAAAGTAATATTTTTATAAAACCTATCTTTGAAGCTAAAAATACAATTACAATAAGAATCAATAGAATAATTTCGTTTTCAAACCAAACCTTTCCTATTTCTACAATTATATCTGTCATTTCTAGTTCCTTTTACTCTCAAAAAATGTTGAAGTGAAGTCAGGTTGTCCTATGTCATTACGCTTAAATTTTTCAATTTTTTTCGGTTTAATTGTGTCTGCTTTCGCAGGATTTGTTTCTTTTATTGTATCTAATGCCATACTTGCATATAGAGTATTCATATTTTGGCATTCATATTTTGCATAACTTCATATTGTGATACTAAAACTTGCAATATCATGCTTTGTGTTCTTAATAGGGATTCTTGTCTTTCTTTCTCATTCATTGTTCTAATTTTTGTATCGCTTAGTTGTTTTTGAATCTTACTCATCATTTCTTGTGTGTCTTTTCTGTAAAGCATGTTATATTCACTGCCATTGCTTGCACTGCCCTCTGTGTAAAGATTGTATGAGTTTAACACTTTATTGACACTTTCATTTTGTGTTTTTGCAATATTTTGTTTTCGTTTATCCTCTACTTCTTTTGCTTTTACAATCTCTTTGCGATAATTATCCATATCTCCATTTTTTAAATACTCTTTTTCATTTGTATTGCATGATTTTCCTTATTTTCCTCATGTTCTTGTTCCTTAGTAGCTGTGGGTTGTATAGTCGTAGTAGTTGCAATATCTTGCGTATTTTCATCGTTTTCCTTTGTGTTAGAATCTTGTGTTTGCTGTATCATCTATATTCTCATTTTTACCTTGCAGCAAAGGGATACATTAAACCTTCAATCTGCAAATCAATATGTAAAAGCTTTTTTCACATTGTGGAAAACTTGCAGCAAGCCTTTCTATCACACCTTTTTCAAGCTTGCATTATAAGCTAGGACAAGGGCATTTGGCGGGATAGAATCTAGCAGGGCCTTGATGAGATTAATTCTTGGGTCAATACCACTTTGTGCTAAAAAACTCCTTGTGTTCTAGCTTACCATATGCCTAAAATAATAAATTTATAAACTCCAAGTAAGCTAAGTGGAAAGAGACTTGAGGTATTAATATAGTTTGATTTCTAGGAAATATGCTTATTTTGACAGCAGTGCTTTACAAAAAGATGTTATAATTTCTGGTTCTTTTTAAGGAAAATATTAAAATTTGGAGGAATGTATGTTAAGACATAAAAGAGTAGTGGGCGTTATTTGTGGGTTGGCTTTGAGTATAGAATCTATGCAGGCTTCTGGCTTTCGTTTGACAGAGCAAAGCTTGAATGGCACGGCACTTAATTCAGCGTTTATCGCTGGGGCTTATGGAGCAGATTCTACCTACTATAATCCTGCAAATATGAGTTTAGGTAGGGATAGTGATAAGTGGGAGTTTGAGGCGAATGGGACGCTTATTTATATCCCTAGCTTTTCATTTGATACTGAAAATAGGGATATGGGGATAAATGTTGAAGCGTCTGGTCTCAGTGGTTTGGTAGCTAATGGGCATTTCTGTGAAAAAGACGGACATTCAAATAAGGTAAATAATAAAGCAGAACCCGGTGTGCCTTGCGGTGCTGCAAGGGTTGGTGGATATGCGACTACAACCTTGCAACCTGTGCCAAAATTCTTTTTAAAATCTCGTGCCTATGAGTTACCATTGGGCATGAAAACAAACTTTGGCTTTTCATTTACTACACCTTCTGGTCTTGCTATGCAGTGGGATGGTGTCGGTGGTGGATTCCTAAAAGATGTAAGTATTGCTATGATGGAGTTTAATCCTGTTGTATCTATAGCTTATGATAATATTTTTGCCTTTGGTGCTGGTGTAAGGGCGATTTATGCCTTCGGTGATTTTTCTAATACGCTTTTTGTGCCGAAAAGTATGGACAAAAGCAAGTGTATTTCAGCATTTTGGCGTTCTAAATGACAAACATTATACAGATACAAGACAGATTGCTAGTGGTCTTGTCATGCTATGCAAAACACAGAGAACACAAGCCATTATGCAAGAGTGGCTCAATGTCTTTTATCATCATTTTGAACTTGTTGATGATAGTCCAAGCCCTATACCCAATGATGAAAGCTTTATAGAAAATAGGCATGATCAAAGTATTTGGAGTATTCTCAATAAAAAACATAATATTGTAAATTTTGATGGTGTTGATTTTCCAGACAAATCCACAAATCCAGCACGACACCCCATAGTTGCAGCGCGAAACAAAATATTCTTTAATGATAGAATATTAATAAATTTACGCGGACAAAAAAGTGCAATCAAATCAATTATGCCCACACTTACTGCACTTGGCAAATTGCACCCATTCAGTGCTGCAAGAAAGGCAGCAAGAGCATTAAAAGATTTTCTCTCATCATTATAGGATTTGGTTGTATATTAAAGCCACCATAGTAGCCCTAAATCCCGCTAAATCCTATATGAAATTTTTGCTATCTTCTTACATGCTTTCTTATCTAAAGTTAATGCTAGAAGTTAATGTTTATAATATATCAGTATGAAACACAATAAAAACAAAATGTGAAAAATATTCACACCAAATAATTATTCTGCAATATTTCACAAACGACTATATATAGGCATTTTCATAACTTTGTAAAATAGATATTCCGTTAATTTATAAGAAAATTTATATTAAAGTTGTAATTTTAGTTTTTATTAAGTTCTAGCTAGTTATAATTAAAAGTGTTAAGCATATTTTATTAATAAATAAAGGAGATATTATGTCATACGCAAGTAATGTTCTCAACAAATTAAAAGAGCAATATCCTTCACAGACACTTTTTCATCAAGCTGTGGAGGAAGTTTTTGAGTCCCTTGAACCGGCACTTCAAAAGGATAAGAGATATGAATCTTATGCCATACTTGAGCGTCTTACGATTCCTGATAGAGAGATTCATTTTCGCGTAAGTTGGGTTGATGATAAGGGCAAGATTCAAACAAATCGTGCCTATCGCATTGAGTTTAACTCCGCTATTGGACCATACAAAGGTGGGTTAAGATTCCACCCAAGCGTGAATGATGGCGTGATTAAATTTTTGGGCTTTGAGCAGATTTTTAAAAACTCTCTTACAACACTTGCTATGGGCGGTGGTAAGGGCGGAAGCGACTTTGATCCAAAGGGTAAAAGCGAAGGTGAAATTATGCGGTTTTGTCAAAGCTTTATGAATGAGCTGTATCGCCATATCGGTGCGACTACCGATGTCCCAGCGGGTGATATTGGCGTAGGTGGGCGAGAGATAGGCTATCTCTTTGGGCAGTATAGAAAGCTTACAAACCGCTTTGATGGGGTGCTTACAGGTAAGGCTATCCCGTGGGGTGGAAGCCTTGTAAGGACAGAAGCCACAGGCTATGGTTGCGTGTATTTTGCTGAAGAAATGCTAAAAGCACGAGGCGAGAGCTTGGAGGGTAAAATTTGTAGCGTATCTGGTGCTGGAAATGTAGCCATTTACACGATTGAAAAGCTCTATCAGCTTGGGGCAAAGCCCGTAACGGCAAGCGATTCTCAAGGTATGATTTATGATAAAGATGGCATTGATTTGGCATTGCTAAAAGAGATTAAGGAAGTGAGAAGAGCGTCTCTAAGTGAATATGCCAAAGAGCGACCACAAGCGGTTTATACGCCAATTAGCGAGTATCCAAAAGATAGCAATCCGGTGTGGGCTGTGCCTTGCTTTGCGGCATTCCCAAGTGCGACACAAAATGAGCTTAATGGCAATGATGCTAAGATTCTCCTTGCTAATGGTTGCAAATGCGTGAGTGAAGGGGCAAATATGCCCTCAAACCTTGATGCAGCACATCAATTTATCAATGCTAAGATTTGCTATGGACCAGGCAAGGCTGCAAATGCTGGTGGCGTGGCAGTAAGCGGACTAGAAATGGCGCAAAATGCAAGTATGAATCCGTGGAGCTTTGAAGTGGTGGATAAGCGATTGCATAGCATTATGGAAAGTATTTTTGCTAATGCAAGTGAGACGGCAAAAGAGTTTGGCGATCCTACAAACCTTGTGCTTGGTGCAAATATCGCAGGATTTAGAAAGGTTGCTGGAGCGATGATTGACCAAGGTGTGATTTAACCCCTGCTTGTAGATTCTAATACCTACAACAAATTGTTATGTTGAGCGAAGCAAAATATCTAATCACATGGAATCTAAAAAATTTTTTGCCTACGGATCAAAATGACAGGGATATAGATTTTGTATTGTGAGAATCAAGCATTTTTCTCTTAAATATAGTAAAACCTCTTAAAATTATAAGAAAGCGCAAAATGGCTTTACTGCCACACAAGCACAACGCATAAACAAAGTTATAGAATCTAAAGCTATAGTGTTATGACACTTCCTTATGGCTTTGCAACTCATTATACAAACTATCACGCTCCACAGGTATAAAACCTGCATCTTTTATTTGATATATCATTTCTTCCTTACTCACACCATTGCGACTTTTCGCCCCAGCGGCTGATTGTATGCTCTCATACTCGATTGTCCCATCCATATCATCTGCACCAAATTCTTGAGATACAATAGCAAGGTTAAACGAGAGAGACGCCCAGTAAGCCTTTAAATGCGGGATATTTTGCAATAAGATTCTAGCAATCGCCATAGTTTTTAGAATCTCTTGTGCGCTTGGGGCTTCCTTTGCCTTTAAAAAGTTATTATCCCTTTGATAAAGCAGGGGGATAAAAGCATTAAAGCCGCCTTGTTTATTATTAGCTTGCTCTAATGAAGTCTGAATCTCTCTTAAACGAAGCATGTGATCAATTCTGTGATGTCTCTCTTCAATATGTCCAAAAAGCATAGTTGCATTACTCATTTTGCCAAGCTTATGCCATAGTTTATGTATCTCTAGCCATCTCTCTGCGTTTGCCTTACCATGACAAAGTGTCTTTCTCACCTTTTCATCAAAGATTTCCGCACCACCGCCGGGCAGGGAATCAACACCAGATTCTATTAAATCATTTATGACTTGCTCTAAAGGGAGATTAAACTTTCTTGTGAGATAGTCAATCTCTGCTGCACCCATAGCTTTTACATGAATGTGCGGGACAGAATCTTTTACCGCACGAAACATATCTAAATAATGCTGATATTCATGCGTTGGGTGATGGGCTGCTACGATATGCACCTCTTTTGCACCATTATTGTAAGCATTAACACAGAGATTTACCACTTCATCAATGCTCATGCTATATGGATTTGGATTTTTACGACTTGCTGAAAACGCACAAAATTTACATACATCAGCACAAATATTTGTAGGATTTATATGGCGATTGATATTGAAAAATACCTTTCTATCAAAATAAGATTCTCGTATTGAATATGCTGCATTCCCAAGCTCATAAATATCATAATCATAAAGTTTAGCAAGAGTTATTGAATCAAGGTCTGCTATATCACCACGCATTGCTTTATCAAGTAAATCCATAGTATTCCTTTTTATTTTGTAAAGCGTAATTATACGATAAAATCGCAAGGAAACATAAGTCATGCATGTATTTCTTTACATAAAAATGCTAATATGTGCGTTTTAGATTCTACAAACTAAAGATGATTACACATATTCACATAGCAAAGATGAAAAAGGAATAGAGTGCAGATTCAGAGTATCAAAGTTTTACTTGCAGGATATTTGGGTGTCATTTTGCTTGGGACATTAATCCTAAGTATGCCGCCTATGTACCATACGAATGTGAGCTTTTTAGAAGCCCTTTTCACGAGTGTTTCGGCGATGACTTGCACAGGACTTGCTATAAAGAATACAGGGCTTGACTTTACTACTTATGGACAGATTGTTATTTGCGTGTTAATCCAGCTTGGTGGCTTTGGACACATGAGTATGGCTGGAATCCTTTTCTTACTTATTGGCAAAAGGCTTAGTGCTGCTGAAAAAGATTTAATAAATGTCGTTGATAACCTTAATAATAACTCTGTGCAAGGCATTGATAAAGCGATTTTAAAAGCAATTGTGTTTGTATTAATCGTGGAGTTAATCGGGGCGTCCCTGCTTTGCCCTTATTTTGTATGGCAGCTTGGCGATCTTAAAGAGGGCATGTGGGTTGGAATCTTTCATGCTATTTCTGCGTTTAATAACTCTGGATTTACTATACTAAAAGATGGCTTATTGCCCTATCAAGCAGATATTGTCGTGAATCTTGTTATCCCTATGCTTATTATTATCGGTGGTTTTGGCTATCTTTCATCGCTGGAATTTTCACATTTTTGTTATGCAAAGGTGCGTTATAGTCGCTTATTTACACACAAAGCCCCCCGAATGCGATTAAGCCTTAATACGCGTATTGTGTTCGTTATGAGTGTGTTATTGCTTATTTGCGGTATGATTAATGTGCTTATTTTTGAGTGGTCAAATCCTAGAACACTAGAAAATGTGCCATTTTGGGATAAGATTATGAATGCTTTCTTCGTATCTACAAATTATAGGACTTCTGGTTTTAATATCTTTGATATTAGCGGTTTTGAAGAACGGACAATGTTTTTTTCTATCTTTTTTATGATGATAGGTGGTGGACCGGGGGGAACTGCTGCTGGGATTAAGGTTACAACCTTTGCGGTGCTTGTAGCCCTATCTATTGCTATTGTTAAGAATAGAAAAAATACTACGATTTTTGGACGCACAATACCGCAAGATATTGTGTCAAAGGCATTTTGTGTATTTATTATCGCCCTTGTTTATCTTTCAGTAGCAACCTTTTTTCTGGCTATATTTGAGCCAAACATTCCTTTTTTACCACTTTTATTTGAAGTGGTATCAGCATTTAGCACCGTTGGAATGTCAATGGGCGATGGAGACTCCCTTAGTCTTTGTGCGGATTTTAATACAATCGGGTTGCTTATCATTATGATTTTAATGATCTCTGGTAAAATCGGCATTTTAGCCTTTACGCTTATATTTATGGGTGGGGCAAGGACAAAGCATGTGCAGTATGTGCAAGAGAAGGTTTTGATTTAGGAAAAGTATTAATTTAGAATCTTTAATTTAAAGGATAAATATGGCAAAAAGTTATGCAGTGCTAGGGCTTGGTAAATTTGGCTATCATGTAGCTCTTGGACTTGTGGAAAATGGTGAAAATGTGATTTTATGTGATAATACAGAATCTAGCTTTGTTAATTTACGCGATAAAGCAGAACAGATTTATATTATCGATTGCACGGATAAAATCGCTTTAAAAGAGGCTGGAGTAAATGAACTTGATATTGTCATTGTAAGCATAGGCGAAAATATTGAGGCAAGCATACTCACTGTTATGGCATTAAAAGAGTTAAATAATAAAAAAATCATCGCAAAAGCTATATCAAGCACACATGGAGCAATCCTAGAAAAGCTTGGCGTAGATGAAGTGGTATATGCGGAAAGACAGGCGGCAAATCGATTGCTTAGTGAGATCACAGAATCTAATGTAGAAGAGATTGAGCTAAGTGCAAATATGCGTGCATGCAAGGCTATTGTAACAAGCTATTTTGTAAAGCGAAGTGTTGGCACAATACGAGAGGAAGATAATGTAAAAATCGTTGCTGTGCGTAGGGGCGAGACTTGGAATATTGATGTAGATTCTGATTTTATTTTACAAAGAGGCGATGTGGTACTTTTCTTAGGACTTACAGAACATATAGAAGCGATTATGCAAACTTTGGAGGAATAGCGTTGTGTAATTGATGATAGAAGGCTTTGTAAGGTTTTTATGATTTATACATTTCTATTTTTATATGAATATGTGAATATTTTAAGACATAATCTTAGAATCTGGGTTTTATGCAGCTTGTTTTAACACAATAAAAGGACAATAAAATGATAATGCTTGATGTTTATATGCGTTTTGAGATAAAGGATAATGTTATTGATTTGCTACTTGCAAATGGCTATGATGATTTCTTTTTCATTGAGGCAAAGAAGTATGCAGCAAAAAATATGCTTTTAAGCGATGAAGAGCAAGTAAGTGGGCGGCAAAACTATGCTATTATTAAACTTTACTTAAACGACACTGCTGCGGGTATGCTTGCAAGTCTTATTAAAGAAGAGTTTAAAGATGTGCGTGTATTCGCAGTAGAGTGTCAGCCTCTTGCATTTTTTGGCATGTAGTTTTAAAGGTATGATATTGCGTATTTTAAAAGCATGAGTTTATACGCAAATGAAACATAATAAAAACTTATACAAAGCCTTGATAAAACCGTTTGCAAGAGTGATTAAAATTATATTCTACAATTTAAACACAACATTTTTACGATATAATCAAGGCTTTATTCAAAGTTAAAGGAATCTATATGGCAAAAGTCGCATTAATCACAGGGATAACGGGGCAAGATGGGGCATATTTAGCAGAGTTTTTACTCAATAAAGGCTATGAAGTGCATGGCATAAAGCGTAGAAGTTCGCTTTTTAACACCGATAGAATCGATCATATATACCAAGATATTCACGCAGACAATGTGAGATTTCACCTGCATTATGGGGATTTGACAGATTCTACAAATCTTATACGCATTATGCAGCTTGTAAAGCCAGATGAGGTGTATAATCTTGCCGCAATGAGTCATGTAGCTGTTAGCTTTGAGACACCAGAATATACCGCAAATGCCGATGGTATAGGTACGCTTAGACTTTTAGAGGCGATTAGAATCTTAGGCATGGAAAATAAAACAAAGATTTATCAAGCCTCTACAAGTGAGCTGTATGGCTTAGTCCAAGCAGTCCCACAAAATGAAAATACGCCATTTTATCCACGCTCACCTTATGCCTGTGCGAAACTCTATGCTTATTGGATTACGATCAATTATAGGGAGGCATATAATATTTTTGCTAGTAATGGGATCTTATTTAATCATGAAAGTCCTATTCGCGGTGAGACATTTGTAACGCGTAAAATCACACGCGGTGTGAGTAAAATCGCACTTGGACTGCAAGATAAACTCTATTTAGGGAATCTTTCTGCAAAAAGAGATTGGGGACATGCAAAGGATTATGTAGAGGCGATGTATCTTATCTTGCAACAAGACAAGGCACAAGATTTTGTCATCGCAACAGGTGTTACCACAGAAGTAAGAGATTTTGTGAGATTAAGCTTTAAAGAACTTGGCATAGATATTGAGTTTAAGGGTAGTGGTGTAGATGAAGTGGGCATTGTAGCAAAATGTAGTGGTGATTATAAGCTGCCTATTGGTAAGGAAGTCGTAGCGGTTGATTCTCGCTATTTTAGACCTACTGAAGTAGATTTATTATTAGGTGATCCAAGCAAGGCACAAAAGATTCTGGGTTGGAGTCCAAAATATGATTTATCAATGCTTGTTGCTGATATGATGCAAAGCGATTTAAAGCTTATGCAAAAGGATAAATATTTAAAAGATGGTGGCTATACGATTATGCGATATTTTGAGTAGAGGTTTTAGATTCTAAAGAGAATGCAATATGAAATATACAAGACTACAGGGGCTTTATGGTATCAGTGATACAAAGCTAACGCCTACAAAGACTTTAATAGCACAATTGCAAAAAGCAATACAAGGTGGTTTAAAGATATTTCAATATAGAGATAAAGATTCTAAAGATAGTGAGATTATAGGACTTGTGGGGGAATTACAAGCCTTATGTAATGAAAATAATGTGCTTTTTGTGTTAAATGATAGATATGAGCTTGCTATAAAGCTTGGGGTAAGTGGGCTGCATTTAGGCAAAGATGAAGTATCACAGCTTTTGGATATTAGAGAATCTTTTAAGGGTATTATAGGGGTGAGTTGCTATGATAGCATAGAGTTAGCACAACGCTATGAGAGTGCTAAAGTCGATTATGTAGCTTTTGGGTCTCTCTTTCCCTCACCTACAAAAAGGGACGCTAAGCCTTGTCCTTTAAGCGTTATAGTAGAAGCTAAACATAAACTAAAGATTCCAATATGTGGCATAGGTGGCATTTGTGTAGATAATGTATCTTTACTAAAAGAATGTGATATGATTGCTGTGATTTCTAGTTTGTGGAATATAGATTCTAAAAATTACGCCCCAAACCCCGCAGCCTACCCAAATTTGGCGGATAAAGCGGATAAACTAGATACTAAAACAACCGCTTGTCATACTGAGCCTTTAGGCGAAGTATCTAGCATGGAATCTAAAAAAGATTTTTCGCCTATGACTCAAAATGACAATAAACAGATTCTAGATTCTAAATCAACAAACCACGCAAACAAAACCACAAATTCTAGCAGTTGCTCTATGGCTTTAGAGGCTTTAAGCGAATTAGAAGATATGAGTTATTTAAGTGATATGACTATCCATCACAATTCGCTTAATCGTTCAAATTGTATAGACAAGGGCGCAAATTTAGAGAATCAAGATTCTAGTCAAAATGCACCCCTAAACCCTGCACCCACCCAAGCGGTTAAAAATCAAGATTCTAAAAATCTTGCACCATTTAAGGCAGAAGATCTAAAAAATAGCGATTATAATTACATAACTGCTAATGCAAAGAATCTTATAGCCACATGGCAGACTAAATAATCTAAAAGGAATGAAAATTGAAAAAAGTTACATATATTATTACAGGCTTTTTGTGTGCGTATATGCTCGTTAGCATTACTTCATTACAGGGCGTTGTATATGCACATACAAAAGAGGGCGATCAATATAATGAATATAGGGCAAAATATAGCAAACCAGTAAGTGAATGGGAAAAACCACATATTGATGATGGAATCTCTTATAAAGAAATGCAAGCCCTGCCAAAAATAGCAAAAGATACAAAAGAAAATCCCTACACAGAAGCAAAAATGCTACTTGGTAAAAAACTCTTTTTTGAGCCAAAACTCTCAAAATCAGGACAGATAGCTTGTGCGAGTTGCCATAATCCAGAGTTAGCCTTTGGAGATTCTATAAAAACTAGCTTTGGACATGATAGACAAAGGGGAAAACGCAATGCACCAAATATTATGATGAGTGGCTTTTTTGATGAGTTATTTTGGGACGGAAGGGCTAAAGGTTTAGAATCGCAAGCCCTTATGCCGATTACAAATCCTATTGAAATGGCACATGAGCTTAATGCTATGCAAGATTCTATTGCCAGATTAAGAGAGTATTACCCCTTATTTATCCTTGCCTTTGGAGAGACACAAAAACAATATGAAGTTTTAGGGATAGTATCTAAAGAAGAGTTTAAAAAAGTCTTATTAGATTTATTAAGCCTAGATTTACAAAATAAAGATTTAGATTCTCTTCTTCAAAGCAAAACTCTATCAAAAGAGCAAATCACATTAGCCAAAAAACTTATCACAAAAGAGAATATAGCAAAAGCCATTGCGACTTATGAAAGAAGTCTTGTGCCTAAAAATACGCGTTTTAATCGCTTTTTAAATGGCGATTATAAAGCCTTGAGTGATAAAGAGATTTATGGACTACATATTTTTCGCACAAAAGGGCGGTGTATGAATTGCCATTATGGAGTGGCATTAAGCGATGGAGAATTTCATAATATTGGCTTAAGCTTTTATGGTAGAAAGCTAGAGGATTTAGGACGATATGAGATAAGCAAAGATGAAAAAGATTTAGGTGCGTTTAAAACGCCCTCACTCATAGCAGTATCAAAAAGTGCGCCCTATATGCACAATGGCATATTTCCTACATTAAAAGGTGTCATCAATATGTATAATGCAGGATTCCCCACACATACAAAAACACAACATGCTATATTAACCCCAAAGACTTCAAAGCTTATACAACCATTAAATCTTAATAAAGAAGAGCTAGAAGCCCTAGAAGCATTTTTACTCACATTATAGAATCTAGTAGAAATAGGGTAGGGCAGGGCGATATTGCGTAATGTCTATAAAAATAGAGTTAGTATAAATAGAAGTTAAATGGATATGAAATAGGGGTTGTCATAGAGAGAGTAAAACATAGCTTTATTATGTAACTTTGCAAAATCACTCCTTGCCACAACGCATACAAGCTAGATTCTATATCTACGCAAAAAAGGTGGCTATAAAGCACACAGGCGGTAAGCTTAAACTAAAACACACAAAAAGCAGGGGTAAAATCTTTTGTGTAAAGCGTAAAAGTGTAAGCATAAGTCCAAGGGCAGAGTAGATTAGCCCACCGATATGAGCAGATAAAAAGACATTGTGTATGTAAGGCTGAAGCGAAGTAAGCCCTAGCTCATTCATATCTTCTAGCGTGATGAAGCCTTGCGTATAGAGAAAAATTTCTATCTCTGCAAGGAAAGATGTAATCTCTATGTCTTTTACTTCAATAAGTGAGCTAAAAAAGAGTAAAGAGTAGATAAAACACGCCATAAGCCACGCATAGCTCATAAGTATTCCTACTTTAGCAAATCGCCCTTTTTGTGAAAGAAGCATAACTCCTCCTGCAATTCCAAAAGGTGCAAGCCAAGTAGGGATATTTGGGATATTATAAACTCTCCAAAAAAAAGAAAAAAGTATAATAAGCCCAACACCCACAAATAAGCAAAATCGCTGGAAACCAAAAAATTGCTGTTCTTTATAATCTAGCGTGAAGTCAAACATAATGCCCCTTTTGTAAAAATTCTTATAAGACTAAGAATCTCATTAGATTCTTGTAAAAGTGGTATTTTAACAAAAAAAAACAACAACAATATATGCTGCTTACAAATCCTATTGAAACAGCACATGAGCTTAATACCATACAAGATTCTATTGCTAGATTAAGAGAGTATTATTCATTATTTATACTTGCCTTTGGAGAGACACAAAAACAATATGAAGTCTTAGGGATAGAATCTAACGATGAGTTTAAAAGAATCTTATTGGATTTATTAGGCTTAAATTTGCAAAATAAAGATTTAGATTCCATTTTGCAAAGTAAAACTTTATCAAAAGACCAAAATAAAGAAAAGCTAGAAGCATTTTTACTCACATTATAGAATCTAGTAGAAATAGGGCAGGGCGATATTATGCAATATCTATAAAAATAGAGTTAGCACATATAAAAGTTAAATAGATATGAAATAGGGGTTGTCATAGAGATAATAAAACATAGCTTTATTATGTAACTTTGCAAAATAATGTTATACTTAATGTTTTGGATTTTTCGCTATTAAGCATGTAGATTTTAAGTTAAATAATGAAAGGAAAGAGAATGAAATACGCCTTTATTTATCCCGGGCAAGGCTCACAAACTAAGGGCATGGGTAGAGACTTTGTTGAAAATTTTTCTATTGCAAAGATGCTTTTAGAAGAGGCAAGTGATAGTTTAAAGCAAGACATGGCAAAGATACTTTATGAAGATGAAGAAAAGCTAAATGAGACACAATACACACAACCAGCCATCTTTCTAGTCAGTGCTATGGCTCATAAAATTGTAGAAAAAGAGTATGGCATAAAAGCAGAGATTGCTTTTGGGCATTCATTAGGCGAAGTAAGTGCGTATTGTCTCAATGGTGGGGCAGGCTTTGGAGATTCTATATATTTGACACATAAAAGAGGGCAGTTTATGGCAGAATCTTGCAAGGGTAAAGCGGTGGGTATGCAATCTGTGGGTATGATGGTATGCTTGGGACTTGCTACAAATGTATTAGAAGAAATTTGTATAAAAGCACAAAAAGAAGGCAAACAAGTCTGGGCAGCAAACTACAATATGGAGGGGCAAATCGTATTAGCAGGGATTAAAGAGGACTTAGAATCTGTAAGCGACACTTTGAAAGAGGCAGGGGCGAAACGCACATTATTATTAAAAATGAGTGTAGCAAGTCATTGTCCTTTATTACAAGATTCTATACCGCCTTTTAAGGCACTTTTAGAAACAAGCATTAATGATAGCATTATAGAGATTATCTCAAATGCAAATCTCTCTTTATACAAAACAAAAGAAGAAGCCTTGCAAAATCTCACACAGCAGCTTATAAAACCTGTGCTATATCATCAATGTGTAAGCAAGGCAAAAGAGCTTGGTGTTACACAATTTATAGAGTTTGGCAATGGAAGCGTATTAGCGGGATTAAATAATAAAATCAGCGATATACCTACAATCAGTATAAATTCAGTGCAGTCAATACAAGGGCTTGGGTCATTATAATGGTAAAAATGCGACAGAGACATCTTTGTGTGTTTGAGTTTGAGAAAGGCTCATTTGATGAGATTCTTGCCTATATTCAGTATAATGCGGATTTCATGCGAGATAGATTGCTTGCATTTCATGATGATATTACGCCAGAAATACGCGATTTTCTATGTGATTTAGGGGCTATGCCCTTTAAGGTTGAGAATAAAAAGATACTGCAATCAGGCAAAGTAAAACAGCTTATCACAGAAGCCCCTATACAAGACCAAAGCACTACTTCACATGATGACAAGCAAAATACTGCGGTAAAAAAGATTAAGATTACTTTAGATTCTAATGATTCAGCACATGTTGTTATGGATAGTAATGATGAGAATCTTAATCAAAAAAGTATAGAGTCTGTTTCCATTAGTAACACTCTAAAAGATAGCGATTCTAAAGATTCTAGACTAGATTCTACACCTATAAAAGATTCTATAAAACAAGCACGAAATGGCTTGATAAGTGATATAGAATCCATGCCTATGGTAACCTTTAAACGCACTATCCGCAGTGGCGAAGAGATTATTTTAGAATCTCATGCTGCTTTTATTAAGGATATACATGAGGGTGCTTTGATAAAAAGCAGTGGAAATTTACATATTTATGGTAAATGTCATGGAATATTAGAGTGTTTTGGCGATTATATTATCATTGGAGAGTTTGATATGGGTAGAATCTCTTTGCAAAATGTCATTGTGGAAGGGAAAATGCTTGAGCGGCTAAAAAGTAGCAAAAAGCTAAAAATGCTTACCATAGAAAATGGCGAAATCTCTCTATGTGAGCTTCTATAAAAGGATAAATATGAAACAAAGAACGATAGCAAAAAAAGTGGAGCTTGTAGGCATTGGACTGCATAAAGGTGTGCCGGTGAAAATGATATTAGAGCCATTGCCAAGTGATAGTGGCATTGTCTTTTATCGTAGTGATATGGGGGTTAGCATACCGCTTAAGATAGAAAATGTGATTGATACGACTATGGCAACAGTTATTGGTAAAAATGGGGCAAAAGTCTCTACAATCGAGCATTTACTCTCTAGCATACATGCCTATGGTATCGACAATATACGCATTATCCTTGATAATGAGGAAGTGCCTATTATGGACGGATCAAGCATAGGATTCTGCATGTTATTAGAAGAGGCTGGGATACAAGAGCTAGATAAACCAAAAAAGGCTATTGAGATTAAAGAAGTCGTTGAGGTAGAAGAGGGTGGTAAATTTGTGCGACTTGAGCCAAGTGATGCTATAACCTTTGATTTTACGATTAAATTCCCACATCAAGCTATAAGGGAGCAAAGCTATAAGTTTGAGTTTAGCACACAAAAATATAAAGAAGAGATAGCAAGGGCTAGGACTTTTGGTTTTTTACAGGAAGTCAATCAGCTTAGAGCTATGGGCTTAGGGCTTGGCGGTAGCTTTGATAATTGCATTGTGCTTGATGAAAAGGGCATTATGAATGCTGAAGGACTGCGATATAAAGATGAGTTTGTAAGGCATAAGATTCTTGATGCAATCGGTGATATGTCCCTGCTTGGTATGCCAGTCATTGGTGGATATATCTCTTTTGCAGGTAGCCATAAGCTCAATCACTTTTTAACAAAAAAGCTTTTAAGCGCAGCCCATGCGTATAGCATTGTAGATTTACAAGACAAGGTAAAAGACACACAAAAAGCCTATGTCCCCGCAAAAGTAAAGGCTTAGATTCTAGTAAAATATAGAATCTCATTTTACAAATATGCCTCGTTTATTTAGCATTTTTAAGGGCTATACTTTTTTGTTTTTTTCGTATAGTTTTGTTGAAAATAAAGCTTTGTTGTTTTAAGTGTATATTCTAGTGTTTTTTATTGTTGTCATGGTTGTATTATAAAATCAACTTCATTTTATATTTTTTCTTAACAAGTGTATGTTTTTTTAAAGATATTTCACACAAACTCATCATAACTTATTTTTTATTTTTTTTGATATAATCTAGTTAAATAAGACTCTTTAAGTTATAGTTAGTTATATAGTATAAAAGGAGATATTATGAATAATCCGCAGATTTTAGTCCTTGATTTTGGTTCTCAATATACACAGCTTATTGCAAGAAGATTGCGTGAATATGGCATTTATACAGAGATTGTCCCCTATTTTGAAACACTAGATTCTATTAAGGCAAAAAAGCCTAAAGGTATCATTTTAAGTGGCGGTCCAGCAAGTGTGTATGAAGAAGGGGCATATAAACCAGATTCTAGAATCTTTGATTTAAATATTCCTATACTTGGGATTTGCTATGGTATGCAGTATATCGCACACTTTTTTGGTGGGAGTGTAGTAAAGGCTGAAGCGCAAGAGTTTGGTAGGGCGGTTTTAACGATTCTAAATGGAGATTCTACAACTTATGATATGGAATCTCATAGCACACATACAAACAACATGGAAAGCAATAATATAAAGCAAATAACAAGCGATACTCTCATTTTGCGAGAGTTTGTCTCAAGTGATTTAGAGGATGTAGAATCTATGCTTTTAGATTCTGAAGTGATGAGTGCATGGGGCAGGGCTTTAAGCAAACAAGAGGCAAAAGAATGGCTAGATAAGCAAATGCAGTCATATAGAAAGTATGGCTTTGGCTTATTTGCAGTTGTTGAAAAAAGTAGCAATGAGATAGTAGGGCAGTGTGGCATTACATGGCAGAGTGTGCAAGATTCTAATCTTTATGACACAATTAAGGCGAGTTTGAGTAATACAGACTATTTAAACCGTGCAACACAACATGCTATGCAAACCTTGCTAGATTCTAAAGCACCATTATTACCTGAATTAGGCTATATCTTTAAAAAAAGTCATTGGCATAAAGGTTTGGCAAGTAAGGCGGCTAAAATGTGTATGGAATATGCGTTTAAAGAGCTAGGTTTGCCCCTGCTTATAAGCCTTATAAAAACGGATAATATCGCCCCGCAGAATCTAGCAAAGCGACTTGAAATGCGTATCATAGGTAAAAGCAATAAAACTTTTGATAATAAAGATATAGCACATTTTGTCTATATGCTAAAAGCAAGTGATTATATGGGGCTAGATTTAAATGCAAATGATTCTAAAAAAGTCTTGCTTGAGTTTGCAAGTTATACAAAAAATAATCCTATGAGTGCCGATACAAAAGATGAGCTTTTAAAGATATGGAGAGATTCTGTGCATGCAACCCATCATTTTTTGAAAGCAAAGGATATTGATGAGATTGCAAATGATATGGAGAATCTTTTAGATTCTGTTTGTTTGGAATCTAGTTTGACACAGAATCTAGATTCTACAAAACGTACAAAAGGTGGTTCTGCGGAAGTATCTTTAGGCAATTTTGCAGGTTGTGTAGATATTGCAACAAGGAGTTATCTAGACGATAATGACGCAGTTGCAATATCAAACTCCTGCAAAAGTGGCAAAGAGACAACGCAGTCAAACAAGAATCTAGATTCCAAAATAACGCACCCTAAACCCTGCACCCACCCAGATTTGGTAGAGAATCTAGATTCTATACATTTTGCACCCCAAAGCCCTGCACCCGCCCAAGTGGTTGGGAATCTAGATTCTACGCATATTATTGTAGCAAGCGATTACGACAAAAAGCTAGGCTTTATTGCGTTGCGAGGCAATAAGATTGAAGCCCTATTTATAACCCCTAGTGCGTTTAAAAAAGGTGTTGGAAAAGCATTGATAGCAAAGGCTTTAGAATCTGGCTTAGGCGATTATGATTACATTCTAGTTGATTGTAATGAAGCAAATACTGATGCAATCGCATTCTATCATACACTAGGCTTTGCTATCTTTGGCAGAAGCCCTAGAGATTCACATAATAGGGATTTAGCGCTCGTGCATTTTAAGGCAAGTAGTGCGTTACTCATGCGTTCTTTTAATCTTAGCTATGATATGCCTTTATTTGAGACAGAAAGACTTATAATAAGGGCTATGCGTAAAAGTGATACAGCAGGGCTTAATGCTATGCTGCTTGATCATAAAGTAATGAGTTCATGGGAGTATAACTTTAATGATTCAAGTGTGCAAGAGTGGCTTAACACGCAGTTAGAGAGATACAAAAAGTTTGGCTTTGGGCTTTGGGCTGTGATAGAGAAAGAAAGCGGGGCAATGATAGGACAAGCAGGACTTAGTTTGCAAACCTATAATGATAAAAAAGTGCTTGGCATGACCTATATCATCGCAAAAAGCCATTGGAAAAAAGGCTATGGTGCTGAAGTGGCACTTGGGTGTAAGCACTATGCTTTTAGCGTATTGAAAGCAAAAGAGCTATACTTGCTTATTAAAGAAGATAGTGAAGCGTCAAAGGCGGTAGCAAAGAAACTACAAGCATATTTGCTTGGAGAGACGACTTGGACTTATCGTGGCAGAGAAATGCAGCGGCTTGTATATAGAATCAAAAATACAAATACAACGCATTTTAGCCTTGAGACAAACCGCACGATATTGCGTCCTTACAAAGACTTAGATTATCCTATGCTTAGGGCAATCTTGCAAGATAAAGAGACTATGCAATCTTTCAATGGTGCATTAAGCGAAGAGGAAGTGCAGACTTGGATAGAGAGAGAACAAAGCAGTATAGATCGATTTGGCGTTGGCTGGTGGGTTATCGCTGATAAAAATAATGGCAGTGTGATTGGACTTGCAGGACTTCATTATACAAAATATCTTGAAATGCAGTATGTATTGCATAAAGACCATTTGCATAAAGGCTATGCTATTGAAGTAGCCCTTGCATGTAAAGAATATGCCTTTAAGCATTTGCGTGTAAAAGAGATGTATTCGCTATGTAGGGAAGAAGATATTGCTGCACAAAATGTAGCAAAGAGAATTGGCATGGAAAAAATGGGGATTGTAACTGATGAAAATAGCAATACAAAATACATAGAGTTTTGTGCTACAAGTAGGATAAATCCACTCTCTTATACAAAATATAGCTACACAGATTCTATGGAATCTCTAGAATCTTTGCAAAAAAATCTTAGCAGATTAAATCTAAAAATTAATTCATTGAATACGCTAGATTCTAAAGAAGTGCTAGATTTAAGTGCGTTATGGCAAGAATACTTTGCAAAAACGCATACGCATGTATCACAAGAAGCAATCATTAGTAGTGGTAAAAATATGCAAGACATTCTCTCAAAATGTCATCAATGCTTGGTGATTGAAAGTATAGAAGAGAATGCGAAAGAAAATGAAGCATTAGGCTTTTTAGTCGTATATGATAAAGCAGATAAAAATAGCTTTGTAGAGATATTTTTATGCACGAATAAGGCAAGATTGGAAAAAGAGGGTATAGCATTATTACAAGCATTATTGCATACAAATGAGAGTGAGACAATTACGCTACCTTGCCTTTTAGAGCAAGATGAAGCAGGGCTATTATATGAGTATCTGGGCTTTATTAAAAGCGGTGATGACACTCACTTTAAACACCTTGAAAATGAAATATCAAATACAGATAAAAATCTCGTGTATAACTATCATAATACAGAATTGCCCTGCTTTATTTATGGGGTTACAAAAGATAAGCTGAAACTTTCATTGCGTTCATTTTTATTGCAAGATTCCCTATATTGCGATAGAGAATCTTTGCGTATAAGCACATATTCAACGCTAAGGGGTAATACTCATAATAATGTAGAAAATAAGAATAACAAGATAGCATTATTTGCTAATGTGAAGCAAGATTCTATCGTGTGGATGAGCCACGCTGATAAGGTGGAATCGTTGCCTAATGGATTTGTAGAACTTGCTAAAAGTGGAAATACGCATTATTGTGCTATTGCAGATTTTAAACGACAAGTATATGCTTTGCAGTTTCACCCAGAAGTGGTGCATAGTGAATGCGGTGGGGAGATTCTAAAAAATTTTGCTGTTGGGATTTGTGGGGCGGATACAAGCTGGAATATGCGGAATTTTGCGCAAAGTGAGATTGTGAAGCTAAGGGAAAAGGTGCTTGGATATTCTAAGATAATACAAGGGGGGTTAGAATCTAATGCGGAAGGATTGCAAGAGTGTAACGATACATTAAGGCGAAGTATTTTAGATGAGAAATTGCCGCAAAGAGATTCTGCGAATGAGGCGTATAATGACAATACGCCGCTAGACGCAGCAGAAACGAGTTGCGGTGATTTATCGCTAAAAGACAAGCCTTTTTCTAAGGTTTTGTGTGCGGTGAGTGGTGGAGTAGATTCTAGTGTCGTTGCTACGCTTTTATATCGTGCCATAGGGGAGAATCTTATCCCTGTTTTTGTCGATACCGGACTTTTAAGAAAGGGGGAGAGAGAAGCGGTAGAAGCGATGTTTAAGGAAAACTTAAAAGTGCCTTTGATTGTAGCGGACGCTAGGGAGCTATTTTTAGGGCGATTAAAGGGCGTAACAGATCCAGAAAAGAAGCGAAAAATCATCGGCGAAACCTTCATAGAAGTCTTTGAAGCTGAAGCTAAAAAGCACAACACAAAAGGCGAGATAAAATTCCTAGCACAAGGCACACTCTACCCAGATGTGATTGAATCTGTGAGCGTGAAAGGTCCTAGCAAAACGATAAAAAGCCACCATAATGTCGGCGGATTGCCTGAATGGATGAAATTTGAGTTAATCGAGCCTTTAAGAGAGCTGTTTAAGGACGAGGTAAGGGCGTTAGGCAGAGAATTAGGAATGCCAGAATCTATGCTTATGCGACACCCTTTCCCTGGACCCGGACTTGCCATACGCATTATGGGCGAGGTGAATGCGGCGGATTTAGAGCTTTTGAAAGAAGCAGATTCTATTTTCATAGAAGAGCTACATAAATGGGGCTTGTATGATTCTGTATGGCAGGCATTTTGTGTGCTTTTAAATGTGCGAAGTGTGGGCGTAATGGGCGATAACCGCACTTATGATAATACTATTTGTGTAAGAGCAGTAGAAGCAATGGACGGAATGACAGCGAGTTTCTCACACTTACCCCACGCATTTTTAGAGAGCGTTTCAAATCGCATAATCAACGAAGTAGCAGGGATTAATCGCGTAGTGTATGACATCACCTCAAAACCCCCGGGGACTATTGAGTGGGAATAGGAGAGATTATGGATAACTATCTAAGAAACAAACTATCACAGCAGTGCAAAATGCAAAAATGTTTCAATGCGTCAGATTGTCTTAAGCTGACATACCAATACAATGGTATAAAAGTAGCTTTATATTTTGATGAATATGATGAAATTACTTGTAATCTTTTTCTTATTTTAAGTTATGGTGATTATGTGTATTTTGCAAAACTAGATATTGAAACTTTGGTGACAAAAAATCCATATCTTGAAGAGACTCCGTTAGCAATTTTAGAACAAATTAAAAAAGATGAAAGTTTGCAAAATTTTTATGATGTTATGCGAGATAAGATACAAAATACAGAACTGAAAAAGTCAAGTTATAATCACCAAGATTTTAAGCAAATGGCTAATAATAGTAAAAAGGGCGATGAAGTTTTCTTTTGGACTTTAAGACGAGCAAATATGCAAAAAGATCATTTTGATTTTTTACAAAAAAAATTAAAACTATCCTCACATATATTACAAGCAGTTAGAAATCAAGGCTATACCATAGTCACTACTAATGATATTCATAAAAGAAAAAAGCTTATATACATACTAAACCATTATAAAATCAAATTTTAGGACTTACCGAATGAATTATTTTCTAAATCAAAGCATAGTCCTTGCTAATCAAAGAGATTATTTAGACCAGCTTTTTAGAGTGTATCCTATGTCGCCAGATAATATTAGAGAGATAGATTCTACAAAATGGCAAAGATTTGAACAGGCTTTTGCTGAAAATAAACAAAATGAAATCATAGAATCTTTGCTTGATTTTGAACTTTTCCCCATCAAAGATTCTTATATTGCTTATTTGAGACGCAATAAAAGTGCGATTGAGAGAAATCCACTGACAATTGCTAGAATCTGTGGGCGATTAAAAGAAATGGGGCTAAATAAAATTTATGAAAATCTTTCACAACCAAAAGAAACTAACAGGCAAATTGGTCCTCTTTTTAAGCGTTGGGTAAATAGTGGGGCTTTGGGATTAGAATCTGTTAGTATCAATGATTTTTTACATACAAGAGATAATGCGATTTTAAATGCTTCTGATTCTGTGATGAAACATTATGCAAAAGAATATTTAGGTTATGAGAGAGAAAAAGGACTTGATTTTATTGCACGATTTAATGGAAAGATTATCATAAGTGAAGCAAAGTTTTTAACAGATTTTGGGGGACATCAAAACGCCCAACTTGAAGATGCCTTGCAGCTTTTAAAATGTCCTTTAAAAGAAAATGTTGTAAAAATTGCTATTTTAGATGGAGTATGCTATATCCAAAATAAAAGCAAAATGAATGCTATGTTGTGTCAAAAATATGGCGATGAAAACATTTTATCTGCTTTGCTTTTACGCGATTTTTTGTATTCTTTGTAGGTGGTGGTATGATAGAAGTGTTTCAAAAATTGCCAGATTCTAAAAGCATTTTGCAAGATACCTATAAGTATAGATTAAGTGGTAATTTTAATGCGGATAATTTACTTATTTATGATGATAATTTAAATGCTATGCGATTTTTAGTACAAGAGCTAAATTATAAAAAAAGCATTGATTTAGTCTATATTGACCCGCCTTTTGGCACAAATAATATTTTTAAACTCGGTAGCACAATGAGTGCGGAAAAAGATTCTAAAATCGCTTATAAAGATAAATTTAGTTTAGAATCTTATTTAGAGTTTTTATATTGTCGTCTTGTTTGGATTAGGGAACTAATGAGCGAAAAAGGAAGTTTGTATTTGCATATTGATAGTAAAATGGGGCATTATGTTAAGATACTTTGTGATGAAGTCTTTGGTAGGGAAAATTTCATCAATGATATTACACGCATAAAATGTAATCCTAAGAATTTCAAGCGTAAAGCGTATGGCAATATCAAAGATATGATTTTGTTTTATGCTAAAAGTAGTCAATATATTTGGAATGAGATAAAAGATGAAGTGCTAGAATCTGATTTGAAAAAGAGGTTTAATAAACAAGATAGCAAAGGCTATTATACGACTATTCCCCTGCACGCACCGGGCATTACACAAAATGGAGAGAGTGGGCAAGAGTGGAATGGTATAAAACCACCTAATGGCAGACATTGGAGGTATAGTCTAAAAGAGCTTGACAAGTTGCAAGAAGCAGGGCTAATTGAATGGAGTAAAAATAATAATCCACGCAAGAAAGTTTATATAGATGAATGCAAAGGCAAAAAGATACAAGATATTTGGGAGTTTAAAGACTCTCAAAATCCAGCGTATCCTACCGAGAAAAATAGAGCAATACTAAGGCGTATTATCGCTATGTCATCAAATACAGAATCTAAAGTTATGGATTGCTTTTGTGGTGGGGGAGGGTTTTTACAAGAAGCCCTAAATTTAGGGAGAAAAATTATCGGTATTGATGAAAGCATTGAGGCAATAAAACTTAATCAACAATGGATAAAGGAAAGTGAAAATCATTTATTCAGCCGTAATATTGCTTTGATTGGGAAGTGTGTCTCAAATCGCATAATTAATGAAGTGAAAGAAAATAATCATATGGAAAGGATAAGCACTTGAAAACTTCAAGAAATGATTAATTTGGAGTAAAATCCAATTGCCATTGTTACAACTCAACAAATTTAAATATATTTTTTGGATAAATATTACTCTCATGGTTACCTGTTTGTAAAATTTTTTATTATGAAATTACAAGGAGATTTAAACAACAATAATGCTGGTTCTCACCATGTTTTAATACACCTAAAGATTCACAACTATCCAAACACCAAACTATCGCCAACTTTTAGATTTTGAGATTGCAAAAAGCTTGTTATTGTCATTTTTGATTTATTTTGTGGTGTTACAGATTCTATCCATAATGCACCATTTTCACATGCGATACATGCCATGTTTTGTTTTATTGCTAGGATTGTGCCTTTTTGCTTAGCTACTTTATTTTGCATAGAATCTTTTGGGATAGAATCTTGTAGTTTAGTATCTCTTAAAGTAGGATCTTTCAAACTAGAATCTTGTAAAACAGAATCGCTTAACACAGAGTTATCTAACACATAATCTTGTATCATATTAATCTTTAAAACGCTATCTTTATACTTCGTCCATACCCCAATATGTCCTAATGCTAAGAAATGCAAGTAGCAAGTATAAGAGTCTATAAAATCTAAATAGCAATCATTTTTTGTAAGCTTTTTGCAATAGCTTGCAATGTCGTGGTTTTGTGGTGTAGTTTGCAATGTATTGTGCTTTATATCATTAAGCACTTTTTCTAGCAAAGAGATTCCATAAGGTGCTAATGTATGAAAAACTTCTGCTACATTTTTCCTTGCGACTATGTCTTTTTCTATTGCTTGTATTGCGGCGATATTGCCACTATCAAGCCCCTCATTCATGTGAATCACGCTTAAGCCAAAGTGTTTATAATCATTCATAATACTTGTTTGAATGGGACTTGCACCACGATAATGGGGCAGTAAAGACCCATGCAAGTTAAGGCAAATATAACGAGATACAATCTCTTTTTTTAGAATCTTGCCATAGGCTACTACAATGATGGCTTCAATCTTTTGCTTTGTGTCTATATTATGTAAAATTTCTATAATATCTATGCTTTTTTCAGGTTGAAAGCAAGGGATATTATTTGCTAAAGCACATTCTTTTACTTCTGGTGCTTTTAGAATCTTTTTTCTACCAAAGGGCTTGTCTGGCTGTGTTATCACAGATAAAATAGTGTGATTTTTCATAAGTCCTTCTAGAATCTCTTTAGCAAATAATGGTGTGCCTAAAAAAACAATATTCATAATTCCCCCTTATGATGCGATTTGTTCGCTGACAATCTCTTGATTATAAAGCCATTCACTACACCATGAAGCAATGCCTAACGCATAAAGTGTAAGCTGTGCGTTAAAAAACTCGCCACGAAGCATACTGCTACTACATAGCACAAAATATAAAATGCTAAGAGAAAGTAAAATAATATTTGCATATTCATAGAATCCAAATAGCTTTTTATTGCGAAATAGCACATAAAGTAGTAATATATTTGCCATCACAAAACAAGTAAAATGGATATATTTACTCACTAAGGGCGAAAAATAGGGGTGATAGGCATTTGCACTCATAAATATGATGATAGTCGTTATACTTGGCTCTAAAATAAGCATGGATTTACCGATTCTATGCTCTATATTAATCTTTAGAGAGAGTGCCTTATAAGCTAAAGGCAAGATAATAAATAAAATCCAGCATGCAAATGAGATAAAAAACTCAAATGAAGTATAGTAAGACTGCCATGTCTGCATGACATTTTTTTCACTAAGTAGCAAGTCCATAGAATCTTTTTCAAAAATCTTTCCACTTAGCCAATACAATAATACACATACAATACATAACAAAATAAAAGCGGTAATACTGACTATAAAAGGTGCTGTTTTGCCTAAAGTTTGCCTTTGTTTATACATGCGGATAGGCATACTAAGAAGTGTTAAAAGCACGACAAAAAGCAGAATACAAGAGAATATATCATATATGCGACCATCTTCTGCTAATAGAGTAAAAAGCTGTGAGAAAATAGGCATAAATTCTGCACTTAAAAGAGCTAACGCATTAAAAACAAAAAGGGCAAAAAATAGATAAGAATACACAATAGTATTAAATCGCAACAATATCTCCAAATAAATATTTTCATTATTGTAATAAGAAAAAGCTAACCCAAAAGCATAGAATCTAGTCTAGCCCAGAGTGATTTTCACCCTTTTTATACGAGTTTCTTCAATCTCTAAGACTTCATATTGACATTTTTCATCACTAATTATATCGCCAATATTTGGCATATCGCCAAAGAGTGTTAGCACATAGCCACCAATGGTAACTTGCATAAACTCTTCATCATACTCAAAGCCAAAGATACTCTCAACCTTTTCTAAATCCACCTTGCCATCAAACTCATAGGTTTTATCATCAAGCTTTTTATAATCAGCATTCTCTTTAGTATCCATTACAATGCTACCCATAATTTCATGCATAATATCTTGTGAGGTAATCATACCTGCTGTGCCACCGTATTCATCAATGACAAGGGCAGTATCTACTTTCTTTTTATTCATCTTTAATAGAATCTGCGAGATTGAGGCACTCTCTGGGACGATAAGCATTTTTTTTGCAAAGGAATCAAAGCTAATAGGCTGATAATTATTCTTAATATTTGCCGCAAGCACATCGCGTATATGAATAACGCCTATCACATTATCTTTACTGCCATTACAATAAGGATAACGCGTATGATTAGGACCTGATATAATAGTCTCAATATTTTTTTCATAACTCAAAGTCTTATCAAGGCATATCATATCTTTTCTAGGTGTCATAATCTCTCTTGCAAGAGTATCGGAGAAATCAACCGCATTTTTGATAATCTCCCCTTCAATAGAATCTAAAAAGCCCCCCTTTAAACTCTCACCCACAATGATTTTTAGCTCTTCATCACTATGGGCTTCACTATGGGCTTGAACTTTTAATAGCTTTAAAAACATAGATGAAGCAAAGTCAAAGAATTTAATCACTGGGAAAAAGATAAGCCAAAACAGATAAAGCGGACGAGCAATCGCTAAAAAGGCTGTCTCACTTTTAGCAATAGCAATGGATTTTGGGACAATCTCACCTAAAATCACATGAAGAAGCGTTACCAAACTAAATGATATAAGCAAACTAATGGTATCTAAAAGCTGCGTATGGACTTGAAAAATCGCATTCATACTATATAGAATCAAAGCGGTGATATGATTCCCCACCCAACCTAGTGCAAGTGAGCTTAGCGTAATGCCAAGTTGAGTAGCGGAGAGATAGCTATCAAGGGAATTAGACATTTTAAGGGCTAGTCTTGCGACTTGATTATTTTGCTTTACAAGCTCTTCTAAGCGAGACTTTCTAACTTTTACCATAGCGAATTCGGATAACACAAAAAAAGCATTCAAAAGAATAAGAATAAATGCCAATAAAACCATACCAATCGAGTGATAACTATCCGTATCCAAAATAACTCCTTGTTACATACAGAATCTTTATGCTAAAACACAGAGTGCAAAAAGGATTCCATAAACATAAAGCAATATTCTAGCATGTTAATCTTAAAATGTGCTAAAACACACTTTGATATACTTTACTTAAGATTGAAGCATTCATATTGTAGAAATCTACAAACGCATTGCTAAAACACTTTAAAGCGTAACCCACATTCTGCAAATATTGTAAAATCATGCTGAAAATATCTATCACTAAGCCATGTCCCAACCTTTAAGGCGGCAAATGGCGTGAGTTTTTTATACTGCTTTAGTGGATTATGATAGATTCCTATCGCAAAGATTCCATGTCGCCATATACCCTTATATGAGCCTATCTGCTCTATCACGCCATCAACGCCAAAGCGTATGCCAAGACTTGTGATACTATAAAGTAACATAATATCATGGGCTACATGCACATCGCTTGGTCTTACTACAACATTATCTGTGGAATAGTATAAAAATGTATTAGGACTTACATCAAGGGCTTTATATATAGTAATAAAAGGGCGATACACAAACACCAAAAAGTCATCTTTTATAGGCAGACCGAGTGTAAGATAGGGGACGATTTGAAAAAGCAGGGTATTGCCACCTGTGCGTATGACTTCTTTTGTGCTTTTTGGTCCGCCTGTAACCGCATGTGCGTAATCTCTTTGAGATTCTATAAGCACGGGTTTGCCAAGCTCACTCCATGCCCCTTCATAAGTTACATTAAACACAATCCCAAAAAAGCTAAATGGCTGAAAATCCACAAAAGCCCCAAGTCTTCCATAACTTGTAAAAGTCGCCTCAATCCCGCTATTTACTTCAGCACTCCCAAAAAATAGCGGATGTTTATCTCTAAATAATGCGCGTTTATAGTAGAATTGACTTGTGTAACTTGCACCTAAATAGTTGTATTTAAATCCGCCCTTATTTGTGAAATACCAGCCTGTCTCATCGCTTAAATCTGTGATTCTAGATTCTAATTTTTGTGCTACATTATCTCGCAAATGTTTTTCTAAATTCTCACTCTCTTTTGTAGTATCTGCAAAGCCCATAACAAAGCAAAGCATAAAGCATATAATACTTTTTTGAAATCTTTTCATAGTTTGTCCCTATATGTTAAAACATAATTATTTAAATTCCAAAACAATATTATTATCTTGCGGTTTTAAGTCATGCCAAATATTTATAATCAAATCTCTCTTTTTATGTAGCACGAGTTTGCCAAACATACCTAACTCTTTAGAATCTGGGATAAGCTTTTGATTTTTTTCTGGCATCTCATCGCCCCTGTAATGAGCGATAAAGGCATTGCTGATATAAGGTGCTAGTATATCTTGGTCTTTTTTGCTTACAAAGAATTTATTCATAACCGCTTTGCCAAGCACTTCAAAGCCATTTTTTGTATATTCTGTGGCAAATGTTTGAAAGTCTTGCACACTTGGAATCTCTTTTACAATAGAGGTTGTGATAAAAGCCTTATTATCCTTTAGTGTTACAAAGCGATAAGGCGAGGGTGCGGATACAAGTGAGCCTGTCTCAATATCATATAGCACCTTGCCATTAAACTCTTGCATACTTATATCATTCGCATGAAAATGTCCCGTGAAAACCATGCGGACATTATAGAAAGCAAACATTTTTGCTATCGCTTGAAAATTTTCTATCAAATATTCGGGGTAAAAGGTCGCATTACCTGTATAATGCTCTAATATTCCGTGATGAAAAAAGGCAATGACTGCTTTTCCCTCTCTATTTGCCTCAATTAAGTTTGCTTCAATCCATTGTAGCGTTTGCGGATAGAATTTCCCATCTACAATAGGATCTTTTTTCATGTTATTTTCACGGAATCTCGTGCTATCAAGCCCAAAAATCCATAAGCCCTCCACTGGCTCTATAATATAGCTTAGAGAATCTGGATCTTTTTTTATCGCTTGATTGTAGCCAAAATCCGCATAGATTCTAGCAAAGTCTTCTTTTTGGGCGGACTTTACTTGCTTTGTTGTAGCACCATGAAAGCTTCTTGCATGAGAGTTATTTATATCATGATTGCCCGGGACTACATAGGTTTGAATGCCTTGTGCTTTTAATGCGTATAAACGCTTTTGTAATAATTCATGTGAGCTTATCTCGCCATCTTTTGTTAAATCCCCTGAAATTAGCACAAATTGTGGCTTTTTTGAGGCAATATCACTTAGGGCAGATTCTAGAATCTCTACACTTTGGACTAGCATTTTTCTATCATTATTGAGATATTCCTTGAAAGCCTCGCCATCTATTCCAAGATTTGTATCATAGATATGCGTATCGCTTAATACCGCAAAATAGGCTTGTGGATATGCGTGGGCTGCCTTTTCTTCTATGCTGCTTTTAAGTGTAGAATCACTCTCATAAGAAAAAGTTGGCAAGGTAGAAGAACACGCGCAAAATATAATATTTACACATAGGATTAAAAGAAATTTTTGCATAATACACCTTTCATATAAATTAATGTAGTGTATTCTATCGCTGTAAAATTATTATAAAATGGCTGTAAAAATCATCTCTTAAAGATTTAAAAAGCTAAAAAGGTATTATTTTGTGTGATTGTAATATTGATATTGCGTTTAGATTCTATAAGTCGATATTAGACTAGATTCTATGGGTGAAATATCTCTATGATTATGCTAGATTCTATAGATACAAAGCTATCTCTCTATAACAATACCATTTGCTAAAAAACTCTCATTAGATTCTATACAAGTAGGACATGTATTACAATGCTTCTCACCACCCCTGTAACAACTATATGTCTTTGTATAATCAACACCCAAACTTAAACCAAGCTTTACTATCTCTTTTTTATCCCAATTACAAAATGGACTACAAAGCTTAACTGCACCACCACTTCCTTGCATAATACTCTCATTCATAGAATCTATAAAAGATTGTGTGCAGTCTGGATAGAGTGGATGATCTCCTGCATGATTTGCTAATACAATCTCTTTATAGCCAAGAGATTCTGCAAGTCCAGCCGCAACACTAAGAAAGATCCCATTTCTAAAAGGCACAACAAGTTTTGCCATAGATTCTAGATTATAAGAATCTTGTGGAACGCTCTCACTGCTATTTTGCAGCAAGGCACTCTTAAAGCCCACAAATACGCTACTCATATCTAAAAGTGTGTAGGATATATTTTCATTTTTACATATCCGCACAGCAGAATCTATCTCTCTTTTATTATGCAAACTTGGATATTTAAAGATTAAGGCATGTGTATCACACTCTTTTTTACTCCAAAATAATGCTGTGGTGCTATCTACTCCACCGCTAAATAATACTAATCGCATGTTTTTACCCTATAATATTCTGTATTTTTAGATTCTATCTAGATTCTATAAAAATTCGCCCTTGTCTATGCAATTTGGGCGATTGGCTGAATTGTGATGGATAGTCATATCGCTTAGAAACTCATACCATCACAATTCAGCCAAAGCCACAGAACAACTGCTAGAATTTGTAGTTTTGTTTGCGTGCTCTGTTGGTGTGGATTCTAGATTCCCCATCAAATCTTGGCGGCTTGCAGGATTTAGGGCGTAATTTTTACAGAATCTAGAATCTAAAAATGACTTGTTGCGTTAAGTATAAGCAAACATCTGGTTCAATTTTAAAACAGATTTTTACCTATGATTTGCACGAACGAATCCCTTGCTTAATATTTGCACAAATAACAATAATCTGCAATCATTCTGCACTTTGTAAGTCCATTATGATTTTATGTGTGTTTGGTAATGGCATACAATGGCAAGAAATAATGTAAACCTACAATTATAACAAATCTTTTTTAAATCTAGTATTTTTGAGTTAAATGTGGAGTGTCGACTAGTTCGTGTGTATCGGTCATACAAAGACAGATATTTATTTGTCAAGATAAGATTGATTAAATGCTGTAATAAATGGTCTTAATTATTTTCCATAAAGATATTAAAAGCAAATATACAACGAGGCAAGGCTACAATCACCTGAAATCTACAGAATCTATATGATAAGATAAGACTTTCTTATATTTTCTTTGTTTGAGATATTCTAGAGCGAACTAAAACCAAGATAGAGTATAAAGCCACAGCCCACAATACTCATAATCCCAAGTAGAGATTCTGAAACTTTTGCTACACCTAAAATCACCACAATGCTTACAGCGATAAGTATGAGTGAGCCTAGATTTGTCCCGCAGATTATTTTTAAGACTTGTGTGCTTTTGCTTTTAGAATCTTGCCCTTTTAGCGTATTTTTTAGCACAAGGGCAACCAACTTGGTGTAATACACTCAAATCCCCATAAAGTAAGGATATTTCAATATATTTATTTGTTTGAACTTTGGCTGCTAATAAGATAATTTTGTATCAATTATTATACCATTAAAGATATTACTCCATATACAATGCCAAAGATTCCAACTATTATAAGCACAATGTCGCTAATCTTTGTTATGAGCGTTTCAAATCGCTCTAGTTGTATCTTTTGGGAAATGTAGCTTATAAAAAGAAGTAGGCTAAAATCAAGGGCTATCCACGATAGCGTAAGAATTGTAATGCTAAGATAAATGGAATGCGTTATACCTAAAAATTGCGGAAAAAAGGCGATAAAAAATAAAATGTCTTTGGGGTTTGATAGGCTTAGAAGTAGTCCCTGTAAAAAGTATGGTTTGCTTTTAGAGTTTGTATTAAAGTGGTTATTCTCGTGTAAATTATTATGCTTTGTTATTTGGGAATGTGTTTGTGTCTTTTTTGCTTTAAAAGTGTGGTAAAGAGAGCTAAATCCTAGATAAAAAATAAAGCAAGAGCCTACAATACTCATAATCCCAAGCATAGATTCTGAAACTTTTGCTACACCTAAAATCACCGCAATGCTTACAGCGATAAGTATGAGTGAGCCTAGATTTGTCCCACAGATTGTAAAGAAGGCATTTTTCATAGGTTTATTAGTTTTAGAATCTTGTATGCTAATAGCATTTTTTATCACAATGGCAACAACGGGACCGGGTGTAGCAATGAGTGCAATAATTGCCAAAAGATACGCACTTAATATATCAAAATGTATCATCTTAATCCCTTTTTAGCTGAAAATCTAAATGGACAAACCTTGAATATTTCTCGCTCTTCTTGTAAAGTATATTGCCTCCATTCTCTATTATCTTCATCACCAAAAAATCCCAACTCTTTTGGAATAATACCATTATTATAATCTTTAACCCTTTCTCTAATTCGCTCTCTAACTCTAATGCCACTTTTTTTACTGCCACTTGCAACAAAATCAAAATTTTCTCTAGGATTTATCACAAATGCTATGTAAGCACCTAAATTTCTATTTTTATACATATCATGGTGCGGACAACTTACATTTATAAATAACTCAATATCCTGAAAGCAAAAACACCATTGCGGACTATCTGTATCAAGTGGAATATGGGAAGGATAGGGTGTGTATCGTTGTCATGCAAGAATTGAATTTGCTCCCATGCAAAAACATGTTCTTTTTCCAATGTATCAAATTCCTGTTTAAAAAATATGACGAGTGGATTAGTAAGTCTATTTTTTATAGGTGTATTTTTCACAAAACTAATATATTCCATTAAGCCATTCAATAATAAGCTTTGCTTGTCATCAATAAATAAAAACAAAATACCCTTATTACAAAAAGCATTTAGGGCAAATAAGCAAGGAAATTGCCTATTTGTAAGCCTCGTATAAAAATCATCTTTTGCCTTGCGCATCCAGGATTGACTATTAGAATAACTTTCTAGCTTTTCTTGTGTAACTAAATAGCTAAAAGTCATATCCTACCTCCAAATTTTATAAACTTATTTAAACATTGAGATGCTTTGACTATCAGTTACCTTTACTTGCAATCCTTTCAATCACCGCATTAAAGCTTTTACTCGGTCGCATAACGCTTTCAGCCTTATTGTCATCAAATTTATAATATCCGCCTAGATCTACTTTCACGCCTTGAGCGGAGTTAAATTCAGCTCTAATAGAATCTTGCTTAGATTCTAACTCATTAGCAATGGGCGTAAAGAATGCTGCAATGCTAGAATCCACTTTTTGCTCACTCAACGCCCTAGCAAAATACATCGCCAAGTAAAAATGGCTTGTGCGGTTGTCATCTTCGCCCACTTTGCGTGAAGGGGCTTTGTTATTATCAAGCCATTGTGAAGTAGCAGAATCTAGCGCATCTGCTAACACCTTTGCCTTAGAGCTATTTTGCTTTTGCGCGTAGAATTCTAGGCTTGCTTGCAAGGCTAAAAACTCACCCAAGCTATCCCAACGCAAGTGATTTTCCTCCACGAGCTGTTCTACCTGCTTTGGCGCACTGCCACCAGCCCCGGTTTCAAACATCGCCCCGCCATTTAGCATAGGCACGACGGAGAGCATTTTCGCACTTGTGCCAAGCTCCAAAATTGGGAAAAGATCCGTCAAATAATCACGCAAAACATTGCCTGTGATAGAAATGGCATTTTTCCCAGCACGGATAAGGCGTAAAGATTCTAAACACGCTTCCTTTGGGGCTAAAATGGCTATGTCTTTACCCTTTTCTTGCAAGCGTTTCTTAACTAAATCAATCATAATTTTATTACTAGCCCTTTTAGAATCAAGCCAGAAAATCGCCTTATCCCCTGTCAAATCCGCTCTTTCAATCCCTAAATCAATCCAGTTTTGCACCGCATCAAATTTCGCTTGATTAGCTCTATAAATATCGCCCTTTTTCACGCTATGAGTAAGCAGCGCGTTATCATTAGAATCTACGATAATAAACTCGCCATCATTTGGGGCTACAAAGGTTTTGTCGTGTGAGCCATACTCTTGAGCTTTTTTCGCCATTAAGCCTACATTGCTAACACTGCCTAGCGTAGCGGGGTTTAGCACTCCATTAGCCTTTAAATCTTCAATCACGGCTTCATAAATAGTCGCATAAGTCTTATCAGGGATTACAGCGTTGGCATCGCATTCCTTGCCGTCTTTATCCCATAATCTCGCGCCATTTTTCAGCATAGCAGGCATTGAGGCATCAACGATGACATCGCTTGGGATATGCAGATTCGTAATGCCTTTGTCGGAATTTACCATAGAGATTTTGGCAGACTTTTCTAAAATCTCATTGTATTTCGCAAGAATCGCCGCTTTTTTGGGGCTGGATTCTATCTTTGTAAGTAGCTCACTTATGCCATTATTGGCATTCACACCTAAAGATTCTAACTCGTCCTTAAACTCAGTAAAAAGCTCCTTAAAATACGCTTTCACCGCATAGCCAAAAAGGATTGGATCGCTTACTTTCATCATCGTAGCCTTTAAATGCAGTGAAAAGAGTATGCCTTGCTTTTTGCAGGATTCAATTTGCTCTGCGTAAAATTCACTCAATTTTTGAGCGTCCATAAAGGTGGCATCTAGTATCTCATTTGCCTCTAGTTTTAGCCTATCTTTTAGCACTTTCTCACCATTAGAATCTTTGAAAATAATCTTAGCAGTCGTGGGAGATTCTATCAAAACCGCCTTTTCATTATCAAAGAAATCGCCCTCTTTCATATAGCTCACACAGCTTTTTGAGTTTTTATCAAAAGGCGTTACTCGGTAAGGGTTTTTCTGTGCGTAGGATTTTACAGCATTGGTGCTACGGCGATCAGAGTTACCCTGCCGTAAAACAGGATTCACCGCTGATCCTAGCACCTTTTGGTATTTTTCTTTCACTGCCTTTTCTTGCTCGTTGCTCGGCTCATCTGGGAAATCTGGCACATTATAGCCCTTTGCTTGTAGCTCTTTTATGGCGTTTTTAAGCTGGGGGATTGAAGCGGAGATATTTGGGGTTTTAATGAGATTCGCATTTGGCGTTTTGACAAGCTCACCAAGCTGACCTAGGGCGTCTTCTACGCGTTGATTTGGAGCTAGATTCTCCGGGAATTGGGCTAAGATTCTAGCACTTAGCGAAATGTCAGCAGTCTCTACTTTGATGTCTGCGTGGTTTAAAAAAGCCTTTGCGATAGGCAGAAATGAGTAGGTCGCTAGGGCTGGGGATTCATCTGTGAGTGTGTAAGTGATTTTCATTGTGTGTCCTTTTGTCGTGAAATTAAAAGTGTCTTTAGTATAGCAAAAATCATCATTTTTGGAATAATAGGCAAGATTTTTTTAAACTTTTGGTGTGATAAGGGCGGATAGGTAGCAATGCGCAATGATTTGCTTGGTGAATAGATAGTTTTTGGATTTTTATCCAAATGCGCACGGAATTATCTCGTTGAGCGAAGCAAAACATCTCAATAAAGAAACAAAGGTAAACCCTGCTAAAAACTTACACACATTGCGCCAAGAGCTAGAAGCCGAGCTAACACTAAAAATAAATATTCCAATAGAAAATAAGAATGATGGACGAATAGCAATCATCACCAAAAAAGGTATAGAGAAAATAGAAAGCGATAAAGCTATACAAAAAAGTATAGCAAATGGTTTTAGCGAACAAGAACATTTAACAATCGCAAAAAGATTAGATGAGTTATATCAAAATTCAGTGTTTAAGGAAACGCATAAGGATAAGAATGGCGTTGAAAATATACAAATACACCGCTATATTTCAAGGGTTGATGACAATACAGAAGCCTTAATTACATTAAAAAGAAACAAAAGAAGGAAAAGATCAGGGGAATAGAATTTATAGTATGGGAGTTAGATAGTGTTATGCGGTTAAACAGCGCAGACCAAACCACTGCCCACACAACAGGAACGCAGAGTCTTAACTCAGGAACGAATGGCCTGTTTATCGAACAGCCCCCCGCATTCCTATCCCACAATCCTACCCAAAAAACATTAACGCGTCAAGAAGCAGACGAACTTTTCTCAAACTTCCAACAAGCAAATAAAAACTACGCACAAATAAAAGAGTCTTTAAATGACAAATTTGCCAAAGCCCTAACCAAAGGCATGAATAAAAAAGACTTAGATTCAAGACTTACCATAGAGCAATGGAAACAAAGAGTGCTAGACACACAATGGGGTGATAGCATAAAAGGGCTAGAGAACACAATATTTAAAAACTTTAATCCAAGAATGCAAAAACACACACAAATGCTAACAATACTTAGGGCATTAGACAGAAATGTAAAGCTAAATGATGATACATTCCCAATTGATTTTACTAAGATTTTAAGCGAAATGACACAGAAATATCTTTACTTCATATACAAGGCAAGGTATTACTAGCACCTAATGGGTGCGAGAGAGTAAGGGTTGGGGTGAGATAATAAGCAATGATTAATTGAAGTGGAAACATAGATAATATGTTATCATTATGGAATTTGAGATAAGGATTTAAGAATGTTGTATCGTGCATGTGAAGTATGTGGTGAGAAGTTTAACTTATTAACATTAGATTCTACCGGTGAAAATAAATATGATATCATGTGTGAATGTCAAAAATGTAAGACAAAATACAAGGTATCAAAAATAAATAAAAAGAAAGTATATGTGGCTACAATACCACTTGCGATTATATGTGTTCTTGGGTATGTCTTGTTTGACTTGTATTTGGTTGTAGATCTTTTCTACGCTAAGGTAATAATTGCATGTGTTCTTTTTATCCCTGGTGTGATTATCTTCATAAATCATGTTAAAAATCTTAAATTTGAAAAGATAGATGAAAGTGATATAGGGAATACAAATGAACAATCATCTCAACATTCAAAATAAACCAAACTTTATATCACCAGCACATATAGGCTACAATTCTACTATAACACTTGAAGTTTTAAAGCCACAAGATGCCAATCAATATAAGCTAACAAATGTTATACAAATGCAAGTAGCAGATTTGCAGTTAGCCTCGCAAATATTTTTTAATCAAAAAGAAGTTGCATTGCAATCAAAATATATTTTTACATTAGATAAAAGAACACAAATAGCACTAGAGTGCAATAGCAAGAAAGAAGAGGGTAACATTAAGGGGATAACGCAAGAAGCTTTCCATAATGCCATATCGCCCATCTTGCCAAACAAACAAGAAACCTTAGATATAAACACGATTATGGTAGAGTTAGCCTCATTTTTAAATGAAAAAGATATACAAAAAAGCATAAGTAAAATTGATGATAGATTTAATGAAATAAAAAGGAAACCACATATCCATCTGATTTAAAATTGTTTAAGTGTAGATTTCAAACGCTTTCTTCGCACATATCTTCAGTTCGCATAACCGTCAAAGACAGAGACTCTAAGGCTACTTGTTATTTAAGCATTAAGCAAAAAGATCCCTTTTTTAGAATCTTTAGGCTGCTTATCTTATTACCAAATCAACACTAGTTTTTAGATTCTAGAAATTTACAAGGTTGGCATACTATTTGCTTAGTTTTAAGGAAATTTTAATACAAGGATGCGTTATGGACAAGATGTTGCAAACTTTTAAGAAGCATTTAGGTGGCTTAGATAATATCGAAGATATTATGATGAATGCAGTGCCACAAAGCAAAATGCAAACACATCGTTTTGGTGAGGGAATAAAGGCTGCTAATGAACTTGTAGGCTGTCTGCAAGTGTTAAGTGCAAAACTAAATAAACTACAAACTATCGTCTCAAAGATAGAGTTTAGCCTAGAAGAAGATCCTACAAATCCAGCAAATGTGAATATGAGTGAGATCCTTCTCTCACAGGCTAGAGATTTGATAACAAATACGCGTTTTATCGATAGAGATTTGTTTGATACAGAGCTTAGTGCATCAATGGGGACACATAGCGTATCTTTTGAGATGGCAAGTCCCATGCCACTTTTAAATGCTAAAGATTTTCAATCATTACATCAATACATAGACACTAAGAAAGAAGAGATTATGGCATGTATGGAGGCAATCCGAGCATTAAGTGAAGTAAATGTAGCAACAAGTGATGTTTCTATGACTAATCTGCGTGGAAAAACTATTGGCGAAGCACTAAGAAATAGCGGATTTTAGATTACGCTTTACTTCTAGATTCCAAATTTCTATAACCACCCAGCTAAAATAAGCAAATAAAAACATATGAAAAGCTATGTTAGCTCGACTTATAATTTGCGAAGTTTTATTTTGTTTTAGCATAAAACTTAATAAAGGCTTTAAACTCTCATAAATTCTAAATGAAATTCTACTCTTTTATAAGTCTTGCATGTATTCTATTTAATTGCTAAATCTCCTATTCTTTAACTTTAAATCCTTTTTGATATTTAAAACAATGTTGCAAATTTACACAAAGTTTTTTGTGTGGTTGAGTACCTTAATATGAACGCTTTTGTGTGTAATCTGTTCAATTAGCATAAAACTTTGTAGTTTTGCCTTATTGCTATATGACAAACAATAACATAAAGCAATAAAACTTTAATAAAAAGGATTTACATGTTAGTTCTTACCAAAGACTTCAGCGAAAAAAGAGAGTTTAAGCCACCCCCCCCCCCCCATAAAACGAGTAGATGCCAGTGATGAATACAGAGGCTTTGAGTTTTACGACATGCAAAGCATAAAAAAATACCATGATTGCTACTTGCAAACAAAGATATTAAAGCCTCCAAGTAACTTTTTATTGTGCTTGTATGAAAAAGGTGAGTTTAGCCCAGATGAAGAAGCCTTAAAGTTTTTAGAAAACTATAAAAAAGGGCAAGAGAGGGCAAAGATAGTGCAAGAGAGAGCAAATGAGCTGTCAAATAAAGCTTTTATTGATTCTGTGCGTAAAAAGCTGGGATTAAAAGAGCAAGAGACAAAAAGGGCAATATATAAGTTTATATTGCTTATGTATGAGACTTTTAGTCCGCAGGATTTAAGAGACTATTTTGCAGAGTTTGACAGGTTTGCTTTAATAGAGCAAAAAGAAAGGTTTTTCGCATGATTGTTTGTGCTTGTGATGTTGCCCTTTTGTCTCACTTTGTCATGGTTCTGACTTTGAAAAAGTTGAAACATCTTTATTTTCATGCTAGTGAGATGTTTCGGCTAACACCTCGTGCAATCCGTAAGGATTTCACCCATACTTGCAAAAATGACAATAGAAAAAAGGCTCAATATGACAAAAAATGGGCTAGTTTCTAAGTGTCCTAATTGCATAAAATCTAAACCACCAGAATCCCTACAATAAATCCTACAAAATGATGAAAAAAACGCAAAAAGCTAATTATTTTTATCAATCCACCCTATGCGGAAAGCCACAACTGCCACACAAGTAACAAATATGGGTAAAAATCAAGATGGCGTAGCCTTAGGTAACGCCACTTATGAACGCTACAAAGATTCTATGGGAAAGGTGAGCAATGAAATTTCGCACAATTTTTCTTTAGAAATCTATAATAGAGATTCCACACTGAACCCTAGCCACCTTTTCAAAGTTTCAATACATTAAGTTTAGCAATTTCATAAAGTTTAGAGAGAAGTTTAAAGCAAAGTTTCTAAAAGGCTTTATCTGCCCAGCCCTTTAATCATGTTAAAGGAAACTTCCCTGTAGGTTTTTAATATGGAATTTAAGCCACAACACAAATATTTTCGCTAGAATCCACAAAATATATTTAAGGAGTAGAAAACGACTTTAATACTAGAAAATGTCAAGCAAGAGTTTCTAAATGACTTTAAAGCCCCAGCGGACAAGGCAGAGGAGGGTTTAGGTGTGAAGCAGACAAAAGCCGATGACTTCCAGCAATTACACGAAGCTATGCTATAAGATTTAAAAAAGTTAGAAAATAGAGCCGTGTTTGAAAGGCTAAAAGATAAATGAAATATTTAAGCTTACAAGAAGTGCAAATAACGCACGATGATATTATCAATGAAATAGGTGGACTAAAGGGGGCAAATCCTAAGCAAATCGCTCTTTTAGATTCTGCTTTGAAGCAAATCCAAAACGATGACTACTACCCAAGATTTATAGACAAACTTACGCATATAATGTTTGCTTGCGTGAAGTTTCACCTCTTTATAGATGGCAATAAATGCACCCCATTATTTATGGATGATGTGTTGGTAATACTAAACACAAAGCCACACTAGAAGTAGGCAGATAACGGAGACAGAATTAAAACCCTCAACTACATAAAACTCCCTATTTCATTGCATTTTGATTTATCGCATTGCGTGATGCAATAAGGTTATTAATATAAGTTTCATTCAATGTGATTATATTGATTTTATTTTGCATATCTTTTGCGTAAGCAATATAAGCATAAGTTCCATGAGTGAGTATCTTTGGGTTTATAAAGCTTCCCTTTGTGCTTCTATCAAGTTCTTTTAAAGTTATAAAATCGCTGCCATTCCATACGGCTAGATTGATTGTCGTATTCTCTCTATTTGTATAAAGTAGCACGATATAGCGTCCAAACACTGCTGCACTCATAGCCCCAACGCTTAGGTTACTACTCTCTTGCATATCTTCAAATTGCAATGAGCCATTACTTATCTTGCAAAGTTGATAGGCTAGATTTGGCGACTCATCTTGTATTGTTTTATTGCTATATAGGGCTAAACATTGATGTGTTGCAGAATCATCTGCTGGATTATTTATATCATAGATAGGATGCAATGGGAGTATAATCGGGTTTGTATAAAGTATGTTATCGTGTGGTTTTACTACCTCTTCTAGTTGGAGTTCTTTATTAAAGATTCCAAAGAATGCTTGATCTTTTTCTATATGTGTAAAAAATGGTAAGATTATGCCTTGTATAGTATTATTTGTGCCAAAAAAAGTGCTTGGTTTATGCGAGAAAAACGCATTTGTCCTTGCAAATAGGCTTAATGCCGGATTTTCATGCAAGCTAAAAAGTGGTTTTGCATTCTCTTGTGTAGTATTAGATTCAATAGCTTTTGCAATATTTTCTAAGTTTGCTTGAAAGATATATGTCCTTGTGGTAAGTGGCTTTTGCAATAGGGTAGCATTAAGAAATAAATAAAGATTAGAATCAATATTTTGCGTCAAGGCACTATGCAAGGAATGTATGTGTTGCTTTGTTTGTGTGTTAAGAGTTTTTGTGTCAAAGAGTAGTATTTCTTGGCTATGTGTTTTTGTGTTTGTGGCAATATTTTGCCATATTCCTTTTTGGGTTAGTATGCTGTATTTGCTTGGGTAAAAAATCATGCCATATAGATTTGTATTATTATCTTTATCCTTGCTTATGTAGCTAATGAGATATTTATCAGGGTTTATTTGTGTTATATCCATTGAGACTAGATTTATAGAATCTAGCTGCCATTGCTCTTTCTCATATACTTCATATCGTGTTGATTCAAAAGTAGGCAGAAAAAAATACATATCAACGCTGCGATTAAAGCTAAATAATCCAATACTTGCTACTATACATAACGCTATGTAAAAGAGATAATCAAGTATTTTCATATATTTAACCTATAGAATCTCTATCTTATCTACTTTGTAGTTAAGTGTAGAATCTCCCATAAATACAGAGATATTACCTAACTTAGATTCTATGCTTTCTCCAAATGTAAAAGGGCTTCTTTTAAGAGTGATTTGCTTGGTGAAAGGCAGCTTTATATCATATATCTTTTGTGCGTTAAGGCTTAGAAAATGTGAGAGATTCTCTAGCTTATTATGCTTTGCAAAAAGCGTACATAAGGCTTCAAGTAGAATTGGCGCACTAAAGATTCCAGCCGCTCCATCTAGCTTTGCTTGTATCGTATGTGGCGCACTATCAGATCCAAAGCTAATTTTAGAATCTCCACTCAATGCCGCCTCTAGTATCGCATCTCTATCTTTGGGTGTCTTTACCACAGGTTTGCAAAACATAAAAGGATTAAGCTTACCGCCTATAATATCATCAAGCGTTAAAAGCATGTGATGAAGTGTAATCGTGCCATAAAGATTGCTAAACTTATGGATACACTCAAGTGAATGCCTATCGCTTAAATGCTCGATGATTATCTTTAGTTGCGGAAAAGTCCTTGCTAACTCGCTAAAGATTTCTAAAAATTCCCTTTCTCTATCCATGCTAAAACCCGCACTCTCACCATGTATGCTTAGAATCATATCTAGATTCTGTGCTTCTTCAAGCAGGGCTAATAAATGCTTATTTAGCACTTCACTCACGCCATTTTCAGCATTTGTAGTAGCCCCCCTTGGATAAAGTTTTAGAATCTTAACTCCAGCTAAATGTGCTTCCTTTAGCATATCAAGCGTGAGATTATCATGGATATATAAGGCAATAATGGGGATAAAATGCTCTCCATTTAATCCACAATTTTGTGAATCTTTTTTAACTAATCGCATAATCTCTTGTCTGTAAGCAAGTATAGATTCCGCATCCATTAGTGGTGGATTTAGATTTGGCATAGCAAGCAACGTGCTAAAATGCCGCACACTATAAGGTAGCACTGCTTCTAGCATAGAATCTTGTCGTAAATGTATGTGCATATCTATTGGATTTTGCAAGATGATGGTATCCATGTTTAACCCCATGAAAATAATAAAAATCGAAGGCAATCGCACTGAATAAGCTGGAGCGAACTCTCTATTAGAATAAAGGCAAAATTATAACACAAGAATAGAGTATATGTTGTTTAGAAAATAGTAAATTATTGTCTTAGCTTATAGGCACGACCAGCCGCTTAGAATCTTAACTTTAAAGCATATAATTTCAATGTGAATAAGATTCTATAATATTCTAAGCCTTATTTTTTTATTTTTTTGGATCGAGTATATCAATGTGATTAATCCTACACAATTGCTTACATATAGCAATTGATTTATCTTATTGTTTTGGGAGTATCTTATGCGTAGATTCTAATAAACTTTTTGTGGTTTAATAGAATCCACTCACCCAAGCCAACAAAACTCTAGCATTCAAAGCTTAAAAAATGCTCTCATTCTATCATAAAAAAGCTAAAAATGTAATTTTCTCGTTACACTTTTTTCCCGCATATAAACACGCTTTGGCTTTTTTGTCTTAAAATCCATCAAACAATTTTATATTATAAGCTACTTTTATAAAACAAAAACATAATAAAAACGCAATTTCCCCTTATTTTGTGCGTGCGGCTTTTGGTGTGTTCGTGCGTGATTATTTTTAATGTGCGTGCCTTTGCGTTCGTGCGTGTGTGTCCTTAAAATCCAACGCCTCTAATTTTGTGTGCTTTCTTTGTGCTAATTTACATGAAAATCGCAAATGTGCCAACAAGAGAAGCCCAAGCAAACAGGCAGATTTGTCTCGTTGAGTGCAAGGCACGAAACATCTAACACATAAACAATAAAGAGTTTTGCTAACGCCTCAACATGACAAAAAGATTAAAAGAGTTACACAAGAAAAAGCAATAAAAAAAGAAAACCATACCAAACAAAGAGCCAAAAACAAAACAGCCAACATGATAAAAACAAACCTCCTTTCTGTTATACCTAGCATGTAACAATTTGTAATAAAAATTAAAATTTGTTAATACATTGGACTAACAAAAAGCGCAAATAGCAAGAATGCTATTATAATAAGCTTGTTTATCATATAAGTTTCCTCCTTTCTTTAGCCTTGCCCTATTAATGCAGGTTTGGAAAGGTAAAAAACTCCCGCTTAAGCTACCAACTCAAGCGGTAATAAAATTATACTACAAATCTACAATTAAATCAAGCTTTTTTATATATTTTTATGTTATAATTATAGAAAATTTCTAAAGGCTAATAAATGGATAAAGTTAAAGAAGTTTGCAAGATTTTAGGTATAACGCAAAATCAATTAGCAGAATTAATGGGATTGCATTATACAGCTTTTTCAAAATGGAAAGCCAAAACGCCCAAAAATGCGGAAATTTTTCTTAACTTAATCATAGAAAATTACGAATTAAAACAGGAATTAAAACAGATAAAAGAAGCAATAAAGATTTTAAAAGATTTAGGGTAAATGTAGTAAATTCTTTTTTAGATTGTCGCCTACTCACTCAAATCCGCTTTATTTATCAACTCCAGCAATTCCCCATCACTCATCTCACTTAAATCACTCTTTGCATTCTGTGTAATCGTTATCTCTTTTCCATACAATGAAGTCTTTAACTCATTAAAAATCTTACTCACCTTTTCACTACATGCAATAATCGCCATTTTGCTTTGCATACTTCCATCATCATTTATACTTAGTTCCATTAACGCATTCTTTGCGATACTTGCATTCAGTGCTAAACTTTTATTAATATGATTTAAACTCATTGCTTGTATTAATAAACTTTCACTTGCCTCATTCATCAGCGAATTTAAAATAACACTATCTACATTATACGCACTTTCCCCTAAGTTTTGTATAATCTCATTTTTTAAGCGATTTTGTGCGGTTTTTGTAACTAGATTAAAACTCTCTGTAACAACTTCTTTACTTGTTGTTTCAATATCTTTTATCGCAGAGCCACTCTCCCAGCCCTCTTTTTCAATCCACTTTTTAATCGTAGTATAAGGCAAATTAAACTTCCTTGAAGTCTCTGCAGCGTTCGTATGATTTGATTTATAAAAAATTTCTACTTCTCTTTTTATCTTTTCATCGTGCATTTTATGTCTTTTTCACTATAAATAATAAATAATTAATTTATTTTAACTTGATTTAATTGTATTTTTGTAGTATAATTTTATTACCGCTTGAGTTGGTAGCTTAAGCGGGAGTTTTTTACCTTTCCTAGCGAGGCTAAAGAAAGGAGGAAAAACGAAATGTTTAAAAACAAACTCATTATAATAGCTTTCTTGCTATTTGTGCTTTTTGTTAGTCCAATGTATTAACAAATTTTAATTTTTATTACAAATTGTTACATGCTAGGTATAACAGAAAGGAGGTTTGTTTTTAACATGTTATAAAAAGGTTATATATGATTTATGCAGAATTTGACAAAAGATTAAAAGAAGTGAATTTAAGTAAAAAAGAGTTTGCAAAACTTGTAAATATGCAGTATGAAAGCGTAGTGAATTGGAAAAGGGCAGAAAAAATCCCCGATTGGGTAAAATCATGGCTTTATTATTATGAAAAATCTAAGATTTTAGACACATTAATAACAAGCATTGAAAAACTAGATAAAGAATAAGCTGTATTTTAGCCTTTATCTAAAAGTATTATAACTTCAATAACCCCGCACTCGCTACTACATCATTTGTAGCTTGTATATGCCTTTGTGTTTCATAGATTGATTTTTGTCTCTCTAGCAAGTCTTTTAGTTCTTGTATTTGTTCTTTATACATATCTTTATGACTATTTAATAATAGCTCACTTTGTCTATTTATATATTTTACAAACCACTTGCAAAAATAAAAACAAGCTATCGCACTAAGACATAATCCCATCAAAAAACCCTTTACAAAATCAACACTTGACACGCTAAAAACACTTATTAAAGTTTCCATTTCTTCCCCCTAAAATTTAATCACTAAAATAATTACAATTATACAATTTTTTTTACATAAAGGATACATAATGTATGACTTCATCTGGGGCGTAATGTTTGCGTTTGGTACTTCTTTCTTATTTTTGTCTATTTCTTTTATAATCTTTCAAATATTATGTTTTATCACTGATATTTTAAAAAAGGCTTTTAAAAAGCTTATAAAAACAAACAAAAAGTTAGACTGATTGTCATGTTGAGCCGCAAGGCAAACCAAGCTTTCCAAGATTGATGGTGGGCTTTTAATGCTTTTACCCTTTTTTATAGCAGGAGTTACCTAAATGCGTAATGACTGCTATAAAAAAGGGTAAATCATTGAAATGTTACCACAAGATGAAAGCTTTTAAAAAGAAAGGATAAAAGCTATATCCGCCACCCTTTCTTCACCGCATGCCTATTTAAACTTAACGCCCTATCCGTTTTCAAAGCAGGGGGCAAACAATCTTTATGTGCTATGCAACTTGCAATGCAGTCTATGCAATCATCTTTTCTAAAAGGCTTTTCTGGGTTAAAACTTAGCAATTCCTTTTTTATTTGATTTATCCCACTTGCACCATGTAAAAAGACTAAAAAGCCTGTATTATAATAGCTTCTTAATGCCTTTATTTTCTCTACTTTTGCCACCTTTCTACTGGCTACATATACATTTATGTCATTACTGATTATTGCTTTATCCTGCCTTTTTAACCTTTCATTGATTAAGACTATTTCTCTTTGTAGTAAGCGATTTAGCGTTATGCCGCCGCCATCTGATTCGATATAAACACCTGCTTTATTAAACTGCAACATTGTTTCAATTAAAAATTTTATAGTCTCTTCCTCATTCCATATTCCAAACAAACAATTTTTAATAATATATCTCGTGCTATTTTGATAGTTTTCCAATCCAACAACAACAATCGCCCTATTATCCGCACTCTCATTTAACGATAGGGCAGAATCTACAAATATATAATCCTTAGTTTCACTTATTTCATAGCTTGGAATCTCTTTAAAATATATGCTTTCAAAATACCCTGCTTCACTTGCTTGGGGCTCTTGCTGATATTGTGTCTCAAACTCATCTTCACCCAACTGCAAACGCAAGGAATGCAAAGCTTCTATATCATGCTTTTTTGTAAATAGCGGTTCGTTTGCTTCTCTCTCATAAGTAAAATCATCAAGTGCATAAATCTCTTTTTCTTTATTCAATGCTACTAGCTTTATATGCTTCCATGCTTTTATACTCTCATTGTCAAACTCTTTAGGATTGAGTAAAAAGCCGCATAAATCCTCGTCCCCTAACCTCTGCATAAGTATTGTAATATTGCTTTTATTATCCTGCAATCTTGTAACGATATTTCGTAAAGTATCATTTACCTTATCTCTTTCTACCTTATAACTCATATCACTGACTTTTATAGGATCATCGATTAAGATTTGGTGTGCATGAAAACCTGTTATTGCACCCCTAATTGTCGTTACAAATAATCCCCCGCCTTCTTCTAATATCACTTCTTGGCTTGATTCTCTTAAGAATCTCGGCGGCTCTTTAAATATACTTAACCAAAATTTAGATTTTAATAAAGCCCTTATTTCATTAATAATCTTTTTACACAAAGTATCACTATAACTGATATAAATGTATTTTCTGCTTCTATCATTCCCTAAAGCCCATGCAGGAAAAGTCCTTGCAATAATCTCTGTTTTACCATAGCTAGGCGGCATGTTTAGCATAAGCCTTTGTATTTGATTATTTGATTGTGGCAGGGTTTGCATTAAAGCCTTACATAAATAATCATAATGCCAACTATCAATAAAAGGCTTCTGGTTAAATCGTTCCCATTTTAAAAGCAAAAAGGTTTTTAAATCTCTTTTTGCAAGTGTCCGTAATGCAAGTTCTTTAAGTAATTTTTCTTTTTGCATTAAGCTATTATCCTTTTTACAATTAAAGTGGGGTAAATAAAACGATATTAAAATAAAATAAGATAGTTATGTAATGGTATAAATAAAAACTAATTAGCCTTGCAACCTTTAAAATTAAAGCTTTCATAAGGTAGTGTATGGCTACACTTTACATTGCTACTTGCATATATCATAATAGCTATATTACAAAGCAATAAAAACAAAGATAAACTAAGCATAAAAATCTTTAACACGATTAAGCCATCCATTTAAAAACTTTGCATTCTGTCCCTTTTTTGCAATCGCTTCAAAAAATGCCTTTCTTTTATCGCATAGCTTATTACATAATTCTTTACCTTCTTTTTCATTTATTGCTTGTAGTGTTTTATTTCCTAAGTTTCCATCAACTACTACACCTAAAACTTCTTGCAAACTTTTTACAGCTCGACTTACACCACTATTGACTGCAAAATCATACAAAGCATTTGCTACTTCTTGTCTCTCTATAAGATCGCCCTTTATCTTATCCCAAAATTCTTTACGATAAAAGTTATCCATTTCTTTTTTAAATTCCGCATTGCCCAAACATAGATTCTCCAACTCTTTATAATTAGCTTTTCCGAAACTCTCATAATTTCTTTTATAAGTATCCATGATACCCCATAAACTCAATTTTGGATGCATATTTCTAGCAATACCAAAGATAGTTTCGCCACCCCTATCGCCTGCTACATTACAATAGCCGCCTTCCCATTTGAGAGTTTTGCTTTCTGCGATGTTTAATTCTGCCATTTGTTATCCTTTTTAATAAAATAAAGTTTTCTACATTTTGGCTAGGAGTTATCTAGATAACTCCTAGCCAAAATGTAGAAATTCAAAAAGTGTAAATAAGTGGGCGGCAATGAATGAAGCAAAAAAGTTAAGGAATGCCTATAAAAAGCGGGGGCCGCCTTTCCTTGTCATGTTGAGGCGTAAGCTGGAAACATCTAACCCTTTTGCAAGTAAAGACACTTCAGCTAACGCCTCAAACGAGACAAAAAAAAAGAAATCATGTTAAGTTTTACAAGGTTACAATGCAATCAATTCATTTTTATTAAGGTTTTTTGGGGTTAAAGAACGCATTGCCGCCCACTTATTTACACTTTATGCAATAGTAAAATATAAAGTAAATAAAATAAAGGGGGTTGTTTTGTTTTTCTTCTTAGCTTTTATCTTGGTTATACATTTTAATGATTTGCCCTTTTTTATGATAGGAATTCACGCATATAGGTAACTCCTGCTATAAAAAAGGTAAAAACATTAAAATGTTACCACAAGATGAAAGCTTTCACTAAAAAAGGATATTAACAAAATGACACTCTCTCTAAACCCATCAGTAATCCAAGACAAAGAAAAAAACACAGAAATACAAGTAAATAATATAGATTTAGTTGCACAACATAAACCAATGCCACAACAAGAAGCACCAACACAGCAGATTTAAACACACAAGAAAACAATACAGAATCTAGAATAAACACACAAGAGCTAACACAAGCACAGCAAACACAAGATTTTGCATATGCAAACGACCCAGAGTATATAGAATTCACAAAACAACAACTAGAAGCAAAAAAGCAGCACAGAATCTAAAAGACTCAAGCAAACTAGAAGATGAAATAGATAAAAGCATAGCAAAAGGCACGCATATTGTAAAAAACAACCCCGCTAGCTATATTAACCGCCCCTAAATACATGTTACGGGGACACTCTATGCTAAAAGACCAATTAGAAGCAGAGGGGAGAAAACTATATGACTATGCAGTAAAATATAATGCAAAAGCAGAGACACTAGGATTAACAAGCTTTGATAAAGAAAAGCTAGAACATGCAAGAATAAGACAATCGCTAAAAGGTATAACAGACCCAAAAGAGTTAAATAAAGAACAAAAAGAGTATCTAGAAAGAAATCAAGGCTTTATAGACTGGGGCTATGATAAAGTATTTACAAAAGAAAGCAAACATCATGAAGAATTATTAAGAAATGAAACAAGAAAAGAGATTAAATCACAAACACTAAACCAAGCCTTAGCTATGGTATCATCAAATACAAGTCTTACAGATATATTTAGAGGGAAAGAACACAGCAAAGAGCAAAGACAAACAATCTTAAATGAGGGGTAGGAATTAGCAAAAAAGACATGGTTATAAAGCATTTGTATATGTAAAAGAAACAGGGGATTATGCATTTATTGATGATAAAAATCAATTATTACATATAGACTCTAAAAGCATAATAAAAAACTTTGACAAGTTTGTAGTGAATAATTATAACGATATTGTAATGACTTCTATCCCCGTAGCTGGATGGGGAGCAAAAGGCGCACAAAAAGCTATGAGTAAAGCAGGGTGGCTAAAAACAGCAAGTAAAGAAGCTGCAAAAGTAGGGGCGATAAGCTTTGCAGCAAGCCCGCTAGATTATGCAGCACAAAGAAATTATATAGAAATGGATATAGACCCAGCACAAATGCTAAATTATGCAACAGGTAATGCAATAGGTGCTGCAGCAGGGACAATGGCAGCAGCAGGTTTAATAAAAGGGGTAAGTATAGAACTTAACAATATCAATAAAATAAAACGAAAAGTGTGCAAACTTGAAAAATCAATGAAAAATAAGGATTTAAACATTGCAAAGTAAGATATTAATAAACAAGCTCAAAGATAATGCGGAATTAGCTCAAGCAGCTTATGGATATTATGATTTAATGACAACAGACGATAATCAATTATTCATCATATTGAAAGATGAATATGGCAAAAATAAGACAGATTCTAGTGGAAACTTTGTTACAAAACAAATTACTCTCGTTGATATTATGAATATCGCATTTAAGTATGTTGTATGAGCTAGAGATAAATGATCTTTATAAAATAAATAAACTTAAAGGCGATTTTGCCCCACTCCAAGCGCAAAACTTTTTGAAAAATATGATTTACTTATGCAACGGTCCAATACAGAATCTGGAGGCTATAAATTTTTGCATCCCCAAACCTTGCATCCATATATAAGGACAAAGAATAAACTATCTGAAGTTGTTATGTTTCTCAATATAACAAGCCCTATCTTCTGACATCTGTTTAGAATCTAGTGTATCTTGTGCCATAGGTTTTGCAACTTTCTCGGTAAGCACAGATTCTAATCTCTCATTATCTTTCATTTCGTCCCCTTACATTAATGCTTGAGATTATAGAATCTAGCTTTTTTGAATTTATGTTATCTAAAAATTCTTTAGCTAAATGCGATTCTATAACACAATAGCCTTTATGCTGTATAAATACAATTCGCTTTTGTTTTAGAAGTGTAGTAAGTTCTTTTTTTACGCCTTTCTTACTCATGGATAGCATTTTTGCAGACTTATCATCAACTATGAAACACTCATTCTTGCTATTTAGCTTTGCGATGAGATTATATACTTCATTTATATCTCGTGCTATAATTAAATCTAGCTTGCCATCATTTCGCACTTTTACTACTTTTGCTTCATATTCTTCATAAAGATTTAGTGGATAGCTAAGTGTATTGCTATAAATCATTCCATGATAATAATGTGGCAAAACTACGCATAAGATTCCAATAGGTGAGCTAGAAATAGTCCATATTTTCACATTTTTATGTAAAAGATTCTGCGTTTTACAGGGTTTAAGCAGGGGATTTATATCCTTTTTTGCGATTAGCCTTTTCATTTTATCCTGCGTGATACGCACGACTATATGCGTATGATTTGCGTATTGATGAAGAGATTTTGTTGGCATGAAGATATCTTTTGCAAGCCCAATATCAAGAAAAAGTCCATCTTTATTACTATCTCTAATCTCAAGCCTTGCAATCTCATTTAGCATGGCTAAGGGCTTTTTAGTCGTGGCTAAGATTCTATCGCTAGAATCTGTGTGGATAAAAACTTCTATATAGTCGCCGATTTCTTCATTGCCAGTTATGTAGGCGTTGGGTAGTAATACAATTTTATTCAAGTCTAGATTCTGTAAAAATTCGCCCTTGTCTATGCAATTTGAACGATTGAGCGAATTGGATGGATAGTCATTATCGCTTAGATAACTCCTATCCTCCAATTCGCTCAAAGCCTCCAAAGCCATAGAGCAATCGCTAGAATTTGTGGTTTTGTTTGCGTGGTTTGCTGGTGCGGATTCTAGAATCTCTACCACTTGGGTGGGTGCAGGGTTCAAGGGTGCAAAATTATTAGAATCTATTTTTTTGTCATTTTGAGCCTTTGAAAAAGGCGAAAAATCTTTTCTAGATTCTATATTAGATGTTTCGCTTCGCTCAACATGACAATTTGTTATAGAATCTAATCTCTTGTTATTTTGTGCCTTAATCTCCGCAGTCTGCCTAAGTGGCATAGAATCTAGACTATCTTTATCACATAATTTTGCCAAATAGATTCCATGTTGTGTTTTTTTTACAACGCAGAGTTTTTGCATAGAGCCAATACAATCTGCTAAATCATGCTCGGCTAATATACTTTCTTTTTTCATGTTGTATCTTGTGTTTTTTTGCTTATACACTACTGCTCTCCGCGTAACTGATAGGTGATATCCCCCGCTCCAAGCCCAATGATTATATCCTCACTCAATGTCTCTATGACACAATTTTTAGAATCTAAAAGTAAGATTTTCTCTTTATCTCGCTTTACTTTACTTGCAAAAATGGGCTTATATTCACTAAAAAGTGTGGCAAAATCAAAGTTAATAGGCTCTTCTCCTGCCGCCCAAACAGGCAGTATGACTAATCTATCACAATCCTTAAAGCATTTACAAAAAGCCTTTAAATTATCACGCAAACGCGAGTATTTATGCGGTTGAAAAATCGCTGTGATTTTGTAGCTATTTTTAGAATCTTTTTTTAATACCTTTTGTGCTTCTAAAAGTTTTGCGTATTTTTTCGTGGCTTCAAGTGTGGCGACAATCTCTGTTGGGTGATGTGCGTAGTCATCGATAATACATGGAGTGTTATCGCTTAGATTCTGTAATATATCAAAGCGTTTTTTAATCCCTTTAAATGCTAAAAGATTGTTTTTAATCTCTTCGAGTGGTAATAAATCCATTGCACTTAAGACCGCTATACTTGCATTCAACGCATTATGATAGCCAATCCCATAAATGCTAAAACGCCCTAAATCTTTAAGTGTGAAAGTCGTATAGGGGAGTAAATCTTTCAATTCATAAGTGATATTTTGTATATCATCATCTGGATAAAGACAGATAATCGTACTTGATTTAAAGCCAGAATCTTTTAGTCTTACATAAAGATTCTGTAAAATCTCACATTGCATATTTAGCACAACTTGCTGCCCTTGCTGCATAAAAGAGAGATAGGCATCTTGAAGTTTTTTAAAGTCATTATCATAGCTTTCTAAATGCTCGGCTTCTGCGTTAATCACTATGCTTTTATATGGATTTGAGTTAAGGAAACTTTTATCACTCTCATCTGCTTCAAAGACTAATAAATCATCTTTAGACACTCTCACATTTGAGTTAAACTCTTTGCTAATCGCCCCAATAATCGCCCCGCTATGCGGCAAGATAGCGGCTAATATTGCACTTGTGCTAGACTTGCCATGAGCCGCACAAATGCTTAATACCCTCTTTTTGCTTAATAGAATCTTTAGGGCTTCCTTGCGAGATAGAATCTCTTTATTTAGTCTTTTAGATTCTATAATCTCGATATTAGAATCTTTTATAATCGCTGAATGGATAATCAAATCTTTATTGGCTATCACTTCCTTATTATGCGGTATGTTGATGGCTATACCCTCATCTCTTAGCGTCTGTGTGATTGAGGTGTCTTTAATGTCCGAACCACTTACAATAGCCCCTTGTGCTTTTAAGAATCGAGCCAATCCACTCACACCAATCCCGCCAATACCGATAAAATGCACTCTAAGTTGATAAAAATCCATAGCAAACCTTAAATTTATTTAAATCTTATGCAATAGCTTTTAAGCCTATAACAGAAAGCAAAATTATAATATCTTTTTGTGTTTTTGTGGGATGATTACAATAGAATCTACTTCCCACAAAACCCATAATGGCTAAACATTTTTTCTAGTAAAGATTCTATTAAGTTATACACTTCTCTAAAGCCATCATCACTATTGCAATAATATGGATCTGGGACATCTACTCCATTATCAAAATCGCCTAATTTTACCACCTTTTCCTTTGGGAAGCCCAGCGCTAAAATATCCCTTTTATTATTAGAATCCATTGCTACAATAAGGTTAAACTCCATATCGCCATAAACGCTAATAGGGCGGGATTTCTGCATGGATATATCAATGCCATTTTCTTTTGCTATGCGTATAGATTGCCTGTGTGGTGGCTCTCCGCGATGAAAGGCACTCGTCCCACAAGAATCTATTTTTAGATGCCATTCAAATCTGTCATTCATGCTTTTTGCTATGCCTTCTGCTAAAGGCGATCTGCATATATTTCCTAAGCATACAAATAAAACACTTTGTAATTTCATGCGTTTTCCTTGCAAAAAAATGCTAGAATTATAGCAAAAATTTTTCTTTCATTAAGGGTTATTCGTGGCGATTAGTATCCGCATTTTATTCTTTATTGCACTTGTGCTGCTGCATGTCTTTATTTATTATATGCTGTTTAAAAATATTTCTACAAGTCCTGCTATAAGGCATGTCGGTAAACTCATTGTAATTTGTAATTTCCTTTGTATTGTTGTATTTTTAAAGCTATATCACACACATATTGATTCCATGCTTTATACGATTTTATCAAGCACACTTGGGGTGTTTTGGATAAGTTGTAATATCGCTTTGCTTGTGTTTATTGCGACTTTGTTTATACGACTTTCTTTTGGTGCGTTTGTGCTTGAAAGGGTGCAGATTTCAATCCTTTTAATAGCTTGGTGTGCCATCATTGCTTTGACACTTTTAAGCTTTTATTTAAACGCAAAAGAGCCAAAGATAACCACCACGCAAGTCTCACTGCAAGGTATCACAAAGCCACTAAATATTGCCGTATTAACCGATATGCACATCGATGTCTTAATGGATAAAAAGGCAGTCGTAAAGATTGTAGAACAGACTAATAGCACCATGCCAGATATTATCCTGCTTGGCGGCGATATTGTGGATAATTACTATCATATCGTAGAAGATTCTGTAAAAGAGTTAGCAAATCTCAAGGCAAAATATGGAATCTATTATGTGCTAGGCAATCATGAGTATTATTACGATACATATACAATCATAAAAGCATTAAATGATCTAGGCATAACAACGCTTACAAATCAAGCGATGGTTTTGCGGAATCTTGGCTTAAATATCGCAGGAATTGCGGACTTAATGGGAGGACATGAGAAGTTTAAAGATAGTGTATTAGTCCCTGATTTAGAAAAGACACTAGCCTATACAGATAAGCAATACCCAACGATACTACTCGCACATCAGCCAAAGGTTTTGAAAATGCTACAAGGTGAAGACATAGGACTTGTGGTAAGCGGACATACACATGGTGGGCAAATATTCCCATTTCATTTATTGGTCTTACTCGATCAGCCATTTTTATCAGGGCTTCATTCATGGGAGCATAAAGGCAAAAATACACAAATCTATGTTAGCAATGGTGTAGGCTGGTGGGGTATGCCTATGCGATTATTTGAGAGAAGAGAGATTAGCTTATTGCAAATCATTCCGGGGTGAGATGTGAAAATGCAGATTGCAATTTTAGATCTTATTTGCACCACATAGAATTATTTTTCGTGTTATTCTATTATGCTGATTAGCTATGATTTTTTATAAGCTAATCTTCAATGTGGAATAATTTTTTACATCGCCTTTTTAAAGATTGTTGTAATCGTTTTAGTCTGTTTCGTAGCTTAAAAGATTTTATATGTTTTTGTAAAGATAGGATAGATTCATAGAGCATATCTTCTTGCTTTTTCATATATGAAGCATAAATATCCTTATAGAAAACAGGTGTATCATGGGCTATTTCCCACCATTTATTTTTATAGTTGCAAGTCAATATGGTGTCATTTTCGATAAAAGGTGGTCGCCATGGCTTTAACCATGCGTAATGAAATATCATGGGATTGTCTTTTGCGTGTTTATATTCTTGGTATGTATAAGTTAGCATGGCATTTTCACTCTCACCCATAAAATCTTGTTGTTTATATCGCAATAACACAAGAATGAAATTCCACTCTAGCGGTAAAACGCAAATATAATCACTTAATATTGCATTTAGTGTATCTTGGTCATGCATTTCTGGGATATATTGACTAAGCCATTCAAAACACTTTGCCTCTACATCATATCATGCTGTCTATATTTCTCCAAATCAATAAACATAAAACCTGAATTAAAATAAGTGTGGTTATTAAGCACAAAAACTTTGCTATCCATATTTTTAGATTTGATATTAGAGTTATGGTAATATGTGCCTATTGGATCTAACACAACGCCACATATCTTCCCTTGCAAATCTGTATAAAAAATCTCTCTAATATCTGCCACACATATCATATCAACATCAAGATACAAACAAGTTTTAATATCTTGCGGCAAGCAACTTGCTATTTTTAATCTAAAATATGCAAGATAATTGCCTAATAATTTTGGCAAACCTTGAAATATAGAATCCGATAGCGTATAAACACGAAATTCGCATGGATAAATTTTATTCAATTCTATTTGAAAGGCTTGTAGCTTTTGCCGTGTTTCATGTTTTAAACCATCAGTTAATATATGAAAGCAGAATGGCTTTTGTTTGTCTTGTGTTGCGGATTTATTATTACTTTGGGGTGTGTTGTTTATCTTATCTGTTATGTTAGTAACAATGATTTCACTATCAGGTAGGGGTTTGCCCCCCCCCCCCCATAGTAATATTTTCGGTAACATTTATACTCTCACCCTTATCGTATTGAGTATTATTTGCTGCATTTTTTACAATGCTATAACATAAAGGGGCAAGATATTTAATATAATTGTCATTAGCACAAAAAACTACATGATACATATGAAATCTCCGTTTCTTAAAATAATGCAGCATTATAGCAAATTATGCGTTGAGGATTGCATAAAGATGTATCAAAAAAAATATATCAAACCTACAAGTAAGAATTTCAAAAAACTTGCGAGTAGATTCCATGACACTCAACCAGCCAGTATAAATCCATACCAGCGGATATAAAGATACAAAAGACGAGATTGTATAAAACTACTCCAACAATTCTTGCACTGTTTCAGAAAGCTTTCTTGCTTGGTCTGCATCAACATTTAAAACTTGTCCAACACCTTTTAGCGTTTGCTCAAACATCTTTTCATCCATTTTTACAAGGACATATAGCATAGGTGGTGTTGCTTGTTTATCAGTCCATTTTTCAGCTATTTCTGTTTTCTTCAGATCGGCTTCTACCTTTTGTCTTGCTACTTGCTGACTATTGGCTGATATTTTCATGCCATCATTTTGCTCCAAACTTTCAATGGCTTGTTGAAGCTTTGCACTAACTTGTTGTGCGATTTCAGCACGCGCTTGCATTGCCGCTTGATTGACCGCATAGTTTAGATTCCCATCTAAAATTTTTGCAGATCCAAATAAAATGCCATATTATAAAAGAAACTAGAAAGGAATAAAATATCGGTTAAGATTGTATTGTTTTAGTGTAGTAAATAATCTTTTTTATTGCAACTAAAGCAAGGCAAAAGCCTTGCCCCTGCTTACCACAGGCATTCTTAGTCTATCTTTTAGCTATTATTTTAGCAAAGCTAAAATTAAGCTCAAAAAAGATATAATAAACCCAAGAATTGTTAGTAGCAATTCGGCGTTCATATAAACTTCCTTTCTTAAGGTTGTTTAGATTTAACCGAAAGGTTGCGACCCTTTCGGTTAGCAACCTCAAATAAAATTATATCTACTAATCACTGAATTATCTATAATCAAAAGCGAAAATTTTTATTGTGTCTTAGCAAGGTTATGGATTGCTACGACTTACTCCGCAAGTCTCGCAATGACAAGGAAAAAGCAATGCGGAAGTATTTTTGATTGATTTTAAGGGTTATTAAGTAAAAGTCAAGGGAGTGTATATATAATACATGACCGCAGACTTTTACGCAAATTCCCTTAAAAGCAGCAAAAAGACAAAAAGAGAATTAACCGATATTTTATTCCTTTCTCGTTTCTTTTATAATATGGCATTTTATTATGGGAGAAACTATAATGCCTACACAAAATACACAAACACCACAAGACCAAACACAGACACAAACTCAAGCACAACAAGTAACGCCACAAGTGCCACAAACTACACCACAAGCACAAAATCAAGTGGCAGATAAAACAACAGGCGATACTTATGTAACAGAGAAAAATCTAGCAGATATTCTTAAGAAGTTAAATCAAAGCTTAGGCGATGAAGCCCTAAAAGAGATTATCGAACAGCAAAAAGAAGCCCTAGAACAGCTTAATAAAGAGTTTGCAGAGCAATTAAAAGAGAAAAATGACAAGATTGCAGAGTTAGAAAAGCAGATTAATGACTTATTATTAAATCAGCCTGTAAATCCTAATGACCCAACACTTGCGACTACTTTAGTGGATTTAAAAAAGCAGATTGACACATTAAGACAAGAGGCTGCCGCTGAAGCTTTGGAGCAAGACCAAATTAAAGCAGATTTAGAAGCAAATAGCAATGAAGATATTGTAACTAAGCAAGAGTTAGAAGCTATTAAAAAGCAGATTGAAGGTTTAGAGAATGGTTTAAGCCCTGATTTTATCTTAAATGATATATTAAAAGACCCTATAAAAGCACAAGAGATTATAAAAGAGATTCTAAAAAATCCGCATAACTTCCCCCCTTTTAACTTAAATCCACTAGTAGATGCAAATAGTGATATATTCGCACAAGTAAGAGAGACACTCAATACTTCAAGGGAGCTTTTAAGGCTTTTAGCTACACTTGATTATGTGAATAATGACTTTCAAGGTGATGTGAATAAATTTAAAGAAGAGTTAAAACAAGCCTTGCAAGAGATTTTAGATAAAAGAGATGAAGCCCTAAAGCAATTTGAAACTATTATTACTGCTTTAGAGACTGAAGTAAAAGATATTAAAGCTATCATGCAGACACTCACACAAGAGAGAGAAAAATATGAGTTTTTAAAAGATGAAGTTAAGTATAAAGGCAATAAGGCAAAGTGTGAAAAATGGCTTTACTCCACAACAACATATAAGCGTACAAGAAAGAAAGCAGGGAAGCGATATTTTATATTCTTAAATTAGAATAATTGCGGTTAAATGATACTTAATACTAATGGTACACAAAGTATGTCAAACAACCTGAAAGCTATGATGGATAACTGGTTTTGCCAATACCTCCAAGCATAGATTTTGTGATATAATGCTCTTGGCAAGTAGGCGATGTGCTTAGCGGAAGAGGCTGGGCTACGATATGCAGTTCGATCTGCTCCCCAATAGTTTTAATATTTACTATTATTCAACATCTCTCTATTTGCTTTTTTGTTGCAATAATATCGCTACTTGGCCCATCAGTATTAAAGTGCATAAGATTAAGTTTAGCGAACTTTTGTTTATTCAAGCGCTATAAAAACCTTACATGTTGATGTCAATATGGGTGTTGAAGTTGCCTTTTATATTGTTCTAAAATGGCTTAATTCTTTTTGGTTAAAAACACTTTATTAAATTAATTCCTCAAGCATTCTGTAAATATAGTGGTAAGTGCGATTTTTAGAATACTAGGTACTTTTTCATAGCCATCTTTACCCATACATACTTATAAAGGTTCCATATTTTCCTGAAACAAGGTTCTATGTATGCCAATATTTTTTTATATCGATGCCTAAGCGTTTTGTGGGGGATGGCAAGGCAGATAACTTCATGTCTTCATAGCCTTCACACTTTAGCGATATATTAACCCTAAAGTGTGATTTAAAATTTCCTTATCCGCCAAGATATTGTCGCAATTGTCTGCCTATTCTTGGATGTTTAAGCTTTTTAATCGCACTTGATTCAATCTGTCTTACACGCTCTCTTGTAACATTTAATGCCTTGCCGATTTCTTCTAGTGTCCTATCACTTTCATCTTCAAGCAAACCAAAACGCATTTTAATCACCGCTTTTTCTCGCTCATTAAGCTGGTCTAATACATTATCAATTTGCTCTCTTAAATCTTCTTTTAGCATAATATCCATAGAACTCATCGTGCTTTTATCTTCTACAAAATCTCCAAATTTACCATCATCATCATTGCCTATCGGTGCTTCAAGGCTTATTGGCTCTTTTGTGATTTTGATTACATTTTTAACTTTATCTACACTTAAGCCAACTTGATTTGCAATAGATTCTACATCAAGTTCTTCGCCTTTTTCTTGTGCGTGTTTTCGCATAAGATTCTTAATCTTATTGATAGTATCAATCATGTGGATTGGAATCCTTATAGTGCGCGCTTGATCGGCTATGGCACGACTGATTGCTTGTTTTATCCACCATGTCGCATAGGTTGAAAACTTGTATTGCTTACGATATTCAAACTTATCGACTGCCTTCATAAGCCCGATATTGCCCTCTTGTATCAAATCTAGGAATGGCAAACCTCGATTGGTATAACGCTTTGCAATGCTTACAACAAGACGCAAATTACTTCTACTCATCTTTGTCTTAGCAGTATCTGAAATCCTTTTGCCCCGCTTAATTTGCTCTAGAATCTCTTTTAGTTTTTCTGGCTCAAGATTAAATCCACTCTTACTTGCTTCCCTTGTGCGATAGAGTTTTTGTATCTCTACATAGGTTGCAACCATTGTATTTTCTGGGACTTGCGCTACAATCTCTTCCCTTGTCATATTAGCAATATTTTTTAAAAGCTCTTGATGATTTTGTCGCAATGTATCATTAAAAAGATTTAGTCTATACTCTAATCTTTTTAGCTCTCTATCAAATCCATCGTCATTTTTCAAGCTATTTTCCATAGCTTTTGTAAGCTCATTAATAAGCTTACTTGTAGGTCCTAAGCTAAGCAGCCTTTGCTTTAAGATGTGTTTCTTATGGGCGAGTATAAGCGTATGTAGTAATTCATCATCACCTTTTCTTACAAGCCCTTTGCTTTCATACTCACTATCTTCTTGCAAAATCTTTAGCCAGTCATTTTTTGCATCATTTAGGGCTTGAAAACTTTCAAGCACTTTTTCAATGCGTGCTTCATCAGCTTTTGTATTTTTTCTTGCTTTTGGCTTATTCTCTTCATCAAATTCTTCTTCAGAGCTATCAAACTCAATATCATCAGAATCATCATCGCTTTGCGGATCATCAAAGCTTTTGAAAAGCTCTTTTACTCTTCTCTCTCGATTAATCAAAGCATCTTTATAATCATAAATAAAATCGATTAAATAAGGCACGGAACATATCGCATCAATGATAATATCTTCGCCTTTTTCCATGTCCTTGCTTAGATTTATCTCTTCTTCCTTGCTTAGTAATGGAATCTGCCCCATTTCTCGCAGATACATACGCACAGGACTATCGCTTCTACTCCATTCAAGCAGCTCTCTTTCTCGCTGAAAGTCAAACTCTTCACTTAAAGATTCTTCCATATTTTTTTGCTTTATAAGATCTGCTTGAATCTTATCCTGCTCGTTTAGGTTCTTTGCCATTTCAGATGAGCTGATGAGCTGCTTTTTATGGGTTTTACAAAGTGTTTTTATCTTTTGTAAGATTGCCATTGTGGGTTCTGTATCAATGGTTTGTGCGATCATCTCATAAGAAATACAATCTTCTTTTGTGCTTTTAAATAATTGCTCCAGACTCTCATTGAGTTTATTCTCATTTAATTTGCTCACTGCCATACTCACTCCTTACTAAGCGATTAGAATCAGTCATTATATCGACAGAACAAAAATAAAATATTAATAAAATGCACTTATTTTATGTCATATTGTAAAAAAAAGATAGATTCTATTATTGCGCTACAATGGTTTTCACTTCATTATTCACGATATTATAGATTAAAATTCTCTTTGGTTTGCCATTATATGCCTGCAATGCATTTTGAAAGTCTGCTACATTTTTGATAGGCATATTTTCTACTTGTGAGATAACATCACCCTTTTGGAATCCTAACTCTTGTGCCTTTGAGTTTTGCATTACATTACTCACAAGCGCTCCATTAATGTCGTTTGGCACACGATAGACTTGACGCACTTGCCCTGTTAGATTATCAATGCTTAATCCATCAAATGCACTGCCACCACTTGGTGCTACTTTGCTTGGCTGATTTATCGTTGTGCTACTTTGAGATTGCTCTGCAAGGACTAGCTTGATTTGCTTTGTTTCAAGGCTTGCTTTATCGCCTTTCATATTGTTTCTTAAAAGTGTAAGTGTGATGCTTTGATTTGGTGGTATAGACCCGATTAGATTCCGCAATTCAGCTGCACTTTTGATAGGTTTGCCATTTACCGCAGTGATTAAATCCCATACAGCTAATCCCGCTTTTTGTGCGGGTGAATTTGCCTGCATACCAACGACTAATGCCCCTTGTGTATCGCCATAAGTGCTTGCAATATCAGAATCTAAATCTTTAATGCTTACACCAAGAAAGCCACGCCTAACCTTACCGCTTTTAATGAGTTCAGTCGCTACACTTTTTACCATTTCAGAAGGGATAGCAAAGCCAATACCATGATTCCCACCGGTGCGTGAGATAATAGCGGTATTCATACCGATAAATGCACCTCTACTATCAATCAAAGCCCCACCAGAATTTCCCGGATTAATACTCGCATCGGTTTGAATGAAGTTTTCATAATTACTAATCCCAAAGCCATTCTTATTTAACGCAGAAATGATACCTTGTGTTACACTCTCACCCACACCAAAGGGATTACCAATCGCAAATACCACATCACCAACAGCATAGCGACTACTTTCAGCAAAAGGGAGTATCGGTAAATTATTTCTCTCGATTTTTATCACAGCTATATCACTTTGAGAATCTTCTCCAATAAGTTTTGCGGGGTATTTCTTTGTATCACCGGGTAGTGTTACATGAATCTTATCTGCACCTTTAATCACATGGCTATTTGTTACAATATAACCATTACTTGCAATGATAACACCAGAGCCAATACCACCTTGAAGTCTATCTTGTGGCACCATATCGCCAAAAAATTGCTGAAAAAATGGATCATTAAAAGGGGAATTACCACCGCCAACTTTCCTTTCAGTCGTAATATTTACAACAGCCTTTGTAGCATTTTTAATCGCTTCGTGGTAAGAAAAGACAACATTTGCATTGCTAGAAGGTGTAGATCGAGTGAAAGAGGGGGCAACCGCTACATCAAGCCCATGACTTAAACAAAGACTTAGTGGCATTATCGCAAGCATTTTTACCAATGTATAACGACTTGTTTTTTTCATATTTCTAAACTCCTTAAGATAATATCTTAAATAAACATGCAAAGATTCTAATATGTTTTCATAAAAATTTTTTAAACAGCAAAATAAACGACATAAATATCGCATTTTCTTTAGTTATTTTGTAAAACTCAATATATTCCAATAGAATGACTATTTTTAAACAAAAAGTTATTTTCTATTAACTAACTTTGTTTTTTTTTTTGTAAAATCCAAGCAAATTTCGTTTATAAAGGATTTGCTATGAGATTGTATTCATGCTTTATGGCTTCAGTTTTGTTGTGTGGTTGCACAAAACCCACTTTGCTATTACCAGAAGCAAAGCATATTGTAATTACGCATGAGAAACCAAAAGACTGCGAGTTGATAGGGGAGGTTGATGGTTATAAGAAAAATTCTTGGGAAAATTTAAACTTGAAACAAGTAAGAGATTCTGCAAGAAATGATATAAAAAATAATGCCTATGCAATGGGAGCAGATACAATACATATTGTGGGAGAAGACAAACTCACAAGCACAGATGGGTTTGGCGTTGGAACTTCTGTGGGTTCTGTTGGATTTGGTTCTTCTAGTAGCACTCAAGCCGCCAAAGAGATGCATATTCAGGGTTTTGCATATAAATGTAAAAAATAAATTTTGTCATATATGCAATTAGCTTGTTTTGTTATTTTATGGTAGAAATTTATTGATATTTTTAGAATCTTAAATACATCACGACATAAAAATATCATACGCATGATAAAGTAGTAAGATAGAAAAACAAGCAAACAGGATAGAACAAATCTTATCGATAATATGAAAAACCCTATCGCAAATTAGATTCCTAAAAAAAGTGGCAAGTAAAATAACAGAAAAAAACGCACTACTTAAACCACAAAATAGCACAGATAGACTTATAAGCGGACTAGATTCTATAAATGGGGCAACAATGACGCTAAAAAATAAAATTGCCTTTGGATTTGATAGATTAATGATTAAGGCTTTAAGATAAGTGTCTGGTTTATCTTTTAAGGTATTAGAATTTTGAGAGACTTGCGAGTTATTATTTTGTAGATTAGAATCTGGAATATCAATATGTGTTGCACTCTTTTTAAAAAGCATAAAGGCAATATAGGCTAGATAAATTGCCCCAAGATTGCTTAATGCAATCTGTGCCATCTTACCATTAAAAAGATAGCCAAATCCAAAATAAAGCACCGCCAAATAGACAATCCACCCACTAGCAATACCGCTTAGAATCTTTACGCCTTGCATAAAGCCAAATAGCAGAGTATTACGCATGACAAGCAAAATATCTGGTCCGGGCGTAATCGCTCCAACAAATGCAAGTAAAAAAAGTGTTAATAAGCTCATACATTATAACCCTAGAATCTTATGGATAACTAATATTCAGGTGGCTTTGGACACTCAAGTAAAATATCTGCTACACCTTGATTTGGGACCTTATTTAAGTCAAGTAAAACTTGCGGACTTGAAGTCTTTTGTGCTTCAAAAGTGCGTGAAATGATGAGAGAACAAGCCGTTATTCTTGGTGGCATAGGCTCAACTTTATAAAAACTCCCTGCAAAATGCGTTACCTTATAAATGTTTGGTGCCATACGCGTATATTGCCTTGTCGTATTGCGTGTATGACGATAGAAAGTAATGTTGTTATTATCGGAGCGAAAGATTGTGTAATTGCCATGATTATACATGCCTTTTGCCACTATATTTGTGTTATTTTGCGGATTTAATGCTTCTTGTGGTATGGCTATCATGCGTCCATAAGGTGTATTTTGAACCAACTCTGGAGTAATGGGTATAACATGAGAGGTTACAAAGACAAGCATACTAGGATCATCTTTACTCTTTTGAAACGACTGGCTATCCTCATCTAAAAAAGTATCTGCTAATACAAATGCAGACATCATCATACCAAATAATGCAATATATCGCAGCATAAAATAATATCCTTATTAAAAATCAATAATGCTCAAGCAATTAAGATTCCACAATGAATGTAAGTCCTTAGCTATCCATTCCATATTTCTTACTATTTTGGCGTATGCAGGGTTGCATAGAATGGTTTTATAAACTAGAATTGTTCTGTGTTTTTAAGTCCGTTGTGGGTTTATATATTTTTTAATCAGGAGATGCATTGTGGCACTTAATGGCATAAAAATATAGCTTAAAACCTTTCATCATAAAATATATTTTCCACCACAAATAAAAACATTCACTAGGACAAACACATAAAACAAATCATCACAAACTTCGCAATCTAGCGATTTCATCTCTTAGTTGTATTGCCGCTTCAAAGTCAAGTCGTTTGCTTGCCTCAAGCATTTTTATTTTTAAGTCTTTGATAAGATTTTCTTTTTCTTTTGCTGGGATTTTGTTTTTCTTACTCATTTTATCATAGACTTTTGTGCTATCTTCTAGTCTTAATTCCTCTTCTACATTGCGGCTTACTGAAGTTGGAGTGATTCCATGTTTTTTATTAAATTCTTCTTGTTTTTTGCGTCTATAAGTCGTTGTATCCATAGCTTTACGCATGGAATTTGTGATTTTTTCTGCGTATAGAATCACCTTGCCATTTACATTTCTAGCAGCCCTGCCCATCGTTTGTATAAGGCTTGTTTCACTGCGTAAAAAGCCCTCTTTATCTGCGTCCATAATCGCTACAAGGCTAACCTCTGGTAAGTCAAGCCCTTCCCGCAATAAATTTATCCCTACTAATACATCAAATACGCCTAAACGCAGATTGCGGATTAAGTGATTTCTCTCTATCGCATCTATTTCACTATGTAGATATTCGATTTTTATGCCCTCTTTTGCGTAGTATTTTGCGAGTTCTTCGCTCATTTTTTTGGTTAAAGTCGTGATTAATACCCTCTCTTTTCGCTCAACACAAACTTTTATTTCTTCTAATAAATCTTTGACTTGGATTCTAGAATCTCTTACTTCAAACTCTGGGTCAAGCAGTCCTGTCGGGCGGATAAGCTGCTCACATACATTATCTTTGCTTAGTGATAGCTCTAGCTCTGCTGGTGTGGCAGATACAAATAAAAAGTTAGCCTTTTTGTTAATAAACTCATCAAATTGCAATGGGCGATTATCAAGCGCACTAGGCAGTCTAAAGCCATATTCTACCAATACTTCCTTACGGCTTCTATCTCCCGCATACATACCGCCAAATTGTGGCAGGCTTACATGGCTTTCATCAACGATTAATAGATAAGGCTTTTTTTTGTATTCAAAATAATCAAGTAGTGAAAAAGGGGTTTCGCCGGGCTTTTTGCCTGTCAAATGTCTCGCATAGTTTTCAATACCTTTGCAAATGCCATTTTCTTTTATCATCTCAAGGTCAAATTCTGTGCGTGATTTTAACCTTTCATACTCTAGCATACGATTTTCACTCTCATAGAATTTCAATCGCTCTTGCAATTCCTGCTCGATTTCTACAATCGCATTTTTTAATCGATTTTCTCCAACAATAAATTGATTTGCCGCATAAAGCACATAAGAATCTAGCTCTTTTACAAAAGTATTATCAAGTGATTCTAATACCGCAATTCTCTCAATCTCATCACCAAAAAATTCAATGCGTATAAACTCCACTTCATTATACGCAGGGAAAATATCTACTACTTCACCTTTAACACGAAAGCATCCACGCTCAAAGCTTGTTTCATTGCGTGTATAGCCCATTTCTACAAGCTTTGTTAAAAGCCTTTTTTGCTGATAGGTTTTAGAGACTTCTAGCTTTTCTATCATTGTGAGGTATTCACTAGGATTTCCTAAACCATAGTTTGCTGATACACTGGCTATAACTATCACATCATCATAGGCAAGAAGTGAAGTCGTAGCCGATAGACGCAGTCTCTCTAACTCATCATTAATGGAGCTATCCTTTTCTATAAATAGATCTCTACGCGGAATGTAGGCTTCTGGCTGATAGTAGTCAAAATGGCTGATAAAATATTCGACATGATTATGTGGAAAAAAGCTTTTAAACTCGCTATAAAGCTGGGCACATAAGGTCTTATTATGACTCATGATAAGTGTTGGCATGTTGAGATTTTGTATAATATTTGCCATGCTAAAGGTCTTACCGCTGCCTGTAACGCCTATTAAAGTATTATATTTTTCATTATTATTAATCTGTTTGCATAGGAAATTTATAGCTTGTGGCTGGTCGCCTGCTGGTTTGTAGTTTGAGGTTAAATTAAATAGATTTGTTTTCATCATTACACCTTTTTTAGCTACAATTATACAGAAACTTTATTGCCTTAAGGAGAAGTCATGCAAAATCATCACAATAATTACAGCGAAAATACGCAGAATACAGAATCTAGCGCAGCCCAGCAAAAAGAAGGCGTAGGCTTACTACCATTAGTCCATGAAGTAAAGCAGCTACTTGAAACAAAGCATAATAAAAAAATCGAAGATTTAGAATTTAAGCTATTAGAAAAAGAAGAGAAAATCTCACAAATGGGCTTAGAGATTAGCACCTTGAAAGCTCAAGGCGAAGAAAAAGATATAGAGATTTATAGAATGCGAGAAGAGATTAATGAAAGCAAAAGGCTTTTAGAGCAATTTGTAACAACACTAAGCAGAACGCAAGAATAATAGCGGAATATCAAATATCTATGAATAATAGTAATGGCGTAAAAATGGATTCAAATACGCAGGATAACACGAATATAGAATCTTCACAGAATGTAGCCAAAACTCCTGTTGCTAATCAAACAGAAAAAAATCCAGAATCCAAGATAACCTGTCATGTTGAGCAAAGCGAAACATCTCATAGAGAATCTAAGCAAGGTTTAGATTCTAAGATAAATTTAAATAAGGATATTTCGCCTTTTTTAGAGACTTACATAATTCGCAGGGATTTTGCCCATACCTGCAAAGATGACAATAAACAGAATTTAGAATCTAGTGGGCAATCTCTAAACCCTGCAAGCCATTCAAAAAATAAAAAATCTAAATTCTATCAAGGATACATATGAAAGCTAAACGCCAAAGTGAGTGGCAGAAAGGCTAGATTCCATAGTTATATAATCTATATCATATAGTTTAGAATCTTATCTTAAATTAAAAGCATTAAGCATATAAAGGCAGACAATGATTTATTATTCACTTTTTACATATTCTCTTATGTGTGCAGCAATAGCCCTTGGCACACTCTCTTTTGTGCGGCTTTTTTTTGGCACATTTTTACAGCCATTTACGCGTGGAGTGATTAGCCTATTTGCGTTTATACTAAGCATAATTCCCATACACCATATAAGCTTTTCCATGCTTCTTTATAGTATGTTTGATACACCTAGCTTTTTATTGTTTTTTCTTTGCTTATTTTCTATTGTTAGGACCTTTGTTAATCAAATAGGTTTTACAATAAGTTATCGCGGTTTCTTATTTTTAGCTATTTTGTGGTTATTATTCGCAGGTAATGCTTTTGGAATCTTTGACTGGGCGTATGGACCTTTAGGATATAAAATCCTGCTTATTTCTTGTGTGATTGCGATTTGCTATTGCATTGATAGAATCTGTGCGGTCTTTATGCTTATGGCTTTTAGCTTGTGGTTACCATTTGCAAATACGCTCGATTTGTATAATGCAGTATTTGATAGCAATGTAGCATTATTTGGTTGGCTTATGCAAAGTATGCCGCTTTTTAAAAATAATTTTCATGTAGCATTATTAAAACCAAAGATAAAATAATAAGGAAAAATATGCATGAATATTCCATTATAGCTTCACTTCTTGAGCTTTGCTTGACACATTTGCAAGAGCATAATGCAGCAAAGGTACAAAATATCGTTGTAAGTGTGGGTGAGCGATCAAACATTGATAAAAGCTTATTGCAAAGTGCTTTTGAAGTTTTGCAGACAGAATATGATTCTATAAAAGATGCGACTTTGACACTTACAATAGAAAAGATTTTGCTAGAATGCAAGGATTGTAAAAGCACTTTTCATAGCCTAGATAATCCAGCCTGTCCAAAATGTGAAAGTAAAAATACACATATCATACAAGGGCGAGATATAAGGCTTGAGAGCCTAAGCCTTGAAGCAGATTGAAATTAACTACATAAGGAGTAACACTTGAGTTTGCAAGAAGATGAAAAGGAAGTATTAGCACATATCGTGCAAAATATCGATGAGCAAGAGATTTTCCTTGAGTTTGTTGCTAAGGCTGAAACGATAAAGGAAGCATGGCAGATTGCTAAAATCTTTGAGAGTAAGAAAAAAGAATTTGTAGAGAGTATGCAAGAATATGAGATTCTAATCAAGGCAAAAGAAAAGCAATTAAAGAATCTAAACGCAGAGATTACAGAAGCAAACAATCTGTTAAAAGATGCAAACATAGAGTTAGCAAATATAAAAACTGAAATTGAAGAAATGCAAAACAAAGCTCAACTCTATAAAAATAAGATCATGCAAAACAAACAAGCAGAAAGTATGGAATCTTTTGATACACAAGCAAGTTTTGCTTTAACTAAAAATGATGATTCTAACCCGCTTGATTTTAGTGGTATAATCGCTGAATTTCAACCGCTAAATGTGGTAAGTGTGCATGTAAAAAATGGTGCGACTGCTATGGCAAGGGCAGCACAGATAATCTATCCACAAGAATTGCATGATGTATATCTTAAGGCTGCTAAGCGATTATTTCGCTTAAAAGATAAAATCAGTGAGCTTGAGCTAAAAAATGAAAAATTGCATATAGAGCTTAGAGACCTAACAGAAGAAGATAATTTTAAAGAGCAAATGCGAAGTAAGATAAATGATATAGATGATGAGTATATGTCTATTGGCACACCAAAAACACTAAGTCAATCAAGTAATATTTTAAGCGGTATGTCAAGTAAGACAACCCTTAAGGAAACAACCCGTAAAGAAACAATTTTAGATAAAAATAACTTTGATGAAGAAACACAGGCTGATAGAATAGCACGAATTGATAAGAAGAAAGAAAGGGTAGAAGAGATGTTAAGCCAACTCTCCAATGTTTTAAGAGAAGAAGGGGTTAGTCAAAAAAGTGCTGATGAGTTTTTAGAAGCATTTAAAGCAAGAAATAAATGAGAAACTAAAATGAATACTTTAAATTTTCATTTAATAACTTTTAAAAATGCTTGTGAAGTAAATCTAAACGCATAGGGAATACATATGCTATACGCAAAGATAAAAAATTTTTCTTATATAAAATCTTTTAGACAGGATTTAGAGCGATATGATTTTAATGATATCAATAACCTGCCTAGCAAATGTATTGTAAATTTTGAGAATAAAAGCTTTGCTATAAGCAAGTGGGTAAGCCCCAAACGCACAAGATCTTATCCTTATGCTAGAGTGTATGATACTTTTAGCAGTGGCACAAATAAGGTAGTAACGATAATCCCACTAATCAAAGATGAAGGGATAAATGGCGATAGGGATTATCTGCAATGGGATAGCCTTAGCCTTATGAGTTTGCTCAATGTTTATGTGATTATCGCCTTTTATGACAAGGCAGATTTGCGCCCCACAAAGCAGGGCAAAATTACCAATCAGCAATTTAATAATGAGTATATTTGCAAACAACTTAGTAAGCTTACAAATTATCATCAATCAGCATTGCATTGGAATATAAATCAGCTTGAAAATCTTCCTGCCTTAGCACAAAAAGCTAAAAATGCTTATGTGGATATTGCTACATCTCTTGGTGTAAAACTACACAATATAGAAAATATTGATAAATTCATCGCAAAAATCATAAAAAGCAAAGAATCTTTTATGGATTTCTCAAGGACAAAGGCTAGGGCAGCACAGCATAGAGAAATGCTAACTTTGCAACCAAAAGAGCAAATTGGCATAGGGCAAAAATGCAAAATCACCATAGAAAACTATTTAGGTGGGCAGTATTTTTTCACTTGTGATGATGTGCTATTGCAGGATAATGTTTTAGTTTTATGCGAGAGTAAGCATAGTAAAAACGCATTGCTTCCAAGTAGTGATGATATAAAAGATGGACTTTTAAAACTTATGCTTTATAACAATATAGATTCTATTGTGGGTTATGAGAAGTTTAAAGTAGTTTTGCGACTTACTTCAACACTTTCACAAGATAGCCATATATTGCCTAGCGATAATTTACAGGATTTCATCAAACGCAATTCTTTTTCAAAGACTCACATTACAATGCTTGAAGCACTTAATATAGAATCTAGCAGCAATCATTTTGAAGTATGGATAAATCTATGAAAAATTATCACAAATCTCCGCTTCGCTATCCCGGAGGCAAAAGCAGAGCGATAAAGTTTCTACAAGACTTTTTTCCTAAAGATTTTAAAGAGTTTAGAGAGCCATTTTTTGGCGGTGGGAGTGTGGGGATTTATCTCGCACAAACGCGTGAAAACATAAGCCTTTTTGCTAATGATTTAAACTATGATTTATACTGCTTTTGGCAGGTGCTAAAAGTGGATTCTATGCGGCTTATTGAAAAGATTGAAGCGATAAAAGAAAGCTGTAAAGATGGCAGAGAGTTACACACAGAGATTCTAAGCCGCAGGAAGCAAGATTTAAGCCCATTGCAAAGAGCGGTAGATTTTTTTATCTTAAATCGCATTAGCTTTTCAGGGCTGCTTGATTGTGGCGGATATTCTCAAAAGGCTTATGAATCTCGCTTTACACAAAGTAGCATTGAGCGGCTTAGGGCAATGCCTAAAATTTTGCAAAATTTTCATTTTAGCAGCGATGATTATGAAGTGCTATTGCAAAAAAAGGGGCAAGGCGTGTTTATATTTCTTGATCCACCTTATTTTAGTGCGATTAAATCAAAGCTCTATGGCAAAAAGGGTGATTTACACACAAGCTTTGACCACAAAAGACTTTGCGAAAATCTCAAAAACACAGCACATAAATTTTTGCTAACTTATGATGATAGTGAGTTTATTAGAGAGCTTTATAGGGATTTTTATTGTAAGGAATTTAGTGTGCAGTATGGTATGAATAATTTTAAGCAAGATAAGGCACAAAAGGGCAGAGAGCTTTTGATTAGCAATTTTTCTCTTTCCCATCTTTCGCTTTTTAGTGCGTAATTTATATGATAGTTATCAAGATTGCGTGTAGGTATTAAAAATCTAAATTAATATATTTAAGCATAAAGTGTAAAAATGAGCTAAATTCTGAATTTAAAGATATAGAATCCAAAATAAATGATTTAAGGTTGTATAATAGCATTTAAAAAATATTTGGGGAGTGAATCTAAACGCATAAAGGACTTAAATACTATACGCAAAGATAAAAAATTTTTCTTATATAAAATCTTTTAGACAGGATTTAGAGCGATATGATTTTAATGATATCAATAACCTGCCTAGCAAATGTATTGTAAATTTTGAGAATAAAAGCTTTGCTATAAGCAAGTGGGTAAGCCCCAAACGCACAAGATCTTATCCTTATGCTAGAGTGTATGATACTTTTAGCAGTGGCACAAATAAGGTAGTAACGATAATCCCACTAATCAAAGATGAAGGGATAAATGGTGATAGGGATTATCTGCAATGGGATAGCCTTAGCCTTATGAGTTTGCTCAATGTTTATGTGATTATCGCCTTTTATGATAGGGCGGATTTGCACTCCATGCCCTACGCACACCCAAGTAAGATAGATTTTAAAACTTAAATCTCATTTACACAATGCTTAGCTTATTAAAAATGACTTTACCTTTACTTATACACTACGCGTGGTGGTTTATAGCTAAGTTTAAATAAAGCGCGTTTGATTTGTATATATGTGCGATAGAATGGCTTTAAGATTCTATAATGCAAGGGTATTACCCCCCCCCCCCCTTATTGATTGATCTATGCGTGCCATCAGCATTTATGATTGTAGAATGTGTAGCTATGCTATCTTCTCCCACTATAAATGGCTTATAAATAATATTATCAACATGATGCAGGGCAACATGCTCCATATAAATATCAACGGGGCTATCCCATATCTTTTGTGTGAAAAATGCCTTAGCTGCACTCGGTGTAATATAATAGCCTAATGTGCCATTGGTATTTTTGAGTGAATAATGATAGTTTGAGTTATCAATTTTGTAAATATATTTATCTCTAGATCTTGCAGAAGTAAAAAATCGCACAAATGAGAATGTCGTGCGTTTCATATCTTGCAAAGCAGACAAAAAATGCTTTTCAAAAAATATATCATCTTCTAGCACAATAATTGGCTCATCAAGTCGCACACACTCTTCCCAAAGGCTATAATGAGAAGCATAACATGCGATTTCATTATCAATTAAGATTCTACCATGCCACAAATAGCATAACATAGGATTAAACATTGCTTTATATTCTTTAAAACTCTCACTTTTAGAATCTATTGCATTAAAAAAGCTATAGCTTAAATCTAGCTCTTTAAAAAGTGGATCTTTTTCTAGCAAACTAAGCTTTTCTTGCATGTGTGCTTTTCTATCCTTTGATCTCTCTAAATTAATAACAAATATTTTCATATTCTAGCCTTTTATCATTTCTGTTTCACGCCAAAGTTATCCGCACGATCAAGCACTTGATTAATATTTGTATCAATCCATTCTGCTTGTAGCCATTCATTTGGATTTACAAAATGCCCTTGCACAAGTATCGCAAAAAAGAGACTAGTGGTAGTAGCAAAGCCACTAGCACCCATTTGCCCTATTTGCATAAGAGATTGCATATCTCTTGGTAATGTTGGGATTGCGTTTAAATAGCCATAAATTGAGCTTAGTCCTAACACATGATTTAATACCACGAGATTCCCATACGATCCAATATTGCCCTTGAAAGCCACTATGGCATTATTACTATTAATTACGCGCATATCATTTTCAGCGATAAACTCTATACCATATCGCACAGAAGAGCCCACATGCTCTTTATGATACTTATATATATACTCATCGCCAAAGCGACCAGATGTTTGTGCCTCTTTTATAGGGGCAAAGACATTTAATCGTGGTATATTAGATTCTATATTTGTTTGCTTTGATATTTGAAAAAAGTTTGCTATCCTTTGATTATCTTGATGCCTGATCGTTTCATTAAAAAACTGAAATTTTTCAATATTTGTTGTTAAATCTTGCGGCATGATTACATTATCTTCTAGTTTTTTAATAAGTGTTTGCAGACGAGAATCACTTATAAGTATATTAAACTTTCTGCGTGGATAATTCACATTTGTAGCAATTGGAATCTGAATCTTTGTTTCATTCATCGCACTATCAATAACTTGTATCGTGCCATCAAAAAATGTATTTTTAATAGGCCATGCAATAAGTGAGAGATAGACTACTTTTCCCTGCTTATTCTTAAAAGGATAGGCTTCAAACTCATCATGCCCATTGCTTACTATCACCTTATCTATGAGAGAATCTTTTGTCTTATCATAAAGCCCTAGTTGCTGAATGCTAAAGGCAATGAGCGCACTGCCACCATACATGATTTGCTTTGAAGCAGCGATAACTTGCACTTGTGGTGTGCTTTTATTGATTATGAAATGTTTTGTAAGCTTTGTTTCATTCCCACGAAAAAAGTTTGAGTTACTCCAGTCTCTCACACTCACATGATAAAAAACCTCATCGCCATCAGCTAGATTTGGAATCTTTGGCAATGCGATATTTAGCTCTTCTGTCTTTTTAAGCAGCACTTCACTCTCTTCAACCAACACCTTGCCATCTTTATCCGTAATACTTACATAATATGAAGCAAGACCGCTTGAATCATAGGCATTTAAATGAATGGTATTTTCAGGGTTAAAAAATGAAGTGTGAATGTGATGCAATATTTTATCATTCTCTTTTAATACATAGAGTTCTAGATTTGGCGGGATTCTCTCAAAGCTTGAAGTATGCAGTAAAAGAAAAATGGAGATAAAGATAACACAACTCATTCCCGCTAAAATCAATCGTCTCATACACCACCCCCAATAATGCCATAATACATAAGCACCTTATTTAAAGTTGCAATAATAGAGGCTAGATAAATAATAACCAAGATTCTATAATGTATTTGTGCGTTCATACTATCAATGAGTCTTGTGCCTATTACCACCCCAACAAGTGAAAAAGCCCCAAGCAAAAGCCCAGCATATAGCACACTATCTGTTATAACACCATGCCTTACAAATGAAAATGTCCCACTCAATGCTGCACACATAATAAAAAAAAGTGAAAGTGGGACAATCTTTTTTGTATCAAACCCCAGAAAATACATAAGCAAAGGCACAAGCATAACACCACCGCCAATGCCTAAAGAAATCGCAAATACACCAGTCAAACTCCCGATTATAACAAGTATGCTCCTTTGCTTTGCTTTTGTGAGACTTACTTTTTGTGGCGTTTTTTTCACACTAAAAAGGAATTTATAGAATGTAAAAAGGCTAACGCAAAGAAAGATTAAAGCTAAATGTTTTTCCGCGATATACATAAGCACAACACCACTAAATGCCGCACCAATAAACCCACCGATCCCTAAAAATATCGCAGAATCTAAACACAAATTCTTCTTTTTGAAAATATTTATAGCACTCCCAAACACTGATGAAAAAATCATTTGCATAACAGAAATGCCAACCGCATCATGTGTAGAAAAGCTAAGATCTGGCAAAAGATAATGCAAATACAGCATACAAGGGACGATAATCATACCTCCACCAATACCAAATAAAGCAGAAATGCTACCGGTAATAATCCCAAGTATCGCTAAACACACAATTTCCATAACGCCAAACTTTATTTAAAATCAAGGCAAAATTATAACAAAAAACATAAAAAAAGCAGTGATTTTGTGGTATTGCTAGACTTATTTCATAAAGATCTGTTGAGGTGATATTTACTATGAGTAAAAAATATTGGAATTTATTTTTTGATTGCTTTAGGATAGAAATGCTTAGTTTCCAATCTAGTAGCTATGACACAGAAACCACATAAACAAACCCTACCCAAGCACAACAGCCCTGCCTTGCTTTACCATGACTAAATCTTCAATACGCACACCAAAGGTTTGTGGGATATAGATTCCGGGTTCGATAGAAAAAACCATGCCATCTTCAATGATTGTTTCAGAGCGGCGAGAGATAAAGGGCATCTCATGTATATCTAACCCTATGCCATGCCCTGTGCTATGTGTGAAATACTTACCATATCCACCTTTTTCAATAATATCCCTTGCGATAGAATCTATCTCTTTGCCACTCATACCAGAGCGAAGATTCTCAATCGTAGTTATTTGTGCTTTTTTGACAAGGTCATAAATCTTTTGCTTTTCATGTATGCTTAGTCTATCCTTATTTGTGCTTTCATCTAATACCATAAAATCTTGGTCTTTTTGAAAAATTATAGAATCATCAAAAAAAAGTGCGGTGCGAGTGCAATCAGCACAATATCTCTTATACTTCAATCCGCAATCAAGCAAAAGTGTATCGCCATTTTGTAAAAAAGTCGTATCGCTTGGCAGAGCATGTGGCTTTGCTGCATTTCCTTCAATACCTACAATTGGCTCAAAGCTTAGTGGATACTGCCCATAGTTACTCAAAGTATCAGCGATTTTATACCATAAAAATTTCTCGCTTTTTTCCCTGCCCTCTTTTGATATATATTCCCCAAACGCATGTATTGCTTGTAGGTTTAGAATCTGTGCTTGTTGTAGAATCTTAAGTTCTTCATCACTTTTTTTCATACGCATGATTTGTGTGAAGTTTGGCATGGGTGCAAGTGATACAATATCTTTTAAGTTATGATGTTCCTCCACACACATACGCATAGGATCAAAGCTAAGATTCTTAATATTATGCTGTGTGATTTGCCTTTTTGCCTCTCCCAAAAGATCGCTAGATTCAATAATCTCTAATGCAATATTTTTCTTACATAATTCATTTGCCTCTGTGCTGTAACGCGCATCTGTTATAAATTTAAACTCACTTCCAAAACGCATAAGAATGGCATTATCCGCACTATAACCACACAGATAATACATAGCACTTTCATCGCGAGTGATAAAATCTTTTGCTTCCATACATATCCCTAGAATCTTTGAATACGATTAATAAAAATCACAATAACCATTAAAGGTGCTAATACACGCAAACTATACAGCCAAAAGTAAAAGGCAACATCGCTTTTAAGATAGCCTTTAGTCCATTCACGCAATTTATCCTTTGATACAAAATAGCCAATAAATAAAGAGCTAAAGAAACTCCCCCAAGTAAGTAGCATATTCGCACTTATCCAATCAATCCAATCAAATAGATTCTTCTCAAAGAAAGTAAGAGTTGCTTGATAATTCGTATTCATCGATAAAATCACAATAATACCCACTAAAAATATACCAAAACTCACTATATAAGTAAGAGTTGCACGACTATACTTTGTCTTATCAGTAAGATATTTTATACATGGCTCAAGCAAGGACACGGTAGAAGATAATCCAGCAAATAATAGCCCAATCATAAATAACGCACACAAAAATCCCCCAAGCGCGCCAAGATGCCCAAACATCACAGGCAATACAATAAAGATTAACCCCGGACCACCAGCTACATCAGCCTTGCTACCATAGGCAAATACAAATGTAAATATCATAAGCCCCGCAACAATAGAAATGATAATACCCGGTATAACAATCCATAATGCACTTGCAAAAAGATTCTGATTTCTATTCACATGTGATGAATAAGTGATGATTGTCCCAGCCCCAAGTGAGAGGGAGAAAAAGACCTGCCCCATAGCATCAATAATAGTATTTGAAGTGAGTTTTGAAAAATCAGGCTTAAACATAAACTCCACACTCTCACCAAAGCTAGGCAAACTCATCGCATAAAACAGCAATCCAAAAAAGATAATAAAAAGCAGGGGCATTAATACATAGTTTAATCTCTCAATACTCTTAATCCCATACACAATGCTATATGCAGTAATCGCTAGAATGATAGCAAAACAGAGAATCTGATAGGAAATCTGTTCTGTATGTGAGCTAAAAGTCTCAAAGATAGCCTTGCTTTGTGCAAAATCTGCGGGTAGATTAAAGCTAACAGATACAAGATAGTATAAAACCCAGCCTAGCACTGCACAATAAAATGTCAAAATAAAAGGACCAGCAAATAAAGTAATGCCCACAAAACGCCATGAAGTTTTAGGATTTTGCGTAATCTCTTTAAAACTATCAGGCACATTTTTTCTACCTTGCTGCCCTACAAGCATTTCTGCTACAAGCATAGCTACACCCACAAACAAGGCAATACCTAAGAAAAGCAACACAAACGCCCCGCCACCATTCATACCCGCAGTTGTAGGAAACCGCCAAATATGCCCTAAGCCAATAGAGCTACCAAGTGCTGCCAAAATAAATCCAATCTTTCCAAAATCTTTTTGCATTCAGTTCCTTATGCGTAATTTTTGCAATAAGTTTTTATTCTAGCAAACTTTTATAGTTTTTTTACTTTTTTATGGTTTTTAATGCGTAGATTCTGTATTGGCAAATCTCATATATTTGAATTTGTGATTTTAATGGCATATTGCTTTCATTACTGATTGTCTTATGATAGATTCTGGTAGCCAAAAATATATTTGCAACTTTAAATGCTATAATTACAAAGTTTTTCTGGCATACATCTTGCTTTTAACATAATCTAAAATTTTAAGGTGTTCATAATATGCAAAACAATATTTCTACTTGCTCTAGTCATACAAATAAAAACTCACAACACAATCTAAATGCAGAAGCTGCAAACACCATGCGAATAAATAATAAACGGGGGGGGGGGGGTGAATCTAGTGAGATCTATAATCAGCAAACAGGTTTTGTCCTTAAGCACGATAATTTTGTAGAATCTGGCACTATTCGCACAAACACACAGCTTAAACTTCAAGGTATGGAATCTGATACCACACTATCTTTACAACCACCTAAAAAAATCGCTGTAATTATCCCCTGCTACAATGAGGAAAAGACTATCGCTCAAGTTATTGATGAAGTCTTTGCTGTCCTGCCAAACGCACATATTTATGTGTTTGATAATAATTCAAGTGATAATTCAAGAAATATTGTTAAAGCTAAAATCACAGAAATTAACGCACTAAGAGCGAGCAATTTAGAATCTCAAAGCACAGATTCTAAACCGCTAGACTCTAAAACCCCCACAAAATCTCTCACACTCCATAGTGTTAGCACGCAAGGCAAGGGGGCGGTTATGCGAGAGGCATTTGCCTTGATTGAAGCAGATTTCTACATAATGATTGATGCAGATACTGAACACGATGCTTCTATCTTACCACAGGCACTAGCGTATTTTAGCACTCACAAACTTGATATGCTAAATATCGCAAGAGAGGCAGACTCTAGCACATATCGCAAGGGGCATAGCTTTGGCAATAAGCTGTTTTCAAAAAGCACACAAATGCTTTTTGGCACAAAAATTAACGATATGCTGAGTGGTTATAGAATCTTTTCTCGCCCTTTTGTGAAGAGCTTCCCAGCCCATAGCAATGGCTTTGAGATAGAGACTGAACTCACCATTTATGCCCTAGAGCAAAGGCTTCGCACCGATGAGATAAAAGCCCCTTATAAATCCCGCCCAGAAGGCAGCTTCTCTAAACTTTCAACCTTCAAAGATGGCTTTAAAATATCGCTTATGATTCTAAATCTCTTGTTTAGTGAGCGTCCTTTGCTTGTTTTTGGTGTGCTAAGTGCTATATGTTTTTTGCTGTCTCTATTCTTTGGTGTGCCTGTCTTTGTGGAGTTTTTAGAGACTTCTAAAGTGGCGAGATTTCCTACACTTTTTGTGTGTGTTGGGCTTATGGTGATTGCTGTGGTGCTTTTTATCGCAGGGCTTTTAGCCCATCTTGTTACAAAAAGCATTAAAGAATCTCGCTATTTAGCCTATTTGCAAAGCAAAAGGGAAAGCTATAAGGGCATATATGGCGAGTGATATTGTATCTTATAGAAAAGATTCTAATGATATGGAATCTAGTGTGGATTCTAAGAAGGCTTGTTGTGTTAAGCGAAGTGAAACATATTATCATACTAAGCAAAGCGAAGTATCTAATGTAGAATCTAAACAAGATTTTTCGCCTATGGCTCAAAACGACAAGATTCTAGAATCTACACCAACAAACCACGCAAACAAAACCACAAATTCTAGCAATTGCTCTGTGGCTTTGGAGGCTTTGAGCGAATTAGAGGGTAGGAGTTATCCAAACGATAATGACTATCCCTCTAATTCGCTCAATCGTTCAAATTGTATAGACAAGGGCGAATTTTTACAGAATCCAGATTCCAAAACACATAAAAGCTTAAAACAACTCATACTATTTTTCTGTATCGGTGGGGGTATTACTCTTTTAGAGCTTTTAGGATTCTATATCCTATATAAAATTTTTGGGGTGCATTATATTCTTGCTTCGCTTATTATGTTTGTGCTAGCTAGTGGGATTGGTGTGTGGCTATATCGGCGGTTTGTGTTTGGTGGGACGCATTTGCATAGAGGCTTAGAAGTGGGGCTAACCTATCTTATCAACACCATAGGCATAGGGCTAAATACGCTAATTCTATGGCTATGCGTGGAGTTTTTGGGATTTGAAGCGATTGTGGCAAAGATTCTAGCTTCTTTGCTTGTGGCATTTTATGGCTTTTATGCGAGAAAGCTTGTCATTTATAGAAAAGAACCTAAATTCTATTTTTACACAAAAAGCCCTGCATCCGCCCATAAAGGTGTAGATTCTAAATTTATCAAAAAGGAGTGTCAATGATTGAAATTCTAAAATCTGTGCGATTAAGCAAGGGGAGTAAAATCGCCCTTAGCGTGTGGTTTATTCTGCTTATGCTTGTGGTGATTATCTTTCTAGCTTTGCGTTTTATGAGTAAGGATAGGATAGATTATGCGGATATGATTGTGGATAGTGAGATTACTCGCACAAAAGGGGAATGCAAGGCAACATGCAGTGAGGCAACACCGATAAATTTTCAAAAAAATGGATTTTTTGAGATTTGTAAAAAGCAATGCATGGATACTAACACATTGCATACTTATCGCATTAATTTAGTCTTTAAAAATGAAGTATTTAAAGCACAAAGATTCTATGGGGATATTCACATTGCCTATATAGAATGGAGTAAAGATATAGAAAAGCTTGGTAATGTAGCTTCAATCTATCAAGCAGCAAAAGATAATGGCAATCTTGAGATAGTAGCCCCCTATCAATTACAAGTAGGGCAAAATATAGGTATCGCGAGTTATAGCACAGAATTTTCAACATTGCTTTTGCAAGATTATGCGGGTAGGCTTATTTTCTTGTTTGGGCTTTGTGTGATGATGTGGTTTTTATATGTGCCTCTCAGACTATATTTAGCTAGATTTAATACAACATATCCAAAACAACATATAGAACAATATGCCTTAAATTCTGCGTTATCTTTGAGGGATAAACTCTTTTTAGCATTAAGTGCATGTATTATCATTGCCTTGTTTATATTTCAGTTTTGGCTTGGATTTCCGGGTTATCACCTTATAAGCGATAATTATATTAGTGTTAATCTAAATACAAGGAATCTTGCTCCAGTATTGCCCTCTTATGTTTTAGGAATCTTATATTTTCTTTTTGGAAAGCATTTATATTATATGTTTCTTTTCAATCTCGTGCCTTTTTATACTGGACTTTTGTTTTTGGTATGGGGCTTTTATATCCGCTTTAGAAGTCTTTTTGCGATTTTTTTAATATTTCCTGTGTTTATAGGCAATATCTATTTTCAAAACTTTCTTCAGCTAACTAGCTTTTCTTTGCCTATGCTTTTATTTTGTGGTTATGCTATGGTGCTTTTTATGCTGCTTGTGCCTTTGTCTGCAAGAAAAACTAAGATAATGTGGTGGCTTATTGGCATAGTATTCTTCTGTGCAATTTTATGGCGGCATAATGCGATTTTTAGCGTATTTCCTGTGAGTTTTGTGCTTGTGTATATGTGGCTTTGCAATCGTGGTATAAATACTAAAGAATTTGTAAAAAAATATATAAATGGTGTCATAGCCTGTGCGATACTCTGTCTTTGCGTGGTCATCATTGTGCCACGAAATCTTATCTTTCCTCGCCCTGCATTACCTGCCAATCATGTGTTTTTACACCAAATCGCTGGGGCTTGTGTGCCTGCCGATGATAGCAGTTGTTTTAAAGATGAGTGGTATTATCCACATAAAACTTGGAGTGATGTTAAGGAATTATATAAAGAGCGACTACTTGATGCAGACCCTTTTAATGTAGGTTGGGGTTATCACGATAAACGACCTTTTCCATCTAAACAATTCGATGGACTTTATACGCAATGGCTTAAAGCAATATTTAAACATCCTATATACTTCGCACAACATGAGCTAAGATTCTTAAAAGCCATGTGGTTTAAAAAAGAAGTGTATATGTTTGATAGTAAAGTGTTGCAAGAAAAAACAACAAATCCTCAGTTTATATATTTTGCAAGTAAATTTAGAGAATCTGAACGAAGCATTGTATTCACACCCACACAAGAAAAGATTTATGACTTTTTATATGAACATCGTTTGCTGTTAAATCATTTCTGGGGTGTGGCTTTAAGCTTTGGGGTGATGATACTCTCTCTTATATTATGGCTAGTTAAGAGAGATTTACGCAATAGCTTACTTATGTTTAGCTTTGGTGTGGGCTTTGCAGGATTTTTTAGTGCATTATTTATCGTGCTTTTTACCCCTCTTGATGATTCTCGATATATGTCACCGGTATTGCCTTTAGGACTTTTAGCAATCATTGGTTTTATAGCATTTATGCTTGATTGTTATAAAAGGGTTAAGGTGTGATTTTTTAGATTTTTTGGTTTGTATGTAATCTTTGCTATGCAACAATAGAATCATATATCACAATGACTTCAAAGTTTTGCTAATAGATTTCTAACAATCTCTCTAGCAGATTCTTGGAAGTAGCTCACCTTGTGGATATTCTAAAAATCTTTTACTGCCATATTTTGTATGTAACACAACTTTTTGGTAATAGGTGGTTTTGCTTATTTGTGCTTTATTATCTTTAGAATCTTGCAAGTTAAATATCGGGTTAAATACCTTGCTTACTTCGCCAATGATTGTGGCATTCACGCCTAGTGTATGCCCTCTTAATAGAGATAACACTTCTTCTGCATATTGCTTAGGCATGGCGATCACACATACACCTTCATTTGCTAGATCATAAGGCTCTAGCCCTAGCATTTCACATACACCATGCACTTCAGAATCTATCTGTATTTTCTCTTCATAAATATCAATACAAGCATGTGAGCTTATAGCCCATTCATTTAAAACGCTTGATAGCCCACCACGCGTAGCATCACGCATAGCATGTATAGGGATATTGCTTTGCAAGAGTGATTCTAACATAGGATAAAGACTAGCACAATCGCTTTGTATATTGCTTGTAATTGCGATATTGTTCTGCTCTAAAAAGATTCTTGCACCATGACTTCCTATCTTACCGCTTAGGATAATTGAGTCGTTCTCGCTTAGATTCTTCGCACTTATGCAATCTTTTTCAACACTGCCAATGCAAGTTGTATTAATAAATATGAGTTTATCTTTTGCTTCTGTGCTATCTGTAACCTTTGGCAATACTTTAGTATCTGCGGATAGAATCTTTGTGTTAAGACTCTTGCATTCAAGGGCAATAGATTCTGCAATTTGTTTTAATAAATCTATCTTAAAACCCTCTTCAATAATAAAGCCTATGTTTAAATATAATGGTTTTCCACCCATCATAGCCACATCATTACTGCTACCACATACACAAAGCTTACCGATATTTCCACCTGCAAAAAATATGGGATTTATAGTATAGGAATCTGTGCTTGTTACATATTTCATATCTTTTATACTAGAAAAGATTCCACAATCTTCATTTGCATAGGGCATAAGGTCTTTGAAATAGGGCATAAAAACCTTTTGCACAAACTCGGCTGCATTTATGCCGCCGCTACCATGTGCTAATGTTACAATATCCATAATTTTCCTTTTTAGTAGTTATTCGTTTTCCATTGCCGATGGGGCTTTATTCATACTTTTCCCAGACAACACATTATTGATTTTATTAGCAATGAAGTGATTACGCGTTGTAAAATGGCTAATGATTTCACCTATAATATCATCAGGTAAGCTATCTTGCATATCTTTACAATGCCCCTTAAACTCATCTTCGGTGATACCCGCTGAATCTTCAAATAGCTCAATGTATCTTCGCATGAGTTTTTGCTCTCTTTCTTTCTGTAAGACTTGCTGCATAATCTCATCATAAGTGGCTTGTAAATCTGCGATTTTCATATCAAATAATTCATTTTTTGTGTAAATACCACTAATTTCTAGAATCTTAGCAATAAGAGTGCGTTTCTCTTTGCTATTGTCATAGAAAGGTTTATATTCAGATTCTAAATCTCTGCTTAGAAAAGTTTGCATGATATTAAGCTTTGTTTCAGCTGTTGAGCGTAAATACTCTAGCGTCCCAGAGCTTTTATAGCGATTGTGCAGTTTCTCTAACCATAGCACATCATTACGCATACTTTCATAATGTGCTATGAGTGTTTCTCTCTCTTGTGGTGGCAAGGATTCTAAATCGCTTTTAATCTTATCTAGCACCTCATCTTGCACTCTTGCATGCACGATTGCTATAATCTTTTGCAAACGAGTATAAGGCACAGGCATTTTAATCTCCGCCATAAAAGCGATTAAATCCGTTGGCATATAGGTATGTAAAAATTCATATAAAATATCATATATATCATCTGTTGTTTGAGCTTGTTTTAAGACATCGATAACATCTCTTTTCTTTGCCTCTAAAAATTCTATTTCAGAGTTTTCTTCCTGCAAAAGATTATGATAATATGAGATGCCCTCACGCACAATGCGTTCATACTCTGTTTGCAACTCTTCAAGTCCTAAATCCACCACATTATCAACACCATGTGTCCGCAAGTATTCCTTTAATGCAATGCTATCGTGCATATTTTTCCTTTTATTTGCCTTGTAATCTCTATGTAAAAGTATAGCATATTAAGGATATTTTGTTATGTGAGTTTCTAGACTAGATTCTATGTGAATATAGAAAAATTTGCTAAAAAAATGTAGAATCATCTTTTCATACATTACTACTTAGGAAATATGCCATGCAAGACCAAGCAATGCTTACCATCATTCTACCAACTTTTAATAAGAAAGATTATATCGCCCAAACCCTAGATTCGATATTCATGCAAAAGACTACATATAGCTATCAAGTCATTATTGCTGATGATGCCTCGAGCGATGGCACACTTGATATTGTGAGAGAATATAATCTTAAATATCCAAATGCAATACAGATTTTAGAATCTAGTCAAAATCAAAAGCTTTTTAAAAATATAGTGAGGGCTTATGAAATAACAAAGACTGAGTATTTTTGCGTGCTTGACCCAGATGACTACTGGATAGATGAAGAAAAGATACAAAAAGCACTTGATTTTTTAGAAGAGAATAAGGACTTCACAGCGTATTCTCAAAATACACGCATGTTATATAGTGATGGCACGACAAAAGAATATATCGGGGCGAAAGAAGACAAAGTCTCAACCTTTGATGATTATTTAAATGATAGGGCGATTTTTGGACATACTTCAAGCTGTATTTTTAGAAATGTGATCTTTAAAGACGGACTTCCAAAGCAACTGCAACATTTGCAATATGCAAGTAATGAAGTGTCATTTCGAGGCGATTCATTTCGCAATCTCATTCACATGCATAAAGGCAAAGCTATGTATAAACCCGGAATAGATAGTGTATATAGAATCCATAGCGAGGGCATTTGGCAGTCTCTAGATACAAATAAGCAAATGATTATAGGCTGCATGTTTCATAAAGATATGTATTTTTATTTTGATAAAAAGTATATAGAGTTATTGTTTTTCTCATATAGGCTTTATGAGCGACTTTTGCAAAAAGAAAATTTGATTACTACTTTTACAATGGAGCATAAAAACTTTATGTCCTTAATGAATGAACTCTATGAATTACATGGAATCTATAAGCCATTATTAGCCCAGCTAAAAGAGACTAAAAAGCCAAAAAGTTTAAAATATAAACTCTTTTTATCATGCTATAAATTCTTACATAAAAAGCTTACTAAGAAAGGGTATTTGTAATTGTGTGGTAAGCAAAAAATTGTTATTGTATTGTTTAACTTGTTTTTAGACACTAGATTCAAATGATCCCTGCAATATGCAGTAAAAATCATAGACAAATGCGCTTATATATTAAGTCTTTAGAATCTAATTGCTACAATGCACACTCAATCCAGCACTTGCTTGTGTTGTAGGCATAATCTCAATAGAGTTAATATTTACATGTGGTGGTTGAGTGCTTACCCAAAAGATTATTTCTGCGATGTCTTTTGCATGGAGTGGCTTTGTGTGTTTATAGACATTATCCGCCCTCTCTGTATCGCCATGAAATCGCACAATGGAAAAATCGCTTCCTTCACATAATCCGGGTTCAATATTACTCACGCGGATATTTTTATCATACAAATCAGCACGCAAGTTACGACTAAATTGCTTTACAAATGCCTTTGTAGCCCCATATACATTTCCACCACGATAGGCATAACTACCAGCAATAGATCCCACATTAATAATATGCCCACTTCCCTTTGCCACCATGTTGGGCAAAATGCAATGTGTGATATGGCTTAGAGCTTTTATATTAGTGGCAATCATTTCTTCCCAGTCGCTATAACTCGTATTTTCCGCACTTTCAATGCCCCTTGCAAGACCAGCATTATTGACTAAAATATCAATATCTAAATCTTTTGTGCTTTTTGTGATAAATTCTTTATCACAAATATCTCCAGCAAGGATTTCAACACAAATATTTTTTTGCATTGAGAGTATTTCTTGCTTGAGTTTTTCTAGCTTTTCTTTTCTTCTTGCGATAAGATAGAGTGTGATATTATCCCATTCTCTTGCATAAGTTAGGGCTAGATAGTAGCCAAAGCCAGAGCTTGCCCCTGTTATTAAGATATGCTTTTTATCTTGTGTGTTATCTAGCATGTTTTCCCTTTGTGTGTATATTTGGAATCTAACCCTATTTACACTCGCCCTAAAAGTGTAGATTTAAAACCCACACTAAATGGAGATTCTAAAATAGCCGCGTATGATTGTATATTGATTTCCGCCATAGAAGTTAATCGCCGGGGTGTTGTTATATACGCCTGTGAGATTTAGTCCTACTTTGCCTTTCATGTAGGTTCTAAGCTGTCCATAGCGATCTCTTTGTCGCCATATAGGAAACTCACTCTCACCTTTTATCTCAAAGCTTGTTACACTTCCAGTAGGCAAAAAGCTACCACGCACACTAGCTTTTATCTCAAAGAGATTATCCCAATGAAAACCCACACTCCCATAAGTCGTAATAGCCCCCGCCCAAAACATACCAACGGTGTATTTAAATGGTGTGAGTTGCCCATAATAATCTATGAGTTCTGCTCCACTTGGTGTAACGCCTATAAGCCCTACCTTTGCTTCTACTAAATCAAGGTATTTTACTTTTTGTTCTAGCCATGCAATCCCCGCCATATCTTGATTTGTGCTACCAGCATGTGCGGCTAACTCAAATTTATGATTAACATTTGCAGGGAAGGTATGCGGATAGTATTTGTTGTAACCTGCTATATGCAGCTTTGTCTCCATTTTAATATCATGCGTAATGTAATAAGACATTGCCGCTTTCACACCAAAGGTAGTAAAAAATCCAGTAAAATAGAGATAAGGTTGTAAATGTATATGCTTTGGCAACTCAAAATCAGCACTTAATAAATATGTCCCAAAGCTGCTTAAATCCGTGCGAAATGGCGTTACATACTCATTTGTTACCATAGCACTACCATAAGATGCTAAAAACTCTAGTGTCGTGTAAGGAAGCGCACTATATCCTACTTGAAATCCTTGAGAATAGTAGGTATTCCATTCTGAATTTGCCTTATATCTCCCTGCTATTGCGTGTAAGCCTAGCTTATTATCCAGATAATCCACATAGGCGGTATTAAAAAGAAATATTTGCTTTACATCATTATAAGTCTCACCATGTCCATGACTAAAATCAAGAATGGGTGCGGCAAGTAGCATACCTGCCGCAGCTTTCAATCCATTATATCTCGCAGTAGAATAGTAGCCTAGAAAAGTTGCATCAAGGAAGGTAATCTCATCGCCAAATGCTTGTTGATAGAATATAGACGCTGAAAGCTCATGCGATGCTTTATTCCACAACGCATCGATTAAGCTTTGCGTGCTTGGCTCATAAGGTTTGGGTGCTGCAGCATTAAGGATAAATGGAAATAAAGCACAGCTTATAAGACTACTTTTTTTCATTAGCATACCTACCTAATTAAAATCTAGCTTAATTAAAGATCTAGCTTAGTTAAAAGATAAAAGATTCTATGTTAAGCAAAGGTTTAGAATCTCGTGCAAAGTGATAAAAAGGATTCTAGCAAAAATCAATCCAAAGTCATTATAAATTTGAATTTTACTCGCATTTTTGATAAAATCATAATAAAAAGGTTTTTCATGCAGCAATCAAACACAAATCATATTTTCTTAAATGCTTCTGCTGGTAGTGGCAAGACTTTTGCCCTATGTGTGCGTTATATCGCCTTGCTTTTTCAAGGTGTGCCAGCAAATGAGATTCTTACACTCACATTTACCAAAAAAGCTGCAAATGAGATGAAAGAGCGTATCACACAGAATCTTTTTTTGCTTTATATTACTCAAGATTCTAAACTTAAAGAAGCAAAAGAGATTTATAAAGAAAATTATGAAAAGATTCTAAAACAAAGAGATGATATTATAGAATCTTTGCTTAGCTATAATCTTACAAAAGAGCATATAGAAGCACAAATTACAAAGGCTTATAAGCATTTCTTACAAGCGGATAAAAAGATAAGCACAATCGATTCTTTCTATACGCAAATGTTGCGTAAATTTGCCTTTTTTATCGGTATAAGAAGAGATTTTGATATGCAAGAAAGTGGGCTAGATGATGAGATTTTTGAATGCTTTTTAGAAAAAATATATACAGATTCACATTTACATGAAGCCCTGCTTTCTTTAACAAATGATTTAAATATCCATATTGATATGACTGCAAATTATGGCACGACACTCACACTAAAGCAGCTTTTAGCAACTCTTTATGATAAATCCATTGAGTTTAAGACAAAACAAGATCTTATACACGCTATGCATCCACTATTTACACAGCAAAAAATACTTGAGTTTGCTAAGACTTTTATGAGTGATGAGGTTTTAGAATCTCTTTTTTGTTGTGTTGAGAAAAGCAAAACATCTTTGCAAAATGGGCAGATGCAAGATAATGAGATTCTAGAATCTATAAAAGATTTTTCGCCTTTTTTAAAGGCTCAAAATGACAAAAATATAGAATCTAATCCGCTTGAATGTGCCACTGAATTTGAGTCGCAAAAAATAGAGAATATAGAATCCAAACAAAATCTAGATTCTATAAATTACGCCCTAAACCCCGCAGCCCACCCAGAAACATTGCAACTAAACCCAAAACGCATTGAAAAAATAATTCAATCTCATGCTAAACAACTCAGTGATTTTTTACAAAACATTGCACCAAATGGGGAGACTAAACCCCGCACAAAAGCAATATGTGAAAAATTAGAATCTAGTAGTGCCAAAGAGATATTGCAGCATAAACTCATAGTAGAAAAAAAGCATAACTATATCAAGCAAGATTTAAAGCTAAATGAAGCTATGCAGCAAGAAATCGCATATAAATGTGAGCAGATACAACAGCTTGGAATCTTATATACAATGTGTGTTGAGAGTGCGTTATTATCGCATTTATACATGTTTTTGGAGATTTACATACAGGCTATAAGAGAGATAGAATCAAAGCATAATATACTAAGCTTTCAATCCATCGCACATAAAGTTTTTGCTATTGCGACTGATACTTTAATGATAGATGGGGATTTTCAAAGTGATTATTTCTTTTTTAGATTAGATTCTTGCATTAGCCATATACTCTTTGATGAATATCAGGATACAAGTATTATGCAGTATAGAATCTTTGAGCCACTTTTTAATGAAATCCTTGCAGGAAGTGGGACAAAAGATTCTAAAAGTTTGTTTTTTGTGGGAGATTCTAAGCAGAGTTTATATGCCTTTCGTGGTGCAAATATATCTGTATTTGAGAAGACAAAAAGGCTAGATTCCATGCGGCAAGAAAGTCTAAGTCATAATTATCGCAGTAAAAAAGCAATCATTGATTTTGTAAATGATAAGTTTGCAAATCTCTATAAAGAAGAGTATATAAAGCAGCTTTATAGTGAACATTCACAAGATATAAGCGGTGTGGTGAATGTGAAATTATATGAAGACACTGGTGATAAAGAGATAAATAAAAACGCAGTCTTCACAGATACTCTCACGCAACTAAATAGGCTTATAGAATCTAATGTGCCAAAAAAAGAGATTGTCATTTTAGCAAGAAAAAGAGATACCCTACATGAATTTAATCTATTCTTAAAAGAGAATGATTCTACTATAAAACTAAACCTGGATAAAAGCGGAAAGCTAATAAATCAGCCAAGCATACAGGCAATATTTTATGTCTTTAAAACACAAGAATATAGAGATGAAATAAAGCTTATAGAATCTAGGTTAGCCATATTGCAAGATTCTATGCAGAAAGCAACTATACAACAAGATTTTAGCCCACAAGATTCAAGACTAAAAGATTCCACAGAATCACTACAAGAAAAGCTAAGAAAAGCAAGAAATAATTATAAATTCGCACAAAAAAAGCTCAATAAACTCTTAGGAAAAAGCTATTTTGATAATCAATATATCACTATCCCGCAACAAACTTCTACATATTATTCACTTGCAAAATCTATAAAAAGCATTATAGAATCTCTAAGATTCTATAATGATGATTGTATGGAGTTACTAGAAATAGCAAGTGAAAATATTGATATAAAAAATATTGATTCTTTGTTTGAGTTTATAGAAAATAGAGAATCTGTCATCATGCAAGAAGAAGCCATTCATGCGATGAGTGTGCATGGGTCTAAAGGGCTTGGGTTTGAGTATGTGATATATTTAGACTACGAGGCACAAAAACAAAATAATAATGAAAAAATACTTTATAGTTATAATGATATTTTCTTAGATTCCATACGCATAGATACTACAACAAAGGCTATGAATATTTATAGATATAAGACATTGCAAGATTTAGCGGATAAAAAAGAGAGGGAAAACCTGCAACAAGAATATAATAATCTCTATGTAGCATGCACGAGAGCTAAAATTGGGCTTTATATATTTGCAAACAAAGAAAGCTCTATTGCAACACATCTTGCTTTAAAAGATAATGAAAACTATGGCAAAGAAATACTTGTAAAAAGAGATTCTAAACAAGCACAAAATAATCTCACAATTATTAGCAAGTTACAAGCTAAAAATACAACACAAGAAGAGTTTTTGCAAGAGAGTAAAGATTCTTTCTATCAGCATAATATTTCTATGCAGCATAAGCAAATACTAGGCTTAAGCCTTCATTACTCACTTGAACTCATGCTAGGTTTCGGCATTAAAAATCCTTATACTATGCTAAATTTTTCGTATGGATTCTATCTAGATGAAAGCATGATTGTAGAGATTTTACAAAAGGCAAATAACATTTTTAAATCTAGCCTTGAAAAATTGCTATATATGGATAAAAATACGATAAAATGTGAGCTGTCTTTTCTGCAAGAAAATAGCATAAAAAGATTAGATGCCCTTATACAAAATGGAGAGGAATTTTTTGTTATAGAATTTAAAAGTAGTCAAAATATCAGTGAAGCATTGTTGCAAGAACATACCGCACAATTACAATCTTATATGGAATCTATTGCTACTATCTCTCAAAAGAAGTCCCAAATAAAAGGCTATTTAGTCTATTTGCAAGACAATGTTGCGGTAAAAGAAATCACTCTATAAAATATAGAATCTTTTAATAAAAAATCAATTATAAATTTTACATATCTTTAAGGCAAAACTATGGGGCTAGAGCATAAAAACATACATGCACAAGAGATGCAACAAGATAAAATCGATCATGCAAACAATACGCTAAAAAACTTCATCACACATGAATCATTTGGCGGTGTTTTACTCTTTTTCTGCGTTACTATGGCAATGATTATTGCAAATACAAACTTTGGAATCTTTTATAATGAATTTTTTGGTATGTATTTGGATTTTCATATCGGCGGGACTAGAGTTATACATATCAGTATTTTACATTTTATTAATGATGTGTTAATGTCTTTTTTCTTTCTCATGGTGGGCTTAGAGATGAAGCGCGAAGTGCTTTATGGGGAGTTGGCTGGATTTCGTGCGGTAAGCTTTTCTGTGTTTGGGGCTATTGGGGGATTAGTGCTACCTAGTGCGATATATATTTTTTTCAATCTAGGCACACCGAGTGTAAATGGCTTTGGCGTTGCAATGAGTACTGATACCGCCTTTGCCTTGGGTGTTATATTGCTACTTGGCAAAAGGATTCCAAGTGTGATTAAAATCTTTCTTGTAACCTTAGCGGTTGCTGATGATTTAGGTGCGATTAGCGTTATTGCTATCTTTTACACTGACCAGATTAATTGGATTTATATCTATATTGCCATCGTGCTACTTGCTGTGTTAATCACCTTTAATTATTTGGATATTAAGTATTTATCGCTTTATTTTGCAGTGGGCTTTTTACTTTGGATTTGCTTTTTTCTAAGTGGGGTGCATGCTACCGTTGGGGCAGTGCTACTTGCCTTTACAATACCGGGGAAGTCTCAAATATCACAGCATAGCTATCTTGGATTAAAAGAAGCTTATAATAAGCTTTATTTTAAAACTAGGGCAGATTTTACCACTTTTACGCCAAGCCACACAGAAGAGAGAAATAGATTTGGGGCGATTTTGTATGGTTTTAAGGACTTTTTTGTAAGTTCATATCAAAATATTAAGAAATTTATGAGTTCAAAAAGCGATATGGAAAGAGAAGTTGATATGCACAAAGAGCATGAAAGAGTGGAGATTCTAGACACAATCGCTAGATATTCAAAATACGCACAAAATCCACTCGTGCGGATTGAATATATCTTGCAACCTTTAAATGCGTATTTCATCGTGCCTTTATTTGCCTTTGCAAATGCGGGAGTTTCTATTGATTCTAGTCTTAATTTTAGCGTTGATGGAATCTTTTGGGGTATTATTCTAGGTTTAGTGCTTGGTAAGCCCTTAGGCATTTTAGGCTTTACATGGCTTAGTGAGAAACTTCGCCTTGCAAAGCGACCAGAGGGCTTAACAAATACGCAAATCTTTTCTGTTGGTGCATTAGCAGGCATAGGCTTTACCATGTCTATGTTTGTAGCAAATCTTGCGTATAGCTCAAATATGAGTGTAGATTTAGCAAAAATCTCTGTGCTAATTGCCTCTGGCATTGCCGCTATTATCGGCGTAACAAGCCTTTATTTCAACACAAAAGATTCTAGTGAAGAAGATATTCGTATTGAAGATTAGTGAGTGTGAAAAAATGTAGTGCTGCATGTTCTAGCCTGAAGTGAGCATAGTCATTGCGATATAAATGTTTTATGCTATAATGTAGCTTTCATAACTTCAAAATATCTGTTAATTACAATAAAATCAAAGGAATTTTTATGTTAATACGGCTTGTTGGCGGACTTGGTAATCAAATGTTTATTTATGCTTTTGCAAAAACTATGAGTTTAAAGGGCTATCCTATTTTGCTTGATGCGACATATTTTAATGAGAATTTGCATAAAGATGCTTTTAGTCAAGTTTCTACAAATAGTGTAATGACTAATGGGGGGGGGGGCAAGACCTGCGACTTTTTGAGTTAATGTTATATAATATCTCTTTGCCACTATGCTTTGATTACAAAACCTTAGTTAAATATTTTTATTCTAATGACAAATCTTTGAAATACAACTTCCCATTGCAATACATTCGATACGCTACAAGAAGTAAATATCATAAATTATACTGGCTAGCATTAAAACATTATAAATATTTTTATGATGAAGATCCACAAGGCGACAACATTGTAAAAATGTATTTAAATGATAGTTTAGAGAAGCACGCTTATCCCTTTGGATACTTTCAAAATCTTATATATTTTGATGACATATATTCTATAATAAGAGAAGAGTTTTGTCTAAAAATACCCTTAAAACCACATAATCAAACGCTAAAAGAAAAGATAGAGAAAACAGAAAATAGTGTATTCTTGCATGTAAGATTGGGGGATTATTTAAAAATGGAAGCAACAGATGGAGGCTATGTGCGTTTAGGAAAGACCTATTATCAAAGTGCAATCGAGATTATAAAAACTAGGCTAGGGCAACCACATATTTTTATTTTTAGTAATGATATAGAATGGTGTGAGAAAAATTTATGCAATTTACTTGACTTTAAGGGTTGCAATGTTGAATTTGTTAAAGCTAATGGTGAGGGCAATGCAGCAGAAGAAATGGAGCTTATGAGAGCTTGCAAACATGCAGTTATTGCTAATTCAACATTTAGCTGGTGGGCTTCTTATCTCATCGATAATCCAGACAAACAAATCATTATGCCAACACAAGTTTTTAATGACACAAGAAGGATTCCAAAATCAAACATGCTTGCTAAAAAGGGTTATATACTCATTGATCCATTTTGGGGGACGCATAGCATTGTGTGAGACAACTTGACAACACCCTCTTTTTATAAGCAATGAACTCCAATGTTTGCCAAAAAAAAGCAATTTTAAGCATTAAATATATCTTATAGCCATTAAATGTGTATTCACCATATTTTATTTGTGTTTGTAAATGCGGGTATCTCTATTAATTCGAGTCCCATTTGGCTTTTAAATAAAAATCTTTTTATACATGTTGTTTTTGCCTTTTATAATATTAGGGATTTGTAACCACATGGGCTACAAATCCCATCCAAACACCTAATTAACTCTCAATTTGGCACGGATCTTTTTGCCCTACTTGCGTTTTTTTTTTTTGTTGTAGAATACGCCCTGATTTTATGGAAAAGGAATAAAATATGAGAAAAATAGTAAGTATAAGTGCAGTATTGTGTAGCATAGCATTTGCGAATAACTCTATGTCAATGCAACAAGATTACATAGACAACCCCTATGACAATATGTCGCAAACTAGCACACACAATCAAGATATGAGAAATGATAATGGCTGGGGCGGACTTAGTCCAGAAAAAGAAAGTTATAATGCAAAGAAGAGGGGTTGGTTTATAGGCTTTAATATTCCATTTGCAAATATTCATTCGCGGCTTTATACCGGCAATTTATTATCCATTACAACATTAGATATAAAAGGCAGATTAGCTGGATTTGGAGTAAAGGGAGGGTATCAAACCTTTCAAGATAAGATTCCATCATTATATTTATGGGGTAATAGATTTTATATGAGCTATGACTATATGGGTGCGACACTTGATGGGCAAAGTAATCCAACTGCCACAAAGAGCGACAAATCAATTTATGTGCAAAATATTTTATTTCATGTAGATGCTATTATAGATATTCCATTTAATTTTAAAAAGCCAAATTCTGGTTTAAGTGTATCTTTTGGTGTGTTGCTTGGCGGACATTCTCATTATACCGGGATTTCAAAGATGAGTTTCTCTCTTGCATTGGGGATTGAAGCTGGAGTTGGGGTAAATATTGCTGCAAAGCATAGAATCGAATATACATGGCAGTTTCTATTGCCATATGGCAAGGAAGAAATTGGAAATTATGCAAAACCACTTGTTTCTAACAGCATATATTCCACTGCTGATAGCCTAAAAAACTCAATGTTTTCAAGTGTAAGTTATAGCTATGTGTTTTAATGGTGCAATTTGATTCTATCCATAGTTTAGATAAACACTCATTACAAAATTATTGATATAGAATCTTACTTAAGATTCTATGCTAACTCTATATAGAATCTACCTATTATACCCACTCTCATACAGCATAAACATAAATCGCTTCGCTATCATCTCTGCCCTTTCCATAATCATTACAATATGCTCTTCTTTTGCATACACAGATTCTAAACTCTGCTTAAAAAGCTTTAACCACACAGCAAAAAGCTCTCTAGGAAAAGGGGGCAAGTCAAGATGGGCTTTCAAAGGGTGTCCGCTATAATCGCCACTATTTAAAAGCATACCCTGCCAAAATGTCGCAATCTTTGCCTTATGCTTCTCCCACGCCATATCATCACTGCCAATTTTAGCATTAAACACATCGCCTAGCCCACGCTTATCAAAACGCACCTTATTATAAAAAATATCCATAAGCCTAATAATAGAATCTTCATTTATCACATCAAATTTTTTCTGCATATTCGCTCCTTTTTGAAATTAACTTCACATATAAAATGCCATTTTTGCTAACACCACGATGAAAAATCCAAGCACCAAAGCCACCTTATGAATGCTCTTTGCCAATGGATTTTTTAGTCCTAAAAACTTACACGACAAAGACACAACCACCATACACACAATACACAACGCCAACACGACTTTTATCATCAATAGCACCTGCAAAGCCGAGTCAAAAAATCCTTGCGTTGTGCCTACATAGCGGCTTATCATCGCCCCACCACTCAGCAGCAGCAAAAGCAGACAAAGGGGCATTATCTTCACACCCCGCTTTGAGACAATACTAAAGATCTTATCGGCTAACTCATCGCCAAGTGCCTTTTTTAGCGGACTAAGCAACACCACATCGGTGAAAATAAATCCTAAAAATATAATCGCACAAAGCAAATGCAGCGTAAGCATATACGGATAGATTGCTTCCATTTTATTCCTTTCATCAATGATAATAGAATCCCAATGCAATGCTAGACAAAATTACACAAGAAAACATTGATATATGTTAAGATTCTCTATTTTTAAAGGATTATGTATGCAAAAACTTTTTAATATTTTAGAGCAAATCGGCAATAAACGCACATATCAAAACGGCGAGATTCTATTCCTTCAAGGTGCTATGCCTACGCATTTATACCTACTTCTTAGCGGCAAAGTGCGACTTTATAAGACAAAGGAGCATATCTCAAGCACACAGCTAACGCTACACACACTTTCATCTCCGCAATTCATCGCTGAAATGCCCTTTTTTATGCAAAGCCCCTATCCAGCAAATGCCGAATGTGCCTCAATATGCGAGATTATCGCTATAAGCCAAGAGAGTTTCCACACGCATTGTTTGGGTAATAGCGAGATTTGTTTGCTTTTTATCACTTCATTATGTAAAAAGATACAGATTCTAGAATCTCACATTGCCCTGCAAAATCAAAGTTTGCAAGAAAAAGTCCTAAGCTATCTCTCACACAACAAAGATAGCCTCCACACACTCACCCAACGACACATCGCAAACGCCCTAAATATCGCACCAGAATCCCTATCCCGCACCCTAAAAACCCTAAAAACACAGGGCATACTTACCACGCATAAGGGTAAGGTTACACTACTCTAGGCTACTTTTCTGCTTTTTAGGCATAAAGTCTGCAACAATAAAGTTTTAATGGGGGGGGCAATACGATTATATCTTTGTCATTTTTTTGTAAGTATAGATAAGAGATTGTATTAATATCTTTAATCCTGCACAAACTCCCTTAGCAAACTCGGTTTATTCGCACTCATAAAGTGGAATTTATTATGCAATGTTTGTAAATCCTTAAAAAGCTCCCTTGATAGCTCTAAGCCGATTTTTCGCTCTACTTCTTTGCCTTTAATACTCGCCTTTTCTAGCTTTTGCACCCATTCATTTGGGATATACACGCCGGGCAGTTTATCCCGCAAAAATAACGCCACCTTATAACTTAGCACAGGGAAAAATCCTAGAATCATCACGCAGTTTTGCCCTAGCTCTTTATTTATAGATTCCATACTCTCAAGTAAAAACCTTGCGGCTTCAAGTGAGAATACAGGTTGAGTAAAAAGCCCTTGCACCGCTGAATTACTAAGCTTTTTTAGCATTTTCTTTTTTAAAGATTCTGTGTTGTTGGCATAGGAATTAATAACTGAAAAATTATAGATTGTCTCCACGCTATCCTTTAGCACCTTGCCATTTGCTGCTATGCCTTGATTTAGCCCATCTATAATCCTGCCTAGTTTTAGAGAACTTTCTTCAAATACGCCCTTAGCCCCCGCACAATCGCCATTTTTCACCCCATCGCCACTAAGACTTAAAAAGGAGCGAAGTCCAAACTCATTTGCCCCCAAAATATCGCCACACAAGGCAATGGAGTTTCTATCTCGCATTGAAAGCGTGCAGATTAAGGGCTTTTTTAGGGCATTTTGTAGCTTGATAGAGCTTAGGATTGAAGAGGGTTTGAGCCGTGCAAGTGGGGAATCTGTGCAAACAAAACAATCTGCTTGGCTTAAAGATTCTAACTCATCTATTACGCTTTGCCCGATTGTAGAGCTAAGGCTTGGCGAGACTTCTACGCTTAAAAATGGCTCGTTACTTTGGAGTTTAGTGATGAGTTGCTCTAACATTTTCTATCCTTTTTATTTTAGTTTTTTACGAATCTCCTGCCACTTGCTAAATTTTCTAATTTCTCTTTATTTTTCTATGCTTTCTTTTTTTCGCAAAAAGGGGTTTATCCCCTCCCCGCTCCCCTTAGCCCCGAAAAAGTCGCCACTTTTTACCCTTACGGGATTTGCAAAGCTACATCGGCAATCAAGGGGAGAGCCTCGCTATTCCCTATCACACTTCGCTTTGGCGGTGGCACTGCTGCCACCTTATTCCCAAAGCTACACACCACGAGAGGGGCGAGAGTGGGACTTACACGCTTTGCGTGTAACATTGATTTTTATGGTGGCAAAGTCGTGCTTTGCCACTTTGGCGATTGTGGAATCTGATTGAGATTCTAAGCCTTTTAGATTTTTCGTCTTTTTCAAAGGCTCAAAATGACAAAAAACATAGAATTTGCGTAAGATTCTGCAATGCTAGAATCCACATTGTTTGAATCTTGGCATTCTAAGGATTGAGATGAGAAAACCAGCGAAGCGGTGCAAGGCGAAGCCACAGCAGGTTTCTTTAGTAAATCGGCGTTTCAAGTGAGCCAACAAGAAGCTTACTTCAGCGTAAGTGCCGCAGTTGGCGAACGCAGAATCGCCGATTTATCGCTCAATACTGAATGCCCTAGCCACGCACTTTTTTCACTGCCTCTACTATATTTTGCAGACTTGGCTTCACCTCTTCCCACTTCCTAGTTTTTAGCCCACAATCTGGATTTATCCATAGCTGCTCTTTTGGCAACACTTCAAGTAGAGCGTTAATCTGTGTTACTAGCTCTTCAACACTTGGGATTCTAGGGCTATGTATGTCATATACGCCCGGTCCCACTTCATTTGTATAGCCTACTTGCTTAAAGACTTTTAGTAGCTCATTGCCACTTCGTGCAGTCTCAATGCTAATCACATCGGCATCAAGGGCTTCAATGGTTTTAATAATGTCATTAAACTCGCTATAACACATATGCGTGTGAATCTGCGTCTTTGGCGTAGCAATCGCCACAGAAGTTTTAAAGCACGACAACGCCCAAGATTCATAATCCTTGATATTTTCAGCTCTCAAAGGATAGCCCTCTTTGAATGCCGCTTCATCAACTTGTATAACTTTAATCCCCGCCTTTTGCAAGTCATCAATCTCATCGGCAATACACAAAGCCAACTGCTCGCAGACTTCCTTTCTACTCAAGTCATCACGCACAAAGCTCCAGTTTAAAATCGTTACAGGACCGGTTAGCATTCCTTTCATCACTTTTTGCGTAAGACTTTGCGCGTAAGTTATCCACTCAATCGTCATCGCCTTAGGACGCTCCACATCGCCATAAATGATAGGGGGCTTCACACAGCGGCTACCATAGCTTTGCACCCACGCATTTGCGCTAAACACAAAGCCGCTTAACTGCTCTCCAAAATACTCCACCATATCATTTCGCTCCGGCTCCCCGTGCACCAACACATCAAGCCCAATAGAATCTTGAAATTCCACGCAATCCTTGATATACGCCTTTATGCCTTTTTCATACTCTGCCTTGTTTATCTCGCCCTTTTTATAGCCTAGACGCAATGCCCTTATTTCGCTAGTTTGCGGGAATGAGCCAATCGTTGTGGTTGGCAAAAGTGGGAAGTGAAAAGCTTCTTTTTGAATCTTAATGCGTTCTTTAAAAGGCAGACTTCGCTCTTTTATACTATAAGATTCTACTCTTTGGCGTATAGTTGTATTATGCGTTTTACTAGAGTTTTTGCGAGATTGATTTATCGCTTTATTCTGCTCTAAAAAGCTTTGTGTAGCAGAATCTAAGCTCCCTCTATACGCCTTTTCTATCGCACAAAGCTCAGTAATCTTCTCTCTAGCAAAGCTTAGCCACGATAAAATCTCTTTTTCAATCTTATTTTCTCCCTCTTTACTAAAAGGCAGGTGCAAAAGTGAGCAAGAAGCACTCACTACAACCCTATCTTTTGGCACAATCGCACTAATAGATTCTAAAAGTTTAAGCTTAGATTCAATATCTGCTACCCAAATATTTCGCCCATCAACAACCCCCGCGTAGAGAATCTTATCACTCTGTGCGATTAAATCTAAACTCTCTTTATTTTTCTCCCCATAGATAAAGTCAAGCCCAAGCCCTGCAACTTTTGACTTTACAAGGATTTTTGTAAGCTCATTGCTATGCTCAAAAAATGTGCTTACAATCGCCTGTATGCCGCTATCTGCAATGGCGTTATAAACATTTAATACTTCAGATTCTATATCAATGCCACTAAAAATCTCTTTGTTTAGCCCACGCACAAAAAGCGGCTCACTAAACTCAATAACGACTTTAGAATCTAGCTTTGCAATTTCTTTTATTAACTCCAAATACGCCGCTTTTAGCTTATTAAAAATCGCAGTAGGATTCCCATTTGCAATCTTACTTAGCCCAAAAAATGTAAAAAGCCCAATGAGTGAGATTTTAGGATTGAAACCTAGTGCTTTTGCTTCATTATAATAGGCTTTAATATTGCTTATATCTGCCTTGTAGTTATCATCTTCACTTAGCTCTGGCACGACATAGTGATAGTTTGTATTAAACCACTTTGTCATCTCACAAGCCACGCCATTCTTATGCCCTCTTGCCATTGCAAAATAGCCCTCTAACCCGCTTAAATCCTTAAATCGTTTAGGTTTTGCGTTTAACGAGTATGCTAAATCTAGCACATTATCATACAAGCTAAAGTCATTCACACATACAAAATCCAAATCCTTTTGCTCCGCCCAGTGCTTTTCTCGCAATGCCTTTGCCACAGATTCTAAATCACTTTGTGTGCTTTTGCCACTCCAAAAGCTCTCCAACGCCTTTTTTAACTCTCTATTTTGTCCAACTCGTGGAAATCCTAAAATATTGCCCATTGTGTTTCCTTTTTGTAATGTTATGGTGCAATTATGGCATAAAAATTTAAAAACACAATATGTAATTTAAATTTTTTGCATAAAAATTGTATTTTTTATATAAAAAATCATTCAATAACGCATGACAAGGCACTTAGAAATAGATACAAAAAGTAACAAACACAATATGTAATCTAAATTTTATGATCTAATTTTGCATTTTACATAGAAATTATTATAAAGATTGAAAACATATTTGAATCTTATGTGAAGTAGGTTTTTATGTAAAAGAGAAGAGATATTTTCAAGCTATAAGAGAGAAACTCAGTAAATTATAAATACAAGCATGATTAAGTATGTAATCTAAGATTCTAAAGCATCACATAAATCTATATACAGAATCACTCACAAGTAAAAAACCCGGCAACATCTTGCAGTGAATCTGTAATTTTGCATGGCTTTTTTGTATGAATGTCAATGTGTGCGAGTTTTACTTTTAGGCTAAAAACAAGCTCTGGTGTATCTAGTGCAGTATTACATGTAGCAATTCTAAATATTTCTTGTTTTAAAATCAGTGAAGCACTTTTTATCTCTAAAGGTGTAGTTTGCACTTTATATTTATCGCCTAAATGCAGTGTTTTTATAAAGCTAGATTCTATCTCTTTGACTACAAAGCCATGTTTTGTATTATGCGGAAGCATGCCTTTTTCAAAAAAGAGTAAAGAGCGCGCCCGCTCACAAAAGACAAGGTAATTTGCATGATATACGATACCGCCACAATCTGTATCATCATAAAACACATACGAGACCATGTTGCCCCCTTAAGTTAGGATTGTAAAAGCAAAAACTTACTTGCCTCTTCTTTTGCATAGGGCATAAGCGTTAAAACCTCATCGCCAATACGCACATTATACGACTTATCAAGCTGTGTTTTCGCATAGCCAAGCACAATTCTTGCGGCTAAGATTCTATCATCTTTATGTGCGTTTTTCTCCACTAACGCCATAGGTCCTTGTATATCTTGTAATTCTATTTTATCCATAAATTCATGCTCTATATCAAGCTTTCTGCCCTCTTCTTCATTGCGTGAGATAACGCACCTTGTGCCATTTTCTAGCACCATGTAGCGACCGATTTTAAATAATGCAACATCTTCAAATACCACTTTTCTATGTGCTTGCATATCCTTAATCTTTAGGGCGACTGAAGTATCTGTTAAGAGACAGCCACCGCCGGGCTTTTCATGGTATTTCCAACCATATTTTTTGAGTAAGTCAAGCTGTCTTTGTCTGCCTCTCCCACTTACATCAAGCAATCTCTCTCTATCTACCCAACCCATTTTTTCAGGAAAGGTTTCTGGCATGAGTTTGGCACTCATAGGGCGAAGGATTAACTCATCAAGTGTTTTTGGCTTACTAGGATTACTTCCATCTCGACTTAGGATAGAATCATATAGGGGATTTTCCCCGATTTTTCTTACAAGCTTTTTTACTTGATCCATTGCCTCTTTTCTTTGACTTTTTGGTCTCTGCCCTAATACTTCACCACTGATGGCAAAATCAGCCCCAAGCTCTACCATTTTCGCAAATGCGTGTGAAAACATATTTGCATGGCAGTCAATACATGGATTAAAATACTTCCCATAGCCATATTGCGGCTTAAATAGAATATTATCAAAAAACTGCTTTGCGATATTTATCTGTATGAGTTCTGCCCCAACTTGCTTAGCTGCGTTATAAAAATACTCACTTTTATCCTTATTACTACCAAAGCCTATGTTAAAATTTAGCGCATATACCTTAATGCCTTGCTCGTGCAACAACTGCATAGAAATCATAGAATCTAATCCACCACTAAATAATGCTACCGCACTTATTTGCTTTTTTGTCATAGTTATAAACTCCAAAATATTAATATTTTTTTAATATGTGAGATTATAACTTAAAATTACAAAGCTTTTATTTGTTATAAGATTCTAATTCTTAAGATATTGCCTTATGTGATTAATGATACATTCAGCACCATTTTGCTGTGCCATTGTGATAAGCGACTTTGAGATAGCAGAAAGATTTATTTGTGTGATTTTTTGTGCTAAATCGTTTATATCAATGCGTGAAATTTCATCTTGTGTGTAAAGCAGTGCTAAGTCTTTATCAATAAGGCTTTTTGCATTAAAATATTGATGATTTTTTGCTGCGTATGGGTAGGGTATAAAAAGTGTGGGTAAGCCATTGCTCACAAGTTCCCAAAGGCTTGATGCTCCAGCACGACTAATGCAAAAATCAGCCATATTCATAAGTTCTGCCATATCCCTGCTAAAATCAAATACAAATATATCCTTATTGCCACTTTTAAAATCCTGCATAGAATCTGCTAAATTGAAGCCTTTTTCAACATAGGCTTTATAAGTGTTTTCATAATCTATTTTTCCTGCTTGATGCAGGATTTTTATATTTTTCTCTTTAAGTAAGGGGGCAAGATTTAATGCTAGTTCATTAATCGCTTTTGCACCTTGAGAGCCACCAAAAAAGGCGATAGTTTTAAGCGTATCTCTCTCTCTTTGCTTCATAAAAAAATCACTATTAATAGGATAAGGCGTAAGGGTAACATTAGGATACTCAAAGCTTGAGAAAAAACTTTTTGCAAATGGCTTTAAAAGCTTATTTAGCGATCCCATACACGCATTTTGCTCATGTATAAAAAATGGAATCCTGCTAAAAATCGCCCCAAAACTCCCTGTCGCTGCACTAAATCCACCGACACTAATACACGCATTAATATTATGTTCTTTTAAAAGCTTTTTTGCACTCAAAGATTCTGTAATATTTTTTGCTAACGCACTCCATTTACCAAAAAAGCTTTGATTAACAACCGGCATAGAATCTAAAAAGGCAGTATGTGTAAAAGGTGTGCTTTCATTATCAAACCATTGCTTATCCTGCCCTTTTGTCCCACCTATATAGAGTGTAGTGATACCCTGCTTCTTGCACTCTTCGCCCAATGCCCTTGCGATTGCTAAATGTCCGCCTGTGCCACCCCCAGTGATTGCTATATTCATGTAAATCTCCGTTTTTATGTGTGAATCTCTAATTTTTGTAGTATTATAGCAGATTCCATTCATGTAGAAAGTCTAGGGGTTATGTATGAAAAAGTTTTTAATTGTTATTATCACAATGTGTAGCGTGTGTCATCTTTTATACGCAAAGAAATTACAAGTAAGTGTGAGTATCCCACCACTTTCTTTTTTCGTGCAAGGGATCGCAAAATCTAGGGCAGATATTCACATCATCGTGCCACAAAATAAAAATGCAGAGACTTATGAACCAAGCTTTAAAGACATGCAAACTCTAGCAAATAGCGATATATTTATCGGTATAGGCATGCCTTTTGAAAATATATGGCTACCAAAGATTCTAAAGGCAAATAAACAGCAAAATATACTAGAAATTGTAATGCTGCATGAAGACTTAAACAAAAAGGATCAAATGCACCTATGGCTTAGTATCGAGAATGCTAGAGAGATTACAAACATTATTACCATTGCATTAGCTTCAAAAGATCCGCAAAATGCAAGTTTCTACACTGAAAATGCAAAGGAAATATACCATGCATTAGAGATTTTAGAGCGGAAAATAAAATCGCATTTAGAGAAAATGCCACATAAAGACTTCATAGTCTTTCACCCATTATTTGATGAAGCAGCTGCTGAATATGGATTAATAGAGCATGCCCTAGAGCAACATGGAAAAACCTATGGCATGAAAGAGATTCTAAGTCTTGCTGACTTTGGTAAAAAAGCAGGGATTAAAAAAGTCTTTGCAGAAAGTAATAATAAAGATATAGCAACACTTGCAAAGACTATGGGGGCTAAAGTCATTCTTATTAACCCTATGAGTAGTGATTATATTAAGAATGTAGAATCTATTTTTGCAGAAATATCGAAGAGTTATGAATAGGGGACTAAGAAGATTCTATATATTATAATGCGTTAATGCATTTGCCAATATGTTGCATTTTATGACATATACTATCATAATAAAGATTCTTATACTCTTTTGAAAAATTTTCTAAATTTGTAGCACTCCCTTGTAGTTGCAAGGTAATGCTAGTTTGTAGAAACTCTCTATCAATCACTTCAAGTTGATGTTGTGTAGCTAAATGCAGGATTTTATTATACGCACTGCTTTTTACATGAATGCTTATGGTATCTTTAGCTTGATAGGGCAGGATTTGTCCTAGATTTTCAGCTAAAGTGATAGTTTGCAATGTCGCTTGTGTATATGCCCTTACTAATCCCCCAACGCCAAGCTTTGTGCCACCAAAATAGCGTATGCAAACACAAAAGATATTGATTAAGCCTTTACCACGCAAGACTTCAAGCATAGGCACTCCAGCACTCCCTTTAGGTTCGCCATCATCACTACTGCCCTCTATTATTTGCTGATATTCATTTAAGATTCTAAACGCCCATACAAAATGCACTGCTTTTTTATGTGCGGCTTGAAGCTTTGCTAATATGTCATTTCTTAATATTTGATTAGAATCTAGAGTTGTATTTGTAGCTATATCAAGTGGGAAAAGCAAGGCTATAAACTTTGAGCCTTTACATTCAAAAATTATCTCTTCTTTAGATTGTGCTGTGTTTTCTTGATAGATAAAATACTGCATTATTATCCTTTAGAATCTACGCCTTATCAAAATCTATACGCGGATCAACAACCATATAAAGCAAGTCGCCAATAATATTAGCAAATAAACCAATAAGCGTAAAAATAAAAAGTGTGCCAAATACAACAGGATAATCTCTAGTAATCACGCTGTCATAGCCAAGCAGCCCAAGCCCATCGAGATTAAAAATAATCTCTATCAACAGATTAGAGCTAAAAAACATACCAATAAAAGTAGCAGGGAAAAGCGTAATAAGTAACAGCATGGCATTGCGAAATATATGCAGATACAACACACGCATATTGCTTGCCCCCTTACTTCTTGCAAGTAGCACATAACCCTTATTTATCTCATCAAGAAATGAGTTTTTAACAAGTAGAGTAAGACTTGCAAACCCGCCAACACAAATGCAAATAAGCGGCAGAGTAATATGCCATAAAAGATCTTTTATCTTATCCCACAAACCCATCTCATGAAAATTTTGACTAACTAAATCTTTCAGTGGAAATATATCCCAAAAACTCCCTCCAGCAAATAGGACAATTAGCAAAATAGCAAACAAAAACGGCGGGATAGAATACAAAAGCGTAATGCAAACACTAGTAAAAGTATCAAATGGGCTATTGCTATATAACGCTTTAATAATGCCAAGCGGAATGCTTATAAGATAGATAATGAGTGTGCTAAAGATTCCAAGTGTGATTGATACAGGCAGCTTTTCTTTAATAATATCAAGCACACGAGCCTCCCTATAAAAACTCTCTCCAAAATCAAATCGCATATAATTTTTCAGCATGATAAAAAATCTCTCTAAAATGGGCTTATCAAAGCCATACATTTCCTTTAATTGCGTAATGAGAGCAGAATCAAGCCCCTTTGCACCTTGATAGCTTGATAGCCTTATACTCCCAGCATTACTCTCACCTTGCAGAGTATTTGTAAGCCTCGCACTCATTTGCTCCACAGGACCACCGGGTGCTAACTGAATGATGAAAAAATTAAGCGTGATAATACCAAGCAAGGTAGGTATAACTAAAAAGATTCTCTTAAAAATGTAGGATAACATAAAATGCCTATATATAAATTTTTACAAATTTTTATAATATGATACTATAAAATGTGTTTGTGATAAAATTATACGCATAAGAAGTATAAGATTGCAAACAAATTTGGATTCCCATTAGGTTTAATCAGTCTTACTTCATGTGGTAAGATTTGTCAATTTGAATATAGATATTCTAAGGTAAATTAGTGTGTTTAAGGCTTATCTCAACAAGGAATATGGTTATAACATTTATGCTAAAAAAGATTCTATAAAAGATACTGCAAAAGATTCCAAAATAGAATCTAAACCGCATTGCAAAATGATAAAAATAAAGGTATTGAACACTAAAATGTATGATATTTAGCACTTGCCTTTAAAATAGACTTGGCTGGTCTTTGTTTCCTTGCTTTTAACAATTAAATCTTGAATAAATTGGTTTGTGTTGTCAAGGCTCTCGCAAAATTCTTTCAATTCTTGGTTAATTCTAAAGCTACGATTAAATGTAGGTTCTTTTCTAGGTCTGCCACCTTTATTTTTTTCCTTGTCTCCATTTTTTGTCCTTTATTTCTTAAATAATCTCTATTGGCTTATCATCTGTTAAAAGCTTAGTCCTTGAGTATTCTGTTGTTGTCATTCTATATGATTTAGCAATATTTTCTATATACTCATACTCTTCTTGTGTGAGATAAAGCGTTATTCTTTTTACTCTTTTGTCTTTCTCATCTTTTAGAATCATACCTTTTTTCACGCCACCTATTTTTCTAGTAGGCTCACTGCCACTTGCATTATTGATAAATTCTTGTAATTTATCAGAATCTATATTTTCTGCTTTTTGTTTTAGATTCACTTTTTTAAACATTGTCTATCCTTTCATTTGTGTTGTTTTGTGTTTTATCTACTAACACTTCTTGTTTCAACTCATCTGTATAGTCATTTTTTGTGAGATTATCATTTGTATTATTATATTCTACAAATACTTTCATGTTGGCTTTAACACCACTAGATAACCCCTTAAATGCCTCTACATATTCTTTTTTTACATTTTCGACTATTAAGGTCATGTATATCCTTTCTCATAATTTATGATAAATCATGATAAATTATAATATTTTATTATAAATCAACATAATTTATTATAATTTATTTCATACTCTTGCATATTTCTTTATACAGATTCATAAAATCTGTATATGCCTTATCACTTTTATTGCAAAATTCAGTTATTCCTATGCCATATTCTACTGCATTTCTATATGCTTCTCTCTCATATATTACTGAATCCATTAAAGACAAATTCTCTAATTTTTGTTCTCTAATATATGTTTTTAGATTATCCACCTTTTTTTGTAAGAATGGGTTAGGACTAGCTTTTGTAACGATGATATAAGCTTTTGACTTCTCGTTAAACACTCTAGCTTGTTCGTATATCTCATTCATCTTGCTTAACACCATAATATCATATTGACTAGGGATAAGCGGTATTAATACAATATCTGCTACAATCAAAGCTAATCGCATTTCTTTAGAATCTCTACCGCCTGTATCTATAATGATAATATCATATTTAGATTCTAAGCTTTTCACTTCTTTTGCTAATGAGTCGCCTATCTTTGATAAGCAATGAAAAGTTAAATCTTTATTCTCATTAGTCCTCACATTACAAAAAGCTTCACTGCTTCTTTGTGGGTCTGTATCTAACAATAACACTTCCTTTTTATCCATGCTAAATTGTATAGCTAGATTCACACTTAAAGTAGTTTTACCACTTCCGCCTTTCTCATTTGCTATTGCAATAATCATTATATATCCTTTAATATGAAATACAATGTTAAAAACATTATTTTAACGCAAAATATCATCTTTAACATTAAAACAACATTTTTAATCTTAAAACACTATTATCTATTTTAAATCATGTCTATTTATGATAATTAATCATAAAAGATTATAAAATATCATAAAATACTTTTACCTACTCACAAAAACTTGGGTGGGGCTGGGTTGCGTGGTGTTTTTCGCCCTGCTTCCGCTCCGCTTTTAGCTCTCGCTTTGCCCTGCTTTTGTTTTTGCATTAATGTTGTATGTAATAATTTCTTGTTTTTTATCATTTCGCACTATTTGCATACTCTCATTAACATTAGAAACGATAGCATGGGTATATCCTCTCTCATTTAGCATTTTTCTTGCCATTATTAAAGCTTCATCTGCTATTCTTGTAATAAGATTTAGCTTAATTTTTGGATTTGTATCCTGTGCTTCATCTGTTTCTTTCCACATTTCTAATTGAAACTCCTCCATTCTTTCAAGCCTTTCAACTCTCTCCATTTCATCTTGGTATTCTTGTGTCTTTTCAATCTCTTGCCAACTAATCTCTTGGTGTATATTTTGCAATACCAGATTCTCTAGTTTTTTTAGCTCCTGCTTGATATTTTCAACGATTTTCTCTTGTTCGCTTGCTGTCAATTCACAAAATATAAGCTCATCATCAAGGTGGATTTGCAAAGACTTTATCCTATCTATTATTTCATTTTCAATTCTTTCAATTATTGTTTTCATGTCCTAATCCTTTTTATTAATGTATTTTTTATGATAATTTATCATAAAATATTTTAAATTATTGTAGCATAACACTTCAACTTTTACAAAAAAACTTGGGTGGGGCTGGGTTGCGTGGTGTTTTTAGCCCCGCTTCGCCCCGCTTTTAGCTTTCGCTTTTGGTGGACTGCCTTTATAACCCTTTTTTCAATTACACTATTAAAGCTATCTATATGCTTGTAGTCTGTAAGGCTTTTATGCTGTTTATGCGATAAAGATATATCTTTCATGCTAAAAGTTAGCAATGATTTCTTTTTAGCTTTTAAATCTAGTTCTTGTTTAGATTCTGTGTTCTGTAAAGCTTTGTTAGAAAAATCTTTTCTTGCAATAGATTCTGTGTTTTCTTGTTTGATTGCTTCAAAGATTACTTCTTTTAATTTTTCTTTTAATATTTGATTATTTGCTATCCCATTATATGCTTGTGGATATGTCATTGCAATATCTATAAAATGTAATTTAAAAATCTTTTCAAATTCTATTTTTGCTTCTTTCTCATTATGCAACGATTCTATAAGTTTAACATGTTTGCTTATATCATCTTTTAAACACATAATCTTTTCTATTGTGTCTTTATCTGTGATATTAGCTTCTTTAGATAATAGATTGCATTTCGTTTATATATTTGTTTTCTGTGTTTGCTTCAAACTCTGCTTTATCTAATTGTGTTTCATTGTCTTTAATGCTAGATTCTGTGTTTTCTGCATTAAAGTCTGTTTGTATTTCTGCTTCTGTTGACTCTGTTTCTGCTTCTTGTGTTTCTTGCATATTTGTATCTATGCTAGAATCTGTTTCACTTTCACTATATTTCTACGATTTCATCGGCTTTGTAAAATTCAAGTGATGAAAATTCGTTTTTATCATTAACTAACATTTTTTCTTTATGGATTGTTAGTTCTGTTATGTCGCTGTCTTTGCTGTCTAAAAATATACGATTATTACCGCTTGTAAAATGTTCGTATATTCTTTTTTTGCTGTCTCTGCTGTCTAGCTCCGCTTCTTTGTATGTCTTTGCTAGATAGTTAATCATGTCTTTTAAACTTATGCTTACAAAAACTCTACTGCGTGTAAATCCGCTGTAATATTCGCCTTGTAATTGTTCTGCTACAAAACAATCAATAATTTGTATTTTTGTTTTCATGTCTTTTACTCCTTGTCTAGCAATACGCTTTTTAAATGTTCTTGTGTTATCTCTAATATATCTATATTTTGAGATTCTGCCCTTGTCTTTGCTAACTCGTTTTCTATTAGCTCGTTAAGCTTTTGTGCTGATTCTTTTTGATATGTTGGGTAAAGCACTGATAAGCAAAAAATAATATCCTTTTCACAAAATAGCTTTTTTAAAATCTGCATTGAATAATCATTTTGCATTACATTGCATATATAAAAAATAGTTTTCATTCTCCCCCCTTTATTCTGTTTTGCTATCTTGTGATTCTAAATCGCTTTCGCTTATTTCATAATCCATTAATTCACTTGCTAGGCTTTGTAAATATCCTTCAATGATTCTATTTTTTGCTATGTCTGGTGAGTTTAGAGTCTCTGTAACGCTCATTTGTATAAAATCTGTTCCGCTTGTATCGCATTCACTGCAAAGATTATCAAAATATTCGCTTATCTCTTTTTCGTTTTCATCATAGAATTTTTCCGCTGTTGCATACCAACATAACGCATGCCCTGTGCTACTTATGTGATATTGCAAAGTCTCTAGCTCATCTTTTAGAAAATCAAAATCTAGCTCTTGACTCTCTTTTTTCTTTTCTAGTTCTTGTATTATTTCTGCCCTTTCTTGCTCTGTGCCATAATGTGAATACTCTTTTCTGTTTTGTATTTCTACTTCACAATCCAATCTTTGCAAACTCAATAGAATGGGATAATTATCCGCTATTGTTTCCAACGCTTCTGCATTTAATCTTAAATCATCATCTTTTAAAACTTCACTTAGTAACATTTTTTATCCTTTCCTTTTTAAACATTTATTTATTTTTTAATTACTATTAATTTAACACTTTAATAATAATTAAAAAAACTTTTTAATCTCTGCCTTGCGCAGCAAGGCAACTATAACAAATAATTCTTTTCCGCCGATTTTTTAGCGTGGGCTTACCACTTAACAAGCCCTTGTTTATGGTCGAGTCCGACTCGGTGCTTCTCGTTGGCGTTCTTAATAATCGCATGTTTTAGCCCTGTTTCACGCATTAAGATTAAAGCGGTTTGCTCGGCTTCGGTTAGATTCTTGGTTGCTGTTTCCACGCTTCCTACACTAACAAGCGTATATAATACCCCCTGTTCTTGTTGAAGTAGTGTAACTTCGTAAAATTCTGTTATAGGCTCTTGTAAGCTGTCAATAACTCGCAAGACTCCGCCCTTTGCTCTCTCTAGTGTTTTGATGTGTTGTTGTAGCATGTTACGCCCCTTTCTTGTTGTCTAACAATATGCAATGTTTAGCATTTATGCACTTTTCAAAATAGCATGTCATAGGCTCTTGTTCTTTTACATGTTTTAGCAAGGCTTGTATGTCATTATGCTTTTTAAAGCTTTTGTGGTTTGATATAAAGCTAATTTTATTTGCTTCTATTGTCCCAAACTCTACTAACTCGCCTTTAAAACTGCTTTGGCATAAAAACACACATAAGGCGGATTTTAAGCCCGTTATGTTCCTTTTGTGTGATGAAATAGCGTTATAATATGTTGCACCTGTTGTCCTGTTTGTCTGCCTTGTCGCATAAAATTTTGATATTTTCATATTGCCCCCCCCTTATGCTTTCTTTCTTAGCCTAATTTCGCCTTTTATGATTGCTTGTAGTAGCTCCATGTTGCTATAATCAACTGCTATTTCTAAGGCGTCCGCTAATGTAGAATCCGATTCGCAATTAAAAAAACTTGCCATGCTGTCATAATAAGGGTTTAAAAGCTCGTTTAGGTCTATATTATAGCCGAGTCTATTTAGTATGCCTTGTGCCTTTTCTAAAGTGTGATTAATAGCTAGGTAGCAAATATCTACTTTTTCATAATCTGTAAAAATTTCACTTTCTAGGCTTTTATGGAATAAATCCGCTAATTTGTCGGCGGTCTCGCTCTCGCGGTAGATTCCGCTTAATATCTCCAATGCCTTGTAAATGTCGCCATATCCAAAGGGGCAAATTTTTGTTAAAAATCTGTCAAAGGTATAATCGCTGATTTCTTTTTTCATATTAGCCCCCTTGTTGTTAGCTCCGCTTTTATAAACTCAAAAAAGCCATTTTTTAAAGCTTCTTTTAGCTCCGATTCGCCCATGTTCTCCAGCTTTGTTTCAAGCAGTGCGGTTTCGTTTTCTTGTATTTCTTGCTCGTGCTTATCTCTTAATAGCACATTAACAAGGTTTTCTAAAGTGTAAAAATCATTATAGCCTAACATTGTTTTAACCTTTCAAGTAAAATTAAAAGGTTATTGAAGTATTAAGGGGTTAAAGTGTGGTTATTTTTGCTTTTGTTCGCTCTCTTTAATATCTTTTCTTGCTTTAAATTCTCTGTATATAACATAACATAAAATCATACACATACAAATAAAATTTAAAGTTACTGCAATTTCGTTTATATTCATGTTTTATGCTCCTGTAATTTAAATTCTTGCTTCAATTTTTCCATATTATCATAATAAAGGATAATAAAAAGGATTGTAGCAAACACACAAACAAATAAAGCAAATAAAGGCAATATTTTATAATTGCTATCATTATATATAAAAACGCTCAAACCTGCGTCTATACTTGCAAAAAATAAGGCTACTGCCCTGTATGTTTCCGCTGATACCTTATAATATTCTTTCATACTGCCAAACCTTAGCAAAAAAAGCTAAAAGCATTATAACCTATTTTAACATTAATATTTCAAATAACCCTTAGAATCTAAAGAGAAACAAAAGGCTAAAAAAACTTGACTTTATTTTTTAATCTCGCTATAATGTCGCTGATTTTATTTGCTTAAAGTCAATTTTGATTTTATCTATATTATTTCCTCTTATTTTTATGTCTCTCATTGCTATATGCTTATGTGTTAATTTCTCTTGCATTCATCTGTATAAAAAATTGATAGATTGTATATGTCTTTAATATGTTGTTTTCTGTGAGTATTTTTACTTCATTATTACTAAAATCCACTTTTGCTTTTATAATCACATTAGTGCCTGTTATTTGATAGCTTTTGTATGGAATTTCTTTTGTGTTTTCTATTGTGTTTGTCATATTGTGTCCTTTCTAAACTAATAATCCCTCTAAATTAACTTTTTCTACTTGTATCTGTGGCTCTGTTTCTTGTGGTCTCATTTTAATTTCTTGCTCTCCTTTAATTTTTCCTTGCGGATATGAGTGTGATTGTTTAAAATATCTATTCATATCACTACTACTATTCTTGCTTGTGTCGTGTAATGGCGTTTCAAACATGAGAGTGTTTCTATTAAACTCTACATTGTTTTTTCCTAATACTCCCTCTTGCTTATTCTTTTTAATGTTGATTATGTATTCAAAATCATCATCTTTCTCGTTCTTTTCAATGGATAGTATTATTGATGGCACATATTGCCCTATAACACTTCCATAAGGCGATGATTTATTAGCTTTTGAGTATTGGACTATCAAAAATATTGCAATCTCATACTTTTGGACTAATTTATGCAATACTTGAAATTTCTTATTTTGCTTTTCTACTTCATACTTTTCATCATGCACTTCTATACACATTTGTGAATCTATTAAGAAAAACTTTACACCCTGCTTTGCTAGATTTGCTATGGCTAATTCTAGTCTATTTAGTTCTCTAGTGTCTGTATCTAAGAATCTATTTATCCGCATTGCATTATATGTATCTTGTGTTATTTGATTTTCTTTTAATAAGATTTTATCTATCTTATTGCTTCTTTCTATGTAGCTTTTAGCACTAAATTCAAGGCTAAAATAGCAAGTTTTATGATTTTTGCTAAGATTATGTAATATTTGTAATCCTAAGCTTGTTTTTCCACTTTCAGCGTCCCCTGCTATTAATATTAACTGATTAAGCTTTATACCGCCTTTTAAAGCATTATCGATACAATTTAGCCCTATTTGGTATCTCACATTGTTTGTATCATGTTCTTTGAGATAGTTTTCCCATTCAGCAAAGCTTTTAATATGCTCGTTTGTTCCCATGCTATCATTGATTTGTTCTATTGATTTTATGGAATTAAAGAGTATAGAATTGATTGTGCTTGAATCATTTTGCAATATTTCATTTCTAAGATTTGATAGAAAGTTAAGCGTTGTTAATGTTTTATTGTTTTCTACAATTTTTATCACATACTCATCAATATTTGCAATAGGTGATTCTGCCATGATTAATGCAATATCATCAAGTGTTATGTGTGGCATATCCTTTTTTGCTTCCATGCAAATCATCTCTGGCGTAAAGGATTGATTTTTTATATTCACTTAGCAACTCAAAAAAAACACTTAATCACTAACTAAAAAACACACAAACACATAAAAGCCTTATATAAAGGGTTTTATGTGTTTGTGTTTTATAATATGCTTATATGTTATAATTCCTTTTTTTTACTTCAACATGATGTTTTTTTGTTTATATCTTATGTGTATTTTTGAATGTATTCTAAAAAAGGATACACAAAACATTACTACATATTAAAGTATGTTTTATGTGCTTAAAAGGCATATAAAACTACACAATAAAAGCTTATAAAATCCATTAAGTAAAGAATGCAAAAATTAAAGCATTATTTGCTTATGTAATTTTAATTTGTATCAAAGTATTAATTAATTTGTAACGCTTTAAAAATGATTTTGTATCAAGTGTTTTTTATACTTTGTATTTTGCAAAAGCTTTATTTGTATTTGTGAAAACACGCATAAGCATTAATGTTATTATGCATGTAATGTATATGCTAGTATGCAATATTAATGCTTAACACATGCTAAGGCTTAAATGTATTTATTGCTTTTATGCTCGGCTCTTAGTATGCAAACAATGCTAACTAAGCAAGGCATTAATATACATGCAAAGGCTTATAAAGCAATATAAACAAGGCTTTAAAGCTTTATATATTCTAGTTTTCATTTGCTTACAATCTCTACTTCAATATGTTTAACAAACTCTTTATTATTGTTAATGTTATTATTGTCTTTGTTAATGTTTATCTGTTGTGCGAATGCTGGGGGTTTTGGAATAACTTGCAATGTGTCGTTAATGTCTTTTATAGCACTTGTGATATTTTTTAAATCTTTTGTATTTGTGATTCCATTATCTAGTAAATCATTACATATATGTAAAATCTTATTGCTTAAATCTTGGAATATATACGCAAAATAAGGGTTTTTTTGTTTGACTATGTTTATAACTTCACTTACTATTAAAGTATTAATATTTTTACATTCTATCAAATCGTTATTTTGTGTATCAATTAAGCCTTTATTTTGTATATTTTGCAAGTGTTCGTTAATTTGCAAACCTCGTTCGTTAATTATTTTTTCAAGTGTTGAAAAGCCGCTATTTAGGGCATTTGTAGCATGTTGTGCCTGTTCGTTAATTCTTATATTATTTTGTTTAATATACTTGCATAATGTGCTTTTTGAAATGTTATATTCTTTAGCTAGTTTTGATATTGAATAATACCCTGTTTGATACTTTGGAATGATGTCTTTATATGGTATGCTTATTTTTCTACTCATTTTTATGATTACCTTTATATTTGATATTTTGGAATGTTTAAAAAGTGTTTTGTAAGTGTAATTATAGACTATATAAAAAGCAGAATAACTTTATATAGTCTTTTTTACATAATTCATAAACAATTCATACTCATCATCACTAAGTATCTTTTTCAAGCTAGAGAAATTGATACTATTTGCTCTCTTAATCTCTTTATCGCAAGTTTGAATGATGTCTGCAATAAATTTCTGCGGTATCACAAAGGATTTAAGGCTATTACTTTTCTCTCCCTCCCCCCTAAACAAACAAATCAAATCAAAAATATTTTTAATTTTTGATTTTGCATTTGTTTTTATATCTACTCTAGCATTTAATATGCTAGAGTTTTGTATATTTGTATCTCTATATAGTATAGAAACTGACTCTTTTGGATACACTTTTGATTCATTTGAATACATTTCTGTATCTGTGAAATTTGCAATATTTTTTTGCTTTGTTTTGCTATATTTATTAACATAATTTGGTACAATATCACTTGAAGTTTGAGAGTTGCTATGTGCTTCTTTAAAACTTTTTCTTCTTACACTTATATAGTTTTGGGTTACCATATACTCTTTGCAAGACTTAACAATTAATTCTCTTTTTACTAACTTCCCTAAGATTTTGTAGAGATGTCCCCGAGCTATGTTTAAGTGTTCTGCTATCTTTGTAATACTTATACGATAACTTTTACAATTACGATTATTGTAGTAGTAGAAAAAATCTAAAACTATTGCCTCTTTTATACCTACGCTTAATGATTTTAATAAACTTTTGTCTATAAAGTAGTTAGACTTCATATTTTAAACTCCTAAAATTAGCAGTTTATGTGTCAATGTGTCGCACAAGTGTGTCAATTTTCACTTTTTTACGATACTATAAACGCCTAAATTGCTATGTTTTAAGAGAGTTAATAGAATTCTAGTTCCAGCAACTTATATCCAAGGTCTAGCACCTCTTGCGGTGTGATTAGTCTCATGCAATTATGGTGTTTTAGGGGGCAGGTCTTTTGTTTGCAAGGCACACATGAAAGATCTTTTTGTATAGAAATCGTATTTTCTGTAATGTAGTATTCTCCCCTTTTTTCAGTTTCTAAAACACTCCAAGGACTACACCAAGAAAAGGGCATAGGACCAAAGATAATAATGCTAGGTAAATTTAGCGCTCTAGCAATATGTGTCGTCCCGCTGTCATTGCCGATATAAAGTCTGCATTCACTTAAAGATTGAATGAGTTCTTGCATGCTAGTTTTCCCGCTTAGATTCTCTAATCTTTCATAATCGCTTTCTTTCAAGGCTTCTTTCACACTTTTTTCTATCTGTGCGTTTCTCTCTATATCATCTTTAGCCCCATAGATTCTAACATTATAGCCTTTGTGTATGAAATCTACAATCACTTCTATGAAATGTGAAATAAGCCACATTTTAGAATCTCCATAACTCGCACTTGTGCTAATGGCAATAATCTTTTTTTTCGACTTTTTCTCTGTAAAAGGAAGGTAGAGTTGTAAATCTTTTGCTTCATTATAAAGCATATTTTGCACACGACTTGCAAGCGGATTGTAATGCACGCTTTTAGAATCTAACTTGCAATCTTTAAAAAAACTATGCGGTAAAATCGGCAGCAATAAATGAATATAGCTTAACACCTGATGTGTGCAAAGTGGCGGACGACCGCTTGTATATTTGACTATATGAGTTAAGAGAAATTTACGCATACCAAAAGCATTTTTATCACCATAGCCAATGCGTTTTTTAACCGCTATTTTTGAGAGTAAAAAAGCTGAAAAAAAGTTATTTTGCGTAGTTATCGCACAATCAAGTGTTATATTATTTTCATGCAAATAGCTATTAACCTCTCCTGCAAGTTTAGTTGTCTCTCTAATGCGATTTATAATGCCTTTTTTTTGCTTACTTTTATCAGTAAAGATTTTTATAAAAGTTTTATTCGTGTTAAATAAACTCACACTCAAAGCATTACCAACGAGAATGATTTTTGCTTGTGGGAAAAATCGCCTTATACAAGCAATGGTCGGTGTTAGCATCATTGTATCGCCAAGCCAATTTGGAAGTTTAATTAAAATATATCGCATTTGATACCCTTCTGTTTGGAATCTAGAATAAAAAGATTCTATGAAATAGATTGTTGGCAATAAATTATAAAGCTTCTATCAGGCTTTATTTAGCTTTTTAGATTCTATAAATAACTTTTTAAAATTGTCTTAGAAACTCGTTCCATTAAAAACTTGCTCTAGGCAAAGTTGGTATTGTTATAGTTCGTATCTCACCACTTAAAGATTCTAAAAACTCAATAATTTTTGCTATGTCTTTATTCGAGAGATTAATGCCTATTTGTATTCTCCCCATTTCTTTAATCGCATCATCAAGGTTACTAAATCCACCATTATGAAAATATGGTGCAGTTGCAGTGATATTACGCAGTGTTGGGACTTTCAGCATTTTATTAGAATCTGTGCCAAACTTCCCTAAATCACTGAATTTATATTTACCTATAACTTCAAAAGGCTGCATTGTCCCACCAAGATTTACGCCATTATGACATGTTACACAGCCCTTTTCAATAAACATATCAAGCCCTTCAGCTTCACTAATGCTAAGGGCTTTTAGATTCCCATTCAAAAAATCATCAAAGCGAGTAACTACATTTAAACTCATAATAAAACCAGCCAAAGTCTGTGCGATAAGATTCTCATCAACCTTTACTTTCGTGCCATACGCCCTTATGAAATATCGCATATACTCTTTTGAGTTGGTGATACCTTGAATGATTTTTTGCATATTGCCTTTCATTTCATTATCTGCCTTTAGTGCATGTAAAGTCGCCCTAGCAGTAATATTTTTTGATAAAAATTTACTTGTGTTTGTATCTAGTTTATCATGTCTTTTTATTTGTCCTTTGTAGTAGGCAGCATCATTAAAAAGCATGTTATAAATTGTCGGGACATTTAAATGATGGGGGTTATTTTGACTTTTATCAAGTGTGCTTGTGCCTTGCATAGCGATATTATGGCAGGTGTTGCATGAGCGCATACCATCATTACTTAAACGCGGATCAAAGTAGAGAATCTTACCTAACTCAAGTTGTGCCTCTGAAAAGCTAAAATCTGACTTTTTATCAAACATACCTTTTTGCAATGTAGCTAATTCAGCACCCTCACTCACAGGCTTTAATCCCGCTGAATGTGCCTTTTTGGCGATGGCTTCTATCTTTGCCCCTATGTCTTCAAAGCCATAAACAAGCTGTGTAAATACAAAAAAGCTACTGCATATAATAATGCCAAAAAGCATAACTTTTGATCGCACTTGAGATATAAGACTACATAGATTCTGCTTGTTTTTTTTCATAACTACCCTTTTTGTAATTTTTACATAGTCGTCTTTGCATGACACACTTTTTATCACAATAAAACAAAAATTGTTATTATACATTAATGTTATGTAGAATCTTAAAGGCTTAAGCAATCATCGCATATACAATTCACACTCAATAATTCTATCCTTTTTAAGATTATGTTTAAACTTTGGATTCCAATACAGAGAAATTAAAAGGATGCACTATAACCAATTTGAGATATGAATCTATCAAGACTTTGCCTTGCTGCTTCAATGATTGCATTTGATCTATTGTTATAGGTGATTGTTGGGCTACCAAGTGAGGCAGCATAGTCATAATAACCTTGATTTGCAAAGTTAAATGCTTTTCCATTATGATTAAAGCTAAAGGAAATATTGAGAAACACGCGATAAAAAGTCGCAATGCCTTGTGTATTTGTGCCAATGATTGTATCTTGTATATTTTCTACATTAACCTTAAGGATAGAATCTGCCTCGCTCTTATTCGCTATCCTTGAATGAAAACGCGAAACAATCGCCTCATTTACTAAGTCTTTAATCTTTACAGATTCTTCTGGATTCTCTAGATTGACAATGAGTTCTACATAGACTTTCTCACCTAAGGCTTTATTTGCATAATATGACATGGGTTTATAGCCGCAACCACTCACATATATGGCAAAAAATATAAAAAAGATTCTATAAAATAGCATGAATTTACCTAATTATGTATTCAAAAAATGAAGTTGTATTATAGCTAAAAATTATATGTAAAAAATCCCCAATATAAAATCTAAGGCATAGAATCTAACTTGTTTTATCCTATGTGTTGTGATACAATTAATTTATAGAAGAACTATAAGGAATAACATGTTAGGAGATTTGGGCTTAGATATTTATATGATTTTATTTTGTGCGGCTTTTTGTGCTGGATTTATAGATTCTATTGCGGGGGGTGGGGGTATGATTACTATCCCTGCTTTATTTCTTGCTGGGATTCCACCGCATCAAGCCTTAGGGGTGAATAAACTGCAAAGCTGTTTTGGTAGCTTTTCAGCGACTATGCACTTTTATAAAAAAGGACATATAGTTCTTAAAGATAATATTACCCCTGTTATTTGCGTATTTTTATGTGCGGCTGGTGGGACGCTGCTCGTGCAGTTTTTAGAAGCACAATTTTTAGCGAAATGTATCCCCTTTTTGCTGATTGTCTTTGCACTCTATTTTCTGTTTTCTCCAAAGATTACAGAAGAACAAAGTCATGTCCGCTACACTCATGCTTTGCTTTATTTTGTGCTTGGGGCGATTGGCTTTTATGATGGCTTTTTTGGTCCGGGGACTGGCTCATTTTTAATGCTTGCTTTAATCATGCTGGGTGGATATGGACTGAAAAACGCATTAGCTCATGCAAAGCTTTTTAATTTCACTTCAAACCTTGCCTCTATGCTTGTATTTGCCATAGGCGGACAGATTCTATGGGTGCTTGGCTTTCTTATGGGTGCTGGGCAGTTTATCGGTGCAAATCTTGGGTCTAGACTTGCACTTCGCTATGGTATAAAGATAGTCAAACCCCTTGTTGTTGGTGTATCACTTATTGTGTGTGTAAAGTTGCTTTATGATGAGTATTTTTAGAATCTTGTGTGAGTGAAGTATGTCTATTGAGATTCCAAAGCTAAAGCATTTTTTTCCACGCAGTGTGAATATAAAGAGTGATAAAACCTTTATATATGGACCACCACAAAGCGGTAAAACTACATTTGCTTTGTGGTATGCACAAAAGTTTCAGCATGTTTTCTACATGGATTTAGCTACATTATTTTCACAAACTCTTATAGCAAATACAAAAAAAGCCCTATACAATGTAAGTCAAAAGTTAGAATTACTCATTGTTGATAATATCACTCTAGATTCAATAAAATATTGTGATGATATAGCTGTATCTTGTCCTTGTATCTACATAGGTGATATACAGGCATGTCCTAGTGATTTTAGCCCATCGCCTTTGTTACCATTAAGCTTTGAAGAATATCTAAGTATGGATTCTAAGAATCTAAATATTGATGTTTTACTATCAAACTTCATTAAAGAAGGCAATAGTATAGAAATGCTTTCACTCCCAGATTATAAAAAGAGAGAATATAAATGGCGTTCAATGCAGTTTGGCTTAAAAGATGAAGCCAAAGCGTTAAGCTATATGTTAGCCTTGCAATCCTTAAAGACAAGCACCTATGGAATCTATACGCATTTAAAGCAGCATATAAAAATCTCAAAGGACAGAATCTATCCTTTAATGCAAAGTTTGCAAACAAATCATATCGTGCATATTTGCAAGCATATTGATACGCAAAATACGAATAAGAAATATAAACTTTATTTCTATGATTTTACGCTAAGTGAATTTGCAGATTCTAAACATTTTGTGCGAGTGTATGAAAATATGGTATTTTTAGAGTTGGTGTCAATGGGCTTTAAGCTGCAATATAGCCATCATTGTGATTTTATAGATACAACGCAAAATATGATCTTTTTGTGTATGCCATTTGCAAGTATAGAATCTATCGCAAAAAAAATACAGCTTATACGAAAGAGAGAGAAAGAATGTGGTGAGTATTTGATATATATTATTACAATGAGTAGCAATCATAGCTTTGATAGTAAAGCAATCGCACTTGATTTTGCGAGTCTCTCACCGCTTTTGCGTCTTGTTTAGCATTGTAAATAAGATTGGGTTTAACTTTTTGTATAATAGCCTTGAAAATTTATATTATAGGGAGCATATTATGATATTACTGAGTGGTCCATGCGTTATAGAAAATGAAGCAAATATTTATCGCATCGCAAAAGAGCTTGAGTTCGCACACAATGACACAGAGATTGACTTTTACTTTAAGGCAAGTTTTGATAAGGCAAATCGCACTAGCCTTGATGGCTTTAGAGGTCCGGGGCTTGAAAAGGGCTTATTGTTACTAGAGAAGGTAAAAAAGGATTTTGGCTATAAAATCATCACAGATATACATGAAAGCATGCAGGCAGAGCCCATCGCTGAAGTGGCAGATATTATCCAGATTCCAGCGTTTTTATGTAGGCAGACAGATTTGATTGTCGCGGTGGCAAAGACTAAGGCGATTATTAATATCAAAAAAGGGCAGTTTATGAATCCTAGCGATATGCGTTATAGCGTGCTTAAGGCATTAAAGACTAGAGATTCTAATATCAGTGATTCTGGCTTTATGCAGGATTCTTATAACTTAAGCAGTAAGCATAAAATATGGCTTACAGAAAGGGGCAGCACCTTTGGCTATGGGAATCTTGTGGTAGATATGCGATCGCTTGTAATTATGCGTCAATTTGCCCCAGTTATCTTTGATGCGACACATAGTGTGCAAATGCCCGGCGGACTTGGTGGTAAAAGCGGTGGTGATAGTAGCTATGTGCCTTATCTTGCTCGTGCTGCAAGTAGCGTTGGCGTTGATGGCTATTTTATGGAAACACATTTTAATCCACAAGAAGCCCTAAGCGATGGTCCAAATATGATTGAGCTTGGTAAGCTAAAAGCACTCATACCGATATTAAAAGAACTTGATGTGATAGCAGAGAAGAAGTTGTAAAAGTTTATAGATTCTACTTTATTGGGGTGATGTGGGGGGGGGGGGGTGGAATGCAAAAAATAGAACGAGATTCTAAATAGTCACTGCAAAACACCGCTTTAATAAAAATAGAACCTAGATTTTAATCTCGCAAGGCATTATCCAAACGGCAAAAATTCTCTACAATGCAATCTTTTATTATAAACATGTTATATCCATCTTCATAGAGATACTCCAACTCAAAGTTTTGCGTATCAAGTGTTGTTTTTACGATATACATGCCTAAGCCAAAACCTTGTGAGAGTGGATTTTTAATGTCTTTAAAATAAGGTTTAAAATATTCATTTACATCAAGTTTTAACTTTTCGCCTTTATTTTTTATAACTAAGTCTTTAGCTCTAGATTCTATAATCACTTTAGAATCTATGCTATATTTTATGCCATTATCAAGCAAGTTCTTAATACATAATGTAAATAAATGAAAATCCACTTTCACCAAGTCATCATGGTGCAAAAACACTATATTGTCATTATTATTAGAATCAATAAGTAGCATTTGCATAGCTTCTTTTACAATCTCTTGCAGGGGAATCTCTATCTTTTTTGTCATATAATTCTTACTTGCTAGCTGCTCGATTTTTGCAAACTCATCAATAAGTGAATTAAGCCTTTCAAACACGCCACACAATCTCTGCTTTTGTTTAGAATCCATAACCATTTCCGCTACAATTCGCCCTTTTGTAATCGGTGTCTTAAGCTCGTGCATAATAGATCGTAAAAAAAGCGTCCTTGCTTCACCCACTGCTTTTAGCTTCTCAACAGAATGGTTAAATTCACGCACCAATTCACCTATTTCATCTTGATTTTTAGAACCCCAAACAATAGGTCGAATCTCATTTTCATTTGCCATAATCGCTATTTCATTTTTAATATGGCTAAGTGGCATTAGTCGCTTCATAAGTGTAATATAAATAATGACTAAAATAAGCGCGCCCATAAAGGTTAGCATGTGATATTTAGACCAATTAAATGCAATAGGATCTTGATAGACAACAAAATTATCCATAGTCCGCAAGGCAATAAATATATCATTCCCATCTTGTATAACACTCACGCTAAAGCTGCCCGGATGTGGTGCTGGCTCTTGTGCTATTCTCTCTTGCATATACTCTGTTATAGGCACTTCATAAAAATTCTCTTCTTCAAGAAAGCTTTTTATACCCTCCATACTTGCATTATATTGACGCATTTTACCAATGGCTGCAACGATGATATTATACTGCTTTATACTCTCTATACCCGGCTGCACCTTGACATAAAAAAGTGAGACTGCTAGGAAACTAGCAAACGCAATGGCAAATAAAATACTGATTTGGATAAATATAGATGTGCTTCTCCACATATCTAACCTTTAGAATCTAAGTTGAATTACACTGCTTAAAACATGGCATGAAGTGATAAAATAATTTGCAAAATGTGATTATAATGTTAAAAACTCCAATAAAGGAATATAGCCATGATAAAATCTCTAAAAAGTGCGAATGTTTCTAAAAATGCAAATATATATAAAAATGCTAGTATTATTGCGTGTGTAGCCGGTGGTGTAAGCACAACCTTAGCTTATTGTAACAATAAAAAAGAAAAAGGGAAAGAAGTCGCCATGAAACAAGCGATTTTTCATGGGACATTAAATGCGTGCAAGGAAGGTCTAACCTATATCCTAACCACACAAATAAATAAAAGCACAACCAATGTGATGATACAACATAGTGGCAATAAAGCCTTATATCTTATGAAAAATTTTGGCACAACAGCTTTTAAGCTTGGCACACAAATCGCAATGAACTCTGCAAACGACATTTTAAAATGGCAAAAAGGCGAAACAACAAAAAAGGAATGCCTGCAATCTATCAAAAAGAATGCTTGTGGCATTATAGGTGGATTTGTGGTAGCGCGTGGATTCTCTATTGTTTGTGGTGCGGTGATACCGGGTGTTGGTGTATTAGCTGGGGGTATTGCGGGTGCATATATTGGCGAATATGTAGGAAGAAAGATTGCGGAGAGAGTTTGAGATATATATCCCATAATACTTGTTTGCATATTACTTAATATAAAAGATTATTTGTTGGTTTGCATTTTATCCCTGTTTTTATTTTGTGGATTCTGTCTAAACAATTAAATCATAGAAGTAAAACACTACTCAATCCACCTTTCTACAAAAGTTTTAACTTTTTTAATGTGAGAGTGTTTATCTCTACTCATATCATAAACTAAATATTTTATCTTGTATTTAGCCATAATATGATTGATATGCTTTGGGCAGTAAAGATACATAACTATTCCCTCTTTTATACATAAATAGCGAACAATAGAATCTATAATAAGATTATTGTAGAAATAGAATCTAAAACAATCATTTTCTATTGCCATTTTTTTAAGAAAAAAGAAATAATATTGTATCTTGTCCTTACATAGTTTTAAATCATAGCTTTCATTTTTATATAAAGAAGAATCTCTATATGCCTGCGTTACCTTTGTTATCATACCACAAAGTTTCTTTCCCCCAAGCAAAATAGTTTTTGAAACATTGTTAATATATGAGCCACAATAATATTTTACATATTCCTTGAATGATTGAATAATAGCGAGTTCCACCATAATATCATCTTTTAAAATGACAATTTTTTCACCTAAAACAAACATAACACTTTCTTTAAAAATTTCTTGCAAATGGGCTTGCATCATATCAAAAACTTGCTCCTTAGAAAATTTACTAAGCAAAATCAAATCAATATCAGAGTATAAACTCATATCCAACCGCCCAAGCGATCCATACGATATGAGTTTATTAAAACCATTCTTTTTTAATATATTTATCATTTCGCCTGTGTAATGATATTGTTTTAGCGGTAATTTGCTGATTGCCTCCATAAAATCATCTTGTTCTATCGTGTGCCAACCAAGTGCTATCCTATCCCACATTTCATAAAGTTTGCCACTTTTTAAGGTTGTATCAAGCAATCTAATCGTGTCTGCAATCTTTGTGGATTCTGCAAAATGATTATTGCTTTCAAAAATTTTTCTTTTTGCTTCTATTCTCTCTAAACATATTTGTAATGGTGCATTTATATACAAAACAACGCAGCTATTATCTCTCATTTTCTTTAGAATCTCTTTAGCAGCATATCCAAATCCACATAGCTCTACAATAGCATTTTCTGTTTCTAGTATTGTTTTAGCAAAATATCTTGCAATTTTTATCTCACTTTTTTCACTGCCATCACCATATTTCTTACGAAAATCATCAATACGCAAAATTTCATACTTGCCTAATTGACACATTATCTTATAAATAAATTCTGTAAAAGTGCTTTTTCCAGCATTGATATTACCCAAAATAAAAAATCTCATACCAATCCCCTTATATCAAACTCAAACTTTTCTCCACGCCAAGCAAAGCATAATAAATACTCTTCACGCCAGAAAAACACACCTTCAAGCATATACACCCACTCTATCTCACTCATATTTTTTTGTAATAAATAACAAAGTGTTAGCATAATAAGCCCATCGTGGCTTACATATATATCAAGCTCTTTTTTCTTAGAATCTTTTGCTTGTAGCAACTCACTATTTAAGATTCTATGCCCCATATCATCACAAAGTCCCATATATTCTAGTAGCAAATATACGCTTTTTTCCACAGGATATACACCATCTATATGTTCTCTATCAAGCATTTTTTGTAAGAGTAGCTTTATATTCTTATTATAATATTCATAAATATTATGCCATTTGAGAGGATCCAAAACCCACATAGCTTTCAATACATTATGCGTGCTAGTCTCTGCATTAATGCCATAGCCTTTTTGTATATGATTAAGCGTTTCTACACACCGCTTAGATTCACTAGAGACAAGATTACACAATATAAATTCATCTCGTAATCCCCTGCCAAACTCTTCTGCCATTATCTTGCCCTCTCTTGTAAGTCCCCAGTGAAAACCTGCCTCTATCTGTATCATTTCTCCATTATGCTCCACTTTTTCCCCTTCAACACCGGGGCGAATTGAATGTCGCACAAATAGCTTTGCTCTTACTCCACTAGGGATTAAGGCTACACTATCATTCATACTTGCATATATGCTTCTCATTTTTGCTCCTTTCTTATTTCCATAGCACTCATAATGCCCTGAAGTTTTGTAACGCCAACTATTTTTAATCCACTCTTACTTACAATACTTTCATACTCCATCAAACTCCGCTCCATTCCACCCAAGAAATTAAGCAAATGCACTTTAACTTCAATATCTTGCTTTTTCTCATCTTGCAAGGATTCTATAATATATAGCCGACTTTCTTTTGTCATAGAATTTGCGACATTTTGTAGAATCTTAATCGCCTTGCAATCATCATAATCGTGCAAAATCCTACTCATTATAAACACATCTGCTTGAATAGAAAATGGCACAAAAAAGTCAATCTCTATAAAAACACCACTTTTATTCATACGCAAATCTGTTTTATCCGCATAAATAGCGTGTATATTTGGATATTTTTTCACAATAGAATCTAACAAAGCACCACTACCGCAACCTATATCACACACGACTTCATTATTTAATATAGGCATAAAATCGCTATAATCACTCGCATAAAAATGCGCCATAGCTGAAAAAAGCTCCTGCTGCTTAGAATCTTTATGCAACATATCAAAATATCCTGCATTAAAAATACTGCTAAACATTTCTTTATTTTCTCTAAGACTTTCTGGAAGTTTATGTGCTACTAAATAAGGCAAATCAAGCCAATATAAAAAGACCTTTTTAAGCCTTAAAGCTTCTTGTCCTTTTGCTGTGAGAATATAGCTGGATTGTGTGCTTTTATAGATAAAGCCATTTTGTAAAAGCCAATCTATAAGCAAAGTCTGGCTATACCCCTGTGTTTTAAAATCTTTATTAGAATCTTTATCTTGCAAAGATTCTAAAACACCAAGCTCAAACACACTACGCAATATCTGTAATGACATAAAACTAAAAGCAAGTTCTGAAAAATATCTTTGATATGCCACGCTTGTTTTATCTTTAGTCTCACTGGTTTCTATATTCTTGTCATATTGAGTGCGTAAGCACGAAATATCTTTTATAGAATCTAGATTCTGTTTAGATTCTATATCCCATTTTTCGCACCCTAAATCTTGCACCCACCCATTTGGATTAGATTCTAAAACCTCTAAAGAATAATCTTTTTCATTAAGAATACATTGCTTTCCATACATAGTAGTAGCAAATGCCCTGCCATTATAAAAAGGCTCTAGCTTTGTGAATCTGTCCGCATATAATGCCTTGCCGTTTTTGTCAATATGAAAATACCCAAGACTATCTTTAGCGACTGCCACACCCTTATGATAAGGCTCTAGGGATTCAAATAACTTTCCGTGTAAAAATGTGCCATCTTTACAAATATGTGTTGCCTTGCCATTCTCTAGCATTGCTACTGCTATGTTATAAACAAAATCTCCCACATAGCTAAATCTATGCCCATAAAGTGCCTTGCCTTGTGCGTCAATATGAAAATATAAGCCACTTTTATCCCTAACAACGCACGCTCCATTGACAAAGTTTCCACACCAAGCAAAGCGATTATTATATGCTGAATCACCGCTGTCATTGATATGATAGAATCCACTCTCATCACTCACTGCCGCTAAATCTTCATAGAATCCAAAGGCTTTGAAAAAGCTTTTTTGAAATACACCCTTTCCTTGTGTATCTATAAAAAATGCTTCTTCCTTGCCATCTTTTTCTATAAAAACAGGGGCAATTCCATCTTGAAATCTAGTCGTTTTGTGATAGCTTAACACCTTTTTATACCGCTCTTTATAAAGTGGCACTCCATTGCAAATATGATGTGTTTCACAAAGACTTAAGCAAATATCTTTAAGATTTATTTTTTGAGTAAGCATTGTTTGCATACCTCCTTTGTTTGATAGCTTTTTACAAGATTTTGATATTGTGTAGATTCTAAGACTTGCAAAAGTGTGGAATTTTTAATATTGCCAAAGTCGCCAAGCTCTTTTCTTAAATTATCCGGCGCACAACATACGCTTATATCGCCTTTATAATTTATCCATAGCTCTTTGCCTAAAAAAGGGCATTGCTTTTGCGTTGTAGAATCTATGCTTTCATCACCAAATGGCATAAAGTTTTCTAGTCTAATTTTATCTCTATAAGGCACAAGGGATTCTACAAGGGCATTCCACTTTTTCTTATAAGATTCATCTGTATGCAGGGCTTCAGATTCTAACTCTTTATGCGTTATCCATAATTGATGCCCTTTAATGCGATTAATCCCTTTTTTAATCGCATATTCAATGAGCGGAATGATAGAATCTAAATTACTTCGCATAAAAGTCATCTGCAAGGTAATGCTTACATTTTTATTATACATATCTCGCAATAGGCAAAATCTCTCTATACGCTTTATTGTAGATTCTGTATCGCTTTTATACATAATAGACTCATTTATTTTAGAATCTAAGCTATTAAATGAAATCTTAATATCACTTAAGACCGCCAAAAGCTTTTCTTTAATATATGTTTCATCATATCGTTTGCTAAAAAGTTGTGAGCCATTTGTTGTGAGATTTAGCTTTATATCATTATCTTTGCAAAACTCTACAATGTTTTCAAAATATTTATAAAGCGTTGGCTCTCCCATTGTCGTTGGGATAATCTCTTTTACTCCCGCATTTTTTGCCCCTTTTAAAGCAATCTCTAATAACTCCAAAGGCATATCAGGGCGAGTCTTTTTATAATCTTTGTTATAAATACTATGTGTATCACACATCTTGCATTTGAAGTTACAAGTATCTGGATTTGTGTCAATTGTTATTCTATGTAGTTTCATTTTGTCTCCTTTAAAAGTTTTGTATAAATAGAAAATATTGTTTGATGGTCTTGCTGGATAGAATCTACACTATCCCTATTATCTGGCAGGGCATTTAAAATGCTGGGATTTTGTATGATTTTTTCTAACACATTTTTTAGAGATTCTGCATTTCCTGCCTTAAAGCAAAGTCCCTTGTCTCCATCAATTAGCTCAAGCATACCGCCAATATCCGCACTCACAACGGCTACACCTGCTAAAAATGCTTCTTGTATCACAAGTGGCGAGTTTTCAAGCCAAATGGAAGGCACAATTAAGACATCAATCTCTTGTAAGATTCTATCAATTTCCCCATTATCATACCCACCCATAAATTCCACAAAGCTCTCTTGTAAAAATCGCTTACTACTGCCTATATTCCCATAGATTCTAAGCTTTTGTTCTGGATAATTTTGAGTAAGCATTTTAAAAGATTCTAATAAGATTTTTATGCCTTTAGTTGGGATAATCCGCCCCATATATCCAAACCTTATTTTATCCTTTAGTCCAAAAACCCTTTTTTTATAAGTGATACTTGCTTTATCAAAGCCATATTTTTGATAGATAATCTTATCTTCTTGTATGCCATTTTTGATAAAATAATCCCTAAGTGTGTGTGAGGGCGATATAAACATATCTATGCTTTCTCTTATCCCTTTGAGATTTTCTAAGGCTTCTCTCACTTCAGATTCCATAGTGGTATATGGCGAACACGCCTTGCATTTCTCTACGCTAGGACCATCACATAGCAAAAGACTAGAATCTATCAGTTGCCCTCTCACACAATAAAGCCAAAAATCGTGCAAAGTAAAAACGACTGGCTTTTGATATTCTTTTGCAATTTTTACAAGGTTTATTGAGAGATGAGCCAAATGTCCAAAATGCACAATATCTGGCTTCACTTGCTCCAAATACTCCCTAAATGCACTCTCAATCCCTTCATCATAAAACTTATCCTTATATGTATAATCCTTTTTCTTATTTACCCTACGGATAGATAAATGATTATCTTGTGCTACATTGGAATCTTTTACAAACTCCCCATTCACATAGCTTTCATCATAAATTGTGTAAGGCTCATCAAACTCATTTTCAACCCGTGTAAAAACAAATACTTTATGCCCTTCTTTTACAAGTTCTTTACATAGTGTGAAAGAATACACTTCACTTCCTGCCATAAAATCTGGCGGAAACCCGTGTATAACCTTTAGAATCCTAAATTTTGTATCTAGCATACCAACTCCTTTTGTGTGTGTTTTAAAACTACTCTATTTGCTTGACATAATCTCGCATAAAGACTTAAGCCCTGTGTAATATCTTTAAATCTCATATTAAAAAATTTCATTGCCTTTGTATTATCTCCTAGGAAATTTTCCACTTCAAAATTTCGTCTAGACTTATAATCCACCTTTGCCTTTGTTTGCCACTCATTTTCTAGCAATAATACAAGATCTTTTAATCTCACACCTTTAGCGCTTGATAGGATAAACCGCTCACAAATTCTTGTATGAGATAATAAATCTAAGGCTTTTTTAATACAAGAAATCACATCACCGATATACACAAAGTCTAGAATTTGCTCTCCACCATAAATGCAAATCTCTTGTCCAGCCATTAGCTTTGCACTAAAGTTTGGTATCACTCTGCTAGGCTTATCAAAGTAGCCCCCATAGACATTACTAAGCTGAAAAATTATGCAGGGATTATGATTGGTTTTTGCGTAATCTTCTATAATCTGCTGTGATTTAAGCTTACTTTTTCCATATTGATTGATAGGTTGCATTGCTGCATTTTCATTTACCATTTGCCCCTTTGTATCACCATAAACCTCTCGACTGCTTGTAAAGATAATCCCTGCATTTTTTGATATAGATTTACTCAAAGTTTTAAGTAACATCTCACTACCATAGACATTTACCCTATTGCATTCATCTTTATTAGATTCTGCTTCAGCCACACTTGAGATAGCACATAAATGTATAATGCAATTAAACTTTGTCGCGTTTAAAACACTAAATAGCAACTCTTCATCGCAAATATCACCTTTTACCGCTTTTATATGTGAGCTATGTAAAAACTTTGTCTTCTCATATCCATACATCTCACACACACTTCCTATACTCTTTTTATCAAAAATTACAATTTCATTCTCACTTTCTAACGACTGAATGAGATTTAATCCTATAAATCCTAGCCCACCTGTAATGAGAATCTTCATTGACACACCTTTCTTAACTCATAATATTCATTGCTTTCACACAAAAGCATTCTCCCAACTTTTTGTGTCCCATATACAACAACTCTTTTGCCTTTCTCTTTCAAAAAAGTAAGCAAAGGAGTAAAGTCATTATCATCGCTCACTATCACAAGGCAATCAAACTCTCTGTAATGCTCTTTTGCATACTTGCAAATTCGCATATCTGCGATATTTTTTTGCGTATCTATTCTTCCATTTCTACTATAATTTGTGATTCCATACTCACGATAGGTTTGCTGAAGTCTCTTAGATGCAAATCCAAAGGCTGCTTTTAGCACGACATTGCCGTGTCTTAACACACGCTCCATACTTGTTGTAATGCGTTGCCGTGTTTGAGCAGCATTATTTTCACTATCAAATACAATAGCCACTCTTGGTCTTTTAACCGCCATTTATTCTCCTTTCTTTAAAAATACAGCGTAATTCTAGTGCGTTTATTAAGTGATGCAAAGGAATATATTTTCCATACATAAGACCCCACCGCTACAATGCTTTCTGTGTTTTTGAAAAGAAAACATTCTACATTTACCAATGTTTATAAAAGCAAAATTGTAAAATTTTTTCCATTTTATTGTTTTAACCATTCTATTTAGATAGAATTTTGTAAATTTTATTCCAAAAATTGAATTTAAAATTTCAAAAAATTTAAAAATAAGGAAAAATATTCAATGTCTATCAAGCAAACTAGGCAAATATGGTATAGATTCTATATTGAGCCATATTTTGATAAAGGTGATATAAAAAGGCTTAAAGAAGCGATTGTTTCTTATCTTACAAAAGATATTGCAGGTAAAGATAAGACCAGTGGCGTAAAGAAGCAATTTGACACTTTTAAACAAATCCAAGAAGAATATTTTAAAGTTATTCTACCTTTTATGCTTTCAAATGAAAAGTTAGATAATTTTGTGCAAAATTATCTAAACATAGGGATTCATCATCGCAGAAATTTTAGCAACGCTCAAAATATGATACGCGCCAATATCACTCAGCTTGATATTCTAAGCTATAAAGAAGATAGCTTTTATCGCCACTTTGTAGAGTTAGCAAAAATAGACCAAGAGATAAACAAGCTAAATAACAATGCAGATGAAAAACAAGTGCAAGAGATAAGAGACAAATTAGATTCAATAAAGAAGCTATCATTTAAGGATTTTGAGAATACAAAAGAGATTCTACAAGAATACATAAAAGATATAGAATCAAAAAAAGAAACTTATTGAAGCAAAATACATCGCATCTTGGCATATCGCATATATTCGCCTTATTAGCTATGGTGAAAAATACTTAAAAGATGAAACAAAGGAAGCAAAGGATAAAAAGGCAAGAGATGAAGCAGAGAAAGTAGGGAACGAAGAAAAAGCAATAAAAGATTATGAAGATATTTGCCGACAAGTGGATAGCGGTATAGATGAACTTAAAGAATTAGAATCTTGGGATTACGATATAGCAATGCTTTATCTCGCATTGCAAGGATATAAAATTATCGGGGCTAGATTGCATTTTTTAGATAGTCCAAAGGACGACTTGCAAGAAAAATATCAACAAGCCTTTAAAGATTTAGATTCTATATGCAAGGGCAATAACAGCCGAGATAATGAAATTACAAATAAGATACAACCCCACTTAAAGCATCCACACATAAAAGCTTATATAGAATATTATCACTTTTTATATATACAAAGAAAATTTGAGTTAGCCGCACAAGAAAATAATCTAAAAGAGTTTAAACAATATCTTTATGAAGCACAAAATCTCATTGACCAACTTCTTATAGACAACACACAGCATATCTATCTTTTCACAAAAATGAAAAAGCATAAAGCCAATATTATGAATCTCATTTGGCATATAGAGCTAAAAGAGATAGGCAGACAGCTAGAAGACCCATTTAATATTGAGCTTAAAGATAATGCAGACAACAAAGGTGCATACGACATTCTCTCAAAGAGCAATAAACTATATAAACATATAGAATCTATGCTTAAAACAAACACAAATCCTTACCTAAAGAATCCAAAAAACACTTAAACATAAAACCACAAAAGAAAAACAAGAATACCAAACGATTTATAAAATAAGCAAAATATAATATTTGAAAACCAAGAATCTTATTTTTACATAGCAATGCAATATCAACAAGCATTCCAAAATGATTTGGCGTTTCATTGCTAAATTTTAGATTCTATTAATGTTTAACAGCGGATAAATCTAGCATTATGGAATCTAGAAAAGATTTTTCTATATAATCCAAAACAAAATTTCTTAAAAAATGAAAAAATCTAGCTTTTAACTATATTGGTTTCAATAATCTCAAGCTATGTTTTATTGGATTTAGAAATCAATAGCAAAAAATGGTTACAACAACAAATCTAGTGTTGTAAATTTCATAAAACCGGTAGATTCAATGTGAAATATTTAAGGTAAAAATGGCTAACCCTATAATACATCACGCCCCAAATCCCCATAGATTCTATAGAATCTAGCCCTGCCATCATAACACAGGCTTTAAAAATAAATTAAACTTTATCTAACCTATCGCTTTAAGCCATTAACGGTTTGTAGCATGGAATCTGCTGTTTGAATGCTTTTTGAGTTTGCTTCATACGCTCTTTGCCCTGTGATTAGATCAGTCATTTCAGATACTAAACGCACATTGCTTAACTCTAAAAATCCTGCACGAATCTGTCCTAAACCATCTTGTCCAGCTATGCCCTCTATTGGCTCACCACTTGCATTTGTATTCATATAGAGATTATCGCCTAAGCCATGCAAACCAGCTGGATTCACAAAATTTACAAGCTGAATCTGCCCTAAAACTTCCGCCTGTCCGTTGTTACCAAGTGTAACACTCACAGTGCCATCTGCACCGATATTTATGCTTTGTGCTTCTGGTGGCACGGTGATTTGTGGCTGGACTAGATAGCCCTCTGAAGTAACGATATTACCTTGATCATCAAGCTTAAAATTCCCACTTCTTGTATAAGCAATATTGCCATCTGGAAGCTGTATGGGGAAAAATCCTTTACCCATAATCGCTACATCAAGCGGATTTTCTGTCTCTTTTGGACTGCCTTGAGAATAGATTCTATTAATCGCTCCCGTTCTCACACCTACACCCACTTCAATGCCTGTTGGCGTTAGTGTTGTCTCGCTTGTCTGTGTGCCTGCAAACTGCAATGTTTGGTAAAACAAGTCGTTAAACTCCGCTCTTTGTCGCTTAAAGCCCACTGTATTCACATTCGCAATGTTGTTTGAAGTCGTGTCGATTTGTAACTGCTGCCCTAACATTCCTGTTGTCGCAGTATAGAGTGATCTCATCATGCTAACTATCCTTAGTTTGAATTTGAGATAGTAAAAGCAAAAGGTATGCCAACTTTAGAATCTACGCACGATTTACTTCATAATTCACATATATTGATTCTTAAACTCCACATAGCGAATAGCTGAATTTGCGATTTCTTCTATCTCTTCTTCACTAAGTTCTCGCACAAATTTCGCTGGATTCCCAAGAATGAGTGATTTTGGTGGAAACTTTTTACCTTTTGTAACGACTGCTCCCGCCCCAACAATAGAATCTCTCCCAATCCTAGCACCATCCATCACAATGCTACCCATGCCAATAAGGCAATTATCCTCAATATGACACGCATGGATAACGCAGCTGTGTCCTATGGTAACATTATCGCCAATAATCGCGGGATAACCGCTTTCAGCCTCGCCCTTTTCTCTATGCCATACATGTATCATGGTTAAATCTTGTATATTCGTATTTTTACCTATTTTGATATAATTCACATCGCCACGCAACACGCAATTATACCAAATTGACGCATTATCGCCAATGCTTACCTCGCCAATAACCTTTGCCCCATCACATATCAACACTTCTTTACCGATACTAGGCGTAATCCCATTAAATTTTATCAACATGCTTTATCCTTTCCTTGCGTTTTTTATAGATTATAGCATTATTTTAGAGCAATGTTATTTTTATGGAATCTTAATAGATAGATTCGAGTGTGGATAATAAAAGATTCTAAAATTTAGCAATGTCATGCTAAAAATATTTATCTAACTGCAAATATTTGTCATGTTTAAGTCTTTGAGTGAAGTATCTAAAAATATAAAATCTAAACTCATCAAAGCTTAAATTCTAAAATACAGAATCTGGGCTAGGTTTTTTGCTTTTTTCAAAGTTTGCATTGAATGAAGCTATTGATTATACTTGCAAAAATGATAGGAATTAAGAATCTAGAAGTTTAGCTTTATTATAAAGCTAAAATTAGAGAAGATAACAAAATAAAAAGAGTGAATAAGGCTTAATCGTATAGATATAAATTAAGCCTTGTTTAGTGAAGTTTGTAGGTAAGGTTATTTTCCTGTTGTTGCTGAATCGAGCCCCATTAGTAAATCAGCAAAGCCACTTTCAATCATAGGGCAAGTTTTCATTATGCTGTCTTCCACTTCTTCATAATCTATTTTTTTAGCTAAAGCATTTGTATCTTTAGTATCTAGCTTTTTAAAACTAGCACATGCTTTTTTCATTACTTGTATCGCATTATTGGTATAATACTTATCTTTTGTTTTAGACTTCTCATCGTCTTTATCTCTGTGTGGTTCTGCCTTTTCAAGCCATGCACTTACTTCTTTTATTTCTGTGATAAAGTTTTTACAGCTTTGCGTATTGCATGCACTAATCAATGTGTTTGCTTGTTTTGCCATATTCTTATAAATTCTAATATCGTTTTCATCAGCAAACGCCATAGAAGCTACACCAATGCTTAACAAACCAGCCAATATCAACTTTTTCATACCTTATCCTTTATGTAGAAATATATCTTTAGTCTTTATGCCTTAATATAAAAGTAGCTACAAAGCTAAAAGATTGCGAAATAAAAGCATAAAATATTCCTTATTATAGAATCTAAAATGTTATAGAATCTAGCAAGATAGTTATATCTTAAGGGGCATTTTAGTTTCCATATAGCTTTAAAAGTGGCTGATAATGCTCTATGCGTCTATCGCGGAAAAAGGGCCAGATATCTCGCACAGCTTTTGTGCGTTCATAATCGATAAAAGCGTATAGAATCTCATCTTTATCATTACTTGCCTGTGTTAGAATCTCGCCTTGCGGACCGCATACAAAGCTATTGCCAAAAAAGCGGATGCCCTCACCTTCTGCCTGAAGATTAGGCTCAAAGCCTACGCGATTAATGCTTGCAAGGGGGAGTCCATTAGCAATAGCATGTCCCCTTTGTATTGTCTGCCATGCTTCAAGCTGCCGCTTTTTCTCCGCTTCACAATCTGCATCAAACCAGCCAATCGCCGTGGGATAAATCAGCATATCCGCACCATTTAACGCCATAATCCTTGCTGCCTCTGGAAACCACTGATCCCAGCACACAAGCACGCCAAGATTCCCAACACTCGTTTTAATGGGATTAAAGCCTAGATCGCCGGGCGTAAAGTAGAATTTCTCATAAAACTGCGGGTCATCTGGAATGTGCATTTTCCTATATTTTCCCGCTATGCTGCCATCTTTTTCAAACACAACCGCTGTGTTGTGATAAAGCCCCCTTGCCCTTTGCTCAAAAAGCGAGGTAACAAGCACAACGCCGCATTCCTTAGCGATAGTGCTAAAAAATGCAACATTTTCATCAAAGTCCTGTGCGAATGAGAGATATTTCGTCTCTTCGCTTTGACAGAAATACTGCGTTGTGTGAAGCTCTTGCAATAGAATCAGTTCTGCGTTTTTACTTGCTTCAATGATTGCTTGTTTTGTCTTTTCTTTCATTTTCTTTGAGAGTTCTTTTTGCCATGATTCTAGATTTTCACCTATGCCCAAGTGGGCTGTGGGGTTTTTAGAATCTAGATTCTGTGAAAATTCGCCCTTGTCTATGCAATTTGATTTAGAATCTAGTCCCCCATCGCATTTACTCTTCACTAAATCAAACACATAGCTTTGCTGCACTAATGCTACTCTTACTCCATCTTGCTTTATTTGTGGCATATTCTGTCCTTTATGAAAATCTGTTATTCTTCATCATAGTCTAAATCTGGGTTTTCATAATCGTCATCATCATATTGTGCGTAATCCATATCTATGTCATAATCATCATCATAATCTAGTGAATCTTCATCCATTTCAGATTCTGTATCAAAGTTATCGAGTTCATCATCATATATTCCCATGCTATTTTCCTTTTTTCATGTTAATTTGCAGACACATTATACCCCTTAAAGTATTAACAAAAAGCCTTTATTAGTCTAAAAAAATTCTAAAAATTTAGGAATTATTTTTGCTTGTAATACGCAACGCATTCTGTGCAATATTTTTCTAAAGAGGACGAGAAAATGATTGATACCAAACTGAATAACAACTTAGGCTTATATAATGCCAATACGCACTATATCAAGCGAGAGGTTAGCACGCAAAATAGCATTGCAGCAAAGCATAATGAGAAGCAACTCTTAGAATCTAATGGCTTTGAGACAAAAAGGCAGACTTATGGATTAGCTATTTTAGAGTTAATGAGCGATCAAGAGTATCAAGCGTGGCTAAGGGCTACGGCGGGCATGACAGAGACAGAGAAAATGCTAGCAGTCCAAAAGCTATATCCATTAGCTGATATTGAAAAGCTGAAAAACTCAAAAAACTTGCACCCGCAAGAAAAAAAGATATTTGATGATTCTATGCAAAATAAAAGTGACAATATCAGCACAGAACCTTTTATCATTAATGCAAATCGTCTCAATGGTATGCGTGTGTTTAACGCTCATACAGACTTTATACAGCGATACAAAAACGCTTTTGAAAACCTGCATCTTAATGTTGATATGAATGGTTAGTGTTTAGAAACTTTGGAAGTTTGTAGTATATGAGATTCTGGATATGCAAGATTCTCAAACTATGTAGGTTTTTGCCAAAATAGCTTTATAACCTGTGTAAATGAAACATGATTTCATGATTCATTTACCATGATTTACAAAATATGTGCTAAACAAATAGGGCATTGCACTAGTTTATTTTTATATATTCCCTAGTGCTTACCCTAAGTTATTAAGGTTTATTGCAACCTAAGATACGCTTAGAATCTATAGGCATATTTCATCATGATGTTATGTGAAACAAGCACACTTGGTGCGTAAAGTTGGGTTTTAACTATTGCTGTACCTGTTGTTGTGCTAACTCTTTCTATTGTTGTAAAATCAAACATTGAGTTTAAAATAGCACTCAACTCTAAAATATTGTTTGTATTAATATTATACTGCACACCAAAGTTTCCAAACATTGCAAAGTAGTTGTCTGGATTAGTTTCTGTTCTTGTGTTACTTTTGTAGGTAGAACCTATTAGCATATCGCCCAAACCAAAGCCTATAAATATGCCAAGTTTATCAGTTGGACGATAGATTAAATCCACATTGCCATTGAAGATCATGCGACTGCTAGATCTTACGCTATTTGTAGTTGAGTTTATTGGCAATGCAGTTGTAATCATATTTACATAAGCTCTAACGCCTAGATTATCCATAAAGTTAAACTCTAATCCACCCCATAAACCAGTTTGAAGTGATGTTATAGATAAGACTATGGCGCTACCATTAATCGTTGTGCTTGCAGTTTCGGTCAATGTCCCAACCATAAAGCCAACAAAAGGTTTCATGCCTTTTAAATCTGTTGCATTTTCAGCAGGATTATTTGCCAAAGCTACACTACTACATACTAAAGCACTACATACAATAGACAATGATATTTTTCTCATTATTTTCCTTTAATTAATTTATTTGTGCTTACACACATTAAGGCGGGATTTTACAAAAAAAAAAAAAACAAGTCAAGGCATTTTAAAAAATACTATATATTGTTATGTTATATTTTCTGCAACAACCTTTTTTTGTCAAAATGTGTTAGAATAAGCGTTTTATAGATTACACAGAAAGGAACAATATGAAAAAGTTTGATATTGTAAGCACAAGTAATGCACCGCAGGCGATAGGACCATATTCACAGGCTATTGTTGCAAATAGTTTGATTTTTACTTCTGGGCAGATTCCATTGTTACCAAATGGGGAATTTTTGGATTCTGACATAGAAGCACAGACACATCAAGTTTGCAAGAACTTAAAAGCAGTATTAGAAGCGGCTGGAAGTAGCTTAGAGAATGTAATAAAAACAAATGTGTATCTTAGTGATATGTCGTATTTTACGCAATTTAATGAAGTGTATGCCACATATTTTTCACATAAGCCTGCTCGTAGCACGGTTGCTGTTAAAGAATTGCCAAAGGGCAGTAAAATAGAGATTGAATGTATTGCGTTGAAGTCATAGAATATGCGTAGAAACATGCAAGAGTGATAGAATCCATTAAAATATGCAATTTAACTTTATATGTTTGCGGCGTGGCTTTATGGAGTCTTATTGCCAAAATTTGTTTTAACATGGTGTTAATGTGTTAAGGTCTAGTGTTGTTTTCATGTAAGGCTTGTATATGTCTAACGATGGTTTTAGAGTGTCAAGCCTAGATATTATTACAATAGATAGGGTTATGCTAGATTGTTAGTTCGTTATGTATGCAATAAAATTCGGTGTTAAGCCCTGCTTAATAGCGATAATAAAGACTTTCATTAGCGGACAAAAACAATCTTAGAGCGGCTCCTTACGCGTTCAAAATAATCGCTTAGAATCTTTTCTTGGTTATTTGCTATGAGTTTTTGTGCGATATAGTTTTTTGCTTTTTCAAAATCTACTTGTTCGTTTGATATTTTTCCCTTAATATAAAACGCAACGAAATCGCCATTATCAGATTCAAATACCTGTGTAAAAGACTTTGCGTTGGTTGCTAGAAAAATATCAGCTACCTGCGTTGGCAAACTCTCTATTTCTAGCTTCTCTTCAGTGTGTGCTATAGAATCTGGTATAGTGCTATCTATGCCTTGCTGCATAAAAGATTCTAGAATCTCTTTATTGCGACTTACAAATTTTACACCCACAACTTCTTTGGGGATAACAAACTCGTCTAAATGCTCGTTGTAGTATTTACGCAGCTCATCTTCTTGCCCGACATTGCTAGAAAAGAGTATCTTTCGCATAAGTTCTTGTGCTAGCATTTGCTCTTTTAGCTTTGTGCGATATTCTACTAAGCTCATACCCTCTCGCATAATAGCCGCATAGAATTGGTCTAAATTCATGCCATTTTGCTGTGCGATTTGTGCTATTTGTGAATCTAGCTGTATATCATTTATTTCAATTTTTAAACGCTTAATTTCAGCTTCTTTTAGCTTCTCTGTTACAAGTATATCTGTGGCTCGAAGTCTGTCTGTATGCAATGCGTTTTCTACTTGTTTAATCGCATGTAGCGTAATCGGCTCACCATTCACAAAAAGTGCGATACCACCGACAATATTCTTGCTGACAGAATCTAGGCTAGAAGCTGGACTTTGAGAGCTAGATTCTGCATATATAAAAGTGCTACAACATAGAAGCGTGAATATAAAAATTTTCTTAATCATTAATATCCTTAAAATGGAATTTTATATTGTGGAGTTGCTTAATATGTGCTAAGTTACTGCGTGGATTCTAACATAGAAACAAGCAAATATTGTTAAGAAAGGTTAAGTTTTTTAAATAAAAGTTAAATATTTTTGCGTAATTAAACTTTTTTTAAACTCTAAAAGGATAGAATGCAACAATCTCATGGTTAATCGCCAAAATGATACACAAACCCAAAACCTTAGAATACAAAAGGAGCTATAAGACATGCGTGAAATACAATGTGAAACAATCTCAGAAGCCGTTAAAGAGCTTTGCATTAAAGCTTGTTGCATACAGACACCAGATATAAAAAATGCTTTTAAGAAAGCACAAGAAGTTGAGACTTCTGCTATTGGTAAGAATATTTTAGGCACATTAATAAAAAATGGCGAAATCGCACAAACAAATATGATGCCTATCTGTCAAGACACTGGTATGACTGTGGTTTTTGCAGAGATTGGGCAGGATGTGCATATTGTTGGTGGTTTATTTAGCGATGCGATAAATGAAGGGGTAAGACGCGGGTATAAAGATGGTTATTTGAGAAAATCTGTTGTCAATGAGCCTGTTTTTGAACGCAAGAATACAACCGATAACTCGCCTGCGGTTTTGCATACAGAAATGGTTATGGGCGATAAGATTAAAATCACGGTTGCACCAAAGGGTTTTGGCAGTGAGAATAAAAGTTTATTAAAAATGTTTGTGCCAGCAGATGGACTTGAGGGTGTGAAAAGTTTGTTTTTAGAGGCTGTTAAACTTGCTGGACCAAATGCGTGTCCGCCTATGGTGCTTGGTGTAGGCATTGGTGGGACTATGGAAAAGGCTGCGATTTTAGCAAAAAAGGCTGCTATCCGCTCAATAGATTCTAAGAATCCGCATCCAAAATATGCCGCATTAGAAGAAGAGTTATTGGAGCTTGCAAATAAAACAGGTGTTGGACCGCAAGGGCTAGGTGGCAATACTACCGCATTTGGTGTAAATATTGAATGGTATCCAACGCATATTGCGGGTATGCCTGTCGCAATTAATGTGAATTGTCATGCAGCACGGCATTATAGCGTTGAGTTGTAAGATTGTGAATCTATTTGTTGTGTTGTGCGTAGCTACTGGATTGCACTAGAGAGGTTGTTTTAGGCAGAATGGGTATTTAAATGGCAATTAAAGATAAAATGGACTTTATGTATTGTTGCAGGAAAAATCCATTTATTAAAGATTCTCTTATGAAAAGTTTTTTTGTGCCGATGGTGTATGATTTGGGAATGTTCTTTGCATTATTGATTATAAATATGTTATTCTAAAATATCTTGGGTTAAGGAGTAATGAAATGTTGTTGCAGTGGAATGATAAATATAGTGTTAAAAATTATTTGATTGATGAGCAACATAAAAAGCTATTTGAGCTTGCGAATATGGCGGATAATATGATTGGGAAGCAGACTGACCCAGCTGAGATTAAAAAAATGCTTGTCGCCTTGTTTGATTATATGAAAACTCACTTTAGAGATGAAGAAGTCTATATGGAAAGCATACAATATCCCTCTCTTGAGTTACATAAAGAAAGACATAAACAGATTGTGTTTGAGATGACAAATCTTGTAAAAAATATGAAATATGATTTTAAACAACAACTTGTGATTATCATGGAGCAATGGCTTTTAAAGCATATTTTGCAAGAAGATATGGAGTATGCAAAACATTGTGAAGAAATGAATGAAAAGCGATCCATGCAAAAAGCAGCAACACCAGCTGCAAGTAGTGAAGATAATGCGTTGTTAAAACAAGCTGAAATGACTTCAGGGAAAAAGCAAGAAACAAAAAAAGGTATCATGCATATGTATAGCTGTTTGTGCGGGAAGACTTATAATATTAAGCCAGATATACATGCAAAAATACAGGCGGGAGATGGTGTAAAATGTCAGGATTGCACCACATTTATTAAGTATATTACAGACATTGAAGTTTAAGTGTGTTTTTGGATTCTAAAGGATAGTGTGTGCTACCTAAGTGGAGTAAAGAATATAGTGTTCATAACTTTATGATTGATGAACAACATAAAAAGCTATTTGAGCTTGCGAATATAGCAGATAATATGATTGGCAAACAGACAAATCCACTAGAGATTAAGCAGGTTTTGGTTGCTTTATTTGACTATATGAAGACTCATTTTAGAGATGAGGAAGCCTATATGGAAAGCATACAATTTCCAGCATTAGAAACGCATAGAGAACACCACAAAGAGATTGTGTCTGAGATGACCTTGCTTATAAAAAATATGAAATATGACTTTAAGCAGCAACTTGCCATAATTACTGAGCAATGGCTTGTTAGGCATATATTGCAAGAAGATATGCGTATTGGAGAATATCAGCAAGAAATGCTAGAAAAGAAAAGGGCGAAGGAAAACAAAGAGTTAGAATCTGAAAACAATATATTAGAAGATGCGTTTGTAGAATCCGAGCATTCAGCCCAGAGTAAGCCAGAAAATAATCCTACTCTAAATAGCACAAAGGCAATTCAAAAAGATAGCGTGTTGCATATTTATAGCTGCATGTGCGGTAAGGTGTATAACATTTCAGATCCTATCCATGCACAGATACAACAAGGCAAAAAGATATATTGCAAACATTGCAATACAAATATTACTTACATTAATGATATGAAAGTGTAGGTAATACAACTTATTTTAAGGAGATATTATGTCAGAAATTAGATTGCAAGCCCCATTTACTAGAGAAGAAGGCAAGAAGTTACGAGCAGGTGATACGGTATTAATATCTGGGACTATCATTGCAGCAAGAGATGCTGCACATAAGGCACTTACAGAAGCGTTGGCGCGAGGCGAAAAGCTGCCAGTTGATTTGGTAAATCAAACTATTTACTATTTAGGACCAAGCCCTGCAAAGCCCGGTAATGCTATCGGATCTGCAGGACCTACGACAAGTGGCAGAATGGATAAATATACGCCTACAATAATAGAGCAGGGCATAAGCGGTATGATTGGCAAAGGCTATCGTAATCAAGCAGTTATTGATTCTATGAAAAAGCATGGTGTTGTTTATATGGTTGCGGTTGGCGGTGCTGCTGCTTTGATCTCTAAATGTATTCAAAAATATGAAGTCCTTGCGTATGAAGAGCTTGGACCAGAAGCAGTTGCAAGACTGACTATTGTTGATTTTCCAGCTATTGTTGCCATTGATAGTGATGGTAATAATTTTTATGAGCAAGGGCAATCTGCGTATAAGCAAATATAGGAATTTACATTTTGCGTTTTTGCGTTGCAATGTTATGCAACGATGATAATATTATAGTTGCAACTTTTACTTTTAAGGTATTAACTTTTTTATACTAGAATACAGCCCTATATAATCACAAGGAGCGTTTATGCAGTTTTTACAATTGGGTCTCATTTTTGTCGTTTTGATTTGTCTTACCATTATTATCTTTAAGATACTTGGTTTCGTGTTGCCGCTTATTTTATGGCTTATGGGGATTGTTTGCGTTGGTGCTATCATTGCCCTATTTGGTGTGCTTTTTTACAATCTCATGAAGAAATAGCGTATTGTGTTTTTTATAAAATTATTTGAATGCTAATGAATGGGGTGGTTGCCCTTTTATTTTAGTCATGTTTGCATGTGTTACTGGTGATAAAATCTTTATTTAAATATGATTGGTATGTAGAATTTGTGGATAATAGTCCCTTGCATTCTATTGCTTTTACTATATTAAATCTCTTTTTATATGTCGATTGTGCTGGATTTGCTTGTAGTCTAATCATACTGACTTAATGTTTAATTAATTTTTTTGTCTTATTGGGTAGAATCAGTTGCATAATTACATTTATTGTGTTGAAAAAGGAAAAAGATGACGCATGAACAAATCGCAAATGAGTTAAGAATGCTTTGTGCTGATATGGTGCAAGAAGCAAATAGTGGGCATCCGGGTGCACCTATGGGACTTGCTGATATTGCAGTTGTGTTAGCAAATCATATTAATATTTATCCGCAAGAAGCAAATTGGATTAATCGCGATAGGTTAGTATTTAGCGGTGGACATGCGAGTGCCTTGCTTTATGCGTTATTGCATTTGTGGGGTTATGATATAGATACGCAGGATTTGCGTAATTTTCGCAAACTTCATTCAAAAACGCCCGGTCATCCAGAATATAAACACACACATGGTGTAGAGATTACGACAGGTCCATTAGGGCAGGGTGTGGCAAATGCGGTAGGTTTTGCTATGGCGGCAAAACGCGCAAAGGCTATGCTTGGTAGCGATGTGATTAATCATAAGGTGTATTGCTTTTGTGGTGATGGTGATTTAGAAGAGGGCATTAGCTATGAGGCTTGCTCTCTTGCTGGACATCATGGACTTGATAATTTGATTCTCATCTATGATAGCAATAACATCAGTATTGAAGGCGATATAAGTATCGCTTTTAGTGAAGATATTGGGGCGAGATTTAGGGCGCAAGGCTTTTTTGTGATAGAGATTTGCGGACATGATTATGCACAGGTTAATAACGCATTACTAGAAGCAAAACAATCATGTAAGCCAACATTAATCATAGCAAAGACGAAAATTGCAAAAAATGCGATCGGCTTAGAGGGTAGTCATCACGCGCATGGTGCGCCTTTAGGACATGAAGTCATACTTGAGAGTAAGAAGCAAATGGGCTTTAGTAGCGAAACTTTTCGCATAAGTGAAGAGAGTAGAACCCATTTTAAAGAGACTGCAATAAGGGGAGAGAAAGCTTATCAAGCATGGCTCACTACCTTGCAAAAAAACGGACAAGAAAAGAATCTTGAAATGCTATTAAAAAAAGATTTTAGCAATGTTTCATTTCCCATGTTTAATAGCTTAGATTCTAACCACGCAAACGATCTGCAAAAACAAGAGGGTAGGGCAGGGCTATCCTATCAAAACGCAATAGCTACAAGGGCTAGTAATGGCAAGATTCTAAATGCTATTGCACAGGCAAATATGGGCTTTATCGGTGGGAGTGCAGATCTTGCTCCAAGCAATAATACGACATTAAAAGATTCTAAAGATTTTCCACATGGCAACAATATGCACTTTGGTGTGCGAGAACATGCTATGGGTGCGATAAGTAACGCCTTTGCAAATTATGGAATCTTTACGCCGTTTTGTGCGACTTTCTTTGTATTTAGCGATTATTTATCGCCTAGCATTCGTGTGGCAAGTCTTATGAAAGCACAGGTTTTTTACATTTTTACACATGATTCTATCGGTGTTGGTGAAGATGGAGCGACACATCAGCCAATAGAGCAGTTAAGCCATTTACGCGCTATGCCAAATCTATTGAATTGGCGTGTAGCCGATGCGAATGAAAATGCTTTAGCATGGCAGGTCGCGCTCACCTTGCAAACGCCACAAAGCTTTATCCTAACAAGACAGAATCTTCCCTTAATACAATCAGATTCTATGAATCTAGAGAATGTAGCAAAAGGGGCTTATATCATCTCGCATTCTTTATTGCTGACGGATTTTACGCAATCAAAAAGCAATACGCATAAGATTACATTACTAGCAAGTGGGAGTGAAGTGCATTTAGCCATTAAAGCACAAGAAAAGCTAGAGAGTGAAGGCATTGCAACACAGGTTGTATCCATGCCTTGCTTTGAGTTGTTTTTGCAGCAGGGTAGGGCGTATAGCCTAAGTCTTTTTGGAGATTCTAAAGTCTTTGCTATTGAAGCACAAAGGGGATTGGAACTATACAGATTTGCTGATAGTGTGCTAAGTATGGAATCTTTTGGGGCGAGTGGCAAGGGTGATTTATTATTTGAGCATTTTGGCTTTAGTGTTGAGAATATTTGTAATAATGTGAAGTCTTTATTTTAAATATTACTCTGTGCGTATGGACTTGATAGTCTATAAAATTATGATTTTATGCGATTAATTGCAACTATATAAAAGATAAAATGTAGTTTCTATTCTCACAAAATACAATATTTACTCTCTGTTTTGTCATTTTGATATATTAATTTGTTACATTTTTACCACATATTTTCAATTTTTTATACTTTTTCATAATTTTATTATATTGCTTAAGTATGTTATAAGGGGGGGGGGGGGTAGAATACATCGTGCTTGTGAAAAGTAGCTTTGTAATGTGGGACATTGGGATTTTACTTTAAAGTAGCTTTTAGGTGATTGCAATTAATGCAAATGAATTTGCAAGTAAATGCAAAAAGATTGTAAAACTTTAAACAAACACTCTCAATAAGCACTATTTAGCTATCTAGTCCAAGCATATATAAATATGGGAACTCTAACAGGGGAGGGTATACCAACCCTAGAGTAACCCACAACACATTCTAAAATAAGGAGCAGCACATGTTATATCACATTGCAAACAAAGGACATAGAGTTACCTTAGCAGCACTAACAGCCGCATTATTGGTAGCTTTATTCAGCACTAAGGCACAAGCAGAGTATACTTTTAAGAACTCAGACAGGACTATAGAGGCGAGGATTCATGGCATTAATGGGAGCTGGGGGGGGGGGGGATTATATATGTCCTGTCCAACTAAGTGGGCTGGACAGGACACATTCCAACTATTACAGTGTCTACCTTAAACTTAAGGATATGAAGGACGGACACGAAACTAGCATTGCAGACCTAGGGGCAGATGTCTTATTGGATTCTGAAACCCTTAAACTTAAAAAACTAAGTGCTGGACTTCATGACAAGGCTTATGAGGAGGTTATAAGTCAGCAGTAGAAAAGACGGGACTAATGCTACTAGACGGCTGTGCTAAAGGCTGGGATTGTTACAAGGTCATGGGGGGGGGGGGCGAGGAATGTAAAGCAACAGTCAAATATTCCCCACAAGAGTTAATCAAAAGAGCAGAACACTACCTAAAGTAACATAATCAAAACTCAATATTGGAGACATTATACATGACACAAAACACGACAATCAAACTCAAACACAACAAGTATATGTCTCCAAACCTACATTAAGATTTTCTAGTGAAATTCAACTTAAATTTATCGCTTAAAAGCCTTAGCTACAATCTCACCCCGTGTTTCTAATACCTTGTGCGATACCAATGATTGTGCCATGGATTTGTTCCATAAGGCGATGACGCAGGTCTTCATATTGGGCTTGTTTATATTTCCTTACAAGCTCGATTTGCAAAAGGCTTAAAGCTTTAATATTTGGCATACGCGTAAGGATAGTCTCTCTTACTTCCTTATTGCTATCTAAAAGCTCGTTTTCATTACGCGTGATGAGTAGCCACTCAAGTGTTTCATTATATTCATTATGGATTTTACTCCAAATACTTTGCTTTAATCCAAAGTCTTGCACAAAGTCATTATACATTTCTGCTATCTCCATATCAACTTTAATGAAGCCTTGCACGATATTATCAATCGTAGTTTTAAAAAATACAGAATCTTTATAGCAATCTTGCAGCAACTGCTTATCGCCTATTCCCTTTAACGCACTACCTAAGCCATACCATGCTGGGATAATGGATCTATTTTGCGTCCATGCAAATACCCAAGGGATAGCACGCAAGTCTTCTACTCTCTGTGTGTCTTTTCTCTTGCTGGGGCGAGAGCCTAAGTTTAGATTCTGTATAAATTCTATCGGTGTAGCTTGTTTAAAATAGCTTACAAAATTTGGCGTTTCATACACTAAATCTCTATAAGTGCGATATGAGATTCTAGAAAGCTCTTCTAGCTTTGGTAGATAGGGATCTACATCGCATTTAATCTGTATATTTTTATCAACGAGAACAGAATCTAGATTCTTTGTATTTTGCACCCCACCATTTGAGTTAGGATTAAGATTCGCACAAAAGTTATCATGCACCGCTTTTTTCAAAAGACTTGCTAGAGTAAGGGCAAAGCTTCTAATAGCTACGCGTGGATTAAGATAGCGAGATGAGATGATCTCACCTTGTTCTGTTGTCTTCAAAGTTGTGCCGATACTACCGCGTGGAAATGCTAAAAGTGCGCTTTCAAGCTGTCCGCCACCACGACTAATGCTACCACCTTTGCCATGGAAAAGCATGAAGTGAATGCCTAGTCTTTGTTCTAATTTCACAAGGTTTGAAATCGCTTTATAAAGAGAATAATTAGAAGTAAAGATTCCACCATCTTTACTAGAATCAGAGTAGCCTATCATAATCTGTTGTGCGTTGCCAGAATCTTTTAGATATTGTCTGTAATGCTCGTTTTTACTTAGCACTTCTAGAATCTCTTGTGCGTTTTCTAAGTCTTCTATGGTCTCAAATAGCGGTGTGATAAAGATTCCAGACTTGCCATCTTTTATGATACATTCACCATTATCAGTTGTTTTTACCTTGCCTTTTTGCCATAATCCACTGCAGTATGCAAGATATAGCACAGCAAGTAAATCACTAGCGGTTGTTGTCATGGATACAATCACACTTTTTAAAATATCCTTGCTGATTGCCTTTTTCGCCCATAAGATTCTTAAAAACGCATTGAGTGTATGGCGAGTTTGAGAGCTTACTTCCCATAAAATGCTATTTAGATTTAGCGGCGGCTCACTTAAGACTTTATTGAGAATCTCAATTTTTTTTGACTCATGTCTGTGTATAAAATCACTATCAGTATAGCCAAGAAGACATAGGACTTCAGAAACTGCATTCATATACATATCCCTATGCTCTCTAAAGTCAAGCTGCATGAGATGGAAACCACCAAGCAATACAAGATTTCTTAAACTCTTTAGTCGCTTTGCAGCAATAGAATCCAGTGAAGCAATAAGCATATCAATATCTTCTAAAAGTTCTTTTGGATTTTGATAGGTAAAATCTACTTCGCCTACTGCATTGACTTTTAATAAATGATTCTGTAACTTCAATTTAATGAGATTAAGCTTTGCGCGGAATGGCTCTCTTTCATGAAGCTTTAATGATGTTTGATTGAGATAGCTCTTTTCTTTTTGTAACGATTTTTGTAATTCTTTACTTGGAGTGCAAAAATCAACAGATAATGATAGCTCTCTTATGAGTTTATTAATCTCTTTTATATAGGTTTGTATGATTAATTCATGTTGCATTTTCATAACGCGTGTCATCATCTCATTACTTACAAAAGGATTGCCATCTCTATCGCCACCTATCCAGCTACCAAGCTTTATGGGGGATATTTTTAGCGGCTTATTTAGCCTATTTGAGACTTGATTTAGCACCCTTAAGGCACTAGGTAAAATGCTATTTTCAATGATAAATAAAAGATTATCAAGCTCAAAAATTACTTCAAGCTTTTCACTACGCACCAAATGGCTTTTCCACAAAAGGTGTAACCTATACTTAATACTTTCTCTACTTTGGGCTATCTCCCTATCTTTGTAGGGGATTTGCTCACTTGGCATATATGAGAACTGCTCTATTTTTTCCAGCTCTCTTGTAATCTCTTGATGGGCTTCAAGGAATGTGCGGCGGCGAGATTCTGTTGGGTGTGCGGTAAATACAGGATAGAATCTAATAGATTCTAATACTCTATCGCAATCAATTCTATCAAAGCCTTCTTCTTCAAGATTCTTATACGCAGTAGCAATGCTTCTTGATACACTTGCGATTTTTGCTTGTTCTTGCTCTTCATAGATATTTAAGATGATATTATGCAGAGAACATGCTTTGATAACGCCCATTAAATGCTGACTCTCACTTATTTCATGGAAAAGATCTTTAATCTTTGTGGAATCTGTATTTTTATCTCTTAGAGAATTGAAAAGCATGAGAAATGTTTCTTTGACTTCTGGGCTATTTTCTTCAATGACTTCAAGCAGAATTGTTTTTAAAAATTCATATTTGCATAATTCTTGTTGCATTTTGTCCCCTTTTCTCGTGAATTTATGATATTATATACTCAATTTTTATTTTTTAAGATGAAATTTTAAAGGAATGTAACATGGCATTACAAGTATATTACGATAAAGATTGCGATTTAGGGCTAATTCAGGGCAAAAAGGTAGCCGTCATTGGCTTTGGGAGTCAGGGGCACGCACACGCGGAAAACTTGCGAGATTCAGGTGTAGAAGTTATCATCGGGCTGTATAAAGGCGGCTCTAGCTGGGCTAAGGCAGAGGCAAAGGGCTTTAGGGTGCTAGAAGTAGCTGCGGCGACAAAAGAAGCTGATGTGATTATGATCCTAATCCCCGATGAGTTGCAAGCTGATGTGTTTGCTAAAGATATTAAGCCAAATTTGAGTGAAGATAAAATCATCGCCTTTGGACACGGCTTTAATATCCACTTTGGACAGATTCAAGCTCCAAAAGGTGTAGGCGTGATAATGGTTGCCCCTAAAGCTCCCGGACACACGGTGAGAAGCGAGTTTGTAAAAGGTGGTGGAATCCCAGATCTAATCGCCGTGGAGCAAGATACAAGCAGGGGCGATGCAAAGGCGATTGCCCTAAGCTATGCAAGTGCGATTGGCGGTGGCAGAAGTGGCATTATAGAAACAACTTTCAAAGATGAGACAGAAACCGATCTCTTTGGCGAACAAGCCGTGCTTTGCGGTGGCGTTACAAGCCTTGTAAAAGCGGGGTTTGAAACGCTCGTAGAAGCGGGATACCCTGAAGAGATGGCGTATTTTGAGTGTTTGCACGAGCTAAAGTTGATTGTGGATTTAATCTATGAGGGCGGACTTGCAAATATGCGATACTCTATCTCAAATACCGCAGAATACGGCGATATGGTAAGTGGTCCAAGAGTGATAAATGCAGAATCTAAAAAGGCAATGAAAGAGATTCTAAAAGATATACAAGAGGGACGCTTTGCAAAAGACTTTATTTTGGAGCGAAAGGCTGGATATGCTAGAATGAATGCGGAAAGAAAGAATCTAAACGCTCACAAAATTGAAAAAGTCGGCGGCAGACTAAGGGCGATGATGCCTTGGATTGGCGCAAATAAACTTGTGGATAAGGATAAAAACTAGATAGATCTGTTTTTATAGCAAAACGCACATTGTTTAGTGTGATATGCATTGAGTGTTGCACAAGTGCGTATCAACTATAATTGAGCTTTAATTTTGTCTTTGGTGTATAGACTATCAAGAATGTTTCATTGTCGTATCTTATACAAACTTCTAACATATATCTTTTAAATTTTTGCTTCTTTGTTTTTTGGCAATTTCGATTATAAGGATTACGCCTTAAAATCCACATCCACTCAGCTTTGATGCAGAATGCGATTTTTATTCAAATAAGCTAGGTGTAGAGCGCAAGGAGTGCAAAATGGTTCTAAAATAGCTTGTTATATTGAGTGTAAGCAGACATCCAATATAAAATCTAGGCAAAATCTAAATTCCAAAATAAATTCAAATATTTTTTCTCTTTTTACAAAAGCTCGCACAAGCAAAGAACTCTTGCCTACACTTGCAAAAAAAATGATAGAATTCCGGATTCCAAGATAATAAAGACAAAGTTGTAGAATCTTATTGTGAAGCGATTATAGAAAAACATAGAGAGCGAATAGAAAGCAAAGGCTTTAAGATTGTTAAGACAAGCAAGGATACAAAATGGGTAGGTGAAACAGATTGTGATTAAGCTTAAAATCGTGGTAAATATTATTTTGGCTTTGGCATGCAATGTTCTAGTCCCAGTATTAAAAGCAAATATACCTGTTTTTGTGTGCGACTTTTTGGCAAATATACAGACGCAAGGAATCCCCCCCCCCCCCCATTAATACAAAAGCCACAGAGTTTTTAGGTATTAAAATGAATGAATAGTGGCTTAAAATCGGCATACAGACAAAAAGGAAATGCTAGAAAATGAGCTAAAAAAAGGTTTTTAGAAGCTAGAATTTCATGCTTATATTGATAAACTTGTCTTTAAAGCACTTTAATTTATACAAATTCCTACCCCAATAATCTACTGCCGTGTAAAATCCATATCTCCAAAGCCAGTGATTTTTAAATGTGCAATGGTTTTCTCATCATTAAATGGATCATCAATACCCATAAATGTTATACGCAATTGCGGTTGCTTTGGGCTTCTATTTACACCTTGTGGGTCAAGTAGATTGAGTGTAAAGCTATTTAGTCTATAATCCTTATAAAGTATAAATTGATAGGGATAGTTATCATAACGCATAAGGACTACAAGCCCTTGATTACGATATAAAGTCCAACGCAAAGTAAAGTTTTTTGTGGCACTCATACTTTGGGAATCTTTTGATGCACTAATGGTTGCATATACTACTTCATCTTTTTTCAGATCTAGGTCAATCTCTGTTGTCGGCATAATGCCTTTTGTATGGCTTATCGTGTAGCAACATAGCATTATTAATACAATAAAAAGGCTTTTTACATACTTTTTACGGGTCAATAGCATATTGACTACCATCATATAGTCTTTATAGTATCTATTCATTTTCACTGAGAATCTTTGCCATAGATTCAATAGCTAGGCTATTTTTCTTTTCTAAGAATCTTTTCTTAAACTCTGCATCATGGTGGATATTATAGAAAAACTCACGAAGATTTGTAGGCTTTTCTTCCGCTTCAAATGCCATTTCATATAGAGCTAATTCTTCTAATAATCGCTCTATTTCTTTACTAGCAAGTGTGCGACTAGCATTAAAAATAACTTCTTTCCATTTATCGACTGGGCTGCCTTCAAAAACTTCCATGTTGTCAAGTGGATTTTCCCACATGTTTTATCCTTTCTGTTTAGATTAGGGTATTTTTACATATTTTTTGTTTTTATGCAAGGTTTGGAGTTATTTTAAAACCATACAGAGATATTATTGTTGCATTTTGTCTTGCCTTTGCATAATATTCACAATATGTTTTAAGTCATAATCTTTTATTTTTTGCTCCATTGCATTGAGATATGTTTCTATGTTTTCTGCGGTAAGAATATTTGTGTTATTTTTTATGGAATCTAGCTGCATAGAACTTAGGCTTGTGTGATAATGTGTGCCATCGATGAAATTTCCTAGATTATCCGCATAGGCTAAGTCATCAAAGCCATATATTTTCATATTGCTATACCTTGTGCTTTCTACAACAAAATATTTCATAACTTCTCTCCATACATAAAACTCACTTGCTGGCTGTATCCTATATATTAGCCTTGTGTGTGTTGGCATGATAAAGTGAAATGTCGTGTTTGGATTATCCCTTACAAGTGAAAAAATATTGTTTTCAAGATAGTTAATATGTGGTTTCATATCTATATGTTTGGGGTTTATCTCCCATGTTTTTTGTGCTGATTCTAATATTTTAGAATCTAGCTTTTCGTTGCGATTATTCTCTAGCCATTTTATCTCCCCTTGTTCTCTATCAAGGGATATATCATTTTGTCGCATGATTTGCTTATAGCTATCTCTATCGCCAATACATTTTGGACTATTTGACCAAGTTAATGCACAACCTATAAAGTTTAAATCTAGATATAACTTCATATTATTTAGCATTCTATCATCATAAAGATAGTTAAAGCTATCTGTATTGCTATTATGTATAACCTCAATCCAATCAAGTGAGATAATCATTTGCGCTATCTCTTTTTTCTTAAAAGCATACTCTAGCACCACAGCCTTATCGTGCATACTAGAGCCACTCATAGACATATTAACCCAACTTCCGCCAAGCTTTTCTTCTGCTTCCTTATAAGACATGCCAAACATCATTGATGAACCCATAATTATAGAATCAAACTCATAAAAATCCATCAATGCCTTATTCTGCATTCTTGAATGCACTCTTAACTCAAAAAATTTCGTATCTCTAAAATATGGCTTATGCCACACCTGTCCTGCATCATACAAATATAACATTATCCCAATAAACATAATAAAAGGCAGGGGTAAAAGCACTACACCTAAGCAAAATCTTTTATAACTCATCTATTTCCTAAAAGTTAAAATATAAGAATGGCTCATAAGGCTTTAAACCAAGCATTATGATAGGAATATATAGAACAAACATTGTGATAATAAAAGTCAATACATTTGCCTTAAATCTTTGTGTATATTCAATACTATTTTTACAAGCTAAACATAAAATAAAAGCTAACACAAGATATATAATCGTATCATTTCTGCCTTGTATCGCATTTAAAAAATGCGGGATTAATCTCGCATTATAAGGCAACTCCACCCACACAATACCAAACATTCCCTTAAGTAGATTTAACGCCCCCTCTACATTTTCAGCTCTAAAAAACACCCAAGTAATATTGATAAAGTTAAAAGTAATAAACCAGCATAGAATCTTGTATTATCTAGATACCCTGCGTGCTATGGCACTATTTGCTAAGGCTTACACTTGGGATAGTGCAGCAGATTCGTTAGAAGGGATATATGATTGGGCTACTACTAGATTTGGTGATAATAAAACAGAAACAAAGCTTAGAGATATTAATCTATTAGACCAAAAGAATAATGCTAGTATGCAGGTTGTTGGTCGTGGGGCAGAAGCTGATGAGCTTGTAAGAATGTTTAGGATTACTGAAGGGCAGTTAGCAGTAAGCCAAGAGGCTTTTAAGATATACAGACATGAAACAAAGGAAGCTTTACTAGACTACATAAAAGCAGATTCTAAAGATAAAGATAAGAAATGGGAAACTTATCAAAAGTCTTTAAGTAAAGTAAAAGAAGCTTATGATAAATCTCCTGCTAAAGCGTTTGCAAATAATGAGTTAATCTCTAAAGCTATGACAATGAAAAATCAGCATGATTATGGCAGATTTGTATTAAATCTCTTTAAAAACCCTGATGAGAATAGAGAATTAGCACAACAATATATAAATGATTTAGCAGATATATTAAGGCTTGATGATAACTTTAAAGATATAGATGAAGTGGCAATCACAAAAAAAGGGGAAGTTGTTGTAAAAAGGGGTGATTTATACGAGTTGGTAGGCGGTGAAGGTGCTTTAGAAAGTATATTGCACGGAATGCACGATAGCTTGAATGAAATCACTGCTGGTATTTTAACAGGTATGGCAGTTGGCACTAGAACTTATCAAAAAACTAAAAATCCTACTGCTGCACTTGGTGCTGGAATAGTTGGCACTGCGTTTGGCTCTGCTGGTGGTGCTATTGTAGATGAGCATGTAAATGCTATTAAAACAGGGTTTATAAACAAAGACTATGGATTAAAAAGGGCAAATGAAGCATTATTGCTTAGTGCGGTAGCTGATGTTGTTTTGTTAGGTGCTGGGAAAGCTATAAAAACGATTAAAAATGCTAACCTTGATGGCTTAAGTGGAATTGGCAATAAGATTGTAAATGAAACTCAAAAGTTAGCAAATGGCAATGTAAATGCAGTTACAAACTTCCTAGCTAAAAATGCACTTGATAATAACGAGAGAGAGGCTATAAAAGAAGCCGCACAAAAAGAGTTTTTAAATGGAAAAAGTCTTGCTGATTATAAGAGTGATTCAAGCATTCCTAAGCTAGAGAGGCTTAAAAACGCTTGGCAGTATGAAAAGTTTATCAATAAAGAGAGTATGACAAAAGGTAAAGACAAGCTAGAAGCCTTAAGTAAAGAGTTTGAAAGCTTTCAAACTACAAGTATGGAATCTAATCGTCCTATTATGAGTTTAATGCAGGATATGTTTGAGGGCAAGGCTACTTTTGTAATGCGTTGTCTTGCGGACACTTTTAAGGGATTCTTCGCAAAAGTCTGCGGTCATTACCAATTAGGTAACTCCCTTGACTTTTGCTAGAAAACCCTTAAAATTGCCTCGCAATACTGCCGCACAGAGAGTTGGCTTTGTGTCATTTTGACCTTGAGCGAAGCGAAAGGGAAAAATCTCTACTTGCATAAAGGCTAGTTTGCTAACGCTCAACATGACAAGGATAGCATGACAAGGTATTAAACCTTGCAAAACGACAAAACCATATTCTAGCAATTGCATTATGGCTTTTTGCAGGTGTGGGCAAATTGCTTGTGCAATGTGCGTGATTTTTTTAAAATTTTGACTAGGAGTTACCTTTTTGGTAATGACTAGTCAAAATTTTAAAAACTTGCAAAATGTATAATCAAGTGCGAATATTATATTATTAAGAAGCATTCCACATGTAACAAACGCAGGGCAGACTATAAACGCAATGCTACAAAAGCTAGAAGCAAGGGGTATTAAAAGCTTTGATGATGATATGCTTGAGTTCATAGAGCCAAATCTAAATATTGATGATTTACTCAATATCCGCAAATACTACAATGATATATTAAGAAGTAAAGATTTTAAAAATGCAAGTTTCAAACATTTACAAGCCATTAATAAAGAGATAGATTCAGCAGTAGAGAATGCCTTGCAAGATATAGCACAGCAAAGTGGCATTAATACAGCAAAGCTTTTAAAGAATTATAAAGATATAAACAAAGAGTATGCAGACTATGCGAAGTTTAAAGAGAGTGATTTCTATAAAGATAGTGTAAAGACTAAAAAGAGAGAAAAAGACTTAAGCGAAGATAACTTTAATAAAGCTATACTCAAACAAGCACAAAGAGAAGAAGGCTTTAATAACAAAGTCTTTAATCGCATTGCAAATAATACTGATACAAACTTACAAGCCCAAGCTATAAAAGAACTCATACAAAGAAATATAGCCAATGGGAATGGACAATTTAGGGCGGTTAAATGGCAGGAATTAATACAAGATTTAGAGAAGATAGAACATAGCATTACAGATGAAGGCTTAAAGAATCTAGTCTCAAATCTCAAACAAGCACAAAGGCTATATAATGGCGATAATGAGTTTTTACAAGCAATACAGCGAAGTGTAGGAAGCAAACCTGCAAATGTATTAATAAGCAGTGCTAATGGATTATTTGGTAGAACGCTTTTATTATTCTATAACTTCGTGCATAAGATAATGGCTAGATTTGCAGGGGCTTTAAGTGAAAATCTAGCACATCAAAGCTTAGAAGACCAACTAAGCCTTTATAGAAAGGTAAAGATTCTATGCGGAAGTATTGCAAGGCAATTTTAAGGGTTATCGAGTGAAAGGCGAAGGGAGTGTATTAAGCATACATGACCAAGCCTTGAGCGAAGATTCCCTTAAAAGTGTCCGCAAGACAACGCATTTAATTTAAAGAGATACAAAAGACTTTATATATGTCAGCATAGATTCTATCTCTAAGAACTTGCCAAAAGAGGATAAAGAAACAAGCAAGGTATTAAAAGAGTTAGAATACTGGAAAACACAATTTGACAAAGATGATATAGCAAGTTTCTACACCATAAAAGACGCACAAGAAACTCAAATTGCAATCACAGCCAATAAACAAGAATTACAAGAGAGAAAAGAAGTTATAGATAATGCTTTGAGTGAAGCTAGAAAAGATATAGAGACTATACAAAGAGAAGTTATAGAATCTAATCCTAACTTCATGCCTACTAGACAAATAGATGACTTTGACAATGAAGCAACTTATAAAATGGAAGTAGAGTTTGATAAACTCGGTATGCAAGAGTTTCAAAGAAAAATAGAGAGTGGGGAAATACAGCTAGATAAACCTACTCAAAAGACACTAGAGAATGCCTATTCACAATATAATCATTTATTACAAAAAAGAGAACTGCTAGAGAAAGACTTGCAAAGCTTTAAAGCCTTTGATGATAACAATATCTTAAAGACAAATAGCACTCTTATAGCACAAACACAAAGGGTATTACATCAAATACAAGATGATATTAGCTTTACCAAAGAAGCTATAAAAGATATAGAGAGTGAATTAAGCACAAGTAATAAAGCTTTAATACCTTTAAATACTCATGCAGAGACTAAAAAAGAAATCCATGCTTTTAGTAATCTTTTAGTCCCAACACAAACACAAACGAAACCAAGCTTTGCTACAAACTTAATGAAACAAGATACACAAGGCTTAATCCCTTATAACAACACACAAGCAAATAATGCTTTAATCCCTTATAACACACCACAAGACACTAAACTACTAGCATATAATGAAACAAAGCTATTAGAGTATAAAGAGACACTACACGCCTTGCAAAAGCTAGACAAAAGCTTTAAAGACTTTATGAGTATGCCTTTTAGCATTATTGTAGATTCTAAAGGCAATGCACTGCCTTTAACTTCTCAAGCTATAAAGAACTTTATATTTCATAATCTCTATAAAGAGTTTATGAGTGCCACAAAAGCATTAAATAAGCCTTTAGCACAGCTAGACTTTAAACCTTTAAGTAATGAGATAAAAGCACTGCCTTATAAAGCTAATACTAACCTAAAAGCACATTTAAGAGATATTAATGCAAAGACAAATGACTTTTTAGATTCTATGCAGGAGTTTAAAAACACTACAAAAGAGATAAAGCTATTGCCATATAATAAGCCTAGTGAAAATAAAGCAGTAGAAGTGGATAGGTTTAGGAATGTGTTGGGGGAAATATCAAAAACAAGAGAATATCAAGTTATCACAGATAAAAAGGCTTTTATAGAAAATCTTAATGTTTTAAAGTCGGTGGCAGAGCCTATACCGCCAACACTAGACATACATGCTTTCTTAAAAACTTTAGATAATGTAGAAAATAAAGAAAACTTTATCGAGCATTTATCGACTAGACAAGATTCACAGGCAAGACTAGCATATTTAAATCTTGTTGAACCCACACTAAAAAGGGCAGATATTGAACTCACTTTTTTACCAAATAAAAAAGAGTATATTAAATCATTTAAAGATAAGGATAACAATCTATTATATCTACTTGTAACAAAGAATAATGATAAAACTTTAATAACAGGGATTCCAAACGCAAATGAAAGATATGTAAAGAATGAGATAAACAAGGCGGACATTATCCATTCTTTCGTTCCGCTGAACAGACAAACAACCGAAGTTGTGAATGGACTATCAACACAGAATCCTACCACAAAACAAGAAATAAGTAAAGATATAGAGTCTAAAAGCACACAAGAAAAAGAAAAAAAAGAAAGAATGCACAGGGGTGTTTATAGTGTCTATTACGATGACATAATGATTGATTTTCGAAAAAAATACGACCCTGATGATGATTTGTGGTTTATGAAACATGCAAAACTTGAATACAGCGATAATGGAGAAGAAGTTTATGCAGCACTTAAACACCTTAATGAAGTTAGAGATAATGTATCAATCAAATATGATGATTATGTAGCTGCAACAGAACAAGTCAAAAACTCTCTCAATCGTGCTGCTTTAGACATTATTGATGATTTTAAAGCTTGTGATGAAGCACTTGAAGCAATAGAAAAAATACAAACTAAATTGCTTGATGACTATCCATTCACACAATCACAAAAGCATAGATAAGCCAAAAGAGAAAACACAAATCGAAACACTAGCTAATATGCCACACCACCCTGATGATATTAAGCAAATTGAAAATCTTCAAGCAGAAAGGCAAAGTCTATATGATGAATTAGCCGAGATATTTGATAGAGGTGAGAGACAATATTTTTTAAATGGTGTTGGCACATGGTATCACACAGAAGAAGATGCGCTAAAAAGATTCAATGAAATAAAGCAGGATTTAAGAGAGGGCAAAGGAATACGAGATGTCTCAAGTAACACTTTTAATAAAAATGAATATGTTACGAAAGTGAGACAAGCTGATGTTTTAAACATAGAGATAGACTACTTACAAATACCAAGAGGCTTAAGGGAAAAATATCCTAAAGTTGATAAATGGCTTATGGGCGTTTTGGATAATTATACGAGAAAACCTGAAGTATTTAAAGAAAGATTTGGTGATGTAGAAAGTTTTTTTGAAGATGCCGCTAGTTCAAGTATAGAAAAAGCATTAAATCTTTATCCTGTTAATATGATTGGGGGTATTGGAAAGAAAATGGGATATGACTATGCAGTTAAAGACAAAACATTCAAAAAAAGACTTGGAGAATTAGAATATCACAGAGAGCAAATAGAAGCACTTTTAGATATAACACCAATAGCAGAGTTTGGAAAAAACTATGCGGAGTTTTACAGAAAAGGACAAGAAGCTATTCAAAAGCTTATGGCAGAAAAAGAAGGACAAGTGGCAGGGGCATTTTATCGTAAAGAATTAGGCGATATTAATTTAGTTTGGGGACAAGTTAAAGGAAAAGGTAAAAATACAAAGGGCTATGGACTTGCTAAGATTATTGAGAAGCATTTAAACGCAGGGGATTTTGAAGCATTCGGTAAGGGCGAGGCTGGACTTATAAACGCTATGAGTGAGATTATACAAGATGGCAAGGTTATTACTCAAAATGGTGTAGATAGTATTATATTGCGTAAAAATGGAGAAGAATATAGAATTGGTATCTCTAAAGGTTGGGATAATGTGGGCGAAAATAAGTGGATTATCACAAGCTAAAAATAATAAATACAAGGAAGGTGTCGAGACTTCCTACCACGACACTTTTACTTCTAAAGAACCTTTAGAAAACCTTGCTACCAACATTATACCACAACAAACCCTAGAATCTACCATGCAAAAGTTTAATTACGATGAGAAAAAGGCAAAAGATTTACTAGAATGGCATAAAGATTCTAGCCCTTTAACAAAAGATGAAAATGGACTGCCTAAAGTGTTTTATCATGGCACAACACTAAGCAGTATGAAAAGATTGCATAATAAAGAACTTAAAAAACCTTTTGAAGTCTTTAATACTAAAGATAATTCAGTTTCTAATTTTAGCATAGGCAATTGGTTTTCCAATGATAAAAACCTTGCTAAAAACTATGCAGATGATGATGAAGGAAACTTTATATATGAAGTATTTTTAAATATCAAAAAGCCCTTTATTATGGAAAAAGAGCTTACACAAGAAAAAATAAAAGAGATTGATAAAATTTTTAAATTCACTAAAAAAGATAAAGAAAGGGGATTAAGGGCAATAGAAAATCTAAAACAAGCAAAAGCAGAGTTAAAAGAAAGCGGCTTTGAGTTTTTGCAATATGACAGAGAAAGCGTTAAGATAAGGCATATAGAAAGTGGTAAAGAGTTTAGCACACCGCTTTATAATCTAAAAAAGGAAAATTTGCATGAGAGCATAAGAGCTTACGAGGCAGATTTAAAACATAATCCTAATTTAGATGAGAGTTTGCAAGAGTTAAAAGAGCTTGATTCTCTCTTAAAAAAAGATTCGCCCACATTATATGAAGCTGGGTTTGAAAAAGAATTTTTTAAAAATGAAACCGAGCTTTATATCCTAGCCGCTGCAAGAGAGAATGAGAAATTACAGGAAGTAGTGGGCGGACACTATGGTGTATATGGCGGTTATGGAAGAATGTATCAAACAGCTAGAATCTATCCATTGCAACAATTTTATAAAAAAGCAGGATATGATGGCATATTGTTTAATGATAGGGAAATAGTAGCATTTGATTCTAACCAAATAAAACATATTGACAATAAAGGAAGCTATACAGATACAAAAGGCAATATCACAAAGACTAAACCAAAAAATAAAGAATCTACACATACCTACTTTAATGAAAATAGCCCTAATATCATGTATGCTAATCCAAGTCATTTGGGAAGTGGAATAATAAGTGGCACTGCAGCAGGAATTGAGACTGATGAGAATGGAAACATTGTAGGATTTAATCCTGCTAAGTTTGCCGCTGGATTCTTAGGTGGGGCGGTAGGAAGTAAGGCGGTAGCAAAAGGCTTAGAATGGAGAGCAAACAAAGTAGCTAAGAGTTATCCAAATATAGCTAAAGACAATCCAGCTTTAATGAGTGAAATAGCTAAAAGAGATTTGCAAACTTATGCAATGACAAATACACATAATGCCTTAACACGCTTTTTAAATAACAATAAGCTTTTAGATGTAAATCCACAGCTATTCGCAGGGGAAAAGGCTTTAGTAAATGAAGCCTATGCACCACACAAAGCAAGGCTAGAGAGGGCAAAAGAGTTAGAATCTAGTGGGGCAGATGAAATAGAGATATGGGAAAAAACAGGCTGGTATAAAGACAAGGATAAAAAATGGAAGTTTGAGATAAGCCAAAGTGGCGGGGAGCTAAAGCTAAAATACACACCAGAAGACAAGGAAGAGGATTGGTTGATTTATAATATAGGAGTAGAAAAAAGGCTTGTAGATTTTTTAAAAGATGATGAGCTTTTTAAAGCTTATCCGCAGTTGCAAGATATAAAAATAAAGACATTTACACACCAAGAAAGCGCGGAAAGTCCAAGCGTAGTAGGCAGATATAAACAAGACAAAAAAGCGATAAAACTTAATGCAGACAATATAGATACAGATGTAGAAAAAGCAAAAAGCACTCTCTACCACGAAATCCAACACGAATTCCAAGATATAGAGGGCTTTGCTTATGGGGAAAAATTAGAAACACTTAGCAAGGATAATTACAGGCTAAGGCACGGCGAAGTGGAAGCAAGGAATATTCAAGAGAGAATGAAAAGGTATATTGACGCCAAAACGCAATCAAAAGCGAATGAAAGATATATTGTAGATAAATTTGGCAAAGAGGGGGAAAAATTTAACAAGCTTGAGGACAGAGTTATGAATGCGATGATGAAAGGAGTAAATGACGACCTTAGTGAAGCGGAGCGAAAATTTTATGATGATTTTTGGGAGAAAAATATAAAGGGCGGAGCTTTAGGGAATGCACCAAGCTTTTATACATACCCACATCCACACAAAACTATGGATACACCTTTAAAAGATACCATAGCAGAAAGCACAATGCAAGGGGAAGCGTTAAGCAAGGAGCTAGAATCTAGCTTTTTAGATTCTAATGGCAGGATAGATTATAAGGCGTTGGAATCTTATGCAATGCCTTTACCTAAACCTACGGACATACAAACTTTTAGCCAAAATCTACTAAACTCAAAAAACGCTACACCAAACAAGGCTAAAAATAGAGTAGCATATAAAACACCAGCAGGAGTGGTAAATATCTATATCCCTTATGCGTATAGACATTTTGGTAAGCAAGGTAATAAAAAAGAGAATAGATTTAACATTACAGGTGCTTTAATCCGCATCTTATTTGCTTTTTTATATAAGGAAGATTCTAATGCATAAAACCATTTATTAGCAAGATTAGTTATTTTTAATTCCCACGATTATAACAATCATGATTGGCACAGAAATCACTCCGCAAATAATCCAAAGAATTTGAAATGGCTCACCTGCATACCAATAATACGCTTGTTCAAGTCCTTTAACAAACGCTATAAAAGGTAATACAAGAATAGCGACTGCTGTGCCAGCACCAAGCGCAGCAATAAGAAGCGCCAATACGACAAAAAATACAATTAAACCAGCCAATATAGCAAAAATAACAGTAATAGACCACAACATATTTTTATCCTTTCCTACAAATTAAAGTTTCTTTAATAAGCTATCGAGTATTTTTCTTATAGCTGGATTTTTAACAAATGGCAAAGCATAATCACTAATCATTTGCTTTGCAGTATCTTTATTTTCTTTTGCAAGATCTGTAGCAAATTCCCAAGTGGATTTCCACCACGATTTCTCATAATCTTTTTTACCATCATCTGTGCCTTTTTCTTTATTATCTTGTCCTATATACACAAGACGCTTTATAGGTGGGGTTTTCTTTGTGATAAAGTAGAGTAGCTTAGTAATATTATATGGCATCTCTTGTAGTTTATTCTCTTTCTTTAATCCCGCAGAGTAGTATATAGGCTCTACATCTACGCCTGTATCCTTTTTCACCCGCTCTTGTATATCATTGACTTTAGAATCTAAATATTGTATTTGCTCATCGGTTAATTTTCGTCCATTTTCTACAAAATCCACTCTATCAATAACACAATCACATTTATTTAATGCAATAAGGATTCTATCTTTATTTGGCATATTAGGGATTATCACTTTATTGATAAGCTTATATGCGGTTTCTAAATCTTTATTTGTCGCATCAAGGATAACTAGCACTAAATCAATTAAAGCATTGCCATCTTTATCTTTTTCTTGAAGTTTTGCGATTATATTATCTTTATGCTTTTTATCTTTTTCTTCGCCCTCACCAAGTCCTGGTGAATCCCAAAGTGTAATATTGTTGCTAATAACAAATTTTTCTATATTTTGTGTTTGTGGTTTTGAATCTGTGCCAATCTTTACAAAATTCTTACCATTTTTAAAGATAGCGGCAATTGTAGAGCTTTTGCCAACACCCGTAGCACCTACAACAAGGATATTAAGCTTTACTTTTAATTGCCCCATAATCTTTGTTGCCAATGCTATCTTTTGCTCTTCTTCTAAATCATCGCTAATAGTTTCCAAGCTTTCCATTATTTCTTTATGATTTGTTTCCAATTCTTCAATCTCTTTTCTATGTAAATGTCTTTGTCGTAAAAATGCTATTTGCAATGTTGCTGGTGTAGTTACGCGATAGGCTGGTCCCATTAAATCAGACATTAACCATAGCGTTGTCGCACCTGTTAAGATAGGATTTATAAGCCCAACTACTTTACCAATACCTAAAGTCGCACCAAAACTTGCAAATGCTGCTGCACCAGCTGCTGTTGTCATACCAAATGTTTGCATGGCCGCAGAAGTTACAATGGTTGATAGCTGATACATATAGAGCCCATTTGTGCTTTCTGGCTTTACTTCTTTCATTGCTTCCTCTAACTTTTTTGGATCTTCTTTTGCAAGAGATTCTGTAAGGTCTTTAAACATTTTAGTAATTAAAGCTTTCTCAATTGCGATAATATTACTATCTTTAGAGTAATCAACCTTTTGTTTATCGCATACATCACATAGAATCTCTTTATACAAAACACCGCCACCCCTTATTTTATTTACAATTGTGTGTCCGCCAAATGTTTGTAATTCTTCTATAATGTCATCTATATATTCATGATGATTTGGATAATGCTTTTTATAGGAATCTTTACCTGTAAGACTCTCTGCATGCCGCGTTTTACCATCAGTATCTTTTGTTAGCAACTCCACTAATACATCCAACTCTTCACTTGGAATCTCTCTCAAAAATTCCAAATCACTATCTTTCTTGTAAGCCATGATAATCCTTTGTGAAAAATACTAAATGTAATAATTTAGTAAAATCATTTTACAAAAAAAAAAAAAGAAATATAAACATGAAAAATAAAAGTATTTTTTTGTAATTTTTGGGGCAAGTGAGTTGTAGCTGCAAAAATGCGTTTTACACTTGACAAAAAAAGTCCTGTAACATGCACTAAAATATGCTGCAAAAGACATGCAAAACTCTATATAGCCGCTTAGTTTTTCAATGCAGAGATATTAAGATTTATAGGTTTTAGATTATAATATCTAAAAACATAAGGAAATAACAATGAATACTACCGCCTTACTCATACTCTATAACCCATATTATCAAAATGATGTCATAGAATCTCATCTTGAGATTCTAAAACTACATGGAAAAGTCTCGTTTGGTAAAATAAAATCAAAAATGAGAAATCCACAACTAGAAATCATGCAAAATAGCAATGCAAACACAAAATCTAGCCACAACGATACTACAACCCACAGCAAAGATTCCATAAAACACACGCAACATACGGCAATAAACACAATAGAATCTACACAAACAGATTCCATGCAAATACTGATAAATCAAACAAGCACACAGAATCCACTGCAACTTTTTCTTACTGATTATGCAAACCTTTATGTTTGCAAGGTTGTCTCTATATCTAAGGATAAAAATGTCCCTGCTCCTGCATATTATGATGAAAAGGGGCTTTGTGTAGAGTTTTGGTTTGAAATAAGTGATATGCAAGAACTTGTAAGAAATAATTTTGCAAATGTGAGAGATATGTTTTTGGCAAATTTTAAGACATTGCATAACAATCGCACTTTTGCACTCTATGGCAACGACTATACTTATCCACTTGCAATCACGATGAAAAAGCATAGGGATTATTTTGCTACATTTCATGCAAATAAACAGCCTATTCTACATTATCACAATATGTTTAAAACAGAAGAGCAAATTCAAATGCGTAACAATTTGATTGACTTCATCTTTGGTGAAAATTTGATTTATGATTTACTAACAGATTCTGCTGAAAACCTTATTAACGCTGAGCTAGAATACCATGCAAATAAAGGCAATCCACTCTACGACTGCACTGGCATTGTGATGCTATATAGTAAAACTATGGAGCAAGAGATAGGGCGATTTTGCAAGAAATTATTTAAAAACCTAGATATATTTGAAACAAGTCAAAATCAAAATAGCATAGGCGATTACACATACAAAGTGCAAGGGATAGAATCTAGTATAAAAGAATGGCTAGATTCCAAAGCTTTAATAATGCCAAATTTAGGCACATTAAATCACCTTTTAAATACCTTTAGGCAAAATATCTATAACTTTGCAAAGCATGGTATAAAAGATTCTAAAAATATTGGCTTGATGTATTTTATAGCCGAGTTGCAACAATTTATTAGAATCTTGCAGCCCATTAGAAATACCACAGCACACGCTACAAAAGCAAACTTAAAAAATGTCCTAACTTTACGCAAACAGATTTTAGGTATAGGAAGCGATAGCATTTTGGTTAAAATGATGGTTATATATTTGGCATTATTATAGTTAAAGCTGAAATCAGTCCAAAGAAGTATGGAGCTACTCTTTTATTTGTTTAATATGCTAAAAAACCATCAAACAACAAAACTCACTAAAAAACATAGGGACTTGGCAATCAAACACTATCTAAGATATTTCCTAGCAATGATTTATTCATAAATAATCCCTTGCTTTTAAGGAATAGCATGGCAAATCAGTCTTATTGACTTACTTGCATTACTATCAGCTGAATAAAAGCTAGATAAGGGATCTCATTATAGTGATCTTTCATGCTTGAATAAAAATGAATTTCACAAAAAAAGATAATATTTTCGATCTACTTCTTACTTTTTAGCTTTGCCTTGCTTGCTTCTCGCCTTAGTCTCCCTGCTTCAAATCGTCTTTTTTCTTCTTCAGTTTCTGGTGTGAGTGGTGGGACCTTTGTTGGTTTGCCATTAGAATCTAGGGCTACCATTGTAAAGTAAGAGCTATTGCAATGAGTTAGTGTCCGCTTAGCAATATCCTCTGCTACTACGCGGATTCCAACTTCCACACTTGTTGTGCCAGCGTAATTGATCGATGCAAGAAAATGGATAAGATTCCCAATTTTTATCGGGCTTTTAAACAGCACTCTATCGACACTAAGCGTTACCACACCGATACCACAATATCGTGTCGCACACGCATACGCAACGCCATCTAGCATTTTTAATAAATCGCCCCCATGCATTACACCATTAAAATTCACATGTTCGGGTGTCGCCAAAATCGACATTCTTAAAGTTTTATTATCAAAAACAGATTCCATATTTCTCTCCATTGAGTTAAACTGAAAGTAGCATTATAATGTTATAATGTAGGTTTTTAATTTGAGATATGAAGGAAAATTATGAAGATACTTTTTACAGGTGGTTGTGGCTACATTGGCTCACATTGTGCGCTTCATTTTTTACAGCATACGGAAGCTGAAATTATTATTGTAGATAATCTTTCAACAGGATTTTTGAAAAACTATGAATATTTAAAACATCAGTTTGGTGATAGAGTGCGGCTTGTGCGTGAAGATTTGGCAAATTGTGAAGAGGTTTTTAAACAATATAAAATTGATACAGTGTTACATTTTGGTGCATTTATCAGTGTAGCACAATCTGTGGAAGATCCTATTCTTTACTATACAAATAATACTTCTAAAACGCTGCAATTACTCTCATATTGTGCGAAATATAAGGTGAAAAACTTTATCTTTTCAAGCACAGCGGCAGTCTATGGTGAGCCAAATGAAGAGCATATCCCCGTTACAGAATCATGCCCCTTAAAGCCCATTAACCCTTATGGTTGGAGTAAGCTTATGGTGGAGACTATGTTGCAAGACATAGCAGAATCTGCAAAGATCAATTATGTTATTTTGCGATATTTTAATGTAGCAGGGGCAAATATGCTAAATGACTATACAGCAGATAGGGCATTAGGACAGCGTGTTAAGAACGCTACTCATCTTATCAAGGTGGCATGTGAATGTGCGGTAGGTAAGAGAGAGGGTATGAGTATTTATGGGACAAATTATCATACGCAAGATGGCACTTGCATAAGGGATTATATCCATGTTGATGATTTGTCTATGGCACACATTGAAGCTTATAAATTGTTACAAAATGCAGTAGGACCGCTTGGAGAGATATTTAATGTAGGTTATGGAATGGGCTTTAGTGTCAAGGAAGTGATTGAGTGTGTAAAAGAAGTCAGTAAAAATAATTTTAAAGTCTATACCACAGGCAGACGCGCAGGCGATCCAGCGATACTTATCGCAGATAATGCAAAGATTCTAAAAAATACAGAATGGAATCCACAATATAATAATCTCGCAAAGATTGTTGAGAGTGCATACAAGTGGGAGCTTTTTCTTAAAATGCAAGAGCAGGAGAAGTAAGGGGGGGGGGGGTGAAAATTTGGCTTAAATTTGGGATGAAGTGCAAATATAATTGTAGAATCCAATAATTAAAGAGCCATATATCAAAAGATATTCTGTAGTTTATTGGTGGTTTCATTGTAATTGTAGTCCTACCTTACGCACATATGATGGAAAGTTTCACTTTGATTTCATACTCTGTTGGGCGTAAGGGAGTTGCTCAAAATTAGCTTCCAAAAACATTATCACTCTTGTAGCCCCAGATAAGATTCCTGCTCGGAGGCTAAAATAGAAGTGTATTTACCAAATATTTTGTTTTACTAAATGGCGGCAACAATGGGTATTACATAGTTTATTTCATCTTGTTTAATCAAATAAACCTATTCTACGCCCCCCCCCCCCTTACGCCTTTGCCTCAACAAAGACTTCTTTGGAAAGATTAAGCCTTGCAAATAGCATATCATCTCTAGTTGGTGCGGCATTCTCTGTGGTAAGCAATCTATCACCATAAAAGACTGAATTAGCTCCTGCAAAAAAGCATAAAGCCTGCAAGGAATCATCCATTTGCGCTCTACCTGCTGATAAACGAATATAGGATTTTGGCATAAGAATGCGTGCTAGGGCGATAATCCTTACAAAGTCAAAGCAATCAAGCGTTTCGCCATTTTCTAGCGGTGTGCCCGGAATCCTTACAAGCTGATTAATCGGTATAGATTCTGGTGGCGTGGGGAGATTCGCAAGTAAAACTAACATATTGATTCTATCTTCATTGCTTTCACCTAAACCTAAAATCCCGCCGACACAGATTTTAAGCCCTGCATCACGCACATTTTTGATGGTATTTAGTCTATCCTCAAAAGTCCGCGTAGTAATGACATTGCTATAATATTCCTTTGAAGTATCAATGTTATGATTATAGAAATCTAGTCCAGAATCTTTTAGCTTTTGTGCTTGATTTTCATTCAATAAACCCAAAGTTACGCATGTCTCCATACCTAAATCTTTCACCTCGCCTATCACCTCGCAAAGCACCTCAAGGTCTTTATCGCTAGGGCTTCTGCCAGATGCCCCCATGCAAAAACGAGAGCTTCCTTTCTCTTTTGCTGCCTTTGCGTATTTTAGAATCTGTTCTTTATCTAGCATGCTTTCTTTTTTCGTGCCTGTGTTGTAATGGGCTGATTGCGCACAATATGAGCAGTTTTCCGTGCAAGCCCCCGTTTTTACGCTTAAAAGTGTGCTTGTTTGCAGTGAGTTTGGATTGAAGTTTTCTCTATGCAGAGTGTGTGCTTTATAGAGTAATTCCATAAATGGCAATTCAAAAATTTTATGTGCTTCTTCGTAAGTCATTGTTTATCCCTTGAAATTAGTATAAGGCTTTTATTATCTTTTATTTGTGTTAATAAGGCAAATTTTTTAGTGGCATAGCAACTCAATCGTTACAAAAAGTAAGACTTTATGATATTGATATGCTTGGGGCGGAGTTTAGAATTTAATTTAATCAACTCTAGCATTATAGGTTGCGTCAATAATATAGCAGGTATTCCTACACCTTGCATGCAAGTGGCTTTAATGCTTCCAACTGTAAGAGCTTTTAAAAAATATAATGATGATTATCCCATAATGCAAGTTTTAGTTAGCGGCAATGTCTTTAGTGATAGAGGTTTCTCTCTTATTGCTGCACTTAAGCCTAATTCATTCAGGATTAATTCCCCCCCCCCCCCCCAAATCCTAGTAGTTACTAATACACAGAGTAAAAATATTTTAGAATCAAAAATAGCTTATCGTAAGCCTACTTTTATTATCTGCTATAAAATAGATACCTTGCAAAAAACTCCCTCAATATCTATCAATGCAAGATTAATAGCAAAGAAATCAAAAATAACAAAGTATTGCAAGAAAATGATTATAATGATTATAAGGATAAAGATTTTATAAATAAAACATTCTGTATAGTATTTGACAATCACAAAAGGGCATATAGAGATAATAAAGAAGCTACGCAGAATAAAGACTATGGATATGGTCATTTTAAACTACTAGATAATACATATAAGGAATATATATAAGATAGCATATTCTTTAGAGAAATACGGCTTATGTCATCTTACTGCAATAAACTTATGATAAAATTTGGAAATGAATATAAATGAGGATATGCAGAGTAGTTTTAATAGCTACAGTGCTTTATCAAATGTATATGTGAGATAATTATGCAAGATGATAAAAAGCACAACACACAATTACAATTGATAAAGTATTACAGATAAATAGCTATAAAGAATAAAAGATTCTATTGCAAGATTTTTACAATCAGCACAAAACAATAAAAGAAATATAACAATCATTGCCCCTACTGACTTTATCGCAGAGAGATTATATAAGGAATTTAGTGAATATATGGATACTTGCACCATAGAAACCATTTGCTTTTATCCAATTAAACCAGAACATTTAATTTCAAATGACTGCAAAGCAAAAAGAAAGATATGGTAGGAAAAACTAAATATTGCATATATGAATGTAATGAGAATCCACTAGAAGTATTTATAAACAAGGTGACAAAAGAGGCAAATAGGGTAAAAGAAAATAAACAGAAGGAAGTAGGAAAGTCAAATTTTTATATGAATTTGCAAGTGCCTTAGTCTCACCTCTATTGCAGGTTAGCTCTGGCAGGAGTAGGGATTTATATAATATACATTCTGTGAAAGCTAATCAAAAAAATAAGTAATATGGCTTCTTTGAGAACATAGAGCAGCTTGACTACACGAACGCATATATAACAATAGGTTTAATGATGTAGATGATACAGATTCTATAGGGATAAAATATATAAAAGAGTTTTTATTGATGTGATAGAGGGAATAACAAACTATATATAAAGCATATATTACAGATGAATACACCATGAGAGATAAATTGAAAGACATAAAAACAAAGCTTATGAATGCTAGAAATGAAATTCTAAAAAATCTAAGCACACAGAGCAAAATAAATAAGATGATGAGACAAGGGCTGATTTACTTGTTGCATTAAAGTTTGGGATAGTCATTATTAGTATGTGTGTTTATCTCTTGGTAGCGGTGCTACATTCATTTTCTTGCTTTAAGCTTAGGTTCTACTTCAGCTATAAGAGAGATTTATGATATAGCAAAAGAATTGCATGAGATAGGACACAATAGACATTACAGTGCACTTGCATTGCCCAACTTACCGCATTTTTGAGGATATTAGCGAGATCTTGCTATATGTTTGCTAGAATCTCATGTCTTTATGCTATTTGATAGCAGTGGTAATTTTATAGATTTAAGCGGCATTGATGCTGATTTTTTTATACAAAAAAGTCTTTCAATCTTACGCCAGACTTTAATTAAATCTTACAAGGAAAATATCATGGACATATACAAAATATTATAAATATACTCGCTAAAAAAGTCATTTACGATAAATAATAATAGTGAATATTTATATATGTGTATATCCCCATTAAATAAAGATTCTGAAGAAAGCCCATCTTATACCCCATTTAACAAGCTTACAAACTCATATACAAATCTTGTTTATATATCATATAAAAACTTTACATCAAGAATATTAGCAGCTGATATAAAAAGAAAAATATCGCAACACAATCTAGTAAAAACTATCTTATACTCACACAACCACCAAATAAGGAAAAAGCAAGTAGTATGGAGCACAGGCACTAAGTGGGTTAGACATAAAAATACAAGGCAGACCAGAACTACCTAAGCTAACAATGCAAAATAAAACGCAAGATTATAATGCATATAAACATGATGATATGGATTTAAACAATATTTTTTTATGCTTACCTCCATTTGTAAAAATAGATCAAACAAAAAATTGGGGTGGGGTGGGGGGGGGGGGGGAATACAAAAGGAAATAAAGCTTTATCAAATGATGATAGAATATATATATATATATATATAAGTTTATGTTGCAAAATGAAAATACAGAATCCATAAAAGCACTGCAAGAAACTTTTATTAAAGAGCATTTAAGTATTATAGGTTTTTATTTGATTCTATAAAATTCCAAATATATACCAAAAGCGATGATATTGTTTCTGGTGGAGAAAAATATGTCTATACGCCAGAAAATACCTTTTTAAAAGCATTGCGTTTGTATTATTTAGAGCAAGATAGCGTGGAGCTTAAAAAAAAGGGGGGGGGGGTCTTGCAGAATTTTATGCAAAAAGCTAGCAACATAGAGCAAACACTGCAGGGAAAAAAGACGCAAGTTTTAGTTCAGTGCAACAGACAACAAACAATTCCCATTTATTTGAAAGATAAAATTCAAGAGGCTATGAAAGCATATAAAGAAAATGAGTGCAATGAATCTAAATTGTGTTAGGAAATTTCATGGGCAATACAACACTATATCCATTTTCAAATGATATAAATAAGATTAGCTTTGCTTTTATAAGCAATAGCATAAAAGAGCAATATATAGGCTTTAGTAATAAAAATCTCAATGACGCTTTGTTGCTTATTATGCAATCCATTGGAGAAAATATACCAACAAATCTATTGCCTAGCACAAAAATATTTTTCACTAATACGCAAAGTAAAACACTAGAAGCATTAGAGATATCACTAAATAATAAAAAAAAGATTCCATAAAAGCCTCAAATAATATAAAGAGAAATAAACAAATAAATGACTTATTAAAAAAATAGATTTACAGAAATTAAGTCAAAATAGTTTAATCAAACAAGATATGGAGGGCAATAAACTAACCCTAAGCAAAGAAGGCAATAATATCAAAATACGCATTATAAATAATAATATTATAAAGCAACCGACATATATCACAATATCACCGGATAGCATCAAAGCAAAAAAAGTACATATCAAAAACTATTGACAATGATATAAATAAAGCAGTATCAACAGCCATTACACTTGCTTTAGCAGATGCTTCGCTCGCTAAGATTACAGAATCTAAACTTTTGTATTTCAAAATACTAATTTTTTAGGTATAATAGCGAGTTTTATTAAGATTAGAATTTGGATTAGATTCTCTAACTACTATTTATTCGTGATAGTTAAATTATAGGCAAGGAGTTTTTGTGAAGCTATTTACAAAGCATTTTCCTTATGTGCAACATAATTGCAAAAGTTATGCAAATATGGTTGTTTGGGGTATAGGTGCAAATGTTGGTCATTGCATAAAAACTTTTGAGCAACTTTTTTCTTGCTTATATAAACACCCAAAGATTCAGATTCACAGCACAGCATACATTTATAAGAATCCACCTTTTGGATATATAAAACAGCCAGATTTTTACAATACAAGTATTATATTTAGCACATCTTTATGTGTGAGATCGCTTTTTTCTCTTATGTTTTATCTTGAAAGAAAGTTTGGTAGAGAAAGGGTGCGTTTAATGAAAAATGGGGAGCGTAGCTTGGATATTGATTTAATTTTTTATGCGAAAAAGAAGGTAAATTTAGCTCACATGTATCTACCACATAGAGATTATGCTAATAGGCAAAGTGTGTTGCAACCACTTACTTTTCAATTAGGTTTATTTAAATGAAGCTTTATACTTATTCAGGAGAGACACCACCAGAGGCTTTGAAAAAAGCACAGAGTATGCACGGAGATGAAGCATTAATCATTGATAGTAAAGAAATAAGAAAAAAAACTCTAACAGAGCCGGGCTTATATGAAGTCGTAGTCGCAGTCCAAGACGATGCAGCCCCAGTGCCACAGCCAGAAGTAGTTGCACCGAGGTCTAATAGCATTCAGCAAAGACTTGATGAAATAGCACAAAAAGAGCTTGAGCGCAAAAGGGCGCAAAAAAAACTTGATGTTTTTGATGAAGATATTAGTCGTCAGCTTAGTCGTGCAGTAAAAGAGATTTCAGAATTATCTAGCGACATAGATTCGGAAGATATTCGCCTTGATTTTAGTCCAAATGTTACGAATAGATTGCAAACACAATCTACAAAAAAAGATGATTTACAGGTTGCAAATGCACCGATTTTACAGCAAACTTCAAGCACATTAGAAACACTTAATAAACGAGTTGGATCAAAGTTGCAAGAGCGACAGAATCTGCAGGGGGCAAATGTAGAAGAGTTGCGTGGGATAAAGCAAGAGCTAGATAAATTAAATGATAAACTAAAGCTTATTCAAAACATGGTATGGGACGATAAAAGTCCAAAAAGTGAGGGCATAAATATACCCCATGAGTTTGCTGAAATCTATCGTATTGCAAAGAGTAGCGGTATCATTAAAAGTCATCTTGATGCGATTATGAGCCTTAGCCTTGAGCTTATGCCGCTTAAAATGCGTGAAAACTCTTTGACTATCAAGCGTTATTTTAGGGAAGTGCTGCGTAAAATGGTATATTGTCGTCCAGAAAGCAAGGATATGACAAAAAAAATAATGATGCTTGTAGGTCCAACAGGTGTTGGCAAGACTACCGCACTTGCAAAACTTGCTGCTAGATTCTCACTTGAGAAAAAGGCAAAGGTCGGCATTATCACCCTTGATAGTTACAGAATCGGTGCATTGCAGCAGCTTGAATGGTATGCAGAGAGAATGCGTATTAGCATTCAAATGGTGGTTGCCCCAGAAGAGTTTTTACAAGCCCTAGACTCACTTCGTTATTGTGATTATATTCTAGTTGATACTGCAGGTCGTAGTCAAAATGATAGTGAGAGAATTGCACAGATAAAAAAATACTTACAAGGTGATTATAAAATCAATACTTCACTTGTTATGAGTGCGACAACAAAATTTGAGGATTTGCGTGATATTTACGATGCATTTAGTATTTTGAATCTTGATACATTGATATTTAGCAAACTTGATGAAAGTCGCGGCTTAGGCAATATTTTTTCCCTTGCGTATGAGACAAAAAAACCCATCAGTTACTTTTCTATCGGGCAGGAAGTCCCCACAGACTTGGTTGTAGCAACTAATGAGTCGTTAGCTGATTGGCTTTTAGATGGTTTTATAAAACCTATACGATAGCTTTAGATTCTTAGAATCTTCTATACAAATATACATACTTTCACATCAACTTATCGTAACTATATGCTGTAAAATGGGGTTGTGTGTAGTTTTTACACATAGTTTTGTAAAAAAAGTTTTAAAACAAATTGCTAAAAGAATTTCAAAGTGATTATATCTTATAATGTTACGCGGAAGTATGCAGGGTAAATATGGCATACTACTGGCAAATCAAAGCTCATTTTAAGGGAGGCTTAATGCAAGAAGAGAAGGTGATAGAAGGTTATCTTGGCATAACCACAGAACGCAAAAAAAGTAGAGTGCCTGCACGATTAGACTGGTGGCAAAGTGCTACCGGGCTTTTTTTAGGCTTATTTATGATAGCACACATGTTTTTTGTCTCTAGTATTCTTATTAGCGATCAATTCATGTTTACCATCACGAAGTTATTTGAGGGTAGTCCATTTCTTAGCAAAGCTGGAGAACCAAAAATAGTAAGCGGTGTAGCGGCATTTGTATTTATTGTTTTTGTTGCACATGCTTTTTTAGCAATGCGAAAATTTCCTATTAATTATAGGCAATTTCTTGCTTTAAAAGCACATAAGCATGTGATGAAGCACAGCGATACAAGTTTATGGTTTATACAAGCGGCAACAGGCTTTGTTATGTTTTTCTTGGCAAGTGTGCATCTTTATATCATGTTTGCAGAGCCAGATACTATTGGACCAAGTGGTTCTTCATTTAGATTCTTTGAGCAAAACTTTTGGCTGCTCTATATTGTTTTACTTTTTGCGGTTGAATTGCATGGTTCTATCGGTCTTTATCGTCTTTGCATTAAATGGGGATGGTTTGAAGGGCTTGGAATCAGTGGTTTAAGAACTGCAAAATGGCTTATGAGTGCGTTCTTTATTATTTTAGGTCTAGCTACATTCTATGCGTATTTTAGTAAGGGAATGAATCAGGATTTTAAAAGCATTCAAGATGCTAAAGAGTATGACCATGAAAGATTTGGTGTTCATGTTGAAGCAACAAACACAAATGCAATGGCAGACAAAGCTCTTGCTATTGCAAAAGAAAATCTAAGCAAGTAATAGAAAAGGAAGATATATGAAAGTAGTATATTGTGATGCGTTGGTTATTGGGGGCGGATTAGCAGGGCTTAGGGCTTCTATTGCAGCAAAAGAGGCAGGATTAAACACAATTGTATTAAGTCTTGTCCCAGTAAAAAGAAGCCACTCGGCAGCAGCTCAAGGTGGTATGCAAGCAAGTCTTGGAAACTCTGTAAAGAGTGATGGTGATAATGAGGATTTACACTTTGCTGACACGGTGAAAGGAAGCGATTGGGGTTGTGATCAAGATGTAGCAAGAATGTTTGTTACCACCGCTCCAAAAGCAATTAGGGAGCTAGCAGGATTTGGTGTGCCTTGGACTAGAATCCAAAAAGGTGATCGTCCGGCAGTTATCAATGGCGAAAAAGTAACAATTACAGAAGATGACTTCCGCCACGGCTATATCCATTCACGCGACTTTGGTGGCACAAAAAAATGGCGAACTTGCTATACTGCCGATGCGACAGGGCATACTATGCTTTATGCGGTGGCAAATGAAGCTTATAAGCTTGGTGTGGATATACAAGATAGAAAAGAAGCTATTTCTATCATTCATCAAGATGGCAAGTGCTATGGTGCGGTTGTGCGTGATTTGGTAACAGGCGAGCTTATAGCCTATGTATCTAAAGGCACATTACTTGCCACAGGTGGTTATGGTAGAGTGTATAGAAATACGACAAATGCGGTAATTTGTGAAGGTATTGGTGCAGCTATTGCGATGGAGACAGGTGTTGCAAAACTTGGCAATATGGAAGCTGTGCAGTTTCACCCAACACCGCTTGTGCCTAGTGGAATCCTACTTACAGAAGGTTGTAGGGGTGATGGTGGAATCTTGCGTGATGTTGATGGCTATCGCTTTATGCCTGATTATGAGCCAGAGAAAAAGGAGCTTGCAAGCCGCGATGTTGTGTCTCGTAGAATGCTTGAGCATATCCGCAATGGTAAAGGTGTAAAATCACCTTATGGTGATCACTTGTGGCTTGATATTGCTATCTTGGGTAGAGCACATGTTGAGAGAAATTTACGCGATGTGCAAGATATTTGTAAAACATTTGCAGGTTTAGATCCAGCAGAAAAATGGGCGCCTGTGCGACCTATGCAGCATTACTCTATGGGTGGTATTCGCACAAATTATCAAGGTGAAACTTATCTTAAAGGATTATTTGCGGCGGGTGAAGTTGCGTGCTGGGATTTACATGGATTCAATAGGCTTGGTGGAAACTCTGTAAGTGAAGCGGTGGTATCTGGCATGATTATCGGTGGATATTTCACTGATTATTGTGTGAAAGCACAAATTGAAGTGCAAACTTCTGTGCTTGAGAAGTTTATTAAAGAGCAAGAAAGCTATATTGCTTCTCTTATTAATAATTCTGGCAATGAAGATGTCTATGAGCTTAAAAATGCGATGAAAGATATTATGGATAATGATGTGGGTATTTTCCGTGATGGTAAGAGTTTGCAAGAAGCTGTTAATAAACTTGAAGAGTTATTTAAACGCAGCAGAAATATTCATGTGAAAAACAAAAAGTTGCATAATAACCCAGAGCTAGAAGATGCTTACCGCACGCCAAAAATGCTTAAAGTTGCTTTATGTGTAGCGAAAGGTGCGCTTGATAGGACAGAATCTCGCGGGGCACATTCAAGGGAAGATTATCCAAAAAGAGACGATGCAAATTGGCTTAAACGCACACTTACAAGCTGGGAAGATCCAAACCAAACATTACCAACGGTAACTTATGAAGATTTGGATATTATGAAAATGGAGATTGCTCCGGGCTTCCGCGGATATGGTGCTAAAGGTATGATTATTGAGCATCCAAATAGTGCTATAAGACAAGCTGAGATTGATAGAATCACACAAGAGATTCAAGCTAAAGGTGGCGATAGATATGCCCTGCAAGAAGCTCTTATGCCATTTAATTTGCAACCACAATATAAAGCAAGAAATCAAAGATTAGGAGATAGATAATGAGTGCTGAAACTAAAGGAAGAACATTAACTATAAGAGCATTAAAATTTGACCCACAGAGTGCCACTTCAAAGCCACATTTTAGGGAATACAAAATTGAAGAAGCACATTCTATGACTGTTTTTATTGCGCTTGGTATGATTAGAGAGCAGCAAGACCCGGATTTGAGCTTTGACTTTGTATGTCGTGCTGGAATCTGTGGTAGTTGTGGCATGATGATTAATGGGCGACCCGGTCTTGCTTGCAGAACTTTGACACAAGATTTCCCTGATGGCGTTATCACGCTTATGCCTTTACCTGCATTCAAGCTTATTAAGGATTTAAGTGTAAATACAGGTGATTGGTTTGCAGGAATGACAAAACGAGTTGAAAGCTGGATTCACACACAGCATAAACCCGATATTTCAAAGCTTGAAATGCCTATAGAGCCTGAAGTGGCTGATGAAGTTTTTGAGCTTGATAGATGTATTGAGTGTGGGTGCTGTATCGCAAGTTGTGCGACAAAGGTTATGCGTGATGACTTTGTAGGTGCTGCTGGTATGAATAGAATTGTGCGATTTATGATTGATCCACATGATGAGCGAACTGATGAAGATTATTATGAGCTTGTAGGTAATGATGATGGTGTATTTGGTTGTATGAGTCTTATTGCTTGTCATGATGTATGCCCTAAAGAGTTGCCACTTCAAAGCAAGATAGCATATTTGCGTCGCAAGATGGTGGCTTTACGCTAGAATCTTAATGTTGATTCAGAACTATAAAATGTAGCCTTATTATTGACTTGCATAATTGCGAGTTAGCGTGAAGCTAGTGTCTAGTGCGAAACTTTAGAAAAGGCGATAACTGACTTATAGCTTGATATTGAGCAAGAATATCAAGCTTATGTTTAAAGATGTTTTATGTTCACTTCATTTTATTTACAAAAAATCTGTTTTTTTAAATGTCCTGATGCAATATTATATATTTTCTATATTTGACTATTAAGCATAATAGATACGCCAAGTATAAACTTTTATATTTACCTTACTTGCAATAATTTTTGCTACAATCTGCACTTTTATGGCGAGTTTTCGAAGTTGTTTAAAGAAAGGTTTGTAGGCATGAAAGGCATAGTTTTGGCAGGTGGAAGTGGGACAAGACTTTATCCATCTACGCTTATGGTATCTAAGCAATTGCTACCTATTTACGATAAGCCTATGATTTATTATCCATTATCTGTGCTAATGCTTGCGCAAATTAGAGAGGTTTTAATCATTTCTACCCCTAAAGATACACCAAGATTTAGAGAGATTTTTGGCGATGGTAGTTGGCTTGGTATGGAGATTGAGTATTCTATACAAGAGAGCCCTGATGGATTAGCTCAAGGACTTATTTTAGCAGAGCAGTTTGTAGGCAATGATGATGTAGCATTGATTCTGGGGGATAATGTCTTTTATGGGCAGGGCTTTTCGCCTATGCTTTTAGAGGCAAAGCAAGAGGCACAAAATGGCATTGCTACGATTTTTTCCTATCGCGTTAAAGACCCAGAGCGTTTTGGTGTGGTAGAGATAGATAAAGAGGGCAGGGCGTTAAGTATTGAAGAGAAGCCACTTAATCCTAAGAGTAATTTTGCGGTAACTGGGCTGTATTTTTATGATAACAACGCCATTTCTATCGCTAAATCTTTAAAGCCTAGTGCAAGGGGAGAGCTAGAAATCACTGATGTAAATATTGCGTATTTAAAGCAAAATAAGCTAAGATCTCAAGTGCTAGGAAGGGGCTTTGCGTGGCTTGATACGGGCACACACGATAGTCTTGTGGAGGCTTCTACTTTTGTGCAGACTATTGAGTTGCGGCAGGGCTATAAAATTGCTTGTTTAGAGGAGATTGCCTATCATAATGGTTGGATTGATGAAGAAAAATTGCTAGAGCGTGCTTGTGTTTTGCAAAAAAGTGGCTATGGTGAGTATTTGAAAAATCTTTTAGAACATTAGGTGGGGTAGGGCAGTGAAAAGTATTTTAATAACAGGTGGGGCTGGTTTTATCGGTAGCAATTTTGTGTTGTATTTTTTGAAAAAATATCCAAATTATCACATTGTAAATTTAGATCTGCTTACTTACGCTGGGAGTCTAGAGAATCTAAAAGGTGTGGAAAATTTCAGCAATTATACTTTTATGCAGGGCGATATTTGCGATGAAAGCTTGGTGAATGAGATTTTCACAAAATATGAGATTGAAAGTGTGATACATTTTGCTGCTGAATCTCACGTGGATAATTCTATTGCCAATCCCAATGCGTTTATAAAAACAAATGTCAATGGGACTTTTAATCTTTTGCATACTGCTTATTTACATTGGTTTGAAGCACCGCATATTGCAAAAAGAGGCAAGGAAAATTGTGTGTTTCATCACATTAGCACTGATGAAGTTTTTGGCTCTTTGGGCGAGAGTGGGTATTTTACAGAATCTACACCCTATGCACCAAACTCCCCCTATTCAGCTTCTAAGGCATCAAGCGATATGCTTGTGAGATCTTATATCCATACCTATGGATTAAAGGCATTTATCACAAATTGTTCTAACAATTATGGTCCTAAGCAACACGATGAGAAGCTTATCCCCACGATCATTCGTAACGCTCTGCAAGGTGAGACAATACCTATTTATGGCGATGGTAAAAATGTGCGTGATTGGCTCTATGTGGAGGATCATTGCCGTGCTATTGATGTAGTATTTCACTCACAATGCTATGGCGAGACTTTTAATGTCGGTGGGAATTGTGAGCGTGTGAATATAGAGATTGCAAAGCATATTTGTGCGTTGCTTGATGAGATTGCCCCAAGGGCGGATAAAAAGTCTTATCAAAGTCAAATTGCTTTTGTGCAGGATAGGGCAGGACACGATAGGCGTTATGCCATTGATTCTAGCAAGATAGCTAAGATTCTAGGCTGGAAGCCACAAGAGAGTTTCGCAAGTGGGCTAGAGAAGACATTGCGGTATTATGTGAGAAAATATAATGTATAAAGTTATGCAGTTACAAACGATCGGGGATAAACGCGGGAAACTCATCGCTTTAGAATCTAATAAAAATCTCCCTTTTGCGATTAAAAGGGTGTATTACATTTATGATACATTGCCTGATGAAGAGAGGGGATTCCACGCGCATAAGCATTTGGAGCAGCTTGTAGTGGCAATGGATGGTGCGTGTGAGTTTGTCCTAGATGATGGGCAAAAGCGGCAGTCTATATGGCTTAATCGCCCCGATGTGGGCTTATATATTGGCAAAAATATGTGGCGAGAAATGCGGAATTTCTCATATGGTTGTAAGCTAATGATTTTAGCTAGCGATTACTATGATGAGAGTGAATATATCCGCGATTATGATGAATTTTTAAAAGCAGTCAAAGGGTAAAAATGCAACGAGATATAGATAAATATACGCAAGATTATCTAGCGAGTTCTTATGACTTTGAAAGCATTATGGTGTCTTTTCGCCGTAAAAAAGTCTTAGAGTTTTTAGAATCTTATAATGCGAAACATATACTAGAGATAGGTTGTGGCAATGATTCTATAATGAATTATTATAAAGATTTTGAAACTTTTTGTATTGTTGAGCCTTCCAAAGTCTTTGCAGAGAAAGCACAAAAAGATTCTAAGGGTGCTAAAAATATTCAAGTGGTAAATGACTTTGTAGAATCTAAACTTATAGAGTTAAAAACACAAAAATTTGATTTCATTATCCTTAGCTCTCTTTTACACGAAGTGATAAATCCAGAATCTTTTTTAAAAGATATATTTAGCTTGTGTGATAGCGATACTTTACTTCATATTAATGTGCCTAATGCGTATTCATTCCATTTATTGTGGGCGTATCAAAGTGGGCTTATTGAGACAATTGGGGATATTACGAAAGAAGCGAGAGAGTTTCAAAGACATACGGCTTTTTCTCTTTCCACCCTTGTAGATTTTGTTATTAAGGTTGACAAGCAAGCAAGCATTGTAGATAAAGGCTCATATTTTATTAAACCCTTTAATCACAAGAAAATGCAAGAGTGTATGCAAAATGGAATCATTGATGAGAATCTGTTATTAGGACTAGATAAAATGACTGAATATCTACCAGAGTTTGGTGCAGAAATATTTCTAAATTGCAAAGTGAGTGCATGAAATGTTTCATAAGAATAAAAGCAGTCAAAGGGTAAAAATGCAACGAGATATAGATAAATATACGCAAGATTATCTAGCGAGTTCTTATGACTTTGAAAGCATTATGGTGTCTTTTCGCCGTAAGAAAGTTTTAGAGTTTTTAGAATCTTATAATGCGAAACATATACTAGAGATAGGTTGTGGTAGTGATTCTATAGTAAATCATTATAAAAATTTTGAATCGTTTTGTATTGTTGAGCCTTCCAAAGTCTTTGCAGAGAAAGCACAAAAAGATTCTAAGGGTGCTAAAAATATTCAAGTGGTAAATGACTTTGTAGAATCTAAACTTATAGAGTTAAAAACACAAAAATTTGATTTCATTATCCTTAGCTCTCTTTTACACGAAGTGATAAATCCAGAATCTTTTTTAAAAGATATATTTAGCTTGTGTGATAGCGATACTTTACTTCATATTAATGTGCCTAATGCGTATTCATTCCATTTATTGTGGGCGTATCAAAGTGGGCTTATCCCAGCACTTGGCGGTTTAACACATACTGCTAAAAATCTCCAGCAACACACAACTTTTTCCCTTGCAAGTCTTATAGACTTTGTAAATAAAACTAATGGGGGGGGGGGGTAAGCATTATGGATAAAGGCTCATATTTTATTAAACCCTTTAATCACAAGAAAATGCAAGAGTGTATGCAAAATGGAATCATTGATGAGAATCTGTTATTAGGACTAGATAAAATGACTGAATATCTACCAGAGTTTGGTGCGGAAATATTTCTAAATTGCAAAGTGAGTGCATGTAAGGCAAGTATAGGCAAGGTGGATATATGAGAATCTGTCGATACGAGATGAAGCATTGTGCTGATTGGAATGCTTTTAATAAAGATTCTAAAAATGGAATCTTTATGTTTGATAGAAATTATATGGACTATCACGCCGATAGATTTATAGATCATTCATTAATGTTTTATGAAGATTCTAAGCTTATTGCCCTTTTACCTTTAAATATCAAAGATTGTGTATTATATTCTCATCAGGGGCTAACTTTTGGTGGATTTATCACTAATTCCATAATGAAGCAATACAAAATGCTTGAGTGTTTCAAGGCGTTATTAGAGTATATGCGAGAGATTAAGGCACAAAAGATGATTTATAAAGCAATCCCCTATATTTATCACAAATACCCCGCACAAGAGGATATATATGCGTTGTCTCTCTTTGGGGCAAAGCCCTGCCGCACAGATTGCTCTTCAAGCATTAATTTAGCACATTTACTTTCAATGCCAAAGGGTAGAAAAGCACAGATTTCTAGGGCAAAGCGTGAAGGTGTGGTTATAGAATCTTCCACCAACTTCCCCGCTTTTATCACGCTATTAAATGAAGTCTTGCAAACAAAGCATAATACACAAGCTGTGCATTCAGCCAAAGAGTTAGAATTACTTCATAACAGATTTAAAGAAAATATTACTCTCTATATCGCAAAACAAAATAATGAGATTCTAGCAGCTACCCTGCTTTTTATCTATCCAAATCTCGTGCATACACAATATTTAGCAACAAGTGAAAAGGGCAGGGCAGTGGGTGCGCTAGACTTACTTATAAAAACATTGATAGATAAATATGCTACAACAAAACAATACTTTGACTTTGGAATCTCCACAGAGAATAATGGTTTATTCTTAAACGAAGGACTTATCGCACAAAAAGAGGGGTTTGGTGCAAGGACTATCGTGCATAGTTTTTATGAGCTTAGTGCTTTGGCGACTATAACTGCAAATGCCATGACTACTATGGGGGGGGGGGGTAAGTTACCTCTATTTTCGCTACTTTTTTGTTACCACATTTTTCTATACTTTTACTCTTTGTTGTTTGGTATTTTTGCGGTTAAATATTGCAAAAACAAAAGGGGGATTCTATGATTAGAATCTTGCCTTACACAAATGAGTATGCAAACACATGGAATGCCTTTAACAGAGATTCTAAAAATGGAATCTTTATGTTTGATAGAAATTATATGGACTATCACGCTGATAGATTTATGGATCATTCATTAATGTTTTATGAAGATTCTAAGCTTATCGCCCTTTTACCTTTAAATATCAAAGATTGCGTATTATATTCTCATCAAGGGCTAACTTTTGGTGGATTTATTGTTGATTATTCTATGCGACAGCAAAAAATGCTTGAGTGTTTTTGCAAATTGCAAGAGTATATGCGAGAAATTAAATCTAATCGCTTGATTTATAAAAGCATACCGCATATATACCATAAGGTATCAGCTGAGGAAGATTTGTATGCGTTGTTTAGAAGTGGAGCTAAGATAATGCGGATAGATTGTTCCGCTACGATTTATTTACAAAATCCCATTAGATTCAGTGAGTTAAGAAAAAGGGGTGTAAAAAAGGCATTAAAAAATGAAGTGCAAATAGAATCTTCCACCAACTTCCCCGCTTTTATCACGCTATTAAATGAAGTCTTGCAAACAAAGCATAATACACAAGCCGTGCATTCAGCCAAAGAGTTAGAATTACTTCACAATAGATTTAAAGAAAATATTACTCTCTACTTTGCAAAACAAAATAATGAGATTCTAGCAGCTACTTTGCTTTTTATCTATCCAAATCTCGTGCATACACAATATTTAGCAACAAGTGAAAAGGGCAGGGCAGTGGGTGCGCTAGACTTACTTATAAAAACATTGATAGATAAATATGCTACAACAAAACAATACTTTGACTTTGGAATCTCCACAGAGAATAATGGTTTATTCTTAAACGAAGGACTTATCGCACAAAAAGAGGGGTTTGGTGCAAGGACTATCGTGCATAGTTTTTATGAGCTGAATATTAACGGGGGGGGGGGGTAATAACCCTTAAGTGTTTTGCAACTAAAAGCGTTATATCTTGGCATACTCAATACAAAAGATTCAAATACTACTCTAGCAAACCTATTACAAACTTTGCTTTAAACCCCATTACAAAGGGGGCGGCGTGATACACCCACTCTCTGATGTGCAAAGCCAAAATATTGGCAAAGGGACTAGAATCTGGCAGTTTTGCGTGGTGTTACCCAATGCGATTATAGGGGAGAATTGTAATATTTGCTCTCACTGCTTCATTGAAAATGATGTTGTAATCGGCAATAATGTAACGATAAAATGTGGGGTGCAGGTGTGGGATGGACTAAGGATTGAGGATAATGTATTTATCGGTCCTAATGTGAGTTTTACTAATGATAAATATCCAAAATCAAAGCAATATCCTAGCGAGTTTTTAAAGACAACGATTAAAAAAGGGGCTTCTATTGGAGCGGGTGCTGTGATTTTACCCGGGATTACTATCGGTGAAAATGCGCTTATTGGAGCAGGCGCTATTGTAACAAAAGATGTTTGTGATAATGCTAAAGTAATAGGTAATAAAGTTGCTATACGGGGGGGGGGGGGTAACTAATCCCTATTTTACTGCTTTTTCTATCCTTTTAGATTCTGTGCTTCACTCTCTCATTTTAGCTACACATATAAGGCTGTATCGATGAAAATCTGTATAGCTGGAAAGAATAATATTGCAGTGTGGGCGCTAAGGTATTTATTACACATTGGTATTTGCAGGCAGGATATTTTCATTTTACCGAATGCAAGTGATTGTGGGTATGATACTTGGCAATATTCGCTTTTAAAATGTGCTAAAGATGAGAATCTTAAGGTTGTAACATTGCAGGACATATATGCAATGAGTGATTTATTATTTATTTCATTAGAGTTTGATAAGCTTATTGATATAGAAAAGTTTGCAAGTAAGAATCTTTTTAATATCCATTTCTCCAATCTTCCAAAATATAAAGGTGCTTATACTTCCATAATGCCGCTTTTATATGGGGAAAGTGAGGCTGGAGTTACGCTGCATAAAATAGATTCTGGTGTTGATACGGGTGATATTGTCGATCAAATGACTTTTGCTATCGGGCTTCAAGATAGTGCTAGAATGCTGTATGATAGCTATAACAAATACGCGTTTTTGCTCTTTAAACAGAATCTTTTTCATTTATTAAATGGCACTTATTCTGTAAAAAAGCAAAGCTATATGGGTGGGAGCTATTTTTCTAGAAAAGAGATTGATTTTAATAATATTGTAATAAATCTCAAAAAAACAAGCTTTGAGATACATAATCAACTGCGTGCTTTTATCTTTAGAGAATATCAACTGCCTAGTATTTGTGGTGTAAGGATTATGGAATCTGTTTTAACACAAGAGTTTATAGGAAGCAATGTTTTAATTGATAGTAATGAGTATTTTATAATTTCTGGTGTTGATGGATTTAAGATTCTTGCCTATAAAGATACTTATGGGGGGGGGGGGGTGAATACCTTGTAGCTATTTGGAATCTTTTAGCAAAATGTTTGACTACCCTATTGTGTCAATGCTTTTTATCGCAACGATTGCTTTTAGGGGTTGTGCGATGATGGCGGTGATAAAAGGTCGCAAGATTACTTTGCGTTTGGTGGAGGTTTTTGATGCGGAATTTATTTTATCGTTGCGTTCTAATCAACATAAAGCAAGGTTTTTGCACCCTATTGATAGCGAGATTGAAAAGCAAAGGGAATGGATTGTAGATTACAAAAAGCGTGAATCTTTAGGCAAGGAATATTATTTTGTGATAGAAGAGTGTGTGCCACTTGGCTTGGTGCGTCTTTATGATTTTTTAGAGGATTCTTTTTGTTGGGGGAGTTTTATCACTATTGAAAATGCACCTTTTTATGCTGCAATAGAATCTGTTTGTTGTGTTTATGAGTTTGCATTTTATGGACTTGGTTTCACACAAAGTCATTTTGATGTGAGAAAAGAAAATGAACGCGTAGTTGCATTTCATCAAAAGTTTGGTGCAAGTATTGTTGCAGAGGATACACAAAACTATTATTTCCATTTCACACGCCAAGAATACGAGAAAACTAAACAGAAATATCTAAAGTTTATGCCACTTGATATAGATTGCTTTATAGAATCTTTGAAAATTCAGTAAAAAACAGCAGTATTGTAGCAAAAAAAGATAGAATACACTTCTTTGAGATACATAAGCAACTGCGTGCTTTTATTTCTTATTTTAGCTACGCGCGTAAGGCTGTATCGATGAAAATCTATATAGCTGGGGAAAATAATATTGTCGTATAGGTTGCAGACATTTATACGCAATATCAAAATTACAGCGTCTAGAGATCCTAAAAATAGCTTACGACTTAAGCAAGGCAAGATAATCCTTTGCCCTCTGTCTATTTGGCTTTCTGCAAGAAAGGTGTGTGTAGATTGAAAGCTCATCACACACGCCAAAAAGCGACTTTTTCACAGAATCAAAGAAATAATCGCATATTTCAACAATCTCTTTTTGCGTGTTGATATGCTCATAATTCATAATGACATCATAATCTAGCTTGTATTTAAGTCTAAATTCTATGCCGGTTGAGAGTTTATAAGCCATAGTCCATAGGAATCTAGCTTGGCTTGGGATAGCAGCGGAAAACACGCCATCATCTTTCAGTAACAAGCACGAGTGTGCTACTACTTCAGGCAAGTTTGCAATATGTTCTAAAACCGCACAAGAGATGATTCTGTCATAAAATGGGCTTTGGATTTGGGATTTAATGGATTGCGTGGATTCAAGGGAAGTAGGGGATTCTATGTGGGATTTGGCAAATGCACTTATTTTATCGGCATTTGTATTTACCCCCCCCCCCCCCGTTAATATCACTGCTTTGTGCTACTTCTGCAATATCTTTATATATGGCATTGATATGTTGGAGTTTTGGGGAATCTTTATAAAGGGCTTCAAATGGCTCTATAATATCATAATGTGTGAAATCGTTTTCATAGGATATTTGATTAAGCGTTCCTGCACCTATTTCTAGGGTTTTATGTCCGCTAATGCCTTGTGTGTCATTGGCTACTTTGTAATGTAGCCAACGCTCTAGCTTTTGGGCTAAGCCACTTGCTACCCCTTCGCCCTCTCGATTGCTTTTATAAAATTGCTCATAAATCTCTTGGTAGGCTTGTGGTAGTGCCTCTCTTATCTTTGGAAAATTATCAAACATGACTTATCCTTTCTTTTATTGTTTAAATTATTTTCAACTACTCATTGAGATAATCTTGCAATGCTTTAGTGCTAACTCTTGTATTTTCATTATCATTGCTATTTGCCTGCATAGCAATAGCGGCACTCTTTGCACCTGAAATGGTTGTAAAATATGGGATATTAGCACGCAAAACGGCTTCTCTAATAAGCCTTGCATCCGGCTGGGCTTTATTACTGCTTGTGTTAATTACCATGTCGATTTCATGGTTTGCTATCATGTCGTTAATATGCGGTCTGCCCTCACTCACTTTTAGCACCGCCTTAGCCTCTATACCCGCCTCGCTTAGAATCTTATGTGTGCCAAGTGTGGCTACAATCTCAAAGCCGATTTCTTGCAGGGTTTTTGCTAGTCCTGCGGCGTGTTTTTTATCGCTATTTCTTAGTGAAATAAAGATTTTTCCCTTTTTTGGCAGTGGATTCCTACATGCACTTTGACTTTTATCAAATGCGAATGCAAAGCTTTTGCCTATCCCCATAACCTCCCCTGTGCTTTTCATCTCTGGTCCTAGTAGTAAATCAGCTCCCGGCAATTTATTGAAAGGAAAAACCGATTCTTTAACGCTGAAATGTTTTAATGGCTTATGTGTGAATATTTTATTTGTTTTAGAATTACTATTTAGAGATTCCATATCAACATAGCCTACTTCTTCAACCATATTATATTTATCATAAAATCTCAATGCCTCTTCTAATATAGAATCTTTAGATTCTGCTTTTTTTACACTATGATTCCACATAACCCTTGTAGCAATTTTAGCTAAAGGCAGTCCGGTAGCCTTGCTTACAAAAGGCACGGTGCGACTAGCGCGCGGATTTACTTCAATCAAATATAACTCATTATTATAGATTGCATACTGCACATTCATAAGCCCCACTACACCGAGTTTCAAAGCAATTTTAGCCGTGCTTTGCTCTATCTCTTTTAGCATAGATTCTCTAATATTTATCGTAGGCAAGGAACTCGCACTATCCCCACTATGAATCCCCGCTTCTTCAATATGCTCCATTATCCCGCCGATATACACACTCTCCCCATCGCTAATACAATCCACATCAAGCTCAATGGCGTATTCCAAAAACTTATCAATCAGCACGGGAGAGCTATCACTCACGGCAATCACCTCGTCCATATACTGCTTTAGCTCATCATCATCATACACTATCCGCATAGCCCGCCCGCCAAGCACATAGCTGGGTCTAACAAGCACTGGAAAGCCGATTTTATTAGCCACACTATAAGCTTGTTCTTTTTCATAAGCTATGCCATTTTGTGGTTGCTTTAGCCCTAGATTATTTACAAAACTTGCAAATTTTTCTCTATCTTCTGCGGTGTCGATGACCTTTGCACTTGTGCCGATGATTTTGGCATTGATTTTTGTTAGGGAATTTGCAAGTTTTAAGGGTGTTTGTCCGCCAAAATGCACGATTATGCCATCTGGCTTTTCTCTCTCAATCACAGCTCTTACGCGTTCAAAATCAATTGGCTCAAAGTAAAGCACATCGCTTGTGTCATAATCTGTGCTTACCGTTTCTGGGTTGCAATTATACATTATGCTTTTTATACCTAGATCATTTAGGGCAAAGCTTGAATGAACGCAGCAGTAGTCAAATTCTATGCCTTGACCGATGCGGTTAGGACCACCACCAATTATCATAACCTTGGGAAAATTCGTCTCGTGGTGAATTTCGCGGGAATCTGCAGAATTGCTTGTGCGACAGCCCTTTAGGCTAGTCTCCGCACAATTCTTTGATAACCCACGAACTTCACTCGCGATACTAGAATTTTCTGTGTTGCTAGAATCCATATCACTAGAATCTTGGCATTCTGTATTTACAGAATCCGCAATTCTAGGATTTGCGGTGTTGCTAGTGGAGCTTTTTGTGGATTTTAGGGGGGAGCTAGACATAGAGTCTGCGGTTCCCCTAAAATCCACAAAATCGCCGCTATGATTACCCAAAGCCGAATTGCCAACACTCATAAAGTTGCCAATTGTTGAGTAAAGGTAAGGCGTAAGACTTGGAAACTCCGCCGCACAAGTATCCACCTCATTATACACACACTCCACACCAAGCCCAATTCTAGCCTGATACACTTCACTCTCACTTATCTCCATTCCATCATTATGCTTTAGCCAATGGGCTATCATCTTATCGCTAAAGCCATAGCTTTTTATCCGCCGCATAAGAGATTCATCGCTTAGAATCTGCGAAGTAATACTAGATTCAGAATCTACAATCTCTTTTATCTCGTGTAAAAACCACTTGTCAATCTTGCATAGCTCGTGCATTTCCTCAATACTCATTCCAAGCCCAAAGCCTTCAGCGATATAAAGCAGCCTATTTGCATTTGGTCGTCTAATCTCTTTTTTGATAGTTTCTAAATCATTACAGATTTGATTTAGCCCAAAGATGCCTGTCTCAAGGCTACATAACGCCTTTTGCAAACTCTCTTTAAAGCTCCCGCCAATCGCCATTACTTCGCCAATAGACTTCATACTTGTTGTGAGTGTGGAATCTGCCTGTGGAAACTTCTCAAATGTGAATCTGGGTATTTTTGTAACAATATAATCAATGCTAGGCTCAAAACTCGCCGGCGTACCTGTAATGTCATTTTTTATCTCATCTAGGCTAAAGCCCACTGCTAGCATTGTAGCCACTTTTGCGATAGGATAGCCTGTTGCTTTACTTGCAAGGGCAGAGCTACGCGATACACGCGGATTCATCTCAATCACCGTCATTCTGCCATTTTTTGGATTTATAGCAAACTGCACATTGCTACCGCCTGTATCTACGCCGATTTCTCGCAAGATTTTAAAACTTGCATCACGCATTCTTTGATACTCTTTATCCGTGAGTGTTAAAGCTGGTGCGATCGTGATAGAATCGCCTGTATGCACGCCCATAGGATCAAGATTCTCAATACTACACACGATGATACAATTATCAAATTTATCGCGTATGACCTCCATTTCATATTCTTTCCAGCCAAGCAGGGACTCTTCAATCAAAATTTCATTAATGGGGCTTGTTTCTAAGCCATTTTTTGCCACCGCTTTAAACTCATCAATATTATATGCCACGCCACTGCCCCCACCTGCAAGAGTGAAACTAGCCCGAATAATAAGTGGGAATCCTATCTCTTTTGCCGCTTCTAGGGCTTCTTCCTCCGTGTAGGCATAGCGAGATTTTGGCAAGTCCATACCAATCTTTAGCATAGCCTCTTTAAAAGCCTGTCTGTCTTCACCTTTTTTAATCGCACTAGGCTTTGCACCTAAAAACTCTATGCCTTCTAACATTCCTTTTTCATACATACTCATTGCGACATTAAGGGCTGTCTGTCCGCCCATAGTCGGCAAAATCGCATCAACGCTCTCTCTTTTGATAATATCCGCAATAATCTCTTCAGTAATAGGCTCAATATAAGTGCGATCCGCAAAGTCGGGGTCCGTCATAATAGTCGCTGGATTTGAGTTTATAAGCACGACACGATAGCCTAAAGATTTTAGCGTCTTTACCGCCTGTGTGCCTGAATAGTCAAACTCACAAGCCTGACCAATGACAATGGGACCTGAACCAATGAGTAAAATCGTGTGAATATCGGTGCGTTTTGGTGCAATTTTTTGGGTTTGTTGTGTGGGGTTTGGCATATATATCCTTTAAGATTCTGTCTTTTTTTGCAAAATTATACAATAGAATCTTTATTACTTTGTTATATTGAGTGCATTAATATCGCTTAGTTATTGTGAGTAAAACTCACTTTGTTGTGTGATATTTTAGAATCCCTACATACTTAATCAAGGAATACCCCCTTAAGTCTTTTCAGATTATAAAAATTCCATTTATGATTTCTATGGTATAGAAATTCTCAAACAATCTAAAATGAATTTGAAAAAATAAACATAAAAACTTAAGAATCATATACAAAAATTATAACACAAGTTTGCTTGTAATATGTTTTTGTTTGCATGGCATGAATGGGTTACTTTCAAATTTTTTAAACTTACTCTTATACTCTCTTTTACATTTTAAAAGAAAACTTAAACTTATCGTAATAATCCAAATCTAACCTAAACAAAACTCTCATCATTAAGAAAACTATTTTATGAAAGTTTCCACAAACCCCCGAGTTTTTTATCCCATTCGTTCGGGGTGAATTTCTCTGTTCCCCCGCCGTGTGTAAAGGTAAGCTCCCCAACTATGATTTTGCCTTGAATGTTATACAAATCAACTCTTAGCATCGCAAATGGCATAGAAAGTCTTGTAGCTATCGTAAGCATTACCATAAAATTGAGTGGCTTACTAGGTGGCATTGTTGATTGTGGATAGCAAAGAGAGAAAGGCATAAGATTCCAATTCTCATCAAAAACACTTCGCGTATGTTCTACAAATCTATCGGTATCCACTTGTATGCATTGTGTTTTATCAAAGCAGTGGATTTTATAATCACTTGGCACTTTAGCTTCCCCATTTGCGTTAGTCTCAAGCAACATCTCCTCCGCAAAGATTCTAGGCTCTATATCTTTATAATGCCATTCTCTATACATTGTATAAAAATTTGTGTTTAAATGTGTTGTGAGTTTAGTCATAGCTTCATTAAAAGTTTTAGAATCTTTTAAAAAAGTGTCTTTATCTTTCACTAAGACTACACCACCACAATCGTGATTTGTCTTTAATACAAAGCTTTGTGGAAGTTTAGAGAAATCAATCTCATTAACACTTTTATAGATTCCATAGAGTTTTGGTAAGTATTGACATTCATTTGTATTAAAGAGCTCTTGTGTGAGTGTGTCAATAGGTTGGAAAAGCAGGGAATCTTTAGTAAGAAGTGAGTTTAGATTCTGTGTTGCTTGATTGGGTATAGGATTTTGTGGTGTGTTTTGTGTGGTTTCTAGATTCTGTATTGCTTGTGAGAATTTATTACCAGATTCTGTGTTGTTTTGATTTAGGCTATATTTGCCCCCCCCCCCCCCGTAGTTATATGAGTTATATGATTTGTATGAGAAACTAGAGTATTAGCATCTTTGTTAGAGTCTAGTGTATTGTTAGCATTAAAGTCTTTTAATATTGTTGCTATATAGATTCTAGCTTTGAGTTTATCTGCTAGGGCTGTGTATATTGGATTCCTATCAAATAAGATTCTATGAATGATTTTTTCATTAAAGGTTTGTGGATTTTTAAAGTCTGGTGTATAGCCAAAGATTTTTTTATGTCTGTATATGAAGTATTCTTCATCACTCATTTTTGATTCTTTCTTTGCTTGATAGTTTTTATACCAAGAAGTTTTTCTTATAAGTTTTCGTAATCCCATGTGTATCCTTTTGTGTTAATTTGTGGTTTTTTGTGAAGTGTGGGGTATTATAGCATAAAGTTTTGCGTTAATTGTGTTTTGGGATTTTGTAAGAATCTAAGTTGTGTTTTTTTGCTATTAAGCATTAAGTATTTAAAACACTATACACACAATAATAAAAAGCAATATGCACTAATCCTAGAACACATTATTTTCAATAAAACCCATTAAATACCAAATAAATACTTAGTTTTTTGCTATAATCATGGCTTTATTTTACGCAGAATGATAAACTGCAAGTAAGGAGATTATATGAAAACTAGCACAAAACTAATGGCAAAGACAGCGTTGATAGCAGGCTTATGTGTGCCTATAACACTATTAGCAAATGGAGATATGATGCATATGAATACACAAAGTATAGGGCAAAAAGGTGGCGTAGCAGTGAATCTTATAGGCGATTGGCGTGTAAGTCTTATTGAAATAGATGGTGCATTTACTCGTGTGCCAGAGCAAGCAGAGGGTGTATCTATGCAGATTAGTAGCAATCAAATAGCAGGCATTGCGGGGTGCAATAACTTTATGTCGCCCTACACTCTCTCTGCAAATAAGCAACAAATTACAATTAGTGAAGGTGCAAGCACGAGAAAAATGTGTCATCCAGAAGAAGTTATGCGTTTTGAAGATTCTTTCTTGCGTTTATTAAATGGCACATTTATGATTGAGAAAAACTTTGAGGGCATTACGCTTGTGCGTGATAATGTGAAAATCTATCTTGTGAAATAGGCATTCGTATATAATAATCTTATGGCTTTCTAACACATATTTACAATGCTTTTTAAATGTGATAATGTTGCATTATTAAGCTTAGCTAGGTAATAAAGGAAGTCATTATGCAAAATTTAGAAACACCATGTTTTAAACCTCCATTGCCATCACATGTATCAAATGCGATAGATCATAATTGTAAATAATTTACTATACATGTTTCATGGATTCTAGAATCTATACATTTTGCACCCCAAAGCCCTGCACCCGCCCAAGTGGTTGGGAATCTAGATTCTAAAAATTACGCCCTAAACCCTGCAGCCCACCCAAATTCAGCACAGAATCTAGAAACTTTATTTTTACACCCTAAATCCTAGCCTACTTAAGTGTAACTACAGATTTGCGAGTGCATGGATTTGATTATTTTTTTACCATAAGCATTGCAAATCACTCAAAAAATACAAAAAGATTCATAGAGAACACTAACCTCACATACTATTTACATTAGCGACAATTGAGACTTTTTAGAATCTCTCCATTAAATCCATCTTTTTGCAAATATTGCACAATCTCTTCTTCATAGAGTGGGGCGGCAAGTATAATACACTCAATATCTTCATAAGTTTCCTTGCATGGCTTTGCTACAACTATCTTGGAGTTTTGTAGATATTTGCCATGTTTTCTTGTATCTAGGTCATAACAGCATACAATTTTTACTCTATTCTCTAAAGTAAGAAAACTTAATAAAGAATTTCCATGCGCACCAGCTCCATATAATGCTATGCGTTTATACTTCGAGATTGCGATATTAAGCTTTTGTATCGCATTTTGCATTATCGTATATGTATTTTTAGGTAGCATGGCTGGTGTGTAGTCTTTTACATTTTGTGGTGCTTTCTTCTTAAAAAATAGTCCTAAATGCTGATTTCTATAAAGCATAAGCGTGTCGATATGCTCACACCCCATTGCATTAAAAATATTAATCAATGTAGATTGTTGATAATATCCGCAGTGATCATGGAAGATTTCATAGAATCTTGCATTTTCAAAAAACTCTCTTATATTAGGCACTTCTACATAGATGATACCATCTTGTGCGATTAGCTTTACCACATCTTCTAAAAACTCTCGTGGTGTATCAATGTGTTCTAGCAAATGCCTAAAGACAATGCAGTGAATTTCGTGTTTAATGTGTTTTTGCATGGAAGCTAAATTAAAAAAATCTTGTATGTGTAAGTGATTTGTAGTTTTTGCAAACTCAAGGGATACAAGAGATGGGTCAATGGTGTATAAAAATTCACAATATTTTGCAAGCTCCATGGCTAAATCGCCACTTCCGGGGGCTATCTCAATGAGATTTACCCCCCCCCCCCCCCCATAGTAGTAGCACCATTAATAGCGGCACAATGCGATATAATGGCATTTTTAATATTCTGTATAGAAGTATTCATAGAAGTTGAAACAATTTTTCTCGACATATAGCCACTTTTTTGATACTCTTTCCACATAGATTCCCTATCAAAACTTGCGTTAAAGACAAAGCCGCATTCAAAGCATTGCACTAAATCCATCTTAGCCTTACCACATGCATAATCATCGTTCGTGCAATCTGTGGCGACTGAATCTAATCTGCCACATGACACAAAAGTATTGTGATGACTAAAAACAGGTTGAAATTGAGAATTTTTGAAACACATTGGACATTTCATGTTATTTCCTTGTATTGAAATCGATTGCATATACACTACACAATACTGCCAAGCATTATAGTTATACTTTGTGCGGTTTGTATAAATGATTTGCGTTGTTTTATCTTTCAGTGTTTAAGCAAGATTTAGTGAAAGTATTGCAATCAACATTTCAAAATACAATTTAAACATTACTTTTTTTCCATTTTTGTTTATTATATGGATTTTTCGTAACATTTTTATTTAAAAATTTATTTTTTTGTTTATACTCATAAAAGTTTGTAATTTTAGATGGAAGGACTAGTTATGAATGAAGTGGTTGAAGCAGGACAATGGGCGCAAAACTACATGCCAGTTGCTGATAATATTTGGCTAAGTGGTTTTGTAGCGTTGCTGCCTATTTTATTATTTTTGGCATGTCTTGTATGGTTTAAGTTAAAGGGTTGGCTTGCAGCAAGTCTTACCGTTGGGCTTAGTGCGGTTATTGCCTTTGCTGTGTATGGTATGCCTTTAAATATGGTGGTTATGAGCTTTGTGCAAGGGTTTTTGACTGGACTTTGGCCTATTGCGTGGATTATCATCGCTGCGATATTCTTGTATAAAATCGCTGTGAAAACCGGCTATTTTGAGATTCTAAAAGAGAGTGTAATCGCTGTTACACCAGACCAAAGATTGCAAGTTATTTTAATCGCATTTTGCTTTGGTGCGTTTTTAGAGGGTGCTATTGGCTTTGGCGGTCCTGTGGCTATTACTGCGGCGTTGCTTGTTGGCTTAGGGCTTCGTCCTTTGTATGCAGCGGGGTTATGTATGATCGCAAATACTGCACCGGTTGCATTTGGGGCGGTTGGGATTCCAATCACTGCACTTGCAAAAGCAGTAGGACTTGATGCAGGGGATATTGCGGCTATGGTGGGGAGAATGCTTCCACCTTTAACGCTTTTTGTGCCATTTTTCATTGTATTTCTTATGAGTGGATTTAAAGGGGTGAAAGAGACTTTTCCAGCAGTTTTTGTAGCAGCAGTAACTTTTGCAGGTGTGCAGTATTGGAGTTCTAATCACTTAGGACCAGAATTGCCTGATATTATCTCTGCTATTGCGGCAATTGGGGTTACTTCTGTATTCTTAAAGTTTTGGCAACCAGCAAATATTGAAAGAGCTGAAAATAACACAGAATCTAGCATTGCAGTAAAGCAGTATCCACTCTCGCAAATAATCCTTGCATGGATGCCTTTTATCCTTTTGGTTCTTACAATCGGCTTGTGGCAAATGCCATTTTTTGCAGATTTGTTTAAACCCGGAAATGCACTAGCTAGCACAAATATTGTGTGGGCTATACCCGGTCTTGATCAGCTTATTATACAACAAGCCCCCATTGTTGCAAACCCAACAGCACTTGGGGCAGATTGGAAATGGCTTATTATCCAAAATCCGGGCACTGCAATCTTGCTTGCTGCATTACTTAGCATTATCGTGCTTCGTGCGAATGCGACACAAGTTATAGAATCTGCAAGTGAGACTATTAAAGAAATGTCTATCCCAGTGCTTACCATTGGACTTGTATTAGCCTTTGCTATCATCTCTAAAAATAGCGGTCAAGCTGCTACAATGGGATTAGCCCTAGCTCACACTGGCTCACTCTTCCCATTCTTCTCACCTTTTATTGGTTGGGTAGGGGTATTCTTAACCGGTAGTGATACAAGCTCAAATCTACTCTTTGGTCCATTGCAACAAGTTACTGCCAAAGCCCTTGATATGCCTGAAGTGCTTTTCATGGCGGCAAATACGGTTGGCGGTGTCGTAGGTAAGATGATAAGCCCACAAAGCATAGCTATCGCGTGTGCTGCAGTTGGGCTTGTAGGTAGGGAATCTGAACTCTTTAGATTCACTCTTAAATACTCCATTGGCTTTGTTGTGTTTATCGGTATATGGACTGCGATTATTGCATATATAATACCGGGCATTATTGTCGGCTAAATCCCTTGTATTTTACGCTTAGACTTTATTAAAAAGTCTTTGTAAAAAGCAAGCAAAAGATTCTAAAAAAGCAGTATTTTTTGAAATATAAGGTATCATTTCAAAAAATACATAGCAAAGAAACTATATGAGTGTATTAAAAGCAGAAAATCTAAGTAAATCTATCAAAAAAACAAGAATTGTAGAAAGCATTACACTTGAAGTGCATAGCGGCGAAGTCGTTGGATTGCTCGGTCCAAATGGTGCGGGTAAAACAACGACTTTTTATATGATTTGCGGCTTGCTTGAGCCAAGTGGTGGCAAGGTATTTTTAGACAATAGTGATATTTCTGCAAAGCCCCTGCATGAGAGAAGTCATTTAGGCATTGGCTATTTGCCGCAAGAATCTAGCATTTTTAAGGATTTAAGTGTAGAAGATAATCTTTTATTAGCCGCTCAAAGTGCCTTTAAAAGCAAAAAAGAGCAAGAAAATCGCATTGAAGTCATGCTAGAAGCTTTTAACATTGAAACAATCAGGGATAGAAAGGGTGTAAGCCTTAGTGGTGGCGAGAGAAGACGTGTAGAGATTGCTAGGGCTTTGATTAAGAATCCTAAGTTTATCTTGCTTGATGAGCCATTTGCTGGTGTAGATCCTATCGCTGTGCTTGACATTCAAAAGATTATACAAACTTTAGTGGAAATGGATATTGGTGTATTAATCACTGATCATAATGTCCGCGAAACGCTTGGGGTATGCCATCGTGCCTATGTTATCAAAAGTGGCGCGTTATTTGCAAGTGGCAAGGCTGAAGAGATTTATGAGAATCCTTTGGTGAGAAAATACTACTTAGGCGAAAATTTTAAAGCATAAAGATTCTATAAATAAGGAAAAAGATGAACGAATTAAGACATTTAGCAGTCGTTATGGATGGCAATAGACGATGGGCTAGAAAGAATGGAATCCTAGAGAAAATAGGCTATTTGCACGGGGCAAATACGATACAAAAAGTGATTGAAGTCTGCATTGAAGAAGGCATTAAACACTTAACACTTTTTGCTTTTAGCACAGAAAATTGGCAGCGACCACAAGAAGAGATTGACTATCTTTTTAAGCTATTGAAAAAATATCTTGATGAAAGTCTTGAGAGATTCTTAAGTAATGATGTGAGATTTAGAGCGATTGGACAGCTAGACAAACTTAGCCAAGATTTACGCAAAGATATTGCAGACTTTGAAGAGCAAACAAGACACTGCAAAACCTTATGTGTGAATGTCGCTATATCTTATGGGGCAAAAGATGAGATTGTGCGTGCGGTTAAAAGGGTGGTGGATAAGAAGTTAGAGATTACAGAAGAAAATATCAGTGCAAACCTTGATATTAGCGAAGATGTGGATTTATTACTTCGTGTTGGTAGCGCTTCAAGAATCTCAAACTTTTTATTATGGCAATGTGCGTATGCAGAGATATTTTTTAGCAAAACACTTTTTCCGGGTTTAACTAAAAAAGAATGTAAAAGAATTATTGATGATTTTAAACAGAGAGAGAGAACTTTTGGTAAGTAAATGATTTAACAGATTAAATCAGAGATAAAATTATAACTATTTAATTCTTCTGTTATATGACTTCTTTTTATGATTAAGATTATATGAATATCATAAATTCTATGAATGAAATAAAAGATTTTAAAGTGGCTAGATTCTAAATTTCATCAGTATGTCGTATTTAGTATATCATAGGATACAAAAGAATCAAGGCGAGATAAATCGCACCTTGATTCTTTCTTTCAGGGCGTTTAACTTTTCCTAAGAAAAGTTCTACTTTTATCTTATTAAGAAGCTATGAAACTTCCTATCACACTAACCAAGATACCATTTAGCATGATAAGCATGTTGTTTATAGTCTAACAGGCATGTTTCCCCGCCTAAAAGACTATAATGCTAAATAAGAGCTATTTATCTTGCATAGTCTTATATCACCAACTCTCAATACCATATTCACGCACAAGAGCGCCATATCCTTGACTAAGCAGTGCAGTCTTAATTTTCTCAAACTCTGCCTTATCTGCTTGATTATGTGTAGCCTTCAATGCTTTTGCTTTTTGTGCCAACTCTCTTGCATGTGCTGCATCTCTAATTGTCATAATAGACTCCTTAATAAAAAAATCTGCCAAATCTGGCATGTCGGCATTCTACAAAAAAAACAAGTCAAGCAAAAATATAAATACGATAAATAATTCCAAGAGGCTAATGTATCGCACATATATTTCATTCTAAATTTTGCAGTTTTTATGTTTTTATTATACATAAATGAGTAAAATACCAAAATATTTTTTAATAGAAGGATAGCAATGACAATTGAAATGGGCGATCTTAAAAAAGGTTTGAAAATCGAAATCGATGGAATCCCTTATAGAATCACAGAGTATCAACATGTAAAGCCGGGTAAAGGTCCTGCGTTTGTGCGTGTGAAAATCAAAAGTTTTTTAGATGGCAAGGTAATTGAAAAAACTTTTCATGCAGGTGATAAATGTGAAACGCCAAATATTATTGAAAAAGGTATGCAATATCTCTATCATGATGGTGAGCTGTATCAATTTATGGATAATGAAACTTATGAGCAGGTGGGTTTGAGTGAAGAGCAAGTTGGCGATAGTGCAAAATGGCTTTTAGATAGCATGAATGTGAGTGTATTGCTTTATAATGACAAGGCAATATCGGTTAATGTCCCACAAATAGTTGAGCTAAAGATAGTAGAAACTCCGCCAAATTTTAAAGGCGATACTTCAAGTGCGGGTAAAAAACCAGCGACTTTAGAGACAGGTGCGGTGGTGCAGATTCCATTCCATGTATTAGAGGGTGAGACAATAAGAGTGAATACAGAGACAGGTGAGTATATAGAAAAGGTTAAATAGGTTATGAATCTCTCACTAGATACTTTGCTTCCTTTGTTGCAACGAGATTTTTTTATGCGAGTTGTGCTTGCAAGTGTGGAGGTTATACGCCTTTTACATACGCAAGATTCAATATTGCATGAGAGTTTTGGCGTTGGTGCGGGTGGCGATCGTAGTAGTGGGGCGGATTTACTTGCAGAATCTATATTTTCTAAGTTTTTGTTGCCACATTATCATATTGATTCTGAAGAAAGCGGATTATTAAAAGGCGATAGTAATGCAAAAGGCACAATTGTGCTAGACCCGCTTGATGGCAGTAGTAACTTTAAGTCAAATATTCCATATTTTGGTGCGAGTGTAGCCTTGTGTGATGAGAATGGTAGAGTGCGTGAGGCTTGTGTGGTGAATTATATCTCATGTGAGATAGCCTATCTTAATGATGATTTATTAGCTCTTACAAAAATGCCTTGTATTTTTAGTTTGCAGACTTTTATTGCAGATTTGCAACCAGAATATATTGTATATGCAAGCACTGCAAAAAAGCCAACTTCTATGCACTCATGCTATATACCATGTAATTTTACAAGGCTTTTGCAAAATAGCAATACCGCAAAAAAAGATGTCTTTATAGCAAATGCGTGTGATGCGATTAGAGAATCTGCACAATATCTTCCAGCATTTGATACAAACTTTTTACATGCAATGTTTGCTAGTCAAATACTAATCTTTAGACCGCAAAAAGTTATCACAGAAAAGCTTGAATGTGGCATATTTGAAAAGGCTATGCAGCATGCTAAATGGGCGTCTTTTTTAGCAGAAAGCGGTTTGAAATTCCGCAGTCTTGGGGCTATTGCCCTAAGTCTTGCATTTAGCTTTCGCTATTTGTTTGTGCTTTTGCCAACGCAGGTTAGAAAATATGATGGTATGGCAGGATTCTATCTAGCTCAAAATCAAATCATTTGTGGCAATTTAGAATCTTATCATAAGGCTATACCAGCACTAAAGGAATGCAAGGAAGTGATTTCTCATATTTTAATTACAACAGATTTAGATATTGTTGATAAATTTAAAGGAAGGTAAAATGGGTTTTTCAGATTTTTTTAAAAACTTTAAACGAGAAGATTCTAGAGATAGAAAAGATGCAGCCCAACACTGGACAAAATGTCCCAGCTGCGGTGCGGTTATGTATAATAAAGAAGTGATTGAGAGTTCTTATGTATGTTCAAAATGTTCCCATCATTTTAGAATCAACGCACAAGATAGACTGAATCTTATTTGTGATTCTGATACTTTTATTGAATATGACAATGATTTAGCTCCAAACGATCCGCTTGCATTTGTGGATAAAAAAAGCTATACAAAAAGAATTGAAGAGGGCTTTGCAAAGACAAAGAGAAAAAGTGCGGTTATATCAGGGGAAGCCCTTATACATGGCAAAGAAGCACAGATTGTAATCTTTGATTTTTCATTTATGGGTGGTAGCTTAGGCAGTGTTGAGGGTGAAAAGATTGTAAGGGCAATCAATCGTGCTATTAGCAAAAAGCAAGGCTTAATCATTGTATCTACAAGTGGTGGAGCTAGAATGCAAGAATCTACCTATTCACTCATGCAAATGGCAAAAACTTCAGCGGCATTAGGCAAACTTGCTGAAGCAAAACTACCTTATATCTCTGTGCTAACTGACCCTACTTTCGGGGGTGTTTCAGCGTCATTTGCATTTTTAGGGGATATAATCATTGCAGAACCGGGTGCTATGATAGGCTTTGCAGGGGCAAGAGTTATTAAGCAAACAATTGGCACAGATTTACCAGAGGGCTTTCAAACTGCAGAGTTTTTGCTTGAACATGGACTAATAGATATGATTGTATCGCGTAAAGATTTGAAGCATACTTTAAGCGATCTTATTAAAATGCTTGTGCCTTATGAAAATACATATATATACAATTCATAAAAATGAAATGCTAGGGGATATAATGCAGTATTATAGCAAGGCTTGCAAGGGTTTTGGTGCTACACTAAGCTTTTTTAATATGTTTAATAAACGCATACAAGAAGCACAAAAGCAAGATTTTAATATCGCAAAGCAAAGCTATACAATGGCATTTTCTAAATACCTTGATAAGCAAAGCGTTTTACTTGATGCAGAGGGAGAAAAGCTTACTTCAATAGGATTTAGTCGCATGATAGAATCTTATAGCACACAAAGTGGCATTATAAAATTTTTTATTGCAGGGGCATTTGGCTTTGAAAAAGAAGTATTAAAACAGCATAAAACAATCAGTCTAAGCACATTAACTTTTAGCCACGAAATTGCAAAAATTGTGCTTTTAGAGCAGATTTATCGCTCACTGAGTATTATCAATAAACACCCATACCATAAGCTTTAGTAAGGAAAAAGAATGCGTGATGAAGATTTGTTATCATTGAGACAAACATTAGAAAAACGATTAGAATATTTAGATGGATTAAGCTTAAACTTACATAAAAGCTTACAAGAGATGAGTGCGTTAAAACTCAATGAAAATGCAGATATTATCTCTACACAATCACAACTGCGATTTGATGATTCCATGTTAGAACGCAATCAAAAAGAGATGAAAGAAATCAGCGCGTCTCTTGCGAAGTTTGATGATGGAATCTATGGCATTTGTGAAATGTGTGAAGATGAAATTGGCATTGAGAGATTGCAGGCAAAACCGCATGCAAGATTCTGTATTAATTGTCGCGAGATTTATGAAAAAAGCGAAAAGCAAAAGGAGAGAACATGAAGATTCGATATTTTTTTAGTTTTGCATTATTGTTTTTAGTGCTTGTTGGTGCTTATACATTCTATATTAGCACAGATTATTATACACTTCAAAATACGCTTTTAGTGGAGTTTAGTATAACTTTGCCTGTTGCATTATGGATATGTTTGCCTGCAGTATTTTTATTTGTGCTTGCCTTGCTTTTTATGGGCTTTGCATCACTTGTGCAAAAGTTTAAAAGCATGACTTTGCATAGAGATATTGAGAAGCTTTTCACTCAAATACAAGAACAAATGTTAGGGAATCCTGTAAGAGAGAGAGTATTTTCAAACACAGAGTTAAAGACACTTTCAAAGACTTTGCAGAGATTTATTTTATTACCCGATACAAAATCACATAACACAAACTATGAAAAGATAGATTCCATATTTAATAGCTTTAAAGAAATAGAAGATGGCAAAAATGATCCTAAAATACGCTTAAATCCAAGCCACCCACTCTATAATCTCAATGCAAAAAATGCTATCAAAGATGATTCTCAAAAAGCATTTGATACACTGAAACAAGACTTTAATAAAGATTTTATGGGGCAGAATCTTTATACACAAAACAGCACACAAGCAATTTATGATAAGGCATGGGAAGTTTTACTGAATGGGCAACAAAAAGTCTTGCAGAAGGCATTGAATCTAGATAAAAATCATCTCACATACACTACACTTCTAGGGCTTGTGAAAACATGTGCGAAAGGTAATATTAGCATACAAAAAGATATGGTAATACAAACATGCAAAAAAGTAAGCATGAATGAGAGAGAATATCTAGGATTAGCGATTTCTGTATGCGAATTATTACGACAAGATAATATTAATTTCTGGCTTAGTGTCTTTGAAACTTTAAGCAAAGAAGTAGAACAAAGCGTATTAGCCTACTTTTATATCTTGCTTGAAGTCGGCAAAACAAGCGAGGCAATGGACTTAAAACAGCAATATCCAAAAGATGACTTCCTGCCTGTGAGTGCATTTAGCACATTAAAAGAAAAAGGCTATCCATTACTTGTATTCTTTGACCCGCTTTTATATCGAGCAAGAAAGCAAGAAAAAGTGCCAACAGAAAATGTAGCTATGAAGCAAATAGATTATGTGAATCATTAGAATCTAGTCGCATGCTTTTTGTAGAGTGCAAGTGCATTTTTATTAAACAAAATTTGCTAGAATACAAGCGATAATAATTATTTGTTATCGTTTAATATTTTTTTAAGGAGACATTATGTTAGTAACAAGAAAAGCCCCAGATTTTACTGCTCCAGCTGTATTAGCAAATGGTAGTATTGTAAATGATTTTGAATTAAGTAAAAATTTAGGCAAAAATGGTGCAGTCCTATTTTTCTGGCCCAAAGACTTTACTTTTGTATGCCCTAGTGAAATCATCGCTATGGATAAGAGAGTGAAAGCTTTTAATGAACGCGGTGTGAATGTAATCGGTGTATCTATTGACTCTGATGTTGTGCATTTTGCATGGAGAAACACACCGGTAAATGAGGGTGGTATAGGACAAGTTAGCTTCCCTATGGTATCTGATATTACAAAGCAGATTTCAAGAGATTATGATGTGCTATTTGGCGGTGCGGTTGCATTACGCGGTAGCTTTATCATTGATGAGAATCAAATCGTGCGACATGCAACAATCAATGACTTGCCACTTGGTAGAAATATGGACGAATATTTGCGTTTAGTTGATGCGATTTTATTCCATAAAGAACACGGCGAAGTATGTCCTGCTGGCTGGCAAAAAGGTGATAAAGGTATGAAAGCTACAGCTGAAGGTGTTAAAGAATATCTTTCACAAAATAGTGCTAAACTTTAATCTAAGCATTTTTCAAACCATTCCCATCTAAGCAGAATGGCTCAAGTCTATCACAAGATTTGAGTCTTTTGTCTTTCTCACAATACATATATTTATCCCTATCGTAAGTTTTTCTCGTCTATTTTTGATATACTTTCTCTTTAGAATCTTATATTAGGATTAGTCTATATTTAAACCATCTTAAAGGAAATACAAATGAATATTGTTATCCCTATGGCTGGGCTTGGTTCTCGCTTTGCAAAGGCTGGGTTTATAAATCCAAAACCGCTCATTGATGTAATGGGTAAGCCAATGATTGTGCGTGTTTTAGAGAATCTTTATTATCCAAATGCAAACTATATTCTCATCGCACGAAATGAATATCTAGCAAAGACACAACAGGTTATACAAGAGTTACTGCCCAATATGAATGTAAAACTTATTGGTATAGATAAGATTACAGAAGGCAGTGTTTGCACGATTTTATATGCACATAGATATGTGAATAACGATACACCACTACTCATTGCAAACACCGATCAAATCATAGAGCACAATATCGCTGATTTTATTAATGATTGTAAGCAAAGAGAGCTTTGTGGCTCTATACTCACTTTTGAGGACAAAGAGAAAAATCCAAAATGGTCATTTGCAAAAATACAAAATAATTTAGTTGTAGAAGTGAAAGAAAAAGTGGCTATCTCTACACATGCTACCGTTGGGATTTATCTTTTTATGCGCGGAAAGTTGTTTGTTGATAGTGCGATTGATATGATTATAGCAAATGAACGCGTTAATAACGAGTTTTATACTTGTCCTGTTTATAATTACGCAATAAAATCTGGTGCAAAAATCGGAATCTATAATATAGAATCTAACGCCATGCATGGTATTGGCACACCTGAAGATCTAGCCTTGTATGAAGAGTATTGTAAAAATAAGAGACTTTAAAATCATTAAATATAACGATTTCGCGTATTCAAAATTGGAATGCAAGAATGCTTGTTAATATTGCTCTTTGGCAGAAAGTACGGGTAAAAATGTTACGCAATAAAATACATTTGTTTTTTTTATGCTTATTTTTATTTCACTTAATAAAGCTAACCTTCCGCTATATAGATATTAATGAAATAAGCAGCCCGAAAAAAGTATTTACTTTTATACTAAAAATAGCTTTATCTTACCCAAACAGCATCGCAAATTAATAGGTCAGATTAAAAGTTTTGCAAATTTCATGAAAGACTTATAGAATTAAAAATAATGCTAGGTGTTTAAGTTTATGAGTTTAAAGCTTTTTAGCTAGACAATGGCTTTTTAAAACCCTTGTTAGATACACATTTGTGTTTATAGTGATTAAAGCTATATCCTAAGTTTTACTATAAAACACAGCTATGTTATTGGATTTAGGTAAAAACAGATAAAACTATAATGAATATTTATCCCTGAAATCAAGATAAAAAGCAATAACGCCAAATACAGCTGATAGTAGCACAGCGATAACTATAAAGCAGCGGTTCTTAACCATACATCCATCTTCAAACTTATCTAAAATCATAGACAAATAACACGCAAAAGATTCTACTGCAAGGCTTGATACGCAATGTCTTTTCTGTAATGTTTGCCTTTAAAATCTATCTTTTCTACAAGTCTATAAGCATTATCTCTGGCTTCTTGTAGGCTTTTGCCTTTACCAATGGCAACTATGCTTCTTCCGCTATTTGCATGTAATACAGAATCTTTTAAGCTTGTATTTGCAAATACGAGATGTCCATATTCTGTATTTATGTCTTTTGGATTTATATCATTAAAAGTTATTTTTGCTGGATAATCGCTTGATTTAGAATCTTGTGCGTAATCGCTACTAGTCATTACCACGCATACAACACAAATATCATTAAAGAGAATCGACTCTAAACTCTCACCCTTAGCATAGCTATACATAAGCTCTAGGGCTGAAGTCTTTAAAAGCGGCATTAAGACTTCGCATTCTGGATCGCCAAAACGCACATTATATTCAAGTAAGTATGGCTCATTTTTTACCACCATAATCCCTGCAAATATTACGCCTTTATAGGGTGTGTTATTCTCTTTTAGTGCGTTAAAGGTTGGAGTTAGAATCCTATCTTTAATCTTTTCTTCTAAAACTTTATTATAGAGTTTTTGAGGCAGGTTTGTATAAGCACCCATGCCACCTGTATTTGGTCCTTTATCATTATCAAATAATCTTTTATGGTCTTGACATGCTGGTAATACGACATAATCATTCCCATTACTTAAAGCAAATACGGATAACTCATAACCATCTAAAAACTCTTCAATAACGACTTCTTTCCCTGCATCACCAAAGAGTTTGCCCTCTAGCATAAGTAATAATTGCTTCTTTGCCTCTTCTTTAGAATCTAGTATCAATACACCTTTACCACCACAAAGTCCGCTTGCTTTAAGCACGATAGGTAAGGGCAGGGCGTCTATAAAGCTATATCCTATCTCTATATTTTTTAATGTGATTTCCTTATATCTTGCGGTAGGAATGTTTAGCTTATGAATAAAGCTTTTCATATAAGCCTTTGAGCCTTCAAGCCTTGCGTTTGCATAACTTGGACCAAAAACTAAAATATTATGAGATTCTAAAAAATCACTCACACCTTGCATGAGTGGGGCTTCTGGTCCTATGATAACAAAGTCTATATTATGTGCTTTTATATGTGTTAATAACTCATCATGGTTTTTATAGCTAAAATGTCCTGCATTGAAAAATAGCGTTGCGGCTGGATTCTCTGGAGTGAAAAAGATTTTATTTACTTTTTTATCTTGCTGCAAGGCAAGGGCTATGCTGTATTCTCGTCCACCATTGCCGATAATTAAAACATTGATTGATTGTAGTGTATTATATGAGTTTTGCAAAATATGCCTTTGTGTTAGAATCTTATACCCAAAGATCCGCTACTCTCGTGTATTGTGTAAGCCCAACTAAAGCTACAACAAATAGGGTCTTGCGAGTTAATTAGGCGGCAGATCTTAAAGCTTATAAAGCCCTTCACTATAAAAATAGAACAGAAATACCGACACACATAGCTCTAAAGCGTAACCCAAAAATATATTTTAAATAGACTACCAATTATAAAAGAGAAACACGAAACCTCTAGGCAGCAAAATTATAGCAAGTTTTCGCTAAAATTCATTTATTAATTTCGTGTTAGGAAAACAAATGGAATTGCTGTATCATTTTTGTATTTTACATGATTATATGCGGCTTGATAACGCATTGCAAGAGATTCTAAAGATTTCACGCTCACAAGCTAGTCAATGGATAGAATCTAATCTTGTAAAAATGAATGAAAAAAATACAAAAAAATCACAGATTCTAAAAAAAGGCACTTGTATTGAAATCTATACAATAAAAAATACTTCAAAAGCAATAAACACAGATGAGTTAATACAGGGGCTAGATATAGAAGTGATACATGAAAATAGCGATTATCTTATCCTTAATAAGCCAAGAAATCTAGTCGTCCATCATGCCCCAAGTGTGAAAGAAGTTACACTCACTGATTATTTAAGCGCAAAAAATTATGAATTATCAACGATTAATGGAGAAATGAGGTTTGGTATCGTGCATAGGCTTGATAAGGATACAAGCGGTGCGATTTTAGTAGCAAAGAATAATGCTAGTCATTTGCGTTTTGCTGAAATGCTGCAAAATCGCACAATGGGTAGAATCTATATCTGCGTGATTAATAAAGCCTTGCAACATAACACTTTTGTGGAATGCTATATGGGGAGAAATCCTAATAATCGCTTGAAAATGGCAAAGCTTGATAAAGAAAAATATCCATTCGCAAGAGATTCTAAAAGTGAGTTTAGAAAGATTATGGAGAGTAAAAATGGGGTATTTGAGCTTATTGGTGTGCGGCTTTTTAGCGGTAGGACACATCAAATACGGGTGCATTTAAGCACACTGCAACGCTATATCTATGGTGATATGCTCTATAGCCCAGAGAATCTAAAAAGCACATATAAGACAAAAATGCTACTACACGCACAGCTACTTTATTTTGATGGAAATGTTTTTAGTGCAAAAATACCCAAAGATTTGCTAAAATTCCTAAATGAAAATTTTATTAACTATGAAAGTAAGCTAGAAGCATTTTTATCTCAATGGCAAGATGAATTAAGAAAAATTGCAAGAAACTAGATTCTAAATACGAAATATTACAAGGAGCATAGTATATGATTTATGTATATAGACAATGCCTTATTATGTTATTTTTATTATTGCATGTAGTGGTATTTTCTGCATGTTCAAGTTCAAAAATCTTTAGTTTTATTGGTATAAAAGATGAGATAGACCCTAATTTACCTGTGGTTAAAACCTTTCGCGCATTGCCTGATGTAACCTCTGTTGGCTTTGAGTGGAAAACACCAGAAGATACGACAAATATTGATGGCTATGTGATTTATCGCGAGAATAAAAAGAAGGAATTTGAGACAATCGCTGTTATAAAAAATGCCTTTTCAACGCATTATTATGATGATAAGCTAGAACCACAAACTGAATATACCTATGCGATTGCTGCGGTAGGAAAAGATTCTAAAGTATCAAAGAAAAGCACACCACTAAAAGTAAAAACTTCTTTTATAGATCCTGTGAGCTTTGTATATGCCTCGCAAGATTACGCACAAAAGATTAAGATTTTTTGGAGTCCTAGTCCAAATCCTATTGTAAAGAACTATATTATTGAAAAGCAAGAGAAAAAGGGGAAGTTCATTGCCATTGGTTCGACAACAAATCGCATGTTAGTAGAATTTTTTGATAGAAATATAGAAAATGGAGCAGAGCATACCTACAGAGTTATAGCACAAAGTCATGATGGCACAAAATCTGTGCCAAGTCAGCTAGTAGTCGGCAAAACAAGGGCATTGCCGCCTGTTGTAGCAGGCATTAAGACCACGCAAAATAGATTGCGTGAAATTTGGCTAGAATGGGATAAAAGTGATTCCAAAGATGTGATTGGCTACAATGTGTATGTATCAAATACTCTAAATGATAATTATAGAAAAATCGCTTTTGTAACAAGGGAATCTTATACTGACAAGATAGATTCACACGGGGCTATAAGATATTATAAAGTCAGTGCGATTGATAAATATAAACTGGAATCAAACTTGCAAGAAAATGGCGTTGGCGGACAGACACTTCCACCACCACTCGCTCCAAACCTAACAAAAGGTGCGATAGAAAATACAAGTGCAATAATCGCATGGGAAGGGGCAAGTGATAATCGTTCAACGAGCTATATTGTATATCGTAGTGGCAGTGATGGCACAAACAATAAATTTAATCAAGAACAAAATACAAGCTTTACAGATAGAAGTATAAAAGAGGGTGTAAGCTATACCTATCATGTTGTCGGTGTGGATAAATATGGTATAGAATCTACTCGAAGCAGACAAGTTACCCTGCAACTTGCACCACAACCAGCAGCACCAAATATACCAGTTTTACAACCAGCACAACCTGTATCGCCAGAGCCACAAAATGCAAATACAGCTAAGCAAGATTCAACAAAAAAGTAGGGCTTAGTGTATGCCGCATTTTATTAGCAAAGACATGTTTATATATGATAACGATATAGCATACGATGATTTTATTATAAAAGAAATGCTTGTGAATAAGAGATTTAATAATCTTTTTTAATCCCCATAATCCATGAAGAAGAGATGTTTTTTATACGATGTGTGAAAAGGGCAAATGATTTTTTATATAAGGTTGATAAAATCACGCGTCCTAGCAATCTTTTATTCATTAAAAAAGTATTGCAATTTATCGCATCTCATCTTAATGTAATTACACATAATTTAAATCAAACGCAAAATAAGCATACAAGAGGTATGCAGTTGGGTTATTTAGTGAATCTTGAAAGACTTTCTACATTAACGCCAGATTATATTGAAATAGGTTTTGGTAGTGGGCGACATATCCTTGATTTAGCGAAGAAAAATCCACAGAAACTAATTTTGGGCTTTGAGATTCATACACCTTCAGTAAGACAGGTTATAAATGCGATAGAATTATATAATTTAGAGAATCTTTTTATCTGTGATTTTGATGCAAGGCTTGGCATTCAAGCCTTAAGTAAGAAAAGCGTAGAGACCATATTCCTGCATTTTCCAGTCCCTTGGAATAAGGCAAAGCATAGAAGAGTATTTCACAGAGAATTTTTAGAAAATAGTTTTAGAATCTTAAAGGATACAGGGCATATCAATCTGCGTAGTGATGACTATGAATATGTGTTAGATAGTATGAAAGAAGCGATGAGTGCGGATTTTACGCATTTTGAGATTCTAAAAAATAGAGATATAGATATTGTGAGTAAATATGAGGCAAGATGGAGTAATATGAAAAAGGATATTTATGAAATGCGTATTTTCCAGCATGATTTTAGACAGCAAAATCATGATAGCCTTGAGGGCGTGTTTTCTTTACCGAGTTTAGAAAGAAAAGTAGATTCTATAAATACTAGAAATCAAGAAATACAGAATCTAGATTCTAAAAACATGCGCCCTAAACCCTGCCCAGATTTGGTAGAAAATCTAGAATCTACAACAAATTGTCATGTTGAGCGTAGCGAAACATCTAATACAGAATCTACAAGGGATTTTTCGTGCTTACGCACTCAAAATGACAAGAAGCTAGACTTAACTAAAAACACAGATTCCATAAACAATAAAAGCCAAGCAATACAGAATCTAGATTCTAAAACTTACATATTAAACCAAAATTTAGAATCTAATCTTTGTCATGTTGAGCGTAGCGAAACATCTAATATAGAATCTACAAGGGATTGTACGCAAGATTCTAAAATGGAATCTAAAAAAGATTTTTCGCCTTTTTCAAAGGCTCAAAATGACAAGTTTCCAGATTCTAACACAACACAACACAACAAAATTCTAGAATCCCTATGCAATAAAAAATGGATACAAGATTCTATATTCATTAGTATCGGCGATATATACTCCACGCAATCTAGTACAAATGAAAATATAAGCATTGCTAATCTTACTTTTGGTAGCTTTTATATGCCTTTTAATACTTATTTAATCCTAGATTCTAATCATAAATTACATTATCTAAAAAAGCCCTTATCTATCCGCTCTCATTTACAAGCACACAAATTTTTATGTAAAATATTGCAAGAAGCCATAGAATCTGCTTCTATCACGCTAGATTCTAAGCAAGATTCCAATAAACTAGAATCTACTAAAAAAGATTCTATAAAAACAGCAAACTAGCATAAAGGTTATAAATGGATACGATTATAAAAGCAAAGCAACTTTGTCTAGGCTATAAACGCACAGGGCTTGTGATAAAAAATGCAAGTTTCAATATATATCCCAAAGATTTTGTGTTTATTTCAGGTGCGAGTGGTAGCGGTAAAAGCACACTTTTGCGTTCCATTTATGGCAATATCAGCGTGCAAGAAGGTGAGCTTAGTGTTTTGCATTCTAATATGAAAAAGATTAGCAGTCATAAACTCATGCTTTTGCGGCGTAAAATGGGGATTGTTTTCCAAGATTATAAGCTTATACAAGATTGGAATGTAGAAAAAAATATCGCATTACCTATGATTATTAATAAATTTCCAAAAACAGAGATAAAAACCCAAGCAGAAAAATTACTCTCTCACATTAGCCTTTTACATAAAGCAAATAAATATCCGCAGGAATTAAGCGGTGGAGAGCAACAAAGAGTAGCTCTAGCAAGGGCGATCGCACATAGACCAAGGCTTATTCTCTGTGATGAGCCTACAGGGAATCTTGATGATTATTCTAGCGATATGATTTGGGGACTTTTGAAGTCATCAAACGAGCAATTAAACATTACAATAGTCGTTGTAACGCATAGAATCCCAAAGCATTTGAATCTAAAATATAGAAAAATAGAAATTAAAGAAGGTTTAATACATGAATACGCTTAAACAACACCTATCATTACTTATACCGCTTATTACCATGCTTTTTAGTTTGCAATGTCTGCTTATTTTAGAGCGTATTGTAGCAAACCAAGAAAGATTTATTACACAAAAATATGCTATTGGAATCACGGCTAAAAAGCCCATTAGCTTTGATTCTGTGCGTAAAAAAATAGTTGAAGCAAAGGCATTAACAGAGATTAATCCAAAAGATTCTATTGCAAAACTTACAAAAGATATTAATGATACAAATCTTACAAATTTAACAAGGCAATTACCCTATTTTTATAGCTTAAGCTTAGAGTATTTTCCAAGCACAGAGAGATTAAGCACGATTGAAGCAGTGTTGAAAAAAAATCCTAATGTATTATCCGTTGATACTTTTTCAAAAAGGCATTTAGAAAACTATACTTTATTGAGTTTTATTAAGTTTAGCGTTATTACTTTTGCGGTGATTCTAGCAGTTGTTAGCTTTATGCTTATGTTAAAGCAAATTGAGATATGGCGTTATGTCAATAAGGATAAAATGGAGATTATGGATATTATGGGGGCAAATATTTGGATACGCAATAGAAGCTTATTTAAACTTGCCCTAATAGATTCATTTTTAGCAAGTTTCTTTATTGTTATCCTTGTGTTTTATATAGCAAATTTGCAAATCACACTTGAAACATTACAAGCATTAAATATAGGATTAAATATATTTCGCATTCCACCAGATTTTATAAAGCTATTTTTGGCTGCTTTCATATCATCTAGTTGCTGTGTTATATTTGTGATATTATCAAAGGCGCGTGCATGAGAGAATGCCTTGAGCGATTTATCCTTATTAGTGCATTTTTATGCTATGGTGCTATGGCAGTAGATTTAAATGAGATTAATCAAAATATACAAAAAAATGAAGCACAAAAAAGCAATATCGATAAACAAAGGGCAAATCTTAATCTAAAGTTAAGCACATTGGGACAAAACATCAACAATAATATGCAGCAGATTAAAAAGCTTGACACAGAGATTCAGAATCTTGCAAAAAATATTGAAAGCAATAAAGACCAAAATAAAAGCCAAGAAGCAAGACTGCAAACCCTTGAAGATAATCTAGCAACACTAAATGTTTCTTTAAATCAATCACAAACAAAGCTTTCAAATCTCATACTCCAACACATGACTATTGCCTATGTGCTTGATGATGAAGAGAGCCTAAACCTTGAAGATATGGTAACAAGAGAAGCCTTTAAGATTCTAAAAAAGCAAACAACAAACGAGATTAAAGAGATTGAAAAGCAGCAAAGAAGCATAGTAAAGCAGATTAATGATATTAATAGCAGCATTAAGGAAGTAACGCAAATTATTACTACACAGGAGACAAGACACCAAGATTTGCAAACAATGATAGCTAAACAAAAGATTCTAGTAGATAACATGCGTAATGAAATGCAGGTTTATAACCAGCGATTAAAAGCCATTGATATGCAAAAAAAAGAGCTTGATAAACTTTTGGGACAGTTAAATATCTTAAAGAAAAATACACAAGAAGAAATCCGTAAAAAACAAGAAGCAGAGAGAAAAGCAAAGTTAGAGCGAGAAAGACTAGCAAAGCTAGAAAGGGAGAGAAAGAGAAAAATAGAAGAAGAGAAAAAGAGAGCAGCCCTAGCGAAAGCAGAAGCAGAGAAAAAGGCGAAAGCAGAAGCAGAGAAAATCGCAAAAACAGATAGCAAAAAAGCACAGCAATTCTTAGGTGAGCAAAATAAGGCGATACAAAGAAAGTATGATGCGGCAGTGAGTTCAGCTGAAGCGTCAAATACTATTAATAGCTTTGAAGAGCTAAAACGAGTAGATAGCGTATATCAGCGTCCAGAAACTGCAAAATATACAGGCAAAAGGGCAGGGTCCCCACTTGATTCTTATGTGATAGAGCAGGCATTTGGCGATTATATTGATCCCGCTTATAAGATTAAAATCTTTAATAATGGCGTGGTGCTAAAACCAAAGAAAAATGACGCACAAGTCTATAATATTATGGATGGTAAAGTCATCTATGCAGAAGAGATGCCCGGACTAAAAAAGGTTGTGGTTGTAGAGCATGCAAACTCAATGCATACAATCTATTCTATGCTTGATAAGATTGCCCCCACTTTAAAGAAAGGCTTTGTTGTAAAAAGGGGATATGTCATTGGGCGCATTCATGATAGATTGAATCTTGAAATCGTGCAAAATGGAAAGCATATCAACCCCGTAGAAGTTATGGCAAAGAATTAAAAGTGAGTGTAAATGACAAAAAAGGAACGCATTGTAAATATTAAAAACTTATTTTTAGAGCATTATAAAGACGCACAAACTGAATTGCAATATACAAATTTATATGAGTTATTAATAGCCGTCATGTTATCAGCCCAATGCACTGATAAACGCGTAAATATGGTAACACCAGCCCTATTTAGAGCCTATCCTAGCACAAAAGAATTAAGCAAGGCAGACTTAGGGAGTGTCGCAGAGATTATAAAATCTGTCTCTTTTTTTAATGCAAAAGCAAAGAATCTAATCGCAATGGCAAAGAAGGTAGAGATAGAATTTAATGGCGAGATTCCCACAAATCAAAAAGATTTAATGTCGCTTAGCGGTGTTGGACAAAAAAGTGCAAATGTTGTATTAGGTGAGTTTTTGGGTATGAATTACATGGCAGTTGATACACATGTATTTCGCGTTAGTCATCGACTCGGTTTAAGTAAAAGTAAAAGTGCGATTGATACAGAAAAGGATTTGACAAAAGCTTTTAAAGAGAATCTTAATATTTTACACCAAGCCTTTGTGCTATTTGGTAGATATCAATGCAAGGCATTAAAGCCTATGTGTGATGATTGCTTTGTAGCAATGTATTGTGTAAGTAAGGCAAATTTTAAACCGCAATGAAATTTCAGAATCTTTAAAGAATAGAATCTCTATAAACTAGGGCAGGGTAGGGCGAGATTCTCAAAGTCTTATTTTATAAGATTTTTTTGCATAGATAATATACATATTTACCACACATTAACCTATATTTAACTCAAAATATAACACTAATTAAAAATTGAAAAATAACAGACTAAACTTATAAAATATTGTATTTTTTCTGTTATAATGGCAAAACTTTTTCAGTCAAAAAACATAGATCATTATTGTTTCAATTTTTATTATTTTCAAAAGGAATTGTATATGCTAGAATGGATGCAAAAGCACAAGAAATATTTAGTTATTACCGTATGGGTAAGTGCTTTGGCATTAGTTTTTGCAAGCATGGTAGAGTGGGGTGGTGGTGGCTTCTCCGCAGTATCAAGCGATAGCGTTGCAAAGGTTGGCGACATATATATTAGCCGTCAAGAATATCAAAGAAAATATAATGAAATTTATGATAATGTTGCTGAATACATGCGTCAAGTGGGGCTACCAGATGATGGTAAGCCTATGCCAGAAATAGAACAAGAAGCCTTTAGAATCTTAGTGCAAGAAAAACTGCTAGAAATGCTTGCAAAAGACATTGGTGTAAGCATAACTTCAAATGAGATTCTAGAAGCTTTGCTTAATACGCCTGAATTTCAAGATGCAACACATACTTTTAATAAAGAACAATACGAAAAGCTATTACAAGCAAATCGTTGGAATACCGCTGATTATGAAGCGTTTGTAGCAAAGGCTTTGTTGCAAGAAAAAATGCAAAATTTTCCATTAGCACCAGTTTCTACACTTGAGACAAACGCTTTTATGAGTGCGGGTAAGATTAAAGATGTTGCGGAGTTAAGATTGCTGCATAAAGATTCTGTGCTAAAAAATGCTGTATTGCAAACAACAGATTCGGAGGTTCGATCCTATTGGGAAAGAAATAAAGAAAAGTATTATAAACCAGCAAGTTATAAGATAGCCTATATGGCACTTGATATGGGTGAAATTAATCCAGATAAGCAAGTGCTTGAGAAGTTTTATAAAGATAATGAGAGAAAATATAAGAATCTAACATTTGAGCAAGCCTTAGAGGAAGTGGAAGCAGACTATCGCAAAGCGATTTTAGGTTTTGCTAGTTCTTATATGGCGACTATAAGCAAAAATATTGCTGAAAATAATAAAGATTTACAGATTAAAACAAGCAATGTTATCACCACAATGGAATCTCAAAGCATTGCTTTATTACAAAAGCATTTTGATGGTGATTTAGATATTAAAGATATAGCATTACAAGATATTCCATTGTATAGTTTGCAGCTTAATGATGATGGAAGTGATCATTCTGCTTTGATTACTGCAGTAAGCGGTGGTGAGGGCTTACTTGCACCTTTAGAATATAGCAAGGATCATTGGATTATCCCTTATATTACCGAAAAGATTCCAAAACAAGCACTTAGTTTTGAGTTAGCAAAAGAGTTAGCTAGTAGGGATTTAATGGCAGAAAAGCAAAATGATGAGTTTAAGAAAATGGCATATACTAAGCTTTCACAAATAAGTGGAGAGAGTCTAGGAAATGTCGTGCCACTACATTTATCGTTATGGCAAGAGCAAAATATGCAATCTCATAAGCAATTACTCTCGCTTGGTCTAAATGATATGGATATACGACAGGCATTAGATTATATCATGCGACATAATAAAAAAGAGGGCGTTGTGTTTCTTGGTAGCGACAAAGCACTTTTATTTAGAGTTGTTAAGCAAGAAATGCCTAATTATGCAGATCTAGTAAATATTACAAATGCAGAAGATGAAGCCCTGCAAGAAGCAAAGGTGAGAGATCTTAGAAATGCTATGTTTGAATATGCTATGAAACATTATAGGGTTATTGACTATAGGAGGCAGAATTGAATAAGATTATTCTAGGTGTTGATGTTGGGTCAACAAAAATCTGCTCTATTATTGCTGATGTTAGGGGTTCTGATGTGCAAATCATTGGGGCTGGGACATGTAAGACACAAGGTGTTAAGAAAGGTGCAATTGTAAATATAGAGCAGGCTGGCAGTGCCATTAGAAAGAGTATCCACGAAGCAAAGCTAATGGCTGGAGTGGATGTCTCAAAAGCCATAGTATCCTTGTCTGGTGCGCATACAAAAAGCATAAATGTAAGCGGCAGTGCTAATGTAATGGATAGAGAAGTTAATATCGACACTATCAATGCCGCATTGAGTTTTGCTGTGCATAATGCTGGGATTCCAAAGGATTATTCAATCGTGCATGTGCTTCCCCATCATTTTAGATTGAATGATAAAGAGCATGTAGAAGATCCTATAGGTATGACGGGTAGTCGCTTAGAAGTTGATACCCATATAGTTACTGTGCAGACTGCGAGTTTAGAGAATCTCAAAAAGGCTATTCGATTGGCTGGAGTTGAGATTGAAAACATTGTTCTTGCGTCTTATGCAGCATCAATTGCGGTATTACATGAAGATGAGAAAGATTTGGGTGTAGCATGTATTGACATGGGAGCGCAAACTTGTGAGCTTATGGTCTATGATGGTAACTCTATGTGCTATAACGATTTTCTTGGCGTAGGTTCTAATCATATCTCAAGCGATATGGCGAGATTTCTTAATACGCCTTTAAAAGTTGCTGAAGAAATTAAGATTAAATTTGGGAATCTTTTGCCTAGTGCAGAAGAGCAGGGCAGGGTGCTTGAAATCCCGCGTATAGGCAATAATGAAGAAACCATTGATGTTCCTTTGCGTGATATATATTGTGTCATGGGTGATAGGGTAAAGGAAACCTTGCGGATATTATCAGATTCTATTGGCACGAGTGGATTAAAAAAACAGATAACAGGCGTGGTGCTTACAGGTGGAATGGCAAATTTAAAGGGCATGCGAGAGTTTGCTTCTGCTGCGTTTAGCCCGCTTTCTGTGCGTTTGGCGCGTCCTACTGAGATAGATGGCTTATTTGATAACTTAAAAGATTCTAGTAGTTCTGTTGTGGTGGGGCTTATTCTTTATGGTGCAGGAAACTTCACCAACTATGAAAAAGATTCACAAAATAATATTAGGAGTAGGCATAATGCGTTAAATATGGTAGAATCTGATTACGAAACACAAACACAGACAATGCAAACAGACTCTAATTTTCAGATAGATTTGCGGGATTTAGATCAGCCCAATGCTGATGGACTTGAAAATCAAGCTGGGAATACAAGCAGTTCGCAGGACGAAAAGCCCTCATTCTTACAACGAATCAAGGCTTGGAGTAAAGATTTATTTTAAACAATTAAAGGTGAAAATATGAATAACAATGAAGTAGATTTACGAGAAATACCAAACGAAGAAATAGGACATGCTCCAGTTATAACAGTTGTCGGTGTAGGTGGTGGTGGCAATAATACTATTCGCCATTTAAAGAATAAAGGCACTTTTTCAAGCATTCGTTTAATGATAGCAAACACTGATTTGCAGCACATGCACAATAGTCCTGTGTCAAATCATATTGTTTTAGGTAGAAAGCTTACAAAAGGCTTAGGTGCAGGTATGAAACCTGAAAAAGGTAAACAAGCCGCAGAAGAGAGTTATGATGATATTAAACAAGCGCTTCAAGGCTCTGATCTTATCATCATTGCCGCTGGACTAGGTGGTGGGACTGGGACTGGTGCTGCCCCTGTTTTTGCAAAAGCCGCACAAGAGACTGGTGCATTAACTATTGGCGTTGTTACAAAACCTTTTGCCTATGAGGGCAGTCGCCGTGCGAAGTTGGCAGAAGAGGGCTTAAAAGAGTTGCATGAAGTTTGTGATTCTATCGTTGTTATTCCTAATACAAAACTGCTTAGTGTAATCGGTAAAAATACAGGTTATAAAGAAAGCATGAGTTATGTTGATGATGTTGTAGCGCGTGCGGTGAATGGAATCTCAAGTGTGATTTTAAATAACTCTGATGAGGGAATCAATGTGGATTTTGAAGACTTACGCACGGTTATGAGTCACAGAGGTTTAGCATTAATGGGTATAGGTGAAGGGCAGGGTGAGAATGCCGCTGATGATGCAATCACCAATGCAATACATTCACCACTTTTTGACAATATGTCTATTAATGGTTCTATGGGTGTGATTGTGAATTATGAGTTTAACTCTAATTTCCCATTTGTTGCGATTTCAGAATCTATGGCAATCATTCAAGAAGCCGCAAGAGACGATGCGGATATTATTTTCGGGACTATGCCACGAGATGATTTTGAGATGGATAAAGTGCGTGTTTCTATTATCGCAACAGGCTTTGAAACAAATAAACAGCAAGAGATTCCAGCAAAGCCACAAGTTGCAACGCAGGTAGCACAACCACAACAAGAAGTAGCAGGGCAGCAGGCACAAAAAGAACCGAATCTATTCACTTCTACACCAGATATTTTTGTGCATAGAGCGACAAAAATTAGCAGTGGCGATTATGATGACGATGATTTGGACACGCCAACATATATTAGAAACCAAAAAGATTAAAGTATTAAAATTATAAATATGCAAACTTTTATTGTATTGCATTTAGGGGTATGGATTTGATACACCATCATGAAACTGGTGAAGTTTTACTAGAAACTCGCAATTTATACAAATCATTTAACAACAAAACACAAGGTAAAATTCAGATTCTAAAAGGTATTAACTTTTCTCTTAGAGAAAGCGAAGTTGTTTCAATTATCGGTCCTAGTGGTTGCGGTAAAAGCACTTTTTTACGATGTTTGAATGGGCTTGAAAGTATTGATTCTGGGGAAATTATCTTCGATGGAAAAGCAATTCAAGCAAACTCAAATTGGCGTGTGTTGCGGCAACAAATTGGTATGGTTTTTCAAAGTTATGAGCTTTTTCCACATTTAAGTGTGCTTGATAATGTATTATTGGCACCTTGTAAAATACTTAAAAAAACCAAAGAAAGTGCCACAGAAGACGCACTAAAATGGCTAAAGCGAGTTGGATTAGAAGAAAAAATACATCATTATCCACGAGATCTAAGCGGCGGACAGAAACAAAGAGTAGCAATCGTTCGTAGTCTTTGTATGAATCCAAAAGTTATGCTTTTTGATGAAGTAACTGCAAGTCTAGACCCAGAAATGATAAAAGAAGTGCTTGAAGTTATAAAGTCGTTGGCAATTGATGGCATGAGTATGGTTATTGTAACTCATCAAATGCGATTTGCTGAAGCAATCAGTCATAGAGTTATGTTTTTTGATGGTGGTGTTGTGGCTGAAGAGGGTCAGGCACAAGAGTTCTTTAAAGCACCAAAAACAAAAAGAGCCAAACAATTTTTAACAATTTTTGATTTTGAGTGAAATACTATAAATAATAAATTACGCAGAATTTGCAACTCCATATTGAATAACAGGTTTAAAGTTGCATGTTTTTTGCTTTCTAAAGATGGAAGGGGAGAGATAGAGCCTTGAATAAATAAAAATTTGAAAATTAAAGTTTTCATATATTTTTATTTATCATTCTCGCATCTCACAGATAGGCGTAGCAAAACATGTATGGGATTATCCGCTAGAAACCCATATTTTTATGTAAGCTTTAGCTTTATTCGTGTTTTTTTGCTGGACTTATATCTATATATTAAACAATAAAATTTCTTACCGATCATCAATAATAAAAGCATAATAAATTCTTTGCTATTATTGATTTAACATGCTTTTGAATTTATCTACACAGAAATCGATGGAATCCACCTTAACCTAAACCTATATTGCAAAAAACATAACACAATGGAGTTAAAAATATCCATAAGATAAATTGATAAGAAATAAAGAGAGATTTAAGCAAGAATTAAACTTCAATCTTGCAACGCTATGTAATAAAACGATAGCAAATATACACACAACAACTTTTCTGTAATGTCGTTGCAAAAATATTAAAGCAAATATATAAGAGATTTGTGTAGTAGCTTATATATTCATGCCGCCATAAATTTGTGCCTTATCCTCTTCTCTATCATCAGCCTCTAATTTATCTTCGATGATTGTTCTGATCTCATCATATTTCTTTGCTTTTGCATAGTTTGCAAGCCAACTATCTACCCATTCAGGCGTTGTGCCGCGAGAATTCCAGCCTACAACCCCAGTATATCCCGCATTTACCATTGCCGCAAATTCTTTTTTTTTCAGTTTCAGCACTTTTAGCTGATGTTCAAAATTTTCAATAGTCATTTCAACCTCACTTAATTAAGATTACTTTCACAAGAACTCATCATTTTGTAACACTCTGATTCTGCATTCGTGTAAAAGATTAACATGAAATTTTATTTACTTTTTATCAATTAATTACTAATAATCATAAATATTTAGTAAAAATATATAGAAATTTTGATTATATTGACTATAAAATTACCATATAAATAACTTTAAATGCTTTTAGTATCATTAAATACATCTAGTAATAGAGTAAGGCTTGTTGTAAGAATAGATTGCACCGCCCTACCCTATTCCATAAATGAAATAGCTTTGAAACTCCAAAACCCTTAAATTATAGAATCCTTTGTATTCCATTATGCAACCTCAATGCAAATTAAAAATATAAAACTAAGGCTATTTTTCATTATCTCTTGAATCGTTTTTTTTTTTTTGTAGAATAGCTGACATCAAAATATAAGGGACTAGCATGGGTATTATCAGTAAAGAGATAGATGGCAATAAGGAAGTAAGAAAGATATTGGGTATCCCCCTACTCACGACACATAAAAAACAGATTCGAAACAGCATAAGAAAGCGATATAAATTATTTGGTATCCCAGTATATCAGCGTAAGAAGAAAAAATACAGCAATGAGAGCATTTTACTCAACATGCAGGAAAAGGTAAATCGAGTTGAATATCTCATAGATTCTCTATGGCTATCAAACCTGCAAAATGAAACATTCTGTGGGCAGCTTGGACAAGACGCCCTAGCCTATTCTATTCTGCATAAAAAGAAACGAGGCTTTTTTGTCGATATAGGCGCACATGATGGAGTGAATATTAATAATAGCTATTTATTTGAGCGACTTGGGTGGAATGGATTTTGCGTTGAAGCCAATCCAAAAACCTTTGAAGAATTAAAGAAAAATAGAAAATGTGATACCTATAACCTTGCGATTTTCTCCAAAAATATCGGCACAACAACCCTTGTAGCTTCAGATTCTGAATGTTCTGTGCTTGATACATTAGAGCTAAACTTGACACAGCACCATAAAGGTCGCCTTGATGAGTTAGGGCAAACTAAGACTTTTTCAGTGCAAACTGCAACTTTTAATGAAGTTATGCAAAATTACCCCAATATTTTTCATATAGATTTTATGACTTTAGATGTTGAGGGTGGTGAAATGGAAGTGCTAAAAGGCATAGATTTTGACAAATATAGCTTCAGCGTGATGACAATAGAGCATAATTACACAGAATCTAAAGAGCAAATAATAGACTTTTTACACACAAAAGGCTATCGCGTATTGCTACAAAATGCGTGGGATATTATGTTTGTAAAATCTTTATACGTTGAATATAAATATTAATTTAGTTTCTAAATATAATTACATTGTATGGCTATCTGCCAAACAAACCAAAAATATGTCAAAACTTTACACCACACACTAGATTCTAAGCAACAATAAAACAATATTCACACAATAAATATGCTACAATAAGATTTTTCTACAACCAGAAGGATACACAAATGGACAAAGAAAAGTCAATGAAAGAGTGGCAAGACAAGGCAAAAATATTAATAGAATCTTTGCCCTATATCCAGCTATTCCGTGGCAAAACAATGGTGATAAAGTATGGCGGAAGTGCCATGTTAAACGAAGAATTGCAAAAAAGTTTGATACGCGATGTAGCCCTACTTCATTCAATCGGATTCCAACCCATTATCGTGCATGGCGGGGGCAAGGATATTGATAAATGGCTAGAAGTCGTAAAGATTGAACGAAAGTTTAAGGACGGCTTAAGGGTTACTGATAAAGATACGATGAAAATCGTTGAAATGGTGTTAAATAAAATCAGTAAAGACATCGTGGGTATGTTATGTGAGTTTGGCGTGCAAGCATGCGGCATAAGTGGCAAAGATGGCAGAATGCTGCAAGTGCGACCAAAGGATAGTGAGAATCTTGGCTATGTTGGCGAAGTAGTGCATGTGGATACGACACTTGTAAGTGCGATTTTGCAAGATGGCTTTGTGCCTGTGATTTGCCCTGTTGGTATAGGGAGCGATCATAATAGCTACAATGTTAATGCCGATGATGCAGCATGTGCGATTGCTGAAGCCCTACATGCTGAAAAGCTTGTGTTTTTGAGTGATATTGAGGGCGTGTATGAGGATTATGATAATAAAGATTCTTTTATTTCAGAGCTTAGTTTGCGTGAGGCACAAAATCTTATCGACACAGGCAAAGTAAGCGGCGGTATGATACCAAAGTTACAAAGTTGCATACATGCTATTCACAATGGCGTTTCTCGTGTGCATATACTCGATGGAAGAGTGCAGCATTGCCTACTTCTAGAGTTTTTTACAAATAAAGGCATAGGCACAGCAATATTAAAGAAATAGATTCTATCTTGTATTCTTAAATCTTGCTTGGATTTATCACATATTGTTTAGATAGTTAAATCCCCCCTACCCCTTTTAGTATATTGAGATTTAAAATGTTTAGAGATTGGATTCCTAGCTTTAATGGGATACAGGATCAATTAGATTCTAAGTTCTTTGCGTTTGTTGCAAATCTTTATTTTGTGTGTTGAGTAAAAAACATATTTACGGAATCTAAACTTTGTTTAGACACACATATACATAGAAGTTTCGTGTTCTTCAACGCAACAAGCTGTTTTAGAATTCAGATTTCATGCAAAATAAAATCTAAGTTGAGAATGCAATAAATTATAGATATATTGAACAATAGTGTAACAGCAAGTTGTATCTACACTTATAATGTCTTGCATTATTAATATAAATGTGTCATAAATCCAATTTACTCTCTACGCATTTTAAACATTAGCTTTTATAGCTTCATAATAAAATAGGAAATAAGGTAAATTTGCTTATTGTGTTTAAAAAACCGCTTTTAAGATTCTAAGTTGCTAAATTTTACAAAGATACTCTAACTTATGGCTGTATGTTTGAATCTCTAAAGATTGTGATACATAGCATAATGCTATAAAAATTACTCTCAAAATGCCAATAAGCTATTTTTCAGAATCTCTAGGCTTTGTTTGCTTTTTTGGCGGTGGATTCCACAATCTTAGCTTCATTGTTGTGCTATTAAATGCTCTCTCCATTCTGCCTTCTGCTTGATAGTCGATGCTAAATCCAGCTTTAATATCGACTTGCCCATCTTTATCGACTTTTAAGGCGTAGATTCCATGTGTGCCAATCGGTATGGTATTAATATTTGTGATAGTTGTGCCAGCAGGGATTGTGAGTGGCTTTTGACTACTTGCGATTAAGTTACCATTAAGATATAAGCCTGTATTAAAGATAACCAAAGGCTCATTTGTAAGATTTCTAATATTAAAAATAACCGCACTATTTGTGATTTTAAACGCACTTGCACTTACCGCAAGATTGTAGTCTTCAATGATTATTGGGGGGATTGTAATCTCTCTCATTGCAATTTGAGCGGGAGTTATGCCCTGAAAATTTGGAGTATTCATATCGCCTTGTGCGTTTGTAAGGATATTAAGCGTTTGTCTATCGCTATTTAATGCCGCATAATGCAAGGGCGTGTTACCATCACTCTCATCTTGTATATTTACTTTTGCCCCAGCGGTTACTAAGAGTTGTGTTATATAGGCATTTTTATTACGCACGGCTTCATGCAATGCGGTCTTTCCATGATTTATCGCATTGACATCAGCCCCACCCATGATAAGTAAATATGCGATTTCTAAATGATTATTTTTCACCGCGGTATATAAGGGAGTGTTTCCCTGCCATCTAGCATTTACATCAGCTTTTAGGTCAAAGCCACTTTCCACATCGCTTAAAACATGGCTAAACAGCAAATAATCATATTGATTTGCCTTTAAGATTCCAAAAATAAAACATAAACAAACATAGATTTTTTTCATTTTATTCCCTTTTAGTTATATAAATGCTTCTTTGCAAGAGATGAAATTTTATCATAAATAGAATCAAAATCGACACCATACACACGACTATTTGCAATGCTGGTAATAAAATTTGTATCGCCTATGAAACGCGGGACAAAATGCAGGTGTAAATGCTCTGGGATACCTGCCCCTGCTGCTTTTTTGATATTTATCCCCATGTTTATACCGCTTGCCCCATACTCTTCTAACATGGCGATAGCCTTTTGTGATAAGGTATTTAAATGTTGCCATTCTTCTTGTGATAGAAGTGTTGGTGTGTCAATATGTTTATGTGGGATAAGCATGAAATGTCCGGGCATATATGGATATAGATTCATAACGCCAAAGCATATAGAATCTCTATAAAAGACACGATTTTTTGTATCATTATGTGGATTATTTGCTATATCACAAAATACACATTCTTCACTGCAATCTGATGAAAAGTAGCCACTTCGCCATGGTGAATAGATATGTGATAGCACAATAACCCCTTAACTTTATAATTTATTGTGTTTTAGCAAATGTTATTCCATATTTAAGTTTTAATGGAATGCTAATTGCTTAAGTCGTTGCTAATACTCTAAACAGAGATAAACACAAGCTGATTAGCCTTGTGAAAATTAAGAGAAGGTTGCGATAATGAGAGTAACATTTGGGACAAAATACAATCAAATGCTAAATAATAATGGCAATATTACCTCAAACCTTAATGATATGAATACAAAGATTGCAAGTGGTAAAAAGATTCAGTATGGTTGGCAAGATGCAAGTGTGTCAAATCAGAATCTAAAGCTAGAATATGATGAGACGACTTTGCAGCAAGGCATAGATGTAGCACGCACAGCAGAGACTCAAACTCTAAATACAGATAAGGCTTTGCAAGAGATTTCACTTGCGATGGTGCAGTTTAAAACAAAGCTTTTACACGCAGCAAATGACTTGCATACGCCAACTTCAAGGGAAGCATTAGCAAGAGATTTAGAGGCTACAAAAGCACATATTATTAGCATTGCAAATACTTCTGTGGGTGGGAAGTTTATCTTTGCGGGAAGTAAAGTCGATGTGCAGCCTTTTGATTCTGTGGGGAATTATTATGGCAATGATGAAGAGTTAAGCGCACTTGTGAGTTCTAAGAATCTAGTCCCATTTAATATTACAGGTGAAGAGCTTTTCTATGGTTTTGATAATGATAAACACAGACTCATTACAACAAATGGGAGAATGCTTAATCAAACGCGACTTCACCCAGCAATTATGGATAATTCCGAAAAGCATAGTGAGCCAACTGAAGTATATATCAAAGAAGATGATACGCTTAGAGACTTAATAGGCGATAATGATAATAATCCACGAAATAACGGAAAAGAGTATTTCTATGTGCAAGGGGTAAATAGTCGCGGTCAAAGCTTTAAAGAAAAGTTTGCCCTAGATGTGGGCTTTACAAATCCAAAGAATGCTACGACGGTTAGAGACTTGCTTGATAGAATCGGCAAGGCATTTGGCAATACGCATGCGACAAAAGTCGTTGATGTGCGGTTGAATAACTGGGGGCAAATTGAGATTAAAGACTTAAAGCCCGGTAGCTCTAGTATTGACTTTCACATGATTTCAAGTGAAGCTGATGTAGAGAATCTAGCCGACCTTGAGAAGCTTGGGGCAAGAGTGCAGGTATATAGCAGTCAGAATCTTACTTCAGAATTTAGTGCGAGTAATCTTAAAGGTGTGAATGATTTATATGATAATCGCCTTACACATATCCCAACGACACTTATCCGCAAAGATAATGTAATGACAGAGATAGACACAAAGCTAGAGGATATTCTATCCGTGCCAACAAGATATATTAAAATCACAGGCACACCGCCAAATGAAAAAGATGGCACGATTAGCAATAGAGAGTTAGGTGAGCCTTTATTGTTTGATATAAGAGGGCAGGAAGTAAGAGATTTATTTGATGCGATTAAAGAGTATTTTGGTGGTAATATTGATGTGGAATTAGACCATGGACAAATAAATATCTATGATAGAAATGTGCGAAATAAAAGCACAGATACACTAAAGCCGCCATTTGATGGAGAAAGGGGCTTTTCTATACGCCTTGAAACGCTTGGTGAGAGTGAAGAAGAGGTGAATGGCTTTACCTCAAGTCTTGGTGTGAGTTATACAAAGACTGGATTCCAACAACTAGGCTCAAAGATTAGAGGCAATATTTCACAATCTCTATCAGGGACTTCTGTGCTTGCAAACGATCATACAAAGCTTATTGAAGTAACAGATGGCTCACTCAATGGCAAAACCTATGGTTTTAAACTGCACGATCATAATGGGATAGAGCTTGAAGCAAGTATTACTTTTACAAAACAAGGAAGCTTTTTAGAGCTACCCGCACAACATAGTGATAAAACTATAAAGATTCCATTATTTGATCCTTATGATGAGCCACCAGCAGTAACCATTAGCGATGGAGATTCTGTAACTTATAGGCAGCTTATGGACGCTATGTCTATTGCGCTAAATTATAGTAATGAAGATGATAAATCTCTTAGTGCAGCACAAGTAAAAGGCGGTAAGCCCACTCAAGCACAAAAAGATGCGTATGAAGAATTGCTAGATAGAGCAAAATCAAACATTACCATTGACTTTGATAGCGAAGGAAAGATTGAAATTCAAGATAATTTAAGGGCAATTACTCGTATGACAATGATGTTTTATGACAAAGCACAAGACGACTTTAGCCCGGAAGCTATCCGTTATTCAAATGCGAATGTAAGACTTAATGCAAATGGTTCTCTTGTAGTAGATGATCCAAAGATTCACTTCTTTAGAGGGCTAGATGATGCGATCCAGTCTGTAAGAGATGGAATCTATCGTGCAGGGGCATTACATGGGCAAAGATATGATGATACAATGAAAAGTCTTGGTATCCAAAATTGCATTGAATTAATCGATCATTTAAGCGATCATATAGAAAAAGTCATATCTAAAAATGGAGCTCATACTCGCACATTCCAAAACTCTGTGGCAAGAAATGAGATTATTAAAACGCAAGTAAGCGGTATTAAAGGCGATACGATAGGAGCAGATTTGGCAGAAACTTATAATAAATTCACAAATCTAAGTAATAACTATCAAGCTGTGCTATCATCAACAAATCGCATTAATAACCTTTCACTTGTGAATTATCTTAATTAAGATTCTAAAGAATCATAATCACAAGGAAGTGCAAGGGTAAGGAAAAGTATGTATAAAGCTATATTACTAAGCATAGGCACTCCAACGACACTTGGAATCTATTATGAAGATATGAGTCCAAATGAAGATAAAATAAATAAAGCGAGTTTAAAAGAAGCGGTATATACTGATAAAGCAGATAATGAAAGCACACTAGAAAATAAAGCCCCAAAGCTTATTTTCATTTTGCGTATAGATGGGAAGACAAGCGATGTTTTACCCTTGCTTTTTGTATCACATAGTTTAGATAAAAAGACTACTTATACAAGTTTAGAATCTTTACTCACACCTGAAGTGCTATCTAAATGCAGTTTAGCTGAATGCTTGATTGATTCTAGTTTTTTAAAAGAGAATAAAGAGATAAAGCATATTTTAGAATCTCTTGATATAAAAGATTCCATAGATTCTACATATAGTAATCAAACTAATTCAGCCAATCGCCCAAATTGTATAGACAAAGGTGCGAATTTAGAGAATCTAGACACTAAACACAATATATACTTGAATGAAAAAATAGATTCTAAAACCAACATAGATTTTATAAAACTTGATTGTAATCTCACTAAAGCCTTATATCTACTCTCATATTTTATGCCCTTAAATGCGATCTATTATTCCCGTGGGGTTGGGAGTTTGAGTGCTATAAAGCTTACGCATGTATTTTTACATACCCTTGCTTTAAGTAGCGATATTAAGCTATATGCTACAAATAGTTTCTATTTTGCTCAAACAAATGAGATAAAAGCATTTGCAAATATGTCTTTTTATCTTAAACCAGATTCTAAACATGTGGTTATCACGGATTCTAATGTTAAAGATTATATTCATATTGCCCCAAGTAACATAAATGCAAGTAACATAAATGATAGTTTAGATTTATCAACACTATTTTTACCATACAGACTTATACATAATGATTTTTTAGAATCTTGCACACCACTTTATGTAACCCCAGCAGTTTAAAGCAATACTCACAAAAACATGCTAAAATCACACAATACTTTACACATATAAGGCAAATCCATGCAAAGCGTAAATACACAGCAAACAACAAAGCCAGATTCTCTAACACTTAATAATAAGACAATACTAATCACAGGGGCAGCAGGATTTATAGGTAGTAATCTTGTAGAATATTTTGCTACACATCATAAAGACTGCAAGATTCTAGCCCTTGATTATTTTCGAGATTCTAAGACTTTTCCTAATGGCAATCCCACAACACTAGGGCATTTTAAGAATCTCTCTCTTTACCCAAATGTTGAGGTCTTATCACTTGATATTGCAAATGAAAAAGAGTTAAAATCATTGCAAAGAGACTATGGCAAGATAGATTATATCCTGCATGAAGCCGCAGTTTCAGATACCACTTGCATGGATATGCGTCATGTTATGCAGGTAAATTTCAATGCTTTTAAAGCCCTAATCAAACTTGCTATGAAGCATGAAGCACATATTATATACGCAAGTTCAGCCGCAGTCTATGGTAATACAGAGATTCCAAATAGCGTTGGGACAAATGAGATTCCAGAAAATATCTATGGCTTCTCAAAGCTTTGCATGGATAAGGAAAATGTGAGATTACAAAAGAGTTTGCAAGAAAAGGGCATAGGGCTTATAGGTTTGCGTTACTTTAATGTATATGGCAGATATGAGTTTTATAAATACAAGACTTCATCTATGATACTTCAGCTATCATTGCAAGCATTAAATGATAGAGTAGTAAAGCTATTTGAGTTTGGAGAACAACAAAGAGATTTTGTCTGTATCCATGATGTCGTGCAGGCAAATGTAAGGGCTATGGAGCTACTTATGCTAACCTATGGTTTAAGAGATAAAAATAAACAAGCAAAAGAATGGCATAGAATCCACAAGACTTTCAATGATATAAACATGCAGCAAACACCACAAACACAAGATATTGTATTGCAAAAATTATTTGGGCATGACTTCTTAGCAAAATCACAAAATATTATGCAGTCATGGCTAGAGCATGGGGCAATATATAATGTCGGCAGTGGAATCTCGCGTAGTTATAATGATATTGTTGAGATTCTAAAAGAGAATCTAAAAGTAAGCTTTGAAGTGCAGTATATTAAAAATCCATATCCATTCTTTCAAAACCACACTTTAGCAGATAGCACAAACTTTTTACCAAACTACACACCAAACTACACATTAGAATCTGGGATAAAAGACTACATTCCACATATAGAATCTATCTATAATGACATAAAAGAAGGGAAGAAAACATGGCAGTAGAGAGAATAAAAATCCTTGTTATCGGGGATTTAATGCTTGATAAATATATATGGGGAAGTGCGAATAGATTATCCCCTGAAGCCCCTGTGCCTGTTGTGCGGATAGAAGAAGAGAATTTTAGTCTAGGTGGGGCATGTAATGTAGCAAATAACTTAATTGCAATGGGGGCTTTTGTATCTATATATGGCGTTGTAGGCAATGATGCAGAGGGTAGCTTATTACATGATTTTCTTGTGAATAAAGGCATAGATTCTCACTGCTATAAATCAAATCGCCCAACGACTACAAAAATGCGTATAATGGCATCAAAGCATCAAATGCTAAGACTTGATAAAGAAAGCAATACCCCTTTAGAATCTAAAATCTATGAAGCCATGTTTGAAGATATACAAGGCAGCATTACGACTTATCATTGCATGATTCTAAGCGATTATCTAAAAGGTGTGCTAAGTCCAGCTTTCACACAAAAGCTAATCAAACTTGCAAATAGTTTTGATATACCAGTATTATGCGATCCAAAAGGCAGCGACTATGCAAAATACAAACACGCTACATTGCTTACACCAAATAAAAAGGAAGCAATGGAAGCCACACATGTAAATATACATAATGATAAAACCCTGCTTGAAGCTTTGCAAAAAATGCGTAAAATCTGCAGCCTAACTTATCCTTTAATCACGCTTAGCGAAGAAGGAATTGCCTATCTTGATAGCGATTTAGCATTACACAAAAAGCCTACAATCGCAAAAGAAGTCTATGATGTAAGTGGTGCAGGTGATACCGTGATTGCTGCCCTTGCCTTGCAACTTGCAAAAGGTGAGAGTATAGAAGAGGCTACAAAGTTTGCAAATGCTGCTGCTGCTGTTGTGATTGGCAAAATCGGCTCTGCTACTGCTACACTTAAAGAGATACAAGACTATCTAGCCCCAAAAAGAATTATAAAAGACGCTAAAGCAAAGATTGCCACAAACTTTTTAGAAATACAAGAAAATGTAAATGGTAAGAAAATAGTCTTTACAAATGGCTGCTTTGATATTTTACATTACGGACATGTGAGCTATTTAGAAAAAGCTAGAAAGCTTGGCGATGTGCTTATAGTCGGCTTAAATAGCGATGATTCTATAAAAAGATTAAAAGGAAAAGATAGACCTATTAACTCACAAATTGATAGAGCATTTATCCTAGCAAGTCTTGCATGTGTGAGTTATGTCATTATTTTTGATGAAGACACACCTAAGAATCTTATCTCACAGATTAAACCAGATATTCTAGTCAAAGGTGCAGATTATAAAGACAAAGTTGTAATTGGCGCAGAATATGCAAAATCTGTGCAACTCATTGATTTCATTGATAACAAAAGCACAACAAATATTATAGATAAGATTCAAAAACAGGTAAAAGAATGAAACAATATATCTCACACAACAAGTATTATAAAATATGAAAATATTGCAAAAAAGATCACAATAAATCGCTTTGTTAAATTCATTTGTGTAATAAAGAAACATATTTTGTAGATTTATAAATTTTGTAAATAAAACTTTACGAAATTTATAAATAATTTAAACTCATCTTATAGAATACACCCTTAGTTTATCGCGTAAGCTACAAAGCTACTGCTTCATCTACTTACAATATATTATGTTTATTCAGTCTCAAAAAACATTCATTGTGAAAAAGTAAGTTGATAGCATACAAAAAAAAATATTTCATTGTGAAGGGAGATAATTGTGAATTTAGCTGTTAAAACTCGAGTAGCCCTCATTGCTAGTCTTATCATTGCTATGGCAATTATAGGACTTAGTATCGGCAATATGATAATGAATAAAAAGGTGTCAATGGGGAATGCCCTGCATGCACAAGCAGATCAGCTACATGCCGTTGATTTAATGTTGCAAGATGTAAATATGCGATCTGCTACCGCACTGAAGGGACTTGCTACCATGATAGAATCTATGCCTTATGAAAAGCTAGATTCTAAAGAAGAGATTATTGCTAATGTTGGACCATTATTAAGGGGACACAGAATCACTGCAGGACTACTTGGAAGCTATATTGGTTTGCCAACAGGTGAGATTATAGAAGATAATATTACAAATACAACCAAGCTTTTTAGCGTAAGGGGCGGTCAAGGGCAAAGCTATAATGCCGCACAACGCGGCTGGTATATCGGGGCAGTAAAAAATAATGGATTATTTCAAACAGAAGTGTATCAAGACGATGTTACAGGGGAACCAAGCGTTACCTATGCTATACCGATACATAAAAATGGACAGCTAATAGGTGTCGTTGGTATTGATATCTTACTGACTTCATTGCAAAAAGTCTTTGATGATCTTAGTGCCACAGGTAGCAATATATTTGCGTTAGATAATGCAAATATCCCCTATGTTGCTACAAATAAGGACATTATTTTAAAAGAACTTCCTATTTTTAAACAGATTGCTACAATATCAAGTCAAACAAAAGATTATGAAGATTTTGTAGTCAATGACAATGGCGTTGATAAAATAACACAATGTAAAACAAGCAAAAGCAATGAGTTTGCCACCTATACGCTATGCTCTTTTGAGCCTATCGAAAATATAGAGGGTCCTATCACTCGTATAGGCTATATTCAAATAGGCGTTGGACTTGTATCAGCATTGGTTATTAGCCTTATGTTATATGCTGCTGTTGGATACTATCTTAAACCGCTTACACAAATTTCTCGTGGTTTAGTTGATTTCTTTGCGTTTCTTAATCATGAAAAAAGTCATGCCGCAAAGATTGGAATCACAGCAAATAATGAGTTTGGTTTGATGGCTCAAGCCATAGATTCTAATATTGAAAAGACACAGCATTCACTGAAGCAAGATTCTATGCTTGTTGATGAAGTTATGGAGATTGTCAATGAGGCAAAAGAAGGGAGATTTGGCAAAAATGTAACACATGAAAGCCATAATCCACAAATAAATAAGCTAAAAGATTCCCTAAATGAAATGTCTCATACACTTTTCTTGCTTGTGGGCGACAATCTTGCTGAAGCAAAAAAGGTATTTGAATCATTTGAGCAAAATGACTTCACACCAAGGATTGAGAACGCACAGGGGCTAGAAGCAGGATTAAATCAGCTTGGAGATTCTATTGTGTCTATGTTACAAGTATCAGCACAATATGCAAAAGAACTTGATTCTAAGTCAAAAGAGTTAGAAGAATCAGTGCATACACTCTCACAAGGTGCTACAACACAAGCAAGCTCCCTGCAACAAACAGCAACCGCAATCGAGCAAATCACTTCATCAATGCAAAATGTCTCAGGCAGAACAGGTGAAGTTATCAATCAAAGCGAAGATATTAAAAATGTTATAAGCATTATTAGAGATATAGCTGACCAGACAAACTTGCTTGCTTTAAATGCGGCTATTGAAGCAGCAAGGGCAGGAGAGCATGGCAGGGGCTTTGCAGTCGTAGCTGATGAGGTAAGAAAACTCGCTGAAAGAACGCAAAAGTCTTTAGGTGAAATCGAAGCAAATACAAATGTTTTAGTCCAAAGCATTAATGACATGGCAGAATCTATAAAGGAACAAGCACAAGGTATAGAACAGATTAATGAATCTGTCTCACAACTAGAGAGCATTACACAACAAAATGTAAGCATTGCAAATCACTCACAAGAAATAGGTATAGCTCTTGATGAAGTGGCAAAAAAGATTCTAGAAGATGTCAATAAAAAGAAATTTTAAAGACAAGGTTGCAATATAAATCTATCCTTATAGCGTTGTAAGCTAACTTCCACGCCATATTTATGCAAGCTTGCTATAATGGCAAATATTTTACTCACAAAGGATAGATATGCGTATTACCACACTAAAGCCTTTTAATAAGCAAGAATTTGAACACATGGGACTACTTTGGCACACAGACCCCGATAACACAGATTACATTAGCAATGAACTCATACATGTAAGCGAAGCAGAAGCTGATGCCTATTATGATGCGTGTAATGAGCTATATGATATGTATGTGGAAGCGGCAGGTTATGTCATTGAAAATAATCTTTTCTATGAACTTGATATACCAAACTCACTCATTGATACAATCGTGCAGAGTTTTGAAGAAGATGTGCATTGGCATATCTATGGTCGCTTTGACTTAGCTGGTGGGCTTGATGGTAGCCCTATTAAACTTTTAGAGTTTAATGCTGATACGCCGACTATGCTATATGAAAGTGCAGCAGTGCAATACGCGCTTTTAAAGGCGAATGGCTATGATAGCGATGCACAATTTAATAATATCTATACAGCAATTTCACAAAATTTTCAACGCCTTATTACATTGAGTGATGATGTGAGTAATTTCCATGAGATATATGAGGGCTGGAAGATTCTATTCTCAAGTATCCGCGGTAGTGATGAAGAAGAAAAGACTATTAGATTCTTGCAAGATATGGCACATGATGCGGGCTTGCATACAGATTTTTGCTATGTTGATGAAGTGCAGCTAAGCCCTACTGATGGAATCTTTTATAATGATACAAACTTTGAATTTTGGTTTAAGTTTATCCCATGGGAGAATATCAGCATTGATGAGCCAGAACTAGCCTTGATTATCAATGATATTATGGCAAATCAAAAAGCGATTTTTCTAAATCCAGCTTACACTATCCTTTTTCAAAGCAAACGCATTTTAAAGATTCTGTGGGATTTGTATCCAAATCACCCACTATTACTTGAGACAAGCTATAACCCACTCAATAAAAAGCAGGTTAAAAAACATGCCTTTGGTAGAGAAGGGGCAAATGTCAGCATTCTCGATGCAAATGGTAAGCCTATCAGCTCAAAAGATGGGGAATACGCTAATCACAAGGCAATCTATCAAGAGTTTTATCCACTTAATACGCATAATGGCTCATTTTATCAAGCAAATGTATTTTTTGCGTATGAAGCATGTGGCTTAGGCTTTAGGAAAGGCAGTGAAATTATTGATAATTATTCAAAATTTGTAAGTCATGTGATTGATTAGATATGATTAGACATGTTTTAATGGCTTTGCAACAAGTTTGTATATAAGAGTTTCTTGGTTCCCCCCCCCCCCCCAAATTCCCAAAAAACCGATATTTTCTCTAGTTATATAAGTTTATAAGAGTTAGCTAGAAAAAAAATTTAAAAATTATATGCTTGTGTGTAATATTGTAACTTATATAAAGTGAGTTAGCATAAGTGGGTAATTGCATTTTATTGTGAGAGTAAAAATTCCCCTTGTGTGCTATGTTCTTAGTGATTGCAATGCGTAAATATGCTTTATAACCTAGCTTAAATAAAGCTTTATTTAAAACTTAAAAATAACTTAAAATTTCATTGTTGGAATCACAATTCTATCCAAAGTCCGCAAAATAGGGCATAAAATGTATATGTGTGTCAAAATTTGTGTCATCAGTGTATTTTTTGTGTCATTTATGTGTGATAGAAAATCTTAAAGAATGAGATAAGTTGCAGAGAGATTGAAATATTTTTAAATATTTAAAGCTTTGTAGCTTGTGTGATTGGCTCTTGTAAAGTTGTCTTGCTTTGATTGGCTTTTGTGTGAATGCAAAGGCTAGTGTGATTTATGTTTGCATGATTTAGGGTTTTTGTGTGTTATTTGTGTAATTTTGGCTGATATTCCACTGAAATAAGGCTCTAAAACTAAGCTACACTAGGCTACATTGTGGCTAGTTTTGCTTTTTTGATAGAAATTACACTTAAAACTACCATTAAACTTACATAAATGACTTACATTTTCTTGCAATTTTGTTAAATTCTCGCTTCGTCTGCTTCATTTCATAGTGTTTTTGTCAAAAAAACTCACAAACAATCTTTTTTATATGTTCTCTCTTATATATATTACTATCAACAAACATGTAAGATATAAAAATCTCGCAAAATGTGGCGTGTGAATTGTAGGGCTTTGAAAATGCAAAAATTGCAATTTTGGCTTTCAAATGTGGCGTGAATAAAACACTCAAACACAAAGACACAGAAACATTGATAAACAAACAAAAACGCATAAATTTAGATTTTGGGCTTTAAATGTGGCGTGTGAGCTTAGAAAGGGTCGCACTGGCTTAAATACAGATTTTAAACTAAAAAATGCAGAATCTAGCACACAAAAACATATAAAACAAGATTCTACAACACGTTTAAACACTAGCAAAAAACACTTAGCACACCAAAATCTCTAAGTCTCTAAAGTATTCTTTCATCACAAACTTATCTTGACTCTTATCATTAACATAATCTTTATTCTCAACTTCTACTAAAGCTTTTAATCTTACATTATATGAGCCTTCTTTATTGAAAGATTTGAGTATATTATCTTTTTGGCTACTCTTAACATTTGATTGCTAACCTTGCCATCACCAAAATCCCATTCAACTTCTACTAACTCAATAGAAGTAACAATATGAAATCCTATCACTTCATCAATAGCTATCACGCTTTTAGTGGCATATATCTCTAGTATAGTAGTATCAAAGTCTGTATTGTAGTCAGGTATTTGCACCTTTTTCCACTCATCTGTGTAATCACTGATTGGAGCTTCACCTATTGCTTTGAGTGCATTCACCGTAGTTTGCTGCATATCATAGCTTTTGAGTAAGTCTGGTTTATTTGCATTTGATAATACATTTTGATAACTTACCATACAATTAGCTTTGTTTATCTGTGCGTTATCATTGGCACTTTTATGTAATACTTCTGCCTTGATTTTATCTTGCAGGGCTTGGGCTTGAAGTTGTGCTGTTTGCATTTTACTTGCTTGTATCTTAAAAAAGCTTTCTTTCACTTGATTGGATAGCATTGCTACTTCTTTTTTCTTACCTAGTATGCCTAAAGCACTTTGATTTTGTGCGTCTCTTGTAGCCACTTCGTTTTGGTCTATGGTTAATGCAGTTTGGACTGCACTTTGAAATACGCCTAAAAATGTTTTAGCCATAAAATCGCTATAAGCTAAAGCTTTTTGGTCGTCTGTAAAGGCATAGCTTGGCATATATTTTACAAAGCTATCTAAGGCGTCTTTATATATTTGACTATCTTTCATCTTAGCTTCTATAAAATCAAAATTCTCTTGGAATTTCTTTAAAGTGAGATTTTTTGTTTGTATCATTTTAAATCCTTTTTTTGTGGTATAATTCGAGTATCTTTAAGCCTTGCTATATGTTTTAACTCAATACTACTAGAGGACATGTAGCTAAACACGCTCTCATAGGGTAGATTGTGAGAGAGAGGTGGGGCTCAAGGGTTTTCTTGCATATATACAATTTTAATCTTATCGCTCATTAACATTTCTTTTAATCGATTTTCTTTTTTGTCAAAGTAGTATGTCTTAAAATCTATATTTCCAACAGAATCTATCCCTATTCCAAACAGATTTATTAGCTTTTTATCATTATCAAAAAATGGCTTATAGAAATACACACTAGGGCTACTTTGTCCTTCTCGTGCTTGTTCTACGATAAATAAAGGGTCTTTAAAGGTTTTAAAGAAGCCACCTTTTATATTGTCTCTGTTTGTATTGTAAGTGTTCTCTCTAAAATGTTTCCACGCATAAGAGATAGACACTTTTACATCTTTATATGGCGTTTTAATAAAGCCTATATTACCTTTAACCATTTCAAATTGCCCCTTAAACTCATCAAAGTTTCTAAACTCTGCTTGCGGCATTGTCTCTACTTTTTACCATTTTGCAAGGCAGATTCTATGGCTTTTGCTAACTCTTTGTTAAATATTTCATTACTCAAGCTATTTATTTCCTTTTTGCCTTTTAAAAAATCTCTAGGATTAAACTTTTGCATTATTTTAGCAAACATAGCTGGATTATTCTCACTCAAAGATTTGTAGTCTTGTTGTATGCTTTTAATAGCTAGTGTAGCGTATCTTTGTGCGGATTTATTCTTATAAATCTTGCTTACCGCCTTGCTTCCTATCGCTCCACCTAGCAATCCCAACGCAAATTTTTCAGGGCTAAAGGTGAGATTCCCATTCTCATCAGTCTCAATTCCTGCTGCACTGCCACTTAAGACTCCAGCTCCTAAATGTTGCGGATTAGCATACATGATATTAGGGCTGTTTTCATTAAAATATTTATGTGTAGATTCTTTATTCTTTGGTTTAGTCTTTGTAATATTGCCTTTTGTATCTGTATAGCTTCCTTTATTGTCAATATGCTTTATTTGGTTAGGATTAAATATAGCTATGGTATCACTTATTTCTTTACTTCTGCCATATCTCTCATCACGCACATTCTTATAAATAACACTATCAAATGGCTTTCCACTCTCTTTAGCTTCATCTAGTGCTTTTCTTATAGCTAAATCAAAATATTGTTCCCCTTTATAAATCTTATCTGCTAATTCACTTCTATCTACAAAGTCTTTACCTTGAAAGTCTATGACTAAAGGATTTTTAGCATTTAAGAATACTTTATAGATTCCATTATCACTATTTGGTAATTCTTTTGTATAGCTTAGGGCAACATTATGAGAGCTAGAGAAAAATCTAGCAGGATAGTTTGTTCCTGTATCATCTGTATGTTTTGGGGTGAGTATTTCTTTATTGCCTATGCTTTCTCTTGTGCCATGATAAAACACTTTAGGTATTCCGTTGTGGCCTGCGACATGCATTCTAAAAATATAGCTTGATACTATGGGAGTAACATAAAAAAAAAGAAAAAGAGAAGAAACGCTTTTAACAAAGTATAAACTGCAATTACTACTTCTCATGTAGCGAGTTTAACTTTAGCGAAGCGATATTAGAATATACTATAATTAATAGATAAGCTCTAAATAAATGTGCTGAATCTAAATTACAATTTAAAAGGATTCTCAACAACTTTTTTTCTATCTACAACATAAGGTATAAGTGCCATGTGTCTTGCTCTTTTGATAGCTACCTCAACTCTTTCTTGCCATTTCTTAGAGTTTCCTGTAAGACGACGAGGCATGATTTTATAACGCTCTGAAAGTGAATGCTTTAAAAGCTCAACATCTTTATAATCAATAAAATCAATCTTTGCCTCTGTATATTTACAATACCTTTTTGAATATTTTTTTCTTTCCATGTGTTTCCTTTCATATAAAATTTCTCAACATTTAAAATGGAATCTCTTCGTCATCAACATTAATGACTGGCGGTTCTACATTGCCACCTTGCATTCCCATATTGTTATTTTGCTGTGTGTTTTGTGAATATGGATTGCCAATATTTCTGTCGTAGGACCGCGACTGATAGTTTTGCTGTTGATTATAGCTAGAATCATAGCTGCTACCATAACTATTTGCATAGCCATTTGTTTGCCCATAAGCATTCTGCCCATACTCGCTTTGTTGCTTTGTGTCAAGCATTTGCATACTTTCCGCAATGATTGTATGCTTACTTCTTTTTCCACCTTGCTGATCAGTCCATGTTTCAAAGTTAAGGCGACCTTCTATAAGCACCTTAGAACCTTTTCTTAGATACTGATTAGCCACTTCCGCGGTGCGTCCAAAAAGTGTTACATCAACAAAACAAGTATCATCAACCTGCATACCATCGGCTTTCTTGTATCTGCGATTAGAAGCTAATCCAAATGTTGCAAGTGCAGATCCTGTGTTAAGATAACGCAGCTCAACATCTCTTGTGAGATTGCCTACCATAATCACCTTATTAAACATAACAACAAGCCTTACCTATACCCTAAAGTCCTGCTTGAGAAGATTGCTCTTCATTTTGGACATTCTCTTTTTTAGGTGTTCTCTCTGCCCTATCTTCATCTTTTTTGAGAGTTCTAGGCTTTTCTGGCTTCTTTGCTCTCTCAACAAGTGTTTTCCATGCTTCTTGCTCTTTCTTGCTCTCATATTTAATGACAATAAATCGCAATACCTCTTCATTAATGCCATACAACCGCTCAAGCTCTGCAATCAAAGTTGGGTCTGCTTTAAAGTAAATGCAAAAGTAGTAACCCCTGCTATTCTTCTTTATTTGATATGCTAGATTACGCATACCCATATCCAAACAAGTCTCAATATGACCACCATTTTTTAAGATAACTTCTTTAAAAAAGTCTATCTTTGCCTTAATTTCCTCTTCGACAAGTGTCGGTTTTAAAATAAACGCCGTTTCATAATGACGCATACATTCTCCTTATGGTTTCCGCCCCAAACATAGTATGCTTGGAGCAAGGTTTTTTTGGAAATGGGATTATATCATAAAATTTGCTGAATTGCTATTAAATGTTGCATAACCACATCTTTTCCTTGTAGTTGTTGCACACGCCATGTATTTATAATGTCAAAAAGCATGAGATATTTTTCTGTTGTGATTTTGAGGCTTCGCCTTTGCCATACATTAAAAAGCTGTGGCGGGGCTTTATAGCCTAGCACTTCTTTAGAATCCATATTGCCATGCGTTTTTGAATGTCCATAAAGCTTAAAGAGAATATAAAAATATCGTGTAATCTCACGCAAAAGCTCCATATTATCCATACCTTCATCATGCAATGTTTGAAGTGTTAAGCCCAAATGCCCTTGTTTATCAAATAAGCAGTTCAGTAAAGATTCTAACTTTACATCACCGAGACTATAACTTAACTCTTCTATTAACTGCGGTGTGATTGTCTCATAATAGATAAATTTAGTAAGCTCATTATGCGCGATAGCTAAATCATCATGCTGCACATCAAGCAAGAAGTTAAGCAAGGAAGAATCTACCTTTAATCCAAGCTCACACGCCCGATTGTATAGAATCTTTACCATATCATCGCGAAATGGCGGATAAAGCCTTACTTCAAATATATCTTTTAGCTTTGCAGTCGGCTTAAAAAGTGCCGCCATAGCTTTAAATCTTTTTGCATATTCTGCATCTGTGATTGTTGGTGATTTCAAAAATTCCACAATTAAAAAGCTATTAGCATTATGCTCTAGCATATAGAGTATATCTTGCATTTGCTTTTTATTTAAGGTTGCATAAAGCTTTAAGGCGAGAATATTTACCCCGCCAAAAAGGCTATTTACACCTAAGCAATTTAACACTTCTTGATGATCGTATTCCTCAAAATACATACGCCGACATTCGCTGTTTAGCTTTTTTAGAATCATATTGGAATAATATGAAATCAAAAAATCACTATCGCCATATAGCAAAATTGCCCGTGGCACTCCACTAAGCAAAAACTTATCAAGCATTGCTCTTGTCATATTATCTACTTATAAGATTCTATAACTCTAAGCCCTTGTTAAAGGCACTTGCAATCCTTCATATAAGCCTTTATACACATCTTCACCCATTAAGGCTTTTGTAATAGCAAGACCAAATAAGATAGCAGTCGCAGGACCAGCAGAAGTGATGACATTATCTCTTATTACCACTGCTTCATTCAGCCTTTTTGCATTTATGCCCTCTTCACAACCCGGGTAACAAGTAAATTCACTTGATAATACACCGGCTTTATTTAACACAATTGGTGAAGCACAGATGGCTGCTACAATCTTTTTATCTTTATGTAGCCTTTGTATGATTTCTAGAATCTTAGCATTATTGGATAGATTTTGCATACCTTCGAAACCACCTGCAAGAGCTATGCCATCAAGCGAGTTTATATCTATGCTAGATAGTGCTACTTCTGCTTTAATCTCAATGCCATTTGCACCCTTAACATTACCACTAGATTCTAATCCAGCGACTAAAACTTCCACTCCAGCCCTTCGCAATACATCAACAATGCCTATAAATTCAGCCTCTTCAAAACCTTGTGCTAATGGGACCAATACGCGTTTCATGTCTTATCCTCTCTTAATAAAAATGCTACACTCTATCTAAAAATATTTAAGGCTTAGTAATTAAAAATTAAATTGCCTTTTATCTGTAAAAAATGTAAAATACATTTCACATATTTCAACATTACATAAAATCAATATTTTAGGATAGTTATGCAATCTTTATTTCACATCGTGCTTGTAGAACCACAGATTCCACAAAATACAGGCAATATAGGCAGACTTTGTGTCGCAGCAAATGCAATGCTGCATTTAATCCACCCTTTAGGATTTAGCACAAAAGAAAAAGACTTAAAACGGGCTGGACTTGATTACTGGCAACACTTAAAAGTGTATGAATGGGCGAATGTAGAATCTTTTTGGCAAACACACACACCAGATGCTACGCATTTTTTCTTTAGCACAAAGGCAAAAAAGCTATATTTTGAAGCGGATTTAAAACACGGAGCATTTTTATATTTTGGTAGAGAAGATGCAGGACTTCCCTTGCACATTTTAGAATCTTTTAAAAATCAAATCTATAAGATTCCCATGCAAAAGGGTGTGCGTAGCATTAATCTTGCGACAAGTGCTGGGGCAGTGCTATATGAAGCCGTGCGTCAATCGCGTATATATGAAAGTTGGGATAATATATAAAAGATTCTAAAACTTTGATAATTTGCAGAGTTTCTTTATAGAAATTTTAGAAAAATAGATTCTAAAACTTGCACTCAAGCTAACAAAACGCTACAATATTTACAATCTATTGTAGGAGTAAGCCATGTTTGATGAAATACAATTTGGAAAAATTAATCGTTTGCCAAAATATCTTTTCAGTGCGATAAATGAAATAAAAATGCAAATGCGGCATAACAATGAAGATGTCATTGACTTTTCTATGGGGAATCCTGATGGCATGCCACCAAAAGTAGTTATAGATAAGCTTTGTGAGAGTGCGAAAAAGCCGAAGAATCAAGGCTATTCTGTCAGCAAGGGTATCTATAAATTACGATTAGCACTTTGCGAATGGTATAAAAGGCGGTTTAATGTAGATCTTGATCCAAACCTTGAAGTATGCGTTGGCATGGGAAGTAAGGAAGGATTTGTGCATTTAGTCCAAGCGATTACTAATGTTGGCGATTGTGCGATTGTGCCAGAGCCTGCGTATCCTATACATTATCATGCCTTTATTATCAATGGTGCAAATGTCAGCACTTTTGGAATCACTTATAATGATTATTATGAGCTTGATGAAAGGGCATTTTTTGAATCTTTACAAAAAGCACTTTATGAGAGTTTCCCAAAGCCAAAGTTTGTAGTTGTAAATTTTCCACATAATCCCACAACAACGATTGTAAAAAAAGGATTCTATGAAAAGCTTGTGAAACTAGCAAAAAAAGAGAGATTCTATATCATCAGTGATATTGCGTATGCCGAGCTTTATTTTGGTGATTTTAAAACGCCTAGCATTTTTGAAGTCAAAGGTGCAAAAGATGTTGCAGTGGAGACTTACACTCTAAGTAAAAGCTATAATATGGCGGGTTGGCGTATAGGCTTTGTCGCGGGGAATAAAAAGATTATTGAAGCGTTGCAAAAGATTAAAGGCTGGATTGATTATGGAATCTATACGCCCATTCAAGTTGCTGCTACAATTGCTTTAAATAAATGCGATGATGATGTTATAAAGATTAGAAAAACTTATGAAAAGCGAATGGAAGTTATGATTGAAAGCTTTAAAAAAGCAGGGTGGGAATTGCAAAAACCACAGGCTAGTATGTTTATTTGGGCGAAGATTCCAGAGCAATGCAGTCATTTAGGCAGTTTAGAGTTTGCAAAAAGACTTTTAGTTGAAGCAAAGATTGCAGTAAGTCCGGGGGCTGGATTTGGCAAAGCAGGGGAAGGTTATGTGCGTATCGCATTAATTGAGAATGAAAAGCGTATTAGACAAGCCGCAAAGAATCTAAAAAAATTCTTAAAGCAATTTAGTGAGTAAAATGCTATATTTTTATATGCTTGTTAAACTCTGTCCGTTACAATGAAATTTTTATTACTTGAAAGGACATAGAGATGAAAAAAGTTTTAATGCTTGGTGCTGGTTATGGCAACATTGCTTTACTTACAACTATAAACAGAGATGTATTCTCTCAAGCGGAATTTAGCCTTATTAATAACACCTCTTATCATTACAAGACAATCGCCCTGCATGATGTCGCAAGTGGTAAGCATGATAAAAGCGTGCTATTTCCTTTGCAAGAGATTCTTGATGAGAGAGTAAATCTTATACAAGATAGCGTTGTATCAATAGATTCTAAAAGTGTAAAATGCAAAAATGCTGAATATGAGTATGATTATCTAGTTGTTGGGCTTGGATTTAGCTCTGATAGCTTTGGGATACCCGGAGTTGGCGTATATACACAAAGCATAGTCAGCTATGATAGTGCAAAAAATATTTATAAAAGTATTGAAGAGAAATTACAAGCCTACATAAATGATAAAGATTCTAAAAATCTATCATTTATCGTATGTGGTGGTGGCTTCACTGGCATTGAGTTTGCCGGCTCTCTTGCACAAGAAATAAAAAAGCAATGCGAAACGCGGGGCATTGATTTTAGTCTTGTTAAAATCTATTGTATTGAAGCAATGCCAAAGATTTTGCCTATGTTTAGTGAAAATCTCATGCAGCTTGGCTTAACAAAGCTTAAAGAATTAGGCATTATAGTCCTTACAAGCTCAAAGATTCTTGAATGTAAAATGGGGGCTGTTGTGATTGAGAGAGATGGAAAAAACGAAGAGATTCTAGCAAATACAATTATTTGGACAGCAGGGGTAAAGGGCAATGAAGTTATAGCAAACTCTAGCTTTTTTAAAAGTGGGAGAAGCAAAGTTGAGGTAGATTCTCACTTGCAGCCCATAAATCAAGAAAATGAGATGAATAATATTTTTGTGCTTGGAGATTGTGCGGCATTAAAAGATGAAAAAACAGGTAGATTCTATCCCCCAACAGCACAATTAGCACAGCAGCAAGGCGAGTATCTAGCACAAACACTAGAAACACTTTTGTATGCAGAACAAAAAGGGGAAGTGTTACAAAAAGAGCTTATACCAAAATTTGAATTTATCCTGCGTGGAAGTATTTGCTCTATTGGTGCTGGATATGCAATAGGTGTCATTGGCACAAAAGAAGTAAGCGGATATATTGCGAATATGACAAAGTGGTTTATAGAATCTAAATGGAATTACAAAATTGGCGGTTTTTCAGCAGTCTTTAAAGATGACTAGGGTTAAAGTGTTTAAATTTTAGTCGCTAAAACACCATATAAATGCTTGTATTGCATGAAGTTATTCATCAAACTTTAAGCATAGATTCAGTTATCATTTGTATAATTACTAGATTTTTTGTGTATTGTAAAGCACAATACATTAACTGATATTAAGGAATACAGACATTGCAACACATTATTGGCTATATACATAATAATAGCATTATCGACACACAGACAGCAGCAGAAAACAATCTCAATACGCAATCACTTGAACCTATCTATTTTACTGATACACCAAACGCACATGAAATTATCCGCCATACTTGTGCGCATTTACTTGCTGAAGCGATTAAAGCCCTTTATCCAGAGGCAAAGTTTTTTGTCGGTCCTGTTGTAGATGAGGGGTTTTACTATGATTTTAAGGTGGATTCTAAAATCGGGGTTGATGACTTAGCTACAATAGAAAGCAAGATGAAAGAGATCGCAAAAAAGGGGCATAAACTCACAAAAATTCATTTAAGTCGCAAGGAAGCAATAGAGCGTTTCAGTGGAGATGAATTAAAACAAGCGGTGATGAGTAAGATAGAAGGCGATGATTTTAGCATATATCAGCAAGGCGATTTTGAGGATTTATGTCGTGGTCCGCATTTACCGCATTTAAAGTTGTTACAGGCTTTTAAGCTTACAAAGATTTCTGGGGCGTATTTAGGTGGCGATGAAGATTCTGAAGTTTTAACAAGGATTTATGGCATTGCCTTTGCAGAGAAAGAGAATCTAAAGCAGTATCTCTTTCAACTAGAAGAAGCAAAGAAAAGAGATCACAGAAGGCTTGGTGTAGAAATGGAGCTTTTCACATTTGAAGAAGATGTGGGAGCCGGTCTGCCAATATGGTTACCAAAAGGTGCAAGGCTTAGAAGACGCATAGAAGAGCTTTTAACAAGGGCTTTAATACTCAATGAATACGAGCCTGTAAGATGCCCTGAGATTCTAAAAAGTGATGTATGGAAAATTAGCGGACATTATACGCATTACAAAGAAAATATGTATTTTACCACTATTGATGAAGTTGAATATGGCATTAAGCCTATGAATTGCGTTGGACATATAAAGGTGTATCAAAATAGCATTAGAAGTTATAGGGAATTGCCATTAAGATTCTATGAATATGGCGTGGTGCATAGGCATGAAAAAAGTGGCGTTTTGCATGGATTGCTTCGTGTGAGAGAATTTACACAAGATGATGCGCATATCTTTTGTCGTCCAGAGCAAATAGAAAATGAAGTGAATAATATCTTGCGTTTTACGCATAAGATTATGAATGCCTTTGGATTTAGCTATGAAATGGAGCTATCCACTAGACCAGAGCAGTCAATCGGCGAAGATTCTGTGTGGGAGAGTGCTACTTTAGCCTTGCAAAATGCCCTTGCAAGTAATAATATTAGCTATCAAGTTGATGAAGGTGGTGGTGCATTTTATGGACCAAAGATTGATATAAAAATCACTGATGCAATAGGTAGAAAATGGCAGTGTGGCACAATCCAAATTGATATGAATTTACCAGAGAGATTTAATCTAAGCTATATTGATGAGAACAACGAACATGCTATGCCTGTTATGATTCATAGGGCGATTTTGGGTAGCTTTGAGCGGTTTGTAGCGATTTTAACAGAGCATTTTGGCGGAGAATTTCCATTTTTCATTGCTCCAACGCAGGTAATTATTATCCCTATTAATGAAGCACATGTGAGTATGGCACAGAATTTGCAGAATGAGTTACGATTGCGGGGTATTTATGCAGAGTTAAGTTTGAAAAATGAGTCACTCAATAAAAAAATACGCACAGCAGAGAAGCAAAAAGTGCCTATGATTGCACTTATTGGTGATAAAGAGCTTAATAACAATAGTGTATCTATACGCGATAGACGCATGAAGATGGATTCTGGAGAAAATATGCAGTATGAAATGAGTATGCAAGAATTCTTAGAAAAAACTTCAAATCTACATAGAGAGGTTAGCTTTTGAGTAAAGAAGAAACATTAGTAAATGGAAAAATTCGCTTTGATGAAGTAAGGTGCATTAGCGAAGATGGTGAGCAGCTAGGTATTATGAGTGCAAAAGAAGCACAGAATCTTGCTTATAATGAGGGGCTTGACCTAGTGTGTATATCGCCAAATGCAAAGCCACCTGTTTGCAAAATAGTAGAATATGGCAAGTATCGCTATCAATTAGAAAAGAAGCAAAAAGAAGCAAAAAAGAAGCAAAAGCAAGTTGAAGTTAAAGAAATCAAGCTATCAACTCAAATTGCCCAAAATGATATAAATTACAAAGTGAAACATGCTAGAGAGTTTTTTGAAGAGGGTAAGCATGTAAAATTCCGCGTTTATCTGCGTGGCAGAGAGATGCAAAATCCAGCAGGTGGCTTTGAAATGCTAAAGCGAGTCATTGCTATGGTAGATGATATAGCCCATGCTGATAAAGAGGCAAAAATCGAGGGAAAATACGCAAGTATCCTAATGATGCCAAACAATAAGCCAAAAAGCTAGATTTTTATGCTACAATTCTAGCTTTATTTTACGAAAGGAGAAATAATGCCAAAGATGAAGACTAATCGTGGTGCTGCAAAGCGTTTCAAGGTGAAAAAAAATGCAGTCAAAAGAGGCAGTGCTTTTAAAAGCCATATTTTGACAAAAAAGTCGCCAAAACGCAAAGCAAGACTCAATTCGCCACATTATGTGCATGACACAAACTTAGATTCTGTCAAAAGTTTATTGTGTATGAGTTAAGTTGGCTACTTATTTAAGTATGCTATGTGTATCCATTTAATGGATAAAGGATTGTCCCCTTAGATTCTATTTAGTCTTTAAAGATTGAAGAGAGATAAGGGAAAGTTTAAACAATATGTTTGCACCTTAAAATTTAAGGTAAAGTTACAGGAGAAACCATGAGAGTTAAAACAGGTATTGTAAGAAGACGAAGACATAAAAAGATTCTAAAACTTGCGCGTGGCTTTTATAGCGGCAGACGCAAGCATTTTAGAAAAGCAAAAGAGCAGCTTGAAAGAAGTATGTGCTATGCTTTTAGAGATAGAAAGCAAAAGAAAAGAGACTTTAGAAAGTTGTGGATTGTGCGTATTAATGCGGCGTGTCGTTTGCATGGTATGAGTTATTCAAAGTTTATGTTTGCATTGAAAAAGGCAAACATTGAGCTTGATAGAAAGATACTTGCAGATATGGCATATAGCAATCCAAGTGCATTTGCTAGTCTTGTTGAGAAAATAAAATAGTTTGATTTAGTTTTGGAGCAAATACACCTTTTTACTTGTTAGATTCTAAACTAGATTCTAGAGTTTTAGAATCTCTTAAGCTTTCTTATAGGTTTTAGAATCTAAATAGGTAAAAATCCCCGAATATTTTTATACTACATTTATTTTATAGATTGCTTTTTTATAATTTAGAGCATTACAAAAGAGCAATCTATAAACTATGGAATCACTTTTAAACATTTAAAGGAACATTATGATTTTGTATTTTACGCTTAATAGCATTCTATTTAACAATATTTTGGAGGCATGTAATGTCAAATGAACATTATCAAAAAGATGAGGCATTAAAAACAAAAAAGCCATCATATAAAGGCACAAAGACAACGCGTTATGAAAACACGCGTCAAGATAGATATGATAGAGAGCAAAAAAATGATTATGATGAAAAAAATAAAGGCAAAGATATAGGAAAAAGGACTCACACGCCAGTTGAGGGCTTTAAGATGGAGGATTTGCGGATTACACCTTTGCAAAAATTACTAGAGATTGCAAAAACGCTTGGAGTCCAAAATCCACAAGACCTTTTAAGGCAGGATTTGATTTTTGAGATTCTAAAAAATCAAGTCAGTCAAGGTGGCTTCATACTTATCTCTGGTATTTTAGAGATTACAAGTGAGGGCTATGGCTTTTTACGCTCGATTGATGAGAAGTTTTCTGATACGCAGCATGATACCTATGTTTCACAAAGTCAGATTCAGCGATTTGCTTTGCGTAATGGGGATATTATCACAGGGCAGGTGCGTCCGCCAAAAGACCAAGAGAGATATTATGCGCTTTTAAAGATTGAAGCGGTAAATTACTTAGGACTAGAAGAGATTAAAAATCGTCCTTTATTTGAGAATCTCACCCCGCTTTTCCCCGCAGAGCAGCTAAAGCTAGAATATAATAGACAAAAAATCACTGGTAGAATGCTAGATCTTTTTAGCCCCATTGGTAAAGGACAAAGGGCATTAATCGTAGCCCCACCAAGAACGGGTAAAACAGAACTCATGAAAGAATTAGCACATGGCATAAGTGAGAATCACCCCGAAGTAGAACTCATGGTGCTACTCATTGATGAGCGACCAGAAGAAGTAACAGATATGGAGCGAAGTGTAAAAGGACAAGTATTCTCAAGCACTTTTGACTTACCATCGACAAATCATATACGCGTAGCAGAACTCGTGCTAGAGAGAGCGAAAAGACGCATTGAAGTCGGCAAAGATGTTGTTATCTTACTAGATTCTATCACTCGTTTAGCACGCGCTTATAATGCTACAACGCCTTCAAGCGGCAAGGTTTTAAGCGGTGGTGTTGATGCAAATGCTTTGCATAAGCCTAAAAGATTCTTTGGTGCGGCAAGAAATATTGAGCATGGTGGCAGCTTAACTATCATTGCTACCGCATTGATTGAGACAGGCTCTAGAATGGATGAAGTCATTTTTGAAGAGTTTAAAGGCACAGGTAATGCTGAAATCGTATTAGCACGAAGTATTGCTGATCGTAGAATCTATCCCGCATTTGACATTCTAAAATCTGGCACAAGAAAAGATGACTTACTGCTTGGTGATGAGAAGCTGCGTAAGGTGTGGATGCTACGCAATGTTATCAGTCAAATGGATGATATTGAAGCACTCAATTTCCTTTACTCAAAGCTTGCTGGCACAAAGAATAATGATGAATTCTTAAATGGTATGAATGAAGCTTAAAGCATATAAAGGCATTATATGTTTAGCTTAGGGCGGACAAAAAAGATTCAGATAAAGCGGATTCTAAATATCGCCATTCCTAGCGGTTTGCAGTCTGGTCTTGATATGCTTAGCGTATCTTTAGCCCTTTTTTATTTAGGCGGTATCTCTTCACTGCATTTTACCGCTTTAAACACGGGAGCGAAATATATTATTGTTTTTTATCCTATCAGTGCGATTTTTGGTATTGGCACAAATGTGTTAATGTCAAGGCGTTTTGGTGCAAAAAATTATGTAGAGATGAATAGAGTGTATGCTACAATCATACTTAGTGCTTGTATTATATCTCTTCCCATGCTTTATCTAATCTATCTTGGAATCCCTTATTATTTAAATCTTTTTAATCTAAGTAATGAGTTATACACTCTTACATATAGCTATGTTTCTTTAACCATTTTTGCCCTGCCTTCCATTATTATTAAAAATGTGCTTATCTCTGGTTTTGCAGCGACCGGTGATACAAAGCGACCATTTTTTATTAAGATTTTTTTGACACTTCTTAGTATGCTTGGCTATTATTTGCTTATTGAAGGGCGATTTGGCTTCCCATCTTTAGGGCTTATTGGTGCGGCGTATGTGAGCCTTTTTATCTCATATCTTGAGATGTTTATTTTATTATTATTGCCAAAATTTGTCCAAACAAAGCTTTCTTTTTCACTCTATTTTAATAAGACTTTTTTACTCAATGCTTTTAAAGTTGGCATTCCAACAGGATTAGAGCGTATTTTCACCATTGCTTCACTCAATGTTGTGCTAGTCTTTGTTGGCTCTTATGCAGCAATTTATAAAGATAGTGCTATGTCTGGATTCCAAGCTGGGACTACCATTGAAGGCTTTTCATTTGTGCCGGGCTTTGGCTTTATGGTAGCGATTATGAGTCTTATGGGACAAAGCATTGGGGCAAAAAACTATATAAGGGCTAGTGAATACACAAAGCTTTGTGCGATTCTATCAAGCATTATGCTAGGAATTTGCGGACTTCTTTTAGTAATCTTTGCAAAGCCTTTGTCAGCGATTTTCATACGCGATGATATACTTGGGATAGAAATCTCTGTATATTATCTTATCGCCGTTGGTTTATCACAGATTCCATTAATCCTATCTTTTGTGTATGATGGGGCGTTACGCGGGGCTGGATTCACACAGATACCTTTATTCATTAATATTGTTAGCATATCCATATTTCGCCTTTTGCCTATGTGGCTTTGCACACATTTTGGCTTTTCAATCTATATGCTTTTTGTTATCATTTTTATTGAGACTTATATTCGAGCACTTATTTTTTACCTTGTATTCCGCAGTGGCGTATGGAAAAAACCTAAAAAATTATAGATTGCTTGAAAAAGTGTCTATCTAAGCGTTACTAAGCAGTCATAAAAAGCACATTTTGCTTGAAAATATGCTAGAATTACGGAATTTCATTTTTAAGGAGCGATTCATGAAAAAGCATATCGTTTTTTTCGAAGCAGTAGGCGGCAGTGATAAGGGCAGAGATGGACACAGAAAAGACACTGTGCCGATGATGGACTATCTCAAAAAGCTTGGTTGGAGTGCGGAAGTTGTGTTTTTCACAGATGAGATTCTAAAAGATTCTGCGAAAACAAATGAGATTTTTGAATATGTTAAAGGTGCGGCTGATGCGTATGTATCGCGTGTGAATCCGGGCAATTTGAAAGAGGAGAAGCTTTACTTTGATGTGTTGCGTAAGCTTTGTGATAGTGGTGTGATTGGTATGCCTCACCCTGATGCGATGATTGGCTATGGGGCAAAAGATGCGCTTACAAAACTTCGCAACACAGAGCTTGTGCCAACAGATACTTTAGCCTACTATGATCCTGCTGAAGCAAAACGCATTGGTGTGAATTGGGTGGCAGGAGAAGAACACGACTTTAAGGCAAACTTCCCAAAAACTCTAGCAAAAGGTGAAAGAGTGCTAAAGCAAAATCGCGGTAGCACAGGGGAAGGAATCTGGCGTGTGCAGCTCAAAGATCAAAGTCAATATGGTAAGTTTGATTCCGTGCCACTTGATACTATCGTGCGATGCACAGAAGCGGTGGATAACCACGTAGAAGAGCATAAACTAGGCGATTTTATGAATTTCTGTGAAAAATATTTGACAGGCGATAATGGTATGCTTGTGGATATGACTTTCTTACCGCGTATTAAAGAGGGCGAGATTAGAATCCTAATGCTGTATAAAGACCCTATTTATGTCGTGCATAAAAAACCAGCTGAAGGTGCAGATGCGTTTTCTGCAACACTCTTTAGCGGGGCAAAATACCGCTATGATAAGCCAGAGCAATGGAATGAGTTGGTAAGCTACTTCCTATCTAACTTACCAGAGATTAAAACAAAGCTTGGTAATTATGACTTGCCTTTGATTTGGACAGCGGATTTTATCCTTGATACTGATGAAAATGGTAAGGATAAGTATGTGCTAGGCGAGATTAACTGCTCTTGTGTGGGCTTTACTTCCCCTGTTGAGTTTTTGGACAAAACCGCTAGACGCGTAGCAAATACGATTATTAACATTGTGGAAGATGCACAGAAATAGATTCTCTGGATTGAAATCATATTGGGCATAGCCAAAACCATCTGGTAAAGATTTTTTGTTGTAGTCCCAATAGACAAGACTCAAAAGACCAACAAAATCTAGGTGATCACAACCTGTATTCTACAATGATAGAATCTAAAAAATGTGGCACAATCTCTGCTTTCTGTAGTTTAAACGCCGCTATAGAAAAGCTAATGGTTTTTTGTTGGTATCTTCTTAAAAAAGTTTTTCTATATCACTAAACGATAGATAACTAAGGCTTAGATTGTATTGTTGCATAACTTTAAAAAGATTGCGATTTGCTTCGTTTGCGTTACTATCTATTGCGTTGATATAGGAAGTGGGTATAGATATGCCAAGATTTTTAGCATGGATAGTGTGGGCTTGTCTTGCATGAGAGAGTGGGAGAAAGCCACAATATATTTGTATTTTGTTTTGCGATGAAGCAAGGCTTAGATTATTTTTTGTGTATATTTGTATGAGATTCTTATAAAAAGAGTAAAAAGTTTTAAAATCTTTTGTTATCTGTGGCAAAAAATAGGGTGTGTTATTGTGTATTTGTGGTTTATTTTCCTGCATATTTTGTGTTTGATAAAATGGCTGTGTGATGAAATTTTGCACACCATATTGAATCTTCTTGCATAATCCATGGCTATTACGCAATGATATCTTTGACTCTAAAGCACAATAAATTTGAAGTTGTCTTAAAAAAGTAGAGTTTTTTTGCATATCTCTTAGAATCTCTAGGGCATTATGGGTGGTGAATGGATGAGATAGTGTTGTGTCGCCGCTAATAATTGCCGCATGAGATATATTAAGATATTCTAATGTTAAAAATGCACTTTGCAAGGATTCTGCGGTATGTAGGCTAGTCTTTATTGTTGGTATAAAATGGATACGCTTTAGCGTTTTAGTTTGTCTTACTAAATCCCGCAGTGTAGCAACAATGCTTAGAGAATCTGGATATGGCTTTGAAACTGGGTTTGATGGGATAAGAATATGTGTGATCGGCAAAGCATTGCATACTAAACACAAACGCTCTGCATCTTGTGTGATATTTGTAGGTAGATACTCAAAAATCAAAATCTATTATTTTTGTCCAAAAGATGCAATGAGTGCTTCAATATCACTTTCACTTGCAACTTCATCGTGGCTATCACCCGCAATATATGTAGCTGATGCCACGCGTTTAGAATCATCACCCCTACCTTCAAAGAGAGAATTCATATACTGGCTTAATGCACGCATTACATTGATAACGCGCTCTATCTTTTGTCTATGAATATCTTGATACTGCATAATATCCATAGCCTGCATACATGCGTCATTACAATCCATAGCAGAATTTTTAATATTATCATTCACCTTTGCAATTTCTTTTGTTTGCTCTAGCGAAGCGCCAAATGCCTTAATTTTAGGGAAGCTTTCAACAAGTGTAACAAGCATTTCTTCTTGGGCTTTGAGATACTCTTTGATTTTTTTAGAATCCTTTTCGATTGAAGTAGCAAGCGATCCGATATTATCAATTTGATCGAAAACTTCTGTCATTTTCACTTCAGAGTCTCTAGTTACATCATCAAGCTGATGAACGACTTTGTGTTCTTCTGTTGGTGGCGGTGGTGGCCATTTCTTATCGGCTTCTGGCTTATATGAGTTTGGATCTACAAACTCGGCTTTAATTTCTTCTTTTGTATCTTCTGTCTGCACATCATCTAAGCCTTCACCCAAAGAATCCGCGTCTTGTGCCATAAGAGAATCTAACTCTTCTTGTGTCATCAAAGCTCCTAAGTAAATTTAATATAATCTCTGCGATTATAACATATTTTTTACAATATATTCTTAACATTCAAAATGATTTTAGCACACTTGCATGTATAATTAAGAATAATTAAAAGATCGAACGAGATTCCATATCAGCAAATTAAACCCATCAACAAGCACAAAAATGAGAATCTTAAATGGCAATGAAATCATGACAGGTGGCAACATCATCATACCCATAGCCATAAGCACTGAGGCAATAACCATATCAATAACTAAGAATGGTAAATACAATAAAAAGCCGATTTGAAAAGCAGTTTTTAGCTCACTAATCATAAATGAGGGTAAGATAATACTAAGTGAAACCTTATCTATCAGGGCTTCAAATTGCTCTTTTGTCGTGATATTATCCATTTGTGGTGGCTCTTCATTGCGTATCTTATAAAATAGCGCAATATCGCTATGGCGAGTATTCATAAGCATAAATTTTTTGAATGGACGCATGGTCTCTTCAAAGGCTTCTTCATAGCCGATTTTTTCTTCCATATATGGCTTTATACCCACATTATAGGCATCTTTTATCACAGGTTCCATAATAAAAAAAGTAAGAATCATAGCAAGGCTAACTAATACTTGCGTTGGCGGGGACTGCTGTGTGCCTAATGCGGTGCGTAAAAATCCTAGCACGATTAAAATACGCGTAAAGCTCGTCATCATTAGCACAAGAGATGGGGCAAGTATTAAAAGGGTGAGTAATACAACAATATTTAGCGTAGTAACAAGCTGTGTTGGTGTGCTTGGCGGATTAATGCTTAAATCAACTGAAGGTATAGGCACACCATTCAGCTTTAGCTGATTATCTGCTGGCACGGCTAATGCAGTATCTATGAAGCCGATAAATATAAAAATAAAAAAGCAAGATTTTAATATCTTAGATACTTTCACGCCACCCTCGTAATGTTTTAGTTGTTTTTAGTTATCAGGTTAAAAAGCCAAATTGTAGCATAAAATCATGAAATTTACTCCATGCAGCTTGCATTCTATGGTTTGATGACTCTCTTTATTTTAATAGCCTTGATAGCCCTGCGTGATAGATTCTTATAATCAAATCAATTTTATAAGTTAGCTTATAAAACTATTAAGGATTATTTAATTTATGCTTAATATTTTTATAAAAAAAGTTTAAGGTTAGATTAAATAATGCTATAATTACAAGACTTTTTGCTAGGAGACTTTTATGCGTATTTTAGTTGTATATAGTAAGAAAGATGTGTTAGATAGCATATCAAGGGAGTTGGGTAAGAAAAACTATCAAGTTGATTTGGCACAAAATGTGAAAGATGGGGAATATCACATTAGTGTGCGTAGCTATGATATTGTGCTTGGTGGGTGGCAGCTTTCAGATGGTGGGGCGCAAGACATTATATCTATTGTCAAGGGCAAATATCCAAAAGTTCCAGTCATTATACTTGGAGACAATGAGCCAAAGCACGAGGTCCAGTCTTTTAAGTTTGGTGCTGATGATTATATAGCATATCCATTTGATAATGAAGTCTTATTAGCAAGGATTCAAGCCAGACTAAAACTTACAGATTCTAATCTTATAGAAATTGGGGATATAGTCATTATCCCAGATGAAGAAAGGATAACATTTAAAGGTAAAGATATCGAAGTAAAAGGTAAGCCATTTGAAGTGCTTACACATCTTGCACGACAAAGAGATCAAATCGTATCAAAAGATCAATTATTAAATGCGATTTGGGACGAGCCAGAGCTTGTAACGCCTAATGTTATTGAGGTAGCAATCAATCAAATACGACAAAGAATGGATAAGCCATTAAATATTAATACAATTGAGACGGTGAGAAGACGCGGCTATCGTTTTTGCTACCCGAAGAAATAATGTATTTAGCAACATGATTAATATAAGAATATTAGCCTTATAAGATCTTAGTCTTTTTCGACGATGTCTGCATGTCCTATAGATTTTTGGCTTATTTATCTTTATGTGAGGTGGCTTACGGGTCGCTTTGGAAATCCAATTGTCGTTATTGTAGAATTCATGCTCTAAAAGTGTTACTTATAGAAAGGAACAAACATGAAAAGTATTTTGAAACATATAATTGCAAGTGCTACAATATGGAGTGGTGTGCTTTATGCGGGGACACCTTATGCACCAGATTTTTCACTAAAATCACATGTTTTACAAGAGCCACCAGCCTTAATGCAAAATCATACAACTGGTTTGCCAGAAAGCTGGGAGTATTATGCCACAAAAGCACCAGAGCAAAATGTGCTTATGCCTACCATGCCTGTAATTATGGAGGTTTGTGCTATTGCTGATACAGTCTATTATGTTTATCCTACAAAAGAGGCTTTAATGCAAGGATGTCGCAGGGGTGATAGCGGCTTATTACACATTGTGCTTCAACCCTATCAATATTCGCCTACATTACACACTTTAGAATCTATACATCTTATGCCTAGCACAAGACAAACTTATATATATCCGCAAATAGTAATCTATTATAAGCTTGATGAGAGAGACCAAAATATCCTTACAAGTATAGAGTTAGGCGACTTTTATGATCAAAATGGCAGTATTATTGTCAATGGGGAATCTTTTCAATATAGCCAAGATGTCATGCAAGCCTTTCATAAACTTATTTATGAAATAAGTGATGTGATGTATCTACCAGAAACTTTTCATCTAACGCAATATCACAACTCACTGCACTAGAGTGAAGTAAGATGTATCCTTATTCAAGGTGTTAAAAGTTTAGGAATAAGTTTTGCTTTGATAGTCTTTAGAATTTAAAAATGGAGTTTTTCATGGCTATCAATGTAGATGGAGCGCCTATTATATTGCAAAAAATACCAGTAGCAAACGATTCTTTAAAGTTTGCAGACATACAAAAGACTTTTAGCATTATTGATGAGATTCCCACCACTGATATTGTAGCCACAGATGATGATCCAGCGTATGATGCACAGGTAAATGACATGCTAAATACGCTGAAAGCCCTGCAAGTTGCAAGGAAAAGCTTAAGCGATGTGCAAAGCATTGCAAAAGATATAAAGAGTAATTATAAAACAGAAAAAAATGATGCTTGGGCGCCAGTCGATGATACAATGTTGCGACAACGCTATGAGGCAACACAGCAAATTAAAGATATTTTAAGTAAAGCAACGCTGAATCATAAAAATGTTTTTACAATGGATTACGCAAAAGATGGGATTATCCTTGATTTAGGGAAAAAGGATATGAGTGCGTTGAGTTTGCGAGATGAACACTCTATCAATATATTTTCTGATAATATCGATCGTTTAAGCAGACAGATTGAAGAAAATGTTCAAAAGCTACAAGAAAAAATCGATAAGATTAATAAAAGTAGATGGCTGTCTATGGAGAATTTGCGTAATGTGCGTTTGCAGCAAAAAGAGGTAAATGCAGGACTCAAAGCAGCCCAAGCAACCCCAAGCTTAGCAAGTGTATTAGCAGAAATAGCACAACAGCAGGCTATGCCTAGTGTTTCACCAGTTTCTGCAACACCAAATACTGCAAATACAAGCCAAGATAGTGAGACATTAACACAAGATTCAAATAAGACAAAAAGCCTTACACCGCAAGATAGCACAGAATCTAATGCTAAAAATACAAAAGATACAATCGCTACGCTAGATGATACTCAATCTAGCACCGATTCTAATACAATGGAATCTGATACTGCGAAATCTAAAAATACAGAACCTAATAATGGCACGAACGCTACCAGCACAGAATCTACAAAAGAAGATTCTAATATCTCTAAAGAAGCTAGCGAAAAAAGTTTGAGTAATGAAGTCAAAGAAGAAGGGAATGCTGCAAACACAGCAACACAAGATTCTAAGACAAAAGATTCTAAAGAAGAAGTAGTTGCAAAAGTAGATGATAGCAGCACAAATAAGCAAGATAGCACAGAAACAACGAGTGCTGCAACAGAATCTACAAAAGAGACGCCCACAAAAGATGAGACTAAGCAAGATTCACAAAACAAACAGACTGACACTCAAGCTGATAATACAGACGACAAGGAAGCAAATAGCAATGAAAACAAAATTGCAACACAAGATTCTGTAAAGCAAGATTCCACAAAAATAGATGCTGAACAAAAGGGCGATTCTACCGAATCTACAAACAATAAAGCAAATGATACAAAAGAAAAAGTTGCTAACACAGAAACAAAAGACAATACCACACCAAACAAAACTACAGAAGAAGAAAATAAAGAACAAGTCGTTGATGTGTTTGTATAATGAGTGAATATCATAAACTTTATCGCAAAAATAGATTCTAATATGATATTAATGGAATCTTATATACTTATTTGGCAATCCCTACATAAACATACTAGAATACACTTTTTGGCAAAAATAGCACAACAAAAGGGCTAAAATGATATATCAATACATGGATTCCAAAGCACAAGAGTATGCGGTCTTTGATCCCAAAAGAGCAAAAAAGCTATTTTTATTGTTACAGCCTCATTTGCGTTTGAATAGCTATAATATCCATATTATTGGCACAAATGGCAAAGGTAGCACGGGGAGATTTATCACACAAAGCATTATAGAATCTGGATATAAAGTTTTGCATTTTACATCACCGCATGTATTTGATTTTAGAGAGAGATTCTATACAAATAGCGGCATTGTAAGTCTTCAAGCATTACTTGATGCGCATAACTTTTTACAGCAATTTTCTTTTATACAAGAAGCTAGCTACTTTGAATACGCTACATTTTTAGCACTTGTTTTGGGGCAAGATTGTGATTATCTTGTGATGGAAGCTGGAGTTGGCGGTGAGTTTGATAGCACTTCTATTTTACGCTATGATATAAGCATTTTTACTCGCATAGGACTTGATCACAAAGAAATGCTAGGTAACACCTTAGAATCTATCGCATTAACAAAACTTCGTGCGGCACAGGGTGATATTTTTACACATTTTCAAGAAAAAGAGGTGTTAAAACTCATAGAAAATATAAAAAATATCAGTGTTTATGTCAATGATACGGAGCTAAAGCGTATCCTGCCACAAAGTATTATTTATTTATGTGAAGAGGATTTGCATACAGAAGAGATAAAGACTTATAATAATATACATAAGATTCCATATTTTTTACTAGAGAATCTAGCTCTAGCTTCTCTTGTGCTAAGAAGACTCAATATTCCCTTACTGAAAAATAAGCTAGACATTATCGGCAGATTCCATGCTATATTGCCAAATGTTGTCGTTGATGTAGGACATAATACTATGGCAGCAAATGCTGCTATTTCTGCCGCAAAATCATATTTTAACAATATGCCCTTTGTGCTTATTTACAATAGCTATAAAGACAAAGAGATTAGAGAAATTCTAAGTATTTTTAAAGAACATATTATTGAAATAATAATTTTTATGGTAGAAAATCCGCGTATAATAGATTTTAAAGAAATGGAAAATATTTTAGATTCCATGTCCATACCTTATAGCTTTTTTTGCCCATATAAAACTAAACTTGACTTATTGCCAAAAAAATTGATAGAATCAGAGAAAGTTTTACACAAAGATAACAAATACTTAATTTTTGGAAGCTTTTCACTTGTGGAGCAGTTTTTGCTGTGGTTTAATGACACGCATGGAAAGCAATGCTATGATGGGTAGTAGGTAGTATGGAAGATACAGGCAAAATCAAGCAAACTTTAACCATTACAATAGTTGATGAAAATGGTTCAAAGCAATTTACAATGGCAAAGGTTATGCAAAAAGTCGTCATGTATGGTGGCGTTATATTGTGCGTAGTGATTGTGCTTGGTTATTTTGCTATGTCTTCTTTTATAGAACAGCTTGATGATATTAACACTGCAAAGCAAGAATCTTATCAAGCATTCCAAGACATGTATCAGCAAAATGCTTTTTTACAAGATGATATACAAAGCAAAACAGAAGAGTTGCAAGCTATGCGTGATAGGGTTGCAGATTTAGAAAAAATGGTAAATTTTAACTCTTTTAACAACGATAAAACTAACATTAGTCATATAGACTTGCAAGCGCTTCCAGACACACAAAAAGCAACCATCTTGCAGATTATCCCAAATGGCAATCCACTCACTATGTTTGAAATGAAGCATAAAACAAAGAGAAATGCAAGGGATTATGGGTTAATTGATATGCAATATGCAGCAATCCAAACGCATGGTGGCAATACAGGATATGACTATTATACAAGCAAAAGTGAGCCGGTGTATGCAACAGCTGATGGCTTGGTAGAATCTACACGCGATGGCAATCAAAGATATGGATATGGCAATATCGTAAGACTTTCGCATGTGTTAGGCTTTAGTAGTGCTTATACAAACCTTGATAGGATAGCGGTAAAAGTTGGCGATTTTGTAAGTAGGGGTGATATTATAGGTTACACCACTTCAAGCCCGGGCAAAAATCATACAAGCTTGTATTATGAAGTGAGATTCCTAAGTCAAGGTTTAGATACACTATCCTTTATTGATTGGGATACGCAGAATTTTCAATCTATTTTTAATGTTGAAAAAAATGCAAATATAGATATGCATAGTCTTATGTGGGCGTTAAACGATATTGCAAAGCTGAATGATATGTCTTCTCATTTTGCCCTTGATGAAGGAAGTTTGCAACAAACAGAAAGATTGAATATTACAAAAGAATCATTAGATTCTAAAGTTACACGCAATCCTAACAATATGCAAGATTCTATAAAGAGTATTATATCACAACGATACGCAGAAGCAAAACAAGGCGGTATGTGATGAATGCAAATAAGCGTCTTGTCATTATGATTACAGATCTAAATGGATCGAAGTTTATCAATGTTGATATGATATTTCGCCAAGTTGGTGCGTATTTATTCGTCTTTTTGCTTACTTTAGGCTTGTTTGCCTATATCAGTATTGTTGTGATACGGAAAGAAATACATAATATGCAATTAAGACATACTCATCTTATGAGTGAATTTGCAAGTATGCAACAACACAACGAGAAGCTAAATGAAGCATTGCAAGAAAAAGATGAGGAAATTGCCCTTGTTGGCGATAGATTTGAAGATATAGAAAATGTTGTTGGCACGAATAAAAATCTAACAGATACAATAGCCTTATTAGATAATGCTGACCTAAATCTATTAGATAGAATGGATACAGCCTCAATTACTGCGTTGCAAAAAACTTTTATTATGAAATTTATCCCTAATGGTAGCCCCATTAATATCGACTATCGTTTGTCTGCCCCTTATGGAAAGCGTTATCACCCTATTTTACACATTTATCATATACATACTGGGGCTGATATGGTAGCTCCAATGAATACGCCTGTATATGCAACTGCTGATGGTGTTGTAGATTGGGCGAGTAGTAGCGGAAATGGTGGTTATGGGAAACTTGTAAAGATTTCCCATTCATTTGGATTTAGAACATATTATGCACATTTAAATGATATTAAGGTGCAAAGGGGGCAATTTGTAAAAAAAGGGCAGCTGGTGGCGCTTACTGGCTCTTCAGGAGCTAGTACGGGTCCCCACCTGCACTATGAAATACGATTTTTAGGGCAACCTATTGATCCTATGAATTTCGTGCATTGGAACATGCAAAATTTTGACCTTATTTTTGAAAGAGAAAGGAGAATATCATGGCATTCTTTGCTTCAGATAATAAACAATCTAATGGGAAGGAAACAACAGGAGGCGCTGCAACAATAATTGCAGTCAATACGAAGTTTAAAGGCGAGATACACACAGATTGCCATTTTCACACAGATGGAGAGTTTGAGGGCGTTATCCACTCTAAAAATACCGTCATGGTGGGTAAAACTGGAATTATTATAGGCGATGTTTTCGCGCAAAAAGTTATTGTTAGTGGCAAGATTACAGGCAATGTCGAGGCAAAGGCGATTGAGATTCTAGCAAATGGCAGATTGGAGGGCACAATCACATCAGATGAGCTTGTGATTGAGAAGAAAGGTATGTTCCTTGGACAATCTAAAAGCAACAATAATAAAGATGTAAAGCTATTAAGTGATGCACAAAAACCACAATCTAGCATTGAGCTAAAAAAGTGATATATACACAGCTTGTTTGCAAGTGAGCCTTAGTGTTGGAATCTAGATATTTAGGCATAGTATGTCTTGCAAGATAGGTTGCAGTTTGATATATTTATACATCTTTTATCTACTGCTTCACATGCATGAGATTGGTAGATTAGTCTTGTATAGTTTTTATATGCAATATATAAAGCCCCAGTTGTTATAACACTTGTCGTTTATGGATATGCCTATTACGGCAACAACCTTTTATCCTATACTACTCTATACAAATTTAGATTTCATATCCTTATTTTTCAACAATGGAATTCCCATAGTTTTTAACGAATATAACGCTTGAAAATAGCTATAACTTTATTGGAAGTTAGAGTTTTTTTGGTTGGTAAGCTAGAAACTAGATTCTATTAAGAATAAAAGGTTTCACAAACAAAGCTTTCTAAGCCCATCTCGCTAGAAAACTTTGTATAGTAAAAAAATGCAGAATAATATGTAAAGCCTTGCGGCAGAGTATGCAATCTTGCAACACCCCGCAAAACTTCAAAACAACAAAATGTCCTACAAAGCAAAATCTTTTATCTTATCAAACTCTAAGTATTTATACACTTTGTTTGTATTCTCGCCTAGTTTTTGTGGCACGATTTGTAGATATTCTTCAAGTTTTGGTAAGCGTCCAAGCTTCGCACATACTGCCCCTAGCTCTGCACTGCCTAGATAAACTTGTGCGCCTTTACCCATGCGGTTATCAAAGTTTCTGGTTGATGTAGAGAATACTACTGCATTATCCTTTACACGGGCTTGATTCCCCATGCAAAGGCTACAGCCCGGCACTTCAATCCTAGCACCCGCCGCACCAAAGAGAGAGAAATATCCCTCATCGCTTAACTGCTTAGAATCCATTTTTGTCGGTGGCACAAGCCAAGTTCTAGTAACACTTTGCCCTTCATTTTTCATAATCTCACCAAACGCCCTGAAATGCCCGATATTTGTCATACAGCTACCAATAAAGACTTCATCAATATTTTTTGGTCGTTTTGGATCAGCTAAAATCTCACTCAAAGTTGCTACATCATCTGGGTCATTAGGACATGCAAGGATAGGATCTTTAATCTCATTTAAATCAATCTCAATAACAGCTGCATATTCCGCGTCTTTATCCGCTCTTAATAGCACGGGATTATTAATCCACTCTCGCATTTTTTCTGCTCTTCTTTTCAAGGTTTCTGCACTGCCATAGCCATCTTTTATCATCGCATCAATAAGGGCAATATTAGATTCCAAATACTCAATAATAGGCTCTTTATTTAGCGTAATGGTGCAAGCTGCTGCACTTCTCTCAGCACTCGCATCACTTAGCTCAAATGCTTGTTCCACCTTAATATCTTCAAGCCCTTCAATCTCTAGAATCCTACCGCTAAAGATATTCTTTTTATTTTGTTTTGGCACGGTTAAAAGCCCTTGCTTAATCGCATAATAAGGGATAGCATTCACTAAATCTCTTAGCGTAATGCCCGGATTTAGCTTCCCTTTGAAACGCACTAAAACAGATTCTGGCATATTAAGCGGCATAGACCCTGTAACCGCGGCAAATGCAACAAGCCCACTACCCGCAGGGAAACTTATACCAATAGGAAAGCGAGTGTGAGAATCTCCACCTGTGCCAACTGTGTCTGGCAAACAGAATCTATTGAGCCAAGAGTGAATAACGCCATCTTTTGGACGCAAGGCAACACCACCGCGACTTGTCATAAAGTCTGGTAAAGTAGCCTGCAAGCTTACATCGGCTGGTTTTGGATAAGCTGCAGTATGACAGAAGCTTTGCATAACAAAATCAGCACTAAATTTAAGACTTGCTAACTCTTTTACTTCATCTCTTGTCATCGCACCGGTGGTATCTTGAGATCCTACCGTTGTTGCTTTTGGTTCGCAATACTCACCCGGTCTTACTCCATCTTTGCCACATGCGATGCCTACCATTTTTTGCGCTAGAGTGTAGCCTTTTGTGCTTTTCTGTGGTTTTTCTGCTTGTGCGAATTCTTTTGATTCTTCTAAGCCTAAAAACTTTCTTGCCCTATTTGTTAAGCCTCTCCCAATGATAAGGGGGATTCTTCCACCTGCCCGTATTTCATCAATGATAGTAACAGGGCTTAAGCTAAATGTGCTTACCACTTTAGAATCTTTTAGAATCTCACCACTATAAGGCTTTAGCGTAATAATATCGCCTTCTTTCAAAGAATCCACATTAGCAATGATAGGCAAACAGCCGCTATCCTCACATGTCGCAAAGAAAATAGGGGCGATAATACTACCTATAACAAAGCCACCACTCTTTTTATTTGGCACATAAGGAATCTCATTGCCAAAATGCCATACAATAGAGTTACAAGCAGACTTTCGACTGCTTCCAGTGCCTACGACATCGCCTACATATACTACGCTTGCGTTATTATCTTTTGCGATTTTTTTAATGTTTTCTATGCGAGATTCATAATTTTCTATGCGGCTTTTTAGCATAGCTTTAGCATGCAAGGGAATATCACTTCGCGTAAAAGCATCACTTGCAGGACTTAAGTCATCGGTATTTGTTTCGCCATCGATTTTTAATACAACAAGTTTGATTTCATCTTGCAATTTCGGCTTTGAGAGAAACCACTCTGCATTTGCCCAAGATTCTATAATCTCTTTCGCAAGGGCGTTTGTCTTACTCATATTTGCGATAGTATCAAATGTATCATAGACTAAAAGTGTATGTTTAAGTGCATTTGCTGCTTCTTTTGCAACCGCACTATCACTAGATTCTATAAGCTTAACAAGATAGGGGACATTATATCCGCCAAGCATTGTGCCAAGTAGCTTTGTAGCTTCTATACTATTTATTACGCTGCATTTTTCTGTGCCATTTGCGATATTGCCTAAAAACTCTGCCTTAAGCTTTGCTGAATCATCAACGCCCGGATTAATGCGATTAGCAAGTAAATCCTTACAAAAAGCCTTGTTAGTCTCATCACTACCTTTTAGAATCTCAATTACCTGCTTTGTCTGTGCGATATTTAAAGCTAGTGGTGGCACACCCTCCTTACTTCTTTCTGCAACATTGTTTTCATATTCTTTCACAAAATTTTCCATACCCATGATGTCTCCTTAAATTGACACTTAATTAATACTTGCATAAGCAAACATTATTAACTTTAAGTTGCTATAATCTTAGCACATAACATCGGGAAATTAGTGGTTGCATATCACTACAAGTGGAGTTTTTATCATGATAGCACAAAATGTAACAGAACTTATAGGCAAAACACCAGTTATAAAGTTGAATAAGCTTTCTCAAAAGTTTGGGGCAAATATATTCGGTAAATGCGAATTTATGAATCCTAATAGTTCAATCAAAGATAGAATCGCTATGGCAATGATCTTTGATGGCATGAAACACGGGACAATCACGCAAAATACTACGATTGTTGAAGCTACAAGCGGAAATACGGGCGTTGGCTTAGCGGGTGTATGTGCGTCTCTTGGACTGCGACTAATCATTGTTATGCCAAGCTCAATGAGTATTGAGAGAAGAAAGGTTATGGCAGCACTTGGTGCAAAGATAGAGCTAACCGCACCAGAAAAAGGCATGAAAGGCGCATTAGAGCGTGCAGAAGAGTTGCGTAATACTTATAAAAACTCTTTAAGCCTTAATCAATTCGACAATAAAGCAAATGTAGCAATCCATAAGGAAACAACCGCAAAAGAGATTTTAGAATCTTTTAAAGACACTTCTATTGATATATTTGTAGCAGGTGTTGGCACTGGTGGTAGCCTAACTGGTATTGGCAGTGTTTTAAAAGAAAAGTATAAAGATATACATATTGTAGCTGTAGAACCTGCAAGCTCCCCTGTGCTAAGTGGTGGTGTGCCTGCTCCACATAAGATTCAAGGCATTGGTGCGGGATTTGTGCCCTCAATCCTTGATACAAAAATTTTCAATGAAATATTGCAAGTAACAAATGAAGAGGCATTTGGTATGGCAAGAACTATTGCTTCAAAAGAAGGCTTACTTGTAGGCATATCAAGTGGGGCAAATGTGTATGCAGCAAAAATATTAGCGAAAAAATATCCAAATGCAAACATTCTTACAATGCTAAATGACACTGGTGAGCGTTATCTCTCAACAGAGCTATTTGAAGGTGGAGAATAATCTTAAGGGCTTTTTAGAATCTTTCGTTACTTCGCTTATGACATAAAAGATTTGTGAGATTATATATCTCAAATGGGTATTTTTATGTGTATTGAAACTCTGAGTGGATGGTTTCATGGAATCTTAAATATAAATTTTCATATAAATGTGGCTATGATGATGGGTTTATATAACTTTATGTTGGGGCATGTGTGTATTTTATAGTTTTACTTTAGTTGAAGTTTTTGTGCTATTTGAATGGATTTAACATGAGACATAGAAATCTATATCTCATGTTAAATCCAGATAGACCATGGGGGTTTAGGGCATAATTTTAGATTCTAAAAAATGGCGTTGTTTATCAAGTATTAGCTATAATTAAGGCTTTGTAATTGCGAGTTTGCTTAAAGATAAAAGGCGAAATATGATTTTAGAGCATGAGATTCCAGAAGGCAGTAAGCTTCATTTTGGGCTATCAGCAGCACTTAAAAGAAAGGTTGAGAATCTAAGTGTGAATCTTTTTTATAAGCATGGTTTTGAAGAGATTGTAAGCCCTACTTTTGTTTATCAAGAACACCAAAAAAGCTTTTTAAACAGAGATGTAATTCAGCTAAGCAGTGAAAAAAATCATCAAATAGCAATGCGGAATGATAGCACCATTGATGTCGTGCGGATTATTACAAAGCGGCTTGGTCGTAGCACTACGCAGAAAAAGTGGTTTTATATCCAGCCTGTGTTTAGCTATCCTACGATAGAGCATAATCAAATCGGGGTAGAATGCCTTGATGAGAGTGAATATCTAAAGATTCTAGAGCTTGGTATCTGTATCTTTAAAGAGCTAGGTATTAAGCCGCTTTTACAAATCACAAATGCAAGTATTGCAAAGCTTTGTGCGGAGAATACAGAGTTAGAGTATAAGGACTTTGCGACATTAAATATTGAGAGATTGCAAAGTATTGGCTTCCTTGCAAAGCTTTTGCAGGTCAACGATGTAGCAAGCTTGAAAGAATTTCTAGTCATATGCCCTAGCTTCTTACGCATTGAGATAGAGAGACTTTTAGAGCTATGTTCATCAAGCTATGAGAATCTTATATGCGCCCCGCTTTTGCCTGTGCCGGTTGAGTATTATGATGATTTATTTTTCCGCATGGTGCTTCAAAATTTCACATTTCTATCTGGAGGTATATCCTGCATTGATGAAGTAAAAAGCTGTGGTTTTGGAATCTATACAGATAATGTAGTGCATTATCTATTAAAGCAAAATAAAAAGGATATATAATGGCAGATGTTGTTGTCGGTGTGCAATGGGGTGATGAGGGTAAAGGTAAAGTCGTTGATAGATTCGCAAAAGATTATGACTATGTAGTGAGGTATCAAGGCGGACATAATGCGGGGCATACAATCGTAGTAAATGGTGTAAAATACGCCCTGCATTTAGTCCCAAGTGGTATCTTATATCCGCAATGTAAAAACATTATCGCCAATGGCGTAGTGATTGATTTAAATGCGTTATTACAAGAGTTAAAAGAGCTAAATAAGGCATTAAATCCACAAGCAAGTGATAATATAAGGCTTTTAGAAAATAGACTTTTTATCTCACATAAAGCACATGTGATACTGCCCTATCATGTTATGCTTGATAACTTAGGCGAGAATAAACGCACAAAGACTATCGGCACAACGGGTAAAGGTATAGGACCTACTTATGCAGATAAAATCGCAAGGAATGGCATACAAATAGGCGATTTGCTTTGTGAAGAAAAACTACGAGTAAAACTGCAAGCAAATTTTGAAAACTTAGCACATTTAAACCTTAACTTAGATTTAGAATCTTTAGCAAAAGAGCTATTAGACTATGCAAAAATCTTTGCTCCATTCATCACAGATACTACAAAATTGCTTTGGGATTCCATCAAACAGAATAAAAAAATTATGCTAGAAGGCGCACAAGGCAGTATGCTAGATATAGACCATGGCACATACCCATTTGTAACAAGCTCAAACACAAGCATTGCAGGTTGTCTCTCTGGCACAGGCTTAAACACAAGAGATATAGATGAAGTGATAGGTATCACAAAGGCGTATTGCACAAGAGTTGGCAATGGTGCTTTTCCAACGGAATTGCACGATGAAACAGGCAAGTTATTAAGAGAAAAGGGCTTTGAGTTTGGCACGACAACGGGCAGAGAGAGACGATGTGGTTGGCTTGATTTAGTCGCGATTAAATACGCTGTAAGGCTTAATGGCTGCACGAAACTTGCCTTAATGAAAATCGATGTGCTTGATGGCTTTTCATCAGTGAAAGTGTGCGTTGGTTATGAATACAAGGGCGAAGTTATTGATTATGTGCCTTACGACTTAGATGTAAAGCCTATTTATAAAAGCTTTAAAGGTTGGGATAAAACTGCTGGATTAAGAGACTTTGATAGCTTACCTAAGGAAGCAAAGGAATATATCGCTTTTATAGAATCTTTTGTAGATTGCAAAGTAGGCTTTATCTCTACAAGCCCAGAGAGAGATGATTTGATTGTGTGTGAATAGTTTATAATTGTGTAATAGTTGCATAAATAAATCGTTTTTAGCATAAAATCAAAAAACATTTATATTTATTAATAATTTTTTGATACAATCAAATTTTTTAATCTTAAAAGAAAGTGGGTGATAACATGCCGGGAATTAAAGTAAAAGAAGTCGAAACTTTTGATGAAGCATACAGAAGATTCAAAAAACAAGCTGATAGAAATCTTATCGTAACAGAATGCCGCTCAAGAAGATTCTTTGAATCTGCAACAGAGCAACGCAAAAAACGCAAAATCAACGCTAAGAAAAAAATGTTAAAGCGACTTTATATGTTAAGACGCTATGAATCTCGTCTGTAATGGACCTTGAGATAATTTTTAGCTAACTTCTTATATATTTGAGATTTTGGTTTCGCAACCACAGCAAGGTGTTTTTCCCTTAGTTTCTCTCTAGATTCTAGGCTGTAGCTTTGCATATCTCAAATACTCTTTGTATATTCTGTATTTATGTTCCCTTTCATTTCTTACATGCACCAATAGTTATGGCATAAACTAATAATATTGTTTTGTAGTGCGAAGATTCGGTTGCAACTCCATTTAGTGCATAGTGCAGTGTCTCATAATATTTTACATAATCTTATCAAGTCGTTCTCTGCCTTATGTTAAAGTTGCATGTAGCTTAACTAATCTACAAGACTTATTTTTGACAGATTATTTTTTATGAGTTTAGCATGCTTTTAAATCTACTTGAAAAAGACGAAAAAGTGGTATTTTTGGAAATAGCACATCAATCTTGCATGGAGTAACAATGACTTTTTTTGATACACAAAAGCAGTGATTGCGACTTATTGATATTAGCTATGATAAAAGTTATAAAAATAGCAAAGCCACAAAGCCAACCGCATTATATTATTGGAATCTATGGCATTAGTATTTGCAGGGTATGTCGTGCATGTGGATAATAATCCACCCAGAAGAAAAAAGAATAATTGAAGATATGATAAAAGTTTTTAATCTTACAAAAACCACGCATTAATCTATGGAGAATGAATTAAAGCCGTATTATCTCGCTACTCAAGGTAGAGCGTTGATTACTCTATAAGGTTATGATATGAAAGAGATTTATAATGTAGGGTTTCCATGTACTAGTTGTGGTGCATATTGTAAAAATATAGCTGGTATCAAGGGGTTAGAATCTTTTGATTTGGGTAATGGTGTATGCAGATTTTTAGATTCTAAATAGCCTGTATATATGTTTCACCTTATACCCTAAAATCAATATTTGGATCTTAAACCTAAATTTTTCTAGCTCATAGTCTGCATAGAGTATGTCAGAAAATAAACTCCTATATTTATGTAAAATGCAGAGTGTATTTTAAAGTTTTATCACATTTTGACAATCATTAAAGACAGAATATGTTTGTTTTAATTTAAATGTGTCATATATGAGTCAACATAAATTGCAAAAAAATAGGTAGCAAGGGATATGCAAAACCAAGATAAGTATTATGAATAAGCAAAAGGTTATCAATATCTAAATAAAACTAATAATACAGAAGCAAAGAAACTTGAAATTTAGCAAAAACTAGCTTTTTACCCTATCCTTTTTCTGTGTATCTTTTTTCTTATTTTGTCCAGCCTGAAGTATCTTTTGAATCTGTTCGTTTGCCTTAAAGCTTGCTTGAAACTCAACTCTTCTTGATAGCTCATCGCTTGCTAGTGGTTTTGCAAAGCTTACCCCATTTGCACGCAAAAGTTTAATAAGCCATTCTTGCTTATCATTAATGCTAGGTAGTGAAAAGCAATATTTTAGCACTTGAAAAGCTCTCTCTTGACTTAACTCCGCATTGCCTAAATACCTTCTCTCTAGTGATTGTGCGCCTTCCCAGTCTTTAGAGGTATGCCCCTCGATTCTAATATCTTCTATAAAATCTCTGTATTTTTCACCATATAAAATACGCACATAACGCGGGAAAAAATCATCTAATATCTTTTGGAATCTCTCTTTTACCCTCTTTTGTCCCACATCAAATAAAATGTCTTGCTTTTGGAATCTTATCGTTGTATCTTCATCTATGAAAGCGTCCCATTTCTTTAAATCCTTGCCAAACTCTTGCATTAAATCCTTATAGAGTTCTTGTTGCAGGTTTGAATAATTCTCCGCTAAATCTCGCATTTTTTCATTTTGTATTTCTAGCTGCTTTTTTTCATTCTCTAAAGTTACCATAAAGGCTATGGCAATCATCATAAAAATCATCATAATGCCAGACATCATGTCTGATATGGTAATCCAATGGCTTGACTTCTCTTCCATGTGCTTCCCTTAGCTATGCAACACCCATAATTTCTTTAACTTTCTTTAAAAACCATTCATAATTGTTCGCAAAGCTTTGTGTCATTTGCTCCATTTTAGAATCTAGGGCTTCAAGATTTGTGCCTAAATTTTCATGGATTAATGCCCCTTGTCTTACTATCTCATCTGTGTTTGTTTTAAAATGCGTTACCACTGCTTCTAGTGTTTCTCTCTGTTTTGTAAGCAATGTGTCGCTTGAAGCTGTGATAGTTTTCACATTTATTTCTATGGCTTGGACCGCTTTATGCAATTCTTGTGTGGCTTGATTTTGATTCTTAATATTTGCTTGCATGCTTGCCTGCATAAGTTTAATGTATTGCACACAGAGATTTTTAAAATGCGTGTTAAGATTCTCAAAGCTTGTTTTTGTGCTGCCCTCAAAGCCTTCAAGTGTGGAGCTAAAACTTGATATTTTATCATCAAAGCTTTGCAATAGAGTCTCATTTTTCTGCATAACATTGCTAAATTGAGTGATAAGCCCTTGTGTGAGTGAGTTTAAGTTCTCTTCTAAATTTGTATAGAATTTCGCATAAGTCTCTTTTGCTAGACTTAGGGCTTCTTGGCTTAGATTCTGATTATTCTCTCTCAAAGTTTTCATATCACTTAGAATATTTTGGCAGTTTGAGTGAATATCGCTGCTTGTTGTCTGCAAACTCTGCGTAAAACTCTCTAAATTTTTACCTATGGTATCATAGAATCCTTGCGATTTTGTCTGTATATCTGTGAATATTGTCTGCTGTGTGCTTAATGTATGATTTAGTTTTTCATCATAGCTTTTTTGACTTTCTGTATTTGTCTCTTGTAGTTTCTCAATAATCTCTTGTAAATTCTCTTTTAAAGCATCACTTGTTAGCCCAAGATTCCTTGATAATGTCGTGCTATTATTTGTGATTTTAGAAAGCAAGGAGTCTACATTATTGCTTAATTTTTCATAAGTAGAATGCAGGAAGTCATCTAGCTTTTGATGTGAGTTCATAAGGCTATTTGATAGATTTATAGCTTGAGAATCTAGACTTTTTACAATGAGATTATTATCTTTTTCAAGCATATCACTTAGATTCATATAGTTATGCTCTAGCATTTTATTAAACTTATTTAGCATTTGCTGTAAGTTTGTATCAAGGCAGGTAGTTTGTGTCTGTAAAAACTCATGCAATATCTCTCCTTTTTTGCTTAAATCTTGTTGTAATTGCTCTGTTTGTGTGCTAAAGGTTGTTTTTAGATTCTCATTTTGTGATAATAGATTTTCATTTAGCGTATTTGTTTGTGTTTGTAAAAACTCTTGCATTTCTTGGGCTTGTTTGTCAAAAGTGGTATTCATACGCTTATATTGCCCTTTGAGTAATTCTACAAAATCATCTGAAGTTTGTATGAAATGCTGACTTGAGTTTTTAATCACTGCAGTGATAGAATCTGTTGTCTTTGTATGCTGCGTTTGAAGTCCATCTTGCATGTTTTGCAGTGTGTCTTTTGTGGCTTCATGTAGCATATTTAGCTCTTTTTCTAGGTGTTCGTGTGTGGTTTGCAGACTAGATTCTATATTTTCTTTGTATGCAGTGTGGAGTGTAGATAGACTTTCTATTGTATTTTGTGTTGTTTCCTTGCTGCTTTCTTCTAGCTTTTCTAGTGCTGCTGTATGCAGGTTAGTTAGAGTTTGCATGCTTGCTTCTTGAGCTTGTGCGATAAATTCTTTTGTTTTTAGGGCATGTTCGTTTATTTGCGTAAAGTTTTCTTCTTGCATATTTTGGAGTGTGTTTATATGCTCTTTTGCAAGATTGCTCGTCATTTCTATGCTTGTGTGGAGATTTATCTTTCCAGAATCTTGCAATTCTTTCGCACAATCTTTTAGGAAGTCATAGGCTGTTTGAGAAGATTCTAGAATCTTATCTTGCATATATTGATAATCTTTGGCTACTTTTTCTTGGAAGCTTTGATGCAGACTATCAATATTTTTCATAATTGCTTCATAATTATTTTGCAATATGTTTTGTAAGATTTTATCGCGTTCTTCAAAGGCATTTGTAAGCGTTTGTATAGAATCTTTTGTAAAGTTTTCTAGCTTATTTGCGTTATTTGCAAGAGTTTCTTGCAAAACTTCTGTTGTATCTGTCATCTTTGTGTGAAGTGTAGCAAACTGCTCGTTATAGAGTGTTTGCATTTTCTCTTGCATTTGTGTGGCTTTGTGTATGCTTTCATTACTTGCTGTGTTAAGCTTTTCTAGCATAGAATCTGCGTTATTTTTAAAGGATTCATTAAGAGATAGCATAGAGTTTGACTTCATCTCTATATCTTCATTAATCACTTTTGCTAAATCATTTGAAGTTTTACTTGCTTCTTTAAAAGATTCTAAAACTTCTGTATTTGCATTTTGCAGTGAATCTTTAAAGTCATTATAAGAGATTTTAATAGATTCTAGAATCTGGCTATTTTGAGTTTGCAGGGTTGTATTTGTGCTATCAAGTCTAGCACAGCTTGTTTCAAAAAATGAAAGTAGCTTTTCTTCATAATTACGCAAATACTCTTGCAAGTTTTCTTTTGCTTGTTGCAAAGATTTAATAAAGTCTTTAGAATCTTTCAAAGCTTCAAGGCTAGAATCTTTTAGCGTTGCTATTGCTTGTAGTTTCTCTTCAAAGCTTTGCTCTAGTGCGTTTAGCATTTGTAATGCTTGTATTAGATTTTCTTGTATTTGATTATTTTGCTTATTGTATTCTTGTATTTGGGCTAGATTTTCTTTATTTGCTAGGATAGATTCTGTTGCTTGCTGCATAGAATCTTGCGTATCTTTTAGGGTTTGCTGCATCATTTGCATTGAGTTTGTATTATCTAATATCTGTTGTTTATATTGGTCTTGCCATGTTAGCATATTATAGGTTGCTTCATTTAGCTGCTTAAAGTTTTCACCAAACTGCTCTTTTAAGTTATTATTAAAATCACTAATCACTATCTCTAAAGCTTTAATGAGTTCTTTACTCGCGCCACTTGCTAATGTCTCAAGGGCTTTATGCAAGGAGACATCAATATCTTTTAGCATTTGTTTTAAGTCTTTTTCAAAATCTTCTTTTTTTACAAACTCTGCTTTAATCTCTCTCAATGCGGTATTAATATATGTGAGTTCTCTTAAGTGCATGAGTTCATCAAGCTTGTGTGCTTGTGTAGCGATAAAGTCTATTTCACTATTTTCAGTTGCCTTGCTTTTTCCTTTTTGATATATGCTAAGGGCTATGGCTAATCCCATACCTACAATAGAAGTGTAAAAGGCTATCTTTAGCCCATCTAAAAGCATAGGCACAGAGCTTAATAAATCATGTGTATCAAAGCCTATAAGCCCCACAAAGATACCCGCAAATGTCCCAAGTATCCCTATACTCATAATGAGTGATTTAAAATCTTTGTGATTGTTGCTACCAAAGCTTCTTAAATCCCATACAGCTAGTCCTAGCATAATTAGCGTAAAAACTATATTAATAATCATTGCAACCTCTATTTAATGTATATTTGATATTCTCACTCTTACATGTGTAATTTTTATAAGACCACGCAGTATAAAGCCAAGTGCTATGCAAAATGTAGCAAATATCACAACAAGCAATACTAAAAAAGCAAACAATAAACTAGAATTTGCCTGCGCTAAAGTCGCAATAGCCATATCAACCTGCATACCGCTTTGTATCCCGCTTGTATCAAAGGCTAATGCGACTAGAAAGATTCCTAAAAGCATAACAAAAGATGCTAACGCATAAAGTTTAAAGGCAGTGATAAAATGCCCTAAATTAGTAATAGAACTCATCTCATAGGCAATCTTATAAGAAAAATACATGTTGCAGCAAAGGACTACAATAAAATAGGCGATTAAAGCTTCTAAAAGCACTAACGCACTGCTAGATTCAAACAAAGCTAAGGCAAAGCTACAAAGAATCTGTATAACTATCATATACACATAATTGCGAAATAATAACGCATTAACAATCTTACTAAATCTATACAACACATAGAGACTATATACTAAGAAAGCAAGTGAAATAACATTAAAAAGCATGTCAGATTGCACGAGTATGGGGGATAACATGCAGATAATAATACCGCAAAGAACAGCATATACTAAGCCATTCTTTGCGCTCTTTAACTCCGCATGATTCTCAATCTCAAGGATTTCCATATATGATTTTACTCCCTTTTGCTATCTTGTTTTTTGTTTATGTTGTTTTTCCATTTTTTCGTTATCGCGTGATTATAGCAAAATTTTATTATTTTTTAATCTATGATATGAAAAGGATAAGTTAATTATGTTTTTGTTTATTTGGATTAATTCTAGCATATAGTAGAGAAGCATTGCATGTGATTTTACTATATGCTCCAAAAAATAGACTATACAAAAGATTTTAAGTAAAAAGTGTTTGTATGATAAGCACATACAGAATCTTATATCATCTTAAAACTTCTTCCTATTTACATCTTCTAGAATCTTAGCAGCGACAGAATCTATTGCAGTGCTTATATCTTGTGATTTGTTAGCGATTTCTACATTTTGTTGTGTGGTTTGCTCTAGTTGTGAGATAGATTCATTAATCTGTCCTATGCCTTGAGCTTGTTCTTTAATCGATTCTGCCATGTCGTTGATACTTTGGACTAGTATATTTGTATTTGCTTCTATTTCACCTAAAGACTTTTGCGTTCTCTCTGCCAACTTTCTTACTTCATCTGCTACGACTGCAAAGCCTCTGCCATGCTCCCCTGCCCTTGCTGCTTCTATTGCTGCATTGAGTGCAAGTAAGTTTGTTTGGTCTGCTATATCTCTAATAATGCCTATAACATTTTTAATGTCTTCGCTTTGTGCGATAACTTCACTTGTTCTGCCACTTACATTTTGCATTGATGAAGTAATCTCTTCAACTGAAGCGGCAGTTTGCTGCAAAGAACTTGCCTGTGTGTTTGAGCTTTGTGTAAGAGTGGTTACTGCTTCTTCTAAATCTTTTGATTTAGATTCTAACTCTTTTGCAAAACTTTGACTTGTATGCAGCATGCTTCTAATCTCTTTGCCCAAAGTATTTGTAACAATATCTACTCTACCTTGTGCGTCTTTTACTTCTGTTGTGAAATCTAGGCTTACATAAGATTCAAACACGCGATTGATTTCATTGAGATTCTTACCTACACCTACAGCTAAAAGATTTAAAAGTTCATTTACAGAATCTCTTAATTCATTTAATTGCGGATTATTCCCTTTAGATTCTATAAGGCTATCGACATGTCCTTGTTTTGCTCTGCCTATGACTTGAAGAGATTCTGCTATAAGGGCTTTATCACATGTTAATCCTTGCGTTGTTTTCTCAATATTTTCATTAACGATTTGTGCCATTTCGCCTATTTCATCTAATGCCTTTGGTCGCAACGCATTTGGCAACTCTTTCCTTTCATGATTAAGAAAAGCAAAGAATGCATGTAAATGATGACGCACATTATGAATCCTTGAAACAATACGCTTTCTAATATAAAGCTGTGTAGCAACAATGATAACCCCTAGCGATATAAGCACGGAGCATAAAATAATAAGACGAAGTTTAAAAAGAGAACTAAATATAGAATCTTCTGGTGCGACAACCATAAATGTCCAATAGGTATCCATATTTCGCCCTGCTTTAAAAGGCACGATACCCGCATAGCTTAATTCTCCACGAGCATTGTGATACTCAAGCACACCGTCTTCATGAGTATTGATAAAATTTACAACCGCTTTCATGCTTTCATGTGAATTTGTTTGAGTTAAAGTTTTACCTAAAAATGACTCATTTGGGTGAACTACAATCGTGCCATCTTGCGCGATAAGTACATTATAATCATTTGTAAATACAGATCTTCTGTTTGCCAGAATCTCGTTGCTAAATGTTTTAAACTCAACAAAAAAGCCAATTATCCCTTTAATTTCTTTTTTCCTGTTTAGGATAGGAAAGTTTATAGCTACACCAAATTGACTATTGCCATCTATCTCTAATGTTCTAGGCACACCAATTTTAGGTTTTCCTGTCTGCATGACTTCTTTGAAACCGGGTAGATTTGTAAGATTTGACGAAGCTTGTAAATGTTTTATATCCCCACTTATATTTGGATCATACATAAGGATCAAAAATTCATCATTATCTAGTCTATTCTTTGGATTTATGATATTATCACCACTATATCTAGAATCTTTTAAATACACATAGCCATAGCTCCCCCACTCAGTTGTCTTAATCATGTTCATGACATTATCTTCCATGATTGCTTGATTGCCGCCATTTGCCGTTAAGAGTTTTTCGATATTTCGTTGAGATAGGGCAAGGGATAGCATAACCTCATCGAGATAACCACACATGACATTACTTGTGCGTTTCCCTGCGTTAATAATCAATTTTTCTGCTTCACGCGATTGAATCTCTGTTGATTCTTTTACAATAACTCCAAGCATAATAAGCATACATATTATAAGAATGGTGCTTACATTTATAAGGATTTTTGCACCGATACCAAGTCTTGAGTAAAAATTCATAATATCATCTCCCTTCTCGCATTTAGTTAGAAATATTGTTGTTTTATTTAGAATCTATATCAGCACTTCTTTGGTGTAAGGTTACAAATCCAAAGAGAACATTTCCACTACGCTAAGACAATGCAAAAAAATAAAGATTCTATAAAACAAAACGGATAGCTGCAATTATAGCAAAAAAATACTTATTCTTAGTATATGAAAACTATCATATATATAATTTTGTAGCTATATTATTATATATTTTTGATTTTTAATTACATAAATATTATTTCTGTATATATGTATTTTTCATTATTTTTATTTAATATAAATTTTACATAGTTATGCATTATGAAATGGTATGAGTGCTTAAATATGGAATATTTGTATCAAAAAGTTTTATATCATGCGATTTTAATACTATTGACACGCAAGATTCTAAAAGTAGAATTAATATATAACACCATTAACAATCACATTATTTTCATTATTAAAAATCAATGTTATATTTTTTGCATTTCTATGTTTACATAGATAGCAAACTTCAAAAAAGTTAGCCATGCATACCTCACTATAATTTCATGCAACTAAAAATACAAACTTTTATGCTACCATAACAGGTTTATTCTAGAGTTCTATACTATTTCAAAGGAGATTTTATGTCACCAAGCCATTCTTCAATATCAATCATTCGCACAGAAGCTGATTTTAAACAATTTGTGGAAGCGTTCTATCAGGACAAAAAGCAGCCAAAAAGTTTTGGGATAGCTAGAGCAGAGATTTCTCGCCTTGATTCTAAAAGTGTTATAAGTATCAATTTTCCTTTTCTAAATTTTATGCAAAATTTTGGCAGCTTTGCAGTGTTTGCAACGGCGGCAAAATTGCAAAATTTTGAGAATAATGAAGTGGTTATTGATATTGATGCGGCATTCGTATTTCGTGCGTTATGTCTATTTTACCCCTTTATTGAAAAAGAGCTTTTAAGCTATGATGAAAAACATGCGGGTGAAAACACTTTGCAAAAGTTTAAGAATCTTTGCGATAAATTTTCAACCGATCCGTACTCAATAAAAACTGCTGATGTGCTTTTTACAGATAGCAAAGTACACAGACATATCGGGGAGAAGCATAAAAATATACAAATTATTTTTGAATTATTGCGTCATGTAAGTGATATTTATAAAGGTGAAAATGAGTTTTATAAATTCCAACTTGTTGCATATTTTGATGATTTACAAACAAACTCTCTGCAAGTAGCCTATGCTAAATTACACGCATTATCAGCAGGATTTGCACCGCTTAGAAGTCTTAATCTTGATGGAATCTTTGGACTTTTACCAAATCTTGCATGGAATGGTAATAAGCCTTATGAATTGCAGTATTTACGCGATAATGAAGTATCACTAAAAATGGAGGGTGAATTCCCATGTATCGACTTTATAGACAAATTCCCCCGCTATTTAATGCAGGTATTACCACAAGCAGATAATATTAGAATCCTAGATAGTGCAAAAACTCGCTTTGGTGCGTTTTTGGGTGCTGGTTATACACAAATGCCGGGTGCTAGCTATGTGAATTTTAACTCTGGCACACTTGGGGCATGTATGAATGAAGGACGCATTAGCTCATCTGTAATCGTTGGTGAAGGCACAGATATTGGCGGTGGAGCGAGTATTTTAGGTGTGCTTAGCGGTGGGAATACAACGCCCATTAGCATTGGTAAAAACTGCTTACTAGGGGCAAACTCTGTAACAGGTATTAGCCTTGGGGATAGCTGTATCGTTGATGCTGGGACTACAATACTTGCTGGAAGTGTCGTAAAGATTGATAATGAAGAAGCACAAAAGATTAAAGAAGTAAATGCGGGATTTGAAATACAAAGTAATGGACTATATAAAGGACACATGCTAAGCGGTCTAAATGGCGTGCATTTTAGATTCATGACACAGAATCCTTGTCTTATTGCTTTTAGAAGTGCTAGGGCTATTAGTTTGAATAAAGATTTGCATTAGTTTGGAGTTTGCTACTAATAGGATTTAAAAACTATGTTTATTTATGTAAGGTTTTTAAGCATAAATAAGCCTTGCAAAATATTCTTTATAAAATTATAAAAATAGTATATAATTTAGCATTATTTTTTGGAGTGTGGTTATGGCAGAAAAGAACGCAGCAGAAGACAAATATGAGATTTTAGACAAGAAACAGGTGCATACCCCGCGTGAGATTGAGTTAGCATCATATCTTGAAGATATGATGGCAAATTATGAGGGGTTGCTTGATATGAAAGTGCTTTTTAGCGCAGATTTAGGCACGACACAAATACCACTTAATGAGATTCTAAAGTATGAGAAAGGCTCTATCATAGATTTACAAAAACCAGCAGGGGCAAGTGTAGAGATATTTGTAAATGATAGGGTTGTAGGCAAGGGTGAAGTTATGGTATATGAAAGAAATCTTGCTATAAGGATTAATGAGATTTTAGATTCCAATGCGATTGTGTATTACATTGCGCGTGAAGTCTCTGATCATGAGAGTTAATTGCATAAAGATTTAAGGATATGTATGCGTTATAGCATATTTGCATTTCTATTATATTACGCCCTATTCTCTTGCGTGTATGCAGCTACAAGGTATAAGATAACACAAGCCATATTGCATGATACGACAGAATCTAGCGTTCTTAAAATAGACAATAAAGAACATATTGCCCTACTTTTAGAGCTTACAATTGCACCACAGATTCTAGATTCTACAAGTTTTAATACACCTTTATCAATACAAGATTCCATCAAGCAAGACTCTATCAAGGCACAACAGCCAAATTCACAATATAAATATATCATGCTGAAAGACTTTATCGTTGATAAAACACAGCATATAGCTACACCTTTAGGTAGTCTTTCAATAAAGCAAGATTCCATATTAAAACACGCCTATATTGAATTTAGCAAAGATACTGCATTGCAAAATGCCATGCTAATTTCACATAATACAAAAGTGTATCTTGTGTGTTTTGATACTACCCAAACCAACACAGATAAACCCTTAGCTAAAGATTCTGATATAAAAAATTTATTAGAAGAGAATAGTTATGAGATTAGCTCATGGCGATATTTCCTTGTATTAGGCATTATGATTGCTATTTTGATACTCTTATATGTGATTAAGTTACGGCAAAATAGAGGGATAGAAACTTCTAGCATTGTATTAGAACAGGCAAAAATACTTGATTCTAAAAATAAAATTGCACTCATTAAATACGGGGGGAAACGCTATCTCATCGGCATAAATCCACATGGTATAACCCTGCTTGATTCAATACAGCACGACACTCAAGCAGACAAAACAAACGACATAGAATCTAGCCCAAAACAGCAAAGCTTCACACAGATTCTAAGTGAAAAGCTTCTCTCTAAGCAACCAAAAAGGTAATAAATGCGTAGTGTTGCCACACATTATAGAATCTATAAGGATAGATTCTTACTTGCCCTTAGCCTATCAATACTTGCACATATTGCCCTATTTTTTATCTACAAAAGTTTGCCTATGCCAGAAAAAAAGGTGGTTTTGCGTCCTATCTCACTTGGTGTGTTGCAACAAGAAAATATCCAGCCAAACATTATAGAATCTAGCACAAATACATCGCAACCACAGACAGAAACCACGCAAAATAAGCCTACACCGCAACAAAAAACTACAAAAAAAAACACAGCCACAATCACGCAGCCACAAACGCCACCAAGCACAGATATAGACTTACAAAGTCTAAGTATCCCGCAAAATACAGGGGAATTCAACCCCTTTGCTAGTCCAAAACCAAGCCTAACACAAGAGCTAAAAAGACAAGCAGATAATGCAAACTTTGATAAATTGCCACAAAAAATACGCAATGATCTCTTGCAGCTTTATGGCACAGAACTGCAAAATATGAGTAAGGAAGAAAAGGATTATCTAGCAGAGAGCTATTTTTTAAATGGCGAAGTATTTCAAAAAACCGCTGATAGAATGGGCTATCCACAACTTGCTATATATCTAAAGCAGCAAGGTGTGGGCTTGATTGAGTTTGTATTGTATCCAGATGGGCATATTGAGAATGTAAAAATATTGCAATCAACAAATGCAGAAGCCCTAGATGATTCTCTGCGATTATTGATAGAGCAGTCTGCAAAAAGTTTAAAGAGACCCCCAAAGCCAATCACAATACGCGTAAGAGGAAACTACAACCTAAGAATGCAGTAATCACAAATTTATTTGATAACCCTAAATTTAACACAGCCCCAGATTAGCCAGACTAAAACTCCAGCATATACGAAAACAAATATAACTCAACGCAAATAAATCTAGACTCTACCAATTTACAAATATGAGTCAATATTTGCTGTTTCGAATAATCTTAAAACAAGGTAAAATATCGTTTTAAATTCTAACATTAAATTTCCATACAAAATACAATGCCACATTTCAAATAACAAAACATAAAGTATTACACCGCGACCTAAAAGCAAAATAGAATCTTTAAATTCCAAAGTAGCTAAAATAAAACAAACAAAAAAGCAGATTTTATACTTTTATCTTAAAGCATGTTTTCAGCACTTTTAATGTATAATAAGCCTATTTTTATTTTGTGAGGGCATGATGAAAGCAAAGAAGATGCGAATTCTCATTATACTTGTGTTGCTAGTTTTGGTAGGCGGTGTTGCTGTATATTACACAAATACCGCTGGTGATACACAGAACAATAAAGTGCTAGAGAGCAAAGAGCAAGGTAATAAGCAAGATTTTGATACCAATCTGGATAAATCAAAAGATTCTCAAACAAAACATGAGGAAAATTTGGAATCTCATTTAGACACCAATGAGAGTGTGTTACCCACGGATACATCCAATGAGAGACAAGAAACTAAGTCTATAAAAACAGATACAGCAATTTCACCAGAAGATGATACTCTAAACTCAAATAAGCCACAGGATTCTAAAGCACAAAATCCCGATACCACCAAGGTATCGCAAGATAGCAACCAGCAACCTAAAGCAAATCTAAACCCCACAACCAATACAACAGAATCTAAAAACAATAATTCTAAAACTAGCCCAAATAAAACTCATAAAGATTCTGTAACAAAAACCGCTATAAAAGATAACAGAGAATCTAGCAAAGACACACAACACGCACAAAATACAGACGCTACAACAAGCAGTAAAAAATCTGATAAAAACCCCACTAATGATAATCAAGCAGATTCCACCACTCTTGCAGAATCTAACACCACGCAAGATATACCTAATAAAGATAATGCCCCCAATGATGAGACTAATAAGGACAAATATGAAGTCATGACAACAGATTCTAATCGCACAAACACACGAGATAATCAAGAAAGCAGCAAAAATGCAGAATCTAAAACTACAAATAATACAAAAAACACACGCCAAGATTCTAATCAACCCAGTGATACATTAGCCCAAAATAAGACAGATTCTATAAATACGCAAAATAGAAGCATTGCAAACACTGAAAATATAGACCAAAACTCTATCAATCAAGATTCTACAAATCAGCAATCAGGCAATAAAGATTCAACTCATGAAACTAGCAATAAAGAAACGATGAATGACCAAGATGATAAGCAAAACAAACAAGAAAAAACAACGCAAGATAATCCCCAAGACAAGGCAAACCAAACACAGCCAAGAGAAAGCACACAAATAGGTGCTTGCATAGCTGCTCTTAGCTGCAATAGCAGTGAGATAACACGCAGATTTGCCGCAACAAGCCTTGATTTGCATGCGAGTGTGCGTGCTAGAGAAGAGGCACGGCTGAAAGGGCAGAGTGCTGGAGATGAATTTATGCGTTTATGGAAGCAGACAAGAGGGGCGATTTTACCAAAACTTATCTCGCGTGTAAGTAATATTTATGAGCAAGATTCTCAAGTTGATAGAGAGACTAGAATCTGCGTAGCAAACTACTACACAGAAGTGCTAGAAGACTTTGGCAATGGCTGGAAAGACAAAAAGGGCGATAAATCGCCTATGTATCAGGTTACCTATCAAATCTCATGCAAAGATTCAAATACAGCCAAACTCACAATCTTAAATGAAACTCAAGTGCAAGGACGCAAACAAACAACAACCCTTGTGCGTAACAATGAAGCACAGCAAAAGCCACAAGGACGCACACCGCCAATGTGTGATTCAGATCTTGTATATAGGCAGTTTGCACAAGCGGGATTCTACCAACATGCTATGGTAAGAGCCCAAGAGGAAGGTCGCAGAAACGGCACAGAGGCACAGCAAAAATTTATGCAATTATGGGATAAAACTAAAGCTCAAATCACCACAAAGCTAACCGCCCATATCAGTAATATTGAAGATAAGGGCATACAGACAAAAACGCAAAAAAGAACATGTGTGGCAAACTACTACACAGAAGTGCTAGAAGACTTTGGCAATGGCTGGAAAGACAAAAAAGGCGATAAATCACCATACTATATTGTATATTACGCTGTGGCGTATGCAAATAATGAAGATGATAGCATTACGATTGACATTACCGCACAAAATAGGATAAAAAAGCCAAGGTAAAATACTTCGGGTTGAGTATATTAAAAACAGGTCTTAGCCATATTTGCAGATCTTGTTCGATTTCATAAAAGTTTGCATTGTAAGATTTTACAAAATTTTCACTAAAAGTATTTGCTTTAATTCTGCTTCTTAAGTATTGCTACATGTTGGAACAAAACTGATCAAATCTTGTTTTTTTGCGTATGATAATCACAGAATGCAAAAAAGCTTACAAACTCCCAAAAACCCAAATCTTAAGCAATAAGTGTTTAAACCTTTTATAACTTTGTCCACTCTTTCACCCTGCATTCCAATTTTCCCTTTTGTGATAAAGTTACACACAAAGCGTTCAAACTTGCATACAATGCTAGAAAATTATATCTCAAAAAGGTTAGTTCAATGCAAAGACGCAACTTTTTAAAATCCCTAGCACTCACCCCTGTGCTAGTCGCTGGAGCAAATGCTGAATCTAGTGATTCTACAAAAGATGGCAAAAAAGAGAAAAGATCACTTATAGATTCAAGTGAGTTTAGCAAGACTAAAGGCAAAGCAAGTATTATAAACCTTGATAAATGCGATGGTTGCAAAGGCTATGAAATGCCACAATGCGTGAATGCGTGTAAAGAGAAAAATGCCGCTAGATTCCCCGAGCCGATAAAAGACATTCCGCAATATTTCCCGCGTAAAATCTATGAAGATTATTCTAAAAACAGAGATGATATATCACGCTTAAGCCCGTATAACTGGACTTTTGTAGAAGAGCTAAAGATAGATTCTAAAAAGGTGTTTGTCCCACGCCGTTGTATGCACTGCGATGATCCTACTTGTCAAAAAATCTGCCCATTTGGAATTATTGGCAAAGATGATAATAATGCTGTAAATATTGATGAGCATTACTGCTTTGGTGGGGCAAAATGCCGTGATGTCTGCCCGTGGGGGATACCGCAGAGACAAGCTGGAGTTGGAATCTATCTTAAAATCGCCCCAAAACTTGCTGGTGGTGGAGCGATGTTTAAATGCGATATGTGTGCGGATTTACTCGCACAAGGTAAAAAGCCTGCTTGTGAAACACAATGTCCTAAAGATGCTATTATCTTTGATGATAAGGCGAAGATTCTAGCTCTTGTAGAAGAGGCGAAAAAGGAAAGTAAATTCATTTATGGAGATAGCCAAAATGGCGGGACAAGCACATTTTATATCTCTTCAATTGATTTTACAAAGATTGATGAAGCGATTGCTAGAAAGTATGGCAAGGAAGATGGTGTGCTAGATTCTAAAAGTCAAAAAATGGGGCGACCGCATATGAATGTGGTGGTAAAAAACTTTGTGAGTGAAGATTCTGCCCTTATTAAAGGTGTGTTAGCCGCACCACTTATTGGTGTAGTCGCTGGGGCAATCGCTGTGGCAAAATCTAAAAAGAATATAAAGAAAGGATAAATTATGAAAACAGAATCTATGATATTGCGTCAAAGTCTGCAAAATCGTATCGTGCATTGGGGTGTGGCATTTAGCACATTTATTTTGATTGCAAGTGGGATTTTCCAAATGCCTGTGTCAAAGCGGTATATGATAAATGAACTGCCCCTAATGGCGTGGAGTGGGGACTATCACATAAGCTTAATGCTGCATTATGTAGGGGCGTTTGGGCTGATATTTTTTGTGGCGTTTCACTTGTATTTTCATATCGCAAGGGCGGAGTTTGATATATTCCCCAAAAAAGGCGATGGGGTGAAAAGCCTAAAGATTATTAAAGCTATGCTTTTTGGTGGGCAAGAGCCAAAGAGTGAAAAATATCTACCTGAACAAAGACTAGCGTATTTTTTCATAGGGCTTGTGCTGCTGCTTTTAATCATTACCGGCTTAATTAAAACGCTCAAAAACCTTGCTGGGTGGAATATAAGCGATAGTTTGTATCTATGGAGTGCGCAGCTGCATAATCTTGGAATGTTTCTTATCATACTTGGAATCATCGGGCATTTAGCGGCATTTATCTTCAAGGCAAATCGTCCGCTTTTACGAGCAATGTTTAGTGGCAAGGTAGATTCTCACTATATTGTGGAGCGACATAGCTTGTGGCAAGAGGGGGTGAAAATGGCTAGGGATAAAGTAGCAGAAAATAATCTAGATTCTATAAGCTGTCATATCAAGCCTTTAGGCGAAGTATCTAACACAGAATCCACACAAAATAAGGACTAAGCTATGCAAAATGTAAATACAGAATCTAGCCTAGATTCTACAAACCAAAGTAAAGTAGAATCTAATATTCAAGAGCCACACAACGCCATATCGGTAGAATCTAAACTTGCCGACTCTCCTGTTGCTATCTCGCCCATTGCAAATTTGCCTATCGCATTATTTGCTTCAGTTATGGGGATAGGCGGACTTAGCCTTGTATTAAAAAAAGCAAGTGTGGCTTTTGGGAGCGTGGCACTTGCAAATGCGTCCTTTAATAGCACAACACTTCATAGCGGAGCAAACGCACTAGAATCTAGCCTAGATTCTAGTTGGCAAGGGGCAGTCGCACCATT